>CAWEVR010000001.1:0-202747 GCA_963812565.1 uncultured Acidobacteriota bacterium
ATCGGAAACTGGCGTCCATTATCGCCACCGCCGAGAAATACGCCGTTAATGTGCTCCATCGCGACCTGTGATTGAATAGAGCAGGGAGATGCTCATGGCCGAGTCGAACGAGGAGCGGTGCGGAAAATGTGGAGCGGAGATTGATGCGAGCCGCAGGGTTGACTTTACGCTTAAAGACGGTACGAGGGTCTGTGATTCTTGCTTTGTGAAAGGAACGCCAAGTCCGACACGCCAAGGGAACAAGTCGTAAAGCTCAGGATCCCCAACCTTCGTGCTCGAAAACGTCCAACATCGAAGGCCCGACCGCCAGTATCAATTTCGCTTTGGCAGCGGCCAAAGGAGTCTACGTCTCGTCGTTCCGGTCTAGACGCAAACCAGCCTCAGCCGATCGGCAGCCACCTCGACTTCGGCCCAATAGGCCCCGCGCTGGAGAGGGTTCGAACACGGCCACGGATTCAACCGCGAGGGGAAGCAACCCAGCAACGTTCAGAAGTTTTGAGCAGCCCTTAAGCTACTCTGATGAGGGAGCCAAGGACGACGACCTGTGCCGCGCGTGAATGGTCGATGTCGTCCTCTAGATAGGTCCAGCTTGTCCACAAAATGGACTGGCTTGTCAGTACCGCTTGTTGACAATTATTGTCATACTGAGCTTTTGTCCACAAATTGGACCCCGCGATGCAACATTACAATGCAACACTTGTGCCGCATTTTGATACGGAGGACAAGAATTGGACGAAAAATGCTGTTTTTATTGGGTTTTTCCTTGACTTTTTCTCTGACCTGTGGTATAGTACGCGTGTGGGTCGCAAAGGTCTGAGCATTCAACCCTGACCCTGCCGTCCTTGTGCTGGGGGCGGAAAATGAGCGTCAACCAACAAAGCAGTAGTCTGACTCTGCCACTCGATACCCGCCGCCAGACGTAAAGGACGAGCGGGACCGCAAGTCGGGAAACGCCTTCCAAGCACGGAACCGTCTGATTCAGGAGACGTGTATCCGTGGCCGCAAGAACTAATCCCATTGGCTCGTTGCTCGGGGTCGAATCAAGTGGTAGTGTCCCGACAGCGAAGCCGTTTCGACAGAGAGGGAAGAAATATATGTCGAAGCGGTCAGGTCAGACAGGTCAAGTGTTCTTGAGAAACAACAGATGGATTGGACGGTTCTATGTTGACGTGCCGGGTCAGACTAACCGTGTCCGCAAAGCCATCGTGCTCGGGATGAAGAGCGAACTTACAAAACCGCAAGCAAAACTGAAACTCAAAAACATGCTTTCGGACGAAGGTGTAAATACGCCCGAACATTTGGACCGCTCGCTGCGACCACCCCAAAAATTCAATGATGTAGCTGATTTGTGGGAATCGAAGCGGCTTCCTCAGTTGAAGGAAAGCAGTCGCTATTCCGCTCCAAAACTTGTTGCAAAGCATCTCCGTCCGTTCTTCGGTCAGAGGGCGTTAGAAGAAATCAAGACGGGTAACGTCAATGACTGGATTGCGGAAATGCAGAGCAAAGAGTTGGAGCCTAAAACGATTCACAATATGTGGAAGATGTTTCGGGCGATTATGAATTGGCACGCACAGCAGCACGATGAGCCCAAACGGGCTTGGTATCCCACGCTGCCCGAGATTGCAGAAAATGAGCAGCGTTGGTACACCCAAAAAGAAACCCACCGAATTGTGGCGGCAGCACACGGGCAGTACAGCGTGCTATTCCATCTTGCCGGACACAGTGGGCTTCGCTTCGGTGAACTGGCTGGGCTTCACGTTGAAGACATTGACTTCGTGCGTGGTGTGATTCGAGTACGGCGTTCGGTGTGGCGTGGTAAAGAAGTAACGGTCAAGACCCGCAAAGGATACCGAGACGTTTTCATCGACTCGACTACGGCTCAAATGCTCCAAGGCCATCTCGGAAGCCGAACTTCTGGCCGGGTCTTTGAAACACGAAACGGTACGCCGCTAGAGAATCACAATGTTGTGAGGCAGGTGCTGAAGCCAATATGCAGCAGGCTTGGCATTGTGCCAGGTGGGATGCACGCATTCAGACACGGGCGTGTGAGCCACCTACAAGCAAACAATGTTCCCGGCGACTTTACCAAGTCTCAAGTGGGACATTCCAGCTTGCGGACCACGAGCGTGTACACGCATTTCAGTGAATCGTTCATGCGTGAGACAGTCGAGAGATTGGCGGGTGAAGTGCCGTCACGGACTCACTCCGAAAAGTTGGACTCAGTTGCGGTTGGGGCTAATTAGCTGTACGCTAAATCAGTTGCGAGTAACAAGAGTTTGAATTCGGAAGGGCGGTTAGCTCAGCGGTTAGAGCATCCGGCTTACACCCGGAAGGTCCACCGTTCAAATCGGTGACCGCCCACCATTGGCATCATTGCAGGACCGCGGGGGACGTAGTTCAGTTGGTTAGAACGCTGCCCTGTCACGGCAGAGGTCGCGGGTTCGAGTCCCGTCGTCCCCGCCATTTCCTCGCGAGACCGACAGGCTAGCCGGTCGGGCAAGGGGCCCCGAGTTTCTTCGGCCCCGCTCGGCGTCACTTTCGCTCTGGGCGGGCTCGTTAGAATGGGGCATCCGCTCACTCGGTTACCTCGGCGATCCTGATGACGATGCCGCTTGCATGTAAGGCGGAACTTCAGAGGTTCGCGGGAGCCGGAACCGTCTTAGCCTCGATGGCGAGCGCTTTGGTCAACGTCCCGCTGGTTGCGATGCAGCCAGGGACAACAAATATGCTCGACGCCTGGCCGTCCTGACTTCAGTTCAAATCCCATTGGGGCTAGCGGTCTTGACCGTGCAGTACTTTCTCCTCCATCGTCTCGGGCTCCAGAAGCGGCAAACCGAGCCTTTCACCGTTTAAGGCTTTGCGACAGGGCGGCCCAAAAGCCTCCTTTCCCTCGATGCCTGATGCACGACTCTCCAATAGTTGCTCGCAACCACTTAAGTGCAGGAGGGATACGCAGGTACCATCGTTATGAAAAGTGTTTCATACATTGCAAACTATGCCCAAAATGGGCGTCGAATGGACGTTGCAAAAATGAGACTTAGAGCACTCTCTGGATCGAGCCGTTGGTACGCCACGTGCTAAAGCTCAACATGAGGTAATTGCACGGAGGTGCAAACGTGAAGCTAGCCCGATTGCTGCCCTTGGTGGCGATGATCATTTTCGCGGTAAGCACTGCATATGCGGATGGTACGGGAGGTGATGGGCACGTCGTGATGGGCGGCGGTGGTCCGGGTAGCCCGACCTGCACTCAATTTTCAGGGACTACGACGACCGGATCAATCAGCGGCGATTGCACGGTGGCTCCGAACACGATTGCAACAACCATAGGGTTTGCCGCCGCCGATATTAACACCCTCGGCGGCCTTTCCTGCACAGACCCGGGCTTGCAAAGCATTGGCTGGACGGCATCGACGAGTACCTTTTCGGGCCTCGGCGGAACGGTTGACGTGTGCTCGTTTACGGCGCCCTCGACGATTACTCAGAGCGCTCTTAACGCTGCGGCCGCCGCAGACCATGGGGACCGCCGCATCAATGACGGTGATTGCGACCTTGACGATTTCCTTCTAGGCATCCCGGGCGCCAACGAAGGCGGTAACCATGCGTTGGGGTGCGACATCACGTTCTCGGGACAAGGGTTCGCGGAGAATACCTTATTCGGCGTCGCGCCCGGCAACAGTCCCTCAGATTTCTCGGCCTTGGCGACTCCGGAACCGGAGTCATTTTCGTTGATTTTGCTCGGCCTTTCGTGTCTGCCGTTCATGAAACGGAAGCTGGCCCAAAAGTAGTTCCGCTTTTGCTGGGTTCGCAACGCGTCCCGGATGTCTCCGGGACGCGTTTTTTTTTGCGCCAGCCTGTGATCTACACTCGCCGTACTGCGCGCTCAGATCCGGATTGGGCAACAGGCCAGCTACTTCGTGGAATGATCGAATTGCTTGATGAGCGCCTGGAAGTCAGGTCTGTTCTTAAGGCTTTCGAGGTCCGGGCTCGCTTCGACATCCTTAACCGAATATCCCTTGTTCAACGCTTCGTGAAGTATTCGGACAGCATCGGCGGGCTTGTTCGCGAGGCTCTCAACGGTGGCCTCCGTGAACATGAGTTCGAGGTCCTTCGTATCAATGGCACGGGCTCGCTGAATGAACTGCATTCCATGATCCGGCTCACCCTTTTTCGCATAGTACAACGCGAGATCACCCATTGCGTTCGTGTTTTGTGGGTTCACCTGAAGGTCCTGAAACGCCAGAGCGATAGCCTTCTCGTACGTAGCCTTGGCCTTGTCCTGTTGGCCCGAGTAACGGTACGCGTCGGCCAAATTCCCGACGCACGCTTCCTGGTTTGGTCCCAAAGCGACTGATTTTTCGAGCGCCTCGACCGCTTTAGGATACTGCTTAAGGACGGTGTATACGTACCCCAGATTGCAGTAGGCCAGCCATGTTGGCGAGAGCTCAATGGATTTCTGATAGTAGGGGATGCTTTCCTGATAGCGGCCCATTCGCTCGTAGACGTTGGCCATGTTGTTCCAGCCCGTGACATTCTCAGGTTCGAGCTCCGTGACGCGCTTGAGCTCCTCAAGCGCTTTCTCATTCTCCCCGATGGAAAAATAGGCGGTACCCAGTTCCAAGTGAAGCACCCAGTAGTATGGGTTCACTTCGATGGCCTTCTTGTACGCGGCAATTCCTTCTTCTTTTTGGCCACTCTCCAGATAGGCGGTACCCAAGCGCAGGTAGCCTGTATCCGAATTCGGAGCGAGTTGAAGACCGCGCTTCAGTTCGGCGATGGCCTGGGAAGTCTTTCCGGTGTTTTGGTACACGCTACCAAGGGAGAAGTGAACCTCAGGAAGATCGTCCTTCAGTTGCTCGGCCCGCTGCGCCGCGCCAAGGGCTTTCTGCGCCCAAAATGTGTCCTTTTTGTTCATGTACATCAGCAGCGAAGCGTCGGCCAGGCCGGTGTAAGCCAATGCGAACCCCGGATCTTTCTGAACAGCTTGCTGAAAATAGCCGATCGCCGTGTCGGCCGCCTTCACCCTCTCCGGTCCTTTCATCGCCTGCCGGCCGCGCAGGTACAGGTCATACGCGTCAACATTCTCGGTTGGTCGCGTAGACGCTCGGGCCATCTCCTCGTCCGTTGGTTTCACGGGCATTTGAGCCACGAGTTGGGACGAGATTTGATCTTCGATCGACAATAGGTCTTTCGCGACGCCGGAAAACTGCTGGCTCCACAATTTCTTTCCACCAGGGATATCGTGCAAGTTCACGATGATAGACATTCGATCGGGGCCGCCCTGGATCAGTCCATCCACAATCAGGTTTGCCCCAAGACTTCGAGCGGTCTTCTCGAGCGAGTCCTTCTCCGAGACTTTGCTCACTGCAGTTTCGGTCGCGAGCCGAAGCTCCTTCACTTGAAACAATTTCGAGGTAAGAGCTTCATTCAGGCCCTCTGCGACATAACTGAGCGATTGATCGTCTCCCAGCACCTTGAACGGCAGAACCGCCACAAATTTGCCCTCTGAGAGGGGCGGTACTCCCGTTACCTTTGACGTAGGAGTGGTAGACCCACTTCGCAGGATGAGGTGCCGAACCGGCGGAATCGCGAGCAATAAAATCGACAACGCCACAACACCCGCGACAATCCATACCCAACGCCGCTCCGCAAACTGAGGAATTTGAATTTGAACAGTGCGCGAGGTGCCGCTCATGGATTTCGAGCCCTGCAAGTCCGCCATGATCTCGTAGGCGTTCTGATAGCGCGCGACCGGATCCTTCTCGAGGCAACGCATAATGATCTGATTGAGCCAATTGGGAACGTCTGGGTTCACGAGCTTCGCGCTCTTCGGTCTCTCTTGAATGCGCTGGTACATCACTTTGAGCGTGGTCTCGCCGGTGAATGGGACATCACCCGTCATCATTTCATAGAGGATTAAGCCGTAGGCGTAGAGGTCACTCCGCTGGTCCGCCGGCTTCCCTTCCACTTGTTCGGGCGACATATAGCGCGGCGTGCCGAGAAAGGCACCCGTGCGCGTCATACCCACGGCGCCTTCATTGAACGACTTCGCAAGGCCGAAATCAGAGACAAAGATCTGGTCGTCCTTGTTGACGAGAATGTTTTGTGGCTTGAGGTCGCGGTGAACCACTCCTTCGGAATGTGCGGCGGCCAGTGCGTCGGCGAGCTGCGTCGCAAACTTCAAGGCGCGTTCCTGTGGGAGCTTTGGATTGTCCTTAAGGATCTGGTGAAGGTCCTGGCCTTCGACGAAGGCCATAGTGATGAACCTGACGCCAGAGAACTCACCCATGTCGTGAATGCGAAGGATGTTCTTATGCGAAATTTTGCTGGCGAGGATCAATTCCTGCTTGAAGCGCTTGAGGGCATCCTCCTCACCCATCATTCCCTGGCGGACAACCTTGAGCGCCACCGTGCGGTCCAGATCTTTGTCGTAAGCCTTATAGACGCGCCCCATGCCGCCCTGCCCAAGGAGGGCTTCAATGCGATATCGTGGGCCGAAATCACTGCCGGGAGCCAGTGCGGTCGTATCCACGACCTGCATGGTTTCGGAATCCGTGACGGGCATAGCAGTCCCGCAGCGAGAACAAGACTCGGCAAATTCGGCATTTACAGTGCTGCAATGGGGGCAATTCATCGCTGAATCCGCCGGACCGGGTCACGGACGCACGTCACGATTCTGGAATTATCCGGCATCCATCGGATGCCTGCAACATCTAACTGGCGGCGAAACGTACGTGTCTTCCCGCGCCCGGACGAGATAGACTGATTCCGCCTGTCCTAAAATATTGCGCCATATGTTCGGTACTCCCATTCACATGTGGGTGGTTCTGGTTGCGACGATGGCAATCGCGATCGTGGTGGATTTCGGCGTCTTCCATAAAAAAGCGGGCACCGTCAGCCTGAAGGTGGCGCTCATCGAGAGCGCGGCGTGGATCACGCTGGCGCTTTTCTTCAACGTCTGGGTTTATCTTTCGCTCGGAAGACAATCGGGGCACGAATTTCTCGCGGGCTACCTTGTGGAAAAATCCCTCAGCGTCGATAACCTTTTCGTTTTTCTGCTCATTTTTCGCGCTTTCCAGGTGCCGGCACGTTCGCAACACAAAGTCCTGTATTACGGTGTCCTCGGCGCTCTCGTCATGCGGGCCGTATTTGTCCTGGGCGGAATCGAGTTGCTGCAAAAGTTTCACGTCGTCATTTATCTATTTGGAGCCATCCTGATCGTCACAGGCATCCGCATGGTCCTCCCCGTCAAACGGGCCTTCCGGCCAAATCGCAACTGGATGATCCGGCTGGTGCGGCGCTTTTTCCCCGTCCTGAGCTCCTATGAGGGGGAGCGTTTCTTTCTGAAGCGTGCCGGGAAATGGAATGCGACGCCGCTCTTCCTGGCGCTTGTGGCGGTTGAAACGATGGACATCATATTTGCGGTCGACTCAGTACCCGCCGTGCTCGCCATCACGCGAAATACATTCGTCGTATATTCGTCGAATGCCTTCGCGATCCTGGGCCTTCGCGCTCTTTATTTTTCACTGGCGGCGATTCTGCCGCGATTCCGTTTTCTTCACTATGGTTTGGCAGCCATCCTTTTATTCGTCGGCGGAAAAATGCTGTTGAGCGAGCACGCGTCCATTCCCCCGCTCGCATCGCTCGGCGTCGTCGCGGGAATTCTAGCGATCTCGATTGGCCTGTCGCTTATTCTCTCCCGCAAGACTGGCGCAAAGGCGAGCGGGTAGGACATTTGGCCAGGACACTACCGAAGATTCAAAACGAGGATTCGCGGCTCGGTCATTTCCTCGATGGCATAGCGCAGGCCTTCGCGGCCAATCCCGGATTCCTTCACGCCGCCGTAAGGCATGTGATCAATTCGAAAGGATGACATGTCGCCCGCAATCACGCCGCCGACCTCAAGCTCTTCAAATGCCGTGAAGAGCAATTTCGTATCGCGCGTGAAGACGCCTGCCTGCAGCCCATAGGGCGATTCGTTCACTCGCCGGATAGCGTCGGCGAAATCATCGTACGGCTCGACAACCACGACAGGCGCGAAAACCTCCTGGCAATTCACCCTCATGTCCGGACGCGTGTGCGTCAGGATTGTTGGCTCGAAAATCGAATCGTGGCGGAACGCGCCGGTCAGGGCCTTGGCGCCGCCTGCGATCGCTTCCTTCACCCAGGCGTCCGCGCGGAGAGCAGCATCTTCGCTGATCATGGGGCCGACATCAGTGGCCTCGTCGAGGGGATCGCCGATTTTCAGCTTCTTCACTCCGTCCACAAGTTTGGCGAGGAATTGTTGTTCAATGCTTCGCTGCACGAATATCCGCTGCACGGAAATGCAGCTCTGTCCGGCGTACGAAAAGCCGCCGACCACGCAGCGCGCAGCCGCATAATCCACATCGCAATCGGAGTGGACCACGACTCCGGCATTGCCGCCCAATTCCAGCGCGACCTTCTTTTTCCCTGCTTTTTGCTTCAGCGCCCAGCCGACCGCACCGCTGCCGGTGAACGTGAGGAGCTTCAGGCGGTCATCCGTCACGAGCCGTTCCGCTTCGGGGATTGCCAGCGGCAACACATTGAGGGCGCCAGCGGGCCAGCCAGCTCCCTCGACAATTTCTGCGAGAAGCAAAGAACACAACGGCGTTTGAGGCGCCGGCTTCAAAACGATGGTGCATCCGGCCGCAATTGCCGGAGCAACTTTGTGGGCCACAAGATTCAAAGGGAAATTGAAGGGCGTGATCGCAAGAATGGGGCCGAGCGAAAAGCGCCGAACAATCGCGGCGCGGCCCGTCGTTGAGGCTTGCCAATCGAGAGGCAGCCATTCGCCTCCGATCCGCGTGGCTTCTTCGGCGGCAACAGCAAACGTGAATACCGCGCGTTCCACCTCGGCGCGTGCCGTCTTGATCGGCTTCCCCGCTTCGAGCGCCATCAGGCGCGCGAATTCCTCCTGGCGCGCGCGAATGCCCTCCGAGATCTGGCGCAGGATGCGCTGGTGCTCGTATGCCGGCATCTTTCGCGTGGTTTCAAATGTGCGCTGCGCTGCCCGAACCGCGGATTCAGCGTGCGCCGCAGTAGCGCGATACGCGGTGCCGACGACAGAGAGGTCGTAAGGAGAATGAACTTCGAAAGGCTCGCCTTCCGTGAGCCATTTTCCATCCAGCAGAAATCCCCAATTCTTGGCGGGTGTTTTCGTGGCAGTTGCCATAACACGGTCCTCGATTTCGTGAACCACTACGCGCGGCGCGGGGCTGATTCCAAGCGTGACTCAGTAACGCTCGCGAAAGCGCCCTCGAGGATATTTAGACCCTCGTCGAATTGCTCGTCCGAGATCATGAGCGGAACGAGCAGCCGCACCACATTACCGTAACTCCCCGCCGAGAGAAGAATCAAGCCGCGCTCGTGGCAATAGTGGAGGATTTGCTCGGTCTCTTCTTTCGCCGGCTCCCGCGTTTCGGGAGAGCGTACGAGTTCAATGGCGCGCATTGCGCCCAGTCCTCTCATGTCGCCGATGAGCGGCCACCGTTTCTTCCATTCCCGCGAGCGCGATTCAAACCGGTCACCCAGTTTCGATGCCCGCTCCGAAAGATTCTCGCTCTCCATCGTCTCAAGTACAGCCAGCGCAGCAGCGCAAGCGACGGGATTTCCCCCAAAAGTGCCCCCAATGGCGCCCGCGCCGGGAGCGTCCATGATTTCGGCGCGTCCGGTGACGGAGGCGAGCGGCAGCCCATCGGCGATGGATTTTGCGGCGACCAGGATATCCGGGACGATGCCATAGCGCTCGCAGGCGAACAGGGCGCCGGTGCGACCGAATCCCGATTGCACTTCGTCGGCAATCAGCAAAATCTGATGGCGATGGCAAATATCCTGCAGGACCGCGAAGAACTCGCGCGGCGGCGCGACGAATCCACCTTCGCCGAGGACCGGCTCGACCACGACAGCGGCCACGGTCTCCGCGGCCACAACGCGCTTGAACGTGTCCTCGAGGTGGTGCGCGCAAAAAACGTTGCACGATGGAAACTGCAACGAATACGAGCAGCGATAGCAGTACGCGTAAGGAATGCGGTAGACGTCGCTGGCGAAGGGTTCGAAGCCTGCTTTATAGGGATGCGTCTTGCTGGTGAGAGACATCGTCAGCATCGTGCGGCCGTGAAATGCATCTTCAAAGCAAATGATTGCCGGCCGACGCGTGTAAAAGCGGGCGATCTTCACCGCGTTTTCGACTGCTTCGGCGCCGCTATTGACGAACATCGTTTTCTTCGGGAATTTGCCCGGCGTAAGCGCATTGAACTTCTCCGCCAGTTCGATGTACTTGCCATAAGGCGCCACGCTGAAGCACGTGTGCAGAAAGGCGCCCAACTGATCACGAATCGCCGCTACCACGCGCGGCGCTCGATGCCCCACGTTGACGCATCCGATGCCGCCGGCGAAATCAAGAAAGCGGTTGCCATCCACATCCTCGAGCACCGCGCCTTCGGCGCGCGCCGCGAAAATTGGGGTGGCATGATAGATGCCGCGCGGGACCGCGGCGTGACGGCGCCGCATCAGCTCCTGCGAACGCGGGCCGGGAATGGAAGTGCGCAATTGAATTGTAGGCATGTCAGTACCATCCAATAGGCTGCTCGTTGAGATTGATGTGCACCTGCTTGGTCTCGAGATATTCTTCGATTCCCCACGGGCCAAGTTCCCGGCCAAACCCGGATTGTTTGTATCCGCCCCAGGGCGCTTCCACGTAAGTGGGCTGCATGTGGTTGACCCAAACGATTCCGGCGCGCAGGGCCTTCACGACGCGAAAAGCTTTGAAGATATCGCGCGACCACACGGCGGCGGCTAAACCGTAAGGAGTGTCGTTGGCAATACGGATCGCTTCGGATTCGTCCGAGAACGGGATCACGGCCGCAACCGGCCCAAAGATTTCTTCCTGAGCGATACGCGCGCAATTGCTCACGTCGTAAAAAATCGTAGGCTCGACGTAATAGCCGCGCGAAATGGAGGAGGGCCTTCCACCGCCCGCTGCGAGTTTTGCTTCTTTCTTGCCGAGTTCCTGATACGACCGTACGCGGTCGAATTGCTCTTTGCTTACCAGCGGCCCCATTTTGGTTTCGCGCTCGAGAGGGGGGCCCAGCCGAATCGTCTTCGCTTTCGCGCTCATAGCCTCGACGAATTTTGAGTAGATCGTTTTTTCCACAAGAATGCGGCTGCCCGCGGAGCACACCTCGCCCTGATTGATGAAGACGCCGAAAAGCGCCCCGTCAATCGCGGCTTCGAAATCCGCATCGGCAAAGAAGATATTCGGAGACTTGCCGCCCAGTTCAAGCGTAACGCGCTTCACTGTGTCCGCGGCCATTTTCACAATTTGCTTTCCGACCGCCGCGCTCCCGGTGAACGCGATCTTATTCACGTCCTGGTGCTGGACGAGTGGAGCGCCAGCCGATTCACCGAGGCCCGTGATCACATTGATGACGCCGGGTGGCAATCCCGCTTCGGCGAGAAAGCCTGCGAAGGCGAGGGCCGTGAGCGGCGTTTGTTCGGCAGGCTTGAGAATACAAGTGCAGCCCGCTGCGATTGCCGGCGCGAGCTTCCAAGCAGCCATCAGAAGCGGATAGTTCCAGGGAATAATCATGCCGGCGACGCCGATGGGCTCGCGCAACGACAGGCTGAGCGCGTTGTCCGGAACCGGATTCACATGGCCGAGGACTTTTGTCGCGAGGCCGCCGTAGTATTCGAAGCAGGTGGCGACATCGGCGATGTCGTACTCGGCCTCGACGATCGGCTTTCCGGAGTTGCGCGCCTCAAGCTCGGCGAGCGATGCAGTTTCCTTGCGCACGCGCTCGGCGAGGCGAAAAAGGATACGCCCGCGTTCCTGGGCCGTGGTTTGCGGCCACGCGCCGGATTCAAATGCAGCTTTGGCTGCGGCAACGGCACGGTCAACGTCCTTGGCACCGGCGTCGGGAACCTCGGCAATGATTTCCTCGGTCGAAGGATCAACGACGGGAAGAACTTTCCCGCTCGCGGCATCAACCCATTCACCGTTGACATACATTTTGTGCCTGCGAACGGCGATCGCTGCTTCGCTGGCCATGTTGGCCTCCTACAAAGGATCCCGCTTACACGCTGTTCGCCGCAGCCTGCGGCGCCTTTCTGCGACCGTACACAAAATAAAAGAATACAGCCAAACCGATGAAAGATGCCGTGCCTCCGAACATCCAGGCTTCGTACGAAACGAGCGAGGTGATTTGTTGCGCCGGAAAAAATACCAGAACGATACCGAGGATCGTGGTGATCAAACCGCTCGCTCCGGCAGCGACGAGCACACCTTTGCTAAAGTGCGCCTTTTTCGCCGACCCCGACAAAGCGAGCTTGAGAAGCGCTGCGAACATGTAAAGGAACGGTATGAGCTGCAGCACAACCGCTAAAGAGAGCAATTTCTGAAACGTCTCCTGCACGCCGCCCGTAAGAGAATTCATCACCACGAGAATCATCGAAACAACGCCTTGCACGATCAGAGCGGCGTAAGGCGTGGCGTAGTGCGGATGAATTTTGCCGAGCCAAGTTGGCAGATAGGAATCAAGCCCGGCGACAAAGGGAATCCGTGCCGAGCCAGCGAGCCAGGCGGAACCAATCCCCGCGATCGATATGCTTAGGACGAAGGCGAATGGAGAAACAATCCAGCTCACACCAACCTTATCGGCCATGTGGCTCACGGCCTGCACAATCCCCTGCAATACACTGATGTTGTCTTTGCTGACCGCGATCAGCAGCGTAAGCGTCGCTCCGATGTAGAGCAAACCAGAGAGCACTCCGCCCCAGGCGACCGCCCCGGGCAAGGTTTTCTCCGGGTCTCGTATCTCGTCACCCATCACCGAGGCGAGCTCAAGTCCCACAAGCCCGAAACAAATCACCCCGAATGCATTCAGGATGAAGCGCGGGTTTGCGGGAACGCGAAAATCCGCAGCCGTCACCGACGTCCCATACCGCAGCCAAACGACCAAGCCCAAGCCCATCAGTATCGCCGCAGCAATCCCCGTGCCGATGCCGCCCAGGTTGTTAATCCATTTGCCCACGCCCAATCCCACAATGTTGAGCACCACGAGCAAAGCCAACAAAAGCATAGAAGTCGAGATCGCAAAAGCTTTGTTATCCGCGAGCGATTGATGGCTCGGACCCAAAACGAAAACCGAGACGCCCACAAAGTACAGCATCACCGTGGGGACATACATCATGTTGTTCGTCCAATAGCACCAGCCAGACAGAAATCCATGGAAGTTGCCGAAGACTTCCTTGGCCCAGAGGTAGACGCCTCCCTCACCCGGATATCGGTGGGCCAATTCAATCACAGCGATGCCCTGCGGCCAGAAAAACAACAGCAGCGAAATAAGCCATAGCCAGACGGTGACTCCTCCGTTGGCGGCGATGCTGGGGACGACGTTCAGATTGAAAACCGCCACAACGAAGAGCGCGACAAGGTCCCAGCGGCCGAGCACTCGTTTGAGGTGCGCGGTTTCGGTGTGCGAAGTGTCCAGATCAGGCAGATGCGCCTCCGGATCTCGATCCGTCAAATGAAATGCCTAATGCGCAGCCGTGCTTACGTGAGGTTCCTTCTGCGCCCGCGCGAGAGCCGGCGCGACCTCGGCGAAGGCTTCGATGTGCCGATCGACCTCCGCGTCGGTGTGCGACACAGACACCGTCCACTGCTCGTCCCACCAATAAGGCTGCGCCATGACTCCTCGGTTGACCATCGCGAACCAATAGTGACGCCACAAATCGCTGTCCACTTTGAGCCAGTCGCGATAATTGTGTGTCGGCCTCGGAGCAAACATGAGCGCGCCATTGGATCCGGCGCTCACGACGTAGGCGTTCAATCCCGTATTTTCAAGCTGCTTCTTGTAGCCGGCGACGAGCTTCTGGTTGAGGCGATTCACGTGTTCATAGGCGGCCGGAGTGAGGACCTCGCGAAACGTGGCCAATCCCGCGGCCATCGCCACCGGATTCGTGTTGTACGTGCCGCCATGGAAAACTTTGTGGTCCGTAATGAGATTCATCACCGGGCGCGTGGAGGCAAACGCCGCGAGCGAAAATCCTCCGCCGATCGATTTCGCGAGGCAGATGATGTCCGGCTTGATTCCGAAATACTCGCAAGCGCCGCCGCGAGCGAGTTTGGCGCCGGTCTTCACCTCATCGAAGATCAGAAGCGCGCCGTGTCTCTTCGTGATTTCGCGCAGCGCCTGGTGATAGCCGGAATCGGGAAGCAGAATCCCGACATTCATCATGATGGGTTCGACGATGACGGCCGCAATCTCGCCAGGATATTTTGCAAAAAGGCGCTCGATGCCCGGAAGATCATTGAATTGCGCGATCAGCGTGTTTTGAAGCGTCGCTTTGGTGATGCCGGCGCCGCCGGCAACCTGGTTCGGGAAATTAGGATCTCCGACTTCGGTGTCCTTCGGCTTGACGGAGACGAGCGCGGAATCATGAAGCCCGTGATAGCCGCCCTCCATCTTGATGATGCGGTCACGCCCGGTGGCCGCGCGCGCCAGCCGAACCGCGTGCATCGTACATTCCGTTCCGCTGTTGCTGAAACGCACCATCTCCACCGGAAATCGTTTGCAGATTTCCTCGGCCAGCTCCCACTCGAGATCGTGCGGCATACCGAACATCGTGCCCGTTCCCAACTTTTCCTGCACGGCGCGCATGACTGCCGGATGGCAATGTCCCGCCATGAGAGCGCCGAAGCAGAGATTGAAGTCGATGTACTCGTTGCCATCGATGTCGTGGATGCGGCCGCCCTTGCCATCCCGCACGAAAATCGGATAGGGATCATAGGCGCGATAATTGCTGGCGACGCCGAGCGGCAATCGGTTCGTGGCCTTCTTGTGAGCTTCCCGCGAGCGTGGAGTTCGCTTCTCGTAGATTTCAATTTCCTTCTGTAGACCTTCGTGCATCACTTCCTCCGTAGAGCGATTCGCTGTGGCCGACGCACGGCCCTGAGGTTTACTTCAATTGCTTTTCGCCGCAGACGGCTTGAAGCTCCAGCGGCGGAAACGAAACCCGCGCTGCTCGAGCTTATGAAAAAACGGCTCGGGCGGCACGACGTTTTCGGGGGCTTGGACGCCGATGCCACGAATCTCGCCGCGTCCCAACATCACCGCGGCAATCGCCGCCGGGAAACCCGTATCGCGCGCAACCGCGGAAAATTGCGGCCTAGTCGAATGATCCGCCCACATTTCCATCGCCGATGCCGCGGGGAGCCCATCTCGCCGGCCTGAAACGACCACGCGAAGCGCTTCCACATCCCGCGGCGCTTTCGACGGGACTTGCTTCTGCAAAAGCGCGAGCAGGACGGCGCGCGGAGCGACGCGCGTTCCATTCACAGCCAGTGGCTCGCGGCTGGTGAAGCCCGTTTGAGCGAGGCCGCGGACGAGATTCACAAGCTGCGGATCGTAATTGATTTTAAAAAACACTTCCCGCACTCCCTTTTTTCGGAAGCTTTGCGGGAGCGTTCCCAGCTCGGAATGAATCGAATGCCGCAGCACAATCTTTCCAATGGGCGCAGGAAATTGTCCCGGCTCCGGGTCCGACAAAATCGGCTTCTCGACGAATCGGCCCTTCGCGAAGGTCACGGGCGGCATGGTCAGCTCATCGAGAATCGTGGCGATTGAAAAGGAGTAGGCGATGGGGCTGTCGTAACGCTGCAAATCCGCTCCTGCATTGTAAACGCGGACGGAATCGACGCGCTCAAGCCGATCGCTCAAGGCGCGAGCCATCACGTTCGTGATCCCCGGAGCGCCGCCCATCCCCGCGATAGCGATCCGGCCAATGCGCCGGAAATCGCGGTCGAGAGAGAATTGCTTTCGCGTCATGTGGTAAAGGCCGCCAAGGTCCATGTAGTTGACGCGGGCCGAGAGTGCCGCGCGCATTACGTCGAGGTTCCAATTATACTGCGTGCAGTTCACCACCACATCTGAACCGCGCAGGAGCCGCGCGAGAGGCGCAGTCTCGCGGACATCTGCAAACACGGCGCGGGCTTTTCCCCGACCGAATTGCCGCGCGACTTCACTCGCCCGGTTGCGATCAAAATCAGCGACAATGATTTGCTCCACTTCGCGCGCACGACCGAGGTCATACACCACCGCGCGTCCCATCAAGCCCGCCCCCAGAACGACGACTTTCATTCTTCTCCTCGGATGCGAATTCCGCCCTTACGCAACAAAGCGAGGGAGCCGTTTGAAAGGCGCCCTCGCCTCAAGTCGAGACCCAGCCTTCCCTAAAACAAGATCTTGAATCCGAACTGCATCACGCGCGGGCCTTCGCGCGTTCTCAAAATCTGCCCAAACGTCGTGTCCGAGAAATTGCCGTCGGGGTTGGCGAATTGAGTATGGTTCCACGCGTTGTAGAACTCGGCGCGAAATTCCGTATTCCATCTCTCATTGATGGGAGTTTTCTTGGAGATGACAAGGTCCGTGTTGCTGAGCGCCGGTCCGCAACAGAGAGCGTGAGGCATGTTCCCGAAGCTCCCAGCCGCGGGATCGCTGATGTTGGAGGGGTCGAAATAGAAACCCCCGCTCGTCTTGGGATTCAAGAATGTCACCGGTCCTTTTGCCGGGCAGGCGTCGGTGGCGCTTGCGGCGCAGGGCGTGTTGGCATCTTCGAAAAAGAAACTGCTTTGGAGTTCCTGGTCATCCTGAGTCTGAACACGAATCGGGAATCCCGTTTGATAAGTGATTATCGCGGAGACTCCCCAGCCGTCCGCTACCTTGCCCTTGGCTCCGTCGTACTTCGGAATGGGGAGTTCCCAGACTGGACTGAACACGAATCGATGCTTCGCGTCGAGGAGCGACAGGCCTCGCGTGGCATTGGCGTTGACGGGATTCAGTTCGTTTTCAAAGGAGGCGCCTTGGTCGATTGCCTTGCTGTACGTGTACGAAGCCTGAAACAGAAACCCGTGTGAATAGCTTTTCTCTACGGAAAACTGGAGGCCGTTGTAATTGGAGTTGGCGACCGTGCTCTCAGAAAATATGTTGCTGAATACTGGAACGCCGTCGGCCGGGCACCCCCCTCCCGTCATCGGGTTGCAATTCGGAGAGGAGTACGGTCGCGTACCGACAAGCGTGAGCCCGGGCCCGCCCACGACTGTACCTGCCGGAACACATGTTGGGTTGCTCCCGGGGGCGCCGGCGTACGGCAACACGAGGCCGGTGCAATTGATCGACGGGACCTTGAAGGGCTCGGGAGGCAACTGTGATACTCCCGCAGGGATGACCGTGCCGGGTGGGATGAAATATTCGGTATCCGCGCTGAAAGCTCCGCACGTGGTCTCGGAGCCACCGGGACCCGTGAGAACACTCGTCGCGTCATTGAACGACATTCCGATAAGACCGAGACACGTCTGAATGTTTCCGGCATTCAGGTCGCGAGAAGCCAACAGGTGATGAGCCTGCGTGCCTACGTAGGAGACGCGCACCAGCATGTCCTTTGTCAACTGGCGTTCAATCGTCAAATTGTATTGCTCGGCGTACTGCGACTTCAGATGCGGCGCGAATTCACCGAAGAGCAGAATTGGACGGAATGCGGACCAATCCACGCATCCGTTAGGACCGCCCGACTGGAAACATGGCGTCTGTGGCGTTTGGTGAATGATTCCAGCGAATACGTTGGGACTTTGCGTGCCGTCCTGCAACAGGAATGGCGTGTTGAAGTTCGGATTCGAGAGGTCCACGCTGCCCCCGAATGGCGGCTCTGCGCTGAACTGTTCGAGAACAAGTTGTTCGATCGGATTGTAAAATATCCCAAATCCGGCGCGGACGCTGAATTTGCCGGGTCCGCCCGTCAGCTTCGCAAGCCAACCTTCGGTCGCGCCAGGACTCCAAGCAATCCCGATGCGCGGCGCAAATGCCTTGTAGTAAGTCGACGTCAGCCCGCGCGGGACACCTTTGTCACCTGGAAAGACAAGACCGAGAGGAAATACGGAGTTCGCCGGGCCATTGTTACTGCAATCCGTGCTGCCATAGGTCGTGGCCAAAAATGCCGCGCTTGGGTTGTTGGCGTTGGCTGGATTCAAAACGCACGGGTATTGTGTCGTGGCTTGTCCGGGACGGAAAGTCTGGAGACGATTGCCGGTATCGAAATACGGCGTGTTCAATTCCCATCGCAGACCGTAGTTCAGCGTCAAGTTGGGCTTTATTTTGTAGCTGTCTTGGGCAAAAAGATAAAAAGCGGTATTGTGCAGGTTCTCGCCTTGCGCCGATCCCTGGATGTACTCACTGGGCGTGCCGATGAAGTAATCCGGATAGGAATCCGAACCGCCGACGTCATTCGTGACCGGGGGGTCGCAACTGAGATTCGGATTCGCAGGACTGCACAGATTTGAGTCCGTCAGGAACGTTTGCTGCCCGTTGATGTCAAAGTAGAGAAACTGTTGGAATCGCTGGATGCGAACATCGCCTCCAAACTTGACGGTATGTTTGGAAAATGTCTTCGTGAAGTTGTCCGTGAACTGATAGGTGTTCCCTTTTTGCGGCAATTCGCCCTCGAAGTTATTCCCGATGGTGAACCCTCCCAGAACTTCAATGTTTGGGACACCCTCGCGCCCGGGAATGTCGGTGGTGATACCGATCGGAGGATTGCTTGGATCAGCAAAACAATTGGCGGCGGGAACGGCTGCGCCGCATGAATCGTGGAGGCTGGGCAATATGTTCACGGGGTGATTCAGGTTCCCTTGACCTTCGCGAAAATAGTTGAAGCGCAATTCATTCACCGAAGTGGATCCGATCGTCCAGGTATGACTCAGATTCAATTGTTGAACGCGAGTCGCGAAAATGTCCCCGAATCCCGGCAGAAGCCCACCGGGCTGCTCGAGTTGAAACGTGGAAAAAGGATCGGTCCTATGATCGTCGTCAAAATAATAGTAGGCGCTGAATTGCTGATTGCTATTGATCTTGTGATCAAAACGGATCGTAAACTGATCGCCGCGCTCATTTAGATTGGGGCCGGTAGAAATTGTACCGGTCCCGAATGGCGCGACATAATTGTTGTAGAGCGCCAAGGCAGCGGGGTCGAAGCACTGAATAGGAATCTGGTTGTTCGGAAAAATGCTTGCAAACGGAGTCCCTGCTGCGATCGGCGCTCCTCCTTCCGCGGCCACTGCCTGCGAGCAAGTTGTTCCACTTGTACTCCCGGTCGTGCGCGCTCCCATGAGCGCAGCGAAGGGTGCATCGGTCACCGTTCCCGTGAATGGCTGTCCACCGGAAAAATCGCCGAGCGCTTCCGCTCCTGTGGGTAGAATGACGTTTCCGGAAGAAATCCCCTGAGTCAGTCGGTTGCCCTCGTACGATCCAAATATGAATGTTTTATCCTTTTTGATCGGCCCACCGATCGTGGCCCCAAATTGGTTTTGGTTGTAATCCAACAAGAAGGGGTCGAAATAGCCGCGAGTGTTCAGTGCCTTGTTGCGAAGGAATTCGTAGACGTCGCCGTGGATCTCGTTCGTCCCGGATTTCGTTACAACGTTGACGATGGACCCGGAATTCCGGCCATATTCCGCATCAAACGTATTTGTCAAGACGCGAAATTCTTCGATCGCGTCGGGAGACGGCTGAATCGCCGGCGAATTCACAAAGATGTCGTTACCGTCGCCGCCGTTCACCATGTAGTTGTTCGAACGTCCGCGTCCACCGTTAACGGAAACCACGCCCGCATTGCTGCTGCCATAAAACAGGTCGGCACCCAACTGGGATTGCACGCCCGGCTGCAATTGGAGAAGTTGATATGCGTTACGAGTGTTTAGCGGAAGTTCGCGGATCGACTGATCGGTCATCACGGCGCCGAGCTGCGTGCTGGTGGTCTCCACCTGCACGGCGTCGGCCTCGACTATAACTGTCTCTTTGGCGCCGCCCACTTGCAGCACAATGGCAACGACGTTCACGTGCCCAATGCTGACGATAATGTCTTTGGCGACAAACTTCTTGAAGCCAGTCGCTTCTGCGCTAAGGGAATACGTTCCCACGGCCAGTTCGGGGATGTCGAAACTGCCGTCATTGTCCGAGGTGATCCCGCGCGTGGTATCGGTGCCGGAAATTGTGACGATAATGACGGCGCCCTGGACGATGGCGCCCGATTGGTCTTTGACGCTGCCGCGAATTTCCCCGGTGGTTTGTCCCCACGCACCGCTGGACAGCAGCAACCCCACACACGCAACCAGCCACACCCGTCTCCACGCCTTTGGATTCATAGCCGCTCCTTTGGACTTGTTGGCGCCCACCCCAGACGCCTCCTCAGTTTTCGGTTGCAGGCAGTGAAAAAACCTTACTATAATCCGCGAACCTTAGTGTATGGCCTGACGGGTTGTCAAGAGGAAAACTGGCTTGCGAACTACTCAGAGGCAGGCGGCGAAATCCGCGGGCACGCAAGGCTTTCTCCGCATCAGCGACGTCGCACAAATCGTCGGCGTTTCCCCCTCGATTCTGCGTTCCTGGGAAAATGCCGGCCTTATTTCCCCGCTCCGGACACGAAGCCAGTACCGTCTCTATACCCATTCCGATGTGCGGCTCTTGAAGCGCGCCCAATATCTTCGTCGCGCACGCGGGATGAACACGCCGGCTATCGTCCACATGCTTAAAACCCAAGGACTGCTTCGCACAGCGGGCCGCGGGAAGCCGAAGGTGGGTACGGTAGGACCGCGGCTTCGACGACAACGACTGCAGCGAGGGTATTCTTTAGCACGAGTTGCCCGAGCGGTGGGAGTCTCGGTGGGATTTCTGAGCGCTCTCGAGCGCGGACAGATGAGTGCGTCCGTGGCCACTCTGAGGCGGCTCGCGCGATTCTATCGATTGAACATTCTCGCGCTATTTGACCCGCCGGAGACCAATCCGGGCCGCGTCCGGCCGGCCGAAAGAAAAACGCTCGATGCCGGACCCGGAGTGCGCATGGAGTTGTTGGCCTGGGGCAACACAGTGATGGAGCCGCACCTGTTTCGAATCGCGCCTTCGGCCGGGAGCGGCGAAGCCTACACCCACGAGGGCGAAGAATTTCTGTACCTCCTGCGGGGATGTCTCGAGATCACACTGGACGAGGGCGAAACGCACCGGCTCGAAGAGGGCGACAGTTTTTATTTTGAGAGCAGCACGCAGCATCGTTGGGTTAATCCGGGCAAAAATGAGGCATTGGTTTTGTGGGTGAACACGCCGCCGACTTTCTGAGGTTCTTGATCGAGGGAGCTGGGCTCCAACCATGAAAAAGATCTTCTGCGTTTGCGCAATCGCGGCCACGCTCGCACTAGCCTTCGCGGGATGCAAGAAACCAACTCCCTCGCTGAGCCTGCTCGTGTGGGAGGGTTATGCCGATCCATCGTTTGTCCATGCCTTCGAGGAATCGCACAACTGCAAAATCAGCGCATCATATATGGGCTCAAGCGATGAACTCGTGGCGAAACTTCGCGGCGGCAGCGCGAGCAACTACGACGTGATATCGCCCTCGAGCGATGTTGCCACGATGATCGCGTCGTCGAACCTGGCCGCGCCGCTCGACCTCACAAAACTTTCTTCGTACTCCCAGCTTTCCGAGCGGCTTCGTTCGCTGCCGCTCGTCCGCGTGAACGGAAACGTTTACGGAGTGCCCTTTACCTGGGGACCGAATCCCCTGCTCTACGACACCACGGCCTTCTCAAAACCGCCCGAAAGCTGGGCGGCCCTTTGGGACTCGAAATGGAAAGGAAAGGTTTCCGTGTGGGATGAGCTGTCGACGATGTACATGGCGGCGCAGCTTCTTGGTTACGACAAGCCTGACCCGAGCCATCTCTACAATCTGAGCGACGCCGAACTCGAAAGCGTGAAGAGGAAACTCCTCGAACTGAAGCCGAACGTTCGAAAGATTTGGACGACGGGCGGCGAACTCACGAACCTGTTCGAAAATCACGAAATTGTCGCGGCCATGGGGTGGCCGCTGATGACAAACCAGCTCCGCAAAGTGAATTTCCCGATTGCCGAGCTGATCCCGAAGGAAAACACCACCGGATGGATCGACCACCTGATGATTACCGCTGCGAGCCAGAACAAGGATCTCGCCACCGAATTCCTCGAATACATGATCGAGGCCACAACGCAGAAATCCGTGGCGGACGTGACCGGTTACGATCCCGCGAATCCGCAGGCGGGACAGCTCATGACCGACGACCAAAGAAAATCGCTGCACCTGGACCACGTGGACGAATACATGACTCGGATCTATTTCTGGCAAAACGTTCCGCGCCGCGGGAAGTACAACGAAATTTGGAATGAAGTGAAGGCGGCCCAGTGAGCTCACTACCTCCCTGTTGCCGGCAACTCGGTTTCTATTCGTACAAGGATGGCCAGTGAGCGCTCATCTCACAACGTATGGTTCGAGCGCGGAACCCCCGACGCAGGCGGCGCTGCTTTCCATTCGCAAAGTTGTGAAGCAATTCGGGCGCCGGCCTGTCCTGCAAGGGATTTCACTTGATGTCGCGCCCGGGGAGTTCCTGACCATCTTGGGCGAGAGTGGCTCGGGAAAAACGACATTGCTACGCCTGATCGCCGGATTCGAGCAGCTCGACGGCGGCGAAATCCGGATGGGTGGAGAGCGCCTTGATGATATTCCCGCATATCGTCGCCAAGTGAACACCGTTTTTCAAAGCTACGCATTATTTCCGCATTTGACGGTATTCGAGAATGTCGCCTACGGACTTCGCGCGAAGAGCGTTGCAGCGAAGGAAATTCCGGAGCGCGTAACGCAAGCGCTTGGAATGGTCAAGATCGGCGACTTTGCACGATCCGCGCCAGCGCGATTGAGCGGCGGGCAGCAGCAGCGGGTGGCGCTGGCACGCGCTCTCGTCAATCGTCCGAGCGTACTTTTATTGGACGAGCCTCTATCGGCGCTGGACGCAAACCTGCGCAGGCAGATGCAAATTGAATTGAAATCGCTCCAGCGCGAAGTGGGAATCACGTTCATCTTTGTGACCCACGACCAGGAAGAGGCGATGGCGCTCTCCGACCGGATCGCTTTGCTCCGCGCCGGGTTGCTTGAACAGGTGGGCGAGCCACGCGAGATCTATGGCCGGCCGCGAACCGCTTACGCCGCTCAATTTATCGGGCAGACAAACCTCCTGCGCGCGGAGGTTCGCGACGAGACGGCGACGGCGGGGAGAATTGCGTGGCTAACATCCGGCGCGCCGGGCCGTGCCACGTATTCCCTCCGTCCGGAATGCATTCGCCTTGTCGCCCCGAGCAATTCGGCTCGCAGTGCCGACGCCGCGACTTCGCGATTTCGGGGGCGCGTCCAGAACCAAACATTTGGCGGAGCCATGGACTTGCTGGAGATCGATTGCGGCGGTCCTGAACCCGTCCGGGCGCGCATCGCGGCCCCCGGGGCACTCAGCGGCGAGAAAGAATTCGAATTCAACGCCACGGATGCGATCCGCGTGATCGACGGAACCCCCGACTGACCCATGTATTCGCGCGCGTATAAAACGAGTGTCACGATCCCGCCGGTCCTCTGGGTGACTGTTTTTCTGGTCGTCCCATACGCGATTCTGTTTTGCTACAGCTTTTGGTCCGTTTCGCCGGCGCAGGTGATCGAGCACAACTGGAATCTCCAAAATTACCTTCAATTGCTCCGCAACCCGATTTATCTCGTCGTGCTCTTGCGTTCCACGCGGATCGCCGCGGCCGTCACGGCGATCGCTTTGCTCCTCGGCTATCCCCTGGCCTACTATTTGTCTTTCCACGCGGCGAAGCGAAAGGATCTCCTCTACCAACTCGTCATCATCCCGCTCTGGGCAAGCTACCTGGTGCGGGGATATGCGTGGAAGACGATCCTCGGCAGCGACGGTGTCCTGAACGGATTTTTGCAATACCTCCACATCACGCAGCGGCCCGTCGAGTTTTTTCTGTACAGCCCGTTTGCCGTGGTGTTGACGCTGACGCATATCTACACGCCATTCACTTTTCTGCCGATCTACGCGTCGCTCGAACACGTGCCACGCAATCTCATCGAAGCTTCGCACGATCTCGGCGCTCCTCCCTGGAAGACATTTCTGCGTGTCGTACTGCCGCTTTCACTTCCCGGCGTGCTGGCTGGCGCCACTTTCGCATTCGTCCTCACACTGGGAGATTTCCTGGCACCGCTGCTGGTGGGCGGATCGAGCGGAATCATGATTTCGAATATTGTGGTGAGTTTGTTTGGAGCCGCTTACAACTGGCCGCTTGGCGCCGCGATTTCGCTCTGCATGCTTGTTCTGGTCGTCGGGCTTCTTTTTGCCACCGAGCGATTGGAGAGGAGGCTTACACTTTCGTGAGCGGCGGCTTTTCATCGGAGCGAGAACCGCGACTGACGGCGTATGCGATCCTCGTATACGCGTTTCTCTATCTCCCGATCATTGTTCTCGTCGTTTACTCGTTCAACGGCTCCGGAGTGGGCGGGTTTCCTCCGGCCGGCTGGACCTTCGATTGGTACCGCCAACTATTTGCCGATGCGTCGCTCTGGAATGCTGTTCTGAACAGCCTGATTGTCGCAGCTGTGGCCGTCGCCGTCTCGCTCAGCCTCGGCCTGCCCGCAGCACTGGCGCTCGACCGGGCTGAGTTTCCGGGAAAAGCGCTGTTTCGCCGCCTTGTTCTTTTACCACTTATCCTACCCGGGATCATCACGGGCCTTTCCCTACTGATGCTCTTTGTTGGTGTGGGAATGAAGCTGGGCCTCGTGACAATCACGCTCGGCCACGGGACGGCGCTGATTTCTGTGGCGACCACGGAAATCTTTGCCGGGCTTCAAAAACTCGAGCGCGCACAGGAAGAGGCCTCGCTCGACCTTGGCGCAAATCACTGGAAAACATTTTGGCGCATCACGCTGCCGAATCTCCGCGTCTCCCTGATTGCAGCAGGCCTACTCATCTTTACGCTCTCGCTCGACGAAATTGCCGTCAGTTTCTTCCTCATCGGGCGTGACAACACGCTGCCACTTGAAATTTGGTCGCGCCTGCGGCGCGGAATCACGCCGGAAATCAACGCCATCTCAACGCTGATTCTTTTGTTTTCGATCGCCACGATTCTCGTCTGGTATCGCCTTCGCACACGCGCTGAGCACAATGATGAGCCAGCCGTTTCCATGCTCGTCTCGAATCTCGACGGAGACCACTCGTGACCACAAGCCGCAGAGATTTTCTGAAGTTCGTCGTCGCGGGGTCGGTGGCCGCAGGATGCCCGATTGACCTCTCTTTGCTCGCCGCGGCGGACACAACCAAACCGCAAATTGAAGGTGAGCACTTCGACATTTGCCATGCCGTGCGTGACGGGCATGCCTTCGCGCGGTCACCGGTTTCGAAGCGGTACGATATCGTTATTGTAGGCGGCGGCGTCAGCGGACTGAGCGCTGCCTATTTTCTGCGGGCCCACAACTTCCTGCTTCTTGAGAAAGAGCCGCACTGGGGCGGCAACGCCACTCTCGAGGAATACCAGGGCCAGGCCTTTTGCACGGGTTCCGCCTTCGACTACAAGGGCACCGCAAGCGAACAGCTCGCGCGCGAAATCGGCCTTGCGCCACTCCCGATCAATTGCCCCGATCCGACCATCCTCAACGGCAAGTGGGTACCCGACACCTGGGGAGTCGGCCTTGATCAGCTTCCCTATTCCACAACGGTCCGCGACAGTTTCAAAAAGTTTCGCACCGAGATGCTGGCCCTGGCGGCAGACAAGAATCAAACTCAATTCGACAGCGTCCCACTCACAAAGTATCTGAAGGCATATGCCCCGGAGGTGAAACAGTGGTGGGACTGTTACGGCCCGTCGAATTACGGCGCGAGAGCGGAAGACACATCCACCATGGTCGCGCTCTCCGAATTGAAGGACATGGCTGAGGCAGCGGAACACGACACGCGTGTCACACTTCCTGGTGGGAACGCGGTATTCGTCGGGAAGCTCGCCGAGACTTTGCTAACTGACTATGGCAAGCAAATGATCAGCGACGCGACGATTGTGGCGGTTGAGCCGCAAAGGGCGGAAGTCCAGGTCACATACATTCAGGCTGGAGCCCTTCGGACCGTGGCCGCCAAATATGTGGTGATGGCGACGCCGAAGATGATTACTTTTCGCCTCGTCACCGGACTCTCCGACAATCAGACCGATGCGATGAGGTCGTACCGCTATTGCCCTTATGCCGTCATCAACATGATTTTCGAAAAGCCAGTGTACAACCGTGCGTACGACACCTGGTGCCCAGGCAGTACGTTTGCAGATATTGTGGTAGCGGATTGGGTGAGCCTGAAGCAGACCGGCTACCAGGAGAAACGCAGCATCCTCACATTCTATACGCCCATCTCCGAACTCGACCGTGACAAGCTATTGAAGCTCGAGGGCTGCCGCCGAATCGCCGCAAATGCACTCCGCGATTTTCATAAGCTTCTTCCGGAATTCAGTTCCGAGCCCGTTGAAATCCAGTTCTATCGTCGCGGGCATGGCGTGTTTCTCTCCGCACCCGGCATCTACACCAAAGTGATTCCGGCTGCCAACCGCCCGCTGGACCGAATCGTGTTTGCGAATACGGACTCCGTCGGACCCGAGTCACTGATTTACGCTGCTGTGGAGGCCTCCCAACGCGCGTCAGACTGGATCGAGAAGCGGATGGCGGGCGCTTCTGCGGCCGCCGCGGCTGCGGCAGCCGGCTTCGCTAAATGACTTTTGAGCTCGATTCATTCCAAAAAAAAAACACCCGGGCTTTAGCCCGGGTGCCGAAGCAGCTCTTTCCCCGCCAGGTAGAGAGAGCCTAAGGATGACGAGCAACGTTTAGGTTATGGAAGCCGGAGAAAATGAATCCGAAGGTTGCAACCGACTGGGGTATCCACCACGTCCGACGAAGATAAATGTATTCGCTGCGTTGCATGTGCCGCGCAAGAATGTCGAGCATAACGGGTCCGACCTGAATCGCTGCGTAGATCGCAGGCGAGTGCGCAAAAGGCCGCATGAAGATGTCGTCTTCCACTGCACCCTTGGAAATTGCATCGCGAGTGGAGTAGGCGTCGAAGCTGGCAGCGCCGTGCTGAAGGATCGACAGGGCCATCCAACTCTTGCGCGGCGGCATTCTTTCCGCCGGCATCACTTCGATCGCTTTCCCGGGTTGGGCTTCGGGAATGCGAATCGACGAGAGCGATTGTGAATTTTGGATATCTCCGAGGGAAACAGCCGTCAAAGTCCCCGACTGGCCTTCCTTCGTGTTCGTGTTTGTGTTTGTGTTTGTGTTTGTGTTTGAATTTAAATTGAGGCTGATGGAATCCAGATTGTAGTGAGCCACGTTGGAGTTGATTGCGCCCTTCGTATCGGCGGAGACACTCGCAGCGGCCGCCGGGAACTCCGAATTCGTCTTCGGGTCGGCCATATGCAGCGCCGGCTGGGTCCCGGGCATTGCATAAAGCAGAAGCGCTGCAACTGCAAAGACCATGGAGGGAGGAACTCCTCACTAGCAATCGTTCACGAATAGGAAAAGCACGGCCCGTACCACAACTGGTGGATTCGCTAACTCCTTCAACTACAGCAGATAGCAGAGTTTAGAGCTGTCTCTGACCGGACCGTAAGCCCTGAATTTCCTTTGGTTTAGGAAATCATTTTCCACAGAACATAGATTGGCTGCCGTCCACGCAGGCACAACAGGCTTTCGGGAGCGCGTCTCCCTTGACCTGGTCTCGGAAGGGCTTTGGAGGGCGGCCCGACTCGTTTTCGACCGCCGCGCCTTAGCTTTGAGTTAGAATCCCGCCGGTTTCTAAATCAATCCGGAGGAAAAATGAGGCGCTTCGCTCTGCTCACTTTAGTTCTATTTCTCGCCGGAATCACGCAGGCCGGCGATCCACCCGAGACGTTCGTCAAGGCAGGGAAGCTTCTCGACGTGCGAACCGGGAAATTGCTGAGCAATCAGGTAATCGTCATTCGTGGGGATCGCGTTGAGCGTGTGGCTGCCGCCGATCAAGTGCAAATTCCCGTGGGCGCGCCGGTTGTGGACTTGAGCGGCGCCACCGTGCTGCCGGGGTTGATCGACTGCCACACGCACATCATGCTCACCGATACGGACGACTCACACTACGACGAGATATTGTTAAAGCAGTCGTGGCAATATCGCACGATCCTCGCGACGCTGAACGTGAAGAAGGATCTCGAAGCCGGATTCACGGCCATGCGCGACGTCGAAAGCGAAGGATCGATGTATAGCGACGCGGATGTCCGCAACGCGATCGATCAAGGGCTGATCCCGGGACCGCGCCTGAAGGTTGCGACGCGCGGAATGTCATCGACCGGCGGATATGGCCTCGAAGGCTATTCACCCGAAGTGGATGTTCCTCATGGCGTTCAAATGGCGGATGGCGCGGATGAAGTGCGCAAGGCGGTCCGCGAGCAATTCGACCACGGTGCTGATCTGATCAAGATCTATGGAACGGACCGATATTATTTCACTGCCGACGGAAAGGAGGTGAGCATTCCCACGTTCACGCTCGAAGAAGTCCAGGCCATTGTGGATGAGGCGCACGCCAAACACATAAAGGTCGCGTGCCACGCCTACGATGGGCCGGGGCTGCATCATTGCATCGACGCGGGCGTGGATTCCATCGAGCACGGGATCGGTCTCGATGATGACGCAGTCCGCAAGATGGTGGCGAAAGGGATCTACCTGGTTCCCACGCTGTATGTGTACAGCGGAGCGCTTGAGAAGGATGACCTGGCAAAGTCCGGCGGAAAAACGAGCCGCTTACAACTCCATGAGGTCAGCTTCAAGAAGGCCGTCGCGGCAGGAATGAAGATTGCATTTGGCACCGACGCCGGACCGTTTCCTCACGGCACGCAAGCGATCGAATTCGAATGGGAGACGCGATACGGCATGTCGAACCTCGCCGCAATCCAATCAGCAACCGTCAACGCCGCGGATCTGATGGGGTGGGCCGATCAGCTCGGCGCAATCGAACCGGGAAAATTCGCGGACATGATTGCCGTCTTGGGGAATCCGCTCGAAGACATCAAACAACTTGAAAACGTGAAGTTCGTGATGAAGGGCAGCGCCGTGGTACGAAACGATTTCACGAAACCATAATCAATCACCCGGCCGAGCAGATTGAATGGCTTTGAGGCTTTCGCGGGCGGCGACAATGGTGCGCTCGATGTCCTCTTCGGTATGAGCTGCGGAGACGAACAGCGCTTCGAATTGTGAAGGCGGCAAAAAAATGCCGCGGTCGAGCATGGCGTTGAAAAATGCCGCGTAACGCGCGGTGTCCGACTTTTTCGCGTCGGCGTAATCGAGAACGACATCCGGCGCGAAAAACACCGTCATGAGTGAACCGGCGACACTCACCTGTGCAGCCACCCCACTCTCTTTGACCGCTTCGCGCAAACCTTCGCCGAGGCGGCCGGACGCCCGGCTAAGACGATCATAGAAGCCAGGGGCCTCGAGCTTCGAAAACGTGGCAAGCCCCGCGCGCACGGCGAGCGGATTCCCCGAAAGCGTTCCCGCCTGATAGACAGGGCCCAGCGGAGCAACCATTTCCATGACATCGCACCGGCCACCGTAAGCCGCCACCGGAAGACCGCCACCGATAATCTTTCCAAGCGTCGTGAGATCCGGCCGAATTTTGTAGAGCTGTTGTGCACCTCCGAAGCCGATGCGGAACCCAGTGATCACTTCATCGAAGATCAGGAGCGCGCCATCACGGCTCGTGATTTCGCGGAGGCCTTCGAGAAACCCCATGGTAGGTGGCGCGACGCCAAAGTTTGCAGCGACGGGCTCAACAATAACGGCCGCAATCTTTCCAGAATATTTTTGAAAAACCTCCTCGACGGCCTCTAGATCGTTGTAGGGCGCATTCAGAGTCAGCTTTGCAAGCGCAGCAGGCACGCCGGGCGTCGACGAAATTCCAAGTGTCGCGAGGCCCGAGCCTGCTTCGACGAGAAAACTGTCGCCGTGGCCGTGGTACCCGCCTTCAAATTTCAGGATGAGGTCGCGTTTCGTGAAGCCGCGTGCGGCGCGAATCGCGCTCATTGTCGCTTCAGTGCCCGAATTGACGAACCGAAGGCGCTCGATCGAGGGCAGAGCGCGAGCGATGCGCTCGGCGAGTTCGATTTCGAGCGGTGACGTCATACCGTAGCTCGTGCCGCGCTTGGCCTGGTCGGCTATGGCGGCAACGACGTCGGGATGCGCATGGCCCAAAATGAGCGCTCCCCAGGAACAGACGTAGTCGATGTATTCGCGGCCGTCCACATCGTAGAGGCGAGAACCTTCGGCATGATCGATGATGAGAGGGGTGCCTCCGACGGCGCGAAACGCGCGCACCGGGCTATCCACGCCCCCGACGAGAATTCTCTTGCCGCGCTCAAAGATTTCGGTCGAGCGAGGGCGCGAGGTGGAAGGTGTCGTTTGCTTCGGATCCCGAGTTGTGCCCGCGGCCATTTATGATATTACTTGCAGTTGCGCTTCGAAATACTCTTGCAATCTCGTCCTGGCCATCTTAGTCCACGCGAGGCCAAATGCAAACACGCGCAGCAATGATTTGGTGCGGCTAATTGCTTTGACACTGCCTGGAGGCATACTGTACAAAGTTGGAGGCATCCAGGGCGCCAATCTAAGATGTCAACAAAGCTGGCCAACCTCGCTCTCTTGTTCGTCGTTGCAATCCTGCTGTGCTCGCTGGTAACCCTCGAATATCCCGAGTTCTCTACCCTGACCGACAATGTCTCCAATGATTTCACTTTGGAAAGCGCTTCCCAGCAGATCCCGTCCCCGGTTGTTCACGCAGAACAGTTCGTTACACTGCCGGGACAAATTCGAGCAATCACGCCTCACGAGGACAATTCTTCGCTTCCGATTCCTGCTGTGGCACCACGCGCCTTAGCTGTAAGTGATCTCCTGCACTTGCTGTCCATCCAGCGAACATAAATCTACTCATCCAAAGACCCTGCGATCGCGTCGCGGCTCGCAAGGCTTTTGCACCACCTGTCCATCCCTCCACCTCGGGAACCGGCAGGCGTTCTTCGGACTTCCTGAATCGCCGAGAATCCGAAGAAAGGCTTCAGGAGTCGTGCTCGAGTCATTCGAGGCCGCGCGGAAAAGCACCGCTCTTCCACTTCCAAAGAGGCGATCGCGGCGATTCGGGTTCGAGCGAGATTGAGATGGCGCAATTAAACCAAGCTGACGAAGAGAGAAATGCCAAGGAGGCCTACGATGTTCAATAGAGATCAGCTCGAAGCTCAATTTTGGTGGGCGTTTTCTTGTTTGGCACTGACCGGTTGTAAGCAGCCCGAACACTTTCACGAGGAATTGGTCCGCCGATGCGCGGATTCTTACCCTACAGAAGAAGAGGTCAAGATGATCGTCAATGAGGCTTGTTACGTTCTCTCGGCGGTCTTGAATTCGACCTTGGAGAGTGCGGGACGAGATCGACCACGTTTGAACGGTTGGGAAAGGCATCTGCTGGCCCTTTCCCATTCCAGATATCCAGATTAAGTGAAGCGAATGGGTCACGCCGGAAAAGGATGGGCGGGCTGTTCGAGAGCCGATCTGGCAGATCGGAGAGCCCGGCCGTCTGTCCTTCTTTTTGCGCAAAGAGCAAAAACTGTGGATGCGCCGGGGAATCTCCACGCAATAAAGGACGGCCGGACTTGGAATGACAAATCAAAACACCACCTAACAGGCTTTGAGCCAGCGGGCAACGTCTTTGGCGTGATAGGTAAGGATGATATCGGCGCCCGCGCGTTGGATGGCCGTCATGATCTCGAGCACCACACGCTTTTCGTCCACCCACCCGTTGCGCGCTGCGGCTTTGACCATGGCGTATTCCCCGCTGACGTTGTAGGCCCCAACGGGCACATCAAAACGCTCGCGGACGCGTTGGATGACATCGAGATACGGGAGCGCGGGCTTCACCATGACCATGTCCGCACCCTCTCCCAGATCGAGCGCGACCTCGCGCAACGCTTCGCGTACGTTCGCGGGATCCATCTGATGGCTGCGGCGGTCGCCGAACTGCGGAGTGGATTGCGCCGCTTCGCGGAAAGGGCCGTAGAAGCCCGAGGAATATTTTGCTGCGTAGGAAAGAATCGCAATGTTTTCGAAACCGTGCTTGTCGAGATTGGCACGGATGGCGGCGACGCGGCCGTCCATCATGTCGGATGGCGCAACGATGTCCGCTCCGGCGCGGGCGTGAGAAACGGCCGCGGCAGCGAGGTGCTCGAGCGAGGGATCGTTCAGGATTTCACCGTCCTTGACGACGCCGCAATGGCCGTGGCTCGTGTACTCGCACAGGCAAACATCCGTGATCACGAGAAGATCGAGCTTCGCTTTGCGAATCGCCTCAATCGATCGCTGTACGGCGGCATCGGCGGCCGAGGCCTCCGAGCCGACTTCGTCTTTGCGCTCGGGGAGCCCGAACAAAATCACGGCGGGAATTCCGAGTCCAGCAACCTCGCGGCACTCCTCTACGATGTGGTCCACCGACTGCTGGAAAACACCCGGCATCGAGCTGACTTCCGTACGCACTTTTGTGCCCGGACAAGCAAACATCGGATAGACGAGGCCGGCGGCCGAGAGCCGCGTCTCGCGCACAAGGCCGCGAATGGCTTCCGAGCGGCGCAAACGACGCGAGCGGTGGGTCGGAAATGTCATGGGTGTTTTACTCCGGAAGGCTGGCGCAGGTAATATTTGGCGATCGAATCCGAGAGTCCTGCGGCGGAAGCTTCCGTCGCTTCGATTTCGACACGCACTCCCGCTTGACGCATGGAGCGCGCGGTCGTCGGTCCGATAGCCGCTAGTTGAACTCGGGCCGAAATATTTGCGAGCTCTTCCCGGCCAATGCAATCGGCCAGGTTTTCGAAGCCCGAAGGACTCGCAAACACGATGGCATCCACTTCCGCACGGCAAATGCTGGCGAGAAGCGCGGGGTCGAATGCATCAGGCGCGGCTGTTCGATAGGCGGTCACTTCGGTCACACGCGCGCCGGCTTCTCGAAGAGCTCGGGGCAATCGGTCGTCGGCGCGGTCGCTCCGGGGTAACAGAATCGTGCGGTCGCCGATCGATCCCCACAATTCCTGCGCGAGAGATTCGCCACTCTGACTTTGCGCCACATAGTCCACTCGGATTCCTTCGCCGGTTGCCGACTCGGCTGTCGCCGAACCCACAGCAGCGACAAGCGGCCGGGGCGATTGCAACGCGGAACCGGGCCGGCCGAGTTCGCGCGAGCGACCACAGAAGAATCGTACCGCATTCTGGCTCGTGAATAGAATCCAATCAAATTCAGCGAGCCGCTCAAGCGCCCGATCAAGTTCACGAAGATCTTCCGGCGGCGCGAAACTCACCGACGGCAGCAGAAGAACCTCGGCGCCCAACGATTCCAGCGCATGAACCAATTCCTGCGCCTGCGCGGCAGCGCGTGTCACCACGATGCGCTTCCCGGCCAGTGGCTTGCGATCGCTAGGCATTGCCAACGACACGTCCCGCGGGCCGCATGATGCGATCCGCGCCCGCCTCAATGAGGATTTGGCCCAGATGCTTTCCGATCCCTTCCGCGTCGTCCTGAGGCCCGTTCTGTTCGCGCCGAAGATGGTCCTTGCCATCCGGCGACAAAACGCAAGCCTCAAGAAGCAGGCCGCCCGCCCCTAGGCGCGCCCAAGCCCCGATCGGAGCCTGGCAGCCGCCCTGGAGTTCGCGAAGGAGCGCACGTTCAGCCATGACGCAGGCGCGCGTGTCGGCATCGTCGAGGGCCGCGACCAATTCAGACGTTTTCTTGTCGCGCTCGCGTGTTTCCACGCCGAGAGCGCCCTGCCCTACCGCGGGCAGGATGATTTCAGTGGGAAGAACTTCCGTAATTTTGTCGCTCGCGCCGAGGCGTTCGAGCCCAGCGCGGGCTAAAACGACGGCGTCAAATGCGGCGGCCGCAACTTTCTTGAGACGTGTATCCACGTTGCCGCGCAGGTCGAGAACGGCGAGATCCGGACGGTGAAGAAGAAGCTGTGACTGACGGCGGAGGCTGCTCGTTCCGATCCTCGCGCCGTTGGGGAGCCTGTCCAGAGTCAGACCAGCACGCGAGACGAGACAATCGCGCACGTCTTCGCGCTTCGTGATGGCGGGAAAGACCAGTCCTTCGGGCGTCTCGGTGGGCACGTCCTTCATGCTATGTACAGCGAGATCCACGGTGCCTTCGAGAAGTGCGTCTTCGAGCTCTTTGATGAAAACACCCTTCGTCCCCGTGTTCTGACTCACGTGCGCGATCGCTGCGGAGCGGAATTGGTCGCCTGAGGTGCGAATGCGAACCAGCTTCGCTTCGACGCCATGAATTTCAGCGAGACGGACGCGAATGTGATTTGCCTGCCACAGCGCGAGCGCACTCCCGCGAGTGCCGATGCGCAGTACTTTCACTTCTCTTCCTCGTCGAGGCCAAACAGATGCCGCAGAGCTTCGACGGCGCCCAAGCGGCCGCGCATCGCGCCGCCGTGGCGGAGCTTGTGGCTGGGATCCTCCAGGAGGCGCTCGATCAACTCTTCCGTGATGCGTGCGATTCGCGCGCGCTCCTCCGGTGACACATCGTTCATCTCGGCGAGCTTTTCGCGAATCAGCAGTTCACGATGCTTGTGGAAACTGTCCCGGAGGTCGTCCACGATCGAACCGGCCTCAAGTGTCGAGCGCCAGGTTTCAAATTTGGCGATGTGTTCGGTGATGATTTCTTCGGCGCGCGGAATTTCCGCCTCGCGAGCCTTTTTGTTCTGCTCGACAATTTCGCCGAGGTCATCGATGTTGTAGAGGTAGAGGTTGTAAAGCCCCGCTGTATCGGCACCGACATTTCGCGGAACGCCGAGATCCACCACGAAGACCGGCTTACCCGAACGGGCCGCTATGGCGCGCTCGAGCAATTCGCGCGTGAGCACGGGCCCCGCGCCGCCGATTGAGGTGACGACGATATCGGGAGCGCCGAGGATAGATTCGAGGTCCTCCCAACGGACGGCTTGACCTCCCATCCGCGCAGCCAATTCCGCGGCACGCTCATACGTGCGGTTGACGACGCGAAGACTCCCGATTCCCCGATTTCGCATGTGCTCGACGACCTGCTCGGCAACTTCACCCGCTCCTAGGATCAGCGCCGAGTGGCCCTTGAGATTGCCGAAGACGCGCTCGGCAAGCTTCACGCCTGCCAGCGCCACAGACATCGGACGCGCGCCCAGTTCGGTTTCCGCGCGAACGCGCTTGCCGACTTCGAGCGCTCCTTGAAAGGCACGATTGAGGACAGGGCCGGTCGCACCATGGTCAAGCGCTTGGCCGTACGCCGTGCGAAGCTGGCCAAGAATTTCAGCTTCTCCGAGCAACATCGAATCAAGTCCTGCGGCCACGCGAAAAAGATGGCGAACGGCGTCGGACCCCATTCTTCGATAGAACCGCCCGTTCAATTCGGCCGCGGGAATTCGGTGGAATGTTGTAAAGAAATCTTCCATGGCTTCGGCGGCCGTGGTTCCGGCCTCGCCAGGAACTCCGTAAAGCTCGCTGCGATTGCAAGTGGAGAGGACGACAGCCTCCTCGAGGATCCCCCGGCGGCGGAGTTCGTCAGCGGCGTGTAGCGCTTGCTGCGGCGTGAAGGAGATGCGCTCGCGAAGCTCGACGGGCGCCGTGCGATGATTGCAGCCGATGAGCGCGACTTGAATGCGAACCGTGCCGCTGCGCCCCGTGTTGGTTTCCGTGGGCATTAGAAGAACCGGTGGAACTTCGTGAGGTACAAGTTTACGAATGTATAGCTGAACAGAACGATGACAAAATTGCAGGCACACAAGAAAGCAGCACGCGCACCGCGCCATTTCGCACTTCGGGAGAGACGCAGATACGCGGCATAAACCGCCAGAATAGCGAGTGTCACGATCACCTTCGGGTCTCCGAAGGAATATGTGCCGCGGAGCCGATGCTCCCAAATGAAACCCATCGCCACGCCGAGGATCAGAGCACCAAGGCCAACATAGACGCTGCTGCGGGCCATGCGATCCAATACATCCAGAGCCGGGAAACGCCAGAATGGGCTTCCCAATCGCCGGGAACGCAGGACGCGATCCTGGACGAGATAGATCAAGCTCAAGACAAATGAAAGCCCAAACGCAGCATATGCCCACGTGTTGAGCGTGACGTGAAATGCGAAGATGGCACCGCGTGCGGGAGGCGGAGAAAATGGCGCCTCGACAGGAATAATCGCTCCCAGGAGGACCATCCAGACGATCAACAGCAAGGTTACGAATGCGCCTACGGAGCGCTCGCGATGGATCATTTCGAGGCTCAGGTAAGTGAGGCCCAGCAGCCAGGCGAACAAGGACATCGAGCCGTAGAGGTCGTCATAGGGTACTGATTGGATTGAGCGGGAACGTTCCAGTAAGGCGAAGTAATGGAATAGGATGCCGCCTGCAAGAAATAGCGTTCCCAGCCGGCCTAGCCACAGGTTGGGGGCGTAAAGGATTCGGGCGTAGCAGACAAAGCTGGCCACGTAAAGCGCGACGCACAGATAGCCGAGGTGATGTGGCATGGAGGTAGAAGGCTCTCCCGATCCGGAGGCCATTATACAGCCGAATCCGCCCTCAAGCGGCTCTCAGCGGTCTGGACTGGCCGGAAGGCCAGGGCATACGGCCTTCGGGCCCTTCTGCTATGATGGAGCCGAATTCCTCCGAACTATGCCACCGGGCAACGAAAGCAAAAGAGAGCTCTTCCTGCGGGCCTGCCGGTTCGAACCCGTCGAGCGAGTGCCTGTCTGGATCATGCGCCAAGCGGGGCGATACCTTCCTGAATATCAGGCCGTCCGGGCGCGACATTCCTTCCTCGAAATCTGCAAGACACCGGAATTGGCAGCGGAAGTGTCCATCCAGCCCTTCCGGGCGCTGGGCGTGGACGCGATCATCGTCTTCTCGGATATTTTGGTTGTCGCGGAAGCGATGGGCATGCCGCTCGAAGTTCCCGATTCGGGTCCTGTGCTCTCGAATCCCGTCCGAGAGATGGCAGCGGTCCGGCAGCTCAAGGCTTTCGACCCCGAACGCGAAACAAAATTCGTGGGCGACGCGATCCGGACAATTTGCAAGGCCGTGGGGCCCGATGTGCCAGTGATTGGATTCGCGGCGGCACCGTGGACGCTCGCGTGCTACATGATCGAAGGGCAGACGCGCGGCGATATTTCCCGCGCGAAGGAGCTTGTCAGAACTGCGCCGGAAATGGTGCGCGAGTTGCTTGCGCGGATCGCGAAGGCGACCGCGCCATATCTCCAATCACAAATCGAGGCGGGAGCATCCACTCTGCAATTGTTCGATACCTGGGGCGGAGAGCTGACGCGAGCCGAGTACGATGCGTTCGAATTGCCCGCGACGCAAATGGTTCTCGAGGCGCTGGGCGAGAGCGGCGTTCCGAAGATTCTCTACGCCAAAGGCTCCTCGCACCTCCTCGAGAGCCTCGCGCAGTCAGGCGCAAGTGTTTTGAGCGTGGATTGGCGAACGGACTTGGCGCAGGCGCGTCGGGCGCTCGGCCAGCGTGTGGCACTTCAAGGAAATGTGGACCCGCAGATTTTGCTCGGGCCGGAGGCGGAGATCCGAAAGGCCGCACAAGAGGCGGTCGAAAAGACCGGCGGTCTGGGACATATTCTGAATCTCGGACATGGGATCTTGCCGACGACGACGGTCGAGAATGCGAGAGCGTTCGTGGAGGCGGGGCAAAGCGCTCCACTGCCCGCGCGGGCGCAAATGGGAAGGGCGAAATAGCAATGCCGGACGCAACGGCCAAACCAATCGAAAAACTCGACATCTGGAGGGTTTCGGACGCGTTTGTAGAGAAGTACAACCGGCCCGGACCTCGTTATACGAGTTATCCGACCGCGCCGGTTTGGAAGGATGACTTCGGCCCGGACGATTTTGAAAGCTATGCCGCGCGCGCGGAAGAGAAGCGCACGCCGGTCTCTATATACATGCACATTCCCTTCTGCGAAAGCCTCTGCCTTTTCTGCGCATGCACGGTCTCCATCCAGAAAGATAAGAGCGTCGCGATTCCCTACCTCGACACGCTCAAGCGGGAAATTGAGCACGTGAGTCATTTGGTTTCCAGGAGGCGGCCCGTCACGCAATTTCATTGGGGCGGCGGGACGCCGACGTATCTAACCCCCGCTCAAATGGAAGACTTGTTCGGCCACGCAAGCGAGCGGTTTTCGATGGCGCTGAACGCCGAAATCGGTATCGAAGTGGACCCGCGCGTAACGAATCGCGCACATCTCGAAGCCTTGCGACGTCTTGGGTTCAACCGGCTGAGCATGGGAATTCAGGATTTCGAGCGCAAGGTCCAGGAGACGATCCATCGCGTGCAGCCCTATGAAATGACGCGCGATTTGATTTTTGCCGCGCGCGAGCTCGGATTTGAAAGCATCAACGTGGATTTGATTTACGGACTCCCGTATCAGACGGCGGACAGCTTTCGCTCGACGATTGATCAGGTCTTGACGCTTAGTCCGGACCGCGTGGCGATGTTCAGCTACGCGCACGTCCCCTGGCTAAAAAAGCAGCAAGGATCGTTCGAAACGCATCTGCCCGAGGGAATGGAGAAATTTCGAATCTTTCGCACGGGGCTCGAGAAATTCCTCGGAGCAGGATACCTTTACATCGGAATGGACCACTTCGCGCGGCCGGAGGATGAGCTGGCCGTCGCGCAGCGCAATCGGACGCTGCACCGGAATTTTCAAGGGTACACGACGAAGGCGGGCGCGGACCTGTACGGCATGGGCGTAAGCGCGATCAGCTCGATCGGCGAGGCATACGCGCAGAATCGTCGTGAAGTACCGGCGTACCAATCGGCAGTCGGCGAACGCGGCATCGCCACGATGCGCGGCTACCGGCTTTCGCCGGACGATCTCATTCGCCGTGCCGCAATCGGGCGCCTGCTTTGCCACACTGTGATCCCCAAGAGAGAGATGGAGCGCGAGTTTGCCATTTCGTTCGACGAGTACTTCGCTCCTGAGCTTCAGCGACTCGAAGAACCGCGGTCGGAGGGGCTTGTCATCCTCGATACCGACGAAATCCGCGTCACGCCTCTCGGGCGTATCTTCATCCGCAACGTAGCCATGGTCTTCGATCGTTACCTCCGCGAACAGCAGATGGATCAGCGGCCGCTATTCTCAAAAACTCTTTGACGGACCAACGCGATGCCCAATCCTATCCAGGCAATCGTCGTCGGCGGGGGGATTTCCGGCCTCGCGTGCGCGTATCGACTGCAACAACTCGGAGTGGCGACAGATCTCTTTGAGGCATCCGGACGCTTCGGCGGGCTTGTCGGCACCATCGAAAAGGACGGCTTTCTTTTCGAATCCGGTCCGCAAAGTTTTCAGGGCACCTTCGCGCCGCTCAAACTCGTTGAGCAGCTCGGCATCCAGGGGGAGTTGCTGGAGGCCGATCCTCACGCGCCACGCTTCGTTTTGTGCCACGGCAAACTGCAAGAAATCCCCATGTCGCCGCGGGCGTTGCTCACCTCTTCCTTGCTGGGTCCCGGGGCGCGTTGGAAAGTGATTTCGGAGCGATTTCGAAAATCCCGGCCGCCAGCTGCCGAGGAATCGGTCGCACAATTCGTGAGAAGAAAATTCGGGCACGAGATTCTCGAATACCTGGTCGCGCCTTTCGTTTCCGGGGTCTATGCGGGCGATCCCGAAAAGCTAAGCCTGCGCGCTGCGTTTCCTACGCTCGAAGAGTGGGAGCGGGAATACGGCAGCGTTCTACGTGGAGCGATGAAGTCGCCCTCCCAAAAAGGTGCTCGGAAGGGACCGCCGCCGCTCTGCTCGTTCCACCGCGGGGTCGGCACTCTGATGCGCACACTCGGCGAAAAGTTAGGCGATAACGCGCATCTTAGCGCGCGTGTCGTCACCGTGACGCGATCCGATCGGACCGGGAGGCCAGCATACGAAATCCAAATCACGCAAGCGGGGCGTGAGGAAACGGTTTCATCACTGGCGATTGTCGTGGCGACACCCGCCTACACCGCGGCGCATCTTGTGGATTCGATCTCAGCGCCGCTTGCCCATATGCTCTCTGGGATTGCCTACGCGCCTGTCGCCGTTGTTGCTGCGGGATATCACAGCCAGCAGATGGGACAACCTCTCGCAGGCTTCGGCTTCCTTGTTCCGCGGAGCGAACGTCTGCGTACGCTCGGGACCGTGTTCAACTCATCGCTATTCTCCGGCCGCGCACCGAAGGATATGGTCGTGTTGACGAGCTTTGCCGGTGGCGCGACCGATCCAGAGATTGTTGAGGATCCCGATCAGGAAATCGCGGAAATCGTCGGCGGTGAAAACGCAAAGGTTCTCGGAATTCTGGGGCCGCCTGTGACGACCGCTGTGTGGAAATATGCAAAGGCGTTGCCACAATACAACCTTGGACATGGCCACATCGTCGAAGCGATTCGTGAGCATGAACAGGCAAACGCGGGACTCTTTTTTTCCGGGAATTATCTCGAAGGCCCCTCCGTCGGGAAATGTGTGGAACAGGGATTTCAAACCGCCGAAGCTGTGCGGGGCTATCTGCAGAAGGCAAGCATAACCACAGACGAACACAGATAAGAAATCACGACAGCAACGACTAGACAAAATCGCAGCTGTGGAACTGCAGGTAATTGTTCGAGGTGAGCTATTCGCCGGAAAGCGGGAGTTTGTGCCGCATAGCGAGACGCACGCGACGGCGTTCCCCGGCCTCGCGGTAACGACGGCGGTCATCCTCGGTTTCGAGAATGAGCGGGGGAACCGCGTGCGGCTCGCGCTTTAAATCGATGGCCACAAAGGTGACGTAAGCACTGCTGGTGTGCTTGCGTTCCCCCGTCAGGATGTTTTCCGAAAAGACCTTCACGCCCACTTCGATCGATGAGTGGAACACGCGGTTTACACTGGATTTCAACACGATGAACTCGCCGACGCGAATCGGAAACCGAAAATCGAGGTAGTCGACTGAGGCCGTTACGACGTGGCTGTTCGAATGGCGGTGTGCGGCGAGCGCCCCAGCGATGTCGATCAAATACATCACGCGACCACCCAGCATATTGCCGAGTGGATTTGCGTCGTTGGGAAGCACGGCCTCGACCATCTCCGAACGCGACGCGCTGACAGGCTTTCCGGGAAGGCTCGGTGCGGGATCTGGTCGCTTCTTCGTCGGTTTCGACATGCGAGTTTTCAAGTCTCCCAGCGCTGCGTGAATGTGCACCCTTGGCGCACGTTCTCAAGCCCGATATAATACGCGTTTCCGGCCTATGACCCAACCGCAGAAGTCACGGCGAGAAGTGCTCGAGCAGTTCGTGGCCCAGAAACCAGCGGACGCCTTCGCGCGCTACGGATTGGCGCTCGAGTGCGCGAAGCTGGGAGACGACCCCGCGGCCACCGAGCATTTCCGTGCTCTGCTCGACGCCCATCCGGAATATGTCGCAGGCTACTACCAATTCGGGCAGCATCTGGCGCGACTGGGAAAGCTCGACGAGGCCCGCAAACTTCTATCCGATGGCATCATCATCGCGCAAAGGGCAGGTGACATGCACGCCCGAGATGAAATGCAAGCGGCGCTGACGCTGCTGCGATAAGGCAAGTCCCTTCAGGACACCATGAGGCCCACGCGCATCCCACTATTTCCCCTGGACGTAGTGCTGCTGCCCGGAATGCCCCTGCCGCTGCACATTTTCGAGCCGCGCTACAAGATGATGATTGGCCTCTGTCTCAGCGAACGCCTCGAATTCGGCATGGTTCTCGCAGGGAAGAATGGCATCGCTACAGTCGGGTGCACCGCGGAGATCGTCAGAAAGATCAAGGACTATCCCGACGGGCGGATGGACATTCTCACCGAAGGCCGCTCCGTGTTTCATCTCGTTCAATTCCTGGAGGAAAAGGAGTATTACGAAGCAATCGTCGAGTATCTTCCCGCAGGCCTCGAACGGCAGGATCCGCAAAAAGAAGCGCGATTGATTGACGATTTTCAGAAGTGTTTTGGATTACTCCACGGAGAAGAGTGGGTTTCCTCATCGAGAGACGCAGAAGTCCCGCTTGCATTCCGCATGGCGGGCCAGTTGCCGCTCGAAACCGGCCAGAAGCAGACCCTGCTGGAGATGAGCCACGAAAGCGAACGCCGCGACTATCTCTCGCGATGCTTGATCGAATTGCTTCCCCGGCTCGCACAACGGCAGCGCGTCCAAATGCGCGCCGGCGGCAACGGCCACGGCCCGAATTAGCGCTCCGCAATCCAAGTATCGGGGAGCGGCGCGTTCCACTATAATGGCCTCGAGGCGCTCGACCCCTGGTTTCAATGGCGTCAGGGCAAACGCGTCGCGCGCTGCGGCATCATAAAGAATCGGGGCCCAATGAATTCACTTCCGAAAACCCTCGGTGAGCTTCGGCGTAGTTCATGGTCCGAAGAAAGACTCTCGCCAAGAATTCTCCGGCAGGAACTTCGCGAGAATCTGCTGCAAAAAATGGAGAGAGGCGAGACGCTCTTCCCCGGGGTGCACGGCTACGACGACACGGTCATACCCCAAATCATTAACGCCATCCTTTCGCGCCACCATTTCATTTTGCTCGGGCTGCGCGGACAAGCGAAATCCCGGATTCTACGGAGCCTGGTGTCGTTTATGGACCCCGATGTTCCCATCATCGAAGGCTGCGAGATCAACGACAACCCCTATCGTCCAATTTGTCGCGCTTGCCGCGAGCGCATCGCAAAGGAAGGTGATGCCACCCCGATCGCCTGGCTCGGACGCGAACGTCGCTTCGTCGAAAAACTCGCCACACCGGACGTGACCATCGCCGACATGATCGGCGACGTAGATCCCATCAAGGCGGCCAGAGGAGGGAGAAATCTTTCCGACGAGCTGACGATTCATTACGGTTTGCTGCCGCGCGCCAATCGTGGAATTTTTGCAATCAACGAACTGCCGGACCTCGCCGGTAAAATCCAGGTCGGATTGTTCAACATCATGCAAGAGGGCGATGTCCAGATCAAGGGCTACCCGCTTCGCATGGCGCTGGACGTCCTGCTGGTTTTTACCGCCAATCCGGAGGATTACACTGCGCGCGGCAAAATCATCACGCCTCTCAAGGACCGCATCGGTTCCGAGATTCGCACGCACTACCCGGCGACCGTTGCTGAAGGAATGTCCATCACGGCGCAGGAGTCCTGGACGAACCGAGATCAAAAACGGCGTGTGGAAGTGCCGCAGTATATTCGCGAAATCGTCGAGGAGATTGCGTTCCAGGCTCGCGAGGACAAGCGCGTGGACCGGCGGTCGGGTGTCAGCCAGAGGCTTCCGATCAGCGCGCTCGAGAACGTGCAAAGCAGTGCCGAGCAACGCGGCGTACGGAGCCACGAGACCATGGTTGTGGCGCGTGTCTCAGACGTCTACGCTGCCATCCCGGCGATGACCGGCAAATTCGAACTCGAATACGAGGGCGAACTGCGCGGCGCCGACAATATCGCCCGAGAGCTGATTCGCGCAGCAGTGGGGAAGACATTTACGAAAATCTTTGCCGATGTAAATTTCCAGACGGTGGTGCAGTGGTTCGAGATGGGTGGCGAGCTGAAGGTCCCGGCAAATGCTTCGAGCACAGAACTTCAGGCCCAGCTCAAGAAGGTCCAAGGACTTTTCGAGCATCTGAGCGTGCTCGGGGTCAGCCCGAAGAGCGACGCGGCCGTTGTGACGGGCGCAGCGGAGTTTATTTTGGAGGGTCTATGGTCGCACAAGCGAATCCACAGGAGCGAGGAGCGCGGATTCTTCGCCGAAGCTCGCAAGGCGCCTGAGCCGCGCGAGCCCAATCCCGGACGGATGCCGCGACGGCAATTCAACTGAGGCTATCCAGGCAACATGAAATACATTCGCTATTCACGGTACTCGCCCGAAGCCGCGCAGGACATTGACCTGCAAGAACTGATGAGCCGCCTTTCGGATCACTTTCTCCAAAGCGGTTTTGAATCGCAGTACGGGATCTACGAGCTCGATCTGGAGCGATCCCGGCAGCAGTATATGGAGCAACTGCGCGAAGCCATCTTGCGCGCCCTGCAAGCCGGCGATCTCATTCCACCGGAAATGATGGAGGAACTGCTCGAAAATCCCGACCCCTCGCAAAACCAGGAACTTCGCGATCTGATCGAGCAAATTATCCAGCGCTTAGAGGAACAAGGCTACATCTCGCAGCAGCAACCCGCGCAGGTCACTCCCCCACCCTCGGAGACTCCGGGAGGACAGGTTGGTCGCGACCAGCCCAACGCCGAGGCACGGTTTGAAATCACGGACAAAGCCCTCGACTTCCTCGGATTCAAAACGCTGAAGGATTTGCTCGCGTCACTCGGCAAGAGCAGCTTTGGGCGGCACGACACACGCGATCTCGCAACCGGTGTCGAATCGGGTGGCGCATCGAAACCTTACGAGTTCGGCGACACGCTCAACCTGGATATCAGCGCGACCCTTTTCAACGCCGTCCAGCGCAATGGCGCGGGAATACCCATCGAGCTCGATTATCCTGACCTGATGGTTCACCAGTGCGAGTATCAGAGCTCGTGCGCGACCGTGCTGATGCTCGATTGCAGCCACAGCATGATTCTCTATGGCGAGGACCGATTCACGCCCGCGAAACGCGTGGCCCTTGCGCTTTCGCATCTGATTCGCACGCAATATCCCGGCGACTCGCTTCACGTGGTCTTGTTTCACGACAGCGCGGAGGAAATCCCCCTCGGAAAGCTGGCACGCGTGCAGGTGGGGCCTTACTACACGAACACGCGTGAAGGGCTGCGGTTGGCGCAGCGTATATTGTCGCGGCAGAAAAAGGATATGCGGCAGATCGTCATGATTACGGACGGCAAGCCGTCAGCGCTAACGCTCGAGGACGGCCGAATTTACAAGAATGCGTTCGGGCTCGACCCGCTCGTCGTCACACAAACGCTCGAAGAAGTAGCGAAGTGCAAGCGCGCCGGTGTTTTAATCAATACATTCATGCTCGCGAGCGATTACAGCCTCGTCCATTTCGTGCAAAAGATCACGGAGCTCTGTCGCGGCAAAGCTTACTTCACGACTCCCTACACACTCGGACAGTATCTGCTGATGGACTACGTCGGGCGCAAGACGCGAAACATCCACTGAGAAAGCGCTCGAGCTGCCTCTTTCGCCGCTGCATCCCGGGGATGTTTACGCCATCCAATAGGAGCGTGGAGTAGAATAGATGTATGAGCATTAAAAACACGATTCGCCGTGCGCTTGGTTGCGAGCACACAGCCACATTGGCAGCTGGAGTCCCGGCTCCCCCGATCTCGCTCACGAGTGTGAGCGGGCAGAAGTTGTCGCTGGCGGATGCCTTGAAAAAGGGGCCCGTCGTGGCCGCGTTTTTCAAGGTGAACTGCCCGACCTGCCAGTTCACGTTTCCTTTCCTCGAGCGGATGTACGAAGCATACGGCGATTCGAAGATTACTTTTTGGGGAGTTTCGCAAAACGACGCGGCCGACACGCGCGAATTTTCACGGGAATACGGGGTCAAATTTCCCCTTCTTGTGGATGACGACGGTTATCCTGCTTCGAATCGGTATGGCCTCACGAACGTCCCTTCGATATTCCTGATTTCATCCGACGGCAATATCGAGGGGAGCAGCGTGGGATTTGCGAAGGGGGACCTCGAAAAAATCGCTGCGCAAGCAGCACTCGCCGCGGGAAAGCCTTCGACGCCACTCTTTAAGCCCGGTGAAGTCATCCCCGATTACAAGCCCGGTTGAGGCTCGAAAAACTAGGTTCCGTTGGAACCTACTGTCAGTCCGTCACTTCTCTGCTTGTTCCATAGCCTACCTATTCTCTTGCCTTCGTCGAAGCAAATCCCCACAAATTTCCGCTGACTGCTCCCACCTGCGGAAGCCACCAGGCAGCGTGCCATCGGCTCGACCGCGCCATCTTCCATGCAAGCCAGTTCACCCCGGTCGCCAAGGCTAGACCGGTGGCGTAGTAGGCGGGCGCCGGAAGGTGGACGAACGGCCTCGCAAGAGGATCATACTCGACGAGATCCGGTCGCAGAGAGATGGTCTCGTGCATGTCCAGAATGGCGAGTCCGTAAACGGCAGCGCTCGTCACAATGAACATTTTAGGGACCCTGAATCTTGCGGCTTTTCTCGGCTCAGGCCGAGTAACAGGATGGCTCGGTGGACTCTCGACATGTGTGACAGGCGTCAGCTTCACGGCCATAACCCCGGGCAGGCCCTGGGCACGGCCTGCCGGCGCCGAGAGGATGGCGAGTATGAACAAGCAAATTGCACCGCGAGGCCGAACGATATTGTGGTCTGACATTCTTCTCGCGACGTATGAGCACGCAACCCTCCCGAGCGAGCCTTCATTCTTGCGGGGCACCGCGGATTGTATCGGCTGGTGGGACTCTACTTAAGTCTGAATCTAATCTGTCGAATGGGTTCAGGGAAGGATGCAACAAACCAATCTGGCACGGGCAATTCCAAATTGGCACAGCCTTCCAGCGATTGTCTATCTCTTGCAGGGTTTAGGAGGACTCAACGAGCGGCTTCTTATGCTTAGGAGGTTTGCGGCGCTTGTCCGGGATAGTGCGCTCGGCTGGCGGCAATCCGATGCCCAAGCGGGCGAGGCGCCGTGCTTCTTTGTGTACTCGCAAGCGGCGGGGCTTCTTTTTCGATGGCATAGCAAAATGCTCCGCGAGACTTCAACTTAACGCTTGTTCACGAGAAATCAGCGGGATTGCGCAATCCAATCCTTCACTTGCTCCTCCAGGATATCGAGCGGAAGGGCGCCGTTTCGAAGAACGACGTCGTGAAACGTCTTGATGTCGTACTTAGGCCCGAGTTCCTTCTCTGCCAACGTGCGAAGCTCTAGAATTTTGAGTTGCCCGATTTTGTATGCGAGTGCCTGGCCAGGGTTGGCGATGTAGCGGTCCACCTCACTAGCCATGAAATCCCGCGAAGGATTTGCTCCTGAATTGTAGAGATAGTCAATTGCCTGCTCACGGGTCCAACCCTGCGTGTGAATTCCAGTGTCCACCACCAATCGCGCAGCGCGGAAAAGCTCGCTTTGCAATTGGCCGTAACGCTCGTACGGTGTTTCGTACATATTCAGCGAGTAACCGAGCGTCTCCGCGTAGAGCCCCCAGCCTTCGCCATAGGCCGTGAACCAAATCGCCTTGCGAAAATCTGGTATTCCGGGAATCTCCTGTGCGAGCGCGTTTTGCAAGTGATGCCCCGGAACGGACTCGTGCAAGATCAGCGCTTCCATGCAACAGTTCGACTGCTTCTCCGGATCCACCGTTCGCAGGTAGAAGTATCCGGCCCGGGAGCCGTCAAGCGCCGGAGACTCGTAGTACGGCGCGCTCGTGCGCGCTCGATACGCTGGTATGGCGGCAACTCCGTAGGTCATGCGCGGCAGGATTTTGAATAGTCGGGGAAGTTCGGGATCAATGCGCTTGGCAATGTCGCGCCCATGGACCAGGATCTCTTCTTCACTGTGAAACCGGAACCGGGGAGCGTTGAGAATCTGGTCTGAGAATTCCGCGATGGTGCCCGTAAAATCGAGTTCTCTTCGAATCTCCGCCATTTTCGATTGAATGCGCTCCACTTCTTTCAAGCCGATTTCATGAATCTGCGCCGGCGTGTAGTTTGTGGTGGTCCTCCGCCTTACGAGATAGGCATACATCTCCGGGCCATTCGGCAAGGCGGAAAGCCCGACCGTGTCGCGGGCTGCGGGGGCATACGTGGTTGTCACGTAGTCCCGCAATTTGTGCCACGCGGGAAGAAACGCGGTCTTGTAGGCCTCCGTGGCGTCGGCGACTAATCGTTCCTGCTCGGGGGCCGAAATCGATGCGGGAAACTTCGTGAAAGCCTTGAGGAGCGGACTTTCCATCGGTCGCGGCGCCAGTTGAGCATCAAGCTGCCTGACGACGAGATCCACGACGAGGCGCGGCTCGACCATCCTCTGCGCGATGGAAAGATTCGCCGCCGAGATCGTCTGATCGACCCACTCCGGGAGAGCGCGTAGCCGGGCAATTTGATCCTCGTAATCTTTGACCGTGTTTGCCGGAGCCTTTGCCATCGTGCCGAAGACGTTGAGCTGCCCGCCGACGAATTGATTGACTGCGTTATAAGTCCCGATTGTGTCGATCTCCTCGACCCTTGTCTTCAAATCCCACTCGAGGATTCGATAGCTCAAACGATCCTGGCCCACGGTGTCTGCCCCGCGGAAGGTATGCAGGCGATCGAGGAATTGCTGTAAACTTGCGCGACGTCGTTGCAAGTGCTCAGGCGAAGGGTCGTCCCAACGGTCGTTGTAGTCGTTGCGGCCGAGTGAAGTGGCAGAGCCGGGATCCTCGCGAAGCTGGAACTCAAAATAGTCCGCAAACAATTTTTGCAGCCCGGTCTTCTGTGAGCGGACAGCGCTTGAGAAGCCGAGCAGAAGAATAATCAAGGGAACGAGGCCCCAGAACCTGCCGGTCTTCCATTGACTCGCGTTCATGATTCCCCTTCCTTGCCGCAGATGCATTCCCGGGAAGATGGCGGATGCGTGTGGGAGCCGGATTGTACATCAAGTTGAATGGACCCCGAAGAATCCGGCTCTAAGTAACGAATCTGTTTAGACTTGCGTCCTACTCCAAGCGTGAGCAAAACATTTCGCAACCTGATGGTATCTCTCCCACTGATCCTGGTGGTCGCTCTAGGCTTGCGGCTGACTTTCGCCTGGGATTACACGCGCCACAATTCACGTCAAGCGGTCAGCGTCATTCCCTTTCTGTTCGAATCAGGGAACATCGCATATTCGCTCGCCGTCGGAAACGGATTCGGCTCCCCGTTCCACGTGGATACGGGGCCAACGGCGTGGATGACGCCGGTTTATCCGCTGCTGCTTGCCGGAGTATTCCGTATCTTTGGCACGTACACATTTCAATCGTTCGTTACCGCCGTGCTTCTGAACATCTTGCTTTCTACGCTAACGTGCGTGCCAATCTTCTTCGCGGGAAAACGAATCGGGGGATTGGGCGTGGCTGCGGGGGCGGCGTGGCTCTGGGCCGTGTTTCCCAACGCGATCCTCATTCCCGTTCAAAGCATGTGGGACGCGTCCCTCTCTGCTTTACTGGCGGCGACGATCCTGTGGGCAACGATCAAGCTTACGGAGTCCTCGCGCTTGCGCGACTGGTGCGGCTACGGTCTTCTATGGGGATTCGCGCTGATGACGAATGCCACGTTGCTGTCACTCCTGCTGCTACTTCTGGGCTGGATTGCGTGGCGCGCGCGTCGCGAAGGGCGCTCCTGGCTCGCCAGACCGGCACTTGCGGCCGGAATCGTCGTTCTGTGCTGCATACCTTGGACAATTCGCAACTACGCTGTGTTCCACACGTTTGTGCCCCTGCGGTCCATCCTCGGGTTGCAGCTATGGGTGGGAAACAACGAACTGGCAAAGGAGGTGTGGCTCGGTGAGCTTCATCCGATCCACGACTCGGCGGAGCGAGCGAAGTACGTTCAGAAGGGCGAAATCGCGTACATGCAGGAGAAGAGGCGTGACGCGATTCACTTCATGGTCACCCACCCGCGGATCGAAGCGCATTTGATCGCGAGCCGCTTCATAGCCATTTGGACGGGGGGCACACCCAACCCCGTCACGGATTTTCTTCGCGACAAGTCTTTGCAATTTCGCGGCGTGCTGCTTTTCAACATCGCCATCGCGTTCGGCACTTTACTCGGAATTCTGATTCTCATTCGAAGACGGAGCGCCTATTCGTTTCCTATTGCGGTCTTCCCCGTCGTTTTCCCCTGCGCGTACTACCTGACACTTGCTTTGCCACGCTATCGCCACCCGATTGATCCGGTCTTGATGTTGCTCACAGCGATTGCCGTGACCGGATCGCTGCCATCCATCCTGCGATCACAACAAACGAAAGCGAAATAGAACCTAAGCTCGCGCAATCGAAGCCGTCTCGCGCGGGTTACACTCTCGCTCAGGTATTGCGAACGCGGGCCTGCACGTCGGGCGGAAGGGCTGCGATCCAGGCCTCCTCCTCGCCGGGTTCCGGCAGAATATGGCCCAACTCCGCCATCTGGCTCGCGGGAAGCTCATTCACATAAATCCAAATATTGGCTTGCGGCGCTCCCGTGATGCGGCTTGTCTCCCGCAGAATGTCGATGATAAGTTTTCGCTTGATGTCGTCGCTACGGCCCGAGCGGATTTCCCCGCGAATGAATAACTGATCGTCCTGAGCCATTGCCCCGCCGATGAAATGATTACCAGGGCGAAGCTCATAAAATAGCACCTGGACAAAGGATCGGGGCGCGCCCGTACTCTCGCTGTGAATGCGCGTGACCTCCTTGGCGATTTGCACCTTCTGCTCGGGAGTCAGACTGCCTTCGAGCGCTGCACACACATATGTCGGCATGATTTGCTCCTTGAGGATTTCTATTCTATCGGGGTAAGAATGCGAAGTCCTACCGAATCGTAAACGGATGTTGGCGGAAGCGTGTGGGAGTCGAACCCACCACCCGACTCGCGAAGAGCCGGATCAATGGCTTTGAAGGCCACGAGGATCACCGGACCCCTTTCGCCTCCGTCGGGAGATTATAGGGGCGCGACCGCTGGCGTTCAACTTTTCGGGGAAACGGCGGTGAACTTGCGGCGAGCGAGTTCGACGAGCTTCGGATCCGTACAGATTTCATAATATGCGCGAGTGCCTTGCGCGCCGATCTTCGCACCCGGCAGTAATTGGCGGACGAACCCTTTGCGAACGACGATGGGTTCAAGCGAGTCGCCCAGAGGAACCTCGCCGAAATAAATCTGGACGCGTTCTTTGCCCCAAGGCAGCGGAAAGTTCCCGCCCATCGTTGCCAGAGAAATTTCCCGGCTCAACTTCTGAAAACCTTCCTCATTCAACTCGATGCCGTTCAGGTTATAGCGAATCAGCAGCTCTTCGCCTTCATCCTCGGCTGCGTCCTCCATCAGGGTTTGCAGATGAAAGACGTTGAAGGGCGATGGATTCGACTGGAAGATACGCTTGGCCATCTTCGAACAGCTCGAGAGGCGGTCGGATAGATTCAGGGCGCGAGAGATCATGATGCGCGAGTCGCCGTCCATCCAAAGAGACGGCGCTGAATCCTGGAATGCGACACCGACGCCCAGCTCGAGCGGCGGCAGGTCGGTGGTTTTGGCGCGAGAGTTGTACGCCTGAGTGACAGCTAGAATCTCGCGCGCCAGAACACAGGCACGGGCGACTCCGCGCTGCGTGGCGCGTGTCGATTCCGTTTCGTAAATCGCAAGGATGATGGCATCGCCTTCGATGAACACTTTCGCCGCACCGTAGCGCTCGAGCAATTTCTTCACCGGCTCGTGAAGGTTCATACTGAAATGCGATGCCGGGTTCATCCCGCGCGCAAGCAGATCCTTCGTGATTCCCGTCGAGCCGCGAACATCCGCCTTGATGACGGTGTGGTCGATGACCGGATCTTCGGTGGGGCGTCCTTCGTCTGGATGCAGGAATTCGTAGAGGCTCTTGTTAACGCGCGAGACCTCGCGGGAGCGCTCTGAGCGAACCAGGCTGATCCGCTCCATCCAAGCAGCCACAAGCTGGTAGTTCCGCCGGTCGCGCCTCAAACGCATCAGGTCTTCGGCGAACTGACGGCCGACAGCCAACGTCTCCTCATGTGAGCGGCGGCGAATGGCGCGCGAACCGTCGTCGAGTTTCTTCATCGATATCTTGCGTGCCGGAAATTGCTCGATGATGCGTTCCACGCGCTTGGCCTCGTCTCGATTGACCAGAGCCTTCTTCAATTGCTGGAGGTGGATCGGCGGGCAATAGTCCGAATAGATTCTTCGCAGCTCGTAGCTGGCGAGTACATGGAAGAGAAGGTCGTGCTCTTCCATGCGATGGACCCATTCTTCGAGGAGCTGGCCGCGCGTGCCGGGTGACGTTTCTCCCTCGGAACTCAAGATTTGGGAATCAAACAAGCGGCGCGCATTTTCGGGCTGATTCAGATAATCGCCCAGGCGATTCTGATAATCCTCGGTCAGGAAGTCCATGCGCTGTTTGGCGCCTTCGACCTGGGGGCCAAGCTCTTCGAGATTTGTTTCGAGCGAAGTGGACTTCTTGCGAAGGTCGGCAAGCTCGCCGTGAGCTGCCGCGGGCGCAGCGCCCTTGCGTTTGAAGAGCCGCGGAAAAAGATCATCGCTTTCGCCTGCTCGTCCAGACAGTTCTTGCTGTTCCTCATCGATTCGCTCGAGCTCCGAGCGCAGCACTCGCGCCTGCTCGAGCAGACGCTCGTATGTCTTCCGCGCCTTGCTCATTTCCTCTGAATTGTCGTCCGCAAGGATGAAGTCACGCACGAAATCGAGGAGAAGATGGTCGAATACTTCGAAGCGGTCGGGGTCGTTTACGAAGTTCCCGAGCAGGACGTAGTGCTCGAGGAAGAGGTGGTCGTCGTTGCCGCCTTCGACGAAAAGAAAGCGGTTCTGGAGGAGATCGTAGGTTTCGCGGAAATCGTCGCCGAAGAGAGCGCGGCGGGATTTGGAAAGAGTTCCCTCCTCGACTTCACGCCAAACACGATGCAGCGTCTCGCCCACTTCGCGGTAGATATTTTTTCGATCCGCCTGGATTTCAGCGACCTTCGACCGCATCACGTGCGCTTGCTCGCTGTGCTCGAACAATTCGCCGCGGGCGCGGATCCAGTCCTTGCATTCGACCACGATGCTTGAGAATTGGCTGCTCAGTTCCGAAGTGATGTATTTCAGTAGAGCGAGCTGGTGCAAGATATCGGTTTCGATGGATTGCTGAAACTTCGCGCGCGTCAAAGACGCTTGCAAGACTTCGCTTAGGAGCTTGCGGAAGGCTGCGTTTTCAGGAGTTCCGGAAGATTTCTTGTCCTTGCCGTAGATGAGGCTGATGTTGACCGCCTGGCGGACCAGGTCGAGCAGGTATTTCCTTGTAAACTCGACGAACCGGGGGCTCAGATAGACATCATAATGGATGTTGTCCAGGCCCAGGGCGAGGCCTTCGAGGCGAATCTCGGCGGAGTAAGGCTCAAGCTTCATCCGGGCCGGATGGGCGGGAGATGGCGCGACTCGAAGTTCAGGCATACTCGTACCGCAGATGTTGAGCTTTTAATGTAGCTGACGGCGAAAGCCAGGCGCAATGGAACGAAACGTAAACGACAATGCTTTCCCGGACAGCAACCCCGAGCTGAAAGAGCGTGAGGTCGGAAATTGGGAACCCGGGGGCGATGAGGAGGAGGGCCGGTGGCGGGCTGATCCGGAGCCAGTGCGCAAAGGCGATTCCCCGGCCGGCGAGCAAGGGCCGTGCCTCTATCTGGGTCCTGCTGGACAGAGATGCAATCGCCCGGCGCTCGTGGGTGGGTTCTGCGCCAAGCACCGAACGGGTGTGGGTGCGCTCGAAAAAAAGCCCTCAAAGCCATCCCGCATCGTTGTCGCCATCGCGGCGATTGCGGGTGTTCTGTGGCCCATTCTGAGCGATTTGGTCCGAGAAATCATCCGCTGGATCCACACTCATTAAGCGTACAGCATTCCAGGAATTCCGGGTAGAATGTCGGGCCATGTCGAAGCTACTGGAAGGTAAGACAGCGATTGTTCTCGGGGTATGGAATAAATGGAGCATCGCCTACGCCATTGCGAACGCATTCGCTCGCGAAGGCGCTACTCTGCTGCTCACGTATCAGAATGAACGCGCCAAGCCTACGGTCGAGGAACTTGGTAAGGAGCTAGGCGCCGCAGGATTTTATGCCTGCGACGTGCAGCAGCAATCCGACATCGACAACCTTGCTGCGGGGCTGACCGCGGAAGGCCGCAAACTTGACGTCGTGGTGCACAGCCTCGCGTTCGCCAATCATGAAGACTTGAACCAGCCGTTCGTCAACACGTCGCGGGCGGGTTTTCAGCTGGCGCTCGACGTGAGCGCCTATTCGCTGGTGACTGTGGCCAAGGCACTTTCTGCCAGGATGACGGATGGAGGGGCAATCATAACGTTGACGTACTTGGGCTCGACGCGCGTGGTGACGAACTACAATGTGATGGGCGTAGCGAAGGCAGCTCTTGAAGCGTCGATGAAATATCTCGCGAGCGAGCTGGGCCAAAATAAGATCCGCGTGAACGCGATCTCCGCGGGGCCGATCAAGACGATTTCCGCGCGTGGGATCAAGGATTTTTCCAAAGTGCTCGATTTCGTCCAGCAGCACGCACCGCTCCGGCGCAATACCGATCCCGCCGAAGTCGGCGACACGGCCGTTTTCCTGGCGAGCGACCTCGGGCGAGGCGTCACAGGAAATGTGATCTACGTGGATGCCGGCTTTCAGATTATGGGGCTCTGACCGCCCGGCGCATAACCCTCTTCGAATTCACCTAGGACGCCAGCATCATCGCGAACGGAAATCCTGCGCGTGTACTCCGCAACATGCTCGAGCTGAATGCGTACAACAGGCCATTCCGTGGTGAGCGTGAATTTTTCCGGCCACTCGACAATGACTACCGCCTGCTCGGTGAGGAAATCCTCGAGACCGAGCGTCTCGAGGTCGTGGAAATCTCCGACCCGGTAAAGATCCACGTGATACACCTGCGAGCCACGATCGTACTTGTGGACCAGAGTGAATGTGGGGCTGGTAACTTGGTCTTCCTCGGCTGCGCCCAGCCCGCCGACTATCCCTTTCGTGAGTGTCGTCTTCCCCGCGCCCAATTCGCCGGAGAGTAAAACGAGTACGGGAGGCTTGAGAAGCGCGCCGATTTCGCGCCCGTGCAAAATCGTCTCTTCCGCGGAGCTGGTGACGACCTCACGACCAGTCATGGCCAATCTCGGAATAGAAGTGCAGGTAAGCCCGAGGGAGGGTAAGAATCAGGTCGGAGGCCATGAGTGGTGCTTGTCCCACTTCGGCTGCCGCGAGATCGCCCGCGAGTCCGTGCAAATACACTCCAAAGGCCAGCACGTTCGCGGTCATGCCGTGCTGCGCAACGAGCCCGGCGAGAATGCCGGTCAAGACGTCGCCAGTGCCGCCTGTAGCCATGCCTGGATTGCCTGTGGAATTGATCCATGCCTGACCGTTCGGAGACGCAAGAATGGTCTGATGACCTTTCAGAATGACGAACGCGTCCCATTCGGCTGCGGCTTTTTGCGCGACCTCGAGGCGCCGCGATTGGATGTCATCGATCGTGCATCCCAGGAGCCGTGCCATTTCGCCGGGATGCGGCGTGAGCGCGAGCATTCCATTCGAACCCTTCAATTCTGAGGCACGCCCGTCGAAGGCGTTCAGGCCGTCGGCATCGAGGATGATGGGAATCGGGAGATGCTTGCCGACAACCGCCCGGACGAATTCCTGCGTCTCTTTGTGGGTCGAGAGCCCCGGGCCAATAGCCAGTGCCCGCTTTCCCTTAAGCAATCTTTCGAAATAACCATCCTCCAATGAATGGAGAGAGATGCTCCCCGATTCGGTCGGGGCAAGCGGCTCGGTCATAATTTCCGGAGCGTGACTCGCAATAATCGGCAGCACAGGCTCCGGAGTGGCGACGGTGACAAGTCCGGCCCCGGCGCGTAACGCGGCCCAGGACGACAGCACTGCGGCACCGCTCTTGCCCACGGAACCCGCAACGACAAGAGCATGGCCGTAATTGCCTTTGTTGGCGAACGGATCGCGAGCAACTGCAAGGGAGCCAAATTCTCGAGGTTCGAGCCAGCGGAGACTACCCCTACCGATTTCTTCCACCAATTCAGGCGGAGATCCGATATTCGTGACGACAAGTTGGCCAACGACGAGACTCGCGTTGCCCAGAAGCATGCCGATTTTGGGCGCCGTGAAACTGATCGTGCAGTTCGCTCGAACGATCGTGCCTTGTGTTTCGACGGTATCCGCAGACAAACCCGACGGAATGTCCACGGACACGACGATTTTTTCAAGCCCTCGCCGATTCACGTCCTGGATGACCTGTCGGAGTACGCCTTCGACGGGGCCGCGAACGCCGGTTCCTAAGAGTGCGTCCACGATAATCTCGGCTGAATCAAGCGTGGGATTCGCCGCTTCCCATTCTTTCGAATCGCGAATGACGCGCACTTCGCCGCCGGCTTTCTTCCAGCCCTTCAAATTCTCCGCAGCTTCTCCGCGCAATTCCTCGGGTGCGGCAAATAGGAAAACCGATGGCTTCGCTCCCATTGCAAGCAGATGACGCGCAGCCACGAGGCCATCGCCGCCATTGTTTCCCTTTCCGCAAAGAACAAGGATTTTGCGTCGGCCGAAACGGGGGAAATGGTCCTGAATGAATCGCGCGACGGCCGAGCCGGCACTTTCCATGAGCGTGAGGGTCGCGATGCCGTAGCGCTCCGTCGTGAGGCGGTCCACTTCCTTCATTTCAGCGGCTGTCAGGGCTTTCATGGCTGGCGACTCTCTGCAGGCCGGTAGCGTTGGCTTCGACGGCGAAACACTCGGCCAGTATAATGAAAACTCCGCGCTGGCCCTAGATTCTTTCCGCCCGGATGAAATCGGTGCTTGATCGTCGCTCCGCGGCCAGCACGCTCGCAGGGTTACGACATGTGAGCGACAATGACCGTGATGTCGTCGGCTTGCTCAGCGGTTCCAGCCCATTGCTCGGCGGCGGCGACGAGGCTTTCCGCAAGCCGTTGCGGCGGAGCGTTGGTTCGCCGCAAAATCTCGTCCTTTAGGCGCTGCATGCCGAACTCCTCGCCATACACGTTTTCCGGTTCTGTCAATCCATCGCTGAACGCCACAAGAACGCTGCCGGAAGATACTTTTGCGGTTCCTTGCGTGTACGTGCAGTCTTCAATGAGCCCCACGACAGTCCCGCCTTCGTCGAGTTGCTGGACGTGGCCGTCGATTATCAGGAAGGGAGCGAGGTGGCCTGCGTTCGTGTACGTCAACGTCTTTGCCGCGGTGTCGTAAACGGCGTAGAAGAGCGTCGCGTAACGGTCGTCCGAGGTGTTCCTGAATAGGTGCTGATTCAATCGCTCGACCAGCTCTCCGGTGCCGCCCTCGCCGTCGAGCATGACCTGGCTGCGGAGCGCAGCTTGCAAGCTCGCCATCAGGAGCGCAGCAGAAATTCCCTTACCGCTGATGTCCGCGAGCGCAATTCCCACGCGCGATGAATCGAGAGGAATGAAATCGTAGTAATCGCCGCTCACAGTCCGTGCCGGGCGGCAAATTGCAGCGAGCTCGATTCCAGGGAGCGACGGAAGGGACCGGGGAAAAGCTGCTCCTGCACTTCGCGGGCGATGGAGATTTCATTTTCCAGCCTCTGGCTCTTGCGCTGCTCTTCGATTAATTCGGAGATGGAGCTAGTCATGTCATTGAACGACTCCCCGAGCGCCCCAAGCTGGTCGCGTGTTTGGACGCGCACGCGATGGCCAAAATCGCCGCGCCGAACGTGGAGCGTGGCGTCATAAAGATCGCCTACCGAACGCGTGATCGTTCGAGTCAGTGCAATCCCGGTCATGAATGCGGCAAGCTCGAGTGCTAGAAAGACAATCCCGGCCACAACCAGGACGTTGATGAGCAGCGGACCCAAACCTCCGAGCGAAGTAAAAAGCCGCTTATTCAATGCCGATGGGCGAAGCGAAAAGGACGCGAGAATCGCACCGGGAGCGCCATCGTGCCCCGGCTCAACATGAGGCAGCTCGATGGTCGAATAGCCCGTTACTCGAGCGTCGAGCATGCTTGTGGGCGGCGCCAGCGTTCGTCTGCGGCTCGAAATCTGTTCTCCCGGAACAAACACTCGGCCGTGAACCTCGAGGGAAAATTGCGAATTGGGCCTTTGCGAAACGGGTCGAAGAAGCGTGATTTGGATGGGACCCAGCTCCGAAGAAAGGCTGTCTAGAATCGACGGGGTCAAGGGGGCCACGACAAGCACCGTGATCCCTCCGGAAAGGCCGTTGCGATGAACCGCTGAAGCAATCCACAGCTTATCTTCAAACTCGACGAGGTCGGCGAATTGCTCCCCGTCACCTGCTTCGACCAAGTGCTTTCCGCGATTCAAGAGCACGCGCGCGCCAGGCCAATCCCTGCGGGTGGCTTCGACCAAACTCGCCACGACCGGACGTGACAAGAGCGCTTCGTCGCTGCCAGGTGCCGCATTGGTGTCTTTTTGCTCCATGGCGCCGGCGATCACATCGGTATCGGCCGCGATGGCGCTGATGCGATCTTCGAGATCGTCATGGAGCAGGTGCGCACCAAGCTGCAAATAGAGAACGTACGCGGACAGTCCTGCCATCGCCAGCAGCAAGACCACGGGAACAACAGCGATGAACACGTAGGCAACAATCAGACGATTCCGCAAACGCCACAGCATCTGGCTGCGGAACCACGGTAGCAGCCGGATGACGAAATAGAAGGCGGCGAGAATGGCCAGAAAAAATAGAAACGACGAGTACGGAACTGGGCCCCCGAATGCATTCGCCAGCCAAACGAGCGCGTAGAGCATGATAGTCGCGATTCCAACTCGATCGAGCGGCGTGGTCCGTCGCAGAAAGGCCCGAAACCGTTGTGGAGAAAAATGGCTCACAGTGATTGCGCCCGCGGGGCGTCCGTTCATTCGGCTCGACACAAGCACCCGGATGCCCGGACGCCAATTTAGCACGGGCCCAGAACGCTGCCGGATGAAAAACTCATCCGGCTCGTCCCAAGCCGATCGAGGAGGGCGATTACGCCGAACGGTCGTTTCGTTGGACGCGGCTGTGGTGCCGACTGTAGGTGAAATAAATCACGAGACCGATGATGAGCCAGATAATCAGCCTCGCCCAGTTAATCCATCCGAGCTTATACATCATGTAACCGTTGAACAGTATCCCGAGCACGGGTACCAACGGCACCCAAGGCGTACGGAACGGTCGCGCTTGCCCCGGATTCGAATGGCGCAGAAAAAGAATCGCGATGCACACGATGACGAACGCGAGCAGAGTGCCGATGTTCACCATCTTGCCGATGTCGTCAATGGGAATCGTGCTTCCGACCACGGCGGCGAGAAGCCCTACGAGGATAGTGTTCTTATAAGGCGTGCGGAATTTCGGGTGAATTGCGGCGAAGAATTTGCGAGGCAACAAACCATCATTCGCCATGGAGTAGAGCACCCTCGTCTGGCCCAGCAGCATCACCAGCATGACGCTGGTAAGTCCGGCCAAGGCCCCCGCCGTAATTAGATACGAGGCCCTGGTTAGACCGCGGTCGAGAAACGCAACCGCCAAGGGCGCTTCGATATTGATTTCCTTCCACGGAACCATGCCGGTCAGGACGGCAGCCACGAGAATGTAGAGGATCGTGCAAGCTACAAGCGACGCAATAATGCCGATGGGCAAGTCTCGTTGCGGATTCTTAGCTTCCTGCGCAGTGGTCGAAACAGCGTCAAATCCAATATAGGCGAAAAAGATGTACGCCGCACCCGCGCCAATCCCCGAGAAACCCATGGGCGCGAACGTCGACCAATCGTGCCCCCAGTTCGAAATATTCACGTACTTCATCCCCAACAGGATGACGAACAGTACGACCGCGACCTTGATGATCACGATGGTCGAGTTGAATCTAGCGCTCTCCTGGATGCCGATTACGAGGATCACGGTAATCACAAGCGCGATACAAAATGCCGGAAGGTTGAAACCGACTTCCACACCGAACAACTTCGGTGCGTTCACCAGGTCGTGTGCCCGCTGGACCAATTCCGGAGATTGGGCGCTGATGACGTCGCCTACTTTCGCGAGAAAGGATTGCGTGCCATCCACGAGCGTGGGGTCCCCGGCGTGGGCCATCTGGCGCGCGACAATGCTCTCCGCTGTGCGCAGAGCCGTCCAATGGTCATAGGCGAGCCACAGTGGCATTTTCAGGTTGAAGATCTTCAGGAACTCAATGAAGTGATTCGACCAACCGGAGGAGACCGTGCTTGCGCCCATGGCGTATTCGAGCGTCAGGTCCCATCCGATGATCCATGCAAAAAATTCGCCGAGCGCCGCGTAGGCATATGTGTACGCACTGCCCGCCAGGGGGATCATCGCTGCGAATTCCGCGTAACAGAGCCCGGCAAAAGCGCAGCCCAGACCGGAAATCACGAATGAAAGCATTAGGCCGGGGCCGGCATAGTGCGCTCCCAGGCCCGAAAGCACAAAAATGCCTGCACCGATGATCGCGCCGACGCCTAGAGCCGTGAGCGAAACAGGTCCCAGCGTGCGCTTGAGCGTGTGCTCGCCTGTTTCCTTGGCTTCGTTCAGCAGCCAATCCATCGGCTTTTTTGCAAGCAGCGGATTGCCCATTCGCGATTTACCTCCCTAAGTGAAGGTGCTCGTTCAGGACCCGCACTGCATTTCGAATCCGGCTCCGTGCTCCGAATGACTCAAGCGGCGATTCGCAAACGCGTAATATCACGCCATCCCTCAACTCGCTTCCGACCTCGCTCCGCGCTTCCACAGCAAATACACGGGAACTCCAAGCAAAACGATGATCAGGCCGGGCCAAGTAAATTGCGGCTTGTACCGCAGCAACTGGATTTCAATGAATACGGCCATCGCTATATAGAGAGCCGGAAGAAATGGATATCCGACCGCGCGATAGGGCCGTTCCATATCGGGACGCTTCCAGCGCAGGATAAAGAGGCCGGTGAGTGTCAGGATATAAAAAATTAAGACGGCAAAAATCAGGAAGTCAAGCAACTGGCTATAGGTCCCGGAAAGGCAAAGAATCGAGGCCCAGACGCACTGCACGATCAGTGCAACGCCAGGCGCGTGGTGGCGATTTACGCTTCCCACGGATTTAAAAAACAGACCATCCTTCGACATGGCGTAATAAATTCGTGCGCCCGACAGAATCAGCCCGTTGTTGCAGCCGAACCCGGAGATCAGAATGGCAATGGCCATGATGACGGCGCCCGCCGGCCCGAAAATCACTTCGGCAACAGCAGTTCCCACGCGGCCGTCGGCGGCATATTCAATTCCTCGAGCGATTGCTGTCGTGCCGTGCGGGTCGCCTGTAAGAGGCAGCACTTTCAGATAAGCCACATTGGCGAGCGTGTACAACAAGACAACTATGCCCGTGCCCAGCGCGAGGGAAAGCGGCAGATTGCGGCTTGGGTTTTTCACTTCGCCCGCGGTAAAAGTAATGTTGTTCCACGCGTCTGCAGCGAAGAGCGATCCGACCATGGCCACACCTACGAGCGTAATTGTTCCAATCATCCACGTGGGGTTATCCGGAGGATACGAGTGCATGAGCCCGAGGCCTGCATTCCGCCAGAAATCTGTGAAGTTCGCAGTCTGCGCCGCAGCGGTCGAAAACCAAAAACCCACCAAAACGAGTGCGGCAAGAGAGCCGATTTTTGCCACCGTGAAAACATTCTGTACGATGGACCCGACCCGCAAACCACGCGTGTTGATCCAAGTCAGAACTACGATAGAAATAATGCCCAGGAGATTCTGCCGGTTTAGGCCGACGTTATAAGGACCCAGCGATCCGAACCACAAATGCCACGGCCCGAATGTTCCGATTTTCCAAATCCACTCGGAGGCGGAAAACCACGGCACCATCACAGCCGTAAACCTCGCAAACGCGATGGCCACCGCTGCGATCGTTCCCGTCTGAATCACAAGCAGCATCGTCCAGCCGAAAAGGAATCCCCAGATGGGGCCGAGCGACTCGCGTAGATACACATATTGACCGCCGGCGCGAGGCATGGCAGCAGCGAGCTCGCCATAGCTCAAGCCGCCAATGAGTGTCATCACCCCGGCAGCAAGCCAGACGATGAGTAGCAGGGCGGGGCTGCGCACCTGGTGTGCAATGTCAGCCGAGACAATGAAAATGCCGGAGCCGATCATCGAGCCGGCGACAATCATCGTCGAATCGAACAGGCCGAGACCCTTGACGAGTTCCCTCTGCTCGCCCGTCCGAACCGCTTCAATCGTCCCCGCCTGTTGTCCCACTTCTCCTCGCCTTCATTTCCTCGCGGAGCGCACGCGTTCTGCAATCGCCAAATAGGCGCGGCCGCGCTCGCCCGGATCGCTCGCGGTTATAAGATCTCGTACTACGGCAACCGAATCCGCCCCCGCGCGGAAAACCACTTCGGCGGACTCTACTGTGATTCCGCCGATGGCGACAAGCGGTTTTCTCGTCAGTCGGCGCGCAGCGCGCAAAAGTTCAAGTCCCACCACTGGATCCGGATTCTCTTTTGTTGCTGTCGGGAAGACGGGCCCCACGGCAATATAATCCGCCGAAGTGCGGTCCGCATCGCGCAATTGCTCAAGAGTGTGTGTCGAAACCCCCACCCATCGGGAGTCGCCGCAAATCTTTCGTGCTGCTTCCACGGGAAGGTCTTCCTGGCCGACATGCACTCCCGCGCCTACCATTGCAGCAATGTCCGGACGGTCGTTGACGATGACGTGCACACCGCTGAGAGCGAGATGCTGGGAGAGAGCCAGCGAGTCTGCGTAGAGTTTGCGAGCCGAAGCTAGCTTGTCTCGGAGCTGGATCAGTTGAACGCCCGCGCCGGCCCAAATCTCCGCGAGCGAAATCGGGGACCCGGTTACGAGATTCGGGTCAAGGATGGCGTAAAGGGCTGGGAACAATTCGCATCTCCCGGCTATTTTGTCTCGACGGCCGGGAGCCGCTCCAGGAACTGCGTATCAAAGTTCCCGGCAATGAAATCCGGATCTTTCAGGATGCGTTTGTGCAGCGGGATCGTCGTCTTGATCCCCTCGACAACAAATCCCCCGAGAGCCTGCTGCATTTTGACGATGGCTTCCGCGCGATCGTGGCCGTGCACAATAAGTTTCGCAATGAGCGAATCGTAGTAAGGCGGAATCACAGCGTCGGAATACATGGCCGTGTCCACGCGCACCCCCGGCCCTCCCGGGACTCGGAAGGCAGTGATTCGACCGGCCGAAGGCGTGAATGTGTTTGGGTCTTCTGCATTGATGCGGCACTCCATGCTGTGTCCCCGGAACTCAACCCCTCCGACCACATCGGAAAGTTTCTCCCCAGCGGCGAGTCGAATCTGCGATTTCACAAGATCCACGCCGGTGACCATTTCTGTTACTGGATGCTCCACCTGAATGCGCGCGTTCATCTCGATGAAATAGAGATCGTCCGACGGATCGCGCAGGAATTCCACGGTTCCGGCGTTCGAGTAACCGATTTTCTGGAGCGCCCTGACAACCTGATCGCCAATCCGCTTCCTCATCTTGGGCTCCACGACCGGCGAGGGAGACTCTTCGATCAGTTTCTGGTGCCGTCGCTGGATGGAGCATTCACGCTCGCCGAGGTACATCACGTGCCCGTGCCTGTCGCCAAGAACCTGGAATTCGATGTGCCGCGGCCGCTCGATGAGCTTTTCCATATAAACGCTCAAACTGCCGAACGCCTGCTCCGATTCGGCCCGGGCGGTCTCGAAGGCAGGAAGGAGTTCATCCCCGCTGCGCACAATCCGCATGCCTCGTCCGCCGCCGCCTTCTGCGGCTTTGATGATGAGCGGGTAGCCGATCTTGTCTGCCATTTTCTTGGCGGCGCCCTCGTCGGGAACGATTCCCGGGCTTCCAGGAATGATGGGAACTCCACACGCAGCCATTTCCCTTCTTGCGCGATCCTTTTCCCCCATCAAGCGAATCGAGTCGGCGGTAGGGCCAATGAAGGTGATGTGAGAAGCTTCGCAGACTTCGGCGAAATTGGCGTTCTCCGAGAGAAACCCGTAGCCGGGATGAATCGCGTCTACATTGGCGATTTCCGCGGCACTGATGACCTGGGGAATATTGAGGTAGCTTTCGCTGCTCCGCGGCGGCCCGATGCAGATGGCTTCGTCGGCAAACCGAACGTGCAATGAATTGCGGTCGGCTTCGGAATAGATCGCGACCGTGCGAATGCCGAGTTCCTTGCAGGCGTACAGGATTCGAAGGGCGATTTCGCCGCGGTTGGCGATTAGAATTTTTCGAAACATTTGGCTCGGGACAAAACGGTTTATTTCTTCCGCTGCGGATGGATGCCGAAGAGCGGCTCGCCATATTCGACCGGCTGGCCGTTCTCGACGAAAACCCGTACCACCTCGCCAGCCACGTCCGACTCGATCTCATTCATCAATTTCATCGCTTCGATGATGCAGAGAACCTGACCCGATTCGACGTGCGCGCCCACCGTGACGAATGGCCCTCCGCCCGGGCTTGCCGAAGCATAAAACGTTCCGACGATTGGAGATTCCACTACGTGAAGGTCCTCCGGGCCGCCGCCAGCGGCTGCATTGTGCCCAGCGGCCGGTGCGGTTGCAGGGGATGCCTCTGAGGTGGCGTGGGAGCCCGCCTCAGCGATTTCTTGCGCTGGGAATGCTCGCGTGGCAGCCTGCGTTGGAGCTGAGGGCTTCTTCAGCCGGATGTGAAGACCATTGCGCTCGTACTCGAATTCCTCGAGGCCATGTTTCTGCATGAAACCAAGCAGGCGCTCGACCTGGGGTAGGTCCACACCAAGGGCGGGCGTAGCCTTCGATGATTTCAATTTCGACTTCTTGGCCATTTAAAGTTCGAGAAATTCCCGTGTTGCGGTTGTCAGATCCAATGCTCCCGTGGATGTCACAACGACGTCATCCTCGATTCGGATGCCCCCAAAGCCCTCGCAATATACCCCTGGCTCGACCGTCACCACCATTCCCTCTTCCAGGAGCGTCTCTTCGCCCCGTCCGAGGCGCGGCATTTCATGAACTTCCAAGCCCAGACCGTGACCGGTGCTGTGGGTGAAAAAGCGGGCCAAGCTGTGGCGCCTCAGGACGCCCCTAGCGGCGGCGTCAATGGCCCCTGCCTTCACACCCGGCCGGATGGCTTTCCTGGCAGCTTCCTGAGCCTCCACGACGGCGCGGTAGAGACGACGCACCCTTGCAGGAGCACGTCCCAAGAAGACGGTTCGAGTCATATCACTACAATACCCGCGGAGTATAGCACCCTGGTCGAGGACGACCAACTCGCTTTTCCTGAGGGGCTTGGCCGCGGGGCGGGCATGTGCCCAGGCAGAATGAGGCCCTGAGGCGACGATGGTCTCAAAGGAAGGACCGCTCGAGCCTTTCCGTTTGATCGAATACTCAATCTCCGCGGCAATGTCGAGCTCGGTTACTCCGGGCCGGATTTTCCGAAGAATGCCGCGGAAAACATCACTGATCAATTCAGCTGCCTCCCGCATGGTTGCCAACTCTGCGGCGTCTTTGATGGCGCGAAGCCTTTCAACCGCATTTCCATCTCGTACCCAACGGATTCGGCTCCCCGCCGCCGTGCCAAGAGCCTGCTTCTGCAACACGCTGGTTTGAGAGGCGGAATAGGCAACGCGAGTTCGCCCGCGCTGCCGGCGAAGGTCGGAACCGAGTGCTTGAAGGAGTCCATGCATCGCAATCTGGACGCGCGCGGCAAAGACCTCCTCGTAGGCCTGGAATGTATAACGGCTGTCGGTATAAAGCGTCGAGCGTGATGGCTCAACCAAAAGCACACCGGAACTTCCCGTGAACCCGCAGAGGTATCGAATGTTGGGGAGGTGGGAAACCAGGAATGCATCCACACCAATGGCAGAAAAAGAAAGCCGAAGCCGATCAAGTCGGCTCCGGCCTGAAACTGCGTCTGGCAAATTTGCCGCCACTCTTGGCAGCCAGCCTCTCGCTTCCCCTACTGTTAACTTGGCAGAATGCGCGGCGTAAGGAAGAAGAGCAGTTCTTGAGACGACGAGCTGATTGTCGTGTGCTTGAACAGATTCCCAATCACCGGAAGACTTCCGACCAGAGGAACTTGCTGAATGTCTGTCCTCTGCTGGGACACGATGATTCCGCCGATGACCACCGTTCCGCCATCGTTGATCAGGACGCGTGTTTCGGCCGATTGAGTGTCAATGGCCGGGATGCCCTCCACGCGTGGGATTGACTGGTCAATCTGGTCGTTGGTTACGTGCACATCCATGAAGACCGTGCCATCAGCCGTGATTTGCGGCGTCACTTCCAGTTGCAGCACCGCATCCACGAACTGAACTGAAACCGTGTTGTTCACGATCGTCTGAACCGGAATCTTGGTACCTTGTTTCACGATTGCTTTCTGGTTGTTCTGCGTGATCACCTTTGGCTTGGAAAGCAATTTGCCAACGCCCCGGTCCTCGGCTGCCGTGATGATGAAATCCAGGGCAAAGTTCGCGGAAGAGAACGAATAGCTGATGCCGCTTGTCGGCACAGCAGTTGCCAGGTTTGTGTTCAGCGGGATCGAGCCTGACGTTGTGCTGGGCCCACCGGTTCCCACAATGATTGGCGGGGCCGGCAGCGGCGGGAAGTTGCGGACGATCGGGCTGGTGCCAACGCCCGACGCCCCACCCAATATGTTGTTTCCGCTCGGAGTTGCTGCAGCGAATCCAAACTGCGTTCCAATTTCACGCGAGAAGTTTCGATTCGCAGCTACCACGCGCGCTTCGATTTCCACTTGCTGAGATTTGCGGTCGAGCTGGCGGAGAAGGTTGTCGATCACCGGCAGCACGCTAGGAATGTCACGGATAATCAGGGTGTTCGAGCGCGCATCCGCCAATACGTCCCCGCGCGAGGAGAGGAACTTCTTCATGGTTGTGGCCATGTCCTCAGCCTTGGCGTAACTTAGGACACGCGTCGTTGTCACAACGTCTGCCGCCTCGGCCTGCGCTTTTGCCAGGTCCCGATTTTCCTCGGCTTCCCTTTTCAGCGTATCCTTGGTAGCGACTCGAAGGACGTTGCCGTCGAGCTGCTTATCGAGATCGTTGTTATGAAGAACGATGTCGAGAGCCTGGTCCCACGGCACATCATCGAGAACAATCGTGAGGTTGCCCTTGACAGCCGGGTCAACGACAACGTTCAAGCCGCTGATTTCATGAATCAGGCGGAAGAAATCGCGCAAATCCACGTCCTTCAAATTGACAGAAATGGGCTCGCCGGAATATTTGCCTGAGGGAGCCGGCGCGGGAGATTGCTGCTCCGCATTCGTCTTTGCATGTTCGGCCGCAGCAGGCTGCACCATTGCAATTTCCTTCGGCGCGGAAGCCGGAGCCGGCGATACCTGGGTCGTTGCGACAGATTGTTCCTGCTGGGCTGACCCTGATACCGTCTGCGTTGCCAGTATATTAACGGGTTGCGTTAGAGCCGTTGGCAGGACAGTCGCCGGGACGGGAATACCGGTTGGCTTTGTTTCCGTTGTCTCTACCGGAGCAATCGCTGCGGTAGCCGCCTTGGTCGTAATCAGATTGGAAGGCTCTTCCTCAGTTGAAGACTTGATTGCGCCACCCACGGCGCCCGTCGCTGCTGCGCTCGGAGCGAAGGAGATTGTAATTGTGTTCCCCTTCGCATTGATATTGAAGTGCGCGGGTGCGCGAAGGTCGATCACCATGCGCGCCACTTCTGGCGTGAATTGCGAAAGACGGATCTCGCGCACGGGGTCGAGATTGCTCGGGATCGATTTCTCGGGTGTCTTCAAATGCGAGCCCGCGAAGTCGAGAACCAGCCGGTCCGGATTCTGCAGCCGGATGAGGTGGTAATTTAGCTTGCCGGAGCCCAGCACACTGACTTCGGTCTGATCTCCGCTTTGCCCGAGATTCACCTGCTTTATGGATTCAAACGGAGTTCCGATGGATTTCGTTTCCTCTGACTTCGCGGCCGCCGGCGTTATGGCCGGGGTACGGGAAGTCGGGCCGCTTACCGACGCTCGAGAAACCAGAAGCGTCAAATCCTGCGAGTCCTTCCGCTCCAGGCGTGGTTCGATGCCTTGACTCAGCAGGATCTCCAGACGCACGACCGGCTTCTGCCCCGAGGTATAGGTGATCACGCGATAGCTCTTCACCAAATCAGAAGCTACCACGCGCGCGCCCGCCGGGTCGCCGGCCGACACTCCGCTCAGGTCGAGCACATAGAGGCTCTCACTTGGGCGATAGGTGGTGTATTCGAACGGTCCGTTCGCTTGAGCCTCCAAGCGCACCGTACCGTCCTTCACCACCGCTTTCACATGCACCACCGGCTCATCATTCGCCGACAGCGCTCCATTTGTCAGTATCAGGCTTGCCGCGACTAGCGCAGTCAGGCCCCACGCCCGCCACATGATCCTCATTGCTGCTCTCCTGCACTCGGGTAGATTCGCTTGGTGACCATTCGCTCCACCTGCTTCCCGAAGGCATCTTTTGAATTTTCTCGAAAGGTGACGCCATCCAAACCGATCTTTTCCACATCTCCGTCATAGAGGCGATCGCCTTCCCGTAGGAAATACACGCGCTGGTCGGGATTCGACACCACCGCCAGCATTCCACCGGGCGAGCGCACTGTTCCGGTTACGTGCACCGTGGCAATTACCAGACCGGCCTTGCCAGGGGGCAGGTGCTCATTTGACTTTGCCGACTTTTCACTCACGAGCGGCTGGAACGGGTCGCGCTTCACTGCGACCGGCTCCACTTTTCCGCCTGCCGCTGTCGCCGCCTCCGCACTCGCCGGTTTCGGCGCTGGTGCGGCAGACTTCGCCTTATGAGTTGACTTCCTGCCCGCCTTACCCTTCACGGGAGCGGCCTGCGGCGGTGTTGCTGGCGCCGCAGTTTCTTGCGCCCATAGTCCGGGGACAAGACAAAACGACATTGTCAGCACTGCCAACAGGTTCGTCGATACCTTTGCCAGTCTCATCGTCTGTGCCCTACCGTTTTATCGGCGCGGCAGTCGGCGTCGGACTCGCCGGCGCATCTGCCGCTTTCGTAAAGAAAGTCGTGACCGTAATCGTCCCTGCTACTGTTGTTCCTGGAGCCAAACGAAACTTCGTGGTTTCCTTGATCGCGCCGAGCTTCAGGTCTCCCACGTTAATGATTCGTGACAACCGACCCAAGCGCGCAAAGAAATCGAGGACCGAGTAATAAGGCCCGTCCGTATCGATTTCAAAAGGCATCTCGAAATAATACGGCTGTGTCGTAATCGGCTTAGCCGTCAGCTTGCGAATCGAAACGCCGGAAGTGGCGGCTGCACTCTGCACCATCAGAATGAATTGATCCGTCTGCTTTTCCTCCGGAACAATGGTCTGCAAAGTTGCAAGCTGCTTCTGCAGAGCATCCATTTCCGTTTGCAACTCCGCTCTCCGCTGCTTGTACACGCGGAGACTCGCAACTTCTGCTTCCAGAGGCTTCAACTGATTCTGAGCACTCTCAAGCTCTGCACGAATGTTGCGCACCGGAGAGCCCGGCACGAAAAAGCCGGCGAGCACAAGCAATACCGCCAGACCCACATAGAAAAGGGCTTGCAGGGGCCAGGGCCAATCTCGAAAAGCGGTAGCCATCGCTAGCTCCTCCCCTTGGGCGCAGTCTGTGGGGGCGGAGTAGTCCCAGCCGCTGGCTTCGTTTGTGCTTGGGCCTGCCCTGTCGGCGGCGGCGGCGTTGCGCTGACGGCCGCCGTCATTAAGAAGCCAAAGGTCTGAGCCGACGGAACCAGGTCCGTCTCCTTGGCTTCCTTAATTTCCACCCTGTCGAAGTAACCGGAGCGCTTGAGCTGTGTAATGAAATTGGCCACTGCATTGATGGAACCCGCCTGGCCTTCGAGGTCGAGATTGTCGCCGGTCCGGCTCATGCTCGTCAGCCACAGCGAATCAACGCGCACGACCGTGTTTGCCACCATCTGAAGTAATTCCTGGCCGCCGCTTCGGTTCCGCTGCAGTGTCTCAATCACATTGATTCGCTGTTGCAATATGGCCTTTTGGCTTTCGAATTGTTCCACGTCGTGCTTGATCTGCTGCAAGCTGGCCCTTTCCGCTTTCAACGTGGAAATGTGAGTATTCGTCGCGTCCAACTCTCTCTTCTGCTGGTAGTACGTGATCCCGAGGACCACCAAAGCGAGACCGACGGCTGCGGCCAGAAACAGCACCTGGACCGTAGCTTCTAGCGGCACCGCTTTCTTGGCCGCCTTGGGGCGATTCTGGCCGAGTAAGTTGATCCGGATCATGGCGTGTCAAAGCTCCTCAGCGCCAAGCCAACAGCGATTGCCAGGCGCGGCGCCAAGTCGCGAAGCTCGTTTTCATCGTGGCGCCCAGGGTTTATGGAAATCTTCCGGAACGGGTACAACTCCTCGACCGGCATGGCGAATTCTTCCTTCAGCAGGTCGAGCAAGCCAGGAACGCGCGCGGTCCCTCCAGCGACGTAAATCCGGCGAATGTTTTCCCCGCTGGCCGTGGCGCGGAAAAAGTCAAATGTCTTTTGAATCTCGAGGATCAAAATGTCGGAGACGGATCGCAGAATCGCCGTGCGCTGCTCTTCGCTCACACCCGCCAGGGTTCCGCCCATTTTCAGTTTCTCGGCGTCTTCGAAGCTCAAATCCAGTTCCTTCTGCAAAGCGTCGGTATATTGGTTGCCGCCCACGGAGACGTCGCGTGTGAAGAGCGGCGTCCATCCTCGCACGATGTTGATGTTCATTACGCTCGCGCCCACGTTGAGCAGCGCGACCACCTGCGAGGGATCCGGCTCGTAATTCACCTCGAAGGCGTTCTGCAATGCGAAGGCGTCGATGTCCACTATGACGGGCGTCTTCCCGGCCTGCGCGAGCACGTTCGTGTGATTCAGAATTTTGTCCTTCTTCACCGCCACCAGCAGAACGTCCATTTGATTCTCGGTGGCTTCCAGAAGTTGATGGCTCAAATTGACGTCGGCGATGTCGAATGGAATATGCTGGCTCGCCTCCGCCTGAATCCGGTCGAAGAGTTCTTCCTCGGTCATCAGTGGCATGCTTACCCGCTTGACGATTACCGAGTGGCCCGAAACCGACGTGGCCACATCCTTCGCCTTGATCTTCTGGTTCTCGAAAATGGAAATGATCTTTTCGGCGACAGACGGAGCGTCCATGATTGCGCCATCCACAACCGTATCCTGTGCCAGGGGCTCGAGGCCGAAACTCACCAACTCAAAGCCAGCCTTCGTTTTTTTCAGCTCGACTGCCTTCACCGAGCTGGACCCAATGTCCAGGCCAATTAACGATTTCGTTTTCCCCAGATTGAACATCGCGCGGCCCCTCACTCCTCACTCCGCCCCGCTTTGCAGGCCGGATTCCGCTTCATTCCCTGTCTGGCAATTTCCCCAGGTAGCCCACTTCCCCTTGCCGCTGAATCAACCCCAACCCCTTTGAGGCTCCATCGAGACCGAGGAGGCCGGTAGTACTGATAATCCCGGTACGCTCCTGCTTTGACCGTTTATCACATCCACAGACACAGACTGTCAAGCAACGTGTTTTATATGTGTGCTGTTGGTTAAACCTTTGTAAACAGGGCAAGCGAACTAAAAGAACAGCTTGAGCAGAGATCGCCGAGTCCGGGTTGTTCCAATTCCTAGCAAAACTGCGGTAATTGAGGCTTCGCTTTCCTTTTTCCGAACGAAACGGGAGGCAGATAATTTTGGGATGAGGGGGATGTCTAATGAGGCCCGGCCGACCCGTGCACAGACTCGATTAACTTGGCGGAATCGAATCCGACACCATCCTCGACCGGCTTCACTTATTTCATCGAGTCACTCAGACCTAAGCGGCGCCAAATCGCGTCCACTCGTTTTTTCGTGGCATCATCCATCTTGATTTCGTCGGGCCAGCGGCCGGCGAAGCCTTCCTCGGGACACTTGCGCGTGGCGTCAATTCCCATCTTCGAGCCGAAGTCCTGTCGGCGCGCGGCGTGGTCAAGCGTATCCACAGGTCCCAGCACAAATTGGACATCCCGCTCCGGGTCAATGGCGCAAAGAGCTTTCCAAACGACTTCACGGGAGTCCTGCACGTTGACATCGTGGTCCACAACAACGATCACTTTCGTAAACATGGCCTGCCCCAGCGACCAAATGGCGTTCATAATTTTCCGCGCCTGACCGGGATAGCTCTTCCGGATTGCGACAATCATCAGGTTCTGAAATATGCCTTCGGCCGGCATCGCCACGTCTGTGATCTCGGGATACTGCATCTTCATGACCGGCAGAAAAACTCTTTCGACGGCATGGCCAATAAAATAATCTTCCTGCGGCGGAGGCCCCACGATCGTCGTGAGGTAAATCGGATCCTTGCGATGCGTCACGCAGGTAACGTGAAAAACGGGATACTCGCCTTCGAGCGAGTAGAAACCCGTGTGATCGCCGAAGGGACCTTCCGTGCGAAGTTCGCCCAGATTTACATAACCTTCGAGCACGATTTCGGAATTGGCCGGAACTTCCAAATCCACCGTTTTGCACGTGACCAGTTCGACCGGGTCGCGGCGCAAAAAACCGGAAAACAAAAATTCGTCCAGATCCGGCGGCACAGGAAGAATCCCTGCAAGGCAAGTCGCAGGATCGGCGCCGATCGCTACGGCTACTTCAAGCTTCCCTTCCCGGTTCTTCGAACGCGCGCTGCGAAAATGCTCCGCGCCGTGTTTCTGCGTTTGCCAGTGCATGGCGGTGGTGCGTTCGTCAAAAACCTGCATGCGATAACAGCCCACGTTGCGCTTGCCCGTTTCGGGATTTTTTGTGATGACCATCGGCCAGGTGATGTAGCGCCCCCCGTCCTGCGGCCAGCACTTCAGAATGGGGAATTCCAGGATCGAAAACCCGTCCATGCGAACCACTTCCTGGCACGCACCGTTGCGGACGCTCTTTGGAAAGAATGATCCGATCTCGGCAAGCTTGGGGAGCATCTTCACCTTTTCGAGCAGGCCCTGCGGCGATTGCATGTCGAGGAAGGAATGAACGCGTTCAGCCACTTCGTCGAGAGAATCCACTTCGAGCGCCATGTTCATGCGACGTTCCGTGCCGACGAGATTGGTCACCACGGGAACGCGCGAGCCCTTGGGCCGCTCGAAAAGAAGCGCAGGGCCGGCCGACTTTACGGCCCGGTCGGTGATTTCCGTAATTTCAAGGATCGGGTCGACCTCAACGGAAACGCGCCGCAGTTCCTCTTTTTTTTCCAGCTTGCTCAGAAAGTCCCGCAAGTCCCGATACGCCACATCGCCTCCCCCGCCATAAACTCCGCTGGGATTCCCCGGGCCGTCACTCTACCACGGAGCTTCTCAGGCGACGAATCCCCGAGCGCGACCTCGCGGGCTGCGCTTACTTCGCAGCGGTAACTCTGGACCGCCTGCTTACTGCCACCTCCAAATGATTCGTTCTGCGCGGTCAATCTCTACCCTGCAGGTCGAATCCGCTCATGTTGCGTACTGCTCGAAGGCAGTGCTATTCTGCGGAATGTTCGAGTGAGCGGGAGTAGTTCAGTGGCAGAACGCTAGCTTCCCAAGCTAGAGGTGAGGGTTCGATTCCCTTCTCCCGCTCCAGAATCCTCCTCGTTTTTCTCTCTAAATTGAAACCGGCGGGATTTTCTTTCTTAGGCGATCGCTTGGGGAATTGCCTTTTTCCACTTGCCCTGAGCTTTCAGGATTAATTCCACGACTTCGCGGATTGCGCCTTCGCCACCGCGGGCGACAGTGACGTAATCCGCGGCACGTTTTACTTCGAAGACGGCATTAGCGACGGCCACGCCGAGGCCAGCTCGCTGGAGAAGCGGCAAGTCCGGTAGATCGTCGCCGACGTAAGCGACCTCATCATCAGTGACCCCGGCGCGGACGAGGGTCGCCTTATAAGCATCCAGCTTCTTCGGTTGGCCTTGAATGACGAATTCCATTGCAGCCTCGCGTGCGCGCCGCGCGGTCGCCTGTGAATCACGACCGGTGATGAGCCCGGTGCGAATGCCCATGATGCTGGCGAGCTTCAATCCCGCGCCATCGAGAGCGCTGAAGGTCTTCATCTCCACAACGCTCCCGTCCGGAAAGCCCTGGAGGGACACGTTGCCGTTCGTGAGAGTGCCGTCCACATCCATGAGCAGGACGCGAATTTTCTTCGCCCGCCGGAGCGCGACGGCTGGGAATTTGATTTCACGAATTGACATGGCTCAGTGCTCCCTGGCAATCCCCGTGGGCGCCGGCAAAGAGAGATATTTCGGTCGCCGCATCGTCAAAATAACTGCAACGTCCACAAATCGTGGATGTGGACGACGCCTTCGAGGCGGCCGGCAGCATCCACCACCAGCACGGACGTAATCTTTTTTTCTTCCATCAAGCGCAGCGCGCTGGCGGCGAGCTCGGTTCGGGCGATCGTTATCGGATTCGGCGTCATGCAATCCCGCGCGGTGAGTTCCAGCACGTTTTCTTTCCGCTTCTGCATCACGCGCCGGAGGTCGCCATCCGTGATGACGCCGAGAAGACGCCCATCGGATTCGGCGACGGCAGTCAGGCCGAGCCCTTTTCGACTCATTTCATATATGACGTCAGGCATTTTCGTTGTCGGCAGAACGCGCGGGACGTCTTCACCAGAATGCATCATGGCTTCGACACGTCGCAATTTCTTGCCCAGCCGGCCACCCGGGTGCAACGCTGCAAAATCCTCTTCCTTGAATCCCCGGCGCTCAAGCAAGGCGATGGCCAGCGCGTCTCCCATGGCGAGAGCCGCCGCCGTCGAAGCCGTGGGCGCCAGATTCAACGAGCACGCCTCTTCCTTCACTGCGATGTCGAGGATCGCGTCGCTTGCTACTGCCATGGTGGATTGCGGGCTTGCCGTCAGCGTAACAAGTTGGATGCCGAGACGTTTCACGGCTTCGAGCAATTCGACCAGTTCCTCCGTTTCGCCGCTGGAGGAAACTGCAAGCAGAACGTCGCCCGCGGCTAGCATGCCGAGGTCTCCGTGCATCGCATCCGCGGCGTGCAGGAAAAGCGAGGGCGTGCCGGTGCTCGCAAACGTTGCCGCGATCTTCCGGCCGATCAGCCCCGATTTTCCGAGGCCTGTGACCACGGCTCGTCCTTTGCAATTCAAAATGAGTTCGACCGCTTTTTCGAAGCGCGCGTCCAGGCGTTCGATAAGCCCGGTGATCGCTTCGGCTTCGATGCGCAGGACGCGTTTGGCGGTCGCCAGCGTTGTTCTCATCTGATCCGCAGAGCTCATCGCGTATCCCACTCCCGCACGACGGCCGCGAGCCGCAAGACTTTTTCGAGCAGTGGCCGAAATTGTGCCAGCGGCAACGCATTCGAGCCGTCGGAGAGCGCCTTCGAAGGATCGTCGTGCACTTCGAGAAACAAACCGTCCACACCGGCAGCGGTGCCCGCGCGTGCGAGCGGCTCGATGAATTCCGGTTGTCCGCCGCTCGACTTCCCATCTGCGCCGGGCAATTGCACCGAGTGCGTTACATCAAAGACAACCGGATAGCCGAACTTGCGCATGACGGGAAACGAGCGCATGTCCACAACGAGATTCTGATAGCCGAATGAACTGCCGCGCTCCGTCAGGATAATTTTATCGTTACCCGTGCTGGCGATTTTTTCGGCGGCGTTGCTCATTTCCCATGGCGAAAGAAACTGGCCCTTCTTCAGATTCGCTACGCGACCCGACCGGCCGACAGCAACTAGCAGATCGGTCTGGCGAGAAAGAAATGCCGGCACCTGGAGAACGTCGCAGATTTCCGCAACGGGAGCGACTTCTTCGACGCTATGAACGTCCGTCAGGATCGGCAGCCCGGTACGCTTCTTGATGTTGGCGAGGATGCGAAGGCCTTCTTTGATTCCGGGACCGCGATAGGAAGCGACGGATGAGCGATTCGCTTTGTCATAGGACGCTTTAAAAATGAAGGGTACGCCGAGTTCACTTGTGCTGGCGCCGAGCCGCTCAGCCAGAGACGTTGCATGCGCTTCGCTTTCGATCACGCACGGACCCGCAATCAGAAATAGAGGTGCGTTCCCGCCCACTCGAATTTTCCCGATCGAAAAGCCGCGCGAACGCTCCATGGCTGAGATGCGATCCTCCAGGCGAAGGAACAGCGTATGCGTGAACGGGCCTCTTTTCAACTTTGAATTGGGACGGGAGGAGCAGCGGCCCAAGGTCCGGGTGTCCCGAGGATCTTTGCCAGCGTCAGTGTTGCAGAGGAGATCTTGTTCCGGGCGTGAGCAGAATGACGTCGCCATGCGCCTTGCGGATGGCGGCCATGGCTCGCGCGGCATCCACGAATGGGATGTTGGGATCGCCATCGAGATAGACATACCGATCGGGACGAGTATGAAACGCTTGCTCCAGTGCTTCGGGCAAATCAGTTAGCTCTACTTGCCGCGAGTCCACAAAATAGTGACCCTTCGAATCCACCCGTACGAGGATCCCCACGGGTTGAGAGGCATCGCTCGCAACCGGAGCGTCCGGCCGGAATACGTGGACCATGATTCCCCAGCGATGCCAACTGATCGTGCCCATCATCATGAAGACGGGCAAGAAAAGTGCGTCGGTGCAAATGAAGGCAAGGACAAGCCCAACGGTCGGCAGGCTCACGGGAAGCCTGCGATTCAAGAAAGGCTTCGGGCGTAGGTTAGCGCATGCGAATAAGGCTTTCCGGCACTTCTCGCGGCCCGAGGCATCTCCTGAATTAGCGATGGGTATGGCTGAATGAAGGCCGGAGAGGATTGTCGTCAGTGCATTGGTCTCCCGCTTTAGGCCGATTTGCTCGCTGACCGAACGCACAAGCAACACTGCGCCCAACACGAAAAGTACGGTCCCAAAAACCAACGAAAAATGATAGGGGTCGTACTCGGGATACGTTGCTGACCATTCAGAGATTTGGAGCCTGGGGTGGCCAGCATTGAGACCACTGCTGTCGTCCAAGACGTCGAGATCAAGCACATACCGGCCATTCCTTGGCGCATGGAAAAAGCCGATGATCTTGGCCATTGATTCCGTGCCGCCGACAATTCCGTCGCTTTCACTCGATTTCCCCTGCTCCACAATTTCCCCGCCGCTGGACAAGACCCAAGAAGCACGAAGAACCGGAGATGTACCCGCACATTCTGAGAAGCCGAGTAAACAGGGAACACGGCCGGAATCGGATTTTCTTTCGACTTCGATTTGTACCACGAAGGAGGTCCGCAGGTTGATCGCGAACTCGTTCGTTCGGATATGGCCGCGCGACAAAGAGATGGGAACATCGAGAGGGTCCCATGTGCGGGTGTTTGCCCACGCGGTCCATCCGATGTCCATGGCCGCCCCAACGACAAGGAGGGCAAGACCGATGCGACCGGACGGTGAGAGGCTCACGACAATTCCTTATATCGCGCTCCGGTACTGAATCGGGGAGTCATCTCCAGCAGAAGTGTCCCGTTCCCCGAAGCGGCCGAGAGGGGTGGCCCTTACGTTTGGGCTGTGGTCCATAGGTGAATTAGACACCGTCTAATGAAGGAAGGGGCAAGGTCAGTGGCGTCTTGTACTTACGAGTAACGCCCGGAGCAGGTGCGGAGACCGCAGGTTGGGCGGTTGGCGGCATTCGCCCATAACTCCGGGAGGTACTTAAAGACGCACGGAAGTATCTAAAAATGGGTAACTTTCAGCCTAAATGTGGCATCATATGGGCATGGGCATTAAGACACGTAAGCGTAATGGGTCAGGGCGGTTGGTTCCGACACGGCCTACGGGTGTCGAGTACCGCGTGAAGTACGGAATGCAGATCGTTGATGAGGGCAACAAGCATGGCAGAGTGCTTGGGCCCGCGCGATGGATGCGATGTTCTGTGCGGTCGATGAACGCGCACCGAATTCCGACGGGCGAGTATTTCCTACACGCGGACGAAGGCGGAGTCTTGCAACTTAAGTTCACTGGCACCGTGTGGCAGTACCTCGCGGCTGCGTGAACTGACGCTTTCTTCCTTCTCGTCAAAATAAAACCACATCAATAGTAATGAGGTGAGGGACTGCCTGGCGAGTCTAAAGCTGAGGCAGCCGCGCGGACTACGGTCACGCTCGCCCTTCCTGCGTTCGCTTAGTCCGCGGGATTCGATGCGCGAGCCTGGGGTTCAGCGGTTTGGCCAAGCCGCTGGTGTCGATTCGCCAGGCTTGCGCGAATGAACGAAGCGAAAAGCGGATGCGGCGCAAGCGGCTTGGATTTGAACTCGGGATGAAATTGGCACCCAAGAAACCACGGGTGGTCCGGGACTTCAATGATTTCGACATAAACACCATCGGGAGTGCGGCCCGTGATGCGGAAGCCTGCCCGCGTGAGCGTCTCCTCATATTCGCAATTGAATTCATAGCGGTGGCGATGGCGCTCGGAAATCTCCATCTGGCCGTAGGCTTTGTGGGCGAACGAGCCAGGCTCGAGTTTGCAGGCCCAGGATCCCACGCGCATCGTGCCACCCATTTCGTCTACACCCAGCAATTCGCGCAACTTGTAAATGACGCGATTGGGAGTGGAAGGATCGAACTCCGTGCTGTCGGCGTGGTCGAGGCCGGCAGCCTGGCGAGCGTACTCGATGGTGGCGCACTGCATACCGAGGCAGATTCCAAAGAACGGAACTTTTTTCTCGCGTGCGTATGTGATGGCGTGAACCATGCCTGAAATTCCGCGCTTGCCGAATCCTCCAGGCACGAGGATGCCGTCGCAATGGCGGAGGCGACGTTCCGCGGTCGTGGGCGAATCAATCTCCTCGGCCTCGATCCACTCAATCACCACGCGCTGGCGATTCGCCAGACCGCCGTGCATCAGCGCTTCCCGGAGACTCTTGTAGGCGTCCTCGAGCTGCACGTATTTGCCAACGACCCCGATGCGAACTTCGCCCTGCGGATTTTCGAGCGTTTCGAGCATCGCGAGCCAGCGGCTTAAATCACCTGGCGGCGCTTCGAGGTGCAGCAGGCTCAGGATCTGTTCATCGAGGCCCTCGGCCGCGAGCGACATGGGGACTTCATAAATGTTGCCGACGTCCGGAGCGGAGATGACACGCGACTCGGCCATATTGCAGAAAAGCGCAATCTTGGCTTTAAGTTCGTTTTCGAGCGGGCGATCACTTCGGCAAATCAGAATGTCGGGTTGAATCCCAATGCTCAAAAGCTCTTTGACGCTGTGCTGCGTGGGTTTGGTCTTCAGCTCACCGGCAGTAGCGATGAAAGGCACGAGCGTGAGATGGACGAAGGCGACATTCTCCGGCCCGCGCTCGAGACGCATCTGGCGTACGGCTTCGAGGAACGGAAGCGATTCGATGTCGCCCACCGTCCCGCCGATTTCCACGATCACGACGTCCACGCCATCGGCGACTTTGCAGAACGCCGCTTTGATTTCATCGGTGACGTGTGGAATCACCTGGACAGTCTTGCCGAGATAATCGCCGCGACGCTCCTTGGCGATGATGGACTCGTAGATCCGGCCCGTGGTCCAGTTGTGGTCGCGCGTGAGGTGAGCGGAAGTGAATCGCTCATAATGGCCCAGATCCAGATCTGTTTCGGCGCCGTCGTCGGTGACAAACACCTCGCCGTGCTGGTAGGGAGACATGGTTCCGGGATCCACGTTCAGGTAGGGATCGCACTTTTGGAGGGTGACCCGCAAACCGCGGCTCTCAAGCAAACAACCCATCGAAGCCGCTGCTACGCCTTTACCGAGGGAAGAAACCACGCCGCCCGTAACAAAGATGTACTTCGGGCCGGTCCGCAAGGTTGCTCGACTTCCTCCGGTGGAATCGGCGTACTCAGTATTATCGTCGGAATGCGTGCGCGTGTCAAATCGTGATTCTTCGTCCTTTTTTCGCGGCATTCGCGCAAACCACGAGAATCTGCTCGCGAGGATGTGGCGTGACTACGACCGGCTTTGTTCCCGAAGGCGCCTCTCGACGCGCTCGATGTCACTGGGGACATCGACGCTTACGGCATCATAATCCGTTTCGACGACGCGAATGCCAAAGCCGTTCTCGAGCCATCGAAGCTGTTCCAGCTGCTCGAGGTGCTCGAGTTCTCCGGGCGGAAGCGTGGGGTATTCCATGAGCGCGTCCCGGCGAATGGCGTAGAGGCCGATGTGTTTGAGGTGGCGCGCGGCGACAGTCTCGCCCGTGTCGCGAACCCAAGGAATTGGCGCACGCGAGAAATAGAGGGCGTTCCCTTCGAAGTCCAGCACCACTTTGGCCACGTTGGGGTCCATGATTTCATTGGGCTGCGAAATTGCAACGCAGGGTGTCGCGATCTGAATGGCGTCGTCGTCATGCATCGCGGAAACTACGGCGTCCACAGCCGCCGGATCAAGGAGCGGCTCATCGCCTTGCACATTGACGTAGATTTCGGCTGGAACATGCGTGGCGACCTCGGCCACACGGTCGGTCCCACTGCGATGGTCGTGACGTGTAAGAATCGCTTCACCGCCAAATTCCTCCACGGCTTTCCGAATGCGGTCATCGTCCGTGGCGACGACGACGCGGGAGACGGTCTGCGCCAGGCGAACGCGCTCGACGACGTGCTGGATCATGGCCTTCCCCGCGATCAGGGCGAGCGCCTTGCCGGGAAATCGCGAGGAAGCGTATCGTGCGGGAATCACCGCAAGGACGCTTTTGGATTCGGGGTTTGCCGCCGGCATTGGACGCCTTCTACGCGCTCGCGGCATGTTAACACACGACTGCTCTCCCTCTATTGCCGTGCCAGTGTGGCGCATCAGGATGCGCTTGATTTGGATTTGGCGAGTGATACAATTCCAGTCAGCGGGTCGCAAGAGCTGCCGGGGTCCTACGGCAGAGCGGGAGAACGTTGAGAGACCGCGCCACACAGCCGGTTCGACGCTGGGCGTTGGCGGCGGTTTGTGCGGTTTCAATTGTCCTGCTTTCACTCACACTGGCATTACCCGCCGTTGCGCAAGACCAGCCCACGGGCCCGACGCTCCCTCCGAGCACGCAGAAAATTCCGCATGGCAAAGTTCTGAAGGCCGAAACGGAATTGACGCTCGTGAACGTGACGGTGACGGATCCCTACGGACGGCTGGTGACCGGGCTCGAACGGAACAATTTCCGAGTATTCGAAGATGGTGAAGAGCAGGAGATTTTGACCTTTTCCAGTGAGGACGTGCCCATCTCGATCGGCGTGATTTTTGATATGAGCGGGAGCATGGCGGACAAGGTGGACAAATCCCGCTTAGCGGCAGTGCAATTTTTCCGCACCGCGAATCCCTCCGATGAATTCTTCCTCGTGAATTTTAACGATCGCGCCGAGCTCGCCAGTTCCTTCACGGCCAGCGTCGAAGAGTTGCAGAACCGGATGATGTACGCCTCGGCGAAAGGCCGCACGGCGATGCTCGACGGGATTTATCTCGGTCTAAGCGAGATGAAAGGAGCACACAACACAAAGAAAGCTTTGCTCATCATATCGGACGGAGGCGATAATCATAGTCGGTATAGCGAAATTGACGTTCGAAATTTCGTGAAGGAAGCGGACGTTCAGCTCTATGCCATAGGTAATTATTCCGACGTGCGGTGCGACCGCACCCCGGAGGAATGCCAGGGGCCGTTGCTTCTGAGCGACTTGACATCGACAACCGGCGGGCGCGTTTTCGTGGTCACGAACCTGAGCGAGCTCCCGGATATCGCCACAAAAATCAGCATGGAGTTGCGCAATCAATATGTCGTCGGTTACAAACCAAGCCACCGAGCGCACGATGGGAAATGGCGTAAGATCAAAATCGAATTGCGTCCGCCCAGAGGGCTCCCGCCCCTCACCGAGCGCGCCCGATCCGGCTACTACGCGGCGGGACACTAACCGCTGGCATCTGCCTTCCGGAAAATTCCCGGTTCCTCTTGCTTTGCTCCTACTTTGCACGAGCACCGGCGCACGCGCGCAGAATTCCCTACCTGCGACACTTCCCGCGCCGGCTGCCCCTCCCCCTCCCGCCGCGCTGCTCTCTCAGCAAAATACGGACCAGAGCAAGCGCATCAAGGTCAACGTGGACCTGGTCGTGCTCCACGCGACGGTCGTGGACGGCCGGGGAGAGTTCGTTCCCAATCTGAGCGAAAATAATTTTCGCGTGTTCGAAGACAAGGTCGAGCAGAAAATCTCCGTCTTCTCGCGTGAAGACGTCCCCGTTACCATGGGCCTGGTGATCGACAACAGTGGGAGCATGCGCGAGAAACGCGAGCAAGTGAATGAAGCGGCTCTCACATTCGTGCGTACCAGCAATCCGCAGGACGAAGTCTTCGTCGTGAATTTCAACGACGACTACTATCTGGACCTCAACGAGGATTTTACGAACGACCCGAAGGAACTCAACGACGCTCTTTCGCGGATTGATACGCGCGGCAGCACGGCTCTCTATGACGCGGTCGTCGGGTCGCTCGACCATCTGAAGAAGGGGCACAAGGACAAAAGGATTCTTCTCGTGATCACCGATGGTGACGACGATGCCAGCCGCAAGTCGTTCGAGTATACCGTCAAGGCCGCCGAGCAATCGAATGCAACGATTTACGCCATCGGAGTTTTTAGCGAGGACGACCGCAAGCACGAAAAAAAGATGGTTCGCAGCTCAAAGAGAGTCTTGACCACGCTGGCGGAATCGACCGGCGGAATGGCTTATTTCCCGGACACACTGGGAGATGTGGAGACAGTCTGCCTGCAGGTCGCGCGCGACATTCGCAATCAATACACTCTCGGCTACTACCCCACGAATACGGCGAGGGACGGATCGTTCCGGGCTGTTCAGGTTCAACTCGTGTCGAAGGGCGAAGGGAAAATGGCCGTTCGTACCCGCTCCGGATATTACGCACAAAAGGCTTCGCAGAGCGATTGAACGCGCAGTTTCTTCCTATCTGGAAACGAGCTCCAGAAAACTGGTTCCGTGAGGAATCGTCCCGCCGAAATTTTCAGCTACGGTCTGCCCCATATCGGCGAGGGTCGAACGCGTGCCGAGATTTCTTCCGTCCGAAACTCGAGGTGTGTAGGAAATGATGGGTACGTATTCTCGCGAGTGATCCGTCGTGGGGTTGACGGGATCGGGATCGCAGCCATGATCCGCAGTAATGATGAGGAGATCCGAAGGCCGCGGCAACCCCAAGAACGGGCCCAGCAGAAGATCGAACTCCTCGAGCGAGCGCGCGAAGCCTTCCACGTCCTTGCGGTGTCCGTAGAGCATGTCGAAATCAACGAGGTTCGCGAAGATCAAGCCCTTCGATTGCGTCGCGAGGGCGCCTGTAAGTTTGGACATGCCGTCCGCGTTGTTTTTCGTCGTGACGTAATTGTCCACGCCGCGGCCGTTGTAAATGTCATGAATCTTTCCGACGCCGAAGACCGGAACGTCCCTCTCGGCGAGAACATCCAGGAGCATGGGTCGCGGCGGCTCAACTGCGTAGTCGTGACGGCGCTCGGTGCGGTGAAAATTTCCGGGAGTGCCGGTAAACGGCCGCGCGATCACGCGGCCGACACGATTCGGCCCGTCAAGAATCTTGCGCGCGATTTCGCACATGCGGTAAAGCTCCGGCACCGGAATCACATCTTCGTGCGTGGCGATCTGAAAAACACTGTCGCCCGATGTGTACACGATGGGAAAGCCCGTGCGCACATGCTCTTCACCAAGTTCCTTGATGATCTCTGTTCCCGAAGCGGGCTTATTGCCGAGCGTGCGGCGGCCAATCTGTCGCTCGAATTCATCGATCAGCGATTTTGGGAACCCCTGCGGGTAGACCGGAAACGCCTGGTCGAGCCAAATGCCGGCCATTTCCCAGTGGCCCGTGGTCGTGTCTTTGCCCGGCGAACGAGTTGCACCCTTGGCGTAGCTCCCTGCAGGATGGTCAGGAGCGGAAAGGTGGTCCAGTGGCTTTATGTTTGCCAGGCCGAGGCGAACGAGGTTCGGAATCCGCAGCGCGCGGGACCGCGCGATGTGGCCGAGCGTGTCCCGGCCCACGTCGCCGTAGGCCGCGGCATCCGGAAGCTCGCCGATTCCGACGCTATCGAGCACAATCCAGACGACACGATCAAAATTTGCGTTTCCCATCCGTGCAACAGCCCCTTGCGAGGCGGTTTAGGCCCCTCCGGCCGAGGATTGTACTCCAGCCAGATGCTCGGCGCGATAACCTGGGGGAATTCTCGCGATTTGCCGAGCTTGACGCGCGGGCGTATAATTTTTGGTTTACACACATGCCGACGGAACGGACTGAGAAGGCCACAACTAGGAACGTGCCTCTACCGGGGCCAGCGAGCGATCCGGAAGCTATCTGTGTGCGTGGCGCGCGAGTCCATAATCTCAAGAACCTGGACTTCACGATCCCGCACAATGCCATCACGGTCGTGACCGGCGTTTCGGGCTCAGGCAAATCCAGCCTCGCATTCGATACGCTGTACGCCGAGGGCCAGCGACGGTACATCGAGTCGCTGTCGGCTTATGCACGGCAGTTCCTCGAGCGCATCGAAAAGCCGGACGTGGACGAGATCACGGGAATCGCCCCTGCCATCTCGATTCGTCAGAAAAATTCGACGCGCAACCCACGCTCCACCGTTGCGACCGCCACGGAAATTTACGACTACCTGCGCCTGCTGTATGCCCGCGTGGGCCACACGATTTGCTTCCGCTGCGGCGAAGAAGTTCGGAAGGATACACTCGATGAAATTGCCGCGCGCGTGTTGTCGCTCCCGGAAGGGCGAAGATTTTACATTCTCTACGAGTTGAAGTTTGCCTCCGAGCCCGCCGCCCAATCGGCGCGGCCGCGCAAGACGATCAAGCCCGCGCCGGACACGATTCGCCAGTCGCTGGTCAACCTGCGCAAGCGTGGATTCAATCGACTGTATCAAGCAGAACGTGTTTTCGAATTCTCCACGCCGGAGGACCTGCTCGACGTGGATTTCTCAAAGCCTGTTTACGTTCTCGTGGACCGGCTGACACTTTCACCGGAAATCCGTTCGCGCCTGGTGGATTCGATCGAGATCTGCTATCGCGAAGGCCACGGCGAGGCGATTCTGGAATTCGTCCCGGATCAGCCGGGTGGCGCTCCCGAGCGCCTTACGTTCAACGAGCGATTCGATTGCAAGAAATGTGGCGCCTCATATCAGGAGCCCGAGCCGCGGCTCTTTTCTTTCAACAGCCCCTATGGGGCTTGTCCGCGCTGTCAGGGGTTCGGCAACACAATTGATTTTGATCCCGACCGCGTCGTCCCGGACAAGGGAAAATCGCTCGCCGACGGCGCCATCGAACCGTGGACCAAGCCCCGCTATCGCCAACTTGCAATAGAAATGCGCCGGTACGCGCGATCGAAAGGGATTCCTGTGGACGTTCCGTTCCGCGAGCTGACCGCCGCGCAACGAAACGCGATCCTCGACGGCGACATGAAAGAAGCTTTCCCGGGCGTGAAAGGCTTTTTCAATTGGCTCGAGCGGAAGAAATACAAATTGCACGTGCGCGTGTTCCTGAGCCGCTATCGAGGCTACGCCACATGCCCGGATTGTCACGGCACGCGGCTTCGCGCCGAAGCTCGTGCAGTGAAAATTGCTGGGCGCTCGATCACGGAAGTTTGCCGAATGACGGTTAAGGAGGCGCGGCCGTTCTTTGGCAGCCTACAATTGAGCGAGGCGGAGACGACGATTGCGGAAAAAGTATTGGAGGAAATCCAGCAACGTCTGCGGTTTCTCGATGAAGTGGGCCTCGATTACCTGACGCTCGACCGGCTGACTTCAACACTATCGGGCGGCGAAGCGCAAAGAATCCAGCTGGCCACGTCGCTTGGCTCGCATCTCGTCGGCGCGCTGTATGTGCTCGATGAGCCGTCGATTGGTCTTCATCCCCGCGACACGACGCGGCTGATTCAAATCCTAAAGGGTCTGCGCGATTTGGGGAACACTCTGTTGGTCGTCGAACACGACCCGGACACGATTCTCGCCGCCGACCATATTCTCGACCTCGGACCCGGCGCGGGCGAGCACGGCGGTAACCTGATCTTTGCCGGGTCCCGCGATGCCCTGCTCGCGGACGCGCAGTCGATCACAGGACGATACCTTCGCGGCGATTTGAAAATTGCTGTCCCGGCGCGCCGGCGTAAACCCCAGGGGAAATTTCTCAGAATTTTCGGGGCCCACAGCCACAATCTCAACGGGATCGATCTCGTCATCCCTCTGGGGATGCTGGTTGCCATTACGGGCGTCTCCGGCTCGGGAAAATCCACGCTCGTCTATGACGTACTCTATAAGGCGCTCCAGGCCAAGCGCACCGGCGGGAACTGGCGAGAATGCTGCGACCGCCTCGAGGGAGATTCCGCGGTGACCGCCGTCGAAATGGTGGACCAGTCGCCGATCGGCCGGACGCCGCGGTCGAATCCCGCGACGTACTTGAAGGCATTCGATCCGATACGAGAGGTGTTCGCTTCGACGCCGGAAGCCAAGAAGCGCGGCTTTAGCCCGGGTCATTTCTCGTTCAACATTCCGGGGGGGCGATGCGAAGCGTGTCAGGGGGACGGAACCGTCACGGTCGAGATGCGTTTCTTGGCCGATGTCGAACTGATCTGCGAGGAATGCCGCGGAACGCGCTACAAGAGCAGCGTCCTTGATGTTCGATACAAGGGCAAGAACATCCACGACGTCCTGCAAATGACTGTGCGCGAGGCGCTGACATTTTTTGCGGCGCACCCGAAGGTAATTTCCCGGCTGCGCGTGCTCGATGAAGTCGGGTTGGGCTACTTGAGACTCGGTCAATCCGGGACCACGCTCTCGGGCGGTGAGGCGCAACGCCTGAAGCTCGCCGCGCATCTCACTCGACCGCAGAGCGCCGGCGTTCTATATATCTTCGACGAGCCGACGACAGGACTCCACTTTGATGACATTCAAAAACTCCTCACTGCGTTTCGCAAACTCATCGAAGGCGGAGCCTCCGTGCTCATCATCGAGCACAATCTGGACGTGATCAAATCCGCAGATTGGATGATCGATCTCGGGCCCGAGGGAGGCGATGCCGGCGGGCGCGTGGTGGCCGTGGGAACGCCGGAGCAGGTGGCGCGCAACTCACAGTCGCACACGGGAAAGTTTCTCGCACGCGTCCTCAATTCTCGGAACGGAATGAATCACGGAAATCACTTGCAGGCCACGCCGAACGGCTCGGCGAAGCAATCAATGACTTCATGACGCTTCTCTCGAAGTCGCTTGTCAGCTTTGCGCTTTGTGTATTGCTCAGCTCGGCTTCGAACCTATCCGCACAGTCCACTACCGTCACCAGGAAAAGAATCCCCCAAGATCCCGCCGACGCGGCGCTCAACAGCTTCCTCGAGACCGCGCGAGCGGCAATGGAACAGAAGGACTACGACCGGGCCGCGAAGAACTACCAGCAGTACCTGGAGAAAAGGCCGGACGACGCAGCGGTGCACTTCCAGCTCGGGTATGTCTATTCCGCGCTGGAGCGATCGGCTGATGCGAAATTGGAATACAAGAAGGCCATCTCTCTCGATCCCAAAATGTCTGAGGCCTACTTGAATCTGGGGCTGACTCTAATGGACTCCGATCCGAACGCCGCCATTCCGCCGCTCGAGAAAGCCGCGGAGATGGAGCCGGATCAAGCGCGCCCCAAGTTTCTGCTGGGCGAAGCGTTCGAGCGTTCGGGAAAACTCGCCCCGGCTATCGAGCAGTATCAGGCGGCAAAGAAAATCGATCAAAAGGATGCCGACATTCGCTTTGCTCTTGGGCGCGCGCTCCTGACCTCTGGCGACGCCAGCGAAGCCGAGACTGAGTTTCGGGAGGCCATCGAATTAAGCCCCATTTCGCCTTTGGCGCACCTTGGGCTGGCCAGAAGCTTGCTCGTGCAAAAGAAAACGGAAGCCGCGCTACCGGAGCTTTCGGAGTATCTGGAGGCACAGCCGAAAGACGTCGTGGCGCGGCTCGAGCTTGCGTCCGCGCTCGTAGACGCCGGCAAGAACCAACAAGCGCTTGTCGAACTGGATCGCGCGGCGGATGCGGGGCCGGAAGGTCTCAAGGCTCTCTTGCTGCGATCACAAATTTATTTTTTTACGAAGCGTTACGATGAAGCCGTCCCCGTCTTGCAGAGGGCCGAGAACCTTGCTTCCGATAACCCGAACATCCCCGCGCGGCTCGGGCACATCTATCTTGAAAAGAAAGACTATCCGGATGCCGTCGCACAACTGATCGTTTCGCTCAGGCTCGATCCGGGCGCAAACGACGTGCTCGGCGATCTGGTCGCGGCGCAGTATCTGTCCAAGAATTACCGCGCAGCGCTGGAGGGTCTCAGCCTCCTCGCGAAGCGGAAGGATCTTCCGGCCGGGACGTGGTTCGTCCGCGCCGATTGTTACGATAAACTAGGAGAGTCAGCGGAGGCGCTGGAGGCCTATGAAAAGTTTCTGCGGCTGAATCAGGATCAGAATAACGACATGTACTTCGCGGCTTCCGCGCGCGTTCGAACTCTAACTCGCGAGCTCAAGGACAAGAAGAGGTAGTGCCTTGCTGTGGATCATTCAGATGAGTTGGATGGCGTTGGCCATCGCGAATTTGTCCGCTCCAATTATCCCCCAACAAGCGCTGGCTCAGATCCAGTCGCATTTCGATCGCGCATCCGGTCCGGTCCATAAGTCGAAGATCATGCCACGCCTCGGCGATGCGGAATTTCAGAAGATTCAAATCGACATTGCTGCTGGAGATTTGTTCCAGGCTGTCGCCGTCCTCGAAAAATATCGAGATCAAGTCCAACTTTGCCAGAAGGGCCTGGATGGGACGGGCGCCGACGCGGAAAAGACCCCTTCCGGCTTCAAGGAACTTCAGATTTCTCTGCGCCGGTCTTTACGTCAGTTGGACGAAATCATCTTGGGACTATCGCCCGATGACCAAAAGCCTTTTGATGAAGTGCGCAAGGACCTCGATCGAATAAATCGGCATCTTATCCAGGAACTTTTCCCGCGCAATCCAGGCGGTGGAGCGGAACCAATGAAGCCAAAAGGATAGGAGATCGTCATGCGATTACGCTGCTTCATTCCGGGAATCCTTGCGATTCTGCTGATCGGCGGTCTCGCAGCGGCGCGCGTTTCCGGTGTGCCGCAGGAAAAAAAGGACTACTTGTCGGATGCGGAGAGCGACAAACTCCGCGAGGCGTTCTCTCCCCCGGAGAAAATCTCACTGTTCGTGTCGTTCGCCGAGGACCGCTTGAAGAAATTTCAATACGAACTTTCCCGTAAGCCCGCTCAACGCCGGCGGAGCGAAGTCTTGAATTCCCTGATAAACGCGTATGTGAGTTGCGTGGACGACGCTGCGGACCAAGTAACGCTCGGGCAGGAAAAGCAGGTGGATGTTCAGGGCTCGATCACGTTGCTGAAATCGAAAGGGGCGGTGTTTCTCGACACGCTTCAGAAAATTCAAAAGGATGCGATCGACATCGATCTTTACAAAGACACTCTCGAAGACGCGATTGAGGGCACCAAGGACATGCTCGCGGATGTCGATAAAGCATCAAAAGAAGCTACGCCCGGACCCGTACGGAGAAAGCCGTCGTGAGGCAACCGCCATCGCGTGGGCGCCTGGTTCCCGGAGCTGAGCGCGTTTTTCAACGCATCTATACGCGACTCGGATGCGAGGGCCGCCCACCGCATTTTGTCGTGGAATATCATCCGTATACGGATCTGACTCACACGATCCGGTTGCGCGAAGATACGGCGCACGTCCGGCTGTCCGACGCGCTTCGCGGCGCACCACGCATTGTGCTGGAAGCTGCCGCTGCGATTCTGCTCGCCCGGCTCTATCGCCGTCGAGCGCCAAAGCAATTGCTCGAGACGTACCGGGAATTTTCATACGCAAAGTCCACACGCCGGCTTCTGCTGGTCCTGCGGCAGCATCGCGCGCGACGAGTGGAGCATCGGCCGAAAGGGAAACACCATGATCTCGGGCCGATGTTCCAGCGGTTGAATCGGCATTATTTCCGGAATGAGTTGCCTTTGCCCCGGCTGGGCTGGAGCGCGCGAGTCTGGCGCACACAGCTCGGATGTTTTGATCCCGCGCTGCGCCAGATTGTGATGAATCGCCAGCTCGACCGCAAGGAAGTGCCCGAATACGTGGTCGCCTACGTTCTATACCATGAAATGCTGCACCTGAAGCATCCGATCCGATTTGCACGCTGCCGTCGAGAATCTCATTCGCGCGATTTTCGAAAGGAAGAGCGCCGCTTTAAACAGTACGACCATGCCGTTCAGTTTCTCGACAGCTTTCCTGCTTCTTGATTTTCAGACCGGCTACTTTTCCTGGGAGAGTTTGTCGATTTTCTTTTGGATTCTCTTGCCGTCCGGGGCGCTGGGATAAACCTGCAGGTATTCCTTGTAGTACTTCACTGCCGATTCCTTTTCGCCTTTCTTCTCGTACACTTCGCCGAGGAGGAGACGCGGCTTGGCATAATTCGGCCGCATCTTGATGGCCTCGAGGAAGCGGTCGATCGCGGCATCCACGTCCCCTTTATGCATGTAGAAGGTGCCGACTTCAACGTCCTTCTCCGCAGGATAGGGATCGTAATTTGAGCTGGGTTGTATCTGGACCTCATTGGGCTTCGATTTCTGCGGCTCTTGTTCGACAGCCCAAGCGGGCAGCGCCGCCAGGAAACCGAGGAGCACGATTTGGGAAATCCTGTTTTGCATGGGCGCTTTCTGGATGGCTTTAGACAGCGTTTGCTATCATGAAAGATGTTCCTCGGCATCGAATGACGGCCGGGGCGGATGCCTCTTTTATTGTAGCGCGTCCCGATGGAACTCAGCGAAAAAGTCGCCAATCTCCCTACGCAGCCGGGTGTGTATCTTTTTCAGGACGCTGCCGGAACAATTCTCTACGTCGGCAAAGCGCTCTCGCTGCGGAGCCGAGTGAAATCGTACTTTCTCGAATCCAGTTGGCAGGATGCGAAGACGGGCTCGCTGGTGCGGGAGACCGTCGATCTCGACTACATCGTGGTGGACAACGAGAAGGAAGCTCTCGCGCTCGAGAACAACCTCATCAAGCAGCACAAACCGAAGTTCAACATTTTGCTGCGCGACGACAAGACGTATCCCTATATTCGCTATACGGCCTTCGAAAAATATCCGCGCGTGTATGTGACGCGGCGGCTGACGAAGGACGGCTCGATTTATTTCGGACCTTACTTCCCTGCGAGCCTGGCCTACCGGCTCGTTCATTTGATCCACAAACATTTTCTCGTGCCGTCGTGCACCGTGGACTTGACGCGCTTTCATCCGCGCCCCTGCCTCCAGTATTACATTCACCGCTGCCTCGGCCCTTGCGTGGAAGGGCTCGTTACCGACACTCGTTACGCAGAAGCTGCACAAGACGTACGGCTGTTCCTCGAAGGCCGGCGGAGCGATCTATCGCGAAGCTTGGAAGAGCGCATGCAACACGCATCCGACGATCAGCGCTTTGAAGAAGCCGCCAGTTACCGCGATCTGCTGCGGACACTCGCGGAAATGGAAGAGCGCCAAAAAATCGCCGCCGCTTCCGGGGACGACACAGACGTGCTCGCGTGGTACGCCGAGCCGCCGCAAGTCGCCGTAAATCTCTTCCATCTGCGCGGCGGGCGCGTTGTGGACCGGCGCGATTTCTACTGGGAGGATCTCGAAGAATTCAATCCGGCCGAATTCCTTCCCTCGCTCCTCAAGCAGCTCTATCTCGACGCCGCGTATCTGCCGCGTTACATCCACACTCCGATGGAATTCGAGGAGCGCGAGCTGCTCGATGAAGTCTTGACGGAGGCCGCGGGTCATCGCGTCGAAATCCTGAATCCGCAGCGCGGACAGAAGCACGCGTTCCTCGAGCTGGTGGAGAAGAATGCCAAACATTCCTTCGTTCAGCGGTTTCGCGTATTGCGTCCGAGCTCGAAAGCGATTGTCGAAGCGCTTCAGTCGGCGCTGGGCCTTCCGGAGCCGCCGAATCGAATCGAGTGCTTCGACATTTCGCACATCCAGGGAGCGGACACCGTCGCGTCCATGGTGGTCTGGGAAGATGGCCGGATGAAGAAGTCCGACTACCGAAAGTTCATTATTCGGGGCGAGGCGATGCCTCAGGGTTCAACTCAAGCCGATGGGTTGTTGCGCGATGATTTCGCCAGTATGCGCGAGGCCGTGGAGCGGCGTTATCGCCGCTTGCAAGAGGAACGAAAGCCGCTGCCAACCTTGATTCTGATCGACGGCGGGATTGGCCAATTGCATGCCGGGGCCCAGGCGCTCGAGAAACTGGAGATCATCAATCAACCGGTCGCCAGCATTGCGAAGAAGGAGGAAATTCTCTATGTTCTCGGCCGCGAGGATGAACCAATCGTGCTCGAAAAACACTCCCCCGTTTTGCATCTCATCCAGCAGATCCGCGACGAAACGCATCGCTTCGCAGTTACGTTCCACCGGCAGCGCCGGTCAAGCCGCCATCTGCGCACTTCTCTGACGGACATTCGTGGCGTGGGGGAGCGCACTGCGCAGAAGCTTCTGCGGCGTTTCGGGAGCATTGCGCGCCTGCAACAGATGAGTGTCGACGAGCTCGCCGCGGAGTTGCCGAGGGCGCAGGCGCAACGTGTTTTCGATGCCCTGCACCAGGAGAATGCCTCCGAATCGCGCGCCGAATGAGCAAGCCAAGAGGGGTGCTTCTTTGCATTGCTTGCCTGTCCCAAATGGCTATGCTACTGTGAGCTTTGGAGGTGTTCGATGAGCGATAACGTGGGTTCAAAGGTCAGCTTTTTTCTCGTTGGCCTCGGCATCGGGGCACTGATTGGCATCCTCTTCGCGCCTAAATCCGGCGAAGAAACGCGCGAATATCTGTCGTCGAGGGCCGACGAAGGACGCGATTATGCTCAGAAGAAAGCGCGTGAGCTCCGCGAACGCGCGGAAGATTTGATCGAGCGCAGCAAAGAGATCATGTCCCGCCAAAAAGAGTCACTTGCATCGGCGGTCGAAGCGGGAAAAGACGCTTACCAGCGGGAGAAATCGAAGGCAGCATCCTAAGCTCCTGCGAGGAGTTTGATGTCCGGCTGGATCGAAGCTTTTATCATCATTGCAGCCATTGCCATTGTGATTCAAATGGCAATTCTTCTGGCGATGTTCGTTCAGTTGAAAGCATCGTTGGAGCAGTTCACGCGCCTCGCCAATGATCTCCACGCGCGGATCGATCCGATCCTGTTGCGCGTGACTCGAATCCTCGATGACTCCGAAGATCGCATCGCAAGCATTATGGGCGATGCAGCGGAAATCACGCGCATCGCGCGGGGGCAGGCGCAAAAAGTCGATCGTGTTTTCACCGACGCGGTCGAACGGCTCCGGACTCAGGTGATCCGCGCCGACCACATCCTCACGGGCACACTCGAAGTTGTCGAAGACGCCGGCACGAAAGTCCGCAAATCTTTCCTGGGTCCGATTCAACAAGCGTCAGCCTTGCTGAAGGGTCTGAAGGTGGGCCTCGATTTTATCCGCGGCCAGCAGCGCCGCCGGGCTGAACCAGACTCCGCCCCACAAGACGAAGAGCTGTTCATTTAGGACCAAGCCCTGATTTTTTGTTCCCGCGGAAGACTGTCTTATCGCAGTTTACCAGAATAAGAATTAATTCAGCGAATCCATCCGCCGCCGAGGACGTGTTCCTCAGAATAAAAGACGGCAGCCTGGCCGGGCGTGATGGCGCGCTGCGGTTCGCGAAAGCGGATGCGTGCGGTCGACTCGTCGAGAGGACTGATTTCTGCCAGTGCAGGTTCGTGGCGATTCCGAATGCGTACCTTCGCGGAAATTGGCTCTGTCGGAGCCTCAAACGAAATCCAATTTACGGCGCGCACGTCGCAGACCGTTGAACGCAATTCGGCGTCCTCGCCGACGACGAGACGATTCTGCGGGCGATCGAGTGCCACGACATAAAGCGGGCGGCCGCGAGAGAGTCCGAGCCCTTTGCGCTGGCCCACCGTGTAATGATGCAAGCCGCTGTGGCGGCCGAGAACTTCACCGGTTGTTGTGACGATCTCACCGGATTCGCCCTGGAGAGTGCTTCCCTGCTCTTGCAGGTAGCTCTCGATAAAGCGAACGTAATTCCCGGATGGCACGAAGCAAATCTCCTGACTTTCCGGCTTTTCAGCGACCGGCACGGAAAGTCTTCGTGCGATTTCGCGGACTTCCTGTTTTGTAAGCTCTCCGAGAGGAAAATCCGTGCGCGCAAGCTGCTCCTGCGTTAGGCCGAACAGAAAATACGACTGGTCCTTCGAATCATCCACGGCGCGAAGCAATTCATAGCGCCCTGTTTCCGGGTTGCGCCGGACGCGAGCGTAATGTCCCGTGGCAATGCGGTCGGCGCCAATTTGGCGAGCCGTTGCGAGAAGCTGATCGAACTTCACATGATTGTTACATCTCGTGCATGGGATCGGAGTGCGACCCTCGAGGTAATCGTCCACGAACGGACGAATGACGGTTTCCTCGAACTCGCGCTCGAAGTTCACGACATAGTACGGAATGCCGAGGTGTTCGGCGACACGCCGCGCATCATAAACATCGTCGAGTGAGCAGCAGCGATGCTGCACCGGACCGCTCCCCTGCAATTCGGGAAGGCGCCGCTGATTCCAAAGCTGCATCGTGAGTCCGAGGATCGGCAAGCCGCGCTCTCGCAGTATCGCCGCCACCGTCGAGCTGTCCACACCACCGCTCATGGCTACGGCTACGGCGGCCTGCGTGTTGCGAGCGCTTTCGAATTGGACCTGTGCTGTCGACATAATCGTCTACTAATCCCTCACCGCGCCGCTCGCAACTTGGCCGGCACCGGGGAAAGCTCCCGCAGGCGCTCGACAACCGCGGGCATCACGGCAATTGCCTGCTCGATATCTTCCTCGGTGGTCGGGCTGCCCAGACTGAATCGCACGCTCGAGCGCGCCTCGTCAGGAGATAGCCCTATGGCCAAAAGTACGTGCGAAGGTTCAACGACACCGGAGGAGCATGCTGCACCCGTCGAGCAAGCGATGCCCTGAAGGTCGAGTGCGATGACAAGCGCTTCGCCACCTGCCGACGCGAATGTCAAATTGGTCGTGTTCGCGACGCGTCGCGCGCGATCGCCATTCACGCGCACCGATGGAATCAACGCGAGCAGCGAATCCTCCAGGCGATCTCGTAACGCTTCTATGCGGCTTGTGTCTGTCACCAAATACTCTCGAGCAAGCTCACCTGCTTTTCCAAGACCGACGACCCCGGGAACATTTTCCGTACCGGGACGACGATCGCGCTCATGATGCCCACCGCGAAATTGCGGTTCGACCGGCGTGCCGGTGCGGACGTAAAGCGCGCCCGCTCCCTTTGGCCCGTAGATTTTGTGCGCCGAAATGGAGAGTAGGTCCACGCCCATGCGTTTCACGTCGAGCGGCAACTTCCCTGCCGATTGCACCGCGTCGCAATGAAAATAGACGTCCGCCTCGTTGGCAATCTTCCCGATTTCTTCGATGGGCTGGACCGTGCCCAACTCGTTGTTGGCATGCATGACGCTGATCAGCATCGTCTCCGGCCGCAACGCGCATCGAATCTCGTCGGGGTCTACGATGCCGTCGCGCCCCACCGGAACATAGGTAACCGTGACGCCATACTTTTCGAGAGCCTGACAAGCGTTCAATACAGCGTGATGCTCGATCGCGGTCGTAATGACATGCTTGCGCGCATTCGCTGTAGCGCCCACAACTCCGAAGATCGCGAGATTGTCAGCCTCTGTGCCGCCGCTGGTAAACACGATTTCCGAAGGCGCCGCACCCAGAAGCCATGCGATGGATTCACGGGCGCGGTCCAGTGCCCCCCGCGCGCTCTGCCCCAGAGAATGAATCGAACTCGCGTTTCCAAACGCCTCGGCGAGGTAAGGCAGCATGGCGTCGAGAACCTGCGGGTTCACGGGCGTCGTCGCGTTGTAATCAAGATATACGTGCATGGGGCGACCCTGAGTAATCCAGAATAGCGGCTGCACGAAGAGGGGTCAAGGCAAGCCGCCAATTCGCTTTTCGAGCGACGATCCACCGCAGGCAGGTTTGCCGTCACAATCGCCCCATGTCGCGTGCGTCACCGACCGGCGCAGGTTGCCTTGACAGGGCCGTAACCGTCCGTTAGCGTCGAAGGAAGCGCTGCGATGCTTCTCTGGCGCGCCCGGGACATTCATGGCTACATCGACGCGGCCCATCATCACACTGACAACCGATTACGGCGTGAGCGACCACCTCGTGGGCGCGATTAGGGGCGTGATTTTGAACATCAACCCCGACGCGACGATCGTGGATATCACGCATGGGGTCCTGGCGCACGACATACTCGACGGAGCTCTTGCCATCGGGCAAGCCTACAAATATTTTCCGCCGCGCACGATTCATATGGTTGTTGTGGACCCCGGCGTGGGAACCCAAAGACGCCCGGTTCTTGTCGCAGGCGATCAGCACTATTTTGTGGCGCCCGACAACGGCGTGCTCTCGGTCGTCTACGATCGCTCCGAGGCCTTGCACGCGTGGCACATCAAATCCGAACATTATTTTCTTCATCCGGTCAGCAATACCTTCCACGGCCGCGACATCTTCGCTCCAGTTGCGGCATGGCTCTCCAAATCCTGGCAGACGTCCAGCTTTGGCGACCCCATCACGGACTTCGTCCGGTTCGCCATCCCCAGGCCAAAGGCTTCCGAAAACGTGATCAAGGGAGTGGTTCTGCGCGTGGACAATTTCGGGAATGTGGTCACAAACTTTACAGCCGAGGATGCTCCTGCTCTGATCGCTCCGGACGGCAAATTCACCATTCGAGTGGGCAACGCCGCGGTCACAAAAATCCTGCCGACGTTCGCGCAGGGTGCTGCCGGTGAAGCGTTCGGCGTGATCGGATCGAGCGGTTATCTCGAAATCTCGGTGAACAAAGGCAATGCGGCGCGCGCGCTGGGGACTACGCGAGGCGCCGAAGTCACCGTTGAACTTGGCCAGTGAAGTAAACCCGCTCGACAGTTTTTCACCCTCCCAGTTCTCCGAACAAATCCCTAACGTGCGAGAGAAGTGATGATGAGATAGGAGCGCATGCGTGGGTCCATCCAATCGCGCAGCGCGTCGCCCAGTAGATTGAATGCGAGGACCGCAGTCATCACGGCGAGCGCGGGAAAAATCACGAGGTGCGGCGCATCGAAGAGATGGCCTCGCGCGTCATTCAGCATCGCGCCCCAACTCGGCATCGGCGCGAGCACGCCGACTCCGAGAAAGCTGAGCGTGGACTCGGCCAGAATCACGCCTGCCATCGCGATGGTTGCCTGCACGAGCACAGGCTGGAGAATGTTTGGCAGCAAATGCCGGACGAGGATGCGCGCGTCGGACGCACCGAGAGACCGCGCGGCGAGCACATACTCCATTTCCTTGGCTTGCATAACTTGTGCTCGCGCGAGCCGAGCATAACCGGCCCATCCGGTAACGATCAGCGCGAGAATCACTTTGCCGAGTCCCGGGCCGAGAAACGCCGCGAATGCGATTGCGAGAAGAATACCCGGGAAGGATAGAAACGCGTTGATAAGGACCACGTTGACGAGGCGATCGAACCAGCCGCCGAAATAGCCTGCGAGCAAACCGATCGCCAGGCCGAAGACTCCCGCTCCCGGCACTACGCTCACACTGACCGTCATCGAGACCCGCGCGCCGTAGAGAACGCGCGAGAAAATATCGCGTCCGAGTTCGTCCGTGCCCATCCAATGGGCGGCGCTGGGAGAGGCGAGGCGCGCCGGCAAATCTTGCGCGGTGGGGCTAAAGCGGGCTATCAGCGGCGCGGCGGCGGCCAGCAGGACGAGAAGCACCGTCAGCGCCAGGCCCAACCTCCCGGGGCCGCTTTGGTTCAGGAAGTTGCGGAGTCCCTTCATTCGAAACGCACTCGTGGATCGACCAGAGCACATACGACATCCGTCAACAGGTTCACAACCACGTAGGACACAGCAATCAATAGAATGCAGCCCTGGAGTAATGGATAATCTCGCGCTTGAATCGCTTGCACGGCCAACCGCCCGATTCCCGGCCAGGAAAAAATTGATTCTGTGACAATCGTGCCTGCCAGCAGCGTCCCGAATTGCAACCCGAGGATCGTGAGAATGGGCGTCAAGGCGTTGCGGAACGCGTGGCGGAATAAGACCGCGGATTCCGGAAGCCCCTTCGCTCGCGCCGTGCGGACATAATCGCTCGAAAGTTCTTCGACCACGGAAGTGCGGACCATGCGCGTCAAGATGGCGGCGAGAGCCGCGCCGAGCGTCACGGCCGGCAAGATCAGATGTAGCACGCCTCCGCGGCCCGACACAGGCAGCCAGCCAAGAATCACGGAAAATACGAGAATCAGAACCGGCCCGAGCGCGAAATTAGGAACCGAGAGCCCGAAGAGCGTGAAAACTCCGATAGCATGGTCTGTCGTGCGACCGCGCCGCTCCGCGGCCAACATTCCTGCAGGAATTCCAATGGCCGCACACACGAAAAGCGCCACGGCAGCCAACTCGAGCGTCGCCGGATAATGCGACACCACCACTCCCACGACCGGCTTCTGGAAACGAAACGACTCGCCTAGATCTCCGTGAACGACGCCGGTGATGTAACGCGCGTACTGAATCGGAAGCGGAAGGTCGAGGCCCAATGCGTGGCGAAGTTGCTGCAAATCTTCCACGCGAGCGCCCTCGCCAAGCATTTGTTGGACCGGGTCGCCGGGGACGATGTGCGCCAGCAGAAAAACCATCGTCAGGATGAGCCAAAGAGCTGGAAGAGCAAGCAGAAGTCGCAATCCGACGTAGCGGATCATACCGAGTTGCCCGTTCCGCGGCGCGCCTTGGCGGCGGCCCTTGCTTTCCGTGGTTTGGCCTCAACCGCCTCAGCAGCAGGGGGTACCAGGGGAAGCTCTTTGCCAACCGTCGGCCCGCGCTCCACAGTTTCTGTGTCCACGGCGCGCAACGACTTGACCTTCACGCGCGAGACACGCCGGCGCTCCATTTCCATCACGGTGAAGCGGTATCCGTCAGCTTCAAAACTTTCGCCGCCTCTTGGAATAAATCCGAGATGGTTGAGCACAAAGCCGCCGATGGTCTCATAGGATAAATCGTCGGGGAGCGTGATGTTGTACTGTGCTTCCAGATCGCGCACTTTGATCGCCGCGTCAAAAATCATGGCGCCATCCGGGAGCGTCAGCGGCCGCTCAACCACGTCGAATTCGTCGTGAATCTCGCCGACCATCTGCTCGAGGATGTCCTCGAGCGTCGCGAGACCCAGTATGCTTCCGAACTCGTCAACGACCATAGCGAGGCCGGTGCGGCGGGCACGGAAGTCGAGCAGCAATTCGCTCACCGGCTTCGTCTCCGGAACAATCAGGACGTCGCGCAAGAGGCTTCTCAACTGAAATTCGTGTGGTGGCAAATGCTCCTCGACGCGTCGGGCGCGGTCGAGCAAAACCCAGATCAAGTCTTTGATGTGCACGAAGCCCAGAATGTGATCGAGATTGCCCTCAAAAACGGGGATGCGCGAGCGCTGCGTCGTCGCGAACATTTTCATCGTGTCTTCCAGGCTCGCACCTGCGGGGAGCGCGTGTACATCCGGCCTCGGCACCATCACTTCTCGCACCTGCACCTGTCTCAGCTCCATCGCATTCTGGATGAACTTCACTTCAGCGGCGGGCAGTAAGCCACGGTCCTCCGCCTGCTGAATCATCACCTGAAGCTCTTCCGTCGAGCGGACGAGCGTGTGGCTGTGCGGTGAGACGACGCCGAGCGACCGGACGATCCTCTCTGCGACTCCATCGAGCAAGTCAATCGCCCAACGAAACGTGCCCAGGAACCACTGAAACGGCCGGGCGATCAACAATGCGACGCGCTCGGCATGCGCCAGGCTCAGGCTCTTGGGAACCAATTCGCCGAGGATGACCTGAAGGACTGTGAGAAGCCCAAACGCGATGGTGAGCGCGGCGCCGTGCGCGATCACCGCTGCCCATGGACGCGGGATTTCCGCTACAAGCGGGCTCAGAATTCCAGAAAGCGTCACTTCGCCAAGATAGCCGAGCAATAGGCTCGCGATCGTAATCCCGACCTGCACGCCCGAAACCACGCGGCCCAAATCTCCGAGCAAATTCTCGACAACCTTTGCGCGCGGATCACCCTTTTCCACGAGTTGCCGAACGCGCGAAAGCCGCACAGTCACCAGAGAAAACTCCGCAGCTGCGAAGAAGGCGTTCATGCCCACGAGTAGGAGGACGGAGAAAAGTTGCAGGATGATCATCGTGCGGTTGGCCTCACGGTTGCCAAACTGCTAAAGCAGTTTCGGCGCTCGCTTCGGATTTGCGCTCCGAAGACGGATGGCCGGCCGGCGAATCTTCATCGCCTTTGGTGCCCTGAAGAAGCCGCAATTGTACCTCGGGCGATGGGAGGAAGGATGAGGCAACCATCCACCAGATTCTAGCAAGTTGCGTCTGGCAAGGGGAGAATTCCCGTCGCGAGGGCACAGTGCGCGACAATGCGGACTTCGATCACTCAGCTTCTACGCGGACGCGCACAGGTCCAAACGCGATCAGGCGCGCGGGTAAATCCCTCAGATACGGGATGCGGAAGAATGCCCGGACAAGCCACGGGATGCGTATCATTTGCTGTGACCGGAGCGCGGCTGCGACCACGCGCTTCTGGGCCTCTGTTTGGAAGAACTGAATGATGCGCGTGGGCCACTCTCTCTTGCGCTGCACCTCTTGCAGATCGTTGAGAGTCACGCGACCTGCCAGAAGCGGCTTTGTCAGGAGGTTAGCAGCGACCACCGCATCTTGAATGGCGTAGTTGATTCCCACGCCGCCGATGGGCGACATCACGTGCGCTGCGTCGCCGATCAACAATAACCCCGGCTGGCACCAGTATGGGCATCGGCTCGATTCAACGGAAAGAAGTGAAATTTGATGCCAATCAGCAAGCGATTGTACGTGCTTCGCAAGCTGGGGCACGATGTCTACGATGTGACGGCGGAATCCTTCGATTCCTTCGGCGCGCACTTCCTGATAGCTGCCCTTAAGGATGATGTACCCCGCCTGCCAATTATCCCCTCGATCGAGGCCGATCACCAGGTGGCCCATGCCGATCCCGCCGAAGGCGCCACCGGGAGCGTCCGGGTCTTCCGGAAGGCGGGGCAAACGAAACCAGAGGACGTCCATCGGGGGCGACGTTCCGATCGGCTCGATGCCGGCGAGACGGCGCACGCGTGAGAAGCGCCCATCGGCGCCGACGGTAAGGAGCGCGCGGACTTCGTGTGTTCCGTCTTCCGCTTCGTAGCGAACGCCTCGGACCGAGCCGTTTTCTGAGACAAGTTCCGTTACGTTCGCTCCCATTTCCAGCCGAAAGTTTCGATACCTTCCGGCTTCTTCCGTGAGCATTTGTAGAAGAAGAGTTTGAGGCACCATCAGAATGTAAGGATACTTCGTTTTGAGACGCCGAAGATCAATTGGAGAAAAAGGACCGTTTGCAGTTTGGATGACGGGGGCGATTATCTTACCGTGACGAAGCCCCAGGGCGCGGTCGGCCAGGGCAATCTGGTCTAAGATTTCCATCGTGGAGGGATGAACGGTGTCCCCACGGAATTCTCGGTCGAAATCCTTGTGCATCTCGAGCAGCGCGACTCGAATTCCGCGCCGCGCCAGAAGCAAGGCAAGTATCGCTCCGGCAGGTCCGCCTCCCACGATGCAACAAGTGGTCTCGCTCGAGTTGAGCGCCAGCTTTGAAGGAGCGGAAGAAGGGGCTTCCAGGACCGTGGCAACCATGTCTATCTCTCCGCGTCATATCATGCGCCAGAAGAAGGACTCGCGGCACTCGAATTTCATCTCAGCCTGGGCTACACTGCGCGGCTGCCTTGGGGCCACGACAATGACCCGCGCATCCCGCAACGTCCGTAAAATCGTCGCCGGAATTCTCATTTTCGGGGGAGTCGTGCTGCTGATTTCGTGGTGGGTCGTCCGGCGCGCTTCGCCGGGACTCGATGGAAGCGTTGCCGTCCCTGAATTAAAGGAAGGCGTGATTGTGGACCGCGATCAGTGGGGACGGCCGTGGATTCGCGCGAAATCTGTGGATGATCTCGTAACTGCGCAGGGTTTCGTCGTAGCGCAGGACCGCTTGTGGCAAATGGATCTGTTGCGCCGCGCGGCTGCGGGAGATCTGGCGGAGATTCTCGGACCCCTCGCACTCGATTACGACAAGGAAAACCGAACGCTCGGGATGCGCGTGGCTGCGGAGCGCGCCGTCGGAGAATCGTCGCCGGAGATTCGCGGCTTGCTCGAGTCCTACGCAAAAGGCGTAAACCAATATATCAAATCGCGCCGCAGCCGCCTGCCAATCGAGTTCGCCGTACTCGGATACAAGCCGAAGCCATGGACCCCGGCCGACACGTACCTCATCAGTCTGTACATGTGGAAGACGCTCACATCCACTTGGAAATCCAAGCTCAACCGCGAGTGGATCACTGAAAAAGTGGGACCCGACCGGGCCCGGGATCTCTTCGTCATCGATTCCCCGCTCGACCACTACATTGTCGGCAATTCTGTCCCGCCGCCCAACACGGCAGTTGGCAATCGTGCAAGCGCATACGTTCACGCGCCCAACGAAATCCTTGAAGACTCTCCGCCCGTTCCCATCGGGTGGAGTGCCGCTCGTTCGTTTCTTGAGCAATTCGAGGAGGAGTCCTCGGAAATTGTTGGCAGCAACAATTTTGTCGTGAGCGGCGCCCACACGGCTTCGGGTAAGCCGCTGCTTGCGAACGATACTCATCTTGCGTTGAGCGTGCCGTGCATCTGGTATCTGATCCATCTGACTGCGCCGGGATGGAATGTGGAGGGATTTGCATTGCCCGGCTCGCCGCTCGTCATCATCGGACACAACGATCGCATCGCCTGGGGTTTCACCAACAGCAACGCCGACGTGCAGGATCTTTTTGTCGAGCAATTTGACTCCACGAATGCTCTCGCCTACCGCGAGAACAGGAATTGGGTAACGGCGGATGTCCGCAAGGAAGTGATCCACGTGCGCGGGAAGCCGGATGTCGAGCTTGATGTCGTCGTGACGCGGCACGGGCCGATCCTCCGGCACGACTCGATGGACAAAGGCGGCCGCGCTTATGCGCTTCGCTGGACGGCTCTCGAACCCGGCAGCCTGGATTTTGGGTTTCCCCTGATCGGCCGCGCGAGAAATTGGGACGAGTTCTTGGAAGTCACTCGCCACATTTCCGGCCCCGGACAAAATTCGATCTACGCGGATGTGGATGGCAATATCGGTTTCACGATCCCCGCAAAGATTCCGATTCGAGCCAGAGGTGACGGCTCGTTGCCCGTTCCCGGCGACACGGACGATTACGAATGGAAAGGATACGTTCCTTTTGAGGATCGGCCGCGCGCATTCAATCCCCCGAGCGGAGTCATTGCCACAGCAAATGCGCGAACCGTCGGACCCGGTTACAAATATTTCGTATCCGGTCGCTGGGCTGGTCCTTACCGCACGGAGCGAATCTACGAGCTCCTTTCGAATCACACAAATCTTCGTGTTGCCGATTGCAACGCCATACAGAATGACATTGTGAGTTTGCCGGACAAATTCCTTGCCGGGCAACTCGTTTCCGCTGTTCGCGCAAAGCCGCCGAAGGACTCGCGGACCCAAAGCATCATCTCCGGATTGGGCGGTTGGGACGGCCGCGCGACGCCTCAGTCGGTCGAAACATCTTTTCTCGAATTTACGCGCCATGCACTCTTCCAACATTTGCTCGCGCCTTTCATCGACGACCAAACCTCGCGGTACGAGCTTTGGGAACCGAAGAGCGTTTACAACGACGTCTGGTGGCGCGACAAAGTATTCCTCGAAAATGTGCTTCGCGACCGCCCAGCAGCGTGGCTGCCGCGCGGGTATCCAAGTTACGACGACCTGCTCATCGCCGCCGCCGACGAAGCCGTCGCACAACTTGAGAAGGTGACTGACCGGGCCGATCCCGCGTCCTGGAACTGGGGCCGCCTGCACATGCTCGACATGAGCCATCCGCTTGGGCGAACCCGAATCCTTCACGCGTTTTTTAGTATTGGACCCTACGAACAGGGCGGAACGATTGATACCGTGCGTGCAATGGGAGTCGGCCACGGTCCAGCCATGCGCTTCGTTGCGGACCTTTCGAATTTCGATGCTTCGCTCATGGAGATTTCGACCGGTGAGTCCGGCCAGTACGGCAGCGCCCATTACCGTGACCAGTTCGTGGAATGGTTTGCAGGCCGCGGCATTCCGGCGCCCTTCAGCGATGCTGCCGAGGAAAAGGTCCGCGCGCACCGTTTGTTCCTTCTCCCTATAGCCGGGAAAGCGTCCTCCAATCCGTAGACGGATCGGACCGCCAAGGCCATTGTTGACGTTCTTCGGCGTGCGCTAGTATGCTGCCCTGAGCGAACAGAGGCGAAATGAATCCAGCGACAAACAAAGCAGCCGAACCGGCGCGAAAGGGCGACTTCGAGAAATCACTCGCGCGACTAGAGGAAGTCGTCAAGCGACTGGAAAGTGCCGACCTGTCGCTCGACGAGGCCATGAAGTTGTTCGAAGAAGGCGTGAAGCTCTCGCGCGAATGCCAGAAGCAGCTCGAAGAAGCCGAGGGTCGCGTCGAAATTCTCTTAAAGAGGGCGGATGGCAAGGTTACGGCGGAGCCATTCGAGCCTGAGGATGAGTCTTCGTAAACACCTCGTCCCAGGCTGCCTTTCATACCTTAACCGAATCTCGTACAATCACAACTTATGATGCCCCCTGACTTTTTTGAGGACGACCGCCTTGGCTTCGAAGCGGCGCTCGATCGCTTGCTCCCGGCGAAGGATCTGCCGCCCTCTTCCATCCATCGTGCAATGCGATACAGCGTGTTCGCGGGCGGCAAACGAATTCGCCCCATTTTATGCCTGGAAGCGGCGCATATGTTTTCGGAGAACCCCGCTCCTGCGATTGCGGTCGGATGCGCGCTCGAATTCATCCACACGTACTCTTTAATCCATGACGACTTGCCGGCTCTCGACAATGACGATCTCCGGCGGGGCAAGCCCACGTGTCACAAAGAATTCGGCGAAGCCATTGCGATTCTGGCGGGAGACGCCCTGCTCACGCTTGCGTTTCACACCCTCGCGGTCGTTCCTGTGGAGGCACAACGTCGACTGACCATTCTCTCTGTGATTGCCCAGGCTGCGGGAACTGACAAAGGCATGATCGGCGGTCAAGTGGCGGACCTCGAAGCAGAGCGCAAGCCGGTGGACGCTGCGGGCCTCGAATACATTCATCGTTCGAAGACGGCTGCGTTGATTCGCGCCTCGATTGTCTCCGGCAGCATCGCCGGGGGAGCTGGCCAGCCGGACATCGCGCGTCTCAGCAATTTTGGCGATCACATCGGCTGGGCCTTTCAAGTGGTGGACGATATCCTCGACGTCGAAGAATCGTCCTCCGCACTCGGCAAGACTGCGGGCAAGGACGAGGCACAGCAAAAGGCCACCTATCCTGCGCTGTACGGCCTGATTCAATCGCGCGAAATTGCTTCGGACCTCGCGGCAAAAGCTCTGCGAGAACTCGATTGTTACGGCGAACGTGCCCTGAGGCTCAGGCAGCTTGCCGAATTCCTCGTCGCGCGCCGGTCGTGAATCCGGCTGCTGCTCCGGCGCTCCCCATGAAATCGAAGACAACACGCGTCGAGCGTGCTTCCGCCCCTTCCAAGAAAAATCCAAAGCAGGGCAAGGCGCGTCTGGATGTTCTGCTTGCCGAGCGTGGCCTTGCGCCGAGTCGCGAGCGGGCCCAGGCATTACTCCTGGCCGGGCAAGTGCGCGTCAACGGGACTCGAATGGAAAAGCCGGGAAGCCAGGTTCTGGCAGACGCTCGGATCGAAGTCGTCGGCGAAGAGCTTCGCTACGCGAGCCGTGGCGGATTGAAGCTGGAGGGCGCGTTTCAGGATTTCGGTCTCGCATCAGACGGAAAGGTTTGCCTCGATGTCGGCAGCTCGACAGGCGGTTTCACGGATTGCCTCCTGCAGCACGGGGCGCGCAAGGTGTATTGCGTTGACGTAACCACGAGCCAGCTGGACTGGAAATTGCAACGTGACCCGCGCGTCGTGCTCGTCGAACGCAACGCGCGCTACCTCCGCTCGGAAGACATCGGGGAATCGGTTGAATTCGCGACGATGGATGTATCGTTCATCTCTGTTGCGAAGATTCTCCCGGCCGTCGTTCCAATCTTGGCGCCTAGCGCTGATTTCCTGATTCTCATCAAGCCCCAATTCGAGCTCGAGAAGCACGAAGTAGGCAAGGGCGGGATCGTGCGCGACCGGATGCTGCACGAAAAAGCTGTCGAGCGCGCCGTCCGAGCCTCGAAGGAGTCCGGCCTCGCCGTTGAGGGCGTCCGGCCGAGCCACTTGCCCGGCGCCGGAGGCAATCAGGAGTTTTTTCTCCACGCCCGCAGATGCAGGTAGAGTAGAATTCTGCGATTAATCGAATGATTCGCGCCGCCGGCATCATCTCCAAACCCGCACAAGAAATGGCCTGCGCCGTTGTTCCGCCGCTGCTCGATTGGCTGCGCGCGCGAAAAATCGCTATCTATGTGGACACAGAAACCCAGGCCTGCGCGAATTCGGACGCTCCCACTCTGCCTCGTGAAGAGCTGGTCCAAAAGATTGATCTCCTGATTGTTCTCGGCGGAGACGGAACGCTGCTTTCAGCGGCGAGGCTCGTGCGTGCATACAAAGTCCCAATTCTCGCGGTCAACTTCGGCGCATTGGGATTTCTGACGAGCGTCACGCTCGACGAGCTGTACCCCGTGCTTGAAGAGGTTCTCGCCGGGAAGCACCACACGAGCGAGCGAATGATGCTGGATGCCGAAATCATCCACAATGGAAAGTCCGGCGCGCCTCAGAGCGCGTTAAACGATGCGGTCGCTACAAAGGCTGCGCTCGCGCGCATGCTTGAATTTGATGTGCATGTGGACCGCGACCGCGTCGGCCGATATCGTGCGGACGGCTTGATCATCGCGACGCCGACCGGCTCAACGGCGTATTCGCTGGCCGCAGGCGGCCCGGTCGTGTACCCGACGCTCGATGCCTTCGTGATCACGCCCATTTGCCCGCACATGCTCACGAACCGTCCCTTGGTCGTTCCCGATACCGCCCGCGTGGAGATTGATTTTGGGCCGGCCGATGAGCCCGTTTTCCTGACACTCGATGGCCAACTGGGATTTCAGCTCGAACCCAAAGATCGCGTAGTGATCACAAAATCCGCCAACAAGGTCTTTCTCGTCCGGCCGCCGCACAAATCCTACTTTGAGGTCTTGCGGAACAAACTTCGGTGGGGTGAACGCTAAGTTAAAGGGAAGGCGCTATTTCACTTTCAATACGACGAGCGTCCGGTCGTCCGACGGATGCTTCCCGCCGGAAAAGTGATCGGCGGCTTCAAGAATTCGGTCGGCAATCCCATCCGACGACAGCGAATGTTTCTCAGCGATAATTTTGCAGATGCGGTCGTGTCCGAAGAATTCTCCGCGAGCGTTTTGCGCGTCGCCAATCCCGTCGGAATGAAACACCACAATGTCTCCTGGATCGAGAATGAAACTTCGCTGATCGTAAGTGGATCCCTCGAACATGCCCAGGGGAAATCCGACGAGACGAATTTTTTCGCAATGCCCACCATGAAACAGGAAAGGCTGCTCCTGGCCTGCATTGGCGACGCGCATCCGGCGGCGGCCGTGATGCCATGTGGCAAAGCAAAGCGTCATGAACCGGCCTTCGATCTGGCGTTCGCTCAGGAAGCCGTTCATGGCCTGAAGCATTTTTGCCGGCTGGTGCTTTTGTGGGCCAAGGCTTCGCAACGTCCCGATCCCGACGGCGCCGTAGAGAGCCGCAGCACTTCCCTTTCCGCTAACGTCGCCCATGGCCACGGCCAACTCGTGTGGTCCGTAGCGTAGGAAATCGTAAAGGTCGCCGCTCAGCTCTCGCGAAGAAACCACTCGTGCGGCGATGTCGAGCCCAAATTCTGGTCCCGGCAAGTGTGGCAGGAGAGCGCCTTGGATGCGACGAGCCGCGTTCAGATCGCGTTCCATGCGTTCCTCGTCGCGCGCCACCCGCTCGTAGAGCCGGGCGTTCTCGATGGAAACCGCCAAGTGCGCAGCGAGAATCGAGAGCATTTGCACGTGATCCGGCGTGAAATAATTCAGTTGCGGGCTTTCGAGGTCCAGCACGCCGATCACGCGGTTGTTGTAGATCATCGGCACGGCCAGCTCGGACCGCGTCTCCGGATTGACCATCAAATAGCGTGGATCAAGCGTGACGTCGGGAACAACGACGGCCTGCCGCAAAGATGCTGCAGCTCCTACTAGGCCTTCGTGCGCCGGGACAGCGAATTTTTCCTGCACGCGCTGGCCGAATTTTACAGTCACGCGATGACGAAATACGTTCTCGGTCTCGTCGTAGAGGAGGATGCCGAAAATCTGGTAATCGATGAGTCGTTTGGTCAGCTCCGCGGCGCGGCGCAGCACTTCCTCCACCTGAAGCGTGGAGTTCGCCTCGCGGCTCACTTCGTTTAGAATCAGCAACGTTTCCGCTTGGGCGCGTGTGCTCTCGAACAGGCGTGCATTCTCAATCGCCTGGCCGATGCGGCTGGCCACCAGCGTCAGGATGTTCTGCTGATCGGGAGTGAAGTAATCGAGCTGGTCGCTCTCGATGTCCAGTGCGCCGATCACTCGCCCGCGCACAATCAGTGGGACTGTCAATTCGGAGAGAACTCCATCGAGCGCGTTCAAATAGCGCGGGTCATTGCGCACATCGCCCACGCGAATGGCCTGCCCTGTGGTAACTGCCGCGCCGATGATCCCTTCGTCCATCGGGATGCGCCAATGCTCCACCACTTCGCGCCGATGGCCTATCGCAAAGCGAAAATAAAGCTGATTTGTGCCTTCTTCGGGCAACAGCACAGCAAATACCTCGTAGTCGATCAGCCGCTTGATCTGCGCCGCTGCGCGCTCAAGCACTTCGTCCAGGTTCAGCGAGGCGTTGATTTCCCGGCCGATCTCGGCGAGGACTGCCAGAGTCTCCGCCGGCACTTCGAGTTTCGAATTGAGTTCAGTTGAGTCCATTTAATCCGTGTTGAGGCGCCCGCCTCCCGACGGGTCTTGACCTGCGTCGCCCTCGCTGTGAGCGCAACTCCTGCCACCGCAAAAATTCAATCTATTATAACAGGCACATGAAAGGGGCTCGCGACAGAGATGTAGGCGAAATTCCAAAGAAATTCAATAATTCCCGGCCATCTCCACGGATGCGCCGGTGCTGGCCGGAGTCACGGCCCGGGCTTGCTCGAGAATCTTCACACTGGCGCTTGCTCCGATGCGCGTTGCGCCCGCTTCGACCATCTTCTGCACATCGTCGAGGCTGCGCACTCCGCCGGACGCCTTCACACCGATTTCGCCGCCCACGACCGCGCGCATAAGTCGCACATCCTCTGCGGTCGCGCCTCCCGTGCTAAAACCGGTTGAAGTCTTCACAAAATTTGCTCCGGCGTTCTTCGCTGCTAGCGAACCGCGCACTTTTTCCTCGGTCGTCAGGAGCGAGGTCTCCAGAATTACTTTGCAAATTGCTCCGCCGCGATGGCTCGCATCGACTACGCCGCGAATGTCCGCCTCGACGGCCTCGTCCAGTTTCGATTTGAGGGCCCCGACGTTGATCACCATATCGATTTCCTGAGCGCCAAGCTTGATGGCTTCCTCGGCTTCGAACACCTTTACTTGAGGCAGCGTTGCGCCGAGCGGAAAGCCCACGACGGTACATACGCGAACTTCGCTTCCTCGCAGCAGTTCCGCCACCTGCGAAACATTCCACGGATTGATGCAGACCGATGCGAAACCGTACTTCAGCGCCTCAAGACACACTTTGCGAATCTCTTCGCGCGTGGCATCCGGCTTCAGCAGCGTGTGGTCGATGAGCCGGGCGATATCAGCCTCAACAGGGCCAACAGCCGCGCCGGCCGAAATCCGCGAGGCGCCGGCCTCGACCACTTTTCGCGTCTTGCGCGCGCAGCGTTCGGCACAACGCTGGTCGCAGCCGGGGCAAACGACTTCGTCAATCTCGAGGCCGCACAGATCTGCGCATCTCTCGGTGCCGAGATATCCGAGAATTTCTTCGGTGATCACTTGAATGACGCGTTCGAGTTCCTGCTGATCCACCCGCGGCGCTCCGTTTGTCTCGTCCCTTGCGCTCTACCGCTTCACGTACGATTGCGGCTCAGGATTTCCGATGGCGGTCTTCGATGGCGCGGATTTTATCCACGCGCCGCTGGTGGCGTCCGCCGGCGAACGGCGTTTCGAGCCACACAGCCAGAATTTCGCGAGCGAGCTCTTCAGGAATTAGACGCGCTCCAAGTGACAGAAGATTCGCGTCATTGTGTTCGCGGCCGTTGCGCGCAGTGGCCTTATCGTAACATAGCGCTGCTCGCGCTCCCGGAACCTTGTTCGCCGCGATCGAAGAGCCGATCCCCGCGCTGTCGATTACGACACCGCTCCACGCTTCGCCGCGGACCACGGCATTCGCCACGGCCTCTGCAAAGTCGGGATAATCCACGGCCTCGCGACTCGAGGTTCCGAGGTCGATGACGTCGAATCCCCATTCGCGGAGACAGCGCTTCAGTTCTTCCTTGAGATCGAACCCGCCGTGATCTGACCCGATGGCCACCACGCGCGCCCCGGCCTGCGCCACGATTTCTGCGGGAAGCGTCTTACGAACTTCCGTCACTGGCGACTTCCCCTCGCCGAACCGAATCATGATGCCGCGGCGGTCGGCTTCTTCCTGCGCGAGCGGTGTCACGATCGTTCCGGGAGGAACGACGATTTCACCGTTCGCGGCGATCGTCTCGAGATCGTCCGAGATCAAAACGTGTCGTGCCAAGTTTATTCCGGGGGAAGGCTAAGGACGCAAACGTCTTTCAAGTTGCGGTAGCGCTCCGCATAGTCAAGGCCGTAGCCGACGACGAATTCGTTCGGAATTGTAAACCCCACGTAATCTCCCTTGACGTCTTTCAGGCGCCGGGACGGCTTGTCGAGCAGCGCGGCAACGCGAAGCGATTTTGGCCTGCGCTGCTGCAGAACGCGCAGAAGGTAACTCAACGTCAATCCGGTATCGAGAATGTCTTCGACGAGCACGACGTTCAAGCCCTCGATGCTGCTGTCGAGGTCTTTCAGCACACGCACCTGACCGGATGACTGTTTACCCTTGCCGTAGCTCGAGACGGCAATGAAATCAATGGATGTCTCAAGCTCAATCTGGCGGACGAGGTCAGAAAGAAAAATACACGCGCCCTTAAGCACGCCAATCAGATGCACGCGCTCGCCCTTGAAATCTTTTGTGATCTGTTGGGCGACCTCCCGCACGCGCCGATGGATCGCCGCACGGCGAATTAATATCTTGAGCTTTTCCTGGCCGTGTCCTGTCACGATTCCCGGGCCCCCGTTCGGAAGGCGGCTACTCTATCCCACGGCATTGCTGTTGACAAGAACGGGCGGGTCAATCCAGTGGCGAGACGTTGAGACGTCAGCGATGATAGCTGATGCGGTAAATCGCGTCGGCCGTGTCGTCCGAGACGAGCAGAGCGCCGTCGGGCATGACGAGAATGTCCACCGGCCGGCCCCATGCCTCACTACCCTGGAGCCAGCCTTCGGCAAAAATCTCGTATTTCGAAGTTTGATTCCCCTCCACGCGAACCGTAACGATTCGGTAGCCGATGGGAACGCTGCGGTTCCAAGAGCCGTGTTCCGCAATGAAGATTTGATTCGTATATTCCTCCGGGAACATTTTCCCCGTGTAGAACCGCATCCCGAGCGCCGCGACGTGGGCGCCGAGCTTCAAGGCCGGAGGAACAAAATCCTTGCACGGATGCCTGCTCCCGAATGTCGGATCGGAGACGTCTCCCGCATGACAGTAAGGAAAACCGAAATGAAGGTCCTTCTGGGGCGCGCGGTCGAGCTCGTCGTCCGGAACGTCGTCGCCCAACCAGTCTCGACCATTGTCCGTGAACCACAGCTCATGCGTCAGGGGACTCCAGTCAAATCCTTGCGAGTCGCGCACTCCTCGGGCATAGATCTCGGCGTCCGATCCGTCGAGATTCACTCGCATGATCGTCGCGTAGCGCGGGTCCGAGGACTTGCAGATATTGCAGGGCGAGCCGGCCGTGACATACAGCTTCCCGTCAGGTCCTAGACGCAGATGTTTCCAGCTATGCCCCGCAGGCTTCGGAAAACACTCCATGATCACAACCGGAGCGGGCGGGTTGTTCAGTCGCGACTCGATGTTGTCGTAGCGTACGATGCGGAAATTCTCCGCCACATAAAGCGATCCATCGTGGAACACAACTCCGTTCGGCTCCTTGAGCCCGCGCAGCAATGTGATGACTTCATCCGCGTGATTTGCACTCGCCTGAGCGGTCAGGGCATACACAGCACCCGCATTCCTTGAGCCAACGAACAATGTTCCCTTCGCGCCCAAAGCCATCGTGCGCGCATTGGGAACATTCTGTGCATAAATGCCGATTTCAAATCCGGGAGGCAGCTTGATCTTATCGAGGTGAATCCCGCTCCTTGCCTGCGGCTGAGCTTTCAAAATCAACGGTAGGATTATCCCCAAGCAGGAAAGGGCGAGCGCGCTCACGACGAGTGCAGAACTTCGGAGAGCAACGCGTGAATGACTTGGGAACGGGAACATCGTGCTTGTCCGTACCCCTCTTTTGACTCGAAAGGGCGTCAAACGGTTTCGGCGAGAGCGATGGCCTCGAAGCCCCGGTCACCTTCGCGAAACTTCCTTTGGAGGGCATATACAAAGGGCCAGACCGGAACCGCCGCCATGATTCGCGTGAGCGTGCCCATGTCCCACGCACTTTGCACGGCGCTCACCGCCGTGTTTTCTTCGGGCACGTCCGAAACGAGCGTCTTGCGTGTCCGAATCGCGGTGTACGCTCGACGCATGGTCCAGAACACGGGAAAAGTATAGTCCCAAAAAGAAATCAGGCGAAAACCGCAGGCGGAAAGCAACGCCTCTACGCCGGGTCTCGTGTAGCGGCGGAAGTGGCCGTAGTACTCATCATCCCAGCGCCATTCGACATTCGGGTTTGTAGGCATGGAGATCAGGAGATGCCCAGGAAAGCCATCGCGCCGGTATAATGTGCGCAGGTGCTTCAGCAGGGCGGTATCCTCGCGGACGTGCTCGATCACCGTGGAAAGAACGATCAGCCGGAATTCTCCCCGCAGGTCGAATAGCTCGCCTACCTCGGCGCGCACGGACGTGTTCGCCAGGTTCCGCTTCGCGACTTCGATGGCCGCGCGAGACGAATCGACAGCCAGCCCAGACCACCCGCGCAGCGCAAGGTGCGCTGCTACATCTCCGATCCCGCAACCCGCATCCAAGAACGGGTCCTGCAACGAGTTTTCATCAATGAGCTCGTCCATCATTCGCAGTACGTATTGCTTGATGGGAGGAAAGTTCGGCATGAGGGCAGCGAGCGCTTTTGCGTCCTAGATGGCGGTCCTTTCTGTCATGAGTTGCCGGGCGCCGCGAGAAATAAAGCTTACACGTCGCTTCAATTGAGGGTCAAGGTCACGTCCGTAGTGATAAGATGTGGCGCGGGGATTGCGAGACGATGCGGATATTGCGATGGCGATCAGCGCTGCGGGCTGATGAATTGAGCCAGACAGAGTCACATTTCACCCAGGTCCACTTGGGGGGGCCGAATCGACGATGATTCACGGCAAGCGAATCGCTGTAATTATGCCCGCCTACAATGCAGAGAAAACCCTCGAAACGACCGTGCGGGGACTTCCGGATGTCGTAGACATTCGCATTCTCGTGGATGACCACAGCACCGATCGCACCGTAGAAATCGCCAGGGACCTTGGCATTCAGGTCTTTGTCCACGACCGCAATTATGGCTACGGCCGAAACCAGAAGACGTGCTACCGCGAGGCGCTCATTGCCGGGGCGGACATCATTATCATGGTTCACCCGGACTACCAGTACAATCCCGCGCTCGTCACGGCGATGGCCAGCATGATCGCCTCCGGGGTTTACGAGGTCGTTCTCGGCTCGCGAATTCTCTGTGGAGGAGCGCTGCGGGGCGGCATGCCGATTTACAAATACATTTCCAACCGGCTCCTTTCCACCTTCCAGAACGCTCTCCTCGGCGCAAACCTGTCAGAGTACCACACGGGATTTCGGGGCTTCAGCCGGAAGGCCCTCTTTTCCCTTCCCGTGATGGAGAACTCGGACGATTTCATCTTCGACAACGAAATGTTGACGCAAGCGATTTCCTTCGAATTCCCCATCGGCGAAGTATCCTGCCCGGCTCGTTATTTCGACGAGGCCTCGTCGATCAACTTCCAGCGTAGCGTGCAATATGGCCTCGGGGTGGTCTGGACCACGCTGAAATTCTCACTCCAGAAGACCGGGCTCTTCCATTTTCGATTCCTTGACCCGCAAGGGCGCAAACTCGAAGTCGGATACTCCGGAGAAGGAATTCCCAATCCCCTGCCGCAGCCAAAATAGTGCATGGCCTCAGGGATTGACGGAGTGAAGCCGAGAGACGCTCTCGGACTGGCGCTCATCACAGGCGCTGCTGTGGCCATTCATGGCTACCATCCGGGCGCGGAAGACGCCGAAATCTACGCGCCCCTCGTGAAACGATTGCTGGACCCTTCGCTGTATCCTCTGCGCAACGAATTCTTCATCTCTTACGGACGTGTCACTCTCTATCCGCAAATCATCGCTGACTCGGTGCGCATAACTCATTTGCCATACGGTCTCGCGATGTTCATTTGGCATCTGGTTTCCCTCTTCATGCTCCTCGCCGGATGCTGGTATGTCAGCCGTAAGTGCTTCCCCGATCCGCGGGCGCAATGGGGATCTGTGGTCATGATCGCCGCGCTGCTCACGATCCCCGTTGCCGGCACCGCGCTTTACATCGCAGACCAATATGTCAACCCGAGGAACCTCTCGGTATTTTCCGCCGTTTTTGCAATCGCAAACTCTCTCGAGAAGAAATATGTTCGTGTGTCTCTCTGGGTCTTGTTTGCCGCTGTTGTTCATCCTCTGATGGCGGTGTTCACGCTGTCATACATCGCTGTCCTGATTTGGCTTCGGGATTTCCGGGGACGTGTTTCTGTAGCCGCGTGTTTGCTGCCTCTCGGCATTACTTTTCGCGCTCCATCCGCCGCATATCGGGAAGCCATAAGCAGCCGCCATTATTTTTTCCTTCTTCAGTGGAAATGGTACGAATGGCTCGGCATTTTCGCGCCGCTCCTGCTGCTCTGGTGTTTCGCTCGCATCGCAAGGAAACACAATTTGCGGGATCTCGGCCTGCTTTGTCGCGCGGCCATCATTTACGAAGCCATTTATCTTGCAATCGCGTTCGTGGTAACTGTTCCTGACAGACTTATGCCGTTGGTAATTTATCAGCCTATGCGCAGCCTGTTGATCGTGTACGTCGTCCTGTTCATCTCTCTCGGCGGCTTGCTGGGACAATTCGTGTTGAGGAATAGTATTTGGCTATGGGTGATCTTATTTGTTCCTATTTCGGCAGGAATGTTTTTTGTCCAGCGGCAACTCTTTCCCGCAAGCCCGCAAATCGAGTGGCCCGGGGCGACCCCGAGCAATGATTGGCTTGCGGCTTTCGATTGGGTGCGCACCAATACGCCGCATGATGCAGTCTTCGCGCTGAACTCCAACTACATGCGGCTGCCGGGAGAGGACCATCAGGGATTCCGCGCATTGGCCGAAAGGAGTCGCCTTGTCGACGCGGTAAAGGACCCGGGCGCTTCAGCGATGTTTCCCTCTCTGCCCATGGCGGAAGATTGGAAAGTACAGATTGATGCAGAAAGAGCTTGGAATTCCCATCCACCGGGATTCTTCGACGAGCTGCACAGAAAGTGGGGGGTAACCTGGGTCATATTGGATCAACCTGGCGTGATGAGCCTCGATTGCCCATATTCCAATAGCACGCTTCGCGTTTGCCGGCTGAACTGAAAACCCATAGCAAAACTGAAGTTTGGCGTCTCTTCCTTGCCCCAAGGAGATATCGAGGCCTTTTCTGCTTCTTACGGAATCCGAAGGAAGGGAGGCAGCGGAAAAATGGCCACGCCGATTATTATTAGATTTTTGCGGCTCGCGTACCAGCAGGGCTTTTGGCCCAGTTGAGGGAAAATAGAGTGAACGCATATTTCAGTTTGCGGCTGGTCCCAGAAAACCTCAAATTTGCCGTCCTTGAGCCGCGCCGCCTCATAAACTTGTACTTGTCCAAAGGCAGAACCGAAATTCGGGTGGTGCATTCTGTATTGAACGAATCCATAGTCACAGATATAGAGAATGGCCAGCGACAAGCCGACGACAACGAGCGCGCTTTTCGCGATCCTGGCTGACACTTTCACGTGTTTTCTCCTCGGCCTCGGAATTTCTTATTATCGTAGCAGAACTGCCGGTCCTTTCTCCTGCATCACACGGAGCGGTTTGATCAAGAGTCGATTCTCCTGCGCTGGTTAGGTTGGTATGATGGCCCCGGCCTTTCGTTTCGCAATGAGAATGAACTTAGCCGACACAACAATCGCCTGCATCGGCGGCATCGACATTGACCGCAAAGCCCGAGTGGCTGACAAAGCGCGGCCCGGCACATCAAACCCTGTAACGGTGACCTCCTGTCCGGGCGGAGTGGTAGGAAATATCGCCCGTTCCTTGACGCGACTGGGGTGTCGCGTATCACTCTTATCGATCCTCGGCCAGGACGCTGTGGGGGATCGTCTACTTCGAGATCTCGAATCGGATGGCGTGGACGCTTCCGCTGTGGTGCGATCCGCAAATTATCCCACAGCAAGCTACACGGCGGTGCTGGAACCAGACGGCCAACTCTTCATCGGGCTTGCGGACATGGATGTCTTCGAGGAATTGGACCCCGATTGGTCCGACAGAATTGTGGGTCGAATCGCCCAGTGCTCGCTCTGGATCGTTGACACCAACCTGCCTGCTTCCACAATTGAGCGGCTCCTGAAAACGCACAAGCGCAACGCCACGGTGCTTGTGGACCCGATCTCGATTGCCAAATCGGTTCGGATTCGCTCGACGCTCGGCGCAGTTGACGTTTTGTTTCCAAACCGCAACGAGCTTGCGGAACTGAGCGGCCAAACGGTGAAGACACGCGACGACATCATGAAGGCCACCGCTGAAATTAGGAGTCGCGGTGTAGGCACGGTCGTTGTCACTTTGGGCGAAGACGGGATCTATCTCCATGACGTTCGTGGCGTCAGATTCTTGCCGGCGATTCCCGCTGACAGGGTGCGAGACGTGACCGGTGCGGGCGACGCTTTGGTAGCGGGCTACGCGTACGGTTTGATCGCCGCCGGGAGTCACGAACCCGCGCTCTACGGTCTAGCGGCTGCCAGTCTGACACTCGAAACCGACCAATCGGTCGCCGCGGACTTAAGCCCGGAACGCTTGCTGCAGCGAATCGAATCCAGCATCCCTTCGAATTCAACCCGTTCGAAACCGACATATGAACCCATACCTTGATGTCCGGCGCGAAATAGCCCACACGCTGGCCGCCGGAGGACCCGTTGTCGCTCTCGAGTCCACCGTGATTTCCCATGGACTGCCCCGCCCGCGCAACCTTGAAACGGCTCGGAAAATGGAGGCGGCCGTGCGCGAGCAAGGCGCCGTGCCGGCGACAATTGGGCTTCTCACTGGACGGCTCGTCGTCGGGCTGTCGAACGATGAGATCGAACTGCTCGCGAATGAAGAGAATGTAGCGAAGGTCAGTCGCAGAGACCTTTCCAGCGTTCTCAGTGCGAAGAAGCCGGGCGCGACGACTGTCGCGGCGTCCGTTCTCGTCGCTGCCCAAGCAGGAATTCGAGTGCTCGCTACCGGCGGCATCGGGGGCGTTCACCGGGATGGTCAGAATAGCTTCGACATTTCCGCCGACCTGACTGAGCTTGCGCGGACTCCGATTGCAGTCGTGTGCTCCGGCGCTAAGGTGATTCTAGATCTCCCGCGCACGCTTGAAGTCTTGGAAACCCTGGGCGTCCCCGTCGTGGGCTATGGCACGAGCGATTTTCCCGCCTTTTATGCGCGAGAAAGCGGTCTTCGGTTGGAAGCGTGCGTGGATTCACCGGAGGAAGCCGCTCGGCTGATGAACGTTCACGAGTCGTTGGGGATATCTTCGGCGGTCCTCTTTTGCAACCCGCCGCCCGCTAGCAGCGCCCTCTCCCGAATGGAAGTGGAATCGCTCATCGAGGATGCACTGAAGTCCGCGTCGAACGAGGGGATTCAGGGAAAGCGTGTGACGCCATATCTGCTCGATTACTTGGCAAAAGGAAGTCACGGCCGGACGCTCGAGGCCAACATTGCGCTGCTTGTGGAGAACGCTCGCGTCGCCGCGCAAATCGCAGTTTCTTACAGCAGATTTAGGCCAGCTTGAAGTCAGCCCGCTGTCTTATTTGAGTTGGCCGCAGCCGCATCCACTTTCAACGATCGATGAAATTTCTCCATCAAGTGTTCGCCAGACCGGACCGGTGCGTATTTGGCCTTCTCCCCGGGCGCAAGGCATGTGGGTATGCAGGAAATCTCCGCTTCCCAATTGGGCTGGTGGAAGAACGCGATGGACTGGCGCCGTGTCGATCCGGTCGGATCTGGAGGCGGGTTTACGACGCGATGCAGTGTGGAAACCCAGCGATCGTTGGTCCACCGGGCCATCAAGTCGCCAAGGTTCACGACGAACGCACCCGGAACAGTCGGCACGGCCACCCATTCACCTTCGGGGGAGTAGATTTCGAGTCCGCCCGGTGCCGGCTCCGAAAGTAAAATGGTAAGGCTTCCATAGTCAGAGTGCGCACCGGCGCGCAGTTGTCCCGCTTTCGGCGGCACGGACTGCTGTGGATAGTTCAGTGCGCGCATGGCACTGATGGGATCGTCAATCACACCATCGAAAAACGTCTCCGGCAAATCCAGGGACACGGCGAAAATACGCATGATCGTGGATGCCAGGTCGCCCATCGCCCGATAATAGCTGGACCAGGCCCTTCTAAATCCCGCCGGTTCTCTCGGCCAAATGTTGGAAGCGAAACGAAAATCGGCGTTCGGGTCGTCTACGTCGGGAGTCGGCTGGTCGAGCGGCCCAATGCTGAAGCTCTCTTTCAGATCGGGAGGGGTTTCATCGCCGAGCGATTTGGCGAGCGCTTCCGCTTGAAAAGGGGAGTACCCATAGGGATAGCCCACGTAGGGCATCTTCGATTCGAGCTTCTTCTCCGTCGGAAGATCAAAGAAACGGCGCGCATCGCTCCAGGCTCCCTCAATGACCTCGGCCGGCACTCCATGCCCGACGATGGCGAGGAAGCCGGTCTGGCGGCACACTTCATCCACCCGGCGAGCGAGTGATTTCTTTGCGTTCTGTTCTCCCGTTTTAAATGAGGAGATATCAACCACCGGAAATTCTCGCATTCCGTTATCCTCGACGGCCAAGGTCCACAAACCTTTCAGGCAAATGAAGGGCCGCGCGAAGCAGCAATAAATTGGTTCGCCGCGGCGGGCCCGAAATTTGCGCCTTCGACTCCATTTTTACCGCCGCGCAAGAACATAGGGCACTCGCGTTCTTGTGTCAATCGCCCACGAGTCAGCGCATCGGACGTCACGACGAATGCCCCCATGACTTTCAACTGGATGCGCTGTCATTTCGTGCGTCCATGTTGATGCAAGTGCTCGGCATCAGATGCAAACAGCTTACTTTCGCCTTCGTGCTCGGGCAAAGAAATCATCTTCTCGAACCGGAGTCCAATCTTCTCCAGAACCCGAATCGATCCTTGATTGTCCGGCGCGGTCAGAGCCACGATCCGAGCGAGACCCAAGACCTTCCGTCCATAATCCATCACGGCGGAGGCGGACTCATACGCATACCCCTTGGACCAGAACCTAGGAAGAAAGGCAAAGCCAATATCAACGTCCTCGAGCGAGTCTCGCTTCAACAATCCGCAGATTCCAATCGGAATTCCGTTTTCTTTCAGCTTCACCAGGTACAACCCAAAACCGAATTGCGCGTAGCTCGCAACCGGTCCGTTCAAAATGTACTGGCGGGCATCCTCGATCGTCCTGACGCCACGATCGCCGATATTTCGAATAAACGAAGGCTCGTTCAGCAGTTCAAGAATGAATTCTGCGTCGCCGCCGGATAGCCGGCGAAGGACCAATCTCTCCGTCTCCAGAATTCTCAAGGTGAAATCACAATATCATCTTGCGGCGATTTAGAGATGGTGTTAACCATCGGCCGGGGAGAGTTACACGGGATGTGTTTCCGTTTCCAGTGAGACGTCGAATCAGCGGCTGGATCGGAATCCCGGCTGCCGCGAAGCTGATGCATTCAATCCACAATTTCGATTTGACTGATTGTTTGCCGCTCAGTTCTATATCTGTCTTCCTGCTTGCGACGCGCTTTCGGTCGAGAACAAAAGGAGCAATTGAAAATGAAGCAGATTGAGGCCGTCATCAGGCCTTCACAGCTCGAAGAAGTGAAGCAGCGCGTCACTGCGCTGGGAGTGACCGGGCTTACCGTCTCTGAAGTCCGGGGATTTGGCCGGCAGAAAGGTCACACGGAGACGTATCGCGGATCGGAGTACACCGTGGATTTTCTGCCGAAAATCTTTATCAGCATCGCTGTCGCTGACGATTTGGTCGAGCCGGTCGTCGAGGCGATTATGGAAGGCGCCCGAACCGGCGTGATCGGAGACGGCAAGATTTTCGTGACGTCTCTCGAGGACGTAATCCGCATACGCACAGGGGAGCGCGGTCCCAGCGCAATCTGATTCATCTCTCTGGCGAGTGCCGAATGAACCCTAGCCGTTACCCTACTTACGACAGGAGTTCCAAAATGCGATATGCATTTGTCCGGCGGGCGAAAAAATGCCTGCTCCAGGCGATCGTCGTCCTTGCTTTTTCGCAGATTTTCTTTGGCTCGCTGAACGCTGCATTCGCGGACCAGGCGCAACCGGATCCCGCTGGAACCGCAACGGGTGATAAATCCTCGGTCGTCGATGCGGCCGGCAATCCCTTCGTCGTTCCCGAGCCGGCTGACAAGACGGCGCCCGATTATGCCAGGAGCAAAAAGGACTTCGACGACTACCAGGCGCAGGCCGCTCGGGAACCTCTGGCACTAAAGCTCGCGGATGATGTGGGCCGCGTCCGCATCGCCGCAAACTTCTCCTGGACGCTTGTTACCGGATACCTCGTGCTGTTTATGCAGGCGGGATTTGCACTGTTGACGTGCGGGCTGGTGCGAAAAAAGAATGCCGCCCATCTCATGATGCTCAATTTCGCCGCATACGTTTTTGCGTTCCTTGCTTACTATGCCATCGGCTACGCTTTCCAATTTGGCGCGGTCGCCGTCAATGCGGCTCCCACGAATCTCGGCGGTGTCCCCACGCTGAATCATTTCCTGGTCGGCAGCGGTTCGTGGGGCTTCTTGGGAGGCAAGGGATTCTTTCTCACCGGTCCCGCATACGACGCCGGCAGCAATTGCCTGACGCTCTTCGAAGTCGTGTTCATGGAGACCGCCGGCTACATCATCGTCGGAGCGATTTGCGAGCGCATTACCTTCTGGGCGTTCCTTCTTTGTGAGCTGTTTATTGGCGGGCTCCTGTATCCCATTTCCGGTTGTTGGGTTTGGGGCGGCGGATGGCTCTCGCAACTCGGTTCCAGCATGCATCTCGGCCACGGCTATGTGGACTTCGCGGGTTCGTCCGTCGTCCATGCCGTAGGAGGCTTCTGCGCGATGGCGCTTGCCATAATTCTCGGTCCCCGGCTTGGCAAATTCGGCCCGGACGGAAAGCCGCGAGCGTTCCCCGCTTCCAACATCGTGTTCGTTGTCACCGGTACATTTGTGCTTTTGTTCGGATGGATGGGCTTCAATCCCGGCTCAACACTCGGCGCGACGGACCTTCGCATCTCGGTCGTTGCCGTAAACACCAATCTGGCCGCGGTTGCAGGTTCGGCGGCCGCGATGCTCCTGTGGTATCGCTTGTTTGGTAAGCCGGATATCACTATGGCGTGCAATGGCATGCTCGCCGGGCTGGTCGCGATTACGGCTCCCTGCGCGTTCGTATCCCCCACCGCGTCGGTGACGATTGGCATCGCCGCCGGCATTCTCGTTTGTTTGGGCGTGCTCTTCAACGAACGCATTCTCAAAATCGACGACCCCTGCGGAGCGATTTCCGTGCACGGTTATTGCGGATGGTTCGGCGCGGTCTCTTTGGGAATTTTCGCCGATGGGACGTATGGCACGGGGTGGAACGGTGTCGGTGCTTCCTCGTACCTCGGCAAGACAGGCCAGGGCGTCACCGGGCTGCTCCATGGCGATAGCTCGCAATTCCTGATGCAACTCGGAGGAGCCACGCTGATCGCGATCTATGCATTCGGGTTCACCTACATCGTGTTCAGGATTGTGAACGCGGTACGCTCCATGCGGGTCACTCGAGAGGTCGAGATCGAGGGTCTCGACGTGCCGGAATTTGGCATGCTTGCCTATCCCGAAGACGCCGTTGAAATGCTGACAGGCGGATCGCTGGCCCAGCAGCGATGAGCCGATGCCGCGGAACCCAATTGTGATGCGGGGTCGGAAACGCTTCGGGGCGATACCCCTGATCAGCGCGTTTCCGGCCCTCCTACTCGCTAGAACGTGAAGGATTCCACCGTCCCGCTCGCCTTGCTGAAGACAAGCGACGCGCTAACCGCGTGAGGGAATGCATTGATCGTCATGAGGTCGGAAGAAAACGTCAATGTATTGTCGATTACCCCTGCTGAATTGATGAGAGTAATTGAGAAGGTCATAGGCAGCGTGAGGTCCGGAGTCAAGCCACCCGTGGCCGTGCCGTTCGCAGCGAGCGCAAAACTTCCGAGTGGATTTGATGTCGGTGGGTTGTTCGAAGTCTCTTGAGCGACAGCCACGCTTCCCGTAACAGGAGTACCGTCGTCCCACTTGAGCAGTGCCGTGAATTGGAACGAAGACGAAGCCGGCAGAATCTCGATCGCGGCAATCATCGGATCATTTACGATTCGTTTCAGGTCGAGCACGATCTCAGTCCCGTTGGCGGGGCCAGATTCGATGAGCGCCTTTTCCATACCTGCCGTCGCTACCACGTCCAAGCTCGTCACAATCGTCGTGCCGTTCAGCGTCACACCAAAGACCCTGGCTCCTTTGGCAATGACAGGGCAAGATTCCGCGAAGTAAAGATTCACAGTGTAGAAGGCGCTCGTCACCGGAACGATCAAGACCATGTCCCCAGAATCCTCTGCAATCTGCTCTTTGTAGAGACCCGAAGAAGTCGTTCCCGTAAAGGCGTCATTCGCCGAGCAATCTGACCAATGATATTTGGCCGATTGGGAAAGATAGGAAGTTGGAACCGGCGTCCAGATTTGTCCCTTCGAGTCAGTGAAAGACTTCGTACCAAAGACGTATCGGATGGGTGCAGCCTGCCCCGACGCAGACTTTGCTGTTGACAGCAGCGCCACGGCAGCGGTCGCCAAGCATATTCCAATTCGGATGAATTTTCTCGTGCCCATTTTGGGACTCCTGAAGTCTGAGATTTTGCGTGCTGTCTCGCGAGGAAGGGGGGTGCGCGGAGAGCCTGCCCCATTATCATTACGCCCACTCGCGTGGCTGCTCTACTGGCCTTCCGTGCAGTGTTCGGACAGGTGTCCTGAATTCCCGGTGAGCCTAAGACATCGGTGCCGTTGTAATTCCAACCGAAGATTTGGTCATGCGTCAGCGCACGCTTTTTTTGCCCTGCTCTGAAGCGGACCCGAAGGGAGACACAAAGGACAAGCGCGCCCGCCGCTCGCGACTGCGGAAAGACCGCTTCAGTCGCTAAGGAAGCCCGTGCGCTCAGCCCCCGCGATGGTTATGGCCTTTGCGTCTTCGGACGAAATCTGCCCTCAGAACGCAAATTCCCGTTAAGTGCAAGCATTGGGGAATAATTGGGGACCGGCGTACATCACAGACGGATCCCGGAGACATACCAAGCAATCTGTTTTCAATGGCTTACGGAAGTCGCAATGTGTTTCGGAGTGGTCCCCGACGTGCCCCATAGGGAAATAACTCGGAAGACTTTTGCTAAATGGGCGGGCGACATCCGGAGGCGAAAGAACTCTGTCATGCAACCTATCGTCCCGCATACTTCTGCTGCATCTTGGTTGGATAAGACCTCCCTGCTGCGCCTTTCAAAGTTCTTTCCGTCGGGGGCTTCGGTGCCGGAGCTTTCCGCAGGTGGCAGGATTGCCGAAAGGCTGCTTGCGGTCCTGACCTCAAGCGGCGTGCGAAAAGGCAGCCTCGAAAAGATGCAGTTTAGGGCCTGCCGTCCGGATCTGTTGCGCTCCATCGACCGTTGTGTGCGAGCCGGTAAGCCCGTGCAGCTGACCTTGATGGCCTTCCCTTTCAAGGTGCCCAATCCGGCCAAGGTCGGTCCCCGCCGCATGCCTGACCTCGCGGAACTCGCGGCGCTCGTGCAACTGCACCACCTCCACGTGAAAGCAAAGTCCATCTACCCGCCCGGCCTGGAGATTCATATTATCCACGACGGCTCCTACATTGCCGCTGTGTTCGGCGTCACCCGGGAGGAAGTGTGCGGCTATGAGAGCTACTTCTCCCGGTTGGTGGACTCTCTTGGCCCGGAGCGATTCATCCACTTGCACGATTTTGAAGCTCTATCGAATGCAGGCGTCGGCAATTTTGAGGACCAGGCGGCGCGCCTGCTGGGATCGATACGACAATGGCGGCGCAACTCGCACGAAAGCGAAGATTGGAAGGAACGCTATAGCAAGACGCTCGGTATGATCAATCTCCGTAACTTGTCCGTTCGCGAGGTAAGCCGTCTGCTGGATCACGCTGCGAGCGGCCGACTCCCTCCGGAGTATTGTGACCTTGACCGGCGAGTGCGCATCGCCATGTTGCGCTATCACTTGCGCGATTCATTGCTGCACACGTGCGACCCCAGGCCGGTTTGCTTCCCGGATGCAATTCATCTCACCACGCAGTGCCGCCCCCGTCGCTTGGCCATTTGGATGATAAGCCGTGGACGCAGTCTGCTGCCCTGGCACGGTGTGGGTGTGATCGATCGCACCGGGAAATGGGGCGTGGCGCTCGCGCGGGAGGTACTCTCGAACCCGTCCTACCAGCCGGTTTTCTTGGAGGGTGAAGATACACCATTCTTTTATCGCCAAGATGCCTGAGAATGTGCAGGCATCGTGATGACCGTCCGCTCGGCAGAAAAGCGCGTCTTGTTTGTATTCAGCTCCCGGCATCTATACGGGAGCGAATTGTCGTTATTGCCGGTAGTCCGCAGCCTCGGGGCCTCATGGAAACCTTACTTTCTGGTCGAGGGCGCAGGTCCACTGGACACGTTCCTCAGGAAAGAGGGATTCCCGGTCTACCGGCTGCCCGTTGATCTCGAAGCGTTGCGGCACCGAAGAGTCGGCGGTGCCATTCGTCTGCTGCGGCTGGTGTACCTGCTCTTCTCCCGACGAATCCACCTCGTCCACGTGAATTACCATTTTCACGCGGGTTTCGTTTCCAAGGCCTGTTGGATAGCCAGGATTCCTATCGTCGTGCACGTCCGCAACATGATTGAATATCCGGTGGCGACCCAGTTTTGCAAATATGATGGAATTATTTGCATCTCGCAGGCTGTCCGAAACAGTCTTGTGACGCAAGGTGAGGTTCCTCCGCGCAAGATTGCCGAGCGGCTTTGGATTATCCCGGATGGTCGAGACCTCGCCCCTTTTCACGCCGGGGACAGGGACCGGGTCCGAGGAGAGCTTGGATTGGACCCTGCGACACCGCTAGTGGGCATGGCAGCGCGCATCACTTGGATGAAGGGCCAAGACATCTTTCTTCAAATGGCTGCCCTAGTGAAAAAGCGAGTCCCGGCCGTGCGGTTCCTGCTGGCGGGATCGACTCTTGACGAACACGACGAGGATTATCTTAAGGATTTGCGAATGCTCGTCGCCGACTTCGGATTGCAGAAGCACGTGATTTTCGCTGGCTACCGCGATGATATGCCCGACATTCTCGCTGCCATGGATTGCTTTGTGCATCCCAGTCGGCGTGGCGCTTTCGTCAGCGTTCTGATCGAAGCCATGGCCAGCGGAGTACCCATTGTTGCATCCGATGTGGACGGCATCCCTGAGTGCTTGGGTCGCGATGGCGCTGCCGTCCTGCTTCCTCCCGACGATCCCCTCGCGTGGGCCGATGCCATAACCGGAATCTTGGCGGATCCAAACTACGCCCGTCATCTGGCCGAGAAGGGACGGGAACGCGCGTCCCGCTTATTTGATATCGCTCCACTGGCCCGGCTGACCACCAACGTCCTGGAAACAGTTTACGAGCGCCACACTGGTGGTGGCGACAAGAGATGACCTGCGGTTTTTCCGTATCGGCGAAAGTGCGGGTCACATAACTCGTCTTTCAATTTTATTTTCAAGAAAAAAGGATTTGCAGGAGCGGTGGGGATCGAATTTTCAACCCTCGAATATGAATCCCACGCCTTAACGCCGTTGTAACCGTCCATCGAATCCAACCGACGCTTCTCTTGTGTCGATGGTGCACACAACGCCGTGATCTTCCAGCAGGCGCGCGGAGACGGTATGGACGTTCTTCCGCAGACGATGGTAAGCTTCCGCGCTTAGTCTTCGCACGCGAGGCGAGCCTGGTATCTCGATGAGCGAAATTCGGTCCGCCCCGCGAGGATGACATCTGATGGATCCCGATCCAAAGAGCGCACCCCTTGCGGCAGACGACCTGCATACCCTCGCGCAGCCGGTGGCCGCGACGCTCTCTCGCGCCGCGATATTCCTGGTCGTGACACTAAAACCGGGCACCGAGAATCGCACGACCGTTCGGTCGCTCTGCGGAGATCTCTCCGGGCTGTTGCGCGCTGTGGGATTTCGCGACCTCGAGGGGGGACTGTCCTGCATCATGGGATTTGGGTCCGAAGCGTGGGACCGGCTATTCGGGCCGCCGCGGCCGGCGGAGCTGCATCCGTTCCGGGAGATTCGCGCGGGAGGGCGCCACGCGGTCTCCACGCCGGGCGACCTACTGTTTCATATTCGCGCGAAGCGCATGGATCTGTGCTTTGAGCTGGCGACGCAGATCATGGCGCGCGTCGGAGATGCGGTAACGCCGGCGGACGAAGTCCAAGGCTTTCGTTATTTCGACGATCGCGATCTCATCGGTTTCGTTGACGGGACGGAGAATCCGAGGGGCCAGGCCGCGATCGATGCAGTGCTCGTCGGCAAGGAAGATGCCGCGTTCGCCGGGGGAAGCTATGTGATCGTGCAGAAATATCTCCACGATCTCGCGGGATGGGATGCGCTGTCCACGGAGGCGCAGGAACGAATCATCGGCCGCAAGAAGCTGTCGGACATTGAATTGGACGAGTCGGTCAAGCCAACCTGTTCGCACAGCTCGCTCACTACGATCACCGAGGACGGGAAAGAGATCAAAATCCTGCGCGACAACATGCCCTTCGGCCGACCCACGCAAGGCGAATTTGGAACGTATTTTATCGGCTACAGCCGCTCGCCAAGCACGATCGAGCTGATGCTCCAAAACATGTTCGTAGGCCGGCCGTCCGGCAACTACGACCGGCTGCTCGACTTCAGCCGCGCCGTCACCGGGAACTTGTTCTTCGTGCCGTCGGCGACATTTCTGGAGGACGTGACCGAAGACCAGCCTGCAGATGCGTCGCTCTCCGCCCCGTCGCCGGCGGTCGAAACCCCTCCATCCGGCCAGTCTCAGAATGATGGGTCGCTCGGTATCGGTTCCCTCAAAGGAGACATCCCCCATGAATAATCTACATCGCGAGCTAGCCCCCATTTCCGATGGGGCGTGGGCTCAGATCGAAGAGGAGACTTCGCGCACTTTCAAACGCTACCTCGCGGGACGACGCGTCGTCGACGTGCAGGGGCCGGCGGGCACAGGTCTCTCCGCGGTCGGCACGGGCCACCTGCGGACAATCAAGGCTCCGAAGGACGAAATCGTCGCCAGGCAGCGCGAGGTGAAGGCGCTGGTGGAGATGCGTGTTCCGTTCGAGCTGGATCGGCGGCAAATCGACGATGTCGATCGTGGCGCGAACGATTCGAACTGGCAACCAACGAAGGACGCCGCGCGCGAGATCGCCTTTGCCGAGGACCGCGCCATCTTCGACGGCTATGCCGCCGCCGGCATCGGGGGCATCCGTCAGGGGACCAGCAATCCAATTATGACGCTCCCGACCGATGTGCGTGAGTACCCGGAGGCCATCGCCCAGGGCTTGAGTCAGTTGCGACTTGTCGGCGTCAATGGCCCATACTCGGTGCTGCTCGGCGCCGACGCCTACACCGCACTCGCGGAGACCAGCGACCATGGATACCCGGTGCTGGAGCACGTCAAGCGGCTCGTTGACGATAAAATCATCTGGGCACCCGCCATCGCCGGCGCATTCGTGCTGACCACGCGCGGCGGCGATTTCGGCCTGTACATCGGCCAGGACGTGTCCATCGGCTATTTCAACCACACGGATTCCGCTGTCCGCCTGTATCTCCAGGAGACGTTTACCTTCCTGTATCTGACCGCCGAGGCCGCCGTCGCGCTAGCCCCTCCCGCCAAGGTGAAGAAGACCTGACGCGCAGAGCTGAAGGAAGTCGCTTGTTTCTTCGAGGTAGGGTAGGGGCGGAGGGGATCGAATTTGCTACCCCGCAATCTACGCCTCACAAAAGTAAGGTGTAGCACTGCGGAGCTCTTTGCGATGCGTTTCGCCAAGGTTTGGATCTCCGGGGAAAAGCCGATTCCCCCGACCTCTAGGACCGAAAATGGTTAAAACGAGGATCCGCACGCTCGCCTTCAGCAAGCTTGGGGCACGCACCGGCCGCCGAAACGCGAAGCGGGCAGCCTGTTCTCAATCCGGAGGCGGATCAGCCCCCCCCTAGGACTTCAGTTTTATCCTCTCGTACTTCCGGTCCATTGTTGACTACGGAAGGATCCTGCATTCTTCTCCTGAACTCTTTCCAGCGGGAACAGGTTTGAACTCGCACCGGTCAAGGCATTTTCGGGAGTACAGGCATGAATGCACCCTACACTAGAACTTTACTTGCGGCAGTTTTGGTTTTGACGATTTCGAGTTCAGCGAAGGCCCAGAAGACTTCGGATATCATAAACAGCGGTGACGACTTTTTGGCGGTTTGCCAGTATGACGGCAATCGTCCCCCTGACGTTTGCCTCGCCTACGTTGCTGGCGTGGCCGGCACGCTCGCGCTCAATTGGTCTGACACCGGTCAGCGCATTTGTGTCCCCGATAACGCGACCCTCAGAACGACTCTTGACTTGGTTCTCCAATACATCAAGGACAACCCAGAAAAGCGAAATCAGAAAACAATCTTCTTGGTTGCGCAGGTAACAATCAAGAAATATGTATGTGAGGCGCCGAAACAGCAAGCCGCGTCGAATCCCGACCCGAAGGTGCGCCCGTAAGCGTACAAATCCTCGTCAAACCTTCGAGCAATACCGCACGCTCTGAGACAAGAATCGACGCAAGCTCGCCGGCGATCCTGCGAGAAACCCCCTCGGTCACATCATCAATAAATTGAGGAATTTGGTTTCTGTTTGTCGTAAACGACGACGTTATTCACATCCTGCCCCTCGGCGTTCTTGCCCTTGAATGTCGAGGTCCGCGTCATTCCGTCCTTGGAAACCACCGACGTCACGGTCATCACAATCTCGGTCCCTTTCTTCAAAGTGGACTTGATTGTGCGGGCGTCGAGCCGTTCTAACGCGACCGTATCAACGTTCGGGAACCCGGTAACCGGGTAGTCCTTACCGTCGTATTTTGCGGTGTACTCGATGTGAGTCGGATTTCCAGAGGGGTCAATTCCGTCCGAAGTGAGCTTGATGCTCTCCGTGTCGGACTTGATTTTCACGGTCACACTCTTCGGTGCTGGTCCGGGGCTGTACGTCGACTTGGCAGGGTCCATTTTCCAAGTCCCAGAGTGTTGATCGGCTGCTGCGGCGGCAACGTTCAGAGCGAGTGCCACTAGCAGCAGTGTCATCGCGAGAGTGGCAAACATCTTGATTCGCATAATCCGGCCTCCTTGAAAGGAAATCACTCTGTGCCCCCTTATGAGCGGATTTTGGCAGAAAGTAAAGACGATTTTTGCCGATTTCCATAGAGGCTCGCGTGTGCGTGAGAAAAGAGTCGAATTTCCGCTGGCAGATCGCCGGATGGCAAGCCGACGCTCCATTTTGATAAAGCCGTAGGAGGATACTGGCTCACAATCCTCGAGCGCTATTGCACGCCATCTCGTCGGGTAGATGGAAAGGCCGATGGATTCGGGCCAAATAAGCAACCGGTGAAGCCGGCCAATCGGGCGATCAGAGACTTCTGTCAGTTGGAGACAATTGAGGCGAGGATCGCGCAGCCGTGGAGGCATATTTCTGCCAGATGACGCGGACAACCACCATCAGAGGAATCGAGAGATAGATGCCCACGATTCCGTCGATTTCTCCGCCGACCATCACGGCAAATATTACCATCAACGGGTGGATCTCGAGGCCCTGTCCGACGACGCGAGGTGAGATGACGTAGTCCATACTCAATCTCCAGAGGCCTAATAGCGCGGCCATCCAAATCCAATGAGAGTGGGTCAGGAGGCCAACGACGATGATTGCTACCGCTGAAATCATCCAGCCCGCCACGGGGATGAATTCCAAAATTCCTCCGAGGACGCCCAGCGCAATCGCGTGGGGAAACCCCAACAACAGCATGGCGGCCGAATAAACGACCAGCGACAAGCCCCCGAGAATCACTTTGGCTCGAATGTACTTTCTGAGCATGATGTTCAGCTCATCGGCGATTTCGCGAAGCGATTGCCGAGCACCCTCGGTGGAGGCCATCTGGATGAAAGCCTCGGCAATGTGTTCGCCATCGGCGAGAAAAAATAGCGCCAGTATGGGCACGACGATTGACAGCGCCAAAGCATTCGAGGCGAACCGTTCCAAACCCCGCAGGAAGCTTTGAATCTGGTCCTGGTGTTCGATGAGGAACACGCTCAAGCGCTGCTCTTGAGATTCGCTCCAGTTATATTTGTGGCCAATCTGCGCGGCAACTTCGCCATTGGAAAGGCCCTCGATGACGACCGGCACAGTTCTGAATAGTTTGCTGTTGATGCTAACCAGGCGCGGCGCAAATGCGTGCCCGGCAAACACGAGCAGGAGCAGGAATACGAGATAGACCTCCGCAACGTGCGGCCCTCTTAAGTTCCTGGAGAATAGGGAGTGGCGCTGCAAGAACCTGACAACTGGGTCGATCAAGTATGCAAAAAGAATGGCGAATACAAAGATCAGAATGACGTGACGAGCGGCGTAAAGTATCGCGAACACGGCTGAAAAGAGCAGGATCGTAAGCAGGATGTTCGCCGTGCGCCTGTCCGGGAAAGCCATATGCTCACCGGTCCCCAGCTGGGCAACGCTCACGGCTTCGAGTCAAAATTCGCGCTCTCATCATGAAATTTCTCACTCGTCCCGGTCTCGCTCGAGATTTGCGTTGAGACTCCTAAAAACTCCAGATTAAGAACTGAACCGATCTCTATAGAAAGGAAATTAACCATTGGGTTCAGCGCTTACGACTCAATCGTCGCAGCCCGCCTCCACCCTCATCACAAGCAGGGTTACATCGTCGCGTTGCGGCTGCCCGTTCGCGAATGTGGACACTTGCTCCAAGATCGTATTGATGATCTCCGTCGGACTCTTGCGGCTGCAAGACTTTAGGAGGGCTTCGAGTCTTTGCTGACCCCAGAGTTCGTGTTGGCGGTTTTCCGCCTCTGTGATTCCATCGGTGTAGGCAACAAGGACATCATCAATTTCGAATTGGAAAACTGCGGAAGCGAACTGAGGGTCCGCCGAAATCCCCACTGGGATGCCAGTGGAGGGCAGTCGGAAGATCTCGCATGATCCATCTTTCGGACGGAGGACAAGCGGCGGATTATGGCCCGCATTGACGTAATTCAACATGCGTTTGGCCGGCTCGTACTCTGCATAGAAAAGTGTCGCGAAAATGTTTTTCGGCGAGGATTCATAGACCGACTGGTTGACGTCACCAATCAGAGTGGAGAGTTTCAAATGCGGTTGCAAAGCCCGGAATTTAAGAGAGGCCTGGAGACTGGCCATAATCAAAGCGGCGCCAATTCCTTTTCCGGATACGTCGCCAATGGCAATTCCCCACCGACCGCTCTGCAAAGAAAGCAAGTCGTAATAGTCCCCGCCGATCCCCCTTGCCGGTTGATAGAAGGTTTCGCAAGAGATGCAGGGAATCGAGACGGTCTGCTGGGGGAAAAAGGCCTGTTGAACTTCCTTGGCGTCTTCTAGATCTCTGCGGAACGTCCGCTGAACTCCGGACTCTGATTCGGATCTTTTGAGATACTCCAAGATAGTCTCGACGTGATTCCGCAGCAGGAGACCTGCTTCCCGTCCTCTTCCTTCTTCGAGAGCGTTCGCAATGGGCCGGTGCGATTCTGCGCTGTCATAAAGGTCCCTAGTAACCTTCGGTATCGCCGCGCGCATGCAAAGGTCAATAGCCAGAGTATCCCAGACCCGACGGAGGACGCCGTTGTGAGACGCTTCCAGAATGATCCTGTGAAACTTGATGTCATGCTCGGCGTATGCGTCCAGGTCGTCACCGCGAACGGCTGCGAGCATCGCATCTACCTCCCCTTGAAGGTCGGCCGTGTTGCCTTCGAGGAATGCGGCGGCGGTTCGTCCTGCGATTTCCTCCAAATCGGCACGAATTTCATAAGCCTCCAACATCTCCTTCAGGCTCGGTGAAAGCACGGTGGCGAATCGGTTTTCTGAGAGCTTGACCACCCCGAGTGACTCCAAGTCAGCGAAAGCATTTAAAAGCGTGTCTTCGCCCAATTCATACCTTTCTCCGATCTCGCGCAGCTTTAGGACGTGCCCAGGGCGATAGACTCCAGTAAAGAGTTCTCTGGCTAATCGCGCCCGACCGCGGCCATTTGGTTGGCCGATTACGCCTGCGATCCCGTTCGTTTCTTGCAGTCGTGATTCAGTGAAGCCTGTATTCACGGGTGATTTCCCCATCCTTCGCACCCATTCCTACCTTGCTCAACAGCAAGACCAAAAGGAGCGCGGCCGTAAACTGAATTCTCATTCTCATTTCATTGTCACCGTTTTTCACTGACCAATTCGGGCCGACAGTTTCGCTTCGTCCCAAAAGTTTGCCATACCTTGAGCACAATCAAAAGCGATCCGCTTACGCAATGGCAGTGTGGATTGCGTCGGGCTTCCTCTGCGGACTGGGGTAGGAATCAACGCTTCGGGCGATACCAAGCTTCTTCATCCGGAAATACAGGGTCGAGCGATTCAATCCCAAGTGGCTCGCTGCACCGTTTGGTCCGGAAAGAACCCATTGCGTCTCTTTCAGGGTCGCAAGAATGTGGTTGCGCTCGACTTCTTCCAGAGTTCGGTAGCGTTCCGTGTTTTGACCGGGAGTGATTCGCGAGTCTAAGTCCCGGGGCGAAAGCCGCAACACTGAACCTGGGCTTAAAATCACTGCGCGTTCGGTCACGTTTTCCAGCTCCCGGATGTTCCCGGGCCACCGGTACCGAATCAGAGCCTCCATTGTTTCCGAAGGGATCGTATCAATCGTCTTCCGCATTCGTCGTGTGGCCTGTTGCACAAAATGCTGTGCGAGGAGCGGAATGTCCTCCGGACGTTCCCGCAAAGGCGGGATGTGGATGGGAAAGACATTCAGTCGGTAGTAAAGGTCGCTGCGAAACAGCTTCTCCAAGATCATTCCTTCCAGGTCGCGATGAGTCGCTGCCACAATACGCACGTCGACTTTCTGCGTCCGCGTGCTTCCTAGGCGCTCGAATTCCCGCTCCTGCAAGACACGAAGAAGCTTGGGCTGGAGCTCGAGAGGGATGTCGCCAATCTCATCCAGGAACAGCGAACCTTGATGTGCAACCTCGAGCCGGCCGGTCTTCTGTGCGATCGCGCCGGTGAACGATCCCCGCTCATGCCCAAACAGCTCGCTTTCGAGCAGCCCGGTAGGGATGGCGGCGCAGTTGAGCTTAACAAATGGTCGATCCCTGCGAGGACTGTGACTGTGAATGGCGCGCGCGATGAGTTCTTTGCCCGTGCCGGTCTCGCCCAGCAAGAGCACGGTCGAATCTCCCCAGGCCACGGTTTCGACCATCTGCAGCACGCGGCGAAGCGCCGAACTTCTTCCAATGATCCCTTCGAAACCGGTCTCCGGGTTCACTGGTTCGTCGATTCGGTCGATATCAAGCGTGATCTCCAGATCGGTCCTCGGCCTTAGGTCCCCGTACTGCAGAGGATAGGTGAGACTATCCAAGCCCATTGTCTTGCTCCCTTCTGTGAAGTTTGTCCACGCGACTGTTCATTGTTTTTGCAGCCTCGCCCGCCCACTTTCTCGCCCAATCCATTCACGGACGTAAGCCGGACAATTCTCGAGCTTGATGCTGTCCGCCTCGCAAGCAGCCAGAAACTTGACTGCATCGCGGTCTACAAGTGTTACGTCCTTCAAATCCAAGGCGACGCGGCTGCCGGCCGCTTCCAACTCAAGGAGCCTACGCAATTCGTCAATATCCTCTGCCTCGATTCGACCGCTTAGAGTGAAAAGGACCCTTCCATTAGCCTTCCTCTGAATCTTGAGCATCCGAACTCCCTCTCAAATTGCAGCCTAACCCATGACTAGCAGTTGGATACCCATTCGTAAGCTACTGAACATTGAGGATTTAGAATATAGCTGACTGGCGAATTGTCGCCAATTGGCGGAATTCTGCGCAATATAGATTTAGAGAATTACCTGGTGTCCGGGATGTTCCTTCCGACCTGGTCTTTCATGGGCAGCAAACTCGGCGGTCAGGAAATTGATTTGAAGCGATTCTTGTCGATTCTTAGCGAGCGAATCTTCGATTCGAGCGTGGATCGCGGCATGCCCAGCTTGACTGCGGCGCCCGACGGTCCGAACACCCGCCCGCGGCTTTCCCTCAGGGCCGCCTCAATCATGTTCTTTTCTTGCGCCAGGAGGCTTCGTGAGAGCTCAGTTTGGTTTTGTGGTTCTGTCGAAAGCGGCTGCTGTGGTAACCAGCTTTCGTCGATCGAGAAAATATCTGTTTCGCAAAGTAGTACGGAACGCTCGATGACGTTCTGCAACTCGCGTATGTTCCCAGGCCAAGGGTAGGACTGAAGCAATTCGAGTGTCTTCTTGTTGATGTCCCTTATGTTCTTCCCCGCTTTTCGCGCGTAGCGATCAATAAAGTATTCAACCAGCAAGCGAATGTCTTCCCTTCGCTCTCGAAGAGGAGGGATGTCAATCGGAAAAACATTCAGGCGGTAGAACAAATCGCTACGGAAGGACTCCTCCCGGATCGCGGCCTGCAAGTCACGATTGGTGGCTGCGATTACCCGAACATCAACCCGGATTTGACGGTTACCGCCGACACGCTCAAATTCGTGCTCCTGCAAAACGCGAAGAAGGGAAATCTGTGTCTCGACGGGAAGTTCTCCGACTTCATCGAGGAAGATCGTGCCTCCGTTCGCTAATTCAAAACGACCCAAGCGCTGCTGAGTCGCGCCCGTGAAGGCCCCCTTTTCATGGCCAAACAACTCCGAAGCGATCAGGTCACGGGGGATTGCCGCACAGTTGACGCTAACGAATGCGCGCGACCTGCGATTGGACCGTCGGTGGATAGCGCGTGCAACAAGCTCTTTCCCCGTTCCCGTTTCACCCGTGATAAGGACCGTAGAATCACTCGGCGCAACTTTGGAAATGCGCGAGAGTACGCTTTTCAAAGCCGGAGATGTTCCAACGATCTCCTCAAACATGGAAGCTTTATCAACTTCTTCTCGTAGCGCGACGTTTTCGTTGCGAACCCTGTCTTCGGTCTGCTTGCGATCTTCGATATCGGTAGCTGTGCCGTACCATCGAGTTATGTGCCCTCGCTCATCCTTGAGCGGATTTAGGCGGAACAGATGGTAGCGAAACTGCCCGTCGTGCCTCAGCAACCGAGCTTCGAACTCATGAGGCACACCTTCGAGAAATCGGTTCTTTCTTTCGCTAAGAAGCTTTTCATGATCATCCGGATGGACGAGATGAAGTTGAGTCTCTTTTGCTCTCCAATGGTTGAATTTGGCACCAAAATACTCGAGCGCTGCGCGATTGAAATAAAGTGGGCTTCCATCAGGGCCCAGTACACGAATGTGCTGTGGCGTGAGGTCCAGAATTTGTTGGAGCTCCCTCTCTCGCTCCTGGATCACCGCTTCTGCCTGGCGCTGCTCGCTGACGTCGGTAACTGCTCCCAAGAACTCGAGGTTGCCGTCGTTATCCCGTGAGGGATGAGCGGTCACGCGAACATGCTTGATGGACCCGTCGGACAGTTGCAGGCGATGCTCAAAATCAAATCCCTGGCCGTCCCGCGACGCCCGGTCGATTTTCTGGTGCACCAGATCGCGGTCCTCCGGATGTACTCGCGAGAGGACAAATTCCACCGTCGGTTTCGTGCTCGCGTCGCATTGAAATATTCGGAAGGTCTCATCGGACCAAATGATCTCCCCGCTGAAAACCCTCCAGCCGAAGCTGCCTGTATGACTGAGTCTTTGCGCCTCGGTCAGGTATGCCTGTCGGCGCTGCAACTCTTGAGTCAACTGTGTGTGTTCGGTGACATCCACGACGGTGCCGATGATTTCCGTGATTTCACCTGAACTGTCCTTGGCAGGATGAGCGACGGAATGGAGGTACTTTATCGTTCCGTCTGGAAGAACGATTCGGAAATCACCGTACGAGTCGATCCACTCGTTCCGGGTGGCCTCCATTTTCGCCCGCTGCTCGATCTGTGGTCGATCCTTAGGATGAACCCTTTGCAGCAATTGCTCCCAGGTGGGGCCGACTTCTTGCGGGTCATAGCCATAAATGCGATAAATTTCTTCCGACCAGGACAGAGCGCCGGTCCGCACATTCCAGGCCCAACTGCCCGTGTGACTGAGCCTTTGGGCTTCCGTCAGGTACGCTTCTCGCCTGCGGAGTTCCTGGGTCAGGAGCTCGTGCCCCGTAACATCTATGGCGCTGCCAACGTACTTTTTCACGCTTTGGTTTTCTAGAACAGGAGCACCGACGCACCGAATGTACCGGACCTCACCATTGGGACGGACAATGCGCTTTGTGGCATCGAAGGGCGAAGCTTCCGCCAAAATTCCTTTGATCAGGTTCGCCATGGACTCGCGGTCCTGTGGGTGGACACAATCCAGGTATTCCTGAACACTAGGCGGCTTGCTAGCCGGAGCGAGTCCGTACATTCGAAATAACTCAGGAGACCAATAGTAGAAGCCGTCGGGATCGAAGGCCCAGCTTCCCATGTGGGCAAGGCGCTGCCCTTCGGTGAGATAAAACTCGCTTCTTTGCAGGTCCCCGGAGTTGCGGCGGAGCTGTTCTTCCGCCGTCTTGCGTTCCTCAATATCCAGACTCGATCCATACCACTTGACGATGTTGCCGTTTGCATCGCGAATCGGCACTTTGCGGTGGAACATCCAGCGGTATTCTCCATTCGCCCTACGGACGCGAGTTTCGTATTCGAAGATTTCTCCGGACACGAGGCAGGCTCGCCACTTGGCCAAAATCCCCTCAACGTCCTCAGGGTGAACGAAAGCCGTCCAATTCCAGCCGCTCACTTGTTCCAGCGTGGCGTCCAGGTATTCCAGCCAGGGTTTATTGAAGTAATCGAGGTAACCGTCAGGCCTCGAGGTGTGGATCAGCGCAGGGATCGAGTCAACGAGAAGCTGAATATTCAAGGACTCGGATTCCCGCCCTGAAGAGGCCATGGCGGGCATTATATTCCTTTTGGTCTTTTTCACATCGCGCATTGGGACAACCACACTTCCACGGGAGCTCGCGGCGAATGACCAACTAGAGTGTCAGCCGCTTCGCAAATGAGAATAGGTTGACACCCACGTCCGCGCTAACAATACTGTCGGAAACACAAGGCGCTATTTTTGAAGGAGATCAAGAGCGACCGTGTCGGACCTCGAATTGCCTTCGACTTAGCGTGTAAGCAGACTCAGAGGAGGCGCATTTATCATGGCGGCCGCGAGTACGCCGGCTCCTGTCCCAGTGGCGAAACCAGATCACGATTCCACGCAGTCCAAGCCGAAGCCGGGTTGGCAGAAATACGGGACACCTGTGCTAGTGCTGTTGCTGGCGGCTGCGGTTGTATTGACGATCACGCGGAACTGGAATGCCTGGGAGGGCGGACGAATTGAGCAGGCCACGGACGATGCTTATGTTCGAGGAGACGTTACGCCGTTGAGCACAAAAGTTGCAGGCATCGTCCGAGATGTAAGGGTCTCCGACTACCAGCAGGTGCACAAGGGAGACCTGATTGTTGAACTAGAAGACGACGACTACAAGGCGCAGGTGGCGCAGGCAAGCGCGGCGGTAGAGGCAGCGAAAGCCGCTATAGAAAATAATCGGCGCCAGCGCGAGCTTCAAGATGCACGTATCGAGCGGGCCCTCGCCGGAATCGATCAAGCGAAAGCCCAGATCACGGCGGCGGGGGCCGGGATCGAAGCGGCCCAAGCGGATGTGGTGCGAACGCAAGAGGAACGCAGCCGCCAAGAGGCGCTCTTTCAAACGCGTTCGACCACGCAGCAGAAGGTTGAGCAGGCGGTCGCTGACGAGCAGCGCCTTGCGGCTCAATCTGCGAGTCGCAAGGCCGATCTTGAGCAGGCGAAAACAATGCTGCGCAGCAATGAGTCGGCGGCCGAGGCTGAACGGCGCACCAAGGCGGTGTTGGAGTCGCAGGATGCACAACTCGTCGCCGACCTCCACGCCAAACAGGCTGCGCTCACTGTCGCGAAAGTAAACCTCGGCTACACGACGATCGAGGCGCCCGCTGATGGCACCGTAGGGGAAAGGCAAGTTCGCCCCGGACAGTTGGTTTCCCCAGGAACACAGGTGATTGCGTTCGTCAGCTACATCAAGTGGGTACAGGCGAACTATCGCGAGACGCAGCTCACGAACGTGAAGGTCGGGGACCCGGCGGAGATCCGCATCGACGAGTACCCGGGAAAAGTGTTCCACGGCAAGGTTCTCGAGATCGCGCCGGCCAGCGGTTCTCAATTCGCGCTTCTGCCGCCCGACAACGCCACCGGCAATTACACGAAAGTGGTGCAAAGAATTCCCGTGAAAATCGCATTTGACGACGCGAGCATTGCGACTACATTGCGTCCGGGCCTCTCCGTGATTGCCACCGTCCGCACGAAACCCTGATCGGAGCGAACGATGGCTGCATCCGCGGCGGTCGTACAACCCACACCGGCACAAATCGCTCATGGAATTGCGGGAGTAGAACCCGCTGAGCTCTCGAAAAGTCCCCTGCTCGGGATTCTGGGGGTGATCATGGGCGCGGGAATCGTGACGCTCACCGGACGCATGATCACGCTCGGACTGGCCGATCTCAAAGGCCACGTGGGAATTAGCTTCGACGATGGGGCCTGGCTCAGCAGCGCCTTCAACATTGCCTTGATGTTCATCGGTCCTTTTACCGTGTATGTAGGCGCGTTGATGGGACCGCGGAAAATTCTATTCTATGCGGCCACGGCGCTTACATTGGTCTGCATCTACCTTCCGTTCATCCACAGCTACAGCTTGCTGATCGTGGCTCTGGTATTGGCCGGGCTGACTTCCGGCACGTTTTACCCGCTTACCCTTACTTTTGCTCTGCGAAATATTCCTCTTCGGTTCCTTCCGTTCACGATTGCGCTCTACGCGACGTTCGTCGATGGAGCTGTGAACATCGCGCCATCGCTCTACGGCTGGTATAGAGATCACCTCTCCTGGCACTGGATGTTTTGGAATACGGCGGTGATTACACCGCTGATGGCTCTCTGCATCTATTACGGGATACCTGAGAGTCCGGAGCCGAAGAAGTCCGGTCCCGTACCAAGTTTCGCGGCCTTTTTGTATGGCAGCACGGGGTTCGCGATGCTGTATGCCGCGGTCGATCAGGGCGAAAGGCTCGACTGGTGGCGCTCGGGAGTGTTTAACGCATTGTTTTTCGGCGGGTTATTCTTCCTCTTTGCGGCGACGGTGCGGCGTCTGCGCGGCCCCAATCCTTTGGTTGACATGCCCTATATCCGCCAGAGGAACACTCTGCTGATTGGCGTGCAGCTCTTCCTGTTTCGCTTTTGTCTGGTGGCGACGATCATCCTGATCCCGCAGTCGCTCGGAATCCACGGGTTCGAAGCCGATCAGATTGGGCCCTCCGTGATTTGGAGCGCAGCTCCCCTGCTACTCCTGGCATTTGTGGCTGGACTCCTGCTACTGGTGAATTTTGATTCGCGCCTGCTCATGGCTTCCGGTTTCGTGTGCATAGCTCTTGCGGCGTATCTGAACGCAGAGCTCACGAGCGCGTGGTCGGCTTCGAACTATTACCGCACCGAATTGCTCACGGGCCTCGGACAATCGTTTGCGTTTATCGGGCTGGTGGGGACGATTATCCTGCAAGGGATTTTTTCGGGCGGATTATCGAAGCCGCAGCGGATTTTGACATTTTCCGCGTTCTTTCACACCGTGCGGCTGTTTGGCGGGGAGCTCGGCGCGGTGTACATGGGCCACTTCGTGGCGCAGCGGGAGAAGCTGCACTCAAACCTCCTCGGCCTGCACGTGCAGAGCGGGAACTGGATCACGGACAGCAATATCCGGGGACTCACGACGGGAGTTTTCTCGAAATCGTCAGGGCTGCCTGCCGCAACGGGCCGGGCGGTCGGACTTTTAAGCGACCGGCTTCGGCTTCAGGCCTACACACTGTCCCTTATCGATGGATTCTATTTGGTGGCCTGGGCCTGTGTCGTCGCGCTGCTGCTCACTTCCCTGCTTCGCAAATCACCGATGGCCTACGGCGACCTTAGCAATATTCAGCAACAAACGTCCGCACCTCAGGAGACGAAATCATGAACGCGCGTATTAAGCTCCTCTCAGTCGGTCTTTTGTTCTTCGAAGGATCGAGTATCGCTCGGGCGCAGAACGAAGCGCCGAAGTTCCGTCACTTGACCCTGCACGATGCCGTGCAAATGGCGCTCAAGCAAAATCATCTCGTGCGCATCGCGGATTTGAAGGTCGAGGAGAAACAGCACGCCAAGGACGTCGCCAGGAGCGCGTATTTTCCCCATATCAGCAACGAAAGCCGCATTTTCCATTGGACCGACACCCAGTTCATCCAGCTTGCCCCCGGGAGCCTGGGCACCGTGGCCGGCACTCCGATACCGGAGCAACCGGTGACTCTGAGTCAAGGGGGACGCACATTCGTCACGAGTGGAACGGGTTTGGTCCAGCCGCTTACGCAGCTCTTCACTAGGATCAAGCCTGCGAATGAGCAGGCGCGCGCCGAACTGGACGCTTCCCGCGTGAACGCCAAGGAAACGGAAAACGAAATCGCGCTCAAGGTTCACCAGATCTACTACAGCGTCCTGATCGCGCAGTTGCACCGCAGCGCATCCGAGGCAAGGATTAAAGCGGCGGAGGATCTGAAGAGCGAACGCGTCCAAGAAGTGAAGTACGGCAGCGCCCTGGACCAGGACCTGATCGAAAGTACCGCGCAATACCTCCAGGCAAAACAGGAATTGCTGACGACCGAGTTGCTGCTCTCGAACCTGACCATGCAGCTTGACGACGCGGTCGGGCTGCCCCTCACCACCCCCCTCGAACTGGAGCCGGCTCCGTCGGAGCAGATGGAGAGCTGCAAGCAGGAGGAATGCGTAAAGATCGCCTTGGAATCGCATCCGGAGGTCGTTGCCGCGCGCGAAGAAGTGAAAAAGGCTTCGGCGGCTGTGAAATTGAGCAAAGCGGATTACATTCCGGATTTTTCAGCCTTCGCGCGCTACACCTACTCGGATCAGGTTCCCTTCCTGGCCCGCAACTATGGCACGTTCGGAGGCGAGTTCACGTATGACCTCTTCGACGGCGGACGGCGCCGCGCGGCCCTGGACGAGAGCAACACGCGGCTTGCGCAGGCCAGAGAGAATCTCGCCCGCGTCACGGACGATGTGCAGCTGCAAGTACAGATTGCCTACAACAAATTGCAACGCACACAGGAAATGGTAAGCGTGTCGAAGGAACTTCTCGCCCTGCGAACGGAAGCAAGCCGCGTTTCCGCGCAACAACTCCAGCGAGGAGAAGCTCTTCTGTCGCAGGCCGACCACGCCGTGGCCCAGAAGTTTGATGCCGAGACCCTGCTCCTCCAAGCGGAACTCGATTACATCCAGGCGAATGATGAAATGACCCAGGCGATGGGACTCACGCCTGAATAGCATGGGCTTCAAGTGGGTCTTCCACTGTCTCGGAGGACAGGATGAACGAATCGATGAAAGCCTCAGAGCATACTGCGATCACAGATCCAAGTGTGCTGGTTCGCGGCATTGGCGCCGGCTTGTCGCAGGAAATTATCGCGGGGAGGCATCATCTTACCGCGGACGAGCCGGTCGCTGTGGGCGGTATGGACACGGGCCCCAATCCTTACGACCTGCTCTTGGCGGCTCTTGGGGCATGCACATCCATGACTGTGGAGATGTACGCAAAGCGAAAGAATTGGCCGCTTGAGCGAATCGTCGTACGTCTCCGGCATTCCAAGATTCACGCCGAAGATTGCGCTGAATGTGAAACAAGGGAAGGGATTCTCGATCATATCGACCGCGAACTCGAACTCATGGGCCCCCTGACTGCCGAGCAGCGATCGAAGCTGCTCGAAATCGCGGAGAAGTGCCCCGTCCATCGCACGCTGAAATCGGAAGTCAACATCCGCTCATGGCTCTCTTAAGCCGGGCAATGTCAGATCGCCATTCACGATTAATCTGGGAAGGCGCGGTGTCCGTCACGCGCTCACAGGCCGAGGTGTCCGCAAGTCGTTCACCTTCCTGCGGCCGGCATCTTCGAACTTGTGACGCGCATCTGAGCGAGCTCGGCAGAGTTCCTAGGGGTGTCAACATCCGTGCAGATGCGAACATGTTGACATCCAATTCTAGGCGAAATAGTGTTGGGCCGGTTTAACGCGGTTTGTTTCAGCAATCTAAACCAGTGAGCGGTTGGCAGCTGAAATGCCCTTACTCGGCGTCGCAGGTCGTGGGCACCGGGCACTCTGATTGCAGCTTATCAAACGAGTCGAAAGACTGGAGGGCAACGTCATGGGATCAGGCAATTCCTCTCTCCCTAGCGCCGAACGCGGGCGATCTGCATCGGTAGCCGCACCTCTCTCAGTAGAAAAGCAGAACGAGGCTCAGACGCGAGCATTTGTCATCGCCTGGTTTTTCACCGTCATTTTCTATTTCCTCGAATATGCGGTGAGGTCCAGTCCCTCCGTAATGATTCCAGGGCTGGAAGAACACTTCAGCACGACTGCGGTGGGGATCGCCTCGATTCTGGGCATCTATTACTACACCTACTCCACTATGAGCTTGGTCGCTGGGGCAGCTCTTGACCATTTAGGAGCCAAGCGCTCGGTTCCCGTCGGAATTGCGATTCTGGGAATCGGCTGTCTGCTATTCAGTGTGCCGGCGGTACTCGCGGGTGATGTCGGCCGGTTGCTACAGGGGGCTGGCTCGGCGTTCGCGTTCACGGGCGCTGTTTATCTTGCGGCGCACGGATTCCCGGCGCGCTATCTGGCTACTGCGATTGGAGCCACGCAATGCGTGGGTATGCTCGGAGGCGCGGCTGGGCAGAATGTTGTCGGGCCGTTGATTGAGCGAGGGCTAGCTGTTCATGTTTTTTGGGTCGGAATGGGAGCCATAATCCTCGTGAATGCGGCGATTCTCTACTTCGCGACGCCCAGGGAACAGCTCGGAACGCATCTCCAGGAAGGCGGCTTCGGTTCGCTGTTGAAGCCGTACGAAGTTGTATTTTCGAACCCCCAGTCGTATCTCTGCGGAATCGTTGCCGGATTGCTGTTCGCGCCCACCACGATCGGAGACATGATCTGGGGAGTCGCAGCATTTCAGAAGGATCTTCAATTCTCCTACCATGACGCAGTGGTCATCGCTTCCATGGTTCCCCTCGGGTGGGTTTTCGGATGTCCGCTACTCGGCTGGCTCTCCGACCGTATCGGACGGCGAAAACCGGTAATCATAGGGAGCGCGGCGATCATGACGCTGGCGGCCGCGCAAATCGCGTTCAAGCCGCTCCCGATTTCAGCGAAGCTGGGAATGTTCATATTCGGTGTCGCATCCGGCGCTGCGATGATCCCATACAGCATCATCAAGGAAGTCAACCCCGACAATGTGAAGGGTAGTGCGACGGGCGGGATCAATTTCCTCGTTTTCGCGATTACAGCGTTCATGGGCCCGGTTTACGCACATCGTATCGGCAGGGGCACGGGGACCACGCCAAACCTGACGCTGCACTTTCAAAACGGTGCACTGTTCTGGATGGCCTGCTGTGCGGCTGCAATCGTGGTGAGCTTCTTTCTTCGTGAGACAGGACGCGCGGCACATCCGCAACCAGCGCCTAAGTGAACATGGGGAGTGCGGCACGGATTGTTTGTGAACTTGCGACGGCGGATTGAGCAGAATTCAATCGAGAAACAGAGAGATCTCAAAGGAGGATATAGGCGATGGCACACCGAGTGGCTGACGAACTCGTTAGAAGGCTGGCCGAGGCAGGCGTGGAGAGGATTTATGGCGTCGTGGGCGACAGCCTGAATCCGGTGACGGATGCACTAAGGCTGAACAACAAAGTTAAATTTATCCATGTGCGACACGAAGAGACCGGCGCCTTTGCTGCCGGCGCCGAGGCTCAGCTCACTGGTAAGCTCGCGTGCTGCGGCGGTAGTTGCGGTCCCGGCAATCTTCACCTCATCAATGGCCTTTTCGACGCTCATCGCAGCAATGCTCCGGTCCTCGCCATCGCATCGCACATTCCCAGCAGCGAAATTGGCACCGCATATTTCCAGGAAACTCATCCGGAAATCCTGTTCAAGGAATGCAGCCACTATTGCGAGCTAATCTCGAACCCCAAGCAGTTCGAGCGCGTTCTTCACGCCGCCATGCAAAGCGCAATTGGACTAGGCGGCGTAGGCGTGATCGTGCTCCCCGGCGACCTCGGTGGTGCCGATTTCCCCCCCGAGGCCGCACCCCGTTCTCTCGTCACTCGCAGGCCGCCCGTCCGTCCCGGTGACAAGGACCTCGCGAGTTTGGCCGATCTCATCAACTCCAGTAAGAAAGTCGCCCTCTTCTGCGGCATTGGTTGCGACACCGCCCACGATCAGGTCGTCGCTCTCGCCGAGAAAGTGAAAGCTCCGGTTGGCCATACCTACCGGGGAAAGCCCTTCATCGAATACGACAATCCCTACGACGTGGGAATGACCGGTCTGATTGGTTTCGGCAAGGCTTACGAGGCCATCCACGAATGCGACCTTCTGATCCTCCTCGGCACTGATTTTCCCTACGACAAATTCCTGCCCACAAAGTGTAAGATCGCGCAAATCGACATCCGGGTTGAGCGTTTGGGACGCCGCAGCAGACTCGATCTCGGCCTTTGTGGCGATGTCCGCGAAACCCTTCTCGCCCTCTTGCCCATGGTGAACGCCAAGTCGGATCGCACCTACTTGGAGTCCATTGTCACCAAACATAAAGAGGCGCTTCGAAAAATGAATGTCTACGTTGACCACGTCGGAAAACGTACCCCCATGCACCCGGAGCCCGTCGCCGCTGCCCTCAGCGAACTCGCCGCGCCCGACGCCATCTTCACCGCCGACACCGGCATGTGCAACGTCTGGTCTGCCCGCCATGTGAAGGCCTCCAAGGACCGCCGCATGATCGGTTCCTTTAACCACGGCTCCATGGCCAACGCGCTCCCCCAGGCCATTGGCGCACAATGCGCCTATCCCGGACGCCAGGTAATCTCCATGTCCGGTGACGGCGGTTTAGCCATGCTCATGGGTGATTTGCTGACGCTCACGCAGCACAACCTCCCGGTTAAGGTACTGGTCTTCGATAACAGCGCTCTCGGCATGGTCAAACTCGAGATGGAAACCGCGGGAATGCCCGACTTCCAAACCGACAACAAGAATCCAAACTTCGCGAAGGTCGCCGAGGCCATCGGCATCATGGGTGTAAGAATCGAAAATCCCGCTGATGTCACCTCCGGGCTCAAGAAGGCGCTCCAGCATTCCGGGCCCGCGCTCATTGACGTAGTCACCGATCCAAATGCTCTTTCCATACCTTCTCATGCCGACCGCTCGCAAGCCGTGGGCTTCGCGCTGGCCATGGGAAAACTGGTGCTCTCCGGTCACATTGATGAAGTGGTGGACACAATCGAGGGCAATATTCGACATGCCGGCGAGGCATTGGACTCGCTCTAGACCGATATTCGACGTACGAGTCGGCTCTCGCGAACTTAGCTCGGATAGCTTGCTGAAGACGAGCTTCGAATGAAGTCTGGCCGGGAGGGCCACCTCGACCCACCCCTATGAGACGTCAGCTACAAATCGTTCAGGGGGCTAGCAAGCCCCCCGTCCCATTCGCCCGAATCGAGGACGCCATTGCGGCCATCCACGCGGGCAAGATGGTGATCGTTGTGGACGATGCAGATCGCGAAAACGAGGGCGATCTGACCATCGCGGCGGAAAAAATCACACCTGAAGTCATCAACTTTATGGCGCGGTACGGTCGCGGATTGATCTGCCTAGCGATGACGCCCGAGCGGCTTGATGAGCTCGAGATTCCGCTGATGGTCTCACACAATAGCTCACGGTTCGAAACGGCGTTTTGTGTGAGCATCGAAGCGAAGAAGGGTACGACCACTGGAATTTCGGCGGCTGATCGCGCTGCGACAGTGCTCGCAGCTATTGATCCGGTGACGAATCCCTCGGATCTGATCCGCCCAGGCCACGTATTCCCCCTACGTGCACGGAGCGCCGGAGTGATGGTGCGAGGAGCCGGCCAGACGGAAGCCGCTGTAGATTTGGCCCGTATCGCCGGTCTCTGTCCGGCCGGCGTCATCTGCGAAATCATGAACGAGGATGGCACCATGGCCCGGGTTCCACAACTCACAGCCTTTGCAGGTCGGCACCGGCTGCTTATGATCACGATCGCCGACCTCATTACGTACCGGATGCGCACCGAATCGCTTGTCAAGCGCGTGGCCTCTACGACGCTGCCAACCGAATACGGAGAGTTTCGTCTCCACGCGTTCGAGAATCAGATCGACAAGCAAACACACATCGCCCTTGTGTGCGGAGACATACGGGATGGCAAAGACGTGCTCGTGCGCGTACATTCGCAGTGCCTCACTGGCGATGTACTGCGTTCGGTGCGTTGTGATTGCGGTGCGCAGCTCGATAAGGCGTTGCGCCGGATTGCCATGGAAGGGCGCGGCGTACTGCTTTACCTGAACCAAGAAGGACGAGGAATTGGCCTGGCGAACAAGATTCGCGCTTATGGGCTGCAGGACGAGGGATTTGATACCGTGGAGGCTAACGAGCGCTTGGGTTTTAAAGCCGATCAGCGAGATTATGGGATTGGCGTGCAGATCCTGCGCGAACTCGGCGTTCGCTCCATGCGCCTCCTGAGCAACAATCCCCGCAAGCTCGTCGCCATCGAAGGGTACGGGATGTCGGTGACGGAATGGCTGCCCCTCGAGATTCCTGCGTCAGCCTCGACGCTGCGTTACCTGACGGCGAAAAGAAACAAGCTCGGGCACGTTTTGCGCGGACTCTGACCGCGCGGGGAACTCACGAGAACAAAGAGAATGGCGACGGCCGCATAACTGTCCGAGGCATCGCACCAGGAAGTAAAAAGCCGGCATCATCGGTAGTAATCTGAGGCGAATCGAAGAAGGCATGGCTCAACCACGCATCATCGTCGTCGGCGGCGGGTTTGGCGGGTTGGCCGCCGCCAAGGCGCTCAGGAATACGCCCGCGCAGATTATCTTGATTGACCGTACAAACCACCACCTCTTTCAACCTCTTCTTTACCAGGTGGCGACCTCCGTGCTGTCTCCGGGCCAGATTGCCACTCCGATCCGCGGGATTTTACGGAATCAGAAGAACGCCACCGTGATCCTGGGTGAAGTCACAGGTGTGGACAAGGATCAGAAGTCCGTCTTCGTCAGCAACGCGGATCGCGAGGGTGTCCCGATCGCGTACGACTACCTGATTCTGGCCACCGGCGTTACTCACAGTTACTTCGGCCACAACGAATTTGAAATGTATGCACCGGGGTTGAAGAGCCTCGCGGATGCCGAGGCAGTCCGAAACAAAATCTTGCAGGCGTTCGAACAAGCAGAAGCCGAGGAAGATCCGAGTCATCACCGGGACATATTGACATTTGTCTTGGTTGGCGGGGGGCCTACCGGTGTTGAGATGGCCGGCGCTATCGCTGTGCTGGTGCGCAGCGCGCTGAAATCGGAGTTCCGGCGAATCGACCCGGTCTCGGCGCGAATTGTACTTGTCGATGCGGGGCAGCGCGTTCTCGGTCCCTTTTCGGAGGACCTTTCCAAAGCCGCGCAGCGACGGCTCGAGAAATTGGGCGTCGAGGTCCGGCTCGGACACAGCGTCGAACGGATTGACGCGGACGGCGTTGTCGTGGCGGGTGAGCGCATCGCGAGCAAGGCGGTAATCTGGACCGCGGGTGTCGCGCCATCGTCCGCAGGCAAGTGGCTGAACGGGGAGACAGATCGTGCCGGGCGAGTGCGCGTCCAGAACGACCTCAGTGTAGCCGGACACCACGAGATATTTGTGATTGGCGACACCGCATCGCTCGATCAAAACGGCAAGCCGCTGCCGGGCGTGGCGCAAGTGGCCATGCAGCAAGGGCGCTATGTGGGGAAGCTGATTCACGGCCGGGTCACCGGCAAGCCCGCACCGGGCCCATTTAACTACTTTGACAAAGGCAGCATGGCCGTGGTGGGCAAAGGTTTTGCTGTGCTGGAAACCGGCAAGGTCCATGCGAGTGGGTTCGGGGCGTGGCTCACTTGGGCGGCCGTGCACCTCCAGTTCCTTGCGACATCGAGCCTCCGTCTGACCGTCTTCCTGCAATGGGTGTGGACCTATGTGACTGGTCAGAGAGGTTCCCGTCTCATCGTGAATCACCGAGGGTCAGAACCGGTGAGGACAGCGGGAGATATGAACTCCAAAGCGGCGGTTTCAAGCAAGTGAGAGTTTCAAGGACAATCGAATAGGAATGCGAAATTCAAACGCCATATCAGCAGGAGTCACATGGCAAAGAAGTTGAACGGGAAGGCGACGCCATGATATTAGAACTGCTCGCCACGCGCTCGAGAGGCGAGAAGGCCGCCACAGCGGGCGGCGGCGCACCAGCTCGAAACAAATGAGATGCGGCGGGCAAACTCGCAGCATTCTGAGTAAGGCAGCGGGCATCGTTGTGTTGCTCGTGGGGTTCTTGCTCGCTGCAAAGCTCTGTGCCGGTTCTCCCGCGAATCCTTCCCAGATTCCCAGCATCTTCAGGCCGGAGTCGACGCCTGCCGACTCGATCTTTCGTCTGTCGCTATTGGTCCTGACAATTACGGGGCTCATCTTCTTAATTGTTTTCAGCTTGCTTGTCTATTCCGTCGCGAAGTACCGCAGGCGCGAAGACGACAATGGCCGCGAGCCTGCGCAGGTCTATGGCAGCAACCAGGTGGAACTTGCCTGGACGGTCATTCCTGGCCTGATCGTGCTGGTGCTGTTCCTCGCCACCGCGCGCGTGATTCATTCCATCCAGGACGCTCCCAAACCGCCCGGAGCGATCGAAGTCATCGCCATCGGCCATCAGTTCTGGTGGGAATTTCGCTATCCCGCCCTCGGTGTGGTCACTGCGAACGAACTGCACGTTCCGGTGAGCGATCCATCAAATCCCTCGCCCACTTTCATCACGTTGCTTTCCGCTGACACCGATCATAGTTTCTGGGTGCCACGCCTTGCAGGAAAAACGGATCTGATTCCAAACCGGGTCAACAACATTTGGATCGATCCCCACGACACCGGGCTTTATCTCGGCCAATGCGCCCAGTACTGCGGCACGCAGCACGCCAAGATGCTCCTGCGCGTGTACGTCGATTCGCGCGAACAGTTTGACAACTGGGTACAGCAGGAAAAACAGCCCGCCGTGACTGCCAGCGCTGCAGAGGAAGGCCGCCGAATTTTTGAGACCACGGCTTGCATGAACTGTCATGCCATCGCGGGCACCGTGGCGGACGGGCGTTTCGGCCCGGATCTCACTCATCTGATGAGCCGCGACACCATCGCTTCGGGCGCCGCGGCGAATACTCACGAAAACCTCCGAACTTGGATTCAGAATCCCGATTCAATCAAGCCGGGCTCATTGATGCCCGCAATGCAGCTGAACGAAAAGGACCTGGACGCGCTCACCGCGTACCTCGAAACCCTCCGATGAGAGCGAGGATCTAGCGCATGTCCTCAGAATCAATCGCGCTCGGCGCAGTTGGCGAGGGCGCCCGGCCGCTCGGCGAGCGGCTGCACGACTGGGTTGTCACCGTGGATCACAAGAAGCTGGGGATTCTCTATATCCTCTACTCGCTCGTCTTCCTCGTCATTGGCGGTATCGAAGCGACCATCATGCGGATACAGCTCATCGTTCCGCACAATCATTTCGTTTCGCCCCAGGTTTTCAACCGCATGTTCACGATGCATGGAACCACGATGATTTTTTTCGTGGCCATGCCGATCCTCTTCGGTTTCGGCACTTATTTGATTCCCTTGATGATTGGCGCCCGGGACATGGCATTTCCGCGGCTGAACGCCTTCAGTTTTTGGATGACCGCGTTTCGGAGGCTTGCTTCTTTACTTCAGTTTCATCGGCGGCAATGGACTTTACGGCGCCGGGAATGCGCCCGATGTTGGATGGTGGGCTTATGCACCTCTTACCTCGCGCGCATTCTCAGCTCGGGCACAGCACCGATTTCTGGACGCTGGCCTTGCTCGTGTCCGGTGTCGGCAGCATCGGCACCGCCGTCAATTTCATAGCAACCATTCTTTGCATGCGCTGCCCTGGGATGACTCTAGGAAAAATGCCGCTGCTGGCTTGGCTGAACCTGGTGGTGGGCGGCATGGTCATCCTGGCCGTATCGCCGCTCACCGCAGCTCAGATCATGCTTTGCATTGATCGCTATCTCGGCGGGCATTTCTTTGACACGCAGGCGGGAGGCTCGGCAGTCCTTTGGATGCACTTCTTCTGGATTTTCGGCCACCCGGAGGTGTATGTCCTGATTATCCCCGCCTTCGCTTTCGCTATCCGAAATTGTCCCGGTTTTCTCGCGCAAACCGATCTTCGGATATCCGGTGATGGTGGCAGCGACGGTCTGTATCGGCTTCGTGAGCCTTAGCGTCTGGGCCCACCACATGTTCACAGTCGGGATGAGCTCCTATGGCAATAGCTTTTTCACCGTCACCACGATGATCATCGCTGTTCCGACCGGGATCAAGATCTTCAATTGGATCGGGACGATGTGGGGCGGAAAGATTCAGTTAAAAGCTCCGATGCTCTTCTGCATCGGTTTCCTGTTCCAATTCCTGATCGCGGGCCTAACGGGAATCATGCTCGGCGCATCTCCGTTCGACTGGCAGCTCAGCAGACTCCTATTTTGTGGTCGCCCATTTTCATTACGTCATCGTCGGAGGAATTCTTTTTGCACTCTTCGGAGCCTTTTACTACTGGTTCCCGAAGATGAGCGGTCGGATGTACATCGAGATCCTTGCGAAATGGCATTTCTGGCTGTTCTTGATCGGCTTCCATCTGACATTTGATTTCATGCACATCCCGGGAATTTTGGGAATGCCCCGCCGGATCTACACGTACGAGCCGGGGCGCGGATGGGAAATCTGGAACCTGATCGTCACGATCGGCGTGTTCTTTCAAGCCGCCGGGAGTGCTCGTGTTCGTCGTGAATCTTCTCTGGTCAGTCTTGAAGGGCGAGCCTGCCGGAAACGATCCCTGGGATGCGTGGACACTTGAGTGGTCCACGAGTTCGCCTCCACCCGAATACAATTTTGCCGCGATTCCGGTTGTCCAGAGCCGCCGTCCGCTCTGGGACCTCAAGCACCCGGAAGATCCGGATTGGAAATATGAATAAAACAGGAGAACTCCATTGAGCAGCGCGGCATTTCCACCATCAACGACTGAGCCTGAGTGGGTTCTGCCATCACGCGGGCGCGTCGGGATGTTTTCGCTGATCGCCGCTGAATCCGCGATCTTCACGATTTTCGTTGTCGCCTACATTTTCTATATCGGAAAGAGCGTGTCCGGACCGATGCCCAAAAGACGTGCTCGAGACTCCCATCTTCATCACCATCTGTCTGCTCTCGAGCAGCCTGACGATTCATCTGGCCTTAAGGGCTCTGCGAAACTGGAATGTCGGCAGCGTTTGGATTGTGGTGGTTCATAACGCTGGCTCTGGGCACGATTTTTCTGGTCGGCACGGGCCGTGAGTGGCATCGCATGATTTTCGAAAAGGGCCTTACCATCAGCACGAATCTTTTTGGTACCACATATTATTCGCTCGTGGGCCTGCACGCATTTCACGTCACTGTCGGCTTGATCGGTATCGCCCTCGCCATGGTTTTCACACTTTTAGGCAAGGTGAAGTCGGAACACAGCGAGCGTGCTGGAAGTTTTTTCGTTGTATTGGCATTTCGTCGACGTGGTCTGGGTGATTGTGTTCACCGTGGTTTACATCATCGGCCGCTGAGGAAAGCAAAATCACATGGCTTCTGCAGGTTCACGAGCGGACGCGCGAGAGACGACGCCGGCCACGGTCACTCTGCCCGCGCCGACCGCTTGGCCCATCGTCCTCGCGTTCGGCATCACTCTGCTCTTGGCGGGGCTGGTCACCAGCCCTTCGGTGAGCATTCTCGGAGCAATCCTGGCCGTGAGCGCGAGTGTCGGCTGGTTTCGGGATGTCCTCCCGCACGAGAAGGAAGAGACGGTTAGAGTCAAAGCGGAAGCGACCGTGGTCTCTACTTCCCGGCGCGAAGTCGAAAGGCTGCCGATTGCACCGGAGCTGCCTCGAGCTCTGCTTCCTCTCGAAACTTATCCGGTGTCCGCAGGAGTCAAAGGAGGCCTCGCGGGCAGCGTGGCCATGGCTGTGCTCGCGTGCCTTTACGGTCTTCTCAAGCAAGGAAGCATTTGGTATCCGATCAACCTGCTCGCAGCAACGGCCTATGCTCAATCCCTTCAACTCCGCGACGACATCGCTCAATGCATTCCATTTGGACAGCTTCTTGCTGGCGGTCGTCATTCACCTGCTCACGTCTTTGCTGGTGGGACTCCTGTACGGAGCCATGCTGCCGATGTTTCCGCGCCGCCCAATTCTTCTGGGAGGTGTCATAGCCCCGATTCTCTGGACAGGCTTGCTCTACAGCATCTTGGGGCTTATAAACCCGCTGCTCAACGAGCGCATTGACTGGCGGTGGTTCGTTGCGTCGCAGTTTGCCTTCGGAATCGTTGCGGGATTGGTGGTGGTGCGTCAGGCAGCGCGTGCGTACCCGTCAGTTCGTGCCTTTCATGATGCGCGCCGGTTTTGAGGCGCCGGGCATTACGGAAGAGAAGCCCGGGAAGGATAGTTCCCGATGAGTTTTCGCCTGCTCATCCTCGGAGCCGTCAGCCTCGTCGCCTGTGGCCTTGTGCGGATGTGCAAACGCGCCCGGCCGGCCCACTGCGGCCGAGATACCGATCGTTCCGAGCGAAATTTCAGATTTCAAAATCCTGTACGAGCAGAACTGCTCCGGTTGCCACGGCTCGGAGGGAAAGGATGGAGCTGCAATCGCTCTCGGCGATCCCGTGTACCTGGCGATTGCAGACAACGCGATCCTCCGCCGCGCGGCGACAAATGGAATTCCCGGGACGTCGATGCCTGCTTTTGCGCAAAGCGCCGGCGGCATGCTCACCGATAAGCAGATTGACGCGATCGTCAGCGGAATTCGCGAACGCTGGTCGCAGTCCGGATGTTTTGCGCGGTGCAAATCCGCCTCCGTATTCTTCCTCCGGACCCGGTGATTCGTCGCGCGGATCGGAAGTCTATGCCTCGTACTGTTCTTCGTGTCACGGTCCCGACGGTCGAGGAGGACAAAAGGCAAGCTCCATCGTCGATGGATCATTTCTTGCCTTACTCGACGATCAAGAGCTCCGGACGATCGTGATCGTGGGACGCCCCGAGCTAGGCGCTCCGGACTGGCGAGACAACGTCCCAGGGAAGCCAATGTCGGCGCAGGATGTCTCCGATGTCGTCGCTTGGCTCGCCTCCCAGCGGCCGAAATTCCCCGGCCAGCCTTATCCAAACATCGCGAAATCGACGGGAGAAGTTCGATGACTCTACCAGACTGGCCTCACCAGGCGCGATCTCTTGATGAAGATCGGAATCTTCTTCAACGCCATCGTCGCTGTGATTCTAGCCGTGCCGATCGTGCGCTATCTCCTCTCTCCCGTTGCCAGCGAGAGGAAGGGAAGCTATGAGTCGTGGGTTCCGCTCGGCAACCTCGAACAGTTTCCATCCGGTCAGACTCGCCTCGCCACGTATCGAAATCCCGTCGTGAATCCAACGGATGGGGATACGGCAGATATCGCCTGCTGGGTTCGAAATGTGGATGGTCAAACTTTCCAGGTCTTCGCGATCAATTGCGCGCACCTCGGATGTCCGGTTCGCTGGTTTGCGCAATCCAGCCTGTTCATGTGTCCCTGCCATGGCGGTGTGTATTACCAGGATGGCTCTCGCGCTTCCGGCCCTCCAGAACGGGGACTGTTCGAATACCACTACAGAATTGACGGGGGGAAAGCTGCTGATCGATGCCGGCGAGATGCCCACGCCAGGTCATCCCGTGGCCTCTAATATCGTCACGGAGATACGACCGTGCGCCTGATCGAAACCATCGGCGAGTGGCTGGACGCGCGCCTTCAGCTTGGCACGTCCATCCGCGAGACCGCGGAGCACCGCATTCCGCGCGAAACCTCAAGCTGGTTTTACGTTTTCGGCAGCGCTGCCTTCACCGTGTTCCTGCTTCAAATCGTCACCGGCATCATGCTGGCGTTTATTTACGTGCCTTCCGCTGGCGAAGCTTGGAACAGTCTCCAGACTCTAAATCATGATGTTTCGCTCGGCTGGTACATTCGAGCCCTTCACGGATGGGGCTCGGATTTTATGGTGGCGATTGTCCTGATCCACATGGTGCAGGTCTTTCTCTTCGGCGCATACAAATATCCGCGTGAACTCACCTGGATCGTGGGCGTGTTTCTTTTGATCGTGACTCTCGGCATGGCCTTCACAGGTCAGGTTTTGAGATTTGATCAGGACGCGTACTGGGGTCTCGGAATTGGGGCATCGATCGCGAGCCGCGTCCCCTTGATGGGACCGTGGATCGTCAACTTGATGCTGGGGGGCCCGATTATCGCAGGTGCAACTCTTTCACGATTCTTCGCTCTCCACGTGTTCGTCATTCCCGGGCTTCTCATCGCATTTGTGGCCGTTCACCTCCTGATGGTTATCAAGCTGGGCATCAATGAGTGGCCAATGCCAGGTCGCGTGGTCCGCAAGGCCACATATATTAAGGAGTATCACGAGCTGACAAAGAAGGACGGCATACCCTTCGTCCCGGCTGCCGTCTGGAAAGATCTATTTTTTGCCGGTTTCATATTGCTTTCGGTCGCGGCCTGCGCCGCCTACTTCGGTCCTTTTGGCCCGTCGGGCCCGCCGGATCCCACGATCATTCAAACATCTCCGCGCCCGGATTTCTTTTTCTTGTGGCTTTATGCCGTGCTGTCGCTCTTACCGGCCTCCATGGAGACTCCTGCTCTGCTGATCGGGCCAGTGGTTGCAATTCTCGGTCTCCTGCTCTTGCCCTTTGTATTCGGCGAAGGCGAAAAGAGTTGGCGGCGCAGGCCCGTCGCCGTACTCACGATCCTGCTGGTGGTGGTTGCGTTGGGAACGTTCACGCACCTCTCTGGATATACCCCGTGGAGCCCCATTATGGACGCATGGAGCGGCATTCCGATTCCGTCCGAATTTTTGCACAATCGCTCGGCGCTCGAGCGGCAAGGCGCCCTGGTCTTCCAGTTGAAGCAATGCCACAACTGCCACTCACTCGATAACCAAGGCGGAAAGCGCGGACCAGCTCTGGACGCAGTTGCTGTACGGTTGACACAAGACCAACTAATTCGTCAGGTCATCCAGGGTGGCGGCAACATGCCCGCATATGGCAAAAATCTAAGCCCCGCAGAGACCACGGCTCTCGTCGCGTTCCTAGAGACGCTGCATCCCGCGGGACAATCCCCGGCGCGAAATGCCTCACGCGCTCTTGCGCTCGAACCGGGCGCGGCGGCCCCGCCCTCGGGCCATCGGTGAAATTGTTATGACCTCTGACGCCCAAGCCGTTTTGCAAGCGTGGTCCGCTCCACTTGGCGTCAATCTGGCTCTGGGTCTCGCTGCCGTGGTCTACGCGCGAGGGTGGTTTCGTTTACGCGCTGTTTTCCCAAATTTGATTTCGGTGTGGCGGCTTGCAGCATTCCTGTCCGGGATCGTTGCGGTGTGGATCGCGATTGGGTCCCCCTTGAACGCGTTTGACGATGTGTCGCTCACCGTTCACATGGTGCAGCATCTTTTGCTCATGGCCGTAAGTCCTCTTTTGATTCTGCTTGGTGCACCGGAGCTGCCGCTGCTCCAGGGCCTCCCTCGATGGATACGTCGCAGCCTCGTTGGCCCATTTCTTCGGACCGCTCCGCTGAAGCGGGTCGGACATTTCATCACGAATCCTGCGATCTGCTGGCTCGCCGCGGCGCTTGCTTTGATTGGATGGCATATTCCCGCGATTTTTGAGTTGGCGTTGCGTTGGGATTGGTTGCATGAACTGGAGCACGCCTCCTTTTTCGGCGCCGGGCTTCTGTTCTGGTGGCCGGTGATCCAACCCTGGCCGAGCACCGCAAGATGGCCTCGGTGGTCCATCCCCCTGTATCTTTTCTGCGCTACATTGCCGTGTGACGCACTTTCCGCGTTTCTTGTGTTTTGCGATCGCCTCGTCTATTCGTCTTATCTTTCTGCGCGACGGCCTTTCAATATTTCTCCGCTCCAGGACCAGCAGTGCGCCGCCGCCCTGATGTGGGTTTGCGTATCCATTATTTTTCTGGTTCCTGCCATTATCGTCACAATGCAGATTCTCTCGCCCCAGAGAGCGCATTTGTCGGAGGAAACTTGGGCGGAGTTTTCCGGAATCGTGGCCCAACCACTCGACCCTCCAAAGCTGGAGGCTAGTTAGGGATGGCGTCCGAACCCGCGATTGCCTTGTTGCCTGATGATGCCGGATAGCTGCCGGTGAAAGCCATGTCCATGAGTCCAGGAACACTCACCGCTCTGGCTGCTCTGTTTGGCTCGCTTGTAGGTGCATTAGGTTCTGGCCTGAGTACTTGGATTACCCAGAGACACCAGGACCGTCGGGACCTGCTGGCAAGACAAGTCTTTCATCGCGAGCAATTGTATTCGGATTTCATCACCGAAAGTGCGCGCCTCCTGGTGGACGCCCTGGAGCATAATGTAGGCGATCCCAAGAATCTGATTCCGGCGTATGCCTTATTGAGCCGTATTCGTCTCAGTTCTTCACCGGACGTTCTCGCTGCCGCCGAGGCAGTTGTTAGGGAGGTCATCGGCACTTACGCAAAGCCGAATCTGACGCCCGAGGAAATACAATCCAGGGCCACGAATGGCGACGATCCGTTGAGAATGTTCAGCGACGTTTGCCGCGCTGAACTCGAATCCATGCAAAGACACCTATGATAGGCACGAGACTGTGGAGGCCGCCAATGCGTAGAATGTTGCAGACTGCTATCTTGCTTCCTTTGATTTCAGGAGCCGCCGCGCCATGTTTTTCTCAGACGAATCTCAATCTTCAAACTTATTTTAAGGACTATATCGGGCTCAGTGACGATCAGATTGCAGCAATCCGTAGCGGACAGGCTGTGGCAAAGAATCTGCACTCCCGCATGGCGGATGAGATCTTTGTCTTCGGCGCGATCTACATCAACGGTGAGCCGGAAAGCTATCTCAAGTTTTCACGTGATTTCGACCGCCTTCGCAAGCTTCCCGGATACCTGGCTATCGCTGAGTTCAGCAACCCGCCGCAACTCTCCGACTTGAAGGATTTCACGTTTGATAGCGAAGACATCAAGGAGTTGAAGAATTGCAAACCGGGCGACTGCAAGGTTCAAATGCCAGCCAGTTCCATCGAAGAGCTTCATCAATCCGTGGACTTGTCTGCTCCCGACGCCGAAGAACAAGTGGATCAATTGCTTCAGAAGACGGTGCTCCAACGTCTCGTCGCCTACCAACGGGAAGGAGACCAGGTCCTGGGGGTCTATAACGACAAGAAGAACCCGACCGAGGTTCCCGAGCAGTTCAAATACATGCTCAGCTACTCAAAAGCCTTACCCAGGTATCTCCCGGATTTCTACCAATATCTTCTCACCTACCCCACTGGAAAGCCCGCAAACGTGGAGGACACCTTTTACTGGGCCAAGGTGAAATTCGGATTGAAGCCGACCTTGCGCGTCGTACACGTCTTGACGTTGCGCGGGAAAACTCCCAGCGAGCCAACCTACGCAATCGCCGAAAAGCAGCTCTACTCAAGTCACTACTTCGAGACCGCGCTGGACCTCACGTTCTGCGTTCCCGAGATGGCTGACCCGAAGCAACCCGGGTTTTACTTAATCATGGCGATGGGTTCCGAGCAGGCGGGACTGACTGGCTTCAAGGGATCGATTGTCCGAAAAGTCGCGGTGGATCGTTCAGCCTCGTCGCTCCAAAAGTCGCTGACCGCCATCAAGAGCTCTCTAGAACTTAACCAGTAGCCGCCTGTTGGAACCCAACGAATTTCGGTAGTCAGTGGCGCTGCTGCTCACGAGGCAAGTGCAGGCCGCCTTGAGATCTGGGGGACAGGCGGTGGGCTTTCGACCCACTGCCCCGCCGACTTGACCATTGAAGAGGGGTTGGGAGGAGCAGTTGAAATTCTTGCTCGCCCTTCAATGAGCCGCGCGTCGTCTCATTCTCCCTGCGCAAGTCGCGTAGCGTTAATGGCCCCCCGAAAAACGACGAACCATTACTAACGAAGACGATGTTGGTAGGGGCGGTGGGGATCGAACCCACGACCTTTGGCTTAAAAGGCCACTGCTCTACCACTGAGCTACGCCCCTGGATTACATCAGAAGATTCTAGCGTGCGTCCGCAGCACGAGCAACAGAGCATTCTTCAAAAAGAGCCCCAAGCCATTCGCGGCGCGACAGTGCGAAATGAAATTGCGTAGCTTCCACGTCGCGACGTAGACTGATCTCGCCAAGGAGATCTGAATATGTCTGACGAAGAGAAGACCACGGGTACAAGCACGAACGACACAGCAGAGAAGGATAAATCGAAGTTCGATTGGGTAACCAAGCGTTCCTCGTGCTCGCTGCCGAAGATATTCAAGGTCCTTCTCGTACAAGTGGAAGAGGACGTTAAGACTCGTAACGCTCTGCGCCCCAATAATTCGCCTTATGAGTTTTCGGTGGCGGAGAAAGGCTCCGACTTTACAGTTCTCCTGAAAGCCAAAGATGCCCACAGGTCGGTAACATTCAGCCTGGCCGAGCACGCGATTTTAGTTCGCGATGATAATGGTGATTTGATGTTTGAAGTCATGCTGACTTTCAATGACAAGGGCGAGTGCAAGCTGAATGTGAACAAGGAAGAGCACGAGGTCTGGCAGGTGCGACGGATGGCTCTTGAAGATTTGATGTTTCGAGGCTACTGGGCTTTCGTCCTGCCCCAAGTTAATCCGGCAGCCCTCAATCTACCGCCGCAGAAGTCCCGCGGGCGCGCTTTCGCTTCCACAAGTAGTCCTTGCGCAGCTTTTCCTGATGCTTTTTGACCTGATGTTCGATCTCCGCAAATGCCGCTTTCGTACTTCTGCGCACATCCGCTCCTTCTCCGGTTGCATAGAGCGCGCCCGTGGGAAGCGTCAGACTCAACGAAAAGCTGTATTCAATCTTGCGCGGGACTTTTTCGAGCGACCCATGGAGGTGGACAAGATCGGGAGCGTATCGCTTCAGGAGACGCTTCAACTTCGCGATGTGGGGCTCGGACTCATCCTCGACCGTTTGGCGAAATTCGGCTCGGATTTGGCTGAAGGAAATTTTCATGCGGCCCCCTGCTCTCGATTGCTTGACCAACGGGAAGGGGCATTGGCGTCGAGACAAACTCAGGATAGCGCGCCCGTTTGCGCGTTGCAACCCCGGCGGATGACCCGGGCGACCCGCTACACATCGCACCGGCGATTTGACACTCTTGCTCCTCGCATCATAGGCTCCGGGATGAACTTGGGAGCCACAAGCAGTGTCGCGAAAAGCGAAATCCGGTCCGCCAAAATCAGCCCAGACTCTTGTGGGGCCTGCCGGGTGGTCCTACGCGGACTGGAACGGAATCGTCTATCCGCCGCATCGTCCGCGCGGGTTCCATGAGGCCAACTATCTTGCGGATTTTTTCGACACGATCGAAATCAATACTTCATTCTACCAACCGATGCGCCCATCGCTCGCCGAGCAATGGCTTCGCCGGATCGCTGCGAATCCTCGTTTTCTCTTCACCGCAAAACTCTGGCAGAAATTCACGCATGAAGGCGGCACGAACGCGGAAGACGAGAAGGCCGTTCGCGCCGGCTTCGACGTCCTGCGACGCGGCGGACGCCTGGGCGCCGTCTTGCTTCAGTTCCCTTTCTCGTTCCATAACACGCCCGAAAATCTCGCGCGCCTGACGCAAATCCTGGCATCGTTTGCGGAGTATCCGCTCGTGGTCGAAGTGCGCCACTCGTCGTGGGCGCACAAGGAATTCTACGAGTTGCTGCATGCGCGCAACGTGGGATTCTGCAATATTGACCAGCCTGTGATCGGGAATTCCGTGAAGCCGAGCGAGCTTGCCACTTCCACTGTGGGCTACATCCGTTTCCACGGCCGGCGCTACGACACTTGGTTCAGCGACGACCCCTCATCGCCGCCCGAAGAGCGTTACAACTACCTCTATTCCGAGAAGGAGCTGGAGCCTTGGGTGGAGCGCATCCGGCACGTGGCGGAGCACACGCAAACGACCTTCGTGGTCACGAATAATCACTACCAGGGGAAAGGGATCGTGAACGCGCTGCAGCTCATTCATCTGCTCACGGGGAAAAAGGTGAAGGTCCCCGAGCCGCTCCGCCAGCATTATCCGCAGCTCGAGTCCATCGCCAGCGAGCCGCCGGAAGAGCCTACGCTCTTCCCGCTTCCCCCGCGCGAACGGTAGGACAAATCCTATGGGGATAGTTTGTTGACGGTGACGCGCTGTTTTGCCGAACGTTCGGATTGGCCGGAAGCCGTCCTGGAATTCTCAGAGCCTACTGCCGCGCTCTCAAGGCGCACTTCAGAGGTAGATGCCCCGGCTGCCGCCGCGGTCACTTGCGGGCGGCGAACATTATTGCCATTCCGCCAATTCACTTGCGGCATGATCAGCGAAGCGTCAATTCGGTCGCGGTACTTCAGCGCAATGTTCATCAGTGAATCGAGCAGCGAGTCCGACAGTAAATGAGGCTCTAAACCGAGATCGATCAATTTCGAATGTTTCGCGTTGTAGTAGTGCTCTTGCGCTTCTACACGCGGATCCGTGATGTGATCGATCTTCACGTCAAGGCCCAGTTTCTTTCCTGCGGCCTGCACCATCTCCGCAATTTCCAAAATCGAAAAGCGTTCCGTGAATTGGTTGAAGACGCGGCATTCACCCGGCGCAGCGGGATTCAGGCACGCGAGCTCGATGCACCGCACGGTGTCCCGTATGTCGAGGAAGCCGCGCTTCTGTCCGCCCTTCCCGTAAACGGTGAGCGGATGCCCGATGGCCGCTTCTACGCAAAAACGGTTGAGCACAGTGCCGAATACCTCGTCGTAATCGAAGCGATTGATCAGCGCCTCATCCATTGCCACTTCATCGCTCATCGTGCCGTACACGACGCCTTGATTGAGATCCGTGGCGCGCAGACCCCACACTTTGCAAACGAACATGATGTTGTGGCTGTCGTGCACTTTCGACAAGTGGTAAAAAGAGCCGGGCTGTTTGGGAAACGGAAGGACGTCTTTGCGTCCGTTGTGCTCGATCTCGATATAGCCCTCTTCGATGTCGATATTTGGCGTGCCGTATTCCCCCATGGTTCCGAGCTTGACGAGGTGGCAATCCTGGTGGAGCTCCCGAAGGGCGTAGAGCAAATTCAGCGTCCCGACAACGTTGTTCACCTGAGTGAAAACGGCGTGCTTGCGGTCGATCATCGAATAGGGCGCAGACCGCTGCTCGGCAAAATGGACCACCGCCTCCGGTTCAAATTCCTGTAGGACCGAAGAAAGGAAATCGTAATCGGTCACGTCGCCGACGTACGACTTGATCGCATTTCCCGTGAGTTCGTGCCAGACCTTCAGGCGTTCCGTAAGCGGACGGATCGGCGTCAGCGTTTGCGCGCCCAGCTCATGATCCCACTGCCGGCGAATGAAATTATCCACGATGGCAACGGAATGCCCTTTGCCCGACAAATATAGGGCTGTCGCCCAACCGCAGTAACCATCTCCGCCGAGCACAGCAATCTTCATGTCGCCTCCTGGACTTGGTCCGATTCAGAGTCGGCCCTTGGCACTCGTTCGTTTCGACAGAATCAAATCGCGCTGGGGAAAATCGTGAGCACACCCGGCATCCGCGCCCTCAGACCCCCCAAGTTGGTACGCCCAAAACCTTTCTAGGATATTCAGACTGCCTCTCCGATGCAACCCCCAAGTGCTCGCAATTGTGCGCAATCCAAACCACCCGCTTGTGCTCCCAATGTCAGTGGAATTTACTTCTTAAAGAGGTCTTCAAAGGCCTTCCGGGCATCGTTGGGGCGCGCCACCGTCGTCACCGGCGAGGCCGATGCGTAGTTCACTGGCGAGGTGTCCTTTTCAACCGTCATGCGAAACTCGAAGAACTTGCAATCATTCTTCGCATCCTTCTTCGCGATGCGTTCGGGAATCGGCTGCGTGCACTCAAACTGGGCCGCCGTATCGAAGTGAACGCACTGCTTGCAGGAATGCATCTGCGCGTGGCAGCGCGGACATTCCGCGTTCGCATCGAATCCGGGCGCGAGCACGGCTCCGCAACTCGAGCATCGCGCCCTCATCACAGTGCCCACCATACGCGGCGTGCGCGGCCCCAGCATGTCTTGCTTCGGACGCGGCTCGCTCGGCCGCTGCTCCGTCTTTTCCTTCTTTTTGTCTCGTGGTTCGTGGTCCTGGTAGCCCCTCTGCTTATACTTCCGGTCCATGGAGTCCTCCCGAGGGATGTCCCATCATACGCGGAAAGCATGGCTGTAAATGGCCATCTGCAAATAGGATGGTGAAAAGTAATGAATCTTTGATGTCTCGCATTTTATCGCTCTGTATCAATCGAAAAGACCGATTGCCTCTGGAGCAGCTCCCTTTCGCATTTTGCTCATGATGCGTTCCCTCGAGCCCGCTCCGCCCAGAATTTCGACAGCCCTTCGAACGGCAAATCCGGCTGAAGGAACTTTCGCGGCGCGCCGAAACTCTCGAGCAGGGCTTCCGCAGCCAGGTAGCCGCTGCGAACAGCGCCTTCCATCGTCGAAGGCCATCCCGTTTGCGTCCAGTCACCCGCCAGAAAAAGATTCCTCACTGAAGTTTTCTGCCCCGGCCGCCATTGATCCACTCCCGGCTCGGGTGAAAACGTCGCGTGAATTTCCTTGATGACCGTGGCTTTCAGCAGCCTCGCTTCGCGCGTAGCAGGCAACACCTCCCGCAGCTCGCGCAGGCAAAGATCGATGATTTCCTGTCGCGAGCGTGGGACCAAGTCATAAGACGCGCTGATGACGAGCTGGAGATATTGCCCGCTCTCCCGAGGGCCACCGTTCCCCAATATCTCGATCGACTGGTCGATTGGACGTGCGTTCGAACCATCCGTCTCAGCCGTCGCGTACAACAGCGTCTTGTTGAACACCCACTGCGTCGTGTGATCCAGGAGTGTTAAGAACGGCTCAGCCATGACGGTGCGGTCGAACCATAAATGCACGCCGGTGATAGGCGAGGTCTTGATATGCCGCAACCCTTCGAGAGGCGAGCCGCTGCCTGACATTTCTCGCGGCAGCAAACCCGGCAGAACGTCGTGCGTCACCGCCGCAATGCAGGCGTCCGCTTCGAGCTGTGAGCCGTCATCGAGTGTCGCGCAATCGAAACGATTCTTTCGCACGCGAATCTCGCGCACCCCGCATCGTTCGCGCACTTCCCCGCCTTGCTTCACCACAGCCTCCCGGCACCCCTCATAAAGCTCCCCCAGCGGCACCGATGGAATCCCCACTTCATAGCCCTTTCGGTTCGCGAGAAACCCCTTCCAAAAAACTTCGATTCCGTAGCGCGCGTCGGTCCGCTCGAGCTCTTCATCGAGCGCGCTCACCAGGACCACTCGCCAGAATCGCTTGATCGCGGCGGGTGTCTGCTCCTCGCGGTGCAGCCAATCGAGCATCGAGATGGAGTCCCTATTTCGAGGACGGCCACTTGCCCGAGCAATGGTCACCAGGGCCCGCGCGATGCCTCGCTTATCCGGGAAGGTCAGCGCGTCAAACAGCAAGAACGATGGCGCCATGTGCAACGGCGGCGGCAACGGCGACGCTTCCATGGTCGAGCGCCGGCCCCGCGCATCCACGAAATACAGCCGGCCGTAAAATCGAATCCTGCCTTGCGCGCCCACCCGGCGATAAAAATCGGCGAGGTTCGTGCAGCACCCCAGCGTGACGTGCTGGCAATTGTCGACCTCACTGCCGTCCGGCAACGTGTAGGAAGTCGCGCGCCCGCCCAGATGAGGACGCTTCTCGAGCAAGCGAACGTGCAGGCCCGCTTCAGCCAGCGCGACGGCGGAGGAAAGGCCCGCCAGGCCGCCGCCGATCACCAGAACGCTTTGCGAGGGCATCCTTCTTCCACCAGCCATTCATCCCCGCCAGTAGCAGGAATTGAGCTTTCTCCGCGCTCGACAACGACACGCGCGAGCGAAACACATCGAATCCGCGCTCTTCCATTCGCGCGAGAAGAGTGCTGTACGTCCGAATCAGCGCCCACAGTGTCGCGCGGCTGTCTGCTTCCACACGCTCCATGAGCGGCGCGCCTTCTTGAAAAAATCGCCAGGCGCGGTCTGCCTCAAACTCCAGCAAGTTTTGAACCGGCGGCGTAATCGGGCCGCGCAGATCCTCGGCGCGGCAAGCGAAGCGTTCGAGGTCTTCTTCCGGAAGGTACACGCGGCCCATTTCGAGGTCGCTCTGCACGTCGCGAATAATGTTCGTCAGTTGAAACGCAAGTCCCAAACGCTCGGCGAGATCGGGCGCGCGTGGATCGCGGAAGCCGAAGACGTGCAGGCACGTTAGTCCCACCGTGCCTGCCACTCGATAACAATACTCGGACAGGCGGTCAAATGTCGCGTAGGAGGCGACCGTCAAATCCATTTCCGCGCCGAGAATCAGATCGTGAAAATGGCGCGTCGGAATCTCGAAGCGCGAAATCGTGTCCGCAATCGCCGGCAGAATCGCGTGGCCTGCGGTGTGGCCCGCCGCGGCCTCGTCCAGCATCCCCCGCCAGCGTGCTAGCGCCCGCCGCTTCGAATCGAGATCGCCCGGCTCGTCCGAGACGTCGTCCACCAGCCGCATGAAGGCATAGAGCGCACACAGCGCATTGCGCTTCTCTTTGCGAAGACCGAAGAAAGCCAGATAAAAACTGCTGTGAGCGGCGCGAGCGATCCGGTTGCACTCCGCATACGAAGCGCGAACGCTCTCCGATAGCACGGGAGTCGATGAACGATTTGCTCCTCGCCGCCGTCACTTCTTTGCGTCGCTTGTCGACGATGCCTCGCGCGACTGAGGTGGAGTGATTTCGCTGGCCCGATTCAGCCTCGAGCGACAGCGCTGCCAGGGCGCGGACCAGCAGACGAGTCTGCGTCCACTTCGTCAGTGCCGGACGATGCTCGAGCGTGTTGTAGCCCGACGCTTCGATCGCGTCGAGAACCGCGATCCCGCCTCGGCTGAACATCTCCAAATCCACGCGCAGAAATGGTTCCACGCGCCCGGCGAGCGGTAGGCCGGACTGGAACAGCTCACGCGTCCGCTCGATGAGAGACTTCATGAGCGCGACATAGCGCGCGTCGAATCGCCTCGCGACTATGTCCGCTTCACCGAGGCCGTGCTCGGCTAACGCGTCCAGCGGAATATAGATGCGTCCCTTTTCAAGATCGCGAGAAACGTCCTGCCAGAAATTCGCGAGCTGCAACGCCGTGCACGTGAAATCCGAAAGCCGTTGCCGCTCCTCATCGCCGTAATCGCACAGGTAAAGCACCAGCCGCCCCACGGGATTGGCCGAATACTCGCAATAACCTAGAACGTCGTCCCACGTGGCGTAGCGATGCACCGTCTGATCCTGCCGGAACGCGCGCAGGAGATTCCGGAACGGCTCGATGGGAATGTTTTTCGCGCGAATCGTCCCGGCCAGTGCGATCAAAACGGGATGCGCCGGCCCGCGTTCGTGCCCGTCGATTCGCCGCAATTCGTCTTCCCAAGCATCGAGCAATTCGAGCGCCCGTCGCGGGTCGGCCACTTCGTCGCCCAGATCATCCGACCACCGGCAGTAGGCATACACGTTGTAGAAATCCTGATGCAGCCGGCGCGGCAGAAGCCACGACACCACGTTGAAATTCTCGTAGTGATGGGTCGCAAGCCAGCGCGTGTAGCGCTCGGCCTCGGCGGACGAGCAGCCTTCGGGCGGGAGTTTGCGCGCGATTTCCAATTCGGGTGTGGCTAGCATGGAGCTCTGACGCGGGCGGTGATGAGTGCCCTTCGAAAGATTTACACTTCTTCCGGGATGCCCCCACTACGGTGCAAGAAAATCAGGCGCAGCGCATCGGCCGAACGCGAGGAATCGATACTAAGGAATAATGGCGGTTTTCAGCTCGCCATTCCGATGCTTCATGTGCTCGAAGACGTGCGGTAATTCCGTCAGCGGCACTTCGCCGGTGATGAAGTCGCTCGCGCGGATTTCGCCGCGCGCAATTGTTTCTAGGGCTTCGCGGATGAATCTCGGCGTGTGATGGAATGTGGATTTGATTGTGATCTCGGAATAGTGCAGTGCGGCGGGATCAAAATTCACTTGCGTGCCCCGCGGACAGCCGCCGAACAGATTCACCGTCCCGCCCTTGCGCACCATCTGGACCGCCCATTGCCACGTCGTTGCCGAACCCACTGCCTCGATCACGGCGTCGGCGCCCGAACCGCCGTCGCTCAACTGGCGGACCAGGCTGACCGGGTTCTCGATTTCCGAAACATCCAGCGCCGCTACCGCGCCCAACCGCTCCGCCGCGCGAATCTGGCTCTTGCGCTTGCCCAGCGCGATCACTCGAATATCCCGCGCCGAAAGAATGCGGATGAACTTCAATCCGATCGGCCCGCAACCCACGACGACAACCGTATCGCCGGGCTGCACTCCGGTTTCGTCGATTCCACGCAGCACGCAGGCCAGCGGCTCGGCCATGGCCGCATCCACGAAGTGGACATGGTCTGGAATCTCCAGCAGATTTTGCCGGACGATTCTTCCCGGGATGCGGATGTATTCGGCATACGCGCCGTTGTTGAACAGAAGGTCTTCGCACAAGTTCGGATGCGATTTCCGGCAATAGAGGCAGACATTGCAAGGGGCCGAATTCGAAGGCACCACGCGCATGCCTCTGTGCACCCCGCCGTTCACCGCGCTGCCCTTCAGCTCGACCACGCCCGCCAGTTCATGACCGAAGAGCGCGGGTGGCTGGATCATTCTCGGGTGGGAGCCTTGCTTCCAGACTTTCAAATCCGTGCCGCACGTGAGAGCCACTTCCACGCGCACGAGTACTTCGTCATCCGCCAGTGACGGAATATCGACGCGCTCGATCTTTACGTCTTCACGGCCATACAGCACGGCCGCTTGCATGTGTCCGTTCGTTTCCGTTCTCATTCGTGCGCAATCACAACTTTCAAGGTATCATCCGCCGGGCGCGCCGCCAATTCCAATGCCTCTGCGATGCGCTCGAGTGGAAACCGGTGGGAAATCAAATCCCGGACCGGCAAACGGCGTTGGAAGACAAGTTCTGCAGACTCCTCCTGCTCCCCCGCCGACGCGCTATAGCTACCCAGAATTTCTTTTTCCTCCACGCCCACGGCTGCGGCTGGAAACTCAAGTCGCATCACCGGGTCGTTATGAGCAAACAGTAACACGCGTCCCCCCGGCCGCGCGAGTGCCAGAGCTTCGGTCACTAATGACGGGTTGGGCACGGCCACCAGGACAGCATCCGCGCCCCGGCCGTCCGTCCGGCGGCGGATTTCGTCGAGAAGATTCCTCGCGCTCGGGTCGAAGGATTCGGAGGCGCCGAACCGCAAACTTGCCGCGCGACGCCCGGACATGGGATCGCTCGTCAGAACCTTCGCCCCTTCGTACGTTGCCAGCAGCATCAACAGCATTCCGATCGGACCTTGACCAATCACCAGCACGGTTTCACCCGCGGCCACGCGCGCCTTGCGGACAGCCTTCAGGCATGTGTTCACCGGCTCGACGAAGGTGGCCTCCTCGAACGTAACGTCCGCAGGCAGCGCGATCATCCCGCGCTCGACAATCCACGGCATCGCGCGAACGTACTCCGCGAAGCCGCCGCCGTTCGGATCAAAGCCGGCCGTCAGGCCGACTTTCTTGTAGCCCGCGCACTGCGAGAAGAGTTTCTGCTCGCAATAAAAGCAAGCCCCACACGGAACGTGATGAAAGCTCGTCACACGGTCGCCGGCCTTGAATTTTTTCACACCGCGGCCGACCTTAACGATTGTCCCGGCAAGCTCATGGCCGAGAATTTGCGGAGGCGCGACGAAACCGTGGTGAATCTTTTTGACGTCCGTTCCGCATATGCCGCACGCCGCCACGCGAAACAGCACTTCTCCCTCGCCGATTTCGGGAATCGGCACCGATTCGACCACGACCTGACCTTTGCCCCGATACACGCCCGCGCGCATTTGCCCAGTGCCCTTCAGGGCCGCACCGCTTGACTCGATTTGTGTCGCCGTGCGGCTCAAATGGCTGCCTTCATTTCGATTGGCTTCGCGCTTCCCGCGATTCTTGCGACGTAGCCGTCCAGAAATTGAGCAAGCGACTCAGCCGCCTTCTTGCTCTGTTGTCCGAGCTTCACCAATCCTGGAAGCGATTTCGGATGGCGAGCCACCTGGCCGAGAACACGAGGAATGCTCACTTGGCCTTCGTCGCTAAAGACCTGGTTCATTTCGAGCGGCAGGTCCTCATCCACCGAGTCACTGATGGCGCGAATCGCCACCGCCGGAATACCCGAGGCCCGCGACTGAAGCAAAACTTCAAAACTTTCCATTTCTACTGCGTCTGCGCACTTTCCCAGGTGCCGCTTTTCCTCCGCCCTTGAGACCACGCGTTCGGCGCTGTAAAAGCGATCCACAACCGTCGCGCCGCACTCCGCGGCAAACGAAATGAGAGCCGCGCTGCTTTCGAGCACACCATTTTGCGGGTCGGATCGAAGGCCCTCGGAAACTATGCTGCGGGCTCCGAGAATCTGTCCAATTCCGTACTCGGGCCGCAGAGCGCCGGCCAACCCGGATGAGATGCAGTATCCAAGCGTTTCATCCTCGTCCCACACAACCTTTGAAATTGCCAAACCGGCTGCCCTGGGTCCTGCGCCGGTGACGAGAACGGCCACTTCAGCGCCGTTGATTTCGGCGACACTCACGTCCGCCGCGCCCCACGCGCCTTCGCGGAAACCGTGCATCGCCCGCCAGGGCGCGAATTCATTTTCGAGCGCAAATGTGACAAGTATCTTCACTCTGATTTCCTAGGCTGCCGCCGCGTGCGCGACCGCTTTGCTCCGCTCTCGGCCGGAAACGTAGCCATGCTCTTCGTACCAGCGTACCGCTCGCTCCAGCGCCGCCTCAATCGAAGTCGGTTTGTATCCGAGTTCTCTTTCGGCTTTATCGCTCTCGACGAACATCCGATGGCGCGAAATTTTCACGCCTTCCACTGGAATTTGAGGTTGGCGGCCCGTCAGTCGCGAGAACAACTGGTCCGCATACCCGGCGGCAAGCGCCACAGCATGCGGCAGCTTCACTCGCGGCGCGGGGCGTCCCGTAATTTTCGAGAGCGCATCCAGTATTTGCTTCAGCGTCATGTTGCTCGCGCCGAGTATGTACCGCTCGCAGATCCGGCCCTTTTCTGCGGCCTGCAGGTGCCCGGCCGCGACATCCTCCACCGCTACCACGTTCAACCCTGTATCGACGTACGCGGGCATCTTTCCGTTCAAGAAGTCCAGGAGGATCCGTCCCGTGGGCGTGGGCTTCCAGTCACCCGGCCCCACTGGCGCCGTCGGATTCACGATGACGACCGCCAATCCATTTGCGGCGGCGCGCTTTGCTTCCTCCTCCGCCAGAAACTTCGAGCGCTTGTAATGTCCGATCATTTCGCCGAGTGTCGCTTGCGTGTCTTCATTGGGCAGCGCGCCTGCGCGCTCAATGGCAATCGTTGCGACGGTGCTCGTATAAACAACTCGTTCGACGCCCGCGCTCCCGGCCGCTTCGAGTAGCCTGCGCGTTCCTTCCACGTTGCTCGCGTAAATCTCTTCCGGCCGCGCCGCCCACAGCCGGTAATCCGCCGCCACGTGAAAAACCGTTCGAATACCCTTCATCGCCCTGTCGAGCGAGCGAGAATCTTGCAGGTCGCCCTCCACGCGCTCCACAGGCAATCCTTCGAGCGCCTGGAGATTGCTCGTGCGGCGGACAAGTATTCTTATTGATTGCCCTGCGCTGACAAGTTGCCGGGCGACGTGGCTTCCTACAAACCCCGTAGCGCCCGTGACGAGCGTGGTCATAAAATGCGGAATACCTCGTTCTCCTGATGGGCAGCAGGTGCGAGCGCCACGGGACGCGTATTTCCGTTCCCGTTTCCGTTCCCATGGCCATTTCCATTGCCGTTCTTGGGCTTTCCCGTCATTCCGCCCATGCGCCCGGAGAGTGTCCAGCTCAGCATCTTCCAGGTATCTCCGAGCTTCTTATTGCCGCCCAGAACCGCCGAGGCCTCATAACCCACATGCACCATGCAGTCCTCGCAGCGCGGGTCGCGGCCCCGCCCGTAATTCTCCCAGGGCGTCTCTTCGATGAGACCTTTGAATGTCTCGTGATGCGCGTCCGTCATCAAATAACAGGGGCCCTTCCAACCCCGCGGGTTGTAGGTCGGCATGCCCCAGGCCGTGCACATCAGTTCGCGTTCGCCGCGCAGGTATTCCATGTAGATCGGCGAGGTTACGATGTTGTACCGCTCCAGCAGCTTGCTCGCGGCGAGGAATTTCTCGCGGATCTCAGCACGTGACATGAAGATTTCCTTCGTCATCACGGCTGCATAGGAATACGCCGGTGAAATCATGTGCCCGTCGACCCCGAGTTTCTGGCAATAGGCAAACAGTTCCGCGATCTCTTCGATGTCCGTTTCCTTATAAACCGTCGTGTTCGACGTCACCAGGAATCCCGCCGCCTTCGCCGCCTTGATGCCCTCGATCGCTTCGCGAAACACTCCGTCGCGTTCCACGCAGATATCGTGAGTCTTTTCTAGGCCGTCGAGGTGCACGTTGAAGAAAAACCGCGACGTCGGTTTGAACTCCTGAAGGTGCTTGCGGATGAACATTCCGTTCGTGCAGAGGTAGATGTGCTTCTTGCGCGCCAGAATTTCGCTCGCCAGCCGCCCGATCTCCGGATAAATTAGCGGCTCGCCCCCGCAGATGGAGACGATGGGCGCTCCGCACTCATCCACCGCCTTCAGGCACTGCTCGACCGTCAGCATTTCGCTTATGGTCGACTTGTACTCGCGGATTCGACCGCAACCCGTGCATGTGAGGTTGCAGGCGTGCAGCGGCTCAAGCATCATCGTCAGCGGAAATTTCTCCGCGCCGCTCAGCTTTTTGCGCGCCAAGTAGCCCGTCATGCTGGCGGTCATGCTCAAAGGAACTCTCATCCATTACCCCCAATGCCCATTTGGATGCTCGATCTCCTCCGCAGGAATCTGCACTCCGGCATATTTTCTCCTGCCTTTGCGCATGTTGTCGTACCGCGCAAGCGCGTAGAGCGGAAAGGAGTTTCGATACATGTGATATTTCAAATAGAAAACGCAGGGGAAGCCCGTCCCCGTAAACTCGTCTTCATCCCACGTGCCGTCGCTGTTTTGATTTCCCACAAGCCAGGCGACCGCGCGCTCGACAGCCGGATCTTCCGGCCCCGCCGTCGCGAGAAGGCCGATTATTGCCCAGGCCGTCTGCGATGGCGTGCTCGTGCCTTTCCCTTTGGCAGAGGCGTCGTAGTAGGAGTGAATCGACTCGCCGAAACCGCCATCCATATTCTGAATCGACCGGATCCAATCCGCAGCACGTGCGCAGTCAGGGCCCGACGATTTTCCAATCGTCTCCAGACCGCGCAACACTCCGCTCGTGCCGTAAATGTAGTTCACGCCCCAGCGGCCAAACCACGAACCGTCCGCGGTCTGATCGTGCCGCAAGAACGCCTGAGCCCGCTCAATAACAGGATGCGTGGCAGGCCAGCCCATCTGCCCCAGGCATTCCACCACGCGCGCCGTAACATCCGCTGTCGAAGGATCGAGCATCGCGTTGTGGTCGGCGAACGGGATATGGTTCAGGAGTTCGAGATTATTCTCGTGGTCGAAGGCGCCCCATCCGCCGTCGCTGTTCTGCATGCTGACGAGCCACGCAAGCCCGCGGCGAATCGCGCTGTGCAGCTTCGTTGCGTCCGGGTCGGCAACGCGCCCGAGAGCCAGCAGCACGAATGCGGTGTCATCCACGTCGGGATAAAACTCGTTTTGAAATTCAAACGCCCAGCCGCCCGGCTTCGCCGTTTGATTTTTCACTTGCCAGTCGCCGCCCCCGAGAATCTGGTTGTCCACCATCCAGCGCTCGGCCGCGACGAGCGAGGGATGCGCCGGATCGAGCCCAGCTTCTTCGAGCGAAACCATGGCGACAGCTGTGTCCCAAACCGGAGAAATGCAGGGCTGAACGCGGAGCGTTTCGCCTTCCTCGATTTCGTAGCTCGCCAAATGGCCGATTTCTCGCGCCACGACAGGATCGGTCGGATCGCCGCCATCGGCCAGCAGCGCATAAATCGAATTCATCATGGCCGGGTAGATCGTTCCGAGTCCTTGGGTACGCTCCAGGCGTTCCAGCATCCAATTCCGGGCACGCTCTAGCGCGACCTCACGAAATGGTTTCCAGGGTAGGCGCTCGCCCAGTTTCACGGCGCGGTCAATCGCAAGGAATACATTGCGCCACGAAAAAATGCTCTTGTCCCAATCGAACGAACTCGGTTTCCGGCCCGGCACCTGGAAGAGTTCATCCACGCGGATGTCTTTCGGAAGATGCCAATCGGGTTTGTTCGCGTAAATAAGGGAGAGCGGGATTACGATCCCCCGCGTCCAGGAAGACATCTCGTAGATATTGATTGGAAACCAGTTCGGCAGGAGCACGAGCTCCGGAGCAATCGACGGCGCAAAGCTCCAGTCAATGGCCCCTACCATCGCCAGATAGAACCGCGTGTAGGAATTGGAGGACTCGAGTCCGCCCAGCGCATGAATCCTCTGCTTGGCGCGCTCCAGATGCGAAGCCCCGGCCGGGTCTCCGGCCAATCGCAGCCCAACGTAAGCCTTCACCGTCGCGTTCAGTTCCGATGGTCCATTGGGGTAGATATTCCATCCGCCATCCGGAAGTTGCCGATGGCGAATGTATTTCGTCAGTTTCTCCACCTTTTCCGATTTCAGTTGACCCAGGATGTGGAGATACACGATGTAATCTGATTCGAGCGTCGTATCGGCTTCCAGCTCGCCCCACCAGTATCCTTCTTGTGCCTGAACGGACAGAAACCAGTTCGTGGCGCGCGCGATGGCGTGCTCGACGCGCGATTCGACGTCGCGACGGGGGACAACCGCCGTACCCCGCGCCGCACTCTGATTGGCGTTCTCTACGCGCAGTCTGGCTTCCGGTGCCATCAAAACCTCGGGCATATATTGATCATTATTGGGCCGCTCAGGAACACTTGCTTACGCCCACGTAACCAATCCGGCAACCCCCGCCGGATTCGCCTGAAGCGGTTGGAAACAGCATGGATTTGTCGCCGCTGGCCCACGGCGCGTACCAGCCATCCCCTTACTACGATTAGGTTCTGGCCTATTCAGGAAACCATATGACTCCCGCAATCTCCCAGAATTGCGGAAAGGTGCGTCCCAAACACACTATTATCTTGCAGTTTGCCCCTTCCGGTCAACTGAAAATACTCTCTTCGACCCCCTACCTTTGATGGCGCCTCCTCCCGAAGGGCTGCTTGACAAAAGTTTGCAGACCGGCAGGAAGCGGGTGGCCCAAAGGCTGCAGAAATTTGCGCGTTCCATGATCCAGGGCACTCCAATTTCCTCTTCCAGCACTACCGAAAAAAGGCGAACGGAAGACGAAGGCATCGGCCAGTTGGGCAGTGCCGCGAGCGGACTGTTTGAAGTCCGCCTTGCGCGGGTCAAGCACCATGAGAAATAGATCCGGCCTCCAAAACTTCACAACTGCATCGCTCTCCATAATCACGCTCCCTGACGCTTCGAGTTCAGCCTCAAGCGCCGGGAGCGCGTCTTGCAACCGTCCGGCCTTCGTTTGCAGCCACAGCGCTTTCTTTGCACCGGCAGCCAGAAAACGAGAAGTGTCAGCCGTCCCTGCGGGATCGTTCTCCTTGTGAATGGCAAACGAATGTTCAAAAGTGGCACACGCGCAGCTCGCGCCGTTCACCGGGCATCCAGACTCCGCATATGGCGTTATTTTGACCGCTGTCCAACTCGCATCGGGAAACGCGCGAATCAAATCCACGATGAGCGCGGATTTGCCCACCTTTCGGCATTGGCCCCCTACGATCACGAGCCGCCCGCCGAAGAAAGGCCGCGTCCGGCGCAAGATCACTGCTCCTCCCTCTCCCGTTCGAGTTTCCGAACCCGCTCGGCCAGCTCCGGAAGCCGCGCGAACCACCCGTACTGCTCTTTGTACCGATCGAGTGGACGCGCGGGAGTGCCCCATACCGTTTGTCCCTGCCGGATCGTCTTTCCTGTCGGAACGCCGCCCTGCGCGCCGACGACTGCTTCGTCTTCGAGCTTGCAGTGGTCCGCGATTCCCACTTGCCCTCCCAGGACTACGTGCTTTCCGAGTTTGCTGCTTCCCGAAATCCCGGACTGCGCAGCGATCACGGAGAACTCACCGATCCGCACGTTGTGCGCGATCTGCACGAGATTATCGATCTTCACGCCCGACCCCACTTGCGTGGTTTCGAGCGAGCCGCCGTCAATCGTCGCATTGGCGCCGATCTCAACGTCGTCCCCGATCTCGACGCTCCCGATCTGAGGAAATTTCCACCAGCGCCCCTCGCCGAACACGTAGCCGAAACCGTCCCCTCCGATCACCACGCCGCTGTGAACTTCCACGCGGTTTCCGAGACGCGCGCCCGGATATAGCGTCACCCTCGGGTGCAGCCAGCACTTTTCTCCCAGTCGGGCGCTGCGTCCGACGAAACAAAATGGATCGAGCACTGTTCCGGCGCCAATTTCGGCTTCCTCTTCCACGACGACGTAGGGACCAACGAAAACGCTCGCCGCGAGTTTCGCGCTCGCAGCCACCTCAGCCGTCTCGTGAACTCCTGCACGCAACGCCATTTTCGGCAAGAGCCACGCAGCGGCTTTCGCAAAGGCAAACTTCGGGTCGCTTGCTTCCAGGATCGTTTTTTGTTTGAGCCGGGTCCCCGGGGGCGCCAGCGCGCATCTTGCCGCCGATTCCTCGGAGCGTTCTTGGTGGCGAGGCGAAGCCACATAAATGAGATCCTCGGCGCGAGCATTTTCTGGGCTCGCGACACCGGAGATGGGCGTGCGCACATCTCCTTCGATTTTTACCTTCAGATATTCCGCAAGCTCTCCGGCCGTACGTTTCATGGCCACCCCTTTTTTCTTTGGCGATAAATTCTCGAGCCTAAAACGGGTAAATGGATTTTTCGCCTGGTGGACGCGTTTTCCATCGGCGATGGACCCAAAGCCACTGATCGGGATGTGCGCGGACGTGGTCTTCAATCACGCGTGTGAAACGCGCCGTGTTCTCGTGCACATCCGCTTCTTCGTCCTGCGAGCGAGCCAGTTCCACGGCAGGGCCGAACCACAACCGGTATCTTCGCCGCTGGTCATCCCAAATTAAAAAAGCAGGAATCACCGCCGCATCGGTGCGCAAAGCGATCCGCGCGAGTCCGGAAGCGGTCGAAGCAGGGATGCCGAAGAAGTTCACGAAAACTCCCTCTTCCAGTCCCGTATTGTGATCGGAGAGAATTCCGACTGTCCCACCTTCGCCGAGCACCTTCAAAACCGCTCGCGCCGACCGGTTTTTGTCAATCGGCTGATTTCCCGAGAGAGAACGGTATCTGTTGATGAGCGCGTCCACGCGGCGGTTCGCAATCGGCCGCACCAGAAAATGCAGCGGATATCCATAGAGCGAGTTCGCGAAGGGGCCCAGCTCCCAGGCGCTCATGTGGCCCGTCAGAAAAAGGACGCCTTTGCCGCGGCGCCGCCCCGCCTCGAAATTTTCAAATCCGTCCAGGACCACGATCCGCTCGATCTGTTCACGCGTGTATTTCGGGAACTGCGAAAATTCTCCCGCCATCCAGCCCACCTGGCGGATCATCCTGCGAATCACTTGCTTGCGCTTCGCGTCGCTCCAATCGGGAAACGCCATACGCAGATTGAACAATGCCGTGCGTCGAAGCGGCGTGCGGATTGTGTAGGCCGCTGCCGCAAAGCTCGCACCGACGAATCGTGCCACGGGTCTCGGCAGAAGTCCGAGCGTTTTCACGCCCAGCCAAGCCGCGCGGTATTCAAGCCATTCACGCATCGTGCGCCATTATGCTAGAGCCTCGTGAGCGGATGCTAGGGTCTGTATGGTGTAAGGACAGGGGCTGGGAATGTTAGACTCCCATCGCCTTGAGTGAAACCCTTCCGACAAGAAGCCGGCTGAACATCGGAGCGGTTGTCGCTACGGCATTCACCGTCCTGGCGTGTCTCTTCACCCATCTTGGCGCAATTGGTTTTGTCGGTCCGGACGAGCCCCGGTACGCCTGGATCGCCCGCAACATGGCAGCGACGGGAGATTGGGTCACACCGCAGCTTTATGGCCGTCCCTGGTTTGAAAAACCAATTCTCTTCTATTGGGCCGCGGCAGCGGGATTCCGCATGCATCTTCCGGCGGAATGGGCCGGGCGGCTTCCCTCGGCAATCGCCGCGTTGGCCGCAGCGCTCGCGCTCGGCTGGCTCGGATGGAAGCACCACGGCAATTCGCGCGGTTACGCGCTCAGCCCCGCGCTTCTTGCGCCACTTCTCTTCTCCACATGCGTCGGCACAATTGGCTTCGCGCGAGCCGCGGGCCCGGACATGCTTTTCAGCGCCTTGCTTGCACTGGCGATGGCAAGTGCTGCCGGAGTTCTTTGTCGGGCGCATGCACTGCGCAGTACCCCGAGCGATTGCGAGTACGCCAGCCGGAATGATGCAGCTTCACTCCTCCTCTTCGGCGCATTCCTGGGGCTCGCAGTTCTCGCCAAAGGACCTGCGGGCCTGGTTCTAGCGGGTGGCGCAATCGGGATTTGGGCGCTGGCAACGAAACAGTGGCGCGCAGCGTTGCGCCTGGCGCATCCCTTCGCGATTCTCGCGTTCGCGATTGTCGCTCTTCCCTGGTACGTTCTTTGCGCGTCGCGAAATCCAGACTTCATTCGCATCTTTATCCTTAGCCACAATTTCTCTCGTTACCTGACTCCCGTTTTTCAGCATCGTCAGCCATTCTGGTTCTTCGTGCCGATCGTTTTTCTCGCTCTCATCCCCTGGACGGCGTTCCTAATTCCTGTGGCGAGGGAAGGTCTGCGCCTCTGGCATGAAAAATCCTGGAAGGATTCGCCGGAACTCTACTTCGCGTCCTGGGCGATCTTCCCCATTGTGTTCTTCAGCTTCTCGCAATCGAAACTCCCCGGCTACGTTCTCCCCGCCGTTCCGCCGTTGGCACTTCTCTGCTCCGTCGGCGTCCTTCGCACATTTGAAAAGAGTCGCGCTGCTGCATTTGGGCTTGCGGCAACCATCTCCGTGACTTGGGGCGGACTCATCGCATTGCTGTTTCACGTGATGCGACGCATTCCCGGATTCTCCCTCGAGCCCTACGGCCTAACTGCCACCGCAAACGCAATCATTCTGCTGGTTGCTCTGCTTGCGGTAGCCGTCGCGCTTGCAGGATTCCGCCGGAAAATTGTCCCGACAATTGCACTCTGCGCTTTCGCCGTTCTCTTGAGCGTGGAATTCGCGGGGTTGAGAATCCTCCCCAGCCTCGATCGTTTTCTCTCCACTCGCTCGGCGGCGGAGTCGCTCGACCACCATCTTTCTGCACGCACACTTTCATATCATTTGAAGCCGTCGTGGAACTACGGCCTCGCCTTTTATTTGGGCCGCGAAATTTCTGAATGGACTCCGGATGATTCCGGTGCCGCCGCGATTCTCACCTCGGCGCAAGGACTTGAGGACCTCAAGAATCTCCAGAAAATCCGAGGACAAGTCGAAGAGGCCCAGCCGGGTATTTTCCTCGTGCACGTCGAACCGGCTCTGCGGTAGGAATTTAGCGCCCGGTGGGCGGCATGTTCTGCAAAAAGAAATTCACGATTTGATTTTCGTAAGCCTTGCGATCGTCGTCCGCCATATCGGAATAGCTCAAGCGGTCGCGCACCGACTGCTTGGGATCCGGTGAACGAACAAAGAGCTGCAGCGTTTCATTGGCGAGGAATGGACGATCGTCCGCCTGAATAAAAAGCTTCGGCGTTCCTTTAGTGTGGCCCAAGCGGGTGGAGACGGGGGGCTCGTTGTGATAGGGATAGTTGAGCAGCCGAAAGCCAAAATCACAAAAGCGAGTGACGAAGGGGAGCACGGCAAGCCCGGATTTCTTCACTTCAAACTGCACCATGCTGCGCGGATCGTCGTATGCATCGTCCACAACGAAGGCGGTGACGCGAGGATCGGAAGTTGCTACTTCGAGAGCGGCGTAGCCGCCCATGTCCACGCCCCAAAGTCCAAAGTGCCGCGGATCCACGTCATCACGAGCCGAGAGCGCCTGGATCGCGGAACGAAGCTCGCCGGCTTCGCGATATCCGAGCGTTGTGACTCCCGGACTCGTCCCGTGCCCGCTGAAATCGAAAAGGAACACGTTGAACTGATGATCTTGCAGCGCGCTCACCAGTGTGAGCACGTCACTGCGCTGCGAAAGATATCCGTGGCAAACTATTACAGTCGGCGCACCGCGCAAGCCGGGAAAAAACCAGCCCTCACGGTCCGGGCCTCCGGCGACGGCAAATGAGAATTTCGTCGGACGCCCCATCATCACGCCCAAGTCAACCGATGAGGGCGTCCGCGATGGCCTTAGAATTTGATAGAGCAGAAATCCGGAAATGGTTGCAATCGAAACGAAGACGAAAAGGATTAGCGCCAGGAGTGCGGAGAAAATCTTGGCGAGCTGCGTTGTTGGATAGCGTAGCTCTGAGAGGACGGCCATCCGTTGAGTCCGGGCGCTTTGTTCCCGACGCCCCAGCGCACGGCATGTTAGCACACTTCAGCGGCAAGCCTATTTTCGATTCGTTACATTTCGAACAACTATACCCGGTTGGGTTCCCCCGCCGCCCGAAGCTATAATGGACTGGGAAGCGATTTGGCCCCTTGATGCAGATCGTCGATCTCCGGCAGATTCATTCGCGCTCTCTGGAAATTCTCTTCCAGGAGGAAGCGCTCCACTGGAGGGAAGAACTGCATTGGGATTACCGTCCATCCATTGACCTCATCCGAAAATTCATCGATGCGCGCTCGCTCGGCGGTTTCCTGGCCCTCGAAGATAACCAGCCCGCCGGTTACGGCTTCTTCGTTCAAGAAGATCACAAAGGCCTGATCGGAGGGCTTTTCGTTTCGTCCCATTTTCCGCAAGCGCCGATCACGCAGAAGCTCTTGACCGAGATCCTGTCCGCTCTGCGGGCTACTCCGCGCTTGCAGCGCGTCGAAGCCCAGTTGATGCCCTTCGGCACGGAGCTCGATCCGCGCTTCCTCTCGCAATATTTCCGCCTGCACACGCGCCAGTTCATGCTGCTGAAACTGGCCGAAGCAAAGCTGAGCGAGCGGCCATTCTCAGCCGGGTTGCGCCTGGAGTCGTGGACCGATCGCGCGTTTGAATCCGCGGCACGCTTAATCCAACTTTCTTACGCGGATCACATCGACGGCGAAATCAACGACCAGTATCGCAGCGAGGCCGGGGGGATGAAATTTCTCCGCAACATCGTGTTGCTGCCCGGCTGCGGCCAGTTTCTGCCGGAGGCCTCTTTTCTCGTGCGCCCGGTGGCGAGCGATCGGCTGGTGGGTATGGTCCTGACGTCCACGGTTGCGGAGGGCGTGGGCCACACAACCCAGATCTGCGTCATGCCCGGGTATCAAGGCAACGGCATCGGCCGCGCTCTGATGGAAAGTTCCATTCAGGCGCTGCGACGGCGGCGCTTCGAATATCTTTCGCTTACGGTCACCTCCGTCAACGCGCCCGCCATCGAGCTTTACGATCATCTCGGCTTTCGCACGATCAAAAAATTCGCGGCGGGCGTTTGGCAGGCGTAGTCCGATTCACTTTTTTGCCCGATCCTTCAGAAGACCTTTCAACTCGTCCATAAATTCCTTCACGTCCTTGAAATCGAGATAGACAGACGCAAAGCGCACGTAAGCGACTTTGTCGAGCTTCTTCAAGCGGCTCATAATCTGTTCGCCGATCTCGGCGGTCGTGCGCTCACGCTCCGGAGCCTCGCTCACAAACTGCTCGACTTCATCCACAATCATCTCGAGCTTTACCACGGGCACGGGCCGCTTCTCACAGGCTTTCAGCAGCCCTTGCAAAAGTTTCTGACGTTCGAATTTCTCCCGACGGCCGTCCTTCTTAATGACCATGTAGGGGATTTCATCGATGCGTTCGTAGGTGGTAAAGCGGCGATTGCATTTCAGACATTCGCGCCGCCGGCGAATCAAATCTCCCGTGCGCGCTTCGCGCGAGTCCACGACCTTGTCGTCGAGATGCGAGCAAAAGGGGCACTTCATTCCGGCTTCCCCTTCAAACTGTCCGCTTCCTTCGACCAGGTTGCTGCTTCGATGGCCTCCGCCGCCTGGGCTTCCGCAGTCGCCATCTGCCGCAGTTCACCCATGGACCAACCCTCGCGCAAAAGCAATGGCACACCGACCGCACAGCATGATGCAAACGTAATCAGCCAGATGATAACGGACGCCGTGGCCGCCAGCTCATTTTCGACTCCAAAGATCAGGGTGAAAACGAGAAACGTGGCGAGTTGCGCCCCGCCGCCCACGCCCGGCAATTGTGCCGCAGAGCCGACCATCGTAAACACGAGAACGAGCATGGCTCCGGCGAAATCCAAATCGGCGAGGCCGCCGCCGAAGGCATGCGCAATCCACAAGTAAACGAAAATCACCAGTACCCAATGTACCGCCGAGTAAGCGACCAGCACCCCCAGGTCGCCCCAGGTGCGAATTCCCTGCAAGCCGTCGCTGAACCCCTCGAGGAGAGTCGCGATCTTGGCGCGCCAGCCGGAACGCCACGTTGCGTTGCGCAATTTCCGCTCGAGCCATGCCGCGCCGTGATACCGAAAATAAACCAGGAAGGCGATGACAACCGCGAGCCCCGCGAGCAACGCTATCCCCGCCGATCGAGCCATCGCGATCATAGGCATATGCCATTCTTCCACTAATCCGCGGTGCTCGAAGACGAGCAGGGCGACGCCGGCAAGCACAACCGTCGCAGCCATGTCGAAAACGCGCTCGAGGATATAGACGCCGAACATGTGCGGCACGGGAAGCGAATCCTTCTTCGCAATCGACACGGGGCGGATCGGCTCTCCCGCACGGCCGAGGAGAAACGTACAGGCAAATCCCATCAATGTCGCCGAGTAAACGTTCCAGAAGTGTGTTTCGCCCGCGGTGCGCGAAAATCGCATCCAGCGGAGCGCACGAATCGCGAAGCAGAAGTAGATGGTCGCGACCGAGAGCAACAGAAGCGAAAGCCGCGCTTGGCGGAGCGATTGACCAACCATGCTCCACTGAAATCCCTCGAGCGTGATCGAATTTCGAAACTTGTAGGCCAAATAACCGAGGGCCGCGACAGCAACGAGGAGGAGCAAATACCTTCGGGAGTTTGAGGACATTGGTCTCGCACCGTAGCAGTTCGCTCCTGAAAGTGTCAAGGAGCGGGAAGCGGTCAGGTTTGTGAAGGCCGCTACATCCGGGGGTGTGCGAAGAGAGAGCTTTTGCTCGCGGCGGTCGCTCAGGATGACGACCCTCATCGGGTCGTCAGTTGCGATTAGAACCGATCGCGATTGTTTGTTTTCAATGAGTTGGGCCATTTCCGGTTTCCGGTTCTTGCGATTAGAAAAACCGAGTGGCCGGTGGCTAGTCACTCGTGTCCTCGCGAGGCGAAGCAATCGCTCTAGTCCGACCTTCGGCAGCTTCCAAGCTTGGGGCAGCGGGCGAGGAAGCGCCCGCAAGAACGATGTGAGTGGTGGGCGCGTCGACCCATTCGCCGTGGTCGTTGAGGCGGCTGCAAGCGCGAATGGCGCTGATGATGCCCACGGCTGTGGGCGGGACGTCTTCGGCGTGTTCAATCATGAGTTCGAGAGCAAAGCGCATGTTCCGCTGGCGGGGCGCGAAAAGTCCGAAAGCGTGTGCGTGACGATAGACGGTGCTCTCCTCAAGATCGAAATCCACTGCGATGCGCCCGACACTGTGCCACTGAACGAAAGCTTCTTCGATAGCCTCGCGGTCTGGATGGCGGCAAACAGTGCACTTGCGGGAGTGCTGCGCGAGGTCCACAGGGGCGGAATCTTGGGTGCAGATGGTGCGTATCTTCTTCTCCATGTTCATTCTCCGTGGGGCCGGCCCGCCGGATGCGGGCATAAGCCTTGACTCCTAGGCGAGTTCGCCGAAGCGAATCTCGCGGGTCCCGCGCTCGGCGGGCCCTAACCCGCACTTGTCGGGTCACGAGGCCAAGATTTCAGGATGCGGAGAGTGCGTCAAGTGATCGCTCCTGTGGAGATTTTGGAAGGCGGAGTCAGAGGTGAGTCGGTGAGACAGAGTTGAAATCTTGAAACCTAAATTGGAAACATCAGTGGCCGCCGTTATGATTGCGAATTATGGGACACCCAAGAAGCCAAGCGTAGAGCAATCTAATCCGATGTAGTCTTTCAAGCGTGACGTGCCACCTGCGCCGAGGTTTCGGAGGGCAGGCAGAAAGAATGCGAAAGCCAGAGCGCGAGCGAGCGGGGCTGTGCGGGGATTGCATGCATGCGCGGCGAATTGAGTCGGAGCGCGGCTCGGTATTTATTTTGTGCGAGCGGTCGGCGAGCGATGCGTCGTTTGCGAAGTATCCGAGGCTGCCGGTGGTGGAGTGCAGGGGATTTGAGCAGAGGTTGAAAGTTAAGAGTTGAAAGTTGAAAGATCCATTCAAATGCAAAGCAGGGAACGCGGTCAATCGAAGAGAGAGCCTTCGGCTGCGGGCCGGCCGTCCCGATGAGTAGGGACGAACTCCAACTGCGGCCGGCCCTTGGCTCAGGATGACGACCATCGCCGGATCGGCTGGGTGAGGGGCGGGACCAGCAAAAGCAGATCCCTCGTCGCCCCCAAAACGGCCTCGCTCGGGATGACAGCGTGGGCATGTGCAAGCTTGTGTTTCGTCGCCCAAGCCGAATAAGATGCGCGACGGGGGCGAGGGTCCGCAGGAACGACCGGACGGCGCACACCACGGTCCGCAGAGGCACTTGGACCGGGAGAATGTCCGGAATCGCACAGACAACGGAACTTTTCGGCTTGAATTTGCGTTCTACACATTGAGGCCGAGAAGTGATGGAAGTTGCGAGGCTGAGGAATATTGGAGCCCGACGCCCAATTGGTCGAGCAATGTCTCCGGGGCGCTGGGCCGGCCTGGGAGGAACTCGTGCGGCGGCACACGCGGCGGGTGTATAACCTGTGTTACCGGTTCACCGGCAACGCTACGGAAGCCGAGGACCTGAGCCAGGAAGTTTTTTTACGCATCTTTCGCACGCTCCCGAGTTACCAGCCCACGTTCGGCGCATTTCCGACGTGGCTTACGAGCGTGACGCGGAATCTGCTGGTGGACCACTATCGCCGCACGCGGCGAGACCGGCTGACGGATTCAATCGAAGACGCCATGCCGAAGCTGGAAGAAAAACATTCGGCGGCGCGCACGCCGGACCGATTGGCGCTGGCGGCGGAGCTGAGCGCGCAATTGCAGACCGCGCTGGCTCGGCTTTCGCCGGAATTGCGCGAGGCCGTGATCCTGCGCGATTTGCAGGGCCTCGAATACAGCGAGATACAAGTGGTGCTCGAAGTGCCCCAGGGCACGGTAAAATCGAGAATCAATCGAGGGCGGATCGAATTGGCGCGCGTTTTGGAGGCAATGGGATTGAAGCCGGCGTAGAAAAACCGAGAGAGATTCTTCGGCCCCGGCACTGTCGGGGCCTCAGAATGACGACCGAGGGACAGGGCGGCTAGAAAAGAACGATGAACGGGAACTGCACATTCACGGAGGAACGGCTGAGCGATTACCTCGACCGGCAGCTTTTGCCGGAGGAGGATGCCGCTTTGTCCGCGCATGTCGCGGGATGCGACCGCTGCAAGCAGCTGGTTACGAGTGTGAGCGGGCTGGTCGATCGGATGCAGCATCTCGAAATGGTCGAGGAGCCGCCGCAGCTCGTGGCAAAGATCCTCGAGGCCACGCTGGGACCGCGCGCTGAGAAGCAAGGTTGGAAGCGGTGGTTCACGTGGTTCCCTGCCCTCTTGCAGCCGCGTTTTGCGATTGGAGCGGTAACCGTGGTGGCTTCGTTCGTGATCGTGACGCACGCTACCGGTCTCTCGACGGCAAAAATTCGCAGGGCAGACCTCAGCCCCATCGGGGTGGTTCGTTCGATGAACCGGCAGGCGCATCTTGCCTATGCACGCAGCGCAAAGTTTGTGAATGACCTCCGCGTGGTGTACGAGATTCAATCGCGCTTGCAGCCGGAGCCGACGCCGACGAATGAGCCGGCGGCCGAGCCGCTGCCCGGACACCCGTCGCAGCCGTCTTCGTCGAATCCGCAGCAGAAATCGCAAACGAATCCGCGGCCAAGCCGAAACGCGGCGCGAAATGGCATGCTGCTGGCGTTCGAAATGCCCGATGCGTTCAGCTATGGCGCGACCGAAAATTTCTCGAGGAGCTCCCGATGAAATGTGCCGTGCATCCCGACGTGGACGCCACCGGTTTTTGCCGGAATTGCGGCAAGCCTCTGTGCCCGGAGTGCGCGAGGGATGTGCGCGGCGCGCTCTATTGCGAGCATTGCCTTGCAAGCATGATCCCCGCCCCGAAAACGCCGCCGCCCGTGAAAACCGATTCTCGACCGGGCACGGCGCTGGCTCTCGGATTCATTCCGGGACTGGGAGCCGTTTACAACGGCGAGTACGTCAAGGCGCTGATCCAGGTGGTGATCTTCGGCGCGTTGATTGCGGGGCTCAACAGCGAAATGAGCGATGCCTATCTCGCGTTCTTTGGCGTCGCGCTGGGATGCTTCTACTTTTACATGCCTATTGACGCCTATCACGTCGCGAAGGCGCGGCGACGGGGAGCGCCGACGGCACCAGGTGAGGAGCCCGAGATGGAACAAATCGTCGCAGTGCAAGACCGCAGGCCGGTGGGCGCAATCATTTTGATCGCGTTGGGTGTGGCGTTCCTTTTGGCGAACTTCGGCTTGCTGCCCCGGGATTGGTTCGGAAAGGCGTGGCCGATCGGCTTGATTGGCCTGGGTATCTGGCTGCTTTGGGACCGAATGAGCAAGACTTCCTAGGAGGCTTCGCGATGGCGGATGGAACGAAGGCGCGTTGCAATTGCGCGTACTGCCGGGCTCGGTATCTGATGGGCCCCGTGATGCTGATCACGATTGGGGTGATCTTCTTGATCGGGCAATACTCGCGATACAGCATCGCGGATTTTTGGCCTCTGATTTTGATCGCGGCGGGCGTGGTGCTGGTGCTGCAATCGATGGCTTCGAAAGAGGGCCATATCCGTTCGTGAGGAGCGCTTGAGCAACGGCGGACAACAACGCAGCTCCATTTTTAATGGACTGCTCCTGATTCTGCTCGGGATCCTTCTTTTCCTTTATCGCTTCCATCCCGAGTTCGACATCTCCCATCTATTCCATCGATATTGGCCTGTGCTTCTCATTGTCTGGGGAATCGCCAAACTCGTCGACCATTTCACGGCGCAACGCTCGGGGCAGGCTCGCGCACCGATTTTGACCGGAGGCGAAGCGGCGCTGCTTTTCCTCCTGGTTGTCGTCCTGCTGGCCATGAGCGCCACGGACTGGATCCACAAGAAGCATCCCAATATCGAAATCGGCCCGGATCTTTTTTCGCGACGATTTTCCAAAAGCACTGAGATCCCGTCGAAAGTAATTCCCGCGCGGGCGCATGTGAGCATCCAAGCGGGCTGGGGAAACATTTCGATCCATGGCGCCGAAGGAAACGAACTGCGCGTGAATGCGAATGAGTCCGCCGCTGGCTCGAGCGAATCGGCCGCGCACGAGCGGATGAACAGCGTAAAGGTCGTCATTGAAGCGACGAATGACGGATACAGCGTTCATCCGGTGAACCAGGAGGGTGCCAGCGGCAACGTGGGAGTGGACCTGGACATCCAGTTGCCGAAGACAGCGAGCGTGACGGCGAATTCGTCACGCGGCGACGTCAGCATCTCCGGGGTCGCGGGAAACGTCAGCGCGGCCACGCAAAGTGGCGATGTCGAAATACACGATGCCGGCTCGAACGCCACGGCCGATTTGGCGAAGGGCGACGCGCGGATCACAGACGTTCGCGGAAGCGTGCGCATCACGGGCCGTGGGAACGAAATCGAGGTTACGGATGTAGCCGGCGACGCCACGCTTGAAGGGGAATTTTACGGGCCGATCCGCGTGCGCAACGTCACGAAGACGACGCACTATACGTCGCAGAAATCCGATCTGACCCTGCTGCATTTGACCGGGCGGCTCGAACTTGATTCCGGTGAAATCGATATCTCCGACGTCTCCGGCGCCGCGAAAATCAACACACATAACAAGGACTTGGATGTGGAAAACGTGGCGGGGCGCCTGGACATTTCCGATACGCACGGCGACGTCAAAGTGAGCTACGCGCAGCCGCCGCGCGAAGAAATAAATATTACGAACGATTCAGGAGAAGTGGACGTCACGCTGCCGGCGAAGTCCAATTTCGAAGTTTCCGCGGTCTCTCGTTCGGGCGAGATTCAGAGCGACTTTGAGGATGCTTCACCGAAGGACGCGGACGACAAAGAAACCGCGCGGCTCAACGCCAAGGTCGGAGCGCATGGGCCGAAAATTACGATCGTCACGAGCTACGGGACTATCTATCTGCGCAAGTCTTCCTGAGCCCCCGCTCCCCTGAGGCACGCGAGTGTCGCATAAAATTCCGGAAAAGATACGGACACGCAATCGGCATCGCGAATGATGGTATCGCCCTCGGCTCCCAGCGCCGCGACCGACAGGGCCATCGCAATGCGATGATCGCCTTCGGGCGAAACCTTCGCGCCGCGCAATTTTCCTGCGGATTGGCCTTCCACTCGCAGGCCGTCGGGAAATTCTTTGACGCGCGCGCCCATCTGGCGGAGTCCTGCAGCGAGCGTTGCGATGCGGTCGCTTTCCTTCACGCGTAATTCCTGAGCGTCGCGGACCTCGATTCCCTTTTCCGTGAACGGGCCGAGCGCCACGAGCATCGGCAGCTCGTCGATCATTTCCGCAACTTGCGCGCCCGAAATGCATCCGCCTGCAAGCCCGGCATGTTCCACAGAAACATCGCCAATGAGTTCGCCGTCGCGCAACTGGACAGAAGCCAAATGAATGGGCGCGCCCATTCCAATCAGGAAATCGAGGACGCGCGCGCGAGTGGGGTTCAGGCCAACGTTGTGCAGCATCAAGGATGACTCCGGCAGGATCAGCGCGGCTACAATCAAAAAAATGGCGGCAGAAAGATCGCCGGGAACAGTCAACTGGCGTGCGACAAGCTTTGGCCGGGGATGGATGCGAATCCCGTCGCGTGAGGCCTCGACAGTCGCCCCGAATTCGCGGAGCGCCAGTTCCGTATGATCGCGCGTGCGGATGGATTCGCGCACCGTGGTTGCGCCTTCGGCAAACAATCCCGCAAGCAGGATGGCCGATTTCACCTGCGCGCTGGGAATCGGAAGCGCGTAATCGATGGCGTGCAATTTTCCGCCGCGAATCTCGAGGGGTGCCAGGTCACCGTTGCGGCTGCGAATTTCGGCGCCCATCTGTCGGAGCGGCTCGATCACGCGGCGCATCGGCCGGCGACGCAGCGACCCGTCGCCCGTCAACGTGGAGGTGAATAGCTGGCCTGCGAGCACGCCTGCCAACATGCGCATTGTGGTCCCCGAATTTCCGGCGTCGAGCGAGCGGCGCGAGGTTTTCAAACCGTCGAGGCCTGCGCCCGAGATACGAACCCGTTCGCGGCTGATTTCGATTGTGACGCCCAAGCGGCGGAGACATTCGAGCGTACTCCGGCAATCCGCGGCCGGAGAGTAATTCACGAGTTCGCTTTGGCCTTCAGCGAGCGCCGCAAGGATGGCGTAGCGATGAGAGATCGACTTGTCGCCGGGCAATTCAACGACGCCGGAGACGTTTCCGCCGGGTGAAATGGTCTTCGTGGCCATCGCGCGATTCTAGCATGTCACTTTGAAGGCCATGATTTGCTTCCCATCAGCCCGGCAGGTATCATGGTTGTCCGATGCCATTTTTGCCCAGGAAATTGCTTTCTGCCGCATTTGCAGCGCTGATTCTTCTTTTTTCCATCCCGCTCCGAGCCGGCGACCAGCCCGAAATATTTCCCTTGGACCAGGTAAAAGCCGGAATGAAGGGGGTTGTGTACACGATTTTCACAGGGGACCAAATCGAAAAGGTGGATCTTGAGGTCCTCGGCGTCCTGCACAACGCGCTCGGGCCGAAACAGGACGTCATCATCGTGCAGCTTCTTGGGGAGAAAGTCGAGCACACCGGCGTCGTTGCCGGAATGAGCGGGAGTCCCGTCTATATCGATGGGAAGCTTGTCGGCGCGCTCTCCTTGAAGCTGGGCAGCTTTAATAAGGATGCCATTGGCGGCGTAACGCCAATCGTCAACATGCTCGATGTCGAGAAATCCTCTGTGTTGCCGGTGGCGTCTGCGGGAGCATCGTCGGTAGAAAGCTGGCTATCAGGAGAGGGGCGGACACAATTTGCTTCGCATGTTTCTCTGCCGGAGGATTTCGCTCGGCGGACGAGCGCCGCCTCCGGTCAGTTCCTGATTCCCATCGAAACGCCCCTGATCGCTACCGGGCTCTATCCCGAAACATTGATGCAATTCGGAAAAGATCTCGCGGCCTGGGGCATGACGACGATGGCCGGTGGAACAGCCGCGGCATCACCAGAAGATGCGCAAATCAAGCCGGGAGATATGGTGGGGATGGAATTGGTCCGCGGCGATCTCTCGCTTTCAGCAGGCTGCACGGTGACGACCGTCCAGAGCGATCACATTCTGGCTTGCGGACATCCTTTGTTTGGCTTCGGTTCGGTTTCCATTCCCCTCGCGCGCGCGCACGTGGTGACCACACTGGCCTCCGCCATGACCTCGATGAAAATCATCACTACGGGCGGAACGATTGGGACACTGACGCAAGACCGCGTGACGGCCGTCATGGGCACTCTGGGCGCAGGCCCGAGGATGACACCCGTGGATGTGGAACTGGTCACACCCGTGGCCGATAAGAAGTTTCACTTCGAGGTGATCGAAAGCCCGCAACTGACGCCTCTCCTTGTCGCGCTGGCGGCTTACAACGGCGTCGTGGGAAGTCCTGCTTACGGAGAAGGCTTGACGCTTCGGTTGGACGGTTCAATCGACGTGAAGGGTCATACGTCCGTGAAGCTCGAAAATCTTGTTTGCACCGACCGACGCTCAGGTACCTACCGGCCTCTTCGTCGCGATGTCCGTGCAGAGCGCATTTACCCGCATCTATTCCAATCCCTACGAGCTGCCGCGGGCGGAGCACATCCAATTACGCGTCACGGCCACGCCGGAGCGCCGCCGGGCCACGATTGACAGCGCCTGGATCGAAAAGAGCGAAGTGCAGCCCGGCGAAACCGTGGCCGTCAAAGTTTTGCTACGCCCCTATCGCGGCGCGCCGTTCATCCAGGAAATTCCAATCGCCGTTCCGCCGCAGGCCGCGCGCGGAACGTTGCAACTCGTTGTCAGCGACGCCGACACGCTGAACCGCAACCTGCAGTCCTTGTCCACCGGGACGCAGGGGCAACTCCCGGGTCTCGAGGAATTGATTAATTTGATCAACCGCGAGCGCCAGAACGATCGCCTCTACGCAACACTCCTTCAACCCACGCCGACACTGCTCGTGGAAGACAAGGAAATGCCGAACGCACCCGTATCGGAAATTAACGTGCTCGACCAGCGGGCGAATACGGGTGGCGCGCGTTTGCTGGGGCAGTCCAAAATCGGAGAGTGGTCGGTGGAAATGCAGCAGGTGATTGCCGGCGAGCGAGCGTTGACGATCACGGTGAAGTGAATCCCGATTCCCAAAGGAGATTTTCCCGGATGACGCAGCGAACTTTTCTCGTGTGCCTCTTGGCCATCGGGCTTGTCGTACCTGCGCCCGCGCGCGCAGAGCATACGCGCTACTGGCGCCAGTCGGAGTCCCTGGAATTCGAAAAGGGCACGGCCAAGGGCGTGGCGATACGCAGCGACGGAAAGCTGATGCCCGCACCGATGTTTGCTCCCTTTTCCGATCCGAATCTCGCGTACCTCTGGGCACTGCGACTGGATTCGCGCGGCCGCCTCTACGCCGCGGGCGGTTCCGATGCGAAGGTAGTGCGGCTCGATGAATCCGGCAAGGCGACGACCGTGTTTGAGTCCGCGGAACTCACGGCGCAGGCCATCGCGTTTGACGCGCATGACGATCTCTACGTAGGCACATCGCCAGACGGCAAGGTTTACAAGGTCACTCCCGAGGGAGAGAAGAGCGTTTTCTTCGAGCCCAAGACGAAATATATCTGGGCGCTGGCGGTGGATCCTCGTGGCGCGCTGTTCGTGGCCACAGGCGATAAGGGCGAAATTTTCGTCGTGAACCCGGACGGCAAGGGACAGCTCTTTTATCAGAGCGACGAACGCCACGCGCGTTCACTCGCTTTCGACGCCAAGGGGAACCTGCTGATCGGGACGGACCCGAACGGCCTGATCCTGCGGGTAGAGATTGGACGCAAGAATCCGCAGGCAATTCCCGAGGCGGCGACGTCGTTCGTTATTTATGAAACGAACAAAAAGGAAGTGACTTCACTTATTATGGATGCGAGCGGAAATCTCTACGCTGCGTCCATCGGTGAAAAACAGCGTCCCGCCGGAGCAACGCCCGTCATTCCCACCGTTCCGGTGACGTCCCAACCGGCAGCCATCACGAACGCGCAGCCAGGCGCTGCGATTAGTCTAACGGCAGTGGCGCAGCCAGCCGTCCAGTTTCCGTTCTTTCCTTCGACGACAGGCGGCGCGGAAGTGGTAAGGATTTCTCGAGACGGCTCTCCACAATCGGTGTGGACCTCGCGCGAGGATCTGGTTTTCTCGATGGGGCTATCACCCGAGGGAAAAATTCTGCTCGGGACGGGAAACAAGGGAGCCATCATCGAACTCGAAAGCGATACCGTGTATTCGACCGTGGCAAAGACGGCCTCCGCGCAAGTGACGAGTCTCCTCGCCGGGCCGGGCGGCAGGATTTATGCCGCCACTGCGAACCCTGGAAAAATCTTTACGCTTGGGCCAGGCTATGCATCCGAAGGGAGCTTCGAATCCGATACGTTCGATGCAAAGATTTTCTCGCACTGGGGACGGTTGACATGGTGGGGCGAAAATGGCGCCACGCAGGGCAAAGTCACCTTTTACGTTCGTTCTGGAAATACATCAAGCCCTGAGAAAAACTGGAGCGCCTGGTCGGGGCCTTACAAGAAGTCCGACGGCGAAAGCGTCAGTTGCCCGCCGGCGCGATTCGTGCAGTGGAGGGTCGTGTTTCTCGAAACGGACAAGGGAGGCGCGCCGAATGTTTCCTGGGTCAGCCTGGCGTATCAACCGAAGAACGTCGCTCCCGTAATTGACGACACCGCGATCCAGGAACCAGGAATTCGCGTGCAGGGATTCGCATCCGCGCCGGGAGGTCCCGGAATCCCCGCGCCAGTGCAGCTTCGCGTGCCTCAGCGTCCAGGAATAAACTTTCCGCCGATTGCAGTGAACTCGGATGCTTCCTCGCGACAGCCAAGATTGGAAGTGCCCCCGCAGGGTTTTGCGGACAAGGGATTCCAAAGCGTCCTTTGGAGCGCGCACGACGACAACGACGATGACCTGATGTTCTCCGTCTATTATCGCGGCGAGAGCGAGCAGAACTGGCGCCTGCTGAAGGACAAGATCACGCAGAAATTTTATTCCTGGGATGCGGCGACGATGCCGGACGGCGCCTACTATCTAAAAATCGTGGCTTTCGATGCGCCGTCGAACCCGCCTGACCAGGCGCTTTCGAACGAACGCGAAACCGAGCGCTTCGAGGTCGCGAACACGCCGCCGAGAATCGAGAACCTCCGCGCCGAACCGAACTCGTCCGGTGCGAAAGTGCGATTTGACGCCGTGAGCTCATCGGGCGCCATTGCCCGCGCGCAATATAGCGTCGACTCGGGAGATTGGCTGAACGTCTTCCCCGTGGGCTTGCTTTCGGATGCGCGGAAGGAAAGTTACGAGATCCAACTCGCTGTCCTTCCCCCCGGAGAGCATACGATTGCCGCACAGATCTCCGACCGTTTTGAAAATACATCCGTGGCCAAGGTAATATTCACAGTTCCGGCTCCTTCAACGAAGTGAGCCGGCGCGAGCCGGCCGAGTCATCATCGAATGCGCGCCCGCATTCGAGTGCGTGATCTTCCGATCTCAATTGTCCCAGTTGCGGATGCTTCCGAGCGGTTCGAAGCGCTCGATTGCGGCCCCCACACCTACCAGGCCCTCCTGGTCCGCACGCCTTTCGACATGGACCACGCGTGCGTTGCACCGCACCTCTTCGGCATTTCTGCCGGTAAATTCGCTTGGAAGCGTGAAGTACATTTCCAGGGGATCGCCGATACTGACCATTTCCCGCGACCGGAAGTATATTCCCCGCTCGGACAGATTTACGGCCTCACCTTCGAGAACCGCCAGATGGATCGGCATTGATCTCATGGAGCGAAAATCGTTCACTCCGGCGCTGGAGCGGACGGAATCCCGCTTCGTGCTGGCGGCAAATTCGTTCGTCAGAATGCGGAATCGAAGCGGGATTACACAGACCTTCCGGGGTGCAATGCGACGTTCGTTGTTCGACATATTTTCCTCCTGAGGCACAATCATTTTTGGGAGTTCGTTCCGGAAGGGGTGAAAACCAGAATCGCATCGTGCGAATTGCGAGTCAAGATTTATCGGCCGACGAATTCCAGAATTTATGCGCGCTTGCAATCAAAGGGAATTTTGCAGCTCGCTGGAAAGGGTCGCCGCGGTCGAGGTGTGCCATAATGAATCACGGCGCGGCTCATCGCGAACCAAATCATGGCGACGCACTCAAAGTTGGCAGAGCTGAATCTCGAAGCGATCCGTGACGCGCATCGCCGCATCGCGCCCCGCATCCATCGCACTCCGGTGATTACATCCGCCTCGCTCGATGGAGTCTCGGGCACGCGACTATTTTTCAAATGCGAGAATCTGCAAAAGACGGGATCGTTCAAGATTCGCGGAGCGACGAACGCTGTTTTTTCGCTGACGGACGAAGAAGCGAAGCACGGGGTCGCGGCCCCGTCTTCGGGAAACCATGCGGCGGCTGTGTCGCTGGCGGCCCGATGGCGCGGGATTCCCGCGTATATCGTGATGCCTTCGAATTCCTCGGCTGCGAAGAAACGCGCCGTCGAAGCATACGGGGGGCAGATCACGGAATGCGATCCGAACATTTTATCCCGCGAGGCCACGGCCGCAGCGGTGATCGAGCGGACTCGGGCGCACCTCGTTCATCCTTACAACGATCCCCGTGTGATCGCAGGTCAAGGAACTGCGGCGCTCGAGTTGATGGAAGAAGTACCCGATCTCGATTTCATTCTCGCGCCGGTGAGCGGCGGAGGGCTTCTGAGTGGGACGGCAATCACGGCGAAAAGCGTGCGCCCTCAGATTCGCGTGGTCGGCGGCGAGCCAAGCAACGCCGATGATGCGAATCGCTCGCTAGCCTCCGGGAAAATCGAGGCGGCGTCTCCGCGCGAAACAAGGGCCGACGGGCTGCGCGCCACGCTTTGCCCACTAACGTTTTCCATACTGCGCCAGCATGTTGATGAAATCTCGTTGGTCGATGAAGATGAAATAGTCGAGACCATGCGGCTCCTCTGGGAGAGAATGAAACTCGTCGTGGAGCCTTCCGGCGCGGTCGCTGCTGCTCCCGTGCTGAAGAAAAAGATCGACGTGCGCGGGAAAAAGGTAGGAATCATCCTCTCCGGAGGAAACCTCGATCTCAGTTCCCTGCCGTTCTAATTTCCATCCCGCGCTTCGGATTTGCGCTGGAAGGCAATCAGTGGAATGAGATGAGATCTAAGTGTCTTCGGGGCGCCAGTCATTCGGCGGAAAAGCAATTCTCCAGAAATCCGGCGCCGGAGCTTCGAATTCGACAGCGACGTGGAACCCCCCGGGCATCTCCGTTGCCGCGCGAGCAACCTTGCACGGAACGCGTTCCTTGGTGCCGCTGTGTTCGAGCACAAATCGCGTTTCGAGCGGCAGGTTTTTATTGATCACGAGCAGCGCGCCGTGATCGTTCACGCTCAGCGTCACCGCATCCAGCGTGACCGCTTTTCCTTGTAAGGCCACAAAGACGTTTGCAGCCACACGCAGCAGCACGCGCTGGCTGCGCCGGCGCTCTTCACCCGAAACGGAGCGTTTTGCCGGCAGCGGCCCGGAGCTCATCGGCGGACTGAACGGCCGCGAAAGCGTGACAGGATTTTTTGCGGTAGGCGAGGAAGACTTAACTATCGGGACTTTCAATGATTGTATTTTCAAAGTTCAACACCCCAGAAATCAAGGTCGGCCGCGAGGAATTCCACTCCTAGATCCCATCCATCAGGCCGCCGTACACCTTTCCAAACAACCCTTGCATTCGCGGTACGCCGCGTCGCAGGATTTGTGAGTTGGAGCGGCTGTTGCAAGTCGATTTCTCTTGGACTCACGAGCAGGCAACCGTGGCCGTTCACCACGCGCGTGAAACCCGCCTCGAAATTCAGCGGTCCGGCGCTCCCATTCCATTGGATCATTACCGGCACGCGCGAATTCATGCGTGGGCCACGCCGCTTGCTCCTCGTGCGAATATCTTTTGGCAGGTCTGGGGCTAGGGGCATCCTGATCGACTCTCCCCGGAATCGCAGCGAAACACGGGGAAAAGGAATTCCAACTTCTCGTTTCCGGCACGCTCCGTGTGACGAAATTCATGTTAGGCGGGCGTGAAGCGAGGGTCAATGGTACCGAGTGACAGGTCTTACCTGTCCCAGCGGACGAGGAAGGACAGCGGCAGGCGCGCGGGTGCAGGACAGGTCGAAGTTCTCGCGCACAACTCAGTCCGCGTGCGCCGATCCGTCTGCGAGGCGGGGATTTTCCTCTCCCGTAGCCTTCCGAAAGCGGCGTCCCAACCAACCCTGGAACGAATCCATGTAGGTGTAAAACACGGGCGTGAGATACAGCGTGACAAGCTGCGAAAAGAGAAGACCACCCACCACCACCAGCCCGAGCGGGCGCCGCGAGTCGGCCCCCGCTCCTGCGCCGAGCGCAATCGGCAGCGTTCCCATTAAAGCGGCCATCGTCGTCATCATGATCGGGCGGAATCGAATCAAGCAGCCTTCATAAATCGCTTCCGCCGCGGCTTTGTGGCCCTCGCGTTCCCGCTCGATGGCGAAGTCCACCATCATGATGGCGTTTTTCTTCACGATCCCGATCAGCATGATCACGCCGACGAAGCCATACAGATCGAGACTCAAATGAAAAACCTGCAAAGTGAGCAGCGCGCCGAAGGCCGCCGAGGGCAATCCGGAAAGAATCGTGATGGGATGGATGAAGCTCTCGTAGAGAATGCCGAGAACGATGTAAATCACGAGAATCGCCATCAAGAGCAGTATCCCAAGCCCGGCGAATGAGGATTGAAACGCTTGCGCCGTCCCCTGAAATTGAGTGCTGACGGTCGCAGGCAAAACCTCGCGGGCGAGCTTGTCAACTTGACTCACGGCGTCACCGATCGCAACGCCCGGCATGAGGTTGAAGGAAATCGTTACCGCGGGAAGTTGACCCAGATGGGTCACGGTCAACGGGCCCAGGTTGGTCGTCAGGTTCGCGACGGCATTCAGCGGAACCAGGGTGCCGTTGCTCGCCCGGATATACAGCATCGAGAGCGCCGCAGGGTCCGACTGATACTTGTCTTCGAGCACCATGACAACCCAGTACTCGTCGTTCGGCGCGTAGATCGTCGAAATCTGGCGCTGGCCATAAGCGGTGTAAAGCGCGTCCTCCACCTGCTGTGCCGTGACGCCGAGCGCCGACGCTTTGTCGCGGTCAATGTTGACGTTGACCTGAGGGTTTTTGATCAGCAGGTCGCTCGTGACATCCCGGAGGCCGGGGAGTTTCTCCATCTGCGCGGTAAAGACAGTGGAGTCACGATAAAGCTCCGCTGTGTCCGGGCTCTGCAATGTGAACTGATATTCGCTCTTGGTAAGCTGGCCGCCGACCTGAATAGGCGGCAAGTTCTGCATGTAGGCATTGATGCCCGTCACCGTAGAAAACTTCGCCCGCAGCTCGTTAATCACCTCATCAATCGTCGGATGGTGGCTGAAAAGAGGTGCGATTCCGCGAATCGCACTTCCGATGAGCGGCACATGGCCATATTCCTGTTCCAGGCGCAGCATCGTCGGGCTGGGGATCACGGGACGATTCGGGCGATCCTTCAGGTGAAAGAAAAGGATCCCGGCGTTGCTAGCCGAAAAGCTTCCAACGCTCGAGAAAAAGTCCAGCCGGTTCGGATCATCGTAGGCGATTTTGTTCAGCTCCATTTGGTGCTGCTTCATCGAATCGAAGGAAATTCCTTGGGCAGCCTCCGTGGAGACAAAAACCTGAGACCGATCCTCGGACGGCAGAAAGCCTTTCGGAATCACGACAAATTGCCAGGCGGTAATCACAACGATCACGCCCGACGCGACCATGACCGTCACGCGATGGCGCAACGCCCATTGCAGGGACACGTCGTACACTCGCAGCAGGCGATCGAAGAACCGCTCGAGCGCCATATACATGCGCCCATGCCTTTGCTCCCGATGGGCCCGCAGAAACCTACTGCACAGCATCGGCGTGAGGCTGAGCGAAACAAATCCGGAAACGAGAATCGAGACCATGATGACCACCGCGAACTCATGAAGCAGCCGGCCCATGATTCCGCCCATAAAGAGCACGGGAATGAAAACGGCGGCGAGCGAGAGAGTCATCGAGACAATCGTGAAACCAATTTCCCTCGACCCGCTCAGCGCCGCCTCCATCACGCCCTCGCCCATTTCCATGTGCCGCACGATGTTTTCGAGCATCACAATCGCATCGTCCACGATGAATCCCACGGAAAGAGTCAAGGCCATCAGCGACAAGTTGTCCACCGTGTAATTCAGCTCGTACATCACGGCGAATGTCCCGACGATGGACAGCGGAAGCGCAATGCTGGGGATTAGCGTGGCCGAGAGATTGCGTAGGAAAAGAAAAATCACGAGGACCACGAGCGCGATCGCGAGGAACAAAGTGAATTTCACGTCACTCACGGACTGCCGGATGGAGACGGATCGGTCGTAGAGAGTTTGCATGACCACCGATGGCGGAATGACGGCGCGGAATTGGGGCATCAGCCGCTGGACCGAATCCACCACCTCGACCGTATTCGTTCCTGGCTGCCGCTGAATGGCGAGAACAACGGAGGGAGTATCGTTCCACCAGTTGGCAACCTTATCGTTCTGCACGCTATCGGTAACATTTCCGATATCTTGCAAGCGCACCGGCGACCCATTCCGGTAGGCGACAATCAAAGGACGGTAGACCGAAGCGTGCATGAGCTGGCCATTGGCCAGGACGGTGAATGCGCGGTGCTCGCCATACAGCGTGCCCGTCGGTAAATTGACGTTGGCGTTCTGGACGGCGGAATTGACTTCATCGATGCCGATTTGGCGCGCCGCCATCGCCTGCGGATCGAGCGAGATTCGGACAGCGTATTTCTGCGAGCCGTAAACGAGAACCTGCGCCACTCCCTTCACCATGGAGATGCGCTGCGCCATCAAAGTCTCAGCGTACTGGTCCACGGTATAAAGCGGGAGCGATTGCGAGCCCATGGCCATGTAAAGGATGGGCTGGTCCGCCGGGTTTACCTTGCTGTAGGTAGGCGGCGTGGGCATGTTCGGCGGAAGCTGCGGCGCGGCGCGAGCGATGGCCGCTTGCACGTCTTGCGCGGCGCCGTCAATGTTGCGGCTCAGATCGAATTGCAAAGTGATCTGCGTGCTTCCGAGAGAGCTCGTCGAAGTCATCGAATCGATTCCCGCAATCGTCGAGAACTGTTTTTCGAGGGGCGTCGCAAGCGCGGAAGCCATCGTGTCAGGACTCGCGCCGGGCAGGGTCCCGGTAACGAGGATCGTGGGGTAGTCCACGTTGGGCAGGTCGCTGACCGCGAGCGAGCGATAGCCGAGAATGCCGAAAAGAAGAATTGCCAACATGACGAGCGTCGTCATGATGGGGCGGCGAATGAATATTTCGGCAATACTCATGGCGTGTTCTTCAACTTCCCGGCGGAGCGCTCTTGATCTGCACCTTAATACCCGGAATCAGCCGAAGCTGTCCGTCCGTGACCACGGTCTCGCCAGGCTCGATTCCCTTGGCAATCACGGCATCACTGCCGATGGTGCGCGCCACTTTCACGGGCCTGGACTCCGCCGTCAGATCCGACTTGACGACATACAGGAAATCGCCGGACTGTCCCGTTTGAATCGCCTGCGACGGCACGACGGTGGCTTTTTCCTCGACGGAGAGGCGAAGCGACATGGCCGAGAACTGTCCGGGCCACAGGCGATGATCCGTGTTCGCAAACGTACCTTTGAGCTTGATCGTTCCGGTCGTGTTGTCCACGGTGTTATCCACAAATGTCAAAGTGCCCACCTCAGGCACCGTTTCACCGGTAGGGGTCGCCTCGACCTGCAATCGGCCCTTGGCCATGAATTCCTTCACCACGCCCAGGTATTGCTCAGGTATGGAGAAATCGACGAAGATCGGTGTGACCTGATTGATGACGATCAGAATGGGGACGTCATTTTGCTTCACCAGATTCCCGGGATAAACCTGCAACGCGCCAGTACGCCCCTCAATCGGAGATCGAATCGTGCAGTATTCCAGTTGTAGTTTCGCGGAATCGACCGCGGCATCATCGGCATGGACGGCACCTTCCTGCGCATCCGCGTTTGCCTGCATCTGGTCGAACTGCTCCTTGGGAGTGACCCCGGCCGCAAAAAGCTTGCCGTAGCGAATGGCCTGGACCTTATCGAGCTCGGCTTGTGCTTTGTCGCGGGCGAGATTTGCCTGCGCCTGGGCCAAAGCGGCCTCGAAAGGTCGCTTGTCTAGCGTGAAAAGCAGTTCGCCTTTCTTGACGAATTGCCCTTGCGTGAAGTGGACCTGCTCCAGTTCAGCGTTGACCTGCGACTTGATCGAGACTGTGGAATACGCCTCAGCCGACCCGATGGCGGTCAAGCTGATGGGAACAGTTTTCTGCACGGCTTTGGCAACGGATACGGGCATAGCAAGGCTTGGCGCCGTTTGAGCCGTCCGAGTGCTGCAAGCGCCCGTAAGGATACTCAGGCCGAGCACGGTGAACAGGATTGCGTGTTGAAACCGATGGGTATTCATGCGTGAATGCTTCCCCGTCCCTTTCTCGCCCGATTTCCGTTTCCCGCTCGCAATCCACTCAGCCAAATATCCGTGAGCGTCTCGCTCACCTGATGCGGATCGAATTTCTGGTACCGCTTGCCACCAAAGAGCTCTTGCGCCTGATAGTGCTGGACGACCATGCCCAGAAAACTCCGCGCCGCAAGCTGCGGGTTCACGCGTCGGAATTCTCCGCGCCGGATTTGTGCGCGGATGTAATCTGCCAAAATCTCGTAATAACGGAGCGCGTACACTCGAAATAGCCGGTGCGAGAGTTGGTGGTTCTCGAGCGCCGTGTAAAGAAAGATCCGTGTCAGGTCGGGGTCTTTCATGTTTCGCCTGAGAATCTCTTCGGCCACTGCGGTCATGGCCTCTCGCGGCGTCGCACTCTTCAACAGGGTACGCAGTTCCTGGCGGCTCTGCGGTCCGCAACATTTTGATTCCACGACCGCCCAGTACAAATCCTGTTTGCGACGGAAGTGACGAAACAGGATGGCTTCGTTCACGCGCGCACGCATGGCAATTTCGCGCGTGGTCGTTCCCCGGAATCCTTTGTGCGCGAAAAGCCGCATGGCAACGCCGATGATCTGTTCGCGGCGGTCGGCAGCGGGGATGCGATTGGGCTTTCCGGGCATTGTAAGTATGTACTTACTTTATAGCAGTTGGTCCCCACTCGTCAATCGAGCTGCTCGCTCTTCAAGTGATTGGACTCGCCGGTTGGGGGAAAGTTTCAGAATGGAACGCAGTTTTCTAAGCGGCAGCGGCCTGGTCAAGATACCAAACGACACGGCCAGCAGGGCGGATTCGGCCGGCGGGATATTGGCTGGGTTTCGAATCGGGCTCGCTCCGGAGCGCCGCAATGATTTCACGTTTATTGGCGCCGGAAACGAGAAAGAAAGTATTCCGGCCGCGATTGAGCACCACCGGAGTGCATGTCAGCCTTTCAGGAGGCTCCGCAGGAGCGCGCACGGCCATGACCCAGCGCTGTTTTTCATCCAGCGCAGGTGAATTCGGAAATAAAGACGCGATGTGGCCTTCGGGCCCCAGGCCGAGAAGCTGCACGTCAAATTCCGGGGGAGCAGCGCCGAAGAATCTCTTCAATTCTGTTTCGTACGCCTCCGCCGCCTGCTCGGGGCGAGGAAAATCCGTGGGAATCGAATGGACATTTGCTGCGGGAATGGGAACGCGGGCAATCAGGCTTTCAAGGGTCATTCGATAATTGCTGCGCGGGTCGTTCTGCGGAACGAATCGCTCGTCGCCCCAAAAAAGATGCACACGATCCCAAGGAGTCTCTGCACGATATTTCTCCGCCCACAGCGCGTACATTTTCTCGGGCGTGTGGCCGCCCGACAATGCAATCGCAAAGCGGCCGCGGTCCGCGACGGATTCTTCGATAACATTGAGCATATCCTGCAGCGCGGCATCGCTCAACGCATCCAGGCCGGGATAAACTCGCGCTTCCAATTTCATGATGTGGTGACTCGCTCTACTTCGTGGCGGCGGCCTTCACGGAATGTCCGCCGAATTCATGCCGCATGATAGCGAGCAATTTGTTGGCAAAAGCATCGGGATCTTGCGAGCGGAAACGCATCTCAAGCGAAGTGGAAATCACTGGCAGTGGCACGCCAAGCTCGACTCCTTCGATTACGGTCCACCGCCCTTCCCCGGAATCCGTCACGTACGGCGCCACGCCTTCGAGGGTCGGATTCTTGTCCAGCGCGAAGGCGGTTAGATCCAGCAGCCACGACCGGATGACACTTCCGAACCGCCATATTTCGGAAACCTGCAACAAGTTGAGCTGGAATTCTTTCTTGTGGGCGAGAAGGTCTAGGCCTTCGGCGTAGGCTTGCATGATGCCGTACTCGATCCCATTGTGAACCATCTTCGTAAAGTGGCCGGACCCGGATGGACCAACGCGCCCCCAGCCTCGATCGGGCTCGGGCGCCAGCGTTTGAAAGATGGGCGCGACCCGTTTCACGGCTGCGGCGTCGCCCCCGATCATCATGCTGTAGCCCTCCGTGAGCCCCCAGATTCCGCCGCTGGTGCCGCAATCCACGAAATTCAGTTTTTTCTGCGTCAACGATTCAGCACGCCGCATCGTGTCACGATAATAGGAATTGCCGCCGTCAATGATCGTGTCACCCACGGCGAGCAGTGGCGCGAGAGCGTCGATCGTCTGATCCACCGGCGGGCCCGCGGGAACCATCATCCAAATCGCGCGCGGCGGTGAAAGCTGCTCAATTAATTTTTGCGAGCGAATCAGCGCCTCCCGCGCCTTTGTCCACCACGCGCTGAACCGCCGCAGCATCCCGGTCAAAGCCGATCACATGATGTCCGCCACGGACGAGACGTTCCGTCATGAACGCGCCCATCTTTCCCAATCCGATCATTCCAAGTTCCATCTGCTTCCCTCCTCACACACTGCCGTCGGCCGTGATTCCCATGCGAGCACAATCTTCGCGCAATTGCGCGACATTCTGAAAATCGAATGGTCCGCATCCCGATCTCGCGCGCACATTCCAGATTCAGTCCGCGGTCGTCCACCATCACACATTCCGCGGGATCGCGCTGTGTGATTTTTAGCGCCAGAAGGTAAATCGTTTCGTCCGGCTTCCGAACTCCCAGGTAACACGAGCTGAAGAACGCTTCAAAATATTTCCGAAGCTCAAATGTCCCGATCCGGTATTCATTGATCTCGCGGGACTCATTGTTGAGCGATGCCAGCATGTATCGACGCGCCACCGAAAGCTGCGCGAGAAATGCGAGC
>CAWEVR010000002.1:0-95024 GCA_963812565.1 uncultured Acidobacteriota bacterium
TCCGGGCTGGAACGTCTCGATCCTGCCGAAAGTAGTTTTCGATTATTTGACTTGCCGAGGCCGCGTTGACTTGTCTTCGTGGAGCGGATAGCATGTGCGTTTGCATAAACCCCATCGTCCATGATCGGCCAGACAATTTCGCACTATCGCGTATTGGAAAAACTGGGCGGCGGCGGTATGGGCGTCGTTTACCGCGCGGAAGACACTCGGTTGGGCCGCAACGTTGCCCTGAAGTTCCTGCCCGATGATCTGGCCAAGGACCCGCAAGCGCTTGAGCGCTTCCGCCGTGAAGCGAGGGCTGCTTCTGCCCTGAATCATCCCAACATCTGCACGATTTACGATATTGACGACCATCTGGGCCAACCCTTTATCGCAATGGAATTGCTCGAAGGCCAAACCCTCAAGCACCACATGAGCGGCCACGCGCTCGAGACACAGGATGTCCTCGACTGGAGTATCCAGATCGCCGACGCTCTCGACGCGGCACACGCGAAGCGCATCACCCACCGGGACATCAAGCCTGCAAATATTTTCGTCAGCGGACGCGGCAAGGCGAAGCTGCTCGATTTCGGCTTGGCTAAGCTGTCGCCTCACCGACTGCGGGTCGGGGAAGCCGTGGGTGCAACGGCGGGCGCGACCGTTACCAGCGAGGAGCATCTGACCAGCCCGGGCGCAGCGATGGGAACGGTGGCCTACATGTCGCCCGAGCAAGCGCGCGGCGAGGAGGTGGACGCCCGGACTGACCTCTTCTCCTTGGGCGTTGTCATGTACGAGATGTTGGCAGGACGCTCGGCATTCACCGGAAACACCTCAGCTGTAATCTTCGAGGCAATTCTGAATCGCGCGCCGGCTCCGCTGCCGCGCGTGAATCCGAAGGTTCCGCCGGGGCTCGTCGGAATCATCGAGAAGTCGCTCGAGAAGGACGTGCGCGCTCGCTACCAGACCGCTGCGAGCCTCCTGGCGGACCTGCAGAAGCTGAAACACGAGCTGGATTCGGGCCGGGCGTCCGCGGCAGCGCCCGCGGTCGCTCCGGAAGCGACGGAAAAATCTGTCGCCGTGATGTACTTCGAGAACCTAAGCAGCGACAAGGAGGACGAATACTTCCGCGATGGCATGACCGAGGACATCATCACGGAGATTTCGAAGATCCGCGAACTGCGCGTGTTCCCGCGGGCAGCCGTTCTGGCCTTCCGCGACAAGCCCGTCACTGGCCCGGAGGTTGGCCGGGATCTAAACGCGCCCTATGTCCTCACCGGCAGCCTACGCCGGGCCGGGAACCGCCTGCGCATCACCGCCCAACTGATCGAGACCCGCACCGGCCATTCGGTCTGGGCCGAACGCTACGACCGGCAAATAGAGGACGTTTTCGCTATCCAGGACGAGATCGCCCAGGCGATCGCCCGCGCCCTCAAGGTTGTCCTCACTGAGAAGGAGAAGCAGGAAATCAAGAAGGCCCCCACTGCGGATGTGCAGGCCTACGATTATTACCTGCGCGGACGGCAGTTCTTCCACCAATTGCGCCGCAAGGGTTTCGAGTACGCCCGGCAGATGTTTGCCCGCGCCATCGTGATCGATCCCGGATACGCGCGCGCGTATGCCGGCGTCGCTGACTGTTCTTCATTCCTATATATGTACTGGGATACGACCGACGACAACCTCCGCGAGGCTGACCGCGCCAGCAGGAAGGCTGTCGAGCTCGACTCGGATTCTGGTGAGGCCCACGCTTCGCTCGGCCTGGCCGTCTCCTTGAGCAAGAACTTCGAGGAAGCCGCGAAGGAGTTTGAAACCGCCATTCGCCTGGACCCGAAGTTGTTCGAAGCCCACTACTTCTATGCACGTGCCTGTTTTCAGCAGGGGAACATGGAGAAGGCGGCCCGGCTATTCGAGCAGGCTTGCATCGTCAAGCCGCAGGACTATCAGGCGCCCACGCTGCTCGGCACGGCGTATCGGGGGTTGGGTCGCATAGCCGACGCGGAAGCGGCCGCACGGCGCGCGTTTCAGATGGCGGAAAAGCACTTGGAACTCCACCCAGATGACGCACGGGCCCTTTATCTCGGCGCCGGCAATCTCTCCGATATGGGCGAACGGGACCGCGCACGGGACTGGGTGCAGCGCGCACTGGCGATTGATTCCGAGGAGCCTTCGATCCTCTACAATTCTGCCTGCGTCTTCGCCAAGCTGGGGAGCGCCGACGAGGCGCTCGACTGTCTGGAAAAGGCGATGGCCCCTTCGAAGGGACACTGGTATCGGCAGTGGGCGGCGAAGGATTCCGATCTCGACCCCGTGCGCAAACATCCGCGCTTCCAGGCCCTCATGATAGAAAAAGCTTGAACCCTGGTCGCGATTTGGCTTGCGAAGCCACCCGTCGGCCGTTTCCTGCGAATCATTCCACAGGCCGCATCACTTGCAATCGAAGTTCTTTCCACTAAGATGGACGCGATGCAAAATGCGATCAAAGTCGGTGTAATACGAAGCTCCCCTGCCGACGCGCCTACTCTGGGCCGCCTTGTTTTGCGAGTTTCGAATTTCGCATTTCGATCTTCGGCGTGCCAGCCGTACCCTTTTCCTTCGCCTCAGTCATTTTCGTATAGGAAGGCCACCGGAATTAGAATTCCTGCCAAGCCATTGAAAACACAGGCCGAGGCAATTTCTAATCGCAACTCAGGGCGTGTTTTCTGCAACGCTGCCAACGCACGAGCCCGGGGTGCGAAATGATGCAAGACTGGGCCAGCTGGGGCATTGAAACGGCGAAGCGCCGTGGAGCCACATACGCCGACGCGCGCGCGATGGACATCCGCCACCGCGACATTTCAACCAAGAACGCGGAAGTGGGAACTCTGGCCGAATCAGAATCGCTCGGCATCGGGATTCGCGTGATCGCGGACGGCGCCTGGGGCTTTGCCGGAACCGACCGGCTCACGCGACAAGGGGTCGAAGCCTGCGCCGCTGAAGCCGTCGCCATCGCCAAATCGTCCGCGCTCGCGAAACACGAAGATGTTGTCCTCGCGCCCGAGCAAGCCTATGTGGACACCTGGCAGAACCCTTTCCTGAAAGATCCCTTTCGGATTCCGGTCGAGCGGCAAATTGATCTGTTGCTGGCTGCGAACAAAGAAATGCTCCGCGTAAAGGGCGTGACTCTTGCGGAAGGCTCGATGTCGTTTCGTCGGATCGAGCAGCTTTTTGTTTCGAGCATCGGCTCTTCGATCCATCAAGTGAAAATGCAATCGGGAGTGGGTATCGTCGCAACGAGTTTTGCCGGCAGTGAAATCCAGAAGCGTTCGTATCCAAATAGTTTTGGAGGCCAGCACGCCCTCCAAGGCTACGAGCTCGTTGAGGCGCTCGACTTGGTCGGCAACGCGCCGCGGATCGCGGAAGAAGCGGTCGCGCTGCACTCGGCGGCGCAATGCCCCGAGGGGACGCGGACGATCATTCTAGGCGGCGCGCAGCTCGGCTTGCAGATCCACGAATCTATCGGCCACCCGATCGAGCTTGATAGAGTACTCGGCATGGAAGCGAATTTCGCGGGCATGAGTTTTCTCACTCTCGACAAGCTTCACAAGCTCAAGTATGGCTCCGACATCGTGAATGTTGTCGCCGACGCGCGGCTCGCGCACGGCTCTGGCCTTGGGACATTTGCCTTCGACGACGAAGGCGTACCCGCGCAGTGCACACCCATCATCACGAACGGCCTTTTCACCGGCTACCTGAGCAATCGCGAGACAGCCGCGTCCATCGGCGAATCGCGCTCGAGCGGCACGATGCGCACCGAATCCTGGAATCGCCTGCCCATCATCCGCATGACGAACGTCAGTCTCAATCCCGGCGCGTGGAAGTATGAAGATCTCATCGCGGACTCGGACGACGCCATTCTGATGGACACAAATCGCTCCTGGTCGATTGACGACCGCCGTTATCATTTCCAGTTTTCAACCGAAATCGGCTGGGAGATCAAGGGCGGGAAGAAGGCTCGTATGTTGAAGAATCCGAGCTACAGCGGAATCACCACTGAATTTTGGAATAGCTGCGATGCCATCTGCTCGCGCGACCACTGGACCTTATGGGGTACTCCCAATTGCGGCAAAGGCCAGCCCATGCAAACGATGGGCACGGGTCACGGCGCTTCTCCCTCGCGCTTCCGCAATGTGAAAGTCGGAGTTGCATTCGCCAAATAATGCCTCCTACAAATAAAAAATCGCCCGCAGGAAAAGGCGCCCGCTTCACTCGAGCAGACCTCGAGCGCATTGCCGAGCGCATCCTGAAGCTCAGCGAAGCGAAGGAGACGGAGGTCGAGATTGATTCGACCACCGATGCGCTCACGCGCTTCGCCAACAACGTGATTCATCAAAACGTCGCCGAGCGGACGCTGCACATTTCCGTCCGCGCTGTTGTGAACGGACGTACCGCTCGCGCCACGACGAATAAAACCGACGAAGAATCGCTGCGGCGCGTCGTCGCCGCAGCCGCGAGCCTCGCGCGCAACCAGCCTGAAAATCCCTATCTGCTTCCCATGCTGGGGCCGCAGAAATTGCAGAAGGTCGCCCGATTTTTCAAAGCCACCGCCGCAGCGTCGCCGCAAGAACGCGCCCGCGCGGTCACGCGCGTTTGCCGGATGGCGGAGAAAAACAAGCAGACCGCTGCGGGCATTTTTTCCACCGGCTCGGTGCAGGCGATTCTTGCGAATTCAAAAGGCCTTTTCGCACACCACGAGCAAACGCGCGCGGAATTCTCGGTCACTTTTCTCGAATCGAATTCTTCCGGCTGGGCCAAGGCAAATTCACCCGACATCAGCGAAATCCATCCGGACGCTCTGGCTGAAAGCGCGAGCCGCAAAGCGACCGAATCGCGCAATCCGCGGGAGGTCGCACCTGGGCACTATACGGCCATCCTCGAGCCGCCTGCAGTCCTCGACCTCGTCGGCTTCCTCTTCTACGATTTTGCCGGCACGGCCTTGCTCGACAAACGCTCATGCTTCACGGATCGCATGGGAAAGCAAATCTTCGGCAAGAACGTCACGCTATGGGACGACGTCTATCATTCCTTGCAGCTGGGAGCGCCCTATGACGGCGAAGGCGTTCCCAGGAAAAAAGTTCTGCTTGTGGATCGCGGCGTCCCGTCGAATCTGGTCTATTCGCGCGCAACCGCGAAAAAAATGAAGGCCAAGCCCACCGGTCACGGTTTCGCCCTCCCGAACGAATATGGGGAAGCGCCCATGAATCTCGTTTTTGCTGGCGGCGATAAATCCATCGATGAAATGATCCGCACAACCGAGCGTGGAATATTCGTCACGCGCTTGTGGTACATCCGCGAGGTGGACCCCTACGAAAAAATTCTCACCGGCATGACGCGCGACGGCACATTCCTTGTTGAAGACGGCCGCATCGTCGGCGGAATTCGAAATTTCCGGTTCAATCAGAGCCTTCTCGATTTGCTGTCGAATGTCGAGATGCTCGGCCCTGCCGTCCGGGCCGCGGGAGAAGAATCGTTTGAGATGGTGGTACCGGCGATGAAAGTCCGCGATTTTCACTTCAGCGAAGTGACCAAATTTTAGCGGAAGATTTGTGGGTTATTGCTTCGTGAACTGCAGGCTCGAAATCGCGCGGTTGATCACGTTTTCCTGGATTTGTACGAGGTCTGTCTCCGCGTAGGTCATGCCGAAGATCGTGTAGATGTGCGAATCCCGCGGCAAGAATACGACGATCCCGGACCAGTCGTGTTTGTCCACGCTTCCACGGAAGCGCTGCTCGATCGCAGGCATGCCCGCGACAGTGATGTGCTTCTCGCCGAGCGGCCGAAAGTTGTCGAGAATTTCGCGCAGGCGTTTTTCGGTCGTGTCCATATCGGTGGCGAGCGATTTTCCGGCCGGCTCCTGGCCGATCAGAAGATACGTCTTCTCGTCCGAAGTGCCCAACGCCGTGATTGCGCCCGGCAGCATCGTGCGGGCGCCTTCAACCAATTCCCAGTCAGGCGGCTTATACATTTGAAAGCCGTACGTCTTATTCGTGTAGGTGTTGCCGCTCACTTCCTCGCGCATCGGCTCCGGGGCTGGAGGCTTCGGAGGGGGTGCTGCCGCAACGGCAGGGGGCGGCGTGCTTTTCGCTGTGGCCGGCGCGGCGGTCGTTGCAGTCGTCGGTTGAGGAGTTGGGCTCGGCGCAATGGATGCCGCAGAACTGTTCGCGGGCTGCGCGGGCGCGGAGGTTGCGGGCTGTTTTGCGGCTTCCGCCTTTGCTGGTTTTGCCGGCGCAGGAGATTTGTCGGCGGCAGGCTCGGTTTTCTTTTCGTTGTCAGGTTTTTTTCCTGCGTCGGAAATCGAGATGGAGACGACTTGATCTTTTTGCACGACAGCGAAACCGTAGCTCGTCTTCACCTTGAATGAACTTTCTTCGAAGCCGACGATGGTGCCGACGATTTTCGTTCCGTCCTTCAACTTCAGCTCATCCGCGCGCGCAGGACACACAAACAGCAGCGCAGCCGGCAATGCCGCCAACAGGGCCACGGACGCAATCTCCGCGAGGAATCGAGCGCTTCGCCTCACGCATTTGAGTATCGCGCTTCCACGCCCGTGCGGCAATTCCCCCCGCCATGGAGTTGCCGGTTTAGTCAGCCGGGAGTGCCGCTACGGCGGGAGCGAGGCAAAAATCGATTTGCGGGGCGAGGGCGAGGAAGGGCTCGAAGGCTTCGCGGAGCAGCGCGCGATATTTCGCGCGATCGTAGCCATAAAAACCTTCCCAGAGCGCATAGGCGCGGACGCGGTCGTTCGGCACATTTGAATTCGCGTCGGTGATGACGTACTCGATGGTCTGTCCGGGGCGCAGGCGAATGCCGCGGCCGAAAAGCTGCTGCGCGGCGATGGCCGTGTGGCTTGCTTTGCGGTATTCGCGCGGCTCACGCGTGAGCCGTTTGCTGACGATCAAATCCTCGACGGCGACTTCACCGTTGTCGAGCCGGTCTTCATAGCGCCGCATCAACCGGCACGCTTCTTCGAGACGCCGGGAATAGCCGTCGTAATCACGTGCTTCGGCGAGAAGCGCGAGTACCTCCTTCTGCATCCGGACGATCAGCGGCGGCGTATCGTGGCGGCGCGATTCGAGACCGCGAACTTTGAGATCGCCTTCTTCGCTTACGGCGAAAAAACGATTGGGCACAGGCACGTCGCCGAATTGCTTGGAGGGCAGGAAAACGGCGTAGCGATAGACGGCTTCGATCGAAAGCGGCAGCTTCGTTTGCGCGGTGACCTCCTGCGCGAGCGCTTCGTAATCTTCGCGCGTGGCGCCGAATTTATGGACGTAGAGCGAATCCACGAGCGCGTGGACCAATGTAAAGCCGCGGTCTTCGGCGAGCTCTTTGGCAACGAGCAGTGTCTCGCGTGCGACGGCGTTAATAGCTTCGTGCGCTTCGATTTTTCCGAAGCGCGCGTTTTTGTAGCCGGTGTAGCCGAAGCAGCAGACGAGCAGCCATTTCAAAGCGTCGCGTTGCAATTTGTAGCGGTGCGCAAGCTCGCCGCACACGGCAGGATCCTCGCGCAGGCGCCGCTTCCATTCCGTGCGCTTCTCAATCAATCGCTCGACGACACGGCTGGTGATCCCGCGACGCTTCCGGCAGACGCGGTAGCCAAGCTCCGGGACGCGCGACGCGTCCGGGCAGCAACGGCAATTCACCGTTTCGGGCGAGATATTGAATCGCGCCATGATGTTGGGGTATTCGCTGACGAAATCGAGCTCGGCGACGTTGGAGAAAAATCCAAGCTTCGGCACGAAGACGAGTCCGCCGCGATCGGCCAGGAGCAATTCATCCGGCGATTTCGGGTCTTCGGGCTCGGCTTTTTGTTCGGGGATGAGCACGCCGTCGTGATGCGCGAGCTCCATCTGCATGTAGGAGATGCCCGTGCCGGTGGTGGTGCGCGCCGCGTATTGCACGGGCAGTTTGGTGACACGCACGAGTTCCCACAATCCCGCGAGGTCGCATTTTCCGGCGATGAAGGAATTTTGCGTGTCCACATGCAGGCGGCCAAAAAGAGTCGTCGCGCTGTTTTTGAACAGGATGCGTCCGTAGCTCATGTAACTTCGCGCGCGGCTCTGCTGCACTTGCGCGCCCGCATCGCGATTGAAGGGAAGCGCCAGGCCAAGCTCCGCCGCTTGCTGACGCACTCGCGGCAGGATGGCCGAATCGCCCCAGTCGGTGAGGATCAAGTCGGGATCGTACTGCTGCAAGAGACGCTTGAGCGCGACAGCGGCCGGCTCGCCCGATTCGTCGAGCTCGTACGACCGGCCGTCCACTTCCACTTCAAGCGCGGTGCGGCGGCCGTGCGCGGGATCGATGCAAGAAAGCCCGCCCAGGCGTACTTGCATGATTTCGAGAGGTGGAATTTTGTAATCGAGGGCCCATTCGTCGTCGCGGCAGGCGATTTCGCGCACGCGATTTTCTTCGTCCACTTCAGCTTCGACCCACGCGAGCGGAAACACGCGCCGCTCCCAGCAATAGAGCGAAGCAAGCATCAGGTCGCTGTTGTAGAGCCGCAGGCGCGAATCGAAGCGATGTACCCAGCGCGCCCAGGCTGAAAATTCGCTTGGCCGCGCGACGGAAATTTCGAGCACCACGATAGGATCGCGCTCCCAAATGTCCGTGCGTTCGGTGAGGCGGCAGGCGACGCCGTGTCCGCGTGTTTCGAGCGCGACCTGGAGCCGGCGCAAATCTTCGGGCGAACCCGCAGCGTAGAAGGATGGCGCGAAGCGATCAATCAGAAGGTGGCGTTTCTGGTTCGGTTCGATCAGCCACAACTTCATCCCCTGCGGGGAGGGGTAGAGGTCGAAGATCCATCCCTGGAGTTTCATAGAGTTCCTCTTTTTTCAGGTGAAGCGCGCGCTCGACGGCGTCCAGACGTTTTTCGTGGTCGAGCGCAATCGAGAGCAGGATGGCTTCCATCGGATTGTCGTGACACTGGTAGGTGGCCGCCTGCGTGTAGCAGCGGGCGCGATGGAAAAGGCGGTCGAAGAACGACTGGTCCTCGCGGCGAAGCGCGCGCCGGAATTTTGCCCAGTGCGCGGCTGCCTGTTGAATCAACTGAACGAATGTCGGAACCGTACGGCCCATGGGGTTTTCTCACAATGGCAAAGCGCGGCGCGCGAGCGGCGATTTTTCCTCCGCAAGAGCAAGCCGGCCGTCGCGCTCGACGAATCGCGAGACCCGATCTGCTTGCGCGAGGAGCTGCGCGAAAAACTTTTTGCGCGGCGTCGGGAACGCAGTGGCGTCGGAAAAAACGGCGGTCGCGAGGGGAAGCCGGCGAAGATTTTCGAGCGCCTCGAGCGCGCGGCGAAACGAAGCCGTCGCTTCGCCTTCGCGCACGTCTTCATCGAAATATAAATCCGGCAGCGCCGTGACGACGAGCGCGCGCGCCGGAAATTGTTCGAGCCATCGCGGCATGCGCACGAGAAGCTCGGTCAATTGAAAGCATGTGAACGCGCGGGCCACGCGCACGTGCTGATTGAAGACCGCCGCGTCCGAGCCGCCGGTGCGTGAAAATCGCGCGATGAGCAAAGGGTCGAAGCGGTTCGCGCCGTCAAGGCACAGCACCGGCTTGCCCCGGGCGATGAGCCGCGGGAGAAAATAGTGGAACAGCCGCGGCACGTCCGGATGACCGTGAAACACAGCGAGGCCCCGCTCGGGCAGTGTCCAGGGCAATCGTTTTTCGCCGCTCTCCCGAGCGGCAGGCGGCGAAGGCGAGGCGGCGACAACCTGTACGGCGCGGACCGTAGAGACACGATGGCACATGGGCAGTCCTTGAGGCAGAGAGCGGGAAGGGAAGAGGCGAGGGAAATGGAGCGGGCGAGGGGAGCGGTCCGTGAGAGCCGGGTTTATCCCGCAGGATGAACCCTGAATGGCAATGGGGCCGCGACCTCGTCCGCCTTCCCTTTACCTCTACCGGCGCGGAGTATAGACGAACAAAAAGCGAAAGTCAAGTAGAGTGGTAATTATCCCTTGACAACAAGTAAGCCATTTGCTATGCTTTTCTCATGAGAAACAAGCCAACGGTAAAACAGAGCATACCAAAAGAACTTCGATACAGCGTGCGAGATTTCAACGCTGAATTCCCCAACGACGCCGCGTGCCTCGAATATGTCAAAGAGCAACGCTGGCCCGATGGTATGGCGCGCTGTGCCAAGTGCGGCAAAGACACTAAGCATCATCGCGTGGGGAATCGCACAGCCTACGCTTGCCAGTCTTGCGGCACTCATATCTTCCCGCTGGCCGGGACCATCTTCGAAAAGTCGAGCACATCGCTCAAGACTTGGTTTTATGCCATGTACCTCATGGGTTCCACTCGTTGCGGCATCTCCGCAAAGCAGATTCAGCGCGAAACTGGCGTCACCTACAAGACCGCGTGGCGCATTTTCAATCAGGTCCGCTCGCTGCTCTCCGAAGGCGATCTGCAATTGGAGGGGCCAACGGTCGAGGTAGACGAAATGTATTACGGCGGACTGCGCAAATACGGCACTGGCCGCCCGATGCGCGGAGACAAAAAGAAAACTCCGGTTATCGGCATCGTACAGCGCCGAGGCTTGGTAGTTGCCAAGGTAATCAAAGACGTAAAGGGTTCAACCCTACTCAAGCAGATTCGGAAGCACGTTGTACCCGGAAGCACAGTTTATACAGACCAACTGCGCGGATACGATGGAATCGGAACAATGCGTACCAAGGAAGGCAAGCCCGCGAAGTTCGTCCACCACACAATCAAACATGACCGAAGGATTTATGTGCGCGGCCACATCCATACCAACAGCGTCGAAGGGCTTTGGAGCCTGATTAAGCGTGGAATCGGCGGAGTCTATCACTCCGTTAGCCGCAAGCACTTGCAGAGCTATTTGGATGAGTATTGCTTCAGGTACAATCGTCGGCAGATGGGAAACCAGCAGTTCAAGTCGATTTTGGTGAGGGCTTCGAGGAAGGCGAGCTAATCGCCTTCCCGAGAATCTTGTGAAATTGATCCCGCGTTAACGGCTGCATACGCTTCTTCGTCTTGGCAGAGGGAGTAAGCGTTCTGCGCGTTCGCGTCTCGTCTTTGGCGCTTTCCGCCATTGGTAATCGTAGTGTATCACGACTACGACGGAAAGGTTATATGTGTTCCTGCGATTTCCCCATAGAGGAACTGATTGATTTTATTTTTGAAGGTAAATGCGAAGGGAAATATCTTGCCGTGCTATGGAACGCAACCATTGACGATAGCGCAGACCGAGATCGTGAGAAGGTCGTCATATCCGCCGCTTTATTTGGGCACCGGGACGATTGGCAGGCTTTGCGGGTCGCATGGCGGAAGCGATTGGACCGAGATGGCATAGAGTATTTTCGTTCATCGGACTGCCGAAATTTGCGGGGCCAGTTCTTTAAGTATCGAGATCTTGAAAAATTCCCAAAGCCTTTAGGCCGTGAAACTGCAAATCGCATGCAGGCTGATCTGGATCAGATTATCCACTCACTCAAATTGTTTGGCGTCGGAGCCATAATTCCAATACCACTATGTCGAAAGCTTCAATCCGATTCGCGCTATTCCAAAGTTTGTGCGATAGACCCTTATCATTGGGCAGTACAAACCGTGTGGATGCAGTGTACTGGTGCGATGAGAGAGTTGGGACGGGGCAACATTATTTCTTTTGCCCATGACGAAGGCGACAGCTTTTCTACTCTGTACAAGCTTTACCAGGAATATAAGGCAAAAAATATCACCGCCAAGAAATTGTTTGTTGGTTTTACTTCCTTGGATGACAAGACAAATCCACCAATTCAGGCAGCAGACGTTGCGGCCAGCGTTACTCAGAGATACGCAATCGAATGGCTGGATGACCCCAGCACCGCTGCTCTAGAACGCCTCAAACAGTCCATGTATCGGATTAGTGTTTGGGATGAGACTTTTGCCCACCTAGTTCTAGATAATGAATTGAGGAAAAAGAACCCCGTCACGGCAAAATGGGGGACGAAACGGTAAATCGGCAGTTGGAGCTTCTTAATCATGGTCGAAGCGCGATATTCAGAGCCTCCAAGAATGCTCTAGTGTCTGCATAATAGTTGGGATAAGCGCGTCGAAGATTTCTAATCGAACCTACCCACACAAGAACTGCATCAAGGTCCGTCGGGCGTGGCGGCTTTTCAAGCAAAGCTAGCGCCTCAGATGCTTTTTTCCTATCACTATACCCAGTCACCCTGACCGTGTTTGCGGATATATTGAGAACAAGCAGTAACCATTTAGCGTTTTGGGTGTTTCGGCTGCGCAGTTGCTTAATTGCATTTGTCCAACCTCGAAGGCGTTGGCGTACATTTAACGTCTGCGTAAGTTCACGCAGTTCGCTGGTCATTTCACCTTCGTCAATCGGTGTTCCTTCAATTAGTGGAGTATTCTCTCGAATGGCGAATGCTGATCCCATCAATAAGAAAAACCGGCGCCATTCATCGGGGCCAGCGCCAAATTTCAATGGTTCTTTAGTGAAGGTAGTGACCGTTTCGACGGCAGTGGCAAAGGCATGCTGCAATTGTGAGCGTAATTGAATTTCGATCCTTTGCCCATTCCACGGCTCATTTTTCTCGCCTCGCGCTTTGTAACGTCCTACGATATGAATTCCCCGATAGCCATCAGATTTCGGATTACGAACGTAGTCGTAGCATTTCAGAACTCCCTCTGAGGCAAATAGATCAGGGTCCCCTCGGTATAAAGCATAGAGTTTTTCGAGGGCTTCCATATTTGAAACAATCGCACGGCACCCTCCCAAATCCTGCATCTGAGACAGTTTCATGTGGGGCTCTCGAACAAGTTTGTTCATCACCGATGAGAATCTCTTTAATCGCTGCGCGACAATTGCTTTGGGCTCAACCCTCCGAGCACGATTCCAGAGTCCCATGCGAAATGTTAAGAGTGGCATGGCGTGGGAAGTTCGCCAATTCTCAACAGTCCGATACATTAAGCCAAGGTCTTCTACGTCTTCGACTTCAAGTTTCCACCAAGGCAGAAGAAGTTCTCCGGCCCGATCTATTGCTCCCTTACTGAACTCCCGGTGAACCCATTGGGCCATATCGTCAGCCTCGCATATTTCGACAATGCGGCTTGGAGTATACGATATTTGCGTACTTGTCCTCAAGGGATAATTACCAGTAGAGTGAAAATAAGCGCGCGAAAGAACTCCCAGACTACGCGAGCTGGCGGAGGTAGCCCCAGTTGTGCAGGCGGTCGCTGTCTTCTTCCCAGCGGTCGCCGATATCGGTGCGGTAATACATGTTGGGAATGAGGACGTTCTTGATGCGCGAGTAAACCTGAGCTTGGGCCTGCTTCATCGTCTGGCCGGTGCCGACAACGATGAGGATGACGCCGGAAGTGCCGGCGATGAGCCACTGGCCGTTGATCTGTTTGACGTCTTCGATGTGGATTTCGTCGGCGGGCGGCTTCCGGAAGATAATGGCGGAATTCTTGGAGAAAGATTCGAAAGTTTCATCGTCGTCGAACGGGAACGGGGGAACGACGATGCGCACGCCGATCTGAAAACCGCTGCGAACTTTGAGTTTGGGGTCCGCGCCGCTCGCGAGGTCCCAAAAGAATTGGCCGATCGGGGTGATCATTCCGGCTTGCTGGATGCTGATAGTCGGATAGCCGAAGCGCGAGGTGAACTCGAGCGGATAGATGCCGTTGTTGTTCACGATGCAATTCAGGTCGATGTAGCCGATATAACCTTCTTCGGCGAGCTTGGGTTCCATTTTCAAGAGTGTCTGATTGAAGAGCTGATTCGGGCCGCTCCAGAACATTGAAGTGCCCATTTCACCAGTGGGCGGACCGATATCGCCGGGAAAAAGTTTTTTGTGCTCGAAGTTGATGTTGATCGGATAAACGAAATTCTTGCCGTTGAAGAAAGCTCCGACGGCGACTTCGACGCCGATCATGCGGCGCTGTAACTGGAAGACCTTGATCTCATCGGCGAAGGCTCTCTTGTAAGCTTCGAGCATGCGGATGACGTCCTGGCCGTCGTCTTCTTCACCGACGAACAGGCGGCGTTTGACGTTCTGCGCTTCGCCGCTGGGTTTGATGACGTAACGGCCTGGGTTCTGGGTGACGTGCTCGATGGCGTTGTCAAAGGAATCGAATTCGCCGTAGGGAATGATATTCACACCGGCTTTTTTTAGTTCCTCCTGGCCGAACGAGCGATCGTCTTCGAGCTTGTCGCCGTATGCCGTGCCTCCGATTACGACTTTGCCTTCCTTGCGCAGCGCCTGCGCTTTTTCGCCCTGGCCAAGGGTGTCGTCAAACACGATGATGTCCGCCCAGTCCTTATCTTTTTCCCAGTCCTTCGATTTGGCGACGAAGCCATCGCCGATATCGCGCTCTTTTTTGTCGCCGATAAAATAGCGGACATCGTGCCCTTCTTTAGAAATTTGCCAGGCGATGTCGCTGATCAGCCCCGTCAAAGATACGAACAGGAAATTCTTCTTGTCCATCTCGCCTCGTTTTGTGGATCTGAGACGCCAATCTTACATGAGCGGCGCGCAGCGGATATGTTGATATTCGGTTAATTTCAACCAGCTGAGTCTAGTCAGGGCCTGATAAACGCACTAACCGCAACCTGGCGCGAGGTTACTTCTTCCGGCGGGAGCGGGGAGAAGAGTGGCGTGAGTGAGCGGTTCGCTTCGGAGCCGGCTTTGCGTTCCGCGTGATGGCCAGGAGTTCCTGCTCAAGAAGTTTCGATTCGTTTTCAAGCGCCTGGAATTCCACTTCGGCTCCGTTCAGATTGCTGGCGCGGCCCATGGCTTCGAGGCTGCGCGCGGCGGCGACAGCTTCGAGCGCTCCGAAAATACCCAGAGACCCCTTCATCAAATGCGCCGCAGTCGCGAGCTTCTCCGCGTCTTTCTGCGCGATGGCGCGGCGGATGGCGGAAAGTCTTGGGGGAGAATCCGCGAGGAAAGATTTTGCAAGGGAGCGCGCGAGCTTCTCGCTTCCTCCCGTTTTCCGCAGAAGATGCATGGCCACGTTTTCGCGAGGCACACCCGGTTGCGCGGGAGCAATCGGCGCGGGAGCCGGGGGCGTCCCGCCGCTCGCAATCGACTCGATCGTTTGAAACAGTACTTCCATGCTGAAGGGCTTCGTGAGATAGCCGTCCAAGCCGGCGTCCAAGCCGCGCTTACGGTCCTCTTCCGTTGTATTTCCGGTGAGGCCGACGATGAACTGGTGCTTTCCCGAAGAGGCTTCCTTCAGACGAACGGAGCGTGTGGCTTCGAGGCCGCTCATGCGGGGCATTTGCTGGTCCATAAGCGCGACATCGAAGGAATGTTTTTCGAGAGCGGCGATGGCTTCGCGGCCGTCGGCGACACCTACGACGGAATGGCCGCGCCTCTTCAGCATTTCGTGGACGAGTTCGCGGCTGGTCTCGTCGTCATCTGCCACGAGAATGCGAAGCGGCTTCGTCGTTTTTCCGATCCGAGGGCGATTCGTCACCGTAGGACTCGCTTGTGCCGAGGCTTCCGGCGTCGGAGGCGCCGCAGAAGTTTTTCCTTCGGATTGGATTTTCGCAGCCTTTTGGGCGCGGGGCAATCGAAACCAAAAGCGCGAGCCGCCGGCCGCTCTCGTCTCGGCGCCGATGCTTCCGCCCCAGCGCTCGACCGTGATCTTGCAGAAATAAAGGCCGAGGCCGGCTTTGCCGGGGCGGTCCTTTCCTTTCGCGAAGAGAGCAAAAAGGCGATTTGAGGGCTCGCCTTTCGGCAGTCCCGGGCCTTCGTCGTCGACGAAAGCGAGCACCGAAGAGCCTTTGTCCTCGAGGCCGACGGTGACGATGGTTTGCTTGGGGCTGTAGCGGAGTGCGTTTTCGAGGAGGTTTCCGAAAATGCGTGCGATGCGCGGAGCGTCGCCGACGACTTCCCAATCGCGCGAAGTGTCCAGCGCGGGATCGACCAGAAGGCGGATTCCTTTTTCGGTGAAGGCGGGGGACAAACGGCGGACCACTTGTGCGGCGGAAGCCGCGAGATCGGGCGCATCGGCTGGACTCGAGTGCGAAGCCTCCTGTGCGGCGAGGTCGCCAGAGAACGCCTCGAGGATTCCGCGAATCATCTGCTCCTGGCGCTGCGATTCGCGCTGGCCCGTTTCCACGAGCTGCCGGGGCTTGCCCGACAGATCTTCGAGGACCAGAAGATTGAAGCATCCGCGTATGGCATTGAGCGGCTGGGTGAGATCGTGGACGATGCAGTGCAGCAGAATTTCTTTCTTCTGAATTTCACGGAGCAGACGCTCGTGCGCGAGAAGGGAATCGCGCGCGGTCTGGAACAGTTTCTGCTGCGCGGCAAATGTGCTCGAAATGTTTCGTAGGAGCAGAATGCGTTTGCCGTCAATCCAGAAGACCGAGGCTTCGAGCGGCGTTTCTGTCCCGTCCGCGGCATACTCAATCCAGTTTCCGGAATTTAAGGACCCTTCCGCCTTGGATTTCCAGAAATCTTCCGCGTCCACGAGGAAATTTTCGAGAAAGGGAGATTGCTCCGCGAGTCGAACTGTCTTGCCGCGCTCGGGAGTTGCGCCCCAGATTTTGTCGTACCACCACGGGGAATTCCCTAAGAGAGAAAAGGCGCCGTCTCCGCTGTATTCGAAAAGGGCGCTGCCTTGGATGGCGAGGAACGATTCGAAGATGGACTTTTCCGACATATTCGCGCGCGACGGATCCTTCACGAAGTGGAATTTAGCATGGCCTGCGCAAGACGCAAGAACGCCTGCTCGACGAGGTCGCCGGTCTTGGCGCTGGTGCGAAAAACAATCCAGCCGCGCTCTTCGAGCTGCGCGACGCGGTCCAGGTCAATATCCCACTGGTCTGCGATATCGCATTTATTCAGAACGAGGATCAAGGGGATGTCCCCCATCTCTTCGGTCACTCGCCGATTCACGTCGAGCGCGTCCTCTAACGTCTGGCGGCGAGTGCCGTCAACAACAAGCAGGTAGCCGGACATGCCTCGCAGATACGACATCTGAAGCTTTTGAAATACGTCCTCGCCATGAATGTCCCAGAGAACGAGAGTGAGTTCTTCTCCGTTTGCATTGACGACTTTCTTGTCCACTTTCACGCCGATGGTGGTGTGGTAGGCCTCGGAGAAAATGCTCTGGACGAAGCGGCGGACCAGACTGGTCTTGCCGACAGAAAAGGACCCCAGCATGCAGACTTTTTTCTGGAGCATTGGGCTGGACCGCTCAGTTTCCCTGAGGAGCGGGTGAAAACGCAACCTTGAAGGTTACGCTGCGATTCAGGCGGCGCCCTTCTTCGGTGTCCTCTTTGCTCAAAGGCTCTGAAGTGGCGGCACCGCGCGGGCGAAATTCGGCGGGCTTTGCGCCGGCACGGCGGAAATCGGAATAGACCCGGTCGGCGCGCTGCTTGCTGAGAAGAACATTGGTGCCTTCGAGGCCCGAGGTATCGGTGTGGCCGACGATCTCAACCGTGGCCTTCTGCTGGAGATGCTCCGCCTGCGCCAGCAGTTCGAGGATGCTCTTCTGCTCTTGCGAGACCTTGTCCTCCTGGCCCGTTTCCAATTCTGCGCGTCCCATCGGGAAGAGCAAGATGACGGATTCGACTGCGGCTTTCCGCCGGTTGAGTTCGAGGACTTCCTCGTTTTGGAGATGAGAGAGGTCCAAGGAACTCACGCCCGCGATCCAAAGCCCACGGTCGCGAACGGTGGAAATCCACTTCGGCGACGCCACGCCTTCGGCGTGAAGCGTGCCTTGTTTCTCCGTGAGCTTCACTCCGGGGGGCGGCTGCAGCTGGGCGTTCGCGCGCCTCAATACAATCGCGTCGTCGAGAGAGTAGTAGGGCGCTAATTGCAGATCGACATTGTTAGGGTCGAGGCCTGTCTGCGCGATTAATTCTGTGGGATCCCCCGCAAGAGGATCTTTGAATCCGCGGACGTGAAATTGCGTACCGCTTTTTGTTTCTGAGATCACAACGATTCCCGGCTGCTGCCGCATAGCGCTGAGAAAGCGAGACCACTCCCAGAGCAAGTAAGTGGAATAGCTGATCCAAGCCACGACGAGCGCGAGAATCACGGCCGAAGCGGCGATCAGGGCCCGCGGTTTTTTCTTGCCGGGCTCTTTTTCCTTGAAGCGCGCTTCGAGCAAGCGATTCAGCCGATCTTCCGCCGCGAGGAACGGAGCCGGATCGCCCTTGAAATTTTCCAGCGCCGAGCTGAAGTGCTGCTGGATTTGCTCCAGCGTTTCCTTCATTGCGAGGCGGTAGCTGGCCGGCGCGTGGCCGCGAATGACGGCGGCAATCACGGCCTCGGGACCTTGTTCCAGCCAGACCTCATGCTCGCCCACAACCATGCTGCCAAGCGTGTCTTGACTTGCGGAATCGAAGGAGTCGCGCACGAACTGCTGAATGGCGGAGAGCATCCCGGCAACCATCGCGGGATCCTGCGTCGAGACGGAATCCGCCACGACATGTCTCAGGACGAGCCCCGTTTCACGATGGATCAGAAAAACTTGGTCCACGCGATACAGAAGGCTGTGCATCAGCACGATTTCGGCAAATGGCTTTCCGGTGCGCACCGCCTCGAGCCGCCACTGGATGCCACGGACCGAGAGGCTGTGCTCGAGGGCCTCGTTGAACGATTCGAGCATTCCGCGAAGAGTTTCGGTGATGGACTTGCGAATCGCGGGGCCCATCACGGGGAACAGGGCGTCGGCGAGAACTTGGGGATCCTTGCGGACCGATTCGCGCAAGGTTTCCTGGATCGTGGGAGCGAGAGCCTCGGCGAGCGCGCGGTCGTCGCCGTGTTCGCGCCGCATCTGGATCGCTTCGGCGACCACGGAACTCACGTCTTCCGCGCGCCGTTCCATGCTGTCGAGGCGTTCGCGGATTTCCGCAAGCCCTTCCTGTTCTGGCGCGACGATTAAATGACGCAATTCCTCCAGGGCGTGCTTGTCTTCGGGCGGGTCATCCTGCGACTGCCCCAGTGGGGCGCGGCGTTGCGCTTGCTCAGCCATATGGGAAGAGTGAGGGTTTTTCTCGACGGGCACTTTGCGAATCCTGCGGAGTCACTTTGAATTCGCCGAACCCAGCAACTATTTTTCGGGCAGCTCGAATTTGTCCTTTAGCCGCAACGAAAACTCGCTGAACAAGTCCGCGAGCGCAGCGCGGTCTGTCTTCTCGTCGCGCAGGACATCGACTTCGCGATCGAGCGCGGCGGCCGTTTCGCGGCGCAGCTTCTCAATCTCATTCGTGACCGCCTTGGAGTTCTCGAGCATTTTGGCGCGAAGCTCGCTTTGACCATCGGACATCTGCTCTTCGAGCTGGCCGAGCTTCTTCTCGATCACTTTCATGCCGTCTTTAATCTCGCGCGCAATATCCTTGAGGCCGTCGGTGCGCTCGGACTTCTCGGTCTTCAAGCGGTGGCTGAGCGATTCCACTTCCTGTTGGACGAAGCTGCTGAGCGTGTCGAAACGCTTGGTCATATCGTCGCGAAGCGTTTCCACCGTTTTCGCGACATTCTCTTCCAGCCGCGCGAAGCGCTTCTCGTAGTCGCGCATCTGAGAGCCGAAAAGGATATCGCGTATCTTGTCTACATTTGCGCCTTCCGGAACTTCTTTGCCGGATGAATTGGGGATTTTTGCTTCCGCCGGAGATGCCATTTTCCTACCTCTCCTTTTGCGACTCTTGATGACCTGCCGCGGGGACTTTCGCCTGGCGCTTCGAGGCATTGGGGGACAGTACTACGAACCCCCTTCGGGCTGCAATATACGGGTGGTAAACAGGCTCTGCATAACGGCGGTTACAACGAAAGAGACATGCCGAGCCAGAAGGCCGCGGTCAGCAAGCCTGTGAGCACAAGCATGAGCCGCATCCGTTTCTTGCGCACGGAGGCGATGATGATCCCCATGGCGCAAAGAACGAAGCCCAGTTCCGGCCAGAAAAGCCGCGAGCCGAGCCTACCGGCCCATTGACCGGCCGGATCCTCGAGCCAGAACGATGCAAACGAAGTGGCAGCGGTGAGCGAAGCGGCTACAACACCCGCGAGCGCCATCCCCTTTGCCCACTCGGGCAGCACCCAATCTTTTCTCGCGTCGCGCCAATCAACCCACGTCAACGCGACGACTACCCCCACGATCATTACGACGAACAGCGCCACGTCCCCTCCTCAAGCGAATGCCGCTGCGGCTCATCGAACTCTTGGGCTGCGTCCACCCGCGGAATGAAGCGCCAAAAGCGACTTCTATGGCCGGAACGTCACTAGGAACGGTTGCTGCCGAATCACACCCTCAGAAAATGGCCACTCGTGTTTCGCGTGGCTTTGCTGCTTCGACAGTTGCCTCCGCTTTTTGGACCTTATTTCTGATTCTCATCCAACAAACTCTTGACCGGCGTCACGCGCACAAGTGCGAACCTACACAGGGTCAAACTCTCCCGTGACGACCATCCTTTCACTCAGGATGCGCGCTTGCTTGAAACGCTCGGCCGCCTCCGAGGGCGAACCCGCCGGAAGATCCCGCAGGATGCGCGCGAGCTCCTCGTCAAACAAACGCGTAATCAGTTCGGGCGTGTGCGCGATGGGCTTGCCGTTGTCGTCCAAAATCTGAACGGCATCGCGATGGCGCATGCGCTGCGCAATCATCACCCGGTAAATGCGATCGGTGGCGAGGTCCTCCATGTAGCCGTCAAGCAGGCTTGCGCCGCGCCCACTGAGGACTCCGTGACGATAACGGATCACGGTCCGCACGGCAGCGCGCGTGCCCGCGAGTGTGCGCTTCCCGACGGTTGTCGGCAACGGACGCAAGTCCGGATGAAGTTCCGGGTTCTTGGGGCGCGCTTGAATCTGATTGGGAAAAGGGAATTGCGCCACGGCAATTTCGTTCTGGTCGGGATGACCGGTCCACGCGCCATCCATCAGCGAAAGGGCCTCGTTCTTTTTGTCCTCGGCGAGGACTGCGAGCGCGCGCGAGTTAAGCTCCGGATCTTCACGGCTCGGAAAGAGCGCCGTCATTCCGCCGACGGCGAGAATTCCGTGTTTGTGGCAAGTCTCCGGCATGAGATTCCGCAAATTTTGAAAGAAGGGAACGTTATGCGGAATGGTATTGCGATCGGGCAAAACCCAGTTGGGGTCGTTGAAGTTGAAGTGTGCCAGGCTGGCCATGTAGTCCCAGCGCCCGAGATCGAGCGCCACAATGTGGTCGCGCAGGTTGTACGCGAACTCTTCCATCTCGAATGCCATTGGATGGGCTTCGACCAGCGCCATGGCTTTGATGTAATCCTTTGGCCAGCCCTTCGCGCGCGATATGGCCTGGAAAAGGTCGCGCCACCAGAGCGCCTCTTCCGCGGATTCGGATTTCGGGATGTAAAACGTGAGCGGATGCTTCAGCTCGGCCTGGTTCACCTGAAAGGACAGGATGGCGACGTCAAAAAGCGATGCGGCCATCGTCTCGCCTTTGATCACACCCGCCTGATGGAGGTGCAGTCCGCGCGGGCGGAGCAGGTGGACCGTCTTGCTCGGCTGAATCGCGACCGTTCGATTGCGCTTCTTGTCGAAATAGCTGAGCTCGCCGCGCAAAGCGGAAAGCGTGTTCTTGACGCCGAGCATCAGATGAGGCCAGAAGTTGGCCATGGAGTCTTCGAGATCGATCATCACGCCCGGAGCGCCGGAGTTCAGCATCTTGACGACGAGTTCGCCGTCATCCGAAGGGCCCGTCATCTGATTTCGCTGATCCGCGACCCACTCGGGCAACGCTACCTTCCAATTTTCTGTGGTGGCAGGCGAGGGAGGAAGATAATTCGGCAGGCGGCCCGCGAGCGACGCCGCAAGCGCTGCGGCGCGCTTTTCGATCAGCGTGCGCTGGCGCGGCGAGAATTCACGATGCAGCGGCAGCAGGAATTCGATGAAGCCTTTCGGAAGATCGCGAGCAGCGTCGAGGTCCGCAGGGGCGGAATTCGTGGCCATAACAGGATTGGCGAGCGGGGTTTTCTGCGGATTCGTGCTGGTCATCGGTGCGAAATCCTCTCTCGTGGATTCGCCCGCACCCATGGCATAGATGGCCGGGTTGATTTGGAAACCTTCTGAAGTCACCAAGGTCCCCTTTAGTTACGGGGCTTAACCGGCAATCCGGCTACCAAAGGCCGGGTGCAGCTTTGCTGCGGGCGATATGCTATCAGCTTGCAGCGAATAGGGATAGAGGAGTTGATTCGCTGGGGCGTTCAGGCCTCCGGACGGTTCGCTCAACGGCATCGGCCAGTTTTCCTTACTAGCCAAGGCATTGTCACAATTAGGAAACGCTTTGCATGTAAGCCGGCCAGCTCGATTCGCTATTTCTTCGCAAAATGCGAGAAACGTGCAGCGGAAAACGCTCGAATCGAGAATCGCCGGAGTTGCAGTTTGCATCACGCGCGCCATCGAGCGGGGCGAAGCGCGCCCGCGAATTCTGCTAGGATGAACGAAGGCATGCGAAAACCTTGGGTGATCGCGCATCGAGGCGCTTCGGGCCACGCGCCGGAAAACACTTTCGCCGCGTTCGAGCGCGCCATCGCGTTGGGCGCTGAGTTTATCGAGACCGACCTGCACTTGACGCGTGACGCGCAGTTTGTCGCCATTCACGACAGCGCACTCGAGCGCACCACAAACGGACGCGGCGCCGTCCGCGATTTCACGCTTGCGGAACTGCGCCAGCTGGACGCGGGTCTGTGGTACGACCGCGAATACATGGGCGAGCACATTCCCACACTTGAGGAAATTCTGGAATTCGCGCGGAAGCACGATGTCGTTTTCTATCTCGAGCTCAAGTACGAGGCCGCGTGGGGAATGCACCACGCTCTCGTTGGCGCGCTTCGGAGCCCGGAGGACGCGGCGCGGACCATTGTGATTTCCTTCGACGCCGGGACGATCGAAAGCCTGCGCCGTCTCGATGCCTCGATCATGATCGGGCTGTTGGTCCAAGACAACGATACCGACTTGGTGAAGAAATCGCTCGACGTCGGCGCGAGACAAATCTGCCCGCGAGCGGCGATCGTGACCCCCAAGCTCATCGAAGAGGCGCATCACGCGGACCTTCGCGTGGCTACATGGACCGTAAACCAGCCGGAAGAGATGCGCGCGGTGATCGATGCGGGGGTGGACGGCATCATGACAGATTTCCCTGATCGCCTCCGCACCATCATCGAAGAAGAGTAACCGCAAGAGAGGTTCTTCATCCGCCATTAAGCCGGCGGACTCAGAATGATGACCCGAAGGACCCTTTCGACGCGCTTCTAGACGAGTTGAGCAAAGAGTGCCGCGAATTGGGCGAGCGTGAGCTGCTCGGCACGGGAGTCCGGTCGCAGCCCGCAGGCCGAAAACGCGCGCTGAATTTTTTCGCCTGGAGCAATCGAGCGCAAATTGTTTCGCAGCGTCTTACGCTTTTGACTGAAACACGCTTGCACGAATTCTAGAAAGCGCCGTTCATCGGCGATTTCGAGTGCAGAACGTTCACCCGGAAGCGTCATGCGCACGAGCGCTGAGGTGACGCGTGGCGGCGGACGAAACGCTCCCGGCGGAATCCGAAACACAATCTCCGGAATCGCATAGAACTGGCACAACGCCGAGAGGTAGCCATACGCACGGCGGCCGGGGAGCGCCGCAATCCGCGCCGCGACTTCGAACTGAATCACGACGTGAATGGACGCGATCCTGTCGGCGCTCTTGAAAAAGTGATGCAGGATCGGCGAAGTGATGTAATAGGGCAGATTTCCGTAGACGTGAAATTTTTCCCCGGCCAGCTTTCCGATGTCGAGCGTGAGAATGTCTCCCGAAATGACTTCGACCCGAGGCCATTCGCCGGGATGAACGCGCGCGCGTTCGCGCAAACCTTCGGCGAGCTGTTCATCCGCTTCGATGGCGATGACGCGACAGCCGTCCGAGGCGAGCAACTCGGTCATCTCGCCGTGCCCGGGTCCGACTTCGACCCACACGTCTCCGGGGTTGTGAGGAAGCGTGTCGAAAATTTTCTTCCGCCAGCCGGGATTGCCGAGAAAGTGCTGTCCCATCCGCTGTCGCGCCATGGCGACGCCGAGTGTAGCAATTTCGGATGGAAATCGGGCAGAGGGGATTGGCTTGACGAACCCCGGACGTTCCGCTACCGTTTTTATTTCGACTGAGGGCTCATGAAAATCCTATTTGTCTCTTCGGAAGGTTTGCCGTACTCAAAGACGGGCGGCTTGGCAGATGTGGTGGAAGCGCTGCCCAAAGCACTGGCGGAGACGGGCCACGAGGTGGCCGTCCTGCTGCCGCGCTATCGTGGGAATAAGGTCAAGTCAACGCTCATTTCGAGCGTAACGATCCCGCTCGGCGATACGCTGCGCTTTCCCGCCATTGCCGAGGGAAACGCGATCGGCAGCGTACGCTATTACTTCGTGGACGATCCTGCATTCTTCGACCGCGAACAGCTTTATGGCGACAAGACCGGCGATTTTCCCGACAACGCGGAGCGGTTTGCGGAATTCTCGCGAGCGGCGATTGAATTCACAAAACGCGTGTGGCTGCCCGACGTCATCCATTGCCACGATTGGCAGTCGGCGCTGGTCCCCGTCCTGCTGAGAACGCAGTATGCGACGGACCCGGTGGTGAAGTCAGCACCGGTGGTCCTTACGATCCACAACCTGGGATATCAGGGATTATTCCCGCGCGGGGCCCTGCGGAAGATCGGCCTGCCGGACGATCTTTTCACGATGGACACGCTCGAATACTACGGCAAAGTGAATTTCCTCAAGGGCGGACTGATCTATGCCGATTACCTCACTACGGTGAGCAAACGCTACGCGAAGGAGATTCAAACGCCGGAGTACGGTTCAGGACTGGAAGGCGTGATTCGCAGCCGCGGAGAAAGGCTCGTGGGGATTTTGAACGGCGTGGACTATGCCATTTGGAGCCCGGAGCTCGACACTTTCATTGCGCAGAATTATACGACGCACAATCTCGAGGGAAAGAAAGCTTGCAAGAAAGATCTGCTCGATCAGTTCAAGCTGCCGGCTGAAAATACGGACAGGCCCCTTATTGGCATCGTCTCACGGTTTGCGGATCAGAAGGGATTCGACCTGATCGCGGAGGAAGCCACCGATTTGATGAAGGAAAATCTCGCGATCGTTGCGCTCGGGACAGGACAGCCGGAATATGAGAAGCTCTTCCAGCAACTGGCGGAGAAGTATCCGACGCGAGTGGGAGTAAAGATCGGTTACGACAATACGCTCGCGCACAAGATTGAGGCGGGCTCGGATATGTTTCTAATGCCGTCGCGCTACGAGCCTTGCGGGTTGAACCAAATCTACAGCCTGCGTTACGGCACGATTCCGATTGTGCGCGCGACCGGCGGGTTGGATGATACGATCGAAAACTACGATCCAAAGACGCATCAGGGCACAGGGTTCAAATTTGAAGCTTATAGTGGACGAGAGTTGCTCGGGTGTGTTAAGGCAGCGCTCAAGACCTACCGCGATCCGAAGTCGTGGCGCACGGTGCAAACCAACGCCATGGCCAAGGATTTTTCCTGGAAGGCTTCGGCGGCGGCGTATGTCACACTGTATGAAGCGGCTAGACGGTCCCGAATCCCGCAGGCCGGAAAATCATCTAAGAAATAGCGCAAATACCCCCTGAACGAATTCGGGGCCAGCGCAGCAAGGGAAAAAATGGCGGAAAACATTCAAGCAGTGAGCGACGCAAGCTTTCAGGCGGACGTAATCGAAGCAAGCAAGACCCAGCCCGTGATGGTGGATTTCTGGGCGGATTGGTGCCGCCCTTGCCATCAGCTATCGCCCACGGTGGAAGAAATCGCCCGTGAACACGCAGGCAAGCTCAAAGTCGTGAAGCTCAACGTCGACGAGAACATGAACGCCGCCGGGAAATTCAATATTCGCGGCATCCCCACGCTATTGATCTTCAAGGGCGGGCAAGTGGCCGATCAGATCGTCGGCGCGCAGCCCAAAGAAGCGATCGAGAAGCTCGTACAGCGCCACATCTCCTAGGCGCATCCGCATGGCAACGAAGGGCGACCGCGTGACCACAAGCGAGCGGGGAACGCAGCGCAACAAGCGCGCGCCGACGCAGAAGAAATGCGAGGCGTGCGGCGAGATGTTTGATTGTGGCGCGCCAGAGGCCGGTTGTTGGTGCGAAGATGTGAAGCTCGGCAGCGAGGCTGCGGCGCGACTGCGCGCATGTCACACGGACTGCGTGTGTCCGCGCTGCCTTTCGGCTGCGGCGGGGCGCCGCGTGTAGCCAGTTTGGGATACGTGGCTCGTGCCAGCCGCTTTCCTCGGAAGATTTAAATGACGTCAGCAGGAAACCATGCTCCTGAGCGCTGCCACTGGGCGAAGAGTCCATTGATGGCCGCGTACCACGACGAAGAATGGGGTGTGCAGGTCCACGATGATCGCCGGTTATTTGAATTCCTAATTCTCGAAGGCGCGCAGGCCGGGTTGAGTTGGGAGACGATTCTCAACAAACGCGAAAACTATCGGCGCGCGTTCGACCGGTTTCACGCTGCGAAGATTGCACGTTATGACCGCAAGAAGGTGCGCGAGTTGATGGCGAATGCGGGGATCGTGCGCAACCGGCTGAAGATCGCCGCCACGATTTCGAACGCGAAGGCTTTTCTCGCCGCGCAAAAGGAATTCGGGAGCTTCGATCGGTACATCTGGCAATTCGTGGGCGGCCGCCCGAAGAAAAACAGCAAGAGTTCGTCGCGGCGCGTTCCCGCGTGTACGCCTGAATCAGACGCCATGAGCAAAGACCTGAAGAGCCGCGGATTCCGGTTCGTCGGCTCGACCATCTGCTATGCCTTCATGCAGGCGACAGGAATGGTAAACGATCACGCTCGGGATTGCTTCCGCCACAACCAGATCGGATGATCCTTTTACGCTCGTGGGAGGAAAGGCTGGGTATCTGTAGCTTCCTGGCAGCGCCCTGATGCTACCCGCCGGACTTGCCATCGCAGGGGTCGGGGCGTACCATTCTTGTTCGATGCTTGCCGCATAAAAGCCCACCTGTAACTCTTTACGCTCGAATTTGTGGGGGATGTTGCGGCCTGTCGGGTGGCGAAAGTGGCGGAGACAGCGAAGACGAAAGCCGTTGTTGTGGTCGGCGCGCAATGGGGCGACGAGGGGAAGGGCAAGGTCGTTGATTACCTCGCGTCCTCGTTTGACTATATCGCGCGCTACGCTGGTGGGCACAACGCGGGCCACACGGTCATCTTCAACAGTCATCGCTACGTTCTGCAACTCATACCCAGCGGAATTTTGCGGCCGGAGAAGAAGGCCGTCATCGGACCGGGAACCGTGGTGGACCCGGCAGCGCTCGTGGTGGAACTCGAAAACCTCAAGAAATCGGGGATCGAAGTGCGCGGGCGCCTGTTTCTGAGCAATCGCGCGCACCTAATCTTTCCGTATCACCGCGAAATGGACAAAGCCGCGGAAGCGGCGCGAGGCGCGGCAAAAATCGGGACGACGTCGCGTGGCATCGGGCCAGCCTACGAAGACAAAATGGCGAGGCGCGGAATTCGCGTCTGCGATCTACTCGAACCGGAGCGATTTCGCGAAAAGCTCGAGCGCGTGATCGCCGAAAAAGACGCCATCAGCGGCGCCACATACGGGCATCCGCTCGAGACGGCGGGACTGCTGGAACAATATTCCGAGCTTGCAGCACATATTCGCGGGCTGGTGACGGATACGGCGGAACTGCTCAACGAGGCGCTCGATCGCGGCGAAAGCGTGCTCTTTGAAGGCGCACAGGGCACGATGCTCGACATCGATCACGGCACATATCCCTACGTCACTTCCTCGAACGCGACATCCGGCGGCGTGTCCACAGGCCTGGGCATTGCACCAACGCGGCTCACCGGCGTCGCTGTCGTAACCAAAGCATACACCACGCGCGTCGGCAGCGGACCGTTTCCCACGGAGATGCCCGATCTCGAAGCGCAGGAAGTGCGTGAACGCGGCAAAGAATTCGGCGCTGTCACGGGGCGTCCCCGCCGATGCGGCTGGCTGGATCTGGTGGTTCTGCGCTACGCGAAGATGGTCAACGGAATGGATTCACTGGTGGTGACGAAACTCGATGTCTTCGACTCGCAGCCGGAAATCAAAGTGTGCACGGGGTATCGATACAAAGGACATCAGCTTAGGGAGATGCCGCCCGACGTTGAGACACTCGCGCATGTCGAGCCGGAGTATCACACTTTGCCGGGCTGGCGAAAACCCACGCCGGGCATCCGGGACGTCAAGGAGCTGCCCGCAGCCGCGCGCGACTACCTGAATTTCATCTCCGACCAACTCCAGTGCGAAATTGGTATGATCTCGACCGGCCCGGAGCGCGACGCTACTATCGTCCCTCGGGGGACAAAGCTCGCCTCCTGGCTCTGACCAGTCATGCTTTCCTATGAAGCGGCGCGCGCCAAGGTAATCGAAATCGTTCGCGCCCGCGCGCGCAAACCGCAAACGGAAACAATCTGGTTCGCGAACGATCCTGCGTCTGCCCTGGGCCGCATCCTCGCCGAAAATGTCGTCGCGGACCGCGACCTGCCTCCTTTTAACCGCGCCACGCGTGATGGGTTTGCCGTGCACGCCGCCGATGCGACGCAGCCCGGCGCGAAGCTTCGCTTGATCGGCGAAAGCCGCGCAGGCGTGGCATTCCCCGGGACGCTCAACCGCGGGGAGTGCGTGCAGATCATGACGGGAGCATCGCTGCCACGCGGTGCGGACGCCGTCGTGATGCAGGAGTATGCACACGTGGGAAGCGAGACGGTCGTTCTGGATGAGTCGGCGCACGCGGGCTCGAACTTTGTGTTCAAAGGGAGCGAAGCGCGCGCTGGAGAAGTGGCGGTTGTTCGAGGCGCAAGGCTCGGTTACGCGGAGCTTGCCATGGCGGCGCAAGTGGGACGGACGCGCCTGATCGTGACGCAAAGGCCGCGCGTGGCAATTCTTTCGACGGGCGACGAAGTGGTCGCCGTCGAGGACACGCCCGGGCCGTTTCAAATCCGCAACAGCAACAGCGTCTCGCTCGCGGCGCAAGTAGCGCTCGCGGGCGGGGAGTCTATCCTTCTCGGCAATGCGTCCGATGATACGGCCGTGCTCCGCGCCGCGATCGAGCGGGGCCTTGAGGCGGACATGCTGGTTCTCAGCGGCGGTGTTTCGGCGGGGAAGTATGACTTCGTCGAACAGGTGTTGACCGACCTCGGCACGGAGTTTTTTTTCGACTCTGTTGCAATTCGCCCTGGCAAGCCGGTGGTCTTTGGATGGTGCAGCGGGAAACCGGTCATCGGATGTCCGGGGAATCCTGTCTCGACGATGGTGACTTTCGAAGTGCTCGCTGTTCCGGCCATCGAGCTGATGAGCGGGTGGAAGCCACAGGCGCTGCATTTATTCAAGGCGAAACTTGTCCATCCGGTCGAGCAAAAAGCGGCGCTCACGCATTTTCTCCCCGCGCGAGTGAGCTGGCCGAATGGTCAGCCGTCCGTCGCCTTGCTGCCGTGGGAAGGCTCAGGCGACATCGGGGCGGTCGCGCGCGGGAATTGCTTTCTCGTGGTGGAAGCGGCGCATCTGAAGCTCGAGGCGGGTGAGTTGGTCAACGTGCTGCTGCGCCGGGGCGCTTTCTAAGGACGAAAATCTGCGAAAGAAACCGTCACACTACGATAGCAAGGGCCGCGTGCGCATGGTGGACGTCACAGCCAAGCCGGCGACGTCGCGCACGGCCGCGGCACATGCGTTTGTGCGCATGCAGCGCGCCACGATTGCGAGTGTGCGAAGGCTGAAAACGCCGAAGGGCAACCCGCTCGAAATCGCGCGGATCGCCGGAATCATGGCGGCCAAGCGGACGGCCGAGCTGATTCCACTTTGTCATCCTATCTCATTGACGCACGTGGATGTGGAGATGAAGGTGTGCCAGAATGGAATTGAGATCACGTCCCAAGCGACGGCCACCGGACCCACGGGCGTCGAAATGGAAGCGCTGGTCGCCGCCACCGTTGCGGCCTTGACGATCTATGACATGTGCAAAGCACTCGAACGAGGGATGGAGATTACGGACGTGTTCCTGGTGAAAAAGTCCGGAGGGCGGAGCGGCGCCTACGTGCGTCCTGGGAAGCGTGTCTGGGGATGACGCCGATCAAAGATGTCAAAGTCCTGGTGGTGGACGACAATGCACTGGTCCTTGACCTGCTGATGAAGGGCCTCGCGCCGCATTGCGACGTCCACGCAGCGGCCGACGGCGCCGATGCATTGCTCAAAATCGTGGATGATCCGCCGGACTTGGTCGTATGTGATTACCGCATGCCGGGCCTCGACGGCCGCCAACTTTACGAAAAGCTGCGCACGCGCAAGCAGACGAAGTCACTCCCATTCATTTTTCTCGCCAGCCGCGGTGATATCGAGGAAAAACTGCGTCCGATGGTCGAGGGAGTGGAGGACTTTATTCCCAAGCCGTTTTTCCTTAAGGACCTCGTGCGGCACACCAAGAAAGTAGTGGACCGGTTGCACCTGGAAAAGCTCCAGAACCGCGCGGTGCGCCCGGGCGTCATTCAGGGGCGGCTGGAAGAGATGAGCATCATGGACCTCATGCAATCGCTCGAGATGGGCCAGAAGTCCGGCCGATTATCCGTACGCAGGGGCGACGAAACGTGTGAGCTTTTCTTCTCTGGCGGGCAGTGCAAGGATGCGAGACTCGGCAAATTCGAAGGCGAGGCGGCAGTTTTTCAAGCCGTGCGCTGGCCGGACGGTGAGTTCGAAATTGATTTCAACGCAGCTCCCTCGCGCGCCACGATTTCCCGAACGACCACCGGCCTCTTGATGGAAGCGTTGCGCCTGATAGACGAGGAGCAGCGCAACGGCTCGGGCGAAGACGCCGAAGTCGCCAAGGGCTGATCCCCTCATCTCCCATGCGCGTTTCCATTCTCACCGTCAGCGATTCGGTTTCAAGCGGCAAATACGAGGATCGGTCCGGGCCGTCCGTGGCCGCGCGGTGCCAACAACTCGGCTGGGAAGTGGTTTCCTCCACCGTTTTGGCCGACGAGCGAGCAGCGATCGAAGCGCACTTGAAGAAAGTCGCCGACTCGAATGATGCAGACCTCATTCTTACGACAGGCGGGACGGGAATGGGCCCGCGCGACGTGACGCCGGAAGCGACCATGGCCGTCGCCGAGCGCCTTGTGCCGGGATTTTCCGAACACATGCGCACGGAAGGGCAGAAGAAGACTCGCCGCGCTTTGCTCTCTCGCGGCGTGGCTGCGATTCGCGGTAAGACGATTATCGTCAACCTTCCCGGAAGCCCGAGCGGTGCGGTCGAGTCGCTCGACGCCATTGCGGACCTCCTGCCGCACGCCGTGGCCGTGCTTCACGGCGCCCGCCACGAATAGCAAACTCCACACGAAGTCAGCGTGAATCAGCCATCGCAACCGACGGAACTGGAATGCCGGATGCCATTGGCGCAATTTGCCCGGTGTGCTAGGATGGCGCGTTCATTCGGCGATGCCGACGCAATACATTCCGATCATGATTTACGCGGCTCTAGCGGCGTCTTTCCCGGCAGTTACCATCGCCATTTTCAAATACATCCGGCCCGACATGAAGGCTACGGGCGCGAAACTTGAGCCCTACGAGTGCGGCGTCCCACCGGAGGGATCGTCGCGCGGGCGTTATTCCGTGCGGTTTTACATCGTCGCCATCCTGTTTGTGATTTTCGACGTTGAGACGATTTTCTTGTTTCCGTGGGCGGTGAAGTACAGCCAGATGGGCGCCTACGGTTTGATGACGATGGTCGTCTTCCTGGGAATATTGTTAGTCGGATACGTCTGGCTCTATAGGAAGGGCGCGCTCGATTGGGTATAGCGGGGCTGGCTCCGCAACATCCTGCAAATCACAAACAGCGCGCTTTGGCTGTCCTTGGCAACCAGCGTCTGGGCCGCTGGCGTGGACAGAGTTAAGACCCATCCCGTTTGGTTGATGCTGTTTTTTGGGGTGTGTTAAAAAGGCAGGCTGCCCGCTGGCAATAGCGCGAATGTGCGCTCGCCGCCACGCCGATTGCAGCCGATTCGAACCGATGGCCAACGACCCCTCGGAAAAGGGACCGGCACCGAAACCGCCCGAAGCGCGCGGCGGAAGGCGCGTCCGTTCCCGCGAAACCCGCGGCGGAAGTGCTGCCTGCGGCTCCGCAAAACCAGCGGCTCCGGCAGCCGCTCCGCCTAAAGAGGCACCTCCCGAAGCCCGTTCCCCTCGATAACGAACTCGTCCAGCGGCTGAAGGCTCGTTTCGGCGAAGCGATTCGCGAAGCCACGCTCGACCGCAAGCAGGCAATCGTGCTGGTCGCAGCGCGCGAAAGCTGCGCGAGATCTCGCGCTATTGCCGCGACGATGAAAAATTCGACATGCTCGCGGACCTCACCGCGGTCGACTGGCCGAAGCGCGAGAAGCGGTTCGACGTGGTCCTGAATCTCTATTCGTTTGCCAAGAACGAGCGGCTGCGTTTGAAGGCGCATGCCGGCGAGAACGAACCCGTGCCGAGCGTCTGCGAAGTCTGGCCGGTGGCGAATTGGCTCGAGCGCGAATGCTACGACATGTTCGGCATCGTCTTCGAAGGCCATCCGGATTTGAAGCGCATCCTGCTGCCCGACGAGTGGCAGGGCTATCCGTTGCGCAAGGACTACGACATCTTGAAGCAGGACGACAGACTGGGTGCGCGAGAATCTGGGAATCGAGAGCGGGCAATAGCCGGATGAGCGACGCGCGACACGAACCGGAGACCTCGAGCGAAGTCAAGCACGACCGTGCTGGGCGCCGACGAAATTATTCTCAACATGGGGCCGCAGCATCCCGTCGACGCACGGCGTGCTGCGCGTGAAGCTGAAGCTCGACGGCGAGCGCGTGGTCGGTTCCGAATGCATCATCGGCTACCTGCATCGCGGCGTGGAGAAAATCGCCGAGCATCGCAGCTACCAGCAGTTCGCGCCCTACGTGGACCGCATGGACTACGTGGCGGCCGTTTCGAACGGCCTTGGCTACTGCGAAGCGGTCGAGAAGCTGCTCGGCGCCGAGGCGCCGCCGCGCGCGCGCGTGGTGCGCACGATCCTGACGGAGCTGCAGCGCATCGCCAGCCACCTGCTCTGGCTCGGAACGCATGCGCTCGATATCGGCGCGCTGACGCCGGTTTTCTACTGCTTCCGCGAGCGCGAAGAAATCCTGAAAATCTTCGAGAAGTATTGCGGCGCGCGGCTGACCACGCACGCCTTTCGCATCGGCGGCCTGCAATACGAGACCTACGACGGCTTCGAGGAGGAAGTGAAGCGCTTCTGCGACGATTTCGAGCACGAAGATTGACGAGTACGAAACGCTGCTGACCGAGAACCGCATCTGGGTGGGCCGCACCAAGGGCGTGGGCATTCTCTCGGCCGAAGATGCCATCGCGCTCGGCGTCACCGGTCCGGTGCTGCGCGCGAGCGGCATCAAGTGGGACATCCGCAAAGCGATGCCCTACGCGGCCTACGACCAATACGAGTTCGATATTCCCACGCGCGCGACCGGCGACACATACGACCGATACGTCGTGCGCATGGAAGAGATGCGACAGTCGCGCCGGATTTGCCTGCAAGCGATCGAAAACATCCCTTCGGGCGCGATCATGGCGCGCATCGGAAAAGTGCTGAAGCCGCCGCCGGGCGAGGTGTATCACGCGATCGAAGCGCCGAAGGGCGAGCTGGGCTACTACATTGTCAGCGACGGGACGACGCAGCCGTATCGGGTGCGCGTGCGTCCGCCGTCATTTATCAATCTGCAGGCGTTCGACAAAATGGCGCGCGGCGCGCTGGTGGCGGACGTCGTCGCCATCATCGGGACGATCGATATTGTGCTCGGAGAAGTAGACCGGTGATCAGCCATTTGATTCCACATTCGATCCTGCCGTACGTGCTGCCGGTGCTTTACGGCGTGGTGATCGTGGCTGTCTTTGCCGCTGCTGGCCGGATACATCGTGCTGCTCGAGCGCAAAGTGATGGCAGACATGCAGGCGCGGCTCGGCCCGATGCGCGTGGGCCCGCACGGATTGCTCCAGCCGATTGCGGACGCGGTGAAGCTGCTTCTGAAGGAAGACATCATTCCGGAGAAGGCGGACCTGTTCCTTTTTTGGATGCGCGCCGCTTTTGAGCGTGACGATGGCTTTGCTTGCCTATGCGGCTTTGCCCATCGGGCCGGCGTTTCAAATCGCCGACCTGAATGTGGGGCTGCTTTTTATCCTCGCGGTCAGCTCGCTGGGAATTTACGGCATCGTGCTCGGCGGATGGGCGTCCAACAGCCATTACTCGCTTCTGGGCGCGCTGCGCAGCGCGGCGCAACTCGTGAGCTACGAAACGGCCGCCGGGCTGGGCTTGGTTTCCGCGCTCCTGCTGGCCGGTTCGCTTTCGATGAAGGATATCGTGGAGGCGCAGCGGGACCAGGGCGTCTGGTTCGTGTTCGTTGTGCCCTTCGGATTCTTCATCTACCTGGTGGGATCCATCGCCGAGACGAACCGCGCGCCATTCGATCTTCCGGAAGCGGAATCGGAATTGGTCGCCGGGTACATGACCGAATACAGCGGGTTCCGCTGGGCGCTCTATTTCCTCGCGGAGTACGCCAACATGACGGTCGTCGCCGCGATTGCCACGACGATGTTTCTCGGCGGCTGGCTGAGGCCGTTTCCGCGCGCGCACTCGCATCTGTACGGCACATCGATCGAATTGCTCGACGCGCTGCCGGCGCTGATATTTCTTGTGATTGCGCTGTATTGCCTGCGCCTCTCGCCTCGTCAACCGGTGAAGATCCAGAAGTTCGTCATGGTCATGGCCGCCGGGCTCTTCTTTGTCCTCGCCGGCGCGATGGCCGGATCTCTTTTCGCGCCCGACTCCGCCCGGGAGGGAATTCACGGGGCGTTCTGGTTCCTGGCGAAAGTGGGTCTGTACATTTACACGTTCCTGTGGATTCGCTTCACGTTTCCGCGCTATCGGTTCGACCAACTGATGCGGCTCGGCTGGCGCTTTCTGATTCCGCTGGCGCTCGTGAACGTGATCGGTGTGGGTGTGGCGATCGTGCTCCGTCAGGAGTGGGGTTGGGGCCCGGGATCGTCATTCATGCTGACCACTCTTGCGACGCTCGGCGTCGCATTCTGGCTTGCTTATGACGATGGGAATCAACCGGGCGCGGTGCAAATGGCGGAAGGCGAATAGATGAACTTGAATTCCATCCTGTTCTACTTTTTCGCTGCACTCGCGGTTGTTTCCGCTATCTTGATGGTGACGCGACGGAACATCGTGCACGGCGCCGTGTTTCTCATTTCCGCTTTGCTTGCGACCGCCGGAATCTTCCTGCTGTTGCAGGGCGAGTTCCTGTTTGTCGTGCAGGTGATCCTCTACGTCGGCGGAATCATGGTTTTGTTCGTTTTCGTAATCATGCTCGTGAACCTGGACGTGTCGTTGCGCCAGTTGCAGTTCAATCGGCAAAGGTTTCTGGCGGTGTTGCTGGCGCTGGTCCTCACAGCTCAGATTTTCGTTGCGCTTTGGGCCGGACGCGGCGCGCTGCGCCTGGTTGCGGGAGCGAACGCGCCGCTATCTCCCAAGAACACCGAGGCGGTGGGCGATGCGCTCTTCCAGCATTATATGGTGCCGTTTGAAATCGCTTCGATACTGCTGCTTGTGGCCATGATCGGCGCCGTAGTGATGGCGAAACGGAGGGTGTGATGGTCCCGGCGGAAACCTTTTCAGCGGAACCCTACGTGCTGCTGAGCCTGATGCTCTTTACGATCGGAGTCATCGGGGTGCTCACGCGCCGGAACGTGATCATCATGCTGATGTCCATCGAGCTAATTCTGAATGCGGTGAACATCAACCTGATGGCCTTTTCGCGGTTGTACGGCTCCGTGGACGGGCAGGTGTTCGCGATTTTCATTATCACGGACGCGGCAGCGGAAGCCGCCGTCGGGCTGGGTATCATTCTCGCGTTCTTCCGCAACCGCGAGACGCTTCTGTCGGATGAAATGGACTTGCTGAAATGGTGATGGACGCCGAATGAATTCAACGCAACCATTTTTTCTCAATCTGATTTGGCTGATCCCGCTGCTGCCCCTCGCGACCGCGGCGGCCATGCTGTTTCTTGGCCGCCGGCTGTCCAACAAAATGGTGAGCGGGCTCTGCGTCGGTAGCGTACTTGCGTCTTTCCTTGTTTCGACGGGCGCGTTTCTGCAGCTCCTGTCGCTCCCGCCCGGCGAGCGCGTGGTGACGAAAGTCCTTTTCGAGTGGATTCCTGATGTGCCGTTTCACATGCTGGACGGCAAGCTCGCGAATTTTGTCGCCGATTGGGGATTCCAGCTCGATCCCCTTTCGGCGGTGATGATTCTCATCGTCACGGGCGTGGGGTTCCTGATTCACGTGTATTCCACCGGATACATGGCGCACGAGGGCGGCTACTACCGGTTCTTCGGCTACTTGAACCTTTTCATGTTCGCCATGCTGATGCTCGTGTTGGCGAATAATATGCTGCTGCTCTTTGTGGGGTGGGAAGGCGTGGGGACGTGCAGTTATTTGCTGATTGGATTTTATTTCCACAGGAAATCGGCATCCGATGCGGGAAAGAAAGCATTCATCGTCAATCGCGTGGGCGACGCCGGCTTCCTGCTGGGAATTTTCATGACCTCGGCGCTGCTCGCAACGATTCGATTCACGGACATCGGGCCGGCCCTTGCCGCCGGACACTTCGCCATGGGCGACCCGCACATTACGGCCATCGCGCTGCTGCTCTTCGTCGGCGCCGCCGGAAAATCCGCGCAGATTCCGCTTTACGTTTGGCTGCCCGACGCCATGGAAGGGCCCACACCGGTGAGCGCGTTGATCCATGCGGCCACGATGGTCACGGCCGGGGTTTACATGGTCACGCGAATGAATGCCGTCTATCTGCTCGCCCCTGCGGCGATGGCTGTGGTCGCCGTCATCGGCGCCGCGACAGCCGTTTTTGCGGCCTCGATCGGAGTCGTGCAGAACGATATCAAGAAGGTTCTCGCCTATTCGACGATCTCACAGCTTGGCTACATGTTCCTGGCGTGCGGCGTGGGAGCGTTCACGGCGGGAATCTTTCACCTGATGACGCACGCTTTCTTCAAGGGCCTGCTCTTCCTCGCAGCCGGCAGTGTGATCCACGCGCTTTCTGGAGAGCAGGACATGCAAAAGATGGGCGCGCTCGCGAAAAAAATTCCGGTCACCTACTGGACGATGTTGATCGCCACGCTGGCCATTGCCGGCGTCTTTCCGTTCGCTGGATTTCTGAGCAAGGATTTGATTCTGGGAAAGGCCTACGAAAAGGACGCGGTCCTGTGGGCCATCGGCTACTTCACTGCGGGAATGACCGCGTTCTATATGTTCCGGCTGATCTTCCTTACGTTCCACGGCACCTCGCGCGTGGATCAAGAAGTGGAACATCACATTCACGAATCGCCGCGAGCGATGCTCATTCCTCTTGTGATTCTTGCGGTGCTGTCGATCGTTGGTGGCTGGGTAAGCTGGCCGGAAGCTCTCGGGGGCAGCAGCCGTTTCGTCCATTTCCTCGAGCCGGTGGTTGCCGTGCCCCACGAAGCTCGAATCGAGCCGTCAGCGGGACCAAGCTCGCCTCTTGGCGAAATCTATCTCATGGTGTTTTCGTTGGGGATCGTGTTTCTGGGGATCCTTTTCGCGTGGTATCTGTACATCAAGCGGACCGAATTGCCGCAGAAGATCGCGAATGCATTCGGCGGAATCTACCGGCTCGTTTTCCACAAGTATTATGTGGACGAAATTTACGATGCGATGTTCGTGAACCGCGCGAAGGACCTCGGCTTAACGCTCGGAGCTTTCGATCGCACGGTGATTGATGGCGCGGGCGTCAACGGCGCAGGCTGGCTCACGCGTTTCATCTCGGACCTCTCGATCTGGTGGGACACGTGGATCGTGGACGGCTCGGTGCGGCTCGGGTCGCGTATCGTCTGGCTGTTCAGCTACCCGGTGCGGATGATTCAAGACGGCCTGGTGCAGAGTTACATGCTGCTGATCGTCCTTGGACTGATTGGCGTTCTGGCATATTCCATTCATCTCATGCACCACGCGGTGAGGTAGCGAAAGAAGGCGAGGGAACGGATGCTTTTCTCCGATAGTCATATTTTGAGCACGATCTTATTCACGCCGCTCGTGGGCGCGATTCTCATGCTCTTCATCCCGCGCGAACGCGCCGATCTGCATCGCTGGATGGGCAATATTTTCGCCTTCCTTGGCCTCGCGGTATCGCTGCCGTTACTTTGGCGCTTCGATTCGGGGCCCGCAGCGCCGCGATTCCAATTCTTCACGGGGGATCTGAATTGGATTCCAACGATTGGAGCGCATTACTCGCTGGGAATCGATGGCCTGAGTTTCCTAATGGTGATGCTGACGACGGTGCTCGGCGCGATCTCGATCCTTTCATCGTGGTCGGCGATTCAGAAACGCGAGAAGGAATACTACATTCTGTTTCTGCTCCTGCAGACGGGCATGCTCGGCGTGTTCATGTCGCTCGATTTCGTGCTGTTTTACGTCTTCTGGGAAGTGATGCTGGTCCCGATGTATTTCCTGATCGGCGTGTGGGGCAGTGACCGGCGCTTGTACGCGGCGATCAAGTTTTTCCTGTATACGCTGGCAGGCTCCGTCCTGATGCTGCTCGCGATCCTGGCGATTTATTTCAACGCGAACACGTTCAGCATCAAGGCGATTTTGGAATCGCCCACTCCGCTGTTTGCGTTTCAGCTACAGAAGTGGCTCTTCTGGGGATTCTTCTTCGCGTTTGCGATCAAGGTGCCGATGTTCCCGTTCCATACATGGCTGCCTGACGCGCACACCGAAGCGCCCACCGCCGGTTCCGTTATCCTGGCGGGCGTCCTTTTGAAGATGGGAACGTATGGCTTTCTGCGCTTTTCGCTGCCGATGTTTCCGGATGCGACGAACAGATATCGCACATTCGTGATTGTGCTCTCGATCATCGGAATCATCTACGGCGCGCTGGTCTGCATGATGCAGAAGGATATGAAGAGGCTGATCGCCTATTCCTCGGTGAGCCACATGGGTTTCTGCACGCTCGGCATTTTCGCGCTCACACCGTTGGGGCTCTCCGGCAGCATTATCCAGCAAATCAACCACGGTATCTCGACCGGCGCGCTCTTCTTGATTGTCGGCGTGCTTTACGAGCGGCGCCACACGCGCCTGATTTCCGAATTCGGCGGCCTTTCCACACCCATGCCGAATTTTGCGGCCGTCTACATGATTATCACGCTCAGCTCGCTCGGCATGCCGCTATTGAACGGATTCATCGGTGAGTTCACGATCCTGCGCGGCGTGTTCGAGGTCCGCTGGCAGTGGGCGGCGTGGGGCGTGATCGGCGTAATCCTAGGCGCGGCGTATTTGCTGTGGCTTTACCAGCGCGTGATGTTCGGCAGCATCACGAACCCGGCGAACGAACATCTGCCCGATTTGAACGCGCGCGAATATGCCACGCTGATCCCGCTCGTCGTGCTCGCGTTCTGGATCGGCATTTATCCCAAGCCGCTCTTCGATACGACGGACGCTTACGTGCACCGGCTTGTCGAGCGCGTAAATCCCGGATATTACGTTCCGCTGCCAGCAGGCCTGAATTCCAAATTGGCACCACGTGTCATTTCTCCCTCACCTCTTTCGGATGGCAGCCAGATTCCGGCGGCAAGCCCCGCGCTGGCCGAGGTCAAGTAGATGGCTCAGGTCCCGTGGCAATTCATGCTCAAACAGGCAAGTCAGGATGTGTTCTTTATATTCCCGGAGGCGATGCTCGCTTTTTTCGGCCTGGCAATCCTTCTTACTGGCTTTCTCCTGACGCGGCGGCAAGGGGCCTGGAATTCCCTTACGGCGTTGTTCGGCGTGGGCTTCAGCAGCGCTGCACTCTGGATGATGAGAGGGTCGGCGTCCGAGCACTTATCCGTATTCAACGACTCTGTGATCATCGATCCCTTCTTCATATTCTTCGGTTTTGTTTTCCTCGCTTCGACCGCGCTCGTCGTTCTCATTTCGGTTCGCTACATGGAGATCGAAGACGAGCAGCACGGCGAGTATTACGCACTGATGTTGTTTGCCACCATCGGGATGATGTTCCTTGCGTGCGGCAACGACCTCGTGGTGCTTTTCGTCGCGCTGGAAACGATGGCCATCAGCTTCTACGTGCTCACGGGATTCTTGCGCCGAGACCGGCGGTCCAACGAGGCCGCGATGAAATATGTGCTCATGGGCGCGTTCAGTTCCGGCATCCTCGCCTACGGCTTCTCGATCTTGTACGGCATTGCGGGCTCGACGAATTTGCAAGACATTGCCGCTGCAATCCAAAGGCGTCCGCCGAACGACCTGATGACGGTTCTGGCTCTGGGGACTGTTGCCACCGGTGTCTTCTTCAAAATTGCGGCCGTACCGTTCCATCAGTGGGCGCCAGACGTGTACGAAGGCGCGCCAACTCCGATTACCGCTTACGTGAGCGTCGCTTCGAAGGCCGCGAGCTTTGCGCTGTTGCTGCGGCTGTTCCTCACGGTTTTCTGGCCGGTGCGCGTGGAGTGGGTGACGATTATGGCGGCCGTTGCCGTACTCTCGCTGACCGTAGGGGCGCTCGCGGCCATCACGCAATCGAACCTCAAGCGCCTGCTTGCGTATTCTTCGATCGCGCAGGTCGGATACATTCTGCTTGGCTTCGTGGCTGCTGTGAATCGGGACGGCTCGCTTAACCCTCGCGGTTTGCAAGCGATGGCCTTCTATTTGTTCGTGTATGCGTTCTTCAACACCGGCGCATTTGCGATCGTCGCCGCGCTGCGGCACAAGGGAGTGATCGGCGACGAGATTGACGACCTCAATGGGCTGATGCAGCGCAGTCCCGGCGCGGCCGTCCTGATGCTGATCTTTTTGCTTTCGCTTGCCGGCATACCGCCCACGGCTGGTTTTATTGCGAAGCTGCTGGTTTTTTGGGCGCTCATCGAAACGAAGCACCCGATCCTTGCGATCCTCTCCGTGCTGTACATTCTCCCGGGAGTGTATTACTACTTCCGGATGGTCGCGGCGATGTTTGTGCGCGAGGCCACTGATCCGATGCGGCCTGCAATTTCCTGGGCGCAGAAGTTTGCGCTGGCGACGATGGTGATCATAACGCTCGCCGCCGGAATTTTCCCGGACCAGTTCCTGCGCCTCGCCACGTATTCCATTCTCATGCCGCTCGGCCGCTGAGCCCGGAGCGATCGTGGCTTCACAAAATCCCTCCCCGCAGAAAAGTCCCGGCGGATTCGCGCGACAGATGGCGCTGGCGATGGAGCTCCCTTTTTTGATCGTAGGCGGCGCCCTTGTTGGCGGCCTCTTCGGTTTCCTGCTCGACCGCTGGCTTCATACAAAGCCTTACTTGATGATTCTCCTTGGGGCGGTGGGCTTTTTCGCGGCGGTCCGCGACATGTTGAGGAGACTCCAGAAGAATGACCCCGACGTCCCTCCCAACCCGCGATCATGAGCTGCACGCGCAGTTCTCCCGCCGCCTCCAGTGGTGGACGATTTCCCTGGGGTTGTCCGCGGCTCTCTTGACCACGTTCATTAAGTCGGCGAGAGCGGGATGCGGCGTAGCGATCGGAACGTTACTTGCGTGGCTGAACTACCGCTGGCTGGACCAGGGAATGGGAGTGCTGGTCACGGCTGCGTCGGCGCAAGAGGGAAGCCCAACCCCAGGCGTTCCAGCGACGGTTTATTGGAAGTTCACCACCCGCTATCTGTTGATAGGATTGGTGATATATGCTAGTGTTCACTTTTTTGACGTGCCGCTCTTAGCGCTTTTTGCGGGTCTGTTTGCTCTGGGAGCAGGCGCCATGGCGGAAGGATTATATGAAGTTTTCCGGGGGTCCAAATAGAGAATGAGCGAGCACTTGAACTGGTTCACGGTCCTCCTCAACAAGTGGTTTGGAGGCCTGGCAATAAAAGTATTGCTGGCTTTCCATCTCACCCCGCACCACGCGGACCGTCCAATCCCAAATCATGTTTGCGCTGCGGTGGCTGTTTGCATTCTCAGCGCAGTTTTCTTTCTCTGGCTCCGGCCAAGAATATCCGCCGAACGTCCTGGAGCGACGCAACAGGTTATGGAGCTTCTTCTGACGAATTCCATGGGCGTAGGAATACGCGACCTTTTGGACGAAAACATCGAGCACGGCGCAAGAAACTTCTTGCCGATGGTCGGCTCCATTTCCATCTTTATTCTGTTTTCCAACGCCATCAGCTTGTGTCCAGCGTTTGATTCACCCACAGGACATCCGAGCGTTCCGCTGGCCTGCGCTATCCTGACATTCGTGTACTACAACTGGAACGGGCTGCGGCATCACGGTCCCCTTGGCTATGCCAAACACTTCGCAGGTCCCGTTTGGTGGCTCGCATGGCTGATTTTCCCGGTTGAAATCATCAGTCATTGCGCTCGCTTGCTTTCGCTTACCGTCCGGTTGTGGGCGAATATTTTTGCCAGCGAGCTGATCTACGTCATCTTCTTAGGTTTGTGCATGGCTCCCGCTCTTAGCCTGGGCCACGCTCACCCGGTGCTGGGAGTGCTTTTGGGGATATTCCCCGCGACGATTCCTGTCTTATTTATGGGGTTGCACTTATTCGTGGCCGTCATTCAGGCGTTTGTTTTCACGATTCTTCCGGCTCTTTATATCGGGATGGCAACGGCCGAAGAGCATTAATCCGGCATGATCGCCGACCAGCGTGAGCCCGTCTGCATGAGGATGGCGGGAACCACCCCCTGGCGGTACTTCATACAAGGGAGAACAGAATGAAAAAACTTGCAGGGGTCCTTCTGTTGTTGATTGTGATAGGGATTGTTGCCGGACCGGCTTTCGCACAAGCAGGCGGTGAAATTGGGCACCCGCCGGAGCACGTTGCCACCGGAATTGTGCTTGCTGCCGGCTTTTCGATGGCGATCGCGGCGGCCTTTTGCGGGCTTGGGCAAGCACGTGTTGCCGCGTCTGCCTGTGAAGGCATTGCCCGAAATCCGGGAGCAGCCGGCGCAATTCGAACGGCCATGATTCTCGGCTTGGTGTTCATCGAGACGCTGGCGCTGTTTACTCTGGCCATCGTCTTCGCAAAAGTCGGGTACTAACGAATCCTTTCAAGGGGCCCGGACGTTCGCGTCGAGCGATCTTCCGGGCCCTTTTATTTTGTGGGTTCGGTGACCGGCAAATTGAATTCGTAACCGCGATCAGCGCGAGTAGAGCGAGTCGGCGGCAGTTTTCGCGAGAATCAAGATGCGGGCAGGGAAGAGGCCGAGATACAAAGTTCCAGCGGCAGCGACAAGAAGAGCGAAGCTAAGCTCCGGCGCGACTTTCGTTGGCACGTAATCCTTCGATGGGTCCCAGAAATACATCGCCACGATAACGCGCAGGTAATAATACGCTCCGATGATGCTGTTGATTGCCGCAATCACGACGAGCCAGACAATCCGCGAATCAAGCGCCGCCTGAAACGCGAAGAACTTTCCGAGGAATCCTCCCGTCGCAGGCAAGCCGAGCAGCGAAAGCAAAAATAGCGAGAAGCACGCGGCCAGCACGGGCTGCTTTGTGCCGAGCCCGGCATAGTCGCGAATCTCGAGCCGCTTTTCGCCCTGCTGACCCAGATGCGCGAGCACGAGAAACGCGCCGACCTTCATCAGCGCATAAGCCGCGAGATAAAAAAGCACGGCCGCGATACCCAGGTCGGTGGAAGCCGCAAAAGCGACGAGGATGTAGCCGGCGTGCGCGATCGACGAATACGCGAGCATGCGCTTGACGTTCGTCTGCACAATCGCCGCGAAATTTCCGATACACATCGTGAGAACCGCGGAGATCCACACCACCCAGAACCAGACGCCCGCCGCCGATCCGAACGACACATCGAAGATACGCAGCATCAGGGCGAAGGTCGCCGCCTTAGGCGCGGAAGCCAGCAGCGCGGTCACGGGCGTCGGCGCGCCTTCGTAAACATCGGGCGCGTAAATCTGGAAAGGTGCGGCAACCACTTTGAATCCGAGTCCCACGAAAATCAGCCCCAAGCCCAGAATCGAAAGTTCCTGCGGTGCAGCGTCGTACCCCGCTCGAATCAAATCGATCCGCGTGGTCCCCGTCGCGCCATAGATCATGGCGATCCCGTATAGAAAAAACGCCGTCGCGAACGAACCGAGCAGAAAGTATTTGAGCGAGGCTTCGTTCGATGCAATCGCGCGGCGGCGAAAGCCGACAAGAACGTAGCTCGAAATCGAGCTCATCTCGAGTCCGAGGAATGCGGTGACCAGCTCGTTCGCGCCAGCGAGGATCCCCATCCCGGCCGTCGCGAACAGCACCAGTGCGTAGTATTCGCCGCGCTGGATTCCTTCGCCGTCGAGATAGCTGAATGAGCCGAGAATCGCCAGCGCCGCCGCGCCGATCACGACCACGTGGACAAAAATGCTGAAGTGATCAACGCGAATCAGATCGCTGTACGCCGGACCGGGATTCATCGCCGCAACGCGGACGCAAGCGAGCGCGGAAAGCGTGCCGATGAATCCTAGCCATCCGAGCGTTCGCTTGTGCCCGGCCCGCACGAATGGGTCCACGAACATGATGATGATCCCGAATAGACACAGGACAATCTCGGGCGCGAGCCGCTCGAGGTTGTCGATCTGCTCGGCGGGAAGCGAGATCATGGCTTCACTCGCCGTTCCGAAATCGTCGCGAGCGATGCACCACTTTGCGGATCGGCCAGGACTACGGTTCTTTTTTCTGTTGGGGACACAGGCTGCGACGCGTCCTGGGGACGGCTGACGTTTACCTGGTTCACGAGATTGTTGGCTGAGGCTTCCATGCGCCGCGTGAAAAGAGGCGACGCCAGGCCCATGAACAGAATCGCAACGGCCATGGCGGCAAGAATCACACGCTCGCGAGGCGAAGCGTCCGGCAGCGTGCGGTTTTTCTCGACCGTCACTTCGCCGAGTGCGACGCGCTGATAGGCCCACAGCAGATAGACCGCCGAAAGCACGGCGCCGCTTGCGGCCACAGATGCCCATGCATGGTGGCGCTCGAACGTGCCGATCAGAATGAGAAACTCGCCAATGAAGCCATTGAGCGGCGGCAGTGCGAGCGACGAAAGCGAAATGAAGAGAAAGAACGACATCAGCACCGGCATCGGCGTCGCAAGTCCGCCGAACTGCTTGATCTCATGCGTGTGCCGGCGGTCGTAAAGCATGCCAACGCCCAGGAAGAGCGCGCCGGTGGAAACCCCGTGGCTCAGCATCTGGTAAACCGCGCCTTGAATCGAAATCGTGTCGAACGCAAAAATTCCCAGAACGACGAATCCGAGATGGCTGATGGAAGTGTAGGCGACGAGCCGCTTCAAATCCGTTTGTACCGTGGCGACGAGCGCGCCGTAGATGATTCCTACGATCGCGAGAACGGCGATCGGCTGCGCCATCCGATGCGCCGCCTCGGGAAAAAGCGGCAGGCAGAAGCGTAGCATGCCGTACGTGCCAAGCTTCAGCATCACGCCAGCGAGGATCACGGAGCCCGCCGTCGGCGCCTCCGTATGCGCGTCCGGCAGCCACGTATGCAGCGGGAACAGCGGAACTTTGATCGCGAATGCGAGAAAGAAGGCGCCGAATAGCAGCAATTCGGTTTGCATCGGGAGCGATACCACTCCCGCCTGCAATTTCGCCTGAATGTCCGGCAGGTCGAACGTGCCGGTCAGATTGTAGAGCCACAGGATCGCGACCAGCATCAGGATTGAGCCGAACATTGTGTAGAGGATGAATTTCACTGCCGCGTAAATCCGGCGATCGTGTCCCCAGATGCCGATGAGGAAATACATCGGAATCAGCGTGAGTTCCCAGAAAAGGAAGAAGAGAAAAAGATCGAGAGAGACAAAAACGCCGATCAGTGCCGTCTCGATCATCAGCAGCGCGATGAAAAATCCCTTTACATGCTCATGGATGGCTTCCCAGGAGCACAAAATCGCGAGCGGCGTGAGAAACGTGGTCAGCAGAACGAGAAACAGGCTTATGCCGTCCACGCCAAGGTGATAATGAATATTCGCCCTCCCGATCCAGTCGAAGTATTCCTCGCACTGGTAGCGCGCGCTCGCGGCGTCGAATTTCGGGAGCAAGAAAAGCGAGAGCGCGAATTCAGCAAGCGAAACCGAAAGGGCGATGCGGCGAATCCATACGTGATCTTCGGAACGAAGCAGGAGAAGCGCTGGAACCCCGAGCAGCGGGAAGAGCGTGATGACCGTCAGCAGATGGGATTGCATGTCCACGCTAGCGCACCCTCAACCAGAGACCGATGAGCAATACCGTGAAACCGACGGCGCCGATGACGACCCAAGTGGCGTAGCTGCGCTCATTTCCCGACTGCAATTTCCGCAACTCGCCGCCCACCTCACGAGCCACATGCGCCGAGCCGTTCACGGCACCGTCAATCACGCGTTCGTCCACCACGTGCCAGAACACGTTTGTCGATATCCAGAGCAGCGGGCGAACGATCAGAGCGGCGTAGATTTCGTCCACGTAATATTTGTTCCAGAGAAGCTTATAGGGCGCAGCAAGGCTCGCCGCGAGCTTTTTCGGCGTCTGCGGCTTGCGGATGTAGAACCACCACGCAACGAAAAACCCGATGAGCGTAATGAGAATCGCGACGCCGGAGAGTTCGAGCTCCAAAGTGTGCGCTGCTTCTTCCGTCATTTCTGTCGCAGGTGCGAGCTTGGCCGCCGAAGCAAAGACGGGATCGAGAAAATTGTGGAAGTAATCCTGGCCCCCCCAGAACTTCGGCGCAGCAAGCCAGCCCCCAGTCGTCGCGAAAATCGCGAGAATCACCAGAGGCACGAGCATGCTCTTCGGGGATTCATGCACGTGAACTTTGTGCTCGTCATACCGGGGCACGCCGAAAAACGTGAGGAACACGAGTCGAAACATGTAAAACGAAGTCAAGAGCGCCGCGGCGAGGCCGACAGCCCAGAGCAATTTGTTTTCGTACGGGCCGGCATAGGCGCTGAAAAGTATCTCGTCCTTGCTGAAAAAGCCAGAAAACGGCGGAAATCCGGTGATCGCGAGCGTCGCCGCCAGCATGGTCCAGTACGTGACGGGAATCTTTCTGCGCAGGCCACCCATCTTGAGCATGTCCTGTTCGCCGCCCATGGCGTGGATCACGGATCCCGCCGCGAGGAAAAGCAAGCCTTTGAAAAAAGCGTGCGTCACCAAATGAAAAATGCCTTCGGCGTATATGCCCACGCCGCAGCCGAGAAACATGTAGCCAAGCTGCGAAACGGTCGAGTAAGCGAGTACTTTCTTGATGTCGGTTTGTACGAGTCCGATCGTGGCGGCATAGAACGCGGTGACAGCGCCTACAATCGCCACCGTGAGCATGGCGATGGGGGCGCGCGAAAAGAGTGGGTTCATTCGCGCAACCATGTAAACGCCGGCGGTAACCATCGTGGCGGCGTGAATCAATGCGCTGACCGGCGTAGGGCCCTCCATCGCGTCCGGCAGCCAGACGTAGAGCGGCAGTTGTGCAGATTTGCCGATGGCGCCGGCGAAGAGGAGCAAGCAGATTGCGGTCAGTGCTCCCGCCTGGCTCATCGTGTCCGGCGTCATATTCGCGGCCTGGCTGAAAACTGCGCCGAAATCGACGGACTTAAACGTAAAGAAAACGAGGAGAATTCCGACCGTGAAGCCGAAATCGCCAATGCGCGTGACGATGAATGCCTTTTTCCCCGCGTTGATCGCCGATTGTTTCAGGAACCAGAAACCGATGAGCAGATAGCTGCACAGGCCGACGCCTTCCCAGCCGACGAACATTACGATGAGGTTCGCCGCCATCACGAGCGTCAGCATAAAAAACATGAACAAATTTAGATAGCTGAAGAAGCGGTAGTAGCCACCTTCGTGCGCCATGTAGCCGGTGGAATAGACGTGAATCAGCATGCCGACGAAAGAAACCGTCAGGAGCATCACGACCGTGAGCTGGTCCACCTGCAGTGCAAAGTCCACGCGAAAGTTTCCGGCCGTCATCCACGTGAAATAGTCCTTCACCCAGGGAATCTGATCCGCGGAGAGCTGCGAGAACTCGCGAACGAGTTCCGCGACGGCCAAAAATGCGAGTGTGACCGAGCCGATGCCCACCGCGTTGACGGCGGACTGCGGCCAGCGCTTGCCGAAAAGGCCGTTGATCGCGGCTCCGGCCAGCGGCAGCGCGAGAATGATCCAGAGATGGTCGAGTAATAGCATCAGAACTTGAGCAGATTCGCGCGCTCGACGTTGAGCGATTGCCGGTTCTGCACGATGGCGATAATGATCGCAAGGCCCACCGCCGCTTCCGCCCCCGCCACGACGATCACGAAAAACACGAATACGAGTCCGTCGAGCTGATTCTGCGCGCGCGCAAACGCCACGAACGCGAGGTTGACTGCGTTCAGCATCAGTTCAATGCCCATGAATATCGTGATGATGTTGCGCTTGAACACGAAGGCCACCACGCCCAGCCCGAAAAGTACGGCGCTCAGTACAAGGTAGTAGGAGATTGGAACGGCGCTCATTCGTCCCTCTTGGCGAGGACGAAAGCGCCCAGAATCGCGATCAAAATAAGAATCGAAGTCGCTTCGAAGGGGAAAAGATAATTCCGGAAAAGCAGCTCGGAAAGCGCCCGCGTCGAAACCGCGTGATTCGCAGCGCCGGGGCCTTTTGCAATCGTCGCGGCAGGGACGGAATGCGCCATCCAGTGCGCGATTTCGAGCAGCAGGAAAACTCCGAGCGGCAACCCGGCGTATTTGGCGATTTTGCTCCAATCCGTGCGCTCTTCGACGCCGGCATTGAGCAGCATGATGACGAACACGAAGAGGACCATGATCGCGCCGGCGTATACGATGATTTGGACGGCGGCAATGAACTCCGCGTCCAGCAGTAAATAAAGCGCTGCGAGCGACATCAGCACCAAAATGAGCGCGAGAGCGCTGTGGATTGGTTCACGCGCCAATATCAGCAGCACTGCGCCAAGCACGGCGATGGCTGCAAAGACAAAGAACAAAATGAACGGAAGGCTCATCCGTGTCTCACCAGCAGCGGATAGATGATCACGAAGCCCGTTACGGCCAAGTTCACGAGCGACACGGGCAGCAGCAGCTTCCAGCCGAAAGACATCAACTGGTCATAACGGAAGCGCGGCAGGGTCCCGCGAGTCCACACATAGAAGAACAGGAAGAACAGCACCTTCGTCAGAAACCAGAACGGCCCTTGAACAATTGGCATCACGGCCGGGAGCAGGCACAGCAAGCCGATACCGAGCGCCAACAGCGTGACGACAGCCAGTTGAATGCGTCCGATGCCACGCATGTTACGGACGGTGTCGTAAAAAAGGTAGATGCCGAGCACCAAGAGCACTGCGCCAGGAATGTATTGCGCCCAGGTCCAATCGTCCGGAAACGGCGAGAGCCATCCGCCGAAGAAAAGAATCGTCGCGAGGCAGGAGACCGTAATCATGTTTGCGTATTCAGCCATGAAGAACATGGCGAACTTAAAGCTCGAATATTCTGTGTGATATCCGGCGACCAATTCGGTTTCGGCTTCGGGCAGGTCAAAGGGAACCCGGTTCGTCTCGGCGATCGCTGCGGTGATATAGCAGAGGAAGCCGATGATTTGCGGCACCGCATTCCAGCGAGGAATGAAATGCCAATAGTAGCCGCGCTGGTGCTCAATGATTTCGTTGAAGTTCAGCGATCCGGCGAGCAACAGCACGCCCACAACGGAAAGCGTGAGCGAAACTTCGTAGCTGATCATCTGCGCCGAGCTGCGGAGCCCGCCGAACAATGAATACTTGCTGTTCGAGGACCATCCGGCAAGCGCCACGCCGTAAACGCCGATGGATGTGATGGCGAATAGGAAGAGCAGCCCGATGTCCACGTTCGCGACCACGAGCTGCGTCGGCTGGCCGAAAATGTAGATCGTCGCTGGGCCGAAGGGGATAAGGGCAAGCGTGGTCATCGCGAGCGTAAGCGCCAGAACCGGCGCGAGAATGTACAAGAAGCGATCGGACGCCGGCGGCACGACGTCCTCTTTAAAGAGGAACTTTATTCCATCCGCGAGCGGCTGCAACAAGCCGTGCGCGCCGACGTAATACGGTCCCCAGCGCGATTGAATGTGCGCGACGACCTTCCGCTCAAACCAGGAAAGGTAGGCTAGCGCCGTCATCACGACGAAAAGCAGGACGACGATCTTGACTACCGATACCACCAGGATTGGGTGTTGGGCGACGAACTCCACGGCGTATCCTTGGCCTCATTGGCCGAAGTGAGCTTCGAACAGTACCGACCCAGGGTCCCGCTCGTAAACAAGAAATCCTGGGAGGACAAGACTGCGCCCGCCGGAACATCATAGGAAGGCTCCGCCGACTTACACGTCGCGTGAGAAACTTCGGCGCCGCCTCCGAGCAAGCCTGCGATCGGCAGGTCGTACCCCGCCACGTTCTGTCGGATTTCGTCAAACGCGGCTTCGGGCGTGCGCAGCCGGATCGGCGAACCGAGACCGAGCATGGAAAGCTGGTGCGAGAGGATGCGAATCAAATCGAAATCGCTGCGCGGTCCCTGCGGATCAATCGCGCGGTGCGTCATTTGCACCTCGCCCGCGGTGTTCGTGAGCGTGCCATCCTTCTCGTAGGTGGATGCTGCGGGCAGCACCACGTCGGCGCGTTGCGCGGTCTCTGTCAGAAACATGTCCTGGACGACGAGCAATTCGAGTCCCGACAGGCGGTCCGGTTGGGCAACGCCGAATGTTTTCACCGGATTTGCGCCGACAACATACAGGGCTTTCAATTTTCCGTCGACCGCCGCTTCCATCATTGCGCGCGCCGTCAGACCCGCCGCAACGGGAATTTCACCGCCCCAGATCTTCCCGAAGCGCTTTCGCTCGCCGGCATCGGAAACAGCCGCGTAGCCCGGCAGATAGTCGGGCAAGATTCCCATGTCGGCCGCGCCGCGCGAATTCGAATAATCGCCAAGGGCCATGTAGCGAGTCTGTCCCGCAAGGTGTGAGCCGAATGCGATGAGATCGCGAATCGCTGCACCCTGAATGTCCGCGCCGAAAAGAATCACGACATCGGTTTCCTTTTCGAGCGCGACCTTCAGCTGCGTAAGCTTGTCGGAAGTCGTCTGGTCCCATTGTCCTTCGCCGGTCGCGAGCCAGCGAACCGCTTGCCGCTCCGCGCCCTTCGCAACTTCGACGGTGATAACGGCCTTGCGGTGAATCTTGCTCGGGCGCGAGTCAATCGCGTAGAGCCGCGCATTGTGGTGACGCACACCGGTTCGAATCTGCCACGCGACAAGGGGATTTTGCTGCGTGACATCGTTACCTATAAGGACGACAGCGTTTGAGTCATACACATGAGCCATCGTGGCGAGCGCATCTTTCGCCTTGGGTCCAAGGGCCGCCGCGAGGCCTGCATAATCCGCTGTCCGATGATGGTCGAGGTTATTCGTGCCGAGTGTCGCGCGCGCAAAGCGATTCAGAAGATAGTTTTCCTCATTCGTCGTGTGATTCGAGCCGATGACGCCGATGGCCGTCGGGCCATTTTTGTCGCGCACCTGTTTGAAGCGTCGCGCCACTTCTTCGATCGCGTCTTCCCAGCTTGCCGGTTCGAGCTTGCCGTTGCGGCGGACGAGCGGCTGGCGCAGGCGTTCGGCATGGCTCGTGAAGTCGAAGCCGAATCGGCCTTTGGCGCAAAGAAATTCGCCGTTGACGCCGGAATGATCGCGGTTGTTGGCGCGGAGAATCTCATTGTTTCGCACACTCAAAGTGGTCTTGCAGCCGTTCGAGCAGTGCGCACAGGGATTTCCGACGTAGGTCATCTCCCACGGCCGCGTTTGGTAGCGATAGGTCCCGCTCGTGAGCGCGCCTACAGGGCATATGTCGATGCACATCCCGCATTCTTCGCAGGCGAGATCGCCCGGCTGATTCGGAATAATGACGGATTGCACTCCTCTCGCGCCGACGCCGAGCGCCTTCACGTCCATGCCCTCGTCGCAGACCCGTACGCAGCGGAAGCAGAGGATGCAGCGGGGGGCGTCGTAATACACGAGCGGCGACCATTTCTCTTCCGGATAGTGCAGCTTTTCCTCGACGAACCGGCTGTGGTCGAGACCGTAACGGAACGTCATGTCTTGCAACTCGCACTCGCCGCCTTTGTCGCACACCGGGCAATCGAGCGGGTGATTCGAGAGCAGAAATTCGATCATGTCCTTGCGTGCTTTGTGCACCTGCTGCGTGCTGGTGCGGACGACCATGCCCTCGACCGCAATCAACGTGCACGCCGTTTGCAGCTTCGGTGCCTTTTCTACCTCCACCAGGCACATGCGGCACGCCGCTTGCAGCGAGAGTCCCGGGTAGTAGCAGAAAGATGGCACCTCGATTCCTTCGCGCTTCGCCGCTTCAATCACGAGCGTTCCCACGGCAGTCGTGACTTTCCGGTCGTCAATCGTGAATGTAATTTGTCTTTGTTCCGCCATGCGATTGTTAGCGCGCCCCGGCAATCATCTCCGCGGGCTTGTGGGCGCACTTGCCACGCAGATGGTCTTCGAATTCGTTCCGCCACTTTTTCACAATGCTGATCGTGGGCATGGCCGCGGCGTCACCGAGGGGGCAAAACGTGCGGCCAAGCATGTTTTTCGACAGCTCGTCAATCAGCGGGATATCCTCGGCGCGGCCGCCACCTTCGTGAAAGCGGTCGAGCATTTTTTTCAGCCACGCGGTACCTTCGCGGCAGGGAATACACCATCCGCAGGACTCATGCGCGTAGAAGTGCATGATGCGCCGTGCCACATCCACCATGCAGGTCTCTTCGTCGATCACGATCACGCCACCGGAGCCGAGCATCGAGCCGGCCTTCGCCACCGAATCGAAATCCATAGCGACGTTGATCTCATTGGCCGCAAGCAAGGGACATGAACTGCCCCCCGGAATCACAGCCTTCAGCTTCTTTCCGCCCGGTATGCCACCGGCAACTTCCTCGATCATGCGCTTCAGATTAAAACCCATCGGCAGCTCGTAAATGCTGGGACGGTTGACGTGTCCCGAGATCGCGAACAGGCGCGTGCCCCCGTTCTTGGGGGTGCCAAGGCCCGCGTACCACTCCGCTCCGCGCAGAATTACGGAGGGAACCGAGCTGAGCGTTTCCACATTGTTGATGACCGTCGGGCAGCCATAAAGCCCCACGACGGCAGGGAAGGGCGGCCGGATGCGCGGATAGCCGCGTTTTCCTTCGAGCGATTCCATCAGCGCGGATTCTTCTCCGCATTCATATGCACCCGCGCCCGTGTGCGCCGCGAGATCAAAATCGAATCCGCTGCCCAAAATGTTTTTGCCGAGATAGCCACTCGCGTATGCCTCAGCGATTGCCGTCTCGACGATGTCGATCACGTAGCGGTACTCGCCGCGGATGTAAACGTATCCTCGCTGCGCTCCCACGGCCCGGCCGGCGATGATCATGCCTTCGATCAATTGGTGCGGATCCAACTCCATCAGCGGGCGGTCCTTGCAAGTGCCGGGCTCGCTCTCGTCACCATTCGCGAGGATGTATTTCGGCTTCCCGGTGTCTTTCGGAACGAAGCTCCACTTCATGCCGGCCGGAAAACCCGCTCCACCACGCCCGCGCAGATTCGATTTTTTCACTTCCTCGGTGATCTGTTCGGGCGTCATCTGCTTCAACGCCTTTTCGAGCGCCTGATAGCCCTCATTCTTCAGATACACATCGATTTTTTTCGCGTCGAGAATCCCGAAGCGCCGGCTGATGACGGGCACTTCGGCAGTATCCCGTTCATGAACCGCGCCGGAAGTGACCGGCGCAGGCTTCGGCTTTCTGCCCTCCTGAAGCTGTTCGAAGATGGCGTCCACCTTGTCCGGATCAAGGTCCACGTAATAGTCGTAGTTCACTTGTATGGCAGGCGCGCCGGTGCAAGCGCCGATGCATTCCACTTCTTCGAGCGAAAATGTGCCGGTCGGCGAAACTCCCTTGTTCCCGATGGACAGCCGCTTCTGAATGTGCTGGTAAAGCTCGTTCGCGCCGCGCAGCATGCAGGAAACATTCGTGCACACCTGGATGTGGTAGCGTCCCGCGGGCTTGCGCCGAAGCATTGAGTAGTATGCGAGGGTCTCCGTCACTTCGAGAATGTTCAGGCCCACGCGCTTCGCAATTTCCTCGAGCAGTTCATCGCTGAGAAATCCGAACTGATCTTGCCCGTACATCATCATGGGGATCAGAGCGGAGCGCTTGACCGGGTAGCGCCCGAGCAGTTCCGCAAATTTCGCTTCCAGTAATGGGGGCAATTGCATGGTTTGGTTTCGCTCAACAGCCGCTAGCGGTCCACTTCTCCCAGGACAATGTCGGTGGTTCCAATGCAAGCGACCACATCAGCGATCAGGCGGCCTTCACAAAGTTTCGGCAGCGACTGCAGGTTGACAAACGACGGCGCGCGAACCTTCACGCGATATGGGTTTGCCGACCCGTCGCTGGCCACAAAAAATCCCAGCTCCCCCCGCGGTGATTCGATCGCTTGGTACACTTCGCCCGGCGGCGGCGCAAACCCTTCGGTGTAGATCTTGAAGTGATAGATCAGCCCTTCGATCGAAGTCTTCATCTCTTCCCGCGACGGTGGCACGATTCCGGGCGCCACGGTTCGAATAGGTCCTTCCGCGGAAGCCTTTTCGATCGCCTGGCGGACGATTTTCAGGCTCTCACGTATTTCCGCGACGCGCACCTGATATCGGGCATAACAATCACCGGCCGTTTGCACGGGAATGTTGAAATCAAATTCGTCATAGCTCGAATACGGGAACGCCTTCCGCACGTCGTACGCCACGCCGCTGCCGCGCAGCATCGGCCCGGAGCAGCCCATGGCGATGGCATCCGCAGCGCTCAGGATGCCGACGCCCTGCGTTCGTCCGAGCCAAATTCGGTTTTTGGTGAGCAGATCTTCGTATTCGTCGATGTGGGCGGGCAAGGCGTCCAGGACTCGTTGCACCATGTCGAGCCAGCCCGGCGGCGGTTCAAGCGCGAGCCCGCCGATCCGGAAGTAGCTCGTCATCATCCGCTGGCCGGACACGTATTCGAAAATTTTCATGATCTCTTCGCGTTCGCGGAAGGTGTACAGGAAGACGGACATCGCGCCAAGGTCAATAGCGTGGGTCCCGAGCCACACGAGATGCGAACCGATGCGCGTCAGCTCGGTAAGGAGAACGCGGATGTACTGCGCGCGCTTCGGGATCTCCAGGCCCAGAAGTTTTTCGACCGCCAGGCAATAGCACAGGTTGTTCGAAAGTGGCGCGAGGTAGTCAATCCGATCGGTGAGCGTGATGGCCTGCGTATACGTTTTCGCTTCGCAAGATTTTTCGATGCCGGTGTGCAGGTAACCGATCACCGGCTGGGCTTTGACCACGATTTCGCCGTCGAGCTCGAGCGTTACGCGCAGCACGCCGTGCGTGGACGGGTGCTGCGGACCCATGTTCAAAACCATGGTTTGAGCGGCGCCGGCCGGCGTTTCGACGGTTGTCGTCGTGGCCGAGCGGGCCTCGCCGACGGTCATCGGTAGCCTTCCACAGGATAATCTTTACGCAGCGGGTAGCCTTCCCAATCGTCCGGCATGAGTATGCGGCGCAGGTCGGGATGCCCTTCGAAACAGATGCCAAAGAGGTCAAAATTTTCGCGTTCGTGCCAATTGGCTGTCGCCCAGATCGTGGTGACCGAGTGAATGGCAGGATCGCTCCCCGAAAGACGCACTTTCAACCGCACCCGTTCTCGCCGGTCGAGCGACAGCAGGTGGTAGTTGATTTCGAAACGCGGCTCGATGGGGAACCGGTCCAGGGTGGTAATGTCCGAAAGAAACGAAAACCGCAAGGAAGGCTCAGTGGCGAGGTACTCTGCCGCGCGCACGAGGTGCTCTCGTGGGACTACGACGGTCGTTTCGCCCCGGAAATCAATCACTTCCGCGACACTCTGCGCGTCCCACTGCCGAAGTTTATGGACTACTGGATTCTTATCGACTTCCTCAGATGCCACGATGAATTCGATCCCGGAGGGCGGTCAGCGGTTCCAGTCGAGCGCGCCCTTCTTCCAGAGGAATATGTAACCAGCCAGCAGGATTATAATGTAGAGCATCATTTCCACAAAGCCGAACACCTTCAGCTCGCGGTAAACCAGCGCCCACGGATAAAGAAAAATAGCCTCAATATCGAAGAGGATGAACACCAGGGCGACCATATAGAATTGCACCGGGAAAGCTCCTCGAGCGTCGCCCACGGGAGAAATCCCGCACTCGTAAGCCTGATCTTTTTCGGGCGACGGTTTGCGCTTTCCCACGAGCACGGAAACCGCCACCAGCGCGCCCGAAAGCCCTCCCGCCAGTATAAACATCAGCAACAAAGGGCCGTAGTTGTCGAGGTTGTTGCCGCTCATGCGCTGTTATAATAACGGCCCGAGAGCATATCGGTCAAATGAACTCCCTGTTACTTCGAATCCTGCCTTTCACTGTGCGCATCGCAGGGGAGGGAAGCGCCGCTCGATGAGTTCCGGATTCAATACGGACGTTCGGGTCGGCCAGTTGGTCTTCCACGTTCAAACGGAAGACCGCGGCCCCTCGCGTCCGCTTATCGACACTGTCGTGTATCAGAATGGGCGTGTCCTCCATCGGCTCACCTCGCCTTACGATCAATATGCCGCGTCGGCGGCATTCAGCGATGAGGGGCTCCGCCAGCGAGTGGCGGAGCAGCATCGCACTGTGATTGAAGATCTCCGCTCGGGCGCGCTCGACGCAGAAGTCATTGCGAATGCCGAGCAGGCGAACCGCACAACTGGAATTCAGGTACAACTCCTCAATCCCTCCTCCTGGCTATCGGGCGGGTACGTCTCGCTCGACCTGGAAATCCTGAGCCGTGTGAACCGCGAGCCCGAAGCTGGAGCTCAGGTGGAGGCCGTCATCGATGGCGCACTCGGAGATAGACACTATTCCGGGACCAGCGACGCGCAGGGACGGGTGCGAATTCAATTTCCTCTGCCGCCTCTGGGGGCGGGCGATCTCGCACTCGTGATCCAAGCCAGAGCGGACGCAGGGAAGGACGAAATCCGGTTTGCGATGCGCACCCGCGCAAAGGCACCACCCGCGGATTCCGCTCCATGACGGTTACCATTAATGGCGCTCGCCGCGACGTTCCGGATGGCCTCACCGTCGCCGCGCTACTTGAACATCTCGGCATGTCCGGTGACCGCGTGGCCATCGAACACAATCTCGATATTCTTCCCCGGGCGCGGTGGAAAGAGACACAAGTCCACGCAAACGACAGCTTTGAAATCGTCCACTTCGTCGGCGGCGGATAATTTTTATTTTTCCGGTGAGTTTGCTGCCATGATTCGGCGCGCGGGGTCGTTATCGCAATAGACGCGCCACTCGGCTACCCGTCCGTCCTTCACGATAGCGAGCCACGCCGCAGGAATTTCCCAGAAGTTTTCGCGTGATAATTTTCCTCCCACCGCGAATGTTCCGCGAGCCTTTCCGAACATGGCCACGACATCTCCGTGGCTGAAGATCTCGGTCACTTCGACGGCATAGTCGGGGAACCAGCTGAAGTAGCTGGTCCAGCCCTTGCGCATTTGATCGGCGCCGCGAAACGTGGTTCCGAGACCGTCGATAAAGGTGTGATCCGGCGTCATCAACGCCGCTAATCCGTCCACGTCGTGGGCGTTGATTTTCGCGACGAACGCCATCGCGACATCGACTGTGTTTGCGTTCTGCATGATTCTGATTCTCACATGACGCGAAGATAGCCGGCCGTCAGGCCTTGGCGGTTTGTTTCAAATACTTCTTCCAAGGCTTCCAGCAGTATTTTGGCCAGCCCTCGCTCACGCCTTTGTGATCGTATCGCGGGACATTCACGTGCACGAGATCAATTTGTGCGCCGCCCGGCACTTTGCTGAAGCGAAGAACGAGGATGGAGTCAAGATCGGCAATGGCCCAGTGCGTCGCGCGCCATGCCTGGACGATCATTCGTCCCGGAACGATATCGAGGTTGCGCCCGCGGAGCACCCCGCCCCACGCCGTGAATTTGCCGCCCACCTTTCGGCTCATGCGTGCCGCCGCTCCGGTGGCATCCGAATGTTTTCTCGAATCGAGATAGATGTCAAAAAGCCGCCCGGGAGGCACGTCGAATCGAACCGACTGCTGAATGGCCTTCGTCATCATGGCGTGCCTCCTCGGTCTGCGCTCACTTCTTTCGCGTGAGGTGAAATGTTTCCAAGTGCTCTCCTCGTTTATCCTTGCAGACTAATTGCCCAGAGTCTTTTCCAGAACATCGAAGCAGCCGGTCCAACCCCTGTTGTGGGCCTCGCGCTGTTCGGCGTTACGGAAGCCTTCGTGAGTCAGAGTTACCTCGGTGAAAGTGCCACGCGCCTCGAACTCCACGGTAACAAGCGTGTCCTGCTGCTCTTCCTCTTTTTCACCCGAGGGACTGAACCGCTCCCATCCCCACGTGAAGACAAGCTTTTCGGGGGGCTTGATTTCGCGAAACGTGACGCGCTGGTGATACACCTTTCCAGCCGCCGTCTTGATTTCCATCATGTTCGTTCCGCCGGGGCGGACATCGAACGCAGTATAGCGCGGCTCATTTTTGGGATTGTCGCGGCACATCCACTTCTCTAGCTTCTCCCGCTGCGTCCACGCTTCGAAGACTTTCTGCCGCGGCGCGGCAAACATTCTCCGGATTTGGAGCCTGGTTTCGGATTCTGCGGTAGGATTTGCCATTTTGTTTCCTCCTCTTTCTGCGATTCCTCGAGATAACGTGCCAGAGCGTCAAACTGATGCTCCCAGAATTGCCGGTAGTACTCGATCCATTCCGCCGCACTCTTCATTGGCTCGGCGGCAAGGCGGCAGCGGTGCACGCGGCCGTCTTTCCGCCGCTCCACGAGCCGCGCCCTCTCGAGCACGCGCAGGTGCTTGGACACGGCCGGAAGAGAAATGTCATACGGCGCAGCCAACTCGCTGACGGACGATTCCCCTAGCGCGAGACGTGCCAGAATGCCCCGGCGGGTGGCATCCGAGAGTGCGGCGAATGTGGCATCGAGCTCGCGGCCTGAATACTTAACCATATGGTTTAGTATCTTTGGGCGCGCCAATCTTGTCAACTTAAATTTTGAGGGGAGCGCAGAGGCTAGAGCCCCGCAAGCAGATGGCCGAGCTTGTCCTTCTTGGTGCGTAGGTAGGATCGCGAAAGACGGCTGGTGCGCGGACGGCAGGGAATTCGTTCCACCACGCGAATTCCGGAGCGCTCGAGTTGCTGCACCTTATCGGGGTTATTTGAAAGCAACCGGACGGCGCGAATGCCAAGTGTCTTCAGGGCCTCCGCCGCAAATTCGTAGTCGCGCGAGTCTGCCGCAAACCCCAGTCGGCGATTTGCTTCCACGGTATCGAGCCCGTCATCTTGCAGTTCATAGGCTTTGAGCTTGTTGAGCAGACCGATGCCGCGACCTTCCTGCGGCAGATAGAGCACGACTCCCGAGCGTTCCTTGGCGATTTTTGCCAGGGACATTTCAAGTTGCGCACGGCAATCGCACCGCTCGGAGGCAAACACATCCCCTGTGAGGCATTGTGAATGGACTCGTACGAGCGGCGGCTTGGCGCGGCCCAGTCGTCCGTGCTGAATCGCCACCGCCTGTTCGCCTCGCTTGCGGCCTTCGATCCCCAGAATCGTGAATCGGCCGAAGCGCGTGGGCAGTTGAGCCTTCGCCACCACGTGGGCCCTTTCGGATTTTCTGCGGCGCTTCATTGGAATCGGGCATTATAGCAGGGTTCACAAAACTGCTAGTTGCGCGCAACCGCAGCGCAGCTTTTCTTTACTTCGCCGGCCGCTTTGGCTAACGTAACTCGGAGAATTTCTAACCGCTGGCGGGGAGCGAAATGGGCGTACTTTCTGGCGGCAAAGACCTGCTCTTCACGCTGGTCCTGAAGGTCGGATGGGCGGCGGCCCTCGCGGCGCTCCTCGTCCGGTTCAGGTCGTTCCGCAAGCTCGTCTTCACCGAGAATCGCGACTCCGATCAGAAAGTAATGCTGCTCCTTTTCTTGACGCCGCCGCTCGCCCTTGGCGTCATGCTGCGTCTGGTTGGCTATCGCTTTTTCGATCTCACGCTTGAAGGCTCGTTCCTCATGGGGCTGATCGGCGGGCGAATCGTCGGACTGCTGGGCGGCTCGCTGATTAGTCTCCCGGCCTTCGGGAATCACGAATGGCTGTCCAGCCCCATGGCCGCTCTCGTAGGTCTGCTTGCAGGAATGATTCGCGAAGTCATTCCCGAAAAGGAAGATGTCTGGCATTTCGGGCCTTTCCTGTTCCTGAGCATTCCGCAATGGCTGTGGAAGCTGGTTCGCCGCGGCCAGGGTAACTGGGCCATGCTCCCACTGTTCAGCATCGCCGCATTCGAGGTCGGGCGGATCGAATTGGCCAACGCTGTCCCCTCGCATTGGCTCTTTTCCGACCATCCGTCAAACTGGGGCGTTCTGCTTCTTGTGGTCCTTTCCTCGATCATGTCCGTAGCGGTTCCGATCAAGATCTGGAACAACACGCGCATCGAGATGAATCTCGAGCAGAATCAGCAACTCCTGCTCAAAGCGCGCATGGACGCCTTGACGAGCCAGATCAATCCCCATTTTCTCTTCAACACGCTGAACGCAGTCTCCTCATTGATCCGCTTCGACCCGGACATGGCGCGCGTCGTGGTCATTAAACTTTCGAATATCCTGCGCCGCCTGCTGCGCAAGCATGAGACGTTCGTGCCGCTTCGCGACGAGCTCGATTTCATTGACGATTATTTGGATATCGAGGTCGCACGTTTCGGACGCGACAAGCTCCAGGTGTTCAAGGAAATCGACGAGGAGACGCTCGACACATTTGTCCCCAGCATGCTCTTGCAACCAATGATCGAGAACTCCATCAAGCACGGCCTCGGCCCGCGACTCGAAGGCGGGCAAATTCGTCTCCGCACGCGCCACCGTGACGGCCGTTTGGCCATCGAGATTGAGGACAACGGCATGGGCATTTCGCCCGAGCGCCTCGCGCAGATCTATGGCGAAGGCATCGGCATCTCGAACGTCCATGAACGCTTGCGCCTTCTCTATGGCGATCAATTCAAAATGGACATCCGCAGTCAGGAGGGGCAGGGAACGCAGATCCACATCGAAATTCCCGAATTGGCCACCGCCGAACCTGCCGCAACTTGAGCGCTTCCCAATTTCTGATTCCCGAGCGCGCCCTAAAGGATGCTTTTCAGGTTCGGCTCAACCCACTCCGCCTTCGCTTCCGGCGAATCGAGGAGCGCGCGACTGTAGTATTCGTAGATCAGGTTCTTGTCGCCCAGCCGCGAGACAATTTCGTTGATGTTGGAAATCAAATCACTTGTCGAATTGGCGCGGCGTAAACGATGGACAACCATTTCAATCCAGAATTGGGTAATGGTCTCGTGAAAGGCGTTTTTCCCGTGATGCCGGATAAAACGAAGAAGCCCGAGGCGCATGCGTTCCTTCGCCGCTTCCTTGTCCCCATGCGATAGATACCACGCCGCGACCGTGACGTGCTTTGCGTGAGTGAACTCCGCAGGTTTGTACTCGCAAGTCTCGAAGCGGCGCACGACCTCTTCGATTTCAGCGACGGTGCGATAGGCAGTGAATTCCGGCATCGTATCTCCAAAAAAAAACGCCCGAGTCCTGTAAGGCGGACACGGGCGATCGATTTGAATCTCCACATATGCTACAGGAAGAGAGCGCAGGAGACGAGCGAAATATTCGCTCGCGAGCTGATATTTTCGGCTCTCGCGAAGACGCGCGTAAGCCCAAGATTATAAGCAGTTTGCCACGGAGGGCCTGAGCGCCGAATCACAACCCGCCCAACGGAGTCGAAGACCTTGACAAAATCCCCCTGTTCCAGTATATTCAGTTGTGACTGAAATGACAGAAATAGGCAAATCCAAGCTTTCACCCGTCGCTCAGAAGTTCATTCTCCACTGGGGCGAGATGGGGACCCGCTGGGGCGTGAATCGCACTGTGGCGCAGGTCCACGCGCTTCTTTACCTGTCCGAGCGCGCCATGCCCGCCGACGAAATTGCGCGAACACTCTCCGTAGCTCGCTCCAACGTCAGCACCAGTCTCCGCGAGTTGCAGGGATGGCGCATCGTGCGCGTGGCGCCGATCTTGGGTGATCGCCGTCAGCACTTTGAGTCCATAAAGGACGTGTGGGAACTGTTTCGGATCATCATCCAGGAGCGCAAGAAGCGTGAGGTGGATCCCACGATCCAGGTCGTGCGTGAATGCCTGGAAGAGGCAGGGAAGGCGGGCCCGTCTGAGGCCTATCCGCGCCAACGTCTCGAGGATTTGCTCGAATTCATCACCACGATGGACACGCTGTTCGACGAATTTCAGCGTCTGTCGCCGGCTGCGGCGCGCGGCCTTGCAAAACTGCGCGGGCGGATTCGCAAGCTTCTGCCGGATTAAGCGAAGGAGGAGGGCGGACGACCGCCTTTTTTGATGCGCGATGTGTTCAGTCCACACAGAAACGAATGAAACGAGAGAGACCGGGTTCCGCGGCTGGGTTCTCTTCGACGGCGAATGTGAATTCTGCCGCACCGGGGCCCGTCGCATGGAGCGCGTCCTTGTCGGGCGCGGCTTTCTTTTCATTCCTTTGCAGACGCCCTGGGTTCGCGCCTTCTTCCATCTCCCCGAGGATGTGCTGCTCGGCGAGATGCGCGTACTCTTCACCAACGGGAAAGCGTTCGGCGGCGCCGACGCGATCGTCGAGCTTGGCAAGCATGTTAGGTGGGGCTGGCCGCTCGTCGCACTCGCGCAAGTCCCCGGTGTGCGTCACTTGCTTCGCGCTGCGTACCGTTCGATCGCCGTGCGCCGCCAATGTCTCAGCGGCAGATGTGCAATGCGACGAGGTCCTGACGCTCAGATTTCTCCGGCGAAGGAAGGAGTCGCGAAATGAAATATCCGAATCTTTTGAGCACGGAAGGGAAAATCGATCGCGGGCCTTACGCGCTCATCGGGCTGGTCGGCTTCGCGGTCAAGCACAACTTCGACCGTCTCGCCGCGTGGCTTGTATTTCACCGGCCGTGGAGTGTCTTCAACTACTGGATCCCTGTCAGCCGGGCGGTGCAGATCACCTCGCTCCCTCCTTCCGATCGGACTTTCCTCCTTTTCATGCTGGTTCTTTCGCTCCCGTTCATTTGGGTGGGCGTGGCCCTGACGATGCAACGTCTCCGCGCCATGGGCTTGCCCGTGTGGCTCGTGGTGCTGTTCTTCGCACCGTACGTGAACCTCCTCTTCTTCCTCATCCTGTGCGTGTATCCCTCCGAGAGCGCCGCCGACCTTCGGAAACCGCCGCGCGCCCGAGAAAACCGCACGCTGAAGAGGATCATCCCGGAAAGCAATTGGGGAAGCGCGGCGATGGCGCTGCTCATCACTTCGGTACTCGGCGCCGTGGCAACGCTGCTGAGTGTCAGCGTACTTGGGGTGTACGGCTGGGGAATTTTTGTCGCTTTGCCGTTTTGCCTGGGACTTGTCTCTGTGGTCCTGCATGGTTATCACCAGCCGCGAAGTTTGCGCAGTTGTCTCGTGGTCGCAAGTCTTTCGGTCGTGTTGCTCGGCGGTGTCTTGCTCGCATTCGCCATCGAAGGAGCTGGCTGTCTGGCGATGGCTGCACCGATTGGGCTAGCGCTCGCATGGATGGGCGGCGGCGTCGGATACCTTATTCAGAATCGATATTGGAGCCGGCTGCAGTCGCAGGCAATGTTCTCCGCCATGCTGCTCTTTGTGCCTTTCGTGATCGGAAGCGACGCTTTGAAACCGCGGGAGCCGCCTCTCCTCAAAGTGAGCACGCAGATCGAAATCAACGCGCCCCCGCAAGCGGTGTGGCGTTACCTCGTCTCGTTTCCAACGCTACAGCCCCCCACAGAATGGCTGTTCCGCGCGGGAATCGCATACCCGATTCGTTCCACATTGCAGGGCAACGGTCTTGGCGCCCGGCGCGAGTGCCAATTTTCGAGCGGCGAATTTGTCGAGCCGATTCAAGTCTGGGACGAGAACCGACGGCTTGTGTTTACGATTTCGGGCGAGCCTCCCGTGATGGAGGAGCTCTCGCCTTACGGCCACATTCGCACGCGGCATATTGATGGCCAATATTTTCAAGCGCAGGACGCTGAATTCGTTCTGACGCCGCTTCCCAATGGCCACACTCTGCTGACCGGCACTTCCGAATACCGGAATCGCATGTGGCCGGTAGCCTACTGGCGGCTTTGGTCCGACGCCATCGTTCATCAGATTCATCTGCGTGTGTTTCGGCATACTAAACGGCTGGCGGAGGCGGACGGGTTGCAAGCGGTGGCGCATTAATTCGGCATAAAGGCGTGACCCTTTGAATCGAATCGCAATAATCGGCGGATTGATCTGGTGCGGCCTAGCCGGCGGCTCTTTTGCTTTGAAGCTGGACCTTTCCTGGATTGAGCTCCTGTTCCTTTTCGCGCCGCTCGTCATCGTGCCACTAGGTCTTGAGCTGATCGGCCGGATGGACACACAAATCGGCCTCCCGCTTCCGGAACGCATCGCGCGAATCGCATGTTTGCCCGCAGCGATTCTCGCGGTCGCGTCGCTTTTGCATTCTCGCGGGACTATAGCTGCTGCACTGGCCGCGGGTTGGCTGGCGTTCTGCGGAGTCGCTGCGCTTGGCGGAATGCTTCGACTCGCCCGAGGTGATTGGCGAACCCTGGACGGATTGCTTCCTGGAATTTCCCTTTTGTATCTGAGTGTCGGGGGAGCTTGGTTCGTGGCTTCGCGCCTGGGTCTAACGCCACTCGGCTTTCAGGAGCCAATCGTCCTACTCACCGCCGTGCATTTCCACTTCGCCGGATTCGCAGCACCTCTCTTGGCGCGCTCTGCGGGTCGTACGCTCAGCCAAAAAGGAAGGCCACGCAGAACCACGATCCTGTTTGCCATCGTGGCGTGGGGAGTTCTGCTCGGACCAGGACTACTCGCGGCGGGATTTGTCGTTGGGCCGCGCGTGAAGCTCCTGGCAGCTTTGACGTTGGCGACGAGCGAGATTGGGCTTGCCGTAGCGTTTCTCGCCGCGCTCCCCGGGATTGCACAGTCTGGTGCGAGGCTGCTCGTCGGCGTCTCAGCAGCCGCCGTAATTTTCTCCATGGTTCTCGCCGCAACATGGGCGCTTGGCGAGTTTCCGCTCCAACCGTTCGTTCACCTGGAACAAATGGCGCGGCTGCATGGCTCGGCAAACGCCTTCGGCTTCACGTTCTTCGGTCTTCTCGGTTGGATCCACGTGGGCGGGAACAATTCTGCCGAAGGGAGCGGTCTCTTGTGAGGATCGCGATCACTGGTGGAACGGGCTTCGTCGGGCGACACTTGGCAAGGGAGCTTACGGCCCGCGGCCACGAGGTGGTCCTGATCGCGCGGGGCGAGGATCGGCGCGACGCGTCCGCATTAGAAATCCCGAATGCAACATTCTTCGCGGCGGACCTCTCGAGTGCGGATGAGCTGACTCGCGCCTTTTCGGCATGCGGGGGAGTGGCCCATTGCGCCGGGATCAACCGCGAGATCGGCACGCAGACGTATCTGCGAGTTCACATCGAAGGAACGCGGAACGTAATGGAAGCAGCCCGGCGCGCGGGCGTTGGAAAGACCGCCCTGCTCAGCTTTTTGCGCGCGCGGCCCAATTGTGGTTCCGGGTATCACGAATCGAAGTGGGCTGCCGAGGAAATTGTTCGCCAGTCCGGTCTCGACTACACAATCTTCAAAGCGGGTGTCATCTACGGACGCGGCGATCACATGCTCGATCATATCAGCCACGCTCTGCATTCTTTTCCGGTCTTCGCTCTGGTCGGCATGGAAGACAAACCTGTGCGGCCACTGGCCGTCGAGGATCTTGTGCGGGTTCTCGCTGCCGCTCTCACGGAAGGCCGACTTTCGCGGCAGACGGTCGCGATCATGGGCCCCGAGGAAATGCCACTAGGAGAAGCGGTGCGGCGCGTCGGCCGTGTCATTGGCAAACGGCCGTTGTATTTCCGCATGCCTGTGGTCATGCACTACATGCTTGCGTATCTCTTCGAGAGGACGATGCGAATCCCTATCGTCTCGCTCGCTCAAGTGCGCATTCTCTCCGAAGGGCTCGTCGAACCCTGGCCTCCCTTCGATCTCTTGCCGCCGGACCTCCTTCCCGCGACGCCTTTCACCGACGAGCAAATCCGCCGCGGCCTCCCAGCAAGCGAACCTTTCGGGTTCGAGGACCTGCAATGCCAGAAGTAGCCGAACCCGCGACACCCCAAATCGCGCCGAAGGCGGCGCCGAGTGGCACGCCGGTCAGTCTGCTTTGGCCGGCTTGGATTCCACTGATTGTCTTGCCTGCGGGCGCTTGTTTTCTGCGTTCGAGGTTAGTGCCCTGGCAATTCATGTGGCTCCTTTCGATTGCAATCTTCTTCGGATGTAAGTGGGAGACGTGGTTCCGCGCGCGTGCAGAGCGGATTCGCGCGAGCGTCGGCCGCAATCTTGGCTATTTGTTTCTCTGGCCTGGGATGGACGCAGTCGCATTCCTCGACGCCAGCCGCCGCCCCAATCCAGTTCCGGCGAGAGAATGGCTGGCGGCGACGACGAAAACATTTTTCGGGGCGTTTCTAATTTGGTTCGTTGTCCGAAGGATTCCTGCAGGTCACGAGCTTCTCGCCGGATGGTTCGGCATGTTGGGACTCGTGCTTGTCCTGCATTTTGGAACGTTTCATATGATCGCCCTGATTTGGAAATCGGTCGGCGTTGACGCTGAGCCCATCATGCAGTCTCCGGCTCTCGCGACGTCGTTGAGCGATTTCTGGGGCAAGCGATGGAATCTCGGCTTCCGTCAGCTTACACACGGGCTGGTGTTTCGCCCGGCGCGCGAGCGTTTTGGTCTTCCCGCTGCGACCATGGCTGCATTCTTTGTTTCAGGGGTCATTCACGACTTCGTGATTTCATTTCCCGCCCGAGGCGGCTATGGACTGCCGACCACCTATTTTCTCTTGCAGGGCGCCGGGCTGTTGGTGGAGAGGTCTGCCATCGCCAGAAAAATTGGGATCGGTCATGGATTTCGCGGCTGGCTGTTCACGCTGCTGTGCGCCGGAGGCCCTGCTTTCTTGCTCTTTCATCCAATCTTCATTCGCAACGTCATGCTCCCGTTTTTTGCCTTTATCGGACCTTTCTGAGCGGTTGCCTTCCGGGAGGGAGGCTTCTATGGCCACGATTCAGCAAGCGGCAGGGCTGGCGACAGCGCAAAGTATTTTCAATCTCGCGCTGTGGCTCGCGGGCATCGGCCATTTCTGCGTCCTCTTTGCAAGCTTTCAAGTGCCTCGCCGATTGGGTTGGAAGGAAGATCTTGCGAAGCTCACGCCCTTCAACCGCAAGCTGATGTGGGTCCACGGCGGTTTTGCTGTCTTGACGATCATCGCGTTCGGCGTTCTGACTCTGGCGCTGCACAACGAACTGCTGCGCGGTGACAGGGCTGCTCTCGGACTCGCTGCGTTCATCGGCATCTATTGGACGCTGCGCATCGTCGTGGACTTCACATATTACGAGCACAAGGATTGGCCGCGCGGCCCGGGCTTTGTCCTCGGTCATGTCCTTCTCACACTTCTTTTTGCATTTCTCGCCGTGACGAACATCAGCCTGTTTGTTTGGCACGCCTGGCTGCGCGGCTAAATTTATTGCGCCAAGTTGCTGATCAGACTGCCTCGGCGTTATCTGAAGATTCTTGAGAGCCTGCCGCAGCGAGTTGTATGGCTTCCGCAAGGTGAAGTGCTCTCCGTCCGGTAGCTTGCAGTATCTGCTCGCGGCAACTGAATCCATCGGAAATGATTAGTGTCTCTCGCGCAGCCTCCCGCACGGCGGGCAACAGCACTCGCTCTCCCACGGCCTGCGAGATCGCGTATTTTTCTTTTTCAAAGCCAAACGGCCCGGCCATTCCGCAGCAGCCGGAATCGATGGATTGCAAATTTGCGCCCATTTTCCGGAGCAACGATTCTTCATCATTCATCCTCATCAGAGCCTTTTGATGGCAGTGACCGTGGAGAAGCACTTTTCGGGAAAGCTGCGGCGGCGAGTAGCCAGTGGCGTGACGCTCGAGAAATTCACCGAGAAAAAAAGTCTGATTTCGCAGCCGCCCGGCGCGCGGGTCCGCGGGAAACAGATTGCACAATTCATCACGGAAGACTGAGGCACAGCTTGGCTCGAGGACGACGATGGGCAAGCCCGAGTCAATTTGTTGTCCCAATACTTGCAGAATGAGTCCGAGGTATTTCTTGGCACGATCGAGCATGCCGAAATCATAGAGAGGCCGCCCGCAGCAGAGTGGTCGCGCGGGAATCGTGACTTTGAACCCGGCCTCAGTGAGCACATCGAACGCTGCGCGGCTCACCTCCGGGTGAAAGTAATTGTTGAATGTGTCCACCCACAGGAGGACCTCGCGCCCATCGACCGGAGCCGCCATGGATTTGCGTTCGATCTCTCCCCGATGCTTTCGTGCCCACTTGTGAAAGCTAAATGGAGAGAGCAAGGGTAGCTGCCTCTGCGGCGCTAGGCGCAACGCTCTTCGCATGAGCTGACTGATCCCTGGCGCGCGGACGAGAGAGTTGGCCAGTCGCGGCGCGAGCGACGCAAGTCGAAGCCACTTGTCGATCATGCCGAAAGCATAAGCGTGTAGTGGCCGTCCGTTCGTTTCGTAGAAATGCGACAAGAACTCCGCCTTGTACGTCGCTATGTCAACATTCGCGGGGCACTCCGATTTGCAAGCCTTGCACGAGAGACATAGATCGAGAGCCTTTTTGACCTGTGCGTCCTTCCAGCCGTCGCGAATCACCTCGCCCTGGAGCAATTCAAAAAGCATGTGAGCGCGCCCGCGCGTACTGTGCTCTTCCTCGAGTGTCACCATGTAGCTCGGGCACATCGAGCCAGCATCGCTCTTGCGGCACGCGCCCACGCCGATGCATCGTTGCGCGGCCTTCGCAAAAGAACCCTCGTCCTCAGGGAATGTGAAATGCGTCGCGGGCTGGAGCGGCTTATAGTCCACGCCCAAGCGCAAATTTTCAGTCGGCAAATAAGCGTCGACGACCTTGTGAGGATTCATCCCGTTGTCCGGATCCCAGGCGGATTTAAATTCGCCGAAAGCCTTCATCAATTCGGGTCCGAACATTTTCGGAAGCAACGAAGCGCGCGACTGACCGTCGCCATGCTCGCCGGAAAGTGAGCCGCCGTAACTCACCACCAAATCCGCCGCGCGCTCGATAAACTCGGCATATTTTCGGATTCCATTTTCGGACTCGAGATCGAAGCTGACGCGCATGTGGACGCAGCCGTGGCCGAAATGGCCGTAGAACGCTCCTTGATAGTTGAATTCGTTCATCAGTTTGCGGATATCTCGCAGGTACGCTCCGACTTTTTCAGGCGCTACTGCAGCATCGTCCCATCCGTCCCACTGGGGCGCCGCGCCCGGTGCAAATGCTGACGCGCGCGGCCCCGCCTCGCGTATTTGCCAGACCGCTCGCGCTTCGCTCTTGGTGTAAATCCGCGCGCTGGGCGGATCGGCCACTTGCTTCAGCCGCTCGACGAGCTGCTCAGCAACTCGCTGAGTCTGGCTCGGGTCATCCGACCCGAATTCAACCAGCAAGTAGCCGCGTCCCTCGGGAAGGAGGTTGAGGTTTGGCGCTCCCTTGCTCGCAAGCCCGTCCACCATGCTTCCTTCGAGTCCTTCGAGCCCGATCGGATGGAATTCCAGAATCTCCGCGATATGATCCGCCGCCAGGAACGCATCCTTGTAACCGAGTCCAACGAGCGTCCTGTGTTGGGGACTGTGGATAAGCTTGAGCCTGGCTTCGAGAACGATCGCACAAGTGCCTTCTGTCCCCACTAGCGCGCGCGCCACGTGAAATGCATTTTCCGGCAGCAATTCGTCCAGGTTGTAGCCGGAGACGCGGCGTGGAATTTTGGGAAACCGCGCACGGATTAATTCGCTGTATTGCTCGCGAATCGTTCGCAGCTTGGAGTAGATTCCTCCGCGGCGTCCGCCTTGCGCGACGATACGGCTGAGTTCGGCGTCGCTCGTTGCGCCGACGGTCATCTCCGTGCCGTCATAGAGGAGGATCCGAAGCTCCTCGACGTTGTCAACGGTCTTGCCTCCGAGCAAAGAATGAGTGCCGCAAGAATTGTTTCCAATCATCCCGCCGATCGTGCAGCGACTATGCGTGGAAGGATCAGGCGCAAAGGTCAGCTGATGCGCCTCCGCCCGATTTCGCAAAGTATCGAGCACGACGCCCGGCTGCACCCGGGCAAATCTCCGTTCAGGATTGAGCTCGAGAATTTGATTCATGTACTTTGTGAAGTCCAGGACCACGGCCACGTTGCAGGATTGTCCGGCCAAACTCGTTCCCGCACCTCGCGCGAGAACGGGAGCGCCGAATTTTTTGCATGCTGCCACCGCCGCGATCACATCTTCGGCATCACGCGGGACGACCAGGCCGATTGGAATCTGTCGGTAATTGGAAGCGTCCGAGGCGTACAGTGCGCGACTCCCGCGGTCGAACCGCACTTCGCCTCTCAGCGTTTGTTTCAGCTCATTTTCCAGTTCACGAGCCTGCAGGAAGGAGTCAACGGGCTTCGCATGGGAGCTGAGCGGCAATGGTTTTAGAGGATGCAAAGTGTTCGCGCTTCCGATCGATTCAAGTAGAGGCGGGTGATGACTGGCTGGCTTCTGCGCTTGACCGTTTTAGTCTCCGGTCGTTTTCCCTGCAGGTGAGCCGTCCAGTGCCACCCCTGCAATTCCTTCGTCGGGCTTCATCCAAAACGCCATAATCGAACCAAAGAATAGCAGGCCGATGCTGCCGAGGAATGGCAGTTCCCAATTTCCCGTTTTGTCGATCACGTATCCGGCGAGAAGAGGGGAAATAATTGCGGCCAGTGCTGAGCCCGTATTCATAAGGCCGCTGGCCGAACCGGAGAATCGCGGAGCGATATCCATCGGGATGGCCCACATGGGCCCAATCGTAAATTCCGCGAAGAAAAAGCCCAGGCTCAGGCAAATGGCCGCCAAAGTGAGGTCGTGCGTAAACAGGATGGGCAGCATTGAAATCAACGAACAGAAAAACCCCGCAACCACAAGATTACGCCGCGCCTTATTTCTGCTGCCGGTCTTGGCGAATATTCGATCGCTCATCACACCGCCCAGCATGTCACCCAGCACTCCTTCGAAAAAAACGCCGGCTGAAAAAAGTGCGGAATTCTTCAAATCGAGTTTATAGCTGTGAAGAAAGAACTGCGGAATCCAGGCGAGATAAAGCCAAAGCGTCCAACCGTAGCAGAAATAAACGATCGTGACCGGAAGCATTCGGCGGGCCAGCGGGAACCACGGCACCGGGTCTTTCTTTTTCTCTGCTTTCGAAGCGTAGTGCGGCAGCGTTTCCAATTCTCGGGACGTAATGACGGGGTGCTCTCCGGGATTGTCCCGGAAGTACACGCCCCACGCGATTGCCCAGACCATGCTGATGGCTCCGAGGATGAAAAACGATCCTCGCCACGTGAAAAGGGCCATCAGCCAAACCACCAGAGGAGGAGTCATCGCATTGCCGACCCGCGAGCATGCATGCGTGATGCCCTGTGCGTACGCACGTCTCCCAGGCGGCGTCCAATCGCTCATGGCCCGGGTCGCGGTCGGAAACGTTGCGCCTTCTCCAAATCCCAACATCACGCGGGCGGCCACCATCGTCGCTAAACTCCCCGCCAGGCCCGTGAGCAGCGTGGCAGCCGCCCAGATCACGGACGAAATCGTCAGCGTCTTCCGCGCTCCAAAGCGGTCGCTCACCCATCCTCCGATGACTTGGAATAGGAGGTATGGATAAGCGAACGCGGAAAACACAAGTCCGACTTGCGTATTCGTAAGATGAAGTTCCGTCTTGAATCCAGAGGCGGCCGTGCTCACGTTGACTCGGTCAATGTACGTAATGCCGTACATCAGACAGAGCAGAATCAGCACGTTTTTTGTTGCGCAGAATATTTTGGGACGGCCGGTGGCCCCGTTCGGTTCAGCTTGCATCCTTAAACCTCCGGACTCGCGCAAACCGCTTCACTTCGGGCCGAGAATCAGTGATGCATCACTTCACCGGCGTGGCATGTTCGCCAACCTTGCCTGCCGGGGCAATCGAATCAAGGGCTGCCATGACGCCGCCTTCTTTGTGGGGCACGCCTGCCAGCCGAAGCCCCATCTCGACTCCGCTCAGGGTTCCGGCCAGCATAAGATCGTTGAAGCTGCCGAGATGTCCAATTCGAAATACGCTGCCGGCGAGTTTGGAAAGCCCGGCGCCGAGCGACATATCGAAATTTTCCAGGATGATCTTTCGCAGCCGGTCTGCATCATGGCCGGCGGGCATGAGAACCGCAGTCAGCGAACTTGAGTATTCGCGCGGTTCTTCACAGAGTATTTCCAGACCCCACGCCCGCACCGCGGCGCGAGTTGCTTCCGCATGGCGCTCGTGACGGCGAAAAACATTGGGCAGTCCCTCTTCCTTCAGCATCTGCAGCGCTTCCTGCAACCCGTAAAGAAGATTCGTGGGCGGCGTATAAGGGAAGAAACCCGCGCGATTCGGCTCCAGCATCTGCTGCCAGTCCCAATACGACCTCGGCAATTTTGCGTTCTTGTTGGCGGAAAGCGCCTTTGCAGATATGGCGTTGAAGCTGAGACCTGGTGGAACCATCAGGCCCTTTTGCGAGCCTGCAACCGTAACGTCAACCCCCCACTCGTCGTGGCGATATTCCATCGACGCCAAAGAAGAAATCACGTCCACGATCAACAAGGCCGGATGACGTGCGTTATTTATTGCGCGGCGAATCTCGGGAATGCAGCTGGTAACGCCGGTCGAGGTTTCGTTGTGGACCACCATGACGGCTTTGAATGTGTGGTGTTCGTCCGCATTTAGTCGCGCTTCGACCTCCCGAGCAGCAACACCCCTTCGCCAATTCCCTGGAACGTATTCGACCTTGACGCCGAAGCTCTCCGCAACTTGGCGCCAGAGTTGAGAAAAGTGCCCGGTCTCAAACATCAGCACGCGTTCACCGGGAGAGAGCGTGTTCACGATGGCCGCTTCCCAGGCGCCGGTGCCCGAAGCCGGATACATCAGCACAGGCCCTGCTGTTTGAAAGATTGGGCGAAGGCCCTCTAAAACTTCTGTGCCCAATTTAGCGAATTCGGCGCTTCGGTGGTCAATGACCGGCTGGGCCATGGCTCGCAGGACTCGATCGGGGACATTCGTAGGACCAGGGATTTGAAGAAAGTGGCGGCCCGTATGAATCATCACAACTCCGGCACGATTGGCTGATCGCCGCTGCGATCCGTTACCAGTTCGGCCGAGAGTCTACATCAAACTGGCCCACCCCGCGAAATTGTGCCCGGGAGCGAAGGGCGGATGGTTTGTTCCCAAGGAAGAACGCTCGATCGGCAGCCGTCGCAACCGCGTCCTTCTCGGACCAGAGCCTCGGGGGGGCGAGCAGATCGGCAGGCTGAGCCTGATTCGGCTCTTCCTGTTGAACAAGCGGGAGATCCGCGCCGAAGGTTTCTCGCCCTTCTCCTCGGCCTCCAGTGCGGCAAGCCGCTCACAAGCCTTCGCATGCAAGGGGTTGATTTCGAGAAGCTTGGAGTAGACATTGCGCGTGCGCCCCGGGAGCTGCATTTTCTCAAGCAGTTCGGCGAACTGAACGTAGACCGGCTCCCTCCATGGATCGAGATCGATCGCCTTTTGGAAGTGTTCGATGGCTTCGTCGTGGTATTGGGGCACGGTCCCGAGGCTGCGTGCCAGCATGGCATGGTACAAGGCATTTTCCGACGCCGCTTCAACACATTTGCGCAACCAGACAATCGAGCCAACGAAGTTATTCGCGCGCAGACATTGGTTGGCACGCTTGAGCCATTCTTCGATGCATTCCGCGGCTCCTGTCCTTTCTCGATGCATGCTAAAACCGCCCATAGCGGCCAGGGATTTGTCGTACGCGGCCCTTTTCTCTTCGTTCCCGAGAGTCTTGTAAGCTTCCGAGATGACGGCCATTAGGTCTTTGAGCCGTATAATCAACTCTCGATTACCCATATGGCTGTCCGGATGGAATTTGCGGGCCAGCGAGTAATAGCTTTTCTTGACCTGGCTGCCCGGACATTCGGATGTGACTCCGAGAAGCTGGTAATAGGTGGCCTTGCCAGTCAGTGCCATCAGCTGCCTGACTTCTCGCTCGAATCGAAGCTGAGCCGCTTTCTCCCCTCCGTGCGAAATGGCGAGCTGAGAGTTTGCGGGATGAGACTTTGTGGGCCGTGAGTTTGCAGCTGAAGCAACAGCAGGAGCTTTTTGGCAATCCTCTTGGAAAACCTTCTGCCGGGATAAAAACCAATTCAACGTCGCCCGGTCCTCCGGTTTCATCTGAACAAACTGTACGCCCATGCCCTTCCCCGGCGTTGAGTTGCGCACGATCCCGCGCCCGCATACCTGTCCGTTCGGCAAGTCAAAAATCAATTCAATTGTGGAACCTTCGCTCGGAGGGTTCTTGGCGCGCAGGTAGAAGCCTCCAAGCCCCATTACCTCCGCGCGAGAAGTGCTCGCCTGGCCGGTCGATTTCCAGGTGACCCACATACCTGCAGGCGCGCGGACTCGATCGTACTTTCGGCGGATTGGAGGTTCCGGTGTCATGTTTGGGGCATTCTGACTGCCGCAAGTGAAGTTTATTCGTTGAGAGCCCCGGCGCTGGCATTTTCGGCAAAGATTCGCGTCAATAAGTAACGGAAGGAACGCAAGCAGTCCGGGAGTGGGGACCGCCCTTGAGGCGCCGATGCCGGGTTACCGGCGCGAAAAAAATTTTCACAGCAATTATCCGGCTTGGAGCATATCGATCACTCAGTCGACTGAAGTTTCCAATTGCCCGTTTTACGAGGACCAATCCGCATGTCAGCGTAGCCGTTTGCTGGTAATAAGGATTCGCCGACAGGGTCGAATGCATGGCTCCGGCCAGATAGAGTCCGGCATCATCCCGGGGTGAGGAGTGCCAGCGTCGAGCCAGATAACAGGCCAGAACGGTCAGCAGAACCGCGAGAAGGAGCTGCGCTTACTTACCTGACCCTGACCCAGGCGGTCCTACGTTGACTTGATAGGAAGCCGGGCGTATGGTACCTGCAGAAATGAGGTGTTGAAGTTCGAACCCTCGACCTAAGAACAAAAAAAGAGAAAAAATCAAAAGAGGAGGACTTATGCGAGCTCCACCGCTTTTGCAGAAAATCGTTTTGATTGTGCTTTCGTTGGCACTGATCGCCGGAGGGACCCCCGGGCTCATCGCCGGTCAAGCCCCGCCATCTTATTCACCAGCCGAACTCGACAAACTGGTCTCCCGCATCGCACTTTATCCTGATCCTCTACTAGCACAAATACTCGCTGCGGCTACCTATCCGGACCAAATTTCTGACGCCGCCAAATGGGCGGATGAACATCATTATCTGACCGGTGACGATCTAGCCAGAGCCATCACCGAAGACCACCTCGCGTGGGATCCCAGCGTGCAGGCGCTGCTGCCGTTTCCATCCGTGCTGGAGATGATGGCTTCGGACATGGACTGGACGACCCAGTTGGGCAACGCCTTTCTCGCGCAGCGCCAGGACGTGATGGACGCGGTGCAGAGGATGCGGAAAAAGGCGAAGGAGTACGGCTACCTGCGAACCAACGAGCAGGTGGTAGTCTCCGGCGGTCCCTACATCGAAATCCTGCCGGCGAATCCGGGCTTTATCTGCGTTCCCGTGTATGATCCGCTGATCGTATTCGCTCCGCCTGTGCCTGGATTCTTCGTTGGCGGCGCCATCGTCTTTGGATTTGGCGTGACGCTCGGCTTTGCGTTTCGCCCCTGGGGATGGGGCACCACTCGCTTCGTCTGGGATAGACACGAGGTGTTCATCGCCAATGCGCGTTGGGAGCGGACGTGGGTCAATCGCGCCTCCTACGCGCATCATTACGACGCGTTCCATCGCTGGACCGGGCCTCGTGGCGTGGAGCGCCATGAACTGATACAGCGTGACGAGGCTGAGCGCAACGCGGCCCGCTTGGGGCATGCGCGAGTACCCGAGGTGCATCACAGCGCACCGGTCCACCACTAGTTTCGGCCGCCCTGTTACAAGTTCTGCCGATCGTAGGGCGCCGGCTTGCTCGATGTCCTCCGACCAATTTTCGCGGCGCCTTACTCAGAAGTGTTCAACTCGAGGAATCCGGACAGAATAAGCGTTGTAGTCTTGCTTTGTAGCGGCAAAGTGCAAGTAATGGTGGCGGGATGAACGATTTCTTGAGACAGGCTGCTTCGCTTTCTTTGTTCTGGAAGTGCGTTGCCGCAGCCGTCGGAATCCTCGTTATTCACGCCGCGTTTCGTTTGCTCGAACAGACGCTGCCCCGGCGGTTTGGCCGGGCCGATGCGCGCTACAAGGTTCGCAAGTTCGTCGTCTTCTCCGGGTACCTCGCGATTCTCCTTTTTCTCACTATCCTTTTTGAAGATCGCCTAGGCCGCCTCAGCTTTGCTCTCGGTGTGGCCGGCGCGGGCGTGGCTGTGGCGCTGCAGGACGTGCTGGCCAGCATTGCCGGCGCTTTCTCGATCGGTTTTTCAAAGCTGTACGCCGTGGGAGACAGAGTTCAGATCGGCGATACGAAAGGTGACGTGATCGACATCGGGTTGCTGCGAACCACGTTGATGGAAACGGGGAACTGGGTCAGCGGGGACTTGTACAACGGCCGGATCGTTCTCATTCCCAACAGCACCGTCTTGAAAGGGTCCGTTTTCAATTATTCGCAAGGATTCCGTTTTATCTGGGACGAAATTAAAGTGTCACTTACAACCACCAGCGATTGCCACCTTGCCAGGGAGATGCTTTCGCGGGTAGCCAAAGAGGCGATTGGCGACTATCTGGTGGAGGCGCAGGCGTCGTGGAAAGTGATCAGCGACAACTATCGAAGCGAAAATCCTTCGTTGGAGCCAAGCGTCACACTCGTAGTAAATGGCGGCTCATTGGAATTCAGCGTCAGCTATGTGATCGACTACACGAAACGAACCGCTATGAGAGACCAGTTGTTCACGAGAATCATAGAGGAAGTTGCGAAAAGCAACGGGGCGCTCGAGTGGGCATCGCCGGCAAGTGCTCCTGCGAGCCAGACGGCGGCTCCGGACGCGATCGAAGCCCGGCCGTCATCTTCAACCCACGCCGCGGCCAAAGCGCCAGATTCCCGCTGAAACTACTGATTTTGGTTGGCTTGCTCTGGAGGCATGTTCGTTGTGTCGGGGGCAGGAGAAGGGTACGATGCGCCAGCCGGACACCAAACCGGGAATTGCGGCTCTAATGAGGAGGCGTCATGAGCGCTGCATCTGCAAGCACAATCTTGAAAAAATCAGTGGGTTGGTCCATTGGGCTCAGCGTCGTGCTGATCCTGTTTGGTTTTATTGCTATCGCGCTGCCCCAAGTCGCGGGAATCGGAGTGAATTTACTAGTCGGGTGGCTGCTCGTATTCAGCGGCGCGATCCATCTGATGTTTGCCTGGCACACGCGCACCACCGGCGGAGTTCTCTGGGAGCTGCTGGTGAGCTTTCTCTATATTTTCATTGGCGCCTACCTGTTGATTCATCCTGTGGCTGGTTTGGCGACACTCACGCTCGCCCTTGCAATCTATCTATTCGCCGAAGGGGTCCTGGAGATTTTCTTGTGGTTCCGGCTCCGCGCCACGCCGGGCTCGGGCTGGCTGATCCTCGACGGAATCATCACCGTGATTCTCGGCGTGTTGATTTGGAAGACGTGGCCGTCGAGCACCGAGTGGGCCATCGGCACGCTCGTGGGGATCAGCATGATCTTCAGCGGATTCTCTCGGCTGATGCTTTCTCTGGCCGCGCGAAACGTGGTCGCCAAATTGGCTTAACCACTCGGCCCCGGTGGCAGGCAAATCGCCTAGTGCAAGGTCGCCACCCAGGGCAGCCGGCGACAGCTTGGCCGCGTTCGCTCCACTTAGCGTAAATGGGCGAGACAGCGCAGGAGGTAGCGAGTCGGGAATCGTGCGTTTTCAGCCGGGCTTAAGTCCCCCTCACAAACGGAGCAGTCGGAAACTGGCATCTTTCCAAATAACTGTTGGAACCAAGGATTATCAGCGCCTATCCGGGACTCCGCTCGGAACTTTTCGTCTTGCCAAGCCCAACCGATTGCCAAGTGGACGTGAAGCATTCGTTGAGGCATGGCCAACTGATCGGAAGCTAACCCAGCACCGTTTTTCGGCATCCAGAGCTTTGGTATAGCGTAGAATGGCGGCGCGAAAATCCCGAGGAATCAGCAAGGCGAATGAGCGACGAAACCGAAAAGACAGGTGGGCGATCCGCAATTCTTCTATTAGTCGCAGTGCTCGCGGTGGCCGCGTTTAGCGTGTGGTACGGTCTCCAAACTTTAGCTTGGCTCAATGCCAGGCATTGGGCCTCGGTAGATCCGTGGCTCCTTGACGTTCCCCAGCCGCTTGGTTCCGCCCCAGCCCCCGCGAAGGGCAATCAACTGAAAGCCTTCGACTACGAATTCATTGTCCCCTGGACGGGCGACCCGAAGAAGACTCCGTCACTATCCAACGTCGTGTTCCGGTTCGATTCGGGCCAAGTAGTCGTCTTTTACGATCCCAGCGTCCAGTTGGACCTGCTTCGCGAGCTCAAAGATTCGAAACCGGTTGAATACCGGAAGTTCGTGAACGTGTTTGCGGACCATCCGATCGATTCAAATTACGGGATGTACCAGGCGGTCTACTCCGCATCTCCCGCGCAGTTGTCTCCATTCATGAATAGCCGGGATGCGATGAGAATGAACGTGCTGTTGATTTGGAAGCTTTCCTTCGGATTCGACCTCGAGCCGCAAGCAGGGCCGGGAATCTATTCTTTTGATTTCGGAAAGAACCGCGGATTTCAGTTTGGCGATCCAGCGACGGGGCGGCCTGTTGCGGTGCGCGTTTTCGACGACCGCAATCATCATTTTCGATTCATTTTCACGACGACCGCCGGTTCAAACGCGAAACTGACACAGGACGACATCAACGCGGCGATCCAGTCACTCCAGCCAGTCCCCATCCTGGACCGCTGAAGATTTTCGAGCGGCTATGCTCCGGCGGCAGTGCCCGATGCGTTCAGCACTTTCTCGTAGTAGGCCTCATATTGCGGAATCACGTCATTCGAGCAGTATTTTTGGCGGGCGTTGATGCGCGCTTGTTGGCCCATCGAGCGGCCTCGGTCAGCGCTGGTGAGAATTTCGAGCGCGAATTTTGCAGCTGCTCCCACGTCGTGCGGTGCGACCAAATAGCCGTCCGCTCCGTGTGTGACCACTTCCGGCAAGCCGCCGACGTTCGTGGCAATCACGGGAACCTCGCAAGCCATGGCTTCAAGCGCGGCAAGTCCGAAGGATTCCAATTCGCTCGGTAGCAGGAACAAATCGGCCAGTCCGAGTTTCTCCTGCACGCGGTCCTGTTTGCCAAGGAAGAACACGTCCTTCGAAAGGCGCTTCTTCCGCACGATGTATTCCGCTGCGCCACGGTCGGGACCGTCGCCCATCAGTACGAGCTTAGCGGGAATCTTCTCACGTACGAGAGCGAAGATTTCGACGACATCCGTGAGACATTTCACGGGCCGAAAATTCGAAAGGTGCATCAGGATTGGCTCGCCATTTTGCGCCCACTGCGCGCGCCGCGATTGGTCGTCACACCGCTTGTAGAGATCGCAGTTTACGAAATTCGGGATCACTTCGATGGGATGATGGATTTCGAATTCCTTCACCGTGCGGTCGCGCAAATAATTCGAAATGGCCGTGACGCCATCGCTTTGCTCGATGGAAAACCGCGTGATGGGAAGATAACTGCGATCGTTCCCCACGAGCGTAATGTCGGTCCCATGCAGCGTAGTGATGAACGGCAGGCGCTTCGGCGCAGCCATCAAGCGTGCCAGCAGCGCGCTCACGGAATGCGGGATCGCATAATGGACGTGCAGCAAATCGAGCGAAGCGGCCTCGCCGACTTCCATCATTTTTGTCGCGAGTGCCAGCGTGTACGGCGCGTGATCGAAAAGCGGGTACGTGGTGACTTCGACTTCATGAAAGTGGATCCGCTCGCTCCCAACGTGGAGGCGGATGGGCATCGCGTAGCTGATGAAATGTACTTCGTGGCCGCGTGCTGCGAGCTCAATGCCCAGCTCGGTGGCCACGACACCCGAACCGCCATACGTTGGATAGCATGTGATTCCGATCTTCATGGGGACCATATTGCACTTTAGCAGCCGTTCGAGACGGCCAGCAAGTTTTCCGACTCTCTTGCGCGAAAATGACTTCGGATGCTAGATTCGCGCCTTCGCACTTCCCGGTTAGACGTCGTGGGCGCCTGAAAGGTGCTGGAATTCGCTCCGATGCGGGGCTAATGGTGGCATGAAATGGCACACTCATCCAAGGCGGCCGAGCACCCTGCGATTGTCGAGCTTCGCAGGCGGCTGCTCGAAAGCAACACGACGAAGCAGTTCGGCTTTTCACTGGACAAAGCGGAGCCGGGCCGCGTCATCCTGCGGATGCGAGTGGACAAGCGGCACAAGCAAGTCCACGGGGTGGTTCACGGGGGCGTGCTCGCTGCGCTCGCGGATACAGCCGGGGGTTTGGCGAGCTACATGGCCTGTCCGCCGGGAACAAGGGTCGCCACAATCGAGATGAAAATCAATTACCTCGAATCGGTCGAAGCCGGAAGCGTGACGGCGGATGCACGAGTAGTCCGCATCGGAAGGCATATTGCGGTCGTGGATTGCGACGTCCGGGACGATCGAGGCAGGCTCGTGAGCAAAGCCTTGATGACTTTCTTCGTCGGGCCCTTCCAGAAAAACCGCAAAAAGCACCGCGGCTGACCTTTGACCGGCTAGGCTCTGCACGACGAAGCCCGCGCCCGACAGCCGCTTACTGCCCGTTCGTCCCCCCCTGCGAAGCGTCCTCGCCTTCCTTGAAGACATATTTGATGCAGTGCTTGTAGATGAGTAGATTGGGGCTCCCAAAGCGAGTCAGCTTGATGCAGTCGCGGTCGTACCATTCGACCGTGCCGCGCAGGACCTCACCATCGTTCAGGACCACAGCGACGGGCGTGCGGGCTTGCATCTGCTTTACGAAGTAGAAATTCTCGGCGTGAGTTTGTTCGGGCGGAGCGGGTTTCTTCCGGGCAGGCGCCTGTTGAGGCATGGGCGTCGCCGGCCGCGCCACATATTGTTCCTTCACTTCTGTAAGAGTGGGACGAAAAAGTTTGCGGTTCACGATGAATGCTCCTTCGGGATGCTATATGTTATGACTACGGGTGAAGGCGTTCGGTTGCAAGACTTCGAAAAAAAACTGGAGTTGCGCGGACGCTTCAGTGGCCCCCCAGTGAGGCGAGATACGCGTCCAAACCCAACTGCCGGCCGATATTGCGCCGTAACCGCTCTTGGAGCCGATCCAACCCCTGTGTAGCCCGCAAGACCCATCCCAGGTCAACCTTCTTGCTCAGGGCCTCAATCTCCCGTCGCAGGTCGGGATTTCTCGGGAGACTGCCCTTCGGGTTTTGGGAAAATTCGAGCAGGTCTGTGAGGAGACTATAAAACAGCCCCAGGACATTTTCAAACGATTCCTTTTCTTGCTTCGTGAGCTGCGCCGTGGCTGCGAAAAGGTCGCCGTACTTTTCACCCGCGACCGCCTGGTCGAGCAGGCGCAGGATGCTCTTGCGCAAACGCTCGGACTCCGGGAGATCGAGCGAAAGAGCGGCGCCCGGACTTCCACCGGAAAGTTGCGCGGCGAGCTTCCGCTCGGCCACTTTCCCATCGCTTCGCTCCTTCAAGAAAATCTCAATTTTTTCGGGCTGCACGGGCGCGAAATGGAATTGCAGGCAGCGCGAGCGGATCGTGGGGAGCAGCGAATCGGGCCTGGGCGCGAGCAAGATGAGCGTCGCGGATTCCGGCGGCTCTTCGAGAATTTTCAGGAAAACATCCGCATCGGTCCAGCGCATCGTGTCTGCGCCGTCGAGAATGAAAATGCGCCGCCGCCCTTGCGGCTTGAAATAGGCGGCGCGCTGCACCGCGCGCAACTGGCCCACGCGAATCATCGGCCGTGCCACCGGAGTGCGCAAGCGAACGGGATCGGGAACGATCAACCAAACATCGGGGTGTGTTTCGAGGAGGAGCGGCATGCGCTCGACGGCGGCTGCGTCGGCGCTCTCGCCGCGCTCGACAAGCCCTTGTTCGATGAGCGGCGCGGGATCGGCGAGACGCATGATCCGCGCGCACGTTTGGCATTCGCCGCAGAAATCTTCTTTCAGACGCTCGCAGTTTGCGGCCTGCGCAAACATTCGCGCGAGAGTGTATTTTCCGATGCCGCGCGGGCCCGTGAAGAGCAGCGCGCTTGGAACGCGTTCGCGCCGGAGCATTCCCCGCAGCGCGCTGACGATTCGTTCGTTGCCGATAAATTCGCCGAAGCCCATTTTTGTTACCGGTTGGCGTGTAGCGCGGAGAAAACGCGCGCTTCGACGGCCGCCAGAATTTCCTTGTGGATTGCTTCGGGGGCGCGAAGCGTATTTCGTGCCGCGTCGAAACATTCCGTCTTTATCCAATTCGGCTGGCGCGACAATTGATCGTAAATGTCGGACGCCGCCTGAAGATGCTCGAGGTCCGATTCCATGATGTCGCGCCGGAGTTTCGTGTATTCGCGAGCCCCCTTTTCGCCGACCAGACGTTGCGCCTCGGCAGGCGGCACGCGGAGATAGACGACGAGGTCTTCCGGGGGAAGCGCGTAAATTTCGTACTCCAGCTCTTTCAGCCATTTCAGGAAGCCTTCGCGCTTGTCGCGGGCGACCATCGCGCCCTGGTGCGCAAGATTCGAGCCGATGTAGCGGTCGGCGAGCACGATGCGTCCGGCGGTGAGGTCGGCTTCGATCCCAGGCTTAGCTTCGAGGCGATCTCCCGCGTAGAGCAGGGCGGAGAAGTGGGCGTCCACGGAGTCGAGCGGGCCGAATTCGCCATTCAGGAACTGACCAACGAGGCGGCCGAAAAAGCCGTCATAGCGAGGGAAGCTGATTTGCTTGAAAGCGGCACCTCGCGCCGCGAGCGAGCGCACCAGCAACTCGAGCTGCGTGCGCTTTCCGGAGCCGTCAATCCCTTCGAGAACGATGAATTTTCCACGCGCGGGCATCGAAGTGGCGGTCAGTTTAGCATGGTCTGCAGGCTGGAGGCCTGAGGCTTGAGACTTGTAGAGACGTGAACTCCGGCCCGCGACCTGAGTCTCACAACTCAGGACCCATGGCTGTGGGGCGAGTGAAAATCGGGGCGAAAATGTCACCGAAATCACCCCCGAAAAGTTGCGATTAGAACGCGACGCGATTGTTTGTTTTCAATGACTTGGCTCATTTCCTAATTCCGGTTGTTGCGATTAGAAATGCAGTGTTCCTCATAGGTGCCCCGGCATCGTCGCGGTTGATGGTCCGAACCGGCAAGTCGTGATTCGTGGAGGCCAAAAGAGAGGTGCCTCGGTCCGTAGGTGCGCTCGGACCGCAAACAGCGCGGCTCCCAGTGACCTGAGCTCTCTTTGCGCGTTCCATCATCTCTGTCATAGCACCAAGATTAGGCTACCAAGCGGGAGGAGAAATGCAAGCAGCAGCGCCTGTGGACATTTGGAAGGGCAAATGTTCGCTTTTACAACTCGCGTCTTCAGGGGAAGAGGGTCGTCCGATCGAAAAGGACAATTACGGCCGCGCGAATCGAAACGCAGGGAATGGCACTTCGACTTTGTTAGTCCTAGCACACTTTCCACATAAACATAGATTTACTTCCATAGTTAACCTAGGTTAATATCCGATCATCGGTAGTGAGGCCGAAGGGCTGATGGCACGCGGAATTCTCCTGAGTCTTCTGGCGGCGGGCACGCTGCTGGCAATTCCTGCGCGCACACATGCGCAGGGCGAAACGACCACTGCGATCACGGGCCAGGTGACCGACGCGACGAGCGCGGCGATTGCCGGGGCCGCGGTGACGATCACGAATCCGGAAACCGGTCTGAAGCGCACCGCGAAGACGGACGACCAGGGGCGGTTCAACTTTCCTCAGCTTCTGCCGGGAACGTATTCCGTGAAGGTGGAAGCACAGGGCTTCGACGCGCGGCAAACCGACCACGTGGTTTCAGGATTGGGACAAAAGCAAACGGTCAATTTCACACTGAAAGTCGCTCGATCCATCGAGACGATTGAGGTGAGCGGCGAAGCTCCGCTCGTGAATCCAGAAAACGCAAATACGTCCACGACGCTGAATGCGCCTGCGCTCGAAAATCTGCCCAATCCCGGCGGCGACCTAACGTATCCATTGCAATTCGCCCCCGGCGCGCTGATGAACACCGCGGGCAGCGGCAACGATTTCGTCGGCAGTTCGAACGGATACGGCAACGTGGAATTCAATGGATTGCCTGCGCTCTCGAACGGCTATATCGTCGACGGCCTGGAAACGAACGACCCGCTCACGAATCTCAACAGTGGCCTCTCGACGAATCTTGTCCTCGGGCTGAATTCGATCTCGGAAGTGACGGTCAACACGCTTTCCTATTCCGTCGATCAGGGCCGGTACGGGGCTTCGCAGGTCAATTACGTGACCAAGTCCGGCGCGAACCAGTTCCACGGGAACCTTTACGAAATCTGGAATGGCTCGATCCTGAACGCCGCAGATTATTTTACAAACGCAACGCCGGGGAATCACAAGCCGCGTTCGACCGTGAATCATTTCGGGGGCAGCCTGGGCGGACCGATTGTGCACAACAAGCTGTTCTTCTTCTTCGACAGCGAGTGGGCGCGGATTGCACTTCCCATTGTTTCTGCAACCACAGTCCCGACCAGCGCGTTTCAGAGCTACGTCTTGCAGCAGCTTCCGCTCGGCGGAGCGGATTCCGTGACCGGGTCGATCTATTCGGCGTCGCCGCAATCGGTGCCGTTCTATCAGAAAATGTTTTCGCTCTATGGAAACACGAGCGGGACGCCTCTCGCGATACTCGGATGTCCTTTCAATTCAGACGGCACTCCGGCGGCAGGGAATCCTCCGAACGGAAATGGCTGCGCAAATCGGAGAAGCGTTTCACATTCGAGCGACGATCACGAGCAGGTCCAGACGGTTCGCATCGACGACAACATCAACGAGAGGAACACGGCCTGGTTTCGGTTTCAGACCGACAACGGCGTGCAAGCTGCATACACCGATCCGATCAATTCGCTCTTCGATTCGGTCTCTCCGCAGCCTCTCTATTCCTTTGCGGCGGGATATTCGCACGTCTTCTCGCAGAACCTGGTGAACTATTTCAATCCGGGGTTCTCTTGGTATGAAAGCCTGTTTGCGCCAAGCGATTTTCAAAAGACACTTGCCGCATTCCCGATTGTTTTGCAAGGGAGCGGCGCGAATGCGCCCTTCACCACGGTCGGCGGGCTCGACAATACATGGCTTCAAGGAAGACGTGCTTCACGATTCTTCATCAACGACAATCTTGCCTGGACGCACGGCGCCCACGAGCTGAGGTTTGGAACGAATACGCGAATCTTTCGTCTGAATGATTACGACTTCGGCGAGGGGACCGTCCCCACCGTCACGTATGCCACCTTGCCGCAATTCATTTATGGAGTGGCGTCCACGGCAAGCAAGACTTTTCCTCTTTCGGCCAACGAGCCTTTCAATTTTCTCAATCTCGATTTGTATGCGCAAGACACCTGGAAGGTGACGCCGAAGTTCACGTGGACCATCGGCATCCGCGATACGTTTAATTCCAATCCGGTGAATCCGCATGAAGGAGTTGCCCGATTGACCGGCTCTTTCGACACGATCTCGCACGACGTGAACCAGCCGCTGAATGCCGCCATACAAACCGATCTCCGGACGCTGTTCGCTTCCACGCCACTCGCAATCTGGCAACCCCGGACAGCGATCGCCTGGCAGCTCGAACCGAAGACCGTGCTTCGAGCCGGATTCGGGATGTTCAGCGATCTTTTGCCGGGCAGTATTGCCGATATTATCGGCGTAAACCCGCCGTATGTGCGGACCTTTCAAGGAGGGCTTCTCGGGACCGTGGGCGGCGGGACAGCCATCGCGACGGGAGTGCCGAACAGCGCCGTGGATGCAACGGTCGCAGCCAATCAAGCCTTTGGTTCGGGATTTGCGCAGGGGGAACTTTCCTGCCCGTCTCCGCTGGCAAACCCGGCGGCTTGTCTTCCGCCGGTCGCCATCACGGCCGTGCCGACAGGGAAGCTCCAGGCGCCATACTTCATGGAGTGGAGTGTCGGTCTGGAACAACAGTTGGGAGCGACGGGCAGCGTGCGCGCTCAATACGTGGGCACGCGGGCCGTGGACCAGCCATATCTCACGCAAGTGAACGGCTATCAAACCGTTTGCCAGGGATGTTTTGCTCCGTTTCCGTATGGGCAGCCGACGGATCCGAGGTTTGGCGCAGTGACGCAGTTTTCCACCGGAGCGAATAGTCGCTATAACGGCCTTCAACTGACCGCTTCAAAGCGAGTGGGACATGGTCTGCAAGGACAGGTGAACTACACCTTCAGCCGTTGCATGGACGAAGTTTCAAATGGAGGTGTGTTGCAATTTTCCGCCGGAGGGATTCTTGCCCCCTTACCGGGCGAGCTGGCGCGGAACCATGGCCCATGCGACTACGACATCCGGCACAACCTGAGCGCCGAATATTCATACCAATTTCCGAGTAAAGTGCGAAACCACTTGCTCGCGCATGCGCTGAACAGCTGGCAGGTCTCGGGAACTGCGGTTTGGCACAGCGGAATTCCGTTCTCGGTCCTCAGCACACCCTATTCAGCAAACGGAAAAGGGATTGTTCAGGGCGGCGGACCGCAATTCGCGAGCCTGGTTCCGGGCGTTCCGTTGTACGAGCACAATCCGATCGCGGGCGTGACTCAACCCGGGACGATTCAGTGGCTTAATCCCAACGCTTTCGCGTCAACCGTCGATCCGAGTACGGGCGCTTGCGATGGCGGCGATACTCCAAAAAATTGTCAGTTTGGAAATTTGGGCCGCAATGCTCTGCGCGGTCCGGATTTCCTCTGGAGCGACTTCTACATTACGAAATGGTTTGCATTGAGCGAGCGCGTGAAGCTGCGGATCGACGGCCAGTTCTTTAATCTATTCAACCATCCAAATTTTGGGCTTCCGAGCATGGTGCTCGCCGGCATCCCAGGAAAACCATCCACGCAGACCGGCTTTGGAGCGCTCACATACGCCGTTTCGCCGCCGACCGGCTTGCTTGGCGTCGGTCTCGGCGGCGACAGCAGTCCACGCATGATCGCGTTGCAAGCGCGCATGGAGTTTTGAAACTCAGGGGCGGCTAGGCCGGGGGCAGATCGGAATTGAACATGTCGAACAACACCTTCCACGAACCGTCCGCCTGTTTTTTCCACACGGTTAAATATTTCCCTTTGTCGGTGACCGTTTTCCCCGATGCTTCCTTGAAACTCGCTTCATATGTGCCGCTCGTATAGCCAAGTTCGCCGGAACGGGCGACATCGGCTCTGTCTGCATGCCACGTGAGCTTGTAGTCCTGGACGCGGAACTCTGGCGCAATCAATTTCGCAATGGCATCCTTCCCAGTTGCGATGGGAGCGTAAGGCGCCAGCATGGAGCCTTGCTCGTCGAAGAACGCCACGGCTTTGGCGACGTCTCTCGTGTCATAAGCTTTCAGCCACGCCGCGTCAGCAGCGCGAACAGCATCCGCTGCCTTGCTGTTTGTCTGCCCAAGTGCTGCGCTCGCTGTAACGACCAGGAAAACAACCGCCGTAACGATCTGCTGCCGTGATCGCATATTGATTCCTCCGCTCGCCATGGAATTTTCCGCCATTGGCGCGGGAGTTTATCATCTTCTTGTCGTGGGGTGGCGCCGCGTCGCCAAGGCTTTGGCGGCGAGGGCGCAGGGGCACAACGTTGAGGAGGGAGCAATCTCGGGCGTAAAACAAATCACCCGAGTAAGCCCGTTTCGAAGGGGATTACCCGGGTGAAGAAGAACGACGGACTCTAAGCTACTTGCGCACTCTCTTGAGCCAGCCCAGCATGCCAAATAGACCGGTCGCGAGCAATCCAAGGCTGCCCGGCTCCGGCGTCGCCGCCACCACGGAGACATCATCCAGCGCCAGCCACCCCTGATCGTCGCGGCCGAGGAATGTAATCGTGGTTGAGCTCGATGTGGCGGTTACGTCGAAGCTGAACGGCGTCAGGTCGAACGTGTCGGCCGTGCCCAGGTCCGTTGCAGCATAGACAAGGTCAGAACCAAAAAACGCAGAGAAGTCGTTGGGCGCTTCGCCGTCGCCTGCCAGAAAGAAGGTGAAGTCATAGGTCTCGCCGGCGACCGTGCTCAAGGTCTGCGACACACTGCCATCCGCGCCTACCGCTCCGAGCGCCGCAAAAAAGTTTCCGGAACTTGCGTTGTATTCGTGAAAGCCGGTAGGCATTACGAGAGTAAAACCTGAAGCATCGACTACCGTCCAACCGGTGAAATCACCCGACTCGAAGCCACAGTTCGTGACGAGATTGCCCGGCGTCGCGCAGGCGCCGCTGTCGGCCAGCAGCCCCGAGGGAAACGAAAGACAGACCAGCCCCACAAACGCGAGGCCAAGCAAAATCTTGGATTTCGAAGCCATAAACCCTCCCAAGTCCCGGAACGCCATCCGAGGAGCCTTGTCCAAAAAGTCTGCGATAAGCGCCTTCCAGCAGACAGTCCAGGCCTAGATCTGTCTTGGGATTAGCAATCAAGTTACCAGATCTGCGTGTCTCATGGAGGGCTTGCCGGATGGCAAGTCTGTATGAAAAGAAATGAGTTAGTCTAGTATTAGGCCACTCCATCTTCGTATGCCATCCGTCTGAATGGCATTTCTTTTCCGGTGACCTGGCACGGAAATTCCGAACACAGGCCGAACCGCTTATGGGTATGGCGTCACTACTGAAGGGGGTTGGAGGGCTTCGGTGCGAAACCTGTCATCGTGCGGTCGTACTCCGCGCGAGTGAACGAAACCGCGCTCGTCCAACCGTTTTCTCCCGGTTGCTCGATGATAAGGAGCACATTGTGCTCGCCGACCCAAAGCTCGTGGTGCGCGAGGAACTTTACGCCGTAGGCGTTCAGGAACGGTTCGGTGGCCTCGTTCGTGGGCGGCCCGTAGGTTGCCTTAGCCGCCGCGAAAATCTCCCCGAACGAGTGACCGCTGTAGTTAAACTCCGCGCTTGGCGCGGAAAAGAGCAAGTCAACCCTGACGAGGTGTCCACCGTCGAGAGTAAACTTAGAGGTGAAGTGCTCCTGCTCGTCGCTGCCGTGGTATTCGCTGCGCGCGCCGCTCATCGCATGCTGGCGCGCATCGGCTAGCTCGGCGCAGTATTGTTTCGCAAGCTTCTTGTTCGACTTGAGCTTTTTGAAGTCTGCCGTCGCGCACATGGTGAGTGCCGCTCCCTCGCGTCCCTCGGCGAAGAACTGCTCGGCGGTCTCTCCCATCTGGTGGTTGCCTTTCACCTTCATCGGCTGCTCTTGGGCGAGCAGGCCGGTAACGAGCGAGAGCGCGGCCAGAGCGACTCCGATCAATTCGTTTCTCACCTTCGTTCACCCGCCGTCAAGTATCGCCCCGGCAATTGCGCCGTTCGGCCGATATTTTATTTCAACTGCGGAGAAGTGACTAGCAGCTTGGGGGGAATAAACTCAGGCGGAAAACAGATCACCCAAGTAAGCCCCCTTCAAACGAAGGGGAATTACCCGGGTGAAGAAGAACGATGGACTTTAGATTACTTGCGCGTTTTCTTGAGCCAGCCCAACATGCCAAATAGGCCGGTTGCCAGCAACCCGAGGCTGCCCGGCTCCGGCGTCGCCGCCACCACCGAAACGTCATCCAGCCCCAGGAAACCCGGGTCATCGCGTTCGAAAAACGTAAGAGTGGTTGAGCTCGATGTCGCTGTGACGTCTAAGCTGACCGGCGTCATTCCGAACGCGGGAAAATTCGGGAAAGGACCGAAAAGCTCAGAACCGAAAGCCACCCCGAAGTCATTGGGCGTATCACCGTCGCTTGCCAGAAAGAAGCTCAAGTCATAAGTCTGGCCGGCGACCGTGCTAAAGGTCTGCGACACAGTGCCATTCAAGCCGACCGCTCCGAGCGCCGCAAAGAAGTTCCCGGAGCTCGCAGTGAACCCATCAAAGGGGGAAGTCGCTACGAAAGTATTATTTGTGGGATCGACTACCGTCCAACCCGTGAAATCACCCGTCTCGAAGCCGCAATTCGTGACGAGATTGCCCGCGGTCGCGCAAGCGCCGCTGTCGGCCAGAAGGCTCGAGGGCAACGAAAGGAAGAGCACCGCGACAAACGCGAGGCCAAGCAAGATCCTGGATTTCGAAACCAGAGGTCGGAGGTCCAACTCCTCACAGGCGCGCCATCGGTTCAATTACTTGCGTACCCGCTCCGATCCTCTTGAACCCTACTGTGGGGGCTTTTGTGGGGACCCCAAGTCTGGTTCGTAGAGCGCAAATACCTGATTCCGGTTGTAGTCCTCTAACTTTCGGACAGCCTCTCGCTTGTGTTCCGGCGTCGGATGCACGTATCGCATCGTGGTCGAAATGTCTGAGTGCCCCATCAACTCTTTCAGAGTTGGAAGGTCTACTCCGGCCATTGCGGTTCGCGATCCGAACGTGTGACGGAAATCGTATAGCCGAAACGACGGACTTATCTCTGCCATTCTCAAGGCCGCATGGTGCAGCTTGCAAACGGTCGTCAGAGGTTGGTTGTAGTCGCCCTTACGTGGAAACAAGAAAGCCCCTCTTGCATCAGCGAGCCTTCGTCTCAGGATTTCTTTTGAGGCGTCGGTCAATTGAATATTGCGCCGGGCAAAACGGGTCTTCCCGTTGGGAATAAACAGATACGGCGGTTGAAGGTGTACGTTTTCCTTGCGAATGGTAAACACCTCTTCTGGCCGCATTCCTGTTTCCACGATCAAAGTGGCCACATCCCGAAGTAAAGGACTGGCTGCTGCCACATACTTTTGCTGCTCTTCGTGCGAAACAACCCGCATTTGTCCCGGACCTTCATCAAGGAACCGCACTTCTTTGACGGGGTTCTTAGCGATGTATTCCTTCCGAATCGCCAAATTCAGGATCAACCGCAGAGCCGCCAGGTCACGATTGACCGTCGCGGGGGAGACATCGGCGGATCGAGTGATCTTGAATTTCTCCACCAGGGCCATCGAGACAGTCTCAAGTCTCAGTTTCTCGAAGGACGTTAGCAGCGGCTTCGTGCTTTCGCGATACCGCTCATACGTCCTAGGATGAGTCTGGTGCTGCTTTTCGGCCCAGGGAAGAAATTCATTTCTCACAAAATCTCCGAAGTTGACCACTGGCATCGGACCCGCTATGCCAGCCCGACCCTCTGCCAGTCCTGCTTTACGGATTGATTCGGCTTGTTGTGCTGCCGTTTTATTCGTTAGCCCCGTGGACTCGCGAATTCTCTGCCCCCGGAACCAAAACTCATACGAATAAACATCCCCTCGTTTGTAGACGCTCATGTCTGTCTCCTTTTTTTTGGAACGGAGACAGAAACCCTGCAACCCTCTAGGTAGGCCTGAACGTCGGCTAGAGCGTACCGCACGGACCGACCAATTTTCAAATAAGGAATGCCCCGCCTCTGTGACCGCCACTGCGCCAGGGTTTCGATCGATAGGCCGGTAAGCGCGGCGACCTCCTCAGCCACGAGAAGCACTCCCGGTTGATCCAGTTGTGAGCCGATCGCCATACGGTTAGCTTGCTCGTTTGAGGACGGCCTATCCTTAACTAGGATCCAGGTTGATCCGTAGATTGCGGGTCGCTCCCGGAATTCCTCAACAGAGTTAGAACCAGAATTAGCAATCCACTGAGGGCCAGTACGCCAAAGAATGTAATTCTCATGCCTCCTCCGCGGGTTTGGTGATGCCACCGCAATTTGGCTCTTGGCACTTGTACCCTGTGAACGAACCATCAAGCCAACTCGTTGCGATGAGCTTTTCGTTGATCCAAAACCATCTTCCACATTTTGGGCACTTCTTCCTATATTGGCTCTCCAGCTTTTGAAGCCTTTCCCAAATACCATCGCTCCGGGCTTCCGCAATGAGCTTTTCGAACTTTTCGATTCCGGGCTGAGCCCTGACAAATAACTGCACTCCGCAACGATCGCAGACAACGTACGGCTTGCTCCTTTTACTTGTACGAACATCGAGCGCCTCGCCACAGATGGGGCACGGAAAAAGTCGCTTCCCTACCGTGAATCGTATTGCCATGTGCGTTTTATAGTTAACGTATTCTCACAATATAATAACACACAAGGCTAGCATTGCAACAGCACGATTCCTCTTGAAGTAGTTAACGCGGTGTCGTAACCTAATCCCATGAATGCCCTGGGGACCTATCTATACAACGCTCGCAAAGAACGGAGACTATCCCTGAAAAAGGTGGAGGGATTGGCGGGGGTATCGAACGCCTATTTGTCACAATTGGAACGCGGCCGTAGAAACCCACCCCATCCGGATATTCTCAAGAAACTCGCGAAGGTCTACGAAGTGCCAATAAATGAGCTTCTTGCTGCTGCGGGTTACCTCGAAGAGGAAAAGGGAAAGTCCCGACGCGAAATCGAGCAAGCCTTTCAGCATGTGATCAGCGATCCGAAGTACAAACATGGCACCCGACTGAAAGGCTCGTCGCTCAGCCCGGAAGCGAAACGCTTCATAGTTGAAATGTATGAGAAAATCACAAAACGCAAGTTACTCGGGGAGTGATGCTAAGTGTCAGAGCAATCGCCAAAGGTTCTTTCTAGTCCTCTCCTTGAATTTTGCCAGGAATGTATATCCCGCCACTCGAATAACTGGCCTCCCACTGAAAATGATCTGGCTGTGGATTTCGTATCCAAGTTTGACGTTTTGCCCCTGCTTTCACGCGAAAGGATAGAAGCCCTTTGTTTTCAACTCGGTATTAAAGTTTCATTTCGCGTCCTTCCTCCGGAATTACCTGGGCATAACGGTTCGTACGAAAACGAAAATGCAATTGAACTTAATGAAAGAGAAATAGTTTTCGGTGGAATGACACATACGGTTTTTCACGAGACCCGAGAATGTATGGAGCGCAGTTTCTTAGTCCTGCGGCACCCGGTAATAGCTGAAAACGAGCTGGAAAAGCGTGCGGACCTATTTGCAGCGTTGGTCAGGGTAAATTGCGTTCATAAGACTTTTGAGGATTTAATCGGCGGAATTGTAGATATTTCATCAACTTTGCTTCGCTGGGGAGCATATGCACTCCTTTTTGCTGGCGGGCTCGCTTACGGGGTCGGATGTGTTTCATTACCGCAACAAGAGGACTACATTTCGAGGAATAAGTGAATTATTCGATTTTAGCAACGTTACGTTAGAAAGTTCAGCCCACGCTGTCCCCTTGAAGGCCTCCATCGCGCTTTGACGATCGTTTGCAAAGGGCTCGGAAACCGTTTTGAACAGGCCTATCCACGCAAGATCCTATCTCTTGGCTGATCTGAACACGATCTTGCATAAAGGAAAAGTTTTCTGGCACATCCCCGGAGGATTGTTTTGCCAGAGCCACAGTCCCAGGAGAATTCACAGAGACTTCAAGAACTCGATAACGGCTTCTTGGTCCTCTCTTTTCAGTTTTTCAAATTGAGTGGTTACGTGTTTTGCTTCGCCAGCGTGGCGCAAAATGGCGTCGCGAAACGTCACCGAAGCGCCATCGTGCATCAATCGCGGACGCAGGCGCACTCCCCACAAAGGCGCGGTGCGGATCTTGTTCCGGCTGCTCTCAAAGTCCTGTTTCGCCATATAATCTGACATCAGTCGAAAAACTTTCTGCCCGTAGTGCTCCGGAATCGCCTGCAGAATACCGTCGCCCGTGCCAACATCGTGCATCAGGAAGTCCCCATACGGATGGAACGTGACTGAGCCAAGCGCGGCGGGAATCGTGAATGTTTCGCCGTTGATTTTTGTTCCGGCGGGAGCGGTGGTCATGGTCTCGGTGTGGCAAGTCGCACAACCAATCTTCCCGAACAACGCCCAGCCCTGCCTAGACAACGCGGTGCTCGCTTGCGGCGTATCGCGCGCTGGCGCTTTCGTGGCTCGAATAAACCGGGCGAAGTGATCGATATCGGAAAGCCCGTCCGGCCCCGGCGTGTCGTTTGGCTCCGAAACGGTATTGCAAAGCTTGGTCACCTCATCCGGTTGCAGACGGTTTGTGATGCCCATCTCATTCAGATAGGCGTCGGCGGCGAACGATAGCAGGCTCGCATGCTGGTCTTTCCAGCCGAACCGGCCCACACCCATCTGCCCGGGCGCTTCCACGATGGGCACGCGGAGAATCTGGCCGCAAATTTTCTTATGCGAAGATTTGCACTGTTGCTCTGCAAGGCTGACCAGTGTTTGATCGGCAACTGCCTCGATGAACCCATCGCCCAGCAGGTTGAGCGAGAGCCGAAACGTCCGAATCGTCTCAGTCTCCGGAACTCGTTCCTGGATCTCGTTGTTGGGAAAAGCCCCGTTGGGACAAATCGCGCGGTCGTTCACCAGTGACCGGCCGGTAATGACTTCGGCTCCGTGCGCGATGGGAATTTCCGGGTTGAGGAAGCGTCCGTCCCGCCCCTGATGGCCCACGCGCAACTCCGTCACCTGTGAGGCCGCGCCGGAAACCGGATTCTGGTGGCATTCGCGGCAGGACTGCGCGTTATAGAGCGGTCCCAGACCGTCGCTTAATTTCTCGACTTCCTCGAACGTCGTTTGATCGGCCTGATGAGTCGCATCGGTCGTGACGCCGTTGCTCTTATTGTCGAACCCGGTGGGCGCTTCCGTTGATTGTGAGGCAGCAGAAGCGATGATGAGACCGAGGAGAGCCA
>CAWEVR010000003.1:0-153686 GCA_963812565.1 uncultured Acidobacteriota bacterium
AGAGCTAAAGCAAGTGAAAATCCTGAGTGCACTCGACATGCTTTCGCCTGTCTACGACCAGCCGCAACGGATGGAGGATGTACAGAGGTGGTTCGAAGAGGCTGGTTTGGTCGAGATTCAACTAAAGCGTGGCTATAATGGCATCAACGCCAAGGGCAAGCGTCCCAACTGAAAAAAAGTGGATCGCACTTCTTGGGCGACGCGACATGTCAACTGATGGCGTCGAAGACTATTGTACGTTCCTCAGCCAAGCCCTGACGCATCGCGGAATCGAACTGCAAAGGGTTCGCGTGCCGTGGAACGAAATAGGCTGGGCTGCCGGGCTGCGCAAGCTCTGGCGTGAAAGCGCCGATTGGCGTGGGGATTGGGTTCTTCTTCAATATACCGCACTCGGGTGGTCGAACCGCGGATTCCCCCTGCTCGCACTTTTCGTTACGTGGGTTCTTAGGCGGCGGGAGGCGCGTTGTGCCGTTATCTTCCATGACGCATCCGTCTCAGCGAGCCCAAGGCTGCGGGATCGCGTGCGAAACGTTGTTCAGAACTGGACGATGCGGAAACTATTCGAACAATCGGAGTGCGACAATCCTTACGGTACCACCGGAAACATTACATTGGCTGCCTTCTGACCGGACCGGCGCGGCGTTTATTCCCATTGGAGCAAACATCCCTGACTACCGCGAAAACCGGACATTTTCGACCAAACAGACGCCAAAAATAGTTGCTGTCTTTAGTGTGACTGGCGGCGAGTCTCAATATCAAGAGGTTCATGATATCGCCCAGGCTGCCAGGCACGTGAAACAACGTGTCGGTGCTATTCGTCTCGAACTGTTCGGTCGCGGTTGTCTGGAAGCCCGGGAATCCCTGGAGCGGGCCTTGGATGGCTCAGGCATTGAGCTGCGTGTGAGAAGTGTCGTTCCAGCCGAGGAAATCACGCGGACGCTCGCTAGTGCGCATGCTCTGCTTTGCGTCCGCGGGCTTATCACTTCGCGGCGTGGAACGGCTATTGCGGGAATCGCCTGCGGACTTCCTGTCGTGGGCTATGGACAGTCCGGAAGCAACCCGGTAATTGACGCAGCGGGAATATGGCTGGTGCCCTGGGGCAATTCAGAAATGTTGGGGGAGGGGCTTGTCCAGGTTCTCATTGACGAAAAGATTTGGCAGGACATGCACGAAAAAAGCCTTCGGGCGCACATCGGAGTATTTCTCCTGGGACGCGATCGCCGGACGCTTCGCCTCAAATCTCGAAAGTCAGGTGGTCCAGGGGTGAATGACCTCAAATACCGGTTGCTTTTCGTTGCAACTCACCCGGTGCAGTACGTTGCTCCACAGTTGCGGCTGATGGCACGCCATCCCCGCCTCGAGCTTCTGGTGGCTTATGTGAGCCTTCGAGGTGCCAAACCCCACGTCGATCGAGACTTCGGAGTTCAAGTCGAATGGGATGTCCCTCTCCTCGAGGGGTACCCGTGTTGGATGCGGACGACCTCCGATTCGGACCGGAGTTTTTCCTTTACACTCGCGAGGAGAATTTCTATCCTCGTGACAATCATGTGGTACGTGGACGAACTTTTCGATCAGGCACAAGTCGAGACGCTTTCGGCAAAGGGCTTTCTTGTCCGCAACTCCGGCGGCGTGGTTCGCATTGAAATGGCCGGCTGCGGCGCGGAACTTCGCAAGAATCCGGCGGGGAAATTCCAAATGACCATTACCCCCAGCATCATGATCCAAGGCCAGTTCACGCGCCTGTGGGATGCCGGTTATCAGAAATTTCTGCTGACGAACGACGGCAAGAAATGGCCTGTGCGCGTGGAGCAGCTCTCGAACCTTCGAAGTTTCAACGAGGAACTTCGCACCGCTCTCGGCGTTCCCACCTACTACAACGAAGCCCTTGGCTCCACATCTCAATTCAGTGTCTACGACCGAGTGAAGGGACGCCCGGGCGACATCCCGGACGAATCCGTTGGCGTGCAGGAAAAACCCGAACACTAAATCTCGCCGCCAGATTAAACCTCCTCCGGCGCTTCACCTTAAAATAAAAGATAGCGCGAATCGGACTAATGCGCCTTGGCCTCTTTGAGCTGGCGCCGCAGGCGTTCAGGATCGAGACGATGCTGCGCCACCATCCGCGATCCAAGAAAAATCACCGGGACATCGTTCGTGTAACGGTCATGCAGAATCGGATCGTCGTCGATGTCTACTTCGCGAAGTGTGGCACCCGATTCGGCGAGGAGCGCTGCGATTTGAGTTCTCGCCTCTTCGCAGAGATGGCAGCCTTCGCGCGTATACAGCGTGATTTCCCCCGGACTCACCACGGCGAGCCGGCCGTCTTCCGTGCGCCGATAGAAATCGCCTCCTCCATCTTCGTGTAGAAGATTTTCTTTGGAGAGTTTCGAGACGGCATCCAGAACGGCTTCACGCTGGTCCGGAGGGTTGCCGCCTACAAATTCAAAGAATGTGTGCAGATCGATCGAATCGCGCTCGAGCTGATCGAAGAGGGTGAGAATCCGCCTGGAAATTGCGTCCATCGCTTTTCTTCCTGAGGCTAGGGTTTGATCGTGTAGAAGCGCTGAAAAGGGCCGATCGATGGGTAAAAGGCGCGCGAACGGTACAGCTCGGTGATCTGGCGGATGTGCCCGAGATCATGGAAGGCCCACTCATTCATCAACTGTCCGACAGTGATTGGCCCGATCACGGAGTGCTGACCGGTGCGTGAAACCATGGCCGCCGGAACATATCGCAGCCAGGAAAGACTTCGATCGCGCTCGTGACAGAATTTTTTCAAGTGTTCGCGCGCCTTGCCGCCGGAATATTTTCCCGCCGCGTACGCAGCGTTTTGATCGTAGTCCTCGAGGATTGGATTTTCCTTGTCCAGCATTTTCTGGATTCGCTCGCGGAAACCGGCCACTTCGACATCGGACAAATGGGCCAGCACTTCGCTGATGGACCAACGGTCCATTGCCGGCTTCCAGTGCAGTTGATCGTCGCTGGCGGCCCAAATGATTTTTTCGATGAGAATGGGAGTCTGCTCGAGAACGGCCAGTCCCGGCAGCACGTGTGGACTTGGAGTGGCGGCCATCGGCGCCTCCTGCGCGACAATCCAAGATTCTTTTATACCTCACGGCCGGGGGATTGTCGAAGGCGCGCTTGTGCCCTGCGGGCGCGCGTGGTAAACCGATGAGTGAGGAGAAATGCGGCATGGCGCATGTAATCGCGCTTGTGGACGATCTGTTTTTTCAGGCGAAGATGATGGAGGTGGCGCAGCAGCTTGGTGTCGAGCTGCGCGCCTGTACAACCCCGGATGCTGTCCTCGCCGAGGTGGCGAAGGAAATCCCCAACCTCGTGATTCTGGATCTCAACGCGCGGAATCATCCGGTCCAAGCTATCGAGCGCATGCAAGAAGTAGCTCGCGACGTCCCGCTCCTCGCGTTTCTTTCCCATGTGCAAGTCGAACTCGCCGAGCAGGCGCGCGCGGCCGGGTGCCGCACGGTCATAGCTCGTTCGCAATTCACGCGTGATCTGGCAACCATCCTCGCGCAGGCGAAATCCGAGTCCTGATGAAACTGCAATCCATCCTTGTCGCCTTCCTTGCCGCTGCGATTTCGTTCGCGCTCATCGCTCCCGCGCTCGCACTTGCACAAGAGGGCCATGAACCCGACCCTGCGGGAGCGCTTTCAGCAGCGCTCGCGGCCGCGTGCCGCGCAAACGAAACCATGTTCGCCAATTATCTTACGGCTGACAATGCCGCCGCATTTCACGCCCTCCCGCAGGAGCAGCGAACGGCGTTCTTGAAACGATTCTCGCTCTCAGATGACCCCGGCAAGCCTTTGATTTCAGCCGACCTGAAAAATCGCACGGTTCTCCGCTGCCAGACGCCGCGCCAAACCGCTGAGTTCCGGTTTGGTGACGTTCGCATGCACGAAAATCTCGCGTTCCTTCCCGTCACCGTCGTGGATGGCGTGCAGACCGAGTTTGGCTTGGTTCGCGAAAACGGCGGCTGGCGGCTTCTATCGCTGGGTCTTGTGCTCCTCGACATCCCGCAACTCACGAAACGATGGGCGGAGTCGGAGCTCGCCGCACGCGAAGATGCAGCCGTGGATACTCTGCGTAACCTGGCGGACGCCATCCAATCCTACCGCCGCGCATTCGGCAAACTGCCTGAATCGCTGGCGCAACTCGGCCCCGCCCCGCCGAATGGAGTCTCGCCGGACCAGGCCTCTCTGGTGGACGAACATCTCGCAGCCGGCAGCGAGGGTGGCTATCAGTTCCGCTATCGCATCGTTCCCGCAGAAAAACTCGCCGATGAAAAATTCGAATTGGCTGCCGCGCCGGAAGATTATGGAAAGACAGGCCGGCTTTCATTCTTTTTTGACGGCGAGGGAAAAATCCACGGCGCGGATAAGCACGCCGCCACGGCCACGGCGGAAGACCCGCTGATCCCCGGTGAAAAGTCGCCGTAACCTCCCTTAGCCTCAGGTATAATGGCGCGATAATTTCAGCCTAGCAGTGGCTTGAGGCTCCGAAAAGGAACGCCGATGTCTCAATCAAGAGTCCTGGCCGACCGACTTTATTCCAGAGATGGACTTGCCGCCGACGCGGTGCGTATCGTGGCGGCAAATATTTTGCTCGCGCTTTGCGCGCACATTGCCATTCCTCTGCCGTGGACACCTGTGCCCGTTACGGGCCAGACGTTCGGCGTACTGCTCGTGGCCGTCCTTCTCGGATCGCGGCGCGGCTCGCTCGCGCTCGTGCTCTATCTCCTCGAAGGTTTTGCCGGCCTTCCTGTTTTTCAGCCGTACGGCATACCAGGTCCGGCGAGAATCCTCGGACCGACGGCGGGTTATCTCTTGGCCTATCCCCCCGCAGCTTTTTTGACGGGCTGGCTGGTGGAGCGCGGAGCTGCAAATTCGGCCGTGCGTTTTGCCGGCGCGCTGCTCTCCGGTGAATTCATAATTTTTCTGGGCGGCTGCGCATGGCTGGCTGCAGGAATGGGATTGGGCTGGCATACAGTGCTAATCCAGGGCGCTCTGCCGTTCATTCCAGGGGAAATGATCAAGATGGCGTTGATTGTGGCCTACGTGCGCGGCATCGAATTCGCTCGTCGCGGCGCCTAGGACCGCGATTCCATTTTCGATTTTCGCCGCCATGTCCACTCCAACCGCACCTCAAACGCAAACCTCCGAAGAAGCCGTGCGCGTCGCGAATTCGAAGTTCTACGCGGCCTTTGAATCCCTCGACCTCGCCGAAATGGAACCGATCTGGGCGCACGATGATTCGGTGGAATGCGTCCATCCCGGCTGGGAACTGCTCCTAGGATGGGATGAGGTTCGCGACCGCTGGGCTCGTGTTTTCGCCAGCACGAAACGGGTGCGAATCGCATTGAGTTCCGTTTGGGTCCGCGTGGAAGGCGAAGTCGGCTGGGTCGCTTGCACCGAACACATCACGTCGGCCTTCGCGGACGGCTTCGATGAAGCAACCGTCCAGGCCACGAACATTTTCATCCGCCGGGAAGGCGTGTGGCTCCTGGTTGCGCACCACGCCTCATTGCTCCCCACGCCGGTGCAATCCACGGTTCAATAGTCATATGCGCAGACTGTGACTCCCATCGAACGTCCGCGGTCCGCCGCTGTCCTGTACGCGTGGCTGTACCGTATGGTATCCTTGGCGGGCTTAGTACAGTCCCTGAGCTGACAGCGCTCACTCCGTAGAACGCAACAACCGCAGCGGGTTTGACGGCTCTCGTGCCTTCGTCATCCCAGCCCGGCGCGGTGCAAGAGCGTCTCCTGTGAGTGCCAGGACGGGCCCAGCAATGTCCACACCGGCAGCCACAACGAAAGCTACGGAAATTCGCCTCGCTCATTCACCCGACAGCGATGATGCATTCATGTTCTACGCCCTCGCGACCGGAAAGGTTCGCCTTCCGGGAGTGAAATTTACTCACACACTCTCCGACATCGAGACACTGAACCAGGCCGCGCGCCTGGAGACCTACGACGTCACGGCGCTCAGCTTTTACGCCTACGCGTTCGTCCCCGATAAGTACATCCTACTCGATTGCGGCGCCAGCTTCGGCGAGGGCTACGGCCCGATTGTCGTCTCGTCGCATCCGATCAAGAAGGAAGAGCTCGCGGGGCGAAGAATCGCCGTGCCGGGGACGCTCACGACTTCATACTTAGCGCTGAAACTTTTCGAGCCCAACGTTGAGACGGTCACGATGCCGTTCGATAAGATCATGGACGCTGTGCAGGCCGAAGAAGTAGAGGCGGGATTGTTGATTCACGAAGGGCAACTGCTCTTTTCGCAGATTGGGTTACATCGCGTAGTGGACCTCGGACATTGGTGGCAGGAAACGACCGGGCTTCCGCTCCCGCTCGGCGCCAATGCCATCCGCCGTCGTCTTGGTTCCGAGATGGGCCGCCAAGTGGCGCGCGTCATCCGCGAGAGCGTAGCCTATGCGCTTGAGCATCGCGAACCGGCGCTCAATTACGCTATGCAATTCGCGCGCGATTTAGACCCGGTGCTGGCGGACAAATTTATCGGCATGTACGTGAACGGCTGGACGCTCGATTATGGAGAAAAGGGGCGCCGGGCCGTCCGGGAATTGATGACCCGCGGAGCCGCTGCCGGGCTTGTTCCGTCGTCCGTCATCGTCGAATTTCTCTCTGAGGCCGCTTGATTCGCAAGGGTTCCCGGCTTCACGCCTGTGAAATTCCTCCGGATACGCTCTGGGTGAGACACTTTCGCCATTCGCACAAAACTTGATTTTGAATCCGGCCATGCGCACACCTTCGGGTTTACTCCAAACCCTCCTGGCCCGACCGCCGCGCTGACCATCTCTGCTGATCGTGGGACAATTGTGACTTGATGCAGAACTTGATTCAGCAGGGCTTGGCCCTTCGCGAATTGCTCCGCGAGCGCATCCTGATCTTGGATGGCGCGATGGGCACCATGCTGCAACAACAGAATCTGACCGCGGCGGACTTCGGCGGGGTGCAGCTCGAAGGCTGCAATGAGAATCTCGTCCTCACCCGGCCCGATGTCTTGCTTTCGATCCATCGCAAGTATCTCGAGGCTGGCGCGGACATCATCGAAACGAATTCGTTCGGCAGCACATCCATCGTGCTCCGCGAGTACGGACTCTCCGACCGCGCCCGCGAGTTGAACCGCCGCGCCGCGGAATTGGTTCGTCAGTCGGTGAATGAATTTTCGAAGCCGGCGAAACCGCGTTTCGTCGCCGGCTCCATGGGCCCGACGACAAAGGTGATCAGCGTCACCGGCGGGGTTACGTTCGACGAGCTTCGCAAGTCATATTTCGAACAAGCGAGCGGCCTCATCGAAGGTGGAGCGGACTTGTTGTTGCTCGAAACCTGCCAGGACACGCGCAACATCAAAGCCGGGATCCTCGCAATCCAGGAACTCAGTCGCGAGGTCGGCCAGCCCATCCCGGTGATGATCTCCGTGACTGTCGAGCCGATGGGGACGATGCTCGCCGGTCAAAGCATCGAGGCGCTGTGGGCCTCGCTCGATTCGGCCGAGCTTCTATCTCTCGGATTGAATTGCGCCACCGGCCCAGAATTCATGACCGACCACATCCGCACGCTGCATTCGCTCACCAGCCGCTCTGTGTCCTGCTATCCGAATGCGGGCCTGCCGAGAGAAGACGGGAGTTACGGCGAAACGCCGACTTCGCTCGCCGAGCAACTCGAGCGCTTTGTGGACCGAGGCTGGCTCAATTTAGTCGGCGGCTGCTGCGGCACAACCGAGCGTCACATCCGCGCGATTGCCCAGATGGCCGAAGGTAAGCCGCCCCGCCGGCCGCCCGAACCGAGCCATCGTGCGGTGTACTCTGGAATCGAGGTCATTGAGGCCGAGGAAAGCACGCGGCCTCTGATCGTGGGCGAGCGCACGAACGTGATCGGCTCGCGCGAATTCAAAAAACTCGTGGCCGCGGAACAATGGGAGGAGGCCACGGAAATCGCCCGCCGGCAGGTGAAAAGCGGGGCTCATATCGTGGACGTTTGCCTGCAGAGCACCGACCGCGACGAAGCGAAGGACATCCCGCCTTTCTACGATCGCCTGATTCGCAAAATCAAAGTTCCGCTGATGATTGACACCACCGACGCCGGCGCCATCGAACTCGCGCTCACCTATTGCCAGGGCAAGAGCATCATCAATTCGATCAATCTCGAGGATGGCGAGGAAAAATTCGAACGCGTCTGCCCCCTGGCGCGCTCCTACGGCGCGGCCCTCATCGTAGGTTGCATTGACGAGGATCCGGTTCAAGCGCAGGCCTTCACGCGCGAGCGAAAGCTCGAAATCGCCGATCGCTCCTATCACCTGCTGACGGAAAAATATGGCATCCGGCCGGAAAGCATCATTTTCGACCCGCTCGTGTTCCCTTGCGCCACGGGCGACGAAAATTATATCGGCGGTGCGGTGGAAACCATCGAGGGAATTCGCCTGATCAAGCAACGCATCCCGCACGTGCGGACCGTCCTGGGAATCTCGAATGTGTCTTTCGGATTGCCGCCGGGTGCGCGCGAGGTGATCAACTCCGTCTTTCTCTACTATTGCACGAAGGCGGGCCTCGATCTCGCCATCGTCAACGCCGAGCGTATCGAGCGCTTCCCTTCCATTCCCGAGCACGAGCGCAAACTGGCGGAAGACCTTCTCTTCAATCGCGTGCCGGCCGATATACCCGAAGCTCATGCGCAAGCTTCGATCCTTCGCGCCGCGCCGGATGATTGGCGTGAGCAAACGCGGGAGCAAAGGGCCGCTGTCAACCAGTTTCACATCACGGCGATTTCCGCCCATTTCCGCGGGTCGGGGGGTCGCAAGAAAGTCCGTCCTGCGGATTTGCCGCTCGATCAGCGGCTTTCGAATTACATTCTCGAAGGCTCGAAGGACGGATTGATCGCCGACTTGAACACGAAGCGCGCCGAGGGCGTCGCACCGCTCGAAATCATCAACGGCCCTCTGATGCAGGGGATGGCGGAGGTCGGGCGCCTCTTCAACAACAATGAATTAATCGTCGCCGAAGTACTTCAGTCGGCCGAAGCGATGAAAGCCGCCGTCAGCCATCTCGAGACATTCATGGAGAAGGCGGACGTGGAAAAACGCGCCAAAGTGGTCCTGGCAACGGTGAAAGGTGACGTCCACGACATCGGAAAAAATCTCGTCGAGATCATCCTGAAAAATAACGGCTACGACGTGATCAACCTGGGCATCAAAGTTCCTCCCGAAGAGTTGATCCGCGCGCATCGCGAGCATCAGCCCGACGCCATCGGGCTTTCGGGCCTTCTGGTGAAGAGCGCTCAGCAGATGGTGATCACCGCCTCCGATCTGCGCGAGGCGGGTATTGAAGTGCCATTGCTGGTAGGCGGCGCGGCGCTCTCGGAAAAATTCACGCGCTCAAAAATTGCGCCGCAATACAGCAAGGCAGTCTGCTACGCGAAGGACGCCATGACCGGTCTGCGATTGATGAACGACTTGAGCGATCCGTCGCGGCGCGAAGCCACCTTGGTAGAACATACTCATGCGGGTGCCGTCGCGATCGAAGAATCCGCGCCGCAGCCTTCGGGGCCCGCGGGCGAAGAGCGTTCCCCGAAAATCCGCGCGGATCTGCCCATTCCGCCGGTCGCCTACCTTGATCGGAAAGCTCGCGCTGTACCGCTGCTGCACGAAATCTGGACCTACGTGAATCCGTACATGATTTTCGGGCGTCACCTTGGCTTTCGTGGCAATTTTGAAAAGGCGCTGGCCGAGCGTGACCCGCGCGCGCTCGAGCTCTTTCACAACATGGAGGAGGTCAAGCGCGAGGCCGAGCCCTTCCTGAAGATTTCCGCCGTGTGGCAATTTTTCGAAGCCGAGCGCCGCGGAAATTCGATTGCGCTTTTCGCGCCGGGAGCGAACGCGCCCGTTCACACGTTTCATTTCCAGAGGCAGCGCGTCGGAGACAAACTTTGCCTGAGCGATTACATTCTTCCTCCACACGATGGCCAGCGCGATCATTTGGCTCTTTTCGTTGTCACTGCCGGCGCGGACGTCCGTGAAAAGTCGGAGGAAACAAAGGCTGCCGGGCGCTACTTTTTCTCGCACGGGCTGCAAGCGCTGGCCATCGAAACGGCGGAGGCGTGCGCTGAATGGCTGCACCGCCGCATCCGTGAGGATTGGGGCTTCCCGGACCCGCCAGCGATGACCATGGCCGACCGTTTTACCTCTCGCTATCGCGGCAAACGCTACAGCTTCGGCTATCCCGCCTGCCCCAATCTCGAAGACCAGGCCGGCATCTGGATGCTTTTGCGCCCGGAAGAGATCGGCGTGCACCTCACAGAAGGGATGATGATGGACCCGGAGGCGAGCGTGAGCGCGCTCGTGTTTCAGCATCCGGACTGCAATTATTTCACCGTCGGCGACCAGCTTGATTCGCAGTAATCGTCTATGTGTTCATCTGTGGTTCCGCATTTCCTGCCCCGTTTTTTCGCCCCGCAATTGTCCAAGTTGGAGATTGAATTCTTCCCATTGCATGTCATTTGCTTGCCTCCCGCGCTGATTCTGGCTACATTCAAAGTTTGATTTACGGGGCCGCATGTATTCAGGGAAAAGGGAGGGGGAAGGGATGTCCAATCGTCACACGGAACTATTAGAATCGCCATTAAGCCATTGAAAACAAAGGGAAGGTATGCATTCTAATCGTCACAAAATGCAGAGTGTCGAGGTGATGCTGGTTACAAACAAGTGGCAAGAGAGAGGCGTGAAATGAGCGCTGCCGCTCCCGGTCTGTATCTCTCGAGCGCGGGCAGCTACCCGCGCGTCGGGGACTCGCCTGACCTTCAGATCCTTCGTCGGACGATTGCGGCACTCGATCGCGGTGAACGGACCACTGCCGACGTGGTCGGCGCCGAAAATGAAATGACGCGCCACGCCATCGTCGAGCAGGTGAAGGCCGGGCTCGAAGTCGTCACGGACGGGCTTATTCGCTGGTCCGACCCCATTTCCCATTTCGCGGGAAAGCTCGACAACGTAAGCATCAACGGTCTGTTGCGCTACTTCGATACGAATTTCTATTTTCGCCAGCCCGTGATGACCGGAACGCCCACGCGGCGGGGCACGTTCGTCGTAAACGATTACAGTTTCGCGCGGAACGCCTTGGGACAAATCCGAACGCCTCAAGGCAAGGCAGGCAAACTCTCGATCAAACCCGTGCTCACCGGCCCGTACACGCTCGCGAAGTTTTCGCTCTTTGAAAATTCGGAAAATGGCGCGAACCGAATACTTGCCTCGCTCGAGGCGCGCGCAATGGCCTACGCGAATGCGCTCGCCGCCGAATTTGCTGCGCTGGCGGGAGCGGGCGCGGAGTTGATCCAAGTCGACGAACCAGCGATCGTCAAATATCCGCAGGACTGGGCCATTTTCAAGAAAGCTCTTGCGCCTTTGGTTCAGGCGCGCGACGCGGCCGCGAAAAAAGGCCGCGCGGCCGAACTGGCGCTATACGTTTACTTCCACGATTGCGTGCCGCTCTATGAAAGGCTTGTCGAGCTTCCTGTGGATATCGTGGGACTCGATTTCACGTACAGTCCGAAGCTCGCAGATTTGATTGCCTCGGCAGGTTCCCCGAAGCCGTTGGGGCTGGGTCTCGTGGATAGCCGCAACACGCGGCTCGAGGATCCGGGAGTGATCGCCCGGGAAGTCGGGCGCCTGCTTCCGAGAATCGAAGGCGGCCGTGCGTATCTGGGCGCGTCGTCGGGGCTCGAGTATTTGCCGCGCGATCGTGCCTACGCCAAGCTCGAGCTGCTTGGCAAAGTCCGCGCGGCGCTGAAAGGCTGAAGGGGATAGTAAGATGAGTCGCCAGAAGCTGGAAAGCTTGGGCTTGAAGCTGCCGCTATTTCCCACAACTTCGGTCGGAAGTTTTCCGAAGCCGGGCTACCTCGCCAAGGCGCGCACAGAATTCTCCAAAGGCAAAATCACCGCGGAGCAGCTTCGCGAATTGGAGCGCAAAGCCACGCAATTCTGGATTGAGACTCAGGAAAAACTGGGCGTGGACGTTTTGGTGGACGGCGAAATGTACCGCGGCGACATGGTCGCCTATTTCTCAGAACGCATGCCGGGCTTCAGCCAAGGTGGCCTGGTCCGCAGCTACGGCAACCGCTTCTACCACAAGCCGATCATCAGCGGTGAGGTGAAGTGGCCCGGGCCGATGACGGTCGATTGGTGGAAGTTCGCGCAGAGCCTGACAAAGAAGCCGGTGAAGGGGATGCTGACTGGCGCGTACACAATCATGGATTGGAGTTTCAACGAACATTATCCCGACCGGCGCGCGGCAGCCATGGCTCTCGCCGGCGCGATCCGAAAAGAAGTGGAAGCGCTCATCGCTGCAGGTTGCAAAATCATTCAGATTGACGAGCCCGCACTCTCCGTGCGGCCCGAAGAATTGCCCATCGCCATCGAGGCGATGAAATTCACGACTCAGGGTCTCGACGCTTACTTCATCACCCATGCCTGCTACGGCGCGTTTGAGCACATCTATCCGGGGATGCTCGACTTGGCCGTGGACAATTTTGACCTCGAGATGTCCAACAGCGACCTCAATTTGCTGGAACTGTTTCGTAGCCATCCGTTCACCAAAGACATCAGTTTCGGCGTCGTGGATGTGCACTCCCATACGATCGAAGGAGCCGATGCGGTCCGCAAGCGCGTCGAGCAGGCACTGAGCATCCTGCCCAAAGACCGCGTTTGGGTGGACCCCGATTGCGGGCTCAAGACGCGCACCGTGGAGGAAGCCATCGACAAGCTGCGCGCCGTCGTTGATGCCGCCAAGTCCTTCCGCAATTAACGCACATTCGAAATTAACTCTTACGAACTTTGCCTGTTTGACGCCCCGCGACGAGTCCTGTCTGGCGTTACCATCGGAAATTATGGCGCTCGAAATCACCGATCTCGCTCCCGAGCTGGAACGCGATTCCAAACCGAGCCATGGCCGCTCTCGATCTCGGAGACGAGCGGATGAAGGCAACTACGCCGCAGACGATCTCTCGGCCCACATGTTGGTTCTTCAGAAGCGAACAAACCACGGAGTATTTCGCTGGATGGCACTCGCTCTGCTGTCGGGCGCTGTAGTGGCTGGAATCCTTGTCATCATGCTCGGGAAATAAACAAGCCAGCGGCAAAGCTGTTCCATTTTTTCAGTTTCCTCTTTCTGCGTTCCTGCAGCCTCCTATTCATGGACCTTTACACCGCGCACGTCTTGCACTCCGTGTTAGCCTGTTGCCTTAGATTTATGATCCGCCGCAAGATATGGACGCCTCGCCACGCCAGCCGTGAGCTTTTCCTAATAGCCTTGCTCTTTCTGCTCATCCCGACCGGAGCGCACGCGCAGACATCCAACGAGCCTCCGCAATCGCGCGAGTACAACGCGGATGAAGAAACGGCGCAATTGAACTGGCCTTCGGCCTCGGTGCGCGCCGCAAAGGGAATGGTCGTAAGCGATGAACAGCTGGCGTCCAACGCCGGAGTGGAGATCCTGAAAAAAGGCGGAAACGCTGTGGACGCAGCGGTCGCGGTAGCATTCGCTCTTGCGGTCGTCGAGCCGGAAGCGGGAAACATCGGCGGCGGTGGATTCATGCTTGTGCGCTTGAATGACGGCCACACGGCATTCATTGATTATCGCGAGGTGGCGCCACAAAAAGCCACGCGCGCAATGTATCTCAAACCAGACGGCTCAGCCGAGACAGAAGCATCGATTATCGGCTACCGCTCCGTGGCCGTCCCCGGAACCGTAGCTGGTCTCGCGCTGGCGTTAAAAACGTATGGCACGATGAAGCTCGAAGACGTGATGGCCCCGGCGATTCATCTTGCCGAAGAAGGTTTTCCGGTCGGCGAGAGATTTTCCACGCTGTTGAGCCAATCCGCATCCGCGCTGGGGCGATTCGGTATGAGCCGCCGCACTTTCCTCAAGGACGGCGCCTTTTATGAAGCTGGTGAAATCTTGCGCCAGCCTGATCTGGCCGCGACGCTGCAACGAATTGCAAAGCATGGCCCGGCAGAATTTTACAAAGGTCGGACCGCGCACGATCTCGCCGCCGAAATGCGCCGCGAAGGCGGTCTCGTCACACTCGACGATCTCGCGCACTATGCGCCCAAGATCCGGGAGCCTCTCACGGCGACTTACAAATTCGGCGGCCACGATTGGCAGGTGATCACGAGTCCGCCGCCAAGTTCGGGCGGCGTTGCAGCAATTGAAGCGCTCAACATTCTCGCGCCGGTCGAATTGAAATCCTGGGATGACCCAGATTCTGTCCATTGGGTGATCGAAGCGATGCGTCGAGTTTTTGCAGACCGTGCTGCGTATCTCGCCGATCCGGACTTCACGCACATTCCCGTTCTCGGCTTAACCTCTTCGTGCTACGCCGACGTGCTGCGCGCGACGATTGACCCGAAGCTCGCCTCGTCCAGTCAGAGGATCGGCGCCGGCGATCCGGCGCCGTTCGACAACGGGAAATCTACCGCAGGGACATGTGCTCACGCTGCCGCTGGGTCGGCGACACCTGATCGAAGCGTCGCGGCGACCGCGCGTGCGCTGGCCGATGCCGCCAGCCCGGGCCACACGACCCATTTCTCCGTTGTGGACGCTTCCGGCAACGCCGTTGCGAATACGTACACACTGAACGATAGCTTCGGCTCTGCTGTGACCTCGGGAGATGGTTTTCTCTTGAATGATGAAATGGACGACTTCACAACGAGCCCCGGCTCGCCGAATATGTTCGGCCTCATACAATCCGATGCCAACTCGGTCGGACCCGGGAAGCGTCCGTTGAGCTCGATGATGCCGACCATCTTGCTACGCGACGGACAACTCAGCTTCATTACGGGTTCGCCCGGTGGTCCGCGCATTATCTCCGCAACTCTCCTTTCGATCCTCAACTGGATGCGATTCGGTATGGACGCGCAAGCGGCAATCAATGCGCCGCGCTTTCACCAGCAGTGGCTTCCGGATGCCGTCGTGCTCGAATCCAATTTCCCCGAAGCCGTCGTTCACGATCTCGAGAGTCGGGGTTATCCGATCGGGTCCCAGCGATTTTGGATCGGCGATGTCGAAGCCGTTGGAATTGATGCAAAGACCGGCGAGCGCCTTGGCGCACCCGATCCAAGGCGTCCCGGAGCCGTTGCATGCTATTGACGCCAGCAAGTTTTCCATCGACCATAGTGATTCTCGATTGAGGGCAAATTGCAACGCGTCCTATCCACATACCGGCATGTTCATCAGCCGCTCTCGCCAACCTTGCTGGCGGAAATCGCGCGAGCGGGAATTTCGAGCATCGAGATTTTTTGCGCTCCTCAGCATCTCAGTTACCGGGCGCCTCAGGCCGTGCGCGAGCTTGCGGACGCCCTCGGCGAATATAGGCTCGAAGTGCATTCACTCCATTCGCCAACGGAGCGCGACCTATCGCCGGGGCGAGAGAGCGGCGTGCCGATCTCGATTTCCGATCCGGAGCGCATCCGCCGCCTGGACGCTGTGGACGAAGTAAAGCGCGCGCTCGAAGTCGCGGAGCGAATTCCCTTCCGCTATTTGGTTCAGCACATCGGCCACGGCCGGCAAATGACGGATCCGCGCAAGCTCGACGCTGCCTTCAGTTCGCTCGAGCATCTAACGGTGTTTGCGAAGCAGCGCGGCGTCACGATCGCGCTCGAAAACACACCGGACGAGTTGGGCTCCGCGGCATCGCTCCAGCAATTCATCATCGACACGCATTTGCGCGATTTGCGGCTTTGCTTCGATATCGGCCACGCGCACCTGGATTCGGGCGTGGATGCCAGTTTCGATGCCATGCGCGACCACGTCGCTACCACGCATATACACGACAATCACGGCGATAAAGATGAGCATCTTCTTCCGCACTCCGGAACCATCGACTGGGATGCCGCACTCGGAGCGCTCGGAGGTGCGTGTGACGCGCTCCCGATTGTGCTCGAACTTAAGGAGCAGGGGGCGGGATCGCCGACACTGGATCAGATTCGCACTGCATTCGACAACTTAGAAAAAACTTTCGAGACCAAACCCGCCCGGGCTGTCCGGCCTTGAGGCAATCAACGGGTAACCCATGACCCAGGAAGCACAGGCAGCCGCGCCCGTCATTACGATCGAGCATGCAGGCCAGTATGTCGGCCGCACGGTCACGATCCGCGGCTGGCTCTACAATCTTCGCGAGTCGGGCAAACTCCTGTTCCCGATTTTCCGTGACGGTACGGGTGAAATTCAGGGCGTCGCTTCACAAAAGGAACATGCGAATGCTTTCGAGGCGCTTCGCGGGCTGACGCAGGAATCGAGTGTCGTGGCTATGGGCAAGATCCAAGCGGAACCGCGCGCGCCCGGTGGATACGAGATCCACATCAGCGGAATCGAAGTGATCCAGCGCGTGCCGGAGTCGGATCCCTATCCCATCCAGCTCAAAGAACACGGTGTGGATTTTCTCCTCGATCGCCGCCACCTTTGGATTCGCACGCCACGGCAGGCTTCGATCCTGCGCATTCGTGCGGAAGCTGTTCGCGCGGCGCGAAATTTCATGGACGACCAGGGCTATACACTCACGGATGCACCGATTTTCACTCCGGCGGCGTGCGAAGGGACCACGACACTTTTTGAGGTCAACTACATTGACGATCAAAAAGCGTATCTCACGCAATCCGGCCAGCTCTACGCAGAAGCGACCGCCGCCGCTCTCGGCAAGGTGTACACGTTTGGCCCCACTTTTCGCGCCGAGAAATCGAAGACGCGCCGTCATCTGACCGAATTCTGGATGCTCGAACCGGAAGCTTCCTACGCGCATCTCGAAGATATGATCCAGCTGGGCGAGGGACTCGTCAGCGCTATCGTGCAGTCCGTGGTGAAGAATCGCGCTCGCGAACTTTCCACCATTCAGCGCGACCCTGCAAAGCTCGAGAAAATCGCGCCGCCGTTCCCGCGAATCAGCTACGACGAAGCGATTCAGGTTCTGCAAAAGGCAGGAAACCCGGCGAAATGGGGCGACGATTTCGGCGGCGACGAAGAGACGATCCTCTCAAAGGAATTCGAGAAGCCGGTGATCATCCATCGCTATCCCGCAGCGATGAAGGCGTTCTATATGGCCACCGATCCCGAGCGCCCGGAGCTTTCCCTGAGTTATGACATGATTGCTCCCGAAGGTTACGGCGAGATCATCGGCGGTGGCGAGCGCCTGTCGAGCTACGAAACCCTAGTCCAGCGGCTGCGGGAGAACAACCTTCCGGAAGAAGCGTTTCAGTGGTATCTCGACCTTCGGCGCTACGGCAGCGTCCCGCATGCCGGGTTCGGGCTGGGGCTCGAGCGCACGGTCGCATGGATTTGCGGAACCGAGCACATCCGCGAAGTCATCCCCTTCCCTCGGATGCTGTATCGCGTTTATCCTTAGGGGCCCCTCCGCCGGTCCGGGGTCGCGAAAAGACAAAGCCAAATGCCTGAGAAAATCCGCATCATCGGTGTGCCGATGGACCTGGGCGCGAGCCGCCGAGGAGTGGATATGGGCCCTTCGGCGCTGCGCGTCGCAGGCCTGCATACAAGGCTAAAACAGCTCGGCCGCCAAGTGGAAGACATCGGAAACGTTCACGTGCGCCAACCCGAGGAACAGCACTACGGGGAAAAAAACGCCAAGTACCTCGATGAGATCTCCGAGACGTGCAAAGGGCTCGCAGAAATCGTTGGGAAATCGCTGGATGAAGATCAGATGCCGCTCGTGCTCGGGGGAGACCATTCCATCGCCGTCGGCACAGTAGCCGGCACGGCTGCGCACTTCCACAAAAAATCCAAACGCATCGGCGTCATCTGGCTCGACGCACACGGAGACATGAACACTCCGGAATCTTCTCCTTCGGGCAACGTGCACGGCATGCCGCTCGCTTCGATCATGGGCTACGGACCGCCGGAACTTGTCGAGCTGGCCGGAAACAAGCCGATGGTCGACCCGAGAAGCGTGTCGCTGGTGGGAATCCGCGAGCTCGACGCCAAAGAGCGCCGGCTGGTGAAGGAATCAGGTGTCCATATCTTCACGATGCGCGACATTGATGAACGCGGCATGCGGGAAGTGATGGCCGAGGCGCTACGATTTGCAACCGACGATACGGCCGGAGTCGCCGTCAGTCTCGACATGGATTTTGTGGACCCGTCGGATGCGCCGGGCGTTGGCACTCCGGTGCGCGGCGGTGTGACTTACCGCGAATCGCACCTGGCGCTCGAAATGATCGCCGACAGCCGCTCGATGCTGTCTTTGGAGCTCGTGGAAATCAATCCCGTCATCGACGAGCACAACAAGACCGCGAGTCTTGGCGTGGAACTTGTCCTCTCAGCACTGGGAAAGAAAATCCTGTGACCTTCGCACGAATCCCGGCTTTTCTGAAAAAGAAGCCTCGGCGAACATGAAGAAGCGACTCCGCGTCGGCGTGCTTTTCGGCGGACGGTCGGGCGAGCACGAAGTCTCGCTGGCCTCAGCAGCTTCCGTGATCCGCGCACTCGACCCCGAAAAATACGAGCCGGTGCTCATCGGTATCACCAAAGACGGCCGGTGGTTGGTTGGCTCAACCGCGCAGAAATTGCTCCCGGAAGTGCTGAAATCGGGCGAGCGCGTGGTCTTACCGTCCGATCCAACAGCCGCTGCCCTCGTTCCTCTCACGCCTGGACCGTCCCAACCGAGCGTGCTGGTTGATGTGATGTTCCCCGTTTTGCACGGGACATTTGGAGAAGACGGCACCGTGCAGGGACTGCTTGAACTTGCGGGACTGCCTTACGTGGGCGCGGGAGTGCTCGCTTCGGCCGTGGGAATGGACAAAGACGTCCAGAAGCGGCTTTTCAAAGAGGCGGGACTGCCCATCGTTCCGTTTCTCGCGATCCGGCGCTCCGAATGGGAGCGCGATCGCGTCAAAGTCTTGCGCGCGATCAAAAAGAAATTCCGCTTTCCACTTTTTGTGAAACCCGCGACGCTCGGCTCGTCCGTAGGCATGACGCGCGTGAAAGCAGCGCATGAACTGACGGCGGCGATGGATCTGGCGGCCGAATTCGGTTTGAAGATCATCGTTGAGCGCGGAATCGTTGGACGCGAAATCGAGGTGTCCGTTCTCGGCAACGACAACGTTCGCGCTTCCATTCCCGGCGAAATCGTGCCGCATCGTGATTTCTACGACTATACGGCAAAGTACCTGGAGCAAGGCACGCAACTCGTCATTCCCGCGAACCTTTCGAAGAAACAAGTTTCCACATTTCAGGAATACGCTGTGCGCGCGTTTCGCGCGATCGATGGGACAGGAATGGCGCGCTGCGATTTTTTTCTCGAGCGGCGGTCCGGGAAAATCTTCGTGAACGAGCTCAACACCATCCCGGGCTTTACGTCAATCAGTATGTATCCCAAATTGTGGGAAGCCTCCGGGCTGCCGTATCCGAAGCTCATCGAGCGTCTCATCGAGCTCGCGCTCGAATTGCACCGCGAGAAAGCGCGCACGAAATATTCCATCGAACTTCCTCCTGGCGCTGCCGGCGCGCTGGAAGCCTGATTTCCGTATTCCCGCTTCGCTTGACTCCTTGCATCCACTCGATTAAACTAACCAGTTAGTTAAAGAATGGAATTGTTGGGGAACGAGATGAAATATCGCCGACTGGGAAAAAGTTCTCTGGTCGTCTCCGCGATGGGGCTTGGTTGCATGGGGATGTCCGAGTTCTATGGGGCGATGGACGACGGCGAGTCGACCGCTACCATCCATCACGCGATCGACCGCGGCATCACGCTGCTCGATACCGCGAATATTTACGGCATGGGTAAGAATGAAGAGCTGGTTGGCCGAGCCATCGAAAAACGACGGCACGAAGTGGTCGTGGCGACGAAGTTTGGAATCGTGCGCGGCCCCAGCGGTGAATCGCTGGGCGTGAATGGGCGTCCCGAGTACGTTCAGCAGTGTTGCGAAGCCAGCCTTCGGCGCCTGCGAATCTCAACGATCGATCTCTATTACCAGCACCGAGTGGATTCGAGCGTGCCGATTGAAGAAACCGTCGGTGCAATGTCGCGTTTGATCGAACAGGGCAAGGTGCGCTACCTCGGGCTGTCCGAGGCCGGGCCGAAAACGATCCGGCGCGCACACGCCACCTATTCCATCACCGCGTTGCAATCCGAATACTCGCTTTGGACGCGCGAGCCGGAAGACGAAATCCTGGGAGTATGCCGCGAATTGGGAATCGGGCTAGTTCCCTACAGCCCGCTCGGCCGTGGGTTTCTGACGGGACAACTCCGTACACTTGAGGAACTTGCACCCGACGACTACCGCCGAAATTCCCCGCGCTTTCAAGGGGAAAATTTCCAGAAGAACATGCGACTGGTCGAGCCAATCAAAAAGATGGCGGCCGAGAAACATTGTACGCCGGCACAGCTTGCGCTCGCCTGGGTGCTGGCGCAAGGCGAGGACATCGTTCCCATTCCCGGCACGAAGCGGCGGACCTACCTGGACGAAAACCTCGGTGCACTCGACGTTTCGCTTACCGCGGCGGACCTGGCTCGAATCGATGACATCGCTCCGCGAGGAGTCGCCGCCGGCACGCGCTATACCGAAGCCATGATGAAGCGCGTGGGGCTATGAGGAAAAAACAATGAAGCGGGGGCGCAGAAAAGTAGAAAACCCGGGGACGGCGCGGCGGATCCTGGCTGCCGCCGAAGAGCATTTCGCCGCGCAAGGGATGGCGGGCGCGCGAACGAAGGAAATCGCCGCGGCCGCTCATGCGAACAAAGCAATGCTCTACTACTATTTCGGGAACAAGCGCCGCCTGCACCGCACCGTACTAGAAAATCTTTTGCGACAGCTTAAGACAAGGGTTTATGCGGCCCCTCAGAAGGACGTCTCATCGGCCATGCAGCTTCGTGGATTCGTTAGCGGCTATTTCGACTTCCTCACCACGCATCCGAACTATCCGCGGCTGGTCCATCGCGAGGCGATGGAAGCGACGAAAAATTTTGACTGGATCGTCCGGGAATATCTCCGCCCGTTTCACAGCCGATTGGTGCACACGATTGAGCGAGGGATCGCCGCAGGCGAGTTCCGGCGAGTGGACCCACACCACACCGCGTTTACGATTCTGGGGATGACGACGTCCTATTTCGCCGCCGCGCCGATTTTCAGCGAAATCGTCGGGCACAATCTTTTCGCGCCACAAGCATTGGCTGCGCGGAAGCGCGCGCTGTTGGATTTTCTCGATCATGGCTTGAATCGCATGCAAGCGAGGTCCAAATGACCGGCCGGAAGTTTCTCATCTTCATCGGATTCGCCTTTGTTCTGGCGCTCGCGCTCTATCTCCTCACGACGCCGCGCGGCAGCGACATCCCGTTGATCGGCGTCGTGGACGGCAACGAAGTGATCGTGAGCCCGCAGATCACCGGCCGGATGGTGAAGCTGACGGTGGACGAAGGCTCGGCGGTAAGGAAGGGAGATCTGATCGCGGAGCTCGACCCGAAAGAGCTCGAAGCGAGCCTCGCGGCTGCCACAGCGAATGTCGCGAGCCTGCAATCGCAGGTAAGGGAGGCGGGCCACAACTACTCCTGGACGGACGATCAGACCGGCGCTTCGCTAAGCCAAGCGAGGGCCGTGCTCACCTCTACACGCGCGCAGCTCGACCAAGCACAGGCAACGCTCTGGCGCGATCAGACGGATTACGAGCGCATGCAGAAACTTTTCGATAGCGGCGTCGCATCGGCGCAGGACCGCGATCACGCGGACGCGACACTCCGTGCGTCAAAGGCGAATGTGAAAGCGCTGGAAGACTCCGTGAAGGCTCAGGAGGGGGCGCTGGCGGTTGCTCAGGCCAACCGCAAGCAGCTGGACGTGCGCAAGAGCGCAATCGGGACGACGATTGCGCAACTCGAGCAGGCTCGCGCAAGCGCGGCAGAAACATCGACGCAACTGGGCTACACGAAGGTTTATGCGCCGATCGATGGAATCGTTTCCGTGCGCGTGGCGAAGCAGGGAGAAGTGGTGCAACAAGGCTCGCCGATCGTCGTGGTGGTGGATGTAGACCACCTGTGGGTCTACGCCGATGTGGAAGAATCTCTGATTGATTCGATTGAGTTCGGGCAGAAGATGCGCGTGAGGCTCCCTTCGGGCGACATGCTCGAGGGCGCAGTCTTCTTCAAGGGCGTGGAAAGCGACTTCGCAACGCAGCGCGACGTCAGCCGCACGAAGCGCGACATCAAGACGTTTGCGATCAAAGTGTCCGTCCCGAATCCCGGGCGACGACTGTTCACCGGAATGACCGCAACCGTGCTGCTCCCGCAGCCTGAAAAAAAGAGCTGGTTCGCGCGACTGTAAGAACACCGGAACACTAAAAATGAACTCGATTGAGTGCGACCATCTCACGAAAAAGTTCGGCGCTCTCGTCGCCGTCAACGACATCAGTTTCAATGTTGCAGAAGGAGAAATTTTCGGCCTTCTGGGACCGAACGGGGCCGGAAAAACGACGCTGATCCGCATGATGACCACGCTCACGCCTCCGACATCGGGCACCGCGCGCATCGCCGGGCACGACATTCGCACCGATGCAGACGGCGTGCGACACGCGCTCGGCGTGATCCCTCAGGCGTTCACCTCGGACCCTGAATTGACAGCCGATGAAAACATGCTCATCCACGCCAAGCTCTACGGGGTCCCTGCGGAAAAGCGGAAGACGCTGATCAACGACTTGCTCGAGTCAGTGGATCTGCTGAAGTTCCGCGGCGCCCTGGTGCGCACGTTCTCGGGCGGGATGCGCCGACGTCTGGAGATTGCGCGCGGCCTGGTTCATTCGCCGAAGATCCTGTTTCTGGACGAGCCGACGACGGGGCTCGATCCCGCCTCACGCACAAACGTGTGGGAAATGATTCGCGCGCTCCGGAGAAAATCCGAGCTGACGATCCTGCTTACGACGCACTACATGGATGAGGCTGACAAAATGTGCGACCGGGTCGCCATCGTAGACCACGGCAAGCTGGCGGCGCTCGACACGCCCACGCAGCTGAAGGACGGCATTCCGGGCACGGATGCAGTGGAAGCCGAGTTCGAGGGGGAGCCGAAAGATTGGATTGAACAACTCCGGGGGCTGGCGGAGGCCCGTGGCGTGACGCAGCATGAGGGTGTGGTCCGCATCCCTACCCACGACGGGCCTGTGACCGTGGCGGCACTGATGGATCTGGCGCGCGCCAGCGGCGTAACCGTCCGGAAAGTCTCCGTCGAGACCACGACGCTTGACGACGTTTTTCTCCACTACACCGGCCGCGAGTTGCGTGATGCGGCACACGGAGGCGCGGGATATGACATCAGCCACCTGTATCGGTAACCGCACCGCCTCCACCCGATCGCCAAAACGCACTGAGGATAATCGGCCATGAAGTTCTATCGCATCTGGGCGTTGATCGAGCGCGACATGCGAAAATTCCTGCGCAGCCCGGCGCTGATGATGAGTTCGATGATTTTTCCGCTCGTACAGCTCGTCGTGCTGGGCTACGCATTCGGGGGAAAAATCGTCGCCGCGACCGTGGGCGCGGTGGACGAAGACCATTCGGTTGAATCGCGGCGCATCCGAGAAATGTTCAATGGAATTTCGGCCGGTCCGCGGACCTTTCACGTGATCGACTACGATTCGCTCGGGCGGGCGCTTGACGATCTTCGCGCCGGCGGCATCCACGCCGTGATCGATATCCCGCATGACTTTTCGCTCCGCTACTATCATCGCGACCGGCCGCGCATCGGATTCACTGAGGATAATACGGACCAATTCATTTCCAGCTCACTACTCGAACGCGTGCAGCAGATGGTGGATGACCTGAACGCGCCAGGCGTGGAACCGCGCCTCCAGACCAAGGTTGAGGTCAACGTCGTCGAGATCTACCCGTATATCGATTACGTCAAGTATTTGCTCGCGGGGTCCATCGCCATGGCCATTTTCATCGTGGCGATGATCGGCGGCGGGATCACGTTCATTGACGATAAGGCGCGCGGTTTGCACGAGGGGTATCTCGTCACGCCGATCCATAAAACGGAACTCGTCATGGGACTCATCGGAGCAGGCGCGCTGAAGGGCTTGATGGCGGGCATGGTCCTTACCATCATCGGCGGGCTCATCGCCGGGGTCCCGCGTCTGTGGGATCCGGTTCGGCTGTTCTATCTGAGCATTGTCGTGCTGGTGGCATCGGTGGCCATGATCAGTTTCATGTTTCTGGTGATGGTGCGTGTGGACGATCCCCTCGTGCCGCGCGCAATTTTCGGAGTTTTGAATACGCTGTTGTTTTTCCCCTCGGGAGCGGTGTATCCGGTCGAAGCATTCCCACCATGGCTTCGCTGGATTTCGATTGTCGATCCATTCACGTACACGGTTCACGCGCTGCGGAACCTGACCATTAAAAACACCGGTATTGATGGGATTTACAAGGACGTGTTAATTTTGCTGGGTTTCTCTGTGATCATGATTACGGCCAGCATTGCTCTGTTCAAACGCCAACTGTAGCTCCAAGGAGCCCTCGTGGCGATTTTCGATTCGACGGAAGAGCACCCGCCGGCAAAGGTTCGCCGCTACGTCATCACCGGAATTGCCTTTGCTGTGCTCGCGGCGCTCTTTTGCGCGTACTTGCTCCGGTATCACACGGAAAAGAATACCGTCCGCCATTTTCTGAGTTCGGTTGCTGTGGGAAATCTGGATGAGGCCTATCGCACTTGGAAGCCGACCGAAACATATTCCATGAAGGATTTTCTCGAGGATTGGGGACCGAGCGGTTACTACGGACCGGTGAAGAGCTACCACATCGAAAATACAGAGCAAGCGAAGGGTGGCAGCGAAGTGATTGTCGTTCTTGAACTCAGCCCCTACGATCCGTTTCCCTCGAAAGACGACTTTGCGAAGCAGAGCAAGACGAAAGAGGTGCGCCTCTGGGTCGAGGTCAAGAATCAATCGATTACCTTCGCCCCGTAGCCGCAGCCGCGAGCAACCGGCAAATAGAAGATGCCGGTTTATTCGGGTTCGATGCGCGCTTCGTCAACCAGCATTACAGGAATATCATCGTGGATCGGATAAATTCGCCGGCAGGCGGAGCACTTCAATCCCTGAGTGTCCGCTGTCAGCTTGACGGGCGTCTTGCATTTCGGACATACGAGAATATCGAGCAGTTCCTTCGAAACAGCCATTGGATGCCTCCGCACCTTTGAATCTAGCAAGGTAAAGCCCCGCCGGACAACTGCACGACTGGCGTCAAGCAAGGCGTGAAACGCGGAGCACGAATTGTCCCTTCCATTCCCCACCCTGCGCGAGTTCGAGCGGCCAAACGGCAATCACCTGCGAGCCTTGATAAATGCGCTCGAATCCATCCTCGGATTCCGAGACGGTCTCGATTGGCGCGACCCAGAAATCGCGCGCCCCAGGCGCGGCAAACATTACACTCACTCCCTGCCATTCGTCCACAGCTCGCAGTTCGGATGCCGGTACCGCTGCACCCCATCGCAGGGGATAGCGTTGCCCGGCCGATTCGAAGTAGCGATTGGGCGCCGAGGGCGCGAGAAAATTCACGACCATTTCGATGCCTACAAAAACGGGAGCGGCGCCTAGTGCGGTCCGCCTCAGCGTGACATCACAGACCACGTCGAAACCCGCCGCTGTCCGCGCGACGGAAAAGGCTTTGTCCGCAGACCAATCGGCCCCCTCTTCCGAAGTGAGCGCTACCCTCGTAGGCGAAACTTCCTGGATACGGTACCTGCCTCCTGCGAGCGCGGCATTTTCTTCCAGGCGAACAGCGGCGCAATCGGGAAAATTCTTCTCGCATCCGAAGAGCAGCAGTCGGAATGCGTGGCGGGGCCAGCGATCGTAATTGAGCCAGCGATCGAGGCCCTCCTCTTTCGCGCGGTTCTGTTCGTGTATCGACTGGACGCCCTGGAGATTTTTCGCCGCCAAATTCTTGAGGCGGCCATGATATGCCTCGGGCCGGCGCTCGAGCGAATTGATCAGCGCCACATTCGCAGGACGAAAATCGAGCGCGCAGATCGTACCGCCGTCGTCCGGTGTGATCAGGGCGGCGTAACGGTCGGAGGTGAGATAGATCTCTTCGTATCCGTCCGCGTCGAAATCGAGCTTGGCCGCATCGGCATAATGCTTCCTTCGATGCGCGAGGCGGTCGGCGATGGACTCTGCCTGAATAAGGGATTTCCAGAGGGCGGTTCGCAAATGAGGAGAATATAGCCCTCCGAATATACCGTGCCAGTATGCATCGTTGCATTGACTCCGGAGCAAGAGCGTCGTGGCTTCTTCGCGAGCTTGGCGAAACGGCTTATCACGACGGCGGCTCCCCGCCAGGCGGCGAACCTTCTCCGACACATGAAGCATTTTCTTGTGGAGAAGATTCGACTCGCCATACTTAGTGAAGAAATTCCGCCAGATGCCGCCGCGCAGAAAGGGCAGCGCTTCCGGGCGGGCGGAAAATTCCTCGGTGAGAGCATGGTAACGATTCCGCGCGGCGGTCGGCAACGCCCATTCCGTCATCTCCGTGTACGAAGCGCTGGGAAGGTCCGCGCGCCCGAGTGGCGGATGCGAAGAGATGGCTTCTCCGGGAGTGGACAACTTGAGCCAATCGGCGTTCTGTTCCAGCGCGGAGAATAGATTCTCGAGCCAGCCGTTGCGATAGCAAAGAGCGTGCGTGCCCGGCCAGACGCCGAATTTCTCAAGGTCGTCACCCATCGCGACTAAGCCGGCGGGATGCCCGCGCGAAGTCCGGCGCAGGAATTGAATGGTCTCGTCGACAGCGCGATATGGAATCAGGTAGCGCAGCGACTTCAGCCCCGGCAGGACCTTTACCGTGTGACATTGGTCTTCGGCGAGGTAGTAGCCGCAGAGCTGGTCGATCTCGAATCCCACGCCGAGGAAGTGATGATCGTCTACAAGCGTGTATTCGACACCCGCTGGCGCAAGCGAGGAGGGAATCTGCGGTTCCCATACGCGCTCCGCAAGCCACGCGCCGCGCGGGCGCGCATGAAAGTGCTTCTCGATGTAATCCGCGAGACGGGTAATCTGCTCGCGCCGATCCTGCGGCGGAATCGCGATCAGGATGGGCTCATAGAAGCCCCCACCGACGATTTCCACCTGGCCGCGCTTGACCAGCTTACGCAGCCGGTCGAAATACTCAGGATGCGCCCGCTCGAGCCATTCGAGCAGAGAGCCGGAATAGTGCAGGCCCATGTGAATCGCCGGATGCAGCGCGAGGACTTCCAGGAACGGCAAGTAGGATTGCTGAAATGAGCGCTCGAAAACATCGTCGAAGTTACCGACGGGCTGGTGCGCGTGAATGAGGAGGACAAGCTCGAATTTCTGCACCAAGGGGCCTCAGAGAGACATCACAGAATAACCTGATTCGAGCGAACTGGACAGGCGCAAGGATTGCGAATCGCGTCAACGGCAAATCCCAGAGCGCGTTGTTGCAGCGCCGGCAAATTGCGAAAGCCGCTCGCCGAGCCGCGCCATCGCCCTTTCAATGGATGTGTCCGTTGCTCCGGCGGGGACGTAAATCACAGCGAGAATGTCGCGCGCGGACTCTGTAATCATGGAACGCGTCGAGTCGCTGATCGGACTGCCGAAAGGCCCTCTGGAATCGGCGAGGACAGGGCGACCTTCGAGGTGCCACGTCTGCTTCCCGATGCCTTCATAGCGCTCGCCGGGGGCGCCATGCCTGAAAATGACCGGAGGGTGAATTCGCGAGCGATCGTAGCAACCGTAGGGCCAGCGCGACTCGATCGAGCCGAGATTGCAGATGTCCACGACATTCGAAACACGGTACAGACCCTTTCCCTGCACCACCCGCCGCGACAGCGCCTCCGAAGACGGACGATATTTCGACGGGTCCATTCCCCATTCCCGGAACATCGAGCGGACCGCGCGGATTTCGTCGGCTTCGGCCAAACCCTCGAGTGTAAATTCACGCCGCATCTGGTCGCACACGTCATCCATCGAGGTGGCGAGCGAGGCGTTCACGGGAACGACCTCGACGCCATCAGCTTCCATGACGCCGAGCTTTACGCCCGGCAATTCGACCCGAATGTCCATTCTCGTTCCCCGCTCTGGAGGCTGCTATGATGCAAGGGCCCGCGGCATCGCCGCCGTCCGATTTTATCGGGAATCAAATGAGCTCGCGATGAAATCCTCGAAAGACGATGAAAAATTCGAGCTGGGCCTCGCGCATTTCAACGCCGGGCGGTTCTTCGAGGCCCACGAAGCCTGGGAAGAAATCTGGCTCGGGGAAACGGAGCCGGAGAAGACTTTCCTGCAAGGCATCATTCAGGTTGCGGCGGCATTTCATCACTATTCCCGCGGAAATCACCGCGGCATGAAATCTCTTCTGGCCGCAGGAACTACCAAACTGGAGCGATTCTCCGATTCTCACCGCGGCATCGCGCTCGAGCAATTACGCGCCACGGCTAGGCAATGGGTCGCCGCTCTCACCGAGGGAAACACTCTCGCGTCGCAGGACCTGCCTCGAATTCATCACCATGATACGAATAGGCTCCGGAAGCAGAAGACCTGTTGACAGTTGCGAGCAATTGCTAGAGGATTCGCTACCAGTGAGCAATCGGGATGGGGTTTGCCCTCTCGAAACAGCTTCGACGCGAATCCTCTTGGAGGTGAACGACTGTGACAAACCGCTCCGCTCCTCGTCTGTCGCAACGGCCTTTGGGCATGCTGACCGTTCTCGGAATCGCCGTTACCGCGTTGGCTCTCCTCTTACCGGCGTGGGCGTTGCAAGAGAAAGCCGCCGACGAAATTCGAATCGGCGTGGTAATGCCAATCACTGGGCGGGAGGCGAAGCCCGGGCAATATCAGCGGGAGGGGATTGAACTTGCCATCAAACAGATTAATGACGGCGGCGGCATCTTCGTGAAGTCCCGGGGGAAGAAGCTGCCCATCAAGGAAATCTTCTACGACGACGGCTCGGACCAGTCGAGATCCGCGGGAATGACGGAGCGGGCGATGAGTTCTGATGGCGTAGTGGCAGTGCTGGGAGGATATTCGACGGCGCTGGGCGAGGCGGAATCAGTGATGCCGGACCGCTATCGAACGCCCTGGATTACGCCGGGCGCGGGCGCTACCACCGTTTTCAGTCGCGGCTATGAATACGTCTTCGGGACCCTGAGTCCAATTGATCTCCTGGGTTACACGACCGCGCAGTATCTGGGAAATCTGGTAGACAAGGGGAAGCTCAGCAAGGGCCTGAAGATTGCGGTAGCGCTGGAGAATACGGACCACGGCATCGACTACGGCCATGGCATCGAAAATTGGAACCACGACCATCCGGGATATTTCACCGTTGTTTTCAGCGAGAAATTCGATCTCGGCGCGACCGATTTTTCGGGGCTTCTCCAAAAAGTGAAGAACGCGCATGCGGACATTTTTCTGGCGGATACGCACCTCCAAGATTACATCACCATGCATCGGCAATACGTCCAGAGCGGGATGTATCATCAGATGATCAGCTACGGGGCGCGCGGGCCGGAATCTGATGCACGCAAGGCGCTGGGAGCTGCGACCGACTACATCTTTGCAGGCATCTGGTGGTCGCCGAAGCTTCCCTATCCCCAAGTGAAGAAGTTCAATGCGGACTATCAGGCGTTCACGGGCCATCCGCCGGACTCATGGTATCCAGCGACGGCGTATGACGCCATGCGCGCGCTGGCGGCCTCCATCGAACACGCCGGCAGCCTGGATAAGACGGCAATCCGCGATCAATTGCGGAAAGTGGAATTGAAGGATTCACTCCTGCCCGGCCAGGTGCTGAGCTTCGGAAAAAACGGGCAGATCGCGGGGAGCTTCGTGATTGTACAAAACAAGCCCGATGACAAAGTGGACATCGTCTTTCCGCTCGATGCCGCCACGGGGGAAACGATTGCGCCCAAGCCCAAGGCTCACTGAGCGCGCCCGGGAATGAGCGCCGCCGACCTGCTGAATCTGTTCATAGCCGCGCTTCTACTTGCCGGTGTGTACGCTGCGATGTCCGTGGGCATGACGATCATCTACGGCGTGATGAAGATTGTGAACCTGGCCCACGCCGGATTCCTCATGCTTGGCGCTTATTTTGTGTATGAGGTTTACGACCGGTTACACATCGATCCACTCCTTGGTGTGCTTCTGGCGTTTCCGGTGTTTTTCTTTTTTGGGATGGGCGTGCATTGGCTCCTGGTCCGGCGGATTCCAACTTCTGACCAGCCCACGCTGACCTCGTTGCTTCTTCTATTCGGGCTGTGGCTTGTGCTGCAGAACGTAGGCTACCTCGTCTGGGGTAATGCCGATCGCGCCATCCTCACGCCCCGGACGCTTTCCTCATTCGAGATTGGACCGATCAGCTTTCCCTTGGTTCGGCTGGTAGTTTTTGGAGCGGCGGTCGTTTCGCTCGTGGGGTTGGAATTCGTCTTGCACAAGACCTGGTTCGGGCGATCGGTCCGCGCGCTGATGCAAAACGCAGAGGCGGGACAGATTGTGGGAGTGAATGTGCAGAGGACAGCCCAAGTGGCATTCGGCGTGGGAATTGCCTTCACCGGAGCAGCCGGGGGACTGCTGGCGATGCTCTATTCATTCAGCCCGGATTTTGGGGCGCCCTTTCTATTGCGCGCGTTTGTGATCATCGTGCTGGGCGGGCTCGAGTCGTTTGCGGGCGTGGCGATTGGGGCGGTGATCCTGGCGCTCGCGGAGACCTTTAGCATTCTGGTGCTTCCGTCAAGCTACCAGCCGGCGATTGCGTTTTCACTTCTGGTCGTCGCATTAATTGTGCTTCCGGATGGAGTTGCGGGGCTGTGGAACAAGAGGCGCCGGTGGGCGTGAAAGAGGTCGGGGACACCGGCAGGTCTCTTTTCTCGCGATTTGCTCAAGTGGCGGCCCCGCTGCTGGTCCTGGCGGCTCTCGCCGCACTGCCCCTGTGGAGCCCTGGCCCGAACACGGTCCGATTGCTGTTCGTGACGCTCACCCTGGTGACGGCCAGCGTGGCATGGAACCTTCTCGGCGGATTTGCAGGCCAGGTTTCATTCGGCTTTGCCGTCTTTTACGGGCTGGGCGCTTACACTGCGGCGCTTTCCATCAACGGTGGCATCCCTCCCGCCCTCGCCTTCGTGCTGGGCGCGGCTGTGGCTGCTCTGGCGTCATTTCTGATTGGCTTGCCGACTTTTCGCCTGAGGGGCCCCTACTTCGCGATCGCGACAATCGGGGTGAGCGAGGCCGTGCGGGTGGTGATGACCAATCTCTCATGGACGGGAGGTGCCAGCGGTTACCGCATCCTTGAGAAGGGTCGCTTCTTTCAAATGCACCACTATTACACCGCGCTGGCCCTTGCGGCTCTGGCTGTGGGCATCTCCATCCTGGTGCGGCGGTCAAAGCTCGGACTCGCCTTAATCGCGATTCGCGAAGATCAGGATGCCGCCTCGGATCTAGGGGTGAACCCGTTCGCCACAAAATTGCTGGTCCATGCGCTTGCCGCCGCGCTGGCGGGGGCGGCGGGTGGCGTTTACGCGCGATATGCTGCGTTCATCGATCCAGATGGCGTTTTTGCATTTCGACAACGGCGTTGCGATACTCTTGATGCCGATCATCGGCGGCATTGGCACAATCTGGGGACCCGTGATTGGCGCGTTTGTGTACGGGCTGATCCACGAGGAGGTGGTAGCCTACTTCCCACAAGCCCACCTGCTCATCTTCGGGTCGCTCTTGATTTAATTATTCTGTTTGAGCCCGGCCGGCGTGGTCGGGCTGTTCAACAAGCTCATGCCGGTCTTCGTGCGGGTAAGGAAAAGTTAGTGCCCCCCATCCTGAATTGTGGATCGAATTACGAAGTATTTCGCCGGACTCGCGGCTGTGAAGGACGTGACGTTCAACGTCGAGGCAGGCGGAATCTATGGTCTGATCGGCCCGAATGGCGCTGGCAAGACGACTCTGCTAAGTATCGTCGCGGGCTCGGTCCGACCCACGTCCGGATCGGTCTTGTTTCAGGGACGCGAAATCTCCGGAACGAAATCTTATGACGCCGTCCGCGCCGGAATCGCCCGAACGCATCAAGTTCCGAAACCATTTCGAGGCCTTTCGGTTCTCGAAAATGTCGAGGTGGGGGTCCGGTTCGGTCGGAGCAAGCGATCGGCGAATGAAACGAAAAACGCAATGGAATTTCTCGATCGGGTGAGCTCTTGCACACCTCTATCTCATGCCCGCTTCGGCCCTATCGGTCGGCGATATGAAGCGGTTGGAATTGGCTCGAACTCTTGCAGCGCGTCCGAGCCTTTTGCTTTGTGACGAGGTCTGCAGCGGGCTCACCGAGACGGAAGCGGCGTCGATCCTGGAACTCTTATGCGACATCCGCCGTGCCGGCACCTCGATCCTTTATGTCGAACACAACCTCAGGGCCATCATGTCGGTCTGCGATCACGTCATCGTGATGAATTCCGGGCAGAAGCTCGCCGAGGGTCCGCCCAACGCCGTGCAGAACAACCCCTCGGTCATCGAAGCCTACATCGGCAGGACGTCGGGCACATAGATGATGGACGCTCAAAATCCGGATCGATTGCTCAAAGTTGAAAAGCTCGACTTAGCGTATGGGGCGATCCAGGTCGTGTGGGGTGTCAACCTCGAAGTCCATCGCGGGAAAGTCGTCAGCCTCATCGGGCCGAACGGCGCCGGCAAAACGACCCTGCTCAAGGCGCTCGCGGGATTGCTGCCTGTTCGAGCAGGCAAAATCATTTTCGACGGAGAGGACATTTCGTCCGAGCCGGCGAATGAACGCGTGCGACATCACCTCTCGCTTGTTCCGGAGGGCCGGCAGTTGTGGCCGCGCATGACTGTGGAGGAAAATCTCGTGATGGGTGCATTTCCTGCGCATCTCCGGGCCAAGTCTCACTCGAATTTGGAGCGAATCTACGAACTTTTTCCGAGGCTAAAAGAGCGTCGCAAACAGCTCTCGGGAACTCTTTCGGGAGGCGAACAGCAGATGTGCGCAATCGGGCGGGGACTCATGGCCGAGCCGTTGCTCTTGCTGCTCGACGAGCCGTCGCTGGGCCTCGCGCCGATCCTGGTGGACCAAGTTTTTCAGTTGATTCAAAGAATTGCCAAGGAAGGCGTTACGATTCTGCTCGCTGCGCAAAACGCGAATTACGCTCTGGAAATTTCGCACCGTACTTACGTAATGGAATGGGGGCGCATTATCCTCGAGGGGCTGAGCGCGGAGCTTCTGTCAAGCGACCACGTGCGCCGCGCCTACCTTGGCGCCGTTGTCTAGCGACGTTCCCGCTCGACCGGCCAGAAGTTTCCTCTCCGGGATTCGCCGGAAATGAAGTGCAAGCGCCGGCCGATTGACATTCCGGCATGCGTGTGGAACGCTGGCCGTCCCGGCACCTGCGACGAGCCCTGCGCCGCCGCATCTAAATATGTGAACGGGCCCTTACGAGGAGAGAAATGATGCCGCTTGATCGCGAACGAGTATTCGAAGCATTGCGGCAGTGTTACGACCCCGAAATCCCCGTCAATATCGTTGATCTGGGCTTGATTTACGATGTGCAGGCCGACGATGCCGGAAATGTCGTCATCAAAATGACGCTCACGACGCAGGGTTGCCCGTCCGCACTCGCGATCCCCGAACAGGTAAAGCAGCGCATCGCTGCGATCGAGGAAGTCCGCGACATCCATGTCGAGATCGTCTGGGAACCGCCCTGGAACCCGAACATGATCAGCGTCGCCGCCAGAAAGGCGCTCGGTCTCGAGGTTTGAACCTGCCTCAAAATAGAAACGCGGCGGATCGGACAATCCGCCGCGCTGATGGTGCCAACCTGGGCTGGTCGCGCGGATGTGCGCGAACGCAAAAGGCTCGTCCTGCTACTTCTTGGTCTTGTACCAATCCGCGTTGATCGGCGTGAAGCTATTCCACTTCTCGGGCAGATCCTCCAGGGCGAAAATGGCCGTGACGGGACAGACCGGGACGCACGCGCCGCAATCAATGCATTCGTCAGGGCTAATATAAAGCTGCTTCTCAGCTTCAAAAGACGGCTCGTCCTTACGCGGGTGGATACAGTCCACCGGGCACACATCCACGCAGGCGGTGTCCTTGGTTCCGATACAGGGTTCGGCAATTACATAGGCCATTTAACAATCTCCTCGGAAAAGTGCAGTTTCCAAGCCTCAAACAGGATTCCTGCCGCACAACTCCGCAAACATTTTTTATATCACCAAATCCTGGCGGGTACAAGCCTGCGCGGAAAATGATGTGAGGGCACCCCGGGTTGCTGTGACACGTGCGGAACCGATAGAATGACGTCCGGAGATATCGCCATGAACGCGCACGGCCGCTATTTATTGCTGGTTATTTCCATATTCTCGCTGTTCGCTGTCGGAGGCGCCCGCCCCGCCTGTGCACAGTCCGCTCCCGGCAAAGCGACCTCCAGCGCCGGAAAGAGCTCTGCGACAGCGGATCCGCCGCTGATTGACCTTGCGGGATACGACCGTGTCTTGACGAAATATCACAGTAAGCCGCTCGTCGTGAATTTCTGGGCAACCTGGTGCGAGCCTTGCCGATTCGAATATCCCATGATTGTCGAACTGGCGAAACAATATGCTCCCCAAGGCGTGGCTGTTTTCGGCGTCGACATGGACGACGACTCTGACATGAATCTCGTCCGCCGATTTCTTGCGCGGAATCAGCCCGGCTTCCCCAATTACCGCCAGAAGCCCGGAATCGATGTGGACGCCTTTTATCGCGGCGTTGACCCTGCGTGGACGGGCACGATGCCGATCACGGTGTTCTACGGGCGCGACGGACATATCGTCGCACAGTTCGTGGGCACGCGCAGCCGGCCTAAATTCGAGCAGGTCTTTCGCGCCCTTTTGGCTCCCACAACGCAATAAACCGGGATCGGACCACCCACCCATTCGGAGGCAGGCCATCATGTTGCAGACGCGAGGAAACAAATTGACGTGGCTCGGCCACGCGGCATTTCGAATCACGACACCGAGCGGCAAAATCATCGTCGTGGACCCGTGGATTCTGACGAATCCGATGTGCCCGGAATCGCTCAAGAAATTAGACCGCATCGATACAATGCTCGTAACGCATGGACACTTTGACCACATCGCGGACGCCGTCGAGCTGGGCAAGCAGCACAAACCGCAAATCGTCGCGATTCCTGAGACGTGCACGTGGCTGGAATCGAAGGGAGTTTCGGGCACGAGCGCGATGAATAAGGGCGGGACACAAAGAGTTGGAGAGATCGAAGTGACCATGGTCAATGCCGTACACTCCTGCGGCATTCAGGATGGCGACAAAATCGTTTACGGCGGCGAGGCTTGCGGGTACATCATTCGCTTGCCGGGGGGGCTCGTTATCTATCACGCGGGCGACACCGCCGTGTTTGGCGACATGAGACTCATCGGCGAACTCTACTCACCGGACGTCGCGATGCTGCCGATTGGCGATCATTACACAATGGGCCCGCGCGAGGCGTCGGTGGCGATTCGACTGTTGAATGTCCATCACGTCGTCCCCATGCACTTCGGCACATTTCCGGTGCTTACGGGACGGCCCGAGATGTTGCGTGATCTGACGCAGGATATCGCCGGACTCGAGATTCACGCGCTTAAGCCCGGGGAAAGTATCGGCTGAGTGCCGGCCGAGGATTCGGCTCCTGCAGGCTAGAAAGGGGAAGATGATGTTTGGAATCATAGAGCCAAGAGTGGATAAGTACATTCATAAGATTCTGCCGAAACGCGACGACGTGCTGAGGGAAATGGAGCGGTATGCGAAGCAACGCAAAGTTCCCATCATCGGGCCGGCCGTGGGGCGCTTGATTTACTTGCTGGCGCAGATTTCCGGCGCGAAGAGAATATTCGAAATGGGCTCCGCAATCGGCTATTCGACGATTTGGCTCGCGCGCGCAGCGGGTCCTGACGCTGAAGTGTATTACACCGATGGGGACGCCGAGAACGCCCGCCGCGCCCGCGGAAATTTTCGCCGTGCCGGCGTAGAGGACCGAATCCAGATTCTGGTTGGGGATGCAGTCGAACTGATCGACGGTGTCACCGGCGAGTTCGACCTCATCTTCATTGACGTCAACAAGCATCAATACCCCGCCGCACTGCGCAAAGCGCTTCCCCGTTTGCGAAGCGGAGGGCTGCTGCTCACCGACAACGTGCTTTGGTCCGGCCGCGTCACCCGGCGCGCCACGGATGCGCGGACAAGAGGTATCCAGCAATTCAACCGAATGATTTACACTTCGAGCGAGCTTTTTCCCGTGATCATTCCCCTGCGCGATGGAGTGGCTGTCTGCCGCAAGGCGTAGCGGACCGAGTTGAATTCTGCTCAAGACGAGGAGTGTGCCGCTCGCCTCGGGAGCAGATTGCGAAGTAAAAAGAGAAGATTGGCGGGGCGCTCGGCGAGACGGCGCATAAAGTAGGGAAACCAATCGGTACCGTAGGGAATGTACACGCGGAGGCGAAAACCCTCGCGCACAAGTTGCAACTGCAAATCCGTGCGAATCCCATAGAGCATCTGAAATTCGAATTGGTCGCGCCCGATCTTTTTCTCACTTACGAAATCCTTCGTGGCTCGGATCATCGCGGGGTCGTGCGTGGCAATGCCGTGGTAAATGCCGCTCGGTAGGAGCAACTTCATCAGTTTGACGTAGTTCGCATCGACGTCGATTTTTTGGGGATAAGCGATTTCGGACGGCTCTTTATACGCCCCTTTGCAAAGGCGGATGCGGCATCCAATCCTGAGCAAGTCCTGAATATCCTTCTCCGCGCGATAGAGATACGCCTGCATCACAGTGCCCACACTCGCGTACTTTGCGCGAACGCGCTTTGTTATTTCGACCGTACGTTGCGTATAAGCTGAGCCTTCCATGTCAATTCGCACGAAATTTCCCTGGCTGCTGGCGTGCGCGACAATCTTTTCGAGAAGCTCCTCGCAGAGCGGTTCACTCAGATCCAATCCCAACTGTGTAAGCTTCAAAGAGACGTTGGCGTCGAGCTTTTCTTTGGCGATGCGATCGAAAACGGCGAGGTAACCTTCGGCCGCGCGGCGAGCGCCGGCTTCGTCGGACACATTCTCGCCCAGCAGATCGAGGCTGGCGGATTGCCCCGCCCGGTTCACCGCACGCGCGGCTTCGACGGCGTCATCCAGCGTTTCCCCCGCGACGAAGCGGCGCGCGACGCGACGGCTCGCGCCACTCGAAATAATCAGGGGCGCAAGCCGCTTGCTCTCGGAAATGCGGAGCAGCAGCGATCGAATCAAAGGGAATCCGTCAGGCAAAGAAGGCGATGCGTGTCAGTGGGCATGCATGAAGAATTATGACGCGAAGAAGGCTGCGAAGCCAGCGTCGTCCGCAAAAATTGAAACGGCGCTAACTCTTGTGCCCGGCGAGAAATTTCTCTGCATCCATTGCCGCCATGCATCCGGATCCCGCCGCAGTGATTGCTTGACGATAGCGGTGGTCCTGGACGTCGCCCGAGGCGAACACGCCCTCGACGCTGGTTTGACTCCCGTCGTGGGTGAGGATGTACCCTGCGGCGTCCGTCTTTAGCTGTCCCTGAAAAACCTTCGTGTTCGGATCGTGGCCGATGGCGACGAAGATTCCTTCCGTGGGAACCGTCTTTTTTTCTTTCGTCTCCACGTTGACGATGGTGACGAGTTCCACGGATTTCTTGCTTACGTCGTGGACCTCATCGATGACATACGGCGTGAGGAACGAAATCTTCGGGTTGGCGCGCGCGCGGTCGAGCATGATCTTCGTTGCGCGAAATTCGTTGCGGCGATGCAGGATCGTGACGCCCTTTGCGAACTTTGTGAGGAAGGTGGCCTCTTCCATTGCGGTGTCGCCGCCGCCCACGACGATGATTTCGCGGTCGCGGAAAAAATAGCCGTCGCATGTGGCGCAAGTCGAGACGCCGTGGCCCAGCAGGTGGCGTTCTGATTCGATGCCGAGCATGCGCGCCGACGCGCCCGCTGCGATTATCAGCGCTTCGGATTCCTGCGTTTCTTTTCCCGCCACAATCTTGAATGGGCGCCGGCTCAAATCCACCGAAGTGACCGCGCCGGCATGGAATTTTGCGCCGAACCGCTCCGCCTGCTTTCTCGCGTTTTCAATCAACGCCGGCCCGAGGATTCCTTCGGGGAATCCCGGAAAATTTTCGACCATGGTGGTCAGCGCGAGCTGCCCGCCCGGCTCATATCCGTCCAGCACGAGCGGTTGCAAATCCGCCCGCGCTGCATAAATTGCAGCGGTCAGTCCCGCGCATCCGCTGCCGATGATGATTACCTTGTGCACTGGATTCTCCCTGGGGATTGGATGACCGCTGTCCGCCCAGTGATGCAGAGCCGAAGAAGGCCCATTGTAACATCCCGCGCGCGGGCCACCATCCTTTGCCTTTCTATCCCGGTTTGCACCCAATCTTCGGCTGCGTGATAATGCCCCGCTAGGCAGGTCTCCATGCGGAATCCCGCAGCGCTCTTTCGGCTCCTGAACGAGTTCATCGTCCTACTTCTCGGCGCGCTCATGGTTCTTCTTGCGATCTCCCGGGGAGTCGCGCTCCCAGCGCGGCCAGCCGCATTGATTGCCATCGGGGCACTCTTGATTTACTGGGGCGTGCGTGCCTGGATTCGGCCGGAACCGAATGCCACGCGCTGGCTCAAAATTATCCGGAGCGCATCGCTTGCGCTGGTAGGGCTTCTGGTCTTTGGGATTTTGGCCGTTCCGCTGCGCGACGCTGAAATTCTTCTGATGATCGCGGGCGGAGTGCTTGTGCTCCGTGGGATTCTCGCCGCCGTTCTCTTCGCTCACATGCCGTGAGCGAGCGGTGTCCAGACCGCGCGCGTCGCGATTTGCTCTTGCCAGCCCATGCGCTTCCCGCTAATCTCGCGCAACAATATCCGGCGGGACTCGGCAAACTCTCCCGTCGGCTTTGTGCCACCCAGGGCAATCGACTTAAAGCGGAACTACGGAGGGAATGATGCTGAAAGAATTCAAAGAATTTGCGATGCGTGGAAACGTCCTCGATTTGGCGGTCGGGTTTATCATCGGGGCTGCCTTCGGAAAGATCATTACATCTCTCGTCTCCGATATCCTGATGCCGCCGATTGGCCTGATTCTCGGCAAAGTGGACTTTTCCAGCCTTTTCCTGAACATTTCCGGAAAATCATATGATTCACTGGCGGCGGCCAAGGCTGCCGGAGCCGCCACAATCAATTACGGACTTTTCCTCAACACTGTGATCGATTTTCTGATTGTGGCTTTGGTGATTTTCATGATCGTCCGGCAGGTGAATCGCTGGAACAAGCCAGCGCCAGCAGCAGCGCCCGCAACGAAGGAATGCCCCTATTGCTGTTCCGCAATTCCGGTCAAAGCCACCAGGTGTCCGAGCTGCACATCCGAGCTACGGACGTAGCGCACGGGGTCGCTCGCGCTATTGCGGATTCGACTGGTGGTCATGAATCGCGCGGAGATGATCGCGCAGGCGCTCGAGGACCGCGTCGCCCTGGCCTTGTTCAATCTCGCGCTCCAATTCTATGAGAGCGAAGTGCACGATGTCGTGATGATGGACTTCCTGGTGCTGCAGTTTTTCGCTCAACTTCAGCCACATCCTGTGCAGGAGATCAATTTCTTTGGGTGTGAGGCGCGGCGCATGCGGCCCGAGATAGAAAATCTGTTCTGCGCCAGAGGGCGTGAAGATTTCGAGTGCAACCCGCGGGCGCGGCTCGGGCATGCGCTCCCACGCAAGCCCGATCACACGCGCTTGCTCGGCGATCGGCATCTTCGATGAACTTCCCACAACGACAGTGCTCGACTGGAGATTGGAGGCTGTGCGCAAAATGCCTTCCCACAAATCATTCGCAGCGGCGACGGCCAGCCGGACCGGACGGCCTTCCTTCTCTGCAATCGCCAGCACCTTCGTGAACAGCAACTGCTCGATCGTGCTGAAAAGCTGGTCCGGCGCCAGATCGTATTCGCCGGAAGCCGCGCGCCGCAGCAAGCGAACGTGCAGGACCACAATTTCCGCTTCGTTGACCTTCGTGTTCCGAAGCACGGCTTCCAGATGATAGAGGGCATAGTAGGTGCTCACCGGGACGAGGGTGTTTCCCGGGTGGACTCCCACGCTCGTCGGCGTCAATTCAGCTTCTGGCGCGAGGTTGAATTGATCGAGCTCCACGTGCGCCGCCCCGGCCTGCATCCGGTGCATATGCTTCTCCGAAAGCTCGAAAATCGTGAAAAGGATGACCGTGAAGGTCATCCCCGCGATCGTCGCTTCAGGCTTCGTGAACAGATTGATGACGGCAATCGAGAAAAGAACCAGCGTGATCAGTCCCAGGCCGATCGGAATTTCCTTCCCGAAAATGACTGGGTTCAGAGGCACGCGGTATTCGCGGTCTTGAGGGTGCGTGTACCGCAGCACCAAGACGGCGATGCCCTTCATCGAAAAACTCCAGATCACACCGAACGCGTACAGGTTGCCGAGAAACGTCACATCGCCACGGCTGATCAAGATGGTCACGAGCTGAAAGGCCACGACAAGGTTGATGAGCCGGTGCGATGTCCCGAATCGCGGATGCGGGTGGCGGAACCAATCCGTGAGCACGCCATCTTCGGACACGCGATTCAGAACGCCGTTCGAGCCCACAATCGCCGTGTTCACCGCTCCGGATAGGATGAGCGTTCCCACCACAACCACGAAAACATGAAACGCCAGCCGCACCGGGAAACTTCCGACGAGATGCATCGCCAGTCCGCCAATCAGGTTCTCGTTGAAGTGCGGGCGAACGCTGTCTGGAATAATCATCACAGCGAAGAAGGACACAAGAGAAGTGAAGACGAGGCTGTAGATAAATATCACAAGCCCGGCCTTTTTCAGGTTTGGCAGCTTGGGGTGCTCGATTTCGCGATAGACCTGCGCGAGTGATTCTTCGCCGCTCATCGCCAGGACGGAATGGCCCAGCCCCACGAAAATCGCAATGAGCGTGATCGTATGCGCCCATTGCCAGCGATCCAGCCAGCCGAGCGAGCCCCGGTCGAGTTTCATGTTCTGGGGCGTGGGTGCGGGCGGAAGATGCCAGCCGGAGCGCGCAATCAGCGTGTACACGCACCAAGTGATGAGCATGACTACCATTACCGTGGTGAGCTGCATAATGCGCAGCGCCTTCTCGCTCGATTCCGGGATGCCTTTGATATTTTGCCACCAGAAATAGAGCGTGATCAGAACGGCCAGCGCCGCAGCCGCGCCATTCTCATGCAAATGCAGCGGAATGTTTGCGTAATGGAGCAGCTCGTTCGACACGCCCGCCAGATACTGCCCGGCGGATACGCCACTGATGGGCCCCGTCAGAACGTAGTCGAACATCAGGGCCGACACGGAAAATTTGGCCAGCGTGCCGCCCAGCGCTTCCTTCACCACGCGGTACACGCCGCCGCGCACGAACATGCTGCAGCTTTCTACGTAGATCGCGCGCACCGCGTAAGAAAACACCATGATGCCGAGGATGAACCAGGGAGCGGTCTTGCCGATGAATTGCTCGGCCTCGCCGCCGGCGTAATAGGCCGACGAGGCGAGGTCGTTCAAGACGATGGCCGCGGCGCGCCAGAAGGATATGAACGCCAACATGGCCGTGGTGGCCACGAGGACTTTGGCGACAGGACGCGCGGAGGGCCGCTTGAAAATAGAACCCGTGGAATCTGATGCCATACGTTTTCTAGGACAGGGAATGGAATATACGTCGAAACAGGTCTGAAAGGAAGCGCTGCGCTTTCCGCGGCGACTAAATGTAACTAGGCCTACGGGGCAGCGCCTTGGCGAAATTCCCGTCCGCAAGCCTCGCACGGGCAAATTTCGCGTAAATGCTCGAAGCTGTAGATTCCCGTCGTGTGGCCGTCGGAAAACTCGATCTGGATGGCGTAGTTCCCCATCGCCTTCGCACCCTTTGCCGTCACGCGGGGCTTGAACATCGGCAGTATGGCGCTAGCGCTCGAAGGAGACCCTTCGATGCGCTTCTTCTTGTCGCGTTCATCGTTGCACAGCGCGCAGGGGCACAGGTCGCGAAGATAGGGGAATGGGAAGCGGCTCGCGTGGCCGTCGGACCATGTGATTTCCACGCCTTCGCCCGTCGTGATGTGCACCTTCACGTCGATCGGGTTTTTCCGCACATCTTGTGGTATCGGCATCGCAATTCCATTCTAGCAGACGAGCCAAAATGTCGCGGATCGCAAGTCGCGACAATCGCTTCGCGTGAGAATCATGGATTTTGGGGTCAGCGCGGGGGGCAACAGCTGCCTGCGGGGATCGGGTTACCATGCGGGCAGGTCTTCGGATGGCCAAGGAATGCGCAGATGCGCTGGTCGAGTTCACGGCTGATGATGTGCTCGAATTTGCATGCATGCGAATCGGCCTCGGAATCAGAGATCGCAAACGTGTCAGTCAGCAGTCGCTCCGCCAACCGCCGTCGGCGGACGATGTCCCGAGCGCGATTCATTCCGCGAGGAGTCAGTGCAACATGGTTGTCGCTCACTTCAAGCAAGCCGAGGTCGGTCAAACGCGAAATGATCCGCTCGGGGTCCGGGCCGCTGCCCTGGCGAATGCGGTCCATCACCGGCGCTACTCCCTCTTCATCGCATATCCAAACCTGCTCGAGCAGGTGGTCGAACTGCACTTCGTCTTCCTGAGAAAACGCCGTGATTTGCACCAGATGCCCGTGCGCCAGCTCGATCCGCCGGTTCGCCAAGCGCCCTATCGATGGATCGTGCGTCACCATCAGGATGGTATGTCCTTCGGCGTGCAGTTCCCGCAAAAGACGCATCACAGTTTCCGCATTCGCTTCGTCGAGGTTTCCGGTCGGCTCATCCGCAAGCAGAATTTTCGGATGATTGATCAGTGCGCGCGCCACCGCGACGCGCTGCTGCTCGCCGCCGGAGAGTTGCGATGGAAGATGCCCCGTGCGCTCCACCAGACCCACTCGCTCGAGCGCCACGCGCGCTTCGGATTCGTCCGTCGTGCTGTGAAAGTACTGCGCCAGCATGACATTCTCGAGCGCCGTGAGATATGGCACGAGATGAAATTGCTGGAAAATGAATCCGACCTTTTCCGCGCGAAACCGCGTCAGTCCTCCTTCGTCAAGCCGCGCCACGTCCGTGCCGTCCATAATTGCCCGGCCCGAGGTGGGCGCCTCGAGTCCACCCAAAATATTGATGAGCGTCGTCTTGCCCGAGCCCGACGGGCCCATGATGGCAATCCATTCGCCCTCGTCTACCTGGAACGAAACGCCGTCGAGCGCACGCACGTTTCCAAAATCCTTGCGGAGCGCTTCGATTTGGACCAGTGGCGCCACTACTCTCCTCGCAGGATCGCTGCTGGTTTCACTTTTCCAAGCAAACGCAAGGGAGATGCACCCAACAGCGCGACAGCCACCATCAACGCAAGAGTCAGCGGAAACACTTCCCAACGTGCCGAGATGGCAGTACCAAAAACTCGCTGCCCCATCCAATGGGAAAGCGCGACGCCCACGACGCAGCCGATCAATCCGCCCACGACGCCGAGCACACCCAATTCGGCAAGAAACAATCCTACGATTCGTGTGATCGAGCCGCCCAGCGCCTTCATTAATCCGACGTCTTCGCGCCGCTCCATCGCAAGCGCCGCCATCGTGGCCATCACGCAGAGCGCCGTGAGGATCAAAATCAAGAGCACCATCGAGGCGATCAGCAACTGAATGCGATTGAACAATTCTCCCTCGCCTTCCGTCACCTGCCGGATCGGCCGGACTTCAAAGTCCGGCAATGCCGCTCCGAGGCGCGTCGCATAGTCGGAAATACTCCGAGAGGTCCCGCCCACACTCAATTGCACGAGCCCGATTTTTCCGTCGAGGCCCGCGAGTTGCTGCGCCGCAGGCAAGCTCACAAAAACCTGATTGTCCTCGGAGCCGCCGGCGTCCACGATGCCCGTGACGGTAAGCCGCGCGCTCCGTCCCATGTAGCTCAACTCCAATTGACCACCTGGTGTGACCTGAAACCGGCGCGCGACATTTCGTCCCGCCAGGCACTTTCCCTCGTCTTGGCGCGAAGAAATCCAATCCCCTTCGAGCTTCCACGTTGGGTCGAGCTTGCGCGCTTCATCGAGCCACGTGCCGGCAACCACGACAGGCGTGCCCGCCGCACGCGCCACAACGTAGAGGAATGGCGCCGCGGTCACAACGTCCGACGTGCGCATCTGCTCGATTTCGCCGAGCACCACGTTCTCACTCATCAGCGCTGGCGCTGCCGCTGCTGCATCCACTGCTTGCGTTCTGCGGCCAGGCGCGACGACAAGGTTTGCACCGAGCGTGCGGAACTCTTGCGTGAGCTTGCGCTCGATGTCGAGATCAAGGTTGATCAGGGCGGAGGTCACCGCCGCGCCGCTGACGAGTGCCACGATGGCAACCGTCAAGCGACCGCGGCTCCCGCGCAGGAGTTTCCAAAGCAGACGCCAGAACATCATTCCCCTCTCAAAATCAAAGCGGGCTGAAAATGCGCCGCCCGCCGCAAAGGAATCAAGCTGCCAGCCATGGCCACGATCGCCGCGAGCCCCAGGACTACAGGCAAGAGAATTATGCGCAATGACGGCGGCGTGCCGAATACGCTTTGACCCAAAATCCGGGAGAGCCCCACGCCCACGCAGAATCCAATTCCCCCGGCGACAATCGCGAGCATCAATTGTTCCGCAAGAAAAATCCCGGCGACCAGCCCGTTGGGTGCTCCGAGCGCCTTCATCACTCCAACTTCAGCGCGTCGTTCGATCACTGTGTTCGCCGATGTGGCCGCGACCGCGAGCGCGGCGGCTGCGAGCGCCGCCAGCGTGACGATCCAGAGCAGCGTGCTCACGCGCGAGAGGATGCGGCCCTCGGAATCTGCCACCCGGCGAATGGTTCGCACATCCGTATTCGGCAAGACTTGCTCGATCTGGAAACTGATCGAGGAAATGTACGGCGAGCAGAACCAGCGATCGTATTCCGTCGGAGTCAACGTGCTTGGGTTGCGCAAGGAGAGCGCGTCCGCGGGCTTTGTGAGCGCGCTCACGAGAAGCTGCCTCAATTGACCGGTATGGCCCGATAGCCCCTGCGCAATAGTGAGAGGAACAAGGACCGCCTTATCTTCTGCATCGCCCGTTGAAGCGATTCCAACTACGAGGAGCGGAATTGTTTGGTCCGGGACTCCCGTGCCGTGCGCCTGCACGCTCACAAATATCGTCTTTCCGACCGCAATTCCTCCTGGGAATGTTTTGGCAAGGGCAGAGCCGACAACGCATTCGTTCGCGTCATCGTGGAACCACCGCCCCTCGATCCTCCACCATGGATGGGTCGCCTTTGCGCCCGTTGCGAATTTCTCTCCATCGGGGACGGAAACCTCATGATCGTACCAAGTGCCCACAAGCGTCGCCGGCATGAAGGCTCCAGTTTGCGAACCGCGGATCGTGGCGGGAACGTCTAAGAAGGGCGTGAAGCCAAGGATATTGTGCCGCCAAAAAATCGTCTTCAATTTCCCGAGGTCAGCTTCTTGCAGATACGCGCCCTCATCCACCGGGCGATAATCCACGCCGCCGATTTCAATGGGCAGTGTGTCGGACTGCGGCGTGACCAGAAGATTCGCGCCCAGGCTGCGGAATTCCCGGGCTAGGCGGTCGCCGACATCGAGCGCCACCGTCAGCGTCGCTGTCGTTACCGTCATGCCGACCGCGAGCGCGACCGCCGTCAGTATTTTTCGGCGTGGATTGCGAACGAAGGATTCACCCACAAGGCGGGCAAACATTATTTAGGAGTGGATCATCGAGGCCGCTTCGGCGAGCGCCGAAAGATCAATGACCACTTCTCCTCCTTCCACATTCGATTTCACGCCGACGGGATTGCAACCGCCCCGGTCGCCGATCGATGGAATATAGATGGATGCGCCGCAATTTCGGCAGATGACATTCTGCCCTTCCTGACGATACCCTGCCCAGCCGCAGATTTGGCACCCGTCCAGCGCGGTGCCGTAGCCGCCGTTGCGCTTGTGGATTACGAGAAATCGAATCACGGTATTGTTCACTTCGACCGAATACACGTGCAGGCTCGAATCCGTGAGGTCCGACAGCGGTATGCGGACCTGATTGTTCTGCGCGATCAGTCTGGTCGCTTGCACCGGCGCCGCCGAGACGCGCGCATAGACGAATTCTGCCGACAGTGTCAGGACAACGAGCAGACACAAGCTTGCCGCCGCAAAGCTCCACCGGCGCTGCTTGCGGAATCGCCATTCCTGCATCCGTCGATCGGCGGGATTGGTGACGGCGTCGGGGACCGGGCGCTTCGCACTGAACCACTCGCGCAGTACAACAAGAGCCGCTGCCCCCAAAATCACCGCGAAGAAAAAAACTTCATTGCGCACGATTGGCCCGATGGTGGCCATTTCAAGCTTGCTCGACGGAATCCACATCGCTTCGCTCAACTCATGCACGCCGGTCAAGGCAAGCTGAAATGCAACGACCATCAGAATCGCGCTCGTGGCAGAAAAAAAACGGTGCAGCGGTATGCGCAATGTGCCCTGGAAAAAGAAAAGCCCAACCGCAACAGCAATCGCAATCCCCAACGCCGTTCCGATCCAAACCTCAACGCCTGCACTCGAAAGTTCGACAGCACGAAGGATTACGACCAGTTCCGCGCCCTCACGCAAGACCATCAGAAAAACGAAGGCTCCAATGCCCCATCCCGCCGCAGCGGTGGACTTCTGGGCGTACGCTTCGACGCGCTGCTCGATTTCTTTCCGCAGGCTCCGCGCCACACGATTCATCCACAGGATCATCGTTACCACGAGCACGGACGCGAGCAGCATCAACAGACCTTCGAAACCGTCCTCGCTCACGTGCCGCTTCTCAAGGAGGAAGGCAGCCACAAAGCTGGCCCCAGCGGCCAAAATGACGCCACCCCAAACATAACTTGTGAGCGCGCGACGCCCGGTGCGGTTCAAATAGACGAGGACGATGCCGACGACAAGCGCGGCTTCGACGCCTTCGCGGAGAGCGACGAGGAGAGCAGAGAGCACGGAGTTCCTAGTTGAAACCGAGTTACAACTACAAATTTGAGTCTAGCTCTCCACTGGCTTTACGTCAAGGAAATTCAACCGCTTGAGCGCCCTCTGCTTCTTTGCCTGTACAATGTTAGGTGCGATGAGCAGAGGACGCAGAATCCTGCTGATTTCCATTGGGGCGACTCTTAGTGCGCTGCTTGCCGTTCCGGCGCGCGCTCAGGAAGCTCCCAGTCATCCCGCGCCGCGCGCTCAGGCAGCCGCGCCAGCGGGGGGATTGCCTGCCGCATCCGTCGTTAAGGCCGACGCCAAGAAGGCTAAGGAGGCTTTCAAGAAAGGGAGCCACGCGGAGCAAGATCAGGACTGGCAAGCGGCGTACGAGGCCTATACCGATGCCGTCATGTGGGCGCCAGACAACTCCGACTACTTTCTCCGTCACGAGATTGCCAAAGGCCGCTTGGTGCAAACCAAAGTGGACCTCGCCGAGCGAGAGGCCGTTTCGGGCCAGTTGACCGAGGCTCGGCGAGACCTGGCCGCGGCACGAGAGCTTGATCCTGGGAACACAACCGTGCGCGACCGCTTGGCGGAGTTGATCGCCGCACAGGTGGGCGGTATCCGGGAGCTTCCCTCCGGACCGGAGCTTGGGGGTCGAGTGCAGCTCGAAAGTCAGGCCGGGACGCAGAGCTTCGACTATCGGGGCGACACACAAGGCGCTTATGAGGCAATCGCGAGCCGGTTCGGCGTCGAAGCTGCTTTTGATGCGGATCTTCGCCCCCGCACGATTCGCTTCCGCATCTCGGACGTGGATTTTTTCACCGCGATGCGGGTTCTGGGCGAAATGACCGGAACTTTTTGGCGGCCGCTGACGAAGCATCTTTTCTTCGTCGCCGAAGACACGCCGCAAAAGCGGAAAGATTACGATCTGTCCGTCGTCCGCACCGTTCTTCTCCCTGCATCGGATACTCAGGAGCAGATGACGGAAATGTTGCGGCTGGTCCGCGAGGTCACGGGCATCACCCGATCAGACCTGGATACGCGCAGCGGAACGCTGACAATGCGGGCTTCGCCGCACGCCCTTGCCGTCGCCACGGATCTCCTCGAAGACCTTCAAAAACCGTTGGGTGAGTTGGTCCTGGAAATCGAAGTTCTCGAAGTCGACCGGAGCTATGCGCGTGATCTCGGTATCACTCCTCCACAAACGGCGACGGTGTATTCCCTCAGCCAAGCGGAGGTACAGGAGGCCGAACAATCACTCACAGGCCTCGTCAGCGTGTTGAGCGAAGTCTTCGGCTTGCCATCGTCCCTCACGGGTCTGAGCACAACTCAGGTTACCTCATTGCTGGCCACGGGACAGGTAGGCGTCGGGTCGCTGCTTCCGCCACTCGTGGCTTTCGGCGGCGGCGCCACAACGTTCTTGGCTACAATGCCGGGCGCCGCCGCGAATTTTTCGGAGATGCTTTCGCTCGTCCGCCAGGGCCGACGCATCCTGTTGCGAGCCGAGGACGGCCGTCCCGCCTCATTCTTTGTTGGCGAACGGTTTCCGGTCACGCTCGCGCAATTCTCGGCGAGCCTCGCCGGTCCCGGAGCGAATGTCCCGGGCGTCGCCTCTCAGAACTTCCCTGTCACGAATTATTCGACCGGCAACGGACCCGTCTTTGTCACGACCGGAGACCTGCGCAACTTGGGCCGGCAGGATATGATCGTCGCCACTCACACGGACAACACCGTTTCCGTTTTTCTCAGCAATGGCGACGGGACATTCGACGCACCACTGACCGATATGACGGGCACAGGCCCTGCCTCGATCGCGACGGGAGATTTCAACGGCGACACAAAACTTGATCTTGCTGTCGCCAACCAAGCGGCGAACACGGTCTCGATCCTGCTTGGCAATGGTGATGGAACGTTTCAGCCCAGGACGGATGTTCCAACCGGCTCTGGGCCGATTTCCGTCGTCACGGCAGCTTTCAATAGCAAAAACAATGCCAACCTGGGGTTCGTGGTCGCGAATCATGCCGACAACACGATTTCAATTTTTCTGGGCAATGGTGATGGAACATTTACGCCCGCTACGCCGCCCACTATAGCGACCGGCGCAGGTCCCAGCTCGATCGCCGCTGCCGATTTCAATGGCGACGGAATCATGGATCTTGCCGTTACAAATCAGACGGACAACACGGTGTCGATTTTCCTGGGTAACGGCAATGGGACGTTTCAGCCCCGGGTTGATTATGCGACCGGGAATGCGCCGCTTTTTGTCGCCACGGGGGATTTCATCGGCAACGGCGTTCTGGACCTCGCCGTCGCAAACAATACCGATGACACGGTCTCCATTCTCCTCGGCCAAACCAACACCAGCGGTACTGCCACCGGGACTTTCGGTGTGCAGACGGTTTTCCCCGCGGGCAATGGGCCTACCTCGATTGCTGTCGCCGATTACAACGTGGACGGCCGGCCCGATCTTGCCGTTGCCGATCAGACCGACAATGCCGTTTCGCTTTTGCTCGGCCTCGGGGGCGGGTCGTTTGGGCCAAACCTTGAATTGGGCGTCGGGATAAATCCTGTATCGATAGTAACGGCGGACTTCAACGGCGACGGCACGCCGGACGCTGCGGTTGCCAACAACGGATCCAATACCGTTTCGGTGATCCTGAACTCTTCCTCTTTCACTACGGCGAATGGCCTCTCCGGAACTCCCTTTCCCGGCGTCCAATATCTCGACGTAGGGGTAAAGGTGAAGGCCACGCCGCGGATTCATCAGAATGACGAGGTGACTCTACAACTCCAATTGGAGGTCTCAACCCTCACGAGTCAGAACTTCAATACCATCCCGGTGATCGCAAGCCAGTCCGTCGAGCAGACCGTGCGCTTGAAGGAAGACGAAACGACGGCCCTCGCGGGGATGATTGAGAAACAAGGAATGCTGGGAATTAATGGAACGCCAGGTTTGGCGACTCTGCCTGACGCCGGCTTCCTCGCGGGCGATCAGAACGGGACACAGCAGGACACCGAGTTGCTGATTCTGATTACGCCGCGCCTCGTCCGGCTTGCGCCTCGCAAAGACCACGTGATCTATGCCGGCCGCGGCGCACTGGAAGGCCCCGGCGCCGCGCCATCAACCAGGGGCGAAGGGGTACCCACCATCCAACGCAATCCATTGCCCCCGAGCGTGCCTCAGCCTTCCGCACCAGCAAACGTACCTCCGCCTGAGGGTGCCGCTCCGCCTCCCGCGCCCGTGCCTCCGCCTGCAAATCCGCCTTCGTCTACGACACAGCCTCCAACACAGGAACCTGCGCCTTCGTCCAACCCGTAGACGCAGCCGGTCGGAATTGTCCGAATCGACGACAGCCCCATCGCGGCGCCTTCATACGAGATTCCGTTCCAAAACCAGAAACTACGGCACAACTTCCAGGACGACGACCGGCTGGTAGGTGCGGGGAACAACGGGTTCTGCAATTGCGATTAATTGTCCCTGCTGATTGAATACGCGCAGGCGCGTCGGCTTCCAATCACCGGAATCGAGCTGCGCGGGTGCGCCCTGCGCCGAGGTCACCTGACCTGGTTGAATCTGAGCAGACGGGAGATTGAATTTTGCGCCGTGGTGAACGCGCCTTTCGACAATCGGCAGCACCGTCGCACGCGGCAATTCAGGCAAAAGATTCTCAAGACGAATCACGCGCTCGGAAAGGTGCCCGGTCTTTGCATCTTGTTCAAGGTCGGCGAGCGACACAGCGTGGTCGAGCGTGAATTCGCCCACGGCTGTCCGAACAATTTCGGCAAGGTGCGCGCCCGCACCTTGAAGTTTTCCCAGGTCGTGCGCCAGCGAACGGATGTAAGTCCCCGCGCCGCATTCCACCACAAACCGCGCCACGGATCCCTCCACAGCAGTCAGCCGAAATTCATACACTTGCACATCAACCGGCTCGAGATTCACCGGCTTGTGTTTCCGCGCCAGTTTATGCGCCGGGCGCCCGTGAATTTTTTTTGCGGAAAACGGAGGTGGCATCTGCGGCATCTGCCCGAGGAATTGCGCAGCGAGCGCTGCGATTTCCCTGGCATCAAGCGAAGGCGACAAATCCGGACCTTGTGACTCCCCATCAGCGTCGTAGGTGTCTGTGGAAAAACCGAAGCGGATGGCGCAGGTATAGCATTTGCGACGGCCGGTGTAAAAGCGGGCCAGCCGCGTCGCTCGACCGAGCGCGAGAACCAATACCCCGGTCGCGAGCGGATCAAGAGTGCCGAGATGCCCGATTTGCCGGAAGCCTGCCAAACGGCGAACCGCTTCCACCACATCGTGCGAGGTCCTGCCGCGAGGTTTGTCAACGACGAGAATGCCGTCGAATGGGGGAGGCTGTGGAGTTCGGGACATGGGATCGGATTCGGCGGCGCGCGCCCTGAAAGGGCTTACGCTTCCTTCGAGCCTTTGGCCCTTTGCAGCAGTCGATCGATACGCTGCCCGTTTGTCTCGGAGTCATCGGGAATGAAGAGCACTTCCGGGGCGCGCCGAAGCTGCAACCGATCGATCAGTTCATGGCGGACATAGCCGGATGCCGCTTTCAATCCTGCGAGCGCGGCCCCGCGCTCTGCCTGGGTCTCACCCTCGAGGCTCACGTAAACCCGCGCCGTCCGCAGGTCCGGGGTCACGCGTACTTCCGTCACGTTGACCGGCACAGCCAGCCGTGGGTCCTTCAAATCTCCCGCCAGCATCAGGCTAATTTCGTTTCGAATTTCTTCCGCGATTCGTTCCGTACGATGTCCGCCGATTGTCATGCCGCGTCGTCCTCAAAAAAGTCGATTTCATGCGAAATCAAGTCGCGTCCGAGCACTCGTTCGGACTCTGCCGCAATCGCCCCCATGGATTCTTCCAGATGTTTGCCGTCGCTTGAAATGCTCACCACGCCGACACGCGACCGTTGCCAGAGCTCCTGATGTTCCAGCTCCGCCACGGCCACATTGAAGTGGGCACGCAGCCGGTCTTTCAGGCTGCGCAGAACTTGCCGCTTGTCCTTGAGGGACCGGGCATCGGGGATGTGAATTTCCAAGGTGAGGAGGCCGATTGGCATTGCCGCCTCCGGCGATTTTTGCGGAAACGGATTACTCAACAAATAAAATCAATTACGTCTTGCCTCAGCACTTTCTTGTACGCGTGCTCGGTCCGCCACACTCGGCAAATCGAGCGCCGCCGTCTTCTCCATCTTGAAACATTCGAGCACGTCGCCGACCTTGACGTCGGCAAAATTCGAGACGCTCGCGCCGCATTCAAACCCCGCGCGAACTTCGTTCACGTCTTCCTTGAAGCGGCGCAGAGAGGAGATCTTTCCGGTGTAGATCACGACGTTGTCGCGAAGGACGCGAACATCAGCGTCGCGTTTCAGTATGCCGTCCTGCACAGAGCACCCGGCAATCATGCCCACGCCTTTGACGCGGAAGGTGTCGCGCACCTCGGCGCGCCCGATATACGTTTCCTTGATCACTGGCGCGAGCAATCCGGCCACCGCCAGCTTCAATTCATCCAGCAACTCGTAGATGATCGTGTGCAATCGGATGTCGACGCCTTCGCGCTGCGCCAGATCGGAAGCTTTTCGCTCCGGACGCACGCTGAACGCGACAATGATGGCGTTCGACGCCGACGCGAGCAGCACGTCAGTTTCGGTCACGGCGCCCACCCCGGCGAGGATCACTTTGAGTTTCACCTGGTCGTTGGAAAGTTTCGGCAGCATCTCGCTCAGCACTTCCACAGAACCCTGGACATCCGCCTTGATGACAACTGGCAATTCCTTTACCTCGCCTGCCTTGAGCTGTTCGTGCAGCTGGTCGAGAGTCAAGCGGCCCGAGGAAGCCGTCTTCGCAAGCGACGCCTCGCGCTGCTTCGACTGCCTGTATTCAACGATATGACGCGCCTTCGCTTCGTCAGCCACTTGAAACTGATCCCCCGCCTCGGGAACACCCTGTAATCCAAGCACCTCGACCGGGGTCGAAGGAGCAGCCTTCTTGATCGGCTGGCCGCGGTCATCAAACATCGCGCGGACCTTGCCGTAAACCGCGCCGACGATGAAAACATCGCCGACATGCAAAGTGCCATTCTGTACGAGCACGGTGGCCACCGGCCCTCTGCCCTTGTCCACGCGCGATTCGAGCACCGTTCCGCTCGCCGGCGCATCGGGATCGGCCTTTAATTCGCGCAGGTCGCTCACGAGCAGAATCATTTCTAGCAGCCGCGGAACATTTGTTTTTGCTTTCGCCGAGACTTCGACCATCACCGTATCGCCGCCCCATTCCTCGGGCATCAATCCGCGGTCCGCCAGTTGCCGCTTGACGCGCTCCGGTTGCGCTTCAGGTTTGTCGATTTTATTAACGGCGACAATGATCGGTACGCTCGCGGCCCGCGCGTGATTGATTGCTTCTTCCGTCTGTGGCATCACACCGTCATCCGCACCCACCACCAGCACGACAATATCCGTCACTTTTGCGCCGCGCGCCCGCATCCGCGTAAAAGCTTCGTGACCCGGGGTATCGATGAACACGATCCGGCGACCATCCACGTGCGCCTCATAGGCGCCGATGTGTTGCGTTATTCCCCCTGCTTCCCCTGCGGCGACCTCGGTCTCGCGGATCGCATCGAGCAGGCTTGTTTTGCCGTGGTCCACATGGCCCATCACCGTCACCACCGGCGCGCGCGGCTGTAGATTTCCCGTGCGCTCTTCCTTGACTTGCTCTTCCTGGACAAGCTGCTCTTCGAATGTGACGACGTGCACGATCCCATTGAACGACTCGGCGAGCGTCGTCGCCGTCTGCGCGTCAAGCGCCTGGTTGATGCTGGCAAAAACGCCGCGGTCGAGCAAATTCTTCAGCAAATCCTTCGCGCGAATGTCGAGCTTCTCCGCGAGTTCGCGGACCGTGATTCCTTCCGTGACCGTAACCTCGCGCGGCTCGCGCTGTACGGGCGCGACGGGCTCGATCTGGGCAGCGCGGCCCGCACCTACGCCTGGCCGCGTCCGCACGGGGTGGAGCTTTCGCTCGCCTTCCGCAAATCGCTTTTCGATCAGCGGGCGCCCGCGCGTCGAGGTCGGCTTTCGCGCGTAAAGAGGCTTTCCAGGTTCTGCTTTGGGAACCCCGCCCGGGGCAGTCGTGGCGCCCGGTCTTTGCCCGCCTACTGGAAGATTGTTCGGCCGACCACCAGGCCGCTGCGGGAATCGCGATGGCGGGCCCCCGGATCGCGGTGGTGCTCCCGGACGGGGCGGCACACCTGGACGAACCTGCCCAGGTGAAGCGGCGGGACGCATCCCCTGAGGGGCGCCCGGACGCATAGGCATCCTCGCGCCAGGAGGTGGAGCACCTGCCGGCCTTGCTGTGCCGGGAGCCGCTGCTGCAGGCCGCTGCGCAGAAGGCCCTGGATGCTGGCCGGGAGAAGTGCTCGGAGCCGCGGGTCGTGCTGGGACTGGAGTCTTCGGAATCGCCGGTGGAACGCCTAGCTTCGCAGCAACGGGCGCCGCCGCTGCTGGAGCTACTGCCGGTCTTGTAGTAACAGGCGGGTGAGTGGCAGCGCTTGCAGCAGGTGCAACCGGGCGTGCCGGAACAACGGCCGGACGCGAAGCACCGGGCGGGGCCGCAACGGGAGCTGACGCCGACTTTACCATTGCCGGAGGAGCAGCCGCAGGTCTTGCCGGTCTCGCCTTTGCCGCGGCCGCTTTGGCCTGCTTTTCCGATTCGGCCGCGGCTTCTTTTGCGGCGAGATCCTGGAAATGCTTCCGCACTAACTCGGCATGGTTGTTGTCGAGCGAGCTCGAATGCGTCTTCTTGTCGTTGACGCCGATCTCCGGGAGATAATCGATCAGGACTTTCGCCTTGATCTCAAGTTCCCGGGCCAACTCGTTGATTCGAATTTGATTCGGGTCTGACATCTGCCTCTATCTTTCAGCCTTGGATCATGCCATTTCGTTTTTTCAAACAGCACTATTCAGGAGTCTTCTGATCTTCTGCTTCATCTTCCGGGGCAGGAGTTGATTCCTTGTTCTCCGCCGTCTCGGACACCTCAGAACTCGTCGCGACAGGTTCGTCTGCTTCCGGAGCTTCGGTGACTTCGCCAGGCTCAGCCGCCGGTTCCTGCGGTTCAATGGCCGTTTCAGAGGCAGCCTTCGCCTCGCCTTCGGGGGCCAATCCCTCTGGTGCGGCTTCTTCCACCGGCGCTGCGGTCGCTTGCGAGTCGAGCGCCTCAAAGTACGCCACGACCGACTGGTGAATCTTTTCGACCATTTTCTCACCGATGCCCGGAATTTCCACGAGTTGCTCAGGCTTCATGTCAGCGAGTTTTTCAATCGAAGTGATGCCGGCCGATTCGAGTTTTTCAATCGTCTTCGGTCCCACGCCCTTCAGCTCCGAAAGCGAAGTGCCGGGTGCGGTGAGCGCAGCCATCTGCTCTTCGATCTCGCGCCGTTTCTCTTCCTCACTCTTGATGTCGATATTCCAGCCGATCAGTTTGCTCGCCAACCGGACGTTTTGTCCCTTCTTGCCGATGGCCAGCGAAAGCTGGGTGTCTTCGACGATCACTTCCAGCCGTTTTTCTTCCGGGTCCACGATCTGCACGCGTGTGACTTTCGCGGGGCTCAAAGCCTTCTGCGCAAACGCGACCGTCTCTTCGTTGTAAGGGATGATATCGATCTTCTCGCCGCGTAGTTCGCGGATGATGGATTGCACGCGCATTCCCTTCATTCCCACGCATGCGCCGACAGGGTCCACATCCTTGTCGCGGCTCTCGACGGCGATCTTCGTGCGCTCGCCCGCTTCGCGCGCGACCGCACGGATCTGCACCGTGCCGTCATAAATTTCCGGCACTTCCATTTCAAACAGCCGTTGAACCAGAGCCGGATCGCCGCGCGAAACCACCACCTGCGGCCCCTTCGCGGCGCGCTCAACGGCGCGAATCGTCACGCGCAGCCGGTCTCCGACGTTGTAGGCCTCCAAACGCGACTGCTCGCGTTTGGGCAATCGCGCCTCCGTGCGGCCCAGGTCCACGATAATGTCGGGGCCTTCCATGCGCTTGACGATGCAGTTTACGAGTTCGCTGACGCGCGTGTGAAATTCGTTGTAGATGGTATCGCGCTCGGCCTCACGCACCTTTTGCAGAATGACCTGCTTGGCGGTCTGCGCCGCAATCCTGCCCAGAACGTCGGTGGGCTTGGTCTCCACCACCTCTCCGCCAACTTCAATCTCGGGACTTCTCTTTCGCGCGTCGGTCAGCGAAATCTCTCGCAGCGGATCGGTCACTTCTTCCACCACGATGTGCACCGAAAACACGTCGATCTGGCCGGTTTCCGAATTGAATTTTGAGCGCAGGTCTTCCTCGGTGCGGTAGTATTTCCGCGCCGCCACAACCATCGCGTCCTCAATGGCCGCGACGATCACCTCCGGTTCAATGTGCTTTTCCCGGCTGATCTGCTCGATTGTCTGGTACAGCAGACTCGCCATCCAGGTTTCTCCCTAAAGCTCGACCATCAGATTCGCCTTCTGAATCCCCGCAAACGGCACCGCAATCTCGCGATTCTTTACCGCGAACCTCACCAAGCCGTCCGCATAACCGGCCAGGCGACCCTCGAAATACTTCTGGTTCTCGACCGGCTGGGTCAGCCAAATCTTTGCCAGCCGCCCCACGAAACGCTCATAATCCGCGGGCTTGATCAACTTTCGATCCAGACCAGGCGAGCTAACCTCAAGGATGTAGCCTGGTCCCGGTACCAGGTCCTCGACGTCCAGTATTACGCTCAATTGCTCGCTGACACGCTGGCAATCCTTATGACTGACACCCGCGCCTTCCGGATTCTCGGGGCCCAGCAGCCGGTCTAAATAAACGCGCAAAAACCGCTGCCTCCCAATCTTCCACTCGATGTCAAAAACCTCGAGGCCTTCCGAGCGAGCCACGCGCTCTGCCGCCTCTCGAATCTTTCCCAGGTCCATTCTATTCTACGGGCGAGACTTATCCCCGGCCGATACCTCGGCGCACTGGGCCGTTTCTCGCGCCCAACAAAAAAGTGGGCTCGCGCCCACTGATTCGTGCGACCTATCTGGAAGCAGCCTAGTATAGTTTCCCGCCTCCAAAAACGCAAGGCCAGCCCACTGTCCGCCCGTACGACTCGTCCGGCGTCGTGAAATCAACCGCGCAATAAACAAAGGGCCTCTCGAATGGAAGCTAGAGAGGCCCTTCCGAGTAATCGCCTTCCGGCGACTTACGGCTTGGACGGTGCCGGCTGTTGCGAGGGCGTTGCTGTCGCTGGCTTGGGCGCAGCCGGCTTTGGCGCGGCTGGCCTCGATTGCGCTCCAGCGTTTTTGACGGGATACGTCTGGTCGTAGATTCGAATAATCTCCTGTGTGACATCGATCTGGTTGGCGGCGTATACGACCGGCGTATTCTGTGAGGAAGTATCGAGGACCATGACAAAACCGCTTTCCTTCGAGTACTTATCCAGGATGTCTACCATTTTCCGGCCGATGCGATCGACCACTTCCCGCTGCGCTTCATTGAAATCATCTTGCGAATCCTGCTGTTTGCGCTGGTACGTGCGCGTCATTTGGTCGCCTTGGTGAGCGAGGCGCCCCTTTTCCTCATCACTGAGCGTCGTGGCGCCGGTGCGCAGCCGTGTCTGGACATCCTCAATCTGCTTGCGAAGGTTGTCGAGTTCCGTCTGGCGCGGCGCAAATTGCGACTGCAGCTCCGCCGCTGCCTGTTTCCCCTCGGCCGTGCTGGTGATCGCAATCTGCACGTTGATAACACCCACCTTCGTCGGGGCCGGCGCGCTGCCCGCGCCGCTTGCTTGCGCCCAAACAGCCGGCACCATTAGCAGCGCCGCGAAAGCCGTGACTGCCAATCGAATCTTCATTCTCTCTCCTTCATGAAAAACTTCGGATAAACGCAAACCGTTAATTATAGCCGTGGCACAAGAACAGGGTCAAATGGAATCCGAAAACGCGCCGAGGATCGGTCTGCCCACTTCCGGGGCAAGCGTTCCTGGAAACGATTTGAGTTCGCTTCACTCTGACCTCGCCGCGCCCGACTCGATACGCCCACACGTTTGTAGCGCTCCGTCAGTGCGGCAGCGGGACCAAAAGGACACGGTTATTGTCCTGGTCGACGAGGACTGCCAGATTCAATTTCGGGTCGACCGCGACGGAACTCGGCCCGACCACGGTGGAAGAGGCCGGCTGCGATCCGCCAAGCCCAAGAATCGTGCGAACCTGCTGACCCGGGCATGGCGACGTTTGGCTCGGTGGACAGATATAGTCGATCACCGACATCGTGTGGCTGGCGGAATTCACGGTCACGATCGAACTCGTCTGGAAATCGTAATCGAGCGCCGTGGGATTGATCCCCCCGCGTATGTTTGAAGTGATAAACGTGCTGGGATCCGCGATGAGAATGTTGTTCGCGGCGCTGTCCGCTACCAGAAACACCTGGTTCACCGGGTCGAACACAACCGTGCCTGGGATCTGCAAATTGGAGATGCGTCCGACGATCGCGCCCCCGCTCAGAAAGACCAGGCTGCTCGCCTGCGAATCCGTAGCAACGGCCGTATAGTTGAGGTTTGGATTCGGGTCAGTCGCGATACCGGTGGGATTCATATCCACTAGCGGTCCTCCCAGCAAAGCGCCCGTTGCCATGTTGACAGAAGCGACGTTGCTTGAGGTGCTGAGCGTAACGGAAGCAACCGCGGAGTCTTGATCGATGCCTACTGCATTTGATCCCGCACAAGAACCGCAGAGAGGCGGCCCGACGGTCAGAGGGCTACTTATGCCAGTCACGTCCAGAATTGTCAGGCTACTACTCCCATTGTTTGCAACTGCCGCCAACCCCAGCCGCGGCAGGGTCGCGACTCCTTGCGGTGTCGTGCCTACAAGCACCGGCAGCCCGATGGTCCCAACTGGCCCTAGCGATAACGGAGAATCGGGCCCTAGCGGAGCCAAAGAAACAAGAGTTGCCGTCCCATCGGCAGAGTTTGAGACTACGGCCAGGTCACGGTCCGTATCCACGGCGACCCCGACGGGCGAGGTGCCCACGACAATGGGTTGGACAACCGTGAGATCGGTTGCGTTAGAAAGAATATTGGGGGAGGGACCGGTGTTCTGTACGACGACAGTGTAGCGCCTCGCTGCGGCAAGCATGCTCGCGGGAATCGTCGCAATAATCTGGCGGGCACTGACCACGTTCACATCACCCGCTGGCAGTGCCACTCCATCAAGGAGCACTTGCGAGCTGGAGGCAAAACCACCCCCTGCAATCGTCAGTGTCAATGGCCCGGCAGCCGGCGCGAATGTGATTGCGGGGCTAGCCTCCACAATGTGCAGCGACCGCATTGAGCCGAGCGGGAGAATAGAAACCGTGCCATCTCCCTGGTTAGCGATCACGGCTTGATTGCTAGCCTGATCGATCGCGACCGCCACCGGCACACTCCCTACCGTCACAGTCTGCAGCACAATGCTGTTCTTCAGGTCGACGACGGATGCCTTGAAGCTGGTGCTGTTCACAGCCACGCCGAGATTCGTCAGCGCATTCACCGCTGCGGCCGCATAACCAAACTGGGACACGGTGATCCCCCCACTCGTAAACGGGATTGTGTTGACCGTGTTGTCCAGGAGACTAATGGATGCAAGGCTCCCTAAGTTTGGATCGGCCAGCAGCGCCAAATGTGTTTCCGGATTGACCCCGATGCCTTGCAAGCTCGTCGTAAGCGAGAAGCTGCCGATGGCAAGTGGGGCGCGGCCTGCGGGATCACCCGGGCTCGGGTCGCGCCCGAGGTCCACAAAGTTTGTCGTCCCTGCCCCACCGGGAGAGACGATCGCCCAATTTAAGCGCGGGTCGATGGCAACAGCAGGCCTCTGTCCCGTGCTGAAGGATGTCAGATTGCCGCCGATTTGCGAAACGAGTGAAACGACGGGCGCACCGTTCGAGATGGAAATATCCAGAATCGTAGCGAGATTCGTGGACTGGCTTGCCACCAGAGCTCGATGCGTAAGCGGATTGATCCCGATTGAAAACGGGACTGTCCCGCTGGGTAGCGCGAACGCGGGGTACACCGTCGATGTCGACAGATTGATTGGTGTCACCGTGTTGTCCGCGCTATTGACCACCAACGCGATGGGAGGAGTTAGCATATCGTCCACTGCGATGCCGGTTGCATTATTCCCGACGCAATTCGCCCCGGTACAAGTGATCGTCCCGATCACGCCGGGCGTTGCGGCGGTCATGTCGATCAAAGACACGCTGGAGGGCGTCGTACTATCGCCGGAGTTGGCGACAACAGCAAGTCCTCCACTGGGATCAATCGCGACTGCCGAAGGATTCGTCCCTACGGTGATGGGAGCATTGGGGGCACCCGGAATCACGTTCGGCTCCACCGCCAAATTCACGGCGGAGATTGAGAATCCAGTGGCCGGAACGCACGAATTCTGGGAGTTGGATTGCGTCAATTGGGTGATGATCGGGTAGAGCCCGGGAGAGCTGAGCGATCCGGAGGGAATCGTCACGCTCATTTGGCGGCTCGTGGCGCCGGTATTCGTGGCCACGGTTTGACCATTAAATTGCACACATACAGACGGCGAGAAGAATCCTCCGATCAAACTAACGCTGGCGTTGCTTTGGTTTTGTGCCACGGTGTCGGGCGAGGAAGAAACAACCACGGGGCGCACGGGCACAATATTTAGAAACTGCGGCTGCGACAAATTCCCACCCTGTTGCACGGCCAGCACTTGAGTGTTTGCCGCTGCAGCCGTAAAGGCTGCGGCGGGCAGAGTGGCCCTCATCAGTGCATTGTTTATAAGCGTGGGTGTAACCGTGATGGGAGGATTGCCTACGGCCACGGTGGTTGTCGAAAGGAAATTCGCACCCGTTAGGTAAACGTCTTGCTGGACCGAACCCTGCTCAGCCACGGTGGGATCGATACTCGTGAGTGTGGGAGTTGCCGCAGGCACGACGCTAACGCTGGTCGAAGCCGACTGCGTTGGGTCATTGGCCAAGGTAGCTGTCACAGTCTCCGAACCCGCTGCATTCGGAGCGGTGTATTGGGCAGTCGAAGGACCGGTCGGCGTGATGATTCCAGTCGTTGAGTCGCCGTTCGCGATACCGTTCACGCTCCAGGACACCGCTGTTTCGGTGCTACCGCTGACCGTTGCCGTGAAGGTAAGCGTCTCGAGCGTTCCCATGGTGGCGGACGCCGGCAAAATCTGCACGCGAATGCCAGAATCAATCGTGACTGTCGCAACAGAGAACGAATTGGATTGGACGGTGCTGGTCGCCAAAATGACAAAATTGTTTGGACTCGGGACTTCCGCGGGTGCCGTGTAAAGGCCCCCAGGGGTGTTTGATGTGGCCTGGCTAATGATCCCGAAGCCGGTCAGTGGAGTCTTGGGCTGCGGATTAGGGGGCGTCGGCGTGGTCGGCAGCGCCGTGCAGTTAGTCGGCATGACCGTGGTCTTGACGGCGGGAAGGCAAACCTGCCAGTTCACGGTGGTAGTGGAAGGGCCGGACACTGTGGCACTAAACTGCTGCGTGCCATTCACGATGACCGTGGCCGTCAATGGTGTGATTGTTATGATCGCAGGCGTGGTGTGGCCTCCGCATCCCGGCATCCAAGTGGCGAGGATGACCGCAGCGACCAATCCCCAAAATCTCATGCTCTTTCCTCCGAGGTATACGACGGCAAATCCTCCCGGGCAACTGCCTGCCTGCCCATGCGCTCGCGATTGTGGAGGCTGCTCGCCATTAAATTAAAAGGTTCGGCCCACGGTAAAGCGAAATGTTTGCTTCGGCTCAAGCAGGCCAGCCGGGATCCTTTGGACCTGCTGATCCAGGAATGTGTTCAGCTCCGGCGCAATCTGTGATTCTAATACGCCGGGCGGCAAAGTCTCTTTGACAAGGTCGCTCAGGTAATACCCGCCCCGATTCCCTACGATTGTCTGGTTCAGCCGCAGGTAATTGTACGCGTAATAAAAGCGGAACGGCGCATTCACAACCGGCAAGAAAACACCGAACTCGATTCCAGCCGAGGTGTGAGGATGAAAATTTGTGCCGGATATGATGGATAGTTGCCGCGCTACCTTCAAGTTCGGGAAATCCGGATTCGGGTATTGCTCCTGCAAAAGACTGACGGACGAAGGATTCAGCTCCAACTGCGATTTGCGCAGGATTCCGTCCAGTCCAAGGTCATTGAAAAGAGCTACCGTCACCGGACCTGCGATTGGAATTCGATATTCGAAGTTCGTGACGAATTGCGTGTCGCCCCCGGGCCGCGTGGGGACGTACAGCAATACGGGAACGGTCAGCGCCTGCAACGTCGGATTTCCACGTGAATCGAGCCGGGTAGGATCCAGATAAGTGATGGATGTTGCCGTGGAATTTGGTATGGCCACAAATGGCGCGATCGTGTAAAAGTCGAATCCTCGAACGTCGCTTTCCCCCCCGAGATAGAAGCGGTTAAACGGCGGAACGTCCTTTCCTCCGTAGCCTGTAATGTTCGCCACTTGGAAATGCAAGCCGATGGTGTTGCGCCTATGGTAGGTGTGGTGGAAGTACGACATTGTGAACGTGTTGCTCAGCAAATTGACGTTTCCTCCCAGGGGGCCGCCTGCGAAACCCAATCCGTAGTAGAAGCTCTTCCCGCTAGTTGGATTTATTTGACTGTTGACCGTGCTGTATGAGATCGTCGGAGTTACTTGGCTATTTGTGATCCCTTGGAGCGACGAGGGGCCAGCCAGCCCGCGGAACTGGACGGACTCGAAGAGAAGCTGTGCCGACTGGCTGTAGGCAGTGATATTTGTCGTACTCCAACCGTAAGTGATGCCTATCCGCGTAAAGGCACGCCTCCGCAATGGATAACTTCCAAAGACAGTGAACCCCTTGGTGTCCGTGAGGTAATTTTGCAGGAGCGCCGGGTTAAGGGACACCTGCTGTCCCAGCAGAAGCCCCGTCTCCTTGGCTTGGTTATAGTTGAAGCGGCTCACGAAAACGGTGAATCCAGTCGAAATCGGCCGATCGAAGAGGAATGGCTCGGTAAAGCCGAATTGGGCGTTGGTTTGAATGTCACCGACTTGGCCTGCGATTGTGAGCGTTTCGCCGAGTCCCAAAAAATTGTTTGTCTGGTAGGAAAGCCCGATGAAGGCCCCGGCGATCCCACTTACGCCGCCCGAAAAGCTGATGGACTGCTTGCCCTTTTCCTTTACCTTCAGTTTGATATCCACGACACCCGTCTTCGAGTTCTTTTTCAACTCCGCATTTTCAGGCTTGATGGTATCGAAATAGTTGAGCTGATTGAGACGCAGGATGCTCAATTCCCAAAGTCGATTGTTGTAGATCTGGCCCTCGTCAATGAGGAGTTGGCGGCGAATTACTTTGTCACGTGTCGTTGTGTTGCCGGAGAACTCGATGCGCCGTACGAAATACTGCCTCTGTTGATCGAACTCCAGGGTCAGATTGACGACCTTTTTCTTGTCATCCACGTCGAAAAACGGCGTGGGGGCGAAATCAATGTAGCCAACCTCGCCGTAGACTTTCTTGTATGTATCGAAGGCTTTGCGAATCTTTTCGGCCGAGAAAACATCCCCCGGCTTCAACGGGAAAACTCTTTCCAGATAGTCGGTTTTGATCACGAGCCCCTGTTCTGGGTCAGCGCTGCGGAACGTCACCTTTCCCATGTGGTATCTCTCGCCCTCTTCAATCGGAATCGTAATGTTGGTCTGCTTTCCGTGCTTCGACCCAACGAGCGGCCACGGGCCTGGGATGCCGCCGCGGTCAACATCCACGGTCTTCAGGATCGGGTCCCTCACGACCACTCGAAAATAACCATTGTCTTGATAGAGTCCGCGGACGCCGACTTCGAGGTCTTCGTCAAGTTTTTGGCGATCGTAGGTCTTGTTCATTACCGGAAGGAACGTGAAGTAGAGCGGAATCCCGTAAGGACGATCGTGTTTCATCGCGCGGATGAGTTTGCGGTCGGAGAACGCCTTGTTACCCTTAAAGGTGATCTCTCCGACGCTGACTTTGGGACCCTCGTCCACATTGAAGACGAGCTTTACGGCGTTGGTTGCGGAAATGCGCTCGTAGGTGGGTTTGACTGTGGCGAACTGGCGGCCATGCTCGGAGAGCAGTTGCTTCAGTACGACCTCTGCGCGCTTGATTTTCGTGGGGTCAAATTGGCTCTCCACGGATAAACCGACCTTCTCTTGCTTGTATCGATCGAGGATGTCGGATTCAGTGACCGATTTGATCCCTTTATATTCGATCCGGCGGATGATGGGCCGCTCGGTAAGATAGAAGACGACTATTTTCCCGTACGGCTGGCTCGGATCGTCTTCCACCTCGAGGCGAATGTCTTCAAAGAACTGCGTGTTCCACAGTGCCTGGAAGTCACGGCGAAGAGCTTCCTCGTTGTAGGGATCACCTGCACGGGAAAAAATTCGAGCGTTCAGCGTATCGCGCTGTATGCGCCGGTTTCCTTGGAATCTGATTTGAGTAATGACGAAGCGATTCTGTCCCTGTGTCTGGGATTGTTGAGCCCAAACGGGATGAGGGAAGGCAAAACCAGCCAGACACACAACCACGAAGAATTCGAAAAAGCGCGGAAATATTTCCCTCTTAGCGGCCGTGGCTGTATTCAAGGCCGCAGTCCCCCGCCCAAGATTTTTTGCTCCCCCGCCGGACCGCTCCCGTCCGGCTCGCGCGTGTAGGATTCCTAGTGGGCCACTGGGGTTGCTTCAACCACGGGACGGAACGCGAGGCCATCGCTGGAGAGAAAAACTTCCAATGTTGCCGGCCGCTGCAGCCCCCCCTGAATCAATGCCTCCGACAGTGGGTCTTCGACATACTTCTGCAACGCGCGCCGGAGCGGCCGCGCGCCGTAATTCCGATCACCACAGGTCTTCTCGAGAATCCATTGGCGGGCCTCAGGTGTCAGCGCAATCTGGAGCTGGCGGTGCACCAGCGTTTCGTTGATTTGCCCCACGAGCAGGTCAATGATACCCAGCAGGTCGTCGTCCGTGAGTGAATTGAATAAAATGACTTCATCCAGGCGGTTCAAAAACTCAGGATTGAACACGCGCTTGACCTCGCCCATCACCATATCGTCCTGGCTTTTCGAAACAGTCTCTTCGTCCGCGGACTGGAAGCCGAGGCCGGATTGTTTTTGCAACTGCCGCGCGCCGATATTTGACGTGAGGATAATAATCGTGTTGCGGAAATCTACCGTGTTGCCAAGACCGTCAGTCAACTGCCCGTCTTCGAAAACCTGGAGAAGAATGTTGTACACATCCGGATGCGCCTTCTCAACTTCGTCGAGCAAAATCACGGAATAAGGAGTCCGGCGCACGCGCTCCGTCAACTGGCCGCCTTCTTCATAGCCCACATAGCCCGGAGGTGCCCCAATCAATTTCGACACGGAGTGCTTCTCCATGTATTCGGACATGTCAAAGCGAATCAGCGATTTCTCGCTCCCAAAGAGAAACTCAGCGAGCCGGCGAGCGACTTCCGTCTTGCCCACGCCGGTTGGACCCAGGAACAAGAAGCAGCCCACTGGGCGTCCCGGCGCCTTCAGTCCGGCGCGGCTGCGGCGAATTGCCCGCGCCAGCGCGGTGATGGCTTTGTCCTGGCTGATGATGCGGCGATGCAGCTCTCCTTCGATTCGCAGGAGCTTTTGCTGCTCGTCTTCCTTGATCGATGTGACCGCAATCCCGGTCCAGCGAGCCACCACTTCTTCGATGTCTTCCCGGGTGACCGTGCCGGTCGAGGAGTCGTCGATCTTGAGCTTTTCCCGCAGCATTCGCAGGTGTTCTTTTTCTTTGCGCTCCTCTTCCGAATAAAACCGAGCCTTCTCGAACTCATGGTTCGCGATCGCGGTTTCCATTCGGTGCGTGATGAACTTCACGCGCTTCTGGACCTCCGAGACCTCGTCCGGAAGCATGGCCTGGCGGAGCTTCACGCGCGAGCCGGCCTCATCGAGTAGGTCAATGGCCTTGTCCGGCAGGAAACGGTCCGGAATGTATCGGTTCGAGAGATATACCGCATAACGGATGGCGTCCTCAGTGTAGCTGACCGCGTGGAATTTCTCGTAGCGGTCGCGGACGCCTTGCAGCACGCGAATGGCCTCGTCTTCATTCGGGGCGGTCACCTTCACGGATTGGAAGCGCCGCTCGAGCGAGCGATCCTTTTCGACGGACTTTCGATATTCCCCCGGCGTCGTCGCGCCAATGCATTGGATTTCGCCGCGGCTCAAGGCAGGCTTCAAAATGTTGGCGGCATCGAGCGAGCCTTCCGCCGAACCGGCGCCGACGAGCGTATGCAGCTCGTCAATGAAGATGATTGAATTCTGACTCTCCATCAGCTCCTTCATGATCGTCTTCAGCCGCTCTTCGAACTGGCCGCGATACTTGGTTCCCGCAACGATCAAGGAGAGGTCGAGAGAGAGAATGCGCTTGTCCGCAAGGAACGGCGGGACGTCGCCGTCCGCAATCCGTTGCGCCAGGCCTTCCACGATTGCGGTCTTTCCCACTCCTGGCTCGCCAATCAAGACTGGATTGTTCTTCGTTCGGCGGCAGAGAATCTGGATCGCGCGTTCGAGTTCGCGGTCACGGCCCACGAGTGGATCGAGCTGTCCCTCCATTGCCGCTTGCGTCAGGTCGCGGCTGAATTCAGCGAGCAACGAAGTCTCTTTGGGCCGGTTCACAGGGACCTTCTCTCCGGTGCTGCGCGCCAGTTCATCGCGGACGGTCGAAAGACGCAATCCGCGTTCCACCAAGATTTCAGCGCCAAAAGATTTCTCCTCGCGCAAGACCCCCAGGAGCAGATGCTCCGTGCCCACATGTTTGTGGCCTAGTCGCTCGGCTTCTTCCGAGGCGTAAGTGAGTATGCGCTTGCACTCCTGGCTGAGAGGAACTTCGACCGACGTCGAAATGCGTTCGCGGACGGTGATGCGTGATTCAATTTCCTTCCGAATGGATTCGATGGAACCGTGGGTCCGCAGAAAGCGATTGGCAAGCGCCTTATCCTCGCGAAGCAACCCGAGCAGCAAGTGCTCCGTCTCGATAAACGGGCTGCCATATTGGCTCGCCTCGTATCGCGCGAAAAAGATCACTCGGCGAGCTTTTTCTGTATAGCGCTCAAACACGGGTCACCTGAGCTCTCCCTCAGTCTTCGCTCCAGCGCCCGCCGTCCGCGCCTTCGAAGCCGCAGATCCAGCGAGCACTTCTCCGGCCGGCACCAGCTTTCCGAGTTCCAGGACCAGAACGCGGTCCGCGCGCCGGGCCAATGACAAATTGTGCGTTGCGAGAATGGAAGTCAGATGAAGAGATCGGTGAAGGCGCTGCAGGAGTTCAAAAACGGCTTCTGCGCTCCGTTCGTCCAGATCCCCCGTCGGTTCATCTGCCAGAAGCAACGCGGGACAACTTACCAGCGCTCGTGCAATTGCCACGCGCTGCTGTTCGCCTCCCGAAAGCTCCCCTGCACGTTGTCCGGCGCGGCTGGTCAACCCAACTTCCGCCAGCCACTCATCCGCCGCCCGAAGCGCCTGACCTAACGCCGTGCCCCGAACCAGCAATGGCATCGCCACATTTTCCGACGCCGTGAAATCCGGCAGGAGGTGGTGCCGCTGCCAAACGAAGCCCACTGCGCGATTGCGATACTCTGCCAGCTCAGCTTCTGCAAGCGACCGGAGCGAATTCCCGCCGAAGTATACTGTACCGCTTGTTGGGGTGTCCAGCGCGGCCAGCAGGTGCAGCAGCGTGCTCTTTCCCGCACCGGATGGGCCCACAATCGCGAGCATTTCGCCGCGCTCGATCGAGAAATCAATTCCATCGATCGGTGCGATTTCCTGAAGGCCGGAACGATATTTCTTGCTGAGACCTTCGGCGCGCAATATTTCGCCCGAGGTCGCGGCAGGTCCCAAATGCGGCTCGCCGATGACGCCCACTTGTGCGCTCGTTTGCCTCTGCATAGCTGCTATTCCTTACTCAATTCGGATGCCGAACTGGGAAACCCGTATGTCCTTTTCTTACATGCAGCTAGTCTCATGGCTAGTGTCACGCTAATCCAATTTATTTCCCTTTTTTGCCGTACCGTTACCCCTAGCAACCCATCGCACCTGCTGCCAGCAAGTCCTTCACCCGTCATAACTTTGCCACAAACTCCAATTTTACCATGCCCGGCAAATGACAACTGCGCGGCGCACAGCGTATTGGATGCATCTGCAAACCCTCTCAACATGAGTTTTTCTTGATCACTCAAAGCGAAGAATCTCGACGGGAAGGATTCTGGCAGCGGAGCGCGCGGGGAGGAGCGTCGCCGCCAGACTGATGGCGAGCGCAGCAACGGCGATCCAGATTGCATCATATGCATTCGCGTGGAACGGGACATAAGGAATTGCATAAACTTCGGGATTGAGAGGGATCAATCGCAATCGGTTTGCGACCCACGAGAACGTGTAACCGATGAGGAGCCCGGCAACAGTCCCTGTGATGCTCACCGCAAGTCCCTGGAGAATGAAAATTCGACGAATCTGCCGGCTGCGCGCGCCCATCGCCATCAGGACGGCAATGTCCCGCGCGCGATCGGCCACGGTCATCGTGAGCACCACGAGAATATTCAGCCCGGCCACAAATGTGATTAAACCAATGAACAGCGCGGTCACAATTTTCTCTAGACTCAACGCACGAAACAGGGCGCGATTTTCGTCCATCCATGTCGTTGCCGTGAAGCCGTTTCCCGCGCGGCGCAAAAGGTCGTCGGCCACTGCGGGAACATCATCCAAATTATCGACGCGGACTTCGAGCAGACTGACCACGTCGCCAACTCCGGCGAGTGATTGCGCAGAAGGCAAAGTGACGAAACTCCAGGTCGCGTCGTAGTCGTAAAACCCGGAATCAAAGATCCCGGCTACGCGGAAGCGCCGCGAGCGCGGAAGCATCCCGAACGGCGTCAGATTTCCCTGCGGGCTCGTCAACGTCACATAGTCTCCCGGCGAAACTCCCAAGTCATTTGCGAGGATGCGACCGACAAGAATCGCCGGAATGCCGTCCGCATCGGCAGCGAAGTCGCCCGAGCCGGCTACGATATGACGCAAGGCTTCGCTGGAGCGACGTTCCAGGTCAGGGTCCACTCCCTTGAGCACAATCCCCCGCGCGCGGCCGCCAGTGAAGAGGAGGACGGTGTTATAGATGGCGGGTTCGATCGACCGCACCCCCGGCGTGCTGCTGAGGCGCGTCATGAGGTCGCGGTAGTTGCGAATGCCTTGCTTCGCGACGGGTTTCAGGTTGACGTGCGCGGTGACGCTGAGGAGCCGATCGCGGATCGCGCGGCGGAAGCCTGTGTTCATCGAGAGCGCGATGACGAGCGTCATCACGCCCGACGCCACTCCGACAACCGCCAGCAGCGTGACGAGCCGCAGCACGCCCGGCCGGTTAGGCGAGAGCAAATACCGCAGCGCCACCAGCCGTTCAAATTTCATTTTGTTTCGCCGGCCGGAGCGGCTTGTGAATCCGCTGCCTCCGCGCGCAGAAGCGGAAACAGGATCACTTCGCGGATGGTGTGGGAATCGGTGAGGAGCATCACCACGCGGTCGATACCGATTCCCTCTCCGGCGGCCGGCGGCAACCCGTGGGAGAGCGCCCGAATATAGTCGGTGTCTACTTCCTTCGGCGCGTCCTGCCCGCCCTTTTCCACTTGCGCGCGAAAGCGGCGCTCCTGATCGAGGGGATCATTCAGCTCCGAGAAGCCATTGGCAATTTCCATTCCTGCGACGAACAGCTCAAACCGCTCCGTGAGAGACGGGTCGTCCTTGCGGCACTTCGATAGCGGAGAGATTTCTGTTGGGAAATCATAGATGAACGTCGGTTGGACGAGGTGCGCCTCGGCAACACTTTCAAAGAGCACGCCGGTTAATTCACCGTCCGAGAGTTTCCCCAAGTCCGCAATCGGCTCGGCCTTACCGGAGCGCGCAAAGGTGTTGAATCGTTCGGCGACAGTGCGTGCGCCGCCCGAAGTTGCAAGCTCGGTCAAACTGGGCATCGCGCCTGCCCCCGAGGGCCAATACTTGACGATCGCTTCGCGCATCGAGAGGCGTTCGAAACGCCCGAAATCGATATCGTGGTCGCCGTAACGAACTGTCATTGTCCCGCAGACCTTTTGCACCAGCCCGCGGAATAATTCTTCGGTCAACGTCATCAACTCGAGATAGTCGCTGTAGGCCTGGTAAAACTCTAGCATCGTGAATTCGGGCTGGTGAATCGCGTCGATCCCTTCATTACGGAAGTTGCGGTTGATTTCGTACACGCGATCGAGACCGCCTACTACGAGCCGTTTCAGGTAAAGCTCCGGCGCGATCCGGAGGAAGAGGTCCATGTCGAGCGTGTTGTGGTGCGTTGCAAAAGGTCGCGCCGTGGCCCCGCCGAGAATCGGGTGCATCATCGGAGTTTCGACTTCGACGTACCCGCGTGCGTCAAAGAAGACGCGCAACTCGCGAATGATCTGGGCGCGGCGGGTAAAAATCTCGCGGGTGCGTTCGTTGACGATCAGGTCAAGATACCGGCGGCGGTAGCGCTGTTCGACGTCGGCGAGGCCGTGCCACTTCTCCGGCAGCGGCAGCAGCGCCTTGCTCAAAAGTTCCAGCCGCTCGACCCAAACTGTCAGCTCCTTCGTCTTCGTGCGAAACAGGTGGCCGGAAATGCCGACGATATCGCCAAGGTCGAGGAGTTGAAAGAGCTGGAAGGCCTGTTCACCCACAACGTCGAGCTTTACATAGATCTGCAAACGAACGCCCTCGCCAACCAAATGGGCGAATGCTGCTTTACCGTGCGGGCGAAGCGCGACGATGCGTCCTGCGACGCGCACCTCCACGCGTTCGGAGGCGAGCTGCTCGGCCGAACGATCGCTGAATTGGTCTGCGATCTGCTTCGGTGTGTGCGTCCAAGCGAATTTGTGCGGGTAGGGTGCTTGTCCGAGGGCCTCGATTTCACTCAGCTTCTTCCGGCGTTGAAGGAACTGGTCGAGCGGTTCAAATTCCAACGGATGATTCCTTTCCGGTAAGCCGGGCGGCAGTATAGCGGGCGCCTTCCGGAAGCGTCAAGAAATCGCCGTTCTCGCGAAGCGGTGGTATAATCCCGCCACTTCTCGGAGGCTGTGTGTTTCTTAAGCGCAATGGAGGCGCGTCTTCCTCTCGGAAGAACGTGAGAGGGGACTGGATTGCTGCGCTGCCGCGGGACAAATGGGTGGTTTTCGACGCGGTTGTGCATCGCTGGGAATCCTCTTACGCCATGATGAGTGTGGCGTTGGACAACGCCCTTTCGCTGCGTACCCGCGGGGAACTCGTTTGCGCCAGTCAGCACATCTCCATTGCCGCAGAGCTTCTGGGAAGGCTGGCATCAACTCTGATTGCCTCTTGCGACACTCTCGCGGATCGCGGCCGGCACGTCAGTGACCTTCCCGTCGTGGAACCTCTGAAGACGGAGTTTTTCCGCGGCGGCACCGCGCAGACCGCCGCCTCCTGGAATGGCTTTCTGCATCAAGTACTTTTCGGCAACCGCTCGCGGTATTTCCACAAACTGCAGATTCTCTCTGAGACGGTCGAGCAACTGGATCGGGAATTCAGTCAGACGGCGGATGAGATCACGGCAGGGACATCGATTTCGTCCGGTGCTTCCTGGAGGATGCTCGATTGTCTGCACTACGATTTCAATACCTGTCTGAGAGAAGCTGAAGTAGTGCTGAAATCATTTCTTCACGCGCTGCCGCCGGAGCAGGTTTCCGCCTTCGCGCGCGAGCTGGATGCCCCGTCAGCTCCGAGGCGTGTGCGCGTTCGAGTTCCTCTGTCCCGTGTTTCGGCCTGAAGCGATTCCCGCGAATGGAGATCCGCACAATCTAAATCTTCTCACCGGGCCATGACCATTCCTGTCGGTCGCTACTGGACGTTTCGGTGGATTCCGACGAAAATAAATGGAGCTTGAGCGGGGGCGCAAGCGTCTTAAAGAGTTAGAAGCGCGCGCGGCAGCGGCGACCGGCCCGGCGGCCCAAGAGTGGCGCGAAAGAAACCGCAAGTACAACTTCTGGAGAGGCTAACGCATCGCAGCTAAGGATGCGTCCCAACGGGTAGCGTGGCCCGAACGAGACGAACCGAAACTGGGGAATTGCCGGAAGCAGAAGTTATCCGGCTCGCACAGCAAGGCGATGCGCCGGCTTTCGAGCGCCTGTACGAGTTGCATAGTCGGCGGGTTTATTCGCTATGTCTGCGGATGGTGGGAAACACGGCCGAAGCGGAGGACCTGACACAGGAAGCGTTCCTCCAACTTTTCCGCAAGATCGCCACGTTCCGCGGTGAATCGGCATTTTCCACTTGGTTGCACCGACTGGCGGTCAACGTCGTGCTGATGCGGCTGCGAAAGAAATCGGCGGCGGAGACTTCGCTCGAAGAAGTCACCGAACCGGATGAAGAATCGGGCGGTCCCCGGCGAGATTTCGGCGGGCCTGATTTGAGGTTGAGCGGTTCGATTGACCGGGTCAATCTGCAGCGCGCTGTGGAACAGTTGCCGCCCGGCTACAAGGCGGTTTTCGTGTTGCACGATGTGCAAGGTTACGAGCACAACGAGATTGCGGATATCATGGGCTGCTCGATTGGCAATTCAAAATCACAACTGCACAAGGCACGAATGCGGCTTCGCGGCCTGCTGCAGGAAGCCCTGCGCGAGAAAGCTCGCGCGGATCGCAAGGCTGCCGGAAGCGGTTTTGGCGGCAAGGATTGAAGGAAATGGGAACGATGGATTGTAAAGAATTCTCGAATCAGCTCGGCGCCTGGATGGAAGGCGAGCAGCCTGCGGACTCTCAGGCGCACTTGCGCATTTGTCCGGGCTGCCGCAGCACTGTGGAAGACCTCAACGCGATCCAGGCAGTCATTCCCGAGTGGGCCGGCACGGAGCTCGATCCACCGGCGCGTGTCTGGACATCTCTGCGCGCGCAACTGGAGCAAGAAGGCCTGATTCGCGACAGGCGCCCGCGCGGTTGGCTGGAATCCATCGGTGGACTGTTTACCGGCCTGCCGCGACCTGCCCTCGCGAGCGGTTATTTGGCGGTGCTGGTTGCCGCAGCGTTTGCGCTCAATGGTCCTATACACAACCGGATCAACCAAGCGCGCTGGCTCGAGGGCACGAACAATTCGACGACGCCGCTGAGCGCCCAACTCAACTCCGTGGAAAAGAGTACGGTCTCTCCCCTCCAGGATTCAAATCCCATCGTGACGGCTTCCCTTCATAAGAACCTGGCGATTGTTGACAACTACATCTCTTTGTGTGAAAAAAGCGTGAACGAAGAACCCCAGAATGAAATTGCGCGCGATTACCTTTATGAGGCGTACCAGCAGAAGGCGGACTTGCTCGCTCAGATGAGCGAGCGTGGGGAGCTCGACCAATGAACACACTTGAGATTTTTTCCGGGCCCTGGAATTGGAAGAGTGTCGGGCTGCTCGCTCCTGGCCTGTTGTTTTTCGGCGCCGCACCTGCTTTCGGGCATGGCATAGAAAAGCATTTCAAAGTGGAAGCTCACCCGGTAGTCACCATCCACAATCCAAACGGCGCGGTCACCGTGAAGGCGTGGACGAAATCGGAAGTGATGGTCATTGCGAACCACGCGAGCGACAAGGTCGAAGTGGACGCGGAGCAAACGGGAAACCGCGTGGACATCATGACGCACCAAATGGCCGATAGCATCTCACCGGACGATTTGCGCGCCGACTACGAAATCAGCGTTCCCGAAGACTCCGAGCTTCAGATTCATGACGACTCGGGAGAGGTGGTCGTTAACAACGTCCTCGGCGACATGAATGTCGAGACCGTCGCCGCCGGTGTGGACCTTGAGGACGCGGCCGGATACTTGACCGTCAAGACCGTTGGCGGCTCGTTCCAATGCGTGCGGTGCGCGGGACGTCTTGAGGTCTCTTCGATTAGCGGAAACCTTCGTCTGATTACGCTCCGCAGCTACCACGTCCGCGCGCAGACCTCGACGGGAAACATCCTCTTCGACGGCGAATTCCTTCCGAACGGAATTTACTACCTGAAAAACTACAGTGGCGTGATCGATGTCCGGTTCTCGCCGGGCGATTCGTTTGATATGAGCGCTACATCTTACAAGGGCACCGTCAACAACGAGGCGACTCTGACGCCGCCGGTCCACCCACAGCGCAACCATCCCAAGTTCGGCAACAGTCTTTTCGGGACATTCAATGCTGGCCACGCCAAGGTCGAATTGATGTCCTTCGATGGTACAATCAACATTCGCAAGCGTGATTGATTGCTCCATCCCGCAACGCACACAGTTCTGGTACCAATGACGAATCAAGTCCGCGTAAGAAAACTCGTCTGCTTGATCGGATTCATGGGCAGTGGGAAATCCACCGTTGCCAGACTGCTCGCCAGGCAAGTCGGTTGGCAGCATGTGGATTTAGACAAACAAATCACGGAGACCACGGGCCTCAGCATTCCGGACATTTTCGCGCGAACCGGCGAGTCTGGGTTTCGAAAAATTGAGAGCGAACAACTGGCGCGCAGCCTTTCCGAGTCCGTAGAACTGCAAAAGCCCCGCATCATCTCGCTCGGCGGTGGAACAACCGCCCAGCCGGAGAATGTCGTGGTTTTGCGCGAGAACGCGGCGGCCCTCATCTGGCTGGATTGCCCGGTCGAAGAATTGTTGTCCCGCTGTGCACACATCACGAATCGCCCGCTTTTCCGCGATGAGGCGAGCTTCCGCCGGCTCTATGAGGAACGGTTGCCTTCCTACCGGCTGGCAGATCACCGCGTGGAAAGTAACATCGAGCCCCTTCGCGTCGTCGAACAGATTCTCGCGTTGGGAGTTTTTCCTAAGGTGACCGCATGACCATGACAACAAAATCCATGCGCTCCTGGCTGATGCCGGTATGGGCATCTCTTTCGCTCGGTGCGGCCGGAGCGTTCATTTTCGTTGCGCCGGCAGTCGTGTCGCATGCGGGCGTGGCACGCAACTCGGTTGCATTCGGAGCGTCTCGCGGCTTGAATGCGGCATCCGTTTTCAGCGCCGATAAAGGAAAATTTCGAATCCTCGTAAATGGCCAGCAAGCCGGCAAAGAGGAATTCGAAATTAGTACCAGCGGCGACGATTGGGTTGCACGCGGGACTTCGGAGATTCAGACCGCTCAAGGAGTGAGCCATGTGACGGGGACCCTAACCCTGAGGCCGGATGGCAATCCCGTGCGCTACGAGTGGGCCACTCAGGGACTCAAAAAGGCTTCCGCCACAATTACGTTTACCGGAGCGACCGCCAGCGTCGAACTCCGCTTGGAAGGTGCGCGGCCTTACTCACAACAGTTCACGTTTAGCTCCCCTCGCGTCGCCGTCCTCGACAACAATCTCTATGACCAATATGCGGTCCTCGGCCGCCTCTACGACTGGGACAAGAAAGGGGCGCAAACATTTTCGGTGCTCGTCCCCCAGGAATTGACGCCCGGAACCGTTTCTGTGCTGTCAGTCGGGAAACAGGAAATCGCCGGCGCAAAATTCGACCAGCTAGTTGTGAAGACCGAGGACCTCGAATTGAATCTGTACTTCGATGGCGCGCGTCTGATGCGCATCGTTGTCCCCAGCGCGAACGCAGAAATCGTCCGCGAATAACGCTCAAAAACAAAAGGCCCGGCAGTAAACCCGGGCCTTTGATTGCGCGGAGGGAATGCGGCGCGGAGCTAAAGCTGCGCGCGATGAACCATTCGCATCGGCTCGATCGGCCGCGGCTTTTCGATCGCGACATTTACGTTCAATTCGGCGCCCTTGCGCAAAATTCCCAAGCGCACGGATTTCTCTTCGCTTTTGTCGCGCAATTGCTCGCGGAGATCGGCGAGAGCGCGGATCGGTTTCCCATCTAACTGGACGATCACGTCGCCCGCCTTCAGGCCTGCCTTTTCAGCCGGCGTGCCGGGGCGAACTTCGCGGACGAGGATTCCGGCGCCATCCGGCGCCCCGAAATACGCCCCGAGTTGCCCGGAAAGATCTTCCGCGCTAATCCCCAGCGATGGCGTGCGCCAATCCATTACTTCCGGCATGTCGAAACGAAAATCGAGATTGGGTCCGGCAAAACGTTCGACATCGGGCCCGCCGAAATCACGAATCCTTGCTTTCATCCTCTTCTCGGAAAAGGAGCTGCGGTCGCCGAGCTCGACCGATACATTTTGCGCGTTTCCGTCGCGCGAGATACCGAGCGTGACCGAGCGCCCCGGGGGCGTCTCACGAACCAATCGGCGGAACTGAATGGTTCCTTCAATCGTTTGCCCGTCGTATTGCAAGATGACATCATTCTCTTTCAGCCCTGCCTTCGCCGCCGGGCTGCCGGATTCGATCTCCGACACGACCACACCACGAGTGGCGGAAAGCTTCAGGTCTTTCGCCTTTTCCGGCGTCACTTCGTCGATCTCGATTCCCAGCCAGCCGCTGCCATCCTCGGGAGAAACCAAGAAGTCTCCCGGTTCCTGTTCGAAAATCTGGTAGGCCTTGTCCTGGGCTTTCGACGCGAGTTCCTCGGCGCGCGAAGCGATCGCGTCCGCGCGCGCTGCAATCTCATCTTTCTTGCTTTCGAGTTGGGCCGAGAAGCTCTGCAATTTCTCGAGCTCAGGCGAACTCATATCGATCTCCTTCTTAATCTCATCCTGAAGGTTTCGAAGCTCCGCCTTCAATTCCTGCTCGATACTACGCATCTCATTCTCGATTTGTTCCGTGGAGAAATCGAGGTCTCCGCGTTGATGGCTGGATGGATGGGGAGCGGTCGAGGTTGCGGGGAGTTGGGACTTGTCCTGGCCTGGGAGGACGCCGGGGGCCATTCCCAAAATCAGCAGCAGCACGCCCAAGGCAGCGAGGTTCGAGTAGGGAAATTGTTTCATGCTTGTCTTCCTCACTTTCGGAGAATTACGCCCCGTCAAACGCCCGGCCGCTGAAGGACTAGACGGATGCCGCCATTAATCGTACGCACCGAGATTGGGCCACCGCCTTCGCCGAGTCTCGCGCGAAATGCCCGCGCGGTGGACGAGCCTGCGGTCGATGTCACAGGCAATTCCGAGTAGAAGTCGCCATTCATGCTGAGGACATTAAGGTCCGCGCGCGCATCGGACGGAAGCCCGAGCACCACGGAGCCGTTCACTGTTTCGATGTTCATCGGACCGCCGTCGAGCAGCCTGCGAATCTCGAGATGCAAGTTTCCATTCGTTGTCTTGGCGCTAAAGCGGCCGGAGCTGTCCAAGACTTCGACGTTGCCGTTCACCGACCGGAGTGCGCCGCTCCCTTCGACGCCGCGCACCAGCACGCTGCCATTCACGGTTTCGATGTTGCCGAGCAGAACCCGGTACGGCACGTGGATGTGATACTCCACGGCGACTTCGACGCCTTCGCCCTTTGGATAGCGCGTGCGCACGGCCACTTGTCCGGGCTGGCTTTCGACTTCAATTTTGACTTGCTCGAGGTCGTGCGCGTCGTTTTGAGCCGTCTTCACGGCGCGCACCTCCACTTCATCGCGCTCCCAACCATCCACCTGCACCGAGCCATTCACATTTTCAAGCAAGAAGCTTCCGCCGGAAGGGAGCGGATAGGTATGTTGGAAGATCTGGCTGCCTGCAAATCCGGGAACGGCAACGCAGAGAAGGCTTGTGAGCAGAAGCACAGCGCGCCCGAGTTTCGGTAGAGCTCGCTGCGAATAGCCCCGGATGTTTGCACTTCGCATCGTTTCTTGCACGGCATGCCCCCTCGACTGAGATTTCCGCCCTTCGAGATCGCTTTCCACCGTCCCAACACTTCGGTCAAATTCCTTACTGTTTGTTCGCTTCGTCCGATCCATGGAGTGGTCGGCGCATTCTTATGGTTTGTCTCCGCTCGCGACCGTCGATCGCTCGAGCTGGCGCAATTGGCGATCGAGCTTCTGTTGAAGCTGGTCCATCTGTTGCTTGTAGATTTCCACCTGCTTTGCTGTGTCGCTCAAGACCAAGCGGATATTTCCTGCCACGGTGCGTAGACGAAGCACTTCGCCGCCGCCATTCAGCTCTCCCTCCGCCCGCACCATCCGCACGCCGTTCGATGCGTTGTCATAGCTCACCTTCAGCGGAAACGCGGGGTCCACGAAGACGCGGTGCTCGTCCCCCATTTGGATGCGGGCATCAATCGTGATCGGCAGTTGCCGTGGCAGATACACGACGATGTCGCCGTCGCCCGATTGCAGCTCGCACATGCTGGGGAGTTTTGCAGGCGATACAAACCACGCGGTAATGCCGCCCGCCTCGGTCGAGGCTTTCACGGCGTTGTCCACCTGAGTCAGGTAAATGCTCCCGTCGGCAGTCTCGAGATTCGTCGGGCCCGAAACACGCACCACGCGGATCCCTCCTCCCGCGGTCTTCGCGTGCACAATGCCCGCCGTGTCGCCGACCTCGATCTGCCCGCCTCCTGTTTCTGCGATTAGCTCGGCCCCTGAATGTTCGATCGTCACATTTCCGCCGCCGGTCGCGAGGCGCGCCGTGCCTCCCACTGAAGCCACGCGAATATGGCCGCCGTCGGTGCGGAGCGCAGCATTGCCAGCGATCGTCCCGGTCGTAATGTGTCCGCCGCCCGTGGTAGCGATCAATTCACCCGCCACGTTTTTCACGGTGATGTGCCCGCCTTCGGTTTGCAAGTGCGCCGGGCCGCCGACATTTCCCATTACAATGTTGCCGCCCGAGGTGACAAGCGTGACGCGCCCGTTGATGTCGTCCCCCTCGATGTTCCCCCCACCCGTGGATATATCCAGGCTGTAGTTTCTCGGGACACTCACTTCGAGCGTAATCCAGAGCCGCCCGCTGCATTGTTGGCCGGAGGATTGTCCTCGGAGGTAAACCCCCTCGGGAGTCGGATGGGCACCGATGGCGAAGTGTGCGAGCAATTCCTTCGCGTCTTTTTGCGACGCATCGGTCTCCAGGTGGACGTGGTAATCCACCTTGCCCGAGTTTTGCGTGTGAATCACGACGTTGCCCAAATCAGTCGCGAGTCGCAGCCGATGACCGTCACGCGTCGGGACTGTCCCATTCGAATCGGAAGTAAGGCGCTGGCCGGAGCTCGCCGACTTTTCTGTTTTGGCCTTGTGCTTTGCGCCGGTGATTGCGGGAATGAGCAGGCATACACCCAGCAGCAACGCAATCCACTTGCCGAGTTTCTGCGCGGAAGCGGGAGCCAGCATCTTGTCGCGCACCTTTAGAACTTCTGGCGCGGGCCGAGATCCTGGATGGCAGCCGCGCTCTGAAGCCGGATGTAGGTATTCGGATCCTTCTGCATGCGGTCACGCAGGACGGCGAGCATGTGGTCGTCGGAGACGACCTTGCCGTTCGCGGCCATGTCGCGCAGCGCATTGATCGCTTCCACGCGCACGCCGGGATTCTGGTCGTCCACGAGGGCGTCGAGCAGGGTCTGGCGGATGAGGTCTTGTGGCTCGGCGCCGTTCAGGGCTTCCAGTGCCTTCAGGCGAACCGCGGCGTTGCGGTCCGTGTGAACCGCGTGGCAGAGCGCCCCGCGAACGTCGGGGTCATTATTTCGCGCGCGCAGCAGGTCCACCGCATCGAGCCTCACGTCCGGATCGAAGCGCTGGTTGTTGCCCAGGACGAAGAGTAGAACGCTCTTCACATCGTCGTTGTTCACTGTCCCCTGCATCGTGAACGGCCGCTCGGCCTTGAGTTGCACTTGCACCTGCGGTGGCTCGTTCGCGGCGGAGGGGAGAATATTGATTCCGGCAACATCCGCAGTATGAAGATCGATTGGGTGAACGACAGATTCACTCGTAGTCGCTTCTGCGGAGGTTGGGTCACCGGCTGAAATCGCCGCACCCGGATGGCGCAGCAGCCGCGGCCCCAGAATGCCCACCGAAAAGCCCATCACCAAAAGCAGCGCGGCGCTCCACGCCGGACGGGGCGCCAGCCAACTGCTTGGTAGCATCGGCCCGATCCAACGCCGCAGGCGGCCGCGTTCTTCTTCCCGATCGAGCGCATCGTCCAGGCCCGCGCGAAAACTCGCGAGCATCGCCGCGTCAGGCTCCGCTCGATGCTCTGCAACGAGAGCCAGCAATTCCTTTTCCCGTTCGAGCGCTGCGGCGCAGGCGGCGCAATGCGCGACGTGCTCGGCCACATCCGCCTGCTCGGATGGATCGAGTTCCCCGGCCAAGAACAGGACGAGTCGCGGCTCGAAGTCCTCGCACGGCTGAATGGGATTCTCTTCTCTGTCCTGCGACTGCATCTTCTCCGCCTCGCTTATCGCATGCAATCCAGACTCGCGCGCAATTTACGCGTGGCCCGAAACAGCGAATTCTTCACCGTCTCTTCCGAAGTTCCCAGCAAATCACCGATCGCCCTCAATTTCAAGCCCTGGTAATGTTTCATCTCGAAGACCATGCGCTCGCGCGGGGAAAGTCGCCGCATCGCTGCCTGGATTTGCTGCCCTAACTCCTGGCCCAAATAAGCTCTCTCCGGGTTCGCCGTCGCGCTCAATTCCGGTTGGCGGTCGAAGAAATCGCGCGTTCCGCCTTCAGCCTCTTCCGGAACCGGCGCTTGATCCTCGCGCCGAGTGGTGCGGCGGCGCAAGTGATCGAGCGCGACGTTCGTCACGATGCGGTAGAGCCAAGTGTAGAAGCTGCACTCAAATCGAAAACGGTGCAGATTCCTGTAAACCCGCAAGAAGCTTTCCTGATAAATATCACGGGCGTCCTCTGAACGGTGAACGAGGTTCAACGCCAGGCGCAGGACCTCGCGGTCGTAGCGGCGTACGAGTTCCTCGAATGCCAGCCGATCACCCGACTGAGCATTTCGGACGAGCCCATGCTCCTCCGCAAGCCTCGCAGCCGCTGCCTGGCGCGCATCTCCCTCGAGTGCGACGCTCATCCCCATCTTTTTTTCATTGGCCGGTCGGGATTCGTCTTTTTCGAGCCCCTCGGCTCGAAACTGAGCCAGCCCCTTTTCCCCGGCATCAGCCCTTTCAGAGGGTACGCGAGGAATAGACGGGGGGACTGGCCGTTGGTGAGCACCGGCGAACGTCCTTTTCCCACTATCGGACAATTGCCCCAAGGAGGACCCTTTCACTCGGATGCGCAGGGTTGACTCTTTGTTGTGGCGGCGGGGTTTAGTCGTGCGTTGTTCTCTTCACGAGTCCCGCCACACCCTTGCGCAAATCCGCGTGGCAGGTAATTGCACGAGGTGAGCCAATCAAAGCCGCGAGCCGAGGCGTATCAATCCATACACAGCGACGCAGATGGCAAAGTCCACTGCCACACCCAAATCCATCCGGAATCCTTGGTGGCGGAGAGGTGCCGGGATGTGCGGAAGGAGGGAGAAATAGTAAATCGCGTTACCGAGAATAATTGCAGCGAGGTATTCGAGCCACCGACGGGGAGTCACCCCCAGAAATTTCTGCGCCATTTGCCTACGACTCGCATGAAAGCGTTACACCTGAGCCCGGCCCTTCGAAAGTTCTAAGGCACCTCGGAAAATGGGTGAGCGCGTCCAAATATAGGCCAGCCCTCCCCCATATGCAAACCGGCCGCCGCCGGCAAGAGCGATGGTATAAATGTGAGCCAGGTACGGCCGAGCGCTTTCTTCCTCTCGAGCTGTCCTTCAACCACGGAATGGGCGCTGTATTGACTAACCCGGTGAAATACTTGCGTGGCGTCGGGCCGCATCGTGCCGAGGTGTTGGCAGAGCACGGAATCACCACGGTTGGCGATCTGCTCGGCTATCTTCCCTTTCGCTACGAGGACCGCATCCGGTTCTCACCCATCGCGGAAATCATCCCTGGCAAGGTCCATACGGTATTCGCGGAAGTGGCCGGCGCCGGCGGGACCGTCCGGTTCACGCGCGGGCGAGGTCCGGTTTTTCACGTGACGGTTCGCGACGATTCGGGCGCGCTGCACGCACGCTTCTATCATGGCGCCTATCTCGAAGGCCGCCTCAAAGAAGGACAGCGGCTTGTCCTCCATGGAAAAGTGGAAATGGACCCTTACCGACCGGGTCGGCTTGAAATGGTGAACCCCCAGATCGAACTGCTTGGGAGCAGAGACGGCCGGCCTGCGGATTCCACCGAAGTTGGGCGCATCGTACCGATTTACGAAGCCATGGGTGGGTTCAGCTCGCGCATGTTGCGCCGCATCATCTACAGCGTGCTTCTCAACTTCGACGGCAACATTCCCGACCCCCTCCCGCTGGAGATTCTCGAGCGCTATCGTTTCCCATCGCGCCGTGAAGCGCTTCTCTACGCGCACTTTCCGCCGAAGGATGAAAGCCTTGAGCTTCTGAATAGTTTTCGCAGCCCGGCGCAGACGCGGCTGATTTTCGAGGAGTTCTTTTACTATCAGCTTGCCTTGGCCCTGCGCCGCCTTCGCGACCACGGGCAACGAGGGATTGTGATGCGTGTCCGTGAAGAAAAAATCCGTGAGGCGCTGAAGCGCATTCTTCCGTTCAAGCCGACCGCGGCGCAAAAGCGGGTGCTTGCTGAAATCGTGTCGGATCTCGAACGGTCGTATCCAATGCACCGCCTTCTCGAAGGCGACGTGGGAAGCGGAAAAACGATCGTTGCACTTGAAGCCGCGACGATCGTCGTCGAAAACGGCTATCAAGTGGCGCTGATGGCGCCGACGGAGATTCTTGCGACGCAACACTATCTTTCGGCTCGCCGCATTTTTCGGACAGCCGGTTACAACGTCGATTTGCTCGTGAGCGGCCGAAGGCGCGCCGAGAGAGAGCGCATCCTTGCTCGCATTGCGAGCGGCGACGCGCAATTCATTGTTGGCACGCACGCCCTAATTGAAGATCCCGTTTCGTTCAAGAGCCTTGGCCTCGTGATCGTGGACGAACAGCACCGCTTCGGCGTGCTTCAACGCAAGCGGCTGATCGAGAAGGGAGTTTCGCCGCACGTCCTGGTGATGACCGCGACACCCATTCCACGCACGCTGGCGCTGACTCTTTACGGTGACCTGGAGCTATCCGTGATCGACGAAATGCCTCCCGGCCGTACGCCCGTCGAAACGAGTTGGCGCGATGAAGCGCAGCTCGCAGGTGTATGGGAATTTCTTCGCCGCGAAATTGCGCTCGGCCACCAGGCATATGTTCTTTACCCGGTGATCGAAGAATCGAAGCAGGAGTTGAAGGCCGCGACGGCGGAATATGAACGTCTGGCAAAAACTGTCTTCCCGAAGCAGCGCCTCGGCCTATTGCACGGCCGCTTGAAGACGGACGAAAAAGACGCAGTGATGGAGCGATTCCGCGCCGGCGAAATTCAGATTCTCGTTGCCACCACGGTGATCGAGGTCGGCGTGGACGTGCCAAACGCAACCGTGATGGTGATCGAGCACGCTGACCGCTTCGGCCTTGCGCAATTGCACCAGCTCCGCGGCCGGATCGGGCGCGGCCGGGAGAAATCACAATGCATCCTCGTTGCTCCAAAATCCATCACCGGAGAAGCGCGTGAGCGAATCGAAACGATGGTCGCCACGTCCAATGGTTTTGAAATCGCGGAGCGCGACCTGAAGCAGCGCGGACCAGGCGAATTCTTCGGAACGCGCCAGCATGGCGACGCGGCGTTTTCCGTGGCGCAGCCGTTGCGCGATCATGAACTCCTCGAATTTGCGCGCCGCGAAGCCTTTGCTCTCGCCGAGGATCCCGCGCGGGCCGGCGAAGTCGTCGCGCGCCTGGAATCGCTCAGTCCGGCTTGGCAAAAACGCTATCAGCTTGCTTCCGTGGGATGAGCCATGCGCGTAATTGCGGGGAAATATCGCAGCCGGCGGTTGAAAGGAGCGGGGAAACTGCTCTTGCGCCCGACGAGCGATCGCCTGCGCGAAACACTCTTCAACGTTCTCGGGCCGTCCGTGGCAGACTCGCTCTTCGTGGATCTCTACGCCGGGACGGGCGCAGTCGGCATCGAAGCAATCAGTCGCGGCGCTCGACTTGCCATTTTCATCGAAGAACATGCAAAATCCATACGGCTCGTGCAGGAGAATCTGGAAGCGCTTGAAATCCGGGGCGCCGAGGTGATTGCGGACGATGCCGTACGCGGTCTCGAGAAGCTTGTCGCGAGGCGTCTCGTCGCGGACTTCATTTTCCTCGACCCGCCGTATAGGGATCCAGTGGAGCACGTGCGGGCGCTTGAGTTTCTGGACGAATCGCACTTGATTGCGCCCTATGGGCTCGTGATCGTCGAGCATCATTGGCGCGTGGAATTGCCGGAACGATTCGAGCGGCTCGAGCGCACGCGTCTGCTCGAACAAGGTGATGCAGCGCTGAGTTTCTATCGCCTGGCAGCCGCAGCATAGCCCAGGAGCATCTGAACCCGGGGGTTCAATGGCCGCACCCATTCAGGCACTTGTGGAAACCGAGGCGCTCGCAGAACGGGATATGGAGTTGCGCCCCCTGACGCTCGACGTCGCCTGGGAATCACCCTGGAGCGAGTTTCAGACGAGTGTGCGCGCCTTTGTGTCGGGCCCGCGTGCTTCGAGTAATGACGAATTTTCCGGCAATACCCTTCTCCGAATTCAATGGGTGCGTGGAAAGCTGCCCGCTCGCGCGTTTGCTGCGTCGTGCTTGTGGCATGTCGCAGCCGTAGCGATCCTTTTGCTCCCCATTTGGAAGATGTTGCCCAGCACGACGTCGAATCTCGCTCCCGTCCGGATCGAGATCGAATGGGCCGGCATGCCGCAAGACCTTCGGCCGATCTCTTCGCCCGGGCCTGCATTCAAGCCGAACCCGCCCGCCGACTCGCTGAAGCGTCGGGGCGCAGACGCTTACCATCCGCGACAGACCATTCTCTCAACACCCGTGAACCCGACTCACCCGCGCCAAACTCTGATCCAGCCCGAGGCACCTCCCGCGCCTCCAAAGATCGATCCACAAATGCCAAACGTTGTGGAGTGGGGCGCAAAAGCGTCGCCACCTGATTTGCGACTCCCCGTCTCGGCCAAAGCAGCGGAGCCACGCATGAGGCAACGCAATTTGCAGGACACTGCCGCGCCGGACATCGCAAATCTCGAGAAAAACCCTGGCCCCCTGAATATTGCCGCGACTCCCGTCGTGAACCCGCAGCCTCAATTCGCCGTCAGCCCCATGGCTGCGCCGATTGCTGGTTCGCATGCGGCACAAACGGACGCGGCCGCTCCTGAGATCAGTTCCGATCCTTCACCGGGTGACGCAAGCCTGCATCGCTTGATCGCGCTTTCTGCGGTGCCCGCACCGCCGGCGCCGGAAATCAGCGTGCCGCAGGGAAATCTCTCCGCGCGCCTTTCGATTTCGCCCGAGGGTGCGCACCGTGGCGGCTCGGGCGGCGCAGCCTCCGGCGGCAGCGGCGGTGGCGGAGCTAACTCGCCCTCGGGAGTCAGCATCAGCGGCGGGAACAACCACGCAGGCGACGGTGGAACGGCTTCGGCGGGGAATCACTCCGCGAGCAAGCTTGTCCTAAAGCCGATGCCCTCAGTTTCGGAGCTGGCGGCTTCCAGCGCTTCCGCACATAACGGTCCTGCGACGGCAGGCAAAATTGACCCTAGCTTGCCGCCGGAAAAAATTCTCTCCGGAAAAGAAGTCTTTACTCTCTACGTCAACATGCCAAATTTGACGAGCACAACGGGAAGCTGGTTGCTGAATTTCTCTGAACTCGATGAGCGCGCCTCGCCGGCCGTGAAGCCGGAAGGAGCTCTATCGGGTCCTGTCCCAATGCGAAAAGTGGATCCGAAATATCCGCCGGCAGCGATCAATGCGCACATCGACGGAGAAATCGTTCTATACGCCATCATCCGGAAGGATGGCTCGGTCGACAGCATTCAAGTCGTTCGGAGCCTTGATCCTCAGCTCGACATGAACTCGATGCAAGCGCTGGCCCAATGGAAATTCCAGCCAGCCACACGTCAGGGCGAACCCGTCGAGCTCGAAACCGTCGTCCACATCCCGTTTCACTTCCGCTCACCAGGCTAGCAAGACGAACCGGCAGGTCGCCTGTGCTCCTGCTGGGCGTTCTTCTCTTCCATCAGCTTAACCAGCGCATACAGTGTGGAATTGACCGGCGTAGCGATTCCTAGTTCCGCGCCTCTTCGAACGATGTATCCGTTCAGCGAGTCAATCTCCGTTCGTTTCCCTCGCGCGAGATCCTGGGCTGTAGAGGAAGTGGCCGCTCCCAGCGTCTCCGCAAGTTTCAGGCCTGTCTCGACGAGATCCGCTTCCGGCAAACGCACGCCCGAAGCCCGCGCTATCACGACGATTTCTTCAATTACTTTGCGCATCAACTCACGGGATTGCATTTGCCGCGCGGCGAGGCCATAGCTCGTTTGCGCGATCGCCGTCACGGGATTTCCCGCGCAATTCATGATGAACTTCGTCCAGAGGTCGCCCTCGATGTTGGGGGATACGCGGCACGGCACGCCCGCGGCCGTGAACAATTGTGCCACGCGCTCCGCGCGCGCGGGCCCGGAGGAAGAGGCAGGAGCACTCCCCGGAAGTTCGCCCACAATCAAGTCGCCTCGGCCAGAATGTTTCACATGCCCCGGCTCCGGCAAAGCGGCGGCGACATAGACAACTGCGGGGAGTGCATTGACGCCGGTTGCGGCACGGATACGCGCGACGTTGTCCACGCCGTTCTGCAGACTGACGACGATCGCGCCCGGCGCAAGATGCGGCGCGATGGCACGTGCGGCTTCTTCGGTGTCAAGCGTCTTCACACAAAACAGCACGAATTCGGCGTCGCGCACACTCGATGGATCCGTGGTCGCTTCGACGGAAACATGCTCCTGGAAGGACACGGAATCGATCAGAAGTCCGCCGCGGCGGATCGCTTCGGCGTGCGCCGGTCGGGCAATCAACGTCACGCGGCCACCCGCGCGCGCGAGCATGCCGCCAAAATACGATCCCACGGCACCCGCCCCCATGACCGCGATTCGCGCGGCTGCAGTTCTCGCATCCGTTTGTGAGGGCGTTGGCAAAGGGCTTCCTCCGGAAAGAGTTTACGAGAACGGGAGAGTTCGTGCGTCTCAAAAATGTGCGCGCAAATCGCGGAAGCTGGAAAGGATGAGCAGTTTTCCCGTGCCGCTCTCGAGCTCTGCCTTCTCAAGTTCCCATGTGGCCGAATGCGGGATGAACACGGCGTTCAGGCCCACCTGCAGCGCGGGATTGATGTCGCTGCGCGGGCTGTTCCCCACCATCCAGCCGTGCGTCTTCACGATCTTGAATTCCTCGATCATCCGCTCGTACGTTCCCGAATCCTTTTCAAGAACGATTTCGATGGCGTCGAAATATGGTTGCAACCCGGAGCGTTCCACCTTGCCCACTTGCTCGGCTTGTTCGCCCTTCGTCAGCAGAATCAGCCGATGATGTTTGGAAAGATAGGCAAGCGTTTCGGGGACGCCGTCGAGGATATGCGGCGGGGTGCCTTCCAGCTCTGTCGCGAGCTGTTCGATCTCCTGGACCATCTGCCGCCGCGCGGAATTGCCGGCGAGTTTGAGATACGTTTCTTCAAGTGATCGGCGAAAGCTCCTCACCCCGTAGCCATGTTGGCGGATGTTTCGGCGCTCGGTCTCGTTCAGAATGTGGCGAATGTACTCGACCGTATATCCGAGATGTTCGAGTTGGGAGACGAAATGATCAATCGTCTTCTCAAAGAAGATGTTGTTTTCCCAGAGTGTGTCATCGGCATCGATCAGTATTGTATGCCGCGCCATGAAGGATGCTCCGCTTCCGCGATTCCGCGCTCGAGCAGGACTCGGTGAAGGAAATTTCCACGGTTAGGCAGCCCCGCCCGCAGCCGCCCCCCTCGGTCACGCTTTCGCCCTTCGCTCGCTTCAGGGTGCGGAAGCTTTTCGCGCGCCCGTCGCCAGTTGCTCCAGAATTTCGCGGGCAATCTTTTGTGTTTCGCCGAAGCGCGTCAGATAATCCTGAAATTCGCGGTTGAGATCGAGAGCGGACGTGGCGTTAAGCTTCGTCCGCAGAATCATGTCTCGCAAATGCACCGGATGCGGCAGCACCGCATCGTCCCGCAATTCGTCGAGCGCCATATTCGGATCGTAGTGATACATGTGCCCTCCATCAGTCTTCGGGGCAAATTCCATTCTACTCTGTTTCGGGAAAACCGTCAGGCGGGCGCAGGAAGAAATTCATACCGCTCGATGCGCGCGGCGACGCCGCGTTGGCCGTTGTGCTGCTCGACGCGCAATACGCGTGCGTAGCAGCGGATATGAACGTCGCCGGCGAGGGTGATCTGCTGGGGAAGCGTGAGGACGAATTCAATCGAGCTGCCGGTTTCCAGGCTTGCTTCGATCAGAAAATAGAGGCCACGGAAGCTGACGTCGCGCGTTTCGCCATCCTTCTCCGTCACGCCGTTTTCCGCCGCGAATCGGACCCGCAACGGAAGCATCATCGAAAAACGACGTGCGGCGCGGCGTTCCACTGCGCTTTCCATGGGACCTCCGTGAATCCGTCGAGCCTGGCCAAAATTATCATTGCTTTTCCCGCCGTGCAATGGGTTTTCGGAGCAAACAGGCTAAATTGGCTTCCCGGGCAGGCATCTTCTTGTGCAACCCCTCAAACCTTCCCCCTTTGATTTCAGTCATCACTGCCGCTAGGATGTACCGAAATGGCTCGCTTGGCTACGTACGCTGAGCTGCGGAAGCATCCGCGGGCGCAGCTCAGGCTACCGGTTCGGATCCGCTGGCGCGGCCCGCTCGGCATGCGCTTGGAAATCACGAACACAATCGATGCTTCGCGCGAGGGTTTTCTCGTCCATCGCACGGAACCGTGCGCCGTTCGGGCGTGCGTTTGGGTGCTCTTTCCATTTGACCCTGCCGCGGCCGTTCCAGTCCAGCCGGAGACACCGGCGCGCGTCGTGCGCGTCGAAAATTGTTCGAGCGGAGCCTTTCAAGTCGCTCTGCATCTCGAATGGCCGCCGCGGCAAGCGCCGCGGCCCCCGGAGACGGAGCGTCGCTCGTCCAGCCGGATCCCGCTCGCCATGCCGATCTTTGTCCGCACCGCTGGTTCTCCTTTCCCCGGGGAATGTATGACGCAGGATATCTCACGCGACGGCGCGCTCTTTGAAACCGCGCATATGTATGCGCCGGGCGAACCCGTCCTGACGCAAATTCCCTGGGGGGAATGGACGCGAGGGGGAGAAATTCAGGGCCGCATTGTGCGGATCGAGGAGATTGATGACTCGCCGCGTCCGCTGGGCTTCGCACATTCCGAAGCCGGCGCCAGCCCGTGCCTCGCAAGGGTCGCGGTTCAATGGGGGGAACCATCGAAATCCTGAAGCGCTTGGGCGCCTTGCACTCGGAGAAACCTTCCACCGTGGTCGCCACCGCTGAATTCCATGGCTGAAGTCTTTCATCGCAATTTTTTTCTCGCCGGGCCTGTCGGACGGCTCCAGGCCCTGCTGTGGACCGCGGCTGTCGCCGATCCGTCTCTGGTCGCCGTCGTCTGCCACCCGCACCCGCTCTTCGGCGGTACGATGCACAACAAAGTCGTTTACCAGGCAGCGAAATCGCTTCACTTGCGCGGCATTCCGGTCTTGCGATTCAATTTTCGCGGCGCCGGATTGAGTGAAGGCGTTCACGATCGCGGCTCAGGCGAACAAGACGATGTCCGTGCGGCTCTTGATTATCTGGCGGGAGAATTTCCCGGCCGCCAGATCCTTCTTGTGGGATTTAGTTTTGGCTCGCTCGTCGGATTGCGAGTCGGCTGCAAAGATGCACGCGTAGCGGAGTTGATCGGCCTGGGGATACCCGTCGATAATTCCGATCTGACTTTTCTGCAACAATGCTCGAAACCCAAACTCATCATTCAGGGTGGAAACGACCAATTCGGCTCGAGCGCCAATGTCGAAGGGCTCTTCGCGACACTACCGGAACCCAAGAAGCTCGTCGTCGTGGAAGGCGCCGATCATTTCTTTACGGGCAAGCTCGCGGAAGTCGGCACTGCGATCGACGAGTGGCTTGACGAGAGGCACGCGCGTTTATCCCACGAGGAGGATCGATGAATCCACTCCGCAATTTTGTTCGCCCGCGAAGCGCGAAACGGGCTGGCGCTGCATTGATACTTGCGTTTTTGATTCTTGCGGTGCCGCCGGCCCGATGCAATCCGCAGGCAACTCCGAAAAAAATCATCATCGACACGGACCCGGGTACCGACGATGCGCTCGCGATTCTTCTGGCCCTCAATTCTCCGGAAGTTAAAGTCGAGGCCATTTCGGTCGTCGCGGGAAACGTGACAGCAGAATTGGGCCTTGAAAACGCCCTGAAATTGGCAAGTCTGACAGGCCGATGCGATTTTCCCATCGCGAAGGGCGCCGTCCGGCCGCTCCTCGCAGAACTCAACACGGGGGAATTCTGGAACGGTCCCGGAGGCATGGGCGGTGCCGAATTACCGCCGCCAAAATGCCACGCGAGCCCGAAATTCGGGCCCGACCTCATCATCGAGACCGTGCAAAAATATCCTCACGAAATCACTCTTGTGCCGATTGGCCCGCTCACGAATATCGCACTCGCCGTGCGCAAGGACCCGTCGATTGTTGCGCTCGTAAAGGATGTCGTGCTCATGGGCGGAGGGATCACCGGAGGAAACGTGAATGCGGTCAGCGAGTACAATATCTATAGCGATCCGGAAGCGGCGGACATTGTGTTCAACGCAGGCTGGCCGATCACGATGGTGGGACTGGACGTGACCGAAATAACTCTGGTCACCGAAGACGATGTCGTTCGACTGGAAAGCAAGCCGGGCCCGGAAACCAAATTTGCTGCGACCGTCCTGCGATATCAAATCGGCACGTACAAAGGCACGGGAATTTTCCACGGCGGCGCGGTGCACGATGCTCTCGCCGTCGGCGGCGTGATCGACACGACTTTGCTCAAGACACAAGACATGCGCGTGGACATCGAGACGGAGGGAAAATTCACGCGAGGTATGACGGTCGCGAACCGTAAGAACGTCGTCGAGAAGAACATCCGTAAAGGGGATCATCTGGAATCGATGGGAGTAGAGCCCGTGACGCCCAATGTCCACGTGGCGGTCGGCGTTGATGCGCGCCGATTCATTGACCTGCTGATTGAGCGCACGAGTGGCAAGTAAATTGGGTTAGGACGATCGCGGTCGGCGACTAGCCCTTTGCCTCGAATAGCTTCAGAAATTGCTCGCGCGGTGTGGGCTCGACATTGACCAGTGCAAGGTTCGCGTGGACGTGCTCGCTATGGCTCATGCCCACGAGCGCCGTCGTGAGCCCCGGCACTGACCGCGCAAACTGAAGCGCGAGTGCAGCATCGCCCTTCACTCCGAGCGCTGCGCCAATAAAGGGCGGCAGATTTTTCGTGAGTTGTCCCTGCAAGAGCGCCGCACTCGTCACGAGCGTAATCCCCAGCGCGCGCGCCGCCTGCACCATCGGCATGGCTTTTCCTCCAACCGTTTGATTCGACCGCGTCAGTGCCTCGGGCATTGCCAGATTAAATGGCAACTGCACGTAGCGGAAATGGTGGTCTCCTCCGGCAATTTCTCGCGCGATTTTTTCCATGCCTTCTAACGAAAGATAACCTGCCGCTTTCGGATCCTCACGAAATGCATTCCAGGTCGCGAGCCCATACGTGGAGATTTTCCCTGCGGTGACTGCAGATTCTAGAAAAGTGAATGCTTCATGCACGCGTTTTTGAAATTCCTCGGCGGGGATCTCGCTCAATTGCGTTTCCGGATTGTGCAGATAGAAAATGTCCACGCATTCCACGCCCAGGTTCCGGCGGCTCCGCTCGAGTTGATCCGAGAGATAACTCGGCGCCATACAGTGACACCCGGCGGCGATTTCATCCGGGCGAAAGATTCCTCGTTCGAGAAATTCACGCTGAAAATATGCGTTAGGGTCCGCTGGCATCTCTTCATCCGGCGTGAGGAAACCGGCCTTCGTGCACAGTATGATTTCGTTTCGGGGGAATCCGTTCGGCATCAATCTCTTTAGCGCCGCGCCAACCGACCGCTCGCTTCGCTGAAGGCGGTAATTGATGGCCGTGTCCACGACGTTGATGCCGCCTTGAATCGCAGCGATCACGGAATCGGTATACCCCGTGTCGGTCGCGTCATCCGGTTCGCCGAGATACGTCCCGATGCCGATGGAAGAGAACACCAGCCCGCCTGGAACTTCGCGAAAATGTCCTGCGGCCGAACGCCCTTGGAATCGTGCGGCATAGCGAAGCGTTCCCTGTGCGGTGGCGGAGCCGGGTGTTTTTCCGTCGGTCGGTGCGGCGGGTGACATGCAGGTTTTCTCCAGCAAAGAGATTTCAAAATATGCGCGCAGTATAGCAAAGCGCGAAAAGTTACGCCCTGAGATGGATGTCAGGAGATTCCGCGGCTAGTCATTTCCTCGACCTGCTCGCCGCCGCCGAGCCCTTGCTTAATAAGCAATTGTCGCGCTTCGAACCGCAGATGCGGAAGTCTCTTCAAAAAGTAGCACGCGCCTACCACGGCGGCCAACCCGCCAATTGCGACCGTCCAGGGCGCGCCGATGCGATCCGCGAGAGCCCCGGCGAAGAGCGACCCCATCGGTGCCATCCCCATGAACATCATCGTATAAACGGACATCGCTCGGCCGCGCAGCTCGTCGGGCACCATGGCTTGAATCAGCGTGTTCGAACTCGACATTTGCAACATCACCGCGTAGCCGGTCGGGATCAGCAGAATCACGGAAATCCAAAACCATCGCGAAAACGAAAACACAACCAGGCTGATCCCAAATGCCATGGCGGAGAATCCGACCCAGCGGCCCAGTCCTTGCACGCCGCGACGCATTGCCAGCGTCAGAGCGCCGAGCAATGCCCCAACTCCCACGGCGCCCATCAGGATGCCGAGCCCGCGAGCGCCGCCATGCAAAATACGGTCCGCGAAAATGGGCATCAATACTGTGTAAGGCACCGCCACCAGACTGACGAGCCCAATCAGCATCATCAGCGCCGCGATCGGTTTCGTCCGGTGGACGAAGCGGAATCCTTCGGCGATGTGCTCGATAGGAGGAGTTCGGTTAACCGTCTTGCGGTGAGGGCCGAGTCTCATCAGCAGCAGTCCGGCGATGACGGCGATGTAGCTCACCGCATTGGCAAAGAAACACCAACCCTCGCCGATCCACGCGACAAGCAAGCCCGCGACAGCCGGGCCGATCACGCGCGCGCCGTTGAACATCGAAGAATTCAACGCGATCGCATTCATCAGATCCTCGCGGCCAACCATCTCGATCAGGAACGATTGCCGCGCGGGGATATCAAACGCATTTACCGCGCCGAGGCACGCCGCGAGGATCCCAATCTGCCATACCCGCACGGCATGCGACAGCGTGAGCGCGGCAAGGATGAATGCAAGAATCATGGAGGAAATCTGCGTGGCAATGACCACGCGATGGCGGTTCCACCGGTCTGCAGCCATTCCTCCCACCGGAGCTAGCAGAAAGACCGGAATTTGTCCCGCGAATCCAACGACTCCGAGCAGTAGCGACGAGCCCGTCAGACGATAGACGAGCCACGACTGTGCGATGTTTTGCATCCATGTGCCGATTAGCGAGATCAGCTGGCCGCTGAAGAAAAGTTGGAAATTGCGGTGACGCAGCGAACGCAGCATCCCCTCATTCCCCGAATGATTGGGTTTGTGCGCTTTGGCCATCCACCCAATTGTACGATGCAACGCCTCGCGGCCCCGTTTCGATTATGGTCGTGGTTAGGTCACAGCTGGCGGCGGGAACTTCGTCTCCGATGGAGGCGCGTCAGTATGTGCGAGCAGCCGGCCGCAGGCGCGCAGGATTCGCCGGTACGGCCAGCCGTCATCCCGGAAGAAAATCTCCCCTTCGCGAGGCTTGGAGTAAAACCATCTTGCCACAAGCGACAAGTGCTCGGCCAATTCCGGAGGCGCTGTGCGCAACCCATATCGTTCGCGATAGAGGGAGGGCGTAGCGAAGAGCGTCTCGGCCCGCGACACCTTTTCTTCCAGTCCCGGTCCGCCTTCATCGGTGTTCACGTGTGATTCCAGTTCCTTCCGAAGGATGACCTCGACGGATCGTGGCTGGCTCGACAGCTCCGCAAATCGCAGAAGGATCGGCTCTTGTAGGCGCCCAGCTCGCACGGGGAAAACGGCGATCGTTTTCTCTTCCGCCGTGCGCTGGAGTATGACCGCGTCGAGTTCCTCGATGCGCCGGGCAAGCTCCGGAAGGCCGCGCAGCGCAGCGGAAACTTTGTCCAGGCGTTTGTGAAGCGCGGCAGCGCGTTCGAAATCCAGTGCTTCGCTCGCGGCCTCGCGCTCGCGCGCAAGTCCTTCCGTCAGCGCCGTGCCGCCCGACGCGAGCGTTTCCAGAACGCGGCCGGCTTCCGCGTCGTATTCCTCCTTCGAGCAGCCTGCGAAACACGGCGCGAGGCACATCTTCATCTCCGAATAGATGCAGCCGGGAAAGCCCGGATCGCGCCTGATTTTGATCTGGCAGCGTCGAATCTTGAAAAGATCGAGAAATCCCTCGGCGAACGCCTCCGCAGCGCGGCGCGAACCGAACGGCCCGAAGTAAAATCCCTCATCCGCGAAAATCCGGCGCGTGACATAACAGCGCGGATATTCGTTCCGCAGATTTACTTTCAGCAGTGCGGGCGGGCGCAGCCGCATCAGATCGCGATAGCGTCGAGGGAAATGCTTCTTGGCGTGCTCGTAGAGCGCCAGCGTCTGTTCGAATTTCGAGCCGGTAGCGCGGTAGCGGATTCGCGCGGTCACGGTGCGAAGATTCAGCCGCTTGGACAGGCTGTCAGGCTCGCGCAAGAGGCGTTCCGCCGCGCGATGAATGTCGGCCGTCCGTGCGAGATACGGCTGGGCAGCCGGCTCCGTCATCTCGAGGAGCAAGACGCCCGGCCGCCGCGGCAACGCAGCGAAAAACTCCGCGTCACGCTCTGGATCAAATTCCTGCCCGCAATCGAGCTCCAACATGAGGACAAGAATACACTGGCGCTGGTGCGGAGTGGGAATCTGCGGGGTGAAAAGAAAAATATGGAAAGCGAAAAGTGAGCGCGGTCAAACCTGCGACCGCTGCCCTCCAATTTCCGACTAGTAGGTCTTCAAAACCCAGGCGGCGATCACGAGGCGTTGAATTTCGCTCGTGCCCTCGTAGATTTCGGTGATGCGCGCATCGCGATAGGCACGCTCCACGGGATATTCGCGACTGTAGCCGTAGCCGCCGTGAATTTGAATCGCTTTGTGCGTCACGCGCGTGGCCATCTCGCTCGCAAAAAGTTTTGCGATCGATGCCTCCATCGAAAACCGCGCGCCGGAATCCTGCTTCCATGCCGCGCGTCGGGTGAGCAGGCGGGCTGCGTCAATTTCCGTGGCCATATCGGCGAGCATGAACTGAATCGCTTGAAAATCCGCGATGGGATGGCCGAAGGCTTGCCTCTGCTGCGCGTACGAGAGTGAAGCTTCGAACGCGCCTTGCGAGATGCCGGTCGCTTGCGCGGCGATCCCGATCCGGCCGCCATCGAGCGTCGAAAGCGCAACTTTGTACCCTTCGCCTTCCTGGCCGATCCGATTGTCGGCGGGGACCTCGCAATCCGCGAACGAAAGTTCGGTGCATGCGGTCGCGTGAATGCCGAGTTTTTTTTCTTCTTTACCCACCTTGAATCCCGGCGTGCCCTTCTCCACAACGAGCGCCGTGATTCCCTTCTCGCCCTTCTCCGGCTGCGTGTTCACGTACACAATGGCGGCATCAGCGGCTCCGCCGTTCGTGATCCACGCTTTCGTACCGTTGACGACGTAGCGGTCACCCTTGCGCACAGCTTTCGTCTGCAACGCGGCGGCGTTTGAGCCGGCCTGGGGTTCCGTGAGCGCGTAGCAGCCGATTCTTTCGCCGCGCGCGAACGGCACAAGGAATTTTTGCTTCTGCTCTTCGGTTCCAAAGCGATGGATGGGATCACAGTAGAGTGAGTTTTGGACGGAAAGAATGACGCCGGTGGAAGCGCACACGCGCGAAATCTCTTCCACCACGATGGCATAGCAAATGTGGTCCATGCCCGCGCCACCGTAATTTTCTGGAAGCGCGATGCCGGTCAAACCCAGCTCCGCTGCCTTTTTAAACGTGTCCCGCGGGAAGCGGCCTGTTTCGTCGAGCTCCCTTGCGAGCGGCTTAACCTCTGCATCGGCAAATTCCCGCACGCTTTTTTGCAGGAGCTTTTGCTCTTCGCTGAGTTCCAGGTTCACGCTCTTGCCCTCAAGTGACGAATCCGCGATCGGAAGAAAGAAATTCTAGGCCGCGCGCCGCAATTAGGAAAGCGGAATTCTATCCAAGAGCTTTGCGAAGTTTTTCGTACGTGGTCGATAGCTCTTCGGGTTCGACGCGAGTTTCGCCGACGACGGTCATGAAATTGGCGTCCCCGGACCAGCGCGGGAGTACGTGCAGGTGCAAATGGCCCACGACGCCGGCACCGGCAGCGCGTCCAAGATTCATACCCAGGTTGAATCCCTGCGGGTGATAAATTCCTTCGAGCGCGGACTGAGTCCTCTGCGCAAGACGCATCATTTCGGCGAGAGTTTCCGGCTCCGCGGCGGAAAGATCTGCCACGTGCACGTAGGGCACAATCATGACGTGGCCGGTGGTGTACGGGTAACGATTCAGGATGATAAAATTTTTCGCGCCGCGCAGAACGATCTGGGTCTTGACATCATCCTTTGCGGCAATTGCGTCGCAGAAAATGCAGCGGTCGTCTTTCGAGGCATCGGCGATGTAGCAAAACCGCCACGGGGTCCACAGATAGTCCATCCCGCTCAGCCCTGCGTGTTGGGTCCGGAGGAGCCCGCAGCGGCCCCGCCCGTCCGCGGGTTGTTCACATAGTCTTTCAATTCCTTACTGGGTTTGAAGTACGGAATCTTTTTCGGCGGGACTTCTACTTTGGCCCCGGTTTTCGGGTTTCGTCCTGTGCGGCCCCGCCGCTGACGCGTGCGGAAGCTGCCGAATCCGCGGATTTCAATCTTATCGTCGGACTGAAGCGCCGAGATAATGCTCTCAAAAATGGTCTCGACAACGGCTTCTGACTCCTTGCGCGGCAACTCGGTGACACGCGTGACCTCTTCAACGAGGTCCGCTTTCGTCATTGTATGGTCTTTGTTTCCGCGCTCTCCCGCAGCCTCTGCCATGGAATGAGAGCCTCCTCTCACGATGTTCCGCGTAACCGAGCCGATCGAGCCGGGGCCGGGGCACCGCAAGGCCTTTGCATATCATCAATCAACCGCAAGGTAAATGACTTTCCTGCAGGCGGGGTCCCGCGGGCCCGCCTTTCGGCCCGGTTTGAACCTCCGGCTACGACGTCTGCCTCTTGGCCATGATGGCGTCGCCGATGGTGGCGTTGGGCGACGACTTCGCCGACCGGAACGATTCGATCTCTTGATGCTCGGTCTGCTTTTGCGCGGCGCGATAGCTCAAGCTGATTTTGTGCTGATCCGGCTCAAGGCGGAGGATCTTGAATTCATATTCCTGCCCCGTCGCCAGCACTGCCGCCACGCGCGCGCCTCGCGGGGCCTTTTCTTTGTCGCGTTCGCCCTTCGGCCGGCGCTCTTCAATCTCCGAGACGTGGCAGAGCCCTTCGATTCCTTCGGCCAGCTCCACGAACGCGCCAAAATCGGTGGTCCGAACGACTTTGCCTCTCGCGACGTCGCCGGTCTTGTGTTCCGCGAACCATTTCGTCCAGATGTCGTTTACCTGCTTGATCCCAAGCGACAGCCGGCGGTTTTGCGAATCCACTTTCAACACCTTGGCTTCGATCGTCTCGCCCTTCTTGAATTTCTCGCTGGGATGCTTGATGCGCTCGGTCCAACTGACGTCGCTGATGTGAATCAGCCCTTCCATGCCCTCTTCGATTTCGACGAACGCTCCGAAGTCCGCAAGGTTGCGGATGCGCCCCGTGATGATCGTGCCCACCGGATATTTCTCCGCCGCGGCTTCCCACGGATCGGGCAGTGTTTGTTTCAGTCCGAGCGAGATGCGGCGCTGGTCGGTCTTCACTTCGAGCACCGCGACTTCCAATTCGTCGCCGGCCTTCACGATCTTCGACGGATGCTTCACCCGCTTTGACCAGCTCATTTCGCTTACGTGCACCAAGCCCTCGACGCCCGGCTCAAGCTGCACGAATGCGCCGTAGTCCGTTACCCCGACCACTTTTCCCTGCACGCGCGTGCCTACCGGAAAGCGCTCGGGGACCGTCGCCCAGGGATCGGGCAGAAGTTGCTTCCGGCCGAGCGAGATGCGCTGCTTTTCTTTGTCGAATTTCAATATCTGGACCTGAATTTCATCGCCGGCCTTGACCACTGACGACGGATGAGGAACGCGGCCCCACACGAGGTCGCTTACGTGAAGCAAGCCGTCCATGCCGCCCAGATCCACGAAGACTCCGTAGTCCGTGACGTTCTTTACGCGCCCGGTGACAACCGTGCCCTCGCTCAGAGTAGCGATCAGGGCATCCCGTTTACCCTTCTGGTCTTCTTCGAGGATCACGCGGTGACTAACAACGACATTCCCGCGCTTGCGATTTAGCTTCAGCACCCGCACCTCAACCTCGCGATCCTTCCACGCTTCGAGGTCGTGCACGGGCCGCAATTCGATCTGCGAGGCAGGCAAAAATGCGCGCACGCCGATGTCCACCACCAGCCCGCCCTTGATCCGCTCGACGACTTTTGCTGTCACGTTCGTGTGCTCGCGATACGATTTCTCAATTCGCTCCCAGACGCGGCGCCGGTGCGCGCGCACGTGCGAGAGCAGAACGTAGCCGTCTTTGTGCTCATGCAACCGCTCGACATCGATCGTTTGCCCGGGGCCAAACTGAATCGGGCTGCCGGAATCGAGGAATTCCTGCGCGGGAACCAAACCTTCAAATTTCCCACCCACATCCACCACAACTCCAGCGTCCGTCACTGCCAGCACGCGCCCCTCGAAGATTTCTCCTTCGGCCGCAGCTGGAGCCGGCGCTGAGAATTGATCAAGAAGCTGGTCCATCGTTTCCGCGGATTCGCCTGACTCGGCACCCTCGGCCGCATCAGCCAGCTCGCTCTTCGGGGTGTTCTCTTCTTTTTTTCTGCAGGAACCTCGACGGGCTCTTGCGCGCGCGCCACTGCTGTTGCTGCGCCCGCTGCCGTCGTACCTTCGGCCCTGAGCGCAGGAGTAGCAGTACTCAGATTCTCGCTGGAAGGGTCGACCGTCGCGGCTTCCGTGCCTGAATGTTGAGGATTATTGTCGGGTTCGCGTGACATGGGGAGCGGCCTCCATACGGTTTCCTGCCCTGCTTGCCGAGATTACGACCTCGGTACTCCGACAGGCTGGGCGTTAGAGCAAAGAAGGGGATTGGGCGCCCACGCTCGACGCCGCATCGCGAGAGATGATACCTGCCCCATTTGCGCCTTGTCAATCGAACGATTCTGTAAGGAAAGCCGCAGAAATCGAAGGAGCCCTGGAGCCGGATTATGCGCGGAAGTGCCCGGCGTGGCGGATTTCTTTGCGGTAATCTGGCGCGGAAATCTCAACCGTGCGGCACATTTCGTAGAGGCGGGAACGGATTCGCGTGCCCACTCGGTCCGCGAGTGAATCTTCGATCGCGGGCGTGCGCATTCCGGTGACACGCGAGCTTGCCCCGGCAGAGCCACTCCCCGCTATATCGGAATCGAGGAAATTTGTGGTCAGGAGCGTGACGCGCTTCTCGTTGTAGCGCGTGTTCAGAATGTGCCCGACGGTTTCGAGCGCCCACAGCGAAGGCTTACTCGAACCCACGTCGTCGAGCACCAGGATTTCCGACTTCAGGACAGGCTCGAGGACGCCCAGTTCGGTTAGATCACTCTCCGAGCTGTAGCTGCCCTGAATCTCCTTCAGCATTTCACGGTAGTCGTAGAAAAGTCCCGAGTGGCTGCGGAGAACGATTTCTTTCAGTGCGGCAACCGCAAGATGCGTCTTCCCTGCGCCGCACGGGCCCATCAAAAGCAGGCCATGCTCGCTCCCCACCGGAAATTCCTCGGCGAATCGTTGGACCATGAGCTTCGCCTGCGTGAGGCTGCGGTTCCACGTGGCGAGTTGTTCGCGCGTAGCGTTCTCGAGTTCGTTGTCCGTTTCGAAATTCTCGAAGTCGCAATGGCGGTAGCGTTCGGGAACTCGCGCCCGCGCGAGCGCGCGCTCCACGCGATCGCCCGTCGTGCAATCGCACGGCACGGCCCATACCACCTTTGGTTCACCTGACGAGGCGCCAGGCCGGGCCGATTCGGCAGAAGCAAGCGCCTGCGTGCCTTCGGCCGTCCGCTCGACGACTTTCCAGCCACTGCCCTGGCAGATGGGACAATCCGCTCGCGCCATTGAGGAAGCATAAGCGCCACGCCCGCCGCGCGCAAGCACACATGTGGCTGTGCAAACCACGACAGCCTGTTGAAATCGTAAACGCGCGTCAGCCGGCCGCGCTTTCCTTCTGAGCGGAAGAGAGACAAAACTGAAGAGGGGTCCTTCAGCCAGGCAAATTCGTTGGCTCCAGGATGACTATCCTCGCCGGATGGTCACTTTTCGACGCGAATGGCGTGGCGTGGGTGCGCGCGGACAATGGCATTGCGAGCGTGCCGCCCGCTCGTGCCCATCAGATCGCGCGCGACCTCGCTGCGGACGAATCGGATGAATTCTTCCATTTGCGACTGCATTTCCGCCATTTTGTCGCGCATATTGAGGATGATTTCGATGCCGGCAAGATTGACGCCGAGCTCGCGTGTGAGATTGAGGATCACCTCGAGCCGCTCCAGGTCGCTGTCCGTGTAAAGCCGCGTATTCCCCTGCGACCGCGATGGCTTGAGCAGTCCGACTCTCTCGTAAAGACGCAAAGTCTGCGGGTGCAATTGATAGAGTTCAGCGACGGCGCTGATCATATAGCCTGCCTTCGCTCTTTTTCTTGGGCGCGCTGCCATCGGACGTCTCCTTACACCGCGGCGCGGGTGAAAATTTCGCGGCGCGGGTCCTCATGTTCGATCTTGTCAAGCTCGCGCAGCAAATTCCGGATGCGTTCATCCTCCGGCTTTGGGACCACGACCTGCACTTCGACGATCTGGTCGCCGCGCTTGCCGGGATGACGAGTAGAAGGCGCACCCTTTTCGCGCAGTCGCAGCTTTTTCCCGCTGTTCGTGCCCGGCGGGATGCGCACTTGTGCGCGGCCATCGATTGTCGGCACCTCCACCTTCGCGCCAAGCGACGCCTCGGTAACCGTGACCGGCACGACGGTGAATAGATCATCGCCGCGGCGTTCGAAAAACGGATGAGGCTGGACGTTCATGACGATGTAGAGATCGCCCGGCGGTCCACCGTGCAGGCCGACGTTTCCGCGGCCGGCGACGCGCACCCGCGAGCCCGTCTGCGCGCCGGGTGGAATGCGCACATCGAGAGTTTCCATTCGCGGCAGGACCCCCTCGCCGCCGCAATTCTTACAGATTGTATGAAGGCGTCCCGAGCCGCCGCATCGTGAACAAGTAACCTGAAAACGCATTTTGCCGCTCACTTGGGTCACTTGACCCGAGCCGCCGCAAGTAGGACAAACCTTTTCGTCTCCCGGCATGGAGCCGCTCCCGTGGCAGACGTTGCATACATCGAGCCGTGTAAAGCTCAGCTTTTTCACTGTGCCGTGCATGGCTTCGGCAAAAGTAATGTCAATCTGGTATTCCAGGTCGCTGCCGGGCTCCTGCGCATTCGCGGCCTGTGCCGCATTCGCCCCCCGGAAAAACTGGCTGAAGAGATCGCGGAAGCTTGTCGCCCCGCCCGCGCCGCCGCCTGCACCACCGCCCCCGAAATCAAACCCATCGAAATCGAAGTGCACATCTCCAGGCGCAGCGCCGTAGCCCGCACCGGGAGGCGGACCGCCGCCTGCCCCCGGAGTGTTGAAGCCAAACTGGTCGTACATCTGGCGTTTCTTGGCGTCGGAAAGGACTTCGTAGGCTTCCTGGATCTGTTTGAATTTTTCTTCGGCGGATTTGTCGCCAGGGTTTAAGTCCGGATGGTATTTCCGCGCCAACTTGCGATACGCCGCGCGAAGGTCCTTTACGGACGCTTTACGGGGAACGCCCAGCAGCTCGTAGTAATCCTGTTTGGTCGTTGTCGCCATGCTTGGTCTAGACTGACGTCAAAGTTTCGCCCAGCGCAAATTCCATTCCGCGAGCTCATGTGTCTCGCGCTCGAGTTCCTCTTTCTTCTGCCGCTGGACCTCCGAGCGCCCGCCCATTCCGGCTTCCTTCTGGCTGGCTCTCTCGAGCCAGCGATCGATCACGCTGATCTTTTGCTCCACCGTAGAGGGATCGGATTTGAACCGCAGAAATGTTCCGGTGATTTCAACGGAGCGCGGCGCGAAATCCGGAGGGACGTCTTGTTGCGCGTCGTAAAAGAGTCGCCGCCAATCGGCCGACGGCGATCCCGAGATCGATACCTGCACGAGGTAAAAGTTGTCGCGAATCTTTTGCACCGCCTGAGGCGCGCTTGCCCGCCGGATCCCGCCTGTCGTCAATCGATTCTCCTTAAGGAGCGATTGCGGAAGAGAGATCCCGAGAGTCCCGATTCCTCGGGACTCCCAGGATGAAATGGTCGCTCATGCGAACGATTTCAATTCGGCTTCTTCGATTCGTCCACGTCCACGAACTCGGCGTCCACGACATCGCCTTGTCCGCCCTGGGACGGAGCGCTCCCGCCACCCGATGGGCCTTGACCACCACCCGGTGCTCCTGCGGCCCCCGCGGTAGCTTGTTGCGCTTTGTACATCTGTTCGGCGATGCGGTGCGATGCCTTGGTCAAAGTTTCCGCGGCCGCATTCAACCGCTCGAGTCCGCCGTCCGCCAACGCGCGCCGAGCTTCTTCAAGAGCCTCCTCAGCCGCCTTGACATCTACTTCCGCCAGCTTCTCGCGGTTCTCCTTGATCAGCTTTTCCGTCCCGTATACGAGGTTATCGAGCCGGTTGCGCGTCTCGACTTCGGAGAGTCTCGCCTTGTCTTCGGAGGCATGCGCGTCCGCTTCCTTCTTCATGCGTTCGGCCTCTTCTTTGCTCAAGCCGGTCGAAGCCGTAATCGTGATTTTCTGCTCCTTGTTCGTGGCGGTGTCCTTGGCCGAAACGTTTAGGATGCCGTTCGCGTCAATGTCAAACGTCACCTCGACCTGCGGCACGCCCCGCGGAGCGGATGGAATCCCGATCAAATGGAATTTCCCGAGCGAGCGATTCCCATTGGCCACCGGGCGCTCTCCTTGCAAGACATGGATCTCGACCGAAGTCTGATTATCCGCTGCGGTCGAAAACACTTCCGACTTGCGCGTCGGGATCGTCGTGTTGCGTGGGATGAGCACTGTCATCACGCCGCCGAGTGTCTCTACGCCCAGCGACAGTGGGGTTACGTCGAGGAGAAGGATGTCCTTCACTTCGCCGCCGAGAACGCCTCCCTGGATGGCCGCGCCTACCGCAACCACTTCGTCCGGGTTGACGCCCTTGTGCCCTTCGCGTCCAAATAGCTCCTTCACAAGCTGCTGGATCATTGGCATGCGCGTCTGGCCACCGACGAGCACCACCTCATTGATCTTGCTAGCGTCCACACCTGCGTCCTTCATGCACAACTTGCAAGGCTCGACCGATTTACGGACGATATCGTCCACCATCGCTTCGAGCTTTCCTCGCGTCAGCTTCTTGACCAAGTGCTTCGGGCCGTTTGCGTCCGCCGTCACGAAAGGCAAGTTGATTTCGGTCTCGAGTGTTGTCGACAGCTCGATCTTGGCGCGCTCCGCCGCATCGCGCAGACGCTGCAGCGCCATTTCGTTGCCGCGGCCATGCAAGTCGAGGCCTTCGTCTTTTTTGAACTCTTCAATCAGCCATTCGACGATGCGCTGATCGATGTTGTCGCCTCCCAAATGGGTGTCGCCGTTCGTGGCTTTGACCTCAATCACGCCCTCGCCCACTTCGAGGATTGAAACGTCAAATGTGCCGCCGCCGAAGTCATACACGGCAATCGTCTCGTCCTTCTTCTTGTCGAGGCCGTATGCCAGCGCCGCTGCCGTGGGCTCATTGATGATTCTCTTCACATCCAGGCCCGCGATTCTCCCAGCGTCCTTGGTTGCCGTGCGCTGTGCATCGTTGAAATACGCAGGCACGGTGATGACCGCCTCCGTGACCTTCTCGCCGAGGAAGTCTTCCGCCGCACCCTTCAACTTTTGAAGGATCATCGCTGAGATTTCCGGCGGGCTATATGGCTTTCCCTGAATCACAGCGGCGACGTGATCGCCCTGGGCCACCACCTTGTAGGACACCATCTTCATTTCTTCCGTCACTTCGTCGACGCGCCGGCCCATGAAGCGCTTGATCGAATAAATCGTGTTCTCGGGGTTTGTAATGGCCTGTCGTTTGGCCACCTGGCCCACGAGGCGCTCCCCGCTCTTTGTGATGGCGACGACAGATGGAGTCGTCCTCGCCCCTTCCTGGTTGGGGATAACGACTGGCTCGCCTCCCTGCATTACGGCGACAACTGAGTTCGTCGTGCCCAGGTCAATCCCGATAATTTTGCTCATCGCATTTGCTCCTCATTCAAATTTAGAATGACCGGCTTGGATCTTGAAGAATCCTCGTTAAGAAGAGGCCATGATACACGTTGAGTGTTCCATTGTCAAGTTTGTTATGCGCCTATATTCCTCTGGATACATTGCACTTAACTCCTCTTACAACCGGATGATAACAACTTCCCCCTCATATCCAGCCTTCCCTAACCCGAGCCTCAAGCCAACCGTTCCGCGAAGAAAGCGCATCCCAAATTCTGTGGTGCCAGAGTAAGGATACACACTCCAGCAACGCCCTGCCAAATTGCGACGCAAATCGAGTTACAATGCAGATTCAATTCAAATCAGGCATGGGAGGCAGAGTTGAATCGTCAGAAGGTTTCATCCCGCCGACTGCTCAGCTGGGGGGCTTGCGCGTTCTTTGTACTCGCATCCTTGGTTTCTAGCAACGCCACGAAGTCCCTAGCGCGAGCACAATCGAAGGCCAAAGCTGCGTCTCAGGAGTCCTTCAGTGCTCCAGTGAAGACCATAGGCTCGAAGACCGCGCCAATCACCATGGAAGTCTTCAGCGATTATCAGTGCCCCGCCTGCCGGATACTCTTCGAGGCTACGCTGCGGCCGATGCTGACGGACTACGTCGCAGCGGGGAAGGTATATTACGTCCATCGCGATTTCCCGCTCCCCATCGCCGCGCACACGCACGCGTGGGAGGCGGCGCGCTGGGTAAATGCCGCCGCGCGGATTGGGAAATTCGAGGAAGTCGAGGCGGCGCTCTTCGACAATCAAGCCGCCTGGTCTGCCGACGGCAACATCGAAAAATTCGTGGCCGGATCGATGAACGATGTTGATTTCAAGCGCGTCCAGAAAATGATGGTTGGCTCGTGCATGACCGACCCCGGTCCGGTGACCAACCCGGCGAGTCTTCAGGGATGCGCGCTGGACACCTACATCGAGCAGGACCAGGCCCTCGGCAAGGCGATACCCGTGCAAGCGACTCCAACCTTTATCGTTTACTACAAGGGCCAGAAATATCCCCCGGCCTCGGGGCCTGTTTCTTGGCCCATCATGAAACAGTTTTTCGATCAGATCATGAGCCAGTGACTCGTGCTCGACGACAGGACGCTCGCAGTATGAGTGACGAATCGCGCAGCAATCTCGGTCGAATTGTTCTGCTCGTGGGGCGGCTTGCGCTCGCTGCCGTATTCCTTTACGCCGCCTATGCGAAGATGAAACCGCAGATCGCCGTGCCCTGGTCGGTTGCATCGGTGAAGACCTCACTTTCGATGTTTGCCATGCAGGTGGACTCATACCAATTGCTTCCTGAAACGGCCGTTTTTGCTGTCGCGGAATTTCTCCCTCCATTTGAGCTGGCGCTGGGGCTATGGCTTCTGAGCGGCGTTGCGCTGCGGCTTTCGTCGGTTTTGACCACCTTATTGCTCGGCGGATTTTTCGCCGTGATGGTCCGAACGTACGTGCTTGGTCTCGAGATCAGTTGCGGGTGCTTCGGGCCGGGCGAGAAGCTAGGACCTGCGACGCTTCTCCGGGACGGTTCGCTGCTGGCGGTGGCGATCGCGGTCACGATCGGCGCGTTCCTCGTTCGTCGACGGCGCGGCGAGGCATCCCTTCCTGCGTCTGCCCCGGCGGTTCAGCGGGCGGATTAATTCGCCGAATCGAAATGAAAACTCTCGACGAATATCTCGAAGAGGCAGCGCAGGCGCACGGCCACATTTGCGCGGGCCAAGTCCTTGGCGTGCGGCTCGCCATGTTGGGACTGCGCGAGCTTGGCATCGAAGATCCGGTGCGCGATCGCAAGCGCCTGGTCACCTACGTTGAAATCGATCGCTGCATGACCGACGCCGTCGCGCTCGTCGCCGGCTGTCGCCTCGGAAAACGCGCTCTAAAATTTTTCGACTGGGGCAAGGTCGCCGCCACATTTCTCGATCTCTCCACGGGCCGCGCCATTCGTATCGTCGCTCGCGAGAATTCGAAGAAGCGCGCGAACGACATGTTTCCCGCGCTCGAAAAGGAACAGGGCCAGCAGAAAGCCTATCGCGTTTTGCGCGACGACGAGCTCTTCGAAAAACAATGGGTAAGTATCGACATTCGGCCGGAAGACCTGCCGGGATTCAAAGGGCCGCGCGTGGTCTGTGAAAAGTGCGGCGAAGGCATCAATTTCAAGCGTGAAATCATCATGGATGGACGCGCCCTTTGCCGCGCCTGTGCGGGCGCGTCTTACTACGCGCCGCTTCCCTGAGTGGATTCTTTTCCTCACGCATTGTTTTACATCTCCCGCGGAAGATATAAAATGGCGCGCTTTCTCGAAGGAGCCATGAATGCGTCGCATTTCGCGTGTCTCAAATCTTAGCGTTCTTTTCATCTTCCTGATCGCAGCGCTCGGTGCCGCCCCCGCATTTGCGCAAGCGAATCCGGCGCCCGGAAAGGCGCTCACGGTCGAGCGCCTCTTCAGCCAGCCTTCCCTGGCCGGACGAATCACGCGAGGCATTGAGTGGAGCCCCGACGGAAAGCGCATCTCCTATCTTGAGCGCAGCGGCGCGGGACCGGACGCGGTCGAAGAGCTTTGGACGATGGATGCAGCGACGGGCGAGCGCAAAATTCTGGTGAACGCCGAAGCGCTCAAAGCCGTGACGCAGCCGGAGAAGGCCAAGACGACTCAAGCGACCGGCCTCGGCCGCGTCGCCACAGTAAATTATCTTTGGGCCCCCGGGGGCAATTCTCAACTCTTCATCGGCACCAGCAATCTGGCCCTCTTCGATCTGAAAACGATGACGCCAAAACTGCTCGTGGCCGGCGGCGACGCAGTCGAAGATCCGAAATTTTCTCCCGACGGCAAGTGGGTCAGCTTCGTGCGCAACGCAAACCTTTGGGTCGTGAGCACGTCGACCGGCGACCCAAAGGCGATGACCACCGGCGGAAGCGAAGAAATTCTCAAGGGCAAGCTCGATTGGGTTTATCCCGAAGAGTTGAACGCGCGAACCGCCTATTGGTGGTCGCCCGATTCTTCGAAGATCGCTTACTACGAAATGGACGAGCGGCCGGTGAGGCGCTATCCCATCCTGGACATGAGTTCGCCCGTCGGCGCGACGGAGTTCACGCGTTACCCCCAGGCGGGAGAAGCAAACCCCATCGTTCGCACTGGCGTCGTTTCTGTCGAGGGCGGCGAAACGACATGGATGGACGCCGGAGCGGACAAGGACGTGTACCTTGCGCGTGTGGACTGGCTGCCTGACAGTCGGCGCGTTGCGATCCAGCGCTTGAACCGCGGGCAGAATCGGCTGGATCTGCTTTTCTGCGACGTGGCAACCGGCGCTTCGAAGGCCGTCCTCTCCGAAACGGACAAGTATTGGATCAACGTGAGTGACGATCTTTACTTTTTTTCTGACGGCAAGCGCTTTCTCTGGTCAAGCGAACGCTCCGGTTTTCGCCATTTCTATCTTTACGATTTGTTGGGCAAGCAGCTCGATCAATTGACCTCCGGCGACTGGGCGGTCAGCGGCACGGGCGGCTTCGGTCCGGGAGGGGTAAACCATCCGGCGGTGGACGAAGCGCGTGGCTACATCTATTTCCGTTCGAATAAGGATGATGTCCGCGAAAGCCAATTCTACCGGCTTTCGCTCGGCGACAAGACCATCGCACGCATCACGCGCGATGCTGGCGCGCACTCCGTCAATGTCGCCACGGATTACTCCTCGTTTGTGGACACTTTTTCCACCTCGATGATTCCGCCTCGGCAGGATCTCCGCCGGATCGATGGCACGTCGATTGCCGCAATCAACGAGGACAAAGTCCCCGAGCTTGATGAATATCATCTCTCCCCGGTCGAATTTTTGACGGTTTCGACGGACGACGGCACAAAACTTTACGCCGAGATGATCAAGCCGCCTAACTTCGACTCTTCCAAAAAGTACCCGGTTCTCGTCAGCGTTTATGGAGGACCGCAGGCACAGACGGTCCGCAACGCTTGGGGCGGGACCCGTTTCCTGTGGCTTGAAATGATAGCGCAAAAGGGCTACATCGTTTTCGAGCTCGACAATCACGGGTCATACGGCCGCGGTCACGCTTTCGAGACTCCCCTGTATCACCAATTCGGCAAGATCGAACTCCAGGACCAGCTCACGGGCGTGAAATATCTGAAATCGCTGCCCTACGTGGACGGTTCACGAATTGGAATTTGGGGCTGGAGCTACGGCGGCTTCATGACTCTCAACGCGATGTTCAATGCCCCGGACGTGTTCAAGGCAGGCGTTTCGGTCGCACCGGTCAGTGACTGGCGCCTCTACGACACAATCTACACCGAGCGCTACATGGGGCGCCCGCAAGACAATGCCGATGGCTACAAGAATTCCTCGCCGGCGAATCAGGCTGGGCATCTCCGGGGCCAGCTTATGCTCGCCCACGGCACCGGCGACGACAACGTTCATTTCGCCAACACCTCCGAGGTGCTCAACGAACTCATTCTGGGCAGCCACTATCCGGCGAAGCTGATGATTTTCCCCGGGCGCGGCCACCCCATCGCCGATCCGCCCGCGAGCATTCAGCTCTTCGAGGGGATCACCCAGTTCTTCTTGGACAACCTTTAAGACACACGGATGCGGAGGCAACCGGACAGATTCGGGGCCCTTCCTATATAATATATTCAGATAATAAGCATGGCGACGGCACGATCAGCGACACTCGCCTGTGCGTCGAAGGATCTTTTAAGGACTGATGCGAATTTCTTCTCTGCCACGGGCAAACCAAATGCGGTTCGCAGCCAGCCTCACTGCCGCTGCGCTTGTTTTTTGCATGATTATGGCCGCCGTCCCGTCAGCTTCGGGGCAAGCCGAACAAGACGCGGCGCAGCATGCGACTGCCAAAGCGCCCGAGCTGCCGCGAATGGAAGCCGATCCCGCCGCTGGCGCTCTCGAAGCTGGATTTCAGCGCCTCTATGAGTTGAAGTTTCAAGATGCCCGGCTTGAATTCGCCGCCTATCAAAAGTCTCATCCCGACGATCCCATGGGAAAGGCCGCCGAAGCCGCGAGCTACCTATTCGAGCAATTTAATGCCAGGGGTGTACTGACCACGGATTTCTTCCTGAATGATGCGAAATTCCTCGGCGGCGTTGACGGAACCGCAGCACAGAATCACAACGATGCGTTTGTCACCGCCAACAATCAGGCTCGGGACCTGGCGAAGCAGCGATTGCAGTCGAACCCGCAGGACATCCCTGGACTGCTGGGACTCACCATCGCCGACGGAATGGAGTCCGATTACGACGCGATCATCATCAAAAAACAGCTCGCCGGACTCAGCATGATGCGCCAGGCGGAGGCAGACGCGAAAACACTCCTGGCGGTTGATTCCACGCAACAGGACGCCAACGTCGCGCTGGGCATGAGCAACTACGTCATCGGCAGCCTGCCAAGCTACAAGCGCTTCTTCGTGTGGTTCGGCGGAATTCATGGCGACCGCGTGCGCGGGATGCAACAGATGGCATCAGCCGCGGAACACGCTCACTATCTGCGGCCGTTTGCCAAAGTCATGCTGGCGCTTGCCTACGAACGCGAGCATCAGCCGGAACTCGCCCGTCCGTTGCTCGCGGACCTTGCCGCCCAATACCCCACGAATCCGATCTATTCCCGCGAATTGGCTCTGCTCGACAAGCCGAATTGCTGCAAACGCTGATCCCGGACGATCGCTTTACCATTTGACGCGAACGCGGTAGTCGAGGGTCGCCGTGCCATCCTTCTCCACCGGAATTAAAAATCCTATGGTCGTGGCGTCGAGCTTCGTCCACTTGAAATTGGAATTCACCACCTCCCAATCCCCGCCCAGCGGCTCCCGAATTTCGACCGTCACCGGGCCGTCCTTGTGGTTGCGCAGCGTGACTTCAAATTCCACCTCAGCCTGGTTGCTCGCAATCTTTTTGTAATCCGTCTGCTTCCGCTCGGCGACCACGTCAAACGCATTCCCGACGTAAATCCGCACCGTCTCGTCTTTCGGCGTGTGGTTGATGTGGTCCTCGCCCACAAATTGCACGCCTCCCTTGGAATCCGATTGATAGACGCGTACGGTTCCCGCGGGCAGCGGCATCCCGAGTTGACTCTTCTGATCGTTCCGGAAGCGGTAGTAAACCTTCACCGATTGGGGAATCGCATTCCCGATTCCCACCTGGTTGCGGAAGTAATTTCGGTCGCCATCCACCGCTAGATATTTCTCAACAGGCACGCTGCTCGCCGTGAGCAGGCTGATTTGCTTTGATTCGTTGTTCCGGATGGAAGTGCGCCTGTCGAGTGAGTACAGATGATATTCGGAGAAAGCCTCTTGCGTAAATTGCTGCTGCTTTGCAAGCCCATCTGCCACTCCCGCTGCCATGGCGCGAAGCGCCGCCGGTGGCTCCATGCGATGGACCTCGCCGGCAACGAGCTGGAGCTTGGCATTTTCGTATGCCACGCCACTTGCATTTGTAAGTGTGACCCAGCCGTCGAGGTCCGCGATTTTTTCATCGCGCCCGACCGTGAGGACGTAATCGGCGTTCCAGTTCATGTTGTTCGTAAGATATGACGCCTCCACGCGCTGCGCTTCGGCTCCCCGGTTGTCGAGCGTCCAGACGAGAGTCGGCCGGCTGTAGAGATTTTCCGGCAGCTCGGGGAACCGGTAGGAATCGGAGGACATTCCCGTGACGATGTCGTTTCCGATTTTCCACACGGGGCCATTGTTGTCGGAAAGCAGCAGCGCCTTCGTTTCCACCCAGCGCGTCGAGCCCGCATCCTTCTCCGCGCGAACGAGCGTGACTTCGCGGCCCACGTATTTCTGGAGCAGCTTTTGCGGGTCGAGCAAATCGTACTCGTAATCCTGCTCGACCACGTTCAACTTCGCAGCCTCGGTGAGCGAACGAAAATGCACTGTCACCGGATTGATCGAAGCGGCGACGTCCTCGAAACGCAGCGGGAATATTCCCGCCGGCAAATGAATTTGGCGCACATCGCGAACCAGCGCGATGTTCGAGTTATAAACCGTCACCGCGAGATCCACTTGGTCCTTCTCGGTCGTCGTGGCTGGTTCGGAGGTCTTCGCGGGGTTGTCTTTTGCTCCCGGCGACGCCTGAATCGTTGAAAAATTCGCTGGGAGTGAGATCATTAGCAGAAATGCCGTCAGCAATCCCGTCGCGATCATTCTTCGTGCGTTTGTTTGCATGGGCTGTCTCCTTCGAAGATACGGTTGACACTCCTTCTTGTTCAAAAGACACCGGACGGCTTGCCCGGGTTGCATTGGGCCCGGCGCAGTTTGGGCTGCCGGCATGTATCTTGTAAAGCGTCCCGCACTTCGCCTATAGTCCCGCCGAAGCAACTCGCGACACTCGGTTCAGGAGGGTATCATGTTGCGTCGATTCGGAATTTCACTCGCGGCTGTGATTTGCGCGATTTCGTTTTCGCTCCACGCTCAGGCGCCGAAGAGAATCGCCGTCCGCGCGGGCAAACTGATCGACGGCAAGAACGACCAGGCGATTGCGAATGTGTTGATCGTCATCGAGGACGGCAAGATTGTTTCCGTTACGCCAGCCGGAACGCCCCCGGCGGATGTGCAGGTGGTGGATCTTTCCCACGCCACTGTCCTGCCCGGATTCACCGACGCGCACACGCATGTTCTCTTGAATGGAGACGTCACGGCAGAGGATTACGATAACCAGTTACTGAAGGAATCGATTCCCTACCGTGCGATTCTCGCGGCTCGCAACGCGCGCATCGCGCTCGACCACGGATTCACGACGCTGCGCGACCTCGAAACCGAAGGCGCGATGTACGCCGACGTGGACCTCAAGATGGCTATCCAGCGCGGAGAGGTTCCCGGCGCACGCATTTTCGCTTCAACCCGCGCGATGACTCCGACTGGAATGTATCCCCTTCTCGGCTATTCCTGGGAAATTGAGGTTCCGCATGGAGTGCAGTTTGTGGATGGCGTGGACAACGCGCGGCTCGCCGTGCGCGAGCAGGTGTCGCGTGGGGCCGACTGGATCAAATATTATTCGGATCGCGGCTATCATTTCACACCCGACGGCGTTCTGCACAGCCGCGTCAACTTCACGGAAGAAGAAGCGCACGCCATCGTCGAGGAGACGCACCGACTCGGCCACAAAGTTGCCGCGCACTCCATTGGCTCGGACGGAATCGCCGCGGCGCTTCGCGCCGGAGTGGATTCCATCGAGCATGGCGATGGATTCACTCCCGAGCTTCTCGACCAGGCCGTGAAACAGGGGGCTTACTGGTGTCCGACGGTCACCGTCGGCGCTTATGTGGCCCCCGGGCGCGGCGGAAACTGGAAACCTATGGTAGACGCAGAGCGGAAAGCGTTTGCCGAGGGACTGAAGAAGCACGTGAAGATCGTCTTTGGGACTGACGTCGGCGGCTTTCCCTGGACCGAGCTGAATCAGGCCAAGGAATTCCGCTACTACGTGGATTATGGAATGACCCCGATGCAGGCCATTCGTTCAGCGACAACCGTGGCTGCAGAAATGCTTGGCTGGAGCGACAAGATCGGAACCGTCGAACCCGGCAAGCTCGCGGATTTGGTGGCTGTTGCAGGCGATCCGCTCGCAGACATCGGCGAGCTCGAGAACGTCCGCTTCGTGATGAAGGAGGGTGTCGTTTACAAAAACGAATTCAAATGAGCGACGCTGGCGGATCCGCCTCTCTCAAATAGATCGCCCTGCCCTGTCCTGACTCGAAATCACCGCTTCCGTTCTCTTCAGCGGCCCGCAAACTTGATAATATGGTTGCGCAGTGTATTCGTGCACTCAATGCGAGGAATCGATCAACCAGGCGAGCGAGATTTGCCCGTACTGCGGCTCAGACTTGACTGTTCCCACCGAAGGCGAAAAAGAAAATAAGCCGAAATTTTTGAAGATCGCCATTTTCTGGGGCGTCATCCTCGGAATTCTTTGGGCCATTGCCTGGTTCGCGCTGCCTTGGCGGATGGCGGGCGTGAAACCGGATGCGGAAATGAAAGCCCGCGAGGCTCTGGTCGAACTCCAAGCGGCCCTCGCCGCCCATCAGGCGAGTGAAGGCACTTTCCCAAGCAGCCTCGATGCTCTGGGAAATCCGGCGCGCGCCGCGGCACAAGAAGCCCAGTCGGCTCATTACGCGGTTCAGTACGCGCCCGGCAATCCCGATGTCAACGGCCGCATAAAAACGTACACTCTGATTGCTCGGGCCGGAAATTCCGGCTACATCAATTTCTTCACGGACGAAACGGGCATCTTCCGTTCGACTCGTGAGGATCGTCAGGCTACGACGCAAGACCCGCCATTGGCCCCGGTTTCAAGTCCATGACTGGCTTGATAAAGGAGTGGGCGGCAACGGCCCGCCGCTACATTGAATCCAACATGAATATCGGAATGGAGAGCGCCACCCGTCACCGGAACTTGTCCTTGTTGCTTTCAGCTCTTTTGCTGGCCTCTCCTTCATTGGCCGCTGAAATTCCTACACGATCTTGCAACATTGATCATTGCTGCCCGCCCTCTTCCCAAGCTGCCGCGCAAACGAGCGGCGTTGTATGTGACAGTGAGCCCGCGCAGCAAACGTCGGAACACGGCATGAGCGGAATGAGTGGAACGTCCGGCAACCCTTCCCCGCCCTTTCTGAGCGAGATCGTCGAGCACGATATCTCAGGAACGGACGCCGAGCCTGCCTCCACGCCTCACGACATGTTGATGAAGCAAATCGGCGCCTGGATGGTGATGCTCCACGGCGTCGGTTTTCTGAACGCACAGCAGCAGACAGGCCCGCGCGGCGCCGATAAAGTTTTCGGGACGAGTTGGATGATGTCGATGGCGCAGCGTTCGCTGGGACCCGGCACGTTGACCGCGCGTGCGATGTTGAGTCTCGATCCCGCCACGATCACCGATCGCCGCTATCCCGAACTCTTCCAGCTCGGCGAAACAGCTTACGGAAACCCGATCGTGGATGGCCAGCACCCGCACAATTTTTTCATGGAGCTCGCGCTGCTCTATGACGTCAAACTCGGTAAAAACACGCTCGTTTCTTTCTACGCTGCTCCAGTAGGCGATCCGGCCATGGGCCCGGTCGCTTATCCGCATCGCGCCTCCGCAAGTGAAGACACGCTCGCGCCGCTGGGCCATCATCTGGAGGATTCGACGCACATCGCCTACGACGTCGTGACGTTCGGACTGGCATACAAGATCGCGCGTGTGGAAGCTTCCGCCTTCCACGGCCGCGAGCCGGATGAGCATCGCTGGGGCATCGAGGCCGGTGCGATGAACTCCTGGTCTGCGCGGCTCACTCTCGACCCGGCTCGGAACTGGAGCGGCCAGTATTCCATCGCGCGTCTCGAAAGCCCCGAGCAATTGTTTCCGAACGAAGACACACTGCGAATGACCGCCTCGGTTACCTACAATCGTCCGCTTGCGAATGGGAATTGGGCCACGACGCTCCTCTGGGGCCGCAATCGCATGATTCCAGACGGCGAAATCTACAATGGATATCTCGCGGAGAGCACGCTGCGCTTCTTGAATCATAACTACGCGTGGACGCGAATCGAAAATGTAGATCGCTCGAATGAATTATTGCTGGGGGGAAATCCGCTCCCGCCTGGATTCGAGGAGCATTTTCTCGCGCGCGTGCAGGCCTATACACTCGGTTACGATCGCGAGTTCGATGTCATCCCGCATGTCTCGAGCGCTTTGGGCGGGCAATTTACGATTTATGGCAAACCCGCTTCGCTCGATTCCGTCTACGGCTCGCATCCCATGGGCGTGCTGCTGTTCTTGCGCTTGCGCGCTATCCCTACAGATAGATAGCCCAGTGTTCCGGCCCAATCCGGCGCCGCCCAGAAATTCTTGATGCTATACTAGCCACGCAGGCCGTCTCCCTATCCACTCGAATTCGCCGCGGAGAGGTGCTGGAGTGGCCGAACAGGGCTGCCTGCTAAGCAGTTACACCCCAAAAGGGTGTCGGGGGTTCGAATCCCCCCCTCTCCGCCAGTATCAAAATTCCCAAGAAAAACGCTAGGTGTCACCACTTTTGGCTGCTGGTGTTGCCACTTTTCAATTTTCCCTGTCAAGCGAATCCAAAACGCTCAGTACTATATGTGCGTGGAAAGAGACAGGGACATGGCGGCACCAGCAATCTATCGAACGGCTTCGCACCAGCGGCTACCCGTGGAAACGGGTGAATGACCGCTACAAGAACGGGCAGCCAAAGGTCAGCCCGGATTCCTTCCAATACGCCCTGCGCTACACCCTCCATGGCGGTCCGGCGGTTCCCAGCCATTTAAGACGCTAGAAGACCTGACTGTCGGGCTTGGGCGGGTGGAGGTTCAAATTCACGCCGCGAAAAACGGCGTCGAATTGCTCAATCAGATGGCTACGAAACAGAGCAACAAAGCTGAGACCCTGACCTCAGCCGTGCAGCGTTACAACGATGAAGTCAAAGCCAACAAGGAGCACAGAACTTGGTGCGCCTATCGAAACTCACTGCGACACTTCCTCACATCTTGCCGCAAGAGCTACGGTTCAGCAGGTGACGCGAGAGGATTTGCTGGCGTTCAAGACGTACTGCAAGTCCACTAAGGGGCACTCGGATGGCACCATCTACAATAACTTCCTCAACGTGATGGTCTTCCTGAAATGGGCGAATCATCCGACCGGCATCAAGGCCGAGGACTGGCCGAAGAAACCCAAGCCAGACCCGAGAAGAGTACAGCGAGGAGGAACTCGAAGCCATGTTTCGGGTCGCCGACGCCGAGGAACGACTCATCCTAAAATCGTTCTTGTTCTCCGCTATGCGCGACGGTGAACTAGCTCACCTGACCTATGGCGATATTGACTTCCGCGACTCAATCTGGCGCGTGCGAGCAAAGCGGCAATGGAATTGGAAACTCAAAACAGAAGCCGCTCAGCGTGGCGTTCCTGTAAGTCCAAAACTGACCGAGAAGATTCAAGAGCGGATGGAGATGAATGGCAAGAAGCCGAGCGACCTCATCTTCCCGGGCGGTAATGGCGGGCCTGATGTTCACTTGCTCCGTATCGTCAAGGCAGTAGCCAAGCGAGCGGGTCTCGACCCGGACGGAGTCTACTGTCACAAGTTCCGCAGCACTCAAATCACGCGGTGGCTACAAGCAGGGTGCTCGCCAACCGACGTAGTGCGATGGGTCGGCCACGAGAACCTCGACACCATCATGATTTACGCGGCAAAGGTTGACCTGCGAAACAAGAACAAGCGGGCGAATGCCGACGCAGCGTCAGAGAGATTTGTGGAGGTCGGGGACTGACGAGATGCGTCAGGCGGTTGTCACGGAATCTGTCACGCTTTTTACAGGCGCGTTGAAGCGCCGAGAGGAGATATCAACATGCAGCGAGCAAAAACGTCGGAAGTAGCCGCCCGCCAGAGGTAAATGGCGGTAGCGGCAGAAGGCAATTTCATGGAACCATTGCTCGAAGTACGTGAAGTCTCTCAAATCCTCCGCTTATCTCGCCAGAGTATCTACGCCTTAGTACGTTCCGGCAAGTTGCGAGCCTACCGCATCGGACGCCGATGGATGTTCGAGGAGCGTGACATCCGCACATTCATGTCATCGGTCTCGGTCGAAGTGGTTGGCGCATGAGCACGATACCAGCCATACCGTGCGCAGACGAATGCTAAAATCCGAATGCGAACGCTCCGCCAGTTGCAGGTAGATTTCCTATTCCTCTTTCGCGCCGTGGCCAGCCTTTTCTCGCACCTTCTGCATCGCTTCATGGATTTGCTGAATAGTCGCGACCTTGTAGGGGTCAAAGACCTCGCGCCTTTTATACCCGGAGATTTCCATCGCGACCTTTTCCCCCACTCCTGCGTCAATCATGTTCCGCACGGCAGAGCGTCGGAGGTCCTGTACGAGAAGCCCCCTGTAAGTCTCCCTTCCGTCCGGCAGAGACTCTATGCGACCAAGGCCGAGACGAATGCAAGCTCGCCGCCACGCCTTTCGCAGGTTTTTCACGCAAAACACGGAGTTGGACCGGCTTTCGCTAGTCTCTTGCTCTCGTTTGAGTTCTGCGACCAATTCAGCTAACCCATCGAGGGGAACAATACTTGGTTGGTTTTCGATTTTTCGTTCACTCTCAATGCGGATTTCGAGCGCATCCAAATCAACTTGGTGCCAACGGACTCCTCTCGCTTCGCCAAGGGGGCGGCCTGTGCTATACAGGAACATCACGATGGGGCGCAGGCGATGTGGCAATTCGTCCCTGAGCTTTTCAAACTCTTCGTACTTCAAGAATCCCTTACGAGGGGGATTCTCTTTCAGCATGGGAAAGCGCGGGATGAACTGAATTCTCCCCTCTCGCCGCGCGAGGTTCATCATGTGGCGTAACAACGCCAGATTTCGGTTAATGGTGGAATTCTTCGCGGGGTACCCATTAGGACCGCGTTCCTTGCGCTTGCGGATGAAGGCTCGCAACACGTCGCTCGTAATGCTCTCGACCAGCCGCCCTGCGAAGAATTCATCAAGGTAACTCAGGCCGGGCAAGGTCTCGGTTCCGTCGGGCATCTTGAGGAACGACCCATGCCCTCTGGCTCGGTATTCATCTAGGAGAGACTGTCGGATTTCTTGGTACTTTAGGTTCTCCGATGCCCGACCTCTCTGGAACCCCAAGCCCATCTCGTTGAACCGTCGATGCAGTAGGCGCTCCGCAGCCATCTTCGACTCGGACTTGCTGCTTTCTCGAATTTGCTGCCCGTTGCAGTAGTAATAGATGTGCCAAAATTTCGAGCCTTTCACCCTCCTAACGCAGCCTGTCCCCCTCGTCCGCATGAACCGCAGTATTTCCTATGGCTGATTTTGAGGCCATCCGTTTTTTGATGTAGTTTGAGTACTTTGCAAACACCTCTCCAAAGTTGCTGTAAACAACTGAAAACGCGGGTGATATTTCCACCACATTTGTGGTTTTGACGAAAACGCAGTTGGCATAATGCCCCATAGACAACGGGCCAGCACAAACCCTAGCCCCGTTGGCGAGTTGAATCCTAAAGGAGGAACAAGAATGGAAAACATCGGTAAAGCACAAGAGCGGTTGAAGCTTGGTAGTTGCCAGCGTCCCGAAGCCGACCAAATGTCCGTTTCTTCCCCAACCGGCGTCTCGGGTGACGCGATGCCAAACACAACAAGTTGTGTTTGGGCTTCGCCCGCCGAAGCGCCGCGACCTACCAAGGCGGCGAAGAAGCGGGCGAAGAAAGCGATGAGGGCTGCGCTCGGCGAAATCGTCAAAGGGTCGGACGGAATCGAGTCTATCCCCCTCAACGGCGATTCGGCGAAGAAAGCGAAGGAAGCGGACGAAGCGAAGGCGAGACAAAACGTCATCGCCGCCATCAACTCGGACGCCGCCGATGTAGCACGGGGAGTAGAAGCCTACGCCGCCCTATGCGAGGCGGAAGATGAAGCGAAGCGAAAACGCATCGTCTTCGCCGATAAGATGCGTGGCCCCGCCCTTCGCAAGAAGCTGCAAAATGTGCGTGACTTCTTCGCAACGAAGAAGGCGCACGAGTGCTTGACGGGCAAGGACGGCACGCAATACTTCACGGCGAAGGATTGGGTTTTAGGCGAGTGCGGCGTCACCTACGAGTATGTCCGTAGACTTGACGCACGTTTTTCGGGCTACAAGAATTTGCTTGAAAACGGCACGCCGAAGCCGCCGAAGGCGCAACCGCAATTGACGGACGGCGGTTCGACACTTGGCGAAGACCGCGCGGTGCGGCCCCCCCAAGAGAATCCCCCGCAAGAGTTCGAAATCGTCACAGCCGACGCCCCCCAAGACCCGCAACAAGAGGAAGCGCCGCAATCGGCTTCCGTTGACGAGAGAGTGCGCCTCGTCCTCGCCTACGCCGATAGGTTCGCACGCCTTATGTCCGTTGACGACAAGGAAGAATTCTACCGTCAACTCTCGGATGAGTTTCGGACGCAAGTGGAGTTTCCGATTGCAGTCACGCTCCAAGCGCCGCAAGCGGAAATTGAAGCGACGGCGTAGCACGAAGGCGGGGCGGCCACGCCCCGCTATCCCATCAAGGGTGGCGACCAACGCTAAAGGAAAAAGCAAATGTCACTAACGCAAAACGTAGCAACAGGACAGCTCCAATGCACTTGCAGGTCGAACAACGGCACGCCGAAGTCCGCATTCCCGTCGCAGCTGGCTGCGGAGTCATGGTTCGCGTTCAAGCAGAAGCAGTTCGGATGGGAGCCTCAGCGCGCCTACAAGTGCCCCAACAGTTCGCTCTGGCACCTGACGACGGACACGGAAGCGAAGCAGCCGACGCCGGTGCAAGTCAACTACAAGGCGGCATCCGCACCCGAAAAGCCCGCAAGGGCTGCCCGTGGCTCGGTGCGGGACGCCGTGCACGGCTTACTTTCTCGGGAACCGAATCTCACGCCGACACAAATCGCCAAGCGCCTCGGAATGAATGTGGGTTCCGTACATAGCGTCTTCTACGCCTACAAGAAGGAATCCAAGTCGGTGGCACCCGTCAAGTCGCTATCGGGAATCGCAGACCGCAAGGCTCAACTTGCCGCAGAGCTGGCAAAGCTGGAATCGGAAGAAAAAGCGATGCGGGAATCACTGCTTCCGAAGGTCGCCGTCTTTGGCAACAACGGCAATACGGAAGTGAGAATCACGGCCAACGGTCAGTCTCTTGTGCTTGCGCTGGAATCGGCTGCCGTGCTCAAGGGGCTGCTGGCGGAGAAGGTGCAAGCATGATTCCCTACGAGGAAAATTTCTATTCGCAAGCGGACGCCGATGAACTGTTCGAGTTCATCAAAGGCCAGCCGTTCGTGCGGCCCGACAACAAGCGGAACAAAACGTCACGGCTCCGCCGTCTGAGTTTCCCCGGCTATTCACCACCGTTGCCGGGCATGAAGCATCAGGCCGGGTATGACGTGTCCGGGTCGGTAGACCAAGCGCCGGAACTTTACAAACGCCTAGCCGAAGCAATCACGGCGTACCAAGCCTCGCAAGGCTTGCCGACGCCCTGCAACTATCTCTCGACCATCGGCTACCTGCCTTACGACCACATGAATTTTCATCAACACCGGGAGGACAAGAAGCGCGAAGACCAAACGGTGTACGTGTTATCACTCGGGGCCGTGCATCCCGTTGCGATTCGCAGCGGCTACACGGGGCCGAAGCGGAACGGCAAGAGGGGCACGGAGTTCATCCCGGACTGCAAGGACGATTACGTCATCTACCCGAAGCATGGTTCCCTGTACGTCCTGCCGGATAGCTTCAACCGACCGGGCAGCGGCAACGAGCATCAACACGCCGTGCTTGAGGGCGACGACTACTCGTACAACGGCCTGCGCATCGGGATAAATTGCAAGCACATCCCTGCAGGGTTGTCCGAAGAGGAGATGCGCGAGGCCTGCAGCCGCCCTGCAGGTGCGCCGCACGAGAAGAAGCCGAAGCCGGACGCATGGGTTCATCCGACCCTCGGATTAAAAGTGTGGTGCGCACGGAAGGGCTACTGGCATCCAGACGAGGCGGTGTACGTGGGACGCGCCGTAAGTCGGGGCGAAACCACGTATCCGAAGACGGCTTGGGGCAACCATCCGCGCATCACGGACGAGGAGAGTTTCCGCAACTATGCGGATGCGGTCCTCCGCTCGTCGGGCAATCCTAAGCTATTCCTCGAACCGCTGGTCGGCAAAGACCTTCTGTGCTGGTGCGTGCCATCGGAACCTTGGTGCCACGCAAGGGTCTGGCTCGAACTGGCGAACGGGGTGAAGCCATGACCGACAAGACGATTAAGCGGGCAAATCAAGCACCTGTGGAGGAATTGCTGATGTCCTCAGTTTTCGGACTTCCGAGTGCTTCTTTGAATGAGGGTCGCGGAACCCGCTGGACGGTCACCCCTGACCGGGCAGCCGACCACGGTGAGCCGCGACCCCTGAAGTGCCCGGTCAAACAATCAAACAAAAAAATCGAAGCCGGGCGTGGAGGATTCCATGCGTAAGCCGAAACTAGTCCATCAGGAACACGGTGATTGCGGCGGAGCGATTGAGGAGACCATAGGGCTATGAGCCACAAGCATACAACCGCTGCACGCTTCTGCCCGATGTTCAAGGGTAATGCCCGACTGCTGCTCTTCATATTGTGCGACCGTGCCGGTAGCGGGAGCCGGTTCAAGAATGGCAAGAAGTCCGTCTTCGGGTGGACCCCAAAACTTTCGGACAAGACTCTGATGCGGTCTCTCAACTGTCCTCGCCGCGAATCCATCCGCCAGTGGCGGGGGGAATTGCGACGCTCAGGGGCAATCAAAACCAAGCTGGTCAATCAGTCATCAGGCTGGCCGGTCTACCGCTACTTCGTGGACTTCGACTGGCTTGAGAAACACGACGAAGAATCCGACCACAACGCAGCAGTGCTCCTCGCGGGAAGCAACACGGACGATGAATCGGAAGACCGTTCAACCGGCGATGTTGAATTTCAGCGCACGGAAACCGTGCGTGATGCCGCACGAAAAGCGTCTGTTGAAGCGCACGAGAAGCGTGCGGAGCACCGCACGAAAAGCGCTGCACAGAGCGGACTTCCTTCGGAAGTACTTCCTACGGCACTCCCTTTTCAAGGTGGTGAAGAGCAGGGTGGCGTCAGTCGGCTAACGCCGACTTCCGAATCCGTATCCGGCACGAATGTGGCGGAAGCGGAAACCGAAGCCAATGAGACTGCTCACCCTAACCCTCCTACAGGTAAGTTCATGAGCAAGAAGCTGGAATCAAAGCGGGAATCAGGAAATGGTATCCGTGTTCCGAAAGCGCCCATCCCCCAAGCCGCCGTCCCCCCTTCCCAAACCAAAGAGGAGGAGGATTTGCTTTGGATTGCCGATTATCTCGCCAAAGCCTACAACGACCTGTTCCCAACCCACGAGATTGACTCAAACCATTTCGCCACCCTGATGCGTCGCGGCCATGACCCACTCGACATCGAGGCAATCATGCTGAACTTCCTGCCAGTCACGAATTTCCCCGGCTTGGAATCCTCGGCTGACTTCATGCTCGCTTACAAGGAACTCGCACGGCAGTGGGAACTCTACAAACTTCGCGGTTTCGAGACCTTCACTGAGTCACGCATGGCCGCATGGATTGAAAAGAATCGTGCCGCTCGCAAGGATGCCGCCGACTTCGAAAAGCTAGAAGTCGCGTTCAATCGTGACGACACTCCGATTGACCCTGACGACGCAGCCGAGGAAGAGGCATGGCTGGCCGCTGACCAAGCCATCGAAGACGGCGACACCGCCGAACTTGACCCGATGCAGGATGCCTTCGCGGGAGAGCGTGAGGATGCCGAATTCGAGGATGGGATGCATGACGCCTTTATCGAACTCCCGATAGCTCCGCTTCCTCCCGAAGTAATCGAGGCAAAGCGCCTTGAGCAGGAGAACTATCGTCAAGAGGAAGAGGAGCGCGTGGCTAAAGCAGAGCAGGAGCGCCTTGAACGTAAAGCCAGAGCCGCCTCCGACCACGAGGCTCAGGAATTCAAGGTGGGGGCCGCTTGTCTTGAACGCGAAGCCAAAGCCTCTCCAATAAAGGCGGAACTGGATGCCGCCGCTGTTCGTATCGCAAAGCGGGACGCCATCAATCCCAATTGGGACAAGCTTTCAGCCGCTGAGTTTCGAGCGATGACGGAAGAAATCCAGCGGCGCGACGCTACCAATCCCGATTGGTACAAGAAAGCGACGGCGGTGTGCCAATGAACCAGGAAGAGGAGAAGACGATATGAGACCGGACGAGTTTGATGACGGCCTTGACGAATGGGGATACCCGCTGCCAAAAAGGGCGGCCCCCAAGTCGGGACAGTGGGTTCGGGCACGCTGGAGTGTTTCGCCGCTCCGGGAAGCAAAGGTCTTACTCGGTGTCTTGAAGCAAGAGGGGTTGGCGGGAAAGGGCTTGATTGAAGCCTTTGAGAAATACAGCGTTCGTTTTCTAGGCTACGCCCGGTCGGATATGGCCAAGCTCTACACGCAACAAACGGGCCGGGAGTTGACGAACTAGATCTCGACCCAAAAAGCGGACAAGGTTATCCGCTACAACGAATTCGAACAGGAGCGTGCTCTCTTACGCCGGACGCTTCTTAAACTTCGGGCGGGAGGTTAGTATCGCCAGATGGAAACCCTTCTTGAAGTCATTGCCCTGCTGAGTTCCGGCCTGTTTGCCGGGGCAGCCCTCTACATAACAGCAGTTGAGCATCCGGCGCGGATGCCCCAAGGTGCTTTGTTCGCGTTGCAGGAATTCAGGCCCGGTTACAAGCGAGCAGCGCCTTTGCAGGCATCATTAGCGGTCATTTGTTTTCTTTGCAGTGTAGTCGTGTGGTGGTTGACGGGCCGCTGGCCATGGCTCGCAGGTGGCGCGTTGGTCGGCGCTGTCGTCCCATTTACGCTCGCCTTCATCATGCCAAGCAACCGCTTGCTGCTCGATGCCGCTTCGCCGCCGAAGGACGATGAAGCCCTCGTACTGCTCGCCAAATGGGGAAGGCTTCACGCCGTCCGCACGTGCCTGAGTCTGCTTGGGTTCATTGTCTTGGTCGTGCAGATTCTCCAGCGGTGGTAACGGAATAATTCACGGTGACCGCAGTTCCTGAACTCCCATCTCACAGCCCACGCAATCCCCTTCTTCCACGAGCCGCATGAACGCTCGAACAGCGGGGGATGACCTAAGGGCGCTGGCTGGTAGTTCGGGGGCTTCTGGAGCCTTTTGGACCATCTGTGTCGGTCCATCTAGTGAATCTCTGCGCCGTCATCGAACGTCCAAGGCTTACTAACGCCTTTCCTTGACGGATGACCGGGCGTATGACTCTACGGGGCGGGAGCGTTCTTGCGAGAGCGCCAAGTCGAGACGACTTTCGCGACGAAAATCGCCACTAGTGCTTGCGAAAGAACCGCAGTAACCATTCCGAGTCCGAAACCATCAGTGGCGAAGTCGTCGGTGTCCATTTGACAGCTCTTTGCGAGTAACGAAGTCATTCTTGAACGTTGTCGCCGGACAGCGCCGTTGTAAGACTCATCGGGATATAAACCATGAGACCGACCATCGTGGCGAAAACGGCTCGCTCTCTCGTTAGAAGGGCTATTACCGCAGGTACAACAAGATTTCCGAGCCAACCGAGAATCCCTATAGTCCAAAGAAATGAGCAGGTGGGAATCGAACCGTTCGTGTGGAACCAATGCCACTGCATAGCCCACAATTGACCGAACAACTCCACACTAGGAATCATAAGGATGCCGGTGGCAGCCGGGAGGAGCACCTTGCGATAAAGGCTTTCGGCCAATTCCTTTTCGTTCGGTCTCGGCAATTTCTCAACTGTGCTGATTAGGTGGCTAGCAACCAATGCCAGCCCAACTGAAACTACACCGGCAAGCCAAGTAGGTTTCAACAGAACAAGTGCCAATCCCGGCAAAATTAGCGACGGGATGACGATAAACCAGAGCCTTATATCTTTCAGGCTTACCGTAATGGCCCTGAAAAACCCTTTGTCCCAAGCTCCGTTTTCTGCTTGACCGGCCATTGTTCTCACTTTCACCGATGTTACCGCAGGGATGTCGCCAGCATGTGCAGATTGCAGCCATGGCGTACCCAGAGCGATAATACGAAGGCGTCTTATGCCCGGCACTATGGAACAGAACTTTCCCAAGCGAGAGACGAACGCCCGACCAGCAAGACGCATTCGCCATCGCAAAGTGGATGCAGGGGACGGATGGCGAGACCAGCCTCGAAAGGTACTTCCATCCTCGTATAGAGCCGGAAGAGCACAAAAAAGCTGAAATTGAGGGTTGGATTCTCGGAGTTCTGTGAGTCTTCGCCGGTCTCCGCGACGATTCGCTAAGCAAATTCCGGAGCGGACGGGTCGGCATCTGTCAGTTCGAACAAATCACGAATTCCAAATTTGCTTTCGATGAACTTAATTGTTTCGGGCTGATGGGCTAACGACGCTCGAACAGCTCGCGATGCAAACAGTCCAGATTTTCTCTCGAAGTAGGCCTGCGTCCGACCAACAGCGGCAACCCACTTTATGGGTGCCATCCATTCACAGTCTTCTAGGTTGTTAAGATTCTGTTTAATCTTGGGTGCTACATTCGGCTTGTCAATAAGCAGAGTTCCGTTTTTCAATCTGAACTCCCTTGCTGGACGCGCCCGTTCTACGACTTTCCCGACACCAACGTAGCCCCGTCCCGATAGATATGCCGCAATTACGTCCCCCCGACTTAATCCTTCTACGGCGTCTCTAAATACCCCCTTTTGCCCTGCACCCACGTATCCGTACTTGATGTTGTCTTCCCATCGTCGGTGGGAGCCGTCTCCCACATTGAAATACCAGAGTCGGTGATGATAGTCGAAACCGACGATTTCCTTGTAGAGAGTTCGCCGAGGTCGAAACTTGCGGATGAAGTGACCACTCGCTCGGTTCGTGAGCAGGTCTTTGGATTGCCAGATTAGGGTCGTTTCAACAAGGAGCGCCTGTTCTTCGGTCAGGTCGCGGGCCAAAACGCGGATTGTGGGAGTGAGGCCTTCACTTTGGATTTCTTTAATGCGTCCTGACTTGGCGTTCTCGCCCTGTTCGAGCAAATGTGCCTGCTTGCGGCTCCCCCTACCCTTACCATAATAAAAGGGTTCGTAGTCGCGGGGGTCGATGTATACGTAAACGTAGTAATCGCTCTTTTTCATGACAAGAGTTCCAGATGCTCTTTCAAATACTCCAACGCCCATCGCTGGATGTTGAACTCAAACAGCCAATCTCTCCCTTGGTGCTGCTGCCCCCATCCTTGTTGCGGTTGCCATAGGATTCCGTTTGCTAGAAGGCTGGAAATCGCACCATTCGCTGGATTGTGAGGCAACGGACTGCCATTCGTATCGACGAATCGTTTGCAGAAGGCTTTCTCTTCGGGGTTCAAATGGTGCAAATACTTCTTGCCGCGAGAGCGCATTCTCCAATCACGGACGCTCTCTGTAATCCATCGCCCAACGCTTGAACCAGCGTTCGCGAGCAGAACAGCGCCCGAGAAAGAAAAGACCGCGATTTCTATTCCGCGATAAGGGTGTGCCCAATCATAGATTCCGAGCGGGCGGGATAGGAACAGCAAAACGCCGGTCGTAACAAACAATCCGAACACGACTTGCCACGGAATGGTCTTGGTCAGCCAGTTGAGTGTTGAATCCCACCAGTTCATGCACTTTCCTCCGCCGAATTATTCTGGCCCGCGTTGGCTAGCCTCCCGTGAACCCCTGTGCCTTCCTATGCTTGGTAGGGCCGTTTGCCAGTGACTTCGTACTTTTCGCCGGTAAGTACAGAATCCAGATAATCATCGTCCAACAGGCGAAGCAGTGCCCATTTGTTCTTCGGGTCGAAGACCAGCATTTCTTTTCCATTCTTTTCGACAGTCTTTAGCCCAAGGCTCGGGAAATGTTTTAGGACTTTCTTGATGTCAGCCATCTTCATCTTTTTCAAATAGGGCTTGCCAGCGATATTCTTCAATTTGGCCTGCATCTGGAGGTGCCCAGAACAGGCTTTTTCAAAATCATCAAAATTAGCAATGGGGACATGGGTTTTGATTGTTTCAAGAGTTTTCGCAGCAGTCTCCGCGACAAGTTCGAAGAACCGGAATATCTTCTGGAAGTTGTGCTGATTAAAAATATACATCGCTCCGTCATAGCTGAGAGCATCTACCTTATGGTCGAACAGAAACAGTGGGTCCTTGATGCTGTCGAATGTGCCCGATGAGAAGAACGCGGCAAACTGGCGCGACCTGCTCAGTTCCTTCTTCGGCGTATACGTGCGGAAGAAATATAGGGGAGAGTTCTTTCCGCACTGGAACACAATGGCGTAGAACCGGATTCCAGCTATGAATTTGTCGTCTATCTTGAAAACTGGGATTTTTGCAAGCGATGCCAACGAGTTCACCTGTGCCTCTATCGAATCATGGTCTGCTAGGTCAAGGAACTCGACTTCGTGCGAATCGGGCTTGCTACCCGCATCATATTGACGCTGTACGAGTTCGTCCTTTGCGCCGAGTTCGGAATACTTTTCCAGCGTTCCTTTGGCGGCTTTCGCAAACTCCTTCGTCAAATCCTCGGTGAGTTGCAATTGTTCTACCTTCGGCGCTTCCTCATCCTTTGAAAGCGAACCGAGACACACTGTGATGGTGCATCCGTCTAGATTCATTCCCAAGATATTTAGGAACTGTTCTTTCAAGTCCTTGGACGACTTTGTCTTACGCGCCATTTGGTTTCTCCAACAGAATCTCATCACCGAGTTTTACGACCTTTACGGTTTCAAGGTGCCGGATAGAACGCTTGGCGAGCAGTGAGTGAACGCTGCCGTCTTCCGTCGTAATTTCATAGAGGTGATACCCAAACAGGTTCAGCATGGGGTTAATGTGAATCATGTTCGAGTTCACATAGAGGATTCCGAGCACGATAAAAAAGATGGAGAGAGCGATGCCTTCTTTCCAGCCATGCAGCGGTATGGCAAGGAAGGGAATGATGTACGTGACGATGTAAGCCATCGCCTCAGTGTCGCGTTTGTGGAATGCCGCTATCTTCAACTGGAAAGGCGAAAGGCTCTTAGCCTTTTTCAGATACAAAAGCATCCATAGCAAGCCGACCGTCCCCACAGCGAGAATCGAAATCGCGACCTTGTGGTGGTCGGAAAACAGGATTACGAAAAAAATGAGCGAAAGGGGGAAGTACGAGCTAAGGAACAACAAAAGGCGTGTTATTACGCTAGGCACGGGGGCATCCTCTTAGTACCTGCATGGATTCCGTGAAACAGGTGGAGAGGTTCGGGCCTGCTCAGTATAACTGGATTCGAAGGTACTGAATAGGCAACAGGCGTGACAACTCGGGCGACGGAGCAGGAGGTGGAAATGAATAAGAGTAGCCGCATTGACCATCTCAAGTGCTACAGAGTAGGCTTCACTCACGAAATCAAAAAGTTTAGGCGAGGACGATGGTGAAAGCGGCGAAGACCGGGAAAAAGAAGAAGCAGAACAAGGCGGAGGCGAACGGCACAGCGACGTTGCCGATGCCTGCGATGGATGGCGAACACCTTGATATTTCGTCGCTGGAGACATGGCTTTGGGACGCTGCCTGCAAGGTTCGCGGAGCAGCGGACGCACCGAAGTTCAAGGATTTCATTCTGCCGCTGGTTTTCTTCAAGCGGCTCTCGGATGTGTTCGATGACGAGTTCGTCGGACAGGTGAAGGAATTTGGCGATGAAGAAATCGCCCGCGAAGTCATTAAGGCTGACCACGAAGATGCTCTGAAATCAGGCCGTAGACCGATTGTCCGGTTTTTCGTTCCCCACGTATACCGTTGGGAAGCTATCCGCAATCATGCGGTGAACGGCGAGCTAGGCCAGTTCGTCACGGACGCGATGCGCGAGGTCGCCCGGCTCAATCTCGACCTGCAAGGCGTTCTTGACATCAAGGATTATAACGAGCGGCAGAGTGGCCAGCGCACGCTGGATGACGACCGGCTCGCCAGCTTGATTGAAGTCATCAGCCGTCACCGGCTCGGACTCAGGAACGCCGAACCGGACATCCTTGGACGTGCCTACGAGTATCTCCTGCGGAAATTTGCCGAGGGACAGGGACAGAGTGCGGGCGAGTTCTATACACCGAAGGAAGTCGGCTGGCTGATGGCCCATCTGATTGACGCTCAGCCCTACCGAACGGTGTACGACCCAACCTGCGGCTCCGCTGGTCTGCTCATCAAGTGTCGTCTGCTGTTCGAGCAGAGGCACCCGGCGCAAAAAGACAAGGCACCGCACTTGTTTGGGCAGGAACTCAATCCCGTCACATTCGCAATGGCCAAGATGAACATGTTCCTGCACGACTACACGGATTCGACTTTCCAAATTGGCGACACATTCACCAAGCCGGGCTTTGCCGCTGAGGGTGCCGGGTTGAGGAGATTTGATTACGTCGTAGCGAATCCGATGTGGAATCAGGACAACTACGGCGAGACACTCTATGAGAACGACCAGTGGAAACGGTTCGAGTATGGCGCGGCACCGTCATCGTCGGCGGATTGGGGCTGGCTACAGCACATAGCCGCCTCGCTCAATGACAGTGGCCGGGCAGCCGTCGTCCTCGATACGGGTGCTGTGTCTCGTGGCTCTGGCAGTAAGTCCTCGAACAGAGAAAAACTGATTCGGCAAGGCTTCGTCGAAGCCGATTTCGTCGAGGGCGTCGTGCTTCTACCCGAAAATCTCTTCTACAATACGACCGCGCCGGGAATCATTTTGGTCCTGAACCGAACCAAGCCCGCCTCACGGACGAGACAATTCCTTCTCGTGAACGCCTCGGCGTACTTCATCAAGGAAAAGCCCAAGAACGCCCTGACTGAAGAGGGCATCGCTGCCGTGTCTGAGGTTTTCCAGCGATGGGAAACGCGGGAAAAGCTGAGCCGTGTCGTCACGCTGAAAGAAGTGCGGGATGCCGACTACAATCTCAGCCCGTCCCTGTTCGTCGAGACGAATTACAAGGTGCATCACCGCTCGCTGTCTCAAATCCTTTTGAATTTGGAATCTGCGCGTTCGGCACGGGAAAGGGCCGATACCGAATTGAACGCCATCCTGAGTCGGCTGCAAATCCGTCGAGAAGCATCATGAGGAGCGAGCACTCGCCATCACGATGGAAGAGAGCGGCCCTCAGAGATTGCTGTTTCAGACCAGAATATGGATACACTGCGAGTGCAATCCAAAAGCCAGTTGGCCCAAAATTTCTCCGAATCACGGACATACAGGATGGTCAGGTTGAGTGGAACAAAGTGCCCTACGTGGAGAAACCGGACAACGGGGCTAGAAGTTACTTGCTCGAAACTGGCGACATTGTAATCGCACGAATTGGGGCGACAACGGGGAAAGCCTTTCTGATTCAGGAATGCCCCGAAGCAGTTTTTGCATCCTACCTCATCCGTCTCCGAACTAAGCCGGGGCTGTTGGCCAAATTCCTGAACTACTGCCTACAAACTTCCGAGTATTGGCAGCACATTGACAGTCTGAAGGGCGGGCGCTTGAAAGGCGGCGTCAACATCCCAATTCTCGAAAATCTAGAAATCCCTCTTCCCCCGCCCATCGAGCAGCGGGCGATTGCGAGTGCTTTGGACACTGTGCAGAAGGCCAAGGGAGCGCGACAGCACGAGTTGGCTTTGGAGCGGGAGCGCAAGGCTGCGCTCATGGAGTACCTCTTCACCCACGGCACTCGCGGCGAGCCGACCAAGCAAACCGAAATTGGCGAAACTCCTGAAAGCTGGAAAGTGAAGCCATTGAGTTCCTTCGCAGATTTGGTCAGCGGAGGCACGCCCTCCAGAGAAAATGCAGATTGGTGGAAAGGTACCATTCCTTGGGCGAGTCCAAAAGACATGAAGAGCGTGCGACTGGCGGACACTCAGGAGCATGTCTCTGAGGAGGGCATTAAAAATGGTTCCCGACTCGTGCCGTCCGGCACCATTTTCATTGTGATTCGGGGGATGATTCTTGCAAAGGACACTCCAATCGGTCTGGCGGAAGTACCAATGGCTTTCAATCAAGATATGAAAGCCGTCTTACGTCACGAGGAGCAGTCCTCGGAATTTCTGCTTCATGCACTCATCTGGCGGAAAGACGGATTGGCAAAGCACATCGGAACCTCCGCACATGGGACACGACGCATTAGCACGGCGGCTGTGGATTCTCTACAACTGCCGGTGCCTCCACTTGATGAACAAATCGAAATCGCCCGAATCCTCGGTTCGTGCGAGGCAAAGATAGTTGCTCTAGAAAGAGAAATCCCACTTCACGAAGAACTCTTCAAGTCACTCTTAGAAGAACTGATGACTGGACGGCTCTCTGCTGTGACGCTCGTTGAGGAGAAACAGACCCTATGAGCGAACGGTCTGCGGTTCAAAACCCGATGCTCAAGTACACCGAGGAAATCGGATGGGAATACGTCCGACCCGAGGATGCTCTGGCTCTCCGAAGCGGGGACACGGGTCTCTATTTCACGGGAGTCCTCGAAGCACAGCTTGTCCGGTTGAATCCCGGTGTGGTGGACACAAGCCGAACCGGAGACATCCTGCGGCGACTGAATCTGCTCAAGCCCACGATTGAAGGGAACCGCGAGGCCCATTCATGGCTACGGGGTGAACAGTCAGTCTTTGTGCCGGAAGAGAAGCGCGAGCGGAATATCCGCCTGATTGATTTCGACCGTCCCGAGAACAACGTCTACCACGTCACGGACGAGTGGTGGCAGAAGAGCACGGTGTTCCGCAACCGTGCCGATGTGGTGTTCCTCATCAACGGCATTCCTGTAGCGCTGGCTGAAACCAAGGACGCCGGGAAGCAAGACGGGTTATCGCTCGGGGTTGACCAAATCCGGCGCTACCACCGCGAGACGCCGGAGATGTTCGTGGCCACACAGGTCTTCGAAGTGACTCAACTCCTCGACTTCTTCTACGGCGTCACATGGAGTACGAGCAGGAAGAATCTCTTCAACTGGCGGGATGAGCAGGAAGGCAATTACGAAAACAAAGTCAAAGCGTTCTTCAACCGGCCTCGCTTTCTGCGCCTGCTCAGGGATTACATCGTCTTTGTTACGGAGAATGACGAACTAACCAAAAAGGTTCTACGGCAACACCAAACTCGGGCGGTTGAAAAGGTGGTTCAGCGAGTCGCGGAACCGGCAAAGCGGCGCGGACTGGTCTGGCACACGCAAGGCAGCGGGAAGACCCTAACAATGCTGACGGTAGCGTCGAAGCTGCTGCGAGAGGCACCGGGCGCTCGAGAAGCCGACGGTGCTCATGCTCATTGACCGGAACGAACTCGAAGGCCAACTGCATAAGAACATCATCGGCTATGGTCTCTCGGCAAAAGTCGCCGACAGCAAGAAGGACTTGCGGGACATCCTTGCCACGGATTATCGCGGGCTGGTCGTCTCGATGATTCACAAGTTCGACGACATTCCAGCGAACATCAACACCCGTGACAGCGTGGTGGTGCTGGTGGACGAGGCCCACCGGACGACGGGCGGCGACCTCGGCAACTACCTGATGGGCGCTCTGCCGAATGCGACCTATATCGGCTTCACCGGCACTCCGATTGACCGGATGTCGAGGGGACAAGGGACATTCAAGGTTTTCGGCAGCGACGATGAGACGGGCTACCTCGACAAGTACTCCATCGCTGAGTCCATCAAGGACGGCACGACGGTCACGCTGAACTATGCGCTGGCACCGTCGAGCCTGCTCGTTGACCGCGAACTGCTCGAAAAGAAGTTCCTGAACTTGGCCGAGGCGGAGGGCGTCAGCGATGTTGAGGAGCTAAACGCCATCCTCGACCGCGCGCGTGGAACTCAAGGAGATGATGAAAGCGTCAAGCCGCATCGAGAAGATTGCGGAGTATGCGGCCATGCACTTCAAAGAGAACGTCGAGCCGATGGGCTTCAAGGCGTTCTTCGTGGCCGTTGACCGTGAGGCGTGCGCCCTCTACAAGAAGGCCCTAGATAAGTACCTGCCTGCCGATTACTCCCGCGTCGTCTACTCGCCCGGCTCACGGCGACAAGCCGGAATCTGCGCGAGCACTACCTGAGCGAGGACGAGGAGAAGAAAGTCCGCAAGGAGTTCATTCGGAAGGATGAGAAGCCGAAGATTCTCATCGTCACGGAAAAGCTGCTCACCGGCTTCGACGCACCGATTCTCTATTGCATGTACCTCGACAAGCCGATGCGCGACCACGTGCTGCTTGCAGGCCATCGCCCGGGTGAATCGCCCCTACGAGGACAATGAGGGGCAGGTGAAACCTTACGGTTTCGTGCTCGATTTCGTCGGCATCTTCGAGAAGCTGGAAAAGGCGCTGGCTTTCGACTCGGATGTCGTCACGTCGGTCATCCAGAACATCGAAGTTCTGAAACAGCTTTTTGCCACGATGATGAAGGAACAGGCTCCGGATTACCTGCCATTCGCCAAGGGATGGGACGACAAGGCTAAGGAAAGAGCGATTGCTCATTTCGAGGACAAGAACCGGCGAGGAGATTTCTTCAAGTGGTTCAGGCAGCTTCAAAATCTGTATGAGGTCGTTTCTCCCGATGCTTTCCTGCGCCCGTTTTTGGACGATTACCTCCTGCTCTCCGAACTTTACGCACTGATTCGAAACGCCTATGGCGACCAAATCTACGTTGACAGAGAGATTTCCAGCAAGACCCGCGAACTCCTACAGAAGCACACTATCAGCGGCCAATTGGAATTGCCCGGCGCGATACACGCACTTGGGCCGGAAGAGTTGGCGAAGTTGCGGGATAGCGACACGTCGGACAACACGAAGATTTTGAACCTCCGAAAGATTCTGGCTGTGACGGTGCAGGACACCGGAGCGGCCAAACCGTTCTTGCTTTCCATTGGTGAAAGAGCCGAGAAGCTAGCGGAAGCCTACGAAGACCGCCAGTTGACGACGCAACAGGCGCTCCTCGAATTTCAGAAGCTGGCCCGCGAGGCCACGGAAGCCGACGCCGAACGCCAGCGGCTCGGGCTGGATGAGAACACCTTTGCTATTCACAAGACGGTCGGCGAGACGGACAACGGTTTCGAAGCTAAGCAGGCAAAGGGCATTAACGCGCTGTTCGAGCGGTTTCCCGACTACAGATGGAACAAGCAGCAGGAGAGCAAGCTGCGCACGGAACTGTACAAGACATTGCGCCCGTTGGTTGGGACAGAGAAAATGATTGAAGTGGCGAATCGCTTGCTGAGGTTGCAACGAGTATGAAAGCGGCAGCGACCAAGATGGCGATGGCGAGGTCAGCGAATCGCTGGCAAGACGCGGAGGAACTTCGGTGGGCCGTGCGGAATTGGGCTGCTCGCATTGGAATCAAAGCCCCGCAGGTTCACCTGCGCGAAATGCGCAGCAAGTGGGCATCTATCTCCGGGGTTGGTCGCCTCACGCTGAATGCCGAACTAATTGGCCTGCCGAAGGAATTAGGCGAGTTCGTGATTGTCCACGAGTTAGTCCATCGGCTTGCACCCAACCACGGCAAAGTCTTCAAGAGTTTCATGCACGCCTATCTGCCGGATTGGGAACTGCGGGAACAAAGGCTCAAAGAGGCTGCTAGGCGAACCGCGTGAGGCACCTTCTTTGAGGATTCTTGTTTGGAATTGCAAGATGGGTTTCTCAGAGAAGCGCCGTTTCGTGCGTCGCCTCTGCCCTGACATCGCGATAGTCCCCGAATGCTCTCGAGGCTCAATCCAATCACCTGCTGGCGACCAATTCGATTGCCGCTGGTTCGGAGAGAACCCAAAGAAGGGCCTCGGAGTTTTGGTCGCCAAGCCTTGGCGGATTCTTGATTTTCGAGAACCACAGAGCAAATGGATTGTTCCCATCTGGATAGGCGGCCCTTCTGACTTTCTTCTGCTTGCAGTCTGGACGGGAAGAATCAAGGGTAGCGACAAGACCAGTTACATCGGACAGGCTTGTCAAGCACTGGAGAGCCATCCTGAATGGTTCAACGGACTACCTGTGGTCATGTGCGGAGATTTCAATAGCAACGCGATTTGGGACGGCCTGAGAGAAGCGCACAATCACTCGTTCTTGGTGAAATTCCTAGCCGAACGAAACATCGTTAGCGCGTACCATCACTTTTTCTCCGAGCGCCAAGGCAAAGAGAAGCGACCGACGCACTATTTCTACCACCACAAGAATCGCGGCTTTCACATTGATTATGTATTTCTGCCGGAGGCGTGGGCCAATCGAGTGAAAAAGGTCGAGGTCGGTGAATATGCGGAATGGGCAAAACTCAGCGACCACGTTCCTTTGATGGTGGACGTGACTCTTGGGGATGAATGAGACTTGGACTATTTCACGCTGACTCGACCTCCCGGATTTCGAGCCGAGTCGTTCCCTGCTTCCGCCCCGGCGTCTGGAAATTGATGAGCAGGCCGCATTCGAGGCCGAGAATCTTGATGTAATTCCGCAACTGCTTCTCTTCGCAATCGCCCAACTCACTGCTGACGGCTTTCAATTCGACGACGATTTTCTGCTTTCCGAGGTGAACCAGCAAGTCGGGATAACCCTCGCCCACGTAGTGGTCGCGGTATTTCAGTTCGACGACCTTCTGGCTCTCGTACTCGATTCCTGCAAGTCGCAAGCCGACCTGCATGGCCCGGTCGTACACATCCTCCGAGAAGCCAGACCCGAGGCTCTGGTAGACCTCATGGGCGATTTTGCCAACCAATTCAGTGTGGTGGTTCATAACCTTTAGTCTCCCAACCAACAGCAACCTCGAAAATCCACACCGCCAAATCAACGACTTACGACCGTGCGGCGACAGCCCTTTTGCACCACCACCAGTTTTCAACGACTTAGTGACTTCGCCGCTTGCAGCCGGAACACTGGTAAAGTTTGTCCGTGCCCATTTCTGTGTCTCTCGTCGCAAGGTGCATCCGAGAGAAAATCGCTCTTACGGCGCTCTGCTTGTGCAGGATGCAAGGGTCGGCGACGAGTGTGAACTTGCCGCTCTTCCTGTTGTAGCTCACGCGGCCCCGAGGGAACCGCTCATATCCGGTGTGGGGGACGGCTTTCTGCTTCGCCAACCGCTCCCAATACCGCTGGTGGTCGTGTTCGTGAAGCACGTAGTCGCCGACATTCATGGCCCGATTGACCGGCGTTGCGTCAATCCAGAGCTTGTCACCGACGAGGTAAACGATGCCCACGCTCGGCGCTCGCATTGGCTCCCCGTCGCTCACGCGGCTGCGGCCACCCGACGCTGCTGCGCTTCCCTCACAAAACGGACGACACTAGCCCGGCTGACACGATATTTCCGCGCAACGTTGGTCAGCGACATTCCGGCAAGGCGGTCGCGGACTAGGGAGTCGTGGTCAATGTTGAGCGGAGCACGGCCAAGGCGCTGTCCTTCAATCCGCGCTCGCCGCATCCCCGCCTTGATACGCTCGACAATCAGCGAGCGTTCTAGCTCGGCGATGCTGCCAACCATCGTCAAGAACATCCTGCCCATCGGCCCGCTGGTGTCGATTGACTCTCTGGCAGAAATTAATTCGGTTCCATTCCCATTCAATTCATCCACGATTTGTAGAAACTCCTTGGTTGAGCGGCAGAGCCTATCAAAAGCGGCTATCAGCAGGATTGAAAACTCCCCCCGTCGCGCGTCTGCCATCATAGCGTCGAGGCCCGGACGCTTGGACTTGCGGCTTGAGACTCCTCTATCGCAGTATTCGCGGCTGACTTCAAAGCCTCGCTGCGCGGCGAGCTTTCGGAGGTCGTAAAGCTGTGTCTCGACGTGTTGGTCTGGCGTGCTCACACGGACGTAGATGGCCGCTCTTTTCATTTGCCGGTTCCTCCTCTATGTCTCGCTCTTAGGGAGTCGTCTTGATATAGGTGGCCGTCTTCCCAAAGGATGGCTTCACGGGTACCGCATTGCCACAATTTGAGCGTTTGTTTGCTCATCGGGTGGTTTTGATGAACGTCTTCGTTTCCACGCGACCCGTTTTCAGGCATACGGTCACGTAGGTCGTGATTGGACCGCAGGTCGTGACCGTGATTCGCTTGTCCTTCTCAATCCAAGTTTGTGGTGTTTGCGTCTCGCTCACAGTATTCCTCCAGAACAAATTTGCGGAAGGCTTGGAAGGCGACCGTTTCTTCCGGCGTTCCTCTTACCCTCCACCATTCCTCGTAGAGCACACGGAGTCGCCGGTCACGCGCAATCGAGATGGGAGATAGATGGTCGTAGCCCGTATCCTCGAAAATTCTTTGACGAAGGGTTTTACTCATCGAGGGACTCCAGAATTTCCTCGAACCCCTTCCATGCTCTTTCCATCGCTTGAGCCAATTCCAAATGCAGGGCGGCTGCCGATTCGTAGTAGGCGTGTCGGCGATATGATTCGGCGGCATCAAGAAGGTCACGGAGGCGACCTATCGCCGCTTCCATGTCGTCACATGCAACCATGGGAGCAAGTTTCGAGATGCTGCCATCCGGGTATTTCAAGATTTGGACTCCGCTATGGCCTTCTTCATTGCCTTTTCGAAGCGAAAAAGCGCAATCACCAATTCCATTTCGGATTTCCGAGCCTCACGTCGTAGCTCTAGGAAAGACTCTCTGAATGCCGGATAGCTATAAGTCTCGGCGTTCGCTATCAGGTCACGGGTTCTCGACATCCAGTAGCTCACCTTGTCGAACCGGGCGAGGCAATCCAGTTTTCTCAGTCCGTCTTCCAGCCTCGACGACCCTGACACGGTGCCCTCCGTTGGGGAGTGGGTGTAGTGCGCCATCTTCCTTATACCACCGGAATTTTGACAAAAACCACACTTTGGGCAAAAAGGCGAAAAAACTTCATCCCTTTACGCTTCAAGTGCTCGTGTTTTGCGGTGGGACGATACTCTCGACACTACCCGTAGGCTTGACTTGTGGAAGGCGCACGTCTAATTTGGTTGAGATGCGCTTTGCCCGACCAGTTCTGATGGTTGTTCTCGGGGTTGCTCTCGCAGCGTATGCGTTCGACTGCGGTGCGATGACGACGCCTGAGCAGGCGATGCAGTGCTGTAACTCTATGCCTTGCTCGTCGCAAGGTCATCATGGTCAGGATTGCTGCAAGACCATGCCAGCGATGCACGCACCTTTCGTGCAGCCCTCATTTGCGCACGGCATTCCGTACTCGCCTGTCGTGGTCGCGGTACTAACAACGTTCGATGAATCTCATGGAGCAGGTTCATCTGACCGCACCATCGCAGAGCTTTCCCACGCTCCGCCCATCGGCTACTCACCGGCTCCCCTGCCTCTTCGTATCTAGTCTGTCCTCCAGTCGGCTCCCGGCTCAACGGATTCGTGTGCTCGGGAATCGGTGTCCTTGCTGGAGGAGGAATTTGTGAGATTTCGACCGTTAATAAGGTTTGAGCGAGAAATGTGTGTGGTCGTGTTGCTCCTCGGGGCTTTTGGTATACCGGCGGCGAGAGGGCAAGGCCCCGCTCCCGAGACGGCTCCTCCGCTGTTCCCCGGTGGCGGACTCATCTCCTACAACTCCATCTTCACGACACGTGGATTGATACCGGAATCAGCGGGGAACATCCCTCCAACGGCTCGTCCCACCTTTTCACACGAGGGCGACTTCAATTTCACGTGGGGGTTCCACCGCAACTTTGACTTGACGATTCTCGTTCCGATAGTCACGAATCACTTTGAAAGCACGAATGAACCGACCGTTGGAGGAACGGGGCTTGGCGACACTATGGTGCTGGTGAAGTACCGCTTCTATCGGCGAGACTCACAACGAGGGACCACACAGGCATCCGTCACATTCGGACCGAAGATTCCAACGGGCAGAACAGACCTAACCGATGGAAATGGAAGTCTGCTTCCCGCGAGTGTGCAACCCGGCTCGGGTTCTACCGATTTCTTCATCGCCGCAAATTGGACTTACACCGGACTTTTCAATCTCAAGCGTCTGGTTGCTGACGAGGATTTTCACGCGCTCTTACGTACACAAGGGACGCAGGCAACTCGCCTCGGCGATGACCTCGAATCGCGCTTCTGGCTGTCTTACCGACCCTACGAATCGAAGAACGTGGCCCGTGAATGGTTCATTGGACCCGTTTTGACTTGGCTGCACTCTCAGGATGACCGCATCGCGGGAGTCACTCAGAACGGGAGCGGTGGCGATGTGTTGCTGGCTGGAGTCACGACGTACGTGGGCGTGCGTCCCGGAATGCACGTTTGGCTCGGGATGGATTGGGACGTGGCACATTCCACGGGCGCGATGTTCATGCCTGTCCGCCGTCACATCAGTTTCGGAATCACACAACAATTTCGGCTGCATCTTTGGTGAAAGGAGGAACGATGAATAGGAAAAACCTCGCTCTACTGGCTCTGCTCGGTTTGCTGGTTGTGCCAGCGGCTCAAGCGCAAATCAAACACATCGAAATGCGCGTCGAAGGCATGACTTGAAACTTTTGAGCATACGGGGTGAAGCAACACCTCGGACGCCAGTCTGGCGTTCAAAACGTCGAAGTCAGCTTGATTGATGGAAAAGTTGAAGTCACGCCGAAAGAGGATGGGCAGATTGACCCCGCTCAGCTTCTGAAAGCGACATACGACAGTGGTGTGACCGTGGCGGAAATGGATATGACCGCACAGGGGAAGATAGTGAAGGACTCCTCGGGCAATCTCGGTTTGCAGGTTGAACCGAATCGGTCGTTTGTGTTCGCACCGAACGAATTGTCGAAAGGACTTGAATCCCTAGTGGATTCCCAAACGGTGGTCACGGTTCGTGGTCAATTGTACAAAAAACCAGCAGGGAAGAAGAAAGCGGATGCTTCGGCTCCCTTGAAGCTGTTGATTCTCGACGTGCAGAAGAAGGAATAGATGCTTAGACCACTCCTGCTATTTCTGAGCCTCGCTTTGGTTGGACTCGTCGGATGCAATCAACCTCCGGCGAGTCCCCCTCAACCGAAAACGGCGGTAGTCGCCGCAGGTGAGATTGGTTCCCACTTGCCGGAATTCTCCGTGAAGGATTTGCAAGGACGTGAGATTTCCTCGGCTGACTTACGCGGCAAAGTGGTGCTCGTTGATTTTTGGGCGACGTGGTGCCAGCCGTGCAAGAAAGAGATGCCCGGTTATCAGAAACTCGTAGACCGCTATGGCTCTAAGGGATTTGCAGTTGTTGGACTCAAATTCGATACCATGATGGACACGGAAGACCCTGTTATGTTTGCGAAGAAAATCGGCGTTCATTATCCGCTGGCGGTCGCCGCCGATGATTTGAAACAGAAGTTTGGGGGCATCGAGGGATTGCCAACAACAATGCTCTACGACCGTCAGGGGATACTCCGAAAGAAGGTCATCGGGTTCGAATACACTGACGCCATCGAATCTGCGTTAAAGCCTCTTCTCTAAATGTGGGGAATGTTCCGTGGAATCTTGCCACGAAGAGAAGTGTGACGCCTTGCTCATACCGCATCGCAACATGGCTTGCCTTTCATCGCCTCCCATCCCTCACGCAGAATCAGGGGCAGCAGGACCAAGGCGGCAACGGGGTCTGCCCAACTCACCTTCCAAATCGCATTGACCGCGAGACCCGCCAAAGCAATCAGAGCAAGATAGCCACAGACGGCAGACTCGGCGGCATCGGCCCTCAACACTGCGCTGGCGGTAGACGCTGAAAGTTGCCGCTTTTGTTTTGCAAGCCAAGGCATGACCACTGCGGCAAGGATGAGCATCACGATTCCGGTGGGACTCGAACGGGCTTCGACGTGTCCTAGCAGCGCCAGAACAGAAGTGAGGGCAACAAATGCGGCGAGAACAAAGAGCAAGCCGCCTGCGACCTTCGTCGCTTGCCGCTCCGCATGGTTTCCGCAAGATGGCGAACGGAAGCGCCAGAGAACGACCGCCGCAGAGAGAAGCTCGACGGCGCTGTCGCCGCCGAAGCCGAGAAGCGCCGGGCTGCGGGCCATCCACGCCGCGCCCAATGACACCGCTGCTTCCACAGTCATCCAAACGAGCGTGAGTGCCTGAATCCGAACGACACGCCGTCCAATCTCGGGCGTCAGTGTTTTCGGCAGGGCAGACATGGGAGTCGGACTACTCCTACTTTACCCACGACAGCCACGCATAGCCGAAGACCATGGTCAGCACGGTAACCGGCAGCCCCACGCGGAAGTAATCGCCGAAGGTGATGTTAGCCTCCTTACGCGCACGTTCGACAACGATGATGTTGGCAACCGAACCGGTGATGGTAAGGTTGCCAGCGAGTGTGCTCGCCATGGATAGCACTAGCCACCCTGTGTGCGGATTCGCAAACCGGGGGACGAGGGACTTGAGAAGCATCACCGCAGGCACATTGCTGACCAAGTTTGACAGGGCTGCGGTAACCAACGTAAAGATTCCCATGTGCTGCAAATTCAGCCCCGCTCCTAGCTTGAGCAAACCGTCGGTCATCCCGGCGTTCTCGGCACCACCGACAATGAGAAATAGTCCTACGAAGAAGACAAGCAAACCCCAATCCACTTCGTCATAAACCAAACGGGGGTCACGAGTGCGCGTGATAAGCATCACGGCTGCCCCCATCGCAGCGACAAGAGGTGGAGGAAGACCTGCTAGGAATCCTGCCAAGACCATCGCAACCACGATGCCCGGCTTGAGCAGAGCAGACAGGATTCACGTGCGGTATGTTGGTGGGGACTTCGGCTCGAACGTCTCGGAGACCAGTACGCCGACAGAAAAACCAGAGTACAACCCATGCGAGAAGCAACCCAACGAGTGCGACAGGGCCGAGGTGCCAGAGGAAATCCCGATACCCGATGCCCGAAAAAGAGCCAACCAGCATGTTCTGCGGGTTTCCTGTGATTGTGGCGACACTTCCGATATTCGAAGCCGTGGCAACTGCCAAGAGGTAGGGAACCGGCTTGAGACCCATTCGGTGGCTCGCGGTGAGTGCGAAGGGAACCATCACGAGGCAGATGATGTCGTTGACGAAAAATGCAGAGAGAATCCCGCTAAGGAAAATGACTGTGGGCAGCAGATGGTGAGGTTTCAGCCCTGACACCACACGCTCTGTCACCCATTCGAAGAAACCCGCAACATGTAGATAGGCAACCAGAAGCATCATCGAAAACAACAAGACTACGGTACCGAGGTCAACGAAGTGCAGCGCATCAGAAGGGTGCAACGCGCCAAAAGCAAACATCAGTACTGCCCCAATGATTGCCATACCCGGTCGGTCAATTTTCATTCCGGGGAACTTGCCGAGCGCAAAGACTAGATAGCTGGCTAGGAAGGTAGAATACGTGGCGATGAGAGTGAAGTCGGACAAGAACACCAGCCGCAGTTACAGGTGGGCATCATAGCGTGGTGAATCAGCCCGAGCAAGAACGCTGATGCTAGGGAAAACGGCGCTCGCATATCAGGAGAGGACTTCATCCAGCTTTTCCCGAACATCGTTACGGTCGAGAACTTCCACACACGCGATTCCCCAGCCAACAACGTCGAGGATGACCATCCCTTCATCGGGTGTCAGAGCGCACATTCCGATGACCGGGACCGAAGCCGCCATCGGGCTTCGGTTGCGTGTAGAACGTGGCGCAGAAGTCATCCCCGCAGCGGCAACGGTCGAAAATCATCAATCCCGGCACCTGTGCAGCCAATTCGGGTTCGCCCTTCTCGATCGAGAAGTTGGCGAAGCTCGGTTGCGAACGCGGGAAGCGTGTCGGTGAGGAGAACGTCGTTTTTCAGTTTGTTGGTTCATGGAATCACCGCTTAGCGGGCGAAGGTCGGTCAAAACCCAACCTTCAAGCTCCCTTGCGGGAGGTGCGACATCTGTTCTTCCCGCTCTGCTCCATGGTTCCAACATTCTTGCACTTCTTCAGCAAAGCCGTGAAAGCCTGAATAGTGCAGCGCAGCCATGAAAACATGGACAATCGTCCTGAGCGTCATACCCGACCGCCTTTGCCACATCGTTCCCGAGTTTCTTTGACTCTTCCTTGTCCATTTTCGCGCTCCTAGAATGGGAACATGTAGTTGCCTTTTACTGTCACCACTGTTACCAAATTTTGCTTTACTTACCCCAACTAGGATGGTCTATACTCACCCCCGCTTAACAGTTGGAAGTTTGGGAAGTGGTTGAAAACATTAGCAAAGGGTCGTTTTTCAAGGGTTTTTGAGAACGGCGAGAAATTCTCCCCCCCTCTCCGCCATAGTTCGCGAGATTCAACCCCGGCTACTTTCCCCCGCACCGGCCGACCCCTTATTTTCGGGCCTTGTTCTCTCCTATTTGCGGCGCCCCGCGGAAATCCTCTATAATCCTAGGGAAAGCTTGGGAAGCAGATCAGGAGCCTCCGCGTTGTTCCGTGCGCTCCGAGACGCCTTCAAATGATCGATCTAGCAGAGAAGATCAAGAAAAAGCTGCAAGCGGAAATCGCCGCGCTCGAACACGAGCTCCACGATGAGCTTCCGAAGGAAATCAAGGTAGCCCGCGCTCACGGCGACCTCTCCGAAAACGCCGAGTACAAGTACGCCAAGGAGCGCCAGTCCTACGTTTCCGCGCGTCTCGGCCAGCTCCACCAGCGAATGGCTGACCTCTCGATGCTCAATCTGAATAATCTGCCGAAAGACCGTGCTGCTTACGGCTCAACCCTCGTTGTCCTCGACGTTGCGAAGTCCACGAAAATCGAGTACAAACTGGTTACCGTGGAAGAAGCCGACGCTGCGAAAGGCTTGATCTCCACAACCTCTCCCATAGGCCGTGCCCTGCTCGGGAAAAAGGTCGGCGACGAAGTGCAAGTGACGACTCCGGCGGGCATGAAGGAATATGAAGTCGTTCGCCTGAAAACGATTTATGAAGAGGAATAGCGGGGTGTATTTCACTTCATGCTGACGCGGACCATTGGCCGGTACCTCTCCTGGCCCATCAACCGTCTTGCAGCCGTGTTGGCTCGCACGGGGATCCCTCCCAACCTCATCACGTGGTCCGCTCTGATCTTCAACCTCTGGGCGGGCATATTTTTTGCCGCGGGGAGATTCGCCGCTGCGGGGGGGATGATGATTTTCGCGGGCCTGTGCGATTTACTCGACGGCCCGGTCGCGCGGATTCAGAAGCGCGTCTCGATGTTCGGTGGATTCCTCGATTCGATTTTCGACCGCTACGCCGATTTGATTCTCTTCCTTGGCCTGCTCGTTTATTACGCGCGCGTAAATCGCTTCCTTTACGCCGTGCTCGCCGGCGTGGCGATGGCGGGGGCTGTCATGGTCAGCTACGCCAAAGCACGCGCTGAGTCGCTTGCTCCGAGGTCCGAGGTCGGATTTTGGGAGCGCCCGGAGCGCCTAGTCCTGATGATCCTGGGGGCGCTCGCGAACCGCATGCCCCTCGTGCTCTGGATTCTGTCCATCGGACCCAACATCACCGTAATCCATCGCATCCTCCACACCTGGAAACAGACGAAGGGCCAGGGTCTTGCGCCCTCTGCCGATCCTCACTTGGCTGGAGCGATCCGCACACCTGCTCCCACTCGAATCGTGCGCGAAGTCGCGGATCCGTCCCGCATTCTCACGCGCACGGCGCGGCGGGGAGGCTGACCGTGCCGAAGCTTCTTGGAATTGTCGGCTTCCTCATCATTTGCGCGGGACTCGATCTCCTGTGGCAGTCACGGAGAGAAATCAAGTTCTGGCTGATTGCTTATCTCAAAGTTTTTCGTGCCATGTTGCGGCAGCAGGAACCTTTCCAGAAGCTTCCGCTGCCCGTCTCTGAGGAGAAACGGCATGGCGCGGTACGCGTCCTTCTGGGCATGGGCTTTGCATTTTTTCTCGGACCGATCCTCATCGCTCTAGGCGTCACCCTGATGTTGTACCCGCGTTTATGACGGCTTCCCTGGGACTTTGAAACCCTCTCTCATCGTTCACGGCGGCGCTTGGAAGATTCCCACGGAAGCGGTCGAAGACTGCCGCGCGGGTGTCCGCCGCGCGCTCGAGGTTGGCTGGAAAGTCCTTTCCAATGGCGGCGCGGCCATCGAAGCCGTGGAAGCTGCCATCGTCATCCTCGAAGACGATCCCACCTTCGACGCGGGTATCGGCTCCCACCTGAATCTGGAAGGCCGCGTTCAGCTCGACGCCATCGTCATGGATGGCTCGACGCTCAAGGCCGGCGCGGTCGCCGCGGTCGAACGCGTGCGCAACCCGATTCGTCTCGCGCGGCGCGTCTTCGAAAAAAGCGAGCACATGATGCTGGTCGGCGCCGGCGCTGAAAAATTCGCCTCTGAAAACGGCATCGCGCTCTGCTCGCCTGATGAACTCATCCTCGACCGTGAGCGCATGGCCTGGCGTCGTTGCCTCGAGGATTCGCACGCTGCCGAACATCATTTCAGCCACCATCTCGGCACGGTCGGCGCCGTCGCGCTCGACCTGAATGGAAATCTCGTCGCCGGGACATCCACCGGCGGCACTTGCTGCAAATTCCCCGGCCGCGTGGGCGATTCCCCACTCATAGGTTGCGGCTGCTACGCCGATGCTGAATCCGGAGGCGTCTCCTGCACGGGCCACGGCGAAGGCATCATGAAAATCGTTATGGCCAAGATGGCGGTTGATCTTCTGCACGATCAGCGCGTTCTTGTGCCTCACCGGAAAAAGCGTGGTCCCGAATCGCTTGCCCAGGCTGTCGCCGACGCCTGCGTTCGCAAACTCTCGCATCGTGCCCACACCACCGGCGGCCTGATACTCCTCGACCGCCAAGGCCGCCCCGCCGCCGCGTTCACTACTTCTGCCATGGCCTACGCCTTCGTCGAACCGAACGGCTCCTTCAAAATCGCTCCGTAACGATCGGCAAAAGAAGCAACCCTCCCCCAGCGAATCCGCACCCTCGCGCGGCACATCCGGCGGGAAAGTTGCATTCCGTGAATGTCCGGTGTACTTTCTGCGTCATCCGAAAATCAAAAAAGAAATCCCAGTCCACGCCAACAACGGAGACACGCTTGATGCCAAGATTTGTTTTGCGGATCGTCGCTCTCACAATCGCAGCCCCCGCGCTGCCGCTTATTGTTGTTCATGCGCAGACGAAAGACCAGACACCGGCAAGCACGCCCGAAGCGGCGAAGGTCGAGGTTGTCAAGGTCGAGGTGGTGAAGGTCGAAGTCGCGAAGCTCGAACAATTCAAACCGGAGCGACAAGCAAGCAAGGGCTCCGTCACTGTCGGTGGGAATCTCATTAATTACGACGCGTTTGCCGGAACGCTCGTCGTGCATCCCAAGGATTGGGACGATGTGCCTCAGAATGCCGACAAGGACCAAAAGATCCCGCCCCCCGAAGCCAGCATGTTCTACGTCGCGTACTTCAAGTCCGGTGACACGGCTACATCGCGTCCGTTGACCTTCCTCTTCAACGGCGGCCCGGGTTCTTCGACCGTGTGGCTTCACATGGGGGCATTTGGGCCGAAGCGCGTAGTCACTCTGGATGATACCCACACGCCGGCTGCACCCTATCCGCTCGTCAACAATGACTACAGCCTTCTCGATGCGAGCGATCTGGTTTTTGTAGATGCGCCAGGCACTGGCTTTAGCCGCATCAGCGGCAAGGACCGGGAAAAAGTCTTTTACGGCGTCGATCAGGATGCGCAGGCCTTTGCCGATTTCATCGTCCAGTTCCTCGCAAAATATGGACGCTGGAATTCGCCGAAGTATATGTTCGGCGAAAGCTACGGCACCACGCGGTCGGCGGTCTTGGTCAACGTGCTCGAAACGGAACGCGACGTGGACTTCAACGGCGTGATTTTGCTGTCGCAAATATTAAATTTTTCAAACGACGCGGACGTCCCGCAGTTCAATCCCGGTGTTGAATTGCCCTATCAGCTTGCACTTCCCACCTATGCCGCATCTGCGTGGTATCACCACAAGCTGCCGGATGCGGCCAAGACGCTCGCGCCGCTGCTGGCGGAGGTCGAGCGCTTTGCGATGACCGATTACGCGCAGGCTCTCGCCGCAGGGTCCGCGCTCGCCCCGGACGAGCGTCACGTGATCGCCGCGAAGCTGCATCAGTTCACCGGTCTTCCGATTGAATACATCGAGAAAGCAAACCTGCGCATCAACGGCGGAGAATTCGAGAAGATGCTGCAGGACGACAGTGACACGACCACCGGCCGGCTCGACACGCGCTTCTCCGGGCCGACCATGGATCCGCTGAGCAAGGAAGCGGAGTACGATCCGCAATCGGCGGCGATCAGCTCCGCCTACGTATCGGCATTCAATGAGTATGTGCGGAAGGATCTGAAGTTCGGCGAAAATAGAGTTTATAAACCGGAAATCAAAATCTGGAAATCTTGGAATTTTCTCCACCAGCCTCCCGGCGCCCATGACCCATTGCCAGGGGCAACGAACGTGATGCTCGATCTGGGCAATGCGATGAAATACAACCCGGACCTCAAAATCCTGTTGAACGCCGGCTATTTCGATCTCGCCACGCCCTTCTACGAAGGCGTTTACGAAATGCAACACTTGCCCGTCTCGGCCAAGTTGCAGAACAACATAGAATTTCAATTCTATGAATCCGGCCACATGGTCTACGCCCACCAGGCTTCGCTGAAGGCCCTTCACGACACTGTCGCGGCTTTCATCCTCAGGACGGAGAATTCCCAGGCCAAGTGAGTCCAGTGCCGCGGCGCATATTCAGCCGCTCTTCTTTGGAGTAAGATAGGCGCGCATACATCAAACCAACGGAGGGTCCGATGGCGATCCACGATGCACTCCTTCCTGAATTCGATCACGAAATGGCCACCACCCGAACAGCCCTCGAGCGCGTCCCCGAAGGCAAGCCCGATTGGAAGCCCCATGATAAATCCATGACCATCGGCCGCCTCGCCGGACACATCGCTGAATTGCCCAGCCTGGTCCCCAGAGTCACGAGCATGGAAATTCTGGATTTCCGTCCTTCCGGCGCTCCGCCCCGGCAACCGCTCGTCATGACCACGACCCAGAGCCTTCTGCAAATCTTCGACAAAAACGTCACCGATGCCCGCGCCGCGATTGCCGGCGCCAGCGATGCCGACCTCGCAAAAACCTTTACGCTCGCTGCGGGAGGAAAGACCATCTTCAGTCTGCCGCGCGTTGCCGCTCTCCGCAGCTTTTTTCTGAATCATGTGATCCACCATCGCGGCCAGCTCACAGTCTATCTTCGGCTGAATAATGTGCCTGTGCCTTCGATCTACGGCCCCTCCGCCGACGAAGGCCAGCTTTAGGAAATCCGTCCCCACAAATGCAAAACGGCTGGCAGCCCGCGCTGCCAGCCGTTCGTATTCAGGTAAATAACCCGCGATTACCGATGGCCACCGCTGTGACCGCCGCCACCGCCATGGAATCCACCGCCGCCATGTGAGCCGCCGCTGAAGTGGGAGCCGCCACCGCTGTGGACCGCGCCACTGCCGTGGAAGCTATTGCCGCCATGAAATCCGTTACCGCTGCGAACCACGTTTGTGCTGCGGAATCCATTACCGCCATGGAAAAAGGCGCCACGATTCCCGAATCCCGGGCGACCGTTGAAGCCAGGCCGACCGAAACCGGGACCGAAGAAGGGTCCCCCGCGGAAACCATGGAACCATGGGCCGGCACCGATAAAGATGCCGCCTGCGAAAAACTGTGGACCATAGTATCCGTAGGGCGCGCATGCGTAGGGGTAATACCCGTAGTATCCATACGCGCATACTGGCGCTGGCCCAACATAGCCAGGACCAATTCCAACGCCAACCGCCACCTGTGCGTTAGCTCTACCAACCGAGAAAATTAACAGTCCGAGCAATACCACGTATTTTAGGTATCTCATCTTAGACCTCCGTGTCGGTCCCGCGATGCCGTTTCCGATCGCGCCGCCGACATCCATCCTTCTGTTCGAGAACTCTTTCAACTCTCTGAAGCAGCTCATGCCCATCAATTAGTGCACGGGTCCTGCCAAAGGCGGGCGTTTAGAACCCTTAAATTAACCACTAATAGAATCAGCTGGATATGAGCCGAGCCTACGCGCAGACATCGCACCGAAATCGACGCGCCTGGCCGCGTTCAACCACCACTGCTGATTTTCAACCACTCACGACCTGAACCGCGAAGCAGATCCGGCAGACTCCCCGCTCGCACGCCACCGCATCCTTACCTCAATCATGGCATCCATGAATTCGACTCAGCACTTCAAAAAGGCCAATTGGAATCACCTCAGGTCCAACACCTGCCGCCAGGCACTCAGGCCGCAGTTCCCTGCCGAGTTCGCTCATTTGTTGAACCAATACCAATCCCTGTGCTAGCATCCCGGATTCCCGCAGGGTCATCGCGCAACCGCCAGGGGGGCGGCGCCGTGATGTTCGTTCTTTCGCACAGCTCGAATTCGCGTTCCGAATTTTCTCTCCACGAAATGCCCGTTCTAAAATCCCGAAGATCAAGAATCGGAATCCGGAACTCGGAAGAATCTCCTGAATCTCTAGCCCCGCTTGCGCGTTTCGATTTTCGAATGCCGAATTTCGATCTCTTCACCGAGGTGAAAAATGAAATCCTATAACACCGAATGGATACGCAACGTGGGCATTGTAGGCCACGGCGACACGGGGAAAACCCAGCTCGTGTCGTCGTTGCTTTTCACGGCGGGGATGACGCCGCGGCTCGGCAAAGTTTCCGACGGCTCGACCACGACCGACTGGGACGAGGAGGAAATCGCGCGCAAGATCTCGATTAACACCGGACTCGCCTACGCCGAGTGGCAGGCCGTCGGCCAGCCGGAAAAAACAAAAATCAATTTCCTCGACACACCCGGCTACTCCACCTTCATCAATGAAACGAAATCCTCGCTGATCGCCGCGGACGCCTCGCTGATCCTGGTGGATGCGGCCGCAGGCGTTCAAGTCGTGACCGAAAGAGTCTGGGACTACGCCACTGAATACGATCAGCCGCGAGCCTTCGTCCTGAACTGGATGGACCGCGAGCTTGCGAGCTTCGAGCGCTCGCTCGGATCGCTCCAGACGGTGTTCGGCCGCGGCGTGGTGCCGGTCCAGTTGCCCATCGGCGAAGAGAAAAACTTCAAAGGTGTCGTGGACCTCGTCACCATGAAGGCGCTCCTCTACACGCCCGGCGGCGACGGCAAAGCCAGGATTGAAGAGATTCCCGCAGATCTCGCCGACGAAGCCAAGATTGCGCACGAGGCCCTGGTCGAATTGGTCGCCGAGGGCGATGACGAATTGATGCAGGAATTTTTCGACAAGGGCACGCTGCCGGTCGAGGATTTGAAGAAGGGTCTGCGCGGCGCCGTCCTGGCCAAGCGGATTTTCCCCATCCTGCTCAGCTCCGCTTTGCTCAGCATCGGCAGCGACGCCATCCTGAATTTCCTGGTCGAAATCTTCCCCTCGCCCGCGTTTCGCGGAAAAGCGGCCGGTCACAAGACGCCGGACCACAAAGGCGAAACGACCGAACGGAAAATTGCCGATTCAGAGCCGGTAACGCTTTTCATTTTCAAAACGCTCGCCGATCCCTTCGCCGGACGCATCACCTATTTCAAGGTCATGTCCGGCGTTCTGAAGAACGACGCGACTCTTAACAATTTCAATCGCAGCTCGCAGGAACGCTTCCAGCATGTGCAGGTGATGCAGGGCAAGACGGCCACGGCGGTGAACGATTTGCACGCCGGCGATATCGGCACGGTCGCGAAACTGAAAGAATCCACCACCGGTGAGACTCTCGGGGACAAGAACGCGGCGATTTTTTATTCGCCGGCCCGCATACCCGAGCCTTCCATCACATTCGCCGTCGAGCCGAAAACGCGCGCGGATGAAGACCGCATCGGGCAGGCCATCCACAAAATTCTTGAAGAGGATTTGGCGTTGCGGTTCAGCCGCGACCCGCAGACGAAAGAGTTTCTGCTCAGCGGCGCGGGGCAGCAGCACATCGAGGTCGTTGTCGCAAAGCTGCGTAAGCGTTACCACGTGGAAATGAAACTGCATCCGCCCAAGGTGCCTTACCGCGAAACGATTCGCGGCAGGGCCGACGCCGAAGGCAAGCACAAAAAGCAAACGGGCGGCCACGGCCAGTTCGGCCTCTGCCGCATCAAAATGGAACCGTTGCCGCGCGGCAAAGGCGTGGAATTTGTGGACGACGTCTTCGGCGGCGCGATCCCGAAGAACTGGATTCCATCGGTCGAAAGAGGAATCCGCGAGTCTGCCGAACGCGGATTTCTCGCCGGCTTTCCCGTGGTTGATTTTCGCGCGAGCCTCTACGACGGCAAATATCACGATGTGGACTCGAGCGATATGGCCTTCCGGATCGCGGGTTCGCTCGCGTTTAAGGAAGCCATGAAGCAAGCGCGCCCCGCGCTGCTAGAACCCATCATGCACGTGGAGGTCTATGCGCCCGATCAGTATTCGGGCGACTTGATGGGGAACCTCAGCAGCCGTCGAGGAAAGATCAGCGGGAGCGAAGCACGCGCGGGAAGCGTGGTTGTGAAGGCGCTGGTTCCGTTCTCGGAAATGCTCAGTTACGCGAACGAATTGATTTCCATGACGCAGGGACGAGGCAGCTACACGATGGAATTTTCGCACTACGATTTCGTGCCCGCTGAAATCGCGGAGAAGGTGATCGCGGCGCACAAGCCGCACGGCGGCGAGGAAGAAGAAGCCGCCTCCGCTTAACGAAAAGGGAATTTCGGGCCGTTGCGAGTTGATCCGCGCGGTTGTGTTTACTCGCCTGCCGTCAACTGGCCTGCATCGTCTTCCGCTGGATTCGCATGAGATGGATCGGCCGCGCCCTTTTGATCGGCCAGCACTTTCCCGTCCTGAGCTGGACGGTTTTGAGCTTGCTTGATTGGACCGAGCTGTCCTCCTGAACCTGCGGGACAGCCGATGCCAATGCAGGGTGGGCCCACGGCCCAGAAATGAACGCAAGCGGATTGCGACAGCGTCAAGGACAACAGAATCAATGCGAATACAAGCTTTCTTCTCATCAATCGCTCCCTGGGGCGCTCGCTGAGCGCAAAGGAAGGGGCAGAACTTCGTACTATATTGGCACACAAAGAAAGGGCGAGCGCGACATTTTCCGCGGCGCTCTTCCACTCCAGCAACAGAGAATGGAAAGCGAATGCCTCGCTGAAGGTTACTGCAAGAAAACGCTGCGGTTCCGAATCCCATTCCCTTTCGCAGCGCGCGCGGTGAACCAATTTGGCGCTTGCGATTCCCGCGCGAATTGCGCAATCTTGCGACCCCATGAAAAAACCTGAAAAAGTAAAGCGCCTGGGCGACGCAACGCTCGCGATCCACGCAGGCCAGGAAAGATATCACGTCGGCGCACCCGTGGGCACGACCATCGCGCGGACAGCGAATTTCACGTTCGCGAGCACGGAGGAGATGAAGCGCTGGGCCGAGGGAAAAAGCTCGGCGTATATCTACACGCGCTACGGCAACCCCACACTTGCGATCGCGGAAAAAAAGCTGGCGGCGCTCGAAGGCGCTGAGGCGGCCGTCGTCACCGCATCGGGCATGGCCGCGATTTCGAGCGCGCTGCTCGCCGTGCTTAAAGCGGGCGACGAATTGATCGCCACGCGGCAAGTTTACGGCGGCACGTACCGGCTGATGCGCGACACTTTTCCGCGGATGGGAATCGTCGTCCGGCACGTGGAAACGGACCTCGCGGGGATCGAGCAGCTCGTCAACCCGCGCACGAAAGCGCTGTACATCGAGACGCCCACGAATCCCACGCTGCGGCTCGTGGATTTGCGCAAGGCGGTCGGCTTTGCGAAAGAATGGGGAATCGTCTCGCTCATCGACAACACGATCGCCAGCCCCGTGCTGCAAAAGCCGATCGCGCTCGGGTTCAACATCGTTCTGCACAGTGCGACGAAATTTCTCGCCGGACATTCCGACGTCATCGCGGGCGCCGCAGCGGGCAGCCAGGCGATGATGGATAAGGTTCGCGACAACATCATCTATCTCGGCGGCTCGATGGATCCCGAGGCGGCGTTCCTGCTGATTCGCGGGATGAAAACTCTCGAGCTGCGCGTGAAGCGGCAGTGCGAGACGGCCATGATCGTCGCCAAATATCTCGAGCGGCACCCGAAAGTCGCGCGCGTGCATTATCCGGGCCTGGCGTCGCACCCCGACCATCGGCTGGCGAAGCGGCAGATGCGCGCCTTCGGGTCCATGATGGCGTTCGATCACAAGGGAGGTCTTGCAGGCGCGCGACGCTTCTGCGATCGCGTTCGGATTTTTCTGTTGGCGGCGAGCCTCGGCGGCGTCGAATCGCTCGTGGTCCTGCCGATGTACACCTCGCACTACAGAATGTCGGCGGCTGAGCTGCGCGCTGCGGGCGTTGACCCAGGCGCGGTGCGCGTTTCGGTCGGCCTCGAAGATCCCGACGACCTCATCGAAGACCTCCGCCAAGCCCTCGCCTGAAGTTGGCTTACCGGAAATTGGAAAATCGAAAAGTGAAAATGGGGGAAAGCGCTCTCCGCGAAGGCGCGCGGAACACACATACGCGTTTTTGTTGCGGTTAGAAAAGAGTGAAGTCACAGATGCCAAAGGGTTTGGAGCGAATTCTGAATTCGTGACTGTTGCGATTAGAATTTGTAATCTAATGCAGCGAAGAGAGATCCTTC
>CAWEVR010000004.1:0-1359476 GCA_963812565.1 uncultured Acidobacteriota bacterium
GTTCGCGTTGTTCGCTCAGGATGACAACCCTCATCGGGTCGTCAGTTGCGATTAGAACGGGACGCGGTTGTTTGTTTTCAATGAGTTGACTCATTTTCTAATTCCGGCTGTTGCGATTAGAATTTTGAAAGTACAGGGCGGCTGGCCCGCCGGTCGTAGCGTCGGCATCCTGCCGGCTCCTGGCTCTTGTTCCGGCGGTCTCCCTACAGAATCCTCGTCGCGTGCCACGCTACAAACCTCCAGAAGTAGCATCGCACAGGGGGGAAGAAATTGGACTGATCTCTTGTATAAAAATGAAGAGGGTTAGGCAAAACAAGCGGGGGCAAAACCAGAAGCAGATCCCTCGTTGGCCACAAAACGGCCTGGCTCGGGATGACAGCGTTGGGACCCGGGGCCAAGCAGGATGACGTGACGCGGGAGGGGCGACGGTGGTATAAGCCTGTGCCTAACCATCCGCCACGGCGGGGTCGCTGCGTTTGCGCGGGCGCTCTCTCCGCGATGGGCTGCGGCAGCGAGGTACGCACGCGACGCAGTCCCCGGCCGCGGCGAGCCGCGGTTGTGGTCGAAGGAACGCGGGGAGCCCCTAGTACTTCGTGTCGTGATAAGGTCAATGCCCGATTCGCCAGTTCCATTGACCGGGCCGCAAGTAACTCGTAAGATTTTTGTTAGCTGAGGGCGAGGCCCGAATCCCGGGAGCTTTCCCAGGAACCGACATGCGGCCTCGAAGTTGGATTCGGGAGGCAGGACGGGTGAAGGGGATCATGAAGCAGAGGACGACATGCTGGGCTGCGCTCGTGGCAGGGGCGATGCTGCTCGCCGGGTGCGAGGAAACTGCGCCCAAACAGCAAACGCACGCGCGGCCTCCGGCAAATGCGCCTGCGCCGGTGCCCGCGTTTGTCCGCGAGACGCTTCCCTTCCCGGATCACCTCGCTGACCTCTCCGCGCTCCAGCCGCAAGCCCGGCCCGCCGTTGACACCCTGATTGAAAAGGTACAGGCGAACTTCGCAGCCGGCCAGAAGGCTTACAAAGCGGGCGATTTTGACGGTGCCCGGCTCAATTTCGACCGCGCCGTGGACTTGATTATGGCGAGCGGGATCCCGGTAGATTCCGACCCGCGGCTTTCGGACTTGTTTGACCAAATCGGCGACGCCGTTCACGAGTACGAAGCCGAGGCCGTGAAGACCGATGAGGAAGAGCCGGACAATACCGGCGTGCCCGCTCCCATCGACGAACTCGCGGACCTGACCCTGCCTCCCGGCGATCCGCGCCTCGCGAGTAAGGCCGAGCAGGAACTGATGTGGGTGCAGCATGACCTGCCGCTGACGGTGAACGCCTCCGTCCTTCAATATTTGAGCTACTTCACGACCGCGCGCGGGCGGGCCATCGTCGAACACGGCCTCGAGCGCGCCGGGCGGTACAACGAAATGATCCGGCGGGTGCTGAAGGAAGAAGGCGTGCCGCAGGACCTGATTTACCTGGCGCAAGCGGAGAGCGCATTCAAGCCGGAAGCTGTGTCGCGGGCGGGGGCGCGCGGGATCTGGCAGTTCATGCCTTATCGCGGCGAGGAATACGATCTCCAACGCAGCTATTGGATTGATCAGCGCAGCGATCCCGAAAAATCGACGCGCGCGGCGGCGCACCACATGCGCGATCTCTACAACATGTTCGGCGATTGGTACCTGGTGATGGCGGCGTACAATTCGGGGCCGCTCAACGTGGTGAAGGCTGTCGAGTGGACCGGCTACGCAGATTTCTGGGAGCTGCAGAAGCGCAACGTGCTGCCGAAACAGACGCGGAATTACGTGCCCATTATCGTCGCGATGGCGCTGGTGGGCAAGGACCCCGCGCTCTACGGCGTGCAAGTGGCGCCGGACAAGCCGCCCGTCGTGGACAAAGTCCATCCCGGGCATCCGGTGGATCTGCATCTGGTGGCCGACGCCTCCGGCGCCGACCTCGACGGTTTGCGGGAGCTCAACCCGGAACTTCTGCGCGGCGTGACGCCCAACGACCCGAAATTCGAATTGAATATGCCGGCGGGAACAGGGGAAAAATTCAGAGAGAACATCGTACAGGTGCCCACGGATAAGTGGACGAGCTGGCGGCTGCACACGGTCGAGGGAAGCGAGACATTGGCGGAGGTTGCGCGGCATTACCGGGTGACGGTCCTGGCGATTGAGAATGCCAATCACCTCGAAGTGCGCGCCACGGTCCCGACGGGGTTTCTGCTGAACGTGCCCACGGCGCCGCCGGTAGTCCGGCTGGTGCACTATCGCGTGCAGCGCGGCGATACGCTCGAAGGGATTGCGGACAGGTTCGATGTCACCGTCACGGAGCTGAAGCGCTGGAATCACATTAGCGGCAAAAGCGTCCCGAGGGGATCGCGGCTGAAGATCTACGCAGGCGGGCAACCGCCGGACAACACACGCACGAAGCCGAAATCGGCTCAAAGTGGCGGTAGCCCGGCGGTCAGGAACGTGTCGGATGAAAATTCCGGCAATTCCGAGACGGTCCAGCACCGCGTGAAGCGCGGGGAAACGCTCTATTCGATCGCTCGCGCCTACGGGACCACGGTTTCGTCCCTGCGCCAGTCGAACCCTTTCCTGGCGGACCGGCAGCTCGCAGCAGGCGATCTCCTGAACATCCAGCGCTGAGCCTTAGGGCCTCTGGCGTGACCTGTTTCATCTAAATACCTCAATGTCTTACGCTTACAGGTAGAATGTGCCTTTGAGTCAGGCCTTGGCGAGCGTGAATGCTTAGTCGTTTCCTGGCCTGCAAGCATTTCGATTCCTTGCGTCTTGACAAACTTCCGAGACTCCGCTTATATCCCTCAGAGGAGTGCGGGGCCGCCCGGCGATCCTGGAAGCCACGGAGGACGGAATGTTTTACGCCAAGATGCATGACGACGATGAAGACGAATTGCCCCGTTACGAAGAGGAAGAAGAAGAGGGGCTCGAACACCCGCACGACGAAATCATAGAAGAAGTGGAAGAGATTATCCTGGAGGACGAGCCGGCCGAAGAGGAAGCTCCCGCGCCCGCCGCGGCCCCTTCGCGCAAGCCCGCGCGTTCGCGCAAGGCGAAGAGGGCGAAAAAGCCCGCCCGGAAAAAAGCGAAGGCCAAGGGAAAAAAGAAGAAGAGGTCGGGATCTCGAAAGGCTCGCGCCAAGAAGAGTCGCAAGCGCAAGAAGCGTTAATCGCCGGTCAAAGTCATTTTCCAGGCCGACCGGCGGTCGGGATCGTTTTCACTGTCACGGTTCGGCTGCGTCCTTCGCTCGCAAATTGTCTCTGAGCGCGTTCCTCTCACGCGAATTTTGATATTCCGCTTTCTGTCCCTCGGCGGGTCCACTATTTCCCAATTCGGAAATGTTTCTCATACGGTAAACCTGCTAGCATACGCGCTCGATGGGGCTCGCGGTCGAGCAAGTGCGGCGTATGCGCGGGGGAGCGCAGGCGCAACTCATGCGCTGTGCAGATGAAAGCTACTACGTCGTAAAATTTCAGAACAATCCGCAAGGGGTACGGATTCTGGCGAACGAATTGCTTGGGACACGTTTGGCGGCGCGCATGGGACTGCCGACGCCGGTGGCTTCCGTCGTGGAAGTACGCCAAGAATTGATCGCATTCACGGAAGAACTCACGATCCAGCTCGGGCGCGGGCGCGCGCCTTGCAAAGCGGGAATGCAATTCGGATCGCGCTATCCGGGCTCGCCGGCAGACACGGTCGTTTACGACTTTCTGCCCGACGAGCAACTCCGCGAGGTGACGAACCTTACGGACTTCGCCGGCATGCTCGTGTTCGACAAATGGACCTGCAATACGAACGGCCGCCAGGCGATCTTCTTCCGTGGGCGCGGCGAGCCGCACTACCGTGCGCAAATGATCGATCAGGGCTTTTGCTGCAACGCCGGCGAGTGGAATTTTCCGGATGCGCCGCTGCGCGGCCTCTACGCCCGGCATCGCGTGTATGAATCCGTCCGGGGAATGGACGAGTTCGAGCCGTGGCTCGCGCGTGTGGAAAATAGAATCACGGAAAGCGTACTCGAGGAGATTTCAAGCGAAATCCCGCCCGAGTGGTACGATTTCGATTCCGACGCGCTCGAGAAAATGTTGGAACAGCTTTTGCGGCGGCGAAAATTAGCCCGCGAACTGATCTTTTCGGCCTGGAAATCATCGGCACAACCCTTTCCCAACTGGAAGTGAGCCATGCCTGACGAAACGAGAACTAACTTTCGCTATCGGGTCCTGCGGTACACGCCGAATCTCGTGCGCGACGAGTGGGTGAACATCGGCGTGCTGCTCGACGAGCCCGGCGGCGAGCGGCGAGCCATGCGCCTGATCGAGGAATCGTCCGAGTTGGCTCGCGTCCGGCGGCTGCACCCGAGCGCCGACGAAGATCTGTTGCGCGCTCTTCCGGGGGATTTCGACGCACGCCTTCAGGCGCCGGCAGCCGAAGCCGCAGCATATCTTGAAAAGCTGGACCAGACGCTTTCAAATGCCTTGCAATTTGGTCCGCCCAAAGCCGTGCTGGCGGAAGATTTCGACGCCGAGCTCGACCGGCTGTATCACGATCACGTGGCGCCGCCGCCACGAATGCGCGGGGGAATCCTCGAGAGCACGCGCGGGTGGATCAAGGCGCGGCTCAACGACGTTTTTCGCCGCCATCGCATTCTCGGGAAGATGGACCGCAGCATACGCGTCGAGGAGTTCACGCAGTCCGGCGACCCCTTGAGGCTCGACTACGGCTACCGGTACAACGGGACGCGCGGCTACCTACAAGCCGTGGCGCTCGGGCGGGATCCTTCGCAGGCCAAAGTCCTCGCCTACACGGCCGAATGCATCCGCGCGCGTGTCCCGAAGTCCGACTTCACGGCCATCACGGAGGTCGAACCCGCACGGGAAAACCCGCGGCACCAGTTCGTGGTAAAACTATTCGAAGAACAGCACATTTCCGTCGTGCCGCTCAATCGCATCGAGAAGTGGGCGGACGACATTCGCGTTCGCCTCCGCTAGTGTTCGGGGAGATGTAAACGTGGGCTTCACTTCGGCGCTGGAAAATCATCTTGCTGCATGAGCGGAGCGAAGTTCCGATCATGCAATCTCTCCTCGGCTGAATCTAATCGAATGCAGGATTATCGCCACCACTTTCATTGAGGAGACATTGCAGAGCCGGGCTTCGTCCGACTCTGCCGCAGAAGAATCCTCCTTGGGGATTGCCAAACTCTACATTCGGCAGGATCTGGCGGGTCCAGAGGACACTCACCGCGAGAGCGACCCCCACGGCGGAAGATCGCGTTGGCCCAGGAAAGCCTCGGCGGCCCAACGGCCGAGGTAAGACGAGAGTGCGACGCCGTGGCCGGCGTAGGCTCCCAGAACAATGGCGTTCTTGCTCCGCGGATGCGAATCGAAAACCGGCTTCCAGGAATCGCGAAAGAGAATCGGCCCGCCCCAGCGGCGCGTGAACCGGACGGACGCGAGCGCGGGATGAAGTCCGCGGACGCGATTTTCGAGCGCCCGAAACATTCGCGCAGGTTCAGCCGAGGCGACGTCTATGCCGGCGAGATCGTGCTCACCCGGCGCGTTGACGAGTCCCGCGCCGCAGACGATTGAACGATCCCGCCGGACGCGGCCCCACAGATACGGCAGGTCCACGGTGTAGAAGGGTTTTCTTCCGGCCAGGCCGATCGCTCGAAGCTGCTTCTCCGCGAGAGGCGCTGTCAAAGCCGCGAGCGTCAGTCTCGGATGCGTTCCCTCTTCGAGCCCGGCCAGAGGAAGCGACAGTGCATTCGTGGCGAAGAGGATTTTCTCCGCGCGCAACCGGCCGCGCGCGAAATGCAACTCCGCCCGCTCTCCCCACTCGATGCGCTCGACCGGACGGTTCTCGAGGATGACAGCACCGAGCCTGTGGCAGGCGCGCGCGAGGCCGCTCACAAGCTTTCCCGGATCGAGCGTGCCTCCCGGAACTTCCTTCACGACGCGGAGAGTTCCAGAATCATTCCACGCGATCGAGGATTTCGCGAGGCCGCCGCTGCGGCCGATTTCCCATGCGCCCGGGAGCGAAAGATCGCACTCCACCCGGAGCTTCTTGAGAATTTGCTGGAAGCCTCGAAGAACATCGCCTAGTCCCGGCAGGTCGCCCGCCGCCGTCTCACCAAGCGCGATGCCGCCGGTGCGGCCGCTCGCGCCCGCACCAATGCGCGAAGCTTCGAGAACGACCACCGATTTTTCGGGCGCGAGAGTGCGAAACCACGCCGCGGCGGCGAGGCCCGTGAATCCGCCGCCAACAATGGCGAAATCCGCAGATGCGGGAGCAGACCGGCGCGGCGGCGCGAAGTCAATTGTCCAGGGAGGCGTGCCCCAATTTCGATGGGTTTTGGAAGTCGACATCGGGCCTATTGAAACACCGTTCGTCTGCTGCCGGGCTTCGACCCGGCAATATCTCATTGCGGACGCGCAACGAGGCGATTCAAAAAACCCAAGTAGGGAACCGCCGGAATTACTCTCCAACATTGGATGCCAGGGTTTCCACGACGGCTTGGTGCGTCGACTTTGCTGCCTTCTTGGCTGTCTCCCATTACGGACCGCTCGAACCGCTGGCTTGCCGCAGCACTACCTGCGATGGATCGTTTCCATCGGTCACGATCAAGAACCGCTGCGATGATGCGTCCGAAGCGCCTGAGCCTCCCGGCACAAGTGTCTTTAGCGGCCCGATGGCTTGAACAATGGCTGCTCCATCGGGATTGGTTTTGAAGACCGCCAGGGGTACAAGCTTACCGAAAGGTGCATGGTTGGACTCTGCGAGGTACACCCGATATTGCGACTTGGGCGCAAGCCCTTCAGGCGCGATCTCAACCAGATCCAGCAGCCCAAGTGAATTCACTGCCGCCGATGCCTGCGCATTCGGAAATGCGGTTCCTCCGGCCTCCAAGTGCAGGCGTGCGATGTTGGCAGCTTCTCCTGGCGGCATGAGGTTTTCGGTGCCTGCGCCGTCTGGAACGGCGTTCGGCACGTACACCAAAGCTTGTGTGGTCTGTCCAATCGGCATGGTGGCGATCACTTTGTTGGTCAACGTATCAATCGCAGCCGCTGCGCCGCCGTTCTCGAATCCGACATAAACCATCGAGCCGTCGCCGGACGGCCAAATGCCGTGCGGAAGATTTCCTACCGGAATGGTGGCAACGAGCTCCGGCGTCGCGCCCCTTCGGAACGCCTTTACTTCATTCAATCCCCCAATCGTGACGTAGGCAAATTTGCCGTTGCGATTGTTTGCGAAGTTCACGTGGTTCGAGATCGGCCCTGTATCCAGTAACGCCTTCTGTTCAAACGGTGGCTTGGCGCTGTAAATCTCGACTCTCGCCGTATCTTTCAGGGTGATCCATACTTCGTCGTTTTCCGGACTCACGGCGATGTTCGGGCAAAACGGACTCGCCTGCGGCAAGCGCTTGATGATTTGATGCGAGGCCACGTCAACGACCGCCAATTCCGGCGTGAAGCTGGAACAGACGAATCCGTAGCGGCCGTCGGGGCCGAACATGGTCATGCCCGGACCGTTGGCCATCTCGATGCGGCGCGTTTCCTTCATCTGTACAGGGTCGATGACCGAGACATAGTCTTCGCCCCGTACAGTCACCCATAATTCACGTCCGTCGGGTGTGAAAAATGCCTCGTGGGGCGAACGGCCCACGTAAACGATTCCCTTCACTTTGTTCGTCGCCGTGTCGATCAGCGTTACCGAATTCGATGCTATCGATACCACGGCGAGGGTCTTGGAATCGGGCGAGTAGCCCAGACCGTGCACGAGAAGCTGGCCTACGTAGAGCGGCTGGATAGCGCCGGGCACGGGAACGCCGAGACGGATCACGCCGAGCAGCTTGTTGGTGGAGGGATCGATCACAGAGACCGTGTTCGAGGTCTGGTCCGCTGCGTAGACGCGGTCATGAGAGGACACGGGAATATCCGCTCGTCCCCAAGGCGCTTGTTGCGCAAACGCGCACGGCAGCAAAAAGAAAAACGGCAGCCAACGGATTATTTTCACGCTAGTGCTCCTTCTTCGCGTCAGAGGCAGGCCTCTCATCTGCTTTCTGTGAATTGGGCTTTTGTTGCCTTAGCCAGAGTTGCATCAATTCGATTTCCGATTGCTGGTCGGTGATGATCTCTTGCGCCAACCTGCGCATCTGCGGGTCCTTGCCATAAAGCAGCTGGGTCTTGGCCATATCGATTGCCGCCCGGTGGTGCGGAAGCATCAGATTGACAAAATCCACGTCCCTGTCGCCGGATCGTTCTATTGAGGCCATGGCGACGTGCATTTTCGCCATGCTCGCCTGCAACTCGGACCAGTCAGGGTCCGCCGCAGCCCGATCGCTGTGCGAGTGAGAATCCTGTTGCCATGCTGAGAGTGCGACAGCGGAGATCAATAGAAACAGAATTCCAGATCTCCAATGGCCTTTCATCACTGCTCCTAGGCGGATCGGGTAAACAACCGACCCGCTCAACAAGTTTGGCGAAAGGTGTTATTCACTCGAGTGACTCGCTGGTCAAAAAGAAGCCGGTTTGGGGAGGGTGGCATCATGAATATCGAGTTGAGCGACTCGCCGCGCGAATCAAATGGGGTTTTGCGTACAACAAGGGTTCTAGGGCACGAGGAGAAAAGCCCCAGCCTCTCAGCTGGGGCTTTTCAAATCGTCACCGCGCGACGGCTTAACCGGATCCATACTCACTGATGTCGACGACCTTCATCATGTGTTTGTCTTTCATCATCGTGCAATGCATTTTGACCTTCTTGCCCGCGTACGGCTTGATCATGTCCTGGTTGAAGATCTTCGTGACTTTGCCTTGATCGTCCACCAGCACAGCATCCCCTTGTTCCTTGCAATTCGGGTCGCAGGTCGCTTTGCCATCTACCTGTTTGATGCACTTGGAGTAGCAGATCATGCCCACCATCTCGGTCATTTTTTCCTGAGCATACAGCATGCCCACCGAGAGCAGGACTGCCACCAACAGCCCAGCTATTCGTTTCATTCTTCCCTCCTGATTAAAGTCCCCTCGGGCCCACACCATCAGACTTGGAAGCAAAGAACCGGAATTTTCCGTTTAGCTTCCGGTTCGCCCGAGAGCCTAGCGTGCTTGCCCCGACGTGTCAACCGCAAGTCGCGCTGGTCCCTTTGGGGCGGGAATGGGAATCGTTTTGACTGTTCTAGCGAGAGATTTAAGCGGCCGAATGCTCTGCAAATGCTACAAGATATCCTCGGTCCAGTTCTCGAGCGCGTGCTTCAGCTTGCCCATGAACTGGTGGGCGATGGCGCCGTCGACGACGCGATGATCGTAGGAAAGCGTGAGATACACCATCGAGCGAATGGCGATGGCGTCGTCGATCACCACCGGCCGTTTTTCAATCGTACCCAGGCCGAGGATGGCCACATTTGGCTGGTTGATCACCGGCAAGCCGAAGAGTCCCCCGAAGACGCCCGGATTGGTGATTGAAAATGTGCTCTCCTGAACTTCCTCGGGCTTGAGTTTTTTCGAACGGGCGCGCTCGGCTAGATCGTTCATCGATCGCGCCAGGCCCAGAAAATTTTTCTCCTCGGCGTTTTTGATAACCGGCACGATCAAGCCCCAATCGAGCGCCACGGCGATGCCGATGTTGCACTCCTTGTGCAGGACGACGTTCGTGCCGTCGATCGAAGCGTTCACGGTGGGGAACGCGCGCAGCGCTTCGACCGCGGCGCGCACAAAGAACGGCATGAACGTCAGTTTCGTCCCGGTGGTCTGCTCGAATTGGTCTTTCATCTTCGCGCGCAGAGAGGCGATGCCACTGACGTTCGCTTCGTCCACGGAATAGACGTGCGGCGAAACGCGCTTCGACAGAACCATGTGCTCGGCAATGCGCTGCCGCATCACGGACATCGGCTGCACTTCGTATTTACCGAAATAAATCCGTTCGCGCGGCACGGCGGTTTCGAGCACGACGTGGGCGGAGCTACCGCCTGCGCTGGGAGGGGGAGCCGTTGCGCGCGCGGGGGCTGTCGCGGCGCCTGCGGCGCCACCGCCCTCGAGGGCCGCGAGAATGTCGCGCTTGCTGACGCGACCGCCCGCGCCTGTGCCCGACAATTGCGCGACATCGATGTTGTGCTCGCGAGCCATGCGCCGGACGAGCGGAGAGCTGCGAACTTTTTCGCCGTTCCCGGCGGCAGGCATGCGCGGCGGAGCAGAGGTTCCAAGAGAGGCTCCGGTAGCCGGCGCAGGTGCGGCTTTCGGCGCGGGGGCGGGAGCTGAGGTCGAAGGAGCCGCAGCCGCCTTGGGCGCGGGGGCAGTCTTGGGAGTTTCGGCCCTGGCCGGAGAAGGAGCGGGAGCCGGGGCAGCGGCCGCTGCGCCAGCGCCAGCCGCGTCAATCACGGCGACGACGGTCTGGATGGGCACGGTCGCGCCTTCGGCGATTTTTATCTCCTTCAGCACGCCGGCGGCGGGCGAGGGAATCTCCGCATCCACTTTGTCGGTCGAAATCTCAAAGAGCGGCTCGTCGCGCTCGACTTTGTCGCCCGGCTTCTTCAGCCACTTGGTGATGGTGCCTTCGAAAATGCTTTCGCCCATCTGAGGCATGATGACGTCAACAGCCATGGCACTCTCCTCGATTCAATATTTTGCCAATTCGCGGGCGGCGTCGGCCACTTTGGCCACGTTCGGCAGAAAGCGCTCCTCAAGTGGCGGCGAGTATGGCACGGGCGTATCGAGCGCGGTGACGCGCGCAATCGGGCCGTCCAGATCCTCGAATGCGCCTTCGCAGACCACGGCAGCAATTTCGCCCGCGATCCCGCCGGTGCGTGTGTCTTCGTGAACGATCAGCAATTTGTTCGTCTTTTTGACGGAAGCGAGGATCGTCTCGCGATCGAGCGGAAGTAGCGTGCGCAAATCGATCACTTCGGCGTCGATGCCTTCCTTCGCCAGCAGTTCGGCCGCTTCGAGCGATGTGTGCATCATGGCCGCGTAGCTGAGAATGGTCAGGTCGCTTCCTTCGCGGCGAACGATTGCTTTGCCGATCGGAACGGTGAATTCTTCCGCGGGAATTTCTTCCTTGATGCGCCGGTAGAGAAATTTGTGCTCGAAGAACAGAACGGGATTGTTGTCACGGATGGCGGATTTAAGCAGCCCCTTGGCATCGTATGGCGTCGAGGGATAGATGACCTTCAGTCCCGGCGTATGCACGAAATACATTTCCGGATTCGCCGAATGGAACGGCCCGCCGTGCACGCCGCCGCCTGAAGGCCCGCGCAGAACCATGGGCACGGGCGCGCCCCAGCGGTAATGCGACTTGGCGACGAAGTTTGTGACTTGATTGAAGCAGCAGGCGATGAAGTCGATGAACTGCATTTCAACCACGGGCCGCAGCCCAAGATAACCCATGCCGCAAGCGGCCCCGACGATTGCCGTCTCGCTGATCGGAGAATCGATGACGCGCTCGGGACCGAAGCGCGCAAGAAGGCCTTCGGTCACTTTGAACGCGCCGCCATAAACGCCGATGTCCTCGCCCAGGGCGACGACGGCGGGATCGCGGTCCATTTCTTCGAACATGGCCTGGCGGATTCCTTCGAGCATGGTGATTGCGGCCATTAGCGCCTCCCCCGCTTGTCCCGGCGAGGTTTCTCCTGACGTTCCTGCCGGAAGGCTTTGTCCTTCGGCCCGCGGCCAAAGGGAACCCGCAGAGCGGCCGCCGTCTCAATCGAATCTTTTTCTTTCACGGATTCTTTCACAGGCTGATGGCCAGGCGTTTTCTGCGGGGGTTTCGGAACGAATTTTGCGTGTGGCAATGGTGGCGCGCCGTTGCCGGGGGAGGCTGCAGCCTGTTTCATTGCAGCGGCGGCTTCGGGGTCAACAGCACCGAATCCTTTCACTTCCCAGGCGGGTTCGACGCTGCAATTCGGCGGCGTGAGTTCTTTCTTTGAGCGTTGCCAATTGGCTTCGATTGTGTGGCAGCCGTCGCAATAGACGCCCTGTTCGGCCAACTCGGGCGGCGGCATCGGCGATTCCTCGGCGAATTTCTGGTCTTCATCCAATTCGCGCTCAACGCGCGCGTCAATTTCCGCTTTTTTCTTCGCGTCCCAGATTTTGTTTTCGGTGAGATACTTCTCCCACAGAGAAATCGGGTCGCGCGCCTTCCAGTATTCGACCATTTCCTTGGGCACGTATTCGGCAGGGTCGTGCTGCGCGTGGCCCCGCATGCGCATCGTCTTCGCTTCGATCAACACCGGGCCGCGCCCGGCGCGGCATTCCTCGACAGCTCCCTTCGTGGCGTCGTAAACCGCGAGGACGTCGTTGCCATCCACGATGCGGCTCGCGATGCCGTAGGCGACGGCGCGGTCCGCAAGATTCTTGATCGGCACTTGCCGTGCGACCGGCGTGGAATAGGCCCACTGGTTGTTCTCGACCACAAGGACCAAAGGCGCGCGTTGCACCGCCGCGTAGTTGAGCCCTTCGTGAAATGCGCCCGTCGAAGTGCCGCCGTCGCCGATCCACGTGAGCGCAACAATATTCTGGCCGAGGTAGCGGCCCGCCATGGCCACGCCCGTCATCACGGGGATCAGATCGCCGAGCATTGAGATGGGCGAAACGATGTGGTGCACTTTCAAATCGCCGAAGTGGCTCGTGCCGTCCTTGCCGAGTGTCGGCGAGGTGTAACGCGCCATATGTTGCGTGAAGATGTCGCGCGGCTTTACACCTTTCACGAGCAGCGCGCCGATATTGCGAATCATCGGCGCGATCCAGTCGCGCGATTCGAGCGCATAGGCCGTGCCCACGGATATCGCTTCCTGCCCCAGACTCGAATACAGGCCGCCGACAATCTTGTTCTGCCGGAAGAGCCGCACCATGCGGTCTTCCAACTGACGGTTGAGCTGCATGTAGTAATACAGCTCGAGTTGCTGCTCCCGCGTCAGCGGATGGCTCATGCATTGCTCCTTATTCCTGATCCCACTTCTACCGGCACGTCCGGCGATGCTTCGCAGACGGCCAGGACTTCTTCGAGCTCCTGCCGCGACCGAGCGGCCATGGCGCAGCCAAACACTTCCCCGAAATGCGCGACGAGGCGCGGACGGAATTCTTCACATTGGACCCGGCGGGCGAGCACTAGTTCGAGCGAAGTGGCGCGCTTGCCGGCAATCCCACAGGGCACAATCCAATCGAAATAGCGCAGATCGGTCGAGACATTGTAAGCGAAGCCGTGCGAAGTCACCCAGCGGCTCAAGTGCACGCCAAGCGCCGCAAGCTTTTCCTCGCCCGCCGGGGTCTCGACCCAAATGCCGTGCCGATCCTCCACGCGCTTGGCGGCGATGCCGAAATCCGCCGTGGCGCGAATCATAATTTCTTCGAGCTGGCTGACGAACCAGCGGACATCGCGGCGATGCTGGGCTAAATCTAGGATCGGATAGCCGACGATCTGACCCGGGCCATGATACGTGATATCGCCTCCGCGATCAGTGGGATGAAACTCCACATTCATCTGCGTGAGCTGACGTCCGGTTGCACGCAAGTGTTCGCGCTTGCCATTGCGGCCGAGCGTGATGACGTGCGGATGCTCGCAAAGAAGAAGCACGTCGGGAATCGCGTCGATCTTGCGCGCTTGGACCAGCCGCCGCTGCAATTCGCACGCGGGTCCGTAGGGCGCAAGCCCCAGATCCACTACCCAGCATGTCTTGCCCGGCTGCATCATGAATCCTTCGAATACCACTCTCTGTACGATCCGACTTAGAAGTTTATCGCAAGCCCGCGCACGGAGTTGAACGCATCGCCCATCGCTTCCCAAACCGTCGGGTGCGCGTGGATGGTCGTCGCCATGTCGTCGAGCGTGGCTTCGAGCCCGAGTGCGGCCACCGGCTCGGCAATGATCTCAGTCGCCAGCGGCCCAATCGCGTGCACGCCGAGGATTTCGCCGTATTTCTCTTCGGCCACGACTTTGATGAAGCCTTCGTGCTGGCCAAGAATCGTGGCCTTGCTGTTGGCGATAAACGGAAATTTTCCGGTCTTCACAGCAAAGCCAGCTTCACGCGCGGCCTTCTCGGTCAAGCCAATCGAGCCGATCTGCGGTTCGCAGTACGTCGCATTGGGGCAGCGTTTCTTATCGAACGGCTGCACCTCTTTGCCCGCCATGTGGCCGACAGCGATGATTCCTTCCATGGAGGCGGCATGCGCGAGTTGCGGCAGGCCGGCGACGATGTCGCCGATGGCATACAGTCGCGGCTCGGCGGTTTCGAGAAACGCGTCCGTGAGAGTGAAGCCGCGTTCGACTTTTGCTTTGGTTTTCTCGATCCCGATATTTTCGGTCAGCGGTCGGCGCCCCACGGCGATGAGAACTTTCTCCGCTGAGATCGTCTGCACCTGTCCCGCTTTGTCCTTGTACGTAACCGTCGCGCCCTTGGCGTCTTTTTTCACCGATTGCACGCTGGCCTCGAGCTCAATGCGGATGCCTTTCTTCCGGAATGATTTTTCGAGTTCGGCAGAGATCTCTTCGTCCTCGAGCGGCACGACGCGCGGAAGAGCCTCGAGAAGCGTCACCTCGGAGCCGAATGTGTTGAAGATCGACGCAAATTCGACGCCGACGGCGCCGCATCCGACCACCACGAGCGATTTCGGAATCTCCTGCAAGTTCAGAATCTCGCGGTTCGTGAGGATCGTCTTGCCGTCAATCTCGACGCCCGGGAGCGAGCGGGCTTCGGAGCCCGTGGCGAGCATCGTGTAAGTAGTTTCGATCTCGGTGGCCTTTCCGTCTTTTTCGACCGAGACGCGGCCCGGTCCGGCGATGCGTCCCCAGCCCGTGATGGATTCGACCTTGTTCTTCTTGAAGAGCGACGCGATTCCGAGCGAGTGCTTCTTTACGATTTTGTCCTTGCGCACGAGCATGGCGGGCCAGTTTATCTTCACGTCTTTCACTTCGAAGCCGAACTCTTCGGCGCGCTTGAAATAATCGTAGATGTCCGCATGATGCAAAAAAACCTTGGTGGGAATGCAGCCCACGTGCAGACAGGTGCCGCCGAGGAAAGGGTCCTTTTCGACGACCGCGGTTTTCAGCCCCCACTGCGAAGCGCGGATGGCGGCGACGTAGCCTCCCGGACCGCTCCCGATGATGACCAGATCAAATTTGGCCAAACCAGTCCTCCCAGGCGGTTTGATTTAGTTCCCGCCGAGTAAATAGATGCGTGGAAAGGTCGGTACGATTGTGGCTCTTCCAGGCGTGCAAATCGAGCATTTTAGCAGCCACCCCCCCGCCGCCGCAACAGAGAGGGGACGCCAAAGCGATGAGGCAAGCACTAGAGCACGTATCCCGGCTTCGTTCTTCCTAAAATCTCGTCATCAGGGGATAATTTCCTGTGCCACGCACCTCGAAAGGGCAAGTTACAGATTCATGACAAACGTAAACACCAAGAAAGGCGTCATCGGCATACTGACCGGCGGTGGTGACGTTCCCGGGCTCAATCCCGCGATCCGCGGCGTCACCCTCCGCGCGATTCGCGAAGGCTATCAGGTCATCGGCATCCGCCGCGGCTGGGCCGGCCTCGTTGACATGGTCCGCGAAAAGGACTACGACAACGCCGACAATTTTTTCATCATCAACGAAGAGGTCGCCGATCGCGCCGGCCATACCGGTGGCACCTTTCTCCATTCTTCCCGCACCAATCCCGGCCGCGTCAGTAAATCGGGCATCCCCGCGCACCTCAAGGACAAATTCACTGCCGATAAAAACGATCTCACTCCCGAAGTCCTCAAAAATCTAGCCTGGCTCGGCATTGACACACTGATCCCCATCGGCGGCGATGACACTCTCAGCTACGGCGTCCGCCTTCATCGCGAAGGTTTCAAAGTCGTCGCCATCCCGAAAACGATGGACAACGATGTCCCCGGTACCGACTATTGCATCGGCTTCAGCACCTGCGTCACGCGCACTCTCCAATTCGTCAACAGTCTCCGCACTTCCGCCGGCTCTCACGAGCGGATCATGGTCCTCGAAGTCTTCGGCCGTTACGCCGGCTACACCGCCATGCTCCCCACCATGGCCGGCGCCGCCAATCGCTGCGTCATCCCCGAGTACAAATTCAATATCGAGCTCTTGACCGAGCTTCTCGTCGCCGACCGACGCAAAAATCCCAGCCACTACTCTACCGTCCTGGTTTCCGAAGGCGCCATGTTCGAAGGCGGCGAAATGATTTTCGAAAGCGATTCCGCCGACGCGTACGGCCACAAGAAACTCGGCGGCATCGGTGATCTCGTCTCGGAACGTGTCAAGGAACTCTCCGCCAAATTCAACAACGGGAAAGAAATCGAAATCGTAAACCAGAAGCTCGGCTATCTCGCCCGCTGCGGCGATCCCGATGTCATCGACTCCATCGTTCCCATGGCCTACGGAAATATCGCCCTCGATCTTCTCCTGCGCGGCGTCCACGGCCGCCTTGTGGTTCTCACCAACGGCCGCTATGGCGATGTCCCGATCGAAACAATCGCGTCCGCCAAAAAGGTCGTCAACATCCAGATGCACTACAATACCGAGCGCCTGCGACCGAAATTCGCCAGCTTCGAAAACAAGCCTCTGTTCATCATGGGGAACGAATTGACCTAGTCCCCAGTTCCCTCGACTTGCGAGGGACCAAGGTGAGCCAGTCACGCTGCCGATTCGCTGCACCTGCTGCGCTACCGATGCCCCTGCACGCGCGTCGAAAGAAGAAAGCACTGAAGAGTGCGAGCGCGTTCAGGACACAGACTGGAAACAATAATCCGCGCGTCCGCGTATAGAGAGTTAGAGGAGATCACTCATGACTGCTGATTTCAGCCCAGCGGGATCGCTTTCCCCCGCGGGCGAAACTTCTCCTGTGCCGCCCCGCCCCTCGGTGATTCACACGATTTTTCTCGGGCCCAACGGAATCCGCGCCGGATGGCGCCTGCTGATTTTTATTGGGATGTTCCGGGTACTCGGCCGCTGCCTGAATTTCGCCCTGCATCACATCCCAGCCGTCATGGCTTTCATGCACTCCCAGCCCAAAGATGCTTTCACAGCTTCCGGCTTGATCGTGCAAGAAGGCCTCACGGCTCTTCTGCTGGTCATTTCCGTACTGGTCATGATGAAAATTGAAAAGCGATCCTTCAGAGATTACTACTTGCCGCTCAGCGAGGCTTTCGGGACGCGGTTCTGGCAGGGCATTCCCTACGGGCTGGCGATCTTGACGTTTCTGCTGGTGATGATCGCGGCTTTGCACGGGTTTTCTATGGAAGGCTTGGCCATCAGCGGCTCAGAAGCCGCAGAGTATGGAGCCCTCTACGGCATCGGATTTCTTCTCGTGGGATTCTTCGAAGAGTTTTCCTTTCGCGGCTACATGCAGGCGACGCTCGGATCGGGAATTGGATTTTGGCCCGCCGCAGTTCTTCTTTCCATCCTGTTCGGCGCGGGCCATCTCGGCAACCCCGGTGAGGCAAGGATCGGGGCGTTCATGGCAGGATCTTTCGGACTCCTCGCGGCATTCTCCCTGCAGAGGACGGGCACCATCTGGTTCGCCATCGGGATGCACGCCGCGTGGGACTGGGCCGAGACCTATTTCTACGGCGTCCCGGACAGCGGTTTACTCGCGCAGGGTCATCTGCTCAATTCTTCGTTCCACGGCCCGGACTGGCTCACGGGCGGGTCGGTCGGCCCGGAAGGCAGCGTGCTCGTTTTTCTCGTCCTACTTCTCGCTGCCGCCGGGATTTATCTTCTTTACCCCTCAAAGCAGCGGGCATCTTGACCGTGCATCCGGTGATGGAATTTGTGGCCAATATGTTCGTCGCAGGATTGCCTGGGTCGGTGCGTTGGGCGTAAGATGCATCGCCTGTGACTGATTCCTCCTCACTGATCGGCCAAACCATCTCCCATTACCGCATCATAGAAAAGCTCGGTGGTGGCGGGATGGGCGTTGTCTACAGAGCCGAGGATACAAATCTCGGCCGTCACGTGGCACTGAAGTTTCTTCCCGATGAATTAGCCAAAGACCCGCAGGCGCTCGAACGATTTCGCCGGGAGGCGCGAGCCGCCTCGGCACTGAACCATCCGAATATCTGTACGATTCACGACATCGGCGAAGAGAACGGCCAGACCTACCTTGCGATGGAATGCCTCGATGGGAAAACTCTAAAGCACCGCATCGCGGGCCAGCCCATGGATTTGGAACTGCTCTTCGATCTCGGCATCGAGATTGCGGACGCACTTGATGCCGCTCACAGCAAAGGAATCGTTCACCGCGACATCAAGCCGGCTAACATTTTCGTCACTGAGCGCGGTCGCGCCAAGATTCTGGACTTCGGGCTTGCCAAGCAGATTCAACGGGCCACAGTGCACACGATGACACAGGACGCAGCCTACTCCGCGCAGATGACGGCGGGAGTCAGCGTGCAAGACCTCACAAGCCCCGGCGCTGCGGTGGGCACCGTGGCGTATATGTCGCCGGAGCAGATTCGGGGGAAGGAACTCGATGCCCGCACCGATCTGTTTTCATTTGGCGTGGTCCTCTACGAAATGGCCACCGGCGCTCTTCCTTTCCGTGGGGACACATCGGGAGTGATCACCGACGCGATATTGAATCGCGCGCCGGTTGCTCCCGTACGGTTGAATCCGGATCTTCCACCGAAGCTCGAAGACATCATCAACAAGGCGCTCGAAAAAGATCGTGACCTGCGCTATCAGTCAGCGTCGGATTTGCGCGCTGACTTGAAGCGCTTGCGCCGGGATACCGATTCAGGACGAATCTCGTCATCGGGAACCAACGCCGTTCAAAAGCTTGAGGCAGAACCTGCGAGCAGCTCGGGCGTCGCCATCGCGGCTCAGCCCTCAATGTGGGTCGCGCGCAAGAAATATGTCGTTATAGCTGCTGCCTCCGTTCTACTCTTGCTAGCTGCATTTGCCGCATATCGCTTCAGAGCTACGTCGAACGCTCCGAGCGGCCCTACGAAAATTACGCAAATTAGCCATTGGGACAAGCCCATGGACGGCGCAAAGCTTTCTCCCGATGGGCACACCGTGGCGTTTACCTCACCGGTAGGAGGCGTCGCCCAGGTGTTCGTTATGCTCACTTCCGGCGGCGAGCCGCTTCAGCTCACGCAAGATGAGGGCGACAAGTTTGTGAATAGCTTCGCTCCAGACGGCAGCGAAATCTATTATGTGAGGTCCCTCGGTCGCGACGAAGGATGGGCCGTTCCCACTCTGGGCGGGAATCCGAGACGCGCGGTATCTGGTCACGCCCTCGCTCCTTCTCCGGATGGCGCATCAATCTTTTATCTTGAGTCAGGCAAACGAGGAATTTTCCGCGCAGATAAATCCGGATTGGGTGAAGAACAAGTGTATAGCTTCGATGCCAAAGCTCTTCCGCCCGCAAGGATTCTGCCATTCCCCAGTGGCAACCACTTGCTTGTGCTGACTTCAAGCCCAATTTCCGTCTACCGTGACAGATTTCCTGCCTACGAAGTGGATCCGTCCAAGGGCACGGCGGCTGAACTGGGAGAGATATCGGCGAATGCGCCTGATATCGTGTGGGCCGAGCCAGGAAAGTCAGTACTGATTAGCCGCACGGTGGGTGGGCTGACCAACATTTGGAAGTACGGATTGAGCGACAAGACGCTCACGCAGGTTTCGTTCGGAACGGGCCCCGATTTTTCGCCCATGCTTGATCCCGGAGGAAAAGGGATTTACTTCGTGAACGGCAAATCTTCCGGGTTTTTGACCGCCTACAACGTCCATTCCAAGCAATCCATGGACATCGCGTCGGAGAACGCCACTCAGCCCGTGGTTTCTCCTGATGGAAAACGACTGGTCTATATCACTGCGCCCGCGAGGGACCGCACCGAACTCTGGGCATCCAACATTGACGGCAGCAACAAAGTGAAACTCGCCGCTTCAACTTCCCTCGGGACGGGATACTGGGCGCCTGACAATTTCCACCTTTTTTTTATGGAGGAGGAACCCGGCGCATCAGACAAAGCTTACATCATCGCAGCCGATGGTAGCGGGCTCCACCAAATCCCCTGGACCGAAGGGGGCATCCAAAGTTTGCTTTCGAGCGCCGATCAGAAGTCCATTTACCTGAACAGCTTTAACCAGGGGGCTTCAAAGCCCACCGTTTGGAGAGAGAACCCGGACGGTTCGAACCCGGAGTTACTCGCGGAGGGTTGCGGCCATGTTTTCGATGTAGCACCCGGCGGGCATTACCTGCTGACGTTATCCCTCGGGGAAAGAAGTGCCATTAACGAAATCTCTCTCTCCGATAAAAAGTGCATTCCGTTGTTACCCGGCGTCGTGAGCTTCGGCATAACGGTTGCCATCGACGGCAAGTCCTTCTTGTACGCTATTCCGTCGCAACACGAAGTGACCATTTATCGTCAGGGTTGGCAGGACGGCAAACTCATTGGCCAGCCCCAAGTCGCACTGAAGCTTCCCTTTGCTTTTCCCCTTGTCGCGGGTGGCAACGCGTACGACTTTTCGCGCGATCTCTCAACCGTCGTCTACGCGCGCCCCGGCGGCCACGCCGACCTGTATCTTTTGAGCCAAAAGTAATCCCCGGTTTCCGGCTCCAAACAGCCGAATGGACTGCCCCTACGCGCAGCAGAGGAAGTCTTGAGGACGGGCGCGCCGAGCGCCCTACACGATTTTCCTTGGGTCTGCGTCCTTTGCTGCTTGTCGTGCATCAAAGGGAGCGCTCTTTCCCTTGGAGACTTGCGCTGATTTGACAAGAAACAAAGGTACCGCTAGAATCATCGGTTTTAGGTGAGGCGTTTTCACTCACCATGGGACCCAATCATGGATAAAAAACGACTCGAATATTACAAAAAGAAGTTGGCGGCACGGCGCGAAGAATTGCTGCGGGTGATCGCCCGCACCGAGCAAGAGGGCCGTGAAGCGGACGAGGATCCCACCGTGGACCTCGCCGACAAAGCGTCGAACTCCTACACGAAGGAGTTCCTCTTCGGCCAGACGCACAACGATCGCTCGCTCCTCCAGCTGGTGGACGACGCCCTCAAGAGGATTCGCGAAAGCGAGTTCGGGGAGTGCATCTCCTGCCATCAGGAACTTCAGCAGAAGCGCCTCGAAGCAGTGCCCTGGACACGCTATTGCATCACCTGCCAGGAAAAGACCGAGCAAGGACTGCTCTAAGTCCGCGTTTCATCTAACTGCAAGTTCGCGAAAGTTGAGGAGGAGTGTCTCTCGTCCGAACGGATCGACGAGCGACCGCGCGCGTTTGTGAATTTCCTTCCCTCGGCTCCGGAATTGCGGTAGCGTTTCCACATTCTAATTCAGTTAACAGTAAACTAGTGATACTTCGGAACGCACTCGACGCGCTGGCGGCAGTGCTCTTTCCGGCGCCTTGCCGCATCTGCGGCGTCACGCTTACCCAAGCGAGCTGGATTCCCATTTGCGAGTTGTGTCTCGGTTCCTTCGAGCGCGTTCGCGAGCCGATGTGCCAGTGCTGTGGCCGGCCGTTCGTTTTCGCGGTCGCAGCGCAAACCATCCAGCCCCTGTGCCGACTGTGTCGCCTGAACCGCTACGCATTCGAGCGCGCGCGCAGCTTCTCCATTTACAACGACTCGCTTGCGGGCGCCATCGTGCTGTTGAAATACGAAGAGGTCACGCGCCTCGGCGACTGGTTTGCCGGGCGCCTGGCGGAAATTGTCTGGGGAAGTGGCGATGAATTGGAGGCCGACGTGGTCGTGCCCGTTCCTCTGCACGCCGATCGCCAGCGCGAGCGCGGTTACAACCAGGCCGAACTCATTGCGCGCCCCCTGGCGCGCCGCCTGAAGCTGAAACTTGGCTCGTTTCTGCGCGTCCGGACGAAGCCGCGGCCGCCTCAATTGGTGCTCTCCCGAAGCGAGCACTGGAAATCGGTACGTGGCGCCTACGCTACGCGAAAAGGGGTGCAGGTTGACAACCTGCGCGTCCTGCTGGTAGATGATGTATTGACGACTGGCGCGACGCTTGATGCGTGCGCGCGCGCCCTGAAGAAAGCGGGCGCGGCTGCGGTGTTCGGACTGACTGTCGCGCGAGTCGTTTCCGGCTGGTCGCTTTCGGGTCCACAGAGGCAACAGGGCACCGACTCAGGCGAAGAAAACCAGCGGGGTGCGACGAGCATCCCTAGTAGTTGAGGAGAGCTGTCGAGCAAAGCGAAGGCAGCCTACATGGACAATCGGCTCAAAATGGGTTTACGTCCACGACCCAACATCGGGCGCGGCATCGCTCCGCCGGATGGCGCCGCTGCTAGAGCGCTACCCACTCCGGCCAGCAGACCTTCGGTGATGCAGGCCCCGGTCCTGGTACTGAACGCGACATTCGAACCCATTAACGTGACTGCCGTTCGCCGCGCGCTCGTCCTGATGCTCAAGGGAGTGGCGCAAGCCGAGGAAACGAACCATCACGAGGTGCACTCGACCTCGAAAGCCATTCGCGTGCCGTCCGTGATCCGGCTGCTGACGTACCGGCACATCCCGCAGCAAAGCCGCGCCCTTTCGCGAAAAAACATTCTCCTGCGCGACCGGAATATATGCCAATTCTGCGGCGCCGCCTTCCCCGCCTCGGAGCTTACCCTCGACCACGTGATGCCGCGCTCTCGAGGAGGGCGCTCTTCGTGGGAGAATCTGGTCGCTTGCTGCTACCAGTGCAATAACCGCAAGGGAGACCGCACGCCGGAAGAAGCCGGGCTAAAGCTTCAGCGGCGGCCGCGGCCCTTCACATTGCACACCTCGCGCCAGTTGATGCGTTTGATTGGGCACCGCGACGAGAAGTGGCGGAAGTACCTCTTTTACTGAGTCCGCGAAGTAGTGCAACCTTTTTAATCCTGCACACGTCTAATTTTCAAACACTACTAGGACACACCCCGGGAAGCGGTACTGGTTATCTGGTCCGCTTCCCTTCTTTTTTGCCCGCGGGCGGATGAATTCCCGAAGTCGAGGCTACTGACGGAAAACGATTTTCAGCCCCCGGCGCCAATTCTCGTTCAGCCCGATCCGCGTGACGTGAATTTCCGGAGAGAGGTATTTCTGCAGGGTGTCCGTAACCGAATGAAAGCGCAGACTCGGCGCCACGAGCCAGACGAGCGGCGGTCGGGGATCGAGTTCGACACCCGCGAAATAGCCATAGCGCTGGAAATCGTCTTCGCGCTGATAGCGGCTTACGCGCAACCAATAATCCACCGCCTGAATCGGCATTTGAATATCTTCCGAGGCTTTCAATTCGATGACTACGAGTCGCCCGCGCCGCGTCACGCAAAGCAGATCGAGGACGCCCCGGTCACCGGCCGCAAGCGCCGGGACCTGAGAATAAAGATGGCTCGGGTCGAGCTGGGCATCGAGCCGCGTGGGGTCTTCGAGAACCAGCGTCTCAAGCCAGCGCTCGGGGGCGGCGCGATAGAGCGGATGATTGGTCTCTTCCGCGAGCGATCTACGATGCAAATCAAGCTCGCGAAGCAATTGCGCGAGTGCAGGCTCGGTTGCTTCCGAAAGTTTTTCGCGCGCGTCGTCCAGTCCGAAGAGCAATTGCCCCGCAGCCCATCGAGCAAATTCAAGGCCGCGAAACGACAGCGCCACTTCGTTCGTTCCCGACGGGACGCGCGCTTCTATCGCTTCGGGCGAGTCCGGAACCATCGCGCGAATCCAGCCGATTGCTTCCCGAGCCGTACCGAGCGCGAATTCAATCTCGCGGCGCGGGACGAGCCAGCTCTCGAGATTTCCGGCGTCGGCGGGATCCATTTTCTGCATCGAGCCGTCCGGCTCCCGCACCTCGTAAATTTCGGTTCTCGCCGTGGAAGAGAGCGCCAGCACTCGCTCGCGGAGAAACCGGCTTGTGCCTCCGGGTACGAACAGCCGCAGGCCTTCGATTGCGCGCCGCTCCGAATGGCTCCGCGTCCAATCGAGCCAGAGAAGCCCGAAGGCGAGGATGCCTTCAATCGCAGCCGCGTCTTCGTCCGGTGAAACCGCCAGAAACGCCCAAGCCCGCGACCCTTCGCACATTCTCCCGCGGGCGTACAGGCCGGAAAAAGAGCGCGCCAGGTCGGGCGAAGCCGTTAGCGATTCGACGGTGGCGTCGGGAAAGCGCTCGGCGAGGATGCGGCGAAGGCGCGCGCGAAATTGTTCGCGGGTGATGCGGCCGGTTGCGCGCGCCCCGGCGGTGCGGAGGAATTCAAGCCGGCCCGGTTTCGTGCGTCCGAAGCGCTGGACATCCAGCAGGATACGCTCTCGGGAACATTCCCGGACGCTCAACACGCGGCGCGTCAGGTTGCGCTCGCTGGACCAGAGATGGACGAGCGAATGTCTTCCTGCGCGGCGGAGCTCGCAGTGCAGCGAAGCGAGTTCGGCCAGCCATTCGCCGTCCTCGTGGACTTCCACGCTGCCGGACGCCGTCATTTCGCCCAGCGCGCGATCGAGCTCGACCCAATCATTTCCGGACATACAGCCTGCCGTTTAGAAACAGTCTCGAAAGCTTCTCGCGTTCAATTCAAAATCAGGCCGGTGACTCGGATAGAAGGATACTGCTGATCCCACTCCGCGGGAACATGTTCGAGCGTAATTTGGAAATCCGTCTGCTGGCCTGCCTCGAGAGAATGCATCGCCGGGGTGATCAATTGCTCCGTCTCCCGCAGGATCACCTGGTGGAACGGATCGTGAAATTCCATCGAGACCTCCAGGCCGCGCAACGTCCGCGTCCCGTCGTTCGAAATCGTGCCCGCTACGTAAGTAAACTCCTGGTTGAGAAAATTAGCGGCGCGCGCCATCCGAATGTCCTTGAAGTGAATTTGCTGGGCGTAGGCTTGCTCCTGGGCGCCGAGCGGAAAGTGCTCAACGGCCGTGGATCCGCGGGGCCGCGTCCACTTCGTCAGAAGAATCAGCCCGCAGAGGAGAAGTAGGACGACCCCTGCACCGGCTGCGAACGCGACTGGAAACCGGCTCCTCTCTTGGTGTTCCGCACTCTCGGCAGGGTCCATTGCTTTTGGCCTCAGCGCCCGAAAGAGAGACGAACAATCAGCGGCTCGGGAAGCCCTGCCTTCGCCATGCGCTTCTGCACTGCTTCCATTTCGTAGGGCACGCGCCAGAACTCGACCAGTTTGTTGTCGAGATCAGAGATCGCAAACGCAGCGCGCGTATCGCCGTCGCGCGGCTGCCCGATCGATCCTGGATTCAACAGGTAAGTGGTGCCAGGCTCGATCGTAAGCGGCGCAAACAAGCTTTGTCCCGTGGGCTTGAAATGCAGGACTCCTACTTTGTCGTCGCGCAATGTGAAGCCGCCCTGAAGGTGCGTGTGGCCGAAAAACGTTACGGGGGAAGGAGCCTCGAGCAAACTATCCAAAGCCTGGACCGGCGCGAAGACGTACTCATCCTCGTCGCGGAAAGCGCCGTGGACGATCGAGAACCCTCCGATGGAAAGCGGGCCGGTCGGGAGCTTCTCGATGTACTCGCGATTCTCCGGGCGAAGCTGCTCGCGCGTCCACAGTGCCGCGGTGCGGGCCACGGGATTGAAGTCCTCGGCATTCGCCAGGCCGCTTCCGGCTTTATCGTGATTCCCGCGGATGGTGATGGCATCAAGCGCGCGAATGCGGTCGATCACTTCGTTGGGGTCGGGCCCGTACCCGACCACGTCACCCAGGCAGACAGCTTTCTCCCATCGCCCCTTCGCCGCTTCCAGCGCAGCATCGAGGGCCGTGAGGTTCGCATGAATATCGCTCAAAACCAGATAGCGCATTCAAATGTCCTGGAGGCAGGATGCGGATTATAGACGAACGCAAGCCGGGTTGCACGAATGTCTCCCGCTCAAACCAGCGCGCGAGCGGGGCCAGCCGATTCAACGAATCAGCATGCAATCGCCGTAACTATAGAACCGATAGCCGGCTTCGACCGCGTGTCGATACGCTTTGAGCACGTGCTCCCGGCCGGCGAATGCGGCCACCAGGGCCAGAAGGCTCGAACGCGGCAAATGGAAGTTCGTGAGCAATTGGTCCACGACGCGAAACACCTTTCCCGGGTAGAGGAAAATCTCGGCTTCGTACTGTCCCGGCGAAATCACCTCCTCCTTCCTCCCCGATTTCTCCGCCGCATCCTCCAGAGCGCGCACAACCGTGGTCCCCACGGCAAGCACGGGCCTGCGCTCGCGCCGCGCTCGCTCAATGGCGGCCGCAGCCGCCTCGGAAATCTCGTAGGCTTCCTTGTGAATCTTGTGATCTTCCAGGCGCTCGGTGCGGACCGGCTCGAACGTCCCCAGACCGACTTGGAGCGTGATCTCCGCGACTTCCATCCCGCGATCCCGCAGTTGATCGAGAATCGCAGGCGTGAAATGCAGCCCCGCAGTGGGCGCAGCGACCGCGCTGCCTTGCCGCGCATACACAGTCTGGTAGCGCTCGCGGTCGAGTGGCTCGTCGGCGCGCTTGATGTATGGAGGCAGCGGCACGTGGCCAATCCGTCCGAGCGCCTCTGGAACGCCGCCCTTGGCCGTGAAGCGCAAGATTCGCAAGCCATAACCGCCGCGGCCCTCGACTCGCGCCTCCAGCTCACCCTCGCCGAAAACGATGCGCTCGCCAAGCGGAACTTTTCTCCCCGGGCGGACGAGCGCCTCCCAAGTGTCGTGACCGACGGGGCGCACAAGAAGAACTTCAATCGCTGACTGCAAGAATTCGTCCCGCGCAGGATTGTTGCGTCCCGGATCGGCGGCGCGAACGCCCTCGCGTCGGCCGAAGAGCCGCGCCGGCAGCACACGCGCGTTGTTGACGACGATGAGCTCGTTGCCGCGAAGAAGGCCGGGCAACTCGCGGAATTGACGGTCCTCCCGCGCGCCGCTCGCGCGGTCGAGAAGGAGCATCCGCGAGGCGTCGCGTTCCGCAAGCGGCCGCTGCGCGATTCTCCCCGCCGGCAAGTCGTAATCGAATTCACTCGGATTCATATGCGCGTACCCGCGCGCCTTTCTTCTTCGAACGCCACTGGCACTGGGGAACTAAGTGTGCTAAGAGAACACAAAGACTTGGCGTCGCGCTACCGTTCCTGCTCCCTCAAGACCGTCTTCATCGCTCGTGGATCCCGGAGCCATTGTAGCGAAACCGCCGGGCAGTTCATGTGTTGAGGCCGGGCAGTGGCTGAAGAAAACGTAGTCATCAGTTCGCGCGGCGTCGAGCGCCTTCGCTCCGGCCATTTGTGGATCTACCGCAGCGACGTCCGTGGAGCGCAAGCGGATTCCGGCTCGGTCGTCCGTATCACCGACGAACGCGGCCGCTTCCATGGGCGGGCATTCTACAGCGACAAATCGCAGATCGCCGTGCGCCTGCTCACCCGCGAGGATATCCCCGTGGACCGGGCGTTTCTGCGTGAACGCATTCGGCGGGCAGCCGACTATCGCCGGCTTGTCGTGGAAAACACGGAAGCTTTCCGGCTGGTGTGCGGAGAAGCCGATCAGTTGCCTTCCTTCGTTGTGGACCGCTACGGCGATTACCTCTCGATTCAGACCCTGAGCCAGGCGACCGAACGCCTCAAAAGTCTGCTGGTCGAAATCCTGGTCGAGCTTTTCTCACCCAAGGGCGTCGTCGAGCGCAATGATCCTAAGGTGCGTTTGCTCGAGGGGCTCGATCAGCGCGTCACCATTCTGCACGGGGATGTTCCGCAGGAAATCATGGCGAAGGAAAATGGCGTCACGTTTGTTTACGATCTCCAAAAAGGACAAAAGACTGGCTCGTTCCTCGATCAGCGCGAGAACCATTGGGTGGCGCGGCGTTACGCTTCCGGGGACGTCCTCGATTGCTTCTGTTACCAGGGCGGCTTCGCGCTCACGATCGCCGGAGGTACGGAGCATGTCGAAGCCATTGACCTCTCACCTGCCGCCGTCCAAGCGGCGCGCCGGAACGCGGAACTCAACTCGATTTCGAATGTGAACTTCCGTGAAGGCAACACTTTTGATCTACTCAAGGAATACGACGATGTGGGCCGCCGCTTTCACATGGTCGTCCTTGACCCGCCGGCTTTCGCCAAAAACCGCGACAGCATCGCCGCGGCCCACCGGGGCTACAAAGAAATCAACCTACGCGCATTGAAAATCCTCGAATCGGGCGGATTCCTGATTACTTGCTCCTGCTCCTACCACGTAACAGAGCCGTTGTTTCTCCAGATTCTGGCTGAGGCCGCGAACGACGTCCATAAGAGCATTGTCGTAGTCGAGCGCCGAACACAAGCGCAGGACCACCCCATCCTGCTCACGATGCCTGAAACGCACTATCTTAAGTGCTTGGTAGTCAGAGTGTTGTGATGTATTTGCTAAATATAACTCACACAAAATAAGATATTTACAAAAAACTTGACAATGTTATGCGCATATTCTATTATTTGGCTGCGCTAATTATAAGCGGCAATCTGAGGAGGACAAAATCATGAATTCAAATTCAATCACACGCTGGGACCCCTTCCGCAACCATCCTACGTTGCAGGAGCAGGTAAACAATCTCTTCGAGAGTTCTTTTGCTGGCAATGCCGGTCATTCGGCGCTGACGAGCTGGGCTCCCGAAGTCGACATCTACGAAACTGAGAACGAACTGGTCTTGAAAGCCGATCTTCCCGAAATCAGGGATGAAGACCTCGACGTTCGCATCGAGAACAGCATGCTGACCATCCGCGGCGAGCGGAAATTCGAGAACGAGGTAAAGGAAGAGAATTATCTGCGCATCGAGCGCTCCTATGGATCGTTCAGCCGCACCTTCGGTCTGCCGAACACGGTCAACACCGAAGCGATCAAGGCGGAATACAAGAATGGCGTATTGACCGTCTCATTGCCCAAGCGCGCCGAATCGAAGCCGAAGCAGGTGAAAGTCAACGTCACGAACAGCAAGAACTAATCAGGAACTGAAAGCGACGTGCGCGATGGGGGGGGCCGGGAGCATTCGATCGGCCCCCTTTGTGTTTCAGAAGGAAAGTGAGAGGATTTCGACATGCTGCGGTTTGACAAACTCACGGTGAAAGCTCAAGAAGCGCTGCAGGCGGCGCAGGAAATGGGCGGCCGTACGGGCCAGCAACAAATTGGGCCACTTCATCTGCTCTGGGCGCTTGTCGCGCAGGGCGACGGCGTCGTTCCGCCTCTGCTCGAAAAGCTGGGCGTATCGTCCACGCGACTCGCAGGCGAAATCGAGAAGCAGGTGGAGCGTCTCCCGAAGGTCTCCGGAGTCGCCCAGCAATACTTGAGTCCCGCAACGAATGAAATTCTCGAGCGCGCCTTTGACGAGGCTCAGCGCCTGAAGGACGAGTACGTATCGACGGAGCACATGCTCTTGGCTATCGCCGGCGCAGACCGCGACCCTGCCGGGCAGCTCCTGAAGCGTGAGGGCGCGACCCGAGACGCCATTTTGCAGGCGATGACCGCCATTCGCGGCAGCCATCGCGTGACCTCGCAGAATCCCGAATCCACCTACCGCGCGCTCGAACAATATGGCCGCGACCTCACCGAGCTTGCGCGGCGCGGAAAACTCGATCCCGTCATCGGTCGCGATGAGGAGATTCGTCGCGTGATGCAGATTCTCGCGCGGCGCACGAAAAACAATCCGGTGCTGATCGGCGAGCCGGGCGTGGGCAAGACGGCTATCGTCGAAGGCCTCGCGCAACGGATCGTCTCCGGAGACGTGCCCGAGGTTCTGAAGCCGAAACGAATTGTTGCGCTCGACCTCGCGGCCCTGGTGGCCGGAGCGAAGTACCGCGGCGAATTTGAAGACCGGCTCAAGGCCCTCCTGAAGGAAGTCACGGAGTCCGACGGCCAGATCATCCTCTTCATCGACGAACTTCACACTCTCGTGGGCGCGGGCGCTGCGGAAGGCTCGATGGACGCCTCGAACATGCTCAAACCGGCGCTGGCGCGGGGCGAGCTGCGTGCTATCGGCGCGACCACACTCAACGAATACCGCAAATATATTGAAAAAGATCCGGCGCTTGAGCGCCGCTTCCAGCCGGTCACGGTCGGCGAGCCTTCCGTGGAAGACACGATCGCGATTTTGCGCGGCCTGAAAGAACGCTACGAAGTGCACCACGGTGTGCGCATCAAGGATGCGGCCATCGTGGCGGCGGCAATGCTCTCCGAGCGTTACATCACTGACCGTTTCCTGCCGGACAAAGCCATCGACCTGGTGGACGAAGCGGCGGCGGGACTCCGCATGGAGATTGATTCCCTGCCGACGGAAATCGACGAAATCGAGCGCCGCATCATGCAGCTTGAAATCGAGCGGCAGGCGCTGCGCAAAGAGTCGGACGCGCACTCGCGCGAACGAGTAGCCCAGATCGAAAAAGAGCTCAGCGGCCTGCGCGAGCAGTCGAACGGCCTGAAGGCGCATTGGCAAACCGAAAAAGATGCCATCCAAAAAATCCGCAAGAAGAAGGAAGAAATCGAGCAGTTGAAAGCCGAAGAGCAACGGCTTGAACGAGCAGGGGACCTCTCGCGCGTGGCTGAAATCCGCTACGGAAAACTCTCAGCGGCGGAAAAAGAATTGAAAATCGCGCAGGACCACCTCGCTGACATGCAAAAAGACCATCCCATGCTGAAGGAAGAAGTCGGCGAAGAAGAGATCGCGAAAATCGTGAGCCGTTGGACGGGAATTCCCGTAGGGCGTCTGCTCGAAGGCGAGATCGAAAAGTTAGTCCACATGGAGGAGCGCCTGCGCCGGCGCGTCGTCGGTCAAGATGCGGCGCTGGCAACTGTTGCGAATGCAATTCGCCGCAGCCGGTCCGGGTTGAGCGATCCGCACCGGCCCATCGGATCGTTTCTTTTCCTGGGCCCGACGGGCGTGGGCAAGACGGAGCTTGCGCGAGCTCTTGCCGAATTTTTGTTCGACGACGAGCGCGCCCTCATCCGTCTGGATATGTCCGAATACATGGAGAAGCATTCCGTCGCACGCATGATTGGCGCCCCCCCGGGCTACGTCGGCTACGAAGAAGGCGGTCAATTGACCGAACAGGTGCGTCGCCGGCCTTACTCAGTCGTCCTGCTCGACGAAATCGAGAAGGCCCACCCGGATGTATTCAATGTCCTGCTCCAGATTCTCGAGGACGGCCGTCTAACCGATGGGAAGGGCCGCACCGTGGATTTCCGCAACACCGTGATCATCATGACTTCCAACGTCGGCTCGACGGCGATCTTCGAGCTCGCGGAGAAAGATCCGAAGAAAGCGCGCGAGCAGGCTATGGCCGCGCTGCGCGAGCTCTTCCGTCCCGAGTTTTTGAACCGCATCGACGATATCGTGCTGTTCCGCCCGCTCGGCAAAGATCAAATCGAGCGGATTATCGAGCTGCAGTTACAGCATGTGATGAAATTGCTCGCCGAGCGCAAGTTGACGCTCAAGCTGACGGCGGCGGCCAAAGCGCTGCTCTTCCGCGAAGGGTACGATCCGGCGTATGGCGCGCGCCCGATGAAGCGAGCCATCCAGCGGTTGATCCAGGATCCGCTGGCGATGAAGATCCTCGACGGCGAAGTTCGGCCGGGCGAGGAAGTCGTTGTGGACGCGGATTTAAAAAACGACGAAATGAAGTTCAAGAGTGGAGCGGCGAAGGCGGGCGCAGCCTGAGCGCGCTCGAGGGGCATGAGACCATGAAAACATTTAAAACTGCATTCTTATTGACGGCGTTGACTCTGGTTCTTCTCGCATTGGGGCAGGCTTTCGGCGGGGAGCGCGGCATGACGCTCGCGCTCGTTTTCGCGATCCTTATGAATGGCGGCGCGTATTTCTTCTCGGACAAGATTGCGTTGATGTCGAGCGGCGCGCAGCCGATCAGCCGGGAACAGGCGCCGCGCCTCTATGCCGTGATGGAGCGCCTCTCCGCCAAAGTAAATCTGCCGATGCCGAAGCTCTACATGATTCCTCAGCCGGCGCCCAACGCTTTTGCGACCGGCCGCAATCCGAGCCATGCTTCCGTGGCCGTCACGCAAGGCCTGCTCGAGTTGATGAACGACGACGAACTCGAAGGCGTCATCGCCCATGAGCTTTCCCACGTTCGCAACTACGACATCCTCACTTCCTCCATTGCCGCAACTCTCGCCGGAGCGATCACCTGGATTGCCCGCATGGGGTTCTGGTTTGGCGGCGGAGGGAACGATCGCGAGCGCGGCAGCGGGCTGACGGGTCTGCTGATGTTGATTGTCGCGCCGTTTGCCGCCCTGCTTCTGCAGCTCGGCATCTCCCGCCAGCGCGAATATCAAGCGGATGCTTCCGGCGCGAAAATGGTCGGACATCCCTACGGATTGATCAGCGCCCTTGAAAAACTCGGCGCGTACAACAAGAAAATCCCCATGGACATTCCTGCGTCCACTTCAGCGCTTTGCATCGTGGCTCCTCTCACCGCCGGACAATTCATATCGGGCCTCTTCAGCACGCACCCACCGCTCGAGGAACGCATCGCCGCGCTGCGCAACTTGACCGTGACGCGCTGAGGCCGCTCGCGGCCCCTAAGGCACGGCGAAAGGGCGGCAAATGCCGGTGGACCGCTCTACCAAAAACGGTAGGATTGAGTACGTTTTTTGGCCGGGCAGAAATCATTAATGCCACGTAAAAATTTCAGGGTTTAGCCCGATACCAAGTAACTTCGTCGCGTCTGTTCTTCCCCGTAACCATCAAACTATCAATGCATTACGGACAATGGGGCCGTTTGGCACGCTTTGGTTCTGCGCGTGCTACTCCCAGTACCAGTAGGAGATTTCGACGGAGGAGAAAGAATGAGCGAAGAAAGAGAGTTTGTTCCGCAAGACGCGGCCGCGCCCCGTTGGATCGGGATCGTCGTGGTGGCGCTTGCAGTGGTTTCGCTGGTAGCTTTGGGTGCAGGGTGGAGCGCCTCGACGCGTTCCAAGGCGCTCGAGCAAACCTTGGCGACCCAAGGACAGCAATTCAAGCAGAACGAAGATGTGCTGAGCCAACGGCTGGCGAAGTCCGAAGACACAAATGCACAGCTACAAGGCGAGTTGAGCGTGGTCACCGACAAGATGAAATTGACTCAGGGCGAGCTTTTCAAAGCCCGCTCGGCGGCTACGAAAATCAAGGAAGAGGACGCCAAGGAATTGGCGGATTTGCAAAATCAGACCAACGCGCAGTTGGCCACCAAAGCCAGCATGGATGACATGAACAAGCTCGGCACCGACGTGAATGGCGTGAGGACCGACCTCGAGACCACGAAGAACAATCTGAACATGGCCCGTGGCGAATTCGGCACTCTGGTCGCGCGCAACCACGACGAAATCGAAGAACTTCGTCGCCTGGGCGAGCGCGATTACTACGAATTCACGATCAACAAGAAGGGCGAACGCCAGAAGGTGGGCGAGCTGATGGTTGAGCTTAAGGGCGTCAACACGGGCAAGAATCTTTACTCGGTTGCAATCTACGTGGACGACGCTCGATACGAGAAGAAGAACCGGTCGGCCAACGAGCCGGTCTACTTCTTCATTCATGGCAGCCGTGCTCCCCTTGAGTTCACAGTGAACCAGGTGACCAAGGACAAGATCGCGGGCTACCTGAGCGTGCCGAAGACAGGCTCGACGCATGCGCAGGCAGCATCCGGCAGCGGTAACTAAACAAAACCACAAAGCGAGCCGCACCCTTGCGGGGAGCGGCGCAAAGGAAGCAAGGGGGCGTCCCAGGAACGCCCCCTTTTTTTATTCCGATTTCTTGAGGGCCCGCATCTTGCGGCGTAGGAATTTCTTGGCGAGGGCGGGCAGCTTGTCGTGCGGTAGCTTTCCCTGCTCGTACAGCTTCACCTTCGCCTTGGCGGTCTTGCGGCGGCGCCGTTGCCGCTTCTGAGCCATGTAGCGCTTCTCGTTTGCCATCCGATTTCCTCCGAAAATTGAGCGACGAATGATTGTAGCGGAGTAGGAAAAGGTTGCAAGGCTCGGCTGTGATTTTCCCGCGGAGTTCAAGTAAGATGTTCGCGCTATGCCCGCGACCGTTATTTACGCGAGCCGCATTCTGACGCCGCAGGAAGAGATCCGCGACGGCATCATCGTCGTCGAAGGAAATCGGATCTCCGCTCTGGGCCATCGCGACGATGTGCGGATCCCTCCGGGGGCAATCGATTACTCCGTAGCGGATTCAATCGTTGTTCCGGGCTTCGTGGACTTGCATATCCACGGCGCTGGTGGCCACGACGTGATGGAAGCAAATGCGAAGGCGCTCGACCGCATCACGTCAACGGTCGCGCGCGGCGGGACCACATCCATTCTCGCAACCACGGTCACAGCGCCGACTGAAGAAGCCTGCCGGAGCCTCGCGGGAATCGCGCGCTACATTCACGGTCACGAAAACATCGAAGAAAATTCCCGGCCCGCCGCCGAAATTCTCGGCATCCATCTCGAGGGACCGTTCATCAGCAAGGCTCGCCGCGGGGTTCATCCCTCGGATTCCCTCGCAAGGCCCTCGGTCGAGCACCTTGACGAGTTGCTCAAAGCGGCGGACGGTCTCGTACGAATCCTGACGCTCGCGCCCGAATTGCCCGGCGCGCTCGATCTGGTCCAGCGCGCTCTTTCGCGTGGAATTGTCGTCGCTCTCGGGCATACCGATGCCGATTACGATCAAGCACGCGCGGGGATTCGCGCGGGGGCGCGGCATGCCGTGCATGTGTTCAACGCCATGCGTCCATTCTCGCACCGCGACCCGGGCGTACTCGCGGCCGTGCTCAACGACCCGGAAGTTACCGCGGAGGTGATTGCCGACGGCGTCCATGTGGCCGGCGCAGCCATTCGCGTCCTGCTCGCGAGCAAAGGCTATGACCACGTCCTTCTTGTCAGCGATGGCACGGCAGCCACCGGCATGCCGGACGGCAAATACCGCCTGGGAAATTTCGAGGTCACGGTGAAAGACGGTGTCTGCCGCAATTCGGAGGGAAAGCTTGCCGGGAGCACACTCACGCTCGACCTGGCCGTGCGCAACATGGTCGCGCTCGGAGTCCCGCTCTTGGATGCCGTGAGCATGGCCACCGTGTTGCCCGCACGACGGCTCGGCCTGGCGGGAAAGAAAGGAATCATTGCGGTGGGAGCCGATGCTGACCTTGTGATCTTGACGCCCGATCTGCGCATTACCGGCGTGATGACGCGCGGCGCAGGTCTCGCGTGAGGCCTCAGGGATTCAGCGGGATCTTCAATTCTTCGGAGAGCTGGTAGGGATCAAAGGGACTGCACGCGAAATAGCGCCCATCCACCTCGATCGTCGGGACCTTGCGGAGACCGTTGTTGACGCGGACGACGAGATCCTCGGCGTCCGGCGATTCATCGATATTGATTTCGCGAAACACGACGCCCCGCTCGCGAAGAAACTTCTTGGCGCGGCGGCAATCGCAGCACCAGGAAGTGCTATAGACCACGATCTCAGCCATATCCTCCTTTCCTTCTACCACATCTATTGGATGCCAAAATGGCCTTGACGATTCGGGCGCGCGGGCACGGTAACAGCGGTGGTCTACGCCGCCGAGCGGTGCGGTTCCTGAACGGCGGCTGTGGCGCCGCCCTTGGAAGCTGCTTGCACGCGAACCATTGCGCGTTCGACCGCAAACGAGGCGCGCTCCCAATTCACGTCCGGTGAGCCTGACTTGGCGAGTCTGCCTTGCGCTCGTTCGAGCGAAGCGCGTGCGCGCTCAACATTGATTTCTTCGGAGCGCTCGGAGGATTCCGCGAGGACGATGACGCGATCGGGCAGGACTTCGGCGTAACCGTGGATCACCGTGAGAACTCGCACCTCCGCACCTTTGTGATACGTCAGGAGACCGATTCCAAGCTCGGTGATCAGCGGGGCATGCCCCGGCAGGATTCCGAGGTAGCCGTCCTTCCCCGGCATTTCGAGCGAATCCACAGTCTCCGCCAGAATGTGCCGTTCCGGTGTGACCACTTCGAGTTCGATCTTATCGGGTAGCATCTTTCCCGTTCGCGCGCGGCAAAGTAACTAAGCCGTCGCGGCCATCTTCTCTGCTTTTTCTCGTGCCTCTTCGATTCCCCCGACCATGTAAAAGGCCTGCTCGGGCAGGTCGTCATGCTTGCCTTCGACGATTTCCTTGAAGCCGCGCACGGTGTCCTCGATTTTCACGTATTTTCCGTCGAGGCCGGTAAACTGCGCGGCAACGAACATGGGTTGCGAAAGGAATCTTTCGATCTTGCGCGCCCGCGTCACCGTCTGCTTGTCTTCGTCCGAAAGCTCCTCGATGCCGAGGATGGCGATAATGTCCTGCAACTCTTTGTAGCGTTGCAGGATCGCTTTCACGCCGCGTGCAACGGTGTAATGATCCTGGCCGACGATGCGCGGATCCAAAATGCGCGAGAAGCTCGCCAGCGGATCGACCGCAGGATAAATGCCGCGCTCGACGATCTGCCGGCTGAGGTTCGTTGTCGCATCGAGGTGCGTGAACGTCGCAGCCGGAGCCGGATCGGTGTAGTCGTCGGCAGGCACGTAAATCGCCTGCACGGACGTGATCGAGCCATGTTTCGTCGAAGTGATACGCTCCTGGAGTTCGCCAATCTCCGTGTTCAGGTTTGGCTGATAACCCACCGCCGAAGGCATGCGGCCCAGCAGCGCCGATACTTCGGAGCCTGCCTGCACGAAGCGGAAAATATTGTCGATGAAGAGCAGGACGTCGAGATGCTCTTCGTCGCGAAAATATTCTGCGACCGTGAGTCCGGTCAAGCCCACGCGCAGGCGCGCTCCGGGCGGTTCGGTCATCTGACCGAAAATGAGCGCGCAACGCGATTTCTCGGAATTCCCCGGCACGACGACTCCGGACTCCTGCATTTCGAGCCACAAATCGTTGCCCTCGCGGGTGCGTTCGCCCACGCCGGCGAAAACGGAAACCCCGCCGTGCTTCATGGCCACGTTGTGGATCAACTCCTGGATCAGCACCGTCTTCCCCACGCCCGCGCCGCCGAACAATCCGATCTTGCCGCCTTTCAGATAGGGCTCGAGCAAGTCCACCACCTTGATGCCCGTCTCGAACATTTCGAGCGTCGTGGACTGATCCTCGAGCGAAGGCGCAGGGCGATGAATGGGGTACCGCTTCTCGACCTTCAAGGGGCCAAGCTTGTCCACCGGCTCTCCGAGCACGTTGAGGACGCGGCCCAGCGTCACGCGGCCCACCGGAACGGTAATTGGCCCGCCCAGGTCCTCCACCTTCATGCCACGGACCATGCCTTCGGTCGGCTTCATGGCCACGCAACGGACGCGTCCCTCGCCGAGGTGTTGCTCTACCTCTGCGACGATGTCCAGCGGCTCAGGAACTTGAAAACCCTCGCTCGTGATATGCACCGCGTTGTGAATCAACGGCAGGTGGTTTTCTTCGAATTGCACGTCCACCACCGGGCCAATGACCGCGACCACATGCCCGATTTGCTTGCCTTCGGCTCCCATTCTGATTCTCCCTTGTCACATCGGCGCATCTTGAGGATCACCGATCATGAATTTCGGACTACGACATCGCCACCGCCGCACCGCTCACAATCTCGATCAATTCCTTCGTAATGCTGGCTTGGCGAATCTTATTCATCTGCAGCGTCAATTTGTCGATGAGTTCGGAAGCGTTCCGCGTGGCGGAATCCATCGCCGTCATTCGCGCGGCATGTTCCGCAGCAGCAGATTCGAGCAGAATGCGGAAGACTTCCGCATCCAGGTATCTTGGCACAAGCCCTCCAAAAATCTCCGCGACGGGCTGCTCATAGATGTAATCCACGAGCAATTCTGTTCCCACGGGCGCCGATTCCATCGCCAGCGAGCTTCCCGGTCCGGCATGGGCGGCGACGGATTTCTCCGCCGCTCCAACCGATTCCGTGGCCACGACAGCCGGATCGATTGGCAGAAGTTTTTCAGCCCGCAATTTCTGCACCATCACATTCTTGAACTCGTTGTAGATGGCATACACCGAGTCCACTTCGCCGTTCGTGTAAAGCTCGGCGATCCGCGCGGAAATTTCCTTGGCCTTCTCGAATTCCACTTTGGCAGAGACGTTGATGTATTCGCCCACGAACTTGCGGCCGCGCTTTCGGAATGTGTCGCGTCCCTTTTTGCCGATGACAATGAGTTCCACTTGCTTCGACGAATGGTCACGAAAAAATTGGGTCGCATACCGAATGACGTTCGTATTGAACGCCCCGCAAAGGCTGCGATCGCCCGTCAGAACTACCACCAGAATCTTCTCTTCGGGCCGGCGCACCAGCAGCGGATGCGCGGGAGTTTCCATGCGCGCTGCCGCCGAACGCAGCACGCGCAAAATTTCCCGCGCGTATGGCCGCGCCGAAAAAACGCCTTCCTGCGCCCTACGCAGCTTCGCCGCCGCCACAAACTTCATGGCGCGCGTGATCTGCTGCGTGCTCTTCACCGAGCGAATGCGCCGCCGATAATCAAGAAGTGTGGGCATCGTGAGTGTTCTTTGGCTCGCCGGACGGCAGGTCGGGCTTTAAATCCGCCTCAGCAGCGCCCGTCGTCGCCTTGAAGCGCTCCTTGAATGCGTCGAGGGCTTTCGATGTCTCGGCGCGCAGCGCATCGTCGAACGCTTTCTTCTCTCGCAGCGCCTTGAATACGCCGGCATAATTCGTTTCCACAAACGGATAGAGCTCCTTCTCGAACCTTTGGCACTCCGAAACTTCGAGATCATCGAGATAGCGGTTCGAAGCGGCAAAAATAATCAGGACCTGCTTTTCCACCGACAGCGGCGAGTATTGATCCTGCTTGAGAATCTCCATCAGGCGCTGGCCGCGAGCGAGCTGCGCTTGCGTCGCCTTATCGAGCTGTTCGGTGCCGAACTGCGCGAAGGCGGCGAGGTCGCGATACTGCGCGAGATCGAGTCGCAGTGTGCCTGCCACTTGCCGCATCGCTTTGATCTGTGCGTTGCCGCCGACGCGGCTCACGGAAATGCCCGCGTTGATGGCCGGGCGGAATCCGCTGTTGAAGAGGTCCGCCTCTAGGAAAATCTGGCCGTCGGTGATCGAAATCACGTTAGTCGGAATGTAAGCGGAAATGTCGCCCGCCTGCGTTTCGATCACGGGCAGCGCTGTCAACGACCCAGCGCCGAGCGCGTCACTCAACTTTGCTGCGCGTTCCAGCAGACGCGAGTGCAGGAAGAAAACGTCGCCGGGGAAAGCCTCGCGTCCGGGCGGCCGGCGCAGGAGGAGCGAAATTTCGCGATACGACTGGGCGTGCTTGGAAAGATCGTCGTAGAAGCAGACGGCGTGGCGCTTCGTGTCGCGGAAAAATTCGCCGATGGCGCAGGCGGCGAATGGCGCGATGTACTGCATCGAGGCCGGCTCGGCGGCCGAAGCGGCGACGACAATCGTGTAGTCCATCGCGCCGTAATCGGTGAGCGTCTTGATCACCTGCGCGATCGTTGAGCGCTTCTGGCCAATGGCGCAGTAAATGCAAATCAAATCGCCGCCGCGCTGATTCAAAATCGTGTCGATGATGATTGCGGTTTTGCCGGTCTGGCGGTCGCCGATAATCAATTCGCGCTGGCCGCGGCCGATCGGGATCATGGAGTCAATCGCCTTGATGCCTGATTGCACCGGCTCGCGTACTGGCTGGCGATCCACGACGCCGGGCGCCAGCCGTTCGAGCGAGTTGCGTTGACCCGTCTCGACCGGTCCCTTGCCGTCGAGCGGGTTGCCGATCGGGTCCACCACGCGTCCGATCAATTTATCGCCCACCGGTACGGACATGATTTTGTTCGTGCGCTTGACGGTGTCGCCCTCTTTGATTTCGGTGTAATCGCCGAGTAGCACCGCGCCGACCTGGTCTTCTTCGAGGTTGAGCGCGATCCCGAAGACGTCGTGGGGAAAGGCAATCATTTCGCCGGCCATGCAGCGGTCGAGGCCGTGGATGCGCGCGATTCCGTCGCCCACCGAGATCACCGAGCCGACCTCTTCGACCGCGACGGTCTGCTGGTAGTTCTCGATTTGCTCGCGCAGTATTTTCGTAATTTCGTCCGCTTTGATATTCGCCATCCCTTGCTCCTATTCCGTTTCGAGCTGCTCACGCAGCCGGTTCAACTGTTCGCGCACCGAGCCATCGAAAATCGTCGAACCGACGCGCACCACCGCGCCGCCCAGCAGCGCTTTGTCTTCCTGGAATTTCGCCTCGATTTTCTTGCCGGTGCGCCGCTCCAGCGCCGCCGTCAATTCCTTTTTCTCCGCGCCGCTCAACTCCCGCGCCGAGGTCACTTCCGCTTCGGCGATTCCGAGTCGCGCGTTCAATTCGCTGCCGAACACCTGCTGGATCTCGCGCAACATCTCCGTGCGGCGATTGTCCACGATGAGGGCAACGAAATTCCGCACCGCGGGGTCCACGCCCATCTTCGCCGCGATGATTTCCAGGGCTTTCTGCTTCACCTCGCGGTTCACTGCCGGACTCTCGAGAAAATTCCGCAGGTCCGCCGAAGAGAAAAACATATCCACGAACGCGCCGAGGTCGCGCAGCACTCGTTCCGCAGACTTCTGCTCGAGCGCCACATCGGCCAGCGCCGCGGCATATCGCTGTGCGACCGCTCCGCTCAATTGGCGCTCCGATCGAGCTCACGAACGAAGGTCTGAAACAGAGCCGATTCCGACTTCGGAGTCAGCTCCTCGCGGAGGACGGCTTCGGCGCGGTCGACGGCAAGCCTCCCGGCAAACGCCTTCAATTCCATGCGTGCGGCGCGCTCGGCAGCCGAAATCTCCGCCTGCGCCGCGCGCTCGATCTTTTCGGCATCCTCGCGGGCCAGCGCGCGCAATCGCTGCGCTTCGGCCGCGGCATCTTTTATCGCCACAGCGCGCATCTCCACGATTTCTTTTTCGAGATTGGCCATCTTGGCTTCCACTTGCCGCCGTTGCTCCTCCGCTGCCTCGCGCGCCCGCGCTCCTTCCGCGATCTTTCGCGCGATCTCTTCCGCTTGACCTCGGAAATACGGCCCGCCCTTTTTCACCGCGAAATAAGCAATGACGCCGAAGACGATGGCGAAATTGAGCCAGCGGAAAAACAGGCCGATGGGAGATTCAGTGGGGGAATTTTCACCCCCTTGTGCAAAGAGAGGGGCGGCCGCCAAAAAGAAGATCATTCCAAGAAATGCAATGTGCCGCCCGAGTGGCGAGCGCAAGCGGCGAAGAGTGCGCATCGTCGGGACACGCATCATCGCGGCGTACCTCCGAGAATCATTCGTGCGATTTCGCCCGCCAGCGTTGGGGTTTGACGCTCCACCTCGGCGCGAGCAGCCGCAAGCTCGGCTGCAATTTTCTTTTTCGCCGCTTCCACTTCTTCCACTGCTCGCGACCGCATCGCTTTCATGAGTTTCGCTCGATCGTCCAGAACCGCTTGGCGCGCCGCTTCCTGCTCCAGATAGATCTCCCCACGCGCTTTCCTAAGGGCCTCGTTGTAGGTATCGAGCTCCTGCCGCGCAGCCGCTTCCACCGCTGCGGCTTCCGCGCGCGCCCCTTCGATGCGCGCCGTGCGCTCCGCCATCGCTTTCTGAATCGGCCCGAAAAACGCCCAGCGCAGAAATAAATAGAAAAGGAAAACGATGATGACGGTGGGCACAGCTTGGAGAAACAGCCCAGCGAGCTGATGAAGAATTTCCATGGTCGGGATAGGGTACGGGCGCCGCGCTCCTGGTGGTTCGGCTGATTTTCCGGCGCTCTCATCCTCACCGGAACAGACGACTGCGTCAAATAAAGCCCGTGATTATCGCATCGAGCCCCGGCCCCGTCAACGTTGCGCTCGCCGAAGAAGTACTTCGCCACGGCAGCTTGCGAGCTCGAATCCCCGTCGCTGGCGCATTGAGGCGCTTGTCCGATAGAATAGCTCGGTTTGACGCGCAGCGAACCGCGTGCCGTGGGGCGTTGCGTCCTATTACTTGCAATCCTGAAGGAGAAGACGAATGCCCTCATTTTCCGGAGTCGATTTCCTCGACTTCGATTCCCTGCTGACCGACGAAGAAAAGCTGGCGCGGCAAACGGCGCGGCAGTTCGTGGACGAGCAAATCCTGCCGATCATCGAGCAGTACAACCGCGAAGGAAAATTCCCGGTGCAGCTCGTCCCGCAAATGGCCGAGCTGGGATTATTCGGCGCGAGCTTGAAGGGCTACGGTTGCGCGGGAATGTCCAACGTGGAATACGGCCTCGTCACGCAGGAACTCGAGCGCGGCGATTCGGGTCTGCGGAGCTTCGTGTCCGTGCAATCGGCGCTGGTGATGTATCCCATTCACGCCTTCGGCTCCGACACGCAGAAAGACAAATGGCTGCCGCTGCTGCAGCAAGGCAAAGCCATCGGCTGCTTCGGCCTGACTGAGCCGCAGTTCGGTTCGAATCCCGGCGGCATGCTCACGCGCGCCGTGAAGCAGGGTTCGAGCTACGTCCTCAACGGGGAAAAGATGTGGATCACCAGCGGATCGATAGCCGACGTCGCGGTCGTCTGGGCCAAAGGCGAGGACGACAAGATCCGCGGCTTCCTGGTCGAAAAGGGCACGCCGGGCTTCAAGGCCTGGGATGTCCACGGGAAATATTCGCTGCGCGCCTCGATCACATCCGGCCTAGCGATGACGGATTGCAGGATCCCCGCAGAAAATCTCCTTCCTGGCGTCGAGGGCTTGAAGGGCCCGCTCTCCTGCCTCAACCAAGCGCGCTACGGCATCGGCTGGGGCGCAATCGGCGCGGCGATGGCGTGCTATGACACGGCGCTCTCGTACGCGAAGCAGCGCAAGCAATTCGACAATCGACCGATCGCTTCGCATCAGCTCGTCCAGGAAAAACTGGTATGGATGATCACGGAAATCACCAAAGCGCAATTTCTTGCGCTGCAAGTCGGCCGGTTGAAGGACAAAGGGCGCGTCCACCCGTCGCACATTTCGATGTTGAAGATGAACAACGTCTGGATGGCGCGCGAAACCGCGAGCAAGGCCCGCGAAATCCTCGGCGCCAACGGGATCGTGGACGACTACTGCATCATGCGCCACATGAACAACCTCGAATCGGTTTTCACCTACGAGGGCACACACGACATCCACAAGCTCATCATCGGCGAACGCATCACGGGAATTTCGGCATTCGTATGAATTGGCCTCGCATACTTCGTCTCGCGCTCGCGAGCCTTCTCGCGCTTCCTGTCCTGGCGTCCGCGCAGAGCGCGCCGGAATCCGCTTCCCGGCCGAAAATTCGCGCCGTCACTGCATTCGTGCGCCTCGATCGCGCCCGTTACAAAGATCAAATCCGCGATGCGCTTGTTTTCCTCCACCAGGCTAAATCTGCCTTCGAAAAATCCGGCTACGAGGTCCAGTCAATTCGCATCACCACGCAGCCCTTCCCCGAATACACGCGAGACCTCCCGCCCGAGCAGTCGCTCGCTTTCTTTCGAGAGTATGACGCCCTCGCCGTGAAGGAAGGCTTCGACGCCGCCATCGGCCAGGCGATGATTCGTGACACAGACGATCCGCGCCAGGCAGAGCTTCTCGCGAAAATCATTGCCAACTCAAAAACGCTCGAGGGAAGCGTGGTGATCGCGGGGGATGACGGCATTCACTGGCAATCGATCCGCGCCGCTGCGGGCGTAGTGAAATACCTCGAAGCGAACTCGCTTCACGGCCAGGGGAACTTCAGCTTCTCCGCTACAGCTTTCGTGCCTTCCGGCACGCCGTTCTATCCAGGCTCGTATTACAACGGACCGGGGAAGGAGTATGCCATCGGCTTGCAGTCGGCCAATGTGGTGAGTGACGCCCTCGCTTCTACGAAATCGCCCGAAGCCGCTGAAGCACACTTGAAAGATTCCCTCGGCGGCTACGCGCAGGAAATCGAGAAAGCGGCACAGCAGCTCGCACAGCAGACCGGCTGGAAATACGGCGGCATCGACCTCTCACCGGCGCCGTTGAAAGACGTTTCGATCGGCCGCGCGTTCGAAAACTTTCTTGGCACGCCATTCGGTTCCAGTGGCACGATGACCGTCGCCGCGCTCATCACTCGTGCGCTAAAGGAAATCCCCGTGATGCACGCCGGCTATTCCGGCCTCATGCTTCCTGTTCTCGAAGAATCTGTCCTCGCGCAGCGCTGGAGCGAAGGCCGCCTGACTATGGATTCTTTGCTCTCCTACTCCGCCGTTTGTGGCACCGGGCTCGACACGATTCCGCTTCCCGGCGACGTCAGCCAAGAGCAGCTCGAACGCATTCTTGGCGATGTCGCAAGCCTCGCCGCCAAATGGCACAAGCCTCTATCCGCCCGGCTCCAGCCCGCGCCTGGCAGGAAGCCCGGCGAGATGACCGAATTCGACGACCCCTTCCTCGTCAATGCCAAGATCCAGCCCCTTCCCTGACAGCGCGTAGCTCGCAACCGACTGGCTCATTGGTGTAGGAGCATATCGTGACAGGTCCATTTGCAGCCTCTGCCTTTTTCTCCCTCTTCCCTTCCCCTGCTTCCTTGCCTCGCTCCGATTCGCTATGATAGGCGCCCCGGGAGCGGCTCCCTCGCCCCGGAATCAGCCGCGCACACGAGGAGCAGCCATGGAGAAAGAACTCAGCCTGGAATTTTTGCGTGTGGTGGAGAGCGCCGCGATAGCCTGTGCGCGGACGATGGGCCTCGGCGACCGTCACAAATCCGACCAGGTCGCCGTCGAAGCGATGCGCGCGGAGATGGACACGGTGGATATGGACGGCACGATCGTAATCGGTGAGGGCGAGCGCGATGAAGCCCCCATGCTTTTCATCGGCGAAAAAGTGGGCGCTTCGGCGAAGAACAAAGGCCAAAATTACCCGCAAGTGGATATCGCCGTGGATCCGCTCGAAGGCACGAACCTTTGCGCCACGGGCGAGCCCAACGCCATCACGGTCCTGGCCGCGAGCGAGCGCGGCGGCCTGCTCCACGCGCCAGACCTCTACATGGAAAAAATCATCGTGGGGCCGTCGTGCAAGGGCGCGGTGGAGCTTGACGCTCCGGTCGCCGACAATCTTCGCGCAATCGCCAAGCGCCTCAAACGCGATATCGAAGACCTTGTCGTGATCGTCCTCGATCGCCCACGTCACGAAAAATTGATCGCGGAAATTCGCGCCGCGGGCGCGCGCATTCGGCTGATTTCCGATGGCGACCTTTCCGCAGGCATCAGCGCGGCGGTCATCGGCACGGGAGTCCACGCGGTGATGGGAACCGGCGGCGCGCCGGAAGGCGTCTTGACGGCCGCGGCGCTGCGCTGCCTGAATGGCCAGATCCTGGCGCGGTTGGTGGTTTCGAAGCCTGAGCACCACGAGCGCATAGCGCAGATGGGGATCAAGGACGCGAAGCGCATTTACGATACAGCAGACCTCGCGCCGGGAAAAAAAATCATCTTCGCCTGCACGGGCGTCACTGGCGGAGGCATGCTCCGCGGCGTGCGCTTCTTCGGCGAAGGGACGCGCACGCATTCCTTGATTTTGACTTGCGATGAACGGAAAGTGCGCTTCATCGACTCCGTCCACCTGGAGGATCGCTCCGACGTAAGAGTCGTTTTCTACTAGTACGCCCGCTCGGCGTGCGAGCGAACATTCCGCGCGCGATTCGCGTATCTGCTATCGGAAGTATGCAAGGGGTGAAGCATGTCAACCGCACCTGTTCCGCCACGCAGGAGCAACAATGCGATCTGGTGGATTCTCGGAATCATCGGAGGGAGCATCGTCGCCTTGGTCCTTCTCGGTCTGATGGTGGCCGGGATGTTCATCCGCCGCATCAACGTCACAGATTCGGGAAGCAAGGTCGCCATCGAGACGCCTGTCGGGGCGATCCACGTCAACAAAGACGAAACGCACGCCACCGGTTTGCCGGTCTATCCCGGCGCGACTGGCACGGACAGCAAAAACAGTTCCGTGGAACTGACTACGGGTGACTCCGGCGTGGGGCTTGCGACCGAAGAATACGAAACCGCCGATGCGCTCGACAAAGTCCAGACGTGGTACCGCAGGCGCCTGGGCCCAGAGTTCGCCCTGAAAAACTCGCGGGATGAATCGTCAGCGAACGCAAAGGATCACTTCCACCTGAACGACAGCGACGTCGCCTTTGTGGACGACCACGGCGGCGGCGCGCGCGTCGTCGCGCTGAAAAAAACCTTCAGCGGGACGAAGATCACGCTCGTGCGCGTCGGCAAACGCGAAACTCAATAGCCGACGCGCTGCTCTTTACCCCTAAGGGCCGGAGCCCTCGCCCGGTTTGCGTCCGGGCAAGTCGCCAATCGTGTTCGCTTGTGCCGCGGCGCAGGACTAACGATGAATCGCTGCGGCAGTATGGCCGGGTTGCTGGGCCCGTCGAGGCACGTGGCTTATCCGTTCGGCGGGCTGTGGCGGCAGCGGGCGCACGGTGTGACTGGTGCTCACGTGGTCGCTGATCGCCTGCAACCGCTTCAGGATGCCCTGCCACTGCGCCCAATCGAGCTGCCGCAGGTACGGGCGGAGACCCTGGATGAATGGGTCTTCGAGCACCGTCTCGCCGTTCGTCTCCGGAACGAAGAAACGGTTGAGTCCCACGCCTAAAGCTTCGGCGATTTTCTCGAGCGTGCCGAGGCTGGGAGTCATTTGTCCGCTTTCGATCCGGGATAGATACGAGCGAGAAACGCGCGAGCGCGCCTGTAGCTGGCTCTGCGTCATGCCCCGTGATTCGCGCAATTGTCGGATACGCTGGCCGATGTTCTCAACCGTCTCGCGGTTGGGCCAGTTCTCAAACAGTTGGCGATCGTCCCCCGGCAAATCCTGTGGCGACGGCGTCGGAATGACGAACGTCACCTTCGGGGGCAGCAGACGCAAGCACCGGCGACAGTTGTCCGTGCGCGTGCGGTATTGCACCAAACCGCAAACTTGGCACCGTATCACTTCACGATCAAGTTCCATGCTGGTTGTTACGCCATCTTTTTCGGCCACCGGATCTCCTCGCAGACTTTTCCGGCGATGCGAAGGGGAGGAACGTCACTAACAGGGGAAGGCAGAAACAGGCGCGGGAGCGATTCTCCATAGAGTGCCAATTCTTGTCAAGTCCTTTTTGTCTCCCCTTCGAAAAAAACATTCTACTGCCGGCGTGTAGAGTGTTCCAAATCAACCGCATGGCGGGACCGGATTGGCGCAGAGGCGCTTCTCAATATCTTCGCCTGACGTTTCGCGTCCTGTGAAAAGCCACGCCGTGCGCCGCGATGTGACACATTTCGCGTCGATCCGGCAAACGGAGCGCTCTCTGTTTTGATATTCTTACCACCCGGAAGGCAACGCGAGGGAGCCTCGATGCACGACCGCAACGAAGCCTGGAATCTTTTGTGCGAATACACACAGAGCGAAAGTCTGCGCAAGCATGCGCTCGCCGTAGAAGCATGCGTCCGCGCCTACGCGCGAAAACTCGGCGGCGACGAAGAGTTGTGGGGCACCGCCGCGCTTCTTCACGATTTCGATTACGAGCGCTGGCCCAACGCGGAGCATCACCCCACGCAGGAACATCCGTACGAAGGCTCGAAAATCCTGCGCGAGCGCGGCTATCCCGAGGAAATGATTCATGCGATTCTCGCGCACGCCGACTACTCCGGCGTCCCACGCGTTTCGCCGCTCGACCGCGCGCTCTTCGCTTGCGACGAGCTTGCGGGCTTCCTCACCGCCTGTGCGCTCATCAAGCCTTCGAAGAGCATCCATGAAGTCGAGGCACCATCGGTGAAGAAAAAGCTCAAAGACAAGGCATTCGCGCGGGGCGTCAGCCGCGAGGATGTCTACAAAGGCGCCGAGGAATTGGGTGTCCCGCTCGACGACCACATCGCCTCCTGCATCGAAGCCATGCGCGCCGTTGCTCCCGCTCTCGGCCTCAACGGCCCCGCCTGAAGCGCACCTGGACCCATTAACATGTGCCCGTTTCAATGAGGATGATTTTAGAACTCTGTAGTTGAGCCGGATTATGGCCGGGCTTCGAGGGTTGGACTCACGGTCCGCGGGGCGTCAAGCCTGCCACGGAAGCGCGACATCATGCCCCCGATTCGTGCGGATGCGTCAAAGATATCGCGGAGGGGCAGGAAGCCGGCAATCTTATAATTGCCGACTGCGGCCAACCCCATGGAAGCCATGCAGCCGCATCGCGAGCAGTCTGGGTCTCCCCCAAACTGGCATGGCGTGATTTTTGTTCTCAGGTCGGCCGAAAGGGTCATTGTGGTACGCGCGAAGATGCACTCCTCTGGAGACGCCGGCGGCTTGGCGAACTCGCGGATCGCCCCTGGTCCCACGTCTAACTTGGGGAAGATCTGGCGGAGCCGAAGCAGGTCCTCAATCGCCCGGCCTCGCTCCTCGACCGAAAGACACTCCGGCGAGTTTGCTCCTCGCTGGGGTGTGAACAAGCTCACCCAGACCTTCTTGATTTCCGGCCGCGGGGACCAGAAGCGGAAGAACTCCTCCAAGTAGCCTGGAGCCTTCATCATTTGCGCGGTGATCGTGCAGTGAACGATCACTTGATGGCCGGCAATATTTTTCAGGATTCTTTCGTAGGTTGCAGGCTTTCGCCGCTCGTCATGCTCCGCCTGCAGGCCGTCGATGGACACGACGAGGTTGAAGCGCCGGAAGGCGGCCCAGGAGTTCGGAATGGGGCGGAACGCGCTCGTGACAACCTGAACGTAAATTCCTCTTTCGATAAGCTGAGGAAGCAAAACATCCAGTTCACGGATGCGCACCAGCGGATCACCGCCGACGATCGAAAGATGCAACGGCCGCTCGCGGTCCACGAGATTCAGGACGCCCTGTATCAGGTCGTCTCCCTTGTGGTCCACAAGCTGACGCAGCGTCACCCCGCCCCCCAGGTGCTCCTCCTCATAGGCGTAGCAGCCGGGACAGCGAAGCGGGCATTCCTTCGTGATCTCGATGGACATGCTCGGTGCGCGGCCATTCAATATCCACGCCCACGCTTTCAGCACTTCTGCGGTGTACATGAAGCCTTTCTTTTAACACGACTCCGCGGCTGTCGAGCATAAGCGGCCGTCCGAACGTTCCTATCGGCCACCGCGTCTTGCGATTCTGTGGAGGGAGACAGATCCATAAGAGGTGAGCACCCAAAATAGAATACATCTCTCGTTCAGGAAAGTCTCTTAATGGGTAGGGAAGGAAACGTCGTAGTGGCGCAGCGTGCAAGCTATCGGTCGTGCCGCCGGATCTAGCGACGAGAAAATGAAGTAGAAAAAAATGGGGCGGCTCTCAAGCCGCCCCGGAGTTCAAATGTGTGTAGGCAAGAGCAACCGTCTCAGTTGCGCGCGAATCGGCGGCGAAGGATTGGCCCTAAGCCGAGCAATCCCGTGCCCATGAGGAGAAGTGACGATGGCTCCGGAGTAGCAGTGGCGTTTTCCGGCACTACCGATATGTCGTCTAAGAAATAAAAGGCCGGCAAGTTCTGCCCCCCGAACTCGAGCAGCGTGCTGGTCGAAGTCGCCGTATCAACAAGTGTGAACGGCTGCATGTAGCCCCCGGGGAACCCACCGTCCAAAATAGAGGTCGCGCCCGCCCAGATGGCAACAAATTGAGAATTAGTATCCGTGTCGCTCGAATCGAGCCAGAAGTTCAGAACGTACGTGACACCGGGTATAGTAGCTATATCCTGATAAATATAATCGTTCATGCCCGCTACCGCCCCAAACTCAGCGGCGTAGGAACCAGTGTGCGGGTTATCCGCACTGACAAAAAAGTCGCTGCCAGCAGACGCAGGAATGGTCGTCCAACCCGTGAAGTCACCAGTTTCGAACCCGCAGTTTGCAACAAGATTGCCCGCGACACCACAATTGTCGGCTAGCAGAGCCGACGGCGCCATCAGGCCCGCCAAAACTAGTAACACCAGAGCGAGTAGGAGCTTAGATCCAGCAGTCATCGGGTTTCCTCCGAGGGTCGCCAGTGGACACCTGTGTTCCTGGCGTAGAAAGGCCTTGCTATGGCTCCAGCAATCCATGTACCAGATTTTCAGGCCTTTGAGCCGATCGCAAAGCGAGGGGCACTCCACTCGTTTTGCCGCACTTAGTGAGGTACTGGGCCCCGCCCCGGGGCCACTTCGACATGCAGGCGTTGTGCATGGCATTTCACATAAGAGGAAATACCTAGCGCCAAATTCACTCTCATCCAACCAGGTGAGAAGTTACTGAGTCAGTCCTTACCCAGTGGCGCGCCCCGTCGGAGCATCCGTGGCGCAAGAAACGCGCCCAATCGAACGACGTCCGATGCTCTTTGGCCCGCCGGATTAGGGGAACTCTCGTGGTACGCTCCGCCCGGTTCAGTTTTCAGGCAGAACATGATGCGCAGACGGAATCTACTCTTACCTGTGATCCTTGGCGAGGCGCTTGTCTGCTTTCTCATTTATGATAACTTTGCGCACCATAAGTTCACGCAGGGCATTTCGCTTGCGTGGTGCGTGACGGCTTTCATCGCGGCCTTGATTCTCCTATTACTGACTGACATACCCGCCGGAATGATCCTCCTATGGGTCGTTGTTGGTGCCCTCGCGGGCGACGTTGCAAACATCATCTACGACGTCTCTCGAGGCACGAGCTCTCATAATCTGTTCCCACTCGAAATGGCTGTAAGAGGAGCAATCGGCTTCGTAGGCGCCGTATTAGGGGTGGCCCTCGGAGGCCCCTTCCGCAATATGTGACGATGACTATTCCGGCGCGGCACTTAATCGCCAGAAGAGAACCTTCCAAGTCTGGTTGCTGAGTTTCTTGGCGCCCGCATGCCCGCCGCTACGACCTCGATCCATGTCGACCAGAATCTCACCGGAAGCCATTCTCGGCGCGCGGCGCGAACTTTGCCAGCCTGTCGCACTAGTTCCGTCCAAATGTATATGAAAAATTCTCTTATTTCCCCAAAAATGGAATGAGTATTATGAATATTTGTATGCAGTGCAATTCAAATACGTAGTGAGTTATGCAATGCCCCTTGCAGGGTGTTGTCCAACCGTTACTTAACTCCGGCAATATGTTCCTAAACTCATGGCTATGCAATTGCGTATGAACGAGCAGCGATATCAGGGCGCTCCCAACGCGCCCCTGCATATTTGGGTGCACCTAGTTTTATAAAGCAGACGAACATGGACGAGTTTGCGACTTTGGTTTGCCGAAGTCAGGCTGGCCGCAACCACTGACCGGGCGGTTCAGTGATTTGCAGGCGCGGACTCGATTCTGCCTCGTCTCCTAAACCAGGAGGGGTCATGAACAGCCAGGGAACGCACAGCTTCTCCGTCGGTGCATTGGTCATTCAGATCTTTCTGCTATTTGTTTTGTGTTTTTCCATGTGCTTGACCACGCAAGCGCAGTCGACAGCTGTGCTGAACGGCACGGTCTCCGACCCCTCGGGTGCAGCGGTTCCGTCGGCAAAAGTTGTCGTCACGAACGTTGCGACCGGAGTGGACTGGAATACGCAAACCAATGAGTCCGGATTGTATTTCCTTCCCACACTCCCGCCTGGGACTTATCAAATCGCGGTCACCGCGCAAGGCTTTCAGAAGCTGGTGGTCAAGGACCTCAGACTGGATGTTGCTACCTCGGTGACCAAGGATGTTCAGTTGACCGTCGGCGCGGTCACCCAAGAGGTGCAAGTCACCTCAGAAGCGCCTTTGATAGAGACCTCCACGACTGGCGTGGGGCAGGTCATTGATCCAAAGACTGTGCAGGACATTCCGTTGAATGGCCGCCATTTCGTAGATATGAACTTGCTGACCCCCGGAACCGTCACACCTCCTGCGAATGGCTTTCTGACTGCCCCGCTTCGAGGGCAGGGATCGTTTGCCATCAACACGGCCGGCCAGCGGGAAGACACGACGAACTGGTTGGTCAACGGCATCAATTTGAATGATCCAGTGCAAAATCAGGTCACTTTCCAAGTACCGATCGACACGCTCCAAGAATTCAAATTGGATAACTCCACGTTCGCCGCACAATATGGACGCAATGCCGGATCTATCGTCAATATCGCCACCCGCTCCGGCTCGAACGAATATCACGGCGAAGCCTTCGAGTTTTTCCGCAACAATGCGCTGGACGCCCGAAACTTTTTTAACGTACCGCCTACTCCTCAGGCTTCCTTCAAGCACAACGAATTCGGCGGGGACGTTGGCGGCCCCATCAAGAAAAACAAAATCTTCTTCTTCGCGGCCTATGAGGGCGTCCGCCAGCATCAGGGTTTGACTCTCACTGCCATCGTTCCAAGCCAAAACCAGATAGCTACGGTAACTTCCCCGGCTGTTACGAAACTCCTGGCACTGGTTCCTGGGGCGAATATTCCGGGTACGGATACCACGGGGGATCCCGCGAACTTTAATGGCTTTACCGGGGCAGCTCTGGCCAATGTGAGTCTGAACCAAGCCTCAGGAGACTTGGACGTCGAGTTGAGGGAAAATGACCGTCTCCATTTCTATTACGTATTCCAGAAGGACCACCGCCAGGAACCCCAGCAAGGCGGTGCGATGGCGGCCAACATCCCGGGCTTTGGCGATACTCGGAGCGGCTTCCGCCAACTCATGACAGTCAGCGAAGACCATGTTTTCGGTCCGACACTGACCAATACGATCCGGCTCGGCTACAACCGAATTCACCTCACCTTTACGCCTACTGCCTTAAATCCCTCGGATTTTGATATCACTCTTCCCGCGGGCGCTCCTGTGGGCGTGGGCATACCGAATATCAACGTCCAAGGCGACATGGATTTCGGAGGACCGACCAATGAACCGCAGGGACGCGGCGATACGACCGTCGTGCTGAATGACACGTTGAGCTGGCTCCGGGGCCGTCACTCCATGGCGTTCGGCGCAGAAATCCGGCGCGCCTACAACAACAACATCGCCGAGAACGTCGGCAGCTTTACATATCCCACGATGGCGGATTTCCTCGCCGATGAGTCCTCGGCATTCGCCGTCCTACTCGGCGCCGGAAATGACCGGATCTTGCAACCATCCTACGCCGCTTTTGCGCAGGACAGCTTCAAATGGAAATCCAATTTCACTTTCAATTTCGGTCTGCGGTACGAATGGAATTCCACACCGTCCGAGGCCAGAGGCCGCTTCACGAATTTTGACCTGGTCGCTGGAGATCTTTTTTCCTCGCCACAGCCGTATCACACCAATAACAAGAATTTCGAGCCGCGAATCGGCTTTGCCTGGGACCCATTCAAGGATGGCAAGACTTCCGTTCGCGCCGCCTACGCCATCATGACCCAGGATCCAACCACGAACGTTGCCAGTCCTTTGAGCGGCAACCCGCTCTTCGCCATACCCATTAGCGTCAACTCCGCAACCAACGCAATTACGCTGGAGAATCCTTCGGCCTCGATCACTGGCGTCAGCTTGGGTCCCTTTGCAGTCGCTTCGGATTTCAACAATATGTATGCGCAGGATTGGAACGTCACCGTCCAACGCCAGCTCACGCCCGCTATGGGACTGGAGGTTGCGTATGTCGGGACGAAGGGCACTCACCTTCAAATGACTGGCAATTTCAATCAGCCATTCGTGACGGATGGTTTCTACGATGACACACGGCCCTTTACCACTCTCCCGCTTACGAGCCCGGTTCTGCCGGCTCAGTGTGCCGGAGCCACCCCGTGTTCCATCGGGAATATCACTCGAATCTTCAGCCCCGGGAATTCGAACTACAACGCCCTGTGGGTCACACTCAACAAACATTTCTCCCACGGCTTCGAGCTTCTGGGTTCGTATACATATTCACATTCCTACGACTACAGCTCCGTTAGTTCCGGGGATGCGGTTGCCCTTCAGAACGTTTACAACCCACGCGGCGACTACGGCCCGTCGGAATTCGACACACGCAACCGCATTGTTGTGAGCGGCTTCTACCAGCTCCCCTTCACGCGCAACCGGCTCGTGTCGGGGTGGCAGATCGGTGTGATCACCATGGGCCAGAGCGGCAATCCGATTACTCCGCTTCTGACGATTGGGCCGGCGCCAGGCTCCTCATTGACGGTGAGACCGGATCAGCTTATGCACGTCTCGGGCACGGGAAATCACAACGAGTTCTACAGCAACACCGTCCTGTGTGAGCCGTTTGTTGCCGAACCGCTACTAGGGGGCGCCCCGGCGATCCCGGACTGTGCAGCGACGCCAAACGCCGCATATGCAGTTCCCTGCACGTTCAGCAACACTCCCACTGCCCCCGGCGGCAAAACCTACCCAATCGTTCCGGGTAGCTGCCACCCCGGAAACGCTCGTCGGGATTCACTTCCCGGGCCCGACTTCGTCAACACCGATTTCTCTCTGGTCAAAAACACAAAGTTGACCGAAAGGTTGAACCTGCAATTCCGCAGCGAATTTTTCGACCTTTTCAACCACCCCAACTTCGGTAACCCGACGAACACGGTAACCAGCGCCGCATTCGGCAAGATCCTCAGCACACGGTTCGCGGTTGGAGACTTCGGCTCAGCACGCCAGATTCAATTCGCGTTGAAGTTGATCTTTTAGTCGCAACCTCGATTCAACAAAAGGGCGGGCCTCTCGGCCCGCCCTTTTCTCTCGGAGCCCCGGCAGAGAACCTTGCTGGATAGTGATACGATATGAGGGCTGCGCGCCCGTAGCTCAGCTGGATAGAGCATCTGGCTTCGAACCAGAGGGTCGGGAGTTCGAATCTCTCCGGGCGCGCTTCTCCCGTTCCGCTCTCCTCTGCGGAAGACGCACCAACAAAGTTCTCCGATCCTCTCCACGTGTAGCGCGCTTCAAGGCAAATAAGTCGAATCAGTCTGCGAATCAGGTGTTCAGTTCCGCGACGCCACGTCTCGGAATCGCTCACCGGACTGGCAAGGAGGGATTCGACATTCGTTGTAAGTTATTGCACAGAATGTAGATGGCTAGCACCGGTCTAAGGGTGAAGACGTGCTAGTCCATCACAGACCGAAGGGGGAACAACTTCATGGCCACGCTTTGGCAGGACGTCCGCTACGCCCTCAGGATGCTCGCGAAGTCGCCGATGCTGACTGTAATCGTGATCCTCACGCTGGCGCTGGGAATTGGCGCCAACACGGCGATTTTCGGGATCGTGAATGGGTTTCTGCTGCGTCCCTTGCCGGTGAAATCGCCCGAACAAGTCATGGTGCTGGCCGGGAAGCTGCAGGGCGACACTCTGGGAATTTTCACGTTTTCCTATCCACAGCTCGTTGATTTTCGGAAGCAGGCGGACTCGTTTTCCGATCTCTTTGCCTCCCGCATCGAACTCGGAGGGCTCAGCTTTGCCGGCAAAGGGAATCAATTCGTCTACAACCGTGTGACCGGAAATTATTTTTCAGCACTGGGCGTGCAGCCCGCACTGGGGCGTCTCTTCCTTCCGGCGGAGGGGGAGGAAGCGGGGGGCAGCGACCCATACATTGTTTTGGGTTATTCCTACTGGCAAAAACGGTTTGGCGGCGACCCCGGCATTGTGGGGAAGCAAGCATTGATCGACGGCCAGGAGGCCACAATTATTGGAGTGGCACCCAAGGGATTTGAAGGCACAAACTTCGCGCTGGATATTGACGGCTATCTCCCGATGAACTTGATGTCTGCGCAAGACGCAGCCACGGTCTGGAGCGATCGTACGTCCCGCTCGTGGGTTGTGATGGGCAGGCTGAAGCCGAGCGTGAGCTTGAGACAAGCGCAAAGTTCCGTGAATGTCGTGGCAGAGCGCCTCGCAGAGCAGTATCCCGCAACGGACAAGGGAGTGACAGTCCGCGTTATTCCGGAGAGATTGGCGCGGCCGCAGCCGTTTGCCAACAACATCGTTCCGTTCATAGTCGGCGTATTTTTGGCGCTGGCAGCGCTGGTGCTGCTCCTGGCATGCATGAACGTGGCGAATATTCTGCTAGTGCGCGCGACGATGAGGCAACGCGAGATGGCGATTCGCGCGGCCATGGGAGCGAGTCGCAGGCGGCTGATCCGTCAACTGCTCACCGAGAGCATCGTCCTGGCGCTCTTCGGCGGGGTCGGCGGACTGGTGTTGGGAGTGTGGGCCAGCGGGGCCATCGCCTCGCTTCTCCCGGAGTCAAAATTTCCCATCCATCTGGATTTCAGTTTTGATTGGCGAGTATTTGCCTACAGTCTGGCCGCCGCTCTCTTAACCGGCACGCTGGTGGGCTTGTGGCCGGCGTTGCGGGCAGGTGGAGCGGACGTAAACGGCGTGCTGCATGGCGGTGGGAGGAGCGATACAGCAGGAGTGAGCCGCCACCGGCTGCGCAGCGTACTCGTGGTGGCGCAAGTGGGGGGCTCGCTGGTGCTGCTGATCGTCGCCGGGCTGTTTGTCCGGAGCCTGATGCGCGCGCAGCGAGCGTACATGGGATTCGACCCCGACCACGTTCTGAACATGACTCTGAATCCGAAAGAAGTGGGATACGACGACGCCCGCACAAAAAATTTTTATCGAGACCTCGAAACGAGGGTCCGCGCGTTGCCCGGAGTGCAATCGGCGAGCCTGGCATTCAGTGTGCCGATGGGACCGGTGAACGACGGGGACGCGATTTACATCGAAGGGCACACGCTCGCCCCCGGCCAGCAGCCTCCGGTGGTGATTTACAACCATATCGACGCGCCCTATTTCGATACGATGCGGGTTCCGTTGCTGCGCGGGCGTGCATTTCGGGAGACTGACGATGAAAAGTCGCCGCTCGTTGCGATCGTGAATCAGACGATGGCGCATCAATTCTGGCCCAACGAGGACCCGATCGGGAAGCGATTTAGTCTGAAGAGCGCGACGGGACCTCTCGTCGAAATCGTGGGACTGACCGGGGATGGAAAGTATGTATTCGTCGGATGGGACAAACAGCCGTATTTTTTTGTCCCGCTGGCGCAGAATTACGTACCGTACAGGTCACTGCAGGTCCGCTCGGCTGTGCCGCCGGAGACTCTGATCACGCAGGTGCAGAACGAGGTCCGCACGCTAGATCCTAACATGCCGATCTCCGACGTTGAGACGATGAGGCACTCGCTCTCGGGAGGGAATGGGTTTTTCATCTTCCGAGTAGGCGCGATACTGGCCGCGGCCATGGGGCTTCTGGGCCTGACGCTGGCCGTCGTGGGCGTGTACGGAGTGGTTTCGTTCGCCGCGAGCCAGCGTACCCATGAGATCGGAATCCGTATGGCGCTCGGCGCGAACCGGCGGGATATCCTGCGGCTGATCTTGCGGCAGGGATTGGTGCTGGTGGTGGGAGGCGTGATGCTCCGGCGTGTTGCTTGCGTGGGCGCTGACGCGCTCGATGGCCACGCTTCTGATAGGAGTGAGCCCAACCGATGCGCTTACATTTTTGACGGCGACGCTGTTGCTCGGGGGAATTGGGCTCTGGGCGTGCTACGCGCCCGCGCGGCGCGCCATGAATCTCGACCCGATGGTCGCGCTGCGCTACGAGTAGTGTCGTGTCACCACTATGACGCGGAAAATCTCGCCGTGACAATTCCCATGGACACAATCCAACGCTGAGCGCTTTGGTTGGTAGATATGTGTCACACAGTCGCTGAGTTCGAAAAGTTTCCTGATTCGAACCCTACCCGCGACCAAATCGCTTCCGGGCTACGCCCAGCAACCCCACCAGACCTGTGCCGAGCAAAATGAAGGTGCCGGGCTCGGGGGTGACCACGACATTATCGAAAACCAAGTCTCCTGGCGGATTCACATCCCATGTCACCGCATAGGTCCCGTTCTTCGATGGTGCTGCTGACGCGGATGGCTGGAGGACATAAGTATAGGAACCTGTCCCCCCGGTCGCCTGCATGCAAGCTGCGGAGGATGCTTCGCAAGTGAATTTGAAATACGTCCCGGCTCCGCTGGTCGCCCAACGAGCAGCTGATACCGACGCCGCCCAACTCGGGTCATCGAACTTGACTGCAATACTGCCTGCTGCCTCGATTTGAGAATCGGAGTTCACGGCACTGGACGAAAAGTTTAGCGTGGTGGTCGGATAGTTAAGGACCTTGGGGATCACGATATTGGTATTGGACTCCCGTGCGTTTGCGGCAGCTGGAATCAGCATCGCTGTCAGGACAATGACTCCAAGATTGATCAGGCGCGGTCTCATTTTGTTTTCCTCCCGATGTTTGGGACCCTGAAGAAAGTTTGACGCAACATAGACCCGGTTGCGACAGGCTGTCAATCGGAATCCGGAGTTTTTTCTTCCTGATTCGTACCTTTACGTCTAGTACGCAGACCGAATTGAAAGCATTCGACGCCACTGGAAACTTATCCTGATAGAGCATCTTGGTCTTTCCCGTGGCAGAGGACCGTTGTTCCATCCGTATAATTATTGACAAATCGCCTTCTCACGACTAATCCGGGACCGTCGCCCAATGCCTGATTAACGCGCTTACCGGACAAGTGGATCTCACTTGTCCGATTATCCGACTAACCGGGAATTGTGGATTCCCCGAGCGCACAATGGCGGGTGATAACAGGCTTTTCACGAGTGATCGAATAGCATGACGGCCTGGGTAGTCACTCAGAACGCACTGCGTTCCAGTGCCCCATTCCATGCTCGTCGCGGTAGGTCCCACTTATGGTCCTGCCCTGGACCGTGCCTTGGACGCGGGGGCCGTCGACCCTGCCTCGAAAAGTCAGCACAGTGTGAGTCTTCGTGCGGAAGAGGATGTGTTGCTCATTGATAGTTCCTTCCAGTTCTCCCTCCTGGCCCGGACCTTGGTAATGACCCGTGATAACGCCGCCCTGTTGCGCGATTTGCATGACTTGCGTGCGGTCCCTGCCATCCGGCCCTCTCGAGTGAATTGTCCAATCGCCAGCGACATTGGCTGGCGGCTCCTGTGCGACCGCGATACCGCTGCCAGCGAGCAACAGAAAAGTGAAGCAAAGCAGAAGCAACTTCGCGGCGTAGTTCCTTATGGCGTCCTCCAATCACGGCACTCTCTGCACGACTTGGCCGGATTATAGACAGACAACTCGGCCGCCGTCCATAAGCGATGTTTGCGAAAGCCGCCTCTAGGTGGCCAAAAAAGGTTGCTGGCCCGACCCTTTAGGACCGGGAGAACAGATGCCGAAGACAGTCTCACCACAAACCAATTCAGTCCTGATAAACGCGGTTATCGGACGAGTGAATTTCATTTTTCCGATTATCCGACTTAGCCGGCAAGTGGATTTACTTCCGGGTAGCCCGTAACCCAGGAGAAATCCAGAAACAGTCCTGAACTGGTTTGCAACCTAACCTTTAGTGTCTGGAGGCTTAGGCTGCCACAATTCGATCGGATTTCCCTCAGGGTCATGCACGCGGGCGAACCGGCCGTTGGGATAAGACTCCGGGTCAATCTTGATCTCGATTCCCGCGGCTTGTAGCTGGGCCGCCATTTTGTCGAGATCCCGGACTCGAAAGTTCAGCATCCAGACCTTCTGGGCATCCCCGAAATAGTCGCTCGTCTCCTTGAATGGAGCGAAAGCGGTGGGTCCGGCCTCTTGCTGCCAAGGGGATTCCCCGTAGCTCGTTGGTATGAGCGAGACTCCCAGGTGTTGCTGGTACCAAAGCCCCAGCGCTTTCGGATCTTTGGCTCGGAAGAAGAATCCTCCGATTCCGGTCACTTTTTCCATTTCCGTTCCTCCAGCGATCCCATCGCGAACAGCGGCCCCCGCAGGGGAAGGAGAGAGCTTTGGCGGTACGGCTGTCTGCGCGGCTATGCCGAGTTGGTTCCGCCCCAAGATGAAGCTCGACCCGAAAGCAAATGACAGAGTTCGAAGCAGTTGGCGTCTTAGAAGAAGCATCCCATCCTCCTTCCGAGAAGAGCGCGGCCCGAGCTACGATACCTGCGCAAACGGGGTTCTGGGAAGCGTAAAGATGAGGTTCTGGGCGATTTGTCGGCCACTCGGAACTAATCTCGAACGGGATACCGACTGGAGCCTAAGTCCCGATTAACGCGGAAACCGGACAAGTGAAACTTCGCTTTTCCATTTTCGCTTTTCCAATTTCGATTTTCGGAAATGTTGCGCTGGCTTTTTTTTGAAATTTCAAATCTCAAGAATCCTCTTCGACCTCTCCGAGGACCCGTTCCATAAATAACGTTTCGTGTTGTGCTAGAATCGCCGCCCCATGGAGAGAGCAGGAGAATTTCTAGGTCGCGCGCTCCGTAGGCTCGAGCACCCCGAAGCCGCACTCGCGTGGCTCGTCGCTGCGTGGCCGGCCATCGTCGGCGAACCGCTCGCCGCGCGCACGCGCCCGGTGCGATGCGACGCAGGCTGTCTCGAGATCGCCACCGACGGCAAGGCCTGGCAAAAGCAGCTCGAGGAGTTGCAGCGCGAATTCTGCGCCCGGATCAACCAAGCCTGGGGAGGAAAAATTGTCCGCGAGGTAAAGTTTGTCGCAAAGACGCACGCTCTTCGCGCCCAGAGCAATTCTGCAGGCCCAGGCCCGCAGCATCTCTCACACGAACTTGACAACGAGTACACTCCCTTTGTTCGCCGCGGCAAGCGCGCTTCGAAGGTGCTTCCGCATCGCAAAAAGCCCGCCTAAGGTTCTTGGAAAGTTTTCATCTCGTCATCTAACCCCGAATCCTGCGCGGTGGCGTTTCTTCCACAGGCGCGCACGCTTGCATTCGAATTCTTGTGTACTAAGATGAGGCGTATGGATCATTCAGCCAAAATCGGCGGCTGGCACGAGGGCCTCGAATGGGGAGCAAGCATCTCCTCGCGTCCGGGTCCCCCAGAAGGGCTCTGCGGCCTTCCCAATCGAAACGACGCTCAGGGTCAGCCCCGGGATGACAGCCGCCCTGAAGTACCGGCACCCTTTCGTGCCGTCATCCTAAGCGAACGCAGTGAGCGAAGGATCTCTCTTCGCGGGCTGAAACTCCTCAATCCTAATCGCAAGGAGCGGAATTAGAAATGCCCGTAACTCACTCAAAACAAAAGACGGCGACCCGTTCTAATCGCAACTTTTCTGGGGTACTTTCAAGATGAAAATCACTCGCGAAGACGTCCTCCACGTGGCCGAGCTGGCCCACCTCGAGTTGTCGCCCGAAGAAATCGAGACCTACCGCAGCCAGCTCGACGAAATCCTGACCTACATCGACAAGCTCAAAGAGCTCGACGTCGAAAACGTGGAGCCGATGGCCCAGGTTCTCTTCGCACGAGCGGAAGACTCCCATCCCGAGCTGCGCGAGGACAAGCTTCAGCCCTGCGAAGTAGCCGATGCCATCCTTTCCCAAGCGCCCGACGCGGCGAAGCACTGGTTCCGGGTTCCCAGGGTGATTGAGCGATGAGCGCGACGGCCGTTTGGACCGTGGCAGGGATCCGCGATGCCCTGCAAAAAAAGAAGATATCTGCTCGGGAACTGGCGCGGGAGCATTACGGTCGAATCGAACGCCGCAACTCCGAGCTCAACGCATTCCTGACGCTTTCGCCCGACCGCGCTTTCGCCCAAGCTGATCGTGTGGACACAGCCCTGGCGCGGGGAGAGGCCTTGCCGCCGCTCGCGGGCGTACCCCTGGCCATCAAGGACGTAATCAGCACCCAGGGCATACGCACCACCTGCGGGTCGAAGATTCTCGAAAACTACGTTCCTCCCTATGACGCCACGGCGATTGCGCGCCTCGAAAAGGCCGGCGCCGTCTTCCTCGGCAAGACTAACTGCGATGAGTTTGCCATGGGCAGCTCGAATGAGAACTCTGCATACGGGCCCGTACGGAACCCCGTCGCTCTCGACCGGGTTCCGGGCGGCTCAAGTGGTGGCTCAGCCGCCGCCGTCGCGGCTGGACTAGCGGTCGTGGCCTTAGGAACAGACACGGGAGGCTCTATTCGCCAACCCGGAGCCTGCTGCGGCATCCCAGCCATGATGCCAACATACGGACGCGTATCGCGCTATGGATTGATTGCATTTGCCTCATCCCTCGACCGCATCGGCCCATTCGCCGCAAATGTCGCAGACGCTTCCGCCGTGATGGCGGTCATCGCCGGGCACGACCCCGACGACTCCACGTCCGCCGCCGTCCCCACGGCAGATTACTTGGCCGAGATCGAAAAGCCGATCCAGGACCTGCGTATCGGCGTCCCGGAGGATTATTTCGGTGAAGGACTCGACCCGGAGGTGCGCGAAAAGGTTCAGGCCGGCATCGCGCTCCTCGAGCGGCTCGGGTGCCGGCGGATTCCGCTGCAGATGCCGCACACGGACTACGCCATCGCCACCTACTACATCATCGCCACGGCTGAGGCGAGTTCCAACCTGGCCCGGTACGATGGAGTGCGTTACGGCCTGCGCGTGCCCGGCGCGACGCTTATGGAAATGTACCGCAAGACTCGCGAGCGGGGGTTCGGCGCGGAGGTGAAGCGGCGCATCATGCTCGGAACCTATGCGCTTTCGGCTGGCTATTACGACGCTTACTATCTGCGAGCGCAAAAGGTGCGGGCTCTGATCGCGCGGGATTTTGCCCACGCCTTCGAGAAAGTTGACGCGATTATCACACCAACGGCGCCGACTCCCGCATTTCGCCTGGGCGAAAAGACTGCGGACCCCCTGCAAATGTATCTGGCAGACATCTATACGGTCACGGGGTCGCTCGCCGGCATCCCCGGCATCTCGGTGCCCTGCGGCCGCACGAAAGCGGACTTGCCCGTGGGCATGCAAATCTTCGGCCCGCATTTCAGTGAGGGTCGCGTCCTGCAACTTGCGCGCGCATTTGAGAAGGCAGGCGGGTTTGTGATTTGAGGGAGAGAGACTATGAAAAACCTGGCCCCGATCCTCGAGCACCTCGATCGATCCCGTGCCCACCTTCTCAAGACTGCCCAGCAAATCCCTGACAAACGCTGGCGCGAGTCGCCCGGTGAAGGGGCGTGGTCGGCGGGAGAAGTGATCGCACACCTCTCGATGGTTGAGGAGAGGATCGTCGGCGGAGCGAATAGGGTTCTGCAAGCCCCTCCCGAGCCAGTGCCGCCGCTGAAGCGAATTCATTTGCCGCTTGCGCTCACCACGTTTCGCGGCAGAAATGTAAAGTCGCCGATTCCCCTCGATCCAAACCTTGTTTCAGAAAAGCCAGCCGCACTGGATCGCCTTTCGGCAACGCGCAAGGCCACGCTTCAGTTCATCGAATCCACTCAGGCACGCGACTTGACCGCGTATCGCTTTCCGCATCCATTTTTGGGCAGCTTAAACATTTACGAGTGGTTCCGCGCGATCGGCTACCACGAACTCCGGCACGAAAAGCAAATTCGCGAGATTGTAGAAAACTTCCATGAATAGCTTTCTTCTTTCCTTTTTCACGCAAGCCTTTGGCCCCACCCGCGCCGCTCAAATGGGCGCGCTCAAGGGGCAAATCATAGAGCGCAGGAGGGTTCCTTCGCACGCATAGGCGGAAGGTTTGGCTGGAATAGAACGGAAGGACTATTGCTACGCAACGTGAGCAGCGGGTAAGCTCGCGGCTGCATCGTAAAGAATGAGAGGAATGGGCATGGTCCGAATCAAGTCGAGCCAGAAAATCTTCACTGAGGACGAGGTCTCCAACCTGACAGGGATTTGTCTGGAGCACTTGCGCGGCCTCGCTCGGAACAAGCACCTCGGGAAGTTGGCTCGTGCCGCCGAAGCGGCCGGCGCCGAAGCCGAGAAGTGGCTTTTCACGAATTCGGATCTGATGATCCTCACCGTCCTTCATAACCGCTGCCAGCACTAAATCGCCCCAAGCAAAGCGCGGTTTGACACGGCCTTCCGGACACCTGGAAGGCTGCTTTTGTTTCTACACGAGCCCCGAGACACCTTGTCGAGCCGCGTGAGTCGGGCTATGCTGGAATTCGCTCAACGCAAAGCCCCTGGCGCGCATCCCAATTCAATAGGATGGCGTAACTGGCGATGGCAGAAACGCGGGACTTCACGAAGCGGCAGATCGAGTGGTGGATGCGAGCCATGCTCCTAGTGCTCGCCGCACTTCTGCCCACGTCTGCGTTTTTGGTTGCGGGCTCTGGGTTCCCATCACAATCCGGCCAAGCGCCTCCCTCGCGCGATTCCTCGCAACAAAACCAATCCGCGCCCCAGGCTGCTGCCGCACCGAAGCTTCCTCGCGGGAAAAAACTGATGCTGAAGGACGGCGGCTTTCAATTGATTCGGGAATACAAGGTCGAGGGCGATCGAGTCCGCTATTACAGCCTGGACAGCGGCCAGTGGGAAGAAATGCCAGCGGCACTGGTGGACTGGGACGCGACGCACAAAGTGGAAGCGGAAGAAGCCAAGCGTGACGCGGCGATCGTCGCCAAAGTGCACACTCGGGAGGAGCAGCAGCACGCCTCGCCGCTCGACATTGACGCCAGCCTCGAAACCGCACCCGGAGTCTTTTTACCTCCTGGCGAGGGACTATTCCTATTCGACGGGAAAGCGGTGCTTCAGCTCACTCCCGCAGAGACCAATGCGAGACTCGACAAGGGCCACGCTCTGAAGGAAGTGCTCATTCCGCTTCCAGGCGTCGCGACGCGCTACACGATCTCGATCAAGGGCGCGCATGCAAAACTCCGTGTCAACCTGCAACAGCCCGAGTTCTACATGCGCGTGGCGGAAGGGCAAGAACCGGAGATGCAATTGGTTCCCGCGAAGGTCCACGAGGACAAGCGCGATATCGAAAATGTCGACAAGCGATACGGTCGGGAGGGGGTAAAGTGGAATGATCTCCCGATCCAACGCTGGGAAGTGGCGCGTGGTGTCTATCGCTTCACGGTAGGCCAACCGCTCGAGGCGGGAGAATATGCGCTCGTGGAAATCGTTCACAGCGAAATGGGAATGGGTCTCTACGCCTGGGATTTTGGAGTCGATTCCGGCCCCGCGAAAAAGACGAAGTAAGAAGGCTCGCGCGGCGTCTAATTCGCTTTCGCCGGCTGCGGCTGGAGAAGTTCCGCCAGATGTTTCGCGAGGGCCGAAACGTGAAATGGCTTTTGCAAGACGCTCGCGCCCCTCTCCCTGTAAACTGCGACGACCGATGGCCCGAGCAAATCGCCGGTCATAAAAACGAAACGCGGCGTCGAATTGCCAGCGTGCGCTCTCAGCTTATCGAATAGTTGTTCGCCCGTCATTCCCGGCAAATTGAGATCGCAGAGCACGATGTCGTATGAATTCGATACCAGCAAAGTCAGAGCCTCTTCGGAACTCGCGGCGCCTTCCACAATCATTCCCCGGGACGTAAGGCTCTCCTCGACGATCTCGCGGATGCTCTCTTCGTCATCCACGATGAGGACGGACCGGCCACGCAACGCCGTCGAGCCGCCATCGGAGAGGGCAGCGGATTGCGAAGCCTCAGAGAGGTCATCGACGGCTGCGGGGAGAAGGAGCCGGAATGACGCACCCGAACCGGGCGAGGATTGCACGTCGATCGAGCCACCGTGATCTTTTACGACGGCAACGCAAATGGTCAGGCCCAGCCCCGTTCCGCCACCGGGACGCTTCGTGGTGAAAAACGGATCGAAGATTTTACCGAAGTTTTCGGGCGAAATTCCAGCGCCGTCATCGGAAAACGTGACGCTCACTTTTCCATTGATTCGCGCGAGGGTGATTTTCAGAATTCCATGATCGCGGACGGCCGAGATAGCTTGTTCGGCGTTCATTATGAAATTCGAGAAGGCCTGCGTAAGTTGCCGCGCGTCCCCCGCGATGGCAGGCAGGTCTTTCGGCACCGTGAATTGGACCTCGATATTCTTTTGTTGAAGCGAAGCCTGCTGAAGTTGCAGGGCCTGCTGAATCAATTCGCCCACATGAATTCTCCCACGCCCCAGAGCCAGGGGACGCGAGAACGCGAGGAGATTCTGAACGATAATGGCCGCGCGGCGGGCCTGTTGCAGGATGATCTCCACCTGACGCCGCGTGTCGCCCTCCGCGGTGCGTTCACGGAGAAGGTCGGCGACACCGAGGATTGCAGTCAGCGGATTATTCAGTTCATGGGCCGCGCCCGCCATCATCTGTCCCATCTCCGTGAATTTTTCCTTCTGAGCGAGCTGCCGCTCAATTTCCTTCGATTCCGTGACATCGCGCGCGGAAGCGACTATCCCGGTAATTTCGCCGGAGGCATCGAACAGCGGACCGGCGCTGGCGCGAAGAGTTCGCCAATTGCCGTCGGCGTGCCGTGTACGGTATTCGACCTGGGCAAGGGCGGCCTTTCCGTTGATCACGTTCTGGAACATTTCCACCAGCTTCGATCGATCCTCCGGATGCGCTCGCCCACCGAACTCCTCTCCAACAAATCCCTCCGGCGGGCTGCCCAGCACCTCCTGCACACGATCGCTAGCGAACGTGTGACGGCCATCGCGGTCGACAACGACGATCACGTCCGGAAAACTTGCCACGAGGCGCCGAACGAATTCCTCTTCCTGGTGGAGGCGCTTTTCCATTTCAAGCCGATCGGTGATATCAACGAGCGTCCCTTGCAATCGAACAAGCTGCCCGAAGGCATCGCGGGTCGCAAAGCCGGACGAAAGACAATGGATTTCTTTCCCATCCTTGCCGCGGAAGACAATCTCGCGATTCTGGATGGAACCCTTCTGCCCCAATTCGCGAACGATTTCGTCCCTTTGCGAGGGCTGGGCGTAGAGGTCCCGGAAATTGTACGATTGCAATTCCTCTTTGGTGCCATATCCGAGCATCTGAACCAATGCAGGGTTCGCGTCGAGCAGTTTTCCCTCGGGTGTGGTAATGAAAATCCCTTCCCGGAGGTATTCGAAAAGCTCCGCGAAGCGCATTTCGGAGTCGTGCTGCGTGGTGACGTCACGCGCCCAGCCCGTAATGAACGCGACCTGCCCCTCCTCCGAAACCGTTTGAAACCAGCAATCGAAGTAGCGGAGCTCCCGGTCCTTCTTCAAGTGAACGGGGAGCATCCCCGACCAGGAGCCGCGCTCGAGGAGCGCAGCAAGTGGACGCTTCGCCTCAGCCGGTCCGGGTTGCGCCACAAATTCGTCGATCCTGTGGCCAATAAGATCTTGAAAGGAAACGTCCAGAATTTCCGCCAGGCCGCGATTGGCAACACGAATTTCGCCGGTGAGAGAAAGTGTAAAGATGGCGTGATCCAAACTGTCGATCAGTTCCCGATAATTGTGCTGGGACCGGGAGATGACCTGGATGAGCTTCTGAAACTGCTCTTCGTTCGGGTGAAGAGGGCCGGCCAGCTCGCCAGTTTTTTCCGATGAACCAGCGGACATGTGTGTGAAGGTCATGCTCCCGTGCGACGAAGCACCGACGGTGCAGACTTCTCCTTCAGGAATCTTACCGGGACGATGCCTCACTCGGAAAAAGAAAGCAGAGGGAATTTCCAATTTGCTCAATAGGAAGGAAGAACGGTCCGATACGTGTGCGTTCGGCAGGCACCGAAGGCGCGGCGCCCTAAAACGTCACTTGCCCTGAGGGCCCTTTCGATCGGGGCCGTCAGGGCAAGCAGCGCAGCGGCCTTCGCAAGCCGCTAACTTTCGGCGACGGCGTCGGTGTCCTTGCGCAGGAAATCGAGCGCCGCGGCTTCTTCCGGCGTGAGCTCAGGCTCCGCGATTTGCAGCTCCTCCTTCGGCAATTCCGTAAGGAGCTGGATATTGCGGTAACGCTCAAGCCCTGTACCCGCAGGAATCAGCCGACCCATGATTACGTTTTCCTTCAGGCCGCGGAGGTAATCCACTTTCCCGGAGATCGCCGCCTCGGTAAGAACGCGGGTAGTCTCCTGGAAGCTCGCCGCGGAGATGAATGAATCGGTCGAAAGCGACGCCTTGGTGATGCCGAGAAGCAGAGGGCGCCCACTGGCCGGCCGGCCACCATCGTGGATGATGCGATCGTTTTCCTCACGGAAGCGGAATTTGTCCACTTGCTCTTCGAGGAGGAACGACGTGTCGCCGACATCCTCGACCTTTACCCAGCGCATCATCTGCCGGACGATTGTCTCGATGTGCTTGTCGTTGATGTTCACGCCCTGCAGGCGGTACACCTCCTGAATCGAATTCACGAGGTAGGCCTGGGTGTACTTTTCGCCGAGGACGGCGAGGATGTCGTGCGGGTTGAGCGGTCCATCAATCAGCGGCTCGCCCGCCCGAACATGTTCGCCTTCCTGCACGTTGATATGGACGCCGCGCGAAATGGAGTATTCCTTAACGGTCCTTCCATCCTCGCTCTCGACGTGAATTTTTCGCTGACCCTTGGCGATTTCGCCGTACTTCACAACCCCGTCGATTTCGCTGATGACCGCGGGATCCTTGGGCTTGCGTGTCTCAAAGAGTTCGACCACGCGCGGCAGACCGCCGGTGATGTCCTTCGTCTTGGTGGTCTCGCGCGGGATCTTGGCCAGCACGTCGCCCGGCTGAACTTCGTCTCCATCGGCGACCATCAAGTGAGCGCGCGACGGCATGAGGTACTTCTTGCGAACGCGACCGGCGGGATCACGCACCAAAATGGTCGGCTGGTGCTTCTCATCGCCGGGAGGAAGCGTGACGACGAGTTGCGAAAGTCCGGTGACTTCATCCACCTGCTCTTCAATCGTAATGCCGGGCTGCAAATCCTTGAACTGAATTGAACCGCCCGTTTCGGTCAGGATCGAGAAGGTGTAGGGATCCCATTCGACCATGGTCTGGCCGAGCGTGACCGGCTGGCCATCTTCAGTCCGGAAGCGCGCACCGTACACCACATGGTGACGCTCCTTTTCGCGGCCTTTCTCGTCCACCACCGCGATTAGGCCAGAACGGTTCATGGCGATCATGTGCTTCCCGCGGCCCTCGACCACTTTCAGGTCGATGAATTTCACGAACCCGTTGTTGCGGGCCTCGACCTTCGATTGTTCGGTGACGCGGGTAGCCGTGCCGCCAATGTGGAACGTCCGCATCGTGAGCTGAGTGCCGGGTTCGCCGATGGACTGCGCCGCGATCACGCCCACGGCTTCGCCCATCTCAACGAACCGGCCGGTCGCAAGGTTGCGGCCGTAGCAGCGGGCGCAAACGCCGCGCCGGGACTCACACGTCAGCACGGAGCGGATGTTCACCCGCTCGATGCCGGCCGCCTGAATCGCGTTCGCCAGCTCCTCGGTAATTTCCTGGTTGATCTCGACAATGACGTTGCCTTCGTAGTCTTTGATCTTTTCGAGCGAGACGCGGCCCACCACGCGGTCGCGCAACGGCTCGACTTCGACGCCGGCTTCGAGAATCGGCTCAACATCGATACCGGCCGAGGTGCCGCAATCGAATTCGTTGATGATCACGTCTTGTGCCACGTCCACCAAACGCCGCGTCAAGTAGCCGGAATCGGCGGTCTTGAGAGCCGTATCGGCCAGACCCTTGCGGGCACCGTGAGTTGAGATGAAATACTGCAGCACGGTCAGGCCTTCGCGGAAGTTCGAGGTGATCGGAGTCTCGATGACTTCGCCGGAAGGCTTGGCCATCAAGCCGCGCATCCCGGAAAGCTGGCGGATCTGCTGTTTCGAACCGCGGGCGCCGGAATCGGCCATGACGTAAATCGGGTTGATGATCCCCTGTTTGTCCTGCTCCTCAAGGGCCTTGAACATTTCATCGGCGACTTTCTCGGTGACGTCGCTCCAAATGGCGATGACTTTGTTGTAGCGCTCGCCGTTGGTGATGGCGCCATCAAGATATTGCTGCTGAACCTTGACAACCTCATGCTCGGCCGCATCCACTAGCTTGGGCTTGACGCTGGGGATGACCATGTCGTTGATGCCGATGGAAACGCCGGCCTTCGTTGCATAAAGGAAGCCGAGCTCCTTCAACTTGTCGAGCATCACGACGGTTTTCTCGAGCCCGAAACGCAGGTAGCAATACTGCACGAGCGCCTGCACGCCCTTCTTCTTGAGCAGGCCGTTGACGAAAGGCATTTCCGTAGGCAGGTGATCGTTGAAAATCACGCGGCCGACAGTGGTATGCAGAAACTGCTTCGAAAGCTTCACCGGCTCGGTGTGCGAGACATCCTGATCGTCGTAGGCGTTCGTGAGGTCGATCACCTCGCCCGAGTAACGGATGCGAATCTGGGTGAGCAATTCCACTTCGTTCGCCTCGAGCGCCATGACGACTTCATCACTCGAGCCGAATGCGCGGCCTTCGCCCTTGGCCTTCGGCTTGGCCTTGGTCATGTAGTAGATGCCGAGCACCATGTCCTGCGTCGGAACAGCGAGTGGATAGCCGTTGGCCGGCGAAAGAATATTGTGCGAGCTGAGCATCAGGACCGAGGCTTCCACTTGCGCTTCGGGTGAAAGCGGAATGTGCACGGCCATCTGGTCGCCGTCGAAATCGGCGTTGAACGCCGTGCAAACGAGCGGGTGAATGCGGATGGCCTTGCCCTCCACCAGCACCGGCTCGAACGCTTGAATGCCAAGGCGGTGCAGCGTGGGCGCGCGATTCAGGAGCACAGGATGCTCGCGGATCACGTCCTCGAGGATGTCCCAAACGATGGACTCCTGCGCCTCGACGAGTTCTTTCGCCTGCTTGATCGTGGTGCAATGGCCGGCGGCTTCCAGGCGGTGATAGATGAAAGGCTTGAAAAGCTCGAGCGCCATTTTCTTCGGCAGGCCGCACTGGTGAAGCTTCAGTTCTGGGCCGACCACGATAACGGACCGGCCGGAATAATCCACGCGCTTGCCGAGCAGGTTCTGGCGGAAGCGGCCTTGCTTGCCCTTGAGCGTGTCGGAGAGCGACTTGAGCGGGCGGTTGTTCGTCCCGCGCAGAACGCGGCCGCGCCGGCCGTTGTCGAACAGCGCGTCCACGGCTTCCTGCAGCATGCGCTTTTCGTTGCGGACGATCACGTCGGGCGCGTGCAACTCCATCAGCTTCTTCAACCGGTTGTTGCGGTTGATGACGCGGCGATAGAGGTCGTTCAAATCGGAAGTGGCGAAACGGCCGCCGTCGAGCGGGACGAGCGGGCGCAACTCCGGGGGCAGGACCGGAATCACATCGAGAATCATCCATTCAGGCTTGTTGCCGCTCTTACGGAACGCTTCGAGGACCTTGAGCCGCTTGGCATACTTAATCCGTTTCTGCAGGCTCGGATCAATCTTCATTTTTTCGCGCAGCTCTTCGGAGAGCTTTTCCACGTCCACGCGCCGCAGAAGATCTTTAATCGCTTCCGCGCCCATGCCGGCCTGGAATTTCCCGAGATACTCCTTCTGGAGCTCGCGGAACTTTTCTTCCGGCAGGATTTCCTTTTGCTTGATGCCCGGAACCTCGCCGGGATCGATGCACACGAATGTCTCGAAGTAGAGAATGTGCTCGAGATCGCGCATGGTGATGTCGAGCAAGTAGCCGATGCGGCTGGGCAGACCCTTGAAGAACCACACGTGCGAGCAGGGCGAAGCCAGCTCGATATGGCCCAGGCGCTCGCGGCGGACTTTGCTGAGCGTGACTTCGACGCCACACTTATCGCAGATGACTCCGCGATGCTTCATCCGCTTGTATTTTCCGCACAGACATTCCCAGTCGGTGACGGGGCCGAAAATCTTGGCACAGAACAGGCCGTCGCGTTCCGGTTTGAAAGTGCGGTAGTTGATTGTCTCCGGCTTGGTCACTTCGCCATGCGACCAGGACCGGATTTTTTCCGGACTCGCCAAGCTGATGCGAATGGAATCAAAATCGGCAATCTGGCTGGCGCGATCATACGGGCTTGATCGATACAAGGGCTGATCCTCCTGCCCCGATTGAATCGGGGCTAAAAACCAACTCCAAAAAAATTGTCGGGCGGTCCGGAAAAGGTCCTAGGACCGCGCTATTCAGCCGCGGCTTTCTCGAGCTGCGGCTTCTGGCGTTTCATCAACTCAACGTCGAGGCAGAGCGACTGCAGCTCGCGCACGAGAACGTTGAACGATTCGGGCACTCCGGGCTCGATCCCCGGCTCGCCCTTCACGATGGCCTCGTAAATCTTGGCGCGGCCATAGACGTCGTCGGATTTCGCTGTCAGCAGCTCCTGCAAGATGTGCGCGGCACCATAGGCTTCGAGCGCCCACACTTCCATTTCTCCAAAGCGCTGTCCACCGAACTGGGCCTTGCCGCCGAGCGGTTGTTGCGTGATCAGTGAGTACGGGCCGATCGAACGCGCGTGAATCTTGTCGTCCACCAGGTGCGAGAGCTTGAGCATGTAGATGTAACCCACGGTAACGTTTTGCGCGAACTCGTCGCCGGTCATGCCGTCGTAGAGCGGGATTTTTCCGCTCTCCGGCAACTCGGTAAATTCGAGCAAGTGGCGAATGTCCGATTCACGCGCGCCGTCGAACACGGGCGTGGCGAACGGAACGCCATTGCGGAAGCTGTGCGCCAAATCGAGCATTTGTTCGTCGTCGAGCTCCGAGATGGTCTTCCAAACCGAAGTGGGACCGAACGCGTCCTTGAACCATTTGCGTACGGCTTCCGCGCGCGATTCCGTCGAGAGCACTTTCGTAATTCGCTCGCCGAGTTCCTTTGAAGCCCAGCCGAGATGCGTTTCGAGAATTTGGCCGACGTTCATGCGAGAAGGAACGCCGAGCGGGTTCAAAACGATTTCGACCGGCGTGCCATCCGGCATGTAAGGCATGTCTTCCTTGGGAACGATGCGCGCGATAACGCCCTTGTTGCCGTGGCGGCCGGCCATTTTGTCGCCGACCGATAGCTTGCGCTTCATGGCGATGTAGGCCTTCACGAGCTTGATTACGCCCGGAGGCAGTTCGTCGCCCTTCTTAAGTTTCCCGATGCGCTCGTCGGTGATTTTCCTCAGGACATCGATCTGCCGCGAAGTCATTTCTTCGACCTCATCGATCTTCTCGATGAGCAGCGGGTCCTTATCGTTGAGGCGGAGGCGCTTCAAGTTGCGCGTCGAAATCTTTTCGAGGATGTCGCGCGTCAACTCGACGCCCTTCGTGAGCAAGCGTTTGTTCGTGCGCTCGTCGTGCAGGTCGGCCATAAGCTTCTGGCCGCCGAGCAGGTCGTTCAAGCGTTTCAGGCGTTCGTCGGTGAGAATACGGATCTCGTCGGCCAAGTTCTTTTCGAGCTTGGCGATTTGGGACCCTTCGATGGCCTTGTGCCGCTCGTCCTTTTCAGCTCCCTTGCGGCAGAAGATCTTCACGTCCACGATCGTGCCCTCGATGCCCGGAGGGCAATAGAGAGAGGCGTCGCGGACATCGCCGGCCTTCTCGCCGAAGATGGCGCGCAGAAGTTTTTCTTCCGGCGTGAGCGTGGTTTCTCCCTTCGGCGTCACTTTTCCGACGAGGATGTCGCCGGGCTTGACGGTAGCGCCGATGCGAATCACGCCGCTTTCATCGAGGTTGCGGAGAAAGCTCTCGTTGATGTTGGGAATGTCGCGCGTGATTTCTTCGGGGCCGAGCTTCGTATCGCGCGCCTCGATTTCATATTCCTCGATGTGAATCGAGGTGTAGTAGTCCTCCTCAACAAGCTTTTCGCTGACGAGGATGGCGTCTTCAAAGTTGTAGCCGCGCCAGGGGAGAAACGCGACGAGCACGTTGCGGCCGAGCGCGAGTTCGCCACGGTCGGTGCAAGGCCCGTCGGCCAGCACCGTGCCTTGCTTCACGCGGTCGCCCGCGCGCACCAGCGGCTTCTGGCTGATGCAGGTGTTCTGGTTCGAGCGCTTGAACTTCGTCAGCAGGTAAATATCCGAGCCCACTTCGCGGCTCAGCACACCCGATTGATCCGATTCCACGCGCACGATGATGCGCTCGGAATCGACCTGGTCCACGATGCCGTCGCGGCGGCAGACCACCACCGCGCCCGAATCGCGCGCCGTGACGCGCTCCATGCCGGTTCCCACGAGCGGGGCTTCGCCGCGGATGAGCGGCACGGCCTGGCGTTGCATGTTCGAGCCCATCAAGGCGCGGTTTGCGTCATCGTTTTCGAGGAACGGAATGAGGCTCGCGGCCACCGAGACAAGCTGCTTGGGGGAAACGTCGATGTAGTCCACCTCGTCGCGGCCCTTGAGTACGAAGTTGCCAGCCTGACGGCAGTTGACCAACTCGGTTGTGATCTTCCCACGCTCGTCGAGCGAGGCATTGGCCTGCGCGATGACGTAGCGGTCCTCTTCCCACGCAGAGAGATAGAAGCAGTGAGGTTCAACGACCACACGGCGGCGCTTCAGCTCTTCGTTGGTGTCTTCCACTTTTTCCTTCTCGACGACTTCGCCGGCCTTGAATTCGCTGTCGCCGGAATTCACGATCTGCACGTAATCGATCACGCGGCCGCCCCTTACTTTGCGATAGGGCGACTCGATAAAGCCGAACTCGTTGATCCGCGCATAACAAGAGAGCGAGCTGATCAAGCCGATGTTCGGGCCTTCCGGCGTCTCGATCGGGCAGATGCGGCCGTAGTGCGTCGGGTGAACGTCGCGGACTTCGAATCCGGCGCGCTCGCGCGATAGACCGCCTGGACCCAGCGCCGAAAGACGCCGCTTGTGCGTGATCTCGCTGAGCGGATTGGTCTGATCCATGAATTGCGAAAGCTGCGAGCTGCCGAAGAATTCGCGAATCGCCGCCATCACGGGCTTGGCGTTGACCAGGTCGTGCGGCATGGCCGTGGACATTTCCTGGTACACGGACATCTTTTCCTTGATCGCGCGTTCCATGCGGACCAGACCGATGCGGAACTGGTTTTCGAGCAATTCACCAACCGCGCGGACGCGGCGGTTGCCCAGATGATCGATGTCGTCCACTGAGCCGATATTCCGGCGGAGCTTGAGCAGGTACTTGATGGCCGCGACGAAATCGGCGGGGTCGAGCGTGCGCTTGTCGAGCGGCGTCTCGAGCCCGAGCTTGATGTTGAATTTCAGACGGCCGACCTTGCTGAAATCGTATTTGCGCGCATCGAAAAACATTCCGTTGAAGAGCGCGGTGGCGGTTTCGAGCGTCGGCGGATCGCCGGGGCGCAGCTTGCGGTAGATTTCGATCAGCGCCTCTTTGGGCGTGCGGATCGTGTCCTTATCGAGCGTGCGGCCGACGATGACGCCCACGTCATCGCGGTCCGGGAAGCAAACGTCCACTTCGGTAATGCCCGCTTCGGCGATCGTGGTCCACAGCTCGGGGGTGAGCGGCTTATTGGCCTCGAGAAGAACCTCGCCCGTCTGACGGTTCACGAGCTCGCCGACCGTGATCGCGCCTTCTAGATCTGCCACTCCCACTTCGGCCTGCGTCACGCGCGACTTGACCAGCTCTTTATAGAGCGGCTCGGTGATGCGTTTGTGCGCGCCGATGATCACTTCCTCCGAGCGCGCATGCTTGATTTCCTTCGACAGCTTGCGGTCGATCATCCCTTCGGATACGTTCCAAAACAGATCGCTTCCGCGAAGCGAGATGCGCTCCACCTGATAAAACGTGCGGAGAATATCTTCATTCGATTTCATGCCCAACGCGCGGAGGAAAATCGAGCCAAGGAATTTGCGCTTGCGATCGATCCGGACGTAGAGAATATTTTTCGTGTCGTATTCGAATTCCACCCACGAGCCGCGGTAGGGGATGATTTTCCCGAGGAAGTAGGAGCGGTTGTTGGCGGTCTCGAAGAAGACGCCGGGCGAACGGTGCAACTGGCTAACGATGACACGCTCGGTGCCGTTGATGATGAACGTGCCGTTCTCGGTCATCAGCGGGATATCGCCGAAGAAAACTTCCTGTTCTTTGATATCGCGGATCGATTTCGTGCCGGTATCGGGATCCTTATCGTAAATCGTCAGACGGATGGTGACCTTGAGCGGCGCGGAATAGGTCATCCCGCGTTCCTGGCATTCGTTCACGTCGTATTTGAGCTGGAGCGTGACCGGGTCACCGCACTTGTTGCAAAACGTCGGCGTGTTCTTGTTGAACGTGCCGCACTTCGTGCAGAGGACGTCGCCGGTCTTATAAGGATTCGTCACCACCGAAGCGCCGCAATTGCGGCACGTGGCGCGGAGATGGTGCAGGCCGCGAAGATGGCCGCACTTGCACTCCCAGTTGCCGATGGCGTAGTCCACGAAGTCGAGCTGCGACTGTCCGCGGAAATCCTGGATCGGAAATACCGAGGTGAAGACGGACTGCAAGCCCGTATCTTCCCGCTCGCTCGGCAGCAGATCCATTTGCAGGAAGCGCTGGTACGACTTCTTCTGCACGTCAATCAGGTTGGGAATCTGGACCGTCGTCTTGATCTTGGCAAAGTCCAGGCGTTCCCGTTCGCGCATGAGGCGATTACCGTTGCGATTGCTCATTGACCATTCCCTTCATTGCACGCCGGAAAAAACGGCGCGGATAGACACCCGCCCCGTCGGTCCGGGAAGGACGTATTGTGGGTTCTGAATTTCAAAGGAGCGCGTGTAAACGAAATCCTTTTATGCTCCGGCGCTTGCCCGTTGATGCGGCGCGCCACTACTTAATCTCGACCTTGGCTCCGGCGTCTTCAAACTTCTTCTTGATCGTGGCGGCCTCGTCCTTGTTGACGCCCTCTTTCACCGTCTTGGGGGCGCCATCGACCAGATCCTTGGCTTCTTTCAGGCCGAGGCTGGTGACTTCGCGGACCGCTTTGATCACGTTGATTTTGTTTGCGCCGACTTCGGTGAGAACGACGGCGAATTCCGTCTTCTCTTCCGCCGCGGCTCCGCCTGCCGCGCCCGCCGCACCGCCCGCAACCATCACTGGCGCCGCCGCAGCCGCTGAGACGCCGAAGGCTTCTTCCATCTTCTTCACGAGATCGGAAGCCTCAAGCAGCGTCAGGCCCTTGATTTCTTCGAGTATCGTTTCCGTTTTGCTAGCCATTGCCGTTTCCTATCCTCCTTGCAGATAAAAGCCGATTGAAAAGAACTTGTACTACTAAGCCGTTTCCGGCGCCGGAGCGCTTTCAGGTGCCCCGCCGCCCGGCCCGAATTTATTTGCCTTCACTGCTTCGCTCGTCACCACGGCCAAGTTCCGCGGCAGAGCCGACAGCGCCATCGCGATGCGCTGTGCCGGAGCGTTGAGCAGGAACATGATCTTGCTGATCAGCTCGTCCTTGCTCGGCAACTGGGCGAGCTGATTGATCTCCTCGATCGAGATCACGCGGCCTTCCACCCATCCGGCACGGAATTTAAACGCCGGAACATCCTTCGCCACCTTGGTCAGAATCTTCGCGAGGGTGACCGGGTCGGCCTTCGTGTATGCAATCGAGTTGGTGCCCTTCAAGCCCTTGAGCAGGCCCTCGGCCGGCGTCCCTTCGGCAGCGCGCTCCACCACTGTGTTTTTCACCACTTCGTAGTGGCCGCCAGCCGCTTCGATCGAGCGCCGCATCTTCGTATCCTGCTCGACCGTGATTCCTTGAAAGGTCGAGAGGATTACCGTCGAGACGGTCGCGAGCTGCATGCGAAGCTCGTTGGCTTGCGTTACCTTTTCGGCTTTCTTCCTCATGCCGAATTCCTCCGTTACGCCGCGACCGCGACGGCTTCATCCGCCTCGGCGTGATCGATTAGAACGCCCGGGCCCATCGTGGAAGTGAGCGTGATCTTCTTGATGTACTTGCCCTTCGCTCCCGCGGGTTTGGCTTTGATCACGGCTGCGAGCAGCGCCTGCGCGTTACCGGCGAGCTGCTGAGCCGTGAAACTGATCTTGCCCACCGGGGAATGAATGATGCCGGTCTTGTCCAGCCGGAACTCCACTTTGCCGGCTTTGATCTCCTTGACCGCGCGCGCGATATCGAAAGTGACGGTGCCCGTCTTCGGGTTGGGCATCATGCCCCGCGGGCCAAGGACTTTTCCGAGCCGGCCGGCGGATTTCATCATGTCTGGCGTGGCGATGACGGCTTCGTAATCCGTCCAGCCTTCCTGTATCTTCTGCACCATGTCGTCACCGCCGACGAAATCCGCGCCGGCCTCTTGCGCCTCGCGAACTTTTTCACCGCTGGCGATCACGAGCACGCGCTTCGATTTTCCAAGACCGTTCGGCAGCACCACGGTGCCGCGCACCATCTGGTCCGATTGCTTCGGGTCCACGCCCAGATTCAGGACGAGCTCGACCGTTTCGTCAAACTTCACGAAGTGCGCTTTGCGGAGAAGCTCCGCGGCCTCTTCGAGCTTGTATGGCCGCGCTTCCACGAGCTTCCGCGCGCGGTCGATATTCTTTCCACCGTCCTTCGAGCTGCGACCCATCGCTTGTTTCTCCTAACCTTCGACTTCGATGCCCATGTTGCGCGCGGTGCCCATGATCGTGCGGATGGCCGAATCCAGGCTCGCTGTATTCAAATCCGGCAGCTTCGTCTTGGCGATTTCCTCGACCTGCTTGCGCGTGACCTTCGCGACCTTGTTGCGATTCGGCTCCGGCGAACCCTTCACGATCCCCGCCGCGCGCTTCAGAAGCTCGGAAGCGGGCGGCGTCTTGAGGATGAAGGTGAAGGTGCGGTCACTGTAGATCGTCACGAGCACGGGAATAATCATCCCATCCGGCTCTTTCGACGTCTTGGCATTGAACTGCTTGCAGAAATCCATGATGTTCACGCCGTGCGGACCGAGCGCGGTGCCCACGGGCGGTGCCGGCGTGGCTTTCGTTGCCGGCAACTGAAGCTTCACGTTCGCCTGAATTTTCTTGGCCATCTCGAATCCCCTGTGCGCCGGGCCGGAAGAACCGCTCTAGGCGGCCTTCTCAACTTGCGCGAAATCGAGCTCGACCGGAGTGGACCGGCCGAAAATCGTGACGGATACTTTCAAAGTGCTGCGGTCGGAGTTCACTTCCTCGACCACACCCGTGAAATTGGCAAACGGGCCTTCGTTGATGCGAACCTTTTCGCCGCGCTCGAACGAGAGCTTCGGCTTGGGTTTCTCCGCCGTGGTGGTGGCGCGGTTCAAAATATTTTGCACTTCCTCATCGGTCAGCGGCGAGGGCGTTTGCCCCGAGCCGACAAATCCGGTGACACGCGGCGTGGAGCGGACCACGTGCCAGGTGTAATCGTCCATATCCATTTCGACGAGCACGTAGCCCGGATAGCACATGCGGGGCGAAATTACTTTCTTCCCGCCGCGCACTTCGACGACCGACTCGGTCGGAATGATGATCTGGCCGATTTTGTCCGTGAGCCCGAACGCCTGAATGCGGCCCTCGAGGCTTTCCTTCACCTTTTTCTCAAACCCCGAGTAGGTGTGGACGATGTACCACTGCTTGGCCATTTGCGATCCTGTTACTTGCGGAAGTATCTCAGCACCCGCTGTATAAAGTATCCGAACCCGGAATCGACGAGAAAGAAAAACACACCAAAAAAGGCGACAGTAACCGTCACGACGACCGTTGTGGAGATCACATCCGCGCGCGACGGCCAGTTCACTGCTTTCATCTCGACGCGGACGTCGTGCAGGAACGAACGCAGCCGCCGCGGATATTCCGCGGCTTTCCCCAACGGCTCCATCAGGGAGAATCCGCTTACGCGATGGCTCTGCTCTTCCTTGTTTAACTTTGCCGCATCTGCCATTTCGCCAGCCGCCTTCGTTCTCCGCCAAGCTCTAGCCGCTCATCGACCCTGGCCGCCCCTGCAAAAAAACTGGCAGGGGAGGAGGGATTCGAACCCCCACATCCGGTTTTGGAGACCGGCGGTCTACCGTTGAACCTACTCCCCTTCACCCTGAGAACCCGCCAGTGGCGAGTTCGAAGGGTTTACCCTGAATCCCGCCTCATAATCTCGGTGCTGACCAAATCCGCCTTCGGGGGATTCACTTTACTTCTTTATGCCCCGTATGCTTCCGGCACGAATTGCAAAACTTTTGCGTCTCGAGCCGGTCCGGATGTTTCTTCCGGTTCTTCGTGGTCGTGTAGTTCCGGTTTTTGCAATCGTTGCACTGCAGCGTGATGATTTCGCGCATGGTTGTTTACTCGACGATGTCGGTTACGGCGCCGGCGCCCACTGTGTGGCCGCCTTCCCGTATCGCGAACCGCAACCCTTTCTCCAGCGCCACCGGCGTGATCAAGCTCACTTCGCACGACACGTTGTCTCCCGGCATCACCATCTCCACTCCCGTCGGCAACTTCACGTCTCCCGTCACGTCCGTCGTCCGAAAATAAAACTGCGGCCGGTACCCCGTGAAAAACGGCGTGTGCCGTCCACCCTCTTCCTTCGTCAGCACGTACGCCTCCGCCTTGAACTTCGTGTGCGGCGTGATCGACCCCGGCTTCGAGATCACCTGCCCTCGCTCCACTTCTTCCTTCTCCGTTCCCCGCAGCAGCAACCCCACGTTGTCTCCCGCCATTCCTTCGTCCAATAACTTCCGGAACATCTCCACGCCCGTCACGATTCGCTTCATCGTCGGTCGGAACCCCACGATCTCCACTTCCTCTCCCACCTTCACTTTGCCCCGCTCTACGCGCCCCGTCACCACCGTCCCGCGCCCGGAGATTGAGAAAATATCTTCAATGGGCATCGCAAACGGCTTGTCAATGTCCCGCTGCGGCAAGGGAATGTTCTTGTCCACCGCTTCCATCAATTCCAGGATCGTCTTCTCCCACTTCGCGTCCCCTTCCAGCGCCTTCAGCGCCGACCCGCGTATTACCGGCACCGTGTCTCCCGGATATTGATAGCTCTTCAGCAGTTCCCGCACTTCCAGCTCCACCAGCTCCAGCAGCTCCGGGTCTTCCACCACGTCGCACTTGTTCAGAAACACCACGATTGCCGGAACCCCCACCTGCCGCGCCAGCAGTATGTGTTCTCGCGTCTGCGGCATCGGTCCATCCGTCGCCGCCACCACCAGAATCGCTCCGTCCATCTGCGCCGCGCCCGTGATCATGTTCTTGATGTAGTCCGCGTGCCCCGGGCAATCGATGTGCGCGTAGTGCCGGTTCGCCGTCTCATACTCCACGTGCGCCACCGCTATCGTGATCCCACGCTCCCGCTCTTCCGGCGCGTTGTCGATCGAATCGAACGCCCGGAATTGCACCTTCGGGTTGTTCTTCGACAACACCTTCGTGATCGCCGCCGTCAGCGTCGTCTTGCCGTGGTCGATGTGCCCAATCGTCCCCACGTTTACGTGCGGCTTACTCCGTTCGAATTTCTCCTTCGCCATCTTGTGTCACCTTCTTCGTGGAAGCTGCGCAGCCCCCGCCGCGCTCAGTTGTTTCGACCCCGTTTACATTCTGCCCAAGGAATTGCCAAACACGGTCGTCCCAACGACCTGCGTGATGGAGCGGGGGACGGGACTCGAACCCGCGACCATCTGCTTGGAAGGCAGAGACTCTACCACTGAGTTACCCCCGCTCGTCTTTGACTGCCCTTCAGTCGCACGCATCGCGATGCCGCGTGATCGCTTCGTTCTCTGCAGCCTGGAGCCTGGGACCGGGATTGAACCGGTGACCTCGTCCTTACCAAGGACGCGCTCTACCAACTGAGCTACCCAGGCCCGAACCGGTCTCCCCGTCACATCTTTTCATTCGCATCAAAATCGAAGCCGGGGCCGCTACGTTTCCAAGCTTTTTTCACCAGACTCTCGCCGCGCATTTTACGGAGCCCTCAGGAACCCGTGGGTTGCGCGGGACGCTGGTGGACGGGGGAGGATTCGAACCTCCGTAGCCCGCAAGGAGCGGCAGATTTACAGTCTGCTGGTTTTAGCCACTCACCCACCCGTCCCACAAACCCGTTCGGGACACGGAATCATGTGTCCAGGAATTTCTCGGGGACGCGATCTCTCTGCCCCGCAGCCCTTGCAAGACACAGAAATCGTGTCTCTCATGCTCAACCAGAACTGAACCGGACTGCTGTACGGGGTAGTCCGCAATGCAGATAGGGCTCGTGTCCGAAGACACCAGCCCGAACGTTTCTGTTGCGAGGAATCCGTCCGCATCCCTGCCGAAAATTACCGGTCCCTCAAATTCAGCTGGCGGAGGGATTTGAACCCCCGACCCTCTGATTACAAATCAGATGCTCTACCAACTGAGCTACGCCAGCACCACTTAAACCGAGCAAAATTATCACACCGGCAATCAAATTGCAAGCAAGTTTCGGACAGCGGCAAACCCCTTGCCGACCTTGCACTTATTCTCCGTCCGGCAACCTTCCTGATGCCCTATTGTGCAGCAGGCTTGGAAAACTGGGCATCGTCAAGCGAGATATTGTGGTGGACTTCGGTTATCTGAATCGTGAAATCCGTCTCCGCACTTGACTGGCGAACTGAAAATGGCAGCCTCACCCCATCCAACTCCCGATAATCCGCCAGATCCGCCTGGATGGCGACGGCGCCTTGGATCGTGTGGCGATGGGTGGTGCTCCGCAGAAGAAGGCCGCTCTGGTTGTCAAAATACATTTTGTCCACTTGTCCATCGGGCAGTGTCGCTTCCATAACGAATGTATCGCGATCGCCGATTTTTTCGGCACCCGTGACGGCGAGCTTCGAGTAGACCTTGCGGAGATTCAAAGGCCGATAGAAATCGGCCTCGCGACCCGCCTCGGTTAGTTCCTGGCCGGAGAGAGAACGCAAGCCGTTCTGCGGATCATCGGCCCACGCCAGCGCCCCGTCATAACCTTGACGGAATATAGCGCCCGAAATGACAACCACGGCGAGCAACCGGTTGGGCGCCTTCTCATGGACCTCGACCGTGCCGGAAAGACTCAGCGCCGGTATTTGGATCGTACCGATCGATTGCCGGGATGTGAGTTTCTCCCACGCAGCGCGCCCGCCAATGGCTTCGACATAGCGGTCGAGAACCAGGTCGGAGGTTGGCAGTGCGGGTGAAGCTGCCGGGCCCGGGGTCTTATCCGGAGTTTTCGCCGGCTCTTGTGCGAATGTCGCCAGGTTCAACGTCAAACTCGCGAAGATCAGGGCAAAGAATTTCACAATCACTCGATTATTATTCCGCTTCGTAATGGGAGCTTCTCCTTGCGGCGTGCAGGCTTGCGTTTGTATGTTGTTGGACGCTAAAGCTGTCTCGCAGGTTGCCAAAATGCTCCGCCCGGTGCGATTCCTGTCTCTACGGTCCCTCTATTGTTTTCATTCGTCCCAAGGGCGAGGAACGATACACTAGTTTGCCGAGAGACCAAACGGGAATTTCAAATGCCTCTTTCTTCCGCCAAGCGCGCGTGGATTGCCATTGCCGTGATTTTCTGCGTGGTCTGCGTTTGCACCGGGGTTTACCTATATCGCCAACACCGCCCGTTGCCTGGCGCCAACGCTGGTCAGGCGCCCGACATTCTGAGCCAGCTTCCGGCCGACGCACCGGTCGTTGCTTACGTCGATGTCGCTGCGCTTCGCGCGCAAAAGGGATCGGCGCTTCTTTCCGCTCTAGGATTGGATGCTCCCATGGTTGGCGCCGATCGCGATTATGAGGAGTTCGTCCGCAACACGGGTTTTGACTACACGAAAGATCTCGATCGGAGCGCGGCAGCCCTTTGGCCCGCGGCCCTGGGCAACACGACAAATGCGCTGGGTCAGAACCGAGTTCTGGCAATTGCTTTGGGGCGCTTCGATGAGCAGAAGATCAAAGCCTACGCGTTGCGCACGGGAAAATCGGTGGCGCGCGGAACACACTCGATCTACGAAGTCCCGGGCAATCCGCCGGTGTCGTTCGAGTTCCTCGAGCCGACGCGGATGGTCCTCGCCGGCGGAATCCACGCCGATGATCTCGTCGCCGATTTGCGTTCGACGCCGCGCGATCCAGTCATGCAAGCGCGCATCGAGCGCGTGGCGGGCGCACCTATCTTTGCAGTTGCGCGCGCGGACAATCTGCCGGAAAGTTTTTATTCCAATTTCAAAAATGCTCCGCAGCTCGAGCGTCTGGCGCGCAGCGTCCGCGGACTGACGCTTGCCGGGCGACCGGACGGGGAGAACATCAAGGTGGCGCTCGATGGCGAGTGCGACTCGATGAAGAGCGCCGTGGAGCTCGCGACAATTCTCAGCGGCTTCCGCATGCTGGGGGCGATGGCTCTTTCGGACCCTAATACGCTCCGCAAAATTCCCCGTGAGCAAGCGGCATTCCTCGAAGCGCTCATCCGTAATGTGAACGTGACTCACCAGGACAACTGGGTGCGCCTCACTCTCGACATCACGCCGGAAATGCTGGGCGTGCCGCGGTCTTCTCCACCGCGTCGATCAGCGCTATCCTCGGGTCCCTCCGCCGAGCGTTAATCCACGCGCCTTCGGAAGACAGACAAGGGTGTGTCTCGTGAACGGATTCAAGGCAGAAGGCAAATTCTTCGAGAGAAGTTAATCAGCAGCGGTGGCAGGAGCGTTAGCGGTGGCAGGAGCGTTAGCGGTGGCAGGAGCGTTGCGGAGATAGCGCCAGGGATTGATCGGCGTGTTATAGAGACGAACCTCATAGTGCAGGTGCGGGCCTGTAGAGCGTCCGCTGTCCCCTTCGAAGCCGATTACGTCACCACGCTTGACGCGCATGCCAAGCTGCGTGTGAAAGGCGGAAAGATGACCGTACCAGGTGGTCAGGCCGAAGCCGTGGTCAACGATGACCAACCGGCCGTAGCCGGCCCGCCGATCCACCGCGGCAACAACGCCATCGGCAGCAGCGCGAACTTCGTCGCCGTAATGAGAAGCAATATCGACGCCTGCATGGAACGCGCCCTCACCGCTGAAGGGGTCAAGCCGCTCGCCAAAGTGACCTGTAATCTGCCCCACCACGGGCCAAAGGGATGGAACGATCCCCAGGCTGCTCAACTGCGCCGCGGGAAGAAGTCGAAGCCCGCCGTTTGAAAGCGCGACAGCGGTGGTATTTCTCTGTAGGTAGCCAAACTCTTCGACGGATTCCTCGAAAGCTGCATCCGGTTCCCCAGCCATCTCCGTGAGCCCGAACGGGGTCTGGCGGAAGCGCGTGATGCCATAAGCCATGGCCACTTCACCCGCAAGCGATTGCAGGGAATTCAGCCGTTGATTGGTATCCTTCACTTGGGTCTGCAACTGGCGGTACTGCTCTTTCAAAGTATCCTGGTCGCGCCGCAGGGAGTTGTAGTTCGTCACTTTCCAGAGCATCCGCGTATAGGAGCCCACCCCGGCAGTGACCGTGATTCCGCCCACAATCGCAAGAATTGCGAGGGCATGAACTATATAGAAAGGGACACGGACGCGGCGCATTCCGCCGGAAGCACTGGACCCAATAAAAAACGTGTAATACATTCCCTTCATTGGTCTGATTTCGCCTTGGATTAATCCTGTGTCGGTTGGCTGAAGACCGCGCGCCCCGTGCCGCGGCTAGCCCCTTCCGTTAGAAGTCTGAACCGAGAGCCCTGGTTCGAAACCCGGTGGATTGTAATGATCGCACCCCGAAGCGTCAACTCAATTCTTCCGCTGGGGACAGGCGCGCCCGAACTCGCTTCGCTGCCCGCCGGACCCTATAATCGTTTGGGTTGCGCCTACCGGAACCTTACACGAATAAGGGCACCCGCCACAACTGTACAAAGGGACAGGATGAAAGGTGAAGATCAACTGATCAAAAGGATCGCACGCGCCGTCCCTTCAATCATCGGGCGAGGGAGCAGCGGCATTCTGCGGCTCGGAATTGGGGATGACGCAGCCATTCTCGCGCCGAAGGGGCCAAACGAATGGGTTTTGAGTTGCGACGCGTTCCTCGAAGGTGTCCATTTCCTAGGCAAATGGCATTCGGCGGACTCCGTGGGTTACAAGGCGCTCGCACGAGCAGCGAGCGACCTCGCCGCCATGGGCGCAACCCCCAGGTTTTTCCTTTTGACCCTCGCCCTACCACCGAATCGCGCCGGGGCATGGCTCGATGAATTTCTCGGCGGCATGGCTCGAGCCGCTCGACTATTGGGAATGAAACTTGCCGGAGGCGACACGACCAAGAGCCGCCGGGTCTTTATCAGCATTACCGTGCTGGGGCAGATCGCCCCAGGTCACGCCCTGGCGCGCGGGGGTGCGCGGCCTCGGGACCTTATATATGTTAGCGGCCGGCTCGGCCGCGCACAGCTAGGACTCGAATTTATCCGGAGGGGGCTGGGTCGCCGGCAACCTCTTCAATCGCTGCTCCGACCCCACCTCTACCCGAGGATTCGTGTCGAGCTGGGGAGTTGGTTGGCCCGGCGAGGCGTGGCTTCGGCGATGATGGACCTTTCGGATGGACTCTCGACGGACCTGACGCGATTGTGCGCCGCCAGTGGGGTCGGCGCTCGATTGAGGGCTGACCGAATACCCCGCGTCAATATACCCGCGGGGCTTTCCAAACACCATGGGAAGTTGAGGCTTGATCCCCTCGAGATGGCGTTGCATGGCGGTGACGATTATGAGCTTTTGTTCACAGTCCCTCGGCGGTATGTAAAGCGTTTGCGAGGCGCACCTGGCTTTCAGGAGCTTACTCCCATTGGCGAGATCACCCGCGATAAGCGGATCGTCCTTCTCGGAGTTGATGGCCGCGCGAGACCCCTCAAGCCTCGAGGTTGGGATCCCTTCCGCCACGGATAAGATGCCGCAAGCCCGAAGGACTCTTGATTTTGAACTTTAATGAGAAGCGTTCGGGGGCGATGCAGTGGCGTGCGTCGCAGGAGCGGCCTTCGGCAATGTCTTCTCGGGCGGCTCGAGCGGTGGAGGGGCTGCCGCTGTCGTCAGGCCTTGCTCGGCAGCGTCGGCAGGCGGGGCGGTATCGGGCGTGTCCACCTGAATTTTCTTCGTTCCTGCAATTTGTTCCAGCGGAACGACATTCGCAAAACTCGCGATCGGCTTCCCCTGCATCGCCTGCTGCATGAACTCGATCCAAATGGGCAGTGCCGCGCGCGCGCCCGTTTCCTTCTTGCCGAGCGAGATGCGCTTGTCGTCGTTCCCCACCCAAACGCCGGCGGTAAGCTGAGGCGTGAAGCCGATGTACCACGCATCGGTGAAATCGTTCGTGGTGCCCGTCTTCCCCGCGGACGGTCGGCCGATCTCTTTCGCGCGAACGCCGGTGCCGAACTGCACAACTTCTTCGAGCATGGCGGTCATGGTGCGCGCGACATCGGGAGGGATTACGTCCGTCACCTTCGGCCGCGGTTGTTCGAGTACGGCGCCGTCGTAGGACGTGACGCGAAGAATGAAGTGCGGCTCGATGTGAATGCCGTCATCGGGAAAAACAGTGAATGCAGAGGTGTGCTCAAGCAACGTCAAATCCGCCGCGCCGAGCGCCAATGGAAGATACGGCGGCAACGGGCTCGTGATTCCGAATTTTCTTGCCACGCCGATCATATTTTGAACGCCGACATGGTCGAGCAGCCGGACCGCCGGAATATTGCGCGAATCGGCGAGGGCGCGCCGCAGCGTGATGCGCCCTTCGAACTTCCCGTCGTAGTTCTTCGGCGAATAATCCTGCGCGCCGCTGCGGTACGTGACCGGCTCGTCCACGATCGTGTCGAAGGGCGAAGCCCCCTGCTCGAGCGCCGTGGCGTAGACGTAGACCTTGAACGAGCTTCCGGTCTGCCGCATGGCTTGCGTGGAGCGATCGAATTTCGATTCCTCGAAATCGTAGCCGCCGACCAGCGCGCGGATTTCCCCGGTGGGATTATCGATCGCGAGCAGCGCCGCTTGCGCGGCCGGTTGTTGCTCGAGCTGCACGCGCGCCGTATTGCCGGAGAGCTCCTTGATCGAAACCACAACGAGATCGCCCACTTTCAAAAACTGGGAAGGAGACTTGAAGCCGGTCCACGAGAAATCGGCCGGAGTGAGCATTGTGTGGTTCTGCCCCAATTTGATCGAGGCGAACGTCGGCTGCACGGTGGTGACCAGACCTGTGACGTAATCGCCCCTCTGAATCGCGCCGCGCCAGTCGTCGTTCTGGTAGGCGTCGAGCGTGGCGAGATGATCCTTCAAAATATTCGGAAGGCTTCCGCGCCAGCCGTGGCGGCGGTCGTAGGAGTGCAGGCCGTCGCGCACGGCTTGGTCGGCCGCCTTCTGCATGGCGGCGTCGAGCGTCGTGTAAACGCGCAGGCCCTGTTCGTGAACAGCGGCGGTCCCATACGTGCGCTCGAGGTATTGCCGGATCCCTTCGACAAAATACGGCGCGAGGTCGTTGCGCGGCGAGGCGATGTGCAGCCCGAGCGGCTCTTTGGCGGTGGCCGCGGCAGCCGTCTGCGTGATTTTCCGGTCGTGCATCATCAGCGAGATCACCAGATTGCGTCGCGCGAGTGCGCGCTCGGGATGAATGACCGGGTTGTAGATCGGCCCGCGGATGATGGCAGCCAGCGTCGCTGCTTCGGAGAGCGTCAACTGAGCCGCCGGTCGGCTGAAGTAATACTCCGATGCCGCCTCAAAGCCGTAGTTGCCGCTGCCGAGATAAATCTGGTTGCAGTACATCGTGAAAATCTGTTCCTTGGTGTAGTGCCGCTCGATCTGCATCGCCAGGATTGTTTCTTCGAGCTTGCGCCGGAAGCTGCGGTCGGAGCGGTTGAGGAATAGCCCGCCAGCGAGTTGCATGGTCAGCGTGCTGGCGCCCTCGGCGATGCGGTGGTGGGTGATGTTGCGCCAAGCCGCTTCGAGCACCCGCGGAAAATCCACGCCCCAGTGTTCCTCAAAATGCTGATCCTCGGTCGAAAGGATGGCATCTTTCAGGATTTGGGGTATCTGTCCGTAGGTGAGAAGAATTCGCCTCTGGATCGAAAACGTGCCGATGGATTGTCCGTCGTCGGCGTAGAGTTCCGTCACGACGTCCGGGCGATAATCCTCGAGCGCGTGAATCTCCGGCAGGTCGCTCGTGTACACGAACAGCAGACCGGCGGCCGCGCCGAAGCCGATCGCACAGAGGACGAGAAACGTGAACGCCAGACGGCCAAAAAGCGTGCCGCCAGTGATCCTCATCGTCGCTCGATAGAATCTTTCCATCGGATGCCATTCTATCGCATCCGCAAGTGCCGCGCCGCGCTCCGGCTTCTACCCTTGTTCCCCATTCAATATGGCGATACCGCCCTAATGATCCTGGATGATGAAAAAGGAGGGGATGAAGTAGTATGGCCCGGCAGGTTGCCGTCCTTCTAAGGAGCGGCAGCTTGACGAAAAAATGGAAGCCGACCCAGCACTATTTCGCGATCTCACCTATATTTTCCTGGCCGCCGTCATCGGAGGGCTGGTGGCCTGGCGGATGCGCTTGCCCTTGATTTTGGGGTTTGTCGCGGGTGGCATCGTGATTAGCCCGTTCACGCCGGGACCGCATTTAACCGATCTGCACAGTTTTGAAGTATTCGCCGAAGTCGGCGTCGTTCTGCTGATGTTTTCGATCGGGGTTGAATTCTCCATCCCGGACCTGCTGCGCGTGAAATGGGTGGCGCTCGGGGGCGGCGTGCTCGGGATTACGCTTTCCATAGGCCTTGCAGCGTTGGTCTCGCGTCTCGCGGGATTGAGCATGACGACTGGAATCGTCATCGGCGCGACGATCTCTGTGGCAAGCACAATGGTCATGGTGAGGCTCCTGACGGACAGCGGAACGTTGAACACAGAGTACGGCCGCATCATGATCGGAATCACGTTGGTCGAGGACCTTGCCGTCGTCATCATGACCGTCGCCCTCCCGATCTTCAGCGGTCCGCAGGAAGGCCGCTTTGTGAAGGCAGTATGGATTTTGGGAAAGGCGGTCGTCCTGCTCATTCCCCTCTGTTTTCTGGCGATGAAAGTGATCCCCCGCCTTTTTCGCAGAGCGGGACGGACCAAAGACCCGGAATTATTTTTGCTCGTGGGGATTGCGATTTGTCTGGTGACCGCCGCACTGGCCCAGGCCATCGGATTTTCGGTGGCCCTCGGCGCATTCCTCGCGGGGATTTCCATCAGCGGGGCCGAGGATCTGCACCATGCGCACACGCAGCTTCTTCCGCTGCGCGACGCCTTCGTCGCTCTGTTTTTTGTTTCGCTCGGGGCTTTGATCGAGCCGAAAGTTCTGTCACACAGCCTGCCACTGCTGGGCGCAATGGTGCTCTTGATTGTTGTGGGTAAATTCACGATCTGGCTGATCGTGGTGAAGCTGTTCCGTTATCCCATCTGGACCGCAATCGTGGTGGCTGCCGGGCTGACGCAAATTGGCGAACTTTCTTTTCTTCTCGTTCAGGTCGCGAAAACCTCGGGATTGGTGGGAGAGGATGTTTTCAACGCGACGCTGGCCGCATCGTTGATTTCGATTTTCCTCAACGTGTTCATCGTGCGCGGCGCGATGAAATGGGCGGGACCCAAGCTTCCTGCTGCGGGCAAGGCTTCAGTTTGACGGCTTTTATCCGGAAAATACTGACTAAGCAGCGCTTCCGGATCAGGAGATTGCTGCTTCCGCGTCGCGAACCGTCGCGAAAGTCGGGAAGAGCTTGGCGACGTGCGTCATATCGATCAGCGCCTTGACCTGAGGGTTCATCCCCGCGAACGCCAGTTTGCGGGTCGCTCGCTGCGCGCCTATATACGCACCGACCAGAGCGCCCAGTCCAGCCGAATCGATATACGGAACCCCGGTGAAGTCCACGATCAGCGCCGGAAGATCTTCCTTCCGCACGGCATCCTGAAACTCAAAGACGGTGTGAATGGTTAAGGGGCCTTTGAGATGCAGGATTTTCTGGCCCGCGATGGCACCAGTGGAGGTGACGATCTGAATGTTTTCGTTGTACATGGGCGGCGATTCTAGCGAAAGTCTCGCTTTCTGATTGTGAATATTGTGTTACAACGCGGCGCCATACTACCACTTTCCACTCTGCTAAGTCTGTTCGGAATTCGAAATGAACGCCTCGGCTTCAATTTCCACCAGCATTTCGGGCGCGACAAGCCGGTTGATCTCGATCATGCTGCAGGCGGGCCGGATCTGGCCGAACACCTCGCCGTGCGCGCGGCCGATCTTCTCCCAGTCCGCGATGCGCGTGACGTAGATGCGAGTCCTCACCACGTCGGCCATGAGTGCACCGGCTTTCGTGAGCGCTGACTCGATATTCCGAAGCACCTGCACCGCCTGGGCGTAGGGATCGCCGATACCGACGATTTCGCCTTGCGCGTTGGTTGCAGTCGTTCCGGAGACGTGAACGTAAGGACCCACGCGCACCGCTCGCGAATACCCGATTACCGGTTCCCAGGGCGTGCCGGATGAAATGTTTTGCCGTTTCATTATTCCTCCTGGCCGTTCTTTGGGCCCGCAATGTCCATCGTAAAACAGGAGTTCGGCTTGTTGCGCGAGGGGGGCCACGTTCGGGGAAGAATAACATGCCGCGAAGGTTCTCCTTTGTTCCGCAAAGTGGAAACTGCCGCTGGACAGAGATTCGGGAAGTCTCTAAGCTGATTCCAGAGGAAAAATTCAGTTCGGGGCGTCGAACTCGGCACATGAAGTGCAACAACATTCTCGAAGCGATCGGCAACACGCCGCTGATCCGCCTGAACCGGATCTCGAGAGATTCCCCCGCGGATGTGTACGTGAAGGCGGACTACATGAATCCCGGCGGGTCGGTGAAAGACCGCATCGGCCTGTGGATGATCGACGAAGCGGAGCGCAAGGGTTTGCTGAGGCCCGGGGGCACGATCATCGAAGGGACGTCGGGAAATACCGGCATGGGCCTCGCGCTGGTCGCGGTGGTGCGCGGATACAAGGTCGTCTTCACGATCACGGATAAGCAATCGCGCGAGAAAATCGATCTGCTGAAAGCATTCGGCGCCGAAGTGATCGTGTGTCCGACCGCGGTCGAGCCGGAAGACCCGCGCAGCTATTATTCGGTGGCGAAGAAGCTCGCGCGCGAAATCCCGAATTCGTTTTACCCCAACCAATACGAAAACCCGATGAATCCCGAAGCGCACTATCGCACAACCGGCCCGGAAATCTGGAAGGACACGGAAGGAAAAATTACGCACTTCGTTTGCGGGGTCGGGACCGGCGGGACAATCAGCGGCGTGGGCCGTTACCTCAAGGAACAGAACCCGAACGTGAAGATCATCGGCGTGGACCCCATCGGCTCACTCTATTACGAATTCGTGAAGTCGGGCAAAGTGGGCAAGGCGCTGACATACGTGGTGGAAGGAATCGGCGAAGATTTCTTCCCACCGACGATGAATCTGAAAATTCTCGACGATATCCTGCAGGTGAACGACGAGGAATGCTTCGTGTGGGCACGCCGGCTTGCCAAGCAGGAAGGAATTTTCACGGGCGGCTCAGGCGGCGGATGTGTGGCGGGTGCGCTTCGCGTGGCAAAGGACAGCAAGAAAGGCGACTTCTTGGTGGCTTTTTTGCCCGACTCCGGAACGCGCTACCTCAGCAAGGTGTACAGCGATTCCTGGATGCGCGAGCACAACTACGTGGACTCGCAGGTCGCGATTCGCGCCGCCGACGTTGTGCGCGTCAAGCGGCAAAACGGCAAGACGCGCGAGCTGATCGTGGCGCGGCCGCATCAAACCGTTTTTCATGCGCTGCACACGATGCAGCAGCAGGACATCTCGCAACTCCCCGTATTCGAAGAAGAAAATTCGATCGGCACCGTCTTCGAGGACCAAATCCTCAATCTGGCGCTGCAAGGCAAGGACCTGCGCAAGCTCGTAATCCGCGAAGTGATGGGCGCGCCATTGCCCCAAGTGCCCTCCGACGCACCCGTCGAACGCATCACGCACATTCTCAGCCACGACAGCCCCGCCGTTTTCGTCGAGATGCCGGATCGCAAGCTCGAAGTTCTCACGAAATTCGATTTGATGGACACCATCGCCGGCCTCGCCGAGCAGCACCGCTGAACCCCTCGCCGATCAGCGTTTTATGCGGTCCAGACACTTTGAGCCGCGGCTGTCTGGCTCGACTCGAATGGTATACTGGAAAATTTATTGCGGTGATTCGGACACAACCGAAACGGACGCACGATGCGAATTGAAGATTTCAGCGAGCGACTGAAGCAAGCGATTGTCGTCGCCGACGGCGCGATGGGCTCGCTGCTCTACGAAGCCGTGGGGCCGCACCCTTCTGTGGACGAACTGAATGCGTCCGAACCGGAAGCGGTCTTCGGCGTCCACCGGGCGTATATCGAGGCGGGTGCGCAGCTCATCGAGACGAACACATTCGGCGCGAACCTCCACAAACTCGCGGCCCTGGGACTCGGAGACCGTGTTGCGGAATTGAATCACCGTGGCGTGAAAATCGCGCGCGAGGCCCGCGAAGCTGCCAAGCATGAAGTTCTGATCGCCGGTTCGATCGGCCCGCTGGGAATTTCCCGCCAGGTGCGCGAGCTGGCCCAGGAGCAAATGCTCGCGATATTCAAGGAGCAGGCGGGAGCGCTCGAAGAGCGCGGCGTGGATCTGTTTGTCCTCGAAACATTCAGCAGTCTCGAAGAACTGCTGGCGGCCATCGATGCGATCCGCTCCTTCTCCCGCCTTCCGATTGTGGCGGAGATGACCTACTCCGAGGAAGGCACCACGTTCGGCGGAACACGTCCTCAGGATGCATGGGAGAAGCTGAAGGAAAAAAATATTCAGGTCGTAGGCGCCAATTGCACGGTCGGGCCGCAGCTTTTGCTGCCGGTACTCCGCGAACTCGCGAGTTGCTCCGCGCTCCCGCTTTCTGTGATGCCCAATGCGGGCTTTCCCCAACGCGTCGGCGACCGCATCGTTTATCCCCGATCGTCGCCGGAATACTTCGCACTCTTCGCGGAAGAGGCCGCCGAACTCGGCGCGCGCATCGTGGGCGGCTGTTGCGGGACGACGCCGGAGCACATCCGCGCGATTGCCGAGGCGGTGAAGAAGCTGCGCCCCGAGAAATCCTCGGGCGCGCATGGTTCCTCTCCTGCAGGGATCGAGATCATCGAGCCTGCGGAACGTTTCCGCCGAGTGGCGACCCGCGAGCCAGACAGCAAATTGTGGGGCAAGATCCAGTCCGGAAAATTCGTGGTGTCGGTCGAGATCGACCCACCCAAGGGCGTGACGATTGACCGCATCGTCGAACAGACCAGCCGTGTGATGGCCTCTGGCGAAGTGGACGCAATCGACATCAATAGCGGCACGCTCGCGCGCGTGGGAATGGACGCGCTGGTGCTGGCGGGGGCGCTCGAGGCGCACGGGTTTGAAACCATTCCGCATCTGACGGCGCGCGATGCGAACATCATCGGCTTACAAGCGATGCTGCTCGGCGCATGGGCGGTGGGCGGCGTGCGAAACGTGCTGGCGATTACGGGCGACCCACCGTCGCTCGGCGACCACCCGGAAACCAGCGGCGTGTACGAAGTGGACTCGATTGGGCTCGTGAAAATTCTTGCCCGGCTCAATCAGGGCACCGATTGGGCGGGAAAAGGTCTCGGCGGCGCAACCAATTTCACAATTGGCGTCGCCGTGAATCCAGTTGCGGAAAACCTTGAAGAGGAACTGCGGCGTTTCGAAGCAAAAATCGAGGCCGGCGCGCATTTCGCGATGACGCAGCCGATTTTCGATCCTGAACACTGGCGCATGTTTTTGAAACGTCTCGGCGGAAAATCGCCCGTGCCGGTGATTGTGGGGTTGTGGCCGCTGACGAGCTACAAACAGGCGAATCGGTTGAACAACGAAGTTCCGGGAATCGTGATCCCCGAAGCGACGCTGCGGGAAATGGAGCGGGCCGGAGATGGCGCGCGCGAACGCGGGTTCAAGCTCGCTCGCAAGATGCTGGATTGGGCGCGCACTGCGCGCGAGGACGGAATTGCAGGCGCATATCTGATCCCTCCATTCAAACGCTACGAAGAGATCCTCGATCTGTTCCACGCGGGATAAGAGCAGCGCTTCAGAAAAACCAAAACCGCTTGCGTCGCCCGGGCGCTCTGGCACCAGGGGCCAGCCCCACATCTTCGGCGAGTTCGGGGACCCACGGCAGCGGGCGCCCGTCGAATGCCGCGAGCGGATTATCCAACAGCAGCGCCTGCGCGACGCGCTCTCCCCGTTTTTTTGCGATGTGGTCGAATGCTTCCTTGAGCCGCAGCGGCCGCGTTGTGACGTTGTGCGCGTCGCTGGCAAGGAAATGTATGGCGCCGGCGTCGAGCCATTCCTCGGTGATTTCCTGAGCCGCCTTGCCGAATTTTCCCAACAGTGATTGCGCCGTCACTTGCGCGTAGCAGCCCTGCCGCAGCCAGCGAAACAAACGCTCGGGTTGCGAGCGGATCAGCGGGTTGCGCTCCGGGTGCGTGATGATCGGCCGCAACCCCGCGAGCTGCAATTCGTGCAGCGTGTGGTCGAGCGACTGCGGAATCGAGTAGTCGGCAAATTCCACCAGCAGATAATTCTTCTGGTTAAGAGTGAAGCGAGTGGGGTCGTGACGGATGTCCTGGAGGTTTTCGTAGCTCATATGGAAATCGCATCCGCTCGCAAGAGTCAAACGGCCTTCGAAAATGAACTGAATTTCATCCCGGCGCTGCCTTACCAAATCGGGAAGGAATCGATGGTTCGGACTGGCATGCGGCGTGCCGATCACGTGAGTAATCCCTTCTGCAATGGCCATTTCCGCCATGGCCATGGCGATCTCAGGGGAGTCGGCGCCGTCATCAAGACCCGGAAGTATGTGGCAATGAATGTCAACCATTTACAAGCGAGGATAGCGCAGCCAAGAAAACATGACAATGCGAGAGCAGGTGATCCATCTTGAACATTCGCGCTATGGAAGACGGCCAACCCTTTGCAGTGCGAAGATATCAAAGAGATTCGGGCGCAATGCGATTGTTTGGACCTCGGGAAAGATGGAATCGCACCTCAATTGTGGCCGTCCTGCATTTTTTACTCGACGGCGTGTAATGGAATCCCGGCAATTTCTAACGCAGACACTCGTCGTAGTCGGAGAAAACGAATCCTACAGTCCGAGTACCAAGTCATTACGGGATATAGACTCGAAGACCCATCGTTGACTAGGACCATAAACGAGACTTACGGACTCGTCGTTTGGCATGTCGACTGCTCAGTACGGGCGTCGAATGGAACTGATACCCCAGCTTAGTACTCATCGAGATTGTATGACTGCCACATGGCTAATAGATCGTATGTGGGATTTTGATATTTTCGTATTACATTCTGTGTTAAGTAACCGCTTTGTAATAGCGGATCCATGGTCGGCGAATCACGCGGCTAACTGAGGGTATGTCGTGGAAAATAAAATCGGGGTCCGGGTCCTATGCTGTAATCGTCTCTTGAGGGAATCCATCACACGAATCCTGGCCAAGAAGGCCGACGTTCAGGTGGTTGCATCGCAGCTGATTGGTCCGAACAGCAAAGGCGAAATCTCGGATTCAGGCGCTGATGTGGTTGTGTTGGATTCGCTCTCTTTTATTCTCGAGAATGAGCTATGTTTCACTGGAGCACAGAGCGAAACTCGTTCGACCAAATGTGTCCTGGTGGCGATGGATGAGGACCAAGCGCATTTTCTGACCGCCGTCCGTCGCGGCGTGCTTGGCTATGTCCTCCGGGATGCATCGGCGGTTGATGTTGTTGCTGCAATTCGCGCGGTTGCGATTGGTGAGGCTGTCTGCCCTCCACGTTTCGCCAGAGTGCTTTTCGATTGTGTTGTATCGCAGTTTGTCGAGCTACCAAACAGCCGAGCCCGCGCGCAATTGGGACTGACGCGCCGGGAGCAACAGTTGATTCCGCTGATCGGGCGGGGCCTCACAAATAAAGAAATCGCCGGTGAACTCAGCCTTTCGGAACAAACAGTCAAGAACCACATTCATCGGATTCTTCGCAAGGTGGGAGTCGATGACCGCCTCAGTGTGTTTGAAGCGTGCCAGATGCACGCACTCGGTTTCTAGCCGTTAACCAGTACTCTCGATTCGCACAGTCGATTCCATTCGTGTTTTTCAGCCCGGTCCCAATTGCGTCCATTCCTGCTTTACCGTAAACAAATTCCTCCCGATTTCCTGCATTCGATCTGAAACTACCCCGAAATGGCGTTTGGTAGATATTTTCGCCCAGAGGAAGACCCTCGATGAAAGCGATTTCCCGCGTGAGCTTTGGCCGTATTCTTTGCCCGCTTTTGGATTCTTGCTATAGTCGCTTGTTCCAAGGCTGAAGCGGTCCCGAGCCGCTTCTGCCCGGTATCGTACAGCCAAATTTGGAAAGGAAAAGTAATGGGTGCGGAACGCAAACCTGAGTTCTTTGCCGGCAAGGACATCAAGATCGGAATTATTGGATGCGGGTACGTGGGTTTGCCGCTCGCGTTGCGGTTTGCGGATGTGGGCCAGCGCGTCACAGGGTTCGACACCGACAAGGTCAAAGTGGAAAAACTGAACGCCGGGGAATCCTACATCCAACACATCCCGACTGAAAAGATTCGCCAACATGTGCAGGGAAAGCGTTTCGACGCAACGGCGGATTTCGCTCGCCTGCGCGAGATGGACGCAGTGCTGATCTGCGTTCCAACTCCTCTCGATGAAAGGCGCGAGCCGGACTTGAGTTACGTCGAAAAAACGGCGATTTCGATCGCGCAGAACTTGCAGCGAAATCAGCTGATCGTGCTTGAGAGCACAACGTACCCCGGCACCACCGAAGAGCTGGTTCTGCCGATTCTCGAGAAAAATGGATTGTGCTGCCCGATCGCTCATGGTCCCGATGCCGAAAATATCACGACCGATTTTTATCTGGCGTTTTCTCCCGAGCGGGAGGATCCCGGGAACAAACTATATGGGTTGGCGCAGATTCCCAAAGTGGTGGGCGGCGTGAATCCACCGAGCGTCCGTGCAGCTATGGGCCTCTACGCGCAGATCGTTTCGCGCGTCGTGCCGGTCAGCTCCACGCGGGCGGCGGAAATGGTGAAGCTGCTCGAAAATATCTTCCGGTGCGTCAACATCGCGCTGGTGAACGAATTGAAGCAGCTCTGCCTTCGGATGGATCTGGACATCTGGGAGATTATCGACAGCGCGGCTTCGAAGCCATTCGGATTCATGCCGTTCTACCCCGGCCCGGGCCTCGGCGGGCACTGCATTCCGGTGGACCCGTACTATCTCTCCTGGAAAGCGCGCGAATACGATTTCGCGGCGCGGTTCATCGAGCTGGCGGGCGAAGTGAATACGGCAATGCCCTACCACGTCGTCGATGCGGTTGCGGCCGCGCTAAACGAGCGGAAGAAAAGCCTGAAGGGATCGAGGGTTCTCCTGCTCGGCATGGCTTACAAGAAGGACGTGGACGACCTGCGTGAATCGCCCTCGCTAAAGCTACTCGAGCTTCTCACCGGGCGTGGAGCCGTCTTGGAATACAACGACCCGTATTTTCCGGCGCTGCACAAGATGCGCCACTATGATTTTTCGCACATGCGCTCCGTCGAACTCGCTCCCGACCGGCTCGCGGGCTACGATTGCGTCCTCATCGCCACGGATCACTCAAGCTACGACTACGACGCCATCGTTCACCATTCGAAGCTGATTGTGGATTCGCGCAACGCCACCCGGCGCGTCAAAGACCACCGCGAAAAAATCGTACACTGCTGAGAATCCTCCGACTTGAAGGTGCGATCCCTGCCTCATCCGACGCTTGGATTCCCCATTTCGATCGCCACGAAGCCCGCCGGGGTCCCTGTTTACTGAATATCACCTCCTGTCCTTTCGTTCCATTGCGGAGGGCATCTGATAAAGCTATGGTATTCAAATCATGACCCCTCCTGTCACCACACAAAAGGAAAAGCAGGCCTGGATTGCCGATCCGGGGCGGCGCCGAAGCATGCGCGTCCTTCTGAGCGTGCCGATCCATGTGAGCGGGAAGGCCGCTGGCGACCAAGATTTCCAGGAAGAAACACGCACGCTCGTCGTAAATGCCCACGGAGCGTTGATTTCTCTTGCCGCGCGCGTGACCGCCGATCAGAGAATCACCGTTTCGAATAAAGCGACGCACCAAACCCTGGAATGCCGCGTCGTTTACGTGGGCAACGCGCAAGCAGGAAAGATGCAGATGGGAATCGAGTTCGTCAAGCCGTCGCCAGCGTTCTGGCAGATCGATTTTCCACCGGATGATTGGGTCGTGCCGGAAAACTAGATCGTATTCTTCCCCTGAAAATTTCAGACCTACTGCGATGCAGAGGTCAATTCGACGCGAAGGCTTCCGAACGGCAGTTCGGCCTGCATGAGGACTGGAGTGCGTGCGGCGTCGTGCGCCAGCCAGACTGAAAAGCTGATTTCAGATACTTCCTTTCCATGCTGAAAGAGGTGGATCGAGAGGCGGGACGCAAAATAAACCCCGGCTTCGGCGGTCACTTTGTCGCCGGGAGCTTCCAGCCGTGCAAGCATTTCATAGACATCGCGGCCATCAAAGACGGACACGCGGAATTCCGTCGTGTGCTGCCAATCCACGCCGCGGAGGGCGTAGAACGCACCGAGCGGATCGCGCGTGCCAGGCAACACGACAATTTTCGGGCCGGGTGCGCGGGTCGGTTGGCCTTCATACGCAAACGTCAGCACCTCGTCCTGTTTTTTTCCCATCTCGTCCAGGTGCATTTCAAATTGACGGCTTTCGAAGGTCGACGCGTCCGTGTAGGAGTCGAACTCGTCGTCAATCACGAAAAGCGATCTCACCGGACTCTGCGTGTGCGCCGAGGCCCGGAAATGCCAAGTCCCCCAACCGAAGAGATCGCGCCGCTCCGGCACGCTCAACTGCACCGAGGCTGCCGTAGGAAACGCCGCCCAAGCCACGTGATAATTCAGCTTCTCGCCGATGCGAAATGGCATGGGGACATCGTTCAGAACGTTTTGGGCGGGCCCCTTGGACTTGCTCTTCTTGTCGGTGGAGGATTGGCCTCCCCGCGGCGCTCGCAACGAAAAAGTGTGCCCTAAGGGGGCCAAAACCAACACCCACAAAAGAGCAGCCGCCAGGAGACCACCGTTTGACCGCGGAGAATGACCCGGATTCATAGGCCTCGGGGAGAAAATATGCTCCAAGAAATTGTTATGGGAAGGGTACGCACGGACATGATGTTCCTTGTCCCGATAGAATCGGCCGGGCTATATTCAAGCGTACCTCAAAGGCGCGATACAGGCCATTCGATCCCGAGGTGAATAGCGAGACCGGGTTACTTCTGTTCGGTTTGTCTGCTTCCAAGGAGAAATTCCAGAATGCGCTACCTGGTAACAGGCGGTGCCGGCTTCATCGGCTCGAACATGGTGGACGAACTCGTGCGTCGTGGCCACGAAGTGGCCGTGCTCGACAATCTTTCGGCCGGCAATGAAGCAAACCTCGCCGGAGTCCGCAACAAGATTGATTTCAGAGAGGGGAGCATCACGGATTTGGCCGCCGTGCAATCGGCTTGTCGAGGAATGGATTACGTCATTCATCTGGCAGCGCGAACATCGGTCCCGCAGTCGGTGAAAGATCCGCTCGAGACAAACCACGTGAATATCGACGGAACCCTGAACGTCCTGGTGGCGGCGCGCGATGCCAAGGTGCGGCGCATCGTTTATGCCGCTTCTTCCGCCGCGTACGGCGAAACGCCCACGCAGCCGAAACGGGAGACCATGCCGTCCGAGCCGATTTCGCCGTACGGGGTCACAAAATACGTCGGCGAACTTTACGCGCAAGTTTTCGGGCGCGTCTATGGGCTCGAGAACGCCTCCGTGCGCTTCTTCAACGTGTTCGGCCCGCGGCAGGATCCCACTTCGCAATATTCCGGCGTTCTCTCACGCTTCATGCTCGCCGTGATCGAAGGGCAGCCACCGGTCGTGTACGGCGACGGCGAACAATCGCGCGACTTCACCTACATCGAAAATATCGTAGACGAAACGCTGCGTGCCTGCGAAGCCAAGGGTGCTTCCGGACTGATGTTCAATGGGGGCACCGGTGCGCGGATCACACTCAATCAAGTGCTGAAGCTGCTCGAGAAAATTACGGGGAAGAAGATCCAGGCCAAATACGATCCACCGCGCACCGGGGATATCCGGGATTCCCAGGCAGACCTGTCGCTCGCGCGCAAGGTCCTTGGTTACGAGCCGCGCGTGCAATTCGAGGAAGGCCTCGGCCGCACTTGGGATTGGTACAAGAAGGCGTACGGAAAAAATTAGCGTTTTGCAGATTCAGAACCGCCATTGAGTTGCGTGGAGAGATCGGTCAGGTTGTCGAGCATCAAGTCCGGCGGATTTGTCCGAAGGCCCTCCGTGCCCATCCCGTAGGAAACACCGCAGGCCCAGATTCCGGCGTTGCGCGCCGTCCGCACGTCCACATCGGAATCTCCCACCAGCATCGCTTCGCGCGGGCCCGCTTGCAGGTCGCGCAAAAGGGTTTCTACACCCATCGGATCCGGCTTCTTTCGCTCGAAGCTGTTGCCGCCATAGACGAAGCGGAAATAACGTGACAAATCGAGGCCATCGAGAATCCCGCGACTGAAATTTACGGGCTTGTTCGTCAGAATGGCCATCGGATGCTTTTCCAGGAGCTGCAGCCCTTCGCGAACACCGGGATAAGTGACGGTGTTGTCGAGCATGTGCGCGCGGTAGTAGCTCAGGAAATACACGAGTCCTTCGTCAGCTTCGGCATCCGTGACGCCTTCCCCGAGCGCGCGTCGGACCAGCACCGGAGCACCATTGCCGACGAAGCTGTAAATCGTTTCATGGGCAAGTGGCGCGCGTCCCATATGCTCCAACATTCCGTTGATGGAGAGCGCCAGATCGAGCTTCGAATCGATCAGCGTGCCGTCCAGATCAAAGATCAGGACGCGGACGCCAGCGAAGCGGTTGTGATTGTCGGACATTCCCATTGGCACCAAACTGTGAATCTTCCATTTTATGCGGAGCGAATCGAGTTGTCATCAACCCGGGGTGCAAGACGGCCTTTTGCGCAGCGGAGGTCGTCGCTGCTAGAATGAACCTCTTTCGCGGCGCCCGATTCTTCGCCCCGAGGCCCACATGGCTGAAATCCATCCCTTTCGCGCCTTCCGCTACGACACGAGGCGCGTCGCGCTCGACAAGGTCCTCACGCAGCCTTACGACAAAATTACTCCCGAAATGCAAGACCGCTATTACGCGGCGAGCCCGTACAATTTAATTGCTGTCGAAAAAGGGAAGGTCCTTCCCTCGGACACACCGCAAAACAACGTGTATACCCGGGCAGCACAAAAGCTCGAAGAATGGATCGCACAGAAAATCCTGGTGCAGGACGCCGCTGGCCGCATGTACGTTTATTCGCAGGAATATTTCAATCCGGGAACGCACACGCGCCGGACGCGAATGGGGTTCATCGCTCTCGGCCGCGTCGAGGAATACGAGGCAAAAGTCGTCTTTCCGCACGAACGGACCCTCTCGGCTCCCAGGGCGGACCGGATCGAGCTGCTGCGTCAAACCCGCGCGCAGACCGGCCAGCTCTTTATGCTCTATGACGATCCAGGGCGGAGGATCGAAACGTGGCTCGAAGAAGTCGCACGGCGAAATGCACCCCTCGAGCTGCGTGATGAGTATGAGGTCGTGCACCGCCTCTGGCCCTTGGCGGAGGGAGGGACCATCGAGCGCATCCGGAAAGAGATGGCCAGCAAGAGTCTCGTCATCGCCGATGGGCATCACCGGTACGAGACGGCCCTTCAGTATCGCGACGAGTGCCGCGCGCGCATGGGCAAGCCCGATCCGTTTGCCGCGCATGAATTCGCCATGATGACGTTCATTAACATGCACTCGAAGGGCCTGACGATCTTGCCCACGCATCGCGTGGTCCGCAATCTCCCGAATTTTGATTTCGAGCGATTCCGAACGGCCGTGGCGCCATACTTCGACTGGTATTCATACCCGTTTGAAGACCCGGAAGAGCGTCCGGTAAGTCTTGCAGAATTCGAGAAGGATCTCAGCGGAGAAAATCACGGCCGGCGGGCGATTGGTGTGTACGCCGGCGGCGGTGCTTTCTACCTGTTTTTGTTGCGGCGCGACGCCGACCTGGAGCGCCTGCTGCCGGACATTTCCGAAGCGCAGCGGGCACTCGACGTCGTCCTTCTGCATCGCCTGATTCTCGAGAAGGGCCTGGGGATTACCGCGGAAGCCGTAGCGGCGGAGAAAAACATAACCTACATGCGGGAGATGGACGGGGCGATTGCGGCAGTCGATCGCGGTGAGGCGCAGATGGCATGTTTGCTGAATCCAGTGCGCGTGCGGCAGGTGTGGGATATCGCACTTGGAGGAGGCGTTCTGCCGCAAAAGTCTACGGATTTCTATCCGAAGCTCTTGAGCGGAGAGGCCATTTACCGGCTTGAAGGGCGCGTGGAAGGGTAAAAACGCGGCCCAGGTTTTCGCCGGGCCGCGTTCCGATGAAATATTCAGGGATTACTTGCTGAAGCTCTGAACGGCGGCAGCTTCGCTTTCGTAAGTGTCGAAGACGGTCATCAGCTTCGTCACCTGTAACACTTCCTTGAACTTCGAACCCAGGTTGGCCAATTTTAGTGTGGCCCCTTGCGAGCGAGCGCTATGGAAGGTGGCCACAAGCGTGCCAAGCCCGGCGCTGTCAATGTAGGTGACGTTTGACAAATTCAGCACGATCTTCTTCTTCCCCGCCGCGAGCAGACCTTTAACCTTCTCACGAAACGAGTTGCTCTCCTCACCCAGCACGATGCGTCCCTCGATCTCGACCACGGTCACACCGCTTACATCTCGATCCGTCATTCTCAATGCCACGTTCGTGCCTCCTGGAAAACTCTGAATCCGTACGGGAATGCGTTGCCCGGAGAATTCGCTGCGCGATTCTAACGTGCCGCGTGCTCTCTCCCTAGTAAAAATCCGAGCAGGACATGTAATACCCGCATGACCGGCAAATCAGCTTGCAGCTTTGCGGCTCAAGCCTTGCTGAACAGCGGGGGCAATATCCGGAAGCCAATTCCGTGGCCGGACCCGCCGCCTGGGCAGCAACTTTGGACGCCGCTGATTGAGTCGGGGGAACGACTACTTCCGGGTGTTCCATTTCCAGAAATCCTTCGGACGGACGTTTATAGCACATCCTGCCGGTTGGGAAAAGCAAGGTCGATATTCAAGAAGCGCCCTGGCCGGCGCGGGCCGCAGGAACGGACCCCGGCAGGCGCGAACGGGTTGCCAGTTGACCCTGCGGATGAAATCCGGGCTCCCCAGGCACGCGATTCATGCAACCGACACGTTCAGTGGCGCGTCTCATGGGGTGTAAGTGAGGCGTCCTTGAAAAGGAAGCTTCAATTCGGGCTAGTCACCGTGCTGCTGTCAAGCGCACTGCTTCTCTCCACTTCTTCCGCGCATGCTCAACGCAGTCCCAGTAGTATGAGTTCATCGGCCTCGATGCATTCCAGCTCATCTCATTCTGGAGTTGCATTGGTTCGTTCGGGAGGGCCGTCGCATCGATCGGCCGTTTCAGCCGCAGTGGTTGGATCGGCGCCGCGCATGACCGATCGTCAACGTCTGCTCTCGCGTAACACGGACTTGGAAATTAGCGCCTTGTTCGGTCGCCCGAGGCGATTGCGTCCGCCCGCCCCCAATCATTTTCCGAACAACACGCGAGTTTCGCCCGCCTATTTCCTATTTCTGGACGGTGGAGGCGCATATTACTTACCGGAAACCGCGGAGCAGCTACCTCAAGAGCAGGCCACCGCCGAACAATCCCCCGAGCAGGAGCCGGAAGTAGCAGAAGCTCCGCCATTCACGCCTGAATCCGAGGGCTCTGCGCCGCTGCCCGACGAAGGGCAATTCACTCTCGTGCTCCATAACGGAACCCAAATTGAGGCTGTCGCCTTCACCCACGTGAATGACAGGATTGTTTACATCACGCCCGAAGGCGGACGCCGCACGATTGCGGTCGCCGAACTCGACTCGAATGCGACCGAGCGGGTGAATCAGGACCGCGGTACTCCGATCCAACTTCCTCTCTGATCGATCCTCTAGATTAGTACAGCGGATTTTATGGCGAGAAACCTTCGCGCCTATTCGCCAGAACGTCGAACAGGCTCGGGCATGTAGAGGCCCGCAGCGGCGGATAAGCCCGCGCGTTCGAATTGAATGGTCGTGTGCGTGATGCGGAAATCGTGCGCGAGAACGTTGCGAACGCTCCCTAAAATCTTTTCGCTGTCTTCCATGTGCATATCGGGGATGCGCACGTGGCAGGAGAGTGCGAGGAGATCGGTCCCGAGCGTCCAAATGTGGATGTCGTGGACCTCTTGAACTCCTTCGACGCGGAGCACCGCGGCGGCTACGTCTTCCAGGCGAATGTTCCGCGGCAAACCCTCCAGCAAAATGTGGATGCTTTCGCGCAGAATCCCGATTCCTGACCAAAGGACCATCGCGCCGATTCCGATGCCGATGACCGGGTCCACCCATGTTGCGCCAGTCGAGCGGATCACCAGAGCGCCGGCGACAACGGCGACGTTCGATAGCGCGTCGCCGAGATTGTGAATCCACACGGTGCGGACGCTCAAATCCTTCCGTTGACGATGGACGCCCAGCGTGATTCCGCCGTTCACAACGAGGGCCAGCAGGGCGACCCAGAGCATGATTCCGGTGTCGACCTCCACCGGATTGCGCAAGCGTCCAATCGACTCAAAAATTACGAACAGTGCCACGATGGCAAGCAGGATGGCGTTTACAAAGGCGGCGAGAATCCCGGCGCGATGATAGCCGTAAGTCTTTTCCGGCGTCGGCGCTCGCTTGGCCCAACGCAAGCCGAGCCATGAAATGACGAGCATGGGGACGTCGGTCAAATTGTGGACCGCGTCGCTGATCAGCGCGATGGAATGGCCCGCGTAACCGGCGGCGAGTTCAATGGCCACCAAAACGAGCGTTGCCATCACAGCCGTGCCCAGGATGGCGGTCATGCCTTCGCCGGAAATGTGAAAGTGCGCGTGCGGGCTGCCGCCGTGCGAGGCGTAATCATTCTCCGCGGCGCCGTGCGCGTGGAAATGCATGGATTGAATTCTACTCGCAGTGGCCGCCCGGCGAATAGTCCCGCTCAACCATCCCATTGCCGGAACATAACCTGGAGATGCCCCGGCTTCTCGGGAAACCTGCAGGAACGAACCCGGCAGGCGAAACGCGATTGACTTCTTTCGCCACCCCCGCCTACCATGAATTAGTTCACGGTTTTCTAGGCCGCCTCTGAGGGGGGCGCTCACTGCGCGCGTCACCATTCACCCAGCGATGACGCAAAACGTTTCCAAGCTGGTTTTCTGGGGAGTGCGCGGCTCAACACCGACGCTCGAGCGTGATGCCTGGCGCTACGGCGGAAACACGCCCTGTCTCGAGCTGACGTCGCCGGGCGGGACGCGCTTTGTTCTCGACTGCGGCACCGGCTCGCGAATGCTGGGGAATTCCTGGGCGCAATCGCAGGCGGATCGCGGCATCGAGGCCCACGTCCTCGTTACGCATTACCACTGGGATCACATCCAAGGCATCCCTTTCTTTCACCCGCTCTTTCAATCGCAGAACCGGTTTCATTTCTACAGCTTTCAATCGAAATATCTTGGGCCCGACAGCCTTCGCCAAGTCCTCGCAGCGCAGCTTGCCAGCCCCTACTTCCCGGTGGACGTTAGCATGATGACTGCCGCGCGGGACTTCCATGAAGTTGCCGGCGGCGACAAATGGGAGATTCAGGGCACGCGAATCACCGCCGGCTGGCTGAATCATCCGCAAGGGTGCCTCGGCTACCGCTTGGACACAGCCGGAGGATCCGTCGTATACGCCACCGACAACGAGCCGGGCGTGCCGGAGTTTGATCAAAATTTGCGGCAGTTGGCCCAAGGGGCGGACGTCCTGATTTATGACGCGCAATACTCGCCCGAGCAGCTTGCTTCGACCCGAAAAGGGTGGGGGCATTCGAGCTGGCTCGAAGGGGTGAAGATCGCGCGCGAAGCAAAAGTGCGAAATCTCGTCCTTTTCCACCACGACCCCGACTCCTCCGATAAAACCGTGGACGGTTTCCTTTCCGCCGCTCGGCAGGAGTTTCCGGCGACATGGGCCGCGACGGAAGGGATGACGATTGCTCTCGGCGAGCGCGGCGTGAATGTAACGCTGCCCAAATCCCGCGTTGGCCAGCGCCGCCGGCTGCGCTTCGCCGCCACCGTCACCGGTCAGTCCGAAGATGGCACCGCGTTTGAAGAAAAGGCGACGGTCCGCGACCTGAGTCTTCAGGGCGCCTACCTTTGCTTGAACAACCGGCCCCGGCTGCAATCCGAAGTGCGAGTAGTGATCGAAGCGTCCGGCGATCAGAACCGCTCGAGCTTGCTCTCGCTCCGTGGCACTGTCGTGCACTTTGATCCGGGCCGCGAAAAAAATCAGAACGGCGTCGGCGTCGTGTTCATCGAGGAGGCCGACCCGGGCCGCCCTCGCGATTGATCCGCGCTTCGATTCGCGTCCGGGAAAACAGGATCCACCCTAAATAGTGCTTGCCTAAGTGAGTGATATAGCTGTAAATACATACGCTCACCCTAACCATAAAGAATTCACGCGAGACTGAGGGTCATCGTGGAGAAGAAAATTCGCGTCCTCTTGTTATGCCAAAATCGGCTTGCGAGAGAATCGATCGCGCGGATGCTGAGGAAAAAAAGCGATATTCAGGTCGTCGCTGCGCGGCCTGTCACTCCTACATCTAAACAGGAAATTGCAGAGTCAAATGCGGATGTTGTTGTCCTTGATTCACTGCAGTTGCTCCTGGAAGATGAAATGCCCATTTCAAAGCGGGCTTCAGAAGAGCGAACCATAAGGTGCGTTCTCGTTGCAATGGCGGACGAACCGAAGAATTTCTTGAGAGCCATCCGCCGTGGCGCCATTGGGTACGTCCTGCAGGATGCTTCCGCCTCGGATGTGGTCGCCGCGATTCGAGCAGTAGGCCGAGGTGAGGCGATCTGTCCGCCGCAATATACTCGAGTGCTCTTTGATTACGTCTCCGCCCAAGCGTCAGGGTTTCCCAATAGCCGGACAAGATCGAGCACCGGCCTTACAAGCCGCGAACAGCAGTTAATCCCTTTGATTGAGCGCGGCTTAACCAATAAACAGATTGCTGCTCATCTGAATTTGTCCGAGCAGACCGTCAAGAATCACGTCCACCGCATCCTCGGTAAGCTTGGAATCGGTGACCGTTTGGAAGTGTCCGAAGTCTGCCAGACGCAACTTCTTGAAATGTAGTACCAGCTTATCTGGACCCATGCCGCAGTACGACCCAGGTACGCGCATGAATCGCGCGTACTCTTTCACTGACCCCGGACCCCCCTCTCCGCTAGGGTCGTAATTGAACCTGTTCCGTGAAATTCGCCTTTCCCATAATGAGCGATTCCATGTGTGCATCTTGCGGAGGGCCGAGATGGATCCCATCCGAGTGTTAGTGGCAAACCGGCCGCGGCTGATTCGGGAACTAGTGATGGCGACAATTTCCGATCAGCCCGACATCGAGATCGTAGGTGAGATCCAAGAGGAGCTTGAACTCTCGAAGGCGGTGGAACAAACACGCCCCGATTTTCTGATCGTGGCCCTAGAAAAATCAAATCGTTTGCCGGACGTTTGCCAGTCCATTTTGTACAACTTCCCGCTCGTACGAATCATCGCCATCGCGCCTGACCGCAATAGTTCCATGTGTTATTGGACTTCGCTGCGTATACAGTCCAATCAGATCGAAGCCTCAGAAGCGGGGGTGCTCAGTGCAATCCGCGGAAAAATTCAACCCATGAATAGGTTGCAATGATACCCATGAGTCATCAATCGTTAGCTACGAACGTGGAGATAATTCCCGTGTCACGAAAACGAATAACGAAAGCCACCTGCGCTCTGATCGCTGTCTTGTTCGGCTGCATCACAACCCCGGCGCAGAATCAGCGCCCTGCGCCCATTCCTAGCTCTGATCTCGGCCGCGACAACCTGAGTCGAGTGGCGGCTTCAGCCGCCGACCTCAAGGTTATCCTGCTCAAAGACGCCGGCCTAATGGTGGAGTTGAGGCGGTGGATAGCAAAGGATGCGACAGATCATGGTCAAATCATCAGCGACTCGGATCTCACGAATGATGCCATTTTTGAACGCCTGGTGGCGGACATCCAATTCCGGTCCGTAGCAACTCTGCTTGTACAGCGCTACGGATATCTTGTGCCCAAAGTGAATCCCGATTCAGAGCTCGGCAAGGAACGCGAGCTCCTGATTGCGGAGCGAACCAAGTGGCTCGCGCAATTGCAGGGAGAGGAACTAGCCAAGGAGCGGGCGCGTGAATCAGAGAATCTTCAAAATGCTCGATCCTGTAATCCGCGATTAAACCTCGACTGCAACCCGGCGCAATCAAACCCCCCAGGCCCGGGAGGGCAAGGACAACAACAGCAGCTACAGCAACAGCAACAACCTTGGATTGGGCCTCCGTCTCAAGGAACTTCTCCTGATCAGCAGAACCAGCCAAGTCTTCCGCGCCCTGGCGAATATCCATTGGATCGCGCCCAGCTCATGCAGACAGGAGGGGCCTCCGAAATCTATCCCACGCAAGAGTCGGGGGATCGCTCGCAAATGGGACAATCCTCCAATAACTTCGATCCCAACTCCGCCGGAGGTCAAAGTGAAGTAGTTTCGAGACTGCAACAAGCGATGGGCCGATCAGACGAGTTGACGGGCGAAGGGCTGACCGGCGGATCCGGCATGAGCCAGAACCTGCAGGATGTATTCGCCATGTATGGAATGGCTCTCGGCGGAGAGACAGGAGCGGGGCCGGGGCTCAATGCAAGCGGATCCATCGGACGTGAAATGAACCAGTATGTACCGTCGGGTATGTCACCCGTTGTTCCCATACAACCGTCGACCCGGCGATCCCAACGCAACGCGCTCATTCAACCGCCTGAACTAACGCGAAAGGCGAGCCCCTATGCCGACATCCCCTCGCTCTACGACATGTACGTTCAGGCGGTCACTCGTCCGACGACGCCCAGGCGATTTGGTTCGGAAGTCTTCGAAAATGGAACCCGCGATCCTCAGTTAATTCCAATAGACCTTCCCGCAGGCCCGGATTATGTGGTCGGGCCCGGCGATGGTCTTTCGATTGATCTTTGGGGCGGAGTTTCGCAGCGATTTTTCCGCACTGTGGATCGGGAAGGCCGGATTAGCCTACCAGAGGCTGGTCCCGTTCTTGTGAGTGGAAAGAGTCTCGCTGACGTCCAGCAGAACTTGCAGCAGATTCTCCGAACCCAATTCCGCGACGTGTCCGCGGAAGTCTCGCTCGCGCGCCTTAGGACCATCCGTGTTTATGAGGTCGGCGATGTGGCGAATCCCGGCGCATACGACATCAGCTCGCTTTCGACACCTCTCAATGCGTTGTTTGCCGCCGGTGGTCCCACTCCGAAGGGATCGCTCAGAATCGTTAAGCATTTTCGTGGCAATCAGCTTGTTCAAGAAGTGGATATGTATGACCTACTCCTTCACGGTGTGAAGAGTGGCATGGTGCGTCTGGATAACGGCGACACAGTTCTGGTTCCTCCTATTGGTTCGCAAGTAACTGTCGAGGGCATGGTCCGGCGCCCGGCGATCTATGAGCTGAAGGATGAAAAGAGCCTGGCGAGTGTCCTGGAATTAGCGGGCGGTCTTCTTCCTACCGCCGCGCTTCGTCACATCGAAGTCCAGCGGCTTGTGGCGCACGACAAACAAACGATGTTGAGTCTCGACATACCCGAGGTCGATGATTCTTCCGAAGTGACGAAGAAACTCGAATCCTTCGAAATTCGTGATGGCGATCGCGTCAGAATATTCCCTATCGCGCCGTATAACCAGGATGTGATCTTCCTTGATGGCCACGTACTTCGTCCCGGACGCTATTCGTATCGCGAAAACATGCGAGTCACGGATGTCATCGGGTCCTACAAGGATCTTCTCCCGGAGCCTGCGACCAGATACGCCGAGATCATCCGCCTTAACGCTCCGGATTTTCATCCCACAGTCGAAAGCTTTGATCTCGCGGACGCACTCGTCAATCCTTCGCAGGCACCGCTTCTTCACCCCATGGATACGGTCCGAGTCTTCAGTCGTTTCGATTTTGAAAATCCGCCAGCGGTTTCCGTATGGGGCGATGTGAGAAGGCCGGGAACTTACAACACGTCCGGTCAAATTCGCTTAGGCGATGCCATCCATTTAGCCGGTGGACTTGCACCGGATGCGCAAACCGAAGATGCGCAGGTCTTCCGGTATTTGCCCGACGGCAAGTTCAAGATCTTCAGCGTGAATCTTAACCAGGCTCTTGCAGGTGATCCGACCGCGGATATTCTTCTCCAACCTCGTGATCGACTGCTGATTCACCGGAATCCAGACGCAGTGGAACCTGCGACCGCATACATTCAAGGAGAAGTGGCAAGGCCGGGACGCTATCCGCTCACCACAAACATGAAGGCCGGAGATTTGATCCGTGTGGGAGGAGGGCTGAAACCAAGCGCGGACACGAATTCAGCTGACCTGACGCATTTCCTGTATGCGAGCCAATCGGCACTGACTGGGCAGCACGAAGTAATTGCGATATCCGCCGCGCTTTCCGGCGATGAAAAGGCCGATGTCGCTGTTCACAACGGCGACGTTCTGACGATAAGGCAGCTTCCTGGATGGAACGACCTTGGCGCCTCGATTAGTGTAAAGGGTGAGGTGAAACACCCCGGAACGTACGGAATTCGTCCTGGCGAAAAGCTTAGTTCAATCCTTGAGCGAGCGGGCGGTTTCCAGCCGGACGCCTATCCTTACGGAGTCGTCCTGCAGCGAGTGCAGGTACGGGAATTGGAATCAAGAGATCGGGATCAAATGATTTTGCGTGTGAAGGATGTGCAGTCGAATCTTCAACTCTTGCCCGAAACGGATCCCGATAAGACAAGAGCCAAAGAGATGGCATTACAGCAGTGGAGGTCGACTCTTGAGGAATTGAGCGCCAATCCACCGCTGGGCAGAGTTGCCATACGGGTTTCGCCGGACATCGGTCACTGGAAGAATACGGCCGCAGACGTGGACGTCAGGGCTGGAGATATGCTCGTCGTTCCCAAGAAGCCGAGCTATGTGTTGGTCACCGGTCAAGTCTACAACCCTACGGCCGTCGGCTATCGTCCCGGAAAGAGCGCGGAGTGGTACCTCAAGCAATCCGGAGGACCCACGCAACTTGCCAATAAGAAAGCAATCTTCGTGATCCGGGCCGATGGCTCAGTATTGGGTTCAAGTTCGGGCATGTGGAGTGGGAACTCCTTGAATGCTGCGCTGCGCCCGGGAGACACGGTGGTCGTCCCGGAAAAAGCAATTGGCGGGGGCATACAGTGGCAGTTGGTTTTCCTAGCCGCCCAAGTGGCCTCCTCGATTGCGAGCACGGCGTTCATTGCTGCTCACTACTAGAGAGATCCAGGGATGAGTCGAGCGCGGGGTAAAGTCTTGCTCACAGTTTTGTTGCTCGTCGCGCCAGAGGCTGTTGGCCCGGTTTGCTACGCGAAGCCACAGCAGGAGGCTGGGGGATCACCTCAGCCCGAGAAAGCTGATACGGGACCAAGCTCGGATGCGGCCCCTCCGAACAAACCCGCCGACGCGGCTGCGAAACCGCCAGATTACGATAATTCGTTGGGATTGCATTTGTTCGGCCGTTTCCTTCGGGATCAAGAAGCCATTTGGACGAGTCCTGCCCATGTCCGCCTGGCGGATGCCGACTGGCTGATGCCGTTGGGCCTCGCGATGGCTGGTACCCTCGCAACCGATACCGATTTTAGCAAGCACCTTTCAAATTCTCCGAGCCGGTTGAGTCACAGCAACACTTTTTCAAATTACGGACTTGGTGCAATGGGAGGACTGGCAGGAGGACTGTATCTGTGGGGTCAAATGAGCCACGACGATCATAAAAGTGAGACAGGACTACTGGCAGGCGAAGCAGCGATCGACAGCCTCGCTGTGGTATATGCATTCAAGTATGGCTTCGGGCGTGAGCGTCCGCTTACCGATAACTACCAGGGAGACTTTTGGAAGAGCGGCGACAGTTTCCCTTCGGAGCATGCTGCAGCGGCATGGTCCATCGCAAGTATTATAGCGCACGAATATCCCAGCCCTCTTACGGAGATTTTGGCCTATGGAATGGCGTCGGCTGTAAGCGTTTCACGCTTGACTGCGAAGCAACATTTTCCGACGGACGTGTTAATCGGCAGCGCGATCGGCTGGCTCTCGGGACAAATTGTTTATCGCCAACATCACGACCCAGAACTCGGTGGCGCCACTTGGGAAACGTTTACGGAGTCCCGCGACTATCTTGAACGTGATCGACCTCGTCAAAGCATGGGAACGACATTCGTTCCTTTGGATAGTTGGGTATATCCAGCGCTGAACAGGCTTGCCGGCCTCGGTTACATTCGTACCCTCATTACGGGCTTAAGTCCTTGGACCCGGATGGAATGCGCTCGTCTTACCGAAGGGGCCCGTGAAGAATTGGAAGAGGATGGAACCTTGAACGCCCAAGCGATGGGTCTCGTAGATCTCTTGCGACGAGAATTTTCATATGAGATTGGCTTGTTAGATGGTGGGCGAAATTTCACAGCGAGCCTGGATTCTGTCTACGTGCGCGCCGTTTCGACAAGCGGACCCGATCTGACCGACGGCTACCACTTTGGGCAGACGGTTTCCTACGACTTTGGTCGGCCGTTCGAGCGCGGGACAAATGGTCAAGCAGGTGGAGCAGTCCGCGCGGAAGCAGGGCCCATAGCGATCTATGTGCGCGCGGAGTTCCAACATGCGCCTTCCGCTCCTGCTCCTTCGGAAGCCGTCCTCAATCTGATCGCGCTCAAAGATGTAGGGCCCCTGCCTCCCGATGTCGGCATTGACGGAATCAACCGACCACAACTGCTGGATGCCTATATCGGCGTAAACCTGGACAACTGGCAGGTTTTGGCGGGCAGGATAAGTCATTCTTGGGGCCCCGGTCTCGGCGGCTCTTTTTTGCTGAGTGACAATGCCGAGCCTATTGACATGGTCGAAGTGGTCAATTCGGAGCCTATCCGTCTACCTTTCTTTCTGAAGTTCCTGGGGCCCGCGCGATTCGATCAATTCTTGGGAAGGCTGGAAGGTCGCACGGATCCTACCAACCCCTGGGTTTTTGGCCAAAAAATCAGTTTCAAACCTGTGCCTTGTCTGGAAATCGGATACGGGCGCATTACTACATTTGGAGGCCCCGGAGGCCCACTCACTCCACACAATTTCATTCTCAGCCTTTTTGGGCAACGGAGTCAGAAGCTTGGTGACTCGGTACCGGGCGACAACGACAATGAGATGGACTGGACCTTTTATGTCCCGAAGGTGCGAAACTATATCGTTTTCTACGGTGAAGTCTATGCAGAGGACGACTTCATCGCGTGGGCGAAGCCCCAATGGTATCCGTTTCGGCCGGGGCTCTACATTACTCGTATTCCGGGAATCCCAAAACTCGATCTTCATATTGAAGCTGCGAACACGCAGGCTCCTGGATGGCCCGGTGTGAACGGCGCGGGCAATGTGGGGAATTTTATTTATTCTAACGGTGAGGACGCCAAAGCTGACACCAACAATGGTTTTCTAATGGGGAACACGGTTGGCCGAATGGGCCAGGCGATTCAAGGTTGGTTAACCTATTGGGTATCGCCCAGAAACACGGTGCAGTTTACATATAAGAATAATTTTGTGGATCCGGCCTTTATTCCAGGGGGAGGCGCCTGGCAGGATTACAGTTTAATTAATGCGCTGTATTTGAAGTCCGGCTTTTATATGAAGAGCCAGCTGCAATATGAGCATATTTCGCACTATCCCATTCTGTTCAGTGGAGTACAGCGGAATTTTACTGCGATTGTCGAGTTGGGTTTTTCTTTGGCATCTAGGCAGTAAGGATCCTGAGATTGACGCAAACCTCTGCCACCCGGCAACGCGAAGTCGAGCCTGAGCTTCAGGAGACCCTCGTGCCGATCGAGGAGGATCCTCGTTCGGCGCGGGAGCGCTCGATCTTGAAATTGCGCCTACTCTGGGCGGAGCGGCGTTTTCTGTTGCGTTCAGCGGTTGTCGGGTTTTTAGCAGCCACACTGGTTGCGTTTTTGATTCCCAATCGCTTCGTTTCCACAGCTCAGTTGATGCCCCCCGATTCGCAAACGAGCAGCACCCTAGCGCTCGTAGCGGGATTGGCGAGCCAAGGGGCAGGACAAGGGGGAGGAATGGCGACGGTGGCCAGCGACCTCCTGGGGATCAAGACCACGGGAGCGCTGTTCATTGGCGTGCTCCAGAGCGAAACTGTGCAAGACCGCATTATCGACCGGTATGATTTGAGAAAAGTTTACGGGGTCAAGCTGGGGCAGTCGGCTCGAGAACGATTGTTGGGCAATACAAGCATAACCGAGGAGCGGAAAAGCGGAATCATCTCGCTCGCTGTGAGCGACCGCGACCCGAAGCGCGCCGCGGCTATAGGCGCCTCGTATGTGGACGAACTCAACACGCTGATGTCACAACTTACGACTTCCTCCGCTCACCGGGAACGTGTGTTCCTTGAGGAGCGCCTGAAGACGGTCAACAACGACCTCGAATCGGCGGAAAAGGAATTCAGCCAGTATGCTAGTAAGAACGCAACGATTGATATTACTGAGCAAAGCAAGGCTATGGTCGTGTCAGCGGCAACTCTTCAGGGGCAGCTTATTGCGGCACAGTCCCAGCTCGAAGGACTCAGACAGATTTACTCGGATTCAAACGTCCGCGTCCGCTCGGCTCAGGCGCGCATCAATGAGTTGCACCATCAACTCGAATTGCTTGGCGGCAAGTATGGAACCCCCGAAAGTGGAAACGACGGTGCCTCGGACACACTCTATCCTTCGCTGAGACAGCTACCGATCCTTGGCGTCTCTTACGCTGACCTTTTCCGCCAGCTGAAGATCCAACAAATAGTCTACGAAACACTGACAAAGGAGTACGAACTCGCTAAGGTGCAAGAAGCGAAGGAAATCCCCACCGTAAAGGTATTGGACTCGCCCCTGGTGCCGGAGAGAAAATCCTATCCGCCTCGGCTGATGATTATCTTGCTCGGGACGATTTTCACGGTAGCCATCTGCGCGGTCGGGTTAATCGGTGCGGCGCGCTGGCGGGAAGCGGACCCGGCAGACCCGGGAAAAATGTTTGCGCAGGAAATATTTCAGACGGTAGCTGCGCGATGGCCGTGGGCATCTTCGAATGGTTCGCGCTCCGAGGGGATCGAAGAAAGTCATCGTGAACCGAATTCGGATAACGGGGAGGCGAGACCTTGATGGAACTAGGTCTCGCTAGGTGTAACTAGCACATAATAGATGGGTTGGGTCACTAAGCGCCCTGTAAGTGACGGGGCGGAGCTATCTGCCATAACATTGAAAGGACCAATTGTGGACTGCGCTTGGGTCGGTACATATCGCGAGTTGAGCTCGGCGGAGCCAACGCCGAAAGCTTACTTTCAGCCTCAATGGTATGCACTCTACACATGCGCAAACCATGAAAAGCACGTCGCTGCGGAACTCCACGCGCGCACTGTGGAACATTTTCTGCCTCTATACATCTCCAAGCGTCGTTGGAAAGACCGTCGGATCACCTTGAATTTGCCCCTCTTTCCCGGATACGTCTTTGTTTGTCTTGCGCTGCGCGACCGGTTGCGCGTGCTCCAAATTCCCAGCGCAGTGCGACTGGTGGCGTTCAATGGGAAGCCTGCGGCGTTGCCGGACAAGGAAATGGAAATCCTGCGGACGGGACTCTCTCAGCAGCTTATGGCTGAGCCGCATCCGTTTCTTACGGCGGGACGGCGGGTCCGGGTCAGGAGCGGTCCGCTAACCGGAATACAAGGAATTCTCCTACGCCGAAGGGGCAAGACACGGTTCGTGGTCTCCGTGGAATTGATCATGAGGTCGATGGCGGTGGAGATTGATGAAGCGGACGTCGAAGCAATGTAACGGGGTGACGGTTCGAGAACACAGACATTAAAAGAATAAGAAGTCGGGACGTGTACACATCGCGTAGGGGCGAGCCAACAACAGGTTCTAACCTGAATCTGCGAACCTTTAGGGGCCAACTTGAGCGCCGTTTGGTGGAAATGCCCGAAACCCCGGTCGCATGCGCTTCGATGAGGCAGGCGACTGCCATCGGCTGGAACATCCGCCAGTGCTTCTCCCTTGGTTTATTCTGCACTGTTCCACTGCTGGTAGCGGGTTGCGTGGGAGGGCGTTTGCAGGCGCCTGATCCGCCTGCCGTTCCGTTGAAAAATGCGCAGAGCTTTCAAAGGATTCCTACCTACGACGGTTCTGGACAGTTAACCGAACCCGACGTGGTTTCATTTGATTCCCCGTGGCACGGATTCAAATACTGGATGACGTTTAGTCCTTACCCGTACGGCGATGCTTCCAAAGAAAATCCTTCAATTGCCGTGTCGAATGATGGGATCTCGTGGGAGGTTCCTCCCGGACTCATCAATCCGCTCGCAGAACCCTCGACGGGCATTCACTTAGACGATGCGAGCCTCTTTTACGATTCTGCATCCGACGAACTTTGGAGCTACTACATCGGGGAATCAGCCGCAATACACACCACGCAAGTCTTCAGGCTCGTTTCGTCGGATGGAATCCACTGGCAAAATCACGGCGAAATATTCCATGTCTCTAATTACACCGTGCTGTCACCAACGGTCGCAAAAGTTGATGGTGCCTATTACATGTGGACTGTCAACGCGGGTGCGGTTGGTTGCGCCGCGAGCAGTACGGTCCTAGAGTACCGGACTTCGTCCGACGGCGTGAATTGGACCGATTCGCGTCCGACAAACTTCGTACAATCCGGATATGTAGCCTGGCATCTCAATGTCTCCTACATTGCGCCCAAGCAGGAATATTGGGCAGTTATCGCTGCCTATGCAAATGGATCTGACTGTGGGCACACAGTTCTCTTTTTCTCGCAGAGTCTGGATGCGATCAATTGGACGACCTACAACAAATTCATCCTTGGGCCCGGGACATCATGGGATGATGGCGAAATTTATCGGTCCAGCATGCTTTTTGACTCAAACACTAATCGTCTGCAGGTCTGGTATTCGGCGGCGAGCACGGACGAGGTGTGGCACGTCGGCCTAACCGAAGGCGACCTCGATGAATTTCGTGCGTGGTTGAGCCATTAGAGCCAGCTCGGTGCATACCTTACTTTCATATTCGATGCACAAGACGGATTGCACTCCCCTGTGAGCGCGACGGTCAGCACACCATTTTCCTGGATTACAGAGAATTGGGGCTCCCACGTGCGGGAGTACGGGAGCACTTTTGCGACTGAGTTCACGGTGCTAGGGTGCCAACTATTGACGTACAAGCTGGCGGCGCATTTTCTGGGAAAGACGGGGTTCGCGGAATACGCCGTTGCACGCCGCACGATTTCTATTCTGTACCCTGTCGTTCTCCTGGGGCTCGCTGTGGGGTTGCCCCGCTATATCGCTACTGCTGCCGGGCGCAGGGACGAGGAATCCAAAGCTCGCTATCTGGGGGCGACACTCTGGTGCGTCGGCCTATCCACTGCGGTTTGCGTGGCTTTGTTGAATGCGTTTCCCAGTGGCCTGGCATTCTTGTTCTTCGGATCAAGGGAATACGCGTCATTGATTTTCCCGCTCAGCCTGGTCGTTGCGGGATTGGCGCTGCACGCAATTGTGTACAGCTATTTTCGCGGAATGCTGGAGATGCGAGCCGCCAATCTTCTGCAGTTTGTGAATTTTGGGCTCATGCCTTTGGCTGTTTTCCTCTTCTTTGGCAAAAGCGTCCAGTCTCTCCTCTCGGCGCTCGGCATTTTATCACTCGCAATGGCGGGGGTGGCTCTGCTGTTTACTCCGTGGAAAGCATTAGTGAAGGACAATCGCGCGCAGGTCAAGGAACTGCTGCGATTCGGGATCCAGCGGGTTCCTGGTGATTTTATTCTGATGGCCTTGTTCGCACTGCCCGCCACGTTCGTCGCGCACAAGAGTGGAATTCGCGCGGCTGGCTTCGTAGCGTTCGGAATCTCGATGCTAAATGTCATCGGCTCGTTCTTTTCTCCCTTCGGGCTCATCTTGCTGCCGAAAGCAGGCGCATTGTTGGCCGCGGGAAAGAACGGGGAACTGAGGCGCCAAGTATGGCTACTGACGAGAATCACACTCGTCGTTTCGAGCGTACTTGCGGCAGGAATCGCGATTGGAGCCAACTCGCTGATTCGCGTCTATCTAGGCCCTGATTTCACGGAGGGTGCCGGAATTCTGCGGTTGTTGCTGCTCGCAGCGGTGCCCTATAGTCTCTACACAGTCCTGCGGAACGTCATTGATGCCTTCCATGAGCTCGGTGTAACGACCATGATCCTCGCGGCCGGATTCGGAGTCTTTTGTCTGGGATCGGCAGCATTATTCGCCGTGCAGAACAATAAATACGTTGTACTCCTGGCGTTTCTGGGTGGCGTTCTGACGCTTTGGCTTCTCTCCTCTGCGGAGACTCTGCGAATTCTCCGCTCGTCTGCCGCAGCTGAATGAGAGACGTTGAGATGACAGCCTTCCCCAGCGAACCCAACACGCTAGGCCCCAAAATGGATATTAGTTCACTGCCTGGGGCTTCCAGTTCGAAAGATAGGTCCTACTGGGAGGGACGTCTTACAAGCCACTGGGGTTTGCAGGGAGTCGGGTATCTCGGGCACGGTGTGCATTACAATAACTGGTTGTATGCCGTGCGCCGGAAGATTCTCCGAAGACATCTGGCGGGTCTTTCGATCGACCTCTCGGCAGCAAACGTTTTGGATATCGGCTCCGGTACTGGGTTTTGGCTCGAACAATGGAAGTCACTTGGAGTGCGCTCGCTCAAGGGAACCGACATCGCGGCGGTTGCTGTGGAGCGGCTCAGGAAAGCATTTCCAGAAATCTACATCGCGCAACTGGATATTGCGGAAACACTTGAGGGACTGGGCTGGAGTGGGAGTATCGATGTGGTTTCCGCATTCGATGTTCTTTTCCATATCACGGATGACGATCGCTTCCAAAAAGCGATCGGAAATATCTCCGGCCTATTGAACCGGGGCGGCTATTTATTTTTTTCCGACAATTTTGTTCATGGTACGGCGCGGCGGTCGGATCATCAGGTGAGCCGCTCCCTGAAGATAATTGAAGAGATAGTAAGGGAGAGCGGGCTCCGAATTGTCCGCAGAGCGCCCATGTTTGTGTTGATGAATGCGCCGATCGATTCCTCGTCACGATGGCCAATGCTGGCATGGCGAGCGTTTCTCGCTCCCGTTCATTTCGTTCCTATTCTGGGCTCTGTTTATGGAGCCATGCTGTACCCCCTCGAACTGACGCTGACGCGTTTGATGAACGAAAGTCCCACCACCGAAATAATGATTTGCCAGAAGAACTGACTCCCGTCGATGACACCGAGACGAATCTGCTTTCTGGCCAATCTGGCCGCTCTCCATGCAGTTCGGTGGGCGAATCACTTCCACCGGAAGGGGTACGAGGTCCACGTCATTTCCTTCGGCGAGGGCCAGGGCTTACTCGAGGGGATTCACAGCCATCGCCTGAGGGAGGATCTGCCCTTCAAGCTGGATTATTTTCGCGCAGCCCGGCGGGTGCGGGAAATTGTAAATAGCATTCAGCCATCGATTGTTCATGCGCATTACGCCAGCGGTTACGGCACGCTCGGCCGGATGATCGGATTTCATCCCTATATCCTTTCTGTTTGGGGCAGCGACATCTATGAATTCCCTCACAGGTCGCTCCTTCACAGGTGGCTGCTCAAGCAAAATCTTGCGGCGGCGGACTATCTATGTTCGACGAGTGAAGACATGGCAAGGGAGGCGAAGAAATACACCTCGAAACCCTTCTTGATCACTCCTTTCGGTGTGGACTGCGAGGATTTCTCGATTCCTGAGGGGTCTTCCGGTGCAGCCAACGAATTTGTCATCGGGACCGTCAGATCCATGGAAAAATCTTATGGCATTGATTGCCTACTTAAGGCTTTTAAGTTGCTTATGAACAAGCATCCCGATTGGCCCTCCAAGCTTGTCATCGTGGGTGGAGGAAACCTGGAGCGTGAATACAGGGACCTTGCACGCGGGCTTGGTCTAGGGGAGCGAGTCCAATTTGTCGGAAAAGTGCCGCACAACCGCGTACCCGATTATCTCAAATCATTTTCCGTATTTGCTGCCTTGTCGGGCAGCGAGAGCTTTGGTGTAGCCATTCTCGAAGCGTCCTCGTCTGGCATTCCGGTAGTGGTATCGAATGTAGGCGGTTTGCCGGAAATTATCGTGGACGGAAAAACCGGCTTGATGGTTCCGCCGAATGACGAAGCAGCGGCCGCGGAATGTTTCGAAAAACTGTTCCTCTCTCCGAATCTGCGACAAAGTTTAGGGCGGGCGGGGCGGCAACGGGTCAGAGAGCGCTATGAGTGGAACCAAACTGCAAGGATTATGGAAAGTCTTTATGAAAAAGTCATCGCGACGAATACGTCGGAACCGGCAGCCACTTCCGCCCAGAATTCAGTCGCGGCAGCCGTTTGACCTGAGATATCCATTCGAAGCTGAGGATACTTGTTCACAGATTCTTTGAATTCGCCCTGGTTGCCATGGAGCATACTGTTTGGACTATCGCTTCTCGCGCGTATGCTCCAGCATAGCTGGCTAGCTCCCAGCGCCTTTGTCGGTCTTATGTGGTCCGTCTATAGCGGCTTGCCTCTTGTCGCAACGAAGGATCACATCTCCTCACAATCGATGTGGATGCTGGTGGGTCTCATCGCTTGCCTGCAAGTGGGGGCATTCGTGCTTCTCGACCCCGCAGAATGGAAGAACGCCGATGTCCCACTGAACCAGAATGCTCTCGCAGTAATGGGAGATCGATGCCTCCGGCTCAGCTTGTGTTTTTCAGCGATCGCGTTGATGGGCGGCATTATTTACGCGGTGATTTGGCTTCGAAATTTGGGTCTTTCGTTTTCGCTAGATGGATTCTTTAGCATGGGCGGCATTATGTACGACATCATCGTGGAGGGCGAACCCGATCCGTGGTGGTATCGGCTTCTTCGAATGTGGGTGTTCCCTTCGGTACTCCTCGGTGGCTTTGCCGCCCCTCTGATTCGGTCGTGGAAGAAAAAACTGCTGACACTCAGCGCTTTCGTGCCTTCGCTCCTCATGGGCATGACAATCGCCTCGAGATTTGCCACGTTGGTGGCGATTGCCTGCTGGATGAGCGGATACCTGAGCATGAAATGTTTCTTGAGTAGAGGCCGATTTCGTGTCACAACCACATTCGTCGCGGCGCTCCTGATCATCGTCCTCACAGCGGTTGCAATGTTTGCCGGACTATATGTCGTACGCGGGCGCAAATTCGAAGATGCTTCAGAAGCCTCAGTGAAAATAGCCGCCGATATTCTTGCTTACCTCGCTGTTTTCGACAGTTATGCGAGAACTCAGGAGTCTCACCCGCTTGGCTTCGGCGTTTACACGGTCGGCGGAGTATTCGAATTCTTGGGAATTAAAACCCGGGTCCGAAATGTCAATTGGGAACCGGTCGATCTGGAAGGCGGGATCTCCTCGAACATTTATACTGCTTTTCGCGGTTTGATTGACGATTTCTCTTTCGCTGGGTCCATGTTCCTCTGCTCGTTCGCGGGCGCGCTGGTCGGACGCGCTTATTCGCAATTGTGTAGTGGGAGAATCTCCTCGCTCTGGGTGCTGGCTGCCTATTACGCCTTTGTTCTTTTTTCACCGATTGTATCGGTGTTCTACTACAACTCGGTCCCCCTCTCGATTTTCATTGGAGCGCTGGTTCTTCGAAATTCCAAGTTTAGCCTCTTGTCGCGCTACCGAGTGCCTTCCCGCATCGCGCGGCCAGCCTGACAAAGTTGTGACGCCATGAGCATAAGTGAAATCACTGCTCGCCGTGACCTTGTTGGCAAGTGCGCGGACGAATGGCCGATCGTCTCCGTCATACTGGCCTGCCGCAATGAACAGAAATACATCGGGCGCTGCTTGGACTCTATTCTTGCAAACGACTATCCCAAAGACCGCCTGGAAGTTCTTGTCGTGGACGGAATGAGCGAGGATAGTACTCGCGAGATCGTCAAGGAGTACGCAAGGCGTTATGCTTGCTTGCGGCTCTTAGACAATCCTCTCGGCTCTTTTCCCGCGGCCATGAACACGGGCATACGGAATTCGAGCGGCAGTCTGATTGTCATAGCTGGAGCGCATTCGTTGTACCAATCCGATCACATAACCGCCTGCGTGCGTTTTCACCAGGAAAGTGGGGCTGAGAATGTCGGAGGATCTTTGCAAATCGAGCCTGGAGCGGAAAATCCGCTCGCACATGCGATTGCAACAGGACTCGCCAGCCGGTTCGGTTCCGGTAATTCCCACGTCAGGATAGGTGTGCAGGAACCCATTTGGTCTGACACCGCCGCCTTCGGTTGCTACCGGCGAGAACTTTTCGACAAAATCGGAATGTTCGACGAGCGGCTACTGGGTAGTTCCGACTTGGATCTGAACCGTCGGATCCGCAGTGAAGGCGGAAGGATTTTGCTGGTCCCGGAGATTGTCGTTCGATACTTCGCAGATGCCACTTGGGCTGCTTTCTTGCGGCACAACTTCGCGGATGGGTTTTGGGTAACCTATGTGCTGAAATTTGGTAGCAAAGCATGGTCTTGGCGGCATTGGATTCCGCTCGCATTCGTTGCCAGCCTGCTCTTTACGCTCACGCTTTCCTTTGCCTGGCACGGCTTCATCTGGGTATTTCTTGCGACCCTGGGTGCCTACGTGGTTACAAATATCGGTGTCTCTGCAGCAATGGCCATTCGTGAGCGGAGAGTTGACTATGTGTTCCTTCTCCCCGCTACTTTTGCAATTCGCCATTTCGCGCACGGCTTCGGCGCCTTATTTGGGCTACTCCTTCTGATTTTACCGGGAGTTCATTGGAAAGGACGTCGCACCGCTCGAGGATAATGAGTACATTCGGAGAATATCTCGATTCAAGGCTTCAACTAAATGACACCAACTGCAACCACTAGAACGACAGCCGACTTCCCGTTTCTCGATTTGCGAGCACAGTACGCCAGCATTCGACGAGAAGTCCTCGAGGCCGTGACAAGTGTGCTTGATGACCAGCATTTTATCTTGGGACCACAGGTAGAGGCATTCGAGAAAGAAATCAGTTTGTTTACTGGATGCTTAAACTCAATCGCCTGCGCTTCAGGGTCGGACGCTTTGATCTTGGCTTTGCTGGCTTTGGAAATCGGCAGGGGCGATGAGGTCATTACGACGCCTTTTACTTTTGTCGCTTCGGCTGGGGCCATCGCGAGGGTCGGGGCGAAGCCCGTCTTCGTCGATATCGATCGGCACACATTCAATATCGATCCGTCGGGGATTGAAAAAGCGATTACGCCGCGGACGAAAGCGATCATGCCGGTCCATCTCTTTGGTCTGGCGTCAGACATGAATAAGATCCAGGATGTGGCATCGGCATACCGAATTGCCGTGATTGAAGACGCCGCGCAAGCCATTGGGGCCCGCCATGCGGGACGTGCCGTGGGGAGCATTGGCCTGATGGGGTGCTTCAGCTTCTTTCCATCGAAAAATCTGGGTGCCGCCGGCGATGGTGGCATGGTCATTACAAATGATGCCAGTCTCGCGGGCAGGCTGCGCTTGTTGCGTGTTCACGGTGCGCGGAAGAAATACGAATACGAAACATTGGGAATGAATAGCCGCCTCGACGCCTTGCAGGCAGCGATTTTGCGCGTCAAGTTGCGCCACTTGAATTCCTGGTCCCTCGCGCGTCGAAACAATGCGCAGCGGTATTTTGAACTATTTCGTGAGTTTCGACTGGAAACGATGGTCACGCCACCTGCGGCAGTAGCTGGCTCGGTCCATGTCTATAATCAGTTTACGGTCCAGGTGAAAGAACGCGACGCCCTTCGCGAACATCTTCGGAGGCGGGGTATCCCGACGGAGATTTATTATCCGAAGCCATTGCATTTGCAAAATGCCTTCGCGTATTTGGGACATAAGCGAGGAGATTTTCCTGCGTCGGAAGCGGCAAGCGTCGAAGTCGTGTCACTCCCGATCTATCCTGAACTTACGGAAGAGCAGCAGCGTGCTGTGGTCGCGGCAATTGCTGACTTTGACCAGGAATGAGGAGCTAAGGAAACGATGCCTCAACTTCAAGTTAAGGCGAAAGTACCTCGAGTCGGCGTAATCGGCGCCGGCTACTGGGGTAAGCATCTCGTGCGCAATTTCCATGCACTCCATGCGCTGGAAACAGTTTGCGACATCAGCGACGACACACTGGATCGTGTGCGCCAGGAGTTTAGAGTTTCAACCACAAAGGATTACAGTGCGGTCTTAACTAACCCGCTGGTGGACGCCGTTGTCATCGCCGCACCTGCAGCTCAGCATTACGAACTGGCCCTTGCCGCTCTGAACGCAGGTAAGCACGTTTTTGTGGAAAAGCCTCTCGCTCTTCAAGTTCGGGAAGGGAAACAACTCGTCAATGTCGCTGGGGAATGTGGGTGCGTACTGATGGTCGGTCATATCCTCGAATATCACCCGGCCATTGTTGAGCTTGTCCGCCTCATAAAACAGGGAGACCTCGGAAAGATCCAATATATTTATTCCTCTCGACTGAATCTGGGCAAACTTCGTACGGAGGAAAACATACTGTGGAGCTTCGCGCCGCACGATATTTCCGTGATCCTTAAGATGCTGGGTGAGACTCCCATTATTGCCGCCGCGCAAGGCGGAAGCTACTTGAATCCCCCGATCATCGACACGACCCTAAGCACGCTGGAGTTTTCCGGTGGAGTCAAAGCTCACATTTTCGTGAGCTGGCTCCATCCCTTCAAGGAACAAAAGCTGTGTGTCATTGGCAGTCAGAAGATGGCCGTCTTTGACGACTTGGAGCCTGAGAAAAAGCTTGTGCTATACGCACATCGCATAAATTGGCACGATCGAAGACCCGTTGCGGAGCGTGACGGTGGCCAGGTGATCACGTTGCCGAATGACGAACCCTTGAACAAGGAATGCGAGCACTTTCTGGAATGCATATCCAAGGGTTCTCGCCCCCGGACACACGGTGAAAACGGCCTTCGTGTTCTGGAGATTCTCGATGCGTGCGGCAGGTCAATGAGCCTGGGTGGTGTGCCTGTCCCCGTGTCGGTTGATGCGCCCGAATATTTCGCTCACCCGTCTGCAGTTGTTGACCTGCCATGCGAAATCGGCGCTGAAACCAAGATCTGGCACTTCTCGCACATCATGTCTGGGTCCAAGATCGGCCGGAATTGCAATCTCGGTCAGAACGTAGTCGTCAGCCCCGGCGTAATTCTGGGAGATAACGTCAAAGTCCAGAACAACGTCTCGCTCTATACGGGTGTGGAGTTGGAGCGCGATGTGTTTTGTGGTCCATCGATGGTCTTTACGAATGTGATCAACCCTCGGAGCCACGTAGTTCGCAAGCACGAATATAAGCGGACGCTCGTGAAGCAGGGCGCGACTCTCGGAGCAAACTGCACGGTAGTCTGTGGAACAACCATCGGCCGTTATGCATTTATCGCTGCTGGCGCTGTTGTCACCCGTGACGTAGCTGACTATGCCCTAGTCAAAGGTGTCCCTGCGCGACAGATGGGATGGATCTGCTATTGCGGGGTGCGCCTGCACGAGAACGCGTGCAATGCGTGTGGACGGCAGTATTTGATTGAAGCTGACAGTTGCCGCGAAATCGCGACCGTCAACCTCGCCGCTGCGGGAGATTAACAAGTCGTCGCGAAACGCTTCGGTTCGAAAAGTTTTTCTCAGCAGATAGTTTTGGCTTCATTGTGGAACGCGGGTGATTTTTACGATTACACAAGAGATCGCGAGCTGATGATTACGGACCGGATGGCGACCAAAATACAAAAGGCAGAGCTCTCTGTGAGCGCGCTTCAGGCTGTTACCGGAGAGTATTACCGCGAGTATGGCGCGAGAAAGGGCGTGAACAGGAACAGCCTCCTCCACAATCCCGAAGTGCTTTTTCAGATTCTCGCGCAGGAGGCGGCGATGGTGCGTGCCTTGGGGTCGATTCATCTCGATTCGCGCTCGGCCCGGGTTCTGGATGTCGGCTGCGGTGAAGGTGACAGCCTCTTGCTGTTGCTGCGCCTCGGCTTTCCCCCCGCGAACTTGTCCGGAGTTGACTTACTGGAAGACAGGATACATAAGGCTAAAGCATCCAATCCACTGATCACCTTCGAATGCGCAGACGCAACACGGCTGCAGTTTCCAGACGACAGCTTTGACCTCGTGACTGAAACAATGATGTTTCTTCAACTCACAGATGACGCAACGGCGAAGCGGATTGCCTCAGAGATGATTCGGGTAACAAAGCCAGGAGGTACACTATTGGTTTCGGATTGGAGATATTCGAAACCCGGTAGCCATGAATTTAAGGGAGTGTCACGTAAGAGATTAGGGAATCTTTATGATGTGGGAAAGCGCACAGAAGTTCGGGCGGCCTTTCGCGGATCACTTGTTCCTCCTCTCGGGCGGTTCCTTTCAAAGAATTTTCCCGCCGCCTATTTCATGATTCACGCGTTACTCCCTTGGTCGGCAGGGCACATGGTTACGACTTTGAGAAAAATCGAAGTATCTAAGAGTGTCAAATATCTAGAACGGTAAGAAAACGAACAACGGTTTCCGAGTTGTGTTGAGCAGGTCTTGTATTTCCTTGGTTCTGTAATTGTATAGTGAGGAAAAGGATTACGCGCGCATGACTTCGGTGATACTCAAAAGGCTGTTTGACTTCTTAGCTTCAATCATAGGATTGGCTCTTCTTCTGCCGATCTTTGCAGTGCTTGCCGTGGCTATCAAATTGGACTCGCCAGGATCGGTGTTTTATCGAGGTCTGAGGGCGGGTCGTCACGGAAAGCCCTTTCGGATTCTGAAGTTTCGCACGATGGTGTCAAACGCCGACAAGATCGGTGGGCCAACGAGTTCGGCGGACGATCCGCGTATTACGAAGATGGGGGGCTTCCTGAGACGTTACAAGCTCGATGAACTGCCCCAACTGCTGAACGTGTTGAAGGGTGAGATGAGTATGGTCGGACCGCGGCCGGAAGTGGTGGAGGAAGTGGCGTTATACACTGACGAAGAGAAGCGTCTTCTGGGAGTGCGGCCGGGGATTACGGATTGGGCGTCGATCCGGTTCCGGAACGAGGGAGAAATCTTGCGGGGGAGCGCCGATCCGCACGCGGCGTATCGAGAGAAAATTCGCCCGGAAAAGATTCGCCTGGGATTGGAGTACGTGCACAGGCAGTCGTTCATGACCGACTGCAAGATCATTCTTATGACGCTGAAGGCCATCGTCGAGTAGTGCCGCCCCAAAAAGGTTTTCGCAAAATGACTGAATCAGCAAAAGAGAAGCACACGCAAGGTGCCGAGTTCCTGACCTCTGATCCCTCAGCCGTTGCAAGATACATCCGTGTGCGGGCCGCGCGCATGATTCATAGGGCCAAGAGCTCGCACATCGGCTCGGCATTCTCCATGGCGGATCTGCTGGCTGTGCTCTACACGAAAACTCTGCGGATCGATCCGAAGCGCCCGGACTGGGCGGGGCGGGATCGGTTTGTGTTAAGCAAAGGTCATGCTTGCGCACCGCTGTACGCCATCCTCGCAATGCGCGGATTTTTTCCGGACGACTGGCTGGATGATTTTTATAACGATGGGGCACATTTGGTTGGCCATGCTACGCACGTGGGTGTTCCCGGTGTGGAAGTATCCACTGGTTCTCTCGGGCATGGACTGCCAATCGCTTGCGGAATGGCGCTCGTTGGCAAGCGCGATGGAAGTCCCTACCGAGTTTTCACGTTGTTGAGCGACGGCGAATGCGACGAAGGCTCGGTTTGGGAGGCGGCTCTTTTTGCTCCCCACCATCGGCTCGATAACCTGATCGTAATCGTAGATTACAACAAGATTCAGAGCCTTGGCACCGTGAAGGAGGTTCTCGATCTCGAGCCATTGGCAGCAAAGTGGCAAGCCTTCGGCTGGGCAGTTCGGGAAATTGATGGCCACAATGTTCAAGAAATCGAGCGGGTCATGACTGCCGTTCCTTTTGAGGCGGGCAAACCGACGTGTGTCGTTGCTCACACCGTGAAGGGCAAAGGCGTCAGTTTCATGGAAAACAAATTGTTATGGCATTACCGCTCACCGGATCACGATGAGATGGCTAAAGCTCTCGCCGAGTTAGGGGAAGTAGGATGAGGAGCGCCTTTTTTCGCGCAATTACAGCCTTGGCCGAACGCGACGAGCGAGTACAGCTGATCGTTGGGGACCTTGGATTTGGAGTTGTTGAAAATTTCGCTCAACGATTCCCCAGTCGGTTTCTGAATGCTGGTGTCGCCGAGCAGAACATGACCGGGATAGCGGCAGGCATGGCCCTCAGCGGGAAGATCGTATTTACGTACTCCATCGCCAACTTCCCAATTTTGAGGTGCCTCGAACAGGTACGCAATGATGTCTGCTATCACAATGCGAACGTCAAGATCGTTGCAGTAGGAGGCGGGCTAGCGTACGGATCTCTAGGCTCGTCTCATCATGCCACGGAAGACCTGGCAATTATGAGATCTCTGCCCCGAATGGTCGTCGTCGCTCCTGGCGACCCTGTTGAAGCTGAGGCGGCGACGGAGGCAGTGGCGGCGCATCCCGGACCTTGTTACTTGCGGTTGGGCCGAGCGGGAGAGGCAAATGTCCATCACGGACAAATTCACTTTCAGCTAGGAAAGGCAATCCAAGTTCGAGAAGGGAAGGACCTCACTCTTATTTCTACCGGTGGGCTCCTGGAAACGGCTATCCAAGTATCCGAATCACTTCGTAACACGGGATTACAGACGCGGGTGCTGAGCATGCATACCGTGAAACCGCTCGATTCCGATGCCATCCTCGGGGCCGCTCGCGAAACCAATGCAATCTTCACTCTTGAGGAACACAGCTTGATTGGCGGCCTAGGCAGCGCTGCTGCCGAACTTCTGGCTGAAGCCGGCACGAGATCCGTCGTCTTTAAGAGATTTGGCCTTCCTTCCGCATTTTCTTCCGTCGTCGGAACGCAGGAATACATCCGAGCAAATTATGGGCTTTCTGCGGAATCTTTGACGACTGCCATTCGTTCAACGTTGGACAAGAACCGCACCTTGACTGCTGTCACGGCAGGTTAACCCAGCCATTGCAAGCGACCTTCGGCCTTATTCAAACGAGTCAAAAAGGAGGACAAGCATTTGTCGTACCGTGTGCCATTCATTGATCCCCGCGAGCATTACCGGCGGATAAAAAGTGAAGTCGATTTCGCCATTACTGATACCCTCGCAAAAGGTGATTTGGTTTTACGCCAGCAACTGCGTGACTTCGAAAATCACTTGGCGGAATTTGTCGGTGTTAGGTACGCAGTCGGGGTCAATAGCTGCTATCACGCGCTGCATTTTTCTCTGCTTGCGGCGGGTGTTGGGCCTGGAGACGAAGTCATTACGGTTGGCCACACGTTTGTTGCTACCGTATCGGCGATCGTTCACACGGGTGCTAAGCCAGTTCTCGTCGACGTCCGGGATGATTACAACATGGCGCCGGATTTGTTCGAGGCCGCGGTCACGCCCAATACTAAGGCAGTTATCCCTGTCCATCTCAATGGTCGAGTGTGCGAAATGAACGGAATCATGGCTGTCGCCAAAAAGCATGGGCTCGCCGTCATCGAAGATGCCGCTCAAGCTCTTGGCGCCACATTTCAGGACAAGATGGCGGGCTCATTTGGTTTAGCAGGATGTTTCAGCTTTTATCCATTCAAATCTTTGGGTGGTCTGGGAGACGGCGGCGCAGTTACCACCGACGATCCTAAAGTCGCCCGACTCGCAACTCTCGTGCGATTTAACGGCGAGGACCGGCAGACAGGTGAATTCCATCACCATGGCTACACGGCCTTGCTTGACAATGTCCAGGCCGCTGTTCTCGACGTCAAGCTGCGTCACCTTCCTAATTGGATCGAACATCGCCGAAAGATCGCCAGCCTGTACCGTGAAGGACTGAAAGGAATTGAAAGTCTACGCTTGCCTCATTTCTCGGATGATCGATATTTCGACAGCTATCAAAATTACGTCATTCGAACAGAGCGCCGTGACGAATTGCGCCAGTATCTGAACGAGCAAGGCGTGGAAACCCTTGTTCATTGGCCTAAACCGATGTGGGAATATAAGGGCCTCAGGCTTGATAATCCTGGACTTCCTGAGACAGAAAGCATTTGTCGAGAAGTCATTTCGCTGCCCATGAGTGCGGAAACGACTCTTGAGAACGTTGATATTACTGTCGGCTGCGTCCGTGATTTCTTCACTTCTCGGACGATGCCCCTGCATACGACTGCCGTTCGATAATAGCGGCAGCAAGGTTTCCTTCTAATGTTCCTGAAGGCGGTTCCCCAATAGTGATGCGAAAATATCTTGTTCGATTGCCTGAGCTGCTTTTCAAGAAGCGTCCTGTCGTGGTTTACACTTTTGAGGCAATTCTCGTTAGTTGCGCCTTGGTCTTAGCATGGTTACTGCGCTTTGATTTCTCGCTCCCCTATCGCCGTGTCTTGTTAACGTCTGGCCCTCTGCTGATTGTCCTGCGACTGAGCTTTCTGCGTGTCTTCAAGCTCGATCATGGTTGGTGGCACTTCGCCAGTGTGAGCGATGTATTAACCATCCTAAAAGCCGTGGGTGTTGGATCCGTCGGTTTTTTTGTTCTGAACCGATATCTCTTTGGCGCAAGCGCTTTTCCGCGTTCCGTTTATTTTCTGGAAGCAGTACTGACGGCGAGTTTCCTTGCGGGCATGCGGCTGGCTTCACGCGTCCTAGTGGAATCTGTCCGGCGCGATTATTCGCGTTCGAAACGGGTAATGCTGGTCGGAGCGGGGTTTGCGGCACAGATGGTCATTAGGGAACTCGCACGACCCGAAAGCGGCTATGTGGCTGTAGGTTGTGTCGATGATGACGCATCAAAGCTTCGCATTCGCATCCATGGTGTTCCTGTGCTCGGCGCCGTGGACGACCTCGAAACGCTTGTTACCGTGAACCCAATTGAAGAAATCCTAATTGTCATTCCTTCCGCGACAGGCAAGCAGATGAAGAGGATTACGGAGGAGTGCCAGAAGACGAAGCTGCCTTTCAAGACTGTGCCGGCACTCAGCGACATAATTCGCGGCGAAGCCAGCGTTAGCCAGTTCCGCGAGGTCCGCCTGGAAGATCTCCTTGGTCGGGACCCAGTCCAGATCGATCTCGAAGCCGTGTGCCGCCATCTGAAAGGCAGCATCATCGCCGTGACCGGCGCGTCAGGATCAATCGGGTCAGAATTGTGTCGGCAAATTATGGGCCATGGTCCAGCCAAGCTCGTATGCATCGATCAGAATGAGACCGGAATTTTCTACCTTCAGCAGGAACTTCGCAAACGGCGTGGGGAAACCGCCCTGATCTGTTGCGTTGCCGACGTTGGTGATGCAGACCGCATGAAACGTTGCTTTTCGGATCACAAAGTCGAATATGTTTTTCACGCTGCGGCATATAAACATGTCCCCCTGATGGAAGAAAACGCTGCGGAGGCAATACGCAACAATGTATTTGGCCTTTATAGTTTGATGGATATCGCGGAAGAAGCAGGATGCCGCGGCTTTCTTCTTATTTCCTCTGACAAGGCCGTCAATCCGACGAGTGTTATGGGGACGAGTAAACGAATTGGCGAGCTCATGCTGGCTTCTCGCCCGCAGAAAGACATGCGCTGCGTCTCAGTTCGTTTCGGCAATGTTCTTGGTTCGAGCGGCAGCGTCGTTCCCATCTTCCAGGAGCAGCTCCGTCAGGGGGGACCACTGTTGATTACGCACCCGGAAATCCGTCGTTTCTTCATGACCACGCAAGAAGCCGTTTCTTTGGTCTTGCAGGCGTTCACGATCGGCCGTCACGGCGATATCCTAGTGCTCGAAATGGGCACTCCGTTGAACATTCTAGATATGGCGCGGACGCTGATTCGCCTCTCGGGAAAATCCGAGGAGTCAGTACCTATACAATTCACGGGATTGCGCCAGGGCGAAAAGCTTAAAGAGGAGCTCTTTTACCTCTATGAAGAGGTATCCCCTACATCTTGTGACAAGATTAAGCGGACAAATGGCCCGCAGAAGGATTGGTCGGGGTTGTGCCGTCAACTGGGTGAGCTCCGTGCATCGATCTATGTCGATGGCGCGGCACCCATCCGCGCCAAGATCAAGGAAATTGTCCCGGAGTACTCCTGGCAGGTCAATGACCCCAGTGGGAGCGCCGTAGAGCCACGTGTGGATGGTCACTTGGTGCAAGAATGCACGCGCCCTCCTAAGGAAAACCAGGGCGAAATCCCCATCAGCTTACATCGTACCGCCGGACGCGGTTAGGACCCGTCTTCCTCTCGGCTAAGAAGTTAGCCCCGTCTCGCACTTCCCCGACCTTCGGTCTTACTTGCCGCGTCGTGCCCCTCTTCGCTGACACGTCACATCTTGATTTTATTCCTGGACGTGCATTTATGGTTGGCGGGTCTCCATTCGCGCAGCGGTGTCCACGCCAAAGTTGTGACAAGGGTCGAAACCACGCGCGATTTCGTCGATATCGGTTTCCATTCTTCCGAGACGTGCGCCGACCGCGATTACCGGCACGGAAAAAAGCGCCTGGGGTTGCGCTCGGCGCGGATCCCTGCGCAGATTCAGCGAGCTTTCCAGTCATTTCTCGGTACGGCGAGCTGACCCCATGTGAGGAATCACGCTAGGTCAGTGCAGGTGAACGGATCGGTGACAACTGGCGCACAAGGTCATGAGGTTTTCTTCTTCATCGTTTCCCAGTGAACTCTTTCGAATGACGTGATGGACCTGAAGATTCTCGAGACAACCACAATTCTGACAGCGCCAGCCGTCACGCTCGAGGATCCGCTTCCAGAGTCTTTCGTATGACTCCTTATCGAGCATGAGCCTCGGGCGTTTCAAGCGCCGCACAGTCATGAAGCTTTTCGCAATCGCTCGAGCAGCTCCGCCTTCTTCGGGGCCGGAAGAAATTCAAAGAGTCGATCGAGTGACATCGCCAATGTGTCAGGACTCGCACCTTCCAGGTTCGCTCCGGCCAGGAAATCCGCGCAGATCATTTCCAGGCAGTAGCCCCGGGACTTGTCCGTGCCCAACATGAGAGCTGCTGTATCCAGAGCCCGCTCGATCACCGGAGACTGGCTCTTGTATATCTTGAAATAGATAATCTCCCACGGCTCGGCCTCCTTCCCCGTCAGGTGCCGCTCGACCTCTCGCTTGAACTCCTCCTTCGGGAGGTCCTGGGCTTTGTGCAACCAGGTTGCACAATCGAACTTCTTCCCTTCCCGGCGGGCGACCTTGGCCAACTCTGCTGCCTTCGTCCATCCCACCTGCCGCAAGTCCCGATGGATCTGCCGGGGCAGCTGTTCGTAAATGGCCATCAGGTAATACGCCTTCCGCCGAGATTCCGGAAATTTCTTCTCAAGAAACTCATCAAAGGATTTCAGATTGTCCACCCGCCAGTACTGTCCCGCTCGCACTTCACACAGGTAACGGCCGAGCTCCACAAATCGCGTGTCCCGTTCCCGCTCCGTCGTCCGTTCCCAGTACAAAATCTCATCGATCTTTTCCAGCACGAACATGGCCCGGCGACGATTGAGTTTCGGTGCCACAAGCGGCATTCCATTAATCCACAAGTTGGTCAAGCCAATCAAGTTCACTGGCTCCCGGACGGCGAATCAGTTTCGCGTCGATGAGTTGCTGGTTTTCGAGGCACAGCCCCAAATGGGAGCAGCTCATACAGCCGTTCATGGGGAAGCGAATGCCGCTGTGGGGCACGAACTGCCCGGCTTCGATCTGGCCGACAGCCGAATCCACCAGACGGCCAAATTCCTGGCGTTGCTCTTCACTGATCGAGGCTTTCAAATATTGAATCTCCGGCATGTGCTTGCGGACGAACACGGCCAGGGCCACATCCGAAATCCCGCTCATCCAGGAATAGCAGACGAGCTGAGGATCGAGGGACAGCAGGCCTTCTGGCTCCTCGGGATAGCGGCTGGTAGTGGTTTTCCAATCGATCAGCCGGTGCTCGCCGTCGAGTTCCCCGATGGCATCGATGTAGGAAACAAAGTCGTTGCCACTCGAGAGCGAGCGGGTCAACTTCCACTGAAGATTCTCCTGGGGACGACGGATACGGATGCGATCGTCCTGCGCGAATTTCTGGAGCAGATGGACTCCCTGATGGACCAGCTTGTCCCAGGAGTCGTTCTTGCCATACTCGAGAGCGACATCGCGGTAGACTCCCCATTCCTTGAACAAGACTGCGGAGGGGTCCTCCCGGTGGAAGTGAGCACCCAGTGCGGTTTCAAAGCAGCGGCCGAAGATCATGGCAGCCCGAGTGTCTTTTTCCCGCCAGCCATCGAGATAGCGGTACCGATAGCTGCGCGGGCAGCGCAGGTATTGGCTGATCTGGGTGAAGCTATAAGTCATTACCGTTCTCCCGAGCGTCGCCGTTCGCGATCGCGGCCACGGCAAGTTCTTCCCACTCCCCTGCTGGTGCGAAGGCTTCGAGGTTCAGGAAGGAACGGCCATTGAGCGTCGTGCGAGAAGTCCTGACGACTCCGGTCAAACCAAGCAGGGCCTTCTCTTCGACTTCGTCCCGACTGAATAAATCGATGTCGTAGCCGAAATCCCGCAGGAACCAGTTCAGTTTCCACAAGGCCTTCGGTGTGCAATAGAGCCGACCGGAGAGGCTCTGCCCCACATGCTCTTTGGGCTCGAGAACCCGAAACCGGAGCGCAAAGAATGGTTTCTGGGAGTGCCAGCGGTAGAAGGCCTGGTCGACTCGAACCAGAAACGATCCCTCGAGAAAATCACCACCATTCTTGGATTCGAGATGCAGGCCTGGGAAATGGAGTTTCATGGCTTCACCTCCAGTGGAGCTGCGTAGCTGTTGAGCTTGCAAACGAGGCCTGCGCGGTCTCGGGCGGCCCATTCGGAGAGATGGGCAATAAAGGACTCGACCAATTCCCTGCCAGCCTCACGGAGTTCCTGGGTGCCACAGAATTCAGCAGCAAAGCGCTTGACCATGGCGGGATCGAGCTGATGCTGGCGAATCAGAAGGCACAACCGATCGCGCAGTCGGGGCTGGTCGTTGCCGGAACCGTTCCCATTTGAATGAGAAGCGGCAGTTCCCTTCCCCGGTGCGGGTTCTGCAGCCGAGGAGAGATACCCAAGCTCCTCAACCGAGCAGAGGCCAATTCCGTAGGCTTTGCGCAAGGCGCGGCTGACGGCTCTTGTTTCTGCCACGCGCATCTCCGCTCCTCGGACCAAGGGAGATACATTCGTCGGATTGGCATCCCCATAACCGACGAAGCCTCTCGAACCTGGAGTTTTGTAAACGGTGGCCTTGAAGACCCAGCGGCTGGCGATGGGATCAGATACATCTTTTTGAAGGGAGGTCTTGATACCGTGGCATCGCCGGCGCTGCGCAAGACGAAGCAGGCCAGCATGAGTTACATACCAGTTGCCATTCAGCAGTTGCACCTCGCCGCGGCCAATCAAGAAGCTGAACGTTTTGGTAAGGTCCCGAAGGGTTCGCAGGTGGCGCTTTTGAATTTCATTACGCCAAAGTTCACTTGCGAGGCGGCAATTTGAGTGAATCAAGGATCGCTTTAGCCCGCTTACGTTTCTTCTCATACACACATTGTGTGTCAAACGAACACAATGTGTCAAGCGATTTTTGCTCGCAATCGACACGCACTTGAATACAATGTGAGCGCTATGAGAAAGGACACAGCACTCTCTTTTCGTGTGCCGCATCGGTTGAAAGCGGAACTGCAAAAAGTCGCCTCAATGGAAGGGCGCAGTCTCGCGCAGGTTTGTGAAGCACTCTTAGGCGGGGGCCTCGAAATTTACAAGGTGGAGGGTCCCAAATACCTTCAGCGCTTGCTCTCCCGCCACAAGAAGGAACCTTCCGAATAGCCCCGGTTTCACAGATCCCGATACCTTGTCCCTACGGCGAATACCAGGTACGCCATTACCAAACGAACCCAAATCTCTGCGCTCAAGATCGCTCTGCTTTTCGACCAGAAACAAAAGGCGCTCTTTTTGTGTCTTGCCTAATTTACGGCCTTTCTAGTCAATGGGTTAGCGGCAATTACAGATTATACTGTACGGTTCAATTCTATTGTGCTAGGATTTGCTTGTGAGAATCGTCTCGGAAAATCCGACGCTTACTGCGTCTGACATGAGAAAGGTAGGCGGAATAACCTACCGGCAACTTAATGACTGGGATTCGAAGGGCGCCCTACCTAACCAGCGCGAAAAAAGTGCTGGATGGAGGAAATTCGATCCGAAGCAGTTCTTTGTAGTTTTGGTGTGTGCCGAGATTCGTAAGCAATTTGGCGCACCCATCGAAAAACTCGCATCGCTTCAGAAATTCATGCTCCAAGATGGGGTCAATCACTTTTCAGCAGCCGTGGAAATGATGAGGCACGGACTGGCTGTTCTAATCCTGACCGATTTAAGCGGGCAATTCGACATGGACGCCGATTTTGCTATTGGCGACCTACTTAACCTGGGCTATTGCAGATACGATGAACCTCAAAGTTATGTTTTACTTCTGGTAAATCCACTTATAAACAAAATGTTGGCGGCGCTAAAGGATCCCATGCGATTGGAGATCTCTGACAAAGTTTATGGCCCACTGAGCGATGCTCAGGCCGCCACTAGGATTCGCGATACGGCCGAACTCGAAGTACTCACACTGATGCGACAGCCAAACATATCCAAATTCACGGTTACGCAAGCAAATGATAAGGAAGTACTGCTCGAAATTGATCAGAGCGCTGAAAGAGACGGAGCTGTTCAGAAAGATCAGATTGCCCCTGTCCATCACGAGACGGATCAGGCCGATCTGATTTCGCGCAAGGTCGTGAAAAAAGTGGCAATGGAAGAGATCGGGATTATAGCCGTCAGAATGAGGGACTAGTTATGCAGCCAGGGCGCCAGTGAGCGTGACCACTCCGCTCGGCACAGGTAAATTCCTTGGATAAGGAGGGGTATTCGTGGATAAAGCTGATTCAAATCGCAAAAATGCACAACGATCCACTGGGCCCCATGACACGACTTCGACCCGGCTCAACGCGATCAATCATGGTCTATTGGCAAAGGGTATGACGGAGCTCGATGACTCAGAAGGGTATGGATCTTTAATCCAACGGCTCAGAGAGTCAAAGCGCCCGATCGGAGATTTGGAGAATTTCTTCGTACAGCGGATCGCCTTCCACATCGTCAGGTTACAGAGAGCCGCAAGGCTTGAGGCCGAATACATCACCGGAGAGATCCATCCCCCTGTGAAGGGGCAAGGAATGAAAGGCATATTTGACCCTGGTATTATCGAGCCCGGGATGCCGGCAGCCGTAGGTGCGCTGGGCGCCATTAACTTGGTTTCGGGTTTTCAGCGCTACGAAACTGCAATTGAGAATAAACTATACCGAGCGATCAACCAACTTGAGCGCTTACAACGAGCGCGGCTAGGAGAATTTGTCCCTGCCCCAGAAGCTTTAGATGTATCGATAAACTCACGACCTGACCGCGAAGGCTAGAAGTGGAAGGCACTGAGTTTGGTGCTACCCAGTGAATTCGCCATCCTGAGACGCACCGACTAGTTTGCCGAACCGATGGATATACCGCGGCTCAACATGCGGCGATGATGGTTCGACTGGGCGGAATCAAGTCGAAATAGGCGTGAATATCGTGAACATGAAAGTGACTACCACGTGATCGGATTGTCGCTCGAGTGGTTGCTTACCGGAGAACGGTGAGACGGCACGAGCCGCAAATCCCGAATGCCCGGATCACCGGGTCGGGACGTGCCCTTCGATAAAGGTAAGGCCGTCGTCTAGGATGGTCGTTTCCAACCGAACGCTGGGGAAGGTCTCTCGGATCATATCGAAGCCATTCTGCGCGCCTATCTAGCTTCCTACCATGTAGGCCAATACATCAATTCGCGGCTGTATTGGCGCACGCACGGCCCCTATTCAGGCTACAACGACTACGACGACGTGGATCTCGCCCGCCTCAAAAGGGCGCTCGAGGACATCAAAAGTACTGCCGATGCGCACGGCGCCAAGATGGCCGCCTTCCTGATTCCCCGAGCCAACGATTTCATGCGCCTGCATCAATCGGGCACGAACCGCTTGGGGCCGGTGATGGAAAGCTTGGGACACGACGTTGGAATCCCGGTCAAGGACCTCTTGCCGGACATGGACGCACGGTCGGGTGGCAACTACCGCCCTACTTTCTCGGTTGCGATGGTCACTAGCCGGCTCGAGGCGACGCTGTAGCAGCCGAAATCTTGGAGGCTTGACAGGACGAGAAGAAGCTAATAGGTAGGTGATAAGAAATTGCTGGGGGACCAAGACCGGCCACCGTCCGGTACGCGAATGTGGCGTTGAGCATTCAGGTGTGGCTTCGCGGATTTAATCCGAAAGAGCAGGCTTTGTGGCTAGCGTTCGAAACAAACCGATCCTCCTGGGCGAGACATGGCGGCTAGCGCTGCAAGCGCTCAGAGCCAACAAAGTCCGCACGATGCTAACGACCCTGGGGGTAGTCATCGGAAGCGCGTGCATTGTTCTTGTTGTGACTGTGGCACTAACAGGGAAACGCTATGTCATCTCGCAGATCGAGGGCGTTGGCGCGAACCTAGTGTATGGGCAGTTGGGGCAATCTCAGGTTGACCGGCTGGCGGATGAGGTGACGCCCGCTGACCTCGAGGCTATCAAAGATGGTGTCCCGAACGTGGTGGAGACGGCGGGAACCAACGATAATCCGATGACGATGATCGTCAACGGCACCGAGCATCAGATCCATCTGGTGGGAGTCACTCAGGGATTTCAACGGATCCGCAGATTGACCATCCTGCGGGGGCGATACTTCGACGAAGACGAATTGGCGACCCAAAGTAAAGTGTGTGTCCTTACCGGAGCCCTTGCTACAGCTTTGTTCCCCGCAGAGGATTCCGTGGGGAAGAAGATCCGTGTCGGCGAGCTGTACTTCACAGTGATCGGAGTTTTCAAAGAACGCGTAACCACATTTGGACAGGCGGAAATAACATCGGAATCAATCCTCGTGCCGTTTTCTATGATCAAGAATTACACAGGGACAGAATACTTCAGGACGTTTTACGTACAGGCGTCACGAGCCGAGAACGTGCCGGGAGTGACGACGGCTGTCGCAGACATTTTGCAGAGCAGGCATCGTCCAGGGGCAGAATATTACGTTCAGAATTTGCGCAGCATCCTCGAGGCGGCAAGAATGATCTCGGTGGCGCTGACAGTGCTGCTGATTCTGGTCGCATTTATTGCGTTGACCATTAGCGGGATCGGGATCATGAACATTATGCTTGTCACTGTGACCGAACGGACGCACGAAATCGGGATTCGCAAGGCTATTGGCGCGTCGAGTGACGCCATCCTGTATCAGTTTCTGATGGAAGCGTTGTTGATCAGTGGGGCCGGAGCACTCCTCGGAATTGCGATAGCTGTTTCGATTCCCGCCATGATCAATTATTCGGTCGGCTATTTTCCAGCTGCCGGAGATCTTCACATTTCGATATCGTGGATGTCAGTTGTGCTTGCGTTCGTCGTATCGTGCTCGACCGGATTAGTGTTCGGGTATCTCCCAGCGAATCGGGCAGCGAGACTCCAACCCACGGAATCGCTGCGCTATGAATAATATGAATAAGAGGTTCGACGGGGTCAACGCGGCAAGTTGTGACCGCCCTTGAAGACCAATTTTGTAGCAATGCGGCGGCAGCTGAGCCTGCTTTCGACAACGACTCAACTGGCCAAGCAAGCTCCAGTCGACCTCGTGTTTCTCGATGGCCGCAAGGATTTGTACCCGCCGCTCCTGAAGCTACTGAAACCGTAGCTGTGGCCTGGTGCGGGAGTCCTCTGCGTCAATAACCACTCGTTCAAGAACGAGGTCGCGCCCTTGCTGGAAGGCGTGCAGTCGGGAAAAAACAGATTCGGGTCGTTAACACTCAACATCTCGGATGGCATCGAGCTGTCAGTATTTCAACACCGCGAGGAGTAGTGCATCGCTCGGGTGAGGCGCTGGTTCGGCTACTGAGTGTGTGCGCAAACTTGAGAAAATCTGTGGGCCGCGGCTTTCGCGGCTAAACGTAATGATTCTTCAGCTCCGGCGCCAGTGGCTATCGTCCCATTGCGCCCTTATTGCGGGGAGGCTTGGGGCGCCCCCACGCCGACTCGACGGGTGCCGCGCGTTTCGCGCACCCTGTTATCTTCGGTGCTCATGACGCGTTCCGCTGCATATCACTGGATCGTAAAAGTTCACCCGCCGGGATTGGTCGGCGGATTGGAAGACGTCAATGGGTGGTTCGTCATGAGCAATTTACCACCGCTGGTTGCCACCACGTTGAGCCGTGTTGCGCCAACTAGGTTCTCGAACCGCGGTATCTCGGATTCTTCCCCCACCACGTAATAACGGCTCGGCTGTAGCCACAGGTTCTTGAACTGCGCGTCATTAATAAACACCTGCGGCGCATCTGGGGCATTGGCGCCATACTCGAAATTGGCCTTACGACCGTTCAGCAGCAGAGCAGTACGGTTGGTGTAGAAAATTACCGAAGAGAACGTGTAGTAGAAGTGATCCACAATCAACCCGCCTGCGGGAGACCGCATCAGGGCTTCCGCAATCGGCCGCGACGACAGATAGGGCTCGAACACGACGAGTGCCAGTCGGGCAGCATGGAAAAACAATACCATCATCAGCGCCGCGGCAAGGAAAGCCCGCTGGCCCGATTGCCGGATGGTTCCCAGGCAACCGATCAGGAAGGCGATTCCGGCGACCAAGAGGGGGACGCGCAGGTACGCGAACGAATCGAACGTCAGATCCTCCATGTGGCCGAGAGACAGCGTATACGCTTTCGGATGGCGGCTCAGCGCCGTCGCAATATCTCCGGGCGTGGGAATGCGCCACACGAGAAAGCAAATCACGAGAGCCGCCACGGCAGCGCATCCGGCAATAACGCAGAGCGTGCGAGTGCCGCGACGGACCCAGTCGCCTCCTATCGCCATCGCTGAACCGAGCAGCAGCGCCACCGCCGGATAGCAAGGCATCGAGTAATATTCCTGCGTGGTTGAAAACGTGAAAAACACGAGCAGAAAACCCGTCCAACAAAGAGCCAGCAACCGCGTCTTCCCCGCACGATCGGTCGGCTTGAAGGAAAGCCTGGCGATCCCGGGAAAGTAGACGCTCCACGGAAACAACCACACCAGATGAAAAAGCCAGAACCAGACTCGCGGCACGGTGTTGTAGTCGCGCGGATACCGCAGGTTCAGGAAACGCAGGAGCTGCTCGTTGATGAAAAAGAACCAGAGAAATCCGTGGTACTGGCCGGGACCGCTGTGCAGCGTAAAGGCAAAGTAGGGAGGGTTGCGCAGCGTGGCGAGAATGTGCCACGGCGCCGCGACCGCGATTACGATCAAGGCTCCGCTAAAAGGATGCAAGCGTCTCCAGGTTCTCCCGGAAAACAGTTGGCGCGTGAGGGACAAGTAGATCAAACCGGCGGCAACCGGAAAAACGACCCCGATCAAACTCTTTAGCAGCAGACCAGCCCCGAGGCTAGCCGCCAGCAGGATCGACCACAGAAGCGGACGCGGTTCCGCCTCGTCGAGCGCGCGCAGGAACGCCCACATCGCCAGGGCAACCGTAAACGTTAGCATTACGTCGGGCACCAGGACGCGCGTGAATAGGAAAAGCCCGACGCATGTGGAGATGCACAAGCCCGCGTAGAAGCCGGCACGATTTCCGAAAGCCCACACGCCGAACGCGGTCGTCAGCAAGCATAGCCCGACCGCCGAAAGAGTGATCGGGAGGCGGGCCGCCCAATCATGCGCGCCGAAGACCTTGTACGAATCCGCGATGGCCCAATAGATGAGCGGCGGTTTCTCGAGGTAAGCAACGCCGTCCAGCCGCGCCGTCACCCAGTCGCCGGACGTAACCATGTTGCGTGCGATTTGGGCTTGTACGGAGTCAACGTCGTCCACCAAAGACGGCGGAGATACCATGCAGCCGAGATACACGGCGCCGGCAACAAGCAAAACGGCTAGATATAGGTAAGGACGCCTTCGGTCAAATGCGAGCCCGGCGTGAAGCTCGGTGCCGATTGAATCCGCCATCGCTTCATCCAAAGGAACAGAATCAGCAAACCCCAAAGGGGATAACCTAGATTCGCCCGTCTCTCCATGTGCTGGCGAACGCAGGCCTCGATCTCTTCACAGTTGAACAACCCGCCGTGCTCGGAAACGCCCGTCGCGATTGCATCGAGCAGCAGCGGTCGCAACGGCCCTCGCAGCCACTCATGTACGGGAATGTCGAGCCCGATTTTCTCTCGCCTCAAAACGGATGCCGGTAGCTTGTCCTTCATCAATTCCTTGAGCAGGCATTTCTGCCGCGCACCTTTGATCTTGAACGACGCGGGCAGAGACGCGGTGAATTCGACGATCCGGTGATCCAGGAAAAGCGGCCGTACCTCAACGGCATGAGCCATGCTCATGCGATCAGTTTTTTGTAGAATATCGTCCGGCAAAAAATATTTCTGATCGAATCGCAGATAGGGCGCCAGATTGTCTTCGGCCCCTAAGGGTTCGCGCAGATCGGCCAGGATTCGTTCCAGCGCCCCTGGCAGTGGCCTACGAAGAATGCTGCGTTTGCCGGCGTCCGAAAAAGTTCCATTCCAATAGACATGGGCCCTACTCGGTGACATCAACGAGCCTTCGAAAAAGCGCTTCAGCATGTATTCGAAGCTGATCTTTTCGTCCGAAACCGGCCAGTAGCGCAACCCAGCAAGCGCGATGCGCACGGCCGAGGCCGGCAATCGCCGCAGCGACTGCGCGAGCCGGTTTGCCCGATAGGTTAGATATCCGCCGAATAGTTCATCGCCGCCTTCGCCGCTGAGTGTCACGGTCACCCGAGCCTTGCTCAGCTTGGATAAAAACCAAACGGGAAGAGCCCCCGCGTCCGCGCTCGGCTCGTCGGAAAAGTACGCGAATTCCTCGATCGCCCCCTGCAAATTGACATCCGTGCCCAGATCAAACGTCTCATGATCGGTGCCATATTGAGCGGCAACTTCGTTCACGTACGGCGTTTCGTCAAAACTCCGTCCTCGAAAGGAGATCGAAAATGTCTTCAGCCGTGAGGAAGTTACATTTGCAGTATAGTGAAGGATCGTCGAAGAATCGATCCCGCCGCTCAGCCAGATTCCCAGTGGAACATCGGAAAGCAGGTGTTCGCGCACCGCCTCCTGCAAAAGAGAATCGAGTTCCCGCTTAGCGGAATCGAGCGTTGTCTGGCGCGAAGGCCCGAACGGCAGAATCCAGTAAGCCTCCGACTTCGTCCGGCCGTTGCGCCATTCGAGCCACTTCCCCGGTGGGAGCTTTTCGATCGACTCTACAAGCGTCCAGGGGCACGGTACGTAGTTCAACGACAAGTAGCAATCAAGCCCATCCACGCTCAGCCGGCGGTCGATTTCCGGATGGATGAAAATGGACTTGAGTTCCGACCCGAAGAGCAGGTCCTCGCCGTAGCGCGAAATGTAGAGCGGCTTGATGCCCATGCGGTCGCGGGCGAGCACGAGGCGTTTCGCCGCTTCATTCCAGAGCGCGATCGCAAACATGCCCCGCAATCGCGCGAAGGCTTCCGTATCCCACTCGAGAAAAGCGTGCAGCACCGTTTCCGTGTCCGTGCGCGTCCGGAACCGATGACCGCGTCCTTCGAGCTCCTTGCGCAAAATCTCATGATTGTAAATCTCGCCGTTGAAGACGATGGTCGTCTCGCCGTCGTCCGTCGTGATCGGCTGGTCGCCGGAATCGAGGTCGAGAATCTTCAGCCGCGTCGCGCCCATTGAGCAGACTGGAGATTCAAACACGCCTTGCTGGTCCGGGCCGCGATGAAACAGCGTGGCAACGGCGCTCTGAATCCGGCCGGGACCGGGAACCCATTTTTTGTGAGTGAAACCTACAATCCCGCACAAAGTTTTGTACCTCGGGAATTGCGACGAGACCTAAGATGCCGGAAGATCAGACGTGGATGCTCTCTGGTTACAACACACCGCGCGCGTCCCGATCAAACCCGAACGCCACTCGTAACGCGACAAGTCGATAGGGTGAACTCGAGCAGCCGTTTTGGCCGGCAGGTACCCAAACAGCACGCCGGTAGCGCAGGATACTACAAAGGCGAGCAACACCGGAAGCCACGAAATCGGAATGGTCACGCCTTGCGGCACGGGCAGGAACCGGACGAGTGTTTCGATCAAAAACGGGATCGCCACCGCGAAGCCGATCGCCGCGCCAACCCCGCTGATCAAAATCGCTTCGAGCAGAAATTGGCAGAGAATCTCTCTCCGCCGCGCTCCAATCGCCTTGCGAATTCCGATTGATCTGCCTTGTCATCGCAAAAGGGATTCCATTTGCCGCGCAGATCTCTGTCGCCAGTAGACATTTCCCGCGTGCATGGCTCCCACATTACAGCGGGCTCCAAAAATGGGGCCCGTAGCTCAGCCGGTTAGAGCAGCGGGCTCATAAAACGGGGGCCCTTGTTGAACTGAATCACAAAGGCCGGTTTCGGTAAGCTGCGCCTGCATCTTCCCAAAAGCGGAGAACGCTTCCCGCCTACACCCCCGCCTCCCGCTTAGTAACCCAGGAATGAGTTGCCCGCATCGGAACTCTTGTGCTACACCGCCTGCCAATCGAAGGACCGGATGCCGGACGCGACCACCAAAGGCCCCATTTGTCCCGTGCATAATGACGCTCCTTCCGTCTGGGACGCGCTTCCCTATCTTTATCTCCTTCGCGTCCAGCTCATCACCTTTCTGGCCCTCTTGTCGTTCCCCCTCATCGCGCTCTGGTTCGCTCCGACTCTTCTCCTCGGCGTTTTCGATGTCACGCCGCTGGGCATGGTCTTTGTGACTCTCGGCGCTGCCCTCGCGAGCTGGACCGTTATGGTCACCGCCTGGCAGGTCCTCCTCTACGGGCCCGAGCGCTTTCACATCCGGCCGTTTCCCATTCGTTCTTCCATCCTCACGCAGCTGCCAAGCCGCGTGGGGCATTCGCCCGTTTTCGCAATCTTCTCCCTTCCCGTCATTCTTTCCGCTATGTACGTATCCAAGAACGGCGGCACCTCCACGTATCCCCGATTGCTGCTCGGAGTGCTGGGAGGCGCTGCGCTCGCAGTCGTCATTCTGGTTGCCGGCGGCCAGTTCAAGCGCCGCAGCTGGTCGGAAGCCAGGCCCGTCACGGCACTTCTCTCTTCCTTCGGTCCCGGCTTCAAGAAAGACGGCAATTCCGCTCACGAGGGCCATTACATGGCGCTCTGGTCTTTCCTGCTCTGCTTCCTCGTCTACATCGCCATCGGCATAGGAAAATTCTTCCAGATAGGTGACCCGGCGAAAGTCCCGACTCTCGCCGACCTTCTCGTTTTCCTCATGATTCTTTGTTGGGGGTTGTCCGCCGCCACCTTCATCCTCGACCTGTTCCGTATCCCCCTACTGCTGCCGTTCCTTTTGGCCGCCGTTGTCTCCGCTCATTTCCACGCCACCGACCATTACTTCCACATGTTTGGAGCAAAAAGCTCTCCCGATCTCTCGCCCGCGCAGGTGATTCGCGCCGGCAAACCCGGCTCTGCGGTCATCGTCGTCGCCGCCAGCGGAGGCGGCATCAAGGCCGCTGCGTGGACCACCCGCGTTCTCACCGGCCTGGAGGAAAGCAACCCACGCATCTTCGGCGATTCCGTCCGTCTGATCAGCGCCGTCTCCGGCGGCAGCGTCGGCGCCATGTATTTCGTCAGCGAGTATGACGCGAACGGCACAGGCCTTCCCTCCGATACAGGGGATCTCGAAAAAGTCGTCGCCCGGGCTGAAGCTTCCAGCCTCGATGACATTGCCTGGGGCCTCGTCTATCCGGATTTTCTTCGCATCTTTGTGCCCGTCTTCAAGCATCTCGATCGCGGCGAGGCTCTGGAGGCCGCCCTCACCCGCGAACTGCCAAACCGCACCCATCATCTGTCTAGCCCGCTGTCCGATTGGCGCGAGGGCGTTCTTGAAGGCTCGCGTCCTGCCGTCGTTTTCAACGCAACCGTCGTCGAAAGCGGCGAACGCTTTCTCCTTGGCACTACCGACCTTTCGCCCGCTCTCGGCCGCAGCAGCCTGCGGGATCCCGAGTTTCCCCAATTTGCCGGGCACGACATCTCTCTCGTCACTGCCGCGCGCCTCTCGGCTACATTCCCTTACGTCTCACCGGCCTCCCGCCCCGACATTGAAGGCACGCAAATCCATGCCGTCGATGGCGGCTACACCGACAATTACGGCATGGCCACTCTTCTCGCCTGGCTCGACGAAGCTCTGCATGTCCCAGGCAATCCCGTCCGGCGCGTGCTGATCGTCGAAATTCGCGCATCGCCTCCCGCTTCTGAGCCCCCGCCTCTGTCCTGGCGCGGCTGGCCCTTCCAATCTTATGCGCCGATTTCCGCGATGCTCAACGTCCGCGATACCGGCCAGCTGCCGCGCAATGAAGAAGAGCTCGATCTCCTGCGCCGCTTTGCTGCCTCCTGCAATATCGACATCGAAGACGCCGTCTTCGAATACCCTCCGGAAAATGCTCCGCTTTCCTGGCACCTCTCGCCCAACGACAAGAAGGAAATCGAAACCATCTGGACATCGTCAGCTACCGAGCAACAGAAACTAACGGTTCGCTCGTTTCTTGCCGCGTCTCCGCTACCTTCCGCGACCACGCTATCCTCTTCCGCTTGCCAGTAGGAAACCTAAGAGAATGTTGCGTGCCCCGCTTGGGGGAAGCCGGCGAGCTATAACCACTTGGATGGGGTAACGCACTAACCGAAAACTGACGAGTTTCCAGATAGATGTTGAGAACAGGGATTATCACCACCTATCCGGATCGGTGATAAGAGGATTTCCCAAGATCTATCCGCACGCGAGCGTCCTGCCTCGTCTGCCGAGGGTAATTTCCGATTACCCGACTATCAGGAATTAGCAAACCAGCAGGTCATTCGCCGTAGGGAGTTGTCCCGGCGATTTTATGTAGAGTCTTACGATCACTGCTGTGCGAGGCTTTGAAGCCGTCGTAGTTAAATCGCTTCGTGCTACCGGACAGCGCCCTATTTCCCTTTGTAATCAACAAACAAATCGGGAAACTGCTGCTTTAACGCACTAATCTTCGGCAGGTCACAAATCTGGATGTAGGGGTTGCCGGGGTTCTTCAGGCCATAGTCCTGGTGATAATCTTCGGCACGATAGAAACCCTTTAGAGGGACGACTTCCGTCACAATCGGTTTCGGAAAAGCTTTCGCGGCGTCGAGCTGTGCGATGTACGCTGTGGCCACGCGCCTCTGATCATCGTTGGTATAAAAAATGGCCGAGCGATACGAAGTGCCGACGTCCGGTCCCTGTCGGTTGAGCTCTGTTGGATCGTGAGCCACGGAGAAGAAGATGCGAAGCAGCTGGCCATACGTAATCCGGGACGGATCGTAGACCACCTCCACCGATTCGGCATGTCCCGTTGTTTCGGTGACTACTTGATCGTAAGTCGCAGTCGCTGCCGAACCCCCTGCATACCCCGCGGTGGTCTTGATGATGCCTTTCAGCCTTTCAAACACGGCCTGGGTGCCCCAGAAACAGCCACCGGCAAAAACGGCCGTCTCTTTTCCGGCCGCCAGCGCAAGGGGCGTGTCAACCTTCGGCGGCGGGATTGGCTGTTGCGCCACGGTCTTTACGACATAAGCCAAGATTGCGAACGAGAATCCAAGAATCAAAAGCAAACGTGCTGGCATGAGAAGGCTCCTCACAACTTCCATCTATAATACGCTTCTCATGTCAAGACGGATTGAAAGAAGCGACTGTAGCCCGATGTCTCGCCTCCAACCAAATGTCCGGTAACGTGACTAACCAGGAGTTTGGCCGCCGCTGCGAACGCTATTCGCGGAGGATCACAGAAATACTTCTCAATCACTGGCCGGTCCCGTCGCGGCGCCGCTCACTTCAAGGCGGCAAGCCGATCTTGAGAGCGTTGTGTTGTGTGGCCTGCGCAGGCTAACGCCAATCAATAACCGTCGACGTCGACGATAGCTTTGGCAAAAGCCTGAGGAGCTTCTTGCGGCAAATTGTGACCGATGCCGCCATCGATGGTCCGATGTGCATATTTGCCGGAGAATTTTTTGGCGTAGGAACTGGGATCCGGGTGTGGAGCGCCATTGGCGTCCCCTTCGAGCGTGATGGTGGGCACTGTGATGACCGGACTCTCGGCAAGCCGCTTTTCCAGATCGTCATATTTCGACTCGCCTTCAGCCAGACCGAGGCGCCAGCGGTAATTGTGGATGACGATCGCGACGTGGTCCTGGTTGTCGAAGGACTTGGCGCTGCGATCGAACGTGGCATCCGTGAAATTCCATTTCGGCGAAGCGAGCTGCCAAATCAGCTTTGCGAAGTCGTGCCGGTATTTGTCATAGCCGGCCCGGCCGCGCTCGGTGGCGAAATAATATTGGTACCACCATTGAAGCTCAGCATTCGGCGGCAACGGCACCTTCCCGGCTTCCTGGCTGCCGACCAGATAACCGCTCACCGAGACCAGCGCCTTGCAGCGTTCCGGCCAGAGCGCCCCAACGATATCGGCGCTCCGCCCTCCCCAATCAAAGCCGCCCAGGATCGCTTTCTCGATCTTGAGAGCATCCATCAAATCGACGACGTCCGCCGCGAGCGCCGCTGGCTGGCCATTCCGAAGCGTCTCACTGGAATGAAAGCGCGTGGTGCCGTAGCCGCGCAAATACGGGACGATCACTCTGTAACCCTTCGACGCCAACAACGGCGTGACATCGACATAGCTGTAAATGTCGTAGGGCCACCCGTGTAGAAGAACTACCGCGGGACCACTGGCGGGGCCTGCTTCAGAGTATCCAACATTGAGGGGGCCGGCATCGATCTGCTTGAGAGGCCCAAACGAAGTGTTCGTGCCCGGCTTGATCGTGGCCGCACCTGGCGGTATTGCTTCGCCCGCTTGCACGTTCCGAGAACCGAATACGCCGAGCTGGGCCGCGACAATAGTCATGGCTGCAGTGCCAAAAAAGCGGCGGCGATCATAGTTGATTTCTTCAGACATGTCATTTCCCTCCAATTGAATTCAAAACAGGAACGCCATCACGCAGTGCAGGAGAAATGCGCGACACCTTCGGTATAGCGATGCCGCTCCTAATCCTGTTCACCGAGAGTTTGGACGTACGTTTTGCCGTACGGATAGAAGAGGTCCTTGCGGCCTTGCTGCCACGCCGCTTTGAGTTCGGGCGTTGTGATGTCCCAGTCCGGCCGGCATTTCTTCGTAACGGCACGCAGGTCCTGGCGCAGATCTTCCAGAGTGGGCCGGCCGAAGAACCAGTAGCCGTTGTAGATCTTATAAATGACAAGACCGGGCTCGAGGACAATCACGTGGGGGATCATGGGATTGTTGACGGGATCAGTGTATTCGGCGATGTCGAGATCTTTTTGGACGATACGCCCCGCGTCGGAGAGGAAAGGCCAGTGGGCGCCGACTCCGCTGCGATATTCATTCGTCTCAGTGATATTGTCGGTGCTAATCGTGACCAGCCGGCAATAGGCAACCTCGAGCTCACGATGCAGTTCAACAAGCCCTTCCGCCTGCCGGCGGTCCTTGGGGCAGAAACCTCCGCGGCTGAGGACGAGAACCATGGGATGTTGTCCTTGCAGTTCGGAGAGCTTCCGGCGTTTCGCGGTGTGGTCGGAAAGCTCATAGTCGGGGAAGATAGCTCCTGGAACAATGTCAGATCGCATATGAAATCCTCCTAACTTGGATGCGCGTCGCCGTGTTACGTCTCAATGGTTAGTAGCCGGCGTTCTCATAGCGGCCTCAGCCAACGTCACGCGCCAGGATCCCTTAACGTGAAGAACTGACAAAGCCTCGGACCAATGCGGCGATCTCATCTGCAGCCGTGTCCAACGCGAAATGCCCGCCATCGACGATGTGGACTTCGGCCTTCGGCACGTCGCGCCGATAGGATTCCGGCTCCGAGGGATCGAACGACGACTCATACTTGCCCCATATCACCAGCAGACGCGGCTGCTTCTCGCGCATCCAAGCCTGCCACTTCGGGTAGTTCTCGACGTTCGTGCGGTAGTCGTAGAAGAGGTCGCTTTGAATGTCGGCCTGTCCGGGCTGATTGAGAAAATAAAATTCATCGGTCCAGAGATCCGGGTCATAGCGTTCCACGTTGGGATCGTTCCCGACATGTCGCGTCCGCGTCGTCTGCAACGACAGAAGATTTGTGCGCAGCGCGCTTTCGTTGGCAACTCGATCGGCCCAAAAGGCCCGCCGTGTCTTCCAATTCGCCCCCAGGCCTTCGTTGTGCGCCACAGCGTCCTGGACGATGAGAGCCTCGATCCGGTCGGGATGGGCCAAGGCCATGCGAAAACCCACAGGGCCGCCGTAATCCTGCATGTAAAGTGTGTAGCGCGAGATCCCGAGCGCTTCGGTGAAGTGATTCATGATCTCGGCGATGTGATCAAACGTATACGCGAATTTTTTCGGGTCCGGCCAGTCGCTGTGCCCGAAGCCCGGGTAATCGGGTGCAACGAGGTGATAGCGATCGGAAAGCCGCGCGAAGAGAGGCTCGAACATCCGCGATGAAGAGGGAAGTCCATGCAGCAGGAGGAGCGTCGGCGCGTCTTTCGGGCCGGCCTCCCTGTAAAAAATGGAGAGCCCATCTATCTGTATCGTGCGATAAAAAGTCGGGTGTTCCACTGAACTTTCCTTTCGTTGGGCCTTTCCTTGGGCCTGAGCTAGCAATTGGGCCGACAATTGAAATAACGCGAGCATCACGGAAACCGCCATCGCCACGCGCGAAACCTGCCAGCATCGGGTCCCACTGGGCGAGTTGAAAAGACGCATTTCCTGGGTTCCGTCCATGCGAGCGTGCGACCAGCGCTCGCAGAATTTACCCTGTTCCTAGTTCGTCGTGATCACTCTCTGCGCTTCATGTTCGAGTCCTGCGCCGTTGTCCAGATGGCGACCGCCCCAGGCTTAGGCGGCCGCCGGTTTCGCAGATCGGGCCCCGTGCGGTGTGCCGACGTAAGGGAACGAGGCGAGCAGGTCTTTGTGAGGCCCCACGTTATCTCGCGTCACCTTTCCATTTGTGAGGAGAGGAAGGAAGAAATCTACGACGTCGTCTGTGAGTGCCCGGCCATTGTCCGGGTAGGACGCCGGCCGCGTGGGATCATAGTGGAGGACGTCCGGCAGTAGGGTCGCGGCCACCCGCGTTGCTTCCGCCGGGGTATATCCACCGGTGTGCTCCAGCGCGTGCGCGAAGACGGGGACGAAACGGGCATCGTCCGCCGGCTCCGCAGCGAGATAGGCGGCGTTCTGCTCGCCGGCAAGGAAGGGAGTTTGATTTGACCGCGCACCGCGATCCGCCGAGACCCATTTCCCGCTTGCGCCGTCCAGCGTGCGAACCCATAGGCCCATCTTTTTAGGACTGAGGGCAGAGTTGGGCACTTCCAGCGCGATGCTGCACACGTCCTTGTCGGCGAAGTAGTCGTCACCGGTGAATTGCAGGTTTTTCAGGGCGCCCAGCGTGTCGAAGAAAAAGGGATCGCTGCGCCAGCCGGCGAAGAAGCGGTAGTCACCGGCCTCCGTCACCCGTGTCTCCGGCCCCGTCGAGACCGGTGCTCCCTCGATGATAATCTGCCCGTCGTCGCCTATCCCAGCGGCCTGCGCGCCCTCAACGCGGCGAAGCGTCGCGGTCTGCGCCCCGCTCTCGGAGGACGTGAACCGCACCCGGTACGCGATATCGGCGACGGCATCGCCGTTCGTGTCGATCTTAAGTTCATAGATCGCCTCGGGGGCGAAGGCGACGGCGGTGGTGGGCCCGGGCGGGTTCACACCGACGGATGGATGCACGTCAATAATCAGAATCGACTTGCCAGCATCCCCAGGCTTGGGGAAGGCGTACAGGTCAGTAAAGTCCAGGCGAGCGTCGCCATGGGGAAAGCCAAAGTCCGGACCGGAGTAATGGTGCGACATAAGTCTTCTCCTCTCTCTAGGTATTCAGATTGGTGAGCTGCAGAGGCGCATTCCTTCGCTCGGTTATGCGAGCTTGTGGGCCGCTGCTCGATCGGTTTCTCGGTTGCGTTGTCGGCGATCTTCACATGGTTAGAACGACGCGGAACTGTGCGTGGCCGCTCATCATGCGCGCGTACGCCTCGGCCGCTTTTTCGAGCGGATATGTCTCAATCATGGGACGCACGCCCGTAAGTTCGGCGAAGTGCAGGGTATCCTCCTCATCAGCTGGTGTTCCCGAGGCCCAGCCTTGAATACTCTTACTTCCATTAATGAGCTGTATCGGTGTGACCTCAATCGGATCAGTTGTTACACCGATGACCATAAGCTTGCCATTCGGCGCGAGGCCGTCGATCAGCTCGGTCATCGATTTCGAGCTTGGCGCTGTCGCGAGGATTACTTGTGCGCCGCCCAATTCTTGCAATGCCTCTGCTGCGTTCGTCGATTTGCTGTCGATGTACACACTCGCTCCGAGTTTCTTCGCGAGGGCCGCGTTCTCTGACCCGCGCCCGATAGCCGCCACCTTATGCCCAAACTTGTTCGCGAATTGAATTCCCAGGTGACCCAGACCGCCGATACCCAGCACCGCAACCAGGTCACCGGGCATGGCGCCACTATTTCGCAACGCGTTGTAAGTGGTGATTCCGGCGCAGAGCAGTGGCGCCGCTTCAACGTTGGTCAGGCCTTCCGGCATCGCCACCAGTGCCTCAACCGGAGCCACCATGTATTGCTCGTATCCGCCGTCATAGCTGATGCCCGGAATTTTCAGATTGCGGCAATTGCGAAAATCTCCGCGCCGGCACGCGAGACACGTGTTGTCGTGGCCGCCGTGCCAGCCGACGCCGATGCGCTGTCCCACCTTCCACGCGGAAACACCCGCACCCAGTTCATCGATGATGCCCACGACTTCGTGTCCAGGAACGCGGGGATATTGAATGCCGGGCCACTGGCCTTCTTTCGTGAGCACGTCGCTGTGGCACACACCGCAAGCCTGTACTTTGATACGCACGTGTCCCGCACCCGGCTTGGGAATTTCGCGCTCGACGATCTCGAAATCTGCTCCGGGCTTAGGAACCTGCGCCGCCTTCATTGGTGCTATTCCGACTTTCGTAGTTGCCATGATTGCCTCCTATATCTTCTCAGCCTTGGTATTGGAAGGTACTTGTTGGCGCGGCGACCGAATCTTGCTCGCCGCACCAGTTCTCGGTTTCGGTGGCCCGAGTAGGTCCTCGTTCCGGGGAGGGGAACAGAATGTGTCGTTTAGCCCATTCCCCTCGGGCAGCGTAGACTCGGTTCGACTCCTATTCACGGACTTTTTTCACCTCCGCCGAGAAGCGTCCTCGTCCCCGCTGGGCGTCGCACTCCGGTGGGTCCCTTCATCACGGAGCCTTTCTTACCCCGCCGCCCCGAATACAATTTTCAGCTCGACTGGAGTGCCGAGCGGAAGGGTTGCGACGCCGTACACCAAGCGGCAAGGACTCTTGTCTTTTCCGAAGACGTCTTGTTCGATGGTTGGCTGGGAAGTGCACGCCTGGAGCGAGTGCGGTATGGGGCTTCCTGCGGCATGTGGTGAGCGGCGTCCGGAACCCGGTGGTGTCTCCGGGCACCGCGGGCATCGTAAGCGCATGTTCGCCTGACTGTCAAGGCTACCTTGTACGGCAAGGCAGAACCGAGACAGTGAGTCCTGGCGCGAGCTAATCCTGGATGGGTCCCGAGATACGCGGTAACCGGACACTGACGTTCAGAAGGGTGTCGAGAACAAGGATTATCACCACCTATCTGAGAGTGCGACGCCGCCGGATTGCTGGTTCAATTTCGCGGCCGGAGCGGGGGATATAATAGCGGGGCCATGGCACAGGCACACGCAGTAGTGCGACCGACACGAGGATTGCCGCCCGGGCCGCGAGGGTTGAATCTGCTCCGGCATTCGCTGACCTTTGGGCAGGACTGGAGCGGGTTTCTGACGCGGTGCGCGCGGCAATACGGCGATGTGACCTTTTTCCGGTTCCTCAATGTACCGATTTGCCTGGTGGTCCACCCGGACGGGATCGAACAGGTCCTGGTGAAGGACAGTGGGAATTTCCTGAAGTCGCGGGACTACCGAGCGCTAAAGCCGGTGCTGGGCAACGGCCTGCTTACAAGCGAAGGCGAATTCTGGCAGGCGCAGAGGAAACTGATCCAGCCGGCATTCCGCCACGAAAATATCACCACATACGCGCGCATCATGACGGATACGGCCGCGGCGATGCTGGCCGGCTGGAGGGACGGCGAAACGCGGGATATTAATGAGGAGATGATGTCGGCGACGCTCGATATCGTGGCGAAGTCTCTTTTCGGCTCCGACGTTTCGGGAGATACGCGGGGGGTGGGCCAGGCCATGGCGGTAGTGATGGAGCAGTTCATCGGGCAGGCCAACTTGGCGTTCGTGCTGCCGGAGAAGATTCCGATTCCGAAAAGCGCTCGGCTCAGGCGGTCGATGAAACACCTCGACGAGGTGGTTTACAAGCTTATTCGGATGCGACGCGCGGCACCGAAGCACAGCGGTGACCTTCTGGGAACGTTGCTCGAGGTACAGGACGAACGCGGGAGCCGGATGACGGACAAGCAACTGCGTGACGAAATCATGACTTTGTTTTTGGCAGGGCACGACACGACAGCCAACGCGCTTTCGTGGACGTGGTACTTGCTGGCGCAGAATCCGGAAAAGGAAGAAGCGCTGTTCGCCGAGCTTAGTGCGGTGTTGGGAAGCCGTGCTCCTTCGGCGGCCGACCTGGTGCGATTGCCGTACACCGAAATGGTGATCAAGGAATCGATGCGGCTCTATCCCCCGGCATGGGGCGTTGGACGGAGAGCGATGCGGGATTTCGAACTGGACGGTTACCGGATTCCTGCCGGAACCAATTTTTTCCTACTGCAATGGGTAACGCAGAGAGACGAGCGATTCTTCCCCGAACCGGAACGATTCGAGCCGGAGCGATGGCGCGACGATCCGATTCGCAACGGCAAGCTGCCGAGATTCGCCTACTTTCCGTTCGGAGGCGGGCCGCGAGTTTGCGTGGGAGCGGGGTTCGCGATGATGGAGGCGACGTTACTGCTGGCGACGATTGCGCAGCGTTTCCGGCTGACGCTCGAGCCGGGGCAGGTGATCGAGCCCCTATTTTCGGTGACGCTGCGGCCGAAGAGTGGGATTCGGATGGTCCTGCACGAGCAGACGTAGCGACCTCAATCGGAGCTAGGTTGCGGAAATACATCAACGCAGCTTGATTGTCTGAACTAAAATCAAATGGGGCCTTGCTTCGGACAAAAAATGAGGAGCAATTCTAAAGAGTACAGCGAGTCTACTACAGTGCACCATTCTGGCGCATCCGAATGTTCGGCCCAATTCTCTCAAATAATATAAAATCACCAAGTTACAATCGCGGGGCCCGTAGCTCAGCTGGTTAGAGCAGCGGACTCATAATCCGTTGGTCCTAGGTTCGAATCCTAGCGGGCCCATCAACCGACTGCTAAATTGACTGCCGATTTGCGTCACGTCGTAATATTCCGCAACGCCGTGTCAGAGGATGGCTTGAGCCATCTACTTCAATGGCGGCGCTCACCGCCCTTTGCGCGGCCCTAAAGCTTCGAAGACTTGGTCAGACGGTATGCCCGCAACTATTTCTTTTCTCCACCCTTTTCTCCACCCTTTGCTCCGCCTTTCGGGTGCGCATCGGTTTTGGCGTTGTGCTTGTCGTTGTAAATCTGGCGGCTCTCCTTATTCTGCTGATGCTCGACGTGATTGTGCTCCGCAGCCGTCAGATGGCCACCATTCGCTTCGCGATCATTGTGCACCTCGTTGTGGATTGCAGTTTCGTTGTGTTCGATGTGCGAAGTTTCACCCGGCGTCAGCTGCCCGGAATGAACTCCCTGATTGATGCGATTCTGCTGGCGATCCTGGCGCGCGTTTACACCCATCCCCTCTGGGTGAGCCGGGGTCCCGTGGTTTACGGACACATAATTGCTGCGGTCGACCCGGGCGGATCTTTGATGCGACAACTGATCCGGAGTACGCCCGAAATGCTGTTCGTTCATCGCGGCGCGTTCCCCGTCGGTCGGCTCCGCGCGGACGCCGCCCTCGCCGTTGAAGCTATAGTGGTTGTTGACGGCGCCGTTGTTGATAAAGGTGCGATCCTCGTACACGCCGTGGAAGCCGGCGCCCACGTGCCACGCCGCTGTGTTGTATCGGAAGGCGCCGCCTTCCCAGCGTCCGCCCCAGAAACCGACGCCGCCGTAGCCGAAGCCGTAATTAACTCCGCCGTAGAATCCGACGTGCGGTCCCCAATAGCCAGCGTGCCAGCCGTAAGCTCCGCCCGCAAATCCCCAGTAGCCGGGCGTCCAAAGCACACCTGGATGCGGAGGCGCAACCCACAAGCCTGGAGTCCAGTAGTAGCCCGAGGTACCGTAGGCCCAGTAGCCGGGCGTCCAAAGAAATCCTTCGGTGGGGCAGGGCGGTTGCTCATATTCCGGCAACGCCGGTGGTGCCACGGTAATCGCGACACCGACGCCAGCCTGCGCGTGCGATGCGGCGGGTATGGCGAAGAGTAAGGCTAAGAACACAAGATGACGAGCTCTCAGCAACATTTGCATGTACGAATTCCTCCATTTTCGGGCTGCCTCCCGCCGCACCCAAAGCGGTAAGTCGGGAAGCGCGCTAATTATGATGAGTATGAGACAAATCCACCTATGGACAGACAAAAAAGCTATGCCGCCGTGTCCAAACGGTCGGTCCGCCTCCTCGCCGCGCTTCCAAACCCGCGTTCGGCAATGCCTTCGAGTCGTACATCGGCCGCCGGGAAGGCGTTTGTGACGCCACTGTGACCGTAGCGCACCCCAAATGAGGGATGTGGAGGGTAATCCCGGGTATTTGCAATTTCTCAGAACCCGCGCCGGAAGCACTCAGGAGCAATTTGGGGGTACGCAGAGGAATTTATTGGCATCCGCTCATAATTCGTTGGTCCTAGGTTCGATTCCTAGCGGAAACATCAAGGTTTTTTTTGAATTTGCAGCGCAGCACGCAATTCAGGTCTTAAGAAACTGTGAAAGAGAGACCTCTTCTCCCAAGGCGCGCCGAATTTCGGCCAGGAGTTCACGGTTATCGGGAGGTTTCTGGAAGTAGGCGACAGCTCCCCCGGCTTTCAACGCACGCTGTTTATTGTTGGCTGGGTCCCGAGCGCTGAGCACGATGACAGGAGTTGCCACGAGGTCGGTCATTGCTCTCAACCGCTCCAGCACGAGAAAACCATCTCCCGCCGGCAGCCCGAGATCAAGAATGATCAGGTCCGGCGCCTCCTTTCGCGCTGCGGCCACGGCCGCAACTCCATCCATAGCAGAAACGACGGCGTATCCGTTCGCCTTCAACTTGGCCGCCAGGCCGAGCAAAAGGTGCTCGTCGTCATCAACAATCAGGATTTTCTTTCCACTCATCTGGCACGCTCCGTTTCAAGCAGATGCGCTTGAATTAATTTGTCGATTTGAGTCGTGATTTCGGCTCTACGTTTTTCCCATCGCTGTTCACCGGCAGAAAGGTCCAACATTGTTGAGGAAATAACCGGCTTAGGTTTTGAGCCTTGGCAGAAGTCATCTAGCTCGCCGCGAACGCGCCTAGTCATGGCCTCCGCAGCGCTCGCTTCAGCGCACACGATGATGAAAAAAGTCTCTGTCGTTTCTGTGTCAGTCATGGGGGACAACAGCAGGTCTCGACCAGCAACAACACAGCGCTCCAAGACCTCCCTTATTCCTGTTAGGTCCTGCGCCTCAATAGCTACGCCAATTGGGGGTACGTCAATCGAAATGAGCGTTACGCAACCTGCCGCCAAGTTTCCCGGGGTGAAGATCGATTCACACAATTTAGCGAGCGAGAAGATCGGGAGTGTAAAGTGAAACGCGCTACCTTGTCCGACCTGACTCTCCACCCAGATTCTTCCGCCCTGCCGCGAGACCAGCTCTTTTGAAATGAATAGCCCCAAACCCAGACCTTTGCGGCTTACTTCGGTAAGGTTTTTTACCTGAGCCAAGCGATCAAAGACCATGGGGCAGTCTTCCGGAGTGATTCCGCATCCCGTATCGACCACGGACAGGCAGAGAAAACCGTTGTCCTCTGCGAATACGCGTCCCTGGGCCGTAACCGTGCCATTCTCGGGTGTAAACCGAATTGCGTTATCAATTAGATTAATAAGAATTTGACGGACGCGGGCACGATCCGCCCAGGCAGAAGGAAGACCCTCTGCAATGTCGGCAAGCAGGCTAATATTCTTTAGTTCGGCATTCGCGCGACACGTCCTGAGAACCTCGGCAATCAGGGTCGGCATGGACGAACGTTGAGGAACCACGGCCAGCTTAAGCGATTCGACGCGACTGACATCCAGAAGATCGCTGACCATATCCTTGAGTTGATTGACGTTCTCCAGGCTGAACTGTAAGTGCTCGCGCTGGCTCGACGTCAGATCGCCGACCACCCCTTCCAATAAATTCGTGATGAAAAAATAAATTGCCGTCAAGGGAGTGCGAAGTTCGTGCGAGACGTGAGAGAGAAACTGTTCTTGAAGGCTTATGCGTTCCTCTCGGACGGTTTCCAATTCAATCGCCGCCTTCCTCCTGTCCGTGACATCTTGCATGACAAGTGCAAAGCCGCGATGGGAGTCTACTTCTTCCACTAAAGGGGTGATGATGACATTCGCCCAAAACTGCGTTCCGTTCTCGCGAACACGCCAGCCCTCATCTTCCGTACGCCCCTCATGCAAGGCCTTGAGCAACTGTTTCTCGGGAGTTCCGTTTTGAAGATCATTGTGGGTGAATATACGAGAAAATAGTTGTCCCACGATTTTGATCTCAGGATACCCCAGCATACGCTCCGCTCCGCTATTCCAGCTGGTCACGCGTCCAAGATAATCGGTCGTAAAAAGCGCATAGTCTGTCACGCCCTCCACTAACAATCGAAACCGAAGGTTCGTCTGCGCGACGTCGGTCTCGAGGATTTCACTATAACGTTGCCGCAAGAACGCCTGGCCCAGCAAACACAACAGATCGGCTGCCAGTTGCAAGGCGGCGCGGCTCACAGGACGTTGCTTGCTCGACAGCCGCGAAACCAACTGCGCCGAAACTCCAAATTTCTTGGCAGCTCCCTCCAACAATAGCGACTCGGAATATTGGTCGGACACTTGACCCGCAATAATGGCGCCCAGGCGATGATGGTCCAACAAGAGAGGAACGGCCACATGCGTAAGGCCTGCTGCGTCGCGTACGATCGTTGGGCGGCCTGTTCGCAGCGCGTCTCTAACAGCCGTGCAAGGTGAATCCGGACATAGGCAGAAGGGACAGCCGGTTTGTGTCCCAATTACCGTACTGTGAACCAGGGTCCACATCGGCTGCGCATTGTGGCATCTTCCCAACAAGCTTCCTTCAGGATCGGTCAGCGCAACCGCTACTCTCATCGTGCGGCCATATGTCTCCAGCATTGGACCCCACGCTTTGACGTCGAGCAATTCAGCACGGTCTTCACGCGACAATTCCGCCTGGGCAATTACGTTCACGCCGCTACTGAGATCGGGAGATGTCCCCTCTGCGCCGGTAGAGTGTCTCTCCTCATCGATTTGTTTCGGCTCTCGCAGAATCATGCTCTATCCAGGAGTGTGTTTTTGGTCCTCTGAAGACGACGTAACCGTGTGTGAGCCTCCGGCCATTCGCTTCTCCCCTTCAAGAGGGATGTGCGGATCGCACTGCCGGAACATTTTCCGGGCTGTCTGACTTCAGAATCTTCGCCACCATCAATCGCCCAGCACGGTTTCCCGCCACACTCAAGAGTTGTTGAAAGCAGTTTTGAAGCGACGCGTCCGAGGAGATTGCAACTTTGGAGAAGCGCGCTCCCCCAGATGGGCGGGAAGATTCGATGACTCCTCGGCATTCCAATCGATCGAGTGCATTGCCAATTGTTGTGCTTTCACAACGCAGAAGACACGCCATCCGATCGGCGCTGGAGAGGATCACCCCGTGGTGATACAGAAGAATTAATATGTCCCACTCGATGAGCTGCGAAACACCCATGGACATTAAGCAATCTTGCATCAAGAGCTCTAGGGCTTTTCTCCGTCCGCACAATGGAATCAATTTGATGTTGCTCGTCGACCCTTCCATACACCAAGCCTATTCGGACGAACCCTGAATCATCTGTACACTTCGACACAAGTTCTTATGAGTTACTTCAGTGTACCGATGTGAAACATAACCGATATGCTTTCCAGGACTGAGATTCTGTGTTCGAAACAAGACTTCATTTGTTTTTTCCAGGCCGCATTGTTGGAGTTGTTTAACAAGAGCACTCATAAAAAAGAAATATGGAAGTGGAGGAGATAATTTTATGGCCGCAACAGATGCCGATGTCCTAGTCGCCGAAAGTCCGAACGAGACCGCTGAAGTCAAGCAGGCCCACCAACTTTCCGAACGCTATCGCTGCCCGTTCGTCGATCTCCGCGAGCAACGAATCGACGCGGACCTTGTTCACAGCATTCCGGCCGAATTGATGTTCCGTTTCAACTTCGTGCCGTTGGAAGCGCACGGGGCAATTCTCACCATCGCGATGGCAGATCCAAGCCAGTTGCCGCTTACCGACGAGCTTGCGCTGCTTCTTGGTAAGCGGCTCCTGATCAAGGTCGCCACTGCTTCTCAGATTGGTGAACTCCTGAAGCGGACGGAACAGTCCCAGAGGGTTCTCGACAATGCCACCGAAGGTTTTACGCTTCAGGTTGTCCCGGAGGAGGAAAACACCGACGAAAATATTTCCATGGAGAAGCTCACGCGCGAAAGCAAAGCGAGCCCCCTCGTTCGCCTGCTCGATACCCTCATCTTCACGGCCCTCGAGCGCCGGGCGAGCGATATTCACATCGAGACAGGCAACACCGAGGTGGTCGTGAGATACCGCATTGACGGCATGCTGCAGTTTGCGATGCAGCCGCTCGCGAAAGAGATCCATTCCACGATTCTTTCGCGAATCAAGGTGATGAGCGAATTGGACATTGCCGAACATCGCATTCCGCAGGATGGCAGATTCCGCGTGCGGTACAACGGTCGATTCATCGACTTTCGCGTTTCCATCATGCCTTCCGTATATGGCGAAGATGCCGTGCTTCGCGTCCTGGATAAGCAGACGCTCAGCGAAAAATTTCGCGATCTCTCGCTGGATGTCGTCGGTTTCGACCCTGGAGAGATGGCGCGGTTCCGGCGATATATCCGCGAGCCCTATGGGATGGTGCTCGTCACCGGACCAACCGGTTCCGGTAAGACCACCACCCTCTACGCGGCAATCAATGAAATCAAGAGCGACGAAGACAAAATCATCACGATTGAAGATCCAGTCGAATATCAGCTCGCCGGCATCACGCAGATTCCTGTAAACGAGAAAAAAGGCCTGACGTTTGCTCGCGGCCTTCGTTCGATCCTGCGCCACGACCCCGATAAGATCATGGTCGGCGAAATCCGCGACCTGGAAACTGCGCAGATCGCCATCAATTCCGCGCTCACCGGACATCTGGTCTTCACGACCGTCCATGCGAACAATACGACGGACGTGATCGGTCGTTTCATCAGCATGGGCGTCGAGGCTTACAATTTCGTCTCCGCTCTGAATTGCATCATGGCCCAACGGCTCGTTCGTGTGATCTGCGAAAGCTGCAAAAAAAAGGTATCGTACTCATCCGAAGTATTGACCGAATCCGGCCTAAACCCTGTCGAGTGGACCAGCGTCCCCATGTATGAGGGCGCAGGATGTCTTGAATGTTCGGGAAGCGGCTATCGCGGCCGGTCGGCCATCAGCGAGCTCCTTGATCTTTCCGACCGTATCCGAGACATGATCATCAACCGGCGTCCAACTTCTGAAATTAAACGGGCAGCTAGCGAAGAGGGTATGTCATTCCTTCGGGAGTCGGGGCTCAGGAAAGTGCGCGCCGGCTTGACGACCCTCCGTGAGCTCAATAAGGTGACGTTCGTTGAACACGTCTGAGTGTGTGTTGCTCCCGGCTTGCAGTTTCTACCTATGCCCGCCGGCACCCAGCTCGCGCACGATGTCTCCCACGAACGATTTGGCATCACCGAAGAGCATGAGCGTCTTGTCGAGATAGTAGAGCGGGTTATCAATCCCCGCGAAGCCGGGACTCATGCCGCGCTTGATCACCATGACGGTGCGGGCTTTATCCACATCCAGAATCGGCATGCCGTAGATGGGGCTTGTCGTGTCGGCGCGCGCGGCGGGATTCGTCACGTCGTTTGCGCCGATCACGAGCGCGATGTCGGTCTGCGGAAAATCGGAATTGATCTCGTCCATGTCGAGCAGCTTGTCGTAAGGTATGTCCGCCTCGGCCAACAGCACGTTCATGTGCCCGGGCATTCGGCCTGCCACGGGATGAATCCCGAATTTCACGTCCACGCCGCGTTTGGTCAGGGCATCGAAAAGTTCGCGCACTTTGTGCTGTGCCTGCGCGACCGCCATGCCGTAGCCCGGAACGATCACGACCTTGTTCGCCGCGGAAAGAATCGCGGCAGCCTCTTCTGGCGTCGCGCTGCGGACAGGTCGCTCCTGTTTTTGAGCGGCGGCGGTGGTCTGCTCTTGCCCGAAAGCACCGAAGAGAACATTGGAAAACGAACGATTCATGGCCTTCGACATGTTGACGGAGAGAATGAATCCCGATGCACCATCGAGCGCGCCGGCGATGATCAAGAGTTTGCTGTCCAACACAAACCCCATCGCTGCGGCGGAAAGCCCCGCATAAGAGTTCAGCAAGGAAATGACCGTCGGCATGTCGGCACCGCCGATCGGGACGATCATCAGCACACCGAACAGGAGCGCGATTCCCAGCACGACGGGAAACAGATGAGTGTGGCCGGGATGAATCACGAGATAGCCGGCCAACCCGATCGCCATTGCCAGAAGCGAGAGATTGACGATGTTCTGCCCCTTGTAAGTGATGGGGCGCTGGGGCAGCACCTCCTGAAGCTTGCCGGCAGCCATCAGGCTCCCGGTGAACGTCAGCGAACCGAGAATCACCTCCATCGAAAGGACGGACATGAGAACCCGAGGGACGTCAGGCGCGCGCAGATAGAACTCTGCGGTGCCGACCAGCGTGACGCAAAACGCGCCGAAGGCGTGGCTGAGAGCGGTTCGCTGCGGGACAGCGGTCATCTGTACCATGCCGAGAGGAACGCCGATGATCGAACCCAGCACGAGTGCGATGGCGATCCATTTGTAGTCCACGATGCCGTGATGAAACAGCGTCCCGGCAATGGCGAGAAACATCCCAATTTCACCGGCTCGGACGCCGCGCCGCGCCGTGCTGGGCGAACTCAGCCATTTGAGCGAAAGAATAAAAAGAGCGGTGGCGATCAGGTACGCGAGCTCGATGATGTGTTCGGTTGAGGGCATCAGGGGCGCGGTTTTTGAGTGCGGCTCGTCTTGAACATTCCGAGCATGCGGTCCGTAATCAAAAACCCGCCGACGACGTTGCTTGTGGCGGCAACAATCGCGAGCGTGCCGAGCACAGTCGAAAGAGTCGTCTTGTGTTCTCCCGCCAGGATGATCGCGCCCACCACTGCAATGGCGTCGAGGGCGTTCGTGAGCGACATCAGCGGCGTGTGCAGCAGGGGCGACACTCGTCGGATCACTTCAAATCCAATGAACGCAGCCAGCATGAAAACGTAGAGGCTCGTGAATAGGTCCGAATTCATTTGGATCTCTCCTCCTTACTTTGGCGCATTCGCCAGGGCTGGCAGCGAGAAGAACTCCCGCACGCGTGCATTGACGACTTCACCTGCCCGGGTCAACAAGGTGCTGCTGACGATCTCATCCTCCAAATCGAGCCGAAGCTTTCCCTCCACGAATAAGTGCAGAAGAAAAGCTGTGATGTTGCGGGCGTACATTTGGCTGGCGTGGTAGGGCAAACTGCTCGCGAGATTGAACCAGCCGATAATCGTAACGCCGTGCTCGATGATCTTCTCACCGGTCTTTGTCAGCTCGCAGTTTCCTCCGCGCTCGGAGGCCAAATCGACGATCACGGATCCCGGCGCCATTTTCGCCACCATATCGCCCGTCACCAGCACCGGTGATTTTTGCCCGGGAATGACCGCGGCCGTAATGACTACGTCGCTTTCGGCCACCACTCGGCCCAGCAGCTCGCGCTGCTTCCGGTAAAACGTTTCATCCTGTGCCCGCGCGTAGCCTCCTGCATCCTGCGCCTCTTGGGCTTCGAGCGGGAGTTCTACGAAACGTCCTCCCAGGCTCTGGACCTGCTCTTTGACCGCTGGTCGCATATCGTAGGCGGAGGTGACCGCCCCCAATCGGCGCGCCGTGGCGATCGCCTGAAGTCCGGCGACTCCGGCGCCGATCACAAGAACTCGGCCAGGTGTAATAGTTCCTGCCGCCGTCGTCATCATGGGAAAGAGCCGCGGCAGTGTATCCGCAGCGATCAACACTGCTTTGTAGCCGCAGAGTGTTCCCATCGATGACAGCGGGTCCATGCTCTGCGCCCGAGTGGTGCGCGGCATCAACTCCACGGAGAACGAGGTCACGCCGGTCGCCGCGACTTCTTGAATGGTGTCCAGAGCCCCGAGAGGGCGCAGAAACCCGATCAAGACTTGGTCGCCGCGAAGGAAAGGAAGGTCGGCCTTCCCCGTCTGGTCGTTCGATCCGTGGCAGAGCACTTGTACGATAATGTCAGCGGTGCGGAAAACATCGGCCCGCGCGGAGAGAATTTTGGCACCCTTTGCGACGTAGTCGGCGTCCGGGTAGCCGGCCTCGATGCCCGCACCCGCTTCCACGACCACCTCGAAACCGGCTTTCGCGAGATTCGGAATCACCAAAGGCACCAGCGCAACGCGCCGTTCCCCGGGAAAACTCTCTCGAGGAACTCCAACGATCATGAACCGAACTCCCTGAGCCGCAAGTTGCGTCCCGGACAAAGAATAAAGGAAGCTAGGGCAAATTCACCGTGCCGTTGGAAATCCAGGTACACAATTAGGGAAATCAATTTCGAAGATTCTCCGCAGTGCAATGCCATCAAGATGCCGCGCGAAAGAAGATTGACCGGTGTGCTCCCGTTCTGAAGGGGTGAATTCGATGCTCGCTCCTCGCGAGCGCATGAAGGCGGACGGCGCGCCTGCTCGTCACCGCCCAGGGATTATGGCCACAAACTAGCTCAAGGCGTGTTTCAGGCGCTTCGTAGTCTTTTGCAATTGGCGCTTGAGAGCGTCGACCTGCTTCGATATGTCTTCGAGCTCCCCTTTCGCGAGCTTTCCTGCCTTCGCGACCTTGTGAGCCGTGGCGTCTGCTCTGCCCATGGCAGCCCCGATCTTTTCTGCCGCTTTCGAGAACCTTCCCTTTTTTGCCATTTGTGTATCCTCCATTAAAGCGGTGCCATCCTAACACGCCGCTCGCGTTGGACGTCAATCCGCCTTTCAGATTGCGTTGAGCAATACGTCATTCGTCGAAATACTTCACAAAGACAACTTCGTTGCGCGCCTCGTTGTAGAGAAGTTCGTCCACATTCGCCTGCGCGAGAAGCAGCCCGAAGCCTCCAGGACGCAATCCCATTTTCTGGCGCACTTCGTCGTGTTTCGTAGGTTCGTCCGGCTGATGCGTAATGGCGGCGTGGTCGAGATCGGCCATTTTGAATCCGGGCCCCGGATCGGCAATGCGGTAGAGCAGCATGCGTTTCGCACGGAGATAGGAAATTCGAACCCGGCGGTTGACATCGAGTTTGCCGCCCCACTCGATCGCATTCAACAGCAGCTCGTGGAACGCCTGGGCGACAGACCGCTGAACTTCCTCGGGCAATCCGGTCTTAAGACGCGCCATGAATCCTTCGATGCGTTCGGCCACCTCAAGCGAACAAGGCACGGATAGCTCGACCCACTCAGGCCGTGCCGAAATCACTTCGATCGGCAACACTGCGGATTTTTTCGCAAGGGACTCGTGCACGAGCGCAACTAACGCTTTCGGCTCGATCGGCTTGGAAACGTACTGATAAGCCTGCTCGCGGATGGCGCTCAAGAGAGTTTCCGGCGTGTCGTCGGAGGTCATCACGATCACTTTCGGATTTGCCTTGGATTTTTTCAGGCTCGCCAGCACTTCCAGCCCATTCATCTTTGGCATCCATATATCGAGCAAAGTCAGATCGCATTTGTTGCCCTTCAGCTTCTTTAATGCCTCCGCGCCGTCCGAAGCCGTGACGACTGTGTATTTCTCGGCGCGAAGAGTCTCGGAAAGCAACAGCCGGGTCGTGCGGTCGTCATCCGCTACAAGAATGCGAGTCATCGTTTCCTCCGCGGACCGTGATGCGGGCGGCTTTTTCGCCCAGTCGTTCTCGTCGAATTGCCGATGGCGCCGAGCGCCGGCAAGAGGCGCGCAATCTCGTCCTCCAGCGTGGCGTACATTTCCCAGGAGCCCTTGAGTGTACCCTGACGGGCGGATTTTTCCACCTGTCGGGCGGTCTCAAAAGCATTCGATGGCCCGAAATTTCCCACCGAGCCTTTCAGCGCATGTGCGGAGTCCGCAAGGGCGGCGGCATCGCGCGCGGTGAGAGAATTCCGGATTCGCGCCATCATTTTAGGGCAATCCTCCTTGAATGTTTCCACGAGGGATCGCAGCAGCTTCCGATTACCGCTGAACCGGGCCAGCAGCGCCGTCGCGTCCATGGCCCCGTCGGGATGGGCGCCCTCCGAGCCGACCGGTGCATCTTTCGGGGCGGGCTTCGTTGATTCAACGGTCTGCAAAAAGACTTTTGGATCGATCGGTTTCGGGAGATAGCCGTCCATTCCGGCCGCAAGGCAGCGTTCGCGATCGCCCTCCATGGAGTGCGCTGTCATTGCAATAATCCGCAAGTGAGTCCCGGTGGACTTTTCTTTTTCGCGGATTGCCTGAGTGGCTTCAAGCCCGTCCATTTCCGGCATCTGTACATCCATAAGCACGAGGTCAAATTTGTGTTTTTCGACCGCTTCGATCGCTTGGCGGCCGTTCTCAGCCACAATCACCGAGTGGCCGCGTCGCTCGAGCAAGTGCAGCGCGAGTTCCTGATTCACCGGATTATCTTCGGCGACGAGGACCCGAAGCGCCTGTTGCGCCATTCGCGCCCGCCGGCGCGCCGCCGAGGGGCGAACCTTCTGCCGACCCGCGACGTGGAGCGCCGTCACGATCGCGTCCCAAAGTTCTGACTGCTTAACAGGTTTCGCCAGCGCACCTGCTGCGCCGAGATTTTTTGCGCGTGTCAGGTCTTCCCTCTTTCCGGCCGAGGTGAGGACGATTATCTTAGCGTCCCTCAACTTGGGATCCTTCTTCATTCGCTCGGCAACCGCAAATCCGTCCATTTCCGGCATATGCCCATCGAGAAGCACGAGACGGAAAGGATTGCCGCCGCTGCGTGCGCGCTCCAGCGCTCGAAGAGCCGCGGGGCCATTTTCCGCGCTGACGGGTTTCATCCGCCAATTCGTGATCATCTCTTCCAGGATTCGCCGGTTCGTTGCGTTGTCGTCCACGATCAGCACGGGCAAGTCCTGCAGCTTCACGGGCTCCGGCTCGGATGTTCTTTCCTGCGCGGCCTCCTGCAAACCAAAATGCGCTGTGAAATGGAACGTGCTTCCCTGCCCTTCCTGGCTTTCCACCCAGATCCGCCCTCCCATCAGTCCGGCCAGCTGCGCGGAAATGGCGAGTCCGAGTCCGGTACCGCCGTACTTCCGAGTCGTCGAACTGTCGGCCTGCGCAAAAGCTTCGAAAATGCGCTCCTGCTTATCCGGCGGGATACCGATTCCCGTGTCGGTAACGGAGAATTGGAGAAGGACGTCGCCGTTCGACTCCGACTCGACACCGACGCGCAACACCACTTCGCCCTGCGATGTGAACTTGACGGCATTGCCAATGAGATTGACCACGATCCGTCGCAGCCGCTCTGGGTCGCCAATCAACGCGTTCGGAACCTCGGGCGGAATATGGCATACGAGCTCGATCCCTTTCTGCTGCGCTCGCAGGGCCATGAACTTCAGCGTGTCCTCGAGGGTGTCCCGCAGCGGGAATGCGACGTGGTCGAGCTCCAGCTTTTTCGCTTCGACCTTCGAAAAGTCGAGGATGTCATTGATGAGACTGACGAGCGAGTCTGCGGAGTTCTTGACCGTGCGTAGATACTCACGCTGCTCGGGCTTCAGTTTTGTCTCCAGCGCCAGCTCCGTCATGCCCACGATGGCATTCATCGGCGTGCGAATTTCATGGCTCATGTTCGCGAGGAATTCGCTCTTGGCCCGCGTGGCCTCTTCCGCGCGCTGCTTGGCACGTTCGAGTTCTTTCACAAGATGCGCGAGCCGCCGCGCGTCTTCTTCCTGCTCGTGACGCGCCGCTTCGAGATAGAAGGCGTACTCCTTGAGTTCCGTTTCCGCGCGGCGCCGCTCGATGAACTGGCCGATCTGGCTGCCTATCGAATCGAACATTTCCAGCAAGTCATCGTCCGGCTTGCGGATCTCGCGGCTGAAAAACTCGATCACTCCCATGACGCCTTCGCCGCCGCGGATCGGAAATCCGAATGCGGAATGCAGCCCTTCCTCGACGACGATGGGCGCGCGCGGAGACTTGCTGTCTTGAGGCACGTCAGGATTCCACACCGGTTGTCCCGACTCCCATACGCGTCCCGGAAGACCCACGCCACGCGGGAGCGCCGCTTCCCGCGTTGCCTTAACGAAGCGCGGAATCTTTACGTCCGAGGGATGCCAGATATTCACGCTGTGAAGCGTATCCTTGCGCTCATCCACACGCCAAATGCAGCCCACCTCCCATCCCAGGCCCTCGCATATGGACATCAGGATCCGCGGCGAAGCGGCATCGAGTGATTCGGCCTCGGCAAGCACGCGCGTGACCGCATAGCCCACCGCGAGACGCCGTTCTTTGCGCTTCCGCTCGGTGACGTCGCGCGCCACGGCAAAAATCAATCGCTCATCCCTGCTCGGCGTGGCGCTCCAGCGCATCCAGAGGTAGGTGTCGTCGGCGCGCCGAAAACGATTCTCAAAGGTCACGGCGGTGGATCCCTGCACGATCCTCCTCGCTTCCGCGAGCGTGGATTCACGATCCTCAGGGTGGACAAAATCGATGTAGGGCCGGGAAAGCAGTTCCTTTGCGGAAAGCCCTGTAATTTTCTCGAATGCGGGGTTCAGGCGCTTGAAGTACCCGTCGAAGCCGGCGATGCAGAGCATGTCGATCGAGAGCGTGAAGAGCTGGTCGAGCTCATTTTCAGTGAGGCGGCGTTCGCGGATGGCCTGCGACAGATCGGAAACGCTGCGCCGAAGCTCCAGTTGCGTGACTACCAACCGGCTGAGCGCCTTGAGCGCCTCGCGCTGCTCCAGCGAAAGATCACGGGGGACTCGATCCATCACGCAAATGGTTCCGAGGGCGTGGCCTTCCTGAGTCATCAACGGTGCGCCCGCATAAAATCGCACCTTGGGCTCCGCAGTCACGAGCGGATTATCGCAAAACCGTTCGTCGGCGAGCGTATCGGGCACAACGAGGACGTCCGGTTGCAAAATGGCGTGAGCGCAGAAAGCGATGTCACGCGATGTTTCCGGCTCGCTGATCCCGATCTTGGACTTGAACCATTGGCGATCCGCGTCCACCAGACTGACCAGCACGATCGGTGTCCCGCAGATCAGCGCCGCCATGCGCGAAAGATCATCGAATGCTTGCTCCGGAAGAGTATCCAGAACGGCGTAGCGGTGGAGAGCTTCGAGGCGCGCCGCTTCGTTTTTGGGTAGAGGCGCTTTCAAGGAGGCTCCATCACTGACCCAGCTTCATAGACGGCCGCTGCCGGCTGAGTTCGCCCGATTCTCTTTGAGCCATTCGGCGACGCGTGCAAGAGCTTCGTGGAGGTGTTCCGGCTCGCCCCCGAAACCAAACCTCACGAAGGATTTCATTCCTAGATGTTCGCCGGGCACGATCAGCACGTCCTTCTTTGCGCGCAGCTCTTCGGTCATCCTCGCCGAATCTCCTCCCTCGCGCAGTCCAGCCCAGGCGATCGCGCCGGCCTTGGGTGGCACATGTGAAAACGAAGCCGCATGCGCCGTGAGCCATTCCTGCAAGGCCGGGTAGTTTTGCCGGAGAATTCCCCGTGTGCGGTTGAGTATCCAATTGCGCCGCTCCGGCGTAAGAGCGTACGCAGCCAGAAGGCTTGAGAGCATCGCAGGCCCGATGCTCGTGTAATCATGATAGCCCCAGAGCTGCTCGGCCATTTCGGGTGGCGCGATCACCCAACCGGTGCGCAATCCCGGTAAGCCGAAAGCTTTGGATAGCCCTGCAGTGCAAAGCACGCGGTCGTAAGCCCCCCAGAAAGTCGGTGTCGTCGATCCGTCGAATTCCGCGCCCCGATAGACTTCATCCGCAAGGATCCATGCCCCCACTTTCGCTGCCGCCGCGGCGATCGTGTCGATTTCTTTCTGGCCAAGGACGGCGCCGGTAGGATTGTTTGGATTGCAGATAACGACAAGCTTCGTCTTCGATGTGATGAGCTTCGGGAGTTCGTCGAAATCGATGCCCCAGTCGAGTTCTTCGCGGAGCCACAAGGGCTTGACCGTGGCGCCAAACGCTCGCGCCAGTCCCGCCACTTGCATGTAATTGGGCAGCATGAAAACCACTTCGTCGCCCGGCTCGATGAGCGCCCACGTGGATACGAAATTCGCCTCGGAGCCGCCACAAGTGACGAGAACATTCTCCATGCGCGCGCCCGGATAGAGCTCGGCAATCCGTGACCGCAATTCTTCGCTGCCGTTCGATTGCGGGTATAGCTGCCGCACGTCCAGAATTTCTCGCAACGCCTCGGGTTCCGCCACCAGCTCGGCTGTCGAAAGCGGATGAACGCCGCTCTCGGAAACATTGAATTCGACTTTGTTCTCCCAGACCGATTGCCAGCGTTCGAGCTCAAAGGGTTGGATTTTCATTTGCAATACCTCGAGAAAAGAATGCGTCCTCTCGCGCTTCGAATTCCTCAAAAAATGTAAGCGAATTCGCGCCTTTCCCCTAGCGAATTCCGCATTTTGGCGATTGCCATTCTCCTCGGCCTCGCGAGAGAATGTCATGCGCCTGCCACTCATCGGAGGAAACCGCTCATGGCCACTGTCACCGGGCAATCGCAGCCCAACCCGGAAGCAATTTTCGAAACATTGAACGCGTACCAGCAAACCGCTGCTCTAAAAGCCGCGATTGAACTCGACCTCTTCACGGCCATCGCCGAAGGAGCCGATACGCCCGCGCCTCTCGCAAAGCGCTGTCGGGCCGCCGAGAGGGGCCTACGTATTCTCTCCGACTATCTCGTCGTCAACGGGTTTTTGACGAAAGAATCCGGGCGCTACGCCTTAACGCGCGACTCCGCGATTTTTCTGGACCGGCGCTCGCCGGCCTGTGTTGCCTCTGCCGTCGGATTTCTTGCCATGCCGATGATGACGGACGCATTCAAGGATCTCGCTGCCGTCGTGCGCAAAGGCGGCTCTATCCTTCCCGGTGAAGCTGCCATTGCGGCGAACAATCCGCTGTGGGTGGAGTTCGCGCGCTCGATGGCTCCTCTGCAAAATTTCGTGGCGGAAATGATTGCGGAAGAACTCAAAGCCGACGCGGGAGAAAAGTGGAAGGTGCTCGATATCGCCGCCGGGCATGGGATGTTCGGCATCGCGATCGCAAAGCACAATCCCAACGCGGAAATCTACGCCCTGGACTGGGCAAACGTCCTGGAAGTCGCAAAGGAGAACGCCCAGGCAGCGGGAGTCGCCTCACGCCTCCACACGATCCCCGGCAGCGCGTTCGAGGTCGAATTTGGTTCCGGCTACGAAATCATCCTTCTGACAAACTTCCTCCATCACTACGATCCGGTCATGATCGAAATTCTGCTACGCAAAGTGCGCGCCGCGCTCGCGCCCAATGGCCGCGCCGTCACACTGGACTTCATTCCCAACGAAGACCGCGTCACCCCGCCGAGGGCCGCTGCATTCAGCCTCATCATGCTGGCGGCTACGCCCGAGGGCGATGCCTACACGTTTTCCGAATACCAGCGGATGTTCCGGGATGCGGGCTTCTCGTCAAATGAACTGCGGAATTTGCCCGCCGGCCCTCATCGCGTGATTATTTCGAAAAAATAGAGGCGGCTCCTAACCTTTGGAAGAATTCGCGAAAGCCATCCCGAGGATTGCTTTCTGTTCCATATCGTGTGCCTTGTGGGAACCGGTGGCGGGGCTGGCGCCGGCGGATCGCTTCACCGAGAGAACCGAACGCCCACGCGCCAGCCGTTCGAGGCGCGGCAACAAGAACGCGAGCGCACCCATATTGGCGGGCTCTTCCTGCACCCAAACAAAATCGCGCGCTTGCGAATGCCGATCCATCTCCGCGGCCAGCTCCGCTTCCGGGAAGGGATAGAGCTGCTCGAGGAAAACGATAGCGCTCGAAACATCCTTGCGGCGTTTCCGCTCGGCTGCGAGTTCGTGGCCAATTTTCCCCGTGCAAAGCAGGACCCGCGTAGCCGATCCGTCGCCCGTGTCTGGAATCACCGTCTGAAATCGTCCAGTTGAGAGTTCGCCGAGCGCTGAAGATGCAGCCGGATTCCGCAGCATGCTTTTCGGTGTGAAGACAACAAGAGGCTTTCGCCAGGCGCGCAACGCTTGCCGTCGCAGCAGGTGAAAATATTGTGCCGCCGTCGAAGGCTGGCAAATTTGAATGTTGTCGCGAGCCGCGAGTTGCAGGAATCGCTCGATGCGCGCGCTCGAATGTTCAGCCCCTTGTCCTTCGTACCCGTGCGGGAGAAGCAGCACCACGCCGCTGAGCAAACCCCACTTGTCTTCCCCCGCTGCCACGAACTGGTCGATGATGATTTGCGCGCCGTTCGCGAAATCGCCGAACTGCGCTTCCCAAAGCACAAGCGCTTCGGGAAAATCGCGGCTAAAGCCGTATTCGAAGCCCAGGACGGAAGCCTCGGAGAGCGTCGAATTGATCGCTTCAAACCACGCCTGGTTGGGTGTGAGGTGCTCGAGCGGCATGATTTCCTGCTCCGTCACGATGTCGATCAAAGCTGCATGGCGTTGGTTGAATGTCCCGCGGCGGCTGTCTTGTCCGCTCAATCGCACGGGAATCCCTTCCTTCAAAAGGGATCCGAAAGCCAGCGCTTCGGCCATGCCGAAATCGAGCGCTCGCTTGCCGTGCGCCATCTCCGCACGTTGTTCGAGCAGCTTTTTCACCTTTGGATGAATGTGGAAGCCATCGGGATAGCGTGCGATCCCTTCGCCGGTCTCGGTCAGTTCTGGCTCCGGAACTCCGGTGTCCACTTCGAACGACGGGTTGTAGCGCCCGCCGCGGTAAGCATCCCAATAAGCGGGAAGCTGACGCATCGGCGGATTTTTTTCGAGCTCGATGGCCTGCTTCTGCGCGGCATCAAGTTCTTCGCGAACTTGCTGCACAATAGGCTCTGCATCCGCTCCAATTTCTTTCGCGTAGAGCTGCCACAGGGGAGGACGCGATTCAATTTTCCGGTAGCGCAGCGGCTGCGTAATCGTGGGGTCGTCCACTTCGCTGTGGCCGTGGCGGCGATACCCGATCAAATCCACCACAACGGGCGATGCGAAGGTGTAGCGATACTCGAGCGCCATTCGTCCCACGCGCACCACCGCTTCAGGGTCCTCGGCATTCACGTGGAAAATCGGGATCGGCAGGCGCTTAGCGAGATCGGATGAAAATTGCGACGAATGGCAATCGCGAGGCACGGTCGTAAAGCCGATCAAATTGTTCACGATGATGTGGACCGCGCCGCCCACGTTGAACCCGTCCACTCCCGACATGTTCAGCGTCTCGGCCAGGACTCCCTGGCCGGCAAATGCGGCGTCGCCGTGCATCACGATCGGCACGATTTGCCGCCGCCCTTGTTTTCCCAGGCGTGTCTGTTTGGCCCGCGCCCGGCCCACGGCCACCGGGTCCACGGCTTCCAGATGGCTGGGATTCGAGACGAGATGGATACCAAGCGTCCGTCCGTTCGCAGCGATGAAATCGCCGGTCGCGCCCATGTGGTATTTCACGTCGCCGCCGCCCAAAATGCTCCGCGGGTCCACGTCTTCGAAATGGGCGAAGAGTTCCGCAGCCGGGCGCCCGACGATGTGCGTCATCACGTTAAGCCGTCCGCGATGGCTCATCGCCAGTATTGCTTGCTCGGCGCTTTGCTCGGCAGCCGCGCTCAGGATGGCGTCGAGCAATGGCAAAAGCGCATCCTCGCCTTCGAGCGAATATCTTTTTGTGCCCAGATAGCGCTTCTGCAAAACCTGCTCGAAAATATCGGCGCTCACCAGGCGATCGAGAATTCGAGCGCGGTCGGGCTTGGCCGCTTCCGCTTCCATGCGCTCCTGTACCCACAGCCGTCGCTCGCGATCTACGATGTGCATGAACTCCGCACCGACGCTGCCGCAGTAGAACCTCCGCGCCGCCTCCGCATCCGCCCCTGAAATTTCAAGTTCGGGCACGGCAACGGACTTGAGATCGCCCAGCGGATCGAGGTTCGCCTGAAGATATCCCCAGCGGCGAAACGCGTCCCACACGCGCTCCTGCGCCTCTTTGGTTGCCGCAGATTCCACGACTGCCTGTTGCCGGCTCATGAACGTCCTTCGACTTTCCTATCCATTATAACGGTTGCGTTACGTTGTCGGCGAGGAGCGCAGCCTAACTCTTGGACCACCCTCCCAACAGACGGCGAAGCAAAACAAACTGGCCGAGGTGATACGAGTTGTGATCGGCCACGAGGAACGCCTCGCGCAGAATCGTCTGGCCGGACCCGTGCGGAATCGGCGCGCAAAGGTCCCTATGCGGATCCGAGACAAGTTCTTCCATCGCTTTCAAATCCCTCTCGAACGCTTTCACGCTTTCCTCCCATGCCGCTTCACTCGGCGGCACCGGAGTTTCCGGCCAATAGCCCGAAGGCCATTTGGGCGAAACGTGCTTCGGATTCCGGGAGAACTCCAGCATATCCCGCTGAGCGATGCGCACGTGTTCGAGCAATTCCCACGGCGAATGCGGAGCGCCGGGAGGCCGCACACCGCGCTCCTTGGCCGGGAAATCGGCCAGGGCGGTTTTCCAATCCACGTGAGCTTCGCCCCAGCCAAGGGCTTTTTGGATATGCTCGCGCAAGATTTTTTCGTCCATCGAAGTACCACCTTTCGCAAAGAAGAATCTTAGGCGGGCGGCCGGGTCCGGTCAACGTCGATAACTCGCGGCGCCGCCCGTCCTTGTCCCCCGTCGTGGCGCGGCGTATTATCCAAACCGATCCATCGGGGGGAGCGCGATATGTACAAGAAACTTTTTTCTCGGCGCGACTTTTCTCGCACCGTCAGCCGATCTCTTGCTCTTGCATTCGCCGTTCCGCGAATGCCTGCTCCCCTCTCGACGGTGCGCCCGGAAGACAGCAAGAAAGGCTTCATCCGCCTCGACGCCAATGAAAATCCCTACGGCCCAAGCCCGAAGGCGATGGATGTCCTGGCAGCGTGCGGGCAAATTGCTCCTCGTTATCCGGATGCGGCGTACGCGCCGCTGATGGATGCTCTGGCGAAATCGCACGGCGTCAAGCGGGAAAATATTTTGCTCGGCTGCGGCTCGAGCGAGATCCTCCGCGTCGCCGACATGGCTTTCCTCGCCCCCGGTCAAAACATCGTGGCCGCCGAGCCCACGTTCGAAGCCGTTCTCGACTATGCACGCGTCACCCGCGCCGATCCCGTGAAAGTCCCGCTGACCGCGGATCACCGCCACGATCTCCCGCGCATGGCGGCTACGTGCACATCGAAGACCGGGTTGGTCTACATCTGCAACCCGAATAATCCTACCGGCACGATTGTCTCGCGCGATGAGATGGCCGAATTCGTGCGCCGCGTCCCTCCGACGACTCTTATTCTTGTGGACGAGGCCTACCATCATTTTGTGGAGGATCCGCGCTATTCGAGCGTCGTCGATTGGATTCCCCAGCATCCGAACATCGTCGTGGCGCGCACATTTTCCAAGATTTATGGCATGGCTGGGATGCGGCTCGGCTACGCCGTGGGGACGAAGGAAACCATCGCGAGAATGAACGAGCAAACGCTACAGGACAATTGCAATGCTGCAGTCCTTGCGGCCGCACTCGTAAGTCTTGGCGACTCGGATTATGTCGCGTCCTGCCGCAACCGCATCATCCGCACCCGCCAGTGGCTCACGAGTGAACTCGCGAAAGACGGCAGGTCTTTCACCGACTCGCAAGCCAATTTCCTTATGATTTCCCTGGGCTCAAGCGTTCAGCCGGTCATTGAGCAGTTTCATGCCCGCGGAATCCTTGTAGGTCGGCTTTTTCCGTCCATGAGCAACTACCTCCGCGTCACCGTCGGAACGCAGCCGGAAATGGAGTCTTTCCTTGCTGCGCTTCGAGTCATTGTCCCCATGCGCCCCGCTTTAGCCTTCTCGAAGACTGCCTGAAAAACGAAAGACCCTCCACGGCGCATTCTCGAGCGCGCCGTGAAGGGCCTTCAAAAATTCGAATTCCGCTTCGCCGAGGAAGTCCCCGGCTATCCCGGGTTTTTCCCGGGGTCGTTCGGTCTGCCGGTGGGATGTCCCGGCGCGTTACAAGCCTGCAGAGCGACGCGCCCTACTATGGCGCGGCCGCGCTGGACGCGCTCATCGTTCGCCGCTGCTGAAAACATTCGCGGCAATAGACGGGCCGCCCTTGCGTGGGCTTGAAAGGGACCGTTGTTTCCTTCCCGCACTGCGAGCAAACGGTCTTGGTTTCGACTCGCTGAACGCTTGTCGTCCCCGATCCATTGCCCTGCGCACGGTTGGCCTTGCACGCCTTACACCGCTTGGGTTCGTTCTTGAAACCCTTGTCGGCGAAAAACATCTGTTCGCCGGCGGTGAAAACGAACTCAGCTCCACATTCGGCGCACTTCAGGACCTTATCGTGGTATTCCATGTGCTGCTCCGGGACCTTGCTGGGAGAGTACAGGCAGCATTACAGCCATGGTCAGACGATATTAGGAGTACGCGGGTGGAACATGCGGTCCCCACCTGCCGACTGGCACAAAGCTGCTTGGATGGACCCAAGTGATACGGTCGCCTAATCCTGCTCACGCCGTTGCTTTTTCCGGAGGCGCTTACGCGAGAGGGCTTCTTTCGCGCGACGTTTCTCGCCGGGCTTCATGTAGTAGCTGTGCTTCTTGATCTCTTTGATGATATCTTCCGACTGCACTTTCCGCTTGAAGCGCCGGAGAGCATTTTCGAGCGACTCACCCTCTTGAATTACAACTTCTGCCAAGCGTATTCACCCCCGTCCCCCGTTAATTGTTAGGTTGGACGACTGGATTAGCTACAGTGTAGCCGGTTCACACCTGAACCGGCAATTGCCAACTTCTTCTAACGGAGGCTACCCCCCAAGTCAAGGCTTAAATTGTGCGTAAAGCTTGTCCGGGCCGCCGTCTGTACTCAATAGTAAACGAACCGCACGCGGCGAGGTCCCTGCGACGGAATCGAACCGCAGCCCTGCGATGCAGGGCACTTACTGGTAGAATGGCACCCTTCCCGATGCAAGTTTTCGGGGAAATTCTTCGATGCCCATAATGCGCAACGCGATCGGAGTCTTGCTGGCGGGCGGCCAGGGAGAGCGCCTCTGGCCGCTCACGCGCGACCGCGCCAAACCGGCTGTTCCGTTCGGCGGCCTCTATCGCATCATCGACGTGACGCTCTCGAATTGCCTCAATAGCGACTTGCGCCGCATCTTCGTCCTCACGCAATATAAGGCGCTCAGCCTCAACCGCCATGTCCGCCGCGGCTGGTCTGTGCTGATGGGTCACGGCGATTTCATCGAAGTCCTCACGCCGCAGATGCGCGTTTCGCAGCATTGGTATCAGGGCACCTCCGATGCCGTCTACCAGAACATCTATTCAATCGGCAGCGAGCAATCCAACTACGTCTTCATTCTTTCCGGCGACCACATCTACAAAATGAATTACCAGAAGATGCTCGAGCAGCACGTGGACTCCGGTGCGCATGTGACCGTCGCGACGCTCGAGGTGGATGCGGAGGCTGCTGCCGGAAAATTCGGCGTCATCGAGACCGACAGCGACTGGCGCATCGTCGGCTTCGAAGAAAAGCCCGTGCACCCGAAGCCCTCGCGCATTCATCCCGGCAAAGTGAACGCCTCCATGGGCGTGTACATCTTTAATACAAACCTGCTGATGCCGATCCTGATCCTCGACGCGGAAAGCCCGGACTCCTCGCATGATTTTGGCAAGGACATTATTCCCAGAATCATCGGTGAATATCGCGTCTTCGCTTACGATTTCCACGATGAAAACAAGAAGGAGACCAGCTACTGGCGCGATGTCGGCACCATCGAGGCCTACCACGAAGCGAATATGGATCTCGTCTCCGTCTCGCCCGTTTTCAACCTCTACGACAAAAGCTGGCCGTTGCACACATGGCAGCAACAGTATCCGCCGGCCAAATTCGTGTTTGCGGACCCGGGCCGCACAGGCGTGGCGGTGGATTCGATTGTCGCCGGCGGCTCGATCGTTTCCGGAGGCCGCGTCGAGCGCTGCGTCCTCGGCTACGACGTCCGCGTCAACAGTTTCAGCGAAGTGGAGGACTCCATCATTTTCAACCACGTGAATATCGGCCGCAGCTGCCGCATCCGCCGCGCCATCATCGACCGCCATGTGGATCTTCCCGAAGGCACCGTCATCGGCTACGATCATGATGCCGACCGCGCGCGGTACTCCGTCAGCGAAAATGGCATCGCCGTCGTCGTCCGTCCGGAATCTATGCTCGAGGAACCCGAGTAGCGTTGGCACACCGCTCCATCTCCTATGCCTTTTGAACCTCGCTTCGGCCACGCCGCGGAAGCCTACTTCGCCTACCGCCCCGAGTATCCGCCGCAAATTTTCGAGCGTATCCTCGCAGCGCTGCCGCCCGATCGCCGCCAGCGCGCAGTGGACCTTGGCGCCGGCACGGGAAGATCCACGCGCGAACTGCTCCCTCATTTCGCGGAAGTCATCGCCGTCGAGCCCGATGCCCGCATGGCGGAAAAGCTTCGCGAGTCCGAGCCGCGCGCCGTCGTTCGCATAACGACCGCGGAGGATTGCGAGCAGGAACCTTCGAGCGTCGACCTCGTCAACATTGCCACGGCGCTGCATTGGATGGACGTCCCCCGCGTCATCGCCAACGCCGCGCGCTGGCTGCGGCCCGGCGGCATTCTCGCTGTCTTCGGCGGCGAGCCTCCCGATACCCCCGAACCCATTCAAGCGATCGTCCAGTCCGAGTTCCGCGACCACTGGGACCAGTTCCGCGATGCGCGCCTGCGCCGAAAGGAATTTCCCGGCAACATCGTCCGCGCTTCGACGGAACTGATCTTGATCGAAGACGCGATCATTCCCCAAACTCTCCCGGCTACGCCGCACGACTTCGCCGGCTTCTGGCGTTCGACTTCGTACGGAAGCGCCTACGGTCGCTCCCTGGGCGATTCCGAACCTTGTTATTGGAGCAGCCTCGAATCGCGCTTTCGCCGGGCCTGGCGAGAAGATAAGATTCCTGTGCAATTCGGTCTTTATCTCTTCCTATTGCGAAAGGATTGATGAATGTCCACAAAAATTGTCAGCGTTCATGGCCGTGAAATCCTCGACTCGCGCGGCAATCCCACGGTCGAGGCGGACGTTCGCCTGGAAGGTGGCGCTCTGGGCCGCGCGGCGGTTCCCTCCGGCGCTTCTACCGGCGAGCATGAAGCGAACGAACTGCGCGACGGCGACAAGGCGCGCTATCTCGGCAAAGGTGTCCTCAAAGCTGTTGCGCATGTGAATCAGGAAATCTCAAAAGCCGTCGCAGGCATGGACGCGTCCGACCAGCGCGCGCTCGATCGCCGCATGATCGAAGCCGACGGAACACCGAACAAATCCAAATTCGGCGCCAACGCCATTCTGGCTGTTTCCATGGCCGCCGCCCGCGCCGCGGCAGCCGCTTCACATCAGCCGCTTTATAAATATCTGGCGAAATTCTCCGGCGACACTTCCGGCGCAACGCTCCCGGTCCCCATGATGAACATCTTGAATGGCGGCGCGCACGCCGACAATTCCGTGGACGTGCAGGAATTCATGGTGATGCCGCTCGGCGCGCCGAGTTTTCACGAAGCGCTGCGCTGGGGCGTCGAGGTTTTTCACAATTTGAAAGCCGTGCTCAAGAAAAACGGCTACTCCACCGCCGTCGGCGATGAAGGCGGATTCGCGCCCAATCTCAAATCGAACGAAGAGGCCCTCGAGCGCGTCCTCGAAGCGATCACCGCCGCGGGTTACAAGCCCGGCGAGCAAATCGCAATTGCGGTCGATCCCGCTTCGAGCGAATTCTACGACCGCGCCTCAAAAAAATACGTCTTCAAGAAATCCGATAAGTCCGCGCGGACCTCGGAGCAAATGGTCGCGTTCTGGGAAGCCTGGGGCCGGCAATACCCGATCGTGTCGCTCGAAGACGGAATGGCCGAAGACGATTGGGACGGCTGGAAAATCTTGACACGCGACCTGGGCAAAAAAATTCAATTGGTCGGCGACGACGTCTTCGTCACGAATCCGAAGATTTTCGCGCGCGGCATCTCTGAAAAAATCGCCAACGCAATCCTGATCAAACTGAATCAAATCGGCACGGTCACCGAAACGATCGAAGCCGTCGAGATGGCGCGGAAAGCCGGCTACGCCTCGGTCGTTTCGCACCGCTCCGGTGAGACCGAGGACGCTTTCATTGCCGATTTCGTCGTGGGCATGGGCACAGGGCAGATTAAGACCGGTTCTGCCTCGCGCACCGATCGCATCGCCAAGTACAATCAGCTTCTTCGCATCGAAGAGGAGCTCGGATCCTCCGCGCGCTTCCCCGGTCGCAAAGCGTTGCGCCAATAATATGCCCACAAAACGACCCAAGCCGATCGTCCTCACCGTCCTCGACGGCTGGGGCTACCGTGCAGAAACGAAAGGCAACGCCATCGCCCTCGCGCGAAAGCCGAACTACGACCGCCTCCTGAAAGATTTCCCGAACACCCTCATCCACACTTCCGGCCCCGCCGTCGGCCTGCCCGAAGGGCAGATGGGCAATAGCGAAGTGGGCCATCTGAATATCGGCGCGGGCCGCATCGTCCACATGGACAGCACGCGCGTGGACGATCTCATCTCCAGCGGCGACTTTTTCCGCCAGCCACTACTCGTTCAAGCGATGGAGCGCGGGCGCGAGCGGCAATTGCATCTGCTCGGTCTCGTGAGCGATGGCGGAGTTCATTCGCATCTGAATCATCTTTTCGCATTGCTGCGCATGGCGCGGGAAAATAAAGTCGCGCGTGTTTTCGTCCACTGCTTCATGGACGGCCGCGACACGCCGCCGAATAGCGGCATCGACTTCCTCCGTCAACTCGAGCAGAAAATGCGCGAATTCGGCGTGGGCCAAATCGCAACTGTGTCCGGCCGCTACTACGCGATGGATCGTGACAATCGCTGGGAGCGCATCGAGAAGGCCTACCGCGCTATTGTCCACGGCGACGCCGAGACGAAATCGAGCGATCCGATTGCAGTCGTTCGCGCGAGTTACGAAAAGACCGTTACGGATGAGTTCGTGATTCCCGCCGTGATCACAACCGAGGCATCGCCCGGAAAGCCTGCTTCGCCGCGTGCCGTGATCCGCGACGACGATGCCGTGATCTTCTTCAATTTTCGCGCCGACCGCGCCCGTCAAACCACGCGTGCTCTTGTCGAGCCGGGCTTCAAGGAATTCTCCGATCCCGCGCGCCCGAAGAATCTGACGTTTGTCGCCATGACGCAGTACGAAAAGACCTGGCCGTGGCTCCGCTACATTCTCGCCCCGGAAAAACTCGAACACATCCTTGCCAATGTTTTCGCCGAGCTGCAGTTCAAGAATTTGCGCGTGGCGGAGACCGAGAAATATGCGCACGTGACGTATTTTTTCAATGGCGGCGTCGAAAAGCCGTTTCCGGGGGAGGAGCGTATCCTGGTGGCGTCGCCAAAAGTGCCGACGTATGATTTGAAGCCCGAAATGTCCGCTGTGGGAATTGCCGACGCCGTTGTGCATGCCATCGAAAAGGGTGAGTTCGACGCCATCATCATGAACTTTGCAAACGCGGACATGGTCGGCCATTCGGGAAAGCTCGAAGCCACGATCAAGGCCTGCGAAACTGTGGACGATTGTCTGGGGAAAATTTTCCAGGCGTTGCGTCCCCGCGGCGGTGCGTGGATCATCACCGCCGATCACGGTAACGCCGAGACTATGATCGACCCTGTGACGGGCGGCCCGCACACGTATCACACGACGAACCCCGTTCCTTTTATTCTCGCGAGCGACGACGCCCGCGCGCAACTGCGCCCCGGCGGCTCTCTCCGCGACATCTCCCCGACCTTGCTCGGCATCCTCGGCATTCCCGCGCCCCCGGAAATGACCGGCCGCGATCTCCGCGTTCTTACCCGATGATCCGCGCGAAGGCCGCAGACACGAAGCTCGTCATCTGCGTGTGGCATCGCTTTTCGCTTTGGAACCCGCCGCCGGAAATGGCCGCGCGCATCCGCAATCGCTGGCCGGAAATGCGCGTCGTGCATCTGCCCACCTATGATGGCCTCGCGCAGGAGCTCCCTGACGCACAGATTTTCGTCGGCTTTTCTCTGCGCCCGGAACAATTCGCGTGGGCGCGCAGCCTTCAGTGGATTCATTCCACTGCGGCGGCGGTGGGGCAATTGATGTACCCGGCGCTGCGACAGAGCGGCATCGTGGTGACAAATGCCAGCGGCGTTCACAGTATCCCGATGGCCGAGCATGTCCTCGGCGTCGTCGTGGCGCTCGCGCGGAGATTTCCGGATTGTTTTCGCCATCAGCAACAACGGTGCTGGGCGCAGCAGGAATTGTGGGACGCGCCGGTGCGGCCGCGCGAGCTCCGCGGGCAAGTGTTGCTTTTCATCGGATTCGGCTCGATTGGACGCGAGGTGGCAAGGATCGTTCGCCCGCTGGGAATGCGCGTGAGGGCGGTGACGCGCTCGGGCAGCGGCGACGCGGAATTGGCGGAGAAATTCTACGCGCCCGCGAAACTGCAGGAGGCGCTGCCGGAAGCCGACTTCGTGGTTCTCGCCGCGCCGGAAACGCCGGATACGCGCCGGATGATTGGCGCGCGTGAATTCGCGCTGATGAAGCCCTCCGCCTATTTCATTAACGTGGCACGCGGCGCGCTCGTCGATGAACCCGCTCTGATCGCGGCGCTCGAACGCCACGCGATTGCCGGAGCGGCACTGGACGTTGCCTCCGAAGAGCCTCTGCCGCAGGAAAGCCCGCTCTGGCAACTCGAAAATGCATTCATCACACCGCATGTGAGCGCCCTGACCGAGCATCTCTGGGAGCGGCAGACGGATCGAGTGATGGAAAATCTCGAGCGCTGGTTCACCGGCCGCGAGCTATTGAATCGCGTGGATCTCGAGCGCGGATATTAGTCTTTTTTAGTCGCTGGCGGGGCTGCTCGGCGCGGTGTAGCCCTGGCGGGCATACACCACAACATTCTTTGGCTTGCCCTTCTTGTTCGGAACCATCAGGGGATTTCCCTGCTCGTCCACGATCTCGACTTTAATTTTGTGATATTTCCCGTCGGTCCCCGCGATGGGCGCAAAACCGAGCGTGTACTGGTTGCGCAGGAATGCGGCGACAGAATTAAGTATGGATGGCAGCTCCCCCTGCATTTGCGGAAACCAGGCATAGCCGCCGGTCACGTCCGCGAAATGTGTGAGTTGATTCTTCCCCTGAAGATAGTTTAGGCGGCCGATCGGGCCTTGTCTGCCGCTCATGTCGGCATAACTCTCCGCGGCTTCACCCACACCCACGGCGAAGATGGTTACGTCGGATTCTTTCACGCGCTTGTAAGTCTGATCGAGCGTGTGCTTGCTGAAGGTGTCCTTGCCGGAAGCAAGGATAAGGATGGATTTCTTCCCCTTCACGTCGCGAAGCTGATCGAGCGTTTCCATCACGGCATCGAAGAGGTCGCTGTCAGTAAAGGAAGGGACAAACAACTGTGCGAGGGCCGTCTGTATTTCCGCCTTGTTCTGCGTGAAGTCCACCTGAAGAGTCGTCTTGATATCGAAAGTCTTCAGCGCGACCCAATCCTTCTGGTTGAGACGGCTGAGGAATTCATAGGCCCAATGCTGCGCATTGTAGGCAAAAACACCGTACATCTGCTTGCTGAACTCCACCAGCATGACCATGGTAATGGGCGCTTCGCTCGGAGCGAAGTTGGTTACCTGCTGTGGCTGGCCTTCATCAAGGATTCGGAAGTTTTCTTTCTTCAAACCCGTCACGAGATTTCCTTCCGAATCGGTGACGACCGCATCCACGTTGACAACCGCGGATTGAACGGAAATCGCGACCTGCGGCGGCGCCTGCTGTGGTTGTCCCGTTTGCTGCTGTCCCTGCTGGGTCGGGACTTTCGGCGGCGTTTCCTCCGCTGGCGCAGGTTTCTGCGGCCCTTCCTGTTGCGCGAGCGCAGTGCCGGCGCCGGCAGCCAAGCCCAACCCAAAGATAATAGTCGCCAGAAGAAATCCGCGAATCCAGGCTATCAATGGCATCTTTTCCCTCTCCCCGCTTTGGATGCTGCCACGACCCTCCCGGGATGGTCAATTGCAATCCAGAAAACGGGCTACTCGACCCCCAAAGCCCCCCCCCCTGCGCCTCCATGATAGTATGAAGAATTCCTCGCTCTGCGGGGAACTTGTCGTTTCACTCGGAGGCGAATCGGATGGCCCGTAGAGCTCGTCGAATCTTCCTTATCTTGTTTTTGGGCCCCGCACTATTTTCTGCAGAAGCTTTCGCGCAAGCCGTGCCGCTCCAGGCGCAGCCGCCCGCACAGGCAGTGGACCTTTCGAAACTCCAAAGCGAAGCGGTTCTTTGGCTGGAAGGGCTCATTCGCATCAATACAACGAACCCCCCGGGGAACGAGGTCGAGGCCGCGAAATATGTTGCGGATATACTCCAGCGCGAAGGGATCCCTGCCGAAATCTTCCAGAGCACGCCGGGGCGAGGCTTCTTGGTGGCGCGCCTTTCGTCCTCTGCGGTACCGGACCCATCGCGGGCGCTGCTGCTGATCGGGCATCTCGACGTCGTCGGTGTGAACAAGACCGCTTGGACCGTGGACCCCTTCGGCGCGGCCGTAAAGGACGGCTATCTCTACGGGCGCGGCGCCGTCGACGACAAAGGAATGACGATCGCAAACCTTGCCGTGTTCATCGCATTGAAACGCTCGGGCGCACACTTGAATCGTGACGTCGTCCTGCTCGCAGAGGGAGACGAGGAGTCCGGCGGAGAACTCGGGATGAAGTTTGCTGTCGAAAAACACTGGGACAAAATCGCCGCAGGATACGCCATCAACGAAGGCGGCCGCGTGGTGTTGAAGGACGGTAAGCCTTCGTATATTGGCGTCCAGTCCAGCGAAAAGGTGATTGTGAGCGTGGACGTCATCGCCACGGGGCCATCGGGGCACGCTTCCATGCCCCGCAAGGACAACGCCGTCCTGCACCTTGCGGCGGCGATTACGAAGATCGGAACATACGAAGCGCCGGTGGAATTCAATTCCGTGACGCGCGCCTATTTTGAAGGGATCGCGCAAATAGAGGATGACGAAACGAGCAAGTGGATGCGCGCGCTCGAATCGCCGGACCGCGCGGAGCACGCTGAGCGATGGCTTTCTGAGGTGGACCCGTCCTGGAATTCGATGATGCGCGACACGATTGCCCCGACCATGCTTCAGGCGGGGATCCGCAACAATGTCATCCCGCCTGAAGCGCGCGGTGTCATCAACATACGATTGCTTCCGGGCAACACGATCAACGCGCTCCTCGGCAAGTTGCAGCAGCTCGTGAATGATCCTCAGATCCGTTTTGAAATCGAGCCCGGAGGCGGGGAAACCGCTCCCTCCTCGTCGCTCACATCCGACCTCTACGGCGCGATCCGGAACGTATCGGCGAAGGAATTTCCGGGCGTGCCGGTGGTGCCGTTCATGTCCACCGGGGCAACGGACTCGCGGTTCTTGCGGCTTCGGAGTGTGGAGGCTTACGGCCTGCTTCCCTTTCCATTGGGGGAGGCCGACTTCGTACGGATGCACGGGAATGACGAACGAATTCCGCTCGATTCCTTCCGCAAGGGGATCCAATATCTGTATGACATCGTGAATGAATTTGTCGTGGCGAAGTAACTCGAATGGACTATCGCAGAGCAAAAATCGTTTGCACGCTCGGACCCTCCAGCTCCTCCTTTGAGATGATTGAACGGATGGTGCGGGCGGGGATGGATGTGGCGCGCCTGAATTTTTCGCACGGCACGCCGGACGAGCACGCCCGGCGCGTGGCCGCTGTGCGCCGCGCTTCGGTCCAGCATGAGAAGCCCGTGGGCATCCTCGCCGATTTGCAGGGCCCGAAAATCCGGACCGGCGTCCTCGAAAACGGAAAGCCGGTGCGACTGCGCTTCGGCCAGCGATTCGTTTTCACGACAAAGAAAATCATCGGCAATGCCGAAGCCGTCGGCACCACATTTCGCGCATTGCCCGAGTCGGTGCACAAAGGCGATCGCATACTCCTGCGCGACGGCGAGATTGCTCTGCGAGTTCTTTCCACGCGAGGGCGCGAAGTGGTCTGCCAGGTTGAAAACGGCGGCGAACTCGGCGAGCACCAGGGAATCAACCTGCCCGGCGTGAAATTGAAAATTCCATCGCTGACGCCCAAGGACCGCGAAGACCTTGCGTTTGCGCTCCGGCTGGGCGCGAATTACGTCGCTCTCAGTTTTGTGCGCACCGCTGCGGACGTGCGCGCAGGGAAATCCATAATCGCGCGGGCCGGGAAAGACGTCCCCGTGATCGCGAAGCTCGAAAAGCCCGAAGCCATCGACAACCTCGATGAAATTCTGAGTGTTTCGGACGGTGTAATGGTGGCGCGGGGCGATCTGGGCGTGGAAATGAGTCCGGAAAAAGTGCCGGTGGTGCAGAAGGAGATTATTTCGCGGGCGCGCAACGCTCTCGTCCCCGTGATTACAGCTACGCAGATGCTCGACTCGATGCAAAAAAACCCGCGGCCCACGCGCGCGGAAGCTTCCGACGTAGCCAACGCTGTTTTCGACGGCAGCGACGCGCTCATGCTCTCCGGTGAATCGGCCGCAGGAACCTATCCGCTCGAGTCCGTCATGATGATGGATCGCATTATCCGGGAAGCCGAGGCAAGCGTCACCGATCAGCCTCGCCCGGCGCGCTACGCGGAATTGCACATCAGTGAGGCCATCGCCGAAGCCATCTGCCATGCCGCGGAAGAGTTGCGCATGAAGGTGATCGCCGTGTTCACGGAATCGGGATCGTCTGCGCGGATCGTATCCAAGTACCGGCCGCGCGCGCCGATCATCGGATTCTCACCGAACCCGGAGACGCGCCAGCGTCTCAGCCTCCTCTGGGGCGTGCTTCCGCGGAATATCGCCCGGGTCCACGATATTGATCAGCTCGCGCGAATAGCAGAAGTCAGGCTTCGGGAAGAGCGGCTCGTAAAGAAGGGCGACGTTATCGGCGTCATCGCCGGGACGCCGCTCGGCACACGCGGCACGACGAATCTGATGCGCCTCATCCGCGTCGGCGGTTGACCACCGCCCACGATCGTCATTCTGAGCGGAGCGTTCCGAGGTTTTGCTTTTCCCAGAGATCGATCTTTTCGATCTCCGGATCGGGACGCGCACGCGAAGAATCTCTCTTCGATTGCCGCTGAGGGCGCCCCAGTCCGAACCGCCCCACACCGCCGTTAATCTCTAGTTCACCCAGTTGTCGGGATTCGAGGGAGGTTTTTCGCGGTGGTCGCGGACGTACACGTCGAATTTTTTGCGCAGGCGGCGGCGCTTCCAGTCGGAAAAATAATTGCGAAAATTATAGAGAAACGATCCGCGTCGGAGATAGATGTAACCCACGAGCATCCCGCCGAGATGGCAGACGTGGCTCACGCCGTCGCCGGGCGATTCGAGCGTAAAGTAAAATTCGATCGCGCCCATGATGAGAACATATACGCGCATCGGGAGCGTGACGGGAAACGGTATCAGCCACACTTGTTGGTGCGGGAAGACGATCGCCATGGCCAGCAGGATGCCGAAAATGGCCCCCGAAGCTCCGATGGTCACCGTGTTCAAAGTTCCGATGCCGTATGCGGCCAAAACTGCCTTCACGGCAACGTTGATTGCCGCAGCGCCGATGCCGCAGAGAAAAAAATACGTGTAAAACTTCCGCGGCCCCCAAGTGCGCTCCAGATCCTTGCCAAACATCCAGAGAAACAAAAGGTTGAAGAGCAAATGCCAGATGCTTCCATGAAGGAAAATGTATGTGAACAATTGCCATATGTATCCATGCAGGACCGCGAAGGGCACCAGGCCGAGATAGTGGACGAAACGAGCCTCGGCATCGGGGCTGATGAGAACCTGCAGGAGTGTCTGAAAAGCGAAGACGGAAGTACAGGCAATGAGAAGCGTCTTGATCGCCGGCGGAACGAAGCCGCGCCATTGGAACCGGGGACCGTAGCCGCGTGAGAATGCCACGACCTTGAAGTTTAAAGGCTTGCCGCGGCGGAGTCAAAGTCGCCGGGATAGGAGACAGCGCGCTCTGAAGCTGCCCTCCCCTGGCCAGATAGCGTAAGTTACGACTCGGGCGCATAATGAAAACAGAAATCCCATTTGACACCTCACACCCTGCGGGATAATCTCACCCGGCTTTCGGTCCCACGTCTTCACAAATCCAGGAGGATAAAGTGAAATTGTTTAAGATGACTGCAGCTCTCAGTGTGTTACTGCTCGTTGCGCTTTCCGCCTCGGCACAAGGACAACCAGGCAATATCGCCGCACTCGAATTCCAGACGCCGAAAAACGGCATGGTGAAACAGTATGAAGACGGCCGGAAACAAAAGGTCGATTGGCACAAGCAGCAGAAAGATGCCCAGGCTCTATACGTTTTCGAAACACTCACCGGCGATCGCACCGGAACTTACATCGTCGGGCGCCTCGGCCAGCACTGGGCGGATCTCGATAACCCATCGGTTACAAATGCGGCCGATCTTGCAGAATACCAAAAGCTCATCGGCGCTTCGGTCGAGAAGCTCGTCACTGCCTACTACGAGTTCTTGCCCAAATGGAGCAATCCTTCCACGGACATGAATGCCAAGTACACGGAGGTCATCACCTTTCACGTGCGCTTTGGAAAAGGCGACGATTTCCGCAGCGCCATCGCACGAGCGGCAGAAGCACGGCAGAAGGTGAAATCGCCGGCGCACTATTCGTGGTACCGCCTGGTGAATGGCGGACCCGGCGGCACCTATGTCCTCACGATTGAACACGCCAACTGGGCTTCGTTCGAGGACGACCCGGCCGTGAAGCCGCTGCGCGACGATCTGCGCTCGGCCTTCGGCGAGCAGGAAGCGATGTCTGTGATCGAGAGAATCAACGGCTCGATCGAGAGCACATACAGCGAACTCATCGAACTTCGTCGGGACTTGAGCTACATTCCAGCCAAGTAGCAGGCGCGTTCTCGCTCGTTGTCATTTGTGATGCGCGTAGTCTGATGGATTGCAACCTAGGCCGGCCTTCGCCGGGCCGGCCTGTTTTTTCTCTTCACTCCCGGGATCGTTCTGCTCTCCGTGCCTGCCTGCTGGCCTAGTCTAGTTTTTTGCGCGCGAAATAGAAGAGCGAAGCCGCCAACAGCAGAAACATGATCAGGCCCACGAGATTGCTGGTGGCGAGTGAGCCGAGAAGCTTCGGGCCAAAGGCGAAGAGATCGGCGCGCCACGGCAGGCCGAGCACCGACGTGAGCCAGTGCGGCGTGTGTGTTGAGACCTCCGGGTCTTGCAGAAGATTGATGACGATGCCGAGCAAGCCGAACACGCCGCCCGCGGCGATCAAGCCGCTCGAGTAGAGCGCTCCGGGGCTGGCTTCGCCCTCCGCGGATTTTTTCGAAGTCGTTTCGACGAGCCACCGCACGAGTCCCCCGGCAAACATCGTGGCCGTAGTCCCAATCGAAAGATAGGCGCCCACCGCAAACGCGAGCGAACGCACTCCCAGAATTTCCACGGCCAGGACGAGAGCCACGCCCATCAGGACAAGCCGCCACGGCAGGCGCTGATTGAGGATGCCGTTGATGACCGTGGCCATCAGTCGCGCTTGCGGGGCGGGCGCTTTGTCGCTGCCGATGCCCTGGACCCATTGAATTTCAATTTCTTTCGTAGCCGGATCGTAGAGGTATTCGCCGTCCGGGATCACGCGCGAGCCCAGCGCATTGATCAGGGCGTAGTTCTTGCCCTGATACGTGTACGAGTCTCGTTCGACTTTGACGCCGGTGGGCAGAGACTGCACGTTCAAGGGAATCTGCGCGGGAATATATTTCTGGAGCCCGGTGTTCATCAGATTCAGCGTGGCGCCGATGGCGATGGTGGAGACGGTGACGCCGATGAGCAGGCCCATCTGCTGCCGCACCGGCGTTGAGCCCACTAGATAGCCGGTTTTGAGGTCCTGCGAAGTGGCTCCAGCAATGGCCGCAGCGGTGCAAACGACGCCTCCGATCATCAACGCGAGGACCGCATAATTTGGCGCGGTCCAGCCGGCTACGAAAAAGATGGCGCAGGTGGCCATGAGCGTAGCGATGCTCATTCCGCTTACGGGGTTTGAGGAATTGCCGAGCAGGCCGCTGATGCGCGCAGCCACCGTGACGAAAAGAAATCCAAAAACAACCACGAAGACGGCCGCAAGCAGATTCTGATACCACGCCGTGTCCGCGCCTTTCATGGGATGAAACGTGAGCATGATCCACATCATGACCACGATCACGAACGAACCGATAATCACCGTGCGGATGGACATATCCCGATCAAGACGGCTCTTGGCCGCCGCCTGACCGGCGCCCTCTGCGCGCACATCCTTTAGCCCTGCTCGAAGCGCGGAAATAATTGTCGGCAGCGTTCGCAGCAGCGTAATCAGTCCGGCCGCGGCGACGGCTCCCGCGCCCATCGGGCGAATGTACTGCCGCCACATGTCGTCCGGCGACATTTGCGGAATGGGAATGGTGGAGGGATAGATGGGCGTGTTCCCGGCGAGTTGCCCGAAGAACTGAATCGCGGGCATGACGAGCAGCCAGGAAATCACGCCGCCAGCAAAAAGTATGCCTGCGACTCTGGGGCCGATGATGTAGCCGACGCCGAGGTATTCGGAAGTGATCGTGGCGCGAAACGAAGCGCCCGGAAACCAAGAGGGACGCGCTTCGGGCTGCGGGTTCCAGGCTTGCACGGTGTTCATCAGAAAAGTGTAAACACCGCCGATGCCGAGGCCCCAGAACACGCGTCCTGCAAACGATCCTCCGCGCTCGCCCGCAACGAGCACATCGGCGCAGGCGGTGCCTTCTGGAAACGTGAGGTTGCCGTGCTCTTTCACGATCAGTTGCCGCCGCAGCGGAATCATGAAGAGCACGCCGAGCCATCCTCCCAGAAGCGCCAGCGGAAAAATCCGCCAGAAGGTGAATTCCGAGCCGAAGCCCAAAAAGATCAGCGCGGGAATCGTGAACATCACTCCTGCGGCGAGGGATTCACCGGCCGAGCCGGTGGTCTGCACGATATTGTTTTCGAGAATTGTGGAGCGGCCGAACGCGCGCAGGATGCTGATCGAAAGAACCGCGATGGGGATGGACGCGGAGACGGTGAGCCCGGCGCGCAGGCCGACATACACGGTCACTGCGCCGAACAGCAGGCCAAAGAGCGAACCGAGCACGACAGCGCGGAGCGTGAACTCAGCGAGACTTTCTTCCGCCGGGACATAGGGCTCAAATTCTCCGGGCGGCGCCGTCGAGCTCCAGGTTTTTTTCGCCACGCTTCACCCCCATCGAAATTCTTGCTGCGCGCCCGCACTTCCCCGGGCCAAATTGGCCGCATGCAAATTCGGGAAGGTAGCACCAGACGTGGAGCGAGGCAAGGCGCAAACGCCCGGCATGCTCGACTCGTGTGATATTCTGATCGTTGGCGAGGGAATCGAATGGGCTACATCGAACGCATTCAAGGCGACTTGACCGCAGCGATGAAGGGCAAGGACGAGCTGCGGCTGAGCGTGCTTCGCATGGTCAAGTCCGCGCTCAAGAACAAAGAAATCGAAAAGAATCGGCCACTCGAAGATTTGGAATCGCTGCAAGTGTTGCAGACTCTCGTCAAGCAGCGCCACGAATCGGTCGAACAATTCACGAAGGGTGGCCGCAAAGATCTCGCCGAGAAAGAAAAGAAGGAAATCGGCATCATTCAAGAATACTTGCCTGCCGCTCCCTCCGATGCGGAAATGCAACAGGCCGTCGAAGCCGCCATCGCTGAATCGGGCGCGGACTCGCTCAAGCAGATGGGCGCAGTTGTCAAGGCGGCGCGCGCGCGCCTCGAAGGGAAAGCGGTGGACGGAAAAGCCTTGAGCGATCGCGTCCGCGAACGCCTCACCAAATAGGAAGGGCGGGGATTCATCCCCGCCGTAAACGAGTCCGCGTTCGTTCACGTACCTATTGCGCTGTCTCACCCGCGCAACCTCCCCATGACGTTCTCTTGGAATTGTTCGTTGCTCGCGGCTATGCTGTCTCCGTGTCGCTGCCGGAAACCATCCCCGTCAAGTACACCGAAGAGGAAGCGGAATCGATCAATCTGCGGCCCCTCGTGCGCCAGACGTTTCGCGCCGCGGAACTTGTGGACATGATTGTAGGCGTCGCCGGAAAAAATCTTCCTCGGGTTCAGCAAATCCTCCGCTCTGGGACCGTCGTTTTTCATTCCTACCGTTATTGGTGGAAGGGGTTCGAGGCCGAATCGGTCTCGCTTTCGGAAATTCTCGGCGGCTATCCCGATGCCGATCCTTCGCGGGCCTTTAGAGCAGAGGATTGCGCGGAAGTCACGCTCGAATCGAGCGGCGCGCCGGCAAAGCACTCTCTCCGTCTCCGCCGCAACGAAGCGAGCCGAAAACGGATTTTCCGCACGCGCAGTTTTTGGGATTGCCTGATGGATATGGCGCGCGACCCGGCTCTTTCGTATCGCGACTATTCCTACGCGCTGCGCGGCGATGTTTACGTCTTGCCGCTCGATGCAGTGAGCATCGCGCGCCTCACGCGTGACGCCGCTCGCTACGCCCCGCGCGGACTCCGCGCCCAGCTCGCGGTTCTGCCCTCCATCTCCCAGCTCGTTTTCCTCTGCCCCCGCTCCAAGTAACGGCACCCAATGTCTCAACGTTGTCATCCCGAACCCAGCCGCATCGTTTGCGGGTGGGGGTGAGGGATCTGCTTCTTGCTGTCTTGCCCTCGCGTTCGCCGTCATCTTGAGTCCGCCGTGACGGACGAAGGCTGTCTCTTCGCTCTCAATTTTCTTTGAGCTCTTTACGTTCGGAACGTCAAGGAATCCGCAGCACTGCTAGAATGGTATTCAAATGAGGCTGTGGCGTGAAACTTAGGCGCGACTGTATATGTCATTGTCATAAGGGTGGAATTGTTGTCCACGTGGTCGCCTGCTGCGATGGAATGCCTGCAGGACTCTTGATCAAGCACAAGCCAAAGAATCCGTCCAAGAAGTCAAAATGAGTGCGACATGTTGGAGGAATATCGAGCAATTCACCTAATGCGATTAGCCGCTCCTTCCGCAAACGTGAGACTGCCGTGCTGCTCTATCCACTGAGTCTGCATTGCACTTTCGCGAGACGGCGTCGAGGCAATCAACTTGGGTGGCGGGACATCAGTCGGGCCAAATCGCTCGCGAGAATAACTGAGAAAGGAATGCATTCCAGCAGCTTCGTGGCAGCTGGAACAACTTTGCAACACTGTCCCTTCAAAACTCTCTGGGTCTTCCTCCGTTTCAAACGGGTCTATTCCATGCGAACGGAAGAAAGCAAATTCTCTGTCTCCGTGAGCAATCGCCCGTAGGCCGCCCGACTGTCCTGAGAACAGCCTCTCGCGGCTCAGAGTAAATTCAGAGAAGTCTTGAGAGTGAGCCCCAGTTCCGCCTAAATCGAGATGAATGGCTCGATACACCCGTATCTGCACGCTTTCGGAAAGATGCGTAGCGATTGGATGAGCGTCATCGTCGATCAGGACCAATTGTCGAACGAGCGCCATGCGAGTGCCGATTGGAAATTGCGGAGGTTCAGGGTACGGAACCAACACTGGAGGAAAACCGGCGAGATGGGGCCTGTCCGGATTCGGCCCCCACCCCTTCGGAATGTTCCGAAGTTTTTCCAAGTACTCCAGCGTTTTTGATCTTCCTCCCGGCACTTGGAAGAAGACTAGGAAAACGGACCTGCCACGGAAGAATTCGAGATGGTCGGAGGCCACAGGCCTGCCATGCTGTTCGCCCAGACATACCCATGGCCCCATGGAGTCGAAGATGTCTGCGGGAAGAAATGGCTCTTTCGCATTGGCAGGATCGTACCCTATGGGAAAGATGTGCGTCCTAATGGCATCGTTATAGTTGTCGGGCAGTTTGCCAATTTCCTCCGCAGTCAGAGCCAATCTACGAATAACTTCTACGATCCGCTGCTGCAATTCTGAACGACCCGACAACTGTTCGTTGGATGGTGCCGACAGCCACTCATAAACTGCCAGAAGATCGCGTTGAAAGACTGCGCGTCTCAAGGGATCTCGAATCAGCCTCTCCGAATGCTGCTGGAGAAACTCATCCAGCAATTTCAAGGCTTCATCGTGCGAAGAACCACTGAGAAGATATTTGGTTTGCCACCACAGGTAAGGATCGAGTTCGTCGCCCCCGTACTGATCACCATTTCTGGCGTGTCTCACATAAAACAAACGAAACAGGTGGTTCCAAATGTGATCCGGATCAGGAGCGTATACCTCCTGATTGGGACTGGAAACGCCTCGGGACTGACTGCGAGCAAGCTCAGTTTGGCCTGCGTCCTGAACGCTTGTCTGCGGGCGAACGAACGAGAAGAAGCTCAATACCAAAACGCCAGTCCCGAGACATGACGCCACGATCCTCATAGTGCATTAGAGCTCTACCTCGCGCATCGTACGCTTCTCCTATTCTCGGCTCAACGAATTTGCCATCGGAGCGGTCACTTGGCTGTGCAGCCGGATAATCGGAAAACACCCATTCCGGTCCGGATTGCTATTGATAAATCCTGTTCTCACCAGTAATCCGGCGCAGTCGTGCACTGGCCGCATAACTCACCAATCCGAAACTGAACCACCATCCACACAAGCTGCACCTTGAAATCGCTCCTCGTGTTTGCTAGCATTTGAGAATAATCAAAATAACTTAATAATTATTTGTGCGCCCCATCGAGGGGGTTTGCGCCGCAGTTTGTCCTCGCACAATGCGAGGAGCGGCGGAACCCCGCCGGCTGCGTCGAAGTGTGCGCATTGAGCCCCGCTTGAGCGGGAGAAAGGAACGGTAAACACTTTGCAGGCGCAGGAAATTCTAATCGCAACAAGAGGAATTAGAAAATGAGCCAACCTACTGAGAACAAACAATGGCAGCCCATTCTAATCGCAACTTTTCGAGGGTGCTTCCAAACACTCGCGGTCCGATTGACACTGCGCGCTGCGCCCGATAGTCTCGACGGAATGAAAATTGTCGTCGCCGACAAGATCAGCGAGCGAGGGCTCGCCCTGCTGCGAGAAACGGGCTGGGAAATCGCTTCGCCTGCTGCGGCGGCTCTGCCGAGCGAGGTCGCCAATGCCGACGGGCTGATCGTCCGCAGCGCGACGCGAGTGACGCCGGAGCTGCTGGAAAAAGCTTCACGATTGCGTGTCGTGGGCCGCGCCGGAGTGGGCGTGGATAATGTGGACGTCGAAGCAGCCACGCACCGCGGCGTCCTGGTGATGAACACGCCGGGGGGCAACGCGGTCAGCGTGGCGGAGCACACGCTCGCGCTGATGCTCGCGCTGGCGCGATCAGTCCCGCAATCGAATGCCGCGATCCACGCCGGGCGCTGGGAAAAATCGTCCGCCTCGGGAATGGAGCTGCGCGGAAAGACGCTCGGGCTTGTCGGCTTGGGGCGCGTGGGGACGGAAGTGGCGCGGCGCGCGCGCGCACTGGAGATGAAAGTTCTCGCGCACGATCCCTACGTAACACCTGCCGCTGCGCGCGAGCTCGATGTGGAGCTTGTATCGCTCGAAGAATTGCTTTGGCGGTCCGACGTGATTTCGCTGCACACATCGCTCAGCTCCGCGACAGAAAAAATGATCAACGCGGCCGCGATTGCGAAGATGAAACGCGGAACGCGCTTGATCAATTGTGCGCGGGGCGAACTGGTGGACGAAGCAGCGCTCGCGGAGGCGTTGCGCTCGGGCCACCTCGCCGGCGCTGCGCTCGACACGTTTGCCGAAGAACCGCCGAAACATTCGCCGCTCATTGGCCTGGCGAATCTGATCGCAACGCCGCACATCGCGGGTTCGACCGCCGAAGCACAAGAAGAAGTCGGCACTTTGATCGCGCAGCAGGTGCGCGACTACCTCGCCGAAGGGCTCATCCGCAACGCCGTCAACATGCCCGCGATGTCCGCGGAGCAGTATCGCCGCTTGCGTCCGTATCTGGAATTGGGCGAGCGGCTTGGGTCGCTGGTCGCGCAGGCGGCATCGTCACGGAGCTTCAACCGGATTCGGATTCGCTACGCGGGTGAGCCGGCAGAGCTGGGCGCGCACGTGGTGCGCAGCGCGGTGCTGATGGGAATTTTGAACAGCTTCCTCGACGAGAAAGTGAATCTGGTGAACGCTTCCGAAGCGGCCGCCGCGAGAGGAATTGTGGTCGAAGAAACCACGCGGCGGCGCGAGCGCGGCTATCCCAACACTCTCGAAGTGGCGTGCGCCGATTGCGACGACCAGTTTTCCGTGGAAGGAACGGTGATGCAGGACTCGACCCCGCGCATCCTTCTGCTGGATGGAATTGAAATCGAGGCGCCGCTCGAGGGGACGTTGCTGTTGACGCGGAACCGCGACGTGCCCGGCGTGATCGGCCAAATCGGGACGGTGCTCGGCAATCTCGGCGTGAACATCGCTACATTCGCGCTCGGAAGGCGGAAGGCTGTGCGCGGAGCCGATGCGGTTGCGATGGTGCGCCTCGACGGCAACGTGGATGAATCGGTGGTGCAGAAAATCCGCGCCATCCCGTCGATCACTGAGGCGCGGCTCATTCGCCTTCCGGAAACGGCGAAGGCCGTCTCGCAAGCGACGTAACCCCGCCCACGCAGCAACCCTTATCCTTTAATGACACCCATGGGCCGCAGGCGGGCCACTTTGCGCGCAAGCCCCGCGTTATGCACCACGTCCACAACCGCGTCAACGTCTTTATAGGCGTCGGGAATTTCTTCGAGGATGCCGTCGCGCGTTGCTGCACGGAGGATGATTCCCTGGTCTTCGAGCTTCTTGGTTTCCACACGCGCGTCGCGCCCGCGCTTTGCAGCCGTGCGCGACATCGCGCGGCCCGCACCGTGGCACACGGTGCCGAATGTTTCCAACATGGCGCGGTCCGTGCCGACGAGTACGTAGCTCGCCGTGCCCATCGAGCCGGGAATCAGGACGGGTTGGCCGGCGCTTTTGTACGCCGCCGGCAACTCGGAGGAACCGGCCGGAAAGGAGCGCGTCGCGCCCTTGCGGTGGACAACGACCTCGCGCTCGGCATCGCCCACGGTGTGGTGTTCGCGCTTGGCCATGTTGTGTCCCACGTCGTAGACCACGCGAAGCTGCGCTCCCTCGCCGAAAATCCGGCGGAAAGCACCGCGCGTGAAATGTGTGATCGCCTGACGATTGGCCCACGCAAAATTTGCTGCGGCCGCCATGGCGCCCAGATAGTCTTTCGCTTCCGGGGAGCCCAGCGGCACGCAGGCGAGCTGCCGGTCGGGCAGCGAAATCGAATAGCGCCGCATAGCTTCGTTCATCACCTTCAGATAATCAGTGCACACCTGATGTCCCAGGCCACGCGAGCCGCAATGAATGAGAACGACGACTTGGTTCACGCGCAGGCCGAACGACTCAGCAATTTCCGGCTCGAGAATTTTTTCGACGTATTGCGCTTCGAGAAAATGATTGCCGCTGCCAAGCGTACCGATCTGCGTCCGCCCGCGCTGCTTGGCTCGATCCGAAACTTTCCCGGGATCGGCGCCGCGCAAGGCGCCGGATTCCTCGCAGAATTCGAGATCGGCAGGCTCGCCGTAACCGCGCTCGACCACCCAACCGGCGCCGCGTTCGAGGACTTCGTCGAGTTCGCGATGGCTGCAAGAGACGGTTCCCTCGGAGCCCGTGCCGGAGGGAACGTCGCGGAAAAGTTGATTGACGAGCTCGCGCAGCTTCGGCGTCACGGCATCGCGATCGAGCGTGCTCGCGAGCAGGCGCACGCCGCAGTTGATGTCGAAGCCGACGCCCCCCGGCGAAATCACGCCGCGATGAAAATCGGTTGCGGCCACGCCGCCAATCGGAAAGCCGTAGCCCTGATGGATGTCCGGCATCGCGAGCGAACGCCCGACGATTCCCGGAAGGCATGCGACATTCATGGCCTGCTCGATGGAAAGATCGCCGAGGATTTGTTCGAGAAGATTTTCGTCAGCGTAGATCAGCGCGTCGGTCAGCATTCCGGCCTTGCTCGAGCGGGGCACGAGCCAACAGTAGGCGTCGAGCCGGCGCAACTGACTTTTTCGCATAGCCAACGAGGTCGCCTCGCGAGCCATTATAGCGCCCCAGTATTCGGCGCTCGCGAGTGCAAGCAGTGGCCTGAGCGGGAATCGGATGAAATCGTGCGGCGCGTCACGCGAGTGGTGAGGGCGCGGAAATCTGTGCTATCCTAAGTTTCTTCGCACGGGATTTCATTTCACCCGCGCATTTGCGGTCGGGGCGTAGCGCAGCCTGGCTAGCGCGCCTGGTTCGGGACCAGGAGGTCGGTGGTTCAAATCCACTCGCCCCGACCATTATCTCAAGCACTTGGGCATCCTCGCTTGCCACTAATCCTCGCGCACTTACTCGAGCACAAGTGTCCGAAGAGATCAACCTGTCGACTAACCAGTGCCGCCTTCGTAAGAAGATAAGCAAGCATGCTTCGAGGATCGCTCAGCCCCGTTGTTCCATCCGGTTCTAATCGGTTATCGCCGCTCGACCGAAGACCCAGAGCAAATGTCTGTCAACCGTTCGAGTGCCGGATTCGCGCGCACGTTCCTAGGATTAGGGTCACGGGAAGGCCGCGTTTCCGTGATGAGTCCGAGCTGAAAATCGACAACAATTGACGCCCAGCACCAGCGATGTATTGGAATTGAATCACTTCCAGGCTCTTAGGGGGCAAAGCATCACATCGGCTCATCTCGGACCACTCGCCAGAATTTGCTGTTGGAATGATCCGCAAAACATCTTGACAAATGGTGGGGGGCTACAATATAAGCCTTCCAAAGTGATAACCGGTTAGACCGAGTTGACTATTTTGCTTAAACGATTGAGGGAGAAACCGCATTTCCGTTAGCGGAGACCGATCGCTGGCCATGTTGCAAATCAGTTGAGCGCTCGCTAACTCGGAGGGGGAAAATGCAACACACAAGACTCGGCAAGTGCCTAGGCGTTCTCGTTTTCGCGTTTGTCCTTCTCATGTGTGGCCGGCTCTTCGCGGGCGTGACCGCGAGCATTTCCGGGACGGTCACCGATTCCAGCGGCGCCGTCGTCCCCGGCGCCACCGTGACCGCTACCAACGTGGACACAAGCATCACCACCACACAGACCTCGAATGGCCAAGGCTTTTATTCGTTCCAATCGCTCGCATTGGGGACGTACACGATTGACGTACAAAAGGCCGGATTCAAGGCTTACCGCCAAACGGGGCTTGTCCTGGACGTGAACTCGGCGCTCGTAGCTGACGTAAAGTTGCAGGTCGGGCAAGCCTCGGAGAAGGTCGAGGTCACCGCTTCTGCTTTGCACGTCGAAACTGAGACCACGCAGATGGGTGAATTGATTACCGGTAAAGAGATGACCGATGTGCCGCTGGTGACGCGCAGCTATACCGAATTGCTGGCGCTGCAGCCAGGCGTCGTGTCGCAGGCATCTCAGATGACCGGAGCCTACTCGGGTTCGTTCATATCCGCGGGCTTTGCGGTGCCACAGGTATCGGGCGATCTAAGTTCCGGCGCGCTCTCCGTGAATGGCATGCGCGAAGCGGCAAATGGTTTCATACTGAATGGGATACTCGTGCAAGAGGCCGGATATTCCGGCGCCGGGGCAATTCCCAATCTCGATTCGATCGCGGAGTTTCGCATTCTGACGAATAACACCGACGCCGAGTATGGCAACTACAGCGGCGGACAGATCAACGTCGTCACTAAGTCCGGAACGAACCAATACCATGGCAATCTTTTCGAGTTCGTGCGGAATACGGATTTCGACGCTGCGAACTACTTTGCCCAGGGACAACGGAGCGCTTACCACCAGAACCAATTCGGCGGCACCATCGGCGGCCCAATTGTAAAAGATAAAATTTTCTTCTTTGCGGATTATCAGGGAAATCGAGTGATTCAAGGCGTGACGCAAGTTATCAACGGGGCTCCTAGCGCAGCTACCGAAGGCGGAGACCTCTCGGGGATAGCCAGCAGCCTAATCGGAACAACAGTGAATGGAGCGGCTTGGGCGTCACAATTATCGACGCAGCTTGGACAGACCGTGACTTCAGGTGAACCCTACTACACGACGACCTGCACGACCCCGGCTCAGTGCGTCTTCCCCAATGCGCAACTCTCGCCCAGTGCCTTCAATCCAATTTCGGCGAAGCTTCTCCCTTTCATCCTGCCGGCCAATGGGGCGATTGATCCGACGAGCGGGGTTGGGAAATATACAAATAACTCGGAAGCGACAAATCTGACCGACAACAAATTCAGCGGGCGAGTAGATGCCAACTCTCCTTTTGGACTTCTTTCGGCATACTACTACTTCGACAAATACAACAGGATCGATCCCTATTGGCCGAGTAACGCACCGCTGTATCCGGGGTTCAGCGTAGATGGCAAGGGCAAGACCAATACGGTAGCTCTGGGAGACACGAAATCGTTCGGTTCCACCTCTGTGAATGAATTTCGTTTGGGATATTTCCGCTTGGATACCTTGTTCAACCAGCCGCAGGGCGGAAAGGGAGTGACTCTTGCCTCTCTAGGATTCGCTTCTGGTGCGAACGGGGCCCCGGGCGTCAATCCGCTGGTGCCTAGCCTTGAGGGAATTCCAGAAATTGATTTCAATGACTTTGTAATCGGAGTCCCCAGCCGCCCAAACGGGCTCATCGAAAACATCTATCAGGTCGTGGACAATTACAGCAAAATCATCGGCACGCATAGCCTCAAATTCGGAGGGCAGTTTCACTACGACCAAGTCGAAGAAGATCTCATCGATAACGTGTCGAATGGCAACTTTTTCTTCGGGAGCAATTTCAGCTGCTGTGCGAGCGAAACAGGGAGCGACTTTGTCGATTTCCTCCTGGGCGCACCGGCCCAGTACGTCCAGGGACAATCGTATCCTTCGTACGGGAGCAACTTTTATTTGGGACTCTACGGGCAGGATAGTTGGCGGATCAAGTCCAATCTGACGTTCAACTACGGTTTGCGCTACGACGTCAGCGCGCCGTGGAGTGTAAAATTCCATCAATTTCAGACCTTGATTCCCGGCGAACAGTCGGTCGTTTTCCCGGGATCTCCCACGGGCTGGGTTTTTCCGGGTGATCCTGGGGTCCCGAGTTCGCTCGCGCCGACCCGTTGGAACAACTTTGCTCCTCGACTCGGACTCGCCTATTCGTTTGGAGACCACGACGGCATGCTCGGCAAAATTCTCGGCAAGCCTGGGTCCACAAGTGTTCGTGTCGGTTGGGGTTTGTTCTATACCACTTTCGAAGGCGCCTCGGACTTCAACGAGATTGGAGACGCTCCATTCGGAAACTACACGGGCCAGTCTGAGCCGAGTTTTGCCGCACCTTTTATCCCGCGAGGGCTGGGAAACTGCGGTGCCAATCCATGCGCGAACCTATTTCCGGCGCCTACGCCGCCAAAGCACTTCTCCGCCAAGAATCCGGGTTCGGGACCCCCCTATGACACTCTGGCCGAATTCTTCAGTGCTTTTGGAACGATCAGCAGCTCGCCGGCTTTCTACAACAAGAACAAGCTGCCCTACGCGGAGAACTACGAGCTTTCCATCCAGCGCCAGATCACATCATCAGATTTGGTGACCATAAGTTACGTGGGCACACAGGGGCACAAACTCCTTTCTTCCCTCTCCGCGAACCCGGGGGATCCCACGCTATGCTTGCAACTCGCAGCGGAGGGCGCAGTTTTGGCCGGGTCGTCGCCGGCCACCACGTGCGGGCCTGGCGGGGAAAATGGCATTTACATTCGTCCAGATAACTCCTTCGCGCTGGGGACGCGAGCACCATTTAGCGGAGTTACGCTGCCATCCTGCACTGGGGTGAGCGGAGGGACTACGCTCCCGAACGGTGAATGTGGGCTCATCCCCTTCGGAAACGATTCGTACTTCATCACTGCGGGATCGTCCACATACAGCTCCTTTCAGATCGACTACCGACATACCAGCGGCCGCCTCCAGACGCTCGTGGCGTACACCTTCAGCAAGGCCTTCGACAATTCTTCCGGCTATGGCGAGCAGATCAATCCGGTCGATCCGCGTCTCAGCCGCGGCCTCTCGGCCTTTGACACGAGACATAATTTCGTCGCGAGCTACAGCTACCAACTGCCGATCGACAGATTGAACGGGCCCAAACGCCTTACGAATGGATGGGCCATCAGTGGAATCACGCGCTTTTCTACGGGCCTTCCCATCACGCTTGTCGATACGGACGATACTTCCCTGCTAGGGACTAGTTTCGGCGGCCCGATTATTCTTCCGGTGGATACTCCCGATCAAGTCGGAGCGCTCGGTATCACCGACCCGCGAAAGACGGGCGGACAATATTTCAGCCCCGCAGCGTTCGGGCCTTCCCCGGTGGGACTGGAAGGCACTGCTAGGCGGCGTTTTTTCAGTGGCCCCGGGATCAACAACTGGGATTTTGCCCTGCTCAAGAACACGGCGATCAACGAGCAATTCAACCTGCAGTTTCGCGCCGAGTTCTTTAATATCTGGAACCATACTCAGTTCTTAACGCCGAGCGGGGTTACCGGCTTCGACTCGACGGGTGTAGCGAAATCCGCTGCCTTCGGTCAGGTCCCAGGGACCCAGCCGCCGCGCATTGCTCAGCTTTCGCTCAAGCTGAATTTCTAGGGGAACCACGGCAGCGTACCGTTTTACCACCCCCCGCGGGGGCCAAGGCGGTAACGGCCCCCGCGGCCTTCTTCGCAGGAAAACAGGCTGGCCCGACCCGGATTCGAGAAGCACGAAGAGCAATCACCTATGCCGGCCCAAAGCTCACTCGCGGCAACGCTGGTCAAACCCGGGCAGTACGAGATACGGGAATATCCCCTGCCGGAACCCGCTCCCGGTTGCGTTCTAGTCAAAATGGAAATGTCCGGCATCTGCGGAACAGACAAGCACACCTTCCAGGGCTACATCACGCAATACGGTAACCGGAAGCTGGAATTCCCAATCATCCAGGGACACGAAAACGTCGGGACGATTGCGGCCATTGGCGGAGATGAAAAGTACAGCGACTTCGAAGGAATCCCGCTGCGCTTGGGAGATCGCGTGGTCGTCGGCGCGAACGTCGCCTGCGGACAGTGCTATTACTGCCGGCACGATTTTCCTTACTATTGCTGCGAAAATACAACGGACTATGGCAACAACCTCAGCGCCAAGAATCCGCCGCATCTATTTGGCGGATGGTCTCAATACATTTACATCCTTCCCGGCAGTTTTCTGGTGAAAGTGCCGGACGATCTGCCGTCCGAGATCGCCGTGTTGACGGAGATTCTTGCCGTGTCCGCGGGGCTGGACCGCGCGAAACAAATGTCTGCTTTTCCGAACGAGTCTTTTCGATTTGACGACACAGTGGTTGCGCTCGGCGTGGGCCCCCTCGGCATGTGTTTCCTGATGAAGTCGCGCATGCTGGGTGCGGGGACGATCATCGCGGCTGATCTGTCGGATTACCGGTTGGATTTTGCGAAGCGGCTAGGCGCGGATCACACGGTCAACGTGGGAAAGACGTCAAAGGCGGACCGCCTGGAACTGGTGAAGAATTTGACCCACGGGCGAGGCGCCGATATGGTCATTGAATGCGCGGGAGTGCCGGAAGCGGTCCCCGAAGCGCTCGAGATGCTGCGCGTGGGCGGACTTTTGGTTGAGGCCGGAAATTTTTCCGATCTGGGAGAGATCAAAATCAATCCTCATCGTCATCTCTGCGCGAAAAACGCGCGCATACTTTGTGTTGGCGGCGAAGAGCCTGCAGCGTATGGGCCGAGCATGCGACAGATGGGACGCTACATGAAGAACTATCCTTTAGGAGAGTTCGTCACCCACCGATTTGGCTTGCGGGATGTGGATGCAGCCATGCAGAAATCGATGCAAGCGGATTCGATGAAGGTTGTGCTGGAACCCTGGCAATCGAAGTCCAATATTTCGCGAGGAAATTCAATATATGGGGAAAGAGAAAAATGACCGCAATCATCGAGCGATTTCAATTTGCGTCAGCACCGGATAGCTGGGGAGTTCTCGATTACCCTGGACCTTCCTGGGAGCAATCCTACGAAAAGATGCTGGATGAAATGGTGCAAGCCGGGTACACGGGATCGGAACTCGGGCCGTATGGCTTTTTCCCGACAGACCCGGAAATTCTAAAGCCGCAACTCGAAAAACGGAAGTTGAAGCTGCTGGCTTCGTTCGTGCCGGTGAAAATGACCGACCCAGGTGCAGGCAAGGCGGTTATTGAGCGAATCCGGAAGGTCGGCCATCTGCTCGCAACTCTAAAAGCGCCGTTTCTCGTGATGGCGGACGATCAATCGAATGAGCGGAATGCGTTTTCCGGACGCGTGTACGACAAAGACTGCCCCACGCTGAGCGCAGAACAGTGGAAACACATCGGAAGAATTGTCGCCGATGCCGAAAAGGTGGCGAATGAATTCGGACTGGATCTCGTATTTCATCCGCACGTCGCGACCTACGTGGAGACGCCCGAGGAGTGTGAGCGTTTTTTTGACGTAACTTCCCACACGAATGTGGGATTGTGTCTGGATACGGGACACTGCGTCTACGGCCATGGCGACTCCGTGAAGGAGGCGGAGAAGTACAGAAGCCAACTGCGATTCGTTCACATCAAGGATTGCGATGCAAAGGTTTTGGAAGAAGCCCGGCGTAACAAGTGGACCTTTGAAGAGGCCATCGAGCACAAAGTCTTCACGGTGATCGGAGCGGGCAATATTGATTTCCCAGCTTTCTTTCGCACGCTCATGAAGAACGGCTATTCCGGGTGGTCGGTGGTGGAGCAGGACGTGAAATTCGGCGCGACGCCTATCCCGCCAGCCCAAAGTATTGCAGCCAGCTTGAAATATTTGCGTGGAGTTCTGAAAGACCTCGGAGTTGCAGCCGGGGCGCATTAGCAGCTGACAAGGCGTTGTACCGATGTCGCGGTTTTCAAGAGTCTAAAGTTCTTCGGGAGAGAGTCGGATGCGCAAGCTGGGAGTCGGCGTCCTCGGAGTTGGGGAGATGGGCAAACGTCACGCGGAGAATCTCCGCAGGCTCGTGCCGGAGGCCCGGCTCGTGGGCGTGGCGGACGCCTTTACGGAACGCGCGCGCCAGGTCGCCGCTGAGCTCGAGATTGAAAACTCCTACAGCAGCCTGGAAGCGATGCTGGAGTGCAAGGAACTCGACGCTGTTCTTATCGCCACTCCGGACAAGTTTCACGCGCAGGCCGTGGGGATTGCGGCTCGCGCCGGGAAGGACATCCTTTGCGAAAAGCCGCTGGCGCTGAACCTTGCCGATGCGCGCGCGGCAATTGAAGAGGTGTCCAAAGCGGGCCGCCGCCTGCAGGTTGGTTTCATGCGGCGTTACGACCCAGCCTATGCGGCGGCTATGAAACGGATTGAAGCGGGCGAAATCGGCGTCCCGGTTGTCTTCAAGTCGGTGGGGCGGGATAAAGACGCGCCGCCCCTCGCGGCTTATGAGTCGGGCGTGAACGGAATGATTTTTTACACGAATACGATTCATGATTTCGATCTGGCGCGTTGGCTCGTCCGGGATGAAGTCACGAATGTCCAGGCCTACACGACGGCAGCGATTCGCCCCGAGGTAGCGAAATATGGAGACGTGGTCGCAAGCGTCGTCAACCTGAAGTACCGGCAAGGTGCGATTGGAAACATCGAGTCTTACGCACAGGCTGTCTACGGATATGACGTTCGGACGGAAATCGTGGGATCGAAGGGTTCGATTCTTGTCGGGAGCCTGCAACAGACGCCCACCGTTTTCCTGACGTCGAGGGGCGGAGAGCGGGCACTTGCCGATCACTTCCTGACACGGTTTGCAGACGCCTACCTCGCAGAGGTCCGGGATTTTGTTCACAGCATCTTGAATGATCGCGAAACCCGTGTGTCCGGCGAAGATGGCCTAAAGGCGCTGGCCATCGCCGTGGCGGCCGAAAATTCATACCGGCAATCCAGGTCGGTCGAGGTCACGCTCGAAGATGGGAGGAAGATATGACACAGGCGACCGCCGCGACGTTCAAAAGCCCGCTCCACAAAATGACGCAAACGACGCCGACTTGCCTCTGGTGTGACTCGGCCTCCATCCAAGAACTTACTTACTCGATCGAGCATGGCGCCGTGGGAGCTACCTGCAATCCGGTGATCGTGCTGGGCGTTCTCAAGAAGGATATGAACTTGTGGAGGGGCCGCATCCACGGGCTGATCAAAGAGTTTCCAAAAGCGACGGAAGACGAGATCGCATGGCGGCTGGTTCGCGAGATTTCTGTTCAAGCTGCCGCTTTGCTCGAGCCGACTTTCCGAGCGCACCAAGGCAAAAACGGAAGGCTATCTATTCAGACGGACCCACGGTTGTTTCGAGATTCCGAAGCGATCGTCAAGCAGGCAATGGAATTCAGCCAACTCGCGCCGAACATGATCGTAAAAATTCCGGTGACCAGCGCTGGAATTCCGGCGATTGAAGAGGCCACTTACCGCGGGGTCAGCATCAACGCAACCGTATGTTTCACGTTGCCGCAGTGCATCGCTGTGGCGGAAGCAGTAGAGCGCGGCCTCAAACGGCGGGAGAAAGAGGGGAAAGAGATTGCGTCCATGGGGCCCGTGTGCACGATCATGGCGGGGCGGCTGGACGACTGGCTGAAGGTTCTTGTGGAGAAAGACAATGTCGCAATCGACCCGGGTTACCTGGAGTGGGCTGGAGTAGCCGTGCTGAAGAAAACGTACCGCATATTCCGGGAGAGAGGTTACCGGATTCGATTGCTTTCGGCGGCGTTTCGCAACCACATGCATTGGAGCGAATTCATCGGCGGTGACATGGTCATTTCACCTCCCTACTCATGGCAGGTGCGATTCAATGCGAGCGACATCGAAGTCCGCTCCCGAATCGACCAGCCGGTCCAGCCACAGATAGTCGAAGAACTTTCGCGGAAATTCGGTGACTTTCGACGCGCGAACATGGAAAGTGGCCTCTCGGTTGAAGAATTCGATTCTTTCGGCCCAACCCGGCGGACGCTGCGCCAGTTCATTTCCGCCTGTCATGATCTAGACGGGGTGGTACGCGATTTTCTGATCCCCAATCCAGACGTCGCCTAAGGGAACGCTTGCCAGTAATCAGATCGGAGGGTTGCACGTGGGAAAACTAGCGATCACGGGCGGTAAACCCCTTCGCAAGGCCCCCTTTACACAGTGGCCGATGGCGACGAAGGAGGAGTCCCTCGCACTAGAGGATGTCCTGACCAGTTCGAAGTGGGGAGGCCAACCCTTCCCGGGAAAGCACGCGGCGGCATTTGCGAAGAAATTCGCGGAATTCCATACTGCGAAATATGCCCAGTGCGTGAATACAGGGACGGTGGCAATCCAGGCGGCATTGATCGCCGTCGGGATCCGCCCTGGAGATGAAGTCATTGTCCCGGCCTACACCTGGGAAGGAACGGTCGGGCCGGTCCTTCTGGTCAATGCGGTCCCCGTATTCGTGGATATCGATCCGGATACCTATTGTTTGGACGCAAAGCTAATCGAAAAAGCCATTACGCCAAAGACGAAGGCGATTCTCCCGGTCCATTTGGGCATGCGCTTTGCCGACATGGACGAAATCCTGCGCATTGCCCAGAAACGCAACCTGAAAGTGATCGAAGATTGTGCGCACGCACATGGCGGCATGTGGAAGGGCAAGGGGGCCGGTTCGATGGGAGATTTGGGAGCATTCAGCTTCCAGTCAAGCAAGCTCATTACGTCGGGAGAAGGTGGGGCGGTCATAACGAATAATTTGGAATACATGGAGCGGGTCCAAAGCTACATCAATGCGGGGCGCGCCAGTCTCACCGACAAGTATCACCATCGGATAATCGGATTCAATTACCGCATGGGTGAATTTCAGGCGGCCGTTCTTGGCCCCCAACTGAAACGGCTCCCGAAGCACGCCGCAATCCGCGAAAAGAACATGAAGCGTTTCGAAGCACGATTGCAAGGTACGCCGGGAATCGGACTCTTGAAACCCGATCCCCGGATTACACGACAGGCGCCCTACGGTTATGTTCTCAAGTATTTCTCGGAAAAAATCGGAGATATTCCGCGCGCCTCGTTTGTGGCGGCCCTGCAACTGGAAGGAATCCCCTGCGACGGTCTCTTCTACGAGCCCGTGTACAAGAGCTCGCTCTTCCCCGTGGACGCAGCTGACTTCCCCGCTTTGAGCTGGGGGCGCGAAAAAGCGCTTGATCTTCGAAACATTTATTCCTGTCCGGAATCGGACCGCGCCGCCTATCACGAAGCGGTGTGGTTTCCTCATCAGAACTTCCTGGGTAGCAGCGGAGACGTGGATGCGATCGCCGATGCGATCCACAAGGTGCTTGCGAACATTGAAGAGCTGCGCAGACTGGATCACAAGGCAATTCGAAACCAGAAGCTCGGCCGCGCAGACCGCGAGAGTTAACCACGCGCAGCGCCGGATTATTCCGTCCATGATGAAAGCGAAAAAGATCGGGTTTGCCGTCGTGGGTCTTGGTAGCATCGCGCAAGGATCCGTCCTTCCCTGTTTCGCCCATTGCAAAAAAGCGAAACTCGTGGCGCTTGTGGGCCGGGACAAGCAGAGGGCGGCCCGGTTGGCGCGGAAGTTCAACGCCAGCGCCCACTACTGCAGCGAAGAGTATGCCGCCTGCCTGGCGAACCCTGAAATATCCGCCGTTTATATCGCTACTCCGAACGGGGAGCACGAAACACTCACGATTCAAGCGGCGGATGCCGGCAAGCATGTGTTGTGCGAAAAGCCGTTGGCGGCCACGGTCGAGCAATCCGCACGAATGATGGAGGCTTGCCGGCGAAACGGCGTGAAGTTGATGACGGCGTACCGGAAGTATTTCGAGCCCAGTGCTCGGTATTTGAAGCAGCTCATCCAGAAAGGCCATCTCGGCCGAATCGATGTGATACACACGGCATTCAGCGAACTGCATTTGCCAGGTGTGTCGTTGCCGTGGCTCCTGGACCCGAATTTAGCGGGCGGTGGTCCTTTGATGGATTTGGGAGTGTATTGCGTAAATACCACCCGTTGGCTGGTGGAGGAAGATCCTGTGGAGGTTACCGCACAGACCTGGGTCCACGACGCCGTGCGGTTCGGAAATGTGGAAGAAGGAATCTCCTTTCGGTTGCGCTTTCCGAGCGGCTTGATCGTACAGGGGAGTTCATCGTATGGGGCAGTTATGTCCTCGCTGGTTTTCGTTCAGGGAACGAAGGGCTGGACTTCGTTGACGCCCGCTTTTCCGTTTGATGAAGATCGGCGGCTCACCGGAAAAATCGGAAAACGCTGGTTCGAGCGAAAATTCAAGGTCACTGACGAGTTTGCTCCGGAGGTGGACGCGTTCGCCTCGGCGATCCAGAATCATCGCGCCGTGGAAGGCGACGGCGTCCAAGGCCATCGGGATATGATCATACTTCACGCAATCTATGAAGCTGCGAGAACGCAGCAGTCAATTGGCATAAGATACTGAGAGCGGCGAGAAGTTTTTCCTCGGGAACGAGGCTGACAACGGAATGTCCGCTGTGAAAAAAGGCGATCGGAAGAAATCCGGCAAGTCCGCGAGCATCTATGACGTCGCTCGAGTGTCTGGAGTGTCCGTCTTCACCGTATCCGCGGTGGTCAACCACAAGAGCCACGTTGGGAAAACGCTTCGTAAGCGCGTCGAGGCCGCAATCCGGAAGCTGAATTACCGTCCTAATCTCATAGCGCGGAGCCTTGCCAAACAGCGCACTCATACCATCGGAATGATTGTGCCGGATATTGCCAACCCATTTTTCCCGATGGTGGTTCGCGGTGCCGAGGATGCCGCGCAGAAGCACGGATACAACCTTCTGCTCTGTAACAGCGATGACAGCCTCGCCAAAGAAGAGAGCTCGGTGGAGTTGCTGCTCTCCAAACGAGTTGACGGAATCCTGCTCACGAAAGTCGCTGAGGATTTCCGGCCATCGCTGCGGCAAATGATCAAGGAGGTCAATATCCCGTTCGTTCTGATCATGCGCACATACCCGAAACTTACGAAAGATGCGGTGATCACCGACGATTACCAGGGCGCTTATGATGCAGTGTGCCACCTGGCACGTTCGGGGAGGAGGCGTATCGGATTGATCGGCGGTCCGAAGAAAGTAAGCAATGCTGTGGCCCGTTGGCAAGGTTTCCGCGATGCATTAAAAGCAAAAGGACTCCCGTATGAATCCGAATTGGTCATCGAAGGAGATTACCGGATCGAGTCCGGATTTCGCGCCGGGCACTCGCTCCTCTCCCACCGTCCGGATGGAGTGTACGTGGCGAATCATCTGATGACGATCGGATTGCTAAAAGCGGCGGAAGAAATGGGCCTGAGATGCCCGGAGGATTTCGGGCTTGTGAGTTTTGACGATTATCCATGGCTTGGCATTTTCCGGCCTCGGTTGACGACGGTGGAATTGCCCAAGCACCAACTGGGAAGCGAGGCGGCCGAACTCCTCATCCGCCGCATTGCCGGAGACCGCAGTAAGGCTTTCGTCAGGAAGCTGCAGCCGGAACTTCGTGTTCGTGAGTCCTGCGGCTTTGCACTCCATGTATCGCGAGAACAATCCCAAGAACCCAAGCTTCTCGAACAAAAGGGTTCCTCCATTCGGGCCCCACAGTAACTTTCGTGCTTTATGGCTCACTCAGAGAGATTTACGATTCGCTGAAGTCGAAAAGTTTGGGACGGATCCTGAATCCACGCGTCTTGTATGCTGCGTAAAGAATACCGACGCCCAACCAGGTCAGACCGGCATATTTCGTCCAGGTTTGCAGGCTGATCAGCAAAACGAAACAGAAAACAAAGCCGAATCCGGGAACAAAGGCATCGATGAAGAAATTCCTGTGGCCTACCGCTTCCCGCGAGAACCAGAAGTGCCGCAATGCCGATAGATTGACGCCCATGAAGGCCAGTAATGCGCCAAACGTGACGATTTCCGCGGCGCGCTCCCAAGGGATCGTTATGACGCCGATATAGGCGAGAATTCCAACGATCCAAATGTTGTAAACGGGATTGCTCTTCTTTGGGCTCAGATAACCGAATATTTTTTTCGGCAGGACGTTGTCGCGGCCCATGCTATAGAGCAGGCGTGCCGCACCGACGTGCCCGGCAAGCCCACAAGCAATGCTGGAAACCACGAGCATGACTGCGTAGGCAGCAAACAGGAACTGTCCGCTCGCCAGACGCGCCACGTCCATAAACGCTGTCTCCGGATTCTGGATCGTCAAATAGTCCGGCCAGACCCGTTGGGCAAGGTAAACCTGCAGGCCGCTGAAAAGGCCGGTGAAAATGCACACGAGCACAGAGGCGAGCAAGACATTTCGCTTTGGATTCTTAACCTCTTCCGCCAGAATGGAAACGCCGTCAAATCCGATGAATACCAGTGCTGCAAGTGACGTTCCCGAAGCCACCGCGCGCAGATTGAAAGTCGAAGGATTGTAAACCGGCTGCATGGAGAAGAGCGCCGCATACGATTCATGCCCCACGATGTAACGGAATGCCTCTACGAGAAACACGGTCGTAATGAGTACCATGAATCCGAGCATCACTTCGTCCGTCCGCGCAGTGAACTTGATCCCTTGAACGGTGATAATGGTGATGAATCCCACGGCAAGAGCCGCAATCACAGCAAAGGGTACCCAAGGCAAGACTCGTTGAATCGCAAGAACTGCGTAGAGGGCATTTTGAATCGGTTGAAACAGGTATTCCAGAAACATCGCCCACCCGATTATGAATCCCAGGTGAGGATTCAGGTCGCGGCTGATATAGGTATAGACGGAACCTGAGGAAGGATACACGGACGCCATGCGGCCGAAGCTGACCGCCGTGACGGACATCGCCACCATGGCGATGAGAAGCGTCGTTACCGCGTGCCCATGAGAGAGCACCTGAGCTTCGCCGTAAAGCGGGACCGCGGCGATCGGGGATGTCAGGATGATTCCGTAGTAGATGAGGTCCCAAAGACCCAGTACGCGCTTGAGATGAGGTTGGCCGGCTGCCCCTTTTTGAACTCCGCCCTTAGAGATTTCCACCCTTACCTCTTTCTTCCGCGAGGCTCAAAAAGGGAAAGAAGCCGCCGATCAAAAACAATTCTGTGCGCATTAGCGCCCAAAGAAAAAACGTTCCTTCTTGCGGGCTTCTTCATATGCCCGGCGCGCGGCCTTCACGGCATCGCGTTCGGAAACTTCTGCAACAGGCACGTCCCACCAAGATTCGTAACCGGGAACCCTCTCGTCGTACGAAGTCTCGACAACCACTACCGATGTACGCGGCTGTTTTCGGCCCGTGACTACAGCTGTTTTAAGCTCGTCCGCCGTTCGGGCCCGGGCTGTCCACGCTCCGAGGCTCGCTGCGTTCGCAACGAAATCAACGGGCAATACCTCGCCGTCGTACTTTTCGCCGCGGCGATAACGATAATTTGTGCCCATGCCTTCGTTACCGCAGCTCCGGCTCAGCCCTCCGATACTTGAAAAGCCGTGGTTGTCCAGAAGTATGATGTTGAGTTTGTAGCCTTCCTGAAGAGAAGTGACGATCTCCTGCGCCATCATCAGGTAGGAGCCATCGCCGATGAGAACGAAAACCTCGCGCGTCGGGTCCGCCATTTTCGCGCCCAAGCCTCCGGCAATCTCGTAGCCCATGCAGGAATAGCCGTACTCCATGTGGTAACCGCCCGGTTGGCGCGTTCGCCACAGCTTGTGCAGGTCTCCCGGCAAACTGCCGGCGGCACAGACCACGATGTCCGAAGGCTCGATGAGATTGTTGACCACTCCGATGACTTCACCCTGCGTGATGGGAGGGGCCTGATGAAGGCCATAAATGCGGTCCACTTCAATTTCCCAACGCGCACGGAATTCATTCATCGTCCCGCGATAACTTTCCTCAACTTGATGGTTGCCAACGGTGTGATGCAATTCTTCGATCGTAACGCGCGCGTCTCCCGTGAGTGGCAGGGCCGCGTGCTTGTACGCGTCGAACTCCGCGACGTTGACATTGATGAAACGTACGTCTGGATTCTGGAAGACGGTTTTCGAAGCGCTCGTGAAGTCGCTATAGCGCGTCCCGATTCCTAAGATCAGGTCGGCTTCTCGCGCCAGGATGTTGGCGCCGGGCGTGCCGGTCACACCCACGGCGCCGAGTTGCTGGGGATGGTCGTACGGCAAGGCACCCTTGCCTGCCTGCGTCTCGCAAACTGGAATTCCCATCGCGCGAGCAAACTTCGAAAGAGCTTCCGACGCTTCTGAGTAGAGGACGCCTCCACCAGCGACGATTAAGGGTTTCTTCGCGGCTCGAATCCATTCGGCAGCGCGCTTCAAAAGACCCTGATCGCTGCGGCTGCGGGGGATGGTCCAAACCCTCTTCTCCAAAAACTCTTTTGGGAACTCGAAGGCTTCCGCCTGGACATCCTGGGGGAAGCTGATGGTGACGGCCCCCGTGTCTGCAGGAGAGGTCAGCACGCGCATGGCCTCGGGAAGAGAAGTCAGCAATTGTTCCGGCCGCTGAATGCGGTCCCAATAGCGCGAGACCGGTTTAAAGCAATCGTTCACCGAAATGTCCTGGGTCACCGGAGATTCGAGCTGCTGCAATACAGGAGCGACATTGCGACGTGCAAAGATGTCGCCCGGCAGCAAAAGGACGGGCAATCGATTTATCGTGGCCGCGGCTGCGCCGGTCACCATGTTCGTTGCGCCCGGCCCTACAGAGGATGTGCAAACCAGTGTCCGCATCCGGAAACTCGCCTTCGCAAAAGCGGAGGCTGCGTGAACCATGGCCTGTTCATTGCGGAAGAGGTAGTAGCGCAATCCAGGGTCCTGCTCGAGGGCCTGTCCAATGCCCGCGACATTTCCGTGCCCGAAAATTCCCAGACATCCCTCAAAGAATCGATGTTGTTTGCCATCTCGCTCGGAGTATTGATTCTTAAGGAATGCGATAGCGGCTTGCGCCGCGGTCAGACCCACTGTCATAAAACGATGCCCTTTCTGATGGGTACCGAGCCCGGCCTTACTTGTTGCACGATTTTCGCTCAGGGACGAGAAAGAAGCCACTCGAGAAAGCAAAAGTTCTGCAGAACGATGGGATAGTAATACAGCGGTCCCATTTGGAAGCTGCGCGCGGAATTCGAAGGAAGGAATCCGCGGACTTGCAAAAAGGAAGATTCGAAGGCCAACAATCTAAGCGATTATAATAGACTGCTCCGCGCAGGAGGACGGTCACGGGATGCTCCTATCGTTGGCCTCTCTCTTGCTTGGTCTTTCGGTTCAACATCGCCCCTGCCGCAGGACGTCCACCTGAGTTTTCCTTCTCCAGAGCGTCTATTCCCTCACAAGAGGCAAGCGAGGGTCGGTGTCCTTCCACGTCGAACGAATCCAGACATGTTGCGGATCTTCCGTGACCGCCAATGCGCGGGAGGAACCTGCAAGAAAATTCAGGTAGTAGACGTCATATCCCGGCCCAGCAACTACCGGGTGATAGCCGCTATGCACAAGGACTGTATCGCCGTCCCTGGTTTTTAGAGTTTGCTCGCCTACATGCTTGCCGGAGTAGAGGTGCTGGAACGCGAAGCCTTCGGGCTGGCGAATCCGGTAATAATAGATTTCGTCCAAGTCGACTTCTGCAGGCGGATTGTGTATGTCGTGCTTGTGCGGAGGATAGCTCGACCAGTTGCCACCCGGCGTATAGACCTCAATTACCATGAGTTTGTCCGCCGGAAAGGCTGGAGGGATGATATCTACGATTTGACGCGACACATTCCCGCCGCCGCGCAAACTGCTGACAACCTCACTTGGAGAGATCAGTCTAGGCTCAAGACGCGCATCAGAAGGTGCACGGCATTCCGCAATTTCACAAGGTGTCTCTGCTGTGAAAGCCGCCTCGTTTCCCGCTGGCAAGTAGAGCGCATACGGAAAGCCGTCAAAAACGTCTCTTCGCTTTCCCAAGCGTTTTGCACCTTGCCCCCAATTCACCAGACAAGTTCCGCCCAGGAGTACGAATGCAGCCTCCTCGTGTTCGGTGTGCGCTCGGAAGACGTCGCCGGGTTGCAAACGACGGACAAAGAAACTCATCCAGTCCCACCGGGCTTGCTGGCGAGGCAGATGGAGGAGTTCACCCGCATCCTGCGGGGGCAAATTCAAAGAGTGGAAGAGAACACTGCTTTCGCTCAAGTCGCCCCCGCGCTAGAAACAGCAGGCTCGGAATGCCCTGGACGAAGATAATTGTCTAACCGCTTTGAGACTATTGCAAATGTATATTGCATTGTCAATTGTGCGGAGCCGGGCATCCGGGGAGTGGGAGCTACAAGGATCTGGCAGTGGAGAGCGGCAATTCACCAGCGATCTCCGACCAGCGGAAGGATTTTCCGCTCATAGATACGCCGCACAGCGGTCATCGCTTCGTCCGTCAGCGGCGGGAGGTCTGAAGAGTTGCAATTGTCAGCGGCCTGTTCGGGCCGTTTGGCACCCGGGATGGCACAACTCACTGCGTCAAACATCAGAACCCAGCGCAGCGCAAACTGGCTCATCGAGAAGTCTGTGGGCAAGAGCGGGCGCAGCTCGTCCACGGCTTCAAGACCGATGTTGAAATCCACACCGGAAAAGGTTTCGCCGACATCGAAGGATTCCCCATGGCGGTTGAAATTCCTGTGGTCGGCGGCAGAAAAAGTGGAGTCTTGTCGGAACTTGCCTGTGAGCAGGCCACTCGCGAGCGGCACACGAGCGAGGATTCCAACCTGCCGTTGTTTGGCTTGCGAGAAAAAGTCTTCCGCAGGACGTTGGCGGAAACAATTGAATATGATTTGCACAGTCTGGACGTTGGGATAGCGGATGGCCTTGAGCGCCTCTTCCACCTTCTCCACGCTGACACCGTAAAAGCGGATTTTCCCGGCTTGAACCAAGGTGTCGAGGATGCCGAATATTTCCGCATGATCGTACAGCGCAGTGGGCGGACAATGGAGTTGCAACAAATCCAAGGAATCGGCAGATAAATTTCGCAAACTGTCTTCGATCCAGGCTGTGAGGTTTTGGCGGTTGTATCCTTCTACGGTTTGCTGAGGGAGGCGGCATCCAGCTTTGGTTGCAATGAAAATCTTCTCCTTGCATTGCTTTTTGAATCGGGCGATCAGGCGTTCGCTGCGCCCGTCGCCGTACACGTCGGCGGTATCGATAAAATTGACTCCGCATTCGATGGCTTTGTGAAGGGAGGCGAGAGACTCCTCGTCCGACACCTGGCCCCATTCACCGCCGATGGCCCACGCTCCAAAGCTGATTTCGGATACCTGCCAGCCTGTACGTCCCAGTGGACGGTAACGCATCGATACTTGACCTCGATCAGTAAGGATTCAATTGCACGTTTGAGACGAAAAATACTCAAAAGAAAGGTGCCGAGCACCCGGGATTATAGAATGTGATGGCAAAAGAGGCTATCAGCTTAGGCGAGAGTGACGTCCATCATCGAGCCAGCGCCGCGATCTGCTTTAGAACGAAGCTGGTGGCAAGTTGGTGGCGCGCTCAAGCAATGCGGGAAGATCCTTTTGTGCGGCGGCAGCCTTCTTGCCGAGGCGACTCTCCATTTCGCGGCGAATTGTCCGCACGGTCTCTAAATCCGAGCCGCCCGTGCTCGCGAGGAGACCTTCCGCCTTCAGAAAACACGCGTAGGCTAGTTCGTTGGGCAAACCGTGTCGCCGCAGGAATTGCCCGTAGTTGAACCAGTCGAAGGCTTCGCTGTGGGAATCACCGGCTTTGGTATCGAGAGCCAAGTCGCGTTGATAGGAACTTGCTGCGGCCTTCGCGTCGCCCGCTTTTTCCTGCAAGTCCGCGAGATGTGCGAGCGCGAGACTTTCAAGGCGGGCATCGCCCGCGTTCTGGGCGAGTGCGACGGCGGAAAGATATGCGGACAGCGCCGCATCGGCATGGTTCGTGCGAGATTCATCGTCCGCCATTTGAATGGCAGCGGAGATTTCCTGTTCGCCTCGGATCGCGGGATCGTCAGGGTGCGCAGCAGCAAACCGCAGAAACAGATCCCAGTGGCGAGCGGCAGCGGCAGGCTCTCCTCTCTGGTCGAACGCTTCGGCGAGATAGAGATGCGCGTTCGGCTGGGTCGGGTCGACGTCCACCGATTTCTCCCAGGAGTCCATCGCCTCATCCGGATGTCCGAGTCGAGCAGCCAGCAGTCCATAGTTCACGAGAGCGTCCGCGTCGCGTGGAAATATCGTGAGCATTTTCCCATAGTGTTCGTAGGCGTCGGCGTAGCGGCCGTCTTCGATGAGCGCGCGGGCGTAGGAGTGCTGGAGCGCCGCGTTTCGCGGGTTGATGGCGACGGCTTGCTTCAAAGCCCGAACCGCCTCATCCCGCCGGCCCGCCTTTGTTTCCGCCGAAGCGATGCGGGCTTGCAGCATGCTGTCGTAAGGAGCCATGCGTGCGGCGCGGAGAAGAGCGGAGAGATTTCCGTCGTCAGTGCCGAGCGCGAAATGGATCTGATCCATTCCGCCCCAAAGAAAAACCAGGCTGACGAGCGCAATTTGGAATGCAGGCGCTCGAAGAACGCGGTCGCCGAGCCAGCCCGAAGCAGACGGCGCCTGGGAAGTTTTCGCGCCAGTCATACGTGCATCCGATTGCGCGTTTCCGACGCGATCCACCAGCAGAGAGGCAACGCGCCGATCGCGCAACTTCCAGATGGCGCCGTCCAAAATAAAATGATGAATGTTTACGAGCGCCGTGAAAATCAGAAAGCTCGTCGTGAAGTCGTAATGAAAGATGTAACTCACAAGCCACGGACCGGGAATAAACAGCGCGATGCCGCCGGCGACGAGCGTCAGAAAATATGCCGTCATGCGCCAGTTGGACTCGCCCGCCGCGCGGGCTTCACGCTGCTGGTAATAGCTCGTGATCCAGAGATATTGCGTCGAGTGCAGCACGGCCAGAACCCCGCTGCTGTAGCGCGTCTGAGGAATATGATAGGCCGCGCGCAATTCGAGAAGAGTCGGTAGAACAAACCACAGAAATTGTGTGACAACCAGCGTGAGCGGAGCCGCCATCGCCCGGAGGCCGCTGCGCCGGATCAACCTTCGAAATCCGATCCAGGAAAAAACAACGAACGCTCCGCCGAGCGCCAATCGCGCGGGCAAAGTGAATTTCTCGGGCAGACCGAGAGAGAGGATCAGCGGATCGCTCGAGCCGCCGGTTTCAAAGCTCGCGAGCAACATCAAGTAGGATGCCCAAAACGCAGCATGCAACCACTTGCGCTCGTTCGGCGTGACCTCGGCACCGCTGCGCCGCACGAACATCATGAGCAGCCCGTAGTTCTGGCCGGTATAATGCCAGGGGCTCCAGCAAATATAGAGGGTGAACACCCAGGGAAATAAACGATCGGACGCGTGGAGTAAAATGCCGGTGAGAACGAGCAACAACGTGACATGCAATGTAATGAACTTATACTTCTCGAAATCTTCGCGGGTATGGTAGGCGCGGTAGATGGTGGCCATGAAGTGCGGATAGTTGAAAATAACTGCGAGCAGATAAAAGGCAATGGCCCAGCCGTGGGTGTGGGATGGCGACAGCCATGCGACGATGGCCAGCAGCGGGGCCGACCAGGCGCCGCATCCCACCAGCAGATCGAGCCACGGGCGATAAATCCACGGACTCGTGGAACTCGCGCGCGGGGCGGCGATGGGTTCTGCAACGACGCTCAAGCAGATACCCCTCTCGCGGCAAGTTTACTTTGGCTGCGCCGAAGGCTTGCGCCGCGCTCGCGCGGGTATGCTGAAAGCGTCAATTCGCAGAGAGGGAGCCCGAGCGCACCACAGAGCTCTGCACCGGGAGCAATCTCTTCCGTGACGCAAGATCCGCCGTCGCGAACGAATTCTCACGGAAAATTGAAATGCAGAAATCTCCTTTATCCGGCAAGGTGAGAACGCGATGGAACCGACCCTGAAAGAGATTCTAGCGTGCTACAACGATGCGGCGCCCCTGGCCGAGGCGTACACGATTCCCGCTTCATGGTATATCGACCCGCGCGTCGCAGACCGAGAAAGGCAGGTCGTCTTCGGCAAGACCTGGCAACAGGTCGGGCGACTCGATCAGGTCGCCGAGCCTGGCGATTTCCTAACGGCAACGGTTGCGAGGGAACCGATTGTCGTCGTGCGCGGAGCAGACAAACAATTGCGCGCGTTTTTCAATGTCTGCCGGCATCATGCGATGAGCGTGATGAACGAGCCGGCCGGACATGCGGAGCACTTACGCTGCCCTTATCACGGCTGGACCTACAATTTGGAAGGCGAACTGCGGGGCGTCACCGAATTCGAGGGTGTCTGCCAATTCGAGCGCGCGCAAAACGGTCTGGTTCCCGTGCGCGTCGAGACGTGGGAGAAATTCGTTTTCGTCAACTTGGATGTACAGGCGGCGTCCCTCGAGGAATTTCTGGGCGCTCTCGTCGAGCGAGCTCGGCCGCTCGGTTTCGGAGGATTGAAATTCTTCGAACGGCGCAGCTACACGATCGATTGCAATTGGAAAGTTTACGTGGACAACTTTCTCGATGGCGGCTACCACGTGCCGCACATGCACAAGGGTCTCAACAGCGTCCTCGATTACACCAACTACACCATCGAGAATCTCGAGCGCTGCTGCGTGCAATCGAGTCCTGTTTCGGCGGACAGCAGCTCCGAATCGAATGCCGCCGCTACGCGGAAAGGCGACCGGGCCTTCTATTTCTGGCAATACCCGAACTTCATGATCAACTGGTACGAAGGATATCTCGACACCAATCTCGTGATCCCTCTCGGCGTGGACCGTTGCGAAGTGGTTTTTGATTTCTACTTCGGGGACGCAAACGCCTCGGCGATTCCCTACATCTGCCAGAGCATCGAGGTAAGCGAACGCGTGCAGCACGAGGACATCATCATCTGCGACGGAGTGCAACGTGGGTTGCATTCTCGCGCGTATCAGGCGGGGCGCCTGTCGGTGCGACGTGAGGCGGGCGAGCATCTCTTCCATCGCCTCCTCGCCGCGGATTTGAAAGATACGCAGTCCGCCAGCGCGCGCTAGCCTGCAGCGGGCAAGGAATCTCTAGTGTCCATGATCAAAATGGAAGAGTCGCGGTCAAAGTTGGCGAAGCGAGATCCTTCTTCGTCCCAAGAATTGGGACTTCTCAGGATGACGACTCTCGCGGTATCTCGAGAATCTTAGCCCAGTGGGAGAGGTGATTGAGCGAGGCGGTGTGAGTATGGTCCAGTTCGAGGGGCGTGATGGAGATCGCGCCGTCGCGGACGGCCGCCATGTCCGTGTCGGGTTCGATTCCCTCAACCAGTTGCTGCTCGTGCAACCAATAGTAGTTACGGCCACGGGGATCGATCCCGGGCTTGAGAAGGGTGCGGGTGATCTTCTTCGACTGGCGCGTGAAGCGCACCGTGCCGTTCCACGGCTGCGGCACGTTCACATTGAGGAGCACGCCCGGCGGCAGCCCTTCTTTCAAAACCACCGGGGCGAGACGGCGCGTGAAGAGCGCGGCGGACGCGAAGTCAAAATCCTTGCCGCGATGCGACACCGAAACAGCCACGGCGGGAACGCGATTGATGGCCGCTTCCATGGCTGCGCCGACCGTCCCTGAGTAATAGATGTTTTCTCCCATGTTTCCGCCGCGATTGATGCCGGAGACGACCAGATCCGGCTTCTCCTTAAGCAGAGTGTGAAAGGCGACGATCATGGCATCGGCGGGAGTGCCTTCGATCGAGTATTCGCCGGGCGCGACTTCATCGCAATAAATCGGCTGGCGGAGGGTGAGCGACTGCGCTGCGGCACTGCGCTCGTGGGAAGGCGCGACCACGGTGATGGTCCCGAGGTCCTTGAGCGATTCCACAAGGGCGCGCAAGCCAGGGGCGTGAATTCCGTCGTCGTTCGTGATCAATATATGAGGCATCGAGGTCTTCGCTCGAGGCAAAGCGGCGTGGCTGACTTTTAAAGCAGCGCCACCAGCGGTGCAGTTTCTTATCTTACGGGAAGTCTCACGAGAAATGCTTTTTATTCCACGAGGCGTGCTGAGAGTGTTGTGCCCAGCAGCGCGGCACTTGAGACGACGGTATGTGCCGCGACGGATCAGGACAAGCACCCTTCGGTCCCGACACACGTGCTGCTTCCAATGCAAGGTCGGCTTGACCTAGATGATGCGGTTGCCCTAAAGCAGCGAGCGCTATTGGGGCTTTTTCTCCGTTGCCTTGCGTGATTCCTGTTGCTTTGCACGGTCGGCAAAGCTACCCGATCGGGGGGCAGGCGGAGTCCTCGCCGCTCCGCGAGACCTTGCGGCTGCATCTCGATCGAGGCCAGCCGGCGCTGGTTGTGCGGTCACGGGCTGCGCCGCGGGAGGTGCGGGTTTCGGTTGTGGCCTTACGGGCGCTGGTTTGACGGGCTGCGCCGAGGGGGCCCCTGGTTCCGGCCGCGGGTTCGTCGGTCTTGGTGCGGGGCGCGTCGTCGCAGGCTTTTCCGGTTTGGCGCCCGGCTGTGTCGCCGGAGGGGTAGGTCTCGGTTGCGGCCTTACGGGCGCTGGTTTCACAGGCTGCGCCGAAGGAGGCGCTGGTTCCGTCCCCGGCTTCGTCGGCCTCGGTGCGGGGCGCGTCGTCGGCTTTCCGGGCTTCACAGGCTGCGTCGTTGGTGGCGTGCTAGGTTTCCACCCGCTTTTGTCGCGCCCCTGCCAATTGCCTTTGTTGTCGCGACGATAGACATTTCCATCTTTGTCCGTGTAGACATTGTCCCGCGTGTTCGTAGCCCGCTTGGGAATACGTCCGCCTCTCGGCACGTCTCGTGTTACGCGGTCCTTATTTACAGGCTGCGCATAAATATTGTCCCTCGGGTATCTGTTTGGGCGCCCTGGACGCGTTCCCGGGCGGCCCGCACCCGGACGACCGATGGGCAACACGTTGACCGGCGGTCGATAGTGCGGTGGCCGATATCCCGGACGCGGTCGATACACCGGACGATAGCCACCCGGCCCCCACCAGCCGCCATCCCAATAGCTAGGACGGCGATAGTACGTATTGCCCCAACCGATGCTGACATTTATGAAGCTCGTGCTGTATCCCAGCGCGTATCCCCAACCGCCAGACCATGGGTTGTAGACGACGCTGAAACCCCACGTAAACGGACGTGGATAATAGTAAACGGGACCAATCCATGGGCGATAGACCCAGCCCGTTCCATATACAACGGTTCCGTAATATCTGTAGGTTCCTATGTAGCCGGGCGTGTATCCGACGTAAACGATGTCAGGAGTTGAATCGTAAATTTGAACGTACCGGACATTGTAAACAGGGCTGCTCGGCGGAATGCTCTTCACCGAATCAGGCACACTGTCGGCGACAACCCAGGGCCCCTTCGGCGTCAGGCCAGCGAACCAAACGCCATTGTCGCAAACGTAGTACCGATCACCAATCATCAGAACGGATGAATCCGTGTTCACCGCATACTGAATATCCGTGCTGGGAATCTGCTGGAACTGCGGATCACCATCGTAGCTCACTTCTGTTTTGGCTTCGGTGCGTTTGATGGCGGCAGTCTGCGGTATTTGGGAATCCATGATCGCGTCCTCCGCCTCGTTCGTGCCCGCCACTGATGCGAGAGCGTCTCCAATTGGTGAACTGGGAGCGATTTTCTTGAATGCCGATGGCAGCTGATCACCGCGTTCATAGGCCCATGGTCCATCCAGCGAACGATTGCTGAACCAGCGGCCGGAGAGCAACAAGTAATACTTGTTCGTGGCGATTTCCTTGATCCAAGTGGTTTCCGTGTTGCTTGCGTACAAGAGTTCGTTTCCAGTGAGCGCCGCCCACTTGGGAGCGCCGTCCGTTACGATCAATTCCGTCGGAGAAGTCGCTGTGATGATCCGGGGCGCGGGACCTTTGTCCGGCTCTGCTGGCGCTGCGTCCTTATCTGGCGGAACGAGTTTCTTTATATCTGCTGGCGGATTGCTGATCGTCTTCCAAGGGCCTGCGGGGTTCGTGGATGAATACCAGGTCTGCCCGTTGCTCAGGTAAAAGTTTCCTGTTTTGTCTTTGATGATCAAGAACGCCGTATTCACGACTCGCTGGTACGGCGAGTTCTCGATTGCACGCAGCTCCGGGTCGCCATCAAAGCTGACAAGCACAGCCGGCGTCTGAGAGAAAATAATTTGCGGAGGATCAGTTTTGAGATTCTCGGTGGAAGAGACTTCCTGTTGGCTGGCGGCCAGGCCGGCTTCCAATTGCTCGACGGAGAGGACCAATTCCCACTGAGGCACCTCGGACTCGACATTATCCGTGAATGTCTGAATCTCATCGGGCTGTGCATCCGGGAAGCGCACACGGAGAACCTTGATATTCTGAATCGTCACCGTACCGGCATCGCGGTCCACCGCAACCTGCGAGCGAAACCATAGGGCGCCGAACACCGGTTCCTTATCGGAAGGCCTTTGAAGCGAGACAGCGCTGCGACCAGTGAGGATATTGCCGTCCAAAGAATCAGGCTGCGGCTCATACAGGACGATGTGCCCGATGGACGAATCAATCTCGCGCGGCCAATCGAAGTTCGTGTCCTGCGCTTTGCTCGCAGCGGCACATAGTAGCGAGCCGATGATGAATATCAGGAAATAGGCCAGATTTTTTTTTGTGCGCATCTCAAATTCTCCCAAGTGAATTCGATCGCGGTGCCGCTCAATTCGCTCCAAACTTTGGCGGGCGAAATGCCACCGACGGGCGCGGAGCATTTACTTGAAACGTAGATTCGCCGGACGCATGCGTTCGCCGGACACATAATAGTCCAGTCGATGACCACGGCGGCGTCTTCTTTCATGACTTGCGAGTCCTCGCGGCCGAATCAAAAGGACCCCAGGGACAAGAGCAAGCGATAGTCCGTTCGCTGACGCAACACGACGCCCCAAAAATGGGCAGGTAAGCGGCCGTGTCCTAGTCATTCGCTCGAAGCGCTTCAGGTGCGGACAGCGGCAGCGCCAGAGTCCATGATCCCGGAGATCGAACGAGTGGTTGAATCGCTGGCGCCGGAGTTGCCGGTGTTCGACGTGAAGACGATGCCGGAGGCGCTCAATACCCTCAACGGCCTCCTGATCTATCAGGTAGGCGCGTTGCTGGCGGCGGTGCTGGGAATTCTGGGATTCATTCTCGCGCTCGTCGGCGTCTACGGAGTGATTTCGTTTGCCGCCAGCCAGAAGACGCATGAAATCGGAGTCCGCATGGCGCTGGGTGCGCAGCCGAGGCAGATTCTGAAAATGATTTTCCGGGAAGGATTGCTGATCGTCGGGATCGGTCTGGTGATCGGGCTCGCGGCGGCACTCGCTGCCGCAAAAGTGGTGGGCAATTTCCTTACCGTCAGCGCCACCGACCCGGCGACATATCTCGTCGTCTCGGCAGCGTTGACGTTGGTCGCGCTTGCAGCTTGCTACATCCCCTCGCGGCGCGCCATGCGCGTCGATCCCATGGTCGCGCTGCGCTACGAGTAGAACATCACCTTCCCATTTGGGCGTTGCACGGGTAAGTGAGCGCCGCTGCCGGCGGAAGAGCGTGCCACGCGCCAGGCCAAAAGAATGGAACTTCCTGGCCTTAGAAACGGAATCCACATGTGAGAACCGCGCGGGTCGAAGTGCGTCCAACGATTTTTTGCTTCAATCCAGGCCACGCAGAAAGTAGGCTGTAGTGTCATGTCGATCACGGGGCAAGCGCTTCAGAGAGCGGCCGGAATTCAACACGATTCTTCAATTTACAAGTCGCGAGGCTGGGCAAATCTAATTGCTCTACTCCTGATCGTTCTTGTGTCGCTCGCGGACCAGCCTCTGCGAAGCCAGCAAGCACCGCCCATTTCTGTCGAAGTGAAGATGGTAAGCATGCTGGCGACGGTGCGCGATAAACATGGAAGCCTCATCCGCAACTTGACCAAAGATGATTTCGTCCTGGAACAGGACGGGCATCCTCAAACGATCAGTTATTTCGCGAAGGAATCCGATCTTCCTCTGACGCTCGGTCTGCTCGTGGACACGAGCATGAGCCAAAGGCGCGTTCTGGACCAGGAGCGCAGCGCCAGCCACGCCTTTCTCGATCACGTGCTGCGCGAAGACAAGGACAAGGCCTTCGTCATTCACTTCGACCATGAGGTGGAACTCCTCCAGGATCTCACTTCTTCCCGCCAGAAACTCGAAGCATCGCTCGATCAACTCGGAACGCCGGAATTCTCGCAAACAGGAGGAAGCGGATCCTCGGGTGGCGGAGGCGGGCACGGTTCGTACGGCAGGGGCGGTGGGACATTGCTTTACGACGCGGTGTACCTGGCGTCAAACGAATTAATGAAAAAGCAGCAGGGCCGCAAAGCGCTCATCATTCTTTCCGACGGAGTCGACCGCGGCAGCAAAATGACTCTGCAGGAGTCCATCGCGACTGCCCAGCGCGCGGACACTCTTGTTTACTCCATTTTGTTTGCCGATAAAGAAGGATACGGAAATGGGGGAGGCTACGGAGGCGGGCACATGGGCGGGATGGGCGGCGGTGGCCATCGGAGATATCCTCAGGAATCGCGCCCCGACGGAAAGAAAATCCTCGAGCAGATTTCCCGGGAAACAGGCGGCCGCTTTTTTGAAGTTTCCAAGAAACTGTCCGTCGATCAGATTTATGCCGAGATCGATGAGGAACTACACAATCAATATAGCCTGGGCTACACCCCTGATAAAGCAGACGCTGCCGCAGGCTACCACAAGATCCATCTCACGTCGAAACAGAAGGATCTCATCATACAGACGAGGGATGGATATTACATAGAGCACTAGCTCCGCAAGTCATCGCGGCTGGGAACTACGCTATTTTCCGTAGAAATGGGATTTTGGCGAGACGCAGCGTGGAATGGTCGGGACGACTGGATTTGAACCAGCGACCTCACGCACCCCAAGCGTGCGCGCTACCAGGCTGCGCCACGTCCCGACCGCTTGCGACCGCAATCCAGCGTATCACTCGCGTTTAAGAAGGGTCAAGACAGCGAGAAGCTCCTCGTGCAAATCGAGGAGGAATTTCCGATGCGCGCGCGAAGCCGGCTGTGGACGCGCGGCGCTCACCGGTGCATGGACCATGGCCTTGCCGGTGCCTCCGTTTTGACCCGCGAGGTGCTTCCGCGCGCCAGCAATCGTAAAACCTTCCTCATAGAGCAGGCGTTTGATCTCAAAAACGGTTTCGATGTCCTCGCGGCGGTAGAGGCGATGCCCGCTTGGACTTTTTACGGGCTGAAGCGTCGGGAATTCCGTCTCCCAGAAACGCAGGACAAAAGTCTTCGTCGCCGTCAAACGGCTGACCTCACCGATACGGAAGAGGCTTTTATCGGGAATGCTGGACGAAGCTTGTGCGGGGCTCGCCATAGCTTTTCTGTATCGTAGGCTGATTTCGCGCTGTGTCAACCCCTGAGAAATCTTGGCTTATGGACGGAACGCCCACAGCGCTATAGCGCCGCCCAACAGAAGGCAACCATGAACCCAGCGGGGATAGCTGCGTTGTTGTGCGTGGATTGAGTGGTGTGGAAAAACAAGTCTCCACGCTCCGGACAGAACAAGTGCTCCGAAAAGCATCCAAAAGTACCAACCGCGCCACCAGAGACACGGGACAGAAAGCACCAGCAGCGCTCCTCCGATGAAGCGCACAAGAGCAGGCTTGCTCATCCAGCGTGCTGTCTGTGACTGCAAGAAGATGTGGCAGAGACCGGAGATCAGCAGGAGAGTTGCGATGCTGTCGATGTAGATCGACTTTGCCATGAGGCTAGTCGCGGGGGTCTTTTCTTTCGCGATGGCGGGAGCCGCGTTTTTTTAGGCGCTGGGTGAAGCGGATAGGCGTACCGATGAAATCGAATTCCTCGCGAAGGCGATTCTCGAGAAACCGCTGATAGCTGAAATGCAGCGGCTTCATCTGATTGGTGAACAGCACGAACCTGGGCGGCGAGTTGGTGGCCTGCGTGATGTAAAAAATCTTCACCTCGCGGCTTGCGGGAGAGGTCCCGCGGTCGAGGTCCACGCTCGAAAGCCAGCGGTTCAGCTCGCCCGTGGAAACCCGGCGGCGGCGCGCTTCCGCGACGCGATCGATCACCGCGTAGAGCTTGTCAATCCGGTCGCCGGTCAACGCGGATAAAAATACAACCGGCGCGTAGCTCAGGAATTTCAGTTTTGCGCGCACGATGGGTTCGTAATCCGCCACGAGCTTGCTGGGGCTCAGACTTGTGCCCGCACCCTTGCCACTGTGTTTCTTCTCGCGCCCCGACTGTTCCCGCGCGGCCGCGAGCGCGAGGTCCCACTTGTTCATCACGATGATGACGGACCGGCCCGACTGTTCGGCGTAACTCGCGATGGTGGCGTCGTGGGAGGTGATGCCCACGGAGGCGTCGGCAACGAGCAGAGCAACGTCGGCTCGCTCGAGGTGCCGCCGCGCCATGATGACGCTCAGTTTTTCGGCCAAGAGCTTCGTCTTGCCCTTGCGGCGAATCCCGGCCGTATCGAGGAAGCGGTAGGATTTCCCGTTGCGGTCAACGATCGTGTCCACGGCATCGCGCGTGGTGCCCGGCTCGGGCGAGACGATCGAGCGCTCCGCCCCCACTAGCTGATTCAACAGCGTTGACTTTCCCACGTTTGGGCGCCCGATGATCGCGATGTTCACATCGGGCACGTCTTCGGCCGATTCCCCACGCGGGAAGTCCGCCGTCAGCGAATCGAGCAGCGTGTCGATCCCGAATCCATGCTCCGCCGAAATCGGAAATATCTCGTCACCCAGCTCGTAAAATTGCGCGGCGAGGTCCGCCTGCTTGGGCGAATCCACTTTATTCACGGCAAGCACCGGCGGCTTGCCGGCTCGCCGCAAAAGCTGCGCAAGCTCGGCGTCGAGCGGCACCGGCCCCTCGCGCCCGTCCACGATCTGCACAACACGCGTGGCATTTTCGATCGCAAGTTTCGCCTGACGCAGGATTTCGCCGGGGATACCAGCTTTTTCCTCCGGGACAATTCCGCCAGTGTCCACTACTTCAAAAGCGCGACCGTCCCATTCGGCGTTGCCGTAGATGCGATCGCGCGTGATGCCCGGCTCGTTCGTCACGATCGAGCGCCGCGTGCCAGTGAGGCGGTTGAAAAGCGTGGACTTCCCGACGTTGGGGCGCCCGACAATCACAATCGAAGGCAATTTTCGGTTCATGCAGAGGATCCAACAGAGCGCAGGCGATGTCCTCTCCGAGGGCTCTCGCTCGAGTCTATCTGGCGGATAGGTCATGATACTTTAGCGGAGCCGGAATCGAGCGTGGATTCTTCCACCGGCATCGATGACAGAGCGAGAGACAACGACGCCGGATCACGCACACGGAACTCTGCGAGAGGTCTCGGTCGTCTTCCTGAAATTGGGGCTGCTGGCCTACGGAGGTATGGCCGGGTTTGTGGCCATGATGCGGCGCGAAGTCGTCGTAAAGCGCCACTGGATTCCCGATCAGGAATTCCTGGATCTGCTGGGTATCTGCAACCTTCTTCCCGGGCCAACCGCTGTGGAAATGGCAATTGTCCTCGGCTACGAGAGGGCCGGCTGGCTCGCCCTATTTCTGGGGGGAGGACTCTTTATTTTTCCCGCGTCGCTGCTCGTTCTGGGGCTGGCGTGGGTGTACACGCACTACGGGACGCTGCCCGCGGCGCAATGGATTCTCTACGGAGTCAACCCGATCGTAATCGCCATAATCGCGGACGCGTTGTGGAGTCTCACGCGCGCAGCGGTGAAAAATGCCTGGCTGGCAGTGATGGCGGCGGTCGTGATTGTCCTTTATTTTCGCGGGGTGCCTATCCTGGCGATACTGGCAGGCGCGGCCTTGCTAGGTGGAATCGCAAGCCTTGCGACCCGCAGAGAAAAACCGATGCGGGCATCTCTCGTGCCGGTCATTGGGCTTGCAGCCGGAGCTTCGGCAGCCATCCCGTTCACGCTGACGCGGTTGTTTCTTACCTTTCTGAAGATTGGAGCGATCTGCTACGGCAGCGGCTACGTCCTTGTCGCTTTTCTCCGTGCCGATTTTGTCGCCAACCTTCACTGGATGACGGACAAGCAACTCCTTGACGCCATCGCCATCGCTCAAATCACGCCAGGGCCGATCTTTGCGGTATCCACCTTCATTGGCTATTTCCAGGGAGGCGTGTTGGGGGCGTTCCTCGCCACACTGGGAATTTTTCTGCCGTCGTTCGTGTTCATGGCCGCGGTGTATCCGGTGATTCCGGCTCTGAAGCGCTCGACCACTGCGCGAATCATCCTCAACGGCATCAATGCAGCGACCGTGGGGCTCATGGCGGCTGTTTCCTGGCAACTGGCGAGGGATGCGATTATCGACAAGATCACAACAGCCGAGGCATTGATCGCATTCGTGATCTTGTGGCGATTCAAACCCAACTCGGCTTGGCTCATCCTGGGCGGTGTGCTCGCCGGAATCGGCGTAAAATTCGTTGCCGGTTAAGCCCGCCCCAGCGAAGTTTCCCTTCGCGCGATTCCACAATGCGATGGCGCGTTTTGGTTTATCCTTATCCACTCTGACCGTTCCGAAAGCGACCCAGTGCCGACAACGAAAAAAGCTGCTGAAGCAAGAATCCAAGAAGTCACAATCGAAGGAGTCTTCGGGCCGGGCGGGCTGCTCGAAAAGCGCCATCCGGGATACGAATTTCGTCCCTCGCAGCTCGAGATGGCGAAAATCGCCGAAGAGGCGTTCCATAAACGTCAGCACGTCGTCGTCGAAGCGGGCACCGGCACGGGAAAAACGCTCGCCTATCTGATTCCGGCCATCCGGAGCGGCCGGCGCGTAGTGATATCCACAGCGACGAAATCACTCCAGGAGCAACTCTTTCAGAAGGACGTACCGTTCATTCAAAAACATTTTGCGCCGAACCTGAAAGCGGCGCTGATGAAGGGGCGCGCCAATTTTCTGTGCCGCCAGAAAGTTCATCAGATGGAGGGCCAGCCCGTTCTGAGAGGAATCGACGAGGTCGATTGGTTTTCGCAGATTCGGGAGTGGGAGAAGCTGACGGAGACGGGCGACCGCAACGAGCTGACGTTTTTGCCGGATGACGCAGAATTATGGAACCGCATCGACGCCCGCAGCGATCTTTGCACGGGCCAGAAATGCGCCGAATTCAACCGGTGCTTCATCACGGCAATGCACCAACGCGCGCAGGACGCGGACCTGATCATCGTAAATCATCATTTATTTTTCGCGGACCTGGCGCTGCGCCGCGACGATTTCGGATCGATCCTGCCCGAGTATTCCGCCGTCGTATTCGATGAGGCGCACGAAATGGAGGACGTCGCGAGCGATTATTTCGGGCGGCAGATTTCGAGTTACCGCTTCGAAGAACTCGCGCGGGACACAGAAAATATTCTTCGCGTGTTGCGGATCGAGGCCGGGCCGCTGCGGCGGCATCTGGCGCGTGTTCGCGAGCGCGGGCGAAGCTTTTTCGAAAACTTCCCGGAGCGCGAAGGGCGCTATCCGTTCGAGCCGGCGGAAAGAAGATCATTCCTCGAACGCTATCGCGAGGCGTACGACGAGCTATCCGGGTCGGTGAAGCGCATCGAAGCGGAACTCTCCGCGCTCACACCCAAACCCGAAGAAGTCCTCACGATTGCGCGCCGCGCAGCTGAGTTGCGCCGCGAGCTTACGTTCCTGCTCGAGAGCGAAGAGAAAAGTTACGTCTATTGGTACGAGCGGAGGGGCAAAGGAGTGTTTCTTGCAGCCACACCGATAGACGTGAGCCAAATCCTGCGCGAAAGATTGTTCGAGCAATTCGACACGATCGTGCTCACTTCGGCCACGCTCGCCGTCGGTGGGCGATTCGACTACTTGAAGCAGCGGCTCGGCCTCCAGCCGGCCAAAGAGGCGGTGCTCCCCCAGGAATTCAATTTCCGGGAGCAGGCGCTGCTGTATATCCCGGCGTCGCTTCCCGACGTGCGCCACGCGACGTTTTCCGAGCGCGCCGCTGAGGAAATCGTGCGGCTACTCGAGATCACCGAGGGCCGCGCTTTCTGTCTCTTCACGAGTTACGCGCAGATGAGGGAAATCTACGAGCGAGTATCGTGCCGCACGAAATTCCCTTTATTGCTGCAAGGAACGGCGCCGCGGTCAGTGCTGCTCGATCGTTTCCGGACGACGCCGGGCGTGGTGCTTTTTGCGACCTCAAGTTTCTGGCAGGGCGTGGACGTGCCGGGCGCACAGCTTTCCTGCGTCATCATCGATAAATTGCCGTTCGCCGTGCCGAGCGATCCGATCGTAGCGGCTCGCGTGCGCGCGCTCGAAGAGGACGGACGCAACGCGTTCGCCGAGTATCAGGTGCCGGAGGCGGTGCTGGCACTGAAACAAGGATTCGGACGCTTGATTCGCTCGAAAACCGACCGCGGCATCCTGGCGATCCTCGATAACCGCATCCGGCGCATGCAGTATGGTAGAATTTTTCTCGAGTCGCTGCCGGAGTACGCAACCACTCAGGACCTCGCCGAAGTCGCGCGCTTCATGGAAAACCATCCGAAGTAGCCGAAGCGAGGAACCCGAGGCCGCGCGCGGACGGACAAAAAGGATCACGCATGTACGAAGTTTCCGTGGATGAGACATTCGCCGCAGGGCACGCCCTTCGCGGCTACAAAGGGAAATGCGAAAATGTGCACGGGCACAACTACAAGGTACGCCTCACTCTTGCAGGCAATGAACTGGATTCGACTGGGCTGCTTTATGATTTCGTTCACCTCAAACAGGTGATTCAGGGCGTGATTCGCTCGCTCGACCATCGCTTTCTGAACGATTTTGCGCCGTTCGATACTGTGAATCCATCTGCCGAGAATATCGCGCGCTATATTTACGACCAGACCGTAACGCAGCTCACCCGGTCTCCGAACGGAGCGGGTATCGCGAGTATCACCGTTTGGGAAACCGACGTAACGGCAGCGACGTACCGGCCATAAGGAAGCGCATTACGGCGTGGGGAGAAAATGAACCGAGCATTTCTGATCGTCGGAATCCCGGCCTTCGTGACATCGTTCTGCTGGCTTGCGTTCGGGTGGGGGTGGCGGGTGGCGACGATTGTCACCGGCGCTGAACTCGTTGTAGTGATTGGCGCCGTAATCTACTTTGTGCGGCGGCAGAACGCGCGACCCAATGATCCCGAGGCGAGCCACTGAATTTTTCACGGCGAGCCCGCCCAGCGTGCTATCAATATCGCTTGTCGGGTTCGAGTTGCGCCATAATAGGCGGCCGCAAACCACGTTTGGAGGAGATGCCCACATGAGACGAATGATTCCTGTCTGGGGAGCCTTGATCCTCGCCCTGGTGTTTGCCACGATCGCGGCGGCCCAGGTCACCACCTCAGGACTGGAAGGCGAAGTCCTGGACACGAATGGCCAGCCCTACGCGGACGTCACGGTGGAAATTAAGAACCCGAGCAATGGATATTTGACCACGGTGAAAACGGACAAGAACGGGAAATTCCTAAAAATGGGCTTGCGGGCTGGGATCTATACAATCACGGTCATCAGCGAAAAAGACCAAATCAACTATCCGACGAATATGCGGATTGACGCTGAACAGCCGAATACGTTCAAGATCAACTTCAAGGATATCGCGAAAGGCGGCGGAGTAGCGTCTGCCGAGGAGATCAAGAAGAAAGAGGATGAAGAAGCGAAGTTCAGAGATATGAAGGTACACTTCGAGGCTGGCCGGGATGCCATGAATAAATCCGATGATCTGGTCAAGCAGATCAAGGCGGCTCCGGCAGACCAGAGGGGACCGTTGCAAGACCAGTTGAAAACGAACGTTCAAAATGCCATCAGCGAACTCCAACAGGCTGAGCAGGGCATGACGGCAAAGGATGTGAGTAACCATGCAACCGTCTGGGGTAACCTCGGCCAAGCTTATGAATACGCGGGACGCTATGACGATGCCGCAAAGGCCTTTCAAAAAGCGATCGAACTGAAACCTCAGGCGCCGTTTTACGAACACCTCAGCCTCGATATGGTCAATGCCGCGGTTACGCAGACCGATCCAAAAGCTGCCGAGGCAATGATCGCGGAGGCCAGCGCAGATTGCGATAAAGCCGTTGCGATCGATCCGACGACTGCGGCCCACTGCTGGAAGAACATCGGGGCCGTTCTCAGCAACAAGAGCAAAATGAAGGAAGCGGTCGCACCGCTCCAAAAAGCCGTCCAGGCAGACCCAAAAGACGCTCAGACGTGGTTCTTGCTCGGGGGAGCGCTCTCCGCCACAATTGAAACGAAGATGGAAGGCGAAAGGATGATTTATATTATTCCGCCGGGAACTACCGAAGCGTATCAGAAGTGTATCGACGCGGCTCCTAACGGCCCTTACGCCGCACAAGCAAAGCAAGTGCTCGATGGCCTGGCAGCGATGGGCGGCGGCGAAGATACTTCGGTGAAAAAGAAAAAGAAATAGCGAACCGCCATTCGGATTGCGGTGGAGTTGCTGCTAGGATCCTGCCGGCTTCTCTCCATTTTGCATTTCTCAGACTTCAGTTCGCCTCGCTTCTTCCTCGACCGGTGGACACGAGAGTGTTATTCTCTCGGCGGAAACTTCGAGGAGCTTTGTGTCAGAAGCAGATTCAATCCGGCCCACCATGGAGCGCCGAAGGAGCAAACGAGTTGCCGATTCTCTGCCGCTGATCGTGCGGGGGATCAATCTCCTCGGGCAACCGTTCGAAGAGCGCACCAACACGCTGGCTTTCAATCTCCATGGCTGCCGGTATGTCTCGAAGCATCATCTGCCGAAGAATACTTGGATTGCGATCGAGTTACCGCAGAGCTCCCACCGCCGCAATGTTCGCGCGCGGGTCGCATGGGTGCACCGCCCGCACTCGGTGCGGGAACTTTTTCAGATCGCGGTGGAACTCGAGAGCTCCGCGAATATTTGGGAATTCAAAGACGAGCCTGCGGAGTGGCTTCAAGTTGCATCTGCCAACGCTGCACCGGTCAGTAATTTGGAGCAGAGAGAAGTGCGGATCGGCGAGGGGTTCGAGGCCGGCTCCGTTGCACCAACGATTCCCACCCACATCGAAAGGCCCAAAGCGGACATGACGAATCTATCCCCGGACACGCATGGAGCAGAGTCAACCGATCCTTCCAATTTCGCGGCGCTCGCCGACAGTCCGCTCCTGCGTGAGTTGCGCGCGGAACTTGAGCGGGAAGCGAAGAAGTCCGTCGAGACCGCGGCATCGCAAGCGCAGGAGGAAATACGCCGGACGGCAGAGGAAGATGAGCGTACTCGCGCGGCGACGGCCGGGGAGATTTTCCAGAAATGGAAGGAAGAATCGGCGCAAGCGCAGAACAGCGCGCGCGAGGAATTCTCGGCCCAGTTCGCGCAAAGGCAGGAAGAATTCCACACCGGGCTCAAATCGGAATTCGAAATAAACTTTATCCAGACGCGCAATCTGATGGCCGACCTCGAATGCAAGGCCCAAGCCCTCCGCGCGGAGTGCGAAGCGGCGCAGGAGACCACCAGCCGGATGGCGCAAGCACGCCTTCAGCTGGAAGCAGCCGAAGCAAGCCGTGCGACAAAGCAGCCGACGGAAGCGTCGAAAGAGGACCTTGCGGCCACCGAACGCGCCGCTGATGGATGGCGCCAGCGTCTGGGAGCGGAAATGGCGCTGGCACAAGGACAGTGGAGCGAGCTTTTGCAATCCTCACTCGACAGCAATATGAAGCGGCTGGTCGAGCAGCTTTCCGAGCAATCGCAGGAACTGTTGCGCAACGCCGACCAAAAGATCACCGAACGCTTCGCCGAGTTGCGGGAGCCGCTGGCGCAGATTTCCTCCGAAGCACGGGAAACGGTCAAGGGGATCCAATCGTGGCTCGAACAGGAGGTGGCGCGCGCGCGGGCTTCGCTCGCGGAGATCGAGCAGTCCGCGAGCCGAGTCACGGAATACTCGGCGCAACTCGAAGCCGCGAGCCATGACTCGCTCAACGAACTCCACCGTCGCCTCGAAAGGATTCTCGAGGCCCAGACGGCTGAAATGAATCATCGTGTGGACGCGCTGGCAGCCGGGCTCTCGCAGCGGGTCGCGCCCTCGCTGGATGCTCTCGGCCAGGAATTCGTGCGGCGAACTGTTGCGGAAGCGGAATCGAAGTTCGGGCCGCACCTCGAGCGGGTTCCGGAGCTGCTCCGCGAATTGTCCGCGCGAGAAGTGCAAATGGAGGAAAGTCTTCGATTGCATCGAGAGCGGCTGCGCCAGGTTTCCGAACAAAGCCAACGCGAAGTTGCGACACAGTTGGTGGCGACGGTCGATGACCTGCGTGGCGATTTTGAAGCCGCACGCAAAGAGGCTCTGGCCAAATGGAACGAGGAATTGGACGCGAGCGCCGTGCGCGCTTCACATACCTCCACCGAATCCATCAGCCATGCCTCCGAATGGTTTCAGCAGGAGGCTAGGGCACGCTTGCAGGTGCTTGTGGAACATGCACTCGAGACTGCCGGCACAGGATTCCAAGAGAAAACGGCCGAGGCGGCCCGGGTATTCGAAAACGATCTGGCGGGGCAATCCTCGGCGCGTGTGGCTCTGATCGAGCAGAGACTGGAAAAGGTCGCCGGAGAACTCGTGAGCCATGCGGGCATGCAGCTCGATGAGGCCGCCAAAGCGGCAGCCGCTTCCTTCGGTCAAGTCCTGGAAGGAATCTCCTCGCAAGAAGCAGAGAGATTCAAAGACACCAGCCGCGGCGCAATCCAGGCGCGGAAGCAGGAATTCGAACATTCCATGGATCAGCGTCTTTGCGACCTTGATGCGGATGCCGGAGCTTTGCTTACGCGCTTCCGGACGCAAATGGCTTCGCATCAAGAGGCCAGCATCGCCGATGGCCGCAGCGCTCTCGCCACCGAATTTGCCTCCGCGCTCGAGGGATACCGCGCTGAGCGAGATGCGCACCAAGAAAAATGGCTTGGCAGTCTCGAACACCTCGGGAGCCAAGCCACAAGTAAATTTCAGGAGCGGCTCGAGACCGCTTCCGATACCTGGGTCGTTTCCTCCGTTCGCCGGCTCAATGAGCACGGACAGAACGTGATCGAGTCACTTCTGCGCTCCTCCGACCAAGCGCTGCGGGATTCCTGTTCGAAGATGTTTGAAGGCTTGGCGGGAATGCTGCGCGAGCGGACGGCTAATGCTGCGGGAATCGCGGGTTTCACGCAAGCGCCAAATCGCGAAGCCGCGGAAACGCCCGCACCGCCCACGGAAGGAATGCCGAACCGGTCAAACGATTGATCTTGCTGAAAGCGGATCGACCGCGCGACAAGAGGCTTCCTAGAGAAGATTTACCGACCGGTCAAACGGCGACCCGATCCTGTTTTCCCCCGACGATTTCAAGAACGGCGTTCGCGACGTAACTCACCTGCTCGTCCGTCATGGAGCGAAACATGGGCAGGCTCATCACACGTTCGCAGGCGCGCTCGGCGTGAGGAAATGTCCCTCGCGGATAGCCCAGCGCGGAAAACGCGCGTTGGAAGTGCAGCGGCTTCGGATAATGGACCGTGGTCTCGACACCGCGTGCAGCGAGCTGGGCGATGACGGCGTTACGGTTGCTGACGAACACGGCCAACTGGTGATAAACGCACTCGTCACGCGGATCGTCCACGGGAATCTCGAGCTGCGCGCAAGCCAATAAACGCCGATACTCGCTCGCGATTTCCCGCCGCCTCGAGGTCCATACGTCCAGATGGCGCAGTTTGATCCGCAGGACGGCGCCCTGCATTCCCTGCATGCGATAGTTGTAGCCGATAAATTCGTGGTCGTATCGCGCCGTCTGGCCGTGGGAGCGGGCGGCATGCGCAAACTTCGCGATCGAATCATCGTCGGTCGTAAGCGCGCCGCCTTCTCCATATGCGCCGAGATTTTTCGTGGGATAAAAACTGAATGCCGCCGCATCGGCGAGGCCCCCGGCGCGGCGTCCCCGATAGCGAGTCCCATGACCCTGCGCAGCATCCTCGAGGACTCGGAGATTGTGGCGCGCGGCGACCGAGCGGATCGCATCCATATCCGCAGCGCGACCATAGAGGTGAACGGGAAGAATCACGCGCGTCCGGGACGTAATGGCGCGTTCCAGGAGATTGGGGTCGAGATTCGCCGTCGCCGGATCGATATCCACGAAGACGGGCCGAGCACCGCAATAGGTGACAGCTTCGGCCGCGGCGAGAAATGAATTGACGCTCGTGATCACTTCATCGCCCGGCTGAACGCCCAGCGCCAGCAATCCTAGATGGAGCGCGGCCGTTCCAGAACTCAACGCGACGCAATGCTTGGTTCCGCAATATTGGGCGAATTCTCGCTCGAAGGCTTCGACTTCCTCTCCCTGAACAAACGCCGCTTTCTGGCAAACGAGATCGAGCGCGGGCAGGATTTCATCCTGTAGTTCCGCGTACTCGGCTTTCAGATCCAGCAGGGGGACCTTCATCGCGCGGCGCCTTTCCGGCCGAACGGAAACTGTACTGTATGGCTCTACGATGTACAAGCTGAGCACGAACCATACAGGGGTCACGCTTTGAGATATGCGCGAGTGTTCCAGTGATGGAAAGGAACTCTGCGGGATCTTCTTTCCGTTGTTGGTTTCCTTACGAGGTACCGCTCGGCGCCCCATCGGCTTCGTTTAGAATCAGCGGCGCCAGGAATTCCTGTAGCCGTTCATTCTCTGCCGAACCGAGATTCTCGAACTGAAGACCCATAGAGTCCTCGCCGACGTGCCGGACAACGCGGGCAGTCCCGCGGATTGCCGGGTTCTTGGCATCAAGCTCTAGATTCACATGAACAAGGGAGTCCACCGCAAACACGCGACTCGCTCGCACCAACATCCCACTCACGCTGAGATCGGTCGTCATGCCACGGGCCTGATCCTGGCCAGATTCAATCGCCACTCTACAACCAACATTGACTCGGGTAAACCGCCGCCTTTCGCGCTCCATCGGACCCCGCGTAACTCGGAGCAGGCGGAGAAGAACCTGCCGGTCAACTGGTTTGAACAGAACAAAATCGACGCCCACTTCAAACGCACGCGTCAGAAACCGCTGCTCTCCTTCGCCCGTGATCATCACAACTAATGTCTTCTTGTTCAGACCGGAGTCGCGGATCTGGCGTGTTAATTCGATGCCGTCCGGCGACGGCATGCGCACGTCGAGAAAAGCCGCATCGAATTTATTTTGCTGCAGTTGAGTGGCAGCCTCCCTGCTATCGGTGACGCCGTAGGCTTCAATCTCGGCCGAACTCAGCACTTCATGAATCAGCTCACACGTCAGCGGGTCATCGTCCACCACAAGGACCTTACTCGGCATGATCGCCTCCCTTCCGCACCAATTCGGAAACGCTTGGCCTGTCTATCTCATCATTCAACTCGGAACTCCGCTTCATCAACGCTCCAACGACCAGCCATTTCTCCAGTTGGTCCTGGAGCAACCGAAACTCGATTGGTTTGGAAACGCTGGCGCTGCAACCTGCCTGCAGAATGCGATCTTGCTCCACCATCATCGCGTGAGCTGTTACGGCAATCACCGGTATGTGCCGCAGCGCGGATTGCTTGCGCATCCACTCGGGCAGAGACAGCCCATCTTCTGCGCCGAGCTGGACATCAAGCAAGACAGCGTCCGGTCGAACTCGCTCAACCGCGGCAAACGCTTCCCGTAGAGTTCCAGCGGATGCGACGTCGTAGCCTTGGACTTCGAGCCAATCGCAAAGGAGTTCGTGACTCAGAGGATTATCTTCTACGACCAAGATGCAGCTCATCAGGCACTCTCCGGATGAGGATGCGGGGCTATTCGCTGCAACTGCTGAATCAGAGCTGCCTGCCAGGGCTGTTGCTTGCGAAAAAGAAATTCCGCATGGGTGCGGATGTATTTTTCTTCCTCCCGGCTCAGGTCCTTGCTGGTCAGCACAAACACGGGAAGGTCAGACGTACGCGAATTGGCGCGCCACTCGGAGATCAATTCAAGTCCACTCGAATTCGGCAGCAGCAGATCCAAGATTACGATCTGAGGGAGTGACGCTGCCACACTGTCGCGAGCCTGAGCGCCATCGGCCGCAATTGCGACGTTATATCCATGGCTAGTGAGTAACTCGGCGATGACCTCCCGCGTTAGCGCATCATCCTCGACTACCAGGATGGGCCGCGCGGTTGAACAGCGTTTCCGCGTGCTAAGGCAACGTTGCATGGCTGCCAGCAAGGCTGCCTTCTCTACAGGCTTGACCAAATATTCGTCTGCTCCAAGTATCGCACCGACAGCGGGTTGATCCACAATCGTGACCACAATGACGGGAATGCTCGCCGTACGCCGGTCACTCTTCAACGCCGCCAAAACCTCCCAACCGTTGATCGGCTTCATGAACAAGTCCAAGGTGATGGCGTCGGGGCGCAGATTCGCTGCCATCTCGGCGGCGCGCTGCGGCTCGTTGCAATGCACTGCTTCGTATCCAGAGGAAGTGAGTTGCGAGTGAATGAGTTGCCATGCCACCGGATCGTCCTCGACCACCAAGACCCGCGGGGATTCGTCCGCTTTGGATTCCCACCCCGTCCCATGGTCGTGCGGCTCCGAGACGTCCAGAGCGGCAGGTAAAGAGAAGTAAAAGCAACTGCCCTGGCCAGGTTGGCTCTCAAGACCAAGCTGGCCCCCATGCAATTCAACGATGCGCTGGGTGATCGCCAAACCCAGGCCCGTGCCTTCGGTGGCCTCGCCGGACTTCTGCAAACGGTAGAATGCCTCGAAGATGCGTTTCTGTTCCTCAAAGGGAATCCCTTGGCCCGTGTCCCGAACTTCTATCCGGACTTGGCCATCCTCCCGGAGGGCCGCCAATTCAATCCGTCCTCCTTCCGGAGTGAACTTGATTGCGTTGCCGACCAAGTTCATGAGGACTTGCCTGAGGCGCGTAGCGTCCGCACGGACGCTGAGACCCGCTTCGGCGTGCTGCGACAAAGTCTGCGACTTCTTGTCCGCCAACGGCCGCATAGCGCTTATCACTTCGCCGAGCGCGTTGTCGGTCCGGACGCTTTCGATGGCCAACTCAAGGCGACCCGCTTCGATCTTGGAGAGATCCAGTATCTCGTTGATGAGCTTGAGGAGATGCCGGCCACCGGTGTGGATGTGTTCGATGTAACGGCGTTGCCTCTCGTTCAGCGACCCATAGCGCTCGTCGCAGAGCAATTCGGAGAACCCCAGAATCGCATTGAGCGGTGTGCGCAGTTCATGGCTCATGGTCGAGAGAAACCGGTCCTTGAAACGCGACGTCCGTTCTGCTTCTTCTTTCGACCGCACGAGGATCTCTTGCGCGCAGAGGCGCTCGGTAATATCTTCGGCCACGACCACCGCGACCCTTCGGCCGTTCAGTGCCGCGAGATGCGATGTGACTGCGACAGGAATCACCCTTCCATTCTTGCAGGAATACCTCCGCTCGCTCGACTGCAACTCCGGGCGCTCCTTCTTTAGAGCGTCCAACAGAGGCTCCACATCCTCGAGGGGCCGAATATCGGTGATGCGCATCCGAATGAATTCTTCCCGAGAATAGCCATACTTCTCGACAGCGGCCTTATTGACCTCGAGGAACCGCAACGTCTCTAGGTCGTATACCCAAGTTGGGTGAGGGTTATTTTCAAACAAGACTTGGAAGCGTTCCTTGCTCTCCTTCATCTCTTCCTCCTCTTGCCCCGGCTGCGATAGCGACGAAGAACAGAACGACGAATCAAATGTAGTGCTACGGTTGGTCGTGTGCTGGGAGCAGCGTCAAACTCCAAGGGTTTTCGTTATGAAGTCGTACGACTCAATTTTCGCCGTGAAAGTGAAGCGTCGGCCCTCCGTGTTTGAAGTTCGCTCAACGCCCATTACCCTCGCGCGTGCTCGAATGAGAACCTGATTCCCCACAGTGATTTCTTTTGGCAGGCATACAAATAGCATGACGGCCTCACCTCGCTTTACTGCAACGGGGCTGTCGAGCGAAAACCCTATGGCGCGCGGTGAAATGAATTCAGTCATGCCCCGTGCCTGGGTCATGCCGGGTCTGCATAAGGCGATCGGAAGGCGCACTTCATATCTTTGGATTGACGATGGATGTCTCATTCCTCGCCTTGTATAATTCTTTGCGCGACTGATTGGCCTGAGTCGCCTACTTAGCAAGGGTAATAACTTGGCGAAAAAATATAGGTCGATAACTTAAGAAGAAGTGTCTCCCTTTCAAGGAGATAGGCGACTTCGCAATGAGCGGTCGCGTGAGTTGCGCGAAGATCCTCGATGATCCCAATTCTAAGCAATGGTACTGCGGAGTCAAATCGGAGGCACTCCTATCACAGAACCGCTGACGTGGTAGTACGTGCCGCGCCAATCGCGTGCACTTTGAAATGTCAAATATGCGTAAGCGTGCCGGTAATCTTCGTGCGGCGAAGGGCCCAGGCAAAAACCAAAAACGAGAATGGAAGCAAGATCGCGGCGAAGAGGAGCAAAGCAACAATCGAGGGCCAGAGATCGCCCCAGCCGGCTCCGCGTAGCAGCGCCGCGCGCATGCCTTCGAGCGAATAGGTAACCGGAACCAACCGCGAGAGAATCTGGAGTGGCTGCGGCAGTACGGTAATTGGATACATCATTCCACCCACCAAACCCGATACGCCGAGGACAATCCATTTGGCAGGGTTGCCGCGCTTGAAAAGAATGGTATAGCTTGCCGAAAGAATTCCGAGTCCCGCAAAAGCGAGAATTGAAGCCAGAAGGATTATCACAGCGCCGGCCCAGTTGGCTCCTTGAGGCAGGAAACCGAAGAGCAACGCGCCCCAGGCGAGATAGACACAGGTCCGCAACGCAAGGGACACGAAGGGAAAAACTGCCGAGCCAGCGAGAATAACGGGAAGCGGCGTCTGGGTGACGAGCAGGGCTTCGAGCGTGCGGTTCTGGCGCGCCTCCTCGAGACTCATGTCCAACGCGCTGAGCGCCACACTCAAATAGTCGAAGAACGCGAATCCTACAAGCGCGAACGCGAAATAATTGCTTCCCGCAGGCAGAGCGCGGGAGAGTTGCGGGCTTTCGACGAATCGCGAAAGGTAATAAAACGTGGCTACGCCGAATAGCGCTTCGAGAATCTCGAGAACGAGAGCGCCTCGATAGCCGCGCGCAATCGCGAAGTCGCGCCAGAAGAACGCGGCGATTTTCTGCAGCGTATGTATGAAATTCATCGCAGCGCCTCCGCGGATATAGGAGGCCGCGCCAGGCGAGCAATCGCTCCTTCGAGTGTGGTTGCGCCGGTTGAAGCGCGCAGGGCGCGCGGCGAATCGCAGGCGATGATTCGCCCCTGCTCAAGGAGGAGCACGCGATCAGCAATTTCTTCCACTTCGCTCAACGTGTGCGAGGCAAAAAGCAGCGTTGTCCCGCGGCCGCGCACCAAATCGTCCTTCAGCAGCCGCCGGAAGTCCGCCGCCGCGAGGGGGTCAAGACTTCGCGTCGGCTCATCGAGGAGCAGAACAGCCGGGCCATGGAGCAAGGCGCGCGCGAGGCCGAGGCGATGCGTTATCCCGGTAGAAAGAGTGCGCACTTGACGATCCAAATCCCCGCCAAGATCCATCCACTCCACAACGCGCGAAATGCGCTCGCGCGCATCCGTGATGGAGAGGTTGTTCATCGCAGCGAAAAATGTGAGGTTCGCGCGCGCTGTCAGCCGGCCGTAGAACCCTTCGTCGCCGCCCGTGTGGTAGCCAAATTGCGTGCGCGCTCGGCTTGAGTCGTGCTCGACGTCGAATCCCCCAAGCATTGCCCGGCCTCGCGTCGGAAGGATCAGCGTGGCGAGGATGCGCAGAAGTGTGGATTTTCCTGCACCGTTTGGCCCCACAAGGGCCACCGCCTCTCCGGCTGAGACCGTGAAGGAAACACCCGCGAGAGCGCGTTCGGTTGGCCGCGCGACCGGTTGCAACAATGCGCGCCAGCCGGAAAGAGCGCGCGGAAAGAACTTCTCGAGAGCTTCGACGGCAATGGGATGCACGGGCATCACTGGCGGTTATAACCGAATTCGGAGGGACGAATCCAGTTTCGAGTTGTGGCTCACTTGGAAAGCAATCGAACCGAATCGGTTGCGTCATTCCACTTCCGTTGACTTTGCAGATGGACGCGGCGCACAATGGCTCACGCAATGGTCCCATCTGCCGATGATTACGGTTGAAACGCAAACTGTATCTTTCTCATCTAAAATAATGAGAGACCTCAGACGATGAAGGTGCAGAGGAGGTTCAAGAACATGAACATTTTCGAAGGTGCCGCGGGGTTTTCAAGGCCTCCGCTGGGCAAGAGGATTTTGGTTTCGCTGTTATCGTTGGCTCTATTGTTCGCGACCTTGCCTCCGAGCCTGTCGGCCGAGCAAGACGCGCAAGCCCCGACGCAGAACGGGCAGGCCCCGCCGCCGTACACCTCACAAACTCCCGAGCAATTGCAGCAGTTGGTAGCGCCGATTGCGCTGTATCCGGATTCGCTAGTGGCGCAGATCCTGGCGGCGTCCACGTTTCCCGATCAAGTCGTGGAGGCCGACAGATGGGTGCAGGCGCATCCTGATTTGAAGGACGACGATTTGGCAAAAGCTGTGGACCCACAACCCTGGGACCCGAGCGTTAAGGCGCTCGTTGCATTTCCATCCGTCCTCGGGAATATGGACAAGAACCTCTCCTGGACATCATCTCTAGGCGATGCCTACTACAACCAGGAACAAGATGTGATGGACGCCGTACAAGTCATGCGCCAGCGGGCGCAACAAGCCGGCAATCTTAAGACCACGCCGCAGCAAACGGTAGAGACGCAAGGCTCGACGATCGTCATTCAGCCCGCTGCCCCCGATGTGGTCTACGTCCCTGCGTACGATCCGTGGGTGGTTTACGGAGGCCCGATCGTGGCGTGGCCGGGATGGTACCCGTATCCCGGAATCTGGTTCGGCGGCGGCCCGTTTCTCTCGTTCGGAGTCGGCTTCGGAGTCGGCTTTTTCGGAGGTTATGGATGGGGCTGGGGTCACTGGGGATTCGATTGGCATAACCATTACGCGATTTACAACCACAACCGGTACTACTCCCGGAGCAACACGTTTTATAACCGGAGCAACTACTACCGGGGAGGAGCGCGCGGCGGAGCTTTCAACCGTGCCGGTGGACCGGGCAGGCCTGCCGACGGGAACATCGGCGGGCGCGGCGGGGTTTACAACCGTGGCGGCGAAACGACCCATCCTTTCGACGGGAACAGGCAGGCCGCTCGAGGATACGCTGAACCCCACGGTCAGAGCGGCACCCGCTCGGGCGCCTTCGGCGGCTACGACCATGGCGGAGAGGCAAGAAGCTTTTCGTCACGCGGAAGCTCGAGTTTCGGTGGCGGAGGATTTCACGGTGGCGGAGGAGGATCTCGCGGCGGGGGTGGCGGGCGCCGATAATCGAAGTTTCATCCAGTTCCGAGTAGCCTGTGAAATTTAGAAATGGAGAGAAGCCATATGCGGCGAATGAAGCTGAACTTCGACAAATTTAGCTGGGCCAATCTTCCTCAATTGGCCGCGGTCGCTGCGCTTTTGACGGTGTGCTTTCCCGTCCGTTCCATGGCGCAGCAACAGGGCCAGAAGACGTTCTCATCGCCGGACGTTGCGAGCAAGGCACTCGTCGCGGCAGCGCAGAGTAACGACGAAAAAGCGTTGCTCGATATTCTCGGACCGGAAGGAAAGCAAATCATTTCGTCGGGAGACGAAACCGAGGACTCCAACAACCGCGCTAATTTCGTACAGAGATATCAGGAAATGCACCGTCTGGTGAAAGAACCGGACGGAACCACTGTCATGTATATCGGCGCGCACAATTGGCCCTGGCCGATACCGCTCGTGAACAAAGGTGATGCGTGGTATTTCGACACGGAGGCGGGCAAGAAAGAAATTTTGTACAGGCGAGTTGGCCGAAATGAAATGTCGGCCATTCGCGTTTGCCAGGAACTCGTGGCGGCGGAAAAGGAATACTACTCCGCACAGCATAACGAATACGCCCAGAAAATCTTCAGTGATGAAGGGCAGCACAATGGTCTTTATTGGAAAGCTGCAGATGGTGAATCCCAGAGCCCCATCGGGCCGCTGGTGGCATCGGCCGTTGCCGAGGGCTATAGCAAAAAGCCAGACGGCGCTCCAACTCCTTACCGCGGTTACTATTACCGCGTCCTGACGCTTCAGGGGAAAAATGGCTCCGGCGGGGCGAAAAGTTATATCGTAAACGGCAAAATGACCGAGGGTTTCGCTTTCATGGCCTATCCGGCGGAATACAGATCGTCCGGCGTGATGACATTTGTCATTGGCGCGGATGGAGTGGTGTATCAGAAGGATCTTGGTAAGAGGACCGGTGTTATCGCCAAAGCTATGAAGGAATACGACCCCAATTCCAGTTGGGAAAAGGTTGAAGTGCAGCAGGAAGAGACTGCCAGCGAGCAGAAACCCAAGTAAGAGGCTTTCCGTCACTGCGCTTGCCCGAGCGGAATCGCGCTCCCTTCACACAGCGTAAAGCCTGCCCCGGATGAGACCCGCTGAACCTTGGCCGAAGAAGCGGAGTCAGAAACCGATCCTAGAAACTGAACGAAGCCTGCAAATAAATCTGGCGGTTCGCCGAACTCGTAGAGAACGGTCCGGTAGCCAATTGGTTGGGAATGGCAAAAAATGGCGAAGCCGACGCTTGTGGAAACTCGGAAGTCGGTGGGTTCAGAACTGCAGTAGGCGTTTGCACGTTGACGTGGTTAAAAACATTTCGGGCATATACGCTGAAAGTAACGTTGTAGCGGCGGCTCGTACCACCTGCTCCGCCGAACGGACCGCCACCCCCTCCTCCCCCAAAGGGCCCCCCGGGGCCGCGCCCGCCTCCTCCGCCGCCTCTTCCTCCGCCACCCCCTCCGGAGCCTCCGGCATTTGCCGGGCCTGACGATTCCTTGCCGAAGCCAATCGTCTTGCTAAGCCGCAGGTTGAGAGTGAATCGGCCAGGGCCTGTAAGGGAATTGACCGGGACCGGCGTTTCATTCTGTGCCGGAACCGTATTGAACGAGCCGATTCCAGGGACGGTGACGATGTTTGGGCCCGTTGCGCCATTCGCAAAAGAGGGGCGCTGATTAAACTGCGCAGTCCCGATCAAATCCTGGTTTAACGTAATGTTATAGGGCGTTCCAGAACTCACGATCATGAAAGGGCTGAGACGGAAGCTATGCGGCAGGCCGATCGTGCCTCCCAGGAAGTAACGATTGCGGATATCAAAAGACGAGCGGCCGTAATCCTGAAGCAAATTCTTCGGGTTCGACGGAAAACTTGTGGCTCCCGAGGTGTCGCCGTTCGCGTAGGTCAGGGTGTAGTAGCTGAAGAGCGTCAGCTTCGAGCCTGCGCGCACGGTGCCTTGGACAAACATCTGATTTTCTCGATAGATGCCTTCTGATTCGAACTGGTAGATATTTAGGAAACTGCCGACCGGCCTTGTGCCAGGCGTGGTGCTTGAGTAGAACGGATAATCGAAAGTTCCCGGGATGGGTGCATTGATATTGTTTGTGAGCAATTGGTTCCACCCGCGGGAGTTGAGATACGAAACCGACATGTTGGCAATCTTCGTCAGTTGACGTTCGAAACTCACCGCTGTTTGCATCACGTAAGGAGCGCGGAGCCGGGCTGTATCTTGATAGACAGTCGGAGGAACAGCCACCGCCGGAGTTGTGTTGGGGAAGAAGTCTGGATTCGTGAAGATGTATTGTGCTTGAAGGATTCCGTTTTGCCTTTCGGCCTGAAGCAGATAACTCGAAGTGAAGCGATCGTAAAAGATGCCAAAGCCAGTGCGCAGCACTGTCTTGGGTGCAGCCTTGCCACGACCCAGGCCCCAGGCGAGCCCCAACCTTGGCGCCCAGTCTGCATGGTTGCTGATTTCGTTTTGTGATTCGAAGCGCAGGCCGTAGCTGAATGTAATGTTGGGGCGAATCCGCCAGTCGTCCTCAGCATAAAGACCCACATCGACCATAGAGACGTTCGCGGCAGGATTAGGCGGAGTGGTGACGGTGGACCCCGCAGTCAGCAAGTACTGCGCCGCGCCCTGGGTTCCAGACTGTAGTGCCGACTGATAAGCCTGAATGGAAGGAAAGATATAATCGCCGTTGAAACCACCCGTCGAATTGTTGGCGTCCGTGACAGCGCGCAGGCGTCCGCCGAATTTTATGAAATGGTTCGTACGCTGGATAGACGTGTAATTCTGAAACTCATAGTGATTCGTATTGTCCAGGATGTTTCCTGCAGGGTTACCCCCTCCGTTAAAAGCACCTGGGACCACCAAGGTAACGGCAGTGCTCTGGGCGAGCTGGGTGGTCTCATCACGAAGGTACTGGAAGTGCGTCTCGTTTATGATATTCGTCCCGATCGTCTGCGTGTCACTCACCTGAAGAGTCTGTTCGGTGGTGAGGAGGTTAAAGGCCTGGGAAGGGAGAGCGAACCCGACAATTCCATCATTCTTCAGGTCATCACGATAATACTGGTACCGCACGGACAGAGTATTGGATTTCGAGATCTGGTAATCAAGCCGAGGTCCGATGTTATAGCGCGTTTTAGGGAACGGCACGACGGCACTGAACGGAACGATTTGAAAACTCGAATTCACCGTTTGCGCGTTCACGATCGAGAGGTCGTGGATGTCCCGGATATCCGCCGTGACGAAAAAAGATGCCTTCTTGCTTAACGGTCCCCCGAGGTTTCCGCTATATTGAGTCGAATAGTAGCTCGGATATGTCGAGGTAGCACTTTCCTGGTGAAAGAACGGATTCTTCGAGTTGAATGCGGAAGCGTTCGCGTTCACTGAAATCGTCCCGTGCCATTTGTCCGTGCCCGGCTTCGTGAAGATTTCGATGCGCCCATACCCTACCTTGTCATATTCCGCAGAGAACGGATTTTGATTGATTCGAATTTCGCGAATCGCAGATTTGGGGGGGAGTTGGCCCGCGGTGAACCCGTCGATATAAAATTGTCCTCCATTCGGCCCCGCGGACGGCCCTGCCAACGCCTCGAGGTCGCTCTGTAATTCATCCGGATCGTCCGGGAGCGCCTCCAGTTCTTTTCCGGAAATGATGATGGCGCCGGCATTGTTTGCCGGATTGACGTCTACGGTCGGCGCTTCGTCCGTGACGGTCACCTTCTGCTCTTGCTCCTCGATGGCGAGAGTGACCTTCAGCTGTTGAACCTGTTCGGCGCTGATTTCCACGTCGTCATTCTTATTAACCGCGAAGCCCGCTGCGATCACCTCGACGGTATACTTGCCCGGCGCCAACCCTTTCAGGTCAAACTGGCCTTGCTGATCTGTCGTTGCAGCGAGCGTATCTCCCGTGGGAGTGACCACAATGATGGAGGCGCCTGGGACGGCGCCGCCGGAAGGGTCGAGCACTTGTCCGTGTATGGATCCCACGCCCGACTGTGCGAACAAGCGACTGGGGCTGACAAGCACCAGCAAAATGAGAATTGCGATCCAAGAAGATCTCCCCCGGTCTCGAAATCTCATTTTGTCCCCTGAAATAAAATCCGATCTACCTTTTTTCGCACTACTGGTTTGCGTCCGCGCCCGCCATAGCCGGCGCGCCACCCAGACTCCACGGCGAAAGGGTCATGGGCTGGCTCCCGACCGGCGCCGCTGCCAAAATGGGCTCTACGCCGCCGAGCACCGTGATCGCTGTAACTTGACCCGGGGCCGCGCCTTCCGTGGCCACGATCATTACGGCGTCATCTTTCTTCAAGTCCGCGATCGTTACGGGAGGTGTCCGGTTGACGATTTGCTGGAAGTCTGCCTGCCCCCCGCCAGGACGACCATTCCCGGCCGCGCCCCCGGAGTGCTGGCCATTGCCATTTGGACTGGCCGAATCGGAAGATGCGCTCGTCGCTGCTCCGCCAGCACCCGCTCCGTTCGCTACAGCCGCGCCATTCGGCGAAGCCGCTCCGGCGCCCTTCAACCGGTAGGCGATGCGTTGCGCCACTTCAGGCGGCAATTTGCGGACCTGCGATTGATCCGTAATTTTTACGGTGAAAGGCTTCTTTGTAATCAAGTCCAAGACATTCATAGTGTTTGAATTTGTGTCGATGGAGTTGATCGTTCCGGCGATATTGCGAAAAGATCCGGAAACCACTTCCTCTGCCGCGAATTCGTTTCCATCTACGCCGCGCTTACCGCGCGCGCGAAGCTGATCGCCCGGTCGGATCTGCTCGAGTGGCGCTGTCTTGGCGTCATCAAACTGGATCGAGCCGGGAGCGTACCGGCGCAAGATCGTGCTCTTTGTCGTATGAATCGTGATGGTTTTCGTCCCGGCGATCGCCACAACTGAGATCGTGATCGTTTCTGTACTTGGATCTACCGCGGTCACGAGCCCGCCAATGCCCCGCTTCTGCCAATCCTCGCGATCATGCTGCTGCTTTGCTTCCACATCGGATCGGCTCATAGCGATGAGGCCGGCGGCGGTGAAGGATTTTGCATCGCTGGAGGCTTGCCCTCGAACCAGAACTCGATCGCCGACCTGCAAATCGGCCAATTGGATTGGAGCCGCGCTCTTCAGGTCGGTCTGCCCCGGAGCGACGCGAACCATTTTTGCATTGCTCAAAATCTGGACGCTGACATCGGCTCCCGCATCCGTCGTTAGCGTAATTGTGTTTCCGTTGATGGCCTTTATTACCCCGGCCTGTTTGGCAACCGGACTCTGTGGCACGGACTGTTGGGTGGATTCTTCCGGAAAGAAGCGGGCATGGGAGGGAGTCAGAAGGGCCAGGCTTCCCGTCACACCTGTCATGAAGAAGAGAATTGTAAAGACTCGACTTCTCACCCAATGCATAAATCACTCCACAAGATAATCATACGCGCGAGGCGAGCGCCACGAAGCCTTCACCTTTTGCCGCATTTCTTTAGACGTATCCACTTTCCCAAACAGTTTCCTGCAATTTTGAAGATTTGGGACGGAAAGAACCTGTGAATCTCCAAAATCTCAACGGCATTCGGCGCAGCGAATCCAATTCCGGCATTGCCGTTGCAAGCAAGTCCCGGTAGAATGTTGGCGAGCGCGGGAATTCTTTTGGGGTCGAACGGATTTCCATAGCTCATGCTCTCAGGTGAACTTGCGCGGGCGCACCCACCTAGCCCTGAGGGATGGGAGCAGCCAAATGGACGCACCTCTCTCCATACATTCCATCATCGTGGCAACCACGGAGCAGGTCTCTTGTCCGCTCGGAGACGAGTCAGCCATCTTGAATAGGAAGAACAGTGTCTATTACGGCGTAAACCCAGTGGGCGCGCGTGTCTGGAGCCTGTTGCAGCAACCGAGAAGCGTGACGGAGCTCCGCGATACTCTGCTCGATGAGTATGAGGTGGGGGCAGATCGCTGCGAGCGAGATCTCCTCGACCTGCTCGAAAAGATGAGAGGTGAGGGCTTGATCGAGGTGCGGGCTGCTTAGGCAGACCAACCTTGAGTTCGATTGAATCCCGGCGCTCCTCGCTGGCCCTAGAGGACGCGCCCCTTCCCAGCCCCGGGGCCGTCACAATTTCATCACGCGACTTTCTGTAAGGTGACGGGTTGAAATCAGTTATGCAAACTTGGCGCGGGTTTTGGCGCCTGAGCGGAGCCGAGCGAGGAATCACACTCGAAGCGGCTGTGGGGCTCATGGCGACGTGGGTCGGACTGCGCTTTTTTGGGTTTCCTCGTTGGAAAAACCTCCTCGCGCAGCTCGTGCCCGCTGGCACAATCAATCTGGACGCGCAGGGCAGAGCAGTCATCGAATCCGCGTGCGTGATAGCGAGATTGCAAGGATCGGCAGGTCGTAATCTTCCTTTCCGAGCGAACTGTCTCGAACAGTCACTTGTTCTGTGGTGGTTGCTACGACGCCGAGGGATGCAAGCAGAAATCCGTGTCGGCGCACGAAAGCTAGCAGATCGCTTCGAAGCGCATGCCTGGGTGGAGTTGAATGGTATGGTCCTGAGCGACTCGGGCGAAGGGCATCTCCATTTCTCACCGTTCGAGGGCCCAATCTCTTCAATGGAGACGCAAACGCATTGAGCGGCATCGTCGGTATCTTGAATCGGAATGGTGCGCCAGCGGAACGAGCGCTTTTGCAGGCGCTCGCACATTTTCTTTCCTATCGCGGGCCGGATGCGCGAGACGTATGGTCGGATGGCCCGGTCGGGTTCGGCCACACATTGCTGCGCACGACACGCGAATCGCTGAACGAGCGCCAGCCGGCCGGTCTCGAAGGGCACCTTTGGATTACGGCAGACGCGCGGCTCGATTGCCGCACGGAACTCCTGGACAAACTCCAGAAGGAAGCACGAAAGAACCAACGCCTCGCGTCAGACTCCGATTTGATTCTCGAAGCGTATGCCATGTGGGGCGAGCAGTGCCTCGAGCATCTGCGCGGAGACTTTGCCTTCGGCATTTGGGATCGGCGCCAAAAAACGCTCTTCTGTGCTCGCGATCAACTCGGTGTCAAGCCTTTCTATTATGCGGACCCCGGCGACCTCTTCCTCTTCAGCAACACACTCAACTGCCTCCGTGCCCATCCGGAAGTTTCTGAGGAGTTGAATGAAAGCGCCATCGCCGATTTTCTCCTGTTCGGCCTGAACTACGATAATTCAACCACAACTTTCCGAGACATTCGACGGTTGCCCCCTGCGCATTTCCTCTCTGTTTCGCCGGAAGGATTGCGCATCGAACGCTATTGGTCTGCTCCCACCGACGGCCGCATACGCTATCACCACGCTGACGAGTACGTTGAGCACTTCCAGGTTCTGCTGGAGGCAGCCGTCCGAGACCGTCTTCGCGCCGACCGCGCTGGAATCTTGCTGAGCGGCGGGCTCGATTCCGCATCCATTGCAGCGACAGCGCGCGAACTCTCGACAAGGCCGGAGGGAGCTCAAGATCTGCGCGCTTATACCATCGTTTACGATTCGTTAATTCCCGATCAGGATTCCTCACATGCTCGCAACGTCGCCGAGTTTTTCCGGATTCCGATTCGATGTCTGGCAGTGGATGATCTCGAACCTTTTGGCCGGTGGGACGATTCTGGATTGAGCTTACCTGAGCCCGTGGACGACCCTTTCTTTGCCGGACTATTTGACCAATTCCGAATGATGGCGCCGGATTGCCGTGTTGTGCTGTCTGGTCAGGGTGGCGACGACCTGATGCGCTTTGAAATGTGGCCCTATGCGCGGGATTTGATCCGAGGCCGGGAGTGGAATCGGTTTCTTGCTGAAGTTTCGCTCTACGCCAGGCTTCGGCCGACACCCTGGCCGGGCATTCGCCGGCGGGCAAGAAGATTCTTCAGCAAGGACCCCGGAGCACCCGTCCTCCCGCGCTGGTTTGCGCCCGATTTCGCTCGGCGGGCGAACGTCGAAGCGCGTTGGAAGGAGTGGATTTGTCTCCGCACGGCGAAGAAACATCCCATTCTCCCGAAGGCCTACGCGTCTTTGGCACTTCCGCAATGGACGCAATTATTCGAGCTCGAAGATCCGGGGGTAACACATTGCCCTGTGGAAGTGCGCTATCCGTTCCTCGATTTGCGAATCGTAAGCTATCTCTTCGCACTCCCGCCGTTTCCCTGGTTCTTCGAGAAAAAGCTTCTCCGCGAGGCGATGGTCGGCCGATTACCCGAAAGCATCCGAATACGGCCGAAATCCCCCCTCGCTGGCGACCCACTTGTGGAGCACCTTAGGAAGCCCGGAGCTGAATGGCTGAACCAGGTAAACTGGTGCGAGGAAATGCACAACTACATCGATCGCTCTTCCCTTTCCCCGTTATCCGGAGAGGAGAACTCGGAGCGAGCCAGATCAAATGTTCGGCCCCTTTGTCTTAACTTTTGGTTGCAGTCGGCTCGCAGAGTTCGGTATAACATGCATGCGGAGGCGTTCAGTGGGTAATTCGGTCAAACGGGAGCCAAAGAAACCATATTTATCCCCAGTCTTGACCGTTTATGGGACTGTCCAAAAGCTTACGCAGACCGCGGGGGTCCACGGCACGAGTGATGGAGGAAGCTTTCCCCGTTTTCGGACTCACGTCTAAGAGCGAAACAACTCATTTCATTTGAAAGCTTTTGGGTAAGAAGACCTTCGAATTCATAGCTTCAATAGAAATACCGGGACTCGACGAAACGTGGGAGGAGCGCAGAACCGAACGGATTCCCCACCTCTACAGGCTGTAATTCGCACTCAGAAAGAATCTAGTCCTATCTACTCTGTTTTTGGCTTGGTCCTCCGATCGAACTTCCACATTCCAGGGCTCGCACCTCGAGAAAATTCCGCGGCTGTTCCTGACGTTGACATCAATCTGGGAATCTCCCCTTATGTCAGCGGTGAAATTCCTTCAGGGCCCGAGGAAATCAAGTATGTCAGTTCCTATCTCGATCCGAGCGGCGAACCGGCATTGCGCATCTGGCAAATTGCCGGCGGCGACTTTCTGCGCCTTGAGTATTACGACGGCGTTCAATTCTGGCTGGACCGAAAGGGTAAAAGCGTATGGGCTTGCTGGTCCGAGGCATCGTCGCTTGAGGATGCGGCTTCGTATTTACTTGGCCCGGTCCTCGGGTTATTGCTTCGATACCGCGGCGTGACATGCCTCCATGCAAGCGCATTAACCATCGCTGATCGCGCTGTCGTTTTTGTCGGCGCGGAGGGTGCAGGAAAATCCACCACCGCGGCAGCGTTCGCGAGTAACGGTTATGCTGTCCTCTCCGATGACGTCGTCGCACTCGTGGAAACCGCCGGGGCCTTCCATGTCTTGCCGGCATACCCTCACGTCTCCCTCTGGCCGGAATCGGTGAAACTATTGTTTGGATCAACCGATGCGCTCCCTCGCTTTACGCCGAATTGGGAGAAGCGCTGCCTTGCTCTGGGGAACGGTGGATTTCGATTCGAGGAACGTATGCTGCCACTGGGCGCCATATACATCCTTGGCAACCGAACGGTTGATCCGGCTCCCTACTTGGAGGAAGTTGCAGCTCAAATGGGCCTTATGGCGCTCGTGGGCAACACATATGCCACAAATATTCTCGACCTGGAAATGCGCGCGAAGGAATTCGAATTTCTCGGGCGCCTTGTCTCAAACGTTGCGATTCGTCGAATAATTCCCCACCACGACGCCGATCACCTCGGGAAACTCTGCCAACTCATCACCGAGGACTGCCAGAGACCTCATCCAGTAGAATTTGCCCAGAGAAGACAGGCGGCTGGTCATTGAACTCGTAATTTGCTTCGAAATCCGAGCAAGTTATCCAATTCCGCACATTTAATGTTTCAGGTTTCGACAGTCCTTTCCCAAATTGAAACTATGCTAATATCCCGAAAACAAAATGTTGAGTCACTCCCTAAGAAGCCTTGATGAATTCTTAATAAGAAAAGCCCTGTTCTGTTCCCGATTGAAACAAGCAGTGGAGAGGTTGGGATGGCATGTCTCGCCACTTGTGTGGCGATTTCTAGGTGGAGAATTGACCCCAGAAAATTAGGAGGGCTGCAACAATGAAGATGAGGGCTTCGTTGTCCGGGATCTCTATTTACGTCACCTTGACGCTGATCATTCCCGTCTTCTTGCTATTCATTCAAGCTCACGGCCTAAAGACCCAAACTCTTAAGACCACCGCCGAACGATCGGTCCGGGCAGCGGGCGATGCGACGAAGTCTTCCTCCAAGAAGCCGGATGCGCGTTGGACCGAAGCCTACGGCAAGCTGCCCCTGGGTTTTGAGCAAAATCTGGGCCAGACTGATCCTCAGGTCCGATTCATCTCCCGTGGCAGCGGTTATGAACTGTTCTTAACGCCCCAGGAAGCAGTTCTCTCTTTGCGCTACTCCAAGCCGATGGGGCGGTCGCCCCTCGAACGTCTGGCCTATCGCCGAGCCCTTCGTAAGACCGAGGGCACGGAGAAGGTATCTGTTCTCCGCATGCATCTCGAGGGAGCGAACCCCACACCTGAGGTTGTTGGATTGAATCGTTTGCCGGGAAGGACGGATTATTACATCGGGAACGACCCAAAGAAATGGCGCACGGACGTGCCTTCCTATGCTCAGGTGCAATATCAGGGAATTTACCCAGGCGTGGACTTGATCTTCTACGGTCACCAGCGCCACCTAGAATATGACTTCGTCGTGGCGCCCGGAGCTGACCCGAAAGCCATCGCACTCGATGTGCAAGGGGCGCGCAAGCTGCGGATCGATCGTCGTGGGAATTTGATGATGAGTGTCTCCGGAGGCGAAGTCGAACTCGAAAAGCCGATCGTTTACCAAGAGATCAAAGGCAACCGTCGCGAAATCGCAGGAAAGTATACATTGGCATCAAATCATCGGGTCACTTTTGCAGTCTCGGAATACGATCCGGACTTGCCGCTCGTCATCGATCCGGCGCTCTCCTTCTCGACGTACCTCGGTGGGAATGGCCTTGATAGTGCCGATGGTATTGCAGTGGATTCATCCAACAACGTATATGTCGCGGGGATGACGTCCTCGACGAATTTTCCGACCGTGAACCCTTACCCTCTTCCCGGCGCACAGTCGTACCCAACTGTGTTTGTCACAGAGATGAAATCCGACGGAACCGCGCTTCTTTACTCGACCTATTTGAGTGGATCTACATACACTGGCACGTGTGTCGGAGAAGTGGTTGGTGCAAGGGGAATTGCCTTGGATCCTTCGGGCAATATCTACGTAACCGGCCAAACTTGCGCATCAGACTTCCCCACCACGGCAAATGCGTACAACAACACTGGATCGTCTGACGTGCCAGCCAACGGAAATGGGGTTGTCTTTGTTTCCGTGATCAATCCGGCGTCGCCGGGTGGCACGCCTTCACTTACATATTCGACCTACTTGGTCCAGAGCACGGCGACCAGCGCGGGGGATCTTAGCTTAGCCATTGCGGCCGAACCAGCACCGGCGGACACGCTCGGGAGTGCGTACGTGTCAGGGGTAGCGTTCCCGACCGATCTCCCTCTGGTAAACCCAATCCCTCCTCCTTCGGGCACCACACTGCCGAGTGTCGCGGGAAGTGCGTTCGTTGCGAGAATCGATACGACTGTATCGGGGACGAGCGGCCTGAAATACTCGACCTATCTAGGTGGAAACGGCACAGGTCAACCTTTTGGAGATGAGGCAGCGGGGATTGCGGCAGATTCTTCGAAAAATGTGTATATTGTTGGGGCAACCACATCCACGAATTTCCCTACGGTCGGCAATGCCTTTCTTGCACAGCCTTTTGCGAATGCCGTCAATAACGCGGTCTTCGTCTCTCGAATCGATACGACCATCACGACGGGGACGCCCTCACTCATCTATTCGAGTTATTTAGCAGGACCGACCGTTTTTGCGAATGGTGATTTTGGTCTCGCCGTTGCGCTCGGGCCGAGTAGCGTCGTATTTGTGACGGGTAGTACAACTTCCTCCGACTTTCCCGTTACCACAGGGTCTTACCAGTCAGCTTCGAACGCGGGAGGCGTTGTCTTCGTTAGCCTCATCGACACGAACATAAAAGCTCCCGCTAGCTCTCTCACGTATTCAGCGCTTGTGGGTGGCAATGGAGGTGCTACGGGCTACGGCATCCAGGCCGATGCAAGCGGCAACGCCTATGTTGCTGGGGGAACTGGCGCAGGTTCCGTTCAATTTCCTGTGACCCTGGGCGCCCTCCAACCCGCCCCGCCGCCAACCGCAATAGGGTACGCTTTCTTTTTTGAGTTGAATCCGGGGGGCAACGGAACGGCCGACCTCCTTTATTCGACGCTTTGGGGCGGAAGTGGAAATGTCTCACACGATGATGTCGCTCTCGCTATTGCAATCGACTCGGCAACGCCGACAAACGCCTATTTAACCGGCCAGACCTACTCGACAACGGATTACCCCGTCTATCCTGCGACAGTGTACAACAACGCCGGGGCGGGCTTTGGAGGTGGTTCATCAGATGCGTTTGTCGCGAAGCTAACTCCGGAGCCAGCGCTGGGAATAACTCCTGCGTCGCCTCCGGGCGTCCTCTTGCCGACTACGCTCATCGGCAGCACCTCTACACCGCAGACTGTAACGCTCACAAACAACACAGGCGCTGTGCTCTCTTACACGCTTGGAAAAACCGGCAGTGACTCCGCCGACTTCACGGTATCACAGGGCGCCTGTCCAGCAGGGAGTCTGACGGCTAGCGCCACCCCCTGCACGCTCAACGTGACGTTCACTCCTTCAGCCCCGCCTACCGCGGAGACGGCCAATCTCGTAATCAGCTATACCGCTTATGGAATCGCGCTATTTGCGAATAGCCAGACAGTGTCACTGAGCGGCACAGGGACCACCACCGCTTTGAGCCTCACGACGTCCTTGACCTTCAGTGGCCAGTACGTAACGACCACGAGTTCATCTCAACCTGCGATTTTCACTAACTCGAGCGGCGCGGCGGTGTCGTTCACCCCAAGTATTTCAGGTGACTATGCCTTTACGGTGGACGCCACGAGCCCTGCCTCTTGCTCAGGCGCAACGCCCAGCGTGCCCGCGAGTTCGAGCTGCCAATTCGACATCACGTTCAAACCGGTGATCGGGGCTGCATGTTCCGATACCGGTACATTTACTGTCACTCCCAGCGGGGGCGGAGCGTTGACAACAGCGCTGAGCGGGACGCCCTGGGAAGTCAGCGTCAGCGCACAGCCAACGTCGCTCACCGTGAATCGTGGAGCCTCAGGGAATGTCGTAGTAACGGGGACTTGGAGTTGCGGGTACACGGGAACCGCTACGATCGCGAGTTCGGGCGGCCCCACGAAGACGACAATACTGATCGTAAACTCGACGAGTGCCGCTCTGGGTAACTCGATAAACCCCGCAAACCCAGCGGCGAACGTGACGGTCATCACGAGAGCATTTGTCGTGCCGCCGGAATCCATCCCTTCTCCGCCTGTGTCCCCACGTGAGATCGTATTGCTGTTGACGACGCTTGCTTTGTTGCTCATGCTGCCCGCCGTCCGGCGGTTCAGGACGCGGTTGAGTTTGGCAGGGATTGTTCTTGGCGTCGCTCTTTTTGCGGGCTGTTCGGGCGGTCCCGCCGGAACACCTACGGGCACGACCACACTCACCTTGACCGCCGCCTCAAGCGGGGTCAGCCAAACAGTTGCGGTGCAGGTGACGGTAAACCCGTAGTCGCACTGTTACGCAAGAGGGCCGCGTGCCCTGAGCACCAGAGCGCGCGGCCTCTTTTTTTTTCAGCCATCCAACCCATTTCTTCAGAAGCTTCTCGAAGTACATTTGGGATAAAGCCACGCTTAATCCAGGGCGTGGAAATTCTGTTTGGCATTTGCAGGTTATTGTCCGGATAGAAGAAACCAAGACAAGGACTTGCGCAACGGCCGAAAACTAGAGACACTTTGCGCTCGACTTTGTGAGGAGGGTGGCGTAAATGAAGCGATGCTGGGGGTTGCTCGGTTTGCTCGCATTGTTTTGCCTGCCAGCCAAGGCCCAGGATTTGACCAAGTATGAATTCGATGCAGCTTTCCAATACCGCTCATACGAAGTGCCCTTCACTTCCCGGCTCAGCTTGGACGGCTGGGATGCGACCATCAGCAAGAATTGGACACCGCGAGTCAACTTCATCGGGGATTTCACGGGGACATACCGTTTTCAGGGTTCTAACGGGGATACCTCACTCTATAGCTTTGCGGGCGGCCCGCGCATCTATCCATTCCGTCACCCGAAAGTAGCGCTGTACGTACAGGGCGTGTTTGGAGGTGCGTACCTCAGGACGTCTTTCCCTGCCCAAAATGGCTTCCTGGCATCTTCGGTATCCAGCCTTGCTTTTTCCTACTCGGTGGGTGGAGGTCTGGAAGTGAAAATCAAGCGTCGGATTTCCATCCGCCTAGTGGAAGGGGACTACGAACAGACTCGTTTCACCTCCAATTACACCAGCAGCACGTCCACCACGACCACAGTCCCCCATCAAAACAATTACCGGATTTCCGCGGGGGTCATCTTCCGCTTTGGAGAGAAATAGATCGTGCTCCCCCCGTAAATCGCTGAGCCGTTGACAGCCGGGGATATTGTTCTACACGCACGCACTCGAGCTATTCTCCATTTCTTGCCCGCTCGAAGATCAGGTCGAATGGCTTTCTGTATGTGGGGTCAACACTTGCGGCGTTAATTTGGCAGTTCGAAAGTACAATTCGGAGCAATTTCGCTTTTTCGACTGGTGGCCGCTTAAGGTACAGAAAATAAGCCTTATTCGCGAGTTCTACAATCCTCGCACCATCCAAAATTCGCTCCGGACTCTGGTGCTCCAATCTCTGCAACGCCATGAGAATCTGTTGTTCTTCCTCATTCCATTCTGAAGACTGCGCTTCCCAAAACGCTTCGGTGATTTTGCCATCCAGTTTGTCGAGGTAGGGGAAACGAAAACCCGAAAGAGCCGTAACGACCTTTTGAAATACCAAATCGCACTTGGCCTGCGGTTCTTAGGTCACTACGTAGTGGTTTGCGCCGAAAGGAAACCGTTTCCGCACGGCCATCAAGGATTAGTAAACCCTAGCGCGTTACTCGCGATCTATCCCAGCGGGCGCTATGCCACCACACTTCCTCGAAGCGGACTTCTGGAAAGTCAGCGGGATTCCACTTGTCCGATTGAAATTGCACCGTGAAGTCACCGCGACCGTAAGGCTGGCTGTCCAAAAGAAGGAGTAATTCCTGGGAACGCCAAACTTGTCCCGAGCAACGCCGAGGGATCTCCCGATGAGCGTTTTGAAAATCTAAGTGTCGCGCTTCTCGCCGGATTCCGTCGGCAGGGAAGCGCCGACCCAGCCGCTGATTCCCGCGGACATTACGTAGACGTTCCGGTATCCCATGTCCTTCGCGCGGCGGGCCGCGTTCGGCGCCTTTCTACACATGAAATTCGAGCAATAGAACACCAGCGTGGAGTCTCTGTCTGCTGGGAGATCGCTCTCGTCGTAGCCCATCGGGTCGAGAGCCCGGGCACCCGGCACACGCGCCGTGAGCCAGCTCTGCCGCGAGTTCACATCGAGGACGCTCACGGGCTGCTTCTGCATCAATTGCTGCAGCTTGCCGGGCGAGATGACGTTGAGGCCCATCAATCGGGCGAACATAGTTGCTCTTTAATCTCCGCAGCGCTTCAGAGTGCGCTCGGCTTCGCCCGTCGCAGCCAGACCGCTTGCCCGACCGTGACGAGGATGGCGCTCGGCAGCAAGAGGAAGGACATCGCTTCTGCCAGATTGATCGGCAGCGTGAGCCATGCAATCGCAACCGCGAGACCCGCCAGCGCCCAGATCCAGCCGGCGAGACGTTGAACGGCTTGAAGCTTTGCGGGGTCGCAATGCAGCGCTGCCAACGGCGTGAGGGTTTTCGGTATGGCGTTCCCGGTCACGGCCAGGAAGGCGCCCCCGATCGCCATCGTCGCGCGAAGCGCGATATCGCCGTAGTGGACCGCGCCGAGCGCCACGGCAAGTTTCGCGCCAAGCGAAATCACGAGAATCAGACCGGCTGTCACGATCCCGCTTCGGACGGAACCCCCGGCATCGCGGCGCGTTGCTTCTTCCTTAGGCTCGCGAGAAACGAGGACAAGAGCCAGCGTCATCCCGATGAGAAGAAGCAGGACTACGAACCAGCCCCCCGCGCTCTGGGGCCGCAGATACCAGTTCTCGGCGACGAGCAGAGTGTTGAGCGCGATCAACGCCGGCGGAATGTAGTTCCAGATCGGTTTGGCGGCCATCGTTAGCCCTCCTGCTTCAGTGGACGCAATCTTGTCCCGCTCTTTAACGCGGCCCGGCGCGCACCGCCCTTTGCCTTCATGTCCCAACCCACCGTTTGCGCGAAGCCGAGCAGCGTCTCCTCGAGGACGGACATCTTGAGCCGGTAGACGATTGTCCTGCCGTTTTTTTCGGCTTCGATCAGCCCCGCATTCTGGAGCACGGAAAAATGGGCGGACATGGTCGGCTTGGAGACGGCAAAATGGTCGGACAACTCACCGGCCGACATCGGCCGTTTGCGCAGCAGTTGCAGCACGCGGCGGCGTGTTGGATCGGAAAGAGCTTTGAACACGCTGTTCACGAGTCTATATTTAGCTAATCATCGAACTATTGTCAAGCGCCAATTTCGAAGTACCAGCAGTCAAGAATGGGGATGATTCCGACGTGGATAACGCGATTGCGTTTGGTTTCGACTAGAGTCGCCCGGCGAAGGTCCCGGATTGTCGCCTACACGGAAGCTATCCATAAACGGGGTTGTGGGAAATAGCTTCTGCCTTGTCGCGCAGTGGCGAGAAATCGACGCCCGAATGGGGGACGAGCCAACTTACAAGCATCGGTCAACACTGGCGCGTTTATCGTGACCTATCTTGAGAATCGCTGTAAACTGACGCTCGATGAGTGCATTGCCCTATTCCCGACAGTTGAGATATTCCAGGCAGCCTAGTTCTGACCGATCGGAATGATTGAATCGTGAATTATACAGTGTCGGCTTGACGCCGCCCATTTTGCCCTATTTGCAATCTGCGAATCGACCTCAGGGCCGATGCTCACCGGCGCGAAATGTGCGGATTGGGAGGATCGGATGCGGAAGAATCACTTCAAGATCATCGCTTTGGCATTTGCTCTGCAGATTGTTTTGCCTGAGGCAGGCGGGCAGGCAGTTGCACAGGCCGGAAAAGCTGCCTATCCGGCGATGGCTCCCCGGGATCAGTACCTGATATCTGACGAGAAATCCGAGATCGCGCTGGCTCGCAGTGCTGCACCCGGTTCCATTTCCGATGGAGCCGAGGTGATGGTGCTGGGACGCGAGGGATATAAGGCCGCGGTGAAGGGCACGAATGGCTTTCTCTGCATCGTGGAGAGGTCGTGGGGGCAGGGCACGGATCAGACGGAGTTCTGGAATCCGAAGATGCGTGCACCCCATTGCTTCAACGCGCAAGCCACGAGGAGCTTTGCGCCCATCTATCTGATGAAGACCAGGCTTGTGCTGGCAGGAAAATCGAAGGCTGAAATCGCGCACGCAATCGCGACGGCACTGGACAAGAAGGAGCTGCCCGCGCTGGAGCCTGGCGCGATGGCTTACATGATGTCGAAGCAGCAGTACTTAAACGACCGGGATAAGAGCTGGCACTCGCATGCGATGTTTTTTTCCCCCGGCGACATGACGAAGAGTTGGGCGGCCGATGATCCCAACTCACCTTTCATGGTGGCGAATGACCCGGAGGAACGTGTGACGATTCTGTTCGTTCTGGCAGACAAGTGGTCCGATGGTACGGCGGCTGCGTCGAATATGCCCTGATCCGCAGCCTGCGGTTTTCAGACGAGACGTCTCGTAAACATAAGGCAAACCGGCAAACGCTCGTTGATGCAACATCGCCAGCCCACTCGCCGATGGGTGAATTAGTCCTCAGACGTCGGCATCTCGCCAGCAAATACGACGGTCACTGCTAGCGCGTTTACCGATACTAATCCGACCGACGAACCGATAACTTCCGGGTTGCCCGTCATCCGGACAGTGAACAAAAACGGCCTTTCGATGGCGCACCGGTAAGAGCGATTCGTAACCGCGTCCGCGATTCCCATCGAGCAACACGGTGTCGGGGTAGAGCCCCGTAACTGCTCGAATCACCAACACTCCAGCTCCCGCAGACTATTGTGGCCCGTGGACCGGTCCGATGTTGGATTTCAGCAAGAATTCACGAATCGCGCTGTATGCATTCAGCATCTGCTCGTCCGTGAAGTCCCCGTGAGTATTGCTGTCGATCGTCAGCAATTGATTGCGGACGCCTGCCTTGGTGAGCGCTTCGTGGAAGCGTACCGCTTGCGAATAGGGCGCGATCGGGTCGCCGTTGCCGTGAATGGTTAGAATAGGTGGCAATCCGGGTCGGACATAACTGACAGGCGAGAGCCGTTTCGCCAGCTCCTCGCGATCGGGTTGGCTCCCAAGCCAGGACACAACCCAGGAGCGGATATTCGCCCCTTGCAGCGCGTCGGCGACGTCCGTGAGCCCGACCCAGTTTATGACCGCCGCCACATTCGGCGTCGGGTCAGTCCACGGGCCGGACCATTTTGGGTCGTCTTGCGATACACAGCCATTGTCAAAACCAGCCGAGGCCGGAATCATAGCCGTCGTCAGCGCCAGGTGTCCACCGGAGGAAGCTCCCGTAACGACAACTTTGCTGACATCAAAGTTGTACTTCTTTGCGTTGCGTCCAATCCAGTGCAGAGCGCAACGACAGTCCTCAACCGCTGCTGGTGCGAGCGAAACTCGCGCTAGCCGATACTCAACGTTTACTGCGGCCCACCCCATTTCCAGATAAGGCAGGAGCGAGAGGACCTCCTCTTCCTTCTCATGTCGCACCCAGCCGCCACCATGGATCATCATCACAACGGGCGCGGGTGCCTTCGCGGTTGTTGGGCGGTAAACGTCGAGCTTTAGCTCGTAATTGTTAGCGATTCCGTATGTGATATTCGGGAGTACCTCGTAATTGGTGCTGATCAGTACGGCCGATCTCGCGGCCTCGCTTAACTGTGCCCATGCCGCGGGAGTGAAAACGAGTTGGAGGCACAGCACGAGTCCACCAAACCCCAGCTTATGAGCCGTCATTGTCGCCCCTTTGCGCCGAAAGCCTAGCGCAGCCGGCGCTTGCGGTCAATGCGCGACTCCTTTCGCTGTAGCCGCAACGCATACGATTGCGGCCGGCGCCCTCTCGGGACCTAGAGAAATTGATCTCCGCCCGTTCCTGCTTGGAAGCATCACCCGTCGATTGCCGGGTTGACCAGATGGCTCCCGGGAAGTCGCGTAGTGTAGACCTATCCAATTTGTTGGGTTCCGTTGGGGACGTTACGGCCTGTCCAGACAACTGCAGTCACTTCGCTGACCAAGTCGCACTGCGGGAAATGTGAGAGACGCGTGGCTACCTGCAGAGACTTCCTCGGTAAAGCACTGCTGCCTAAGGAATCCCAGGCGATCATGGACGTTCAGAAAACCCTTCAGCATATCGCCTTGGAAGTGATTGATATTTCGAGACGAGTCAGACAGTTTTCCAGTGTTCGGAATACATGTGATTTTCAAACAGTTCAACTGCCGAGTACAAAATAGGGCGAAAGAAGAGGCTGGCGAAGGCAAATATTTCAATGATGGGGAGGTTGCCAGGACGAGCGACCGTCATTCCACAGGATGCGGACTTCGTCGGGGCGCTCGCCGACAAGAGCCGCGTTGAAAACGTGGGTGAATTCTTGATTGCTCATGCCCGAACTCGATCCACCTTCTTCGTGTGCCATGTCATCATTTGTGCTGTCCCACAGAATCGAATTTTGGTCTCAAAACGTTATATCGTCCGCTCCATGATACCACCGGCAAAAAGCGAAAAATTAGTCTGCGGATTAAGGCTTTACTTCGAGGATCTTTGACGACCGCCGTACTACTGGACCGAATGGAATTGGTGGAACGGAGGAACAATCGACGCGGGGTGGGAGCCCCAGATCGATGGTCAAGCGCGGAGATCACTTCCTACAAGCCGACTTATCGGGAGCTATGTCAATTCAGCCCAAACGATTACTCTGAAGTGTGACTGAAAATCCAGACACACAGCCCGAGACCCCGCTTCGGAAAGACTCTCTCCGATCCTTCGTTCGATGGTTTGTCATCGGAGTGGCACTCCTTTGGTCGCTTGCTGTGCTAGTCCTTGGGGCTGCGCGGTGGATCGACCCACCGACCACCGCGGTGCACATGGAGCGCCGTTTGCAGGCCTGGATTCACCACACGCCATATCACGAACGATACGAATTCGTTCCGCTGAGCCAAATCTCGTCCGATTTCCAGCATGCTGTTATCGCCGCGGAAGACGCGCGCTTCTACCAGCATCATGGATTCGACTGGCACGCAATGCAAATCGCTGCTGAAGACGATATGGAAGGCGGCCGCATTCGCGGAGGGTCCACCCTTACGCAGCAACTGGTAAAAAACCTGTTCTTCGGAACGGGCCGCTCGATCCTCCGCAAGGGCGCCGAGTTCACGCTTGTCCCGGTGGCCGAATTGGTCCTCGGAAAGCAGCGCATTCTGGAGCTGTACCTCAACGTGGTCGAGTGGGGCCCTGGTGTATATGGTGCGGAGTCGGCGTGTCGTTACTACTACCGAACCTCGGCTCGAAATATCGATCGGCAAGAGTCGGCCCAACTCGCCGCAATTCTGCCGTTGCCCCTGAAGCGACGGCCCGATCACATGAGTCAGTACAGCGGACTCATCCTGGAGCGGATGCGCCAATTGGGTTGGTAATCGCGCAACACATTCTTGAGAACCTTGGAGGATTCGTACCGATGAACGCGCTTGTGTTTACCGATTCGATTCCACTCGCCTGACAAGTCGCATAATCGGAAACTGGGTTCGCGGATGGGCTGGGAAGGTTTGGCCAGGATAGATGTTGATAAATCCTCTTATCACCACCTATCTCAAAATGGGACATTGCGCTTCGGATCAAAACTATTTCTTTTCGAGCATGGTCATTTCGCTCGCAATGGCTTGAAGAGGTAAATCCGATTGTCGCCAGTATTTCCCAGGATAGTCGCTAGCCTATTTCAAATCCCTGCAGCCGCGTTTCGGCACACGTACCAAAGGGCTGTCCTAAGGTGCTCGGAGATGACGTCGTCCATTGCGTTTGCTCTTTCCGTTTTTCGAAACGCCAGATTACGGCATAAAGAAGCCGACGATGGAAGCAGACAGGTAGTTTGCAAGTGTGGCTCCCAGGAGAGCACGGAACCCGAGTTGTGCCAGGTCGGTTCTGCGATTGGGTGCCACCGTGCCTATGGCGCCGATCTGGATGCCGATGGAGCCGAAATTCGAGAACCCGCAGAGCGCATACGTGGCGATGACGAACGAACGCGGTGAAATCTGCCCTTTCAGCGGGCCAAGCATGCTGAAGGCGATGAACTCGTTCAGCACGAGCTTGGTGGCCATCAGGTTGCCGACGGATGTCGCGTCTTTCCACGGCACGCCGAGGAGCCATGCGATCGGACTGAGGGCATAGCCGAAGACGCTCTGAAGACTGGTGTTGCCGACGCCAAGAATCCCGTTAGCGAGACCGATCAGTGAGACGAAGACGACAAGCATGGCCCCGACGGTGAGAGCGAGCTGGAGCCCGTCGGTAGTGCCGCGGGCGATGGCATTCAACAAATTTGTTGAGCGATCTTCGAGACCTGCTGGCGCGCCACTGGCAGTTACGGGAGTGCCCGTTTCCGGCAACAGCATTTTCGAAATCAAAATCGTTCCGGGCGCGGTCATCACAACTGCAGTGAGCAAGTGGCGCGGATCGGCGCCGAGGAGCGCATACGCGCCAAGCATCGAACCGGAGATGTGCGCCATGCCGGCGGTCATGATCGTGAGGAGTTCGGATTGCGTAAGGCCCGGAAGGTACGGCTTGATGACGAGAGGCGCCGAGGTCTGGTCGATGACGATGCTGGCGCAGACTTCGAGCGATTCGGCGCCACTTGTGCGCATCAGTCGAAACATGAGTTTAGCGCCGAGACCGATCAGAATCGGAATGACGCGAAGGTAGTAGAGCACCGAAAAGAGCCCCGCGACGAAGATGATGATGGGAAGAATCTGGAAAGCGAAAAGGATGCCGTAGCCGCCATTGGGGTCGCCGAGATTGCCAAAGACGAAGCGCGAACCTTCGAAAGAGAAATGGATGACCCAAATAATGCCGCGGGACAGCGCGTCGAGGAGGCGATAGCCGAAAACCGTTCGCAAGACGAATGCGGCGACGATAAGCTGCAGTCCGATTCCCCAGGCAACCACGCGCCATTGAATCGCTTTGCGATTCACGGAGAGAAGATAGCACGCGAGCAAAATAGCGGCGGCGCCTAACATTCACACCTTGGTTGACACTCCCAAGTCGGTGTGTTTGAATCCGCGATTCCAGGCTTGAGAGAAACCGAGACACTATAAGCTGAAGCGCAGGTGACGCCATGAAAAAAGTAATTTTGGATTGCGATCCCGGACACGACGACACTCTGGCCATGCTCTTGGCGTACGCCAATCCGGAAACCGAACTTGTAGCGGTGACTACGGTGGCAGGAAATCAAACGATCGAAAAAGTTACCGAGAACGCGAGGCGCGTGATGACGGTCGCGGGGATTCGCAACGTGCCGCTCGCGGCAGGTGCGGACCGGCCGCTGGTGCGTGAACTAAGCCATGGCGGATACATTCACGGTGAGACAGGACTCGACGGGTATGACTTCCCTGCTCCCAAGGTAAATCTCGACAAGCGGCACGCCGTCGATCTGATCATTGACCTGCTTCACGGCAAGGACAAGATCACGCTGGTGCCGACGGCCCCTCTGACGAATATTGCCCTGGCCCTCCGCAAGGACCCATCGATTATGTCCAACATCGAAGAAATTGTCCTGATGGGCGGCGCGTATACGCGCGGTAATGTGGCGCCGATGGCGGAGGCGAACATCTGGATCGACGCAGAGGCTGCCGATATCGTATTTCGCTCGGGAGTGCCGATTACCATGGTCGGACTCGATCTGACACACCAGGCCAAAGCGACGCCGCCAGTGGTGGAACGCATTCGGACTATCCAGAATGAAGTGGCGCGTATGGCGGTTGGATTGATCGACTTTTTTGCCTCCACATACAAGGAACACTTCAAATTTGATGCGCCACCGATTCACGATGCTTGTGCAGTTGCGCGAGTCATCGATCCAACGGTGGTAAAGACGCGTTTCACCAACGTGGTTGTAGAAACACAGGGGCGCTATACATACGGAGCCACGGTCTGCGACTTTGATAATCGGGAGGGCCGTCCTGCAAACGTGCAAGTGGCCACGCATCTGGACGTCGAGAAATTCTGGAAGCTAATGTTTGACGCGCTGGCGACGTATTCTTAGCTAAGCGGGTTAGCTGTCCGCATAGTCATCTAACCGCACACTGAGCCGAAAAGATTCCCTTTCGAAACAGCACTAGCTACCATTTATAATGCTTTCCAGTTTCGGATAATTTCGCCGGGTACCACCCTTGAATATTTCTTAGGCCTCCTGGGAATTAATTATTCCGGCTGGAACAAAAGACGAACGCGGTTGCGCGCATCACCCCAATAGAATGGGCAGCAAGACTCCGAGTCCAAGCGCGAAAATCCACAGGGCGGGTGCGGGCGTTCCGACAGGACGGATCCGTCGCAATTCGCGAGCGGCGACACGAGGATCCGAGAATAGCGTGCGCGTATAGCGGCGTTCGAGCACGAGGAATACGAGAGATGTGGTTGCGCCAAAAATCAAATGTCCGGTCAAAGACGGTAGCAGCGCCGAAGCGGCGCTTGCTCTCCAATCACACTCACCGGTAAGAAGTAGGGGCAAGAGGGTCATCGGTCCGATATACCACCAGATGAGCCCGAAGAGCCATCCCCACATGACCCCAAGCCCCAAACTCGAAGCTTCGTGTCGGAAGAGGAGACCGTAGGTCATTCCGATCAGTGCGCTCACAAGCAAGTGAAGCAAGAATCCGTGAAACCCGGAAAGATGAGTGTCGAGACCCGCCACCAACGAAAGAACACCGGTGGCGATGAGGATTGGGCTCGAGACGAGTCCTCCGACTAAGCCCGCGAAGGCTCCCCAGCGCAGAGAGCGAAAAAGGCGCAGACCGGGGCCTTCGGGTTCCCGATTCAGAGGATCCGATTGGATAAACAAGCGCACCCAGAGGCGATCTACAGTGGCATAGGCTACGCCGACGATCAGTCCGTAGAGAATGTGGCCGACCAGGGACCCGAACAGCGCGGTGCCTTGGTCCGCAGACCAATCGAGACCTGTTCTTGCGAGCAACGGCAACACCGTGAGCGGGCCAAAAAACCACCAGAAAATGCCGTAGCCCACGCCCCAGCCCATGGACGAGCCGTATCCGCGAACGTCCCGCTGAAACAGCAGCCCGAATGTCGCGCCGATCAAGATGGCAATTCCGAAATGCAAGGCGACCGTCACGTCGTGCGAACGAATGACGCCCAAGCCGGCAAGCAGGGGGAAGAAATCCCCCGCGGACATCCAGCGCCCGAATATCATTCCCCCGAGCAGACCTGAGAAACCTCCGACAACGATGGCTCGTTCCCAACTGAACGGTGGCTGAACTGTCTTCCGGCGGAGGGCACCGCGAATGCCCAAAACGATTCCTACCGGCATTCCGAGACAGACGATGTAGGCCACCAAATCTGGGAAGTGTTCTTGCGCGTCCCCGAGCATGCTCCCGGAAGGGCCAAAGCCAGAAAACAACGGACCGAGACCTGCGGGGATCGCGATCCACAGGAAAAAGGCAGAACCGATGCCCCAGATGAGGCCCGCCCCGGGGCTCGTAGCTCTTTTCGAGAAGAACAAGCCGAAGATCAGTCCGAACAAGGCCGCAAGGAGCAGATCGCGCGAAGTCCACGAGCCGAGCGCTGCCTTTCCGAGCAAACCGCCTGCGAAGCCGACGAGAAGTCCCAGCAGGGAGTCCATCCAAACTGGGGAAAGCTTCGTCGCAGCGTGGGGCTCAGGTCCGACCGGTTTGGTTTCTTGGTTCATGGCGCGGGTCCTATTTCAGATCGATGGTCTGAACGATGTCACGCGGAAAGAAAAGCTCGACCGTCCAATCCATCAGAACGCGAATCTTGCGTTCCAGTCCGGGTAGTTTTGCGAGGTAGATTCCTCGCCACATGGCCCATGCCAGCAAGCCGGAAAAGCGCATGGTCTTGGTCCGGGAAAAGGGGACAGACAATTCGGCGCAAGCAGTCTGATGGCCGACGACGCACAGGGCGCCAAGAGAATCGAAATGGAATAGCTGCAGAGGCCGTCCTTCCAGCGAAGCCCGAATGTTCTTCGCGAGGACTGGAGCCTCGCGAAGCGCAAACTGCGCGGTTGGCGGGCAGGGTTTGCCGGTCACACCATCAATGACTGCCGCGCAATCGCCTAGGGCCCAGACGCCGGGATGACCCTTGACCACGAGAGTGGTTTCGACGATCACGGCGCCACTCTTGTTTCGTTCAACGGGGAGAGTGCGCAGGAGAGGATTCGGAGCAGTACCGGCTGTCCAGACCAACGTTTCTGCCAGGATTTCCCCGTCACTCAGCACGACGCTGCCGGCTTGGAAGTCCGTCAGGCGGGCGTTGAGGCGGAAGATGACGCCGCGAGCGGCCATTTTCTCCTGCGCGTAGCGCCCCAGGGATTCACTCAGCTCGGGAAGAATGTGATTTCTCGCGTGGACCAGAATGACTTTGAAGTCCTCGGGCCGGAGGTTCGGATAATCAGCCAGAATGCCACGGCCGAAGTCGTTGAGCGCACCAGCCAGCTCCACGCCGGCGAAGCCTCCGCCGGCGATCACAAACGTCAACAGCGGGCGCCGCAACGCGGGGTCCGTTTCGCTATCAGCGCGCTCGAACATTTCGATCACGCGATTGCGGACTCGAATGGCATCCAGGAGAGTCTTGAAGTCGAGCGCATATTTCTGGACGTTCTTCATGCCCAGATAATTCGAGACGGCGCCCAGAGCCAGCACGAGTTGATCGTAAGGGATCTCACGGGCCCCGCCGCCATCGTTGCGGGACGGATCGGCAGCCAATTTCACGATGCGCTTTTCGAGGTCGACGAATTCAACGGTTGCACGAATGAAGTTGGTGCGCGGGAGGCTGGAGCGCAGAGGAGTGCTGATGTGGCTTGGCTCCAGGCTGCTGCCTGCGACTTCGGCCAGCATCGGAGTAAACAAGAGCGCGTTTGTTTCGCTGATGAGGGTGATGCTGACGGAACGGTCGTGCAGGAACTGGTGCTCGAGGCTTTCGGCGGTCTTCATGCCCGCAAATCCTCCGCCGAGGATGGCGATGCGTTTCACTTCTTTCGGCAGGCTTGTCGCGCGCGGCGGTTCAGGTCCGATGGTATGGCCGGCAATATCCTTGAATGCTTGCGTGAGCAACCCGAGCAACGCACCGTAAAGAACCCAGCCCACCAGAGCTGGGAAGTGAGTGCGAAACTGCTCCGCACTCCAATCGTGCGTGCCGCTGGCAAGAATCGGAATCGCAACGACGCTGATTAAAGCCCAGAGCGGTACCCCCAAAGCGGCAGCGGTCATCATGTTGTCGATGTAGGCGCCGCGTGTGTGTGACATGCTTGCCGAAAAGGCGGCGCCCACGACAACAGCCAGCAGCACACTCCCGAAAGGACGCGGGACGGTGTAGATAAGCGCCGTGCTCGCGATGCCGCCAACGAAAATTCCGATCAAGATTCGTCTCGAATATCGGTTCATTGAGTTTGATCCATGCTGGAGCGCCGCAGAACCTGTTGACGCCCGCAGAACGTTTTCAAGTGGCGTTCGAGGATACTACAGACCGATTCCTGAGCCGTGGAAACGGGTGCAGGTGCCCGCCTCCAGGAACATGCCGAGGGCCGAAGACATGTGACACACACCGGCCCGTTCACTGCTAAGTCGTGCGAGAAGGATTTCTTTTCGAACCGCCAGATCGGATTCGAACGAACGTCAGCGTTTGTACTGACTTGGTGCGTGCTGTAAAGCATTCAAGAAGGATTCTTGCACGGCCTGCGGAATGCGCCCAGAACGGCGCACAAAATAGGTGAGAACATTAAGAGAACAAAACCCGCGATTCTAAGTGCAATTCTGTCAAGGAAGGGCCCTGTAATCAGAACAGGATACCTACAAGCTATTGCACAACCCTCCGTAAGACGATCATGAAGCAGGCGATGTGAAAGAACGCCCGGTAGATTCGGAGAGAACGATCATAGCGCACCACCAGGTGCCGGTAATTCCCCAACCAGCCGATGGTTCGTTCGACGATCCAGCGGTGTCGATATCGTCGTAACGCGCGACCATCCTGTGTCGCCGGACGAACGCGATTCTTCTTGTGCGGGCAGATCAGTTCGATGCCGCGCTGCCGCAACCGCTTTCGCAGCGGATCGCTGTCGTAGGCTTTGTCGGCGATCACGCGCACCGGCTTCTGCCGTGGTCTTCCCGCACGATGGCGCCGGCTTACGTGGATCGTCGCCAGCGTCATCTCCGCGAGCCGGACTTCCGCCGGGGATGCAGAACAAAGGTGGTCTCCCAGAGGAACACCCGCGCCGTCGACCACCACCATCCACTTCGTCCCCTTGCCCCGCTTGGTTTTTCCGACTCCGGCGCCCCTTTTTCGCTGGAGCAAAACTGCCGTCCAAGAACGACTCGCTCCACTTCAATTGCTGGCGCTCGTTCAACTCGCTCAGGAACGTGCGCCAGATCGCCAGCCAAACGCCCTGCTCGTCCCAGTCCCGCAGTCGTCGCCAGCACGTGGAAGGATGTGGATATTGTTCCGGCAGGTCCTGCCAGCGAGCGCCGCTGCGGAGAATCCACAGAATCCCTTCCAACACCCGACGGTTCTCGATCCACGGACGGCCACCCTTGCGGTGCTTGGGTGGTTTGGGGAGCAAGGGCGCGATTTTCTTCCACTGTGCTTCGGTCAGCAACGGACCGGACCGCGCCATCAGCCCTCCTGCGGCGCTGCTGACCTTGCTTATCCCTCATTTCACAAAACTCAACCATAGTCATTTCAGAGGCTTGTCCCAGGTTGTGCAACAGCTTCTAGTTTCCTCTGGCCTCCGGAACCAGAAGGCAATTTGTCTCCCTTGAAGGATTTGTCCGGCCAAGAAACATGTCTTCTTTTAACTAACCTCCTCGGTTTGACAGGTTTGCAGGACCAACCGACTACGAGATGCAATCGATACGCTCTTGGGCAAGCCACAAAACATACGTTGAAAGGACCCCATGCTGATAGCCATCTGCGCGGTGATTTCGCGCCGCGAGCTCCTGTGTGCGCGCAGGGCGCCAATCGTTGCGAGGTCTACCGCCAACCGTGGCCCTCCAAGGCGCCTTCCCTTGGCTGGGCGTTCCGAAGGTTTGCGCCGTAATGCGCCCGCAAATCTTGGCTGTACTCGAGCCCGAGGACGACGCGAATGCAACATTACGCCCTTCCCCCGTCTCGTCCGTGCGCCCCCAAGTCGTTTGAAACGCGCTGAGGCCCCGTCTGAAACGCAACAGAACCGACATTCTGTTGCCTTTATGGTACTCCACATAATCCGCTGTCTTTTGCGCAGCATCACGCCCGAGATATTGCTCCACAATATGTGGCGCCAGATCAATTCCGGAGGTCAAACCACCCGCCGTGCAAATCACATCATCCTTACCTTGCAGTTTTATAACCGCGTGTAGGCACGTCCAGGATCACTTCTTTGGCGCGTCGTCCATATCCAGCGCCGGCTTCAACTGGCCGCGATGGCACGTGGTGCAATTGACGCGGGGGTTGCGGTCCTTGATTCCGTCGATCTTTCTCAAGTAATTAAAGATGACGTCGTGGTCCATGTTCACCATGTCCCTGGCAATCTGCATGGCTGGTTTGTCGTCTTTTTCCCATTGGCCTGCAACGTGACAGTGGGCGCAACTCACGCCGAGAGCGCGGCTGTAACCCATCTGCATAATCTTCAACAGATTCCCCGCGGGGACCCCAGTCAAGATCTTTATGTTCTTGAACACGGTTTCCGTCGGTTGGTCTTCCTTGCCGGCAATTTGCTTGGAGAGTGCGGCGACGCTGTCGTCATTGAATTGCTTGATGGCTTCCGGGGTAGTGGGTTCGTTCTGGGAAACGGAAGATTTTTCCTGCGGAGCGTAGGCGATCCAGAAAGCGAGCAGTGATGCTAGAGATGCGTTTAGGAGGGGTTTGAATGTCATGTTCGATTAGCTCCTTGTCTATTTCGTATGGCTTGGACGGTTAGTGCTGTCCTTCTGCGGGCTTTGCGATGGCTGCCTGTACAGCGGGAGGCAATGAGTTCATGCGCTTAATGTATGCGGCGACGCTCCATAGTTGATCGTCTTTTGTGAAAACTCCGTTCGCGAACATGGCCGAACGGCGGATACCGTGCCTCGCAACCCAGAAAATCTGCGCTTCCGTGTATTCCGTCCCGACAACGGGCAATTCGGGAATGGGCGGAAAAACCACCGGCCCTTTGCCGTTGAATGGTTTTCCGGGAGTGCCGTGACAGCCCGCGCAATCGTCCAAGTAGAATTTCCCACCGGCGATTAGAGTTTCGTCCGTAAGCTTCAATGGGTTCGAAAGCTCCGGGGCTTCCCGCCGGACCGAAGCGTGGACTGACATGCCCGCAACGGAGTTCTCCCATCGCGACGGAGGGATATCAGCGCGCACTTCGGGGAGGCCGAGTCGCAAGTCCGCGTAAGCTCCAGCAGCCAAGACACACAGTGTAAGCAGTACGCCGAGCAAGAAATTCTTCATGGGATCACCGTCAAGCGCACGAGTCCGTGGGTATCGTCGCGGGGGTAGGTTGGTTTGGCGCCGGTGGAGAAGGCCAGAATTGCTACGACCGCGGCGGCCAGGGCAAGCGCTTGCATCATGGAAGTGTGCCGCCTCGGAACTATGCTTGTTAATCGCACTTGTCGTACACGAGAATGGGACAAGCTTCGAGGGATAAAAGCAGTTTGTGGCGGAATGCACCGGCGAGGGGTGCGATGGACACGGCGAGGGGCGGGCGAGACGCTGTTTTTCGCATGTCTAGAGGAACGGGCCGAGGGGTTCCTGCAGCTTTTCGCGGCAGCTGCGGCTGAGCGTGAGGTTGGTGCCGTCGCGGAGACGCACGGCGTAGTCGCCGTGAAAGAGAGGTGAGAGTTCGAGGACACGATCCAGATTCACAATCGTCGAGCGATGAATGCGGAGAAATTTTCGCGAGTCGAGGCGTTCCTCAATGGAAGCCATGGTGCCACGCAACAGATGCGAGTCGCGGCCCACGTGCAGGCTGACGTAATTATCGGCAGCTTCGATCCAGTCGATTTCCTCGATGCGCAAGAACAAGATTCGGCCTCCGGAGCGGACGACGAGGCGCTCGGGCATGGGGCGTCGTTCCTGGAGATCCTCGAGCAGTGAAGCGAGGCGCTCGTCCAGGCGGCGATCGCGTCCTTTTGCGATCTCCGTTTTTGCGCGGCGCACAGCCTCTTTGAAACGATCGCGGTCGAAAGATTTCAGAAGATAGTCGAAAGCATGAACCTGGAAAGCCTTCACGGCATATTTATCGTAAGCGGTCACGAAAATCACGACCGGCATTTCCGCGCTGGCGATGGATTCGAGGACTTCGAAACCGTCCATCTCCGGCATTTGTACGTCGAGGAAAAGGAGGCCGGGCTTCAGCTTTGCGATCGACGCGACTGCCCTTCGTCCATCGGAAGACTCGCCTACGATCTCAATATCAGGATCGTCCGCGAGAAGGGTGCGGATGCGTTCACGGCCGAGAGGCTCGTCGTCCACGATGATGGCGCGGATTTTTCCTGACGATGTCTTAGGCATCGCCATCCGCCTCACTCGCGGGTTGGAAAGGGAAAGTGAGAGTCACCACGAACCCGCCGCTGGGTTCATTTTTCATTTCAAAGCGCTGGCGCTCTCCGTAGAGTTTTTCGAGGCGCACGCGCGTGCTCGATAATCCCACGCCTTCGCGGGCCGGAGCGGTTAATCCGGGAGCGAGTCCTGCGCCGTTGTCGCTGACTTGGAGAACCAGAAATCCATTCTCACGTTGCGCGCGAACGGCTACTCGGCCGGTTTGCGAGCGCGGTGCAATGCCGTGGCGAATCGCATTTTCAACCAGCGGCTGAAGGATCAGATAGGGCGTGCGGGCAGCGAGCGTTTCGGGCGCGATATGCATATCGACTGTGAGACGATCGGCGTACCGGGTTTGTTCGATTTCGAGGTAGCGCTTCAGGAAATCGATCTCTTTTGCGAGCGGGACCTCCTGCACGCCGATTCCTTCGATCGTCAATCGCAGCAGATCGCTCAAACGGGCGACCATGCGATCGGCGGCTTCGGGGTCGCGGTGCACGAGCGCCGAAATCGCATTCAGCGTGTTGAAAAGAAAATGAGGATGTAACTGCGTGCGGAGGGCCTGCAACTGCGCCTCAGCAAGCTGGACGGAAAGTTGCGCGCTGCGCAATTCGCCTTGGCGATAACGCACGTAATAATCGTAGCCCCATGTCGCACCCACCAGAATCCAGTAGGTGACGATGCTCGAATGAAATGCGTACGCCAGCGAGACGGAGCCGGGGATTCCGAGCACGTAATGGCGGCAAAGATTGTTGAGGCTCCAGTGCAGCAACGCGGCGGCAACGGATGCGACGAGATGAACCCCGAGGTTGCGCGCGCGGTGTACGCGTTCGAGGGCCAATGTGCGAGAGAGCCAGATAATTCCGGGCGCGAGGAGCGCCCAGATGTACCAGTCGCTCAAAACGAATTTCAGAATCACGCCCAGATGAGGGTCGGAGCTCGAGTATTTGTAGGCCAGGTAGGTCTCACTCGTAAAAAAGAGGCCAACGAGAGTCCACGCGACGAAGTAGGTGAGCCAGCGGAGCCAGCGATTCTCGAGCATCGCAGAAGTATTCCTGGCTACTAACCTAACATATCGGAATTGCGAAGGCGCGGGCTTGGATTGCCGAGGCCCATTCGGACTGCGGTGATCGCGTTAGTGCGGGGCTGTACGCCCGCAACGCTACCAAGTACAGGCGCAAGGGGCCCTGTGATGCGGAGGCGGTTTCAGAAAGGTGCGTTTCTGGGAGTCTTTAAACTCGAGCCACATGATCTCAGACGATCTTGCGCCCGTCTGTGTCACAGTGCAGGCGGCGAATTAGAACAGATTCAATTTCTCTTGGGTCATGTCTCAGTCCAGACTACAGAGAAATACCTGGGGTGCTAGCAACGGCTTCGTGAGACCGTGAACGATCAAATCGGAATCGAACCATGCGCATAGCTGGGAAATAAATTGGTCTCAATCTAGACTGGCCCCAGTCCCAGCCCGGTCCCAGTACCCAGATGTCCGATAATCCGACTTATCAGGAGTGAGCCTGGTTCTGCGAAATGAGCACTGGTGAGAGGTGGAAGTCATCAGCTATCGCATAAGCAAGGGCCATCACCGCAAGCAGTTTCATGCACAGCGTCGCAAATTAAACGAATGCCCCTAAGGAACTTCTACACCAATTCCTGCGTATCACAGAATACCCGTCGACTGACGACCTTGGCTCCTGTGCGTCCATAAACAGCGACATTGTTGCCGTTGGAGGAAGAAGCGATGATCGGCAAATCTGCGTTCCTTCCGATTCTAGGTCTAGTCTTGCTCACCATGTCCTCGCAAGCTTCCAATGCAGACCGGGCAGGATTTGACCTTCCCCAACCCAATGGCTGCAACCAAGTAGGCACTAGAACGGTTGTGTTGAGAGACTCGCAGCGCAGCCGGGATCTGTTAGTCACGATATGGTATCCGTCGGTGGAGAGTACGTCCGCACTTGCGCCCTACATGGACAAGAAGACTGCGGATGCGCTGGCCGAAGAGTGGAAACTGCAACCGGATTTCCAACGTCTCGTGCGCACGCACGCTAGAGTTCTGGCACCTATCGCTGAGGGCAGCCCCTTTCCAGTTGTACTTCTGGAACACGGATCCGGTGTCGTTCCCGCCATCTACACAGTTCTGGCCGAGGGTCTGGCGAGTAGCGGCTTCATCGTGGTTGCCACGAATCATCCTCCTGATTCTCTAATTTCGGTGTTCCCGGACGGGCATGAACTCAAATTCACGCCCTACTGGCCCGCTGTAGCCGATCGACGAACTCAAGGCGTCGCCATTGGACAGTTCGCGGACGAGGTTTTGGTGGCAGACGTGCGATTCGTTCTCGATCAACTCCAAGAAATGAATTCGCATGATCATTTCTGGCAGGCCCACCTAGATTTGTCCAAGGTTGGAATCGTAGGTCACTCGATGGGTGGAACGACCGCGGCTCTGGCCACACAGGAAGAGCCCCGTATTCTGGCCGGCGTCAATCTGGATGGTTCCACCTATCCCGGCATGAACGCGGACATTCGCCCCGTCCCAGTACACAAGCCGTTTCTGTTTCTTGCTACCGAAGAACACGCGTCGAGTGAGGATCGAGCCCGTGAGTACGTCGGCAGCGAATCCAATACGTACTACGTAGTGGTGACCGGGGCAGATCACATGAGCTTTACGGATGCGGACCTGATTTCGAGCAGGTTCACGCGTGACGTTAAACCAGACGACAGTGCATTTAAGCGGGCTCTGCTCACGAGCACCTTAACCCGATCTCTGGTCGAGGAATTTCTTGCCAAGTATTTGAAAGCTACTGTCGCCCCTGATCTCGATGTGATTGTGCGGATAGATAAAAAGTAGCGAGCTACCAAAGCGCGGAGCCCTCACCGCGACTGGATCTCAGCCTACTGTTGGTCGAGCACTAGGTCCTGATAAACGCAGTAACCGGACAAGTAACTTCCTGAGCTGAAACCATGTGGCTTCAAAACAGCGCGGGAATCGCACGGGGTGTCAACATGCCTCGATGATTTGGTGTTTCGGGCGGAAGTGGAGCCGAACCGGGATCAGCAGGTGTGGACTGAAGAAAAGAGACGACCGCCGCGACCGGACGGAAGGCATCGGTACCCGGCTCCGTTCGGCGCAGGAATAGCCGGGTAATCGCAGACCGCCACTTGGGCTGACGAGGGGGGTGGAGAGCTCAAAGAAACGGGGACTGACGACCTCTCTGCCTGCGATGCTCGCATAGACAGTTGGTGGAGTTCATATAGCAATTCAAAATCGTCCACAATATGGCGACTGTCAGTCAAAACCACACCGACGAGTGAACCTAGGCTGTGGTAAAGCATGCGCGGACTCAGATTGGCGCGTGTCTGCCCGAATGGGAGACCAAAAGCGCTCTGCACCAGCAGGAACGAAAGTAAAGCTGTGGCCAAGCCTGATATCGGTCGGGGCTGCCGTTGCCAATGTGCCATCGCTTCGACTCCTGTCCTCTCTTCCTTCCTAAATTAGACGGCTTATCTACGAAAAGGTCGCCAGAGCTTTGCGTCTCCGGGCTGACCCGTGTGCCGAAAGGGTTGCCGAGAACTCTTTCCTAATCGACTCATTCTCCGTGCTCAATCGCGTCAGAGTTGTGCGTGCCCTAACAGCACGGTTTTGAACGTTAAAGAAAGCGCCAGATTCGAGCGCGGGGATATCAGACGGCGGGTATTAACTCTTCGTGTTATGGGTTTTCACAAAAACCTCAAGAATTCGATCAAACCGATAGACTGGAACGAGCCCGACCTTTTTTAGAATTCCACTGGGGTTCAGTTCGGTGTTTGGGCGCCACTCTCTCTCGCACCGACTCCTCGCTGGAGGATTCTATGCCCGACTCCAACAATAAGGCCACCATCCTGGTCGCCGATGATGACGAGGCAAATCGTGACCTCCTCTCCGGGCTTCTGACCGGGGAAGGCTACCGTGTTATCTGTGCCCAGGACGGCGAAGGGGCGCTGCGAGCGGTGCACGATGGGCCGGTGGACTTGGCTTTGCTCGATGTCATGATGCCGGGGAAGACGGGGTTTTCAGCATGTCTCGCCATCAAGTCTCAGCCGGAAACTCGGCTTCTACCGGTCCTCTTGGTCACGGGGTTGACGAGCACCGACGATCGCATTCAGGGGATCATGTGCGGTGCCGACGATTTCCTCAGCAAACCAGTGAACAAACATGAGCTCCTGGCCCGAGTCCGATCACTCCTGCGCCTGAAACAATTCACTGACGAACTCGAGAACGCCGAGACCGTCCTCTTCAGTCTGGCGTTAAGCATCGAAGCGAAAGATCGTTACACCGAAGGGCATTGTGAGCGCCTCTCGAAATACTCCGTGGCCATGGCGGAGCGCCTTGGGCTGCCAGACGAGCTGCGGGTGGCGCTTCGTCGAGCAGGAGTTGTACACGACATCGGCAAAATAGGTGTGCCGGAACACATTCTGACCAAACCTGGCCCGCTGACCGAAGAAGAGTGGAAAATCATGAAACAGCACCCGGTTGTGGGCGAGCGGATCTGCTCCCCATTGAAATCCTTTCGCCTTGTGCTGCCGGTCATTCGCCACCACCATGAAAAACTCGATGGATCGGGATATCCCGACGGGCTTAAGGGCGAACAAATCCCGCTTACCGCTCGAATCCTGCAGGCCGTTGACGTCTATGATGCGTTGACAACTGAGCGACCGTACCGAACCGCGCTCGAACCCCAACAAGCTTTTGGCGTCATCCGAGATGAAGTAAGGCGCGGCTGGTGGGACGGTCCTCTCGTGGACGAACTTGAAGCGCTGGTGGCCGAATCGGCGCTGCCCCTGGGAGGCAAGACATGGTAAGAATGAGTGCTAACTCTCTTCCACATCACCCACTCAGGAGGTCCAGTCGCCGCCCCATATACCGACCAGGTTTTCACGGCCGCATGACCGCAAGTACCATCGCCTTTCTGATCTCACTTGCGGGGCCAGTCCAGAAGGGCCGGGCCCAGGACACGCAAAGCGGTCAAAACCCTCCTGCGAATTTAAAGCAGCTCAGCCTCGAACAACTTGGCAACGTCGAGGTCACCACCATCTCCAAAGACCCGCAGCAAGTTCAGAAGACGCCCGCAGCGGTGTTTGTCATCACGCAGGAAGACATCCGGCGTTCTGGAGCCACGAGCATCCCGGAAGCCCTGCGACTGGCTCCTGGCGTGGAGGTGGCCCGCATTGACGGGAATCATTGGTCCGTCTCGATTCGCGGGTTTGCAGGCCAGTTCTCAAAGTCCCTGCTGGTTTTGGTTGACGGCCGGAGCGTTTACACACTGCTCTTCGATGGAGTGTATTGGGATTTGCCGTACGTAATGCTCGAAGATGTCGAGCGCATCGAGGTGGTCCGCGGTCCGGGTGGCACGATCTGGGGAGCCAACGCCGTGAATGGGGTGATCAACATCATCACGAAGAGCGCGAACAACACCCACGGCACCTTGGCGACACTGGGGAGCGGAACTGTGGACGAGGGAACAGGTGCCTTTCGCTATGGCGGCTCGACGGGGAAGGACTTCAACTATCGCATCTATGGAATGGGTGGCATTCGCGGGCAGGAATTTCACTCTGACGGTGACGGATTCGACCACTGGCGAATGGGGCAGATGGGTTTCCGTACGGATTGGAAAAGCAGCGAACAGAACACCTTCACCGTGGAGGGCGACATCTATCGTGGGGAGAGCGGAGAAAGTATCCTCATCGCCTCGCTTTCTCCCCCCGCGGAGTTATCGGAGCAAGGCAAGGACTACGTCTCCGGAGGCAATCTGTTGGCTCGGTGGCAGCATACGATGGGGGAAGGCTCCGACATACAGATTCAAGCATACTTCGACCGAACGAACCGGCAGGACTTCGAACTCGGTGAGACACGCAATACGTTCGACATTGATTTCGTCCAGCATGTACGGATTCATGCTGACCAGAATTTAACCTGGGGTTTGGGGGCAAGGGTGAGCCCCAGCAATTTCATTCCAACGTCGGCGGGCGTGAATTTCCTCCCAAACAAGCAGACCGACAGCATCTATAGCGGCTTCGTGCAGTACGAACTGCCCATCGTGCGTGACAGGGTCACGCTGACGGCGGGGACCAAGCTGGAGCACAACAACTTCAGCGGGTTTGACTACCAGCCCAGCGTGCGTCTGCTGTGGACGCCGACCAACCACCAGTCCTTCTGGGGCGCAGTGACGCGGGCCGTGCGGACACCTTCGCGCGTGGACCAGGATGTTCAGTTCGCCATCTTCGTGACCGACACGCCGCCCCCGCCGGTTTATTTCCAGATCGTGGGCAATCCCAAACTAAAGGCGGAGCAATTGATCGGCTACGAGGCGGGATACCGGACGCAGGCCAGTCGCAACGTATACGTGGATTTCACCGCATTCTACAATAACTATAACGACCTGCAGAGCTATGGGGCACTCTCGCTCGCCGAGGCGGACACCCCTCCACCACTGCGCCTTCTCATTGTTCTGCCCTATGTCAACGGTATCGAGGGCCATACAGTCGGCACGGAAATCGCTCCCAATTGGAAGATCACGCACTGGTGGCAAGTTCGCGGCTCTTATTCGTTCCTGCATATGTCGCTGAGGGACAAGCCGGGATTCACCGACACCGGCGGTTTGCTCAGTTCTTACATAGGCTCGAGCCCAAGCAGTATCGTGGGCTTCCAATCGCATTTCAACTTGCCAAAACACTTCGAGCTCGACCAGACGTATCGATACTCGAGCGCACTTCCTGCGCAGGCCGTTGGCGCCTACAGCACAGCCGACGTCCGGCTGGGATGGCATGTTGGAGAAGGTCTCGATTTTTCAGTCGTCGGGCAGAACCTCCTGCAGCCCCATCACTACGAATTTGGCGGCGATGCCGGCCCGCTAGTGGGGATCAAGAGAAGCATCTACGGAAAGATTACGTGGAGAAGGTGATCCCTACAGCGGCCATGGCTCATGTCAAGAGAGCAGGCGCCATCCAACGCGCCTCCGGCGGTCGCTCCTGGACGCGACGCCGTGGTGCCGTGCGCATATTTGCATCGATCTTGTTCTGGTCGCTCCTGGTAGTCCCGTGCCTTCGCACTCAGCAACCAAAACCGAACGAATATCAGGTGAAAGCCGCATATCTTTACAATTTCGGAAGATTCGTCCAGTGGCCGGCCAAAGGCGCTGCAAACAACGACAGCACGTTCACGATCTGTGTTCTTGGCCAGGATCCCTTCGGGCCTGTTCTGGATTCGACCCTTGCAGGCGAATCAATCGAAGGCAGGCCCGTTGTGACTCGCAGACTATCCAAGCCCCAGGAGGCGGCAGACTGCCGCATTCTCTTCATCAATTCTACAGAGCAGAAGCATCTTCGCGAAATCCTGGTCGCGCTTGACAGTGAGGCCGTCTTGACGGTCAGCGACATGCCCGACTTCTCGCGGCGTGGCGGCATGATCCAGTTCGTCTTGGAAGGGGAAAGAGTTCGATTCGAGGTCAACCTGGCAAGTGCCGAGAACGCAAGACTCACCCTGAGCTCTGAACTACTCAAAGTGGCGACAACCGTGAGAAAGAACGATCGATCTGGAGACTGATCAAAATGCACGAATCTCAAGGCCAATCAATCTCCAGGAAACTTACTTGGATGAACATGCTGGTCAGCGGCGCGGCTCTCCTGCTCGCGTGCGCGGCGTTCATTGGATATGACACGGTTACGTTTCGAGAGAACATGGTGCGCAATCTTTCTACGCAATCTCAGATTATCGGCTCGAATAGCGCCTCGGCTCTGTTGTTCAACGACCCGCAGTCCGCAGAAAATACACTGTCGGCGTTGAAGGCTGCCCCCGATATTTTATCGGCGGTGATCTACACGCCGGATGGCCGACCTCTTGCGTCTTACACGCGCGATCAGAATGACCAGATCCCGGCTCCCCCTTCTATCGCTTCAGATCAGATAGAAATCCATTTGCTCAGGAGTAGCGAGATCGTATTGGTCCGTTCGATCGTGTTTCAAGGAAAGCCAACCGGGACAGTCTACATCCGATCCGATTTGGCAGAGCTGAATCGGCGCCTGAAGCGATACGCTGGCATTGCGGCCCTTGTCTTGTTTGCATCTCTAATGGCTGCGCTTCTGGTCTCATCAATATTCCGGAGAGCAGTTGCGGATCCCATCGTGAAATTGGCGGAGGTCGCAAAGATCGTTTCTCGCGATAAGAATTACGCGGTGCGAGCAACTCCGACCGGTAGCCGCGGCGAATTGGCCATTTTGATCGACGCCTTCAATGAGATGTTGACGCAGATTCAACAGAGTGAGACAGCCTTGCGAAAGGCTCACGATGGACTGGAGCTACGGGTCCAGGAACGCACTGCCGAGCTTGAAGCTGCCAAGAAGGAGGTCGAGGCCTTTTCTGAGTCCGTGCTCCGTGCGAAGGAGGAAGTTGAACGCGCCAGCAAGTTCAAGGATCAATTCCTGTCCACGATGAGTCATGAACTGCGAACTCCTCTGAATGCGGTGCTGGGTTTTTCCGACTTGCTCACCGAGGAGCGTTACGGCCCGCTGAACGAGCGGCAACGGCGTTACATCAACCACATCCACACCGGTGGAAAGCACCTCCTCACCCTTATCAGCGACATTTTGGACTTGTCCAAAATTGAGGCCGGTCGTATGGAGCTGGCCATCGAGAGCCTTCGCGTCGAGACTGTGTTTGGCGAAGTGCTCAGCGCTATGCGGCCGCTGGCGGATAAGAAGTCGCAAGTATTGTCCAAAAATGCCGAGCCCGTTCTTGTGGTCCGCGCTGATTCCACCAGGTTCAAGCAGGTGCTCATGAACCTTCTGGGCAACGCCATTAAATTTACTCCCGACGGGGGGCGGATCGAGGTGGCAGCCAGATTGGTGGCAGGCCAAGTTCGAGTTGAAGTGCGGGACAACGGTCCGGGAATCCCTCCTGGAGAGCAAAAGCGCATCTTCGAAGCCTTTTATCGCCTTCGAGAGTCTGGTCAGAAGACCGAAGGCACGGGCCTTGGTTTAGCAATTACCCACCGCTTGGTTGAACTGCACGGTGGTGAGCTGAGCCTTGAGAGCCAGGTCGGCCAGGGAAGTTGCTTTTATTTCTCTCTCCCGATGGCTGATCGAGAAGCGCTTTCCTGCAAGACGGGGGTTGTCTCCAGATCCGCCGGTCTCCGACGTATTCTGGTGATCGAAGATGACCGGGTCGCAGCGCAACTCATTCAATCGCAATTAACTTCTGCTGGCTACGAGGTGACGGTGTGTGAAGAGCCACAGAATGCCCTAGAGATTGCGGTGGAATTGCAACCAAGCGCAATCACCCTGGATATCGTGATGAAGCCAAAGAATGGATGGGAAGTTTTATCGCAGTTAAAGCGAGACACGCGCACTGCGCAGATTCCCCTGATCGTAATCTCGATTGTTGATCAGCCCAGCATGGGAGCCCTGCTCGGCGCCGATGAATACTTGGTCAAACCAGTGGACAAGGCCGCTCTCTTGGCCGCTCTTGGGCGCCGCATCAGCAGTCGACCTGCGACAGGACCAGCACGCCCAATCCTGGTGGTCGAAGACGACACGCCCACTCGCGAATTCGTCGCCGAAATGCTCACCGCGCAGGGTTATGCTGTCGTCACCGCGTCAGATGGCGCTCAAGCCCTTGCCCGGGTGGCCGCTTCTTTGCCTGAACTTGTGATTCTCGATTTGGTGCTGCCCGAAGTGAGCGGCTTTGAACTGCTCGGTGAATGGCGTGCTAACCCCCGCACCGCCGACCTTCCCGTGTTCGTCCTGACAAGCAAGGATTTAAGCCAAGACGAACAGAGCTATCTTCGCACGCACGCAGAGGCACTTCTCCTCAAGCAACAACCGTGGCAGGAAGTGCTGCTCAAGCAACTCGAGCGCGTGGTGTCACTAAGTACGCTGGAGAAAGTGTGAAGCATCGAATCCTGGTCGTAGAAGACAACCCGCTGAATCGCGAGCTGCTGTGTGACTGGCTGGAAGCGGAAGGTTACGAAGTGCTCGCTGCCGAGAATTTGGACCAGGGCTTCGCCGCTTTCGAGGATCAACTGCCCAACGCCGTCCTGCTCGATATACAGCTTGGTTCCGAGGACGGCCTATCCCTGGCCAAGTGGATCCGACAAGAACCGAAAATGTGTCATATACCCGTTATCGCGGTGACCGCGCACGCCATGGTAAACGACCAAGAACGGGTTATGCAGGCAGGCTGTAACGTATGCGTTTCTAAACCCATCGACTTCAAGTTGCTCGCCGAGCAGCTCGAGCGATGGTTGAACTGCTCCGCCAAGGTGCCGTCGAGCTCGTGAGCGCATGTAGGGTCCTGTTACCGGTTTAAATAGAGGCCTCCAGGGAGATGAGTGTGCCGAGTCGAGTTCTGGTTGTTGATGACAACCCAGTCATTTGTGAGCTGATTCAAGAAGTCCTTAGTTCCGCCGAGATGGAGGCCCTTACACTCACCGACAGTAGCCAGGTCGCACTGCACCTTGCCCGGGAGAAATTCGATGCGGTATTCCTTGACGTGCGCATGCCGTCGCCTGATGGGCTCGAGCTTACGCGGCAGATACGCGCAGCGGGCCTGAACCGCAGAACGCCGGTCGTGATTATCACAGGCGAGGAAGACAGCACTGTCCTCAAGCGCGCCTTCGAGGCCGGCGCCAGTTTTTTCCTTTTCAAACCGATTGATCGACACAATATCCTTCGCTTGATTCGCGTCACGGAAGGTTCCATTCAGCACGAAGCCCGGCGCTACCAGCGCGTCAAAACCAGCTGCAAAGTTACTTTGGAATATGGACAAGAGCGAATCAGCGGCATGACCTTTGACGTGAGCCTGGGTGGCATGTTCGTGCAAGCGCCCCACGCCCTTCCTGTCGGATCCACTGTCCAAGTTAGCCTAGAACTTAAGTCCGGGACGCCGCCTTTGCGCATGACGGCACGCGTCGTTCGCACATCCGGGAACGATTGCGTGGGTCTGCAAATTGAAAATGCCGGACCAGAGGAAACCAAGAAGTTGCAGGAATTCCTATTGCCGCTGATTCTGGCCAAAACTGAATAGAGATCTCCCGGCGGCCATTGTGCCGGAGCCATGCCCCCCGCGAAGTTGCTCGAGAGATTCTTGGGGTGGTCCAAAACCTTTGGGTTTCGCGCAGATGGGTTCCGGCGTCGCGAACGGCTCCAGGGATGGCTGCTAACCCTTGTCGAAATGCTTGGCCATTGCGGAACTGCGATGCTTTTGAGGTCACTTTTAAAGACCTCATGAAGGGGCTAAGCAGAGCATCCCACCAACGTTAGGTCCAAACGAAGAAGGATCGAAAAGGCCAATAGGGAAAACTGTGGCTCGTCGGCATGGTGTTGAAGACGGTTTTCCTTTCGAGTTGCCTCTTAGCGCATGAGACTCCTCCTCTCCTGACTTACCCAGCGTACGAAACGCCTAAAATCGAACCAAAGGCCCCGTCAGCGGCTGTTACAAAGACAATGGTGAAAAACAATAAAGTGGCTATCACCCTCCCCAAGCTCTTCGAGGTTCTGTCCGCAATCGATAAAACAGTGCTCGAAATGATTAGCAGCGGGGCGCCCCTCTCCGATGTGCTAAGTGTATTGTGCCGGATTATAGAAGAGCGATCCTCTGGTCTCCTTTGTTCCGTACTGCTCCTCGATCCCAACCGGAAGTGCTTGCGGCATGGAGCAGCTCCCAGCTTGCCGGACAGCTACACTCTAGGTATAGATGGCATTACGATCGGTCCGCACGTTGGTTCTTGCGGCACGGCTGCCTACCTTGCGGAGCCCGTTATCGTTGCGGATATTGCCACTGATCCCTTGTGGTCCGACTATCGAGACCTCGCGCTCAGCCATGGGCTACGGGCCTGTTGGTCGACCCCGATAATTTCCAAAGACAAAAGAGTCTTAGGCACCTTTGCGATGTATTACTGCGAACCCCGTGGTCCCAGCGGGCAGGATCTCCAGGTGATCGAGCGAGCGACTCACTTGGCAGCCATCGCTATCGAGCGCCAGCGCGCTGAGACGGAGCGACAGGTGATGTCTGAGATCATCCAAGGGGTAAATGTCAGCGCCAATCTCGATGAACTATTTCGCCTGATTCATCAGTCGCTCAAGAAGGTGATTTTTGCGGAGAATTTTTTTGTGGCGCTCTACGATCGACGGAGCGGGCTCTTTACCTTTCCTTTCTTCGTGGATCAGTTCGATCCACCACCACCGTCTCAGAAACTGGAAAAGAGTTGCACAGCCTACGTGTTTCGAACGGGGCGTGCAATGATAATCACCCAAGAATTCTTTGACCAACTGGCCGAACAGGGTGAAGTCGAACTCGTGGGCACGCCTGGGCCCACTATGCTGGGGGTGCCACTTAAGACGCCAAAAGAGACCATTGGTGTGTTGGTTGCGCAGCACTATGAGGATGGAAATGCATATAGAGAGCGCGAGCTTGAATTCATGGCTTCCGTCGGTGGCCAAATCGCGGTCGCCATCGACCGAAAACGAGCGGAAGAAGAACTCCGCGCGGCCGAAACAAGATTTCGGACGCTGGTGGAACAATTGCCAGCCATCACCTATGTCGCTGAGTTTGGAGCGGCTGGCCCGTGGTCTTACGTCAGCCCACAAATTGAAACCCTCCTGGGGTTCTCTCCTGCGGAATGGATGGCTGACTCTGAAGCCTGGCTGAAGCACCTGCACCCTGAAGACCGGGACCGTGTATTGGGTGAGGAGGAACAGTGCCAGCATAGCGGGGAACCCTTCCGCTCGGAATACAGGATGACCACACGAGATGGGCGAGTCCTATGGTGTCGCGATGAGGCGACGGTGATGAGCGATCAGGCCGAGAACCGGAACCTCATGCTCGGCGTAATTCATGACATCACCCAACGCAGGCAACTTGAAGAACAACTCCGTCAATCACAGAAGATGGAGGCCGTGGGCAGACTGGCCGGTGGGGTGGCCCACGACTTTAACAACCTCCTGATGATCATCAAGGGTAACAGCGAGATGATATTGGAACAGCTCGGCGCGACTGAGCGCTCGCGGAAGAACGCCGGGGAAATCGACAAAGCCGCTGACAAGGCTGCTTCTCTGACCCGGCAGCTATTGGCCTTCAGTCGAATGCAAGTCATACAGCCCAAGTTACTGGACTTGAATGGCGTTGTAGGTGAGATGGCCAAGATGCTCGAGCGCCTCATTGGTGATGATATTGAACTGAACATCGTCTCCGGTGAGTCGTTGGGTGCCGTGAAGGCTGATCAAGGCCAAATTGAGCAAGTCCTGATGAACTTGGTGATCAACGGTCGAGATGCCATGCCCGAGGGGGGAAGACTCACCATCGAGATCGCAAACGTCTTTCTGGATGAGGCTTACGCTTTCCAGCATGCCGGAGTCCAGCCTGGGAACTACGTAATGATGGCCGTGAGCGACACGGGAGTGGGAATGGACGCAGAAACTCAAGCACACATCTTCGAACCATTCTTCACGACGAAGGAATTGGGTAAAGGAACTGGGCTGGGCCTAGCGACAGTCTATGGAGCCGTCAAGCAGAATGGCGGATACATCTGGGTTTACAGCGAGCCCGGGCGTGGAACGGCCTTTAAGATCTACCTCCCACAAGTCGAAAAGGTTGTTAACTCGTCGGACCGAAGCAGAACGGTTAGCCCGCCTCGGCATGGTTCCGAGACTATCTTGCTTGTTGAAGATCAAGGCGCCATTCGCGATCTGGCTTGTGAGTATCTAAAGGGCGGTGGCTATACCATCCTTGAGGCAAGAGACGGAATCGAGGCCCTTCAGGTCGCTAAGCAGCATCAAGGCCAAATCGATCTTTTGTTAACAGATGTGATGATGCCGCGAATGGGAGGTCAAGAGTTAGCGGCTCACCTGGCTAACTTGCGCCCACAAATAAAGGTCATTTATATGTCGGGGTACGCGGAATACGCGAAAGACAATCGCAAGCTGGCCGACTCAGAGAACGTAATACTCCAAAAGCCGTTCGCTTTGGATACCTTGGCGCGCAAAGTGCGCGAAGTACTCGCCACGCAAGGACGAGTTGTAGCGCCAGGCAGCTGGTCCACGTAGTCAACCATTCCAGTTACCATCGAGGCCAGGTAACCACTCCGCTGCGTCAGCTCGGCGCAGAAGCCGTAAGCACGTATTTCCTTGATTACTACGACGAGAAGCCACAGAGAGCTTTGGGATGGTTCTTTCTCCTACCAACAATCGTTCCCCTACGACGGGTACGTCCCACCGAATGAGTGAAGAAGGGGGAGTCCAAAGAGATATCCTTGAGGCCGAACGCTGGTTGCTCAAAGCCATAATGCAGAGCGGCCCATTGGCTTGGCACGACCTAGGCTCGCTGTACTTTTTGCAGCTTCCTGAACTCAAAGAGAAACAAGGCGAAGGACGGAGATGTTGGGCACGAGCAAAAGAACTAGGCTTTGACTGTGGCGAACCATATCCGCCTTGGGATCCGAAGAGTCCCAGTGGCTGATAAACGCGGTTACCGGACAAGTGAAATCTGGTCAACCCCCAGGAGTCCCATCTTGGGACGTGTGGAGTACCTTGGGGTACCCCCAGACAAATTATCGTTCAGAAAATCCTTGAGCAGGTCCGCTTGGAAGTGATTGAAATTTCGGGTCGGGTCAGACAACTTTTCGGCGTTCAGAATTCATGTGATTTTCAAACAGCTTAATATTCAAATTTCCGTGACTCGCGCCTAAGCTCCCGGAAAGATTCCCGAAACGCCGAGTAGCTGTGGGTCTCCGCGTTGGCTATCAGTTCACGAGTCCTCGACAGCCAGAAGTTCACCTAGTCGAACCGAATGAAGCAATCCAGCTTGCTTAATCCACCGTCCTGTCTTGAAGGCGCTGACCTCCTTGACGGCGTCCCCGGCACCCAATACTATCAACCGGCGCAAATGGACCAGGACCAGCTCATCGGCGAGTCGCTCCTGCACTACAAGATTATTCGCAAGCTCGGCTCGGGCGGGATGGGTGTCGTGTATGAAGCACAGGATTCGCAGCTCGGCCGCCGCGTAGCGCTGAAGTTTCTTCCCCCCGAAATGGCCCAGGATAGCCAGTTGCTCGAGCGCTTCCAGCGCGAGGCGCGCGCCGCTTCCTCCCTCAATCACCCCAACATTTGCACCATTCACTCGATCGAGCAGCACGAACGCCGGCACTTCATTGTTATGGAACTGTTGGAAGGGGAAATTCTGGGGCGGAAAATAAACGGACAGCCGATGGAAATGGAAAATCTCCTGCCGTTGGCCATGCAGATCGCCGATGCCCTAGAATCGGCCCACGCCAAAGGGATCGTGCACCGGGACATCAAGCCGGCAAATCTTTTTCTCACCGAGCGCGGGCAGGTGAAGATTCTCGACTTCGGGCTGGCCAAGACTACCCATGTCGAACTCGCGCAGGGAGCTTCGGCGTCGCAGGGGGAGACCGTAGCTTCGAGCAACGAACTGACATCGCCGGGCGCGGCCGTCGGGACGGTCTCTTACATGTCGCCGGAGCAGGCGCGTGGGCAGCTCGTGGATGCCCGCACGGACCTGTTCTCCACCGGCACGGTCCTTTACCAAATGTCTACCGGAACGCTTCCCTTCCCGGGAGACACCTCGGCGGTCATCTTCGACGCGATCCTGAACCGCGAACCCAGGCCGGCCACGGAAATGAATCCCTCACTGCCCGCCGATTTCGTGCGGCTCCTGGAGAAGACGCTTGAGAAGGACCGCAATCTGCGCTGCCAGACGGCTACCGAATTGAAAACTGATCTCAGCCGTCTTAAACGCGATCTCGAATTGGGCAAACGACGCGCGAAGGAGAAAGGCGATTCGGATCCCGCCGCCCAGAAGCAGACGGGAAAGTCCGTGGCCGTTCTTTACTTCGAAAATCTGAGCGGCGCCAAGGAAGACGAATATTTGCGCGACGGCATCACCGAAGACATTATTACCGAGCTCTCCAAGATCCGCGGACTGAATACTTTTTCACGGCCCACCGTTCTGGCTTTCCGCGACAAGTCGGTGACTCCCCTGCAGGTCGGCCAGCAGCTCGGCGCGGCTTTTGTCCTCACCGGCAGCTTGCGCCGCTCCGGAGCGCGCCTGCGCATCAATGCCCAGCTCGTGGACGCGCAAACCGATTTCCCGCTTTGGTCCGAGCGCTTCGACCGCGAGATGAAGGACGTTTTCGAAATACAGGACGAAATGGCGCGCAAGATCGCCGAGGCCTTGCGCGTCACGCTTTCGCCGCAGGAACTCGAGGCTCTGGCCACCAAGCCCACGGAAAACCTTCAGGCCTACGACCTCTATCTGCGCGGGAAAAGATACGCGCGGCGGCAAACCCGCCAGGACCTTGAGTTCGCCTTGCAGATGTTCGAAAACGCAGTGGCCATGGACCCCAGTTTCGCCCTGGCCCATGCCGCCTGCGCGAACGCCTGCGCCATGTTTTACAGCAACTTCAGTCGCGATCTGATTTGGGTTGATCGCGCGCGGGACGCTTCCGGTAAGGCCGTAGCTCTGCGCTGGGACTTGCCCGAAGTGCAGGTTAGCCAGGCCTGGGTCCTCTACGCCGCTGAATTGCATGACGAAGCCGTGCGCATGGTCAGAAAGGCCATCGAACGCAAGCGCGATTGCGAGGGCGCCTATTACATGCTCTGCCGTGCACTGTTCGCCGCGGGACGCTACCAGGAAGTTTTGGATGTTGCGGAAGCCGCCATCGAAGCGAGCGGAGAAGACTACAACATTTATGTGCCCATCATAAACTCTCTCGGCGCCATGGGCAAAACAGAAGCCAGACGCAACATGGCCCACCGGATCATCGTTGCGCTTGAGAACCACTTGAAACAAGTGCCCGAGGATGCGCGGGCGCGCGTCCTGCTGGGTGGCAACTACGCCGATCTGGGACGGGAGGACGATGCCTTGCGCGAACTCAACCTAGCCGTTACCTTGCGCGCGAACGAAGCATCGATTCTCTACAACGCGGCTTGCACGTATTGCGGCCTCAAGAGGAGGCCCGAGGCCCTGGATGCCCTGCGCAAAGCCTGGGAAGCGGGATTCAGGGACCCCGTGTGGGCGCGCCGCGACCCTGACCTCGCCCTTCTTCGTGACGACCCCGAGTTTGACCGGATGTACCCGGAGAAGCCCACGTCACCGCCCGCAACCGGATCCCGCTAGTTCGACGAGGATGTGAGGTATACGAGTTTTGAGACTAGGTGAGGTCTTTCCTCGTCGTCGAGGCGAGCTTTCCGTGATTCACGCCGGGGATAGCTTGGGCCACGATGCGATGAATGTCGCAGTCTGAGATAGGTGGTGATAATCCCTGATGGCATAACGAAGTCGGCCTCCGAACGGTTCGAGTAAACTTTGCGGTGTTCACCCGGCAAAGCTCGGAACCGAGGAGGCCGAGATGCAAATTATAGGCGTTGATTTACATGCGCGGCAACAGACGGTTGCGATGTTGAGTGTCGAGAAGGGCGAGATCGTCGAGAAGACCTTGCAGCACGAAGCCAAAGTGGTTCGAGAGTTCTACTCGTCTCTTCCTGGACCGGTCCGCGTGGGGGGTCGAAGCCACTGGCTCGAAGCTGGATACACGCAGAACGTGGCTGGCTTCGGATGGACGAACGGAGTGTTTTTAGAACTTTTGCATGAATCGCCGCCGGAGTTAATTGTCCGGCTTCAGAAAGAATAGAATCGAACAAGAAACGTGAAAGCGATAACCCAGAACAATGCGACGCCTTCCCATTCAGGCGGCCGGAGATTTGTCTATGTGGCCGCCGCTTTCGCCCGTCTGGATGGCCTCCCCTTTTGGATATAAAGTAGTGAAGATCCCTCGGCATATTTTACGCTAGCCGTCGCGCTCAGCTAGATGGCGATGGCTTTAGAAAAGCCCTTGACCGAACCAGTTGTACGAAGACGCCGGCACGGTCACGAGAATGTGCGTTGGCCGCCTCAATCTGGCCTGCCCTTGATGCATCACTCCGAAGATCGTTGTTCTCGATTTCCGTCTCCCACAGGCATCATATCTTCTTGGCGCGACAAAGGCAGCGATTCCGGATGCTTCGATTCGAGGTATTGAATCATCGTTTCACGAACGTAACAACGCAGATCAAAGAGTTTGGAAGCGTTTGAAGCGCTCATCAACGCCCGGAGCTGCATCGTCTTTTCGGTCACATCGGTCACCTGAAGCGCGCACACCTTCTTGTCCCAAAGATTGGAGAATTCGAGGATCCGGCGAAGCTCCCGTCGTGCGTCGTCAACAGGAAGGCGATAGTCCGCATACAGAATTACCGTGCCGAGCAGGTCCGCCGTGGTTCGTGTCCAATTCTCAAAAGGCTTTTCGATGAAGTAAACGAGGGGAACGATCAGCCTTCGCAGATCCCATATGCGCACAACCACGTACGTTGTGCCGATCTCTTCGATCCACCCCCATTCCCCTTCCACCACAACGGAGTCGTCGAGGCGAATCGGTTGTGTCAGCGCCACCTGGAAGCCGGCAATCAGATTCGCGAGTGTGGAGCGTGCGGCCATGCCGACAACCAGTCCGACAAGACCCGCTGATGCGAGCAAGCTTACGCCGATGTGCCGCACCGACGGGAAAGTCATCAGCATAATCGCAGTTGTTACAATGAAGGTAACCACGATCGCAATTCGATGGAGCAATTCAGTTTGCGTGCGGATGCGCCGAGCGGCGAGATTATCCGCTACTTCGATCGTGTATCGCGAATAGATCGCATCGCTGACTAGCTCGACCATCAAGATGACCACCCAGCCGAGGGCGGCAATCACTCCCAGGCCGAGCAGGCGCTGCAGTCCCACTCGTACCTCCGATGGGAAGGGTGCCGCTGGCAGTGCGATGACCACCGCCATCAACGGAAAGATAAATAGGGAGGGTTTTCTGGCCCGTTGAACGAATGAATCCCCAAAGCGGGAGCCTTTTCGTTGGGAAAGCCGCGCTGCAAAAAAGAACACTAGGTGATGCACAATAAGACTCAGAACGACCGCGCCCGCCGCAATCGAGCCGGCAATCAGCCAAGAGCGGGTATCTCCCCAAAGAGTTTGCATGAGACTCGCTCCTATTGAAATTATGGGCTGGAATAAACAATGTTGACCGGGCTGGCTTCACATCGGTCTGGCCCGGCACAACTAAAACTAAATCTAAGAATTGCACCCAAAGACGGGCTAGGGGCTGGATGATTGGTGCTGAGCCGGGTCCGCAAGCACCTCAGGCGAATAAACAAGGATGACAAGCTTCGAAGACTGGTCAGCGGTCTTGGTTTTGCCAAGTCCGATGGTTTTGACTCGCTTGTCGTCAAATTTAAAATTCTGGGCAAGGTATTCCCGAACCACATTCGCGCGGGCTTCGGTAAGCAGGCGAACTTTATCGCTATCTCCCTTCGCCTCCGACGAAGCGACGACGGCGAGGCCAAACCGATTCTCTTCAAGATACTTTCCTACCTCATCCAGCGATTTCTTATTCTTCAGCTTTGCCTCATCTGGCTTATCGAAAATCTCTTTCGCATCGTAGTCAAACTCCTTGGCGGGTGTCCGAGTGGGAACGCGGGAGATAGAGTGCTGGGTCAATTCGCTGGTTTCGTTGTACCCGCGCCTTTCGAAGAATCCGCGGAGAAGGAAATTGTGTTGTAGGGCCTCCATATCGTCGCGGAAGGCAGCCACCCCGGCCTGAGCTTCGTCGGCAAGCTCCCGGGCCTCTTCGGACATGTCTTTGGGCGTCTCACTTGCGATCGTGTCGTAGTTCCGGACGGCCTCGGCCTTGGGTGAACCGAAGGAAATTTCGACATACTTGTCGCCCAGGATCCCTTCCGTTTTGATGGTCGCACGCGAATCCTTCTTGATGATATTGCGGGTCGCACTGCGCAGATCCATGACGACGGTCACTTTCCCGTCCGGCTGGGAAGGTAGATCGATCTCCTTGACCGTGCCTTGGTGAATTCCGCCAACGCGAACCTCGGCGCCGTTGTTGAGACCGCCGACGTTTGGGAAGTCGGCTTTCAAGCGGTATGTCGAACTGAACAGAAAGTCCTTGTTGCCGATCAAGAAGATACCGATCGAGAGAAACAACAGCGCCACAACAACAAAGACGCCGACTCGAAACGCCGTTGACATAACCTTCCCCCTAAGCGTCGTTCAAGAATTGCCGGACAAATGGATCACGGCTCTTTTGCAAATCCTCAAACGTTCCTTCGATCAGAATTTGTCCGTCGCGCATTAAGATGAGACGGTCGGAAACGGCCTGTGCCGCGTGAATATCATGGGTCACGACGACAGACGCCATTTGACGTTCTTCCTGCAACCGCAAAATCAAGTCGTCAATCTCCGTCGCAGTGATCGGATCGAGACCAGCCGTGGGCTCATCAAAGAGCAGGATGTCGGGTTCGAGAGCCAGTGCCCGCGCTAATCCCACGCGCTTTTGCATTCCGCCAGAGACTTCGGAGGGCATTTTTTTTGCGTCTCCGTCCATCCCGACACTTGCGAGGAGTTCGCGGACGCGCTTTTTCAGCTGCCCATCGGACATTTCGGAATGGCGACGCAGCGGAAAGGCGACGTTTTCTTCGACTGTCAGTGAATCGTAGAGCGCCGCTTGTTGAAACAAAAAGCCGACTTTTTTTCGGACCTCGTTTAACTGCTTGAGTGGCAAATGGGTGACCTCCTCTCCATGAACGCAGACCGAACCGGAATCGGGCTTGAGCAGACCGATAATCAACTTGAGCAAGACACTCTTGCCAGTGCCGCTGCGCCCGAGGACGGAGAGCGTTTCTCCCTGCGCGACTTCCAGATTGATTTCCTTCAAAACCGTCTGCTTGCCGAAGGACTTGCTCAGCGATTTCACTTGGACCAGTGGTTTATCTTTCTCGGCGCTCGTCTTGGGCTCTTTACTCGGCATACGCGCCTCTCAGGGGAAAAATACGAGGATCAAGTGAACGAGCAACACATCAGCCAGAATGATGAAAAGAGACGCCAAAACCACGGAAGTGGTCGCGGCGCGTTCCACGCCTTCCGTCCCGCCGGTCGCACGCATTCCTTGGAAACATGAGATCACGCCGATTATTAGGCCGAAAACTATCGTCTTGAGTGTCGGAGGCAAAAAGTCGCCGAACGCCACGTTCTTGAAGCCATCGTGAATGAAAAGCTGCAGCGAGATCGGCTCCGCCGCCGTATTCGCGAGCCAACCCATCACGATTCCGAAGAAATCCGCCACTAAAGTGAGCAACGGAAGCATCAACATGCAAACCAGGATGCGTGTTGCTACCAGAAATTTGTAGGGGTCAACGGCCGAGGCCTCCATGGCGTCGACTTGCTCGGTGACTTTCATCGCGCCGAGTTCTGCGCCGATGCCCGCGGCCGCGCGGCCACTGACGACAAGCGCTGTAATGATGGGGCCGCTTTCCTTGATGATCGAGAAAACAACAACGGCGGGGAGAAACGATTTTGCCCCGAAGCGGATGAGACTGTCGCGCGTCGAAATCGTAAGGACGACGCCGGTCGCGGCCCCGGCGAGCGCCACGAGCGGCAGCGACTTCGAGCCCAGCTCATCAAACTGATGAATGAACTCCCGGACTTCGTATGGCGGAGTGAACCCTGTCCGAATCAGGCGGCCGCAGAATAAGCCCAGATCGCCGAACCATTCGAAGAATTTGACGACTGGGGCGCTAATATCCGAAAGGCTTCCTGCGCGACCACCGATCGTCGCCGAGTAAGCTATCGCGAAAAAGAATGCGAAGAGCGCAAGGTGGACTGTCATCGCCTTTTACCGAATGTGAATCTCGACGCCAACCTGGCTATCTCCGTCTTGCTATTCGGGCGGAGGGGAGGATGTCTTTGTGAAACATCCTCCCAGTGGGGCGCCATGCTTTCAATGAGTCTGCTACGGCCCGCTACAATACGACGCTTAGTTCGAGTTGAACCCCGGGATGCGCAACATCCATCAGGTAGTACATGCCGTTTACGTCCACGACGTATACGTCATCGTTGTAGCCCCAGCCGCTGGGCCACGGTTGAGCGATGAAGAACGAGTAGCCGCCGTACGTGAATCGCGGCCGGCCTTCCACGATGACCGGGTGACCGACGTGAAACGTGTGTTCACGGCCGAAGTGCGCCCGGAATTTATCGTCGGGAATCCGCTTGCTGCTTACGCGCGTTTCCTCATGGATTGTTGTTTTCTCCTCCACCTTGGAATGCTCGTCCCTGGGCGGCTTTGCGTCTTTGGTTTCGGGGCGCGGTTGATCGTTCGAAGTCTTGGGCGGTTCGGCTTGCTGCTTGGGGTCGTCGTGAGGCGGCCTGGCATCCTGTTTAGCGGGCTGATCCTGGTCGTGCTGCTCCTGAGCGTAGGTTGGGGCAGCGATTCCGAAAAACACTAATAGTATTGCAGTTCCGACTAGCGCGGTGATCTTCATCAGCGTCTCCTCCCATCGTTTGAGTCATAGGTTCGACAGATCACGTACTTGCACTTGCACACTTACAGCGTGCCGGGAGTTTATCTCCGATGCCACCAGGGGCGAATACGGTGGGGCCTGTATATTACCGGGGGAAATCGCGTTACGGTGGAAAACGCTTGCGATCTGCTTGTGCCGGGTCATTGCTTGCCTGAGGATTTTGCAAGCAAGCAGCCGAGGCAGTGCAGAGTAAAAGCGATAATCCAGCCAGGATGGCTTTGCGAATGCCGGACGTTCTCATTTTCGCCTCCCGGGCACGCATCGAATTGTGCGGCTCCATTTTCCAGTTCAACTGTCTACCTTAATGATCCGAAAGCCTTCCGATTCACTCCTAACGGGGTGGCTTCTCATCGTGAGATTCAGGCCTCCTTTCCGAATGAGGCGCATCCTCATGGTTTGGCGGTTTCGGTGGCTTGGTTTCCGTCCGAGACGGACTCTCATGCTGCGACGAGGTACGTGGCGCGTGCTTCGCAGGAGGTGGACTCGGATGCTGATGCAGCGGTTCCTTATGGGAGTCAATCTCCGAACGAGGCGCGCTCTCGTGCGCTGTGGGCTTGACCGACTTGCCCTCCGGCCGACCTGTCTTCGCAGGCTCGGGGATCGTCGAAGGTTTGCTCTCGGTTCGAGACGTAGCCGTATGCGGCGGCGTGAACGGCTTCGTCTCCGACCGGTCCGTATTCCGATGCTCCGCGGGCGCGGCCTTGTTCCCACGAGCAGTCTCGTTGGCCGGAGTGGAACTGGTTTCCTTGCCCGCAGAATTCGCTGTCCCGGAATTGGTGGTCATCTTCGCAGGAACGTAGCGTCCACCCGCAGCCTTCGCCGGTACCACATCACGGCCGCTGAACTGCGCTGGCTTTGGAGTCGCCGCGATGGCCGGCTTACCGTGATTCACGGAGGCGAATTGCGCCCGATCGGTGCTAGCCTCACGCTCGTGTTGTCTTTGAGCGGACGTTGGGGACACATGCCGCTCGCGGGTCGCCGCCTCTTCCGCCGGAGTTGGACGCCCGGTCGTTCCGCCGTGGCCGCCGTTGAAACTGACGCGGTTTACGGCCGTGTTGTTGACGACTGTCTTGCTGTAAACATTGTGGATCAACGTAACATTGATGTTGTTCACGGTGCGGTTATAGAAGAAGTGACCGCCTCTCCAGTACCCGCCCGCGTAGCCGACGCCTGCGTAGCCGAAGCCGTAATTGATGCCACCGTAGAAGCCCACAACCGGCCCCCAGTAACCAACGTGCCAGATATACACGCCACCGCGCCAACCCCAATAGCCGGGCGTCCAGAGGAAGCCGGGTTCGGGCGCGAGCACCCAGGTACCGGGCACCCAGTAGTAGCCATCTTCACCGTAGGCCCAATAGCCGGGCGTCCAGATGTAGCCGTCGCCCGGGCATATGGGCTGCACATACACGGGCAGCGCCGGCGGAGCGACCACAATCGACACGCCGACTGCTCCTGCCGTTGAGGCGGAGGGCGCGGCAAGCATTACGAGCGCGAGAAGTCCCACCATGAATATGACCCAGCGTTTCATATCGGCCTCCTGAAGGGTGCGTTCGATTGCTGCCTGATTATGCGAGCGGCGAGCCGGGAATTCTGCCGCCCGCGGTCCTCGTATTAATTTAAATACTTCACTATGACGACCTCGTTGTGAGCTTCGTTGTAAACCAACTCATCAACCAGCGACTTGGCGAGCCGAATTCCAAAACCTCCCGGCCGCATGCCTCTTTCTTCGCGCGCCTCGGAGGGTGCAAGCGGGTCTTCGGACTGATTCGCGATGGCCGCATGGTCCATTTCGGCCGGGTTGAATCCTCTGCCGGGATCCGCGATCCGACACATCAGGAATTTGGGAGTGCGTACGTAATCAATCTGTGCCTGCGAAGCCGGGTTCAGTTGCCCACCCCATTCGATCGCATTCATCAATAGCTCGTGAAAAGCCAGTCCCAACGATTGCCGGACATGAGGCGGCAAGGCGGAGTTGAGATGGTCAACTACGTTTTCGATCCGGCCCGCCGTGTGCATTTCGCACGGGAACCGGAGCTCTACCCAATTCGGTTGCGCCGATACCACTTGTATCCGATCTGGCGCAACCGGCGATTCGAGCGCGGTCTTGATGAGCTGAATAAGATTCTTTGGGTCGAACGGCTTCGCAATAAATAGATATGCCTTCTTGCGCAGTGATTGCAGGAGAGTTTCAGCCGTGTCATCCGCAGTCATCACTATCGCTTTGGGCCGCGCATTCTCCCCCAGATGCGATAGCAGCTCCAAGCCATTCATTCGCGGCATCCAGATGTCCACCAATAACAAATCAAATCTCTCGTCCCGAATCTTCTGCAGCGCCTGGACACCATCTTCGGCAGCGTTCGCTTCAAAGCCGGATCGCTCAAGCAGAAAGCACAAGGCTTCTCGTTCGCTGTCGTTGTCGTCGATCACCAGGATCCTGTTCATTATTCCTCAATCATTCTCCAAGCTGATTGCCACTGTCCGAGGCGCAAGAGTGGTTCCAATTTGTAAATTTCTTCGGATTTCGAACCTAAATCATTTAGATCCTGCGGAATAGAAACGCGAAATTCGCTAGTTCGCTGAGGGTAGCGAGGGTACTAGAACGGGTAATTGTTTCCAGAACGTAGTGGCGCTTGAAACCGCTGGGAAAATTTGTGACAGGCGGTGGCGGCGCGGCGAGGTGTATCGCGCGACGGGCTCGAAGCTCGGGCGCGACGTAGCGCTTAGGAATTCCCGCCGGACAAATATTATTGAGCTTCTTCAGCACGCACCCACCGCTCACGGACCGCATCGTCGAGGTGCGGAACATGACTGTGACGCGCTGAGGCGCCTGCTGCGCTCGGCGAAAAAGGCGGCAAATGCGAACGGAACGCCCACCAGAAATGGTAGGGTTAAGCTAGTATTTGGGATGGTCAGAAATCGTTAATGCCACGTAAAAATTTCAGGGTCTATTCCGATCGCAGCTGACTTCGCCGTCTCTGATCTACCCCATAACTATATTAGTATTCAATACACTACTGACGCAGGAGCAGCTTGTCGCGCCTTGGTTCTGCGCGTGCTCCTTCCAGCCTCCGCAAGGGATTTTTATGGAGGAGAAAGAATGAGCGAGGAAAAAGAGTTCGTCCCACAAGACGCTGCCACACCCCGTTGGATCGGGATCGGCGTAGTCGCTCTTGCCGTGGTTTCGCTGGTAGCTTTGGGTACAGGCTGGAGCGCCTCGACGCGGTCGAAGTCGATCGAGGAATCCCTGGCGACGCAGGCGCAACAGTCCAAGCAGAACGAAGACGTGCTGAGTCAGCGGCTGGCGAAGTCCGAAGACACCAACGCGCAGCTGCAGGGCGAGTTGAGCGTGGTCACCGACAAGATGAAATTGACTCAGGGCGAGCTTTACCAAGCCCGCACGGCGGCTACGAAAATCAAGGAAGAAGACGCCCAGGAATTGGCGGACTTGCAGAATCAGACCAACGCGCAGTTAGCGACCAAGGCCAGCGTGGATGACGTGAGCAGTCTCGGCACGGACGTGAATGGCGTGAGGACCGACCTCGAGACCACAAAGAACAATCTGAACATGGCCCGTGGCGAATTCGGGACTCTGGTCGCGCGCAACCACGACGAAATCGAAGAACTTCGTCGCCTGGGCGAGCGCGATTACTACGAATTCACGATCAACAAGAAGGGCGAACGCCAGAAGGTGGGCGAGCTGATGGTTGAGCTTAAGGGCGTCAACACGGGCAAGAATCTTTACTCGGTTGCGATCTACGTGGACGACGCTCGATACGAGAAGAAGAACCGCTCGGCCAACGAGCCGGTCTACTTCTTCATCCATGGCAGCCGTGCTCCCCTTGAGTTCACAGTGAACCAGGTGACCAAGGACAAGATCGCGGGCTACCTAAGCGTGCCGAAGACAAACTCGACGCATGCGCAGGCTGCATCTGGCAGCGGCAACTAAACAAAACTGCAGAGCGTGCCGCACCACCGCAGCGGGTCGGCGCGAAGCAAGCAAAGGGGGCGTCCCAGGAACGCCCCCTTTTTTATTCCGATTTCTTGAGGGCCCGCATCTTGCGACGCAGGAATTTCTTGGCCAGGACGGCAGCTTATCGTGCGGTAATTTCCCCTGCTCGTACAAACTTCACCTTCACTTTGGCGGTCTCGCGGCGGCGCGTCGCCGCAACCGCGTTCAAGTAGACGATTAGTCGGGTCACCGGACATATCCGGTTGATGTCATAACGACGCCGGCCTCGCGACGAGCGTTTCACAAATCACCTTCAGAGCCTCAAGATCCCCGGTCACGACCCAAAACTGTCCTAGTACGGAACATGGGAGCGTCCGCCGACAAAATTACTCAGGACAAACTTTGCAGTACTAAGAAGGCCATAGACCGAACTCTTTAACTCGCTGATTTTATTGGGGGATTCCCACCGCGCGGATGGCAGGCGGAATGCACAAGTATCACTGTGCAATGATTCTCCATGACTCAAACTCGTTTCCCAAGGGGCTCGAAATGGAGCCCACCTACGATATCTTCAAACGCCGTGCAGACGGTTATCCGCTTTGGATTACGTCTGTTGACAGTCTGCAAGAAGCCGGAGAACGGACCAATCGCTACGCTCTGCTCGTGCCCGGGGAGTACTTCATTTACTCGCAGGGAGAAGGGATTATCCTGGAGTGCCTCACCCAGGAGAAAAAAGGCCTTCGAGAGACACGGCCAATCTGGTTAATTCCACAGTCCTGGAATTCGTTGCTGCACGAAACAGCTACCTAGCGAATTTCAGCTGTGCCCACGGAGGATAAAGTTGGAATCTTCCAGAAAAGGTGAACGAGGTTCCGGTCGGACGGTTCTCGCCGTGGTTCTTCTTCTCGTTGTCGTAGGGGCAATCTACATCTCTTCTAGGCAAAATTCGTCTCTTCAGAACGCATTCCACTCCGTAAAAGAATCAACGCAAGATGCGACCGCAACGTCCCGGGTGCGCACCGCCCTGCTCCTGTCAAAACAAGTCTCTCCGTTCGATATCAAAGTGGGAACAAGCCAGGGGGAAGTCACCTTGCAGGGCCAGGTACCTTCGGAAGAAGTGAAGGCCATGGCGGGAGCGATCGCCCTGGATACAGCAGGCGTCAAACAAGTGCACAATAATTTGGGCGTCAACCCGTCGGCAGAGCGCAACCCTGAAACGGAGCGCCTGGGAGAACGGGTGGCGGATCTCGAAATCAAAACCCTAGTGAGCGATGCTCTTTCTAAGAGCGCGGATGTGGGAGAAAAACGCGTCGAGACGGAGGTTAAAAACCGGATGGTGACCTTAAGCGGATCGGTCGAGACAGCCAGTCAGAAGTACGCGGCGGAGCAAATCGCATGGCAGGTTCCTGGTGTGCAAGGGGTGAAGGACAACCTCAGCACCACCAGCGCGCAGGCGACCCCTGAGAGTGCCGACGAGAAACTCGCGCACCGGGTGGAATTTGAACTGTACTCGACAAAGGCGATTTCTCTGAAGACCGTGCAAATCCACGCCGAGAACGGTATTGTGACTCTGACCGGCACTGTTACGTCCCGGGCGGAAAAACTGCTGGCGGAAAAGATAGCGCAATCCGTTGCAGGAGTCCGGAAAGTCATAAATAATCTCGTTGCACCGGAAGAAACGCAGCCGTTCTGAGCAACCATCAAAATCCACTGTCACAACCTGTCCTTGGTAATTACGTCCAGTCTGCGGTGTTTTCCCACGTAATCCTGCTACGGCCGGTCCGCTCCCCATCCACGGATTCTCTTTCAGATAGATGTTTGATAAATCCTCTTCGCACCATCAATCTCGAAATGAGATAAGTGGTGATAATCCCTGTTCTCGTCCAATCCATAGGGCATCACGGATCCGAAGGGGAACCCCTGCTGTTTACGTGAAAGCGTCGAGAGACTCCCAACTCGTCCCAGATACACCAAGGTACGCGCTCGATCGGCAAACGTAGGCTCAGCGATCGCAGGTTGGTCACTCGCCGCGCCCGAGCCCGCGTGTTTTCCTGCCGTTAATGAGGGCATTCCTATTCTCCTTCATGGATTCAGGACGTAATCCTGGATTCTCTTGTGTCCCGGGTCCTTCGAACAAGCTAACACGTCGCGGCTTGAGCTGTCTGTTTTAAAGGGAATGTACTTAGTTAGCCAGTTTCCGATAACCGCGTTTACCAGGACTTGGGTCCGATACCCGGGAGGCCCCCCTCCCGAAAGTCATCAGTAAACACTACGCGACAAGGGAGGAGCTATTTCCCACAACGACGTTTGTGGACCCAGCCAACCCGTGGCCGAAGACGATCAGCAATGCTACTGCCGCGTGAGAAAACCGCAAAACGTGACCGTCCTCTCTTGCGTGCGATCGTGCCGTCCATGCGACCAAACACTCCAGCGGGGTTTCAGGCGGGCCAACCTCGTAATGATTCGCCTTGTCGCAGGAATCAGCGGAAAAGGGCGTTGGCGAATCGCCTTCCCAGACGAATTCAGGCAGAGTGCTTCGCCTTCGTCTTTTTTGTTGCCCCTCCCTCCGCGACATCTGGCTCTTCTAGCGCACGGCTCACCTTCTGGTAATTTCGCGTGCCAACGGGCTTATTTCACCTCGACTGTCATGCGCATCCAAGGATGGATGCAGCACTGAAAGTTATGTTCCCCTTTTGACAGACCGATGACCTGGAGTTGGCTGCCTTGAAGGATTCGGGTTCTGGCCACCGAGACTTTCGAGAAGCCTCCAGCACACTCGGGAACTACGGTTTCGCCTGGCGCATTGAGCCCCGGTATGAAGCCGCCGCCAAAGTTTGCCACCTCGGTAAAGGTGTGAGGCTCGCCGCCCTGATTGACTGCGATAATGGTGGTTCCTTTCTTGATTGTGAGTGTGTCAGGTTCGAAGTCCCAGTTGGGGTTAGGAGTTCCCGCAGCCGCTTCTGCAAACAAGCTGGAAAACATGGTGGATGCTCCCAGTGCGATGTTCTTGCAGAAATCTGGCCCGACCGCGGTTGGGGCATTAAAAGTTGCCGGATCACATTCGTCTAAGGCAACGACCTGTGCGGTACTTGGTGCATCATCTTGGTCCATCCAGCCTGCGAACAGAAAACAACAAACGACCAAACCGAACTTCATCAGCGTATTCGTCATGGTTTTTCTTTCCTTTCGTTTCGACAATTCGCCCGGGAAACCGCCGGCAGCCTAAGGTGTGCTGACGTTATTGGTCTCAAGTGCGATTCTGGTGGCTACTCTCGCCGGTAGTTGCGAATGCGTCAATCCTCGCTGCCCCCATCCGTCCCCAAAGTTTTCTCCATTCCTAAACGACTAAAGACAAGGACTTTCTCTGCCTGCGTAGATGAAACCCCCGTGGACTAATAATTGTGATAGGATTGCCGCACTTGCGGGCCTCGCTATGGCTACTCCCGTACCAGCCACGCGCCGACTTTGCTTCGACTTCTTCGAATTGGACGTTCGGGCGGGCGAACTCAGGAAACGCGGCGTAAAGCTCCACCTGCAGGGCCAACCTCTCCAAGTACTCGCGATCTTGCTGAACCGTGCCGGCGATGTCGTGACTCGCGACGAACTTCGGGCCGAGATTTGGACGGCCGATACTTTCGTCGACTTCGACCATAGCCTTCACAATGCGATTGCGCGCCTTCGTGAGGTGCTCGGCGACTCAGCGGAGACGCCGCGCTACATTGAGACACTTCCGCGGCGCGGATACAGATTTATCGCGCCAGTGGAAAGCCCAGTCGAAAGCGAACACGCGCCGGATCCATCTCATTCTGCACAGTCAGCGCCGCCCCGCGAAGTCCCCCCCGCCTCAGCTCGTAGCATGCCTCGCGCTCTCTTGGCCGCCAGCACCCTGGCCCTTCTCGTCATAGCTTTGGCCGTTTGGCTGGCGCGCACGGGTCCCCATCCGACCAGTGCCGCCCCTCGCATAAATTCCATCGCGGTTCTACCTCTCGCGAATTTGTCCGGCGATCCGTCAGAGGAATTCTTCGTGGATGGCATCACCGACCAGTTGATAACCGACCTCGCCAAAATCGGCTCTCTGCGCGTCATCTCGCGAACCTCCGTCATGCGATATAAGAGTACAAAAGAGGGCCTCCCTGAAATTGCGCGCGAATTGAACGTGGAAGCCATTGTGGAAGGCTCGGTCGTTCGTTCCGGTCAGCGTGTGCGCGTCACCGCCCAACTCCTCCAGGCGTCCACGGACCAGCACCTCTGGGCGGAAACTTACGACCGCGATCTCGGCGATGTCCTGAAACTTCAAGGAGAGGTGGCGGATGCCATAGCACGGCAAGTCCGCGCGGAACTAACTCCGCAGCAGCAGGTTCGGCTTCGCTTGGCGCCGTCCGTCAACCCTGCGGCATACGATGCGTACCTGAGGGGACGTCTTTATTTTGTCAATGAATACACGAAACCTGATTCGCTTAAGAAGGCGCAGCGGGCCTTCGAAGAATCCATCCAAAAAGACCCAAACTTCGCTCTTGCTTACGCCGGCCTCGCAGACACTTACGTCTATTTAGCCTTTGCGGGAGCGTTGCCGAGGGATCAGGCCTACCGGTCTGCCAAGGAGGCAGTAGCCAAAGCGTTGGAACTGGACGACAGCATCGGCGAAGCCTACGACACCCTCGGCCTGCTGAGTTTCGAGTTCGACTGGGATTGGGACGCTGCCGATCGCGAGTTCAACCGTGCCATCGCTCTGGCGCCGAGCTTCAGCTGCGCGAATGAAGATCGCGCCATTTTTCTAGCCGTTATTGGCCGGCGAGCCGAGGCGCTCGCTGAGCTCTCAAAGATTGACCAACTGGACTATGGTTTCAGTGCGGGGCAAACCGAGTCCGTGACCTACTACGAACTACAGGATTACCCTAATTTGATTGATTCCAGCAGAAGAGCCCTGCTTTTGGATCCAAACGATTCGTTCCAGCACTTCAGCCTCGGCGTGGGTTACGAAGGTACAGGCAAGCTTCAGGAGGCAATTTCCGAGTACCAGAAAGCAGTTGCAATCTCGGGCGATTCTCAGATCGCTGTGGCGCTGGCACACGCCTATTCAGCCGCAGGCAAAAAACCCGAGGCGGAAAAGATCCTCCACGATTTGGAGCGCAAATTAAAAGGGACCTCTCCTTCGCCATACACGATGGCCACCATCTCCGCTGGCCTCGGCGAGAATGACAAAGCTTTTGAGTTTCTCGAGAAAGCTTATTCGCAGAAGTCTTTTGGCCTTTCCAACTCCCTGAAATCTGACTTGCTCCTCGATAACCTCCGTCCTGATCCGCGTTTCCAAAGCCTTCTTCGCCGCATGTCTTTGCCGACCTAGATTCCGCTCGCGGCGAGCAGTTGACTTGGTGATTCCCCTCTGTTCGAGCATGAGTCTAGGGTCGGCGTGGTTCGGCTCGCAAGCATGTCTGGTTCCTGACGAGCGACGAGCTAACCGGAAGTATTCCGGGCCAGAAAAGTCCCGTTCGAGGAAGTCTGTGGTCGCATAGCACTCGCTGGGATAGATCGCGAGTAACGCGCCAGTGTTTACAAATTCTCGATGGGCGTGCGGTTTCTTTTCGATTCGTCCACAAGATTTTGTCACCGTCCGACGTGAGATCTTTAGGAATCAGTATGTTGGGAGCTGCCCGATTGTGTTTCAAAGCCTGTTAGAAGCGTTTCGACACATCAGCAGACCAATACATTAGGTCATCGGGGAGACATCTCGTGCGGGCGAGGTGTTCTAGGAACCTCAAATCTTCAGGTTCGCAAATCGTACAACTCGGGGAGCCGATCTTCCGAGGAATCTTCAGCAGCTCACTGCGACCTCAATTCTATCTAGCTCGGACGTGGAACGACAAACGGCCTCGCCAATTCGAATATCGGATGAATTCTGAACGCCGAAAAGCTGTCTGACCCGACCCGAAATATCAATCACTTCCAAGCCGACCTGCTCAAGGGTTTTCTGAACGAGAATTTGTCTGGGGGGTACCCGTCCGGCCAATCCATCTTCCCCCGCTGAATAGTGGCTACTGATAATGTCCGGTGCGCTCATGTATCGCGCAGGTGGGGAGGTGTGGGATGAACCGGAGAAACCACGATGTTGAGAAGCAGCGATATTGGCAGAGAACCATATGGGATGCGGCCCGGAGCGGGATGTCGATTCGAGAGTTTTGCCAGCAGCGCCGCCTGAAGGAAAGCCAGTTTTATTGGTGGCGACACAAACTGAAAGCCAGCCGTCAAGGGCGCAACAAGCCGATCTCCTCGGGAGGAGCGGCAAGGTTTGCGCTGGTCAGTGAAGACGGTGTCAGCATGCCGGCAGGTCTGGAGTTGGTGCTCCGAGATGGGCGTCGGCTGCGCATCAGCCAGGGCGTCCAAGAAGAGACCCTGGGAGCGGTACTGGCGGCCATGGAGTCCTCGGGGACTAAATAAGGATGCTAAGTTTTCCGGCGGCGATTAAGGTCTACCTGTGCACGGTGCCGTGCGACATGCGCCGTTCCTTCGACGGGTTTTCGATGATGGCCGAACACGTGATCCGCTGCAATCCCTTCTCCGGGCACTTGCTGGTGTTCTGTAACCGCCGCACCGACCGCTTGAAAATTTTGTACTGGGATCGCGACGGGTGGGCGATTTGGTATAAACGCCTGGAGGCTGGCACGTTTCAATTTCCTTTTGCGGAGACGGGACGAAAGGAGATCGCCGCCTGGGAACTGGGGCTGCTACTCGAAGGGATCGATCTGAGCAAAGGTCGGCGCAGGAAACGCTACATCCTGCCAGCGACGGTCAGTAGCGGTGAACAAAACGAGGAAGGCATCAGCGAGGAAGCCGCAAGCCGATAATGCGGTAGCGAGAGCAACAATTTTTGTATATCATCGTAGCGGTTTGAGCCAGGTCCTTCCCCATGGAGGAATTTCGGAGGCGCCATGGCGACCCTAGCCGCACATCCGACGCAGTCTGCTGTCATCAAGCCGAGCCTTCCCGGCCGGCGTTTTGACCATTTCTTCTTCTCAGGAATGGTGCTGCTGATTGCGGTGACGGTTTTCGTGGGCTTCGCTCACACCTACTATCTTGCCGGCCTTTTCCGCGCGCCACTTCCGGCTCGGATTATTCATTTCCACGGCGCCGCATTTTCCTGCTGGATCGTGCTCCTTTTGGCCCAGGCATCGCTGGTGTCTACTGGCCGCGTGCACATTCATAGGCGCTTGGGCATACTCGGCTTTTTCCTGGCTTGCGCGATGGTCATGCTCGGCGTCTTGGCCGCGACGAATGCGCTGGTGCGGAATTCGGCGCCTCCCGGCCTGAATGCCAGGACTTTTTACGTCATTCCCATGACGGACATGTTCAACTTCGCGGTCCTCATCTTCCTCGCCTTCCGCGCGCGCTCGAACCCTGCCGCGCACAAACGCTTGATACTGGTCGCCACCATCAGTTTGCTCGTCGCGGCAATTGCCCGCTGGCCTTTTGCGTTCGTGTACAAGAAGCCGCTTCCCGCCATGCTTCTTTCCTATCTGTTCCTGCTGCTCATCGCTGCCTACGATTTCTGGTCAACCCGGAAAATTCACCGAGCCACATTTTGGGGTGGAGTTTTCGTCATCTTCATGCAACTCGTTCGCCTGCCCATTGGCCAAACTCCCGTCTGGCAGGGCTTTGCCTCCTGGGTCGAGCGCATCGCGCAATAGCCCGCTCAAGCCCCTTTTCCCAAAAGCGTTCAAGACGCGGGCGTGCGAATCTGAGCTTCCGGCATGCCTCGCGCACCCCCAAATTCTGCAACCGTGACTCTTCGCGATCAGGCCCGACGCTCCTTCCCGCCAGCAAGAACGCAATCGGCCTGTTTAGGTGTGCTCATTTTTTGTTTGACAATCACCGATAGCTTATAAATAGCTATCGGCATGAAATCCACTCAAATTCCAAAACGCATCACCCAGCTACAGCAGCAGATGCTCGAACTGGGACGCCTGCACCCAGGCAGCCTCAGCGAACAGTACAACGTCTGTGGCACTCCGGGCTGCCGCTCTGTTCACGCGCATCAGCTCCCACCCGCACCACCGCCTCGATGAACTGCTCCCAGACCAGTGGCAGGTTGCAAAATCAGCTACATAGTCCTAACAACCACGTCTCTGACCGCCGACACCTCATGCCTATGGGTGTCGAGAAGTATGTGGCGCTTGGTCCACAAAGGAAGTAAGCCCAAAACTTGCGGGATACTTTCACTCACTTTGCCGGCGGAGCGTAGGAAATACCGGCGCTGTTGCGTATGGAAGAGATGATCTTTTTTGTCCCAACCAAAAAGCGACTCGTCACTGTAGCCACGAGCGAAATAAATCACTAGACCGTCCATTTGCGAAGTGGCCGCAGGGGTACTGGGTTCGCCGGACGCGTACTCTGGGGGTACCCCAAGGTACCCCACACGTCCCAGGAGAACTTGCGGGGGTTGACCGCATTTCATTCGTCCGGTAATCGCGATTATCAGGCATTAGGTGACGGTCCGGGATTACTGGCGCGAAGGGGATTGCTCAACAAGTATTTGGCTGAGTCCCACGCGGGGCTCAAGTTCTAACGGTTATTTCAGCTTCGCGTAGCTCCCAGTTCTCATGCTGGTCAATCATCCAGCCCGATCCTCCTTTGTGCCAGAATTGCTCCCTATCGAACCTTCCATCGCCTGGACCTTGGCATCCGGGGCGACGGATTGGTCGTCGCACCAAGGTCTAGCGTAGGTCACGCGCACGTCGCACGCCCGATATTTTGAAATCTTGCGGGTTCAATTGAGATGAGTCGTGTCGTGCACAGTGTGGAGGAATGCCTCCTCGTTCGGGGGGCATATTTTGAACGTGCTGTTAGAGCGTGGCAAAATTACACAGCTCAGATAGATAACACTCGATCAATTAGTTCCAGTATAATTCGCACATCGCAGGTGCCTTCCCAGTTGGAATCCAGGGATTTGTATGAGACTCAGGTTCCTCGGCTTGGTGGTAATAGCCCTGACGCTCCTGCTTTCCATTTCAGGAAATCTACGCGCTCAAACCACGAACTCTGGCGGCCTCGCGGGCACCGTGACAGATCCCAGTGATGACGTTGTGCCAGGCGCGCTTCTCGAGCTGAAAGACAACGCGAAAGGCACGAACCTGGTAACAAAAACTGATGCAGAGGGAGCTTACCTGTTCTCGTTTCTGTTGCCAGGGAAGTACATCCTCAAGGTGGCATATCAGGGCTTTAAGACAACAGACGTTCCGGTGAATGTCTTACTGGGACCGCCCGGGACGCTCAATGTCAAGCTTTCCATCGCGCCTATCAGCTCGACCCTTACGGTTACAGAGAAAGCTCCGCTCATCCACGCAGATAACGGCGATGCTTCAACCACGATGACCGAGCAGCAGATTTCGGAGATCCCGAACCCCGGCAACGACCTCACCTACATTGCACAGACCGCTCCGGGAGTGGTGATGAACACAGATCAAGGCGGCCCGAAAATCACCTTGGGGAATTTTTCAAGTTTGGGAATGCCAGGAACTTCCAATCTTTTCACCATGAACGGGATGAACTCCAACGATATGGGATTTAGCGTGAACATGACCGGGGCCACCTTCATGCTCCTTGGACAGAACCAAATTCAAGAGGCGACGGTGGTGAGCGATGGCTATTCGGGACAGTTTGGCCTGTTTGCTGGTGCCAATGTGAATTACATGTCCAAGTCTGGAGGGAATGAGTTTCATGGCAATGCCGTGTACTACTGGAACGGCCGGGCGTTCAACGCCAATAACTGGTTCAACAAAGCGAACGGAGTGTCACGTCCCTTCGACATCGCCAATCAGTGGGCAGGCTCGCTCGGCGGCCCGATCAAAAAGGACAAGCTTTTCTTCTTCTTCAACACCGAAGGGATAGTGCTGCTGATTCCCTCTCCACCCTCTCCCGTGGTTATTCCAAGCCCTCAGTTTCAAGCAGTCACTATCACAAATATTGACTCCATATTTGGAGCATCGTCCGCTTCTGACGGGTTCTACAAACAGATTTTCGGTCTCTACAATAACGCCCCTGGAGCTAGCCGCGCCACGCCTGGGGCCCCTGGTGACCCATTGGGTTGTGGTGGTTTTCAAGGGCCAAACGGGCTGGGCACGACCATACCATGTGCGTACTCCTTCGAAAGCACGCTAACTGGCCAACCAACCCGAGAATTTCTGACGTCAGGCCGAGTCGATTGGAATCTAGGAAGCAAGGACCGTGCATTTCTCTTGCTCCAACACAACATCGGCTTGCAGCCCACCAACACGGACCTGATCAGTTCTGCGTTCAACGCCAAGAGCAAACGGCCGTGGTGGCAAGGCCAACTTATCGAGAACCACACATTCAGCCCATCCGCCTTCAATGAATTCACGTTGGGCGGATATTGGGCAAGCCTTGTATTCAAACTGGATAACCCTTCTCAAGCTCTCGTAGCTTTTCCGACAGTGCTAACCTGGTCGAGTTCAGGACTAGCGTTCACGGATTTAGGCGGACTGGATTTTCTGATCCCGAACGGAAAAGTTGTAACCCAATACCAGATTGCCGACGACCTCCTCGTCAGATGGGGTAGACACACTCTGGCCTTTGGGGAGTACTTCCTGCGTGACGATTTGAGCGCCCCATTCCCTGCGCACAATCAAGTTGGAACATTGTCTCCGCTGACGCTCGATGCTTTCTATCAGGGTGGTCTCGATTCATCCTCTCCAGGCATTAACTACACGCAGCTGAGCCAGTCATTTGCTTCGTCGAGCCGACAGCATTTCGCTTCCTATGACCTCGCTTTCTACGCGCAAGACGAGTGGCACGTGCGTCCAAACCTTGCGCTCACATTCACACTGCGCTCTGAGCATCAGTCCAATCCAATATGTCACGAACTCTGTTTTTCGCGTTTCGCGGGGACATTCAATTCGATCGGCCACGATCCGAACCAACCGTACAACCAAGCGATCCTCATCAACCAGAAACAGGCTTACGAGGATCTGCACAGCCTTCTATGGTTGCCCCGATTCGGCTTCGCCTGGCAGCCCCGTGGTGTTTCGCATAACGCCGTGCTTAGAGGCGGGGTGGGAATCTTTTATGACCCATTGCCCGGCTCCGTATTTCCAGCGTTCCGAGCTAATCCGCCGCTCGTCAATTCTTTCACCGTTGCTGACAACAACCTCGCTCCCGGCGAGACTACCAGTCTTTTCAAAGATGCCCGCAACTCAAATGCGGCATTCGTGAATGGGTTCTCAGCTGGCGAAACACTTGCCCAAATCCAGTCCCAAATCCCTCAGTTTTCACCACCGGCATTTAACAATCCCGGACGGCCTACCGCGCCGCCACAATATCAAAAGTGGAGTCTCGAACTGCAGCAGGCGTTCGGAACAAGCAGTTCATTGAGCATCGGTTATTTCGGTCATCATGGAATCCACGTGCCATTCCAAAATCATTCGGCAAACGCATGGGGGTTCGGGTCATTTCCTTCCGCTCTGTGTACGAGTCCGCCGGTTCCCCCATGTGCCGATCCGCGGTTCAGTGAGGTGGCTGAATTCAACACAGGCGGCGTTTCGAATTACAACGGAATGATCGTTTCCTTTCAGCATCGGTTCGGGCAGGGAATCATTCAAGCCAACTACACATACAGTCATGCATTTGATGAAGTCTCAAACGGTGGTGCTGCATTTTCATTCACTTCCGCAAGCGCAGGTGATCCACAGGATCCAAACAATATTCGGGGGAGCTACGGATCAGCGGATTACGACGCGCGCCATAACTTCAACGCCAGCTATGTGTGGCAGCTTCCCCTGAAACGACTGTTGCATGGTCATGGTTCGGAGCTCTTGTTGACCGGATGGCAAATCGCTGGAACAATTTTTGGGCGAACCGGCTTCCCATATACCGTATTGGATGGCCTGGAAGCCAGCCTCCTCCAAAGCAATAATTTTTTCGGTCCAGTCTATGCCGTGCCCGTTGGGCCAATCGGCTCGAGGGGATCATGTGGAAATGGGGCGGCGTCTCCCCCAGGTTCGGAGCCCTGCCAGCCACCGCAAGTCTTGGCCGACGGGATAACGCCCAATCCGAATGCGCGATTCGTGCAGGCCGGATGCGAAACAAATTTTGATGCAGGAAATCTGCCGGGCCCGTCAGGCCCATGCAGTGGACTCTCCGTGCATTTCGCACAAGGTCGCAATCGCTTTCGCGGGCCTAGCTTTTTCGATACGGATTTCTCCGTCATGAAAAACACGAGATTACCGGGATGGGAAAGTGCAACGCTGGGATTTGGGTTCCAATTCTTCAATTTCCTTAATCACCCGAACTTTGGATTCCCCGACAATCAGATCCAAGACCGATCCCTCGGCGAGATCTTTTATTTGGCGACGCCACCGACCAGCATCCTAGGCAGCGTAGGAGGTGACAATGCACCAAGAATGATCCAGCTTAAGGTTCAACTTCAGTTCTGATAAGCCAAACGCCTTGCCGCGTGGGACCGGCGCCTACCGCCTGGCACCGCACCTGTCAGAATAGGCTTGGAATCAAGGATCTAATCGGACCGGAGAAAACGTCCATTCCGCGAATTTGACCCTTTTCACCTGAGTGCTTTGAGCTTTTTCGAGGGACCGGATTGCCTCGTCATCGCGGCCTGCTGGGAGCAAACCACGTCGTCAATGACGGCGCCATTGAAGGCCTGCGCACGAATTGTAGTAATCCAAGACAGAACTACTACGCGGCATCCGCCCACCTTGTAGTCCGGGCAAACTTCATACCTACGCGCTATTTCTTGAAAGCAGATTGTGGGTAATTAAATTTTTTCAGCAGGGCCTGAAACCTTGGGTCCGATCGCAACGGGTCAAAGCGCCATTCGGATACGTACAACGACTGAGCCGGGCCGCATGTTCCGGGCCCACATTTTGCGGTATCTTCCGTTAGCTCGCGGATCGCCACCTCGTTCTGTCCCATCCGTATGTGGTAGATTCCCGAGATCCATTTGTCTTCGCCTCCCCGGATCAATTCTTCATGGAGTTTCTCGGCCTCGGCCTTCTTCCCCCACCCGGCATAAGCGGAAGATAGGAGCGAAATCATAATGAAATTGCGGCCGGTTACTTCCGCCCCTTTTTGATACTGCGCAATGGCTTCCGGAAACATCCCCTTCCTTTCATAGAGCTCTCCCAGACTCCAAAGCGACGAAGCACTTTTGGGATTCATTTCGAGAATGTCCTGCATCATCCGCACGGCCTCGTCAAAACGATTCGACTCGTAAAGGCATCTTGCCCATCCCGGAGCTGTAACCGGATTCACAGGGTCCAGTTCATGAGCTAGTTGAAATTCACCACAGGCAAGATCGTCCTGTCCGATGCCGCGTCGAAACACGCCATAAAACTGGTGTGCTACCGCATAATTGGGATTTAATTGAATGGCACGCCGGTATTCCTTTTCTGCCCCAGTCCAATCCTGCATGTGGCGGTGCAAGACCCAACCCAGTGAGGCGTGTGCCTCGGCTAGGGAATCGTCGAGCGAGATTGCTTTTTTGGCAGCTTCTATCGCCAGAAGCTCCGGATGGTCGACGATGTTGGCCCAGCCGAACCCCGTAAAGCTGTATACGTCGGCCAAACCCGAGTAGGCGGGGGCATAATCTGGGTCCAAGTGAATTGCTTCCCTAAAATAGTCGACGCTTTTTTTCAACTCCTCTTGCGTGCTGCGATTGGAAAAGTACCGGCCTTTCAGGTATGCCTCATACACTTTGGGGTTCACAACTTGCTTTTTTGCGGCCAAGCGTGACTGCGCTTCCGGAGTCAAGTTGCCTTCGATTTCTGTTGCAATCGCCTGAGCCACGTCCGCCTGCAGGGACAGAACGTCGCTGATCCTGCGGTCGTAGCTCTTGGCCCAGAGATGCTGATCGTTGTCTGCCCGGATGAGCTGTGCATCAATTCGCACTCGGTCGCCAGAGCGTACGACGACACCTTCGACCACAGCATCGACATTCAACTCTTTGGCGATCTGGGGAAGTTTTTCTTGCGTCCCCTTGTAATGCATTGAAGATGTCCCCGAGATCACACGCAAGGATTTGACTTGGGCTAGGTCCGTAATCAACGCTTCCGTCATACCATCGGCGAAGTAATCTTGTGACGAGTCGCCCGAGAGATTCTGAAGTGGCAGAACCACAACCGACTGAATACCGCTCGATGCATGCGTAGCGAACAGCTGGTGCCGCCAACCAACCGTCCCGATCGTGACTACCGCAGCAAGGCCCGCTGTCAGCCCGAACCCGACGAGCCAATGAATTTTCGAAATCATCGCGCCCGGAACTGCTGTTGCTGAAACTTGTTTAGTTGAATCTTTCAGTGAGTCCAACGAATCTTGGTCGTCATATATAGACGGTGTTTCGGTAAAGGCGGGCTCGTGGGTTCCGGGACTCGTCTCAACGTCAGCGATGAAACGGTAACCATGACGCGGAAGTGTCTGGATGTAGCGGGGCTGATCGGCCGAGTCGTTCAATGCATCGCGAAGTCTTCGAATCGCCGCGTTCATCCCCGCGTCAAAATCTACGAAGGTATCGTCGGTCCACAATCTCTTGCGCAATTCCTCGCGCGAAATCAGCTCCCCTGGACGCTCGAGCAAAATTGTCAGGACTTGAAACGGCTGGTCCTGTAGCTTGAGCCGTATGCCATGCTTGAATAATTCACTGGACCTTAGGTCAACCTCAAAGGCCCCAAATCGAATTCGCCGGGTCTGAGACGCTGTTGCCATAAGAGGGAAGTTGCCGCCGAGTATAGTCCTCATCGAGCAAGAATGGAAGATCGCGGCGTCGGTGAAAACCTTGTAAGCCTCATTATTCCTGTAAGTTAGACCGTTAGAATCATTTCATTTGCGCGACACCGTCAGACCATTGCCTTGGGACGGGCCTTTCGAGCAGTGTCACCTCACCATGGAAAAGGAATCTGATCGCACGGCAACGTCAATCGGGTCGAACCAGGATCTCCTACTACCCAGTGCCGGAGCAGTGGCAAGGTCTCTCCTGAGATTCCTTCGCATTGTAGGTTTGGTCGGTTTCTTTCTTCTTATCTTTTCCGTCGCAGCAACTGCGCACAGTTCCGTGCTTGATCATAACTTGAGCGAAACCGGCATGGGGACCCTCGAACTGAAACGTATGAAGCCATCAGGCATGACGACCTCGAGGGGTCGCCATTCTGATGGCGAAATCATCCGATATCGAATTGGGAGGAGGAAGACATGAGATCCAAAATCGCGGTCGTGCTTTCACTTCTGGTTTTGCTGGTTGGTCTTGCCAACTGCGGAGGTGGCGGGTCCGCCCAATCAACACCACCGCCTGGCACGAGTGTGGTTGTCACGCCGGCCAATGTGACTGTTTACCGGGGTGCGACAGCCAAGTTCAAGGCGCAGGTCATAGGTCTATACGATCAGACTGTGACATGGAGCGTGGACAATAGCCTTGGCACTATCGACGACACAGGACTTTACACTGCCCCCAAAGATGCTTCCGGCTCCGCTCATATCGTGGCCAACAGCAAAGCCATTCCGGGCTTGCAGGGAAGCGTGGTCGTAGTGGTCGCACCAATCCAGGTAGAGATCTCTCCTGCCACAATCACCTTGTCCCCAGGCGGGACACAAACCTTCACTGCAACTGTGAATGGGTCAGCAAACTCGACGGTGACTTGGACAATTCAGGAAGCAGCGGGTGGATCGGTAACCGATGCGGGCTTTTACACCGCTCCTTCTGCCACAGGGTTCTACCAAATTGTCGCCACCAGCGTCGCGGACGCAACTCTGAGCGACACTGCTACCATCACAGTGACGACGTCTTCAGGCAGGTTCACACCCACCGGGAGCATGCAAACGGCACGAGGCTCCCACACCGCGACATTGTTAGCAAATGGAAAAGTCCTGATGGCTGGCGGCTCCGAGCGTGCGGGCCCGCTCTGCCTCAGCGGCATAGCCTCCGCGGAGCTCTATGATTCGGTTGCAGGCTCTTTTGCACCGACCGCGAGCATGAACGCGCCGCGTTATGCGCATACCGCCACGTTACTTCTAAATGGTGAGGTGTTGGTAACCGGAGGCTTTGGCTCGGGTGTCGACTGCGAGGACTTGGGCACTCAGGTCCTGACCACCGCGGAAATCTATGATCCTTCGAATGCCTCTTTCAAGATGACTGGCAATATGGCCGCGGCACGTGAAGGACACACGGCAACGCTGCTGCCGACCGGTAAAGTGCTGGTCACAGGCGGAAATGACGAAAGTGGTGTAAGGTCCGCGACCGCCGAACTCTATGACCCAGCCATAGGTAAGTTCACTTCCACGGGAAACATGGAGTCGCCACGCTCCGGACACACCGCAACACTTCTGGGGAATGGGCGAGTCCTCATCGTCGGTGGCGTGGCTTCGAGCTCGTCGAACCCGATCGCCTTGGCAGAAATATACGATCCGGCGACCCAAGCTTTTACTCCCACTGGAAACATGATCACAGCTCGCTCCGGACATGCAGCGATACTCCTTCCCAATGGCCGGGTGCTTATCATCGGGGGCGGCACTAGCGCTCCGGGTGATCAAGCTGCTGTTCTTACGGCAGAAATCTACGATCCATCTACGGGATTCTTTTCGGTTACCGGTGCAACAGAGGTGGATCGCGGGGGGGCCACAGCAACTTTGCTTTCGAACGGCACAGTGCTTGTGACTGGTGGAGGAGGCCCCACCGCTGAACTATACGATCCCATGACAGGCTCTTTCAGCCCTACCGGCAGCATGGAAATTGGGCGCGCGGGGCACTCGGCAACACTGCTGCCGGGCGGGATAGTGCTTGTTGCGGGAGGAGGTTCCCGATTTCCTCTCTCCTCCGCCGAACTGTACAAGTGAGCATGCCATGGGAAGAAACACCATCCGCAAACCCAGGATAGGAGCAAAACTCATGAACCGCACTGCCAAAGTGACTCTGTTCTGGCTGGCCCTCACCACGTTGGTCTTTACAGCAGATCTTAGCGGCGTGGAAATTCACTCCAACGCCTCTGTTATCCGAGCCCAAAGTAACGACACTCGGAAAGACGCCGACTTTCAGTATGTACGGTTTGATGTTCCTAACGCATCCGCCACCAATCCCGGCGGCATCAACGCGCGAGGAGACATCGTCGGGAACTACCACGACGCCAGTGGCGTCACTCACGGGTTCTTGCTGCGTCAAGGAGCCTTCTCCACGATCGATTTCCCCGGTGCTTCGTTTACCGCATCGCGCGCCATTAACGCTCGGGGTGACATAGTCGGCAGAGTCTTGGGTCCCGGGGGCGACGAGCACGGATTTCTGTTGCGCGATGGAAACTTCACCCAGATTGACTACCCGGGAGCGAGTGCGACCACAGCCCGTGGAATCAACAACGCAGGCGACATAACGGGACGTCATTTCGACAATCAAGGGAATGAAAGCGGCTTCATCCTGGAGGATGGAGAATTCCACAACGTCCGTGTTCCGGGCTCGTGTTCCACCGACGTCTGGATGGCTATGGACAACGAGCGCGTACTCGTCGGTGACATATGTACGGACGCGGATAACGGGATTCATGGTTATGTGCGGAACAAGTCGGGCGACTTCCACAAAATCGACTTTCCTGGTGCGGGCGCCCCGTGCACGGCTGTCCGCTGGATCAACGAGCGGGGGGACATGGTAGGCGTTTACGCCAATAGTCCCAGCGAATGTGACAATTTTCAGACTCATGGTTTCCTGTTGCGGAATGGCGAATACACCGGAATCGACATCCCTGGATCGATCATAACTGGAGTATTCGGCATCAACGATGACGGTCAGATGGTAGGCCAATTCACGGATAAGAACGGCAAGGCTCACGGATTCACAGTGAAGCAGAACGACGAGCCGTAAGTTCTCAAAACGTGTCGTTCAGACTCGACTGGCGAGAGGCCAAGTTAAAGATTTGAGAAGACTTGCAGAGGTGGAGGTATGGCGTTAACGCTGTCTGAGAGATCGTTACTGGGTGGAGGAGGATTTATGATTCGCATCGCATCGATCGCATGGTTGATTCTACTTGTAGTGACGGCTTCGGGCTGCGGAGGCGGCGGAGGAAATGGCGACCCGCCACCGGGCAAGGGTGGTGCGGGTGGCACTTCTGTGGTAGTCACGCCTAGCGGCATAGGACAGGTCTGGCAGGGCACAATGGTGCAATTCGCCGCCCAGGTGATCGGGCAAACCAACCAGGCCGTTACTTGGTCTGTGCAGGAAGACAGCGCCGGGGGGTGATCGACAGCACCGGGCTCTACACAGCGCCTTCTGCGGCCGGGACTTTCCATGTGGTCGCCACATGCATGGCTGACCCTAGTGCCAAAGGAACTGCAGCGGTGGAGGTACCACCAGTAACGGTTTCAATCTCTCCACCTGCCGAATCACTGCGCATCGGAGGGTCTCGCCAGTTCGGCGGATTCACTGTCGCAGCCGACCAGCACGTCACATGGGACGTGGAGGAGGGCGTCATGGGAGGAACCATTACTCCGGACGGCTTGTACACTGCACCATCCACAACCGGCACATTCCACCTGAGAGCCACCGCCATCTATAACACGAACGTGAGCAGCACAGCCCCAATCACGATAGTGAGCACCGGCTTTGCCTCCATCGGCGATATGTCGGTTGCACGTTTCGGACACACTGGCACGCTGCTCAACGATGGCCGCGTGTTGGTTGCCGGAGGCACCGACGATCCAACCCACAGCGGCGAGTTATTCGATCCGGCGACGGGTGGTTTTGAACCAGTCAGCGGCGGCATGATCCACGCGCGCGCCGGACATAGCGCTGCTCTGCTTCCGGGCGGAAAGGTGCTGATTGCTGGAGGTGGCGACTCGAACGGCGTCCTTCTTCCGATGACCGAACTGTTTGATCCAGCAACGCAGACCTTCAGCGCGACCGGTGACCTATTGCAGGTACGCACTCACGCCACGGCGACGCTTCTGCCGGGCGGAAAGGTGCTGATTGCCGGCGGCCAGGATAGCCAGGGCAAATTGCTGTCCACGGCGGAATTGTATGACCCAGGGACGGGCACCTTCAGCCCGACCGGAAATATGCAATCGCCGCGCGCGGAGCACACCGCTACGCTGCTTGCCAACGGCAAGGTGTTATTGGTAGGAAGTAGCAAATCGATCGCCGAAGCGGAGCTTTTCGATCCAGCAACCGGAGTTTTTACGGCTACGGGATCTCTAAGTACGTCGCGGGCCCACCACACGGCGGTTCTGCTGCCCGGTGGCAAGGTGCTCGTGTTGGGCGGTGCACAGATGATGATGCCAGGTGGGGGCGGAGCTGCCCCCGCCCCCCGTTTCCCTCGACAGTGTTGAAGTCTACGATCCTACGAGCGGTAAGTTCGAGACTGTCGGAAAACTTGCAGTTGCACGCGATTCCCACTCGGCCAGCTTACTCCCCAGCGGAGCTGTGCTGGTAGCGGGCGGCTATGTGCATGGCTTCGATGGCGACGCCCAACCATACTTTGAAACGATGTTTCAGGCCGAACTGATAGATCCCGCAACTATCGCTTCGACGCCCGCGGCAAGCCTTGAGCAAGCGCGGGCAGAGCACGTCGCCATCCTACTGAACAATGGGCAGGTTCTAATAACCGGCGGACGCGTCGGGTTCCAGGAACTTTGTTGCGATCCTAAGCCCCACATCAGTAGCCTTGCGAGCGCCGAACTCTACCGGTGAAATCAGTTGTGTAGGGAGCTTTGGTTAGATCGAGCGCACTTCTCGGGAGTCTCCCACGGCGATGTCTGGAGCGACTCGAATGTTTATCCCAATCGCCCAAGCATCGACCGTTGAAACGATTCCGATTGATTGGCACCGAATTGAATGCAGGGCCTCGCTTCGGCGCCGTACAGTTCGTTCCGCGCATATCCAGAGCAATTTTCGACGCAGCTGCGCGGACCCAATCACTCGTGTATGGAGGGCGTCACGAATACAAAGCCGCATGGGATGTTGGCAGCATCGAGTCTCTTATTGGTTTTATTCCCTGTTGGTAGCCCAACTAAGGGGCAGATTTCAGAATGATTGCACCGGTAAGCAACGGACGATAAGGCATTTAGAATTTGCGACCCCACAGCTGTTGACCGAAGGGTTGCAAGTTCGAGTCTTGCCCGGGGAGCCGTTACAATCCGGCTCGATTTCAATTTCCTCTTGCAGGCAGACCGACGCCCAGTGCAGATTACGTCAGCATGACTTCACTTCTTGAAGGCGCAAGATTTCGCTGGACGATGCTGCTCGTCTCCCTCGTCACTGCCGTCCTGCTCTGCATTCAAGCCAGCAAGAGCTGGTTGGCCAATGTTCGGATCAATTCAGAACAGCTTGGTCAGGTGGAGCGGGGCACCGCACTCGAGCCCGGAAATGCAGATGGATGGGACCGCCTGGGTCGCTTACGTGAATGGGATATCGAGAATCCCGATCCATCCGAAGCCATCGCAGACTATCGGAAAGCGCTCGATCAGGATCCTCTTTCGGCGCACTACTGGATGGATTTGGCCAGTGCTTACGAGGCCAGCGGCGATGTTACGCATGCGCGGGATGCATTCGAGCGGGCAAGAATTGTGTATCCGACTTCGGCGGAGGTAGCTTGGAATTACGGGAATTTCCTTCTTCGCCAGCAGCAGTCTGAGAACGGAAATGCAGAGATCCGTCGAGCGGTCCAGACGGACCCGAAGCTATTACCACAGGCGATTCAGCTGGCGTGGCGTTCGAACCGCGATGTCAACCAACTCCTGGATGACGTGGTCCCCGCCAATGTGGATGCGTACTTCCAAGCGATCGAATTTTTCACGTCACATAACGAGGCGGAGTCAGGGCTCCCCATTTGGCAGCGTCTCGTGGCGCTCGGAAAACCGTTTCCGTTGCTGCGCTCGTTCCCATTTCTCGATGAGCTGATCCGAGAGGATCAAGCCGAGGATGTGCGTCGCGTCTGGCGTGAAGCGCTCACCGCTGCCGGAATACCTCACGACGATCCGGCGAATCATTCTTTGGTTTGGAATGGGAACTTCACCCAAGACTTCAAAAATGGGGGCCTTGACTGGCGCTGGAGTTCTCCCATCGGGACGGCCATCGACTTTGATTCTCCTCCGCCTTCCGCCGTCGGACGATCCGTACGAATCGAGTTTAATGGTGGAACCAATCTCGATCTCGTGCAGCCTTTCGAGTATGTCCCCGTTGAGCCCAATCGCACCTACCATTTCCATGCATATTTGCGCACGGAAGGAATCAAGACAGAGAGCGGAGTACGCATCCTAATCACTGATCCGCATCACGGCGGCAGAGTCGATGTGCTGACAGAGAACCTGACGGGTTCACATCCGTGGGCGCCGGTCGATGCGGATGTGACAACTTGGGCTGGGACGCATTTCTTGATCGTTGGGCTGCGCCGGATCCCAAGCCGGCTATTTGAGGGCTGGCTCGGCGGCACAGTCTGGATTGCCGACCTCTCGCTCGTCCCATCGCAGAGCGATGCGGAGCAATCGCCGCAATGACCGTTATCCGAACCGGGCTGTGTGCTCTATTGGTTTTCTGTGTTTTCGCTCATGGCGTGGTCGAAGTCTGGTCGGAATCCGTTCTCGAAATGGGCGCCGGGGTCCTCTTCCTGGTCTGGGCGATCGTCGCTTTCTTCGACCCCGAGGAAAAAATCCAATGGAACTCCCTCAATAGGCCTCTGCTCGGCTTTATTTGTATCGGGCTCGGCCAGCTTCTCTTCCACGGAACGGCGTATGCGTTCCTCACGCGCACGGAATTGCTGAAACTGGCGGCGTATTTCATCGTCTTTTTCCTGTCGGCGCAGGTATTTCGAGACCGAGCGAGTCTGGTGAGGCTAGCTTGGTTTCTGATCTTTTTCTGTTTTACGATCTCCTTGCTCGCCATCATCCAGCACTTCACCGCCGAGCGAGAAAGTTTTGGGCTTCCCACTTTCACTCTCGGCAGCGAAACATTTGGCCCCTTTTTGAACCGGAACCATTTTGCTGGATTCGTCGAACTTTTGTTGCCGGTCGGCCTCGCACTGTTGGTCTTCCGCGGTTTGAGAAGAGATCTATTCCAGCTGGCTGCCCTGCTAACAATCGTTCCCATGGGTGCATTGATTCTCTCAGGCTCTCGCGGCGGAATTATCAGCTTTGCTTTCGAGTTGGCTGTTTTGGCTCTTCTCGCTCGGACCCGAAGGAGCAAAGAAGGCCCCCGCATGGCTGCGATTGGAATCGTTGCACTGGCGGCATTGGCCCTCATCGCCTGGCTGGGTGTGGGCCGAGCCATCGAGCGCTTTTCCACGATTCGTCCCGGAGAAGTATCCATAACCCGCCGTGCAACAATGTCCCACGGTGCAGCGCATATCTTCTTGGCCCATCCCGTCTGGGGCGCGGGGCTTGGAGCATTTGTCGCTGTTTACCCACTTTACGAGACAGCATACGACGGCAGGCTAGTGGACCATGCCCACAACGACTACATTGAAGTGCTGGCTGAAACCGGACTTCTTGGCGGCCTCTGTGGACTGGCGTTTTTCTGGATGTTATTTCGTGAGGCGCGGAGGATTTTCGAGGCGGAACAGGGCCACTTCTCCCGCGCACTCCACGCCGGAGCGATCGTCGCTCTCAGCGGGATTCTGCTTCACAGTTTCGTCGATTTCAATTTGCACATCCCATCCAACGCCTTGCTTTTCTTGTTGCAGGCATACCTTGCGACCTCGCCTCCTTTGCCGTCCCAGGCCTCTCCGAATCGCCGTCGTGAAAGGGTCAAAGTAAACAATCAAAGCGAAATAGCTGACCAAGCGCCCTCTTGTTAGCAACAAAGTGAGACAACGGGTCTTGAAGTATTAGTCTAAGGGTTGACAGGCGCGCGAGGTGTGCGCCATAGTGTCGCCGGGGTCATTTCTCTCAATGGGCGTTCGGGTCCGAGGGGTCTCGGACTGGCCACGAGCAAGGCTTGCGTTCTGGTTAATCGCTATCTTGTTGTGCGCGCAGGCCACTTACGGTCAGGAAAAATACGAAACCCCGCAGCAAACAAACGAAAAAATCCAGCAGCTTGCTGAACTTGCGCGAGCTCACCCGGTGGCTACCCCCATCGGCCTCGGCGATCTCTTGCACATTGAGATCTTCGAGATCCCAGAACTGACGCGCGATGTCCGTGTGGGCGACACAGGTTACATCAGCTTCCCGCTGATCCCCGGGCAAATTATGGTGGCTGGGCTTAATCCATATCAATTGCAAGAAAAGCTCGAAGAGCTCCTGGTCGAAAATGGATTGGTTTCACACCCTCAAGTCTCCGTTTTCGTCAGGGATCAAACCAGTCAGCCGGTCACGATTACGGGGGCCGTGATGCGCCCTATGGTTTACCAGGTCCTCCGGCCGACGACCTTGCTTGAAGTTCTGGCGGATGCGGGGGGAATTTCCGACAATGCCGGGAGCATTGTAATGATCACGCGTCCGACGTATACGAGCGCGGCTCGAGTAGAGGTGAGCAACACAGCCAATGACTCCGCGCCCGACTCACAAACGATCACCATTCGGCTGCAGGACCTGCTGGAATCGGGTAACTCCGCCTTCAATATCCAGGTTTACGGAGGGGACGTTATTAGCGTTCCCCGGGCCGGCATCGTCTACGTACTGGGCGGTGGCATAGCACAACCGGGAGGATATGTTCTGCAAGGCCACGGAGAACAGATCACCGTGCTCAAGGCAGTGGCAGTGGCACACGGTTTGGCCGGGTTCTCGAAGGCGGACAATTCCGTCATCTTTCGAACCAATCCCGAAACTGGAAAAAGGGATGAGATTCCGGTTCACATCAAACAGATGCAGAAAAACAAGGCGGATGACGTTGTGATGAAATCAAATGACATTCTATACGTCCCTGACAGCAAGGGATTAAAAGCCCTGGCCAGGGGTACCGAAGCGGCTATTAACATTGCTACGGGTGTCGCTCTTTACCGTGCTTATTAATGACCTGGGTCGGCTGAGAATTGCGTTGGCGGCTCTGTGAGGTTTTCAAGCTAAATGGAAGAAGCACCGAGACTCGTCGCTCGTGATCGCAGAACAGCGGATTCGCTCGCCGTAATCCCCGCTCCTGCGGCCCTCTCCTGGGAGCCAAGGACCCGGGAGCCGCACCTGCTCGACTACATCATCATTGTACGCAAGCACCAATGGCTCATTCTTACGTTTTTCATGGTGGTCGTAACCGTTGTTACGATCGCTTCCTTCAAGATGAAACCAGTCTATGACGCGGCTGCACGCGTAGAAATCGATCGGGAATCTCAAAACATGCTCCCGTTCGAGCAGGTGAGTTCTTACGACGCATTTATCGACATGGAGAATTATCTCGAGACGCAAGCGAAAATTCTCCAGAGCGAGACGCTGGCGCTCCAGACGATCAAGTCGCTTGACCTGGGCCGTTACCCCGAATTCGGCGGCAGCGCAAGCGCATTTAGTTTTCCTCGCGGCCTCACAGCTCCGAAACGCCCCGCAATCCTTAGTGCTTTCCTCGGAAGATTGAGCGTCAAGCGCGTGCCAAACAGCCGACTAATTGAAGTGCAATTCCGGGCGGAAGATCCGCAGCTTGCAGCACAGGTTGTCAACGCACACCTGCAGAATTTCATCGAGCTGAATTTTCGGAGCAAGTACGACGCCACGACGCAGGCCTCAGACTGGCTGTCTTCTGAACTCGAAGATCTTCGCATGAAGGTTGAAAAATCCGAAGACGCCCGTGTTGCCTACGAACGGGCAAACAAGATCTGGCTAATCGATGACAAGCAAAATATCACGACCCAAAGGCTGGCAGAACTCAGTAACGCCGTCACGACTGCCCAAAGAGAGGCGATGGAGAGAGAGGCCATTTATCGCATGGCTACTTCAGGGAATGTGGATGCTCTCCCGGCAGTCGCGAATAACCCAGTGGTCCAAAGCCTCATCAAGAACAAGTCCGACCTGGAAAACGCCTATGCCGATGCAGTGAATCAATATGGTCCAAATTTCCCGAAGGTCCAGCGGTTGGCTGCGCAGCAAAAACAGGTGGACGACAATTTGGCGAAAGCGCGAGAGACGGCGGTGGAGAGCATCGAAGAGGATTACCAGACGGCGGGCCAACGTGTCGAGCTCATGCAACAGGCGCTCGACAAACAGAAAGAAGAAACCAACGATCTCGCCGAAAAGCTGGTCCAGTACCATATTCTTCAACATGACGCCGATTCGAACAAACAGCTTTACGACGGCCTATTGCAGAAACTGAAGGAAGCAGGGATTACGGCCGGGCTGCGCTCGAGCAACATTCGCGTGGTAGATCCAGCACTCGCACCGACAAGCCCTTCGGGCCCCCAAAAGGCGCGCAACATTCTCTTAGCAATCCTGGTGGGCCTTGTGGGAGGGATTGGCCTCGCCCTTTTCCGCGAGTACCTCGACAACACCGTAAAGTCGCCTGACGATGTTGAAGCGCTAAGCGGCCTTCCCTCGCTGGCCGTGGTGCCTTCCCTGCCCGGGCTGAATGGCCACCGAAGTCGGCTTTCGCGGCGAACGCACGAGGGGGCACCGCAGGTCGCATCGGGTTCGCGCGTCGAATTGCTCTCTCATCTCAAACCGAAATCCCAAATTTCGGAGGCATTTCGCGCGCTACGAACCTCTCTGCTCCTATCGCAACCGGATCATCCACCACAGGTCATCCTCGTGACAAGTGCGTTGCCGCGCGAAGGAAAGACGACGGTGGCGGTGAATCTGGCTGTCACGCTGGCACAGCTCGGAGACCGCACACTCCTCGTGGATTCAGATCTTCGCAAACCGGGCATCCGCCGCGCCATGAACTTGACGGTCGGGAAAGAAGCGGGCTTGAGTTCCTATCTGGCGGGCGTCTCGAACCTCGATGAGGTGATCATCCCTCACCCGACGATCAATAACTTCATGCTTCTAACGACCGGGCCAGTCCCCCCGAGCCCGGCAGACTTGATTTCCTCGCACCGGATGCGGGAAGCCATCGAAGAATTTCGCCATCGGTTCAAGTTTATCGTGATCGATTCGCCGCCGATCATGGCTGCTACGGACGCAGTGATCCTCTCCTCGTTGGCTGACGGCGTGCTGCTGGTCGTGCGCAGCGGCGAGACACCAAAGGAGGCCTTCACTCGGACTCGAGATCTCTTAAGCGCCGTGAAGTGCCGTCCACTGGGCGTCATCCTCAACGCTGTGGATTCGAGCGCCCCAGATTACTACTATTCCTATCGCTACTACCCATACGCTTACGGCTACGGGTACGGCGAGGACATTGGAAAATCAGCACGATTCACATCCGAGCCGGATGAGACAGACGAATCAGCAGGCTAGGGGGCATTTTTGCGTTATCTCATAACTGGTGGGGCGGGGTTTATTGGATCGCATTTGGCAGAAGCTCTGCTCGGGCATGGGGCGGAGGTCTTTATCCTCGATGACCTTTCGACCGGCGGCGTGGAGAACATTCGCCACCTGAAGACGCACGCGCGCTTTCACTATGTCTTTGATTCGATCATGAACAAGCACTTGCTGGCAGAGCTGGTGGATGAATCGGATGTGGTCTTTCATCTCGCCGCGGCCGTAGGCGTGCGCCTAATTGTTGAAAGCCCAGTGCGGACGCTCGAAACGAACGTTCAGGGCACGCAACTCGTGCTGGATGCTGCATCGAAGAAGAAAAAACTCGTCTTCATCGCCTCGACCTCCGAGGTCTATGGCAAGAGCGATAAAGTGCCGTTTCACGAGGACGCCGACCTGGTCCTCGGGCCAACTACGAAGGGACGTTGGAGCTACGCGGCTTCGAAGGCGCTCGATGAATTTCTCGCGCTGTCCTACTGGAAAGAAAGAAAGCAGCCCGTCGTGATTGCGCGATTCTTTAACACTGTGGGGCCGCGACAGACGGGGCGCTACGGCATGGTTCTGCCGAATTTCGTTCGCCAGGCGCTCGAGGGAACACCCATTACTGTCTTCGGTACCGGCCAGCAATCGCGCTGCTTTTGCGATGTCCGCGATTGCGTCGAAGCGGTCCTCCAGCTTCTCGGTAACGAGCGAGCGGTCGGTGAGGTTATCAACATCGGAACCGATCAGGAGGTTACGATTGAAGGGCTCGCGCACCTCGTGAAACAACGCACGAAAAGCAAGTCTCCCATCACGTTTGTGCCATACGACCAGGCTTACGAGCTGGGCTTCGAAGACATGCCGCGCCGCGTGCCTTCGCTTGAGAAACTTGAAAAGCTCACGGGCTTCCGACCGGGAATTCCACTTGTCGAAATCGTGGATCGCGTCATCGCTTACCATCAGGAAGAAAAGGACAAAACTGTGGTGTCCCCCGCCAGCCGAGTTGCAGCCCAGGCAGCTTCGGACTAGGTCGAAACAGATTCCTGAACGCGAAAGAGTCCGTGGGGAGTAATCCGCGGCGACACTCCAGCTTGTCCATGCATGTCGCGACCCGATAGAAGATTTGATGGCGTGGTGAGATTCCGCATATGATAATAATCTAGTAGAATTCTTCCCAGCATGACCGAAGATACAGTGAACACTACGTCCGCAACCAATCGCCTGGACCAAGCCAGTTCGTTAAAGCATGCCGGCGGAGCCCCCGTCACGTCTGTAAATGAGGCACCGAGGAATCGCACGAATGCAACACTCTCCGTGATTGTACCCGCGTACAACGAGCAGTATTTGGTCGCGGCGAGTTTGGCGAGGCTCCAGGTCTTGGGCGAATCGCCGCTCTTGAGCCAAATTAAGGTAATCGTTGTGGACGACGGGTCTTCGGATGGCACGACTGAAGCCATCGACCGTTTTCGCATATCTCTTGAGTCCGCATTAGGGTATGTAAAGTTCAGCTGGGTTTGGCTGCGGCACGAAAAAAATCAAGGTAAAGGAGCAGCCATTCGGACTGGGTTGTTACATGTGGATACCGAGCTCGTCGTGATCCACGACGCCGACCTTGAGTATCACCCGCTCGATCTACTGAGAATGGTGGAGCTTTTCCTGTACGAGGATGCCGACGCGGTTTTTGGCTCTCGCTTCATGCCGGGAGGATACAAACGCGCCCTCTTTTTCCGACATACGCTCGGCAACAAACTGCTCACATTCCTGTGTGACCTAGTATGCGATCTGAATCTCACGGACATGGAAACCTGCTACAAAATGGTTCGGTCAGATTTGCTCAAGAGCATTCCACTTGAAAGCTCCACGTTCGACGTGGAGGCAGAGCTCACGATAAAGCTCGCTAAACGCGGCGCTCGAATTTTCGAAGTCCCCATCAGCTATTCGGGCCGCACCTATCGCGAGGGCAAGAAGATCAACTGGAAGGACGGAGTACGCGCTCTTTGGGCCATTCTCCACTATACAGCTTCCAGCCATATCTACGCCGAGGATCAGTACGGCGCTGCAATTCTTGAACGGTTGAACCGCGCTCCTCGATTCACCCGTTGGATGGCAGATGTGCTGCGTCCCTATGTGGGGGACCGCGTTCTCGAAATCGGAGCTGGTACAGGCAATATGTCGGTCCATCTGATGCCGCGCCCCGTCTATTGGGCTACTGATGTCAACCCGCATTATCTGGATTACTTGGAAACGCTGCGGTCGAATAGGCCCTATCTGCGCGTGGCTCACACAGACGGAATGAGTGCGGAGTCCTTTCCGGCCGGGCAAACCTTCGACACGGTGGTTTGCCTCAATGTGATCGAGCATATTCAGGACGATATCAGCGCACTGCGAAATATTCGGACCATTCTCGACGAAGACGGCCGGGCCATTGTTCTGGTCCCTTATGGCCCGCAGTTTTACGGGAGCTTGGATGAAGTCCTGGGGCATTGCCGCCGCTATACCGCGGAACAACTCGTCGACGTTGCTCAAACAGCCGGATTCGACGTGGAGAGGGTAATCAAATTCAACCGGCCGGGCATCGTGGCGTGGTGGCTAAATGGGCGTGTCCTGCGTAAAAAGACATTTGGACTCGCGCAGATCCAGCTGTTGAACCTCCTGACGCCGATCTTCCGCGTGTTGGACCCGTGGCTCCCGCTCCCCCCGCTTTCTATCATTGCGATTCTGCGGAAGAGAGGCATTGGCGCAAGCACCTCCGTAGCCGCGGACTCGATGTCTCTGGACGTAAAAGCAAAAGCAGCCTCCGGACGTGTCTAACAAAAAATGAAGGACTGGCATGCGATTGAGGAAGAGATCCATTGTTCAGGGTAAGCAATAACGAACGGCTTCTAATCTTATTCTTCGTCCTGACTTTACCGCTTATCAATCCCTGGGTGCGAGGCGACGGTGTTGGCTACTATGCATTTGCTCGATCACTGCTCATCGAGCACGATTTGAACTTCGAGAAAGACTGGCAGGCCGCCAATACGTCCTTTCGCATGAGTAAAACCGACGAGGCCGGGAATATCGCCCCAGGACAATACACATCAACAGGCCACCTCAACAATCATTTCACGATTGGACCAGCAATTCTCTGGTCTCCATTTCTCATCGCAGCGCATCTTGGCGTCCTCACCTATGATGGACTCGGCGGACACATTGCGGTGGATGGTTATTCGCGACCCTACATTGTGATGATGGCGCTAGGAACAGCGATTTATGGCTTTCTTGCGCTCTGGATTTCATTCCGTCTGGCTCGAAAATACATTCCTGAGCGCTGGGCTTTCCTTGCCACCTTGGGGATCTGGTTTGCGAGTTCGCTGCCCGTTTACATGTACTTCAATCCATCCTGGTCCCATGCCCATTCGGCGTTCACTGTGGCACTTTTCGTTTGGTATTGGCAGGGGACCCGCGAGCTGCGCACTTGGACGCAGTGGATGATCCTCGGTACAATTGCCGGCCTGATGATGAATGTATACTACCCGAACGCGATCCTGCTTCTCCTGCCTCTGCTAGAGTCGCTAGCGCTGTACCGGAAGAGTTTTGGCGCGGCGGCGATCGAGCCCTTTAGCCGGCTTTTTCTCAAAAACCTTCTATTCGCCGGCGTGACCCTCGCGGCATTTCTTCCGACTCTGGTTACCAAGAGAATCATCTACGGAAGCTACCTCAATTTCGGCTATACCGAACACTGGTTTTGGACATCACCCGCTCTACTCAAAGTATGCTTTTCCTCCGAGCACGGTCTGTTTACTTGGACGCCGATTTTGATCCTGGCTGTGACGGGACTCTTCTTCCTACGGAAATTTGATCGGCAGCTGGGCCTGTATTCGATCGTGGTCTTTGGGGCGTACTTGTATGCCATCGGTTGCTACGAAGACTGGCACGGCATTGCTTCCTTCGGAAATCGATTTTTCATTTCCCTGACTGTACTGTTCATATTAGGTTTGGCGGCTTTTTTCGATCGGCTCTTACATGCTTGGCAGGAGACCCGCGCCGCTGTTTTCGCCTCGGCCGCAACGGCAATATTGATCGTTTGGAATCTCGGGCTCATCTTCCAGTGGGGCATGCACCTCATCCCGCCGCGAGGCCCAATCTCATGGCGGGATGCGGCTTACAATCAATTTGCAGTCGTTCCGGTAGAAGCTACGCGAACTTTGCAGAGTTATCTGATTCACCGGAAAACAATGATGGAACACATCGAGCAGGAGGACGTCAGGCAACTTAAGGCTGGACAGTCTAAGGGAACTGTTTCAACACGATGAGCCTCAATGCCGAATCAGTTGTGCTCGCGAAACCTCCTGCGAGCTACGCTTCCACGAATTCTGGGAGTGCCGCAAGTTATGGATTCTGTCAGGGAGCTTTGAATGGCGGTTAGCTGAAGTCCTCTAAACAGCCTTTGCGATCGCTCGCAACCCGTACAGCTTATGAGCCGCGTCGGCCCCCTGCGAAACCGCAAAACGCAAAATCCCACAGATGATTTCGATCTGTTCCACACTCACTGCTGTCCCCGTAGGCAGTACCAACACACGGCGTGCCAGCCGCTCGGTAACCGGAAGCCGGCTGCCGACGTTTGGCATGGTCGAGGCATACGGCTGCATACGGTGACACCCGGGATAGAAGTAGCGGCGGGCGAGCACGTTCTCCGCCCACAAGATGTCCTGCAGTTCATCGCGACTAAGCACTGTCCGGGATTCATCGACCTCCAGCACGATATACTGGTAATTGCGTTTCTCATTAGTGTCATACTCAAGCATGTGTACGCCCGGAATGTCTTCGAGCCCTCGGCGATACGCCTGATAGTTGCGATAGTTCGCCCCAACGAACTCTGAAAGGCTCTCCAGGTTGGTCAGTCCCATCGCGGCCGAGACCTCGCTCATCTTAGCGTTGGTGCCGAGAGCATCCGTCTGGTCCAACCCGGCGAAACCGAAATTGCGCATGCTTTTCACCCGTCTTGCAAGCTCCATATTGTTTGTAACCATGGCTCCGCCCTCGAAGGTATTAAAGAACTTGGTCGCGTGGAAGCTAAACATTTCGGCGTCGCCAAAGTTCCCGATCATGCGCCCACGCCACGAACAATTGAATGCGTGCGCGGCGTCAAACAGGAGCTTGAGGCCATGCCGTCTGGCGATGGCATCGAGCGCCTCGATGTCGCAGGGCTGGCCCCAGAGATGAACGCCAACGATGCCGGTCGTATGGGGCGTGATCAGTTCCTCGACGCGGGCAGGATCAATCGTGTGCGTGCGAGGATCGACATCACAGAACACTGGAGTGAAACCGAGCCACTGCACCGCATGGGCAGTTGCAATGAAGGTAAAGGCGGGCACGATCACTTCCCCACTCATCTCCACTGCACGCAGCGCCAACTGAAGACTGACGGTCGCGTTGCACATGGAAGCGCAATGGCTGACACCGAGCAGTTGCCGCAGTTGGTGTTCAAACTCTTCGACGCACGGACCTCCGTTGGTGAGCCATCGGCGGTCTACCACTTCACTGATCCGTCCCAAAAGGCGTTCTTTGTTGCCGATGTTGGGCCCCCCCACGTGGAGGGGCTGCACGAAGCTCCCTTGGCCACCGAATATAGCGAGATCGCGGATCGTTGCCTTTGTCAGCATGTTTCAGCCCTTTGCAGCTGTCGACTGTGAATCAATTTCTTGAACTTACCAGATCATAAATCGAACAAGTGAGCCAGCAACCCCTTCTCCGGGAACTGAGGCGTTATGAGTTCCTCCTGCGGTTTATAGATGAACGGATGAGGATAGCCTCTCTTGATGAAGGTTTGCTCCGAAAGATTGTTATAGCGAAAGTGAATGGACCATCTAATCTCTTCCGTGGAATTCGTCCCTGACCTGTGCACCAGAAACGACGAAAAGACCAAGGCATCGCCTCTTTCAACTTCGACAGGAAGAAACTCACCCGCTGTTATTTCCTCGGATATCTTGCCGTAGTACGAGACGCTCTCTGATTCGAGAAGACCCCATTTATGGCTACCTGGTATAACCTCAAGCGCACCCAAACGTTTGTCGATATCGACCAATGGAACCCAAATCGTGATTGCGTCCAAAGACCCCTGGCTGGAACGCCAATCCTGATGAGCACCAAGGCGCCAGTACTCCTCTCGCTTGGCGAGGTGTCTGCTATTAAAGAACATAACTGGCCGGGCGCTTATGCAAGGAAATGCCAGACCGAGAGCCCTCAATTGGTCCATAAGGCGAGGATCTGTTCCCAATCGATGTAGCGAGATCAAATGCTGGATTTGCTTTCCGCAGTTGACGACCTCCTCGAAGTCCTTTTCGAATAACGCATACAGAGCCATATCGAAATTCGCCTCCACCGTGAGGTCTTCGGAGTCGAGACGATGCCTTCTCAACTGGGTTTTGAAAACATCCTTCGCTTCCTCGAGAACTTGGATGATTTCGTCTTTGTAAAAAAACTTCTTAACCAGGAGAAATCCATTTTGGTTGTAGAGCTGTCTATCGGTCATTAAGTGTGCTCCCAATCATTGCATTTGGACGGCGTACCCGAATCCAGACATGCCGAATTTGTTGCCGCAATAGAACATGTATTTCTTTCCATTGTGTTTGAACACGTGAGGATACTCGATCATTTCCGAATCCCAGCCCTCGTACGAAACGTCAATACCGACCCGGTTATCCATGCGCAGCCATCTGATTCCATCCTCGGATTCGGCGTAACCAATGCGGTAACTTGTTTGCCGGTTCGTGCGATAGTCAGTTCCTCCGCGGTAGCAATACCACATCTTGAAAATTCCGTCTTCCTGCAGGACTGAGGGCCTGCCAACCGCTCCTTCGTCGGGTGATTTGTAATCGATAGCGATAGTTCCAGTTCTCAGCCAATCAATACCATTCTCGGACTCAGCGACCTTGATGTGATAGCGGGGCTCCGGTGTGGCTCCAACAACTTCCCATCCCGTACAGGACGTGTACCAACATCTCCATTTCCCGCGATCCACAAGGACACACGCAGTCCCGCTGAAGTAGGGTTCAGTGTAGCTCGCAGAAAAGAGAGGCCCTTCGGAGAACTTGCGGAATGTAGCCCCCCCATCGTCGCTAACGGCCAAGCCTATAGATAAGTGGTAAGGCACCGTATTCCTAACGTTCCACGCCGTATAGTAAAGATATTTTCTGCCCTGGTAGTCCATAATCCAGGAGGGCATCATGCCACAGTCATCGAAAGTTCCAATCTTTCCTAAAGGCAAAATTGGTTCGCTGATCTCGCGGACTACCCTGGATGGGTCACGGGCGTCGACCTCGACGAAACAAATATGGTTGCGGTTTCTTTCGTCACGCGTCCCAAAATATAGGCGCCAGACTTCGTCACTGATCGCATCGACCACGGGCTCAGTTGCATAGGTGCGGTTCCACCAGTATTCGCCCCGCGGCTTATAGATTAAGCCTTTCTTAACCCACTTATTCTGAGACGGCTGCATCCCGGTATTCATAGTCAAAAATCCAAGTCGCTGCTCAAAACTTGGCCCTTTCTTGCCGGCGAACCTTTGTAGACGCCCCAGGGCTCAGTATCGCCGATAACGCTTGCAGCCATCGCGATCAAAGATCCCTCCGCTATTTTCAAGCCGTCGCGGATGGTAGCGTTCACCCCAAAAAAGCAAAAGGGCTCCACGTTGCAATGGCCAGAGAGCACAACGTGCGAAGTAAACAACACATGATCTTGGATGATCCCATGGTGGCCAATGTGATTTCCGGACCAGAGGACGACGTTATTGCCAATAGGGGTATACGGCTGAAGGGTGTTGTCTTCCAAGATGAAGCAGTTGTCCCCGATCTGTGCCTCCGGCCAAACCGTCGCCTTAGAGCTAATGTAGCTGATCAATTGATATCCCTTGGCTTTTATCTGGTTGTAAACACTCTCGCGCACGCGATTCATCTTGCGGTGGGACATGGGCGCAAAGAACACGTAATCAGAAGCGGAGTATTTGTGCTCCACTTCTTCAAATGCAACAACTGGCAATCCTTCGAAGATCTTCCCCGAGGGCATGTATTCGGCACTTACGCTGAACGCCACCACATCGTGCTCTGTATCGTGCTTAAGGTAAAAATGTCCCAGCGAGGCAAAGTCGGCGACTCCGAAGATAACTACTCTTGCCATGGGCTCTCTCCATTAGCGAAACACATACGTCGTGTATTCATAAAGGCCATAATCGTTTCGGATTACGAAATTGTGCGTTAGTGCACCGATAAGGAAACGAGCCAGGGTATCGAATGGCAGGTGGAACAGATCCTCGCGTTCCCAATCGACATGCTTGGACATTACATTGAACGCGACTCCGCGCTGCGCCTTGGCAAAAACTGCGCTCAGCATGCGTTCGAAGTAGGTAAGCATTTCGTCGAAGGTCAGGCCGCACTTCTCCGTAAAGACGCCGTTCATCACGATATAATCGGACTCAGGAATGGCGTCCGGTTCTTCCAAAATATCTGCGCAGATGTAATGGTTCTTTGGAAACTTCTTGCGTGAGAGCTCGACGAATTTTGGTGAAAGATCTAAACCCACATACTCAATTCCTTCGACGCCGTTTGCCACGATGTGCTCGTACAGGTGAGATGCGCCACACCCGAAGTCGAGTAACTTCACAACTGCAGGGCGTGGCGTGGGAATAAGTTCGAGCATCACGCGGTAGCGTGTTTCGGCATCCTGCGCTTTGGGCCAATCCACGCCCAAGTGTGTATCACCGTGCTCGGCGAGGCACGACTCGTAGTGCTCGACAATTTCGATGTACCTCTTTGCGGGAGGGGGCAGGGAGGTCAATTGAATTCTCCCTCGCGGTATGCCGGGAAATACGAGGTGGTGCCAACACCACGAGCACGGACCAGTTGATCGTATTTCTCACGGTCGAAAATGCGGCCGCAAAGATAGGCCGTGCGCACGCCAGTGGACCATCCCTGCTTGAAGCGGCTGAGGCCGTCCCCGGCAGAACTGCCAAGGCCTGCACCCGCGCCCAGATTCGCGTACTTCAAGCCACATGCTGTGAAGTAATCAAGCGCCTTGCGAAATAAAGCAAACGACGCGCGCAAGCGGTAGCCTTCGTCTGTATATGCGCCGAGGTGGTAGTAGGCTATCCCGTTCTGCAGGTACCAAAGAATCATTCCCACAATTTGCTGGTCATGGAACGCGCGGAAGCACACAATCCCCGGAGTCTTTAGCTGTGTTGCAAAAGAACTCCTGGAAAACGCGCGAAAACCATTAATCCGATGTCGCTGCATAAGAACGGAGTAGAGCCTTACCCAATCGTCGAGATGGGAGGATGCGTCCTCACAGCGCTCCACACTGACCTGCCTCAGCCCGATCCGGGTGTTACGGGCGTGGTGATCGGAGATGGCGTTTTCGGGGGAACAGCCCAAATCAGTGACAAAATGCGATTTGAAAGGAATCACTACGTCGCCAAAACAATCGCGAAGCAAGATCTCGTCGTACTCGCCAAAGGGATCAGTTACCACAATGACGCTCACTAACGACTCGCCAACTTGGTTGAAGTCGCACTTGAGCGCCTTCCAGTCGGAGCAGGCAAACAGCGGGTACGTGCCCATCGCGTCCGTCTGGGTGTGATCTATCGTCCGTTTCAGCAACCAGCCGCCGCTCTTAGGCAATCGAAGCGGCTGCCCGAATTCAGAGAGCGATCGCGCATAGTCCGGATGCAGATAGCCGGTCATGAGTATCAGTGTTGCTGCGCGTCGGCGACCGGCGACACTAACTCGGTGGTCCATCGGAGCAGTGGACGCGTCGCCCCCGGCCAGTCCCCATACCAGCCTTCTCTCATCGCGATATCTTCACGGACTTCAAAGTTCAGCAGATCTTCGTGGCGGTAGATGATGTTTGCCTGATTTTCTACGACCAGCAGGGTCAGGCGGTGGAGGCCATCATTGAGAAGATCGCCGGGTACGTAGCATGCACTGCAAAACAAGCCCACCGGAAACGGTTTGCCATTCCATAACGGTTCGCCGATTGGTCCGGTCGCGAATGCGAGTACGCCGTCTTCGGTGTGAACACTCAGGCTGAGATTGATGCGCGCCTGGGGCTTCAGGTTCCAGTATTCGAATTCCATAAGGAACGGTGTGCGCACGGAAATCGGATCTACTGGATCACCATCTAGCGGCCGCACTCGCGCGCTGCGCAGTCTCACTTTATCGTTGCCGGGCGCGGAATCCGCATCCGGCCACTCCTGCTCGGAAACAGCAGTCGACACCGTGCTCAGGTATTCGCCGACGACATCTCTCGGACTGCCTGAAACGACGATGTTGCCATGGTCCATCCAAAACACTTTCTGACAGAGGCGCTGGATGGCAGTCATATTGTGGGAAACAAGGACCACCGTTCGACCCTCGTCGCCGGAGCCTTGTATCTTACTGAGGCACTTTTTCTGAAATTCGGCATCTCCGACTGAGAGCACTTCATCTACGAACAGAACCTCGGTCTCGAGATGTGCTGCGACCGCGAAGGCCAGCCGTACGTACATCCCGCTGGAGTAGTGCTTAACCGGAGTGTCGATGAACCTCCCCACTTCAGAGAAGGCGACAATCTCCTCGAACTTGCGGGCAATTTCAGTCTTCGACATGCCGAGGATCGCCCCGTTTAGGAAGACATTCTCTCGACCTGTGAGCTCGGGATGAAATCCGGTACCCACCTCCAGCAGGCTTCCGACCCGGCCGTAAATCACCGCTTGCCCTTCGGTGGGTTCTGTAATATGTGATAGAACTTTCAGAAGGGTTGATTTCCCCGCACCGTTGCGCCCAACGACGCCGACGATCTCACCTTCCTTGATGTCAAACGAGACATTACGCAGGGCCCAAACCGTGTCGTCTGGGAAGTTGCCATTACCCTGCGCGCCATTGAGCCGCCTCCACACCGCACGGAATGGCGCCGCCACCCTATCCGTAAGCACGTCCCGCAAGGAGTAGTAGGACTGCTGCCGCTGACCAATGTGGTACACCTTGCCCAAACCTTCAGCGTGAATCGCCAATTCGCTCATAGAAGTAGAGCCAACGACATAATCAACCCTTCACACTACATCGGCGAAGGTCTTCTCCACCTGCCGGAAGTACATTAACCCAGTGACAAGCAACACAGCCACGGCTAGGACCGAGGCGAGCAGCATCGGGCCCGGTGCGGTGTGCGTGCCCAGCAAGGCCCAGCGAAATCCCTCGACGACACCGGCCATGGGATTCAGCCCGTACAGCACGCGCCATTTGGCTGGGACCACACTGCTGGGATACGCAATGGGTGTCGCGAGAAGCCAGAACTGAGTGAGAAAGGGGATGGTGTAGCGCACATCGCGGTATTTAACGTTAAGCGCAGAGAGCCATAGGCCTATGCCCAGCCCACTCGCAATGGCAAGTAAAAGGAACAAGGGCAGCGCTAACGCGGCGATCCCTGGGCGCACACCCCAATAAGCCATCATTGCCAGCAACAACACGAACGAGATACTGAAGTCCACCAATCCGGCGAGCACTGGGGCGACAGGGACCACAAGTCGCGGAAAATAGACTTTCTTCACCAGATTCTGGTTATTGACCAAGCTGTTCCCAGATTCACTGAGTGCGAATGAGAACAATTGCCAGGGCAAGAGCGCACAATACGCGAAGATGGGGTACGGCACGCCGTCAGAGGGAACCTTAGCGAACCTACCGAACACTAGCGTAAAAATAATCATGGTCAGCAATGGCTGCAGCACAGCCCAAGCGACACCCAGGACTGTCTGCTTATAGCGGACCTTCACGTCGCGCCAAACGAGGAAGTACAGCAGCTCACGATAATTCCACAAGTCATTGAGACGCAGAGCGGTCCATCCCCTCGTCCGGCGTATGACGGTTGCCGGTCGCGCCTTGGTGACGACTGCCGCATGTGACAGTGTGCGCTCGGGGACCGGGGCAGTGTTCATTTCGCCTTCCCCTCGCACGGGCCCACTGTGCACATGTAGTTGCAAAAGCTTACTTGGGTCCTCGTCCAAACAAACTGCACGATTGTCCTCAGATACTCGCCCCGAAAACCGAGCTTTCCTCGCGGGAAGCGGCCAGAATACTCTTTCTTCGCCGGGAACTTACATTATCAGAACTGGAGCACTTGGAGAAGGACTCACGCTTACGCCCTTGAATGGCTTGACGGCGTATCGACAACCTCGGTAAAAGAGTGCTTGTCCTTCCAAGATTTCCTTATTTGACACGAGCGAGATCCGCCTTGCGAATGAACGGGCCTTCACGGACGAGTAGAATCAGCGCTGCGAATGTGACTTGCGAAGACACCCAGGCTCGTCTAAAGGACTGTTCCGCGATCGGCGAAACATGCTTTCATAAATTGGGATCGCAACGCAGCGCACAGGTGATTGGTTGCGGAGACGTGGGTTCGATATTCCGATGTCGTGGACTTCAAGCCACAAGCGACGAGCAACCAAACGAAGCAGTTCCTGCCGAGGGGTTGTGTATATTTACTTCACGCACTGTCTGAGGCTGTTTCGGCTCTCGCTTTTGTCCCAGGCCGGTGCGCAGCGCGCTATTCCAAGGCCCTGGCAAAAAGGATTGTCTCTTCATGGTGGATTGTGAAGTGATCAAGGTAAAGCTTATATCCGAGGCCGAGGGATGCGATCCACTGGGGGATCCTCACAAAATCCTGCAACGAATGGTATAGAGAGATTGCAAGGCGTGGTCGATAAGAACGAATTGTCCGTTCCGCACCGATCAGTGCATCTATCTCGGCGCCTTCTATGTCCATTTTGATGAAATCCACTCGCTGTAGACGAGCAGTATTCACTAGATTGTCGATCGTATCGGTTGTGACTGTGACACCCTCGGCAGCGCTGTGGCTGCCTGGACCATGATCTGAAAAGATCATCGTCTTCCCCGGTTCCCGATACAGTGCCTTCGATACAAGGGAAATTTTCTCCGCCAGCTCGGGATTCAACTCGAGATTCTTCTTCAGGATTTTTATGTTCGAAGGGATACATTCATAGCAATAAACGCTTTCTGCCCGCTGGGCAAAGTACAGCGCAGTGTCGCCCCAGCAGCCGCCGGCGTCCACAACTATATCTCCTGACTCAACACGCACGCCCGCGCGATCACACCGGTACTGCTCCAGCAGAAACACATTGACCACAGTCATGCGGTGCCCGATAAGCTGCAAGTCATCAATCGCATACAGGTCAAGGGAACCGAGTACGGGTACGCCCTGTATTACCTTTTGTTCGAGAAGATATTGTTTGGCTTGTTCGACTCTTTTCCAATACGCGGGGGAATTGATGGGCAGCTTGACTCTGCGCGGGCCAAGGATGCGATAGACTAGCAGTTTTACAAACAGATCCCGCGAATAACGATCTTCCAATGCGCCATAGGTCTGCGGTAAGCCCTCGACATTTAGAACCTCTGCCACCTGCGATGAATCGATGAAAGGACGTCGCGACATCCGCTTCGATGCAGCCAGTTTAAGCAGCCTATCCTTTATCGAGCGGCCAAGCGGAATACGTCCCGGGAAACGGATACGATCAATATTGTCGGGAAAGAAATTGTGGCTACAAGACAGGAGCTCACAAACAACGGAAGTCCAGAAGTCCGCATTCGCAGACCCGACGTGATTGCCTTCCTGTTCGGACAAAACCATTGGCTGACCCCGGAGGACTCCAAATCAGGACATCGAATGCTAAACTGTTCAATCATCCCGAGTCCACTACCCTCTGCCGCGTCCAAGGAGATTCACCCATTTCATTCCATTTCGCAATCTGGGATCTCGCCTCTGCGACGACCACAGGCGTCCGCGTTTGTACGCGAGAGGCTGTATCGTGGGCCTCTAACACGGAGGGGAAGCGTTGCCACCGAAGACGAGCAGTGTACCGGCCCAAGCCGATAATTTTCTATCGTCCAGGGGCTAGTAAACGCAGGAGTCGGACACTCCAATCGTCGGCGGCGTCAACGCGGCCTATGATTCCCTCCGCCCTTCTGAAATGGTTACGAATGGGGCCTGAAAGGGCTGAACTATGTTTACCATGAGGGCGACTGCAGTGTTGCCGATCCCCTCAGGGTTGTGGAGAAATTCACCGCCAGTTGAGAGGCTTTTTGTGGCGCCCGTCATTAACATCACCGGAGCAGCCACCAATCCCCCTACCCCGTGGTCGGAATCGATTATCAAACCTGTTAGCGGGCACCCTCAAATGCGAGTCAACGTAAGATTGCTCGCCTCGCTTTTCGGATTGCCTCATACCAAGAACCGAAAACCGTGTACGCGGCAAACGAAGCCAGAGTCCGCCGACTGCCTCGGAATTGCCAACCGCCGTTCCGGATGTAGTTAAAAAGGTGCTTTCCTGTCTCCGTCCGATTCCCTTTTTGTCGTGCATAGTAAGCCATCTCAAAGTACAACCGTGCAATCCCCAACCGTATCGCGTTCGAGTGCTTGAACTCCAGACGCTTGTCCAAAGCTGTCAGCATTCGCATCCTCTGGCGTATCTGGCTGGCCGCCACCTGAGATGACCAAATGCCTCCCGAATGCACACGATAGACAGCCATAATCTCGTCCATAAGTTCAATTTTGCCATGTTCTGCCAGCAACGCGAACAGCGCCCAATCCCCCAGCTCTGTTTCACTATACCAGTCAGGGAGAGGGCTAACTAAAGCTCGTCTGTATACAGGCGTACAGGTCGCTACAAAACACACGGTGAGCAGGTCTTCAATCGCGTATGACCCAGCACGATGAAGAGGAAATACACCAGCCCGCCCACCGCCCATTTCGTCGAGGACTTGAGCTCGATGACAGCACATTGCGTAATCGGGATGTGCATCGAGGAAATCGACTTGTCTCTGCAGCTTGTCCTCGTGCGTCCAATAATCGTCGCCTTCGAGCGAAGCCACATACTGGCCGTGGCAGGAGGCCAGAGCCGCCATAAAGTTCTGTGCCCCGCCGAGATTGTGGCTTCTCAAAAGCGGCACAATTCGTTTCGGATTCCGGCGGTAGAATTCCATGACGATGTCACGCGTACCGTCCGTCGAACAATCTTCTCCGACGACAATCTCATAATCAAAGTTCACGCGCTGGGCCAAGACACTCGCAAGAGCTTGCGCAATGAACCGCTCATGGTTATAAGTGACCATCAGTACGCTGACCTTCATATGACTTTCCTATTGCGCGCGGACTCGCAACTCGGCAATCTCAGCCGTCGCATTTCGGTGGCGTGGGGCAATCAAATCATACGGAGAACCCCCCGCGGGTTCTCAATTGATACGCTAGTAATCCGGCAGGCTTGTCCGAAATCCTTGCGGTGACGTGAGAGCCGGTTCAAATGGATGAGCATCCTATTCCGAGTCTCCGCCGTTTTAGCCGATAGCACGTGCTGCCGTTGCGTCCGCCTCGGATTGTCCAGATCGACATAGCACCGTGTCATTGGTACTTGAATCAGACCAAAAAACCGGTGGTCGTGCCATCTTTGGCAGGTGACAGATTTATTGTCACACAAAGTAGTGCTCGCGTTAAGCTGCTCCGCAAAGGGTCCTTCCAAGACAATTTGAACTTTCTCGACCGACGTGTGGAAATCTCGGTGCTTTGAGCAGTATGCCTGTCAGCGCGTTCAATAACCTTCCGATTGGGTCTAGCGTCGATTATTTTAGCTGATCAAAAGGGACCGGCATCGTGTTGAAATCGAACAGCACTGTTGGGAAGTCGTGCCCGATCTCGAGCGCTTTGTACTGTTATGCGAAACTCTTGAGACAGGCCGGGTTGCGGGGAATCTTGACCAGCACTGAAGTCATGAATCGATTTCGTTTGAGATGCGTGGCCAGATGGTGCGAGAAGTACCCATTGGCGCTATGATGGTTCCGCGGGTATGTGGAGTGCCGGAATGGCGAAAACAAACTACGAATTTGCAGGGGACAAATCACATTGCTTTAATATTGATGACGCGACTCACCGAATCGCGCCATCTGGAAGTCTTCAAGGAATGCCTCTGCGCAAAAAGCCCTTGGTGATATGACGTTTCTTGTTCCGAATGTTTGTTTATGGAACGCTCCCCTTCCGCGAGCGACTAGGAATGCACAGAAAAGGTTGGTCAGGATCATTGGTCCGAAGCTTAAGCGTGAGAGCTAGTCGAGATTCACGCCGCCTGTGAGCCGAAATGACAAGGCCACTCATCTCCGCTCTCGTCAATACATATAACCATGAACGCTACATTGAGCAGGCGTTGTTGAGCGTTCTCGATCAGGGATTATCATCATCGGAGCTTGAAATCGTCGTTGTCGATGATGGCTCGACAGACGATACTCTCTCCATAGTCAAGAAATTCGCTCCCCGCGTCAGGTACCTGCACAAAGAAAATGGTGGCCAGGCATCTGCTTTCAACGCTGGAATCCCCAAGGCGCAGGGCGAGATTGTTGCTTTTCTCGACGGGGATGATTGGTGGACGAGCTCGAAGCTGCGCCGCGTGTTGGAAGGCTTCGAAAAGAACGCAGACGTAGGAACTGTCGGCCATGGCTTTTACGAGACTTGTCCCGATCCCTCCTTGCTCGAAAGCGTCGTGCCAGAAAAAACATGCCAGGTCCAACTCAAAGACCCAGCTGGTGCGCGCTTGTTTAATGTTTTGCGGATCTTCTTTGGCACGAGCAGGCTCTGTATTCGCAAGACGATTCTCGAATGCATCCCCCCAATTCCCACGGAGTTGACGTTTTCGGCCGACGCCTTCGTTTACACTCTGGCAGTAAGTCTTGCAGGAGCCGTCGTCCTAGAGCACCCGCTTACTTATTATCGCATTCACGCGCAAAACCTCGTCGCGACTACCGAGCCAGCCAAAATGAGACGGAGACTAGAAATGCAGGCTTTGGTTCTCAAAAAGCTGATTCCTCACTTGTCGATTCTCGGTATCCCACACGAGGCGATGCAGGCTCTGATCGAGCCCGACTTGGTGGATGCCGAGCGCTTGAACCTCGGCCGTGGTGGGGGCAAGCGGTGGCAGACGTTTCGTGTGGAAAGAGCCGCCTATCATCTGGCGTATAAGGACGCCGGCCCCGGCTACTTTCTTTTTAAGTGGTTGGTCCTCAGTCTAACGCTCATGATTCCGCCTCAGCGCTTCTATCAGTTGAAGCAATGGTACGCCAAGAAGAACATGAGACGGTTTCGGAGCGTCTTAGGCGAGCCGTCCTCGGCGGCTCCAATCCTTGTACACCGGCACAAGATTGCAGCCGAGCGGTAACGAATCATATAAGCTCCTCTGCAGAACACGTAAACTAGAATTTTCGTTTCCGTTGCATTGCATCGCGAACGACTTCATTCGGATCGAAAGGACTCTGCATCCTCTTTCGCTGCTGCACGCATAAATTTCTCTTGGGCGGTCAAGTCCGACACATAAAGAAAAGTAAGTTCGGACACATTATCGCTTATACCAGCGGGATTCGTGCTCAGCTTCACTCTGATCCGGAAGTGGCGTGACCGGTCACATTTTCGAATTACTAGCGTGGCTTAAGTCGTAGTCTACTGCACGCTATGAAGTCTATAGAACGCGCCACGAGTTGGAGGACTATGGTTTGATTCAATGGAAATTTGGCGATGACTTCGATAACTACACACACGCTGCCCAGCGCGGGGAATCCGGACGCATGCCGGGATTGTCGCCGATGAACCAGTCTGCTATCTTTGCTTCCACTCTCTGCGGTCTGGCCATATTTTGAAACCATGCTTCGAGTTCCTGAAACAGATTGAGAGATAGAGTTATGTCCTCTGAGCCGTTGGTTTCAGCGATTGTAGTCAACTGGAATGGGGCAAGACATCTCGAGATCTGTCTGCCCTCACTACTTTCTCAGTCGTGTCGCCCACTAGAGATTATCGTGGTGGACAACGCGTCCACGGACGGCTCAGAGGCAGTGGCCAAAAGCTTTGGTGTGCGTTGGCTTTCTCTCGAGAGAAATTTGGGGCTCGCAGCTGCGCTTAATAGGGGAGCCCATGCGGCCGCGGGAGAACTCGTTTTGTTCCTCAACAATGATATGCGTTTCCATGAAGCTTTTGTTGCTTCGATGGTTTTGTCGATGACGCAAGATCCTGACATTTTCTCTGTGGATGCGCTTCAGTACAATTGGGAAGCGAGCAAACCAGTGCACCTGGCGACACGCGTCACAAGAGAGCATCGAGCAGACGACCTTTCTTACTCCATGCTCCCTGGGTTGTACGTTTTCCAAGAAGGCTGTGACTCACCGACGAACGTGCTGATGTCGTCGGCAGCTAATATGTTGGTGAGAAAGTCGATGTTTCAAACGTTGCGTGGGTTTGATGAAAGGCTGCCGCTCGGCTATGAAGATGTTGAATTATGCTGGCGGGCTTGGGTCCGTGGCTGGAAAACCGTCTTCGACCCTGCTGCTGTTTGTTGGCATCGGGTAGGCGCATCGACCCAGTCGACTGAGGGGGCTGCGCGGATGTCGATCCGCGGGATCTTGTGCGGGCGGCTGCTGATGGCTACCAAGCTTCTTCCGATCCACTATGCAGTTACAGCTTGGCTTGTTACCTTCGCCGGATTGGGGGTGGATATAGGGCATCTGCGTTGGGCAAGAACTATGGATCGCGCTAGAGTGCTGACTGAATACATGCGTTATCTATTGCCCCTAATTCGCGAAAGGCGTGAGATTTACGACTCTGGACAAATTAGCCCGTCTGAACAGCTCAGGCGCTTGTTGCAGTTGGCATGACCGCAGGCTTACTACTGCCATCGCTGTCTGTCGAACGCAGAATCTGCAAGACTGGCTCCCCCGCCGGCCACTGGAAGGATTGGCTGCGAATACTGGGGTGGAGCGTTATCCGTGGAGGTGGCTAGGTATATATAATGTCCACCAGTTGGGAATGCAAAATAGAAATTCCCATGGAATATTCCATTGTGACCCACGGAATGCGGGTGGTGGGCGCAACGACCGGAGAATGATGCAATGGACTTGCAGGCTCTACTCGATGATCCACCCAAGATTCATGAGTATAAAGGGCAGCTCATGGTATGGAGCCTACTCCGATCCGTACTCGATTTCATCGATGCGCACGTCAACGAGCGCTCAAAGACCCTCGAAACCGGATCCGGACTAAGCACGATACTTTTCGCGCTGAAAGGCGGATCCCATCTTTGTATAACTCCGTCGCAACTAGAGGTGGACCGCATCCGAGATTACTGCAAGCAACACGAGGTTTCACTGCAACACGTCAATTTCCGGGTCGATCTATCAGAGAACGTACTCCCAGAACTTGGAGCAGAGGATCTGGATCTTGCATTGATCGACGGAGGCCATGGTTTTCCGACTCCATTCATGGATTGGTATTTCATTTCATCCAAGCTGAAAACCGGAGGAATACTCATTATTGATGACATCGGGATCTGGACCGGGCGCATCTTGAAGGAGTTCTTGCTCTCAGAACCGGAATGGAAACTCATAGAGCCGTTCGCAGATAAAACCGCCATTTTTGTGAAAGAACAAAGCTGTCGCCCATCGAAGGAATGGGACGAACAACCCTATGTTTTGCAGCGAAGCGACCCTCTCGAACGTCATGAGTCCAAGTCCGTCAGAGCCTTGCGCCTTCTTCGCCGAGGCCAGATTCTGACGCTGGTGCGAAAAATGGCAAAAGAAATGAAGGTATAAAACATACGACTTCCACCCAAACGGAAGTCTGCTCCCCTACCGCCCAAAGCTGGGAGAGAACTGTGAATCGTATCGAGGTGTTGATCGAATTCGTGCGTAATCTATTGCCCCTCGTGCGAGAAAGGCATAGCATTTACGCTTTAGGGCGAATTAGCCGGTCAGAACAGCTCAAGAGATTGCTGGAGATGGCGACGTTTGGAGCGTACTGCCATCCACTACTGATGCCAAGAAGGCTCCACGATCACAGTTGGCGGTGCGAGTTCGTCAGCTTCAATCGACTCTAAGGTCGCGATCACAAGATTCCGAGTCAGCGTAGTCAGCAGACGCGTTGTTTTTTTGTCGCTAGCAGAAGATCTCTTCCGCCGGGAGGCGGGTATTTTCGGTGGTTTTCGACCGTGAGAACTTAATTTACATGAGGCGGAGCTTGCGAGATCGCAGGTTCGCTCCTTCTACTCAACCATGCGAATCTCAGTATCGCAATTGATCATTGAAAATGGGCCCTTGTTGTCAGCGATGAAGAGAATTCCTGGGTTCAGATTGTGCGCCAAGAGCCTCAGTTCACTCATATTGCCTCCCGATTATCGCGATTGGTTCCAAGTTCAGGACGGCTTAGGAAAGGGGATTTGGTTGAAGCTAAATCCCAGAACTGGGTCGCAGTACTATCGGGGACAAGCAGAGCCAGATCTCCAGAGGATCCTTCAGGATAATCTTAGACCTGGGATGGTTTTTTACGACCTTGGTTCAAACAACGGCTTCTTTTCTCTCCTAGCGGCTCGAATCGTGGGGTCCACAGGAATGGTGATTGCTTTTGAGGCTGAACCGCGGCTTGGAATCCTCGTGCTCGAGAATATCGACAGGAATAGTGCTCATAATGTGCGATTGGTTCACTCCGCGGTTTGGTCAAGTACCGCCTTCGTCAATTTCGATCCTGCGGAGCCGTTGATTTCCCCAGACTTCGGCGTTGGAAAGGTGGTCTCGCACTCTACCGCGAAAACCGTAGGCATACCGTCGATCTGTTTGGATGATTTCGTTCAAACAGAGCGCCCTCCCAATTTGATTAAGTGCGATGTAGAAGGCGCAGAGGTCGAGGTCTTTCGCGGAGCAAAGAAGGTCCTCGCGGAATATAAACCCTACGTTGAATGCGAAGTCCACTCAGATGAGAACGGCAAACTTCTGCGGGCCATGTTCGCGGAGATGAAATACGACATCAAATGGATCTCAGCCAATCATTTTTTCGCCGCCCCGAGCCAAGTCATACCCCGACCGATTATGGATTAGGCAGGATAGATTGGGGTTTGAGCGAACCATCATACGGAGCGTTAGCCACTGCGGCTGTTTCAAGGAGACATAGCTTTCTACAATGAGCGCGACGAAGAATCCGGCGATGCATTCAAACATTCTGAAGGGCTCAAAGAATGTTCGTGTGGCCTTTAGCTATAACGCTTCGCGCCGGCACATCACCGAGAGGTACCTGTCTGATGCCTTTGCCCGCGAGTGCGCAATACACATAGATTTGGATGACTTCAGGCCCAATATTAGTGTCCTTAAGTTACTAGAGTTTGCCGAAAAGCGGGATGAGATGCCTGAGGTATTTGCCCATGTTGTCGACATGCCCGCTTTGCCACGGGATCTCAACATCGCCCCCATACCGACAGCGTCTTTGGACATCGATTCGTTCGGGTGGACCCCGGCGCGCGTGCGTTGGGCCATGCTCTTCGACTATGTATTTGTTTGGCATCCATCATTTGTTCCTGTCTATCATGCAGCTGGGCATCCCAAGGTTTTTGCTCTTCCACACGCTATCGATGCAAACCTATTCAATTCAGATAGCATGCAAGAAAGGCGTCCCCTGGATTTAGGATGGGTCGGTGGCTTCGGATATGCACAATACGCGAGGCGCAGAAGAATTATCGAGACGCTTGCCGCCCGGTTCAGAATGAATGACTTCCAAAAACGATACAGCAAAGAGGAAACCGCAGAAGTCTACCGGCAATGCAGGATCGTAGTAAATGTGAGCCGAGACGAGTTCCCCACAGAAGCGAACATGCGTTGTTACGAAGGGATGGGCGGTGGGGCCCTCCTGATCACTGGGATACCCACAGAGTTGACTGATTGGGGCTTTCGTGAAGGCGTGGACTTTATAGGCTGGCGCAACGAAGCGGAAATTCCGGATCTGGTCGCCTATTATCTGCAACACGAAAAAGAGAGGGCACAAATTTCTCGCGCGGGCCGGGAACTGACTCTGCGCGACTTTACATTCCAAAGCTGCAGAGACAAGATGACTCGAGTCCTCCAAGAACATCCCAATCAGTTCTTTGCACCTGCGCGAAGTTGGCCGGCAGAGGAAATTCACTTGACCTATCTCGAGCATTATTATCGGCACCAGTTGTTTGCCGCTGCATTCGAGGAGTTTTCCGCTCTGAGAAAGGCAAACTCGAGGTATTACTGGAAGGGACTTCCAATGGTGCTGAAGACTTTGCGCCATGCAATAAAGTCTAGTTTAATGTAGATGCTGTCACGGACCACATTGCCCCGAGATGAGAACGGGAAGGGGGACTTTTGATGCGAGCTTTGGTCACGGGGGGAATCGGTTTCATTGGGACAAATCTGTCGCACCGGCTATTGCGTGAGGGGCACGAAGTCGTTCTGTTCGACAACATCAGCCGCGCAGGTGTCCGGGAAAATCTTGATTGGCTTAGGGGGCAGCGTCACGGCCGGATGCTTTTCATGGAGGGCGATGTACGCGACTTCGAGGCAGTAGAGAACGCGATGCAAGGCGCAGACGTGGTGTTCCATTTGGCCGCACAGGTTGCAGTCACGACTTCCGTCGCCGATCCGCTGAACGACTTTTCGATCAACGCACAGGGAACTTTAAGCGTTCTTGAAGCGGCCCGGCAGCACATACCGATGCCAGTCTTTTTCTATACGTCTACGAACAAGGTTTATGGCGGGCTCGAACACCTACGAGTGGTCGAGCGTCCTACCCGTTACGAGTTCGAAAACCTTCCGCATGGCGTCCCAGAAACCTGTACGCTCGATTTCCATTCGCCGTACGGCTGTTCGAAGGGCGCGGCTGATCAATACGTGCACGACTACTATCGCATCTATGGCCTGCCAACGATCGTCTTCCGGATGTCTTGCATCTATGGACCGCACCAATGCGGGAACGAAGATCAAGGATGGGTGGCGCACTTTGCACTCACTGGGTTGCATGGAGGGCGTCTGACGATCTTTGGTGACGGCAAGCAGGTGCGCGACTTGCTCTACGCAGAGGACCTTGTGGATGTAATGCTGCGCGCTTTGACGAACATCAAGCGCACGACAGGACAGGTGTACAACGTCGGTGGCGGCCCTGAGAATGCAATATCTATATGGGCCGAGCTGCGCACCCCGCTAGAAAATCTCCTCGGTAAGCTTCCGCCTACGGACTACGGAGAATTCCGCCCCGGCGACCAGAAAATTTACGTGAGTGACATCCGGAAGGTACAGCAACATTTAAACTGGACTCCACGTGTGGGCGTAGTGGAAGGATTGCGACGGATGATCGAAGAGTTGGGACAGGGACAAAAGAAGGCCGCAGCGCGATAGCAAGCCATAGACAGCCTTGCGGGACTCGAAAGCTCCTTGATTCTTCACCAGCGAAAGTTCTGTCCAAATGAACGCGGGCCGACGGGAGAGATACGAAATCAAGCAGGGCTGACTCACCGTTCGTCGCCATCCTCAGTCCGAAGGATAGCGCGTGTGGCAAAGCAGAAAGTGACCAATTCAAATACGGTTGAACCGCTTGGGAGCCTGGGATACCGGGCGAAGCCTGCTGAACAGCCACAACATTTTATGGGGAATACATTCGCGATTATCGCGCTTCTAGGCCGGCGGGATAAGCCGACAGATGCCTTGCGCGATTATTGCCATTGGCTAGCGGCGGCGCTTTCGGGGCGAGGTACCCGGCTTGAAACCATCGAGGTTCCATGGGACCAGGACGGTTTTCCGAGGGCGCTTCTGCAGCTCTGGCGCAAGAGCCAACATTGGCGAGGCCGATGGATCATGGTGCACTACACCGCATTGAGCTGGTCGCGGCGTGGTTTTCCGGTAGGCTTTCTGGGGGTGCTTCTTGCTCTCAAGTGGAACAAGGCTCGCATTGCCGTCATTTTCCACGATGCCAGTGGATTTCACGGAGAGCGGCTTATCGACCGGATCCGCCGCGGCTGCCAGCACTGGGTGATGCGAGGAGCCTGTGACATGGCCAACTCGTGCATCTTCACGATACCTCCTGACCGAGTGCGGTGGCATAAAAGGGGGCTGGAAAAAGCAGCCTTTGTCCCCATTGGTGCCAATATCCCTGCGCTCAATAAATCCGACCGATTGGGGGGCTCAGAAAAAACAAACAGCTCGCCCACGGTGGCTGTCTTTGGCGTAACTGAACCGCCGAACGGTCGACAGGAGATCGAGACGGTCGCACACGTCATGCAACATGTCGCAAAGTCACTCAAAGGGGTACGGCTCCTGGTCTTCGGCCGAGGAGCACAAGCCGCCGAAGGTCCTCTGCGAAATGCTCTGCGGGACACCTCTCTTACGCTGGATGTAAGGGGGATCCTTGATGGGGAGCAGATAACTCACCTGCTTGCTTCGAGCGATGCGCTTCTTTTTGTCCGCGGCCAATTGTCCGGACGACGGGGAAGCGCACTCGCAGGTATTGCGTGTGGGCTGCCAGTCATCGGCTATGCCGGACCGGAAACCGCATTTCCGATCACAGAGGCAGGGGTGGAACTGGCACCCGAAGGCGACCACGAGGCGATGGCGCAAGCCTTGATTCGCGTCCTGACGAACGAGCTATACAAAACTGAACTGAGCAGGCGCAGCTTTTGTGCCCAGGAAAAGTATTTTTCCTGGAATAGGATTGCAGAATCGCTTGAAAGCGTTCTCGGCAATGAGTAACCGACGTTACCGGGTTCTTTTGGTCGCATCTCATGCAGTGCAATATGCCTCGCCGCAGTTCCGTCAAATGGCTCAGCATCCACAGCTGGACATCCAAGTTGCATATTGCAGCCTGCAAGGTGCGGAGCCAGGATTCGATCCCGACATGGAAAGACAGGTGGCCTGGGACGTGCCCTTGCTTGAAGGCTACCCATGGATCAGTGTGCCAAATCGATCGTTACGGCCTGGCATTCAGAGATTTTGGGGGTTGGTTAATCCCGGCCTTTGGAAGATTGTTCGCGACGGAAGGTTTGATGTCATTGTCTCTTTCGCAGGGTACAGCTACGCAAGTTTCTGGATTCTAGCGGCAGCCGCAAAGCTTCGCCGAATTCCATTTCTATTCGGCACTGATGCAACCAGTCTTGATGCCCGAGACGGGAAACATTGGAAAATCAAGTTAAAGAAGTTAGTACTGCCAGTTATCTTTCGCCTAGCGAGCGTGGTCATTGCACCCTCTGCCGCTGGCAAGCAATTCATCCGAAGCTTAGGGATCAAGGAATCGAAGATTGTGTTAATGCCCTTTGTCATTGACAACGAATGGTGGGTGCGCCAAGCATCTCAAGTAGATCGGAAAGCAGCGCGGCGTCGGTGGGGCATACCGGAGCAGGCTACGGTCGTTTTGTTCTGTGCGAAGCTGCAGCCTTGGAAGCGTCCGCAGGATGTTCTGCAAGCCTTCGCAAGGACTCGCGTGCCGGGATCCGTTCTCGTTTTCGCCGGTGAGGGCCAGCTTCGCGGTCAATTGGAGGTTGATTCTCTCTCTCTTGGGATTAAGGAAAAGGTTAAATTCCTTGGGTTTGTTGAGCAGTCCGAACTGCCTTCCGTATATTGCGCGGCAGATCTCTTTGTGATTTCTTCGAAGTACGACCCGTGCCCGGTCGTGGTCTGTGAAGCCATGGTATGCGGATGTCCCGTGATTCTGAGCGATGAAATTCGGGGGCGCTTTGAACTCGTTCAACCGGGCAAAACAGGTTTTATTTTCCCCTGTGGGGATGTCGAAAAGCTTGCGGAGATTCTGAGTGAAGTCCTACCCGACAGGGGAGCACTGAAAAAGATGAGTGAGGCAGCTCGGGAACGGATGCGAACCTGGTCTCTCCGCGAAAACATCGCAGGAGTGATGGAGGCAGTGCAGAAGGTATCATTAAAATGACTTTGAAAGAGATTTGAATGCCTGCAGTAAGATCATGTGGGGATACCGGTTGATGCGCTTCAGACGGACGATCAGATCGATAAATAATAGGGAGAATTGGACCCATATAGATTGTTCCTCTAGAGTGCTTCTCGCACGCTTTCGTCAGCAGGATTGAGGACGCTAGTATCCAGGTGGTAGGCTGCCAATTACAGGAATCGATTGCTCTTTGCCTTGCGGCACCCAAGCTTTGCACTTCAGGCAGTAAGCATATGCAAGAGCACATGAAATTCGAAGATGAGAAGGCCTTCCTGTCAATTCGCCTAGGGAGCATTTTGATTTCCGACGATGCTCCACGGAATCCCGCATTTCCACAGTTTGCACAGGCAGTCGGGGCCTCTGCCGTTCAAGTAATGCGCGGAGTCGGTGCCCTTCAGAAGCAACTGCTATGAAACTTCTCATTTATGCACATGCGTTCGCCCCCATGATTGGGGGATTTGAAACCTACACGATGCTACTGGCGCGGGGTCTCGCCGAAGGAGTTCGGGCCGAAATTGAATCCGCCGAAGTGACAGTCGTAACCCAGGCAACAGCCAACGGGATGGATGATTCGGCGCTGCCCTTCAGGGTCATCCGGAGGCCAGGAGTGTTCCATCTGGCGTGGTTGGTCCACGAAGCGGATGTGATTCACATAGCCAATCCGGCGTTTCTGCCGATGCTTTTTGCTGGGATTCTGAGGAAGCCTGCCGTCGTGGAACACGACGGTTATCAATCGGTTTGTCCAAATGGTATGCTTCTTTACTTGCCTTCGATGTCCGATTGCCCCGGACATTTCCTCGCAGCCAGATACCAAAAGTGCCTTCAATGTAACTGGGAGAATTCGGGGAAATGGAGAAGTCTTCGAATGCTTCTCCTGACATTCCCGCGGAGATGGTTGTGCAGCAAAATGACCGTGAACATTGGGGCGAGTCACCATGTCGCTCGTCGGGTCCAGATGCCTCGTACGGAGGTTATTTACCATGGGATTCCATTGCCCCCTGTCGCCACTCAATCGGTCGTGGGAACCCTGTCATCAGCCACTTGTTTTGCCTATGTTGGACGAATGGTGCAGGAAAAGGGGGTTGCGGTCTTGCTCCTCGCGGCGAACGAGCTCGCGAAACATGGCTACGAATTTCGACTGAAATTAATCGGGGATGGGCCCATCCGAGCTGAGCTTGAGCGCATGACTGATGAACTCGGCCTGAGAGAGCGGACCGTATTCACCGGCTTTCTCCAGGGAGATGATCTGCAGGAAGCAATGAGAGACGCGACAGCGGCGGTTATGCCATCTATATGCGAGGATGTTGCTCCTCTCGCTTCTGTCGAGCACATGATGAACGGGCGGCTTCTGATCGCTTCGGATTTGGGCGGCTTGGGAGAGCTAGTGGATGGTGTGGGCCTGAAATTCCCCGCCGGTGATGCCGCGGCTCTTGCTGATTGTCTTCGCCGGGTTCTCGAGCATCCGGAATTGGCGGTTGAACTTGGCGATGCCGCCCGCAACCGCGCGCGGGCGTTGTTTACACGGGATCGGATGGTAAAAGATCACATAAAGGTCTACGCGGGAATCGCTCCCATGAAGGGTGCCCGCGAAAACGTGTCTCCGGCCAATCAGGCCCCTGGAGAATGAAGCTCAACATGGATGCGACCTCCAGGGAGTTCAAAGTCATACGAACCGGGACTCGCATGAAGGAATTCTTGAAATCAAATTGTCGCTTCACCATTCGGACATTGTCCCGCGGATTGCCCGATGGAATCCTGTTTCGCGGTTCCATCCTTCTGCGGAAGTTCGGATTGGGGCTCAAGCGCGCCTCTGCGCCAACCGTCCTCCAACGAGTGGCTGATTTTCTCTTTTATAGCCTACGTTATATGCGGCCTGGTCTTGTCGAGGCGCGTCTTCGTGGCGAAAAGTTTTTCGTCCAATTGAACGACCCCTGCCAGTTTGACCTGCTGCTGGGGCTGCATGAGGCTGAAGTCGAGAGATGGATTCTGCCGGAGCTCAGAGAGGGGATGACGTTTCTCGACATTGGAGCGAATATCGGGTATTACACTCTCCTCGGTGCGAGGTGCGTTGGACCTTCAGGTAAGGTTCTCGCTCTTGAGCCGGATCCAGAAGTGAATGCGATTCTACGACAGAATCTTGAGGCCAATTCGATAGATAATGTTCAAGTTGTTCACGGGGCGGCATCCCGAACCTGCGGTCACGTAAGATTCGGCCGCGCGATTTCCAGCAGCTACTCTTCCGGACTATATTGTGAAAACGCAGTCGACTGGATAGAAGTCCCTGGATATTCACTCGATGCTCTCGTCGCTGAATCACACATCGGTGTGGTCAACTTGGTCAAGATAGATGTCGAGGGAGCCGAAGTTGAAGCGCTAGAGGGAATGACTCAAATTCTCAGTGTGGATCGCCCAAAGGTGATGATGGAGTTGCACGGTCGCCTGGATAGAGATGCAGTGCATCCAGCAGTTCAGAAACTGAAGAACATGGGGTACACCACATACCATATTTCGTGGAACCATGTCGTGGGAGAGCCGAGTCCCGCTCGAAATGAAAGGATTGATCCGCGCAATTCTTACGTGGAAAGCTTTTAAAGAGTCCTTCACGCGTTGACGTTAGATCAACATGTAACGAGAGGACAGTTTGGAAGATGCAGGATCGCATGATGAAGCTGAGCCAAGCGATAGGTGACCGCTCCCCGGTTTTACGAAGCCAGGCAGCCGTTTCCTTTTTCTTGTGGGTGGCGGGGCTTTTGGCAGCATGGATCTTGGGCGGCTGGATTGCCGCTGGTAACTTCGATTCTTTGGCCTATGCCGCCGTTGGCTTAACCGTGTCTGCGGTTGGAGTAGCCATCGTGCGCAATTGGAGATCTGGGTTTTATACCTTTCTCGTCTGGCTTCTCTTCGAAGACCTGGTCCGCAAATACCTCGGCAATAACATGATCATATATTTTGCCAAGGACGTGCTGGTGGGGTTCACGTATATATCGCTGCTTCTCGCTGTTCGACAACGCCGAGCACCTTCATTCCGCATTCCTTTTATGATTTTTTTGAGCATGTTTTTTTGGCTTGGCGCGATTCAATGCTTCAACCCGAATTCGCCGAGCATTTTCTACGGTCTTCTCGGATTAAAACTCTACTTCTATTACATCCCGCTAATGTTTGTCGGCTACGCGCTTATTCGTTCAGACGATGACCTGAAACGATTTCTGATACTCAATATGTCACTGGCAGCTGTGATTGCGTCGCTAGGCATAGTTCAGGCCATTATAGGCCCGTCTTTTCTCAACCCGCGAATCTTGGCTCCTGATATCCTCGAGCTAAGCACTCTCTACCGCTATTCGTCTACGACCGGACAATCGTTGTATAGGCCGAATTCAGTCTTCGTCAGCGATGGCCGCTTCGCATTGTATATGCTACTTGCCTGGCTGGTCGGATTGGGAGCTGCGGGCTTTCTGCTTCTCAAGCGCTGGCGCGGTCAATTCTTTGTCCTCTGCAGCATCGCAGTTATCGCCGCGGGGGTTTTGTTATCTGGCGGGCGTGGGACATTGATGCTCTCAAGCGCAAGTACGCTCATTGTTGCAGGGGCCTACTTGTGGGGAACACCGTGGCAGTGGGGGGAAGGCCATCGGCTTGTGAAGACGATTCGCCGCGGATTTATTGCCGCTGGCTTTGCTTTGACTCTCGCGGTTTTTCTTTTCCCACAGGAAGTGGGAGCAAGATTTGCCTTTTATTCGGAGACACTGTCGCCTTATAGCCGCAACCAGGAATTAACACAGCGCGTCGGGAGCTATCCGTGGACCGAATTTCAGATGGCATTCGCGGACGGCAATTGGCCATGGGGGCATGGAATAGGCACAGCTTCACTGGGCGTCCAGTATGTAACTCGTCTGCTTAACCAAAAACCTTCGAACGTGGGAGTGGAGAACGGCTACGGCGTCCTCGTGGTCGAGTACGGAATCCTCGGATTGGTTCTCTGGATCTTGTGGACCGCAGCCTTGCTCGTCGCTAGCTGGAAGGTTGTGCTTAAATTGCGGAAAACGCCCTATTTCCCAGTAGCGTTCTCGATCTTTTGGTTTGCTCTCTTACTGCTGTTCCCTATGACCTATGCCAGCATGAATCCGTACCAGAATTACATTTGCAACGCCTACCTGTGGCTCATGATCGGTATCCTCTTTCGACTGCCAACTCTCGCAGACAAATCTCAGTTGCCAGCGGCGCCGCCTCATGGCTTCTAGGCCGCGTATCGCTGTTGTTACGCCTTTCCTAGATAAGCGGCACGGCACCGAGCGCTGCGTTGCCGAGCAAGTCGAGCGTCTTGCGAACGATTTCGAAATTCACCTCTACAGCTCGTCGGTCGAGGATGTAGACCTCTCGAAGATTACATGGCATCACGTTTCGCGCCTCCCGGGTCCGCACCTCACGAGGTATCTCTGGTTCTTTGCAGCCAACCATGTACAACGCTGGTGGGACCGGCAGTTCAGAAAGCTCGACTTCGATCTCGTTTTTTCACCGGGGATCAATTGTCGGGATGCGGATATTATCGCTGTCCACATCGTCTTCACCGAATTCTATCGGCTGGTACATCAGGAGCTGACTCTCCGGCACAACCCAGTGCGCATGTGGCCTTGGTTGATTCATCGCAAACTGTCCTACCGTCTTTTCATGGCTCTGGAGCGCAGAATATATGCTGAGAACGAAGTGCGATTAGTAGTCATTTCTCGCAAGATGGAGCAAGACCTTGCGCGGTGTTTTCATCGGAAGGATCACCTCTCGCTCGTTTACCACGGGGCGGATTTAGAGCATTTAAATTCGGAACGACGCCAAAGCCTGCGCGAAGAAGAGCGCCGAAGGCTGCACATCCCCGAAACTGCCTTTGCGATTCTCCTGGTTGGCAACGATTGGAAAAAGAAGGGCCTGCCTTGCCTTATCGAGGCTGTCAGCAGTTTGTCCAACCAGGACTTGTGGATCTTGGTTCGTGGACAAGACGATTCTTCTGCGTGTCGAGATCTCGTTCGACGGCATGGACTCGAACCCCGTATGATGATTCTTCCATCGGTTCCCGACATAGAGTCATATTACGCGGCCGCCGACTTGTATGCAGGTCCGTCGCTCGAAGACTCCTTCGCGATTCCGCCGCTTGAGGCGATGGCCTGCGGCCTGCCCGTGATTGTGAGCCGGCAGGCGGGAGTGAGCGAGCTAGTGACGCATGATGTCGACGGATTCATATTGGAGAATCCAACCGATTCGAGACAGCTTGCGGAATTGATCCGCCGGATTTACGAAAGCGCAGATCTTCGGCAACGTCTGAGCATCCGCGCAGAGGCAACCGCCCGACAATACACATGGCAACGCAACGCAGAAGAGATGAAATACATCTTTGAGGAGTACCTGTGTGGAAAGCGACGTGGTTTTATCGAACGTGACAATTCCATGATGGCGCAGGTATGAATGCATTTTCCCCAAAAACATATTGGAACGCATGATGTTTTCATATTTCGGAAGCCAATTGCATCGAAATGATCGTTGGGCTATTCACAGAACTTCTGGCAGCGGGCGGCGTACAGACTGCGGGGCGGCACACGGCAGCAGTCCTTGCATCATTTGCGTGCCAGAGCACTTTACCGTACGAAATCCTGAGTCTGAACGATGCTGAGGGCGAACACCGAACCACCGTCGGCGGATTGGGATTCAAGTTTCGGGGTTTTGAGCGGGACAAAACATCCTTTGTGAGCGCCTCCCTGCGGCTCACGCGCAGAAAGCCGCACGCAGTCTTGGCGGGTCATCCTCATCTCGCTGTCCCTGCATGCATGATGAAGGGGGTCTCGTCTGGCCTTCAAACAGTTGTCATCTCCCATGGCATTGAAGTCTGGAAACGGCTCAAACCCCTTCGCCGGTTGGCCTTGCGCCGAGCTGACCACGTTCTTGCGCCGAGCCATGACACAGCGAGCAAGATGGTCAGTGTGCAGGGTGTCGCCGAAAGTAAAATCGTCATTCTCCCGTGGGCGTTGGACCCCGACTTCCTCACGCTTGCCTCGGCACCGGACAAACTCCCCTCCGTGACAGGAATTCCTGAGGGACGAATCGTGCTCACAGTTGGACGCTGGGAATCTAACGAGCGCTACAAGGGCCTGGACACTCTCATACGTGCTCTGCCTTCGTTGCTCCGGGTCTTCCCAGATTTGCACTTAATAGCTGTGGGCGAAGGGAGTGATCTTTCGCGGTTAGAGAATCTCGCCGCAGAGTTGGGAGTTTCTCCTCAAGTGCATTTCCTTCGAGGCCTGACAAAGCCTGAGCTGGTTGCTTGCTATGCATGCGCAGACGTGTTTGCTCTGCCAAGCGGCGGTGAGGGGTTTGGAATCGTCTTCCTCGAAGCGATGGCGCTCGCTAAACCCGTGATCGGCGGAGCGCAGGGCGGGACCACAGATATCATCGAGAGTGGGAGCAATGGCTATTTGGTCCCTCCAGGCGATGTAGAACAACTTATTGCGCTCCTAGAGAAGCTGCTGGGGGATTCAAACCTAAGACGAGAAATGGGATCTAGTGGCAAGGAGCGTGTCCTGACCTGTTACCGATTTGAGCGATTTCAACACGATCTTGAGCGGTTGTTTGCGGAATGGACTCTGGCACCCTGCGAGCATGTGTAGTAGTGTTTCTGCTCACCTTCGTCTTGCGGTCGATCCGCACCTCATGAACCAGAACCGTTTTGAGTGGACTCCAGATTTTTGGCAGGGCTGGCGTGAGTCCGAAAATCCGTACCGGCGATACAAATCCGAGCGCGACCGCGAGCTAGTTTTGAAGTCACTCCAGCTTCGCGACGGTGAGCGAGTGCTTGAAGTTGGGTGCGGGTATGGCTGGATCTCTCGAACCTTATGGGATGCCGCCAAGATTGATTGGTTTGGTGTGGATCGATCCGTAGAAATGATCCAGCGTCTTCAGGCAGATTCCACGAATCGCGGGCTGTCCGCTTTGGTGGCTGACGCGTGTCAGTTGCCCTTTGGCGACGGCGAATTCGACAAGGTGGTCTGCACGGGCGTCTTGATGCACATTGCGGAAGACAATACTGCGGTTCACGAGCTCGCTCGCGTACTTCGTCCCGGCGGTCGGTTGCTGTGCAGCATCAACAATGCGCTCTCACCTTACTCCTTGCCGGTTCGACTGTGGAACCACCGCAAAAAGGGGTTCATCCAGAAATTCCGCGTCCCTGGGTTGTTTACAAAAGTTCTCCGCGACGCAGGTGTGCAATCCTCCAAAATGACCGGAGATGGAATTATCGCTACCGTGCCTCTCAGCTTCGGGAAATTCCTTTTCCCTCCGCCGAGTCTCTTTTCATCAGTGCGAAAATTGGACGAATGGGCCACCAACCGGTGTGCGTGGCTTGCCTACGAAGTGTGGTTTAGCGGCGTAAAGGCACCTCGGTCATGCGCATCCTAAAAACTGTCCAGGCCTACTATCCTTTCCAAGAGAAAGGTGGTCCTGTCGTTAAGGTACGCGCCCTTGCCCGAAGACTTGCACAGAGAGGTCACCAAGTCACCGTTCTCACCGCCGACATGGGTTTCGGGAAGAACGGAGGACCAGCGCCCCCGCGGGAGACTTGCAGATTCGGATGGAGGATGGAAGAAGAAGGGGTCGAGGCGATCTATCTCTCGACCTTATGTCACTATCGGGCTCTCACCCTAAATCCTCATGTGATAGCATTTGCTCGGCATTCTCTTCGCCGATTCGAGTTGGTCCATTTCTACGGCCTTTATGACTTGCTGGGACCGGCAGTGAGCTACTTCTGCAGACGTCAGGGAATCCCGTACGTGATCGAGCCCATGGGAATGTATCGACCAATCGATCGGAGCTTTCAACTGAAACGTCTGTGGCACGGGACTCTGGGGGAAACTTTCTGGAGGAATGCCGCGCAAATTGTTGCGACGTCAGAGATGGAGCAGCAAGAGCTCTTGGACGATGGCGTCTCCTCTGAAAAATTGGTTATTCGCTATAACGGGATCGAAGAGGATCTACGTGAGGCCGTGCCCTCCCGCGGGAGTTTCCGCGCGAAGTGGGGCTTGCCGCTTGCCGAACCGCTCATCCTGTTTCTAGGCCGGCTCATCCCGCGAAAAGGCGCCGACGTGTTGATCGAGGCGTTCGCACAGGTGTGCCCCGAATCGGGCCGACTTGTAATTGCTGGGCCGGAGGGAGAGCCCGGCTACCGGGCAGTTCTCGAAAGGTGCGCACAGAACCTCGGAATCAAAGCGCGCGTCCTGTTCACCGGTCCGCTTTACGCCGAGGAAAAAAAGGGAGTCCTTGCAGATGCGGACATTTTTGTCCTCCCGTCGAGCTACGAGAATTTCGCAAACGCTGCAGCGGAGGCTGTGGCGTGCGGCGTACCCGTTATCGTCACGGAATCTTGTGGTATCCGCTCCTTGGTCAATGGACGCGCGGGTTTGGTGATTGCTCCGGGAAAGGTGGCGCTCGTTACAGCGCTCCACGTGCTGCTTCATGACGACGCGCTGTACGGGCGATTGAAAGAAGGCTGCCGGGGGGTTGCGGAACAATTGGGATGGGATCGGCTAACCGAGCAGATGGAGCGGTACTACGGAGAAGCAATAGCGCGAAGCCATGGGGTCCACTGAACCAGGAACGTTCTATGACCAGCATCCGTTCGATTGGGTTCCCCCCAATGCGTCAGAGGGAATCCATTCGGTCATCACGCCCCTGTTGGTGGATTTGATCGATAGTTTGGAGGTTAACTCCCTGGTTCTCGATATCGGATGCGGTCCTGGGCGCGTACTGGGTTTTCTCGCGCGACGGGGGGTTCGATGCATCGGCCTCGACCGGAGCCGCGTTTCCATCGGGCTTGCTGTGAATCGCTACGGGAAACCCGGGGTCGTAGGCGACAACTTGAAACTTCCATTCGCTGATGGGACCGCTGACGTCGTGATCTCTGACGGCGTCATCCATCACACAGACGATCCCTTCGCCGCGTTTACAGAGAACTGCCGTGTCTTAAAACCAGACGGTCAAATGTATCTGGCCGTCTATAAGTCCTCGGGGCGATATCCTTTGCTCTACAAGTATCCCGGTGAAATAATTCGGCGAGGCCTACGTCACGCGTGGACGCGACCCCTCATTGTGATTTTCGCGCAATCCCCTTACTTCGCCGTTCATTTTCTCCGGTCGAAGGGGAAGCGGACATGGGCAGGAGCCCGGAATCTCTTCTATGATTATTTCGTGACGCCGCGTGTCACATTTCTTCCGCGGCAGATCGTCGAAGAGTGGTGCGCGGGACAAGGCGCGCACGTTGTTCGATATGACGAAAATCGTGGCGCGAATGTTCATTCATTTCTCCTGCAAAAGGAAGCGCGCCCGAAAAGCCGAATCGATCCGGCCATAGCATCGGCTGCTCAGGCACCGATAGCGGGAAGACAGGAAACTGCATGAGATCGGAGCGCGTCCAAGGATCAATTGAAGCTTCCATGGCAACCCGTTCCCGAAGCCGCGACACAACTGCACGCTCCACGGGCCAGTTTCCCCCGGCCGATCAATCTCCTACGGGGCGTCATTCGATCTATCGAACGGCATGGTATCTCGTGAATTGTTTATTGGTATTCGCGATCTTGCTAGCCATTTACTCGGTCGGTTGGGAACACTCGACGCGGAGATACTTGACAGGATTCTCAGATGCCATCGTTCCGGCCACGGCGCCGCCCGATGAGAAAATCGAAGCTATTCTGAATTGGATGGCGCACGGTCCCGCCCGCCAGGAGATGAGTTCAATTGACGTGGCCGAGGATCGCGACCCGACCGACACTCTGAATTACGACGCGCTCTTAAAAGTTTGCGGGACGGCTACGAATGCCTTCATCAATCTCGTCGACAGCGGCGGACTGGTGGCCCGGCGACTGCTGCTTCTCGACTCTCACCAGATGACGAAGCATGTCGTCGCGGAGGTTCTAGTCAATAAACGGTGGATTGTGGTGGACCCGGCGTATCGAGTGCTTCTTCGCAGCCCAGACGGCAAGCCGCTCACGCGCGATGAGCTGGCAGATCCAGCAACTTTTTCTGCCGCTACGCAACACATTCCCCGCTACAACCCAAATTACACCTACGATCATACTGCGCAGATTCATTTGGCGCGCCTGGGGTTCGTCGGCTCGTCACTGCGAGAAATTCTCAATCATATCCATCCCAATTGGGAAAATTCGACGTTTATTACGCTGCTGCTGGAGCGAGAGTCTTTTGCCGCGATGGTTATGGCGATACTTCTATCATTGTGCTTGTTACTTCTTCGCACTTCCCTCCGTTGGTACGGCCGAAGACGGCTTGGTATACATCTGTTGCCCGTACGGGAGCGTCTGTTTCAAGCCTGGGATGCATTCTTGAACACTTCTAATTAGGGTATTTGTGGAAAGCTATTCAAGACAAGCGAGCCAGGTGTGACATTTAGACTTACCCTGTTCGGGCTCTTACTGTTTGTACATTCATACGTCTTGCCACAAGACTGTCATTACTTAAATTTGGCACTCAGTCAGGACGACGGACCAAAGAATCGCGCCTCTTATGCTTCCCTGACACCGCATGCAGCCCCTGTCAGGGAGCCGACGGCCTCTTCGCAGATGTACGGCCTGACACGATCATGTGCGCGAGAAAGCAGTTGCTCGGGCTTGCCTGGAAATCCATTACGGGTCGACCCCCGAGTACAGGGCAAAAGCAACGCGGCACTCAGCGTCGCCGATTCTCTCGTGGATGATCGAGACCCCCAAATCAAACCTATTGGGAGTGATGCCATCCAATATGTTTCCCGGAACGGCAAGGACTCAAATGACGGCAGAAGCTGGGAGGCGGCGAAGTACACCCTGTTTGCGGCATGTGAGGCGCTTCCTGGTGGAAGTTCGAGGCCTGCCACGTGCGGCAGTGGAACCATATTCTTCTCTGACGGTGTTCAATCCAACTCGGTATCCTCTTCTGATGGCCTCTGGCTCCTCGGTGTCTTGGACAACAATTATTTACGCCCCCCGTCTGGATGGATAAAGGTGACAGGCGAACTCGCAGTCATAGGTGTCGGATGCACACACGGTGAAAGCGGAACCTCCATTCCTCAATGCTCGCTCGTAGGAGGTTCCGCAGCAGACAATAATCACCCAGCGATCTGGATTTCCGGCAATGAGGGAGCTGTGCATCTTGAGAACATCACAAACCAGGGATTTGCCCCATTCATCCGCATGGGAACGGATTCATCAGGGAATCCCTCCGCCGCAAACGAAGCCACGGTTAATGTGTCGTTCTATAACGTCTCAGGGCAAGCCGGGGGAGCAGGAATCGGTCCTACCTGTCAGTTTGGCACGAACACATTTTTCAATACGGCTAAGTATATCGTTTGCAATAGCAACAATTCCGCCGCTGCGGGTTCTGATTTTGCTCAAGGAATCCTGCTTGGTAATTCCAAATCATCCTTGGGCGGCTTCCAGATTGTTCTAGAAGATGTATTTATCACCGGTCCACAGGGACAAATGAAGGTATATGGACTAAGCGGTGGAGAGACAAATCTCTACGTGAAGAATCTTTGGTCAGAAGGAAACGCTTCAGGGCATGGGATAGTGTGGATTCCCACTTGCGGGGGTGGGAGCATAGAACTGCACTCCGTGCAGGTTTCGGATAATTCTGGCTTCTCTCCGGGATTAGAAAATGACTGCGGCATGAATGTGATCGCGGAAAATGTGACCGGCATTTCTGGGTCAGCCATCATGCTGGGGCAAGGCACTGGCTACCCGCTCTCATTAGAAGGGAGAACGGCAACAAGCTATTCCGACCCGGCTGTACAAGGGCAAGTAGGTTTCTACGGGGGCAAGGTTTACGGACAAATAGACCAAGCCCGTAGAGACTTTGGACCTGTTGCAGTTCGCTTCACAAATCTCGCGGTGTGTTGCTCTTTGCACGGCAGTCAGGGGTCGCTCACAACTGGCATCACCGCTCCCGATGGCACAACGGGGGCACAGACGATCACGAACGGCACCGGAACGCAGGTGGCAGCGGTTTTTTACAATCAAAATAAAAAAGTTGCTGTTGGCGACTATATCATCGTGGGGGCATGGGGAAGATCGAGAAGCGGTGGGTGGTCTGGCGGTGGCTTCATGGGTCTTCAATTTCTCACGGCTGGATTCAGATTTCTTCCCGTATCTGGACTGGGCACAGCATCCACATCACAATTATTTTCAGGCCCCGTTGTACAAGGTTCACCTTGCAAGAATGGAAAGCCGCCATGTACCTGGATTTGGGAAAGCGGCGCTGCGAAAGTTGCAGCAATTGGAACGAATCCAGCCAATATCCTCTTCCACGGCTACGGAGATCTGAACCATCCCACGGACTACTATGCTCCTGTTCTGCTTTACATTCCGGCAGGCACGATTGACGACAATGAGGCTGCAGAGATTGCCTCAAACCTTCAGTCCTATGGCTCTTCTTGCGAAGTCGGGACCATCTGCGGTTTGCCGGGACGAACGCTTTCCGAAACTTTCCTCATACCCAACAACGGCGCGACGTTTGTTAATGCAAACGTGATTCTGAGCGCTGGATGGGGTAAGTCGGCAGCGGTGTCTGCTTCGCGGGGATCTGCACAGAGGTTCACCTTCACCGCGACAGCGAGCGGCGCGGGCATTTCGGCGAATCCCAAAATGGAAATCACCTTCCCGAATGCTTGGCCCGTAACGCCGATCTTTTCCTGCAAGCAGGTGGGCGGCACAGGTGCCCTTACGACGATCAGCGGAGAAAACACGGCGAATAAGACGACCATGACGTTGGTTTTTAACGGATCGCCTGCCCAAAGTTCCTCTTACATATTTGTATGCGAGGGGGAATAGAGAATAGCCACGATTTCGCTCGCTAGGAGGTAGCCGTATTATCGCGACTTTGCTGATGAGTGCGCCTGCCTGTCACCAGAATTGCCATCGTTGGCTTTCTGAGTCCCCTAGAATCCCACTAGAAATCCTGGTTGGAAAGACTCCATCGTTTTCAGGAGCTCACGTTTCACTGTTTTGAAGGGCCGAGTGCAATTGCGTCCGCCAATCCGGCAAACGAAATCCGAAGCTTTGTTGCAAGCGCGCATTCGAGAGAACCGAGTACGGCGGTCGGCGCGCCGGAGTCGGGTACTCCCCCGACGTAATGGGGACCACCCGCTGAGCGATCAAAGGGCGCTCTCCAGTCGCCGCGGCAAACCATGGGACGCTCCGGTCTGTCCCCGAGGCCTCTTCCAAAATCGCTTTCGCAAATTCATACCAATTCGTCTCGCCGCCAGCCGTCATGTGGTACGTACCGCCGACTCGTGAAATCGCAAGCGCGTCGCTACTCGGATCCACAAATTGTGCCAGAATCTTGAATGTGGCCCGAGCGATCTCCCGACTCCAGGCAGGCGCGCCGACTTGATCGCAAACCATTCGCAATTCTTCCTTTTGTGCCGCGAGCCGCAGAACCGTAAGCAGGAAATTTCGGCCGGTCGTTGCATAGACCCACGCCGTTCGAAAGATCAGGTGAGGGACGCCCGAACCCCGGATGGCTTGCTCGCCCGAAAGTTTCGTCCTCCCGTACGCATTGACCGGGCTCGTCGAATCGTTCTCCGTGTAAGGGGAGTTCTTCAAGCCATCGAAGACGTAGTCGGTCGAGTAATGCACGAGCGCCGCACCAATCCTCTTCGCTTCCACAGCTATCAGTGCCGGCGCATCCGAGTTGACGGCGCGGGCGATGCTCTCCTCTTTTTCCGCTTGGTCCACAGCGGTATAGGCAGCCGTATTGACGATCCAGTTCGGCCGAACTTCGCCAATCACTCTGCGGACTTCCTCGGGCTTGCTGAGATCCATTTGCTGGCGATCCAGCGCCACGATTCTACCCAAACTCGTCAGGAACCGGCAAAGCTCCGAGCCGATTTGGCCTTTTTTTCCGGTCAGCAGAATCGTGGGCTTCATTTCACGGCAAATCGTGGCAGGTTTTCCCGCCGCACTTCCGCGAGCTTCGGAAACTTTCCGTCTTTTTCGGAAAGGATCGGCTGGACCGCGCCCCACGCGATGTTGAGGTCGGGATCATTCCAAACGACCCCGTATTCATCCGCGACATCATAAAAGTCACTGCATTTGTAGAGGAATTGCACGTTGTCCGCCAGTGCAAGAAACCCGTGAGCAAACCCCGCGGGAACGTAAATCTGGTTTTGCTCTTTTGCTGAAAGTTTCACGCTGGTCCATTTTCCGAATTGTGGCGAGCCCAAGCGAATGTCCACGACGACATCGAGAGCCTCTCCTTCCACCACACGGCACAATTTCGCTTGCGGACGGTGCAACTGATAGTGGAGGCCGCGCAGGGTGTCTTTTACTGAAGAGGAATGATTGTCCTGCACAAAGGAATCCGCGATGCCCAGTTCGGCGAACCTCTCCCGCTGATAGGTTTCCACAAAAGAGCCCCGAGCATCGCGGAGAATCTTGGGACGCAGCTCCCAAACGCCGGGAAGGGATGTCTCAATCCGCTGCAAGGAAATCAATGGGAAGACTTTCGCCCAGCCTGTGCCATTGCCTTCAGACTCGAATCGCGTTTTTCATAGTACTTTTCGCAATACGCGCGATATTCGCCGCCACGAACTCCTCCCAGCCACGTGTCATTGCCTTTGTACCAATCGATCGTTTGTCTCAACCCCTCATCTAATCGAGTCGTAGGCGTCCAGCCCAGCTCCTTCTCTATTTTCTTGGAGCACAAGGCATACCGGCGATCGTGCCCCGGACGATCCGACACGAAACTGAGGAGCGATTCCGGCTTGCCGAGCAGACGAAGCACCCGGCGTGCCATCGCTAGGTTCTCTTCCACATCCAATCCGCCGATATTGTACGTCTCGCCCACGCATCCCCGCTCAAGGACCGCCAGAATTCCGCGGCAATTGTCTTCCACGTGCACCCAATCGCGCTGCTGCAATCCGTCTCCGTAAATCGGCAGTGGCTTGTCGTTGAGCGCGTTCGTGATCATCAGCGGCAAAAACTTTTCCGGAAACTGATATGGTCCGTAGTTGTTGGAAGAGCGCGTGACCAACGCGGGAAATTCGTAGGTGCGCACAAAGGAACGCACCAACAAATCCGCGGCAGCCTTCGAAGCCGAATACGGACTGTTGGGTTGCAATGGTGAGCTCTCATCGGCGAAAGTTCCGGAGGGCAATTCTCCATAGACTTCGTCGGTCGAGACATGCACAAAACGCTCCAGGCGAAGTTTTCGCGCCACCTGCAACAAAACGAATGTTCCCGTGACATTTGTTTCCATCGCCGGCGCAGGCTCATAAATACTCCGGTCCACGTGAGATTCTGCCGCGAAATGGACCACCACATCCGAACCGCACATCGCCGCTTCCACTGCTGCGGCGTCGCAGATGTCTCCTCTCACGAACCTGTAGTTTGGGTTTGCGGCGACCGAATCGAGGTTCCCGAGGTTTCCCGCATATGTCAGCTTGTCATAATTGACCGCCGCGTAGTTCTTGCCGAGTGCGAGAACATGCCGGATGAAACTCGATCCGATAAATCCGGCGCCGCCTGTAACAAAAATCTTCATGGCGCTGCTTTCGCTCGGACGTTCATCTCCGCCCGATTCACGCGAATGATGTTATTGGCGCCGGTTTGTGCCACGAGGTGATTCGCGCGAAGCAGGGAGTCAAATGTGCCCGCATCCGTCCACCAGCCTTCGAGGATTTCGTAGGTCAGCTTATCTTCTTCAATGTAGAAGTTGTTGACGTCGGTGATCTCGAGTTCGCCCCGCCCGGAGGGCATCAATCGGCGGATTTTCTCGAATACGGTCGCGTCATATAAATAAATGCCGACAACCGCATAATTCGATTTGGGAACCTTGGGTTTCTCTGTAATCCCCACAACGCGATTCCCGGTGATTTCCGCCACTCCGAACCGTTGGGCGTCGGGTACTTCCTTCAGTAGAATCTTCGCGCCATCTTTTTGCTTCTTGAAGCTCTCGACAGCGTGGCTAATATTGTTCTCGATGATGTTGTCGCCCAAAATGACGCAGATCTGCTTTCCCGCGGCGAAATATTCAGCAAGACCCAGCGCTTCCGCAATCCCCCCTTCGCCTTCTTGGTATGTGTAATTCAAATGTTTCAAGCCAAAATCCCGCCCGTTCCCAAGCAGTCGCAGAAATTCCCCAGCGCTATTTCCCCCCGTGACGAGAAGAATGTCATGAATCCCTGCATTCACCAGCGTCTGGATCGGGTGATACACCATCGGCTTGTCGTAAACGGGCAGGAGATGCTTGTTCGTCACCCGCGTGAGCGGGTTGAGCCGACTACCGGTTCCGCCAGCAAGCACTACGCCTTTCATCTTCCTTCTTTCTCCTTGGCACTCAGGCGTGCCGGACACGAAACTGCAAGGAGCTCAGATTATTGCCTCGATTTCGACTGGTCGCAATATCCGAATTCTGCCAAACGCCCTGTTGGACGCGTGCTAGAGCAGCCTGGGACTGGCTGAGATCCGGCCGAGACTGAACTACTCAGAGGGTTCTTTCTTCGGGCGGGAGAGTAATCGCTGGAGATATGTGGGTCCTTCTTCCTTGTACGATGCAGCGGCGCCCCTCAGCAGAATCTCGCACAGCTGCGCAAGGCTTCTGCCTTCCTTCTTAGCGATTTGAATCAGTGCCTTCTTCAGTTCCGTAGGGACTCTGATTCCAATTCTTTCGTCTTTTGTCATGACCGCTAGCGCATTCTACGGCAGTCCTTCGACCTTCACAAATCCTTCCCTTGACAAGCGCTAAATTAATGGTTACCATTGTGCACCAATGGTAACCATGGAGGTTCTCATGAGGAATAGGATTACTGGCACTAGCGAACTAGGAATTTTGGTGCGCCAGAACATTCGTCTCGCTAAGCGCTGGGCCGCGGGGCAATTAGGAACAGCATCTATGGACCGACTGCGGGACCTGACGCGAGCCCATCATCTTTCCATCTCGCAGGGCGAGATTTTGTGCATCGATGGAAAATGGTATGTGACGCACGCGGGCCTGCTCCGAATAGCTCTTCGCGCGCGATGCTTTGGAATCCGGACTGTTCTGCAAGAGCGACTGTCCGACCCACTCGCGGGCCGCTGGGTCTTCCGAGCAACAGTCTTCAAATCTCCCCGCTCGAAGGGATTCGTAGGTTACGGCGATGCCGATCCCTCTAATACGTCTCCACTGGTCCGCGGCGCCGAGATGCGAGTTGCCGAGACCCGAGCCGTCAACCGGGCTCTCCGAAAAGCCTACGGAATCGGCCTCTGCAGTGTCGAAGAACTCGGTTCGTTCTCGGCTCCGCAAAGGCCCCTGGCGGTCACGTCCAATTCAAATGGCCATCTTGGACCAAACGGCTCAAGCAACGGCCAACCCCGTCTTCGTGACCAACTTTGCCTGCTGATCCGTCAACACAATCTCGATCCCACGCTCGTGAAGGCCTACGCCGCCGATTTCTGCGGCACGGAAACTCTCAAAGAAGCCAGCCGCGATCTGGTGGAGTCATTTGTCACTCAGCTCGCAGCCTCGGCCAAGAAGGATCGAGACGCCCTGGTGTCGAAACTCAACTCCTACGCCCAACCTCTGGAGGCAACACCATGAAACGACACATTCCCGGTCTGCATTCCCGTCAGCAAGATCCCGAAAGTCTTCTCGAAGGGCTCTTCCTGGTTCGGGTCGATTCAGCTTCCTACCGTTGGCACCCCCAGAAACCTTTCTTATCCGTACGGTTTGTCGTTCTCGAGCCTGAACCCTATGCAGGACGATCACTCTCAGGTCGACTGTATTGCACCGAACGAGCATTGTGGAAGCTCAATTGGTTCCTGCGTGATTTCGGCTATGACCCTGATCTCCTCAGCCAGGATCAGGTGGATGAGAAAGTCCTGCTCAAGCTTCGCGGAGTCGTTCGGACATCTCACGTGACGCTGAATGGGCGGTCTTTCCAGAACCTTGAAGCCTTTGCGCCCGCAGCGGAGTGGGAAGAGCTTTCCTGCGAAACCGTCGGCGGGAAACAAGAGCAAAGGAGCGGCGATGATCTTTAGCCATACGCAGATCAGCCAGTATCTTCGCTGCCCGAGAAGCTACCGCTACCGGTATCTGGACGGGTGGCAAGAAAAGGAAACGCGTGCGGCGATGGCCTTTGGGCGCTGCTTCGAACGGGCTCTCGCGGCTTACTTCTCCGGAGAGGACTCGTCGGCTGCGCTCTTCAAGGAATGGGGCGCTTTCCGGGACACTCCCTTCGAATACAAGAAGGGAGAGTCCTGGGACCGCCTCGTTCATCAGGGAGTCCATCTGCTCGAGAGATTCGCACAGGACGATCGTGTCCAGATTCACCGCCCGGAGCAGGATCTGCAGGTGAAAATGATCCGAAGCCTTCCGGGTTCGAACGAATTCGTTTCCTACATTGACGCGATTGGGGAACTCGACGGTAAGCAATGCCTGATCGACTGGAAAACGACGGCGAGCCGCTACCCGGAGGAACCAGAGGGTTTGTTGTCCCTCGACCCGCAGATGATCTGCTATTCCTGGATCAGCGGGATTCGGGATGTGGCGCTCGTCGTCTTCGTTCGAAAAAGCGTTCCTGAGATTCAATACCTGAAGGCATCCATCACCGAAGAGCAGTGGCGTGATTACGGCCGACTCGTCGAAGCCACCGTCAGCCAGATCGAATCCGGCCAATTCCCTCCGCACAGCGGCATCCGTTTCCCCCAAAACGGGTGCATGAGCTGCTCTCATCTGGGGCTGTGTCTCGACAGTCAGGAATTAATCACCGCGAACCTCATCCGAAAGCCAGGAGCAAGCACCCTTGATTGGCTTGACGACCTTGTGGATTGACAGGCGGACAGTCGTGTCTCCCGAACTCAATCGCCGGCGGGCCCTGATCGTTCTCGGGAAAATCGATGAGATCTTGGCCTGGGAGCAGACAAAAGAGCACGAGCGGGATGAGCGATTCGTCGAGCTGGGACAGCATCTCTGTGAGGTGAGAACGGGGCAATACTGGAGACTCGAGAATCTGAAGTCGTTCGATGAATTCCTCGAAAAGCGCTTCCCCGAATCGCGCCGAAAGGCTTATTACTTACTGGCGATTCACGAGCATCTGACCCGCATACCGAAACGGCAGCTTCGTGAGGTGGGGTGGACGAAGGCGAGAGAGCTTGTGAAAGTAGCGCGTCGAGAGGGGGCTGGGTTCGATTGTGCACCCTGGGTGCACAAAGCCAAGGAGCTTCCCAAGGAAGAGTTTAAACGCGAAGTCGAACGCTACCTGACGGGCAAAGAAACCGAGCCTTGGGAAATCATCTATTTCAAGCTCTATAAGAGCCAGTTGCCGGTGGTTGAGCGTGCGCTCGAGACCGCGGCTCTCATGCTGGGCACGGACAAATCTCGGGGCTATTCGCTCGAAATGATCTGCGCGGATTTTCTGGCGGGCGCTGCTTTGGCGACGGGAGGATCAGAACAAAATCTCGGAGGCTCAGGATCAAGCGGTGATTCGTTCGCAGCCTCTGAGCAGCCAGCTTCTATGAAGAGCGGGCGGCATGAATAATTCTACATCGAAAAAGAGGCCTCGAATTCGAAAGGACCTTAAGCTATACGCGAGGCTGCGCAGGCAAATCTTGGAGCGCGACGGTTGGCGCTGTCAGAAATGCGGATGCTCCAGGAATCTCGATGTTCACCACCTGATACGACGCAGCGCCCTGGGTGACGATCGAGAGACCAACTTGATCACCCTTTGTAGGGAATGCCACCAAGCTCTACATGGGTCCGCCAGCTGACTACCAACGGCAGGGTGATTGAGTTTCTCATTGGCCGTAAGCTTCGCATCGATGAGTTCCGGATTCCCGAGACAGAGACCGAAGTGCGAGCAGATCATGCGGCCATTCATCGGAGCCCTTACAACGCAACATGCATAGGGACCTCGTTCGTCCGCGATCAAGCTCCGTGACTATTTCGGTGGGAGCCATAACGCAGACACATAGGGTATTTCCTTGGCCTTCCGCCGCAGCGTGTACATTTTTCCGTCGTCTTGGTATCTATCCCTGATTGGAAGCATTTCTCACACGGTCAGAAACAAGCGATTTTCACCCCGTTTCAACACTCCAAAATATTTCCACAACATTCACGGCTAATGTGGACAGCGGCGATTTCAGGTTATTTCTGAACTCGCGAGCGCAGACCTTAATATTACATTTCCGGGTCGCGTCCGGGCCCGGACGGGTGCATTTCATACTCGTGCGGCGGCTCGGCGCCCAGGAGGTAACGCACAAAGTAGTCCCAGCGCCGACGCATCATATAGGAACTCTCGGCGCCGTAACCGTGATGCTGGTTCGGCAGCAGCAGGAGATCGAAATCCTTGTTCGCCTTAATCAGCGCGTCCACCACGAGCAGCGTGTTGTACGGCGGCACGTTGTCGTCCATGGTGCCGTGCGCCAACAGGAGGTGCCCCTTCAAATTCTTTGCGAGGTTTTCGTTCGCCTGGTCGTCGTAGTTCGTGGTCCCGTCCGGATTTTTTACCAGCAATCCCTGGTAGCGTTCGCCCCAGTCATCTTCGTACTCGCGATTATCGTGGTTGCCGGATTCGGAGATCCCTACCTTGAAAAAGTCGGGGTACCGAAACATCGCGTCGGCCGTCGCATAACCGCCGCCTGAATGGCCAGAGATGCCGGTGCGATCGATGTCGATCCACGGATACTTCTCGGCCAGCTGCTTCATCCCGGCGATCTGGTCAGGCAGCGTGTTGTCGCCCATGTTGCCGTAATAAAAGTCGTGAAATTTCTTGGACCGCCGCGGATTGCCCATTCCTTCGATCTGCACCACTACAAATCCAAGCTCCGCCAGCGCCTGGCAATCGCGGCGCGCTTCGGCGAACGACCAGTTACTGACGCTTCCACCCTGCGGCCCGGGATAAATGTTGTTGACGATCGGATATTTCCTGCTGCGATCGAGATTCGTCGGCTCGAACATCAGCCCATACAAGTCGGTGGCACCGTCGCGCGCCTTCACTGTGATCGGAATCGGCGGCTTCCATCCGCTGGCCACCAGGCGCGAGATATCCTCCTTCTCGACCGTGTAAAGCAGCTTTCCGCCCTCGTCGCGAACCACAGTGACTCGCGGCACGTCGGGCTTCGAGTAGCTATCGACAAAGAAGCGGCCCGAGGGCGAGAGCGACACTTCGTGATTGGCGTCTTCAGGGGTCAGCAGCGCCACGTTCTTGCCGTCGAACCCGATGCGATAGAAGTGGCTGAAGTACGGGTTGCCTTTCTCACGGCCGTCGGCGAGGAAGTAAATCGTACGGTCCTTCTCATCGACCCGCAACACCTGGGTCACGGCCCATTCGCCCGACGTAATCTGATCTTTCAACCGGCCGCTCGCCAGATCGTAGAGGTACAGGCGAGCCCAGCCATCGCGCTCGGAACACCAGATCACTTCGTTCGATGCCGGCAAATAATGCCAGTTCACGCGGCCCTGGCCTGATTCGAATTGCGTGGCTACAGTTTCTTCGAGCACGTCGCGCACCGCCCCCGTCGCGGCTTCGGCGACGCGTAATTGCTCGTGCTTGTGATCGCGCGAAGTGGAGACGAACGCCAGATGCGCCCCGTCCGGACTCCATTCGACGTCGGCCCATTCTCCTCCCCGGCAGGCAACGTCGTCGCAAAGTGTCGAGCGGTGCTGATCGGCGGGAAGCTGCAAGCGAATCACCTTTGGACCGTCCAGATTGATAATCACGCGCTGGATCGTGGTCACCACATCGTCGCCCGGAAGCGGATACTTCCACGCCTCGAGCTTGGGATGTCCGACCTTGGTCTCCACCAGATACATTTCACCCGTACCGCGCTGGTCCTGTTGGAATGTCGCAATCTTCTTCGAATCCGGCGACCACAGCAGGATGGGGCGATCGCTGTGGATCCAGCCCGCGTTGTCCGTCGCGTACCCGAAATCCTTCACGCCGTCTGTGGTCAGTTGCGTCTCCTTGCCGCTCGCAATGTCGCGGACCCAAAGATTCCAATCCCGAATGAAGGCGGCGCTCTTGCCGTCAGGTGACTTCGCTTCGACGCGAGGCCCTGCCGCGGGTTCGCCCGCTTTGCCCTCGGATGTGCAGCGGTTCGCTTGCAAGTCGCATTTCCAGTTTTGTCCCTGCAGGCTGAACGAGATCGACTGTAGATCTGCGGAGAACTCGAAGGTCATGAACGGCAGGTGTGCCGCTTCGTATGTCTTGCCCGCTGCCACGGAGAGCGCCGAAGCGACCCTCGCGTGATCGAATGCCGCCTGGTGCGTGCCGCGCGCGGCGTCAAAGAGTACGAACTCGACTCCTTGCGGACCGTTGTCGCGATACCAGAAACGACCGTCGGGCAACCACGCGGGACGCACCCTGTGGAATACGAGCGGGGTTGCGTTGTAAGCCAGGAACTTTTCAGCGCGCTGGTAATCGGCCGCGGTGACAACGCCTGTCGCGCCGCCACTCGTCTGCTGTGCGGCAGACGGCGGTGCGGTGCCGGCAGCAACAACCGCCGTTAACGCAAATGGCAAAAGAAACGAAAGTGCCTGCGAGCGAAATCGCATCCGGGTCCTCCAATGGCTCGGGAGTCCAAGCAAGAGAACGCGCCGAGACTGATCTGCCGTCGCGGATCGCACAGCCTGGACAGCCGTAGCATCGCCTTTGCCCAGTTCTGAGTCAAGCCGCTGCCACGGCGCTCTTGCCCCGAGACGGTCCAACGCAATCTGGCTGACATTTCCGATGTGGGCACCCCAAATCGGCCGCAGCGTACAGCGGGGTTGGCCGAACCGGCGCTGCCGCCCGTCCTACCGGCGGCGTGCAACGCAGTTTTCGCAGTGAATGGGAGGCTAATCCGTTCGTTGCCACTGGCGAAGCCATTCTCTTTGCCGTGGGCTCGTTCGCCGCCGGTGTGGGGTACACCTACTGGCCGATTGGCAATCACGCGATGCTCGCGCTGGGGTTCCCGCTCGGATTCTTCGCCTCGGGCGTCTTCGGCCCGATCGGCGCGTTCTTCACGGAGCTTTTCCCCAGCCGCCTGCGCGGCTCGAGCCAGGGTTTCTCCTACAGTTTTGGTCGGGCCATCGGCGCCGTCTTCCCCGCGCTCGTCGGCTACCTCAGTGCAACGATATCTTTGGGCCATGCGATCGCCGTCCTCGCTGTCTCCGCCTACGCGCTCATGATCCTCGCTGTCGTTTTGCTGCCCGAAACTCGAGGCCGGGACCTCCATGCTTTCGATTGACCGCGCAGTTGCGCAATCGCGCGCCAAGGCGAACCCCTGAAGTGACGCGCGCGATTCTGCTAGCCTCGGGGCAATGGAATGAACCATCGTCGCCGTTGGCAGTACGTGCCAGTCCAAGGGGATCGCGGTGCGCGAGGCTCTCGCCGTTTTCAGCCCGAGCTTTGATCGCGGGGCTACCTAAATATGAACCGGCTGGCGGAAGTGTTCTCGAGCAGCAGGCTCTCGTCACTCGCATTGTTGACGAAGGAAATCTCCGAAAGCACTGCAGGCACGTTGGCGCCAGTCAAAACGGCGAAGGGTGCGCGCTTCACGCCGCGGTTCGTCGCGCGCCGCCTTCAGGTGAGCGGCAAGATCGAGAACTTGGCGGGAATTTCTCAGCTTAAGGTTGATCCTCTTGCGAACAACAGTCAGTTACCTTTTCGAGTTCTATCCGGCACGTTGGCTTCGGGAAGGGCTCGTTACCCGAACTCTACGACGGCGACGTAATTGCCGGGCCACTGCTTCCGGCATTTCCTCAGTCCTCAAAGCTGCAGCTTCGATGACCAATGCTCCCAGTTCAGCGCGCTGTATTTTGTTTAGCCGGGGACAATTTCTCTCGAGTATGCGATCGCTCGCGAACCGCAATTGCCTTAAAGAGGAGCTCCGGTTCTTGACTTTGGCCCAGTCGGACAAGTGCTGATCCCATTTCTGTATCTCAAGGAGCCGCCCGAGCAAGCCGTTGGTCGATTGTGCCACCGACCTTACCATTCGGGCGTCACTATCGGACATTGGTCGACTGTCACCTTTTCCCAGGACTTTCTCCAGCTCTCGCGTCCGCTTTATTACTTTGTCGAGCCAGTCTCGGTGCGCCTTCCACTCATTCGATCGATTGATTTGCCTCACTCCCGCAAGCCATAACCGGTCTGTCTTCGCTTCGACGGCGCGTTCGTATAGAGATTGAAGAACGCTGTCGGCCGGGACGTCACTTTCGGGGCGCGCCTCGGCGAAGCGTTCCCGGATGGTGTCCCTAAACTTTGCGAAAGTGATTTGCGCGCGGACCGCCTTGTCGATCCAATGCTGCAGTCCGTATACCTCCGTTTTCCACAGTATCCGCTGTGTAGCCGTTGAAACTTCGATAGAGGACGAATTCACAGGTGGTGCCTCCCGGTAACTCCCCGCAGCTCACCGATTAAACCAGGATCCCCATCGAACGACAACTTGCTACATGCGACTTCAGGCGATACCGGACATTTTTGTGGGTCCGGTGGATTGTCTTCAAAAAATGTCCTTGGAGGGGGCGCTAGGATGGAATTGTAGATGCCTGGCCCTCCCGGACACACTGGAGCCAGGAAACAACACGACCTCGCAGCACGGCGGCGAGCGTATCAAAAAGGAGAAACAGGAAGATATGAAATGCATAAGCATCGGAGAGGCGATCGAGCAGCTGCTAGGGGCCGCAGGCATGGCCCCGACTCAGGTAGGACGCGAAGATTATAACTCGGGCACCCCCGTGATCACGGTATTCTTGCCGAAAAACCGGGACGGCGTGGACTTCGCGGAATTCAAGCGGGGGCTACGCGAACACTACGTAATCTTTAGATGTTCTACACCGGACGGACGCGAATCTTTTGAGTTTTATCTGAACGAGACCGATGTCATGTTTCATTCGGTTCGGCCAAATAAGACCGTGTCCGTCCCGCACGTGGCCAAAACGGCGACAACTTAACCGCCGCTTGATCACTTCGCGAGGCGAACGCAATTGGGGGCCCAGGGCGCGCGAGTCTTCGTGTCTTGGGCATACCCGCCGCAAATCAGCGGCAAACTATCGGCAGATTTCTTCGAGCCAGAGGGTGGTTCGCCGAATCAAGTGGGCCCTAAGTCCCAACGTGAACCGGGCGTACCGGGAAAGGAAACTCATTACAGCAGAATGTCAAGCGGCAAGGAGCCGGCTCTACACCGGCAAGAATCACAGCGCCGGTGGGTAAAGCCGGCGGCATTTTCTCTGGCGGAAGCATGATCGAGTTGATCGCCGGCAACGAGGATGGAAAGCTGCCGTAGACGAGTGCCATGAGCATAAGGAAAATGGGGCGGAAAAAAACCGATCGCGCGACTGATCCATCGGAATCGTTTCGGATTTCCGTAGGTAACCTTCAATTGAAATCCGGATCCCACTGGATCCGGGTTGCGCGCTGACTCGATGATGGAACACGCACACAACGTGCGAGGACCGAAGGTTTGGATTCGAATCCGCTGTCGTCCACGACAGAGGGCACTCCATGCGCTCAAGGAAATCGATTGAAGAGCACCCATCTGCAAAGTCCGTAAATAAACCGAACACCCGCCCTACGCCCACTACCGATCCAGATCCCCTTCCCGATAACGGTACGGGCGGAGCATCTTCTGCAAGCCGCTTGCCTGAACAAGAAGTTGATTTTGCCGAACTCGAAGATGGAACCTTGATCGAAATGATCGAGGATCCCGATAACCCGGTGAATTCCCTCTTCGCCGTCTTTAGGAATGGGACCGTGCAGATCGCACCATCGGTAGAGTGCGAGAATCGAGTGCTCGTTCCTGTTCCGCGGGAGGAGGGGATTTTCAAGCACGTGCGCCTTCCTCGGGGATGTCAACCGTACCAGTCCCCCCTCTGGATTCTTGGCGGAATTGCGACGGTCATTCTTGGTTGTGTGGACATCAATATGAGTGACGCGAATCTGGTTGCAGCGTTTGTCATGAGCACTTGGTTCATCGAAAGCTTGCAGGTTGCGCCCTACCTTGCCCTGGTCGGTCTGCCTCGATCCGGGAAAACGACCTTGCTCCAAGTATTGAATCTGGTGTGTTGGCGGCCCTTGCTTACGGCGGATATCACTTCGGCCGCATTTTACGAGGTGTACGAAAAGCTGAGCCCAACTCTCCTTGTGGACGAGACGCTCACCACCGGGAATAGGCGCGAGCTATTTCATCTCCTGAAAACCGGAACAACGCGCGGGTCGGTAACTCTCCGCAAAGGGCGTTCGCTTAAGGCCTTCGGTCCGAAAGTTATCAGCTGTACGGAGCTGCCGAACGACGCGGCCTTGAACAGCCGATGCATCATCATCCCCATGCAGGAAACAAGTCGGGCTAATTTGGCAAAGCCGACGCACAAGAACGTTTTGGACGCTGCGGATACCCTGCGAAGGGAACTCCTGCAGTATCGCCTGGAAAACTACAAGTCACTACGCTTGCCAAAGGTTGAAGGGGACGAACGCCTGCACTCGCGCACGCGCGACCTCTACCAGGCGCTTGCGCTCCCTATGGGGAGCAACGCAGACATATGTGGATACTTGGTTGGTCTCTTCGAAACGCAGCAGGAGCTCAATCGGGAGCCTTTGTCGCCCGGCTCAGCCGCCGTTCTGCGGTTCCTGTACGAATTCATCCATTCACATCCGAAGGACGGAAAGTGTGCCAATAAGGAATTGACCGTGGGTGTCAATTTGAACCTCGAATGGCTGCAAGAGACTTTCCGGCTGAATGCGCATGATGTCGGGCGTGCCCTGACATCTCTGGGGTTCAATAATCGGAAGCGCACGAATGTAGGGTACATACTCTGGCTTGACCTGAGGACGCGAAAGCGGATCCATAAGCTTGCCCACGATCACGGGATCGATCAAGAAAGTCGGTTCCGCGGGGAAGGCTTCGGCAACGACTGCGACCTGTGCAAGGGCCCAGGAGCCTCGAATCCTGCTTCCGCGGAAACAAAAGGGGCTAGCGGAACCGAAACGAAAAAATCGTGAACTTCGTGTACTTCGTGCACGTGAATGCCACTCCTCTCTGAATGAAAAGCCCTTTAGTGGTTGCGGCCGGGGCAGCGGTAAGCTGATGAGCCAAGCGTCCAAGCCAATAACGCAATTCCGTGGAGGAATGTGGAAAACAATGGCTGGTATTTCGCAAGTAAACAGAAGGGGTAGGTGCGCGGCTTCCTCGACAAGATATTGACCGCACGCTGAGTGGTTCGCCCAAACATAACACACAAGTCGCGGGGCGAGCGCGATTGCGATGCGCAAACTTGTTGTGCGCTCTCCTCCGCAACGTGCTGAATCTCGTCCGCCCGGTTCGTTCGCGCACGAAGGGAGTACAATCCCGCCAGGGCGCGAACTCAACCGGGTTCCGTTCAAACGTAATCGAATAGGGTCATGAAGCCAAAGTCCATGTGCAGTTGCTGATGGCAGTGAAACAAAGTAAGTCCCGGATTGTCCGCCGTAAATTCCACTTCGACTTCTTGATAGCCGCCGAGCATGACCACATCCTTCATCACTCCTGCGGTCGGTATTCCGGAGAGCTTGGTGAGTTCAAAACTGTGGCGATGAAGATGGATGGGATGGATGTCATCACTGGCGTTGCGCATGCGGATGCGATAGCGCCTTCCTTGCTTCACGTGAAATGAGGCCGGAACCATTTCGCTGGTCATCGGATAAGCCGTTCCATTGATACTCCAGCGATTGAAGCCCTCTTCGGCAGCATTGTCTTTAGCAAACGTCATATCAATGGTTTCGTCTGGCACCGCCAAAGTCGCACCGGTTTTTGCGAAACGCAAATAGCTCCACTTGAAAGGTGGCGGTGCGATCCATTGCGCCTTGCCCGGGCGGCCCTCGTATTCGATGACAATGCCCATGCCGTGACCGCGATCATCATCCGCAAGGTCGCCCAGGATCCACACGCCCGGATGATTCATTTCGACAATGGCCGAAATGCGTTCAGCCGTACCCAGCCAGACCACCGGGACTTCGGCATGTATCGGAACCACGTTGCCGTCCAGAGCCACGACCTTGAACAAGTGTCCAGGCAACGCCAGGCTGCGAATCTCGGTGGCACTCCCGTTCAGAACGTGAAAGAGCACGCGCTCTCCCTGTTTCACCCTCACCGGCTCGCCGTGCCCCAGCATGCGACCATTGATGGTGAAATACTGGTAACCCATTTCATAGCCGTGCGGCATCCCCTTCGCGAGCGAGGCTCTCATCGCGGACTCACCGGTCGTTTCGAGTTCTTTTACTCTCGTGGCGGGGGTCAGAAAATCCTGAGCCATGTCGCCGCCTTGACTGAAAGACGGCTCGAACTCTTTAAGGACGAGAAAGACTTCCCGGTCGTAGCTCCCAGGGTCATGCTTGGGCTCTATGTAAGCCGGCCCGACCTGGCCGCTGTACTGTCCAGCATGTAGATCCGCCCCCGCCCGATTGTGCGTGTGATAGAAACGAATGCCAGAGGGCCGCGGAGTGAACACAACCCGCCGCATTCCGCGCGCCGGGATGAAGGGCGTCCCTTCCTCCGCCGCGCCATCCACATCCGTCGAAACGAACTGTCCATGCCAATGCAGTTGCTCCGGCGTGTCCGTATCGTTGTGCAAATCCACCGTCACTGGCTGCCCTTCTTTGAAGCGCAACAAAGGCCCTGGGAACTGACCGTTGTAAGTAATTGTCGAGACGATGTGTTTGGGGGCGATCTCCACCGGACTTGCGCCAATGCGCAGGACATAGTCCGGTAAGTCCATTTCGGAGGGTCGGAAAACGGGCCGCGCCGCCAAGTCGAGGGAGCCATAAGGGAGCGCCGCAGCACATGCTGCAGTTCCAGCTAGCTTCAGAAAGTCGCGACGCGATGCAATCTCTTTGCTCATGTTCGGCTTCCTGGGGAAAAAGCTTCTTGTGCTTTCACCATCCGCCGATTCACATCGGCGGACACTGAGCCCCCCTAGTTCCTCCTACCGAAATCTGCACCATCGTAAATGATATTGGAAATCATGCAAAGTACGGGTGGATGCGATAATCGGCTTTAGTAGGAAGGAGAAGCGATGATTCCCATCCGAGACCTTTTTGAAAGCCACCTGACGGTCAGCGATCTGCAACGGTCAATGGCGTTTTTTGGCGAAGTGTTGGGACTAGAAGTTGCTCAGGTCTTCCTCGAGCGCAAGGTAGCATTCTACTGGGTCGGTGGCCGAGGGGAGGCCATGCTGGGCTTGTGGGAAGTGGGGACAGGACCGCAGCGGCTAAGCCTTCATATTGCCTTCCGAGTAGATCTTCCGGACCTGCTACGAGCGCCTGAAAGCCTCCGAGCCGCCAATGTCACTCCACTCGACTTTGCGGGAAATCCAACCGAGGAGCCGGTGGTGCTTGCGTGGATGCCGGCTGCTTCTCTCTATTTCAGAGACCCTGACGGGAACTTGATCGAGTTTCTCTCGATGCTGCCGGACTCTCCAGAACTCAAACTGGGCGTCGTTGGCTGGAGTCACTGGACCCACCGTCACGACCTTGCTTATCGGTGTAAGCCCCCGATCACTAAATAGACGGCGGGACGATGGAGTTCAATTCGAAAAGGGACGATGAGCGCGTTCGGTACGTTGCAGGCCCCTGCAAGCAGCCATCTTGAAAACTGACAAGAAACTGGGCATTTCGGTCAGGCCTGCCCCTCTGATCTCACCGCGGAACGCTGTTCTCCTTCGGTGACCGGAAAGATATCAAAGACATAATCATGGGCGGCAAGGGCGGTCTTGTTCAGAGTGCCTCGTTGAACGCGCTTGAGGATTTCCTCACGGGAGAGATCGAAAATGGCATCCAGAATCTGCGCCCTCTCCTGGTGGTTCGCCTGCCCCACGAGAAAGAGCACGCGGGCGCTGTGCTGGATGTAGCGGGATGAAAGCAGTTGTCGCTTCAAGATTTCCATGATGATGGGCGCTTTGGTGCGGTCAAAACGTCCGGGATCCCCGCGGCGATCCATTTCGGCGAAGAATTCAGATGTCCATTCATTGTGGTATTCACTCAACTTCTCGAACAGCTCCTTGGTGAAGCGGGTCCCGGCCTTGACCTCGTAGGCATTTGAAGCTGGCACGACCCCATCCTCGGTGAGCGCTGGCCGTTTGAGGTAACCGTCCTTGGCGATAACGGCCTGGTGATGGACGAGACTCCACAGCCACGACACATCGATGCGGTAAGTGGCGAGGTCATTCATGAATCGCAGTGACAGTTCATAGTCGTCGATCGCCGCCGCGAAGTTCCCGTTGAGAATCTGGAAGCCGTAGTTCGCCGCCATGTAGAATGCGTGTTGGATGTGCTCAATGGTGATTCCACCCTTGGGCACGCCATAAATGGCGTCCCAAAGTTCTTTCGTGAATATTTTCTCAGGAGCGTCCAGCATGTCCTTCGTTCTGACCCAGGGTGTGATCTTGCCCTGCGCGTTTAACAAGCCGTGGGATTGCAGCGGCAGCCGCTCCGCGTCAACCAGACCACTGGCGACCGTTAGAAGCCGTTTGCCATTCACGTCCACAGTCTCTTGTGGCGCATCGAGGATCGCTTGCAGCTGCGCGACCGGGACCTGCAAAGGTGCATTGCCGGCGGCGACGTAGGCTGGCTCTGGGCTTGCGACCCAGCTTTGCCGATAGGAATCGTAGAGCCTTCCCTTCACCCGGCCTGGAAGAATGTCATCCAGGGTGGGCTGTTGACCTGCGGGCAGCGATTCCTCGGAAATAAACACGAGACCCAGCAGGCGCTCTCGAAGCTTGTCAATGACCATCGCACGCAAGGCCAATGGGTTATACCTCGAGCGGCCGTAGGGATCAGTCGGCTGGTAAATCATCACTGCTGCCATTCCGCCGATCGGTGCGCCCTGGCTGAGCTCGCCATTCTTCATGCCGGCCATCAGCATCATGAGTCCGTTGTAACGCTGATATGCAATCATGTTCGGAGAGGCCATGCCGATTAACTGCGGATCCGGAAAGACGCCCTGCGGGTCGTCCTTCCACATCTCAATCAGGCTGCCCAAGTAGTCCCAACGGCCCACATTCGTCCCGAGAAGCCGGCGCCGCAAGACCCAAGCGATCGCAGGCAAGAATCGGCCCGCATTTCCCTCTTCATAGAGGACCTTGATCTTGAATGTGCCAGCGGGGACGCCAATCATTTCTTCCAGCCGCGCCAGGAGCTTCTCCACGATCAGGGCTTCCTGAGGAGTCTGAATTTTTGGGATGTAGTAGTACACCCCTGTGCCGGCGCGTGTAAGAGACTCGTAGTTGTTGAGAGTCCATAGGACAGTAATAGGAATCAGACCGGGCACAGGTTGGCCTTCGACTCTGATATGGTCGAACTGCACGTGGATCCCGGGAGGTCGGGCAAACCGCCTCGGCCAACGTGCCTGAGACGTGTTGATCCTGTACGCGCGCTTTTTCCCCTTTTTTACGACCTCGTATGCGTGGTCAGCCCAGCGGCCTTCGAAAATCTCTTTGGCGTTCTGCATAGCTGCGAAAATCCCAAGCGGCTGATTCGTGGGGTTGCCATCGGGTTGGAAATGAGGCGGTGAGGCGTCTTCAAAGTCGGGCATATTCATGGGCGCTGGACTGTTCAACGCGTTGAAGGCCATGTCCAGCGGATGCCACGGCCCGGTGAGCTCCAAGCCGGGATTCGTCAACGGGTGAGCATCCTCCGGGATGGGCACCTCGTCGTTGAGCCGCCAGCGCCACTCGCTGTCCCGACCAATAACGTTATCAATCAGGCCCTGGACGATCTGGCGAAATGTCCAAAACTGGCCCGTTACAGAATCCTCAAACTTCTCATCCCACTTCGGCCACGCATATTTCTTGCTGACCGGCGCGGGGGACTGCAGTAGCGCCCGGCGCGCGGTCAGGGCCGCGGCGATCTCGGGAGCCAGCTCTTGGGTCAATGTCGCAATCGTCCGTTCGATATTGACTTCTCGGTTGTTTACCTTCTTGGTTCCGAAAAGGTCCGGAAACTTCTGAAGAATGTCCTCACGGATCATGGCCTCGGCCCTCCTCAGCTCTAACGTACGGACGCGCCGAGCGCGCAGGCGAAATAGAGCACCATTGCCGGCAGGCGTCAAGCGCCCAGTCGGCACACGAGCGTGATTGTGCTGCGCAATCCCGTCGTGTGCCCTCCGCGTCCTGTGACACCCACCGCTCCACCACAGTAAGAAACCGAGATCAGCGCGGAGGGACAAGTCGATTGCAAGCTTGGCGCATGATGCTCTGTTTGTCTTCTAATTTTTCTTGTCATCGCAAAAGGCATACTATTTGCCGCCCAGGTCTCTGTCGCCAGTAGCCATTTCCTGCGTGCATCGCTCCGCTTTACAGCGAGCTCCAAAAATTGTATATGGGGCGTCATATAGGCATCGCAAACCCCTAGGAGCCTGTCCCTCGTTCGAAGACGAAATGCTCCCCGGGCCTAACCGGAAAGGAGGAATCAGCCATGCTGGCCGGTCTCGCCGCAGGCCCACTCGAAAAATTGCTGTTAAAACAAATCCATCGCTCGATTGGGCAAGCGCCAATTCGATTGGGGTTCAGCAGAGAGGAATTCCCTCCGGTGGACGGTACAAGCATGGAAAGAGTCGTCATTCACGATCGCCGGGCTCTCGCGAGCATGTTGCTCGATCCTCAGATCGGCTTCGGGGACGCGTATATGGAAGGGCGCATTGAGGTAAAGGGGGACCTCGCCCACGCTTTGGAGGTTGTCTTCCGCGCCATGCACACGGTCGGGAAACAAAGCTGCTATTACCGCCTTTTTTCAAGTTGGCTGCAGCACGTCCAAGCCAATACCTTGGGCGGATCGGCCTCGAATATCCATCATCATTACGACTTGAATGCGGATTTCTACAAGCTGTGGCTTGATTCGCGACTGGTTTACACCTGCGCGTACTTTCCCACTCCGTCCGCGACGCTCGAAGAGTCGCAACTGGCAAAGATGGATCACGTCTGCCGGAAAGTTCAACTCCAGCCTGGAGAAAAAGTTGTGGACGCAGGCTGTGGCTGGGGCGCCCTCGCGCTGCACATGGCGAGACATTACGGCGTTACTGTGAAGGCTTTCAATATTTCGCGCGAACAAATTCAGTACGCGCGCACGCAGGCAAAAAAAGAGGGGTTGACCAGCCGGGTGGAATTCATCGAAGACGACTATCGGAATATTTCTGGGAGATTTGACGCGTTCGTATCCGTCGGCATGCTGGAGCACGTCGGCCGCGAACATTACAGCGAGTTGGGAAAAATCATACACCGCGCGAGCGGGGATTCCGGGCGCGGATTAATCCACTTCATCGGACGCAATCGGCCGGAGCCTTTCAGTGCCTGGATCCGCAAACGCATCTTCCCGGGCGCTTATGCTCCATCGCTCCGGGAAGCGATGGAATTGTTCGAGCCGCACGAGTATGCCGTGCTCGATGTGGAGAACCTGAGGCTTCACTATGCGAAGACGCTCGAGCACTGGCTGGCCCGCTACGAGCGGTCGGCAGACCGCGTGTCCAGGTTGTACGGACCCGAATTCGTTCGGGCCTGGCGACTCTACCTCGCCGGGTCGATCGCAAGCTTTCGTACCGGTCTTCTGCAGCTTTTCCAGATCGTTTTTGCGGGTTCTGCCTGTCAGCAAATTCCATGGACGCGAGCCCATCTATATGCCGGAAAAGCGCGTGTGGGGAAGGAATCTCGATGGATTCATGCAGCGTCCTGATTGTGGGGGCCGGGCCAGCAGGTTCTTCTTGCGCGCGAAGATTGCATCAGGCGGGCCTCGACACAGTTATCCTGGACAAGCACACGTTTCCGCGCGACAAAGTGTGCGGCGGCTGGATCACTCCGGCGGTGATCCAGGAGCTCGAAATCGATCCGGCTGAGTACGCGCGTGGACGCGTGCTGCAACCCATCACCGGGTTCCGGACAAGCCGCATGGGCGACGCTGAGATTGAAACGGACTACATCCGCACCATCAGCTACGGAATCCGCCGGTTTGAATTTGACGATTACCTGCTTCAGCGCTGCGGGGCGCGCTTCATCCTGGGGACGCCGCTAAAAACCCTCGAGCGTTCAGGCGGCACCTGGATCGTGAATGGCGAGATTCAGACGCGACTCATCGTCGGCGCCGGAGGGCATTTCTGCCCGGTCGCCCGATTCCTGGGCGCTGAGGCTCGCCAAGAAGTTGCTGTCGCTGCACAGGAAGTGGAGTTTGAAATGAATCCCCGGCAGCGTGACTCGTGTGCGATCCGCGGGGAGATTCCGGAACTTTACTTTTGCGCGGACATGAAAGGGTATGGATGGTGCTTTCGCAAGGGGGATTTTCTCAACATAGGCCTGGGCAGGCTTGACCCGCACTCGCTGCCGGCCCACGTCTCCAATTTCATGCGCTTTTTGAAAAAACAAGGCAAGGTCGTTTTCGATCTTCCCTCTTCAATGCTGGGTCACGCCTACCTCATTTTTCGCGAAACGAAACGGAACATTGCGGGCGATGGAGTCCTGTTGATCGGAGATGCCGCAGGGCTGGCATACTCGCAAAGCGGTGAGGGAATCCGCCCGGCGATTGAATCCGGATTGCTAGCTGCGAAAGCCATACTCGCAGCCGATGGAAAGTACACGCGCGACCTGCTCGAGAATTATCGTGGAATGCTCACCTCACGATTCGGAGAATCACAGGCCGACTGGTCCACGCGAATCGACCGCCACCTTCCGCCGCGATGGATGCATTCACTCGCGAGAGTGCTCCTCGCGACGCGGTGGTTTTCACGCCACGTCGTCCTCGATCGCTGGTTTCTGCATGCCCATGAGCCCGCGCTCAATTCTTGAGCGGGGCATCAGCCGCAAGAGCCTACGTTCTCGCTGAGATTCGGGAAGCTCGTGCTCCAGACTCAACTTGGACAGCCATGGTCGTTCCATGGCCGTCCAAACTTTGGGAAGCATGCGAAGAAGGATTCAATTGACGTAACTATATTTCCGTTGTTTCGCTTGTTAGCGTCATCGCTTGGATGGGCAGAGGCGACGGCGCTTTTCGGGTGCCGAATGATTCCCAACCGGAATTTGGAAAATCGCTCTAGTCGTTGCCCACCGGGGAACGATGAGATCTTGCGGGAAGACTTCCTCCATGGCGGAAATCCCTCTCTTACATTATCGCCGCCGGATCACCCAGCATTATGCTAATCATTGTAGGCTGGGCAACGAGCCTTGACACTCGCTGCTTGAAATACGACCGGGTGCATTCCTCAGATTCACTCGCCGCTCGGAAAATTCAGATCAGTTTCGACAGAAACTTGTCCGTGTGCCTCACCAAAATCTTATCCGCACCGAAAAACTCCTCGGGCAGGTCACGCTTCTTGTCCTCATCGTTCAAATCAATTTCACCGGCGCTCAAATCGAAGGCCTTGCTTTGGGAGCGCAGCCTTCGCCGAAGCCCATCTTGCGGTTGGTGACAAATCGAATCTTGCGTCCAGTGGGGGTCTTAATGAGGCGGATTAGAAGCAGAAAAATATTTGCACATAAATGCTGCCCATTTTATCCAAGTGATTTCCTTGGAGTAGGAGGATTCTATCCTTCGGCTTCCTATTTGATTGACAAATAAGGCTTAATCCATTGGGAAGGGCCATAGGATTTGGTAACCGAAATGCCAAAGGAGTTACGGGGATGAGTGGCCTCTGTTTGCAAGAGAAATCAGGAAATGTCCAAATGATTAAGAAACTCACTGTAAGCCTCGCAATAATAGTTCTGATGTTCGTCCTTGCCCCTCTGGCGAACGCAGACGGATTCACTTTGAGCGGGGGTATCTTACTCGATGCTAGTACGATCACGAGCCAGTATGGTGCACATGATTTGATGTTAGGTAACACGTACTATTCAATCGATTCTCGGTTCTCTCAGGATCGCTACGGCATCGCCGAAAGACCCAATGAGCTGTCTGCCTTTAGCGCGGCGGGGTGCCGCGCAGATTGCGAAGGTGTTGCGAGGTTGGAGAACACAGACTTCTCTCACTTTATTTGGTACGACTTTATATGGCACGACAATCCCGGCAGTGTGGTAATCGATCCACTGCCTTTTACACAGGGTGCTATTGCGACGCCCGAGCCGCGCAGCCTTCTTCTCCTTGGGTCAGGATTGATTGGACTCGCACGGTTATTCCGCCGCCGGATCCCTATTTGCCTCTAAAGGGGTTACCTTTTTTTGGCTTTGTTGCTAGCCGACCTAGCTCTGGACAGGATGATGTTGCAGGATATCTTGTTAAGAGAATTCTAGAGTCCGAACGGCGCCGGTTTGCAAGGAGCCGGAAAGAAGTACGATCTAACTCGCAAACACCGTCTTGGTGTCCCCACCCCGCGTGACGTCCTACTTTCATCGGGACCCGAAGCGCATCTTGCCAGGAAGTCGAAGGAAGCTGCTCGGATTCAATTGTTTCATTCTTCTGTCAACCGCTTAGTGAGTTCTGACGACGTAATCGCATCGGAAAAACCCTTTGGCTAGGGCATTGTTTCTTGCCAGGCGCATTCAACCGAAAACACGATCACGGGCCAGAATGCCACATGCGGACGCCGCGAACCGCTAATCCCGTATGCCCGGATCAGCGGCTCGCACCGTGCCCCTCGATAAAGGAAAGCGCGTCTTCCACGGTTCGATCGGCGGCGCGGAAGCCAAATGAATTTGACTCGCTCTTCGTGAATAGAGCATGCCGGCGCGAAGAAAACTTTGCCGGGTCAAATGCGCCTCTCGTTGTATGGAAGACCCAAACGTACTCGTGGTGAGCTTTGTCTGCGTCGGATTGCGACATGGCCGCCGTATTGATGGGTACCAGCGGAGTGAAATCGGAAAATCCATGACTGTCGGTATGAAACGTCGTGGGCATGGTGTAACTGAAAAAATCCACGTCGTGAGTAAAGATAATCACGAAATCCACCAGTGCCGGCGAAGGAGCGGGACAGACGCTGGGATGATTTTTCATCCGATTCTGCATAAACCATCTGTACTGATTTGACGAAAGACCGTACGCAGAAAAATAGATCTGACAGGCGGAAATATCTTCCGTCTTGAACGCAGGGGGATCGACATCCTCATCCGGATCAGCCGTCGTTGATACAGGCGGCATGTTTGAATACACGGAAGCATGCGGGATGCTTGAATCAATCTTGATCGCGTTCGCGCTGCTCGGAGCCTCCGGCGCCGCGTTCGAGCGGGTACTGGATGCGTTTGACGACAAGACGACATCAGGCTCGGGCACGGAAGGATGCGTCGAGCTCGCAGCTCCCGTTCCCTTCTTAGCCACCGCACCCTGGACAGTCTTCGTCTTCGAAGAGGAAATTGTGGATCTGGCCGGCGAAACAGGATGAGACGAACTTGGATTTGCATTGACCGTAGCGTTTGCATTTGGTTCCGTGTCTGCTCTATCGCTTGGAGCCGCCGAAGAAATTGGCGCAACGGGTTTGCTCGCGATCGGAGTTAGATTGGCAGGGACAGTCGCAACTGTTTTTGGCGGTGTAGCAGCTGACGTGGATGCTGGAACGGCGGGATGAACGACGCTTCGCGATTGAAGCGGATGCGTCGAGGAGTTGTCAGCCACCAGATTGCCTTTGATGTCCTCAAACGGAGGCAGATTGGGGAGAGCGGAATCCGGGACGTAACCATCCTGGCCATTGGGGGTCCGAACCTTCACGAATCCCTTCACTCGCCCGATGATCTCGACCGTTTCGCCGCACTTCAGCTTCATGGCCACATCGAAGCTCGTTAAGGACGCGTAGACCCAGACGCGCTCCTGATTGACGCCGCAGACGACCGTGCCTTTGTCTGCTGCAAAGGCAGGAAGAACGAAACAGAAACCGGCAAACAGCAGGAGAAACCGAACGCGACGACTCATTTTTCCTCCGGTCTTGGCGAGGTCATGAGTTTGTCGAACGAAGCACAAAAGGGACGAGCGTCGCACGGTGTTCCAGAGTCCATCGTTTACACTCAATCTCTTCCACGTTGGCCCCGCCTCCGCAAATACGACCCAATCCTAACTGTGCTCCCTTGCGCCACAATAATCACCGAGATTCTTGATCGTGGTTCAGTATGTATAAAGTGCACACGGGATCCTTGAAAATCGACGCGCACGCTCGTCAGTTGCATTCCACGGGCCCCCAGAGGGAAATCGCCGGACGGATGCGGAAGACTTCCACCGTTCTCAGGAGGAGTTGGTTCACGTCAACTCCAAAAGTAAGAACGCAAAAATGGCAATTGGACCCAAGACCCGCTGAGGAAAAACTTTTCCACATGTAACTAACGACATTCCCTCGTGCAAGTCTAAGCCCGAGGCTAATCCATTGAAAATGAATTCGATAGCCCCAACTGCCTTTGGCACCTTAACTGCGACTGTTTCACAGTGGGTCACAGGCTGGTCTATGATCTCGGAGGCAATGTTAATGAGAAAGTCAGTACCTTACGACTATTCAGCGATCTTGGGAGCTCTAATCCTTATCCTCCTATGTCAAGTTCCTGCGCAAGCGGATGGGGTGCCCATTACATTCGATGTCAATGTCGACACATCGTCTCTCCAAGGAAACCCTCCGGGGACTTATGATCTGGGGTTTGTGCTGATTGATGCCAGTATGACTGGGGACGGAAACAATACGGCCATTCTCAGCGATTTCGCTTTCGGAGGAGGAGCTGCCGGAAGCGTCATCCCGTCAATGACATCTACGGTAGGCGCTTCGGGAAATTTGATTTCGGGGATAACACTCACGGATCTGGACCCCTCAGGGATAACCAGCCTCGCGAGCGGATTTACGCCGGGTAGCGCATTATCTTTCGCAGTCAACATGACCACAAACATGGACGCAACGATTTCCCCGGAAACTGGTTTCACAGGAGACCAATTCGACTTTTTCATCCTTCAGAACGGCTTGCCAATCGCGACAACTGACCCAACAGGAACAGACACTTTGGCAACTTATACAATCGGTGGGCCAGACCCCAGCGTATACTCAATAGTCGTCGCTACCCCCGAACCATCTTCGCTCCTATTCCTCGGCACAGGGCTTATCACGCTAGCAGGATTGCTTCGTCGTCGACTCCACAGCTAGGGCTCGATTGTGACGATGGCGGACAAACTAGAAGTGTCGTCCTGGTCCCCGCGTCTTATTGGAATGCGTCGGGCAGCGAATCTACAAGTTCACGGGATTTGAAGAGAGCAACCGCGCGGCGCCCTCATAAAGAAACTGACTCCGCGCTGCGGCTCGCCCAGACGTAACACACTCAGCAAGGGTGGAGCACTATTGCTGTGCCCAAACCTTTATGTGCCGTCCGCTTCGCCTTACGCCCGCCTCTCCCCTCAGTGAGAAACCGAGAGCAGCGCGTATGCATGAGTCGATTACTCGGCTTGCGCAGATAAGAGACGCCAGGATATGGGCCGGAGTGCGTGCATGGTAGTGCTCTAAATCTGTGTGGATTGATGGCGGACTGGCAAGGAGGGAAGGCCGCATTCTTACTCTCTCACCCATCTCTGAAGCTCGTGAACAGTCTAAACGTGATCTGCGATTCCGGCTTGCATCGCAGGGGGCACTCGGAGAGTTCGATGTACACGACAGAGGTTGAAAAAACCATGTAGAGATCGACCGCGGCGCTCAGATGTTTGAGAGTTTTGCTAAACCCGAGACTCAGGCGCGCAAAACTGAGTGCGGGCTTCGTTCGCGCTTAGATTCTTCCTCGCCGCAAGTTCAAGATAGTGGCGGAACGCGTCCCATCTACTCACTTTTCCCCCTCAGTAGTAGGCGGCGGAATTGCTTGTTTCATTTCCAATCTCGCGAGCATTATGTTCGCCAAGCGAGGCGCGGCACCATATTTTTGAATCAACTGATAAACCGGCGTGTTTCGCCCGTCATGCATATCAACAATTGCCCTTTTCACTTCTCCGGACCTTGTCAGACGGTTCAAAACCGAGCTGAGCGATGACATGAAATTTTGATATTCATTGACCGGAAAGTAGAGCTGGCTCAGCCTAATCTTGATTTCTTTGGAAGTGAGTCCTTTACCCGGACAAGCAGCCCTAAGTACGCTACGAATCGCATCCGTCAGGCCGCCGAGTTCCAACTCCAAAATCCGGTGGCCTTCTTCGCTTTCATCCACCAATGCGGCCAAGGCAGCAGCTCGACGCTGCTGTTTTGCTATAGCGATGTCGAGTGCTTCCCGTTGTCTGAGCAGTTCCGTTAAGCGACCGTGGGCTTCCTTAACGGCTTTTTCAGATTTGTATGTGTATTCGTCTTTCACACATAGAGATTTTCATCATGCCTGAAGGATTGTCAATGGGTGAGAGTAAAGATCGCGACGGGAACAGGCAATAGAAGACGCTCACGACCCCATAACGAAGCGTCAGCGAAAAATCGACAGCACGCAAGCCCCTGTTAAGATCTTCGAGCAGGCAAGGGATGAGGAAGCGCCCTGGCCCAGCGACTCACCAACACGAAATCAGAGCACGACCCTTCCATGAACTTCCGAGGATTCGTAACATCAAAGGCGTAAACTATTGACACTGGCTCCTTGTGCGCATAAATTGACAATGCATGATCAGGAGGGATCCGTGTGTATGTTGGCCCGTTCCTGCCTCGTGGCACTTTTAACCGTCGGCCTGCTAGATCTTCCCGCGATGGCGGCCAATGAAAAGCCGCTCGGGATGGTCGTCCAAGCGCAAGAAGCGCGGCTCGACAGTCAAATTGCTGTCACCGGTACTAACGTTTTCCCTGGCGACGCTCTCGAGACCAGTCTCGGGGGTGTGCTGCGACTCAAGCTTGGTTCAAGCCAGCTGTATCTGCTTTCTTCGAGCGCAGCGACGCTGGCGCAGGATTCCAATCAGGTGCATGCGACCGTTACGCACGGGACGGTCGGATTCTCTTCTTCTGCGCCCGATCTGCTGGAACTTGAAATTCCTGAGGGGATCCTCCGTTCCGCGGATGGCCAGCCTGCTCACGGGCAGGTGACAATAGTCGGACCGCAGGAAGTGATCATCTCCGCTTACCAGGGGGCTTTGATCCTCGACAATGACGGCGAGCTACACACGATCCCCGCAGGAAAATCGTACCGCGTGACTATGGATTTGGTGGCTGACGACCAGCCTCAGCAGGAGCAAGGTTACCCCAAGGAAACGGATGTCCATCGCGCCAAGAGGCGGCGTCACCTTCTCTTTGCGCTGATAGTTGTGGGGGGCGTTGCCTTGGCGAGTGGGGCCATTTGGGCTGAACTTTCTGAGAGCTGCTACAGGCCCTGTAAGTGTGCGGGGGGGCCACTGCCCGCCACCTCCGGCACATCCACTGGAAGCAGCATAACTAGCGACGCCGTTGCCAGAAACGATAGTTCTTGTCATTAGGCAGATTTAGCTCTGGATAGTCCTCTTCCCGAGAACTCTGGCACCCATCGGGCAACCGAGTGCCGACGGCAGTGGTTGCGCTAATCCTTCTCATTTGAGCGTGTTCTTCCTGAGAAAGTTTGGCCCTCGCTTCCTGACATGATTATTCATTGAGTGTATGTGAGGCAATAAACCCTTCCTCGGTATCTCTCGTCGAGGGGAACTGCAATGTTGCTTTCTGCGAAATGCGGTGGTGTTCGAGTGCGTTGAGTGGCAAGGAATCCCTATGAATACTGAGCGGGCGAGCCTTCTTGCTGAACTGTTCCGGGAGATGCGGACAAGCGATGGAGATTATATCCCCGACGAAGTCTGGCTTGAGGCCCACAAGACTTTTTCCCTGCCTTACGTCGAGTTAGTCATTCCGCGGAGGGCTAAGGATAAGTGGGAAGTGTTCTTAACCAGACGCCCGGTCAATGATCCTCACTGGCCCTCGACGTGGCATTTGCCCGGAGGAATCTGGCGTACGAGTCAATCAGAGAGTCAAGCTTGTCAAAGCGTCGCATTGCGGGAGTTGGGGATTCAACTAGATGAGATCAAAGAAATTATGACCTACAAATGGACCACGCACCCTTATGGCATGCCCATATCTCACGTATGCGTGTGCATGCCGAAGACTAGCCTAAGGAAAGCTGCTGATAGAGGATATTTTGCCCAGCTACCGAAGCCTTTCATGTCTGAGCATGTTCGATTTGTTGAAGAGTGTCTCAAGTATTTGTCGAAGCGGCGGACCGTGCATCCAAGGAAGTGAAAGATTCGCGCATTGAGTTGTGCGTCAGGCGAGAGTGTAGCTCAACAGAAAAAACCTTCAACTATGCCTTTGGGTGCGAACTTTCGGGAAGCGCCGGAGCAGGTGGGCAAATCGAGGCATCTATGAAACATTCAAAGAATGTACGCAAGGTTTTGCAAGCCACAAACGACTCAGCGATCGATTCAGAAAGAAAGCGTCAGCAGAAGAGCCTACGCCAAAGGACCTGGCGGGCAAATAACCCCGAAAAAATCCGCGCGATTCGGGTCCGCTATGAAATGAAGCATGCTGACAAGCGACGCGAGTGGCATCAGAGCGAAACTGCCAAGAATGCAGCCCGAACCCGTGTTCGGTTGTGGAAGGCCGCCAGGCATCAGTTTGTATCAGGGGACGAGCTACGACAATGCCGTGCCGACATGCGCCTGGCCAAAAGGATCCGCGGGCCTGACTGGATCGTCTGCCTCGAGTGCGGCCGATTGTGCAAAGTGCTCAACCGCCACCTCCCCGGCGCCCATCGACTGATCGATTCGGATTATCGAGGCAAATGGGGGTACAAGAACAGCACCGGTCTAATCTCCAACACATCTGCACAGAAGCAACGAAAGAATGTGAAGAATGGCGTCAATCTAAAGCCGAAGTCAGCACGAAAAAACTTGAGGCAACCTGAAAGGTAGTTGTAACGATTTATCAACACCTACCCAGCTCATCGCCTATGGTTAAGGACCAGCCATCCTCAGTTGGCGCAGCAAGTGCTACACCGAAAATTGTCATCGCTAGTTTGAAACTGTCGCGATTGGTGATGATTTCAAGTCACCGCGTGGCGAAGGTTCGAGATAATTTTTGGAAGATGATGCGCCCGCGCCGAGTCCGATCGCCAGAATGTACGCCTATTTGGTCTTCTTGAAATATATCTTCCCAGAGAGCACTCCAGTAAATTCGTTTCGAGTCGCGTCGTCTTATCGGTGAAAGCAAAATCGCGAGCCGCTTGGAAAATGAGGCAGGGACGAGATGATGCGGCTCTTACATGGTCTCGTTAGGAAGGATAGCCGCGCGGGTGATTGAGCCGCCATTCCCACGCCGAGCGGATGATCGAACTCAAGTCAGATCCTACGGGCTTCCAACCCAGAACGGCCTGGGCTTTGTTTGAATCGGCTACCAAAATTGCGGGATCACCCGGACGCGGAGCTTCGATGCGGATTCGAATCGGGCGCCCTGTGACTTGACGGGCTGATTCGATCACTTCCAGGACGGAATAGCCATGCCCAGTGCCAAGATTGAGAAAATTCGATGAACCGCCGCGGCGAAGGTGGCCCAGGGCCCGGATATGCGCATCCGCTATATCCGTAACGTGAACGTAATCGCGTATCGGCGTGCCATCCGGCGTCGGATATTTGTCGCCAAAAACAGCGAGCTCGGGCTTTTCCCCTGCGGCGACCGTCAGGACGTTCGGAATCAAGTGTGACTCCGGTTCGTGGTGCTCCCCATGCTCTCGAGCGGCGCCCGCCGCATTGAAATAGCGGAGCGAAACAAACTTCAGTCCGTTGGCCGTGTCGTAGGAATCGAGCAGGCGCTCCATGAAAAGTTTCGTCCAACCGTACGGGTTCTTCGGCCACTGCAGGCAATCCTCTCGAATGGGGGTCTGCTCCGCCTCCCCATATATGGCGGCCGTGGAAGAGAACACCACGCGTCGCACCCCGGCTTCGAGTAGCGCTCCCATCAGCGCGATTCCCTGCTCGACGTTGTTCTCGAAATACAAGGCGGGTTTTTCCACCGATTCGCCCACAAAAGCCATCGCGGCAAAATGAATGCACGACTCGATTTCGTTTTCCTTGGCAATGCGGCCCACGAGAGCGCGATCCCCGGTGCGGCCCTGATAGAAAGGCACGTCCCGATCAAGGGCCTCGCGGTGGCCACGTGCCAAATCATCGAGCACGACGACCCGTTCGCCCTTCGCGCGCAGGATTTCAACGGTTACGCTGCCGATGTAGCCTGCCCCGCCTGTCACCAGGATTGCCATCGTTGTCTTTCTGAGTCCCCTAGAATCCCATGAGAAATCCGGGATGGAAAGGCTCAGCGGGCCACGCACGAATCAAATCAATTAAGGCGAGCTAACTGGCCCGTTTCGCTCCAGAGTACTGATCTGTTCGTGTTCAGTATCTTACGTTTCATCCGAAATTTCCGATTTCAACTTTGTTTTGTGCAAAATCAAACGCCACGCCCAGACCAGGTAAGTCAGCGGAACTGCCAAACGAGCGTCGCTCGCCCACCCAACCGTGGCCAAGGCAATCTGAGGTTACGTTTGCCCTTTCGAGGGCGGCATTTTCCCGGGCGACCAATAAGATGCAACAGATTGGACACCTGGGACCTGCCACATCTCTTGGGTATAAATACGAATTGCGACCCAACATAGTTCGTTCCCCCGGGTCATATCCGGGTTTGCGCTACGCATGGTTCACATCGAAACGTGATCACAACGCCGCCATTGAGGTTTGTGAGAACCAGAGAACATCGCAATCGATCGGATCATCTTTAGTGAACGCGATGAAGCTTCTGTAATTAATCTCTACAAGCCGGTCGCTGAGGCCTACGTCCAAGAGCTCAAGGCAGACAAGAAAATGGGAGCGGTGCCGAGCGGGGACTACTATTTTCTAGGGCAGGCTGACTTGGGACAAGGTGCGGTCTTGCGTTCTATCCTGACGAAGCGGCACGGGAGTCGTTCTAAGCATTGCATTGACTGCAGGCGATCCGAGCCATTTGTGGTTGCGCCATATTCGTGTACCTTCCGAATCTTCGCTCCTCGCCTCTTATTGAGGCTTTATGAAATAGGATCGACCCGCAAATCCCCTCCCGGGGCCGAAAGGCAATGATTTCAGGCCGGCCATTTCGCGACCTTCTCAAGCGGACTTTTTGGCGTCCGCCTGGAATGCGTAAATCCGACGATCACAGCTGTTGCAGCGAAAAGGACGAACCGGAGTGAGCCTACAGGCAAGCTGCTCTGCGATACCCTTGCGCTTCGAGCGATGGATGTTTTCGCTGCCGCAGAGTGGACACTTGCCAGAACGGACTATGTAAAGCACTTTCATAAACGAATCCGAGGCGATTGAGACCTGGCGACTGGTCAGGAAAGGTTACTCCCCACCATTTTCGATAGTCAAGGCTGCATCGTTTTTCTGCTGGAGTTTCCCAAAGAACCGGGCTGCCACTAGGGCGCGTCCAATTAATTGGTCGTCAGCGCGTTCTCGAGCGGCGGAATGAACAACCTCGTCGCGCGCGACTCGCCATTGAATCCTGATTGCGTCAAAGCAGCCCGGGCGAAGCGCGTGAATGTGGGGTTCATTCTCTGACTTGACCTGAGGACGCGAAAATGGATTCACAAATTGGTCCACGATTATGGGATCGATCAAGACGGTGTGTTCCGCGGGGGAAACTTTGGCAACGGCTGCGACCTGTGCAAGAATCCTGGAGCCTCGGATCCCCCTTCCGCTGAAAAGAAAGGGGATAGCGGAATCTATTCGAAATAGACGTGAACATCGTGAACTTCGTGAACATGGATATGGACTGCTGTTTGATTAGATAGCCCCTTGAGTGATTGTTCTCGGGAGAGTGGTAACCCGATGAGCCAAGCGGCCGAGCATTTCTCCATACGCCGAGCTAACTCCGCCTACGGAGAGCACATCGTTGCGCGATACGAGCGGCCCAATAAGCATTGGAATGCAGGCAATTGGACGGAGTTCCACAAGATGAGACCGCAGAGAATTTCGTGCAGGATTGGCTTTGTGCTTCTGGCGATCGCGTTGTTCCAGACGGCAAGCGTTACCGGTGAACAGACGCCGGGGTCCAACGAACTTAAGCCGCTCGGGATTGCGCTCGAAGGGTATCCCTATCCATGGCCGGTGCATTTTTTACCGCTTACGATCGAGGCGCAGGACCTTCGGATGGCGTATATGGATGTGCCGCCGTTCGGACTGCCGAATGGTCGGACCGTCATGCTGATGCACGGCAAGAACTTCGGCGGATATTACTGGCGAGACGTGGCACAGGCGCTTGCCGCTACGGGCTACCGCGTGATTGTGCCCGACCAGATCGGCTGGGGCAAGTCCTCGAAGCCGGATATTCGCTACAGCTTTCAGCTGCTGGCGGCGAATACCGCGCATCTTCTCGATATACTTGGAATCCAGAAGGTTGCTGTGGTGGGGCATTCGACCGGAGGGATGGTCGCGGTCCGGTTCGCCTTGATGTACCCGGAGCGAGTGACGCAGCTCGTCCTCGAAGATCCGATTGGCCTCGAAGATTATCGCGCGAATATTCCGCCGCAGACGGATGAAACGCTCTATCGAGCCGAACTCGCAAATACGGATGCAGCGAAAATTCGCGCGTTTTATGCGCGCTACTTCGCGAATCCGCAGCCGGAGATCTACGAACCGCTCGCGGAAGTGCAAATCCGCGTGACATTGAGCGGCGAATACCCGCGCTGGGCCAAGGCTTCCGCTCTCGCGTATCAGCTGATCTACCAACAGCCGGTTCGATACGAGTACCGCCTGCTCCAGCCGCCAACACTGTTGATCGTCGGCGAAAAGGACCACACAGTGCCGCTCGCGAGCTACGCCTCTCCCGAGGCGCGCGCAAAGATGGGAGATTTCGTTGATCTCGGACGCGCTGCGGCAAAAGAGATTCCGCACGGCACGCTCGTAGTGGTTCCGGACAGCGGGCATATCCCACACCTTGAAAAGCCACGCGAATTTCAGCAGGCGCTGATGGTCTTTCTGCGCGGCAGCGAGTAGGGGATTCCTTGTTGTCAGCGCCGGGCATTGACTGATCCTGGCCCGCATTCCTCTCCTGCCTCACGTCTATCTGGCGGTTCCCATCAAAACGGACCTTTTCAGGGATTTCAAAAAAGTGAGTCATATTGAACAGCTTTGGAAAAGTGCCTGTGCCATTTTAAGCGGGTCGCGAAGCCTATTCATCCGCGCAACCCGCAGAAGCGAAGCAACATCGGGCAAACGAAGGATGATCAGGCAAGGTAATGAAGATGCGTATTCACGGCTCTGTTCGTTTTCTGCTTCTCCTTTTTGTAATGTTGGCCATACCGGCCACCCTGTTTGCACAAGTCGGCGTCTCTATCACGATCGCCCCACCCGAGCTGGTCGCGTATTCGCAACCCATTTGTCCTCAAGTCGGCTATCTGTGGACGCCCGGTTACTGGGGCTACGGTGAGGAAGGCTATTTCTGGGTTCCCGGCACATGGGTCGAGCCGCCCGAGGTTGGCGTGCTATGGACGCCAGGTTACTGGGGTTGGGGTGGCGACGCATATACTTGGAATGAAGGCTACTGGGGCCCCACTGTCGGTTTCTACGGCGGCGTTAACTATGGCTATGGCTACGGCGGTTCCGGCTACGACGGCGGATACTGGAGAAACAACCAGTTCAACTACAACAGATCGGTGAATAACGTAAATGCGAGGACCTTTCACAACACTTACGAAAAGAGCGTACGCAACGAGAGGGCGGGAAACAGCGTCAGCTACAACGGCGGACGCGGTGGAACGACCGCTCGTGCGACCGCTGCACAAGAGACCGCTGCTCATGAGCGTCGTACTCCGGCAACCGCCGCACAATCCGGGCACCAACGGGCCGCCAGCCAGAACCACGAACTCTTGGCATCCGTGAATCATGGCAGGCCCCCAATCGCTGCAACATCCAAACCCGGAGAGTTTACCGGCAAGAGTGTGGTGGCAGCCAAGGGCGCTACGGCTGAAAACAGGGGAGCCGAGAATAAGGCAGTTGCAACTCGCACGTCTGAGAATAAGGCAGCTGCGAAGAGCTCAGCTGACAACAAGGCAGCCGAGAACAAAGCGGCAGCAACTCGCACGTCTGAGAATAAGGCGGCTGCGAAGAGTTCAGCCGACAACAAGGCAGCCGAGAACAAAGTGGCAGCAACTCGCACGTCTGAGAGTAAGGCAGCTGCGAAGAGTTCAGCCGACAACAAGGCGGCCGAGAATAAAGCGGCCGCAACTCGTACGTCTGAGAATAAGGCAGCTGCGAAGAGTTCAGCTGACAACAAGGCAGCCGAGAACAAAGCGGCAGCAACTCGCACGTCTGAGAATAAGGCAGCTGCGAAGAGTTCAGCCGACAACAAGGCGGCCGAGAATAAAGCGGCCGCAACTCGCACGTCTGAGAGTAAGGCAGCTGCGAAGAGTTCAGCCGACAACAAGGCGGCCGAGAATAAAGCGGCCGCAACTCGCACGAATGAGGATAAAGCAGCCTCGAAGAGAGAGGCACAGCCTGCTGCTCCGTCCCATGTGAAGACCGTGACGGCGAAGCCGGAAGCCGCGCCAAGGTCCGAACCGTCGCATCAGGCGGCTCCTCGCGCGGAAAGCGCGCCGAAACCTGCCACACAACATCAGGCTGCGGCGAAGCCGGAAACCGCGCCGAAGTCCGAACCGTCACATCAGAGTGAGCCTGGCCAGGAGAAAAAGCCCGAATCCAGGTAAAACCGAATGGTCCAGTAAGACGGAATCTACAAACTCAAATGAGCGGCTCGTAGGACATTCTACGGGTCGCTCATTTTTTGCCTGATCAAGTCCACGTCACCTTATTGTATGAGGAAGTCAACCATGAGAAATTGATCCAAGAAGAATGTAACCAGCCACGGAACTAAAACATCGCCACTCTGAGGTTGGAGACGCGTCATTTTGGCATCCTCGAGTCCCCTTTCGGTTCGCAAATACAGCTTTGGCCTTGCAGAGTCACTTGCGAGCGGTACAATTTGAGCGATTTGGAGCCGAAAAAGGAGATTCCTTTTGACTGTTGACACAAACGAGCATCCATCCATCGGCCCTGACCATCAGCTTCCAGCTTACGATTCGAAATCTCATCGACATAAAGTATTGCGGGTCATCATATGGGTTGTGTTGTTGCTCGTCTTCGCGCTGGTATTTCTGCTGGTATTACGCCACCACGATGACGCGAAAAAGGCCGCGCCCCCGCCGCCAAAGATCACGGTTACCACCGCGACGGCTCAAAAAGGCGACATCGGCGTTTACCTTGACGCGATCGGTACGGTCACTCCGGTCTATACCGCTTCGATTTCGAGCCAGGTAAACGGCCTGGTCGTCGCCGTGCACTACAAGGAGGGTCAGTTGGTACCGAAGGGCGATCCGCTGATTGACATCGATTCGGGTCCGTACCGCGCGACTCTTCTGCAGGCGCAGGGTGCGCTTGAGCGAGACGAGAACATACTTTCACAAGCACGGATGGACCTTGAGCGCTACCGTGCAGCGTGGGCACGCAACGCAATTGCAAAGCAAATCTTGGACGACCAAGAAAAGCTCGTGCTGCAGGATGAGGGCACGGTGAAGAACGATCTGGGACAGATGCAATTTGACCAGATTCAGGTCGATTACTGTCACATCATTGCTCCCATCGCCGGCCGGGTGGGATTGCGGCTGGTGGATCCGGGCAATGTGGTGCAGTCTGCTGGAGCCGCAACTCTAGTCGTCATCACGCAGTTGAGCCCCATCACAGTAATTTTTACAATACCGGAAGACAGTCTCGGTCAGGTCCAAACTCGCCTGCGCGCGAAGGCTAAACTCACCGTCGACGCCTTTGATCGTACTGCACAGACAAAAATCACGAGCGGGATGCTGCTGACGCTCGACAACCAGATTGACACCACGACGGGGACAGTAAAAGGACGAGCCGTCTTCGACAATAAGAATGATGCGCTCTTCCCAAATCAGTTTGTAAACACACGGCTGCTGGTAAATACGTTGCAGGGAGTGACGTTGATTCCGGCCTCAGCCATTCAGCAAAATGGCCAAGCATCGTTCGTGTATGTAATCCAAAACAATGTCGCTCATATGCGCAGCATTAAGCCGGGAGTTACAAACGGCGGTGTAACGCAAGTTGACGGCATCAATCCTGGAGACGTTGTCGCCAACAGCAGCTTCGATAAGTTGCAGGACAACGCTGCGGTCGTCGTATCCACCACACCTGCCCCAACCAGCACGAGCGGGAGCAGCGCCCCGTGAGTCCATCTCGTCCGTTTATCTTGCGGCCAGTCGCGACCTCCTTGCTGATGGCTGCAATCCTCTTGGTCGGTGTTGTTGCCTTTACGCAACTGCCGGTCTCCGCATTGCCGGAAGTCGACTATCCGACCATTCAGGTACTCACGTTTTATCCAGGAGCAAGCCCGACGGTGATGGCTACGACGGTGACAGCGCCACTGGAGCGCCAATTCGGCGAACTGCAGGGTTTGAGCCAGATGACCTCCAGCAGCTCCGGCGGTACTTCCGTCATTGTGCTGCAGTTCAACCTCACTCTGAATATTGATGTGGCCGAGGAAGAGGTGCAGTCTGCCATAAACGCGTCTCAGAGCTTTTTGCCATCCAACCTGCCCTCGCCGCCGATCTACAGCAAAACGAACCCAGCCGATGCTCCCGTGCTCACGCTGGCCGTCACCTCAAGCTCCATGCCGCTTTCTCAGGTCGAGGATCTTGTGGACACGCGCCTTGCGCCAAAGATTTCGCAGCTCAACGGGGTGGGCCTAGTAACTATCAGCGGCGGCCAAAAGCCCGCCGTCCGCATACAAGCGAACCCTACGGCGCTGTCATCCTACGGCATCAACCTGGAAGACTTGCGCACGGCGCTGACGCAGGCCAGCGTGAACGCCGCCAAAGGGAACTTCGATGGGCCGCATCTGAATTACCAGATCGACGCCAACGATCAGCTGGTCACGAGCGCGGATTATAAGAGCGTCGTAGTTGCCTACCGTAATGGTGCGCCGGTGATGCTGACCGACGTGGCTCGCATCGTGGATGGGGTGGAGAACAATAATCAGGCAGCTTGGATGAATCTGACGCCTGCTGTCATCGTGAACGTGCAACGCCAGCCCGGGGCCAACACGATCAGCGTGGTTAAGAGCATCAAGAAACTGATGCCGCAGCTTCAGGCCAATCTGCCCACGGGCATTCAGGTGACCACGCTCACCGATCTCACAACTCCCATCGAAGCATCCGTTTCTGATGTTGAGTTTGAATTGCTGTTGACGGTCGCACTCGTCGTGATGGTCATCTTTCTTTTCTTGCGGAATCTCTACGCCACCATCATCCCCAGCGTAGCTGTGCCGCTTTCGCTGATCGGCACTTTCGCTGCGATGTATGCCCTTGGTTACAGCCTGGACAATTTATCGCTGATGGCGCTGACCATCTCCACCGGCTTCGTTGTCGACGATGCCATCGTGATGATCGAAAACATTGCGCGCTACATCGAAGCAGGCGAGGCACCCATGGAAGCGGCGCTCCACGGTGCGGAGCAGATTGGCTTCACCATTCTCTCGCTGACCGTGTCGCTCATTGCCGTGCTGATTCCGCTGTTATTCATGGGTGACGTCGTGGGGCGCCTGTTCCGCGAGTTTGCGGTGACGCTTGCCGTCACGATCGTCATCTCGGCGGTGGTTTCTCTTACGCTCACGCCCATGATGAGTGCGCGTATCTTGCGGCACACGCCAAAAGAGCAGCAGGGACGCATCTACCAATTCTCGGAGCGCGCTTTCGAGGGGATGATCGCGTTCTATGGCCGGACGCTGAAGTTTGTCCTTGGGTATCAAACGATTACGCTCTTGGTCGCGGTGGCCACACTGCTACTTACGATTTTTCTTTACATCATCATCCCCAAAGGATTTTTCCCTGTCCAGGATACGGGCGTGATCCAAGGCATCTCGCAGGCGGCGCAGACGATTGGGTCAAAGGACATGGCACAGAAGCAGCGGGAGCTTGCCAAGGTAATTCTGGATGACCCGGCTGTGGAAAGCCTCTCATCGTTTATCGGCGCCGATGGAACGAATACAACGGTGAATAGCGGCAGAATGTCGATCAATTTAAAGCCGCTCGACCAGCGCAAGATGAATGCCTCCGACGTAATCCGCAGGCTCAAGTCAAAACTGGACCAAGTGCAGGGAATCGAGTTGTTTATGCAACCGGTGCAGAACATAACTGTGGATGATCGAGTGAGCCGCACACAATATCAATACACGCTCGAAGACCCCGACGCGAATGAATTGAATGATTGGACCAACCGTTTCATCACACGGCTGAAGCAGTTGCCGGCACTGGAGGATGTCGCCAGCGATCAACAAATGGGAGGGCTTGCCGTATTTCTGGCGATTGACCGGACCACCGCTTCGCGACTTGGCATCGCGACGTCGACGATCGATAACACGCTGTATGACGCCTTCGGTCAGCGGCTGATCAACACGATGTATACGCAGCTCAATCAGTATCATGTCGTGCTGGAGAGTGAGCCGCAGTTTCAGCTAGACCCAAACAAGCTGAACCATCTCTACATCCAGTCCAATGCATCTTCCGGCGCAACCGGTACGGGAGCCTCTACCTCATTCGCGTCCTCCGGATCATCCTCCGCAGGGTCGAATGCTCTGACAACCTCCGCACTTTACACTCCGTCGTCAAATACCCTTGCTCCTCCTGCGAACGCGCTTTCGGCGAGCCCTTCCTCGACGCCGAGCACGGGAGCAAACTCCGCAGGCGCTACCAGTTCGGTCATGAGCAATGCCGTGCCGTTGAGCGCTTTCTCCCACTTCGAGAAGACGACCGAGGCGCTCTCCATTACCCACCAGGGTCAATTTCCGGCGATCACCGTGTCGTTCAATCTTTCGCCGAACGCTGCACTTGGCGAGGCCATTACGGCGGTCGACAAAGTACAGAAGGACATGCAGATGCCTCCCAGCCTTCAGGCAGATTTTCAAGGCACGGCGGCATCGTTCAGGAATTCGCTCTCCGGGGAGCCGTTACTCATTCTTGCAGCCCTGGTGACCGTTTACATCGTTCTTGGTGTTTTGTATGAGAGCTTTGTCCACCCGATCACCATTCTGTCCACGCTGCCGTCCGCGGGCGTTGGCGCTTTCCTCGCACTGATTCTCTTTCGCCAGGATTTGAGCGTGGTCGCCATCATCGGGATTGTCCTGCTTATCGGCATCGTGAAAAAGAACGGCATCATGATGGTTGACTTCGCGCTGGAAGCGGAGAGGAAGCACGGAAAGAGTGCGACGGATGCAATTTACGAGGCTTGTCTGCTCCGCTTCCGCCCCATTATGATGACCACAATGGCTGCGCTGCTGGGCGGCCTTCCTCTGGCTTTGGGAACTGGTTTCGGTTCCGAGCTACGCAGGCCATTAGGCATTGCCATGGTGGGTGGACTCCTTCTCAGCCAGGCCCTCACCCTTTACACCACGCCCGTCATCTACATCTTTTTTGACAATCTCGGACACCGCTTTTCGCACAAATCGAATCGGCTGGAAAACGGAAGCGAGCCGGAACCGGCAGGCCAGGCATGAACGTTTCTGCACCTTTCATTCACCGGCCGGTAGCTACCACACTGCTCACGGCGGCGATTGCCATTGCCGGGGGAATTGCGTTTAAGGTGCTGCCGGTATCGCCCCTGCCGCAGGTTGACTTTCCAACCATTTCCGTCAGCGCCGGCTTGCCAGGAGCCAGCGCCGAAATCATGGCTTCGTCCGTCGCCACTCCCCTGGAGCGGCAGTTCGGTCATATTGCCGGTGTGACGGAGATGACCTCTTCAAGCACGCTCGGCAGCACATCAGTCACAATTCAGTTCGACCTCAGCCGCAACATTGATGGCGCGGCGCGCGATGTGGAGGCCGCCATCAATGCTGCGCGGACCTATCTGCCTGCCAACCTGCCGGCAAATCCGACGTATCGCAAGGTCAATCCCGCAGATTCGCCAATCATGATCCTCGGTCTTACATCAGACAAATACGGTCCGGATAGGCTGTATGACGTAGCCTCCACCGTCATACAACAGAAGTTGTCGCAAATTCAGGGCGTAGGGCAGGTCAATCCCGGGGGTGGCGCGTTGCCATCCGTACGTGTGGAAGCGAACCCCACACAATTGGCCGGCTACGGGCTTTCCGTTGGGAATGTGCAATCCGTGCTGAGGGTGCAGAACGCCGACCTGGCCAAAGGCCAGATTTCGGACGGCATTGTGACCGCGGACATTCTTGCCAACGATCAGATCTCGCATGCAGAAGACTACAAACCGCTCGTCGTTGGGTATAGCCACGGCGCGGCCATCCATCTGTCCGACGTTGCTCAGGTGACAGACTCCGTACAGAATCTCCGTGCGGCTGGGTACTTGAATGGCAAGCGCGCGGTAATGGTCATCATCTTCCGCCAACCCGGTGCCAATATCATTAATACGGTTGACCGCATCCGCGCGCAACTTCCGTCTATCAAGGCGACCATTCCGCTGGGCATCGATACCACCATCGTTTTGGATCGCACCACGACGATTCGCGCCTCCGTCAATGACGTGGAGAGGACGCTGATGATTTCCATCGGCCTCGTTATCGTCGTGGTGTTTCTCTTCCTGCGCAATGCCCGCGCCACGCTCATCCCCGCTGTCGCTGTGCCGGTCTCGCTCATCGGTACATTCGCAGTGATGTATCTCCTCGGATATAGCCTTGACAATCTTTCTCTGATGGCCCTTACCATTTCCACCGGATTTGTGGTGGATGATGCGATTGTGGTGATGGAGAATATCGCGCGCCATCTGGAAGCTGGCATGAAGCCCTTTGAGGCAGCACTGAAGGGTGCTGCGGAAATCGGTTTCACAGTTTTCTCCATCAGCATTTCGCTCATTGCCGTTTTCATCCCTCTTCTGATGATGGGCGGAATCGTTGGCCGTCTCTTCCGCGAGTTCGCCGTCACCCTCTCGACGGCCATCGTCGTGTCCATGGTCATCTCGCTGACCACGACGCCGATGATGTGCGCCTACCTGTTGAGAAACGAGCGCGCCGAAAAACATGGACGCATCTACATGGCCAGCGAAAAATTCTTTGACTGGGTGCTATCGATGTATCGGCAAAGTCTGCATTGGGTGCTGGACAATTCGACCCTCACGCTGATCGTGCTCTTCCTCACCATTGCGCTCAATGTCGTGCTGGTCATCAAAATTCCGAAGGGCTTTTTCCCGCAGCAGGACACGGGAGCGATTTCCGGCGGAGTACAAGGGCCGCAGGATTCTTCCTTCTCAGCGATGAACGATTCCATCCAACAAATCGTCGGCGTGATCAAGAAAGACCCGGCGGTTCAGAACGTAATTGCGTTTACTGGCGGCGGTGGCGCGACAAATTCCGGCTCCATCTACATTGCTCTCAAGCCGCTCGCGGAACGTGGGGTCAGCGCTGTTCAAATCATCAACCGCCTGCGCCCCCAATTGAACCGTCTGCCGGTGGCCTCTGCATTCCTCCAACCCTCACAAGATCTGCGCATTGGCGGCCGGTCGAGCAGTGCGATGTATCAGTACACGCTCCAGTCGGACAAGGTCCAGGACCTTTTCCAGTGGGGACCTATCCTGCTGAGTGAGATGAAGCGCCTGTCCGGCTTGCAGGACGTGAACTCAGACCAGCAAAATGGCGGGCTTGAGGAGCTGTTGAACTACGACCGCGTCACTGCGGCTAAGCTCGGGCTCACCGTCCAGTCGCTGGACTCAGCGTTATACAGCGCATTCGGCCAATCGGAAGTTTCCATCATCTATACCCAGTTAAATCAGTATTACGTGGTCTTGGAAGTCGCTCCGCAGTATTGGCAGAGTCCGGAAGGACTGAAAGACATCTACTTTAATACATCCGGCGGCGGCAACATTCCGCTGCTCACGATGGCCAAAAGCCAGACCAACACAACCCCGTTATCGATCAGCCATACGGGCCTATTCCCCTCGGTCACGGTGTCGTTCAACCTCGCGCCGAATGTGTCCTTGAGCGATGCCACTCTGCGCATCAGCGAGATGCAACAGCGGCTCGGCACACCTTCCACGATTCATGGCTTTTTTGCCGGCACACTGCTGGCGTACCAGCAATCCCTGAGCACCGAGCCCATGCTGATTGTGACGGCGCTGCTGGCGGTTTACATCGTTCTCGGCATTCTGTATGAAAGCCTGATACACCCACTGACGATCATCTCGACTTTGCCCTCGGCAAGCGTCGGTGCGATGCTCGCATTGATGCTCTTCAAAGTAGATTTGAACATCATCTCCATTATCGGCATTGTGCTGCTGATCGGAATCGTAAAAAAGAACGCCATCATGATGATTGATTTCGCCCTTTTGGCCGAGCGTCAGGAGGGAAAGAGCACCGCCGATTCGATTTTTGAAGCATGCATGCTACGCTTTCGTCCGATCTTGATGACGACGATGGCCGCTTTATTTGGCGCCTTGCCGTTGGCGCTAGGGACTGGCACAGGATCTGAGCTTCGCCGGCCTCTGGGCATCACGATTGTGGGAGGGCTGATCGTCAGCCAGATGCTCACGCTGTACACAACGCCCGTCGTATATTTGAAGCTCGACAGGCTGCGGCTTCGCATGCAGGGAAAACAGAACGCCATTATTCAGCCTCGGCCTGGGCCGTCGCCCAGCGCCGCAGATTAATTTGAATCGTTTTGGAACACATGTGACTACGACTACTTACCGCCGGGGAGCCACAATCAGCGTTGCCGTGACACTTTGCCTTCTCGCAGGGTGCATGGTCGGCCCGAAGTATCACACACCATCAGCGGAGACTCCTGCGGCATACAAGGAACTCACGCCCGCCGATTTCAAGGATACAGACGGTTGGAAAGTGGCGCAGCCGAAAGATGATGCGCTTCGCGGCAAATGGTGGGAGATTTTCAACGATCCTCAACTAAATGCGCTGGAAGAGAAGGTTAATATTTCGAACCAGAGCATCGCATCCGCTGCGGCAAGCTTTCTTGCTGCGCGCGCCATGGTCCTGGAAGCTCGATCGCAGCTTTTCCCCGCGGTGACGACCAACCCGTCCATTACCGTGCAACGGGCGCCGGCATCCACTGGCGGAACGGGAGGCTCCTCAGGATCGGGTTCTGGCTCCGGAACAGGAACAGGTTCGACATCTTCGTCGAGGGGGACATTTACAGAGTACTCGCTCCCCTTTGATGCCACATGGCAGCCGGACCTGTTCGGCCGAATCCGGAACACTGTGAGAGCGGCTGCCTACGGAGCACAGGCCAGCGCGGCGGATCTCGAGAACACTCGCCTCACGGTCCAGGCCGAAGTCGCCTCGGATTACTTTCAGCTTCGCGGGCAGGATGCGCTTAAGGAGTTATTGGATTCGACGGTGGTCGCTTTTCAACAGTCCCTCGAGCTGACGAAGGCTCTTTACGACACAGGCATCGACTCGGAGGAATCCGTAGCGCAAGCCGAAACTCAACTCGAAGCCACGCAAGCGCAGGATGACGCTCTTGGAATCCAACGGGCGCAATTTGAACACGCCATCGCTATGCTGACTGGCCAGCCGGCCTCGACATTCTCAATTCCAATTGAACCTCTCAAGACGAGCCCTCCGGCGATTCCCTTCGGCGTACCTTCCCAGCTCCTTGAGCGGCGTCCCGATATCGCCGCAGCAGAGCGCCTGGTTGCTCAGGCCAACGCGCAGATTGGCATTGCAAGAGCAGCATATTTCCCGACGGTTACGTTGAGCGCAGTGGCAGGATTCGAAAGCACATCGTTTGTGAGCTGGTTCGCATGGCCGAGCCGCTTTTTCTCGGTCGGCCCGGCGGCCGCGGAAACCCTGTTTGACGCGGGGTTGCGCCACGCTACGGTCATGCAATTCAGGGCACAGTACGACGAGACAGTCGCCAACTATCGCCAGGCAGTTTTGACGGCTTTTCAACAAGTGGAAGACAGCCTCGCGTCGCTGCGGATTCTGTCTGTGGAGATTCAGCATCAGGATGAAGCGGTCAAATCGGCGGAAAGAACCCTCGCGCTGGCCGTGGATCGCTACAAATTAGGAATCGACCCTTACCTGAACGTGATTACCGCGCAAACCTCACTGCTTTCCAACCAACAAACTGCAGTAACTCTTCGTGTTCAGCAGATGACAGCCAGCGACGGATTGATCGAGGCGCTCGGAGGAGGTTGGGACGCCTCGCAACTACCATCGCCGGCACAACTGGTCACCAAAGCGCCATAAAATGCTCAGTCGCCTGATGATTGTGGCCGCCGCACCCACTGTGGCCCGAAGTGCGAGGCACTGGATCTTTCACCTCGGTGCTTTGGGTTTTATTCCGCTTGGACTCCTCGACAGCTCCATCATTCCGCTTCCGGGAAGCATGGATGTGCTGACTATCGTATTGGCTGCACGCAGTGGAGATTTCTGGTTTTATTACGCTTTCATGGCGACCGTTGGTTCCGTGATAGGAGGGTACGTCACATATCGGCTTGCTCGCAAAGGAGGGAAGGAAACACTCGCTCGCAAATTCCCACGCAGGAAACTAGAGAAGATTTACAAGATCTTCGGGCGATGGGGCTTCGGCGCAATCGCCATCCCCGCTTTGCTGCCGCCCCCTGTGCCCATGGTTCCTTTCGTTTTGGCCGCAGGGGCCATGCAATATTCTGCGAAAAAGTTCCTGGTCGCGTTGACGTTAGGCCGAATTGTCAGATACTCCATTCTGGCGTACTTGGCAGCCCGTTATGGACGGTATATGCTCACGTCCATCGCGCAACTTCAACACCCAATCCTCGTCGTCGCAATCGCGCTGATTGCCGCCGCGGCAGTAGTTTTCGTCGTGATTCTTGGAATTAAACGCAAAAAAACTGCACCTGCATAGCCTTCTTCGGGACTCCAGGCCCCATCGGCTGTCCTTCTCCTCCATTTAAGTGACTGCAACGATACGGCAATTGGACGAAAGGAAACGAGGATTTGCGAAAGTGTACAAAAGTGTACAGTTTCCGATTGCCGGGGAGCCTTAAGATTTGTCGCTTTCAATCAAAAGGCGGCAAGAATGGCTGAAAACGAGTTTCGAACCAAACGGGCGCCAAGGCTGGTTTACCCGCGTCGGCAATCCTCCTGCGAAAAGCAGCGCGTCTTTCATCAGGAAAACAGCATTCTTGATTTGATTTCAATGGGTGAACCACTTCCTGCGGTTTTGAACAATCTGTGCGCGGCCATCGATCTTCAGGTAGGCAATGTTGTTACAGTCGTCTCGCTGGCCGATGAGCAGGAACACAATCTTCAAGCGGTGACTCAGGGCGCTCTGCAATTCGGTTTGCATGTTTTTTGGTCAGGAAGTGTTGCTCTGCCCGACGGGGATCGCCTGGGATCTTTGGAGGCATACTGCTGTGTCTCGCGAACCCCCACCCCGCTTGATTTGCAGCTGTTTGATCGGGCTGCTTATCTAGCAGCTCTTGCGATTCGACGTCACCATGGCAAAAAGGATTTCGAGGATTTTTACACGGATTGGAAGAGTCCGCTGCGAAGCGGTCCCCACGATGTTTCCCATCTGAATTGAAGCGCGCTCGCGTCTGCCACTGGATGCAGATGGTCTTCCCAGTTGCGATTTCATACATCAGCCGTTCGATCGATTTCTCCTTAGACGGTGATTCGATCTCTTCCGGAGGTCGGACTCTCCACGTCGGGCGGCCAAGTCAAAGTGGAGTCAGATTCAAAATCCCAGAGTGTTCACAACGGTACAGACGCCTCCCTGTCTCATGTCTACTATAGTGTCTGCGCGTTGTTTCTCCGCACACACAGAGGCATCAGAAAAATACGGAGGAGCGGAATTGCCGATGTTTGAGCGTTCAGATGCAGGGGGCTGAAAACATGCTTGGAATAATCGCCGTAGTTCTAATCGTTCTTTGGTTGCTTGGGTTTTTCGCATTCCACATAACCACAGCGTTCATTCACATTGCCCTGGTCGTGGGCCTGGTGTTGCTCGTGCTGAGTTTCATGAGGGGCAGCGCAGCGAACGTGTGATGGGGCTGGCTAACGCCAGATCCCGCCAGGGCCACTGCCGCGTTGACAGGCTGCGGGGGAGTTGAGCCGAGTTGCCCCGCTGCGAGAGGCAGCGCCGAGCACAATTAGGAAATGGCGTGTCCAGGTGGAGGGCAGGCTCGTACGAGTTTTCCTTGAGCTTAAATAAAGCTGCTGCTCAAGAGGTCGCCAATGGCTTTTATTCTTGCTTTTAATTTAGCACTGCAAGTGATCGCCGCCTTTATGATCTTTCTTATTGGATACCTCGCGCTCTTTATCTCCTTCATGATCTGTCTTGTCATCGCAAAGGGCGTGTATGAAGGCGCGAAAGTGGTTCAGTTGTATGCGGCGAGATCTGCCTCAAAGAATCTCCATCCTGTCCGCTTGACCCACTAGGCGCTCGGTCACGTGTGACAACCTCCGCAGGCGTGGTTCTCGGTTGGACCACCGCGGTGCTTTGCCAATACGCTCCCAAAACACTGTGCAAGTCTCCTGCGCGCCACTGAATTCCGCTACAGACATTCGCAGAGAAACATCAGCACTTGTCACGGAAGTCAAGGGAGTGCCATCCATACCTGCGGTCGCTCCCCTCTGATCAAAATCGCAATGTGTCCCCTTTTGTACAGAAACACTTTCTCCAAGTGACTAAAATTCCGTCTTGGATCACCCGCTGTTGATCCGAAGGCTAGGAGAAAAGAAATGGCGCCTGTAAAAGCTGAGAAGTGTGCACACCCAATTTGTTCGTGCGTGACAACGTCGGGCAAGTACTGCAGCACCGAGTGCGAGGCTATGGAAAAGACGCCGGACATCGATTGCCTGTGCAACCACACCGGATGCAAAGGCAAGACATCCTGATTGGGACTTGAATTGGCAGCGCGTTTCCGTTGGTGAGTTCAAATTTAAAGGGAGATAAATCTATGTTGAAACGTTTCTTGATGGTCACAATGTTAGTTCTGTTTGTAACTCTAACTGCTGTCGCCTCGGACCGCGAGGACGATGTGAAGCGCACCGAACATGCTGCACGGGTTTTCAGAGAGATCATGAGCGCGCCTGATCAGGGCATTCCTCAGGACCTGCTGGAATCGGCAAAATGTATTGCCATCATTCCGGGCGAAGTGAAATTCGCGTTTATCTTCGGCGGCAACTACGGCAGGGGGCTGGTAACCTGTCGCACCGGGCATGGATGGAGCGCTCCCATGTTTTTGGCGATTGACGGAGGGAGCGTGGGTTACCAAATCGGGGGTTCTTCTACCGACCTGGTGATGCTCTTTATGAACGATCGCGCTTTGCATAGCCTGCTCAGCGACAAATTCAAACTCGGAGCCGACGCCTCTGTGGCAGCCGGACCGGTGGGCCGGAGTGCGGATGCTGGCACCGACCTTAAATTGACTGCTGAGATCCTCTCCTACTCGCGCACCAAAGGCGTTTTCATTGGAGTGGCTCTCGACGGCGCCGTTGTGCAAGCCGACAAGAGTGGGGACAAAGCTATGTATGGCGACAATGTGGACCGCCACGAAATCCTAAGTGGCAAGGTCCCGGTTCCTGCATCGGCGCGGCCTTTGTTGCACGAACTTCACGCATATGTCCAGGAAGCCAGGGCCAATCCTTAGAATCCAAGCGATGGGACTTTAAATCGGGATTTCCGGTTTGAACTTTCTCGACGAAGACCGGAAATCCCGATCGTTTTTTAGCCCCACAGTCGAAAATAGTCTTGCCGAAATCTCCGAAATCTTAAAACAGCCTCCTCGAACCAAGCCGCGGGAGTTACTCGTCAAGATTTAGCCCTGAATGAGGTCTTCTTGCGGCGCAGCTTCGTTTATCTCGTCTGCGGCGAGCGGCGGGAGATTTCTCGCTCGGATCGTACCGATGAGAACTGTGAGGTTGGTGAGCAGGACTACGGCGAACGCGAGCGAGGGCAGAAACGCGAAGCCGCTGCCGCGGGCTTCGAGGACTTCGATGCCTAGGACAACGGTGATTAGGCCGCGGGGCAGGAACCAGACCATGAGCTCAAGCTCCAGTGCGGAAAAAGTGCGCCAGGCGAGGCGCCCCGTTTGCACCGCAACCCATCGAGCGACGAAAATTGCGGCGAAACACAGGAGCGCGAGCATGATGTTTTTGCGCAGGCCCGCGTATTCCACGAGCGTTCCAAGAAGCACGAAGAAAAACGTGCGCAATAGGAAGGCCAGTTCGCCATGGAAGGTCAGCATCTGGTCACGCGGATGCTCGGGCGCGCCGCCACCTTCGCCTTTGACTGGCGTTTCGTTAAACCAGTCGGACGCGGCCGTTTTGTCAAAATGAAGGCGGCGGCGGACGGTGGGAAAATTAGTGAGCGTGAGACCGAAGACGAGAACCGAAATGAGGTCATTCCCTTTGAGAAAGTGGACTCCAGAATAAAGTAGCAGGACGGCGGCGAATGTCAGCACGTGCCAGAAGCGCTCTTCCGTCAGAACGGGAAGAAGGTAAGACCACAGCATGCCGGCGAGAACGCCCGCTGCCACCGCGAGGATCAGACTGGAGACAAGGCTCCAAGCGACGGCCTTCGGAGCCGCGCTGCCACCGGAGGCTATATCCAGCAGCGTCGTGACCGCCAACACGGCAAGGGCATCGCCGAATGAGGCTTCTACAAGCAGCGTCACTGTGACTTCCCGTCGCAGATTTACCTGTTGGAGGACGGGCAGAAGAATCGAGCTGCTGATGCAACCAAGAACGGCGCCGATCAGGAGCGAGTCAAGCCAGTGAAAATGCAGCGCGAGGCGGCAAACTTCTGCGACGGCTGCCGTGCAAAGAACGTAGCTGAAAAGCGACAGAAAAAAACCTGATCCGAAATGTCTGAGGATTTCGCGAAGCTGTAGATGGAGGCCGCCCTCGAAAAGGATGAGGATCAGAGCAAGAGCGCCAAAACCGCGCGATGCGCCGCGGAAAATGTCCGGATTGACCCAGTGCAGCACGGGGCCTATCAGGACGCCTGTGGCCATTAAGATGATGACATCGGGCACGCGGGTGAAGCGCACGAGACGATTGGCGACGAAAGCCAGGACGAGAAGGCCGCCCAGAAGAGCGAAGAAAAAAGTCAGATCCATGCAGTTGTCCGGCGCGGCCGGGGAGAAAGATGATCGAAGAAATCAGAGGATGATGCAAACGAAAAATGGACCCGAAAGCGTCGAAGTTGAAGCGTAAGCATGCGGAAAGCGCCCAAAATCGGCGAGTCCTTCTACCCCGACGTTAAGGGCTCGGCCGCTTACGTCGCGATCGAGCGGGTCACGGGAACGCTGAATGGCCGCAGCGGCAGCTTCGTACTGCAGCATACCGGCACCATGACGAGCAGCGCACAGCAACAAAGTATTACCGAGGTGCAGGATTCCGGCTCAGCTCCTCGGTCTTGCCGGGAAGCTTACGGTCAAGATCGCCGACGGGAAGCATTCGTACGACTTCGAATACACGCTCCCCTAAATCAGGCTCACCGAGTGAGTTCACTCGACGTGCGCGTCAAACACTCCTGTCTCAATTCGCCCGGCGCGCTTGACCTGCACGAAGATTCGATAATCCCCGGGCTTCGGGAAACCGTAAGGGAACCTGACCACCGCAGGTAACGAACCTGATTGCGCGGCCATCGCCATTCCGCCTGGCATCGAAGACGAATCGCTCATGAGACCGGCTTGCGCCAGCTCGAGCGAGGCCATGGGAACCGATCCCGACGGATGGACGTGGGCAAAGACGCTTAAATCGGAGCGCACAAACTCTGCGTGGCCCGCCATTCCCATGTAAGGCTCCATGTCTTGCACGGGCTTGCCGTCTTTATCTTGCACGTTGAACTTGAAATCCATCGCGACATTTGATTTCAGTGGGCCGTTCGCTCGTTCCCAGACCATTCGGCCCCCATCGGGGAGTTGGGAAATTGTGGATCCTTGCTGCGCCGTCAGCAGCGGCGCGCCGGACCAAGACGAATCATCGCCCCCCAGAGGTTTCCCGTTCACTTGCGGGAGCTCAATCGTTCCGACGAGCGTCCACGGAAAACCGCGCTCATCCACAACATCCGCGAAGACCTGATAATGGCCAGCCGGCATCGCCGGCAAATCGTCCGTAAACGCGCCCTCCGGAAGACGGTCCGGGTGAAGGTGCCACATGCGGTCCATTCCGGGCAGTGCGATCAGGAAGAGGTGCATCAAATGGTTGTGGTCCGGGATCACTCCTCCCATATTGATTCTGTCCGACCAGCGAGGGTCCTGGCCCTTCGCTCGAATCACGAGCCTGTTCCCGTTCTCAAGCGATGTTTCCGCCGTAGGAGGCTTGTAGAAATTGACGCGCCGCTGATAGCCAGTGTCCTCGAGTCTCCACCACGACTTCCCCAAATAAAGAAGGCCCAACACAATCACCATCGTTACCGTCATCACGATCCTGGATCGGCGCACGTTCGTCGGCCCGGGAATCTTGCCCCGTTCCAGGCTGGCTTCCCGCGCGCCGGCGCCGGCGATCGAAATCACTCCTATGGCTAGCAACAGCATGAGAAGGAACAAAAGCCCGGCGAGAGGCCTCTCCATGGGGAACGTACGTTGTGCGAACGACGCCACCGGCACCGAGAGTTCCCCTTTGCCTTTGGCCCCATCCGCCATGATGCGGACCTGCAGCGCGCCTGATTCCATCAGCCACAGACTGCCCGTGAAAAATTGTAGATCCTCTTTCGACACCCGCGCCAAGTCAGGCGTAGGCGGATAGTTCGAACCCGGCCCCGTCAGCCGCAACGGGACGATTTGAACCGTGCGAACATCGCCCGACTCGCATCGCACCTCAATCTCCGCCACCCCCGGAATCACTTGGGGCATGCGAACGGTCACAAAAAGATGATACGGTCCCGCGTCGCCCTCGTAATAAACATCGGCGCTGCCCACATGCGCGTCCAGAGGCAGCGCGGCAACGACCAGGAAAAGCACGATCGCCAGTCGTCGCGATTTGAAGTTTATTTTCATCGCCGAATCCGTCGCATCCATTCACCCCAGGCCATGCCGATGCGCGTCATTAAAATGGCAGCCCCCATGGCAATTACCATCCGCACCCAGAACTGGTTGAAGCTGTGCTCGGTAGGCACAAACACGTTCCGCACCCACGCCGATGTGGGCGGAATAAAATAAGGGTAGTTGGTTGTCACGAAGAATTGGTTGCGCGACGCGGGCGACATCAGAAAATCAGCGAACGGCCACTGCACGGCAAGGAAGCTCACAAGGAACGCCGCCCCCAGCGTTGCAGCCTGCGCCCATCGCCCCCATGTGCCGGTGCGCTGCCGCACCAGATCAAACACAATTGCGGGAACAATCAGCAGCAGCGGAAAATCTGGCGGAATCAAGTGCGTCACGTTCTGATACACCGGCCCAAGCTTCGGCTCCGCCGGAACGAGCGGCAAAATCCAGACAAACGCCAAGTGAATCGCGGTGTACATCGCCGTCATGATCGTCGCGGCCCAGCGATTCTTGGAAACCCACGCCACCATGGCCATCCAGATGGGCGCTGCAAACATGATGACCATATAAAACGTCGAGCCGTGCATGAAGACGCGATTGGTGAATTCCTGCATGATCCCCACCGTCATCCCCAGAAGAAGGACGGCGGCGAAGAACAGCACGCGCTCGAGCCTTGCCCGATACAGCCCCTGCGCGCGATTCATCTCGGCCAGAACCATCACCAGCGTGCCGAACCGGATGCCGATCATCCCCAGTGCGAGCATCACGTGCGGCGGGCTCAAGATTTTTACGTCCAGCCCATAAGAGTTGTGCCACCAATTGTCGAATGGCGCCGAAGCGATCATCGCCACGCCGCCCCATGCGCAGATGAATGCGCCCAGCGGCCCGCGAAATCCCCACATCGAAATGGAAACATCCCCCAATGGAGAGTTTTTCTGGAATGTGGTCGAAAGAATCAGATACCCGCACGAAATTCCCGCCAGCACGCCCGACAAATAAATCAGCATATGCGCCGGCGTCCAAAACGAGTCACGCCCGATGCTCTCGTGCCAGGAAATGTCCCAGGCGCTGCCTACCACTGCAGAGACCACCGATATCACACAGCACCAGATGTACCAGGGAATTGACTGTGTCTCGGCCGAAACTCGCTCAGCCATCTGAGCGTCGATTGGCTGCGCCAGAGGAATGCTGTTTGCCATTTCAGGCGTCTCCCTAAAACTTCTTCCCGCGCGATTCCATTTCGAAATCCGCGTGTCTGCAAGTTTACATCCCTCCGCCTCGCGTGTGAACCGGCAGTCCGCCGCGGCGCCTGTTGTTACGGCGATGTGCGTTTGATAGACTTTCTCCATGGCCAAGAAAAAACCGGCGCGCAAAAAGAAAATTAGCAGCAGAAAAAGACCGACCCTCAAGAAGAAGTCTGCAGCGAAAAAGAAACCGATCCGCCGCAAAAAAAGAGGCTCTCGAGCAAAGCAAGAAACCACGAACCCGATTGCGATCAGGGGGCGCCGCGGTTTGGGCGCGGCATCGGGCGGACAATCCGGCGACACCCAGGGGCTGTCTCGCAAGGAGGACGTGGATTCCGAGAGCGTTACGGAGTTGGAGCAAGAAGGTCAATACTTCGAAGCTGAAGCCGTTAGCGGCGTCGAAAATGCCAAAGACCCGGATCAGGGCGAAGTGACGACGTCGGAGGTTCCCGAGGACGATGTTCCGGGGGAATACAGGGACCGGAACAAAATCTGAACTGGGATTTTCGCTTTGACTGCCAGCATCTTGAGTTTCTACTTCAGAGTGGCAATGACCCTGTGAGTTGAATACACTGCGCTGGTACCGAGAGAAGAGCATTGGAGTGCGCTCGATGAGAGTCTGCGAGCGGATTCCGTGAGCATTCCAAGCGTTTTTCAATACGACGAGCTGACCCCATGTGCGGAATCTGCGGCGTTATCGGAATCGAGTCGAAGGAATCGAGCGAAGCCATCGTGCGCCGCATGATGGCTGTGATCATTCATCGTGGGCCCGATGAAGAAGGAATCCTGATCGCTCCGCCGGTTGCCGCCGGGTCACGTCGCCTCAGCATTATTGACCTGCCTGGTGGCAGCCAGCCGATCTGGAATGAAGCCAGAACCCTCGCAGTCATCTATAACGGCGAAATCTACAATTTCCGCGAGCTTCGCAAAGAACTTGAAGCCGGCGGGCATCAGTTCCGAACTCGCTCAGATACGGAAGTCATCGTTCACGCTTACGAAACGTGGGGTGAGAATTGCGTTCTGCATCTTCAGGGAATGTTTGCGTTGGCCGCCATCGAGATGCCGCAGGCTCGCGGCGGCCGGGCCGCCCGGGTTTTTCTCGCGCGAGATCGTCTTGGCATCAAGCCGCTTTACTACGCAGCGACGGACGGCGTGCTGCTGTTTGCCTCGGAGGTGCGCGCCCTTCTCGCGAGCGGCTGCGTTCCCGCTCGGCTTTCGGCCGAGGCGGTTCCCTCGTACCTACTGTTCGGCTCTGTCAGCGAACCAACGACGCTGATCGAAGGCGTGGCTTCGCTTCCGCCGGGCCATTCGATGACCGTCGCCGTGGATACGCCGGCGCATATTCCCGAGCCGAAGCCGTACTGGGAAATCGAGCGCGCAATGGCGCCAGCCGCGCAGGAATCGCGCAACGCAATCCAAGTGCCGGCTTCTCGCGTTCGCTCATTGATTGACGATGCGGTGCAAAGCCATCTTGTTGCAGATGTTCCGGTGGGTGTGTTCTTGAGCAGTGGGCTCGATTCGACGGCGATTGCGGCGTTGGCAAGCCGCGCGCAGGGTGGCGTCCATACCTTCACAGTCGCTTTCCCGGACACAAAATTCAGCGAAGCGGAAATGGCTCGCCGCACCGCGAATCGTTTCCACACGAAGCATTCGGAACTCTCGCTGTCGGATCAAGAAATGGTTTCGCGCCTCGACGAAGCCATCGCTGCATTCGACCAGCCCAGCATGGACGGCATCAATACGTATTTCGTCTCGTGGGCGGCACGGCAGGCAGGATTGAAAGTTGCACTTTCCGGCCTGGGAAGCGATGAGATCTTTGGCGGCTACACATCCTTTCGCGCGACTTCTCGCGTCGCGCGCCTCGCGAAAATGGCCCGCCATTTTCCGCGTTTATTCCGCGAGTTCACGGCAACGTCGCTCGCGCGCTCGCGGTCTTTTCTGTCTTCCCCGGATGCCTCTCGAAAAGCATTGGCAGCGTGGCTTGACCCGGCCTTGCTTCCTCACGCGTTTTATTTCACGCGCGCGCTGTTTACACCGCAAACCGTGGCTTCTCGCTCGCGCGAGGACGCTGCCTCGTGGAAATCCTTGCCATGGTGGCGATGGTTCTCGAATGCCACGCAGGAAACACACTCGATGGATGGTTTCTCGGCGGTGTCCTGGCTTGAGCTGCGCTCCTATCTTGCCAACACCCTTTTGCGCGACACCGACGCGATGAGCATGCATCATTCGCTCGAAGTTCGCGTTCCTTTTCTTGATTCTCCGCTCGTGGAGTACGTCCTGGCGCTGCCGCAATCCGAAAAAACCAGCCGAGCCCGGCCCAAATCGCTGCTGATTAACGCCCTCGGAGATCTTCTCCCCGATGAAATCGTCGCGCAGAGGAAGCGCACGTTTACATTTCCCTGGGAAAACTGGCTTCGCGGAGCGCTTGGCGAGCGCGTTTCCGCAGGATTGGCGGACTGGTCGCCCGCGCTCGAGTCGCTCGTCGACCGGAACTTCGCCCAGGAAGTCTGGAAGGATTTTCTCGGGGGCCGGACGACCTGGTCACGTCCCTGGAGCCTCTACGTCCTGAATGAATGGGTGAAGCGGAATCTCCATGCTTTTGAAGCGGGTCACGCGGAGCATCGAAGGGCCACCGCCGTTTCTGTTTCCTGACTCGCACGAGCAAGATTGCAAACAGGCGGAAATTACTTGGGATGATCATTCTCGGCATCAACGCGTATCACGCCAATGCTTCGGCAGCGATCGTCGTGGACGGCCGCCTTATCGCAGCCGTTGAAGAAGAGCGCCTCAATCGCGTGAAGTATGCGGCAGGGCTGCCGGTTCGGGCGATTCGATACTGCCTCGACCAGGCCGGCGCGAAGCTCGAGGAAGTGGATCACATCGCCACACCCCGCGATCCCTGGGCGCGCTGGGGCACGAAGCTGCGCTACGCCGTGCGCATGCCGCGTTTTGCTCTCGACCGAGCCAGAGTCATGAAGAAGTTTGCCGGAATCCAGGACGAACTCGCCGCGGCTTTCGATACTTCGCCGGAAAGGATCCGCGCGCGCTTTCACCGTGTCGAACACCATCTCGCGCATCTCGCAAGCGCATATTTTGTCTCGCCCTATGAACGCGCTGCCGTTCTTTCGGTCGACGGCCTCGGCGACTTCGCAAGCGCGATGTGGGCGCTCGGTGACGGCCCGAAGTTGCAGGTCCTCGGCCAGGTTACCTTCCCGCACTCTCTCGGGATGTACTACACCGCTCTCACGCAATATCTCGGCTTCTGGAAGTTCGGCGACGAATACAAAGTGATGGGTCTGGCAGCTTACGGCCAGCCCGAATACCTTTCTGAATTCCGTAAGATTGTCCATGCGGATGGCCCGCCGTCGTTTCGACTGGGTCTCCCGTATTTTACGCACCAGAGCAATGGCCCCGACATGACGTGGCGCGAAGCCGATCGCACGCCGATCCTCGGCCGCCTGTTTTCGCCCTATCTCGAGAAACGGCTCGGCCCCGCGCGAAAGGCGGAAGAGCCGCTCGATCAGCGACATTACAACCTCGCCGCGAGCATGCAGGCCGCTCTCGAGGAAGTATTGACCGCCCAATGGTGCGCTCTCGCGAAGAATACGGGACAAAAGACGCTGTGTCTCGCCGGTGGCGTTGCCTTCAATTGCCTCGCTAACGGAAAAATTTTCGATCGCACACCTTTCGAGCGCGTTTTCGTCCAGCCAGCCGCCGGGGACGCGGGCCTTTCCGTCGGGGCTGCGTTTGCCGTGACCCATCAACTTCTTGGACGCCCCCGTGAATTCGCAATGGAGCACGCCGGATGGGGACCGGAGTACTCGTCGCAGGAAATTCGGAGGGCGATCGACGGCGCGACGAAATCAAATGCCAATGTACAAATGGAAGAACTCGGCGAAGAAGCCCTCATACAAATGACCGCGCAGCATATCGCCGCCGGCAAAATCGTCGGCTGGTTCCACGGTCGCGTCGAATGGGGCCCTCGTGCGCTCGGCCAGAGAAGCATTCTCGCGGACCCACGGCGTCCCGAGATGAAGGACATTCTGAACCGCCGCATCAAGCATCGTGAGACGTTCCGGCCGTTTGCGCCTTCGATACTCGAGGAAGCAACCGCCGAATACTTCGAGAGCGCGCATCCTTCACCTTTTATGACGTTCGCATACCCGGTGCGCCCGCAAAAGCGCAACGCCATTCCGGCGCCGACGCATGTGGACGGTACCGCCCGGCTTCAAACCGTGAACCGCAACGCAAACCCGCTATACTGGAAACTCTTGCGCGCTTTTGGCGATCTCACCGGTGTGCCTGTTCTTCTTAATACTTCGTTCAACGACAACGAGCCAATCGTTTGCCGGCCCGAAGAAGCGCTCGATTGTTTTGTGCGGACGCAGATGGATGTTCTTGTGATGGGCCATTTCGTTCTGGTGAAAAAATCTGCGGCTACCGCAAGCGAAGAAAGCGCGGAAAGACTTGCAAGACGCGCGCATTAGAAAGCGATCCGGCGTTCGCACTCTTCGCCGCTCTCGACCTGCCGGCGGCGAAAGCATGACTTGGGTCTGGCCATGCGCATATTGCTCTTAAACGAATACTATCCGCCCGACACTTCCGCTACGGCAAAGATGGCTGCACAAGTGGCGGAAGCACTCGCGCAGCGCCACGAAGTGACAGTCGTTGCCGGGCGTCCGTCCTACGACCCGGAAGAGTTTTACCCTTTCACGTTCCTGCGGCACGACGTGCGCAATGGGGTCACCGTCGAACGCGTGGGGTCAACCGCATACCCGCGCCATCAGATGCGTCGTCGCGTTTCGAATTATTTGTCGTATCTCGCGCTCGCTATTCCACGCGCTCTCGCCATCCAATCCGATGTCATCCTAGCAATGACCGATCCACCGATTGCAGGAATCGCAGGGGCGTTCGTCGCCCGCATGGCGGGCCGACCGTTCGTATACAACATTCGCGATCTCTATCCGGACATGGCCATCGGCGGCGACATCGTCAGGCCGAGCCGATGGATGGATCGATGGGAAGAGATGCACCGTCGCGCACTTCGTGAAGCGGCTCGTGTGATCGTTCTCGGCGACGATATGCGCACTCGCATCCTGTCGAAAGGCGTTGCGCCGCAGCGAGTCGTCGTTGTTCGCGACGGGACGTCCTTCTCTGCTTCGATGCCGGAGCCGAACCATCCCGCAGTGCAGGAAATTCGCTGCGACTTCCCGTTCGTGGTGCTCCACGCGGGCAACTTGGGTTTCTACGGCGCCTGGGGAACGCTGCTCAAAGCAGCGGAAATTCTGCGCAACCAAAAGCTGGGATTTGTGTTCATAGGTGACGGGGCTAACCTCGCGGCGCTCGAGGCCTCGGTGGTGAATTCGCCCAATGTCCGCTTCCTGCCGTTCCGCCCCGTCGAGCAAGTGCCGCACGTGATGGCCGCCGGTGACCTGCACGTCGTCACGGTGCGCCGGGGACTGGAAGGTGTCGTCGTGCCAAGCAAGGTCTATTCGATTCTTGCGGCGGGGCGTCCCATCCTTGCGGTCGCGGCCGCGGAGAGCGATGTGGCACAAATTGTGCGCGAGTCAGGCTGCGGCGTTGTCGTGGACCCGGACGACCCCGCCGACGTGGCTGCTGCGATCCACGCGCTGCACAACGACCCTTCGCGTCTGGCGGAAATGGGACGCCGCGCCCGGGAAACTGCGGAGAAATATGCTAGAGTGAACGAGCTTGAACGATTTGTTGGAATCATAGAAGAAGTAGCGCAGGAAAATCATGGAGGGCGTCATTTGGAATCGTAAGAAGGTTCTCGTAACCGGAGGCACGTCATTCATCGGCTCGCATTTGGTGGATGCGCTGGTGGAACGCGGCGCTCAGGTCCGCATCGTGGATGACCTCTCGAGCGGCAGGCGCAGCAACATCGAGCAGAATCTTCAAAACGGCCGCGCGACCTTCATCGAAGCCGACCTGCGCGAGCCGGGCGTGACGCGCGCGGCGATGCACGGAATCGATATCGTCTTCCATCTTGCCGCAGACCATGGTGGACGCGGCTATGTGGATCTTCACCAAGCCGGCCCTGCTTCCAATCTTTTTCTTGACGGGCTGATTTTTTGGGAGGCCCTCAAGGAGGGAGTCGAGAAGGTCGTTTACGCATCTTCGGCCTGCGTCTATCCCAATTACATGCAATCCGATCCAACGAAAGAAGTTTATCTTCGGGAAGAGGACGTCAAGGCGCCCCACGATGCCGACAATATGTACGGTTGGGCTAAACTCATGGCGGAAATGACCCTACGCGCCTATCACCGCGAGTTCAAGCTCGGCGCAGCATCGTGCCGCTACTTCACGGTCTATGGCCCGCGCGGCGTGGAGAATCATGCCGTGATTGCGATGATTGCGCGCGCCTTCGTCGGCCAGAATCCGTTCGAGGTCTGGGGAGACGGCACGCAAATTCGCAACTGGACCTTCGTGGATGACATCGTCAGCGGCACAATTCTGGCCGCGGAAAAAATCAGTGATGGGACCGCCGTCAATCTAGGCACGATGGAGCGCGTCCGCGTGATCGATGCGGCGGAAATGGTGCTGAATTTCTCCGGTCACAAAGCGGAGATCCACCTCCGGCCCGACATGCCCACGGGGCCAGCGAATCGTGTCGCCGACAATCAGCTGGCAAAGAAACTTCTGGATTGGGGACCGAAAACGAGTTTCCGCGACGGTTTGCGGAAAACGATGGACTGGTATTTCGCGAGCAAACAAAAAGAGCAAGTGCGCGGTGTCCTCGAGAATATGCTGACCGCACGCTGAGTGGAGTTTTCCCGCAATGCCTATCCCTGTCGATCTGATCGCCTTCGCCGTGGCGCTGCTCGTTTCTCTTGGCCTCACGGTGCCGGTGCGCCATCTGGCTTTGCGTTTCGGGATGGTGGACCACCCTGGCCCGCGGAAAGTCCATGTCAAGCCGATCCCGCTGCTCGGTGGCATTGCCATCTACCTCGGCTTCGTTCTTGCAATTCTGTTGACCCTCCGCGGCGTGCCGCAGCAGCAGATTGCGGGCATCCTGGCCGGCGCAACATTGTTGGCTCTGATCGGTTTCCTCGATGACGGCGGCCTTTTGCATCACCAGGTCAAACTTTTCATCGGCATGCCCATCGCGGCATTGTTCTTGATAGCCACGGGAATCCGAGCTCAACTTTTCTCCTCATTTGTTCCCGGAGCCACGGGCGCGATCTTGGACGGCTGCTTCACGCTGTTGTGGGTTGTCGGCATCACAGCTTCTTTCAGCATCCTGGACCACATGGACGGACTCTGCTCGGGCATTGCGGCGATCGCCGCAGGATTTTTCCTCATCTCCGCTAGTTTAAGTGGCCAGACAATGGTCCGCACGCTGGCAGCGGCCACGCTGGGAGCGGCACTCGGTTTCCTGCGCTGGAACTTCAATCCCGCAAAAATTTTTATGGGTGATGGTGGGGCCATGTTTCTAGGCTTCTTGATGGCCACTCTTGGTCTTAAAATTCGTCCTGATGTGGGGCAACCCCCCGCCGCTTGGCTCGTTCCCGTCCTGATCCTTGGGGTTCCCATCTTTGACACGACCCTCATAACCATTTCTCGCGCGCGTCGCGGCCTGCTTCCGTTTACTTCACCAGGAAAGGACCACACGGCGCATCGCCTGTCGAACCTAGGGCTGGGTCACCGTGGCGCCGTTTTGGGGATGTACTTCCTGGCCCTTGTGTTCGGCATGATCGCGCTCCTCGTTCCCCGATTGGCGCCGGGGACCGGCTACGCGCTCGCCGGATTGGTCATCCTATTTAGCCTTGTTGCCGTCTTTTTCCTCGAAAGCGCGCCGTACGAACGTCAAGCGAAACTACAGAAATCCTCTTCAGTACCGTGAAAAATGGTGATGGACTTCGGAAGCGCTTGTTCTTTGGCTTAGCCTCGCCGGGTAGGATATACTTCCGGCCCGAGTCTTTGCGGGCAAAACGCTGTAAAAAGGGCCTTCTCGCTCCGTCAACGGGGGACGGCGCGAAGTGAGCAGCGTTCCTGGATTTCAAATACCGGAAATATAGATTCGCGCATGAGGCTGACTGCTACGGACGACGATGCCGCCAGAACTACGCGACGCAAACAACGATTCTGTTTCTACCTCTCGCACCGATAGCCGATGCGTTGCGGTGATCGGCGGGTCCGCCGCAGGCCTATTTACCGCCTCTCTGCTGGCGCAACGTGGCGTCCCCGTGCGTGTTTTCGAGCGCATTGGAACCCTCGAACCGGCAGCGCGCACCCTAATCGTTACGCACCGGATGCGAGATCTCCTGGGTCGCGCGGGCGAAAAAGCCATCGTCAATGAGATCCATAACTTCGAGCTATTCACCGATGGGCGAAGCGCAACGATTGCTCTAAAGCATCCCGATTTGATTATTGAACGGCGCAGTTTGATCCAGGGTCTCGCGGATGAGGCGCAGCAGGCCGGCGCCAAGCTGGAGTTGGGCCGCCGCTTCCATGCCCTGCATCCCAACGGCAAAGGCCTCGTGCTCGAAGTCGAGCGCTGCAGCGATGGAAATCGGGAGGAGGTTCACGCCGGGACCATCGTCGGCGGCGATGGGGCTTCGAGTCGGGTCGCGCGCGCCGCTGGCTGGCCGCCACTGGAGACCGCCCCGTTGGTCCAGGCGATTGTTCCGTTGCCAAAAGACATGCCGCCAAATACGGCGCGCGTCTGGTTTATCCCTCAGGACACGCCGTATTTTTATTGGCTCATTCCGGAATCGCCGACGCGCGGAGCCCTAGGTCTGATTGGCGAGACAGGGCCGGAAACGCGAAAGCATCTCGAGCGCTTTCTCGAAAAACGAAAGCTCGATCCCGTCGAGTTCCAGGGAGCGCGCATTCCTGTTTATTCGCGCTGGGTGCCCGTAAAGCGGCAGGTCGGTGCCGGCTCGGTATACTTGGTGGGCGATGCGGCCGCCCAGGTTAAAGTGACGACGGTCGGCGGGATCGTCACGGGTTTCCGCGGCGCGCTCGGCGTGGCCGAAGCAATTCTGAAGGGAGGACCCAGCCGCGAGTTGCGGACTCTCCGTCGCGAGCTGGATTTGCATCTGTGGCTGCGGCGGGCGCTCCATGATTTTCAGCAATCCGATTACAGCCGCCTCGTGGACCTTCTCAACGACTCGGCGAAGCAGTCTCTCAGCGAATATTCGCGGGATGAGGCATGGAAAATTCTCTGGCGTCTCTGTCTGCGACAGCCACGCCTGCTTCTTCTCGGCCTGCGCGGCTTGCTGACAGGGGGACGCCCATTCCGCGGGACGCATTCGTAGGTGTCTCCCGCAGCACAGCATTGTCACTCCAAAGTTCAGCCTCTTGATTCCGCGCATGCAGATGATAAAACCTAGCTAGCATGTATATCCTTGGGCTATCGGCGATGGGACATGATCCTGCTGCGGCACTGTTGGATGATCGCGGCATCATCGCCGCGATCGAGGAAGGGAAGCTCGCTCGGACGCGGTCGATCGAAGGCATCCCTCACGCCGCAATCCAATTCTGCCTGGATCGCGCGCGAATCGGTTGGCGAGACATCGCACAAGTCGCCGTCGCAAGCCAGCCTGTGCACGCCTGGACGCGCCAAGCAATCCTTCGAGCGCGCCTTGCGCCTCTCGATCCCGTCTCGAGCGGCTACTTTTTCAACAAGGCCTTTGGCGAACTCGGGCGCGACATGAATAATTTCCGGATCTTGAAACAGATGACCGGAGGTCCCTCAAGCCGCGTTATGGGGCTCGACCATCATCTTTGCCATGCTTCGAGCGCTTATTATGCGTCGCCGTTCGATCGCGCACTCATCGTAACGCTGGATGAACATGGAGACGGCCGCTCAGGCTTTGTAGGTCTTGGTGAAGGACCGCACATTCGTGAACTCTCTTCTCTGCGCTTCCCCGACTCGCTCGCCTGGGTCTATACACAAGTGACGCGGCTCCTTGGCTTCCGTCCTCACGCCGACGAACACAAGACGCAGTGGCTGAGCTTTGCAGGTGAGCCGGTATTTGCCGAACTGTTACTCGAAATGCTCCGTCGCAACCCGAACGGCCCGCCTCGCATAAACGCAAAATATTTTCATCGCGCCTTCGCCGGCGAGCTTGCCTTTTCCGATGAATTCTATCGCCGGCTGGGAATCCCGCGACTACCTGACCCACAGCTTCAGGATCCCATGCCGGCCAACATCGCTGCCAGCCTTCAGAAGGCATGCACCGTCATTTTGTGTGAATGGCTCGAATCATTGCGCAGTCAAACGGGCGCGGACTTCTTGTGCCTTGCAGGAGGATTGTTCTTGAATCCTCTCCTTGTTGCTGCCGTGGAGAGCAACACCGGATTCGATCAAGTATTCGTTCAGCCCGCCGCTGGAAATGAGGGTACTTCACTCGGAGCGGCGTGGCGGATTTGGCACGAGATTCTGAACCGCCGGCGTATCGAACCGATGTCGAATCTCTACTGGGGGCCCGCGTATTCCAACCAAGAGATCAAGCAGGTGCTCGACAACTGCAAGGCGCAATATCGCTGGTGCGATTCCGAGGATCGAACGATTGAGGAGACGCTGCGATTGCTTCAGGCCGGAAAAATTGTCGCGTGGTATCAAGGGGCGGCTGAATTCGGACCTCGCGCACTCGGCGACCGAAGTCTGCTCGCCTCGCCCTGGGCGCCGTATGTGAAGGACAATCTGAATGATTACGTCAAGCATCGCGAATCGTTCCGCCCGTTTGCTCTCTCGATCCCAGACGATGATTGTGCCGATTATTTTGATTGCTCCAAAAACGGCCGCTTCATGACCACCATGGCCAGGGCGACCGAAAAGGGTCGGAAAGCCCTCGAAGGACTTCCGCCGGGATTCCTTTTGAAGAATGACCTGATCCGGCTGCACGTCGTGGGATTCCGGGAAAATCCCCTCCTGTGGAAGCTCCTGAAGTGCTCGGGCGAAAAAGCGTCCGCTCCCATACTCGTTAACACGTCGTTCAACTTGTTCGGCGAGCCGCTCGTGATCACGCCCCGCGATGCCGTGAGAAGTTACTTTTGCTCCGGCGCGGATGCCCTCGTTGCCGGAAGCTTTTTGCTCGAGAAGCGATAAGAAGGAATGGCGCCTGTAGAAAAAGCTGCAAAACAATCCCGCCGCCTGGTTTTGCCCGCCATTTTTCTCGTGCTATTGATTTCGTGTGTGCTGGCGTTTCGCGGGGCGGGACGCTGGTTGGTCCGGGAGGATCCCCTGGAGCATGCGGACGTTATCGTTGTGCTGAGCGGCAGCATGCCGTATCGAGCGGAGGGAGCCGGAAAAATATTCCGGGAGGGCTACGCGCCCGAAATCTGGGTGAGCCGGCCCGAGAGCCCCGCCGCCCAGCTGCACGAATTCGGCGTCCAATTTGTCGGCGAAGAAGATTACAACCGCCAGGTTCTGGTTCATGCAGGTGTTCCGGAAACAGCCATTCACATTCTGCCGGAAGTGATTGTAGACACGGAGCAGGAAGTAGAAGAGGTAGCAAAGGAGATGCAGCGCGAAGGGAAAATGAGCGTCATCATTGTCACTTCGCCACCGCATACGCGCCGCGTCAAAGCGTTGTGGAAAAAACTGATTGTCGACAACCCGAAGGCTATTGTCCGTGCGGCGCGCGAGGATCCCTTCGACCAGGATCGCTGGTGGCAAAATACGCGCGACACGTTTGCGGTTGTGCGGGAAGTTTTGGGTTTGCTGAATGTGTGGGCGGGGCTTCCTGTCCGGCCGCACTCACCCGGTCGCCCGGCCCATTGAGGGCGCGGTTCTGCTACTCGCCCATCGTGATTGGCATGGTATTCGATTCCAGAATTTTCCAGCGCTCCCACTCCGCTTTCTTGCTCAAATCTCGAAGCCAGAGTTGCCATTCGACGCCGAGGCTTTCATCCTCATGGGAGTAAAACGCCTGCCAGGAACTTCCATTCGCGGAGATTTCATTGGCTTCGCAATTTTCGTTTCCTGTCCGCAGGTCAACGACGGGAGAATTACTCCTGAATTCTGCGAGCCGGGTGGCATCCAGGGGAACACGAAAGAAGGCGACGTCCCGGTCCGCCACTTCAGTCCGGTCCTTCTCGCCCGAACCGGAATTCGATAAATGTGCGCACAGCTCAAGCGAATCCTTCGCGAGCAGGAGTTCAAGCGACGGGGGACGTTCGGTCGAGATCCGCGCCCGGGCGAGCGGCATCTCCCACAAGGAAACCGCATCGCCGTTTTTCATCTGGCCCGGATAGAAATCGAGCGAGCGCGTTTGCCAAATGGCGGCCTTGCTCTCCGGAAGCACTTCCGCGACGGTCACAACGGCATGTCCGCGCCATCGCTCGATTCTGACCGAGCCAAGAAAGCTCCCTGACGCTCGAATGAAATTGAGATCTTCCGCGGAGGTGTCGAGAGTTTCGCTCCAGAAGCGGTCGCTCAATCGGAACGAGAAAGTGAAGACCTGCTGGAGGGGGACGGAAGCGGACTCATTCAGCCGCCGAAGAAACTCGGGATCCGTCATCTCCTCGAGATCCCGCACCCGCCCAGTCAGGCGCTGAATCGTCCAAGAATGGTGTCGCAGGATTTTCTGCCAATGTTGCGCTAGGACGAAAAAGATAAAAAATACGAGCACACCGATGCCCATCGCTGGCCAGAGAATTTCCATTCCACCTGCCTTCCCGATTCCACGGCTGGAAGCCACCGAGCCGCCCAGGACGGGCGGCATTTTACTCCCATTTTCCAGTAGTTCCTATTCTGGCTGGCGGCATCCGAGAAAATCGATCTTAACTTCCGCGCGTGCTACCCGTCTCCGCGACTTTCTCGCGGAAATACTCCAAGGTAAGCCTTAGGCCCTCTTTGAGATCTACCTTCGGTTCCCAACGAAGAATGCGGCGTGCTTTCGTGATGTCCGGGCAGCGCTGCTTGGGATCGTCTTGCGGCAACGGGTGGAAGACAATGGGAGCGGTTGCGCCGACCAGAGATCGAACTCGCTCGGCGAATTCCAAGATTGTAATTTCGTTCGGATTGCCGATATTCACCGGTTCGTGTTCGTTCGATTCGAGGAGGCGATAAATTCCTTCCACTAAATCCGAGACGTAGCAAAAACTCCGCGTTTGCTTTCCGTCACCGTAAACCGTAATAGGTTCGCCACGAAGCGCCTGGTAAAGAAAATTCGGCAGAGCGCGGCCGTCATTGAGGCGCATGCGCGGCCCATAGGTGTTAAAAATCCGCACGATGCGCGTGTCCAATCCGTGGTAACGGTGGTAGGCCATCGTCAAAGCTTCCGCAAACCGCTTGGCTTCGTCATACACGCCGCGCGGTCCGATCGGATTTACGTGACCCCAATAGCTTTCTGGCTGCGGGCTGACGTCGGGATCACCGTAACATTCTGAAGTGGACGCCAAAAAAAACTTGGCTTTCTTTGCAAGCGCTAGCCCGAGTGCGTTGTGAGTTCCCAGCGAGCCGACCTTCATCGTTTGGATGGGAAGCCTCAGATAATCCGGCGGACTCGCTGGCGAAGCAAAGTGCAGAACGGCATCGACCGGGCCGGGAACTTCGATATAGAGCGTCACGTCTTGCCGGAGAAATCGAAACCGCGGGTGAGAGAGCAAATGCGAAACATTTGAGTCGCTGCCGGTGACGAGATTGTCCAAGCAAAGAACTTCCCAGCCCTTATCCAGCAACAAGGTACATAGGTGTGAGCCGAGGAATCCCGCTCCACCGGTTATGACTGCGCGCAAGTTCGCCTCTGCTTTCTTGTCGCCGCTGGCTTATTTCTACTCAATCGCCATTATCCCTGAAAAAACCCGAAGGTGGAAGGCACGCAAAGATTTCGGGAGATCACAGGTTCTTTCTCTCTCGATTTCCTATTGCGGCTTTGTTTGCGTTGATGCGGCAAACGGCGTCGTGTGGTCCGCCACGATCCGCCAGCCTTCTGGAAATTTTCGCAGATTCAGCGTGAAGACTCCTGCCGGCCGGTCGTTCTCGCGCTCGAGTTGAAACTGCCCGATCGCAAAGGCAGCCTCGGGACAGGCCATGTGAATCTCCAGGTTGGAAAATGTCAGGCGTCCCATCGCCTTGCGATCCGGGTAACTCCGTTGGTAGCGATCCAGCAGCGCCTGCCATCCGCGCGATATTCCATTGGCGCTGACAAACTCCGTCTGGTCCGATTTCCAATAGCCGGTCATGAAGCTCTCGATGTCGCCGTGATTCCATGCCGCGGTTTGAGTATCAAGCAATTCTCGTATCCCCGCCTCGCCCGAGGATGCGCCGAAGGCGAACGGCCGTGCGGGTGGACTCAAAAAAGTGAGCGCGAGAAATAGAGCCACAGCGGATATTCGGTGCAGCTGCGACATGTTTTGCCTCCCAATCCTTCAGTCCTGTTGATCGGGAATTCCGAATGCCCGCCCTTTGTACTTGATCCCAGTCCGAAGGACAAGAATCGCGGCCGGATCCTGCGGGCGAAAGGTCTATCCTCGCTGGTACCTTCGTTCCATTGTCGTCTGCAGTCCGAAACCGCACAATCATCGTGGGTCAAGACAGATGCTAATCGGAGCCTTCATCCTCGTGATTTCGTTCTCGGCGCTGATTCAGTTCGCCGTCTTCACATGGCGCGCCGGTCTGCTTCAGGTCGCCAGTCAAGCGCCTGAGTTTGAAGCCGATTCGAGCGCAGCGCTTTGCCATAACTATATGAATTCAAATAACTTCCATGATGTAGCTGCTTACCAGGATCTTTGCCCTGAATTGACTGCTGGGAGTGCCCCGAAACTAGGCTCCGTACGCGTTTACTACCGCCTCCTGCAGGCTTTGAAAGCCTTGGGCGAAGCGATGCCTTCGGCTGCATGGGCAGAGCGGGAAATGGCCCTTTGCACGCGCTACGCAGCAGCCGTGCTGTCCCAGCGCCTCGTACGCAACCAGGCAATGCTTGCCGAAGTCCGGTCCTACTAACCAGCCATATCAATCTGGGCTCTCCCCCGTCCTCAACAAAACTGTGCACCCTTCTCTCTGGCTTCGCACGCATCATCGTAATCGGCCGCACGCCGCCCGGCGGTCACAGCTCATCCGATAAGAAGTAGAAGTCCCGCCTGAAGTTCCTTCCGCAAATCAAATAGAGCTTACGCCAAATTTTCGCCTCAATCTGAGCGTGCGGTTGCCTGATACGCCAATGCTTCCGGTCATTCCCTGTACGAGTTTCAGCTTTTGTGCGAAAAATGGTTTGGGAGATCCGCCATGGGGTTGAGGACTGTCCCAATCGAAGGAGGCGCTATGATCAGGCGCGCCGCGTTTCCTCTTTTATTGATAAGTCTTCTTCTTGGATTGCTCCTGAACGCAGGTTGCGCCTTGAGGCCGAATACTTTCTTCTCCGTGGTTCTGAATCCCAGCAAAACCCAGACAATCGCTGAGGGCGGAATGGTTACGATTCATGCGAACGCCTTGAACGACCCATCGATGCAAGGTGTGTCATGGGCGCTGAATCCTCCCACGGGCGAGGGCACACTCACCACGAGCATTACCCAAGCAACTTACCAGGCGCCGACGCCTGTTACGGCCGCCTTTACCGTAACGGTCACTGCCACATCCATCGCGCATCCCAATCAGTCCAGTTCGTTGATGATTACGGTCGAGCCGCCACCGTCGATTGCACCACAAACGCTTCCGGTTGGAACTCTAAACGTGGCGTACAGTGGCACCGTGACTGCAACCGGAGGCGTGCCGCCACTCGCATGGTCACTCGCGACCGGGTCCGGTCCACTGCCCACCGGCTTATCTCTGGCCGCCAGCACGACTGATACCGTCACGATTCAGGGAAAGCCGACGGCAGCGGGGACCTTCCCCTTCACCATCCAGGTGACGGATTCGGCGGGCAGTCCGGCCGCTACAGCCAATCTGAGCATTACGATCAGCACCCTCGCGATTACCACGACATCGCCGCTGCCCTCTGGCATGGGCAATACTGCATATGGCCCAGTCCAATTCGCAGCCAGCGGCGGCACAATGCCCTACACATGGACCGTGGCAACCGGGTCGTCGCTGCCCTCGGGTCTGACACTGACGAGTGCTGGCGTCCTTTCCGGAACCTTGGCCAGCGGAGCCACGACTACTACCTTCAGCGTCACTTTGACGGACAGCGCTACGCCACCAGCATCGGTCACTGCCAGCTTTACACTTCCCGTCACCGGCGGGTCCACAAACAATAGCCAGCTCTTCGGGAACTATGCATTTAATTTCAGTGGATACAACTCCGCCGGAAACCTTGTGGTGGCCGCGGGCAGCTTCAACGCCGACGGTAGTGGCACCATTACGAATGGACTGGAAGATGTCAATTCAGGCGCGGGATCAACCACGCAAACTTTCACAGGCACGTACTCGCTGGGATCGGATAATCGCGGCACTTTGAACTTCTCGACCCTGCCGGGTTCGCCTGTGTACGCCATCGCGATGGAAGCTCTTACAGCCCCGGCCACAATCACCAGCACGGGGCGGCTCACCGAGTTTGACGCGTCCGGAACACGCGGGTCGGGGCAGATCGAATTGCAGAGCGTCACGTCCTGCAATGGGAGCACGTTTGCCTCAGGCGCGCTGGGCATCGATTACGCGTTCGGAGTTACGGGATTCGAGTCTGCCTTCAGCGGGACTCAGGCCGGTCCCGTGGCGATGGCCGGAAGATTCACTACCGCACCGCCTGTTTCACCTGCGACCCAAGGAAGCATCGGAAACGGTGAAGCGGATTCGAACACCCCAGGAGTCGTGACATTCAATTCGACCTTGTCCGGCACTTACGGGCCTGGCTCCAAAAGCGCTGTTTGCACTTTTACATTACAGCCATCATCTCTCCCCGCTCTCAAATTTAGCGTTTACCCCATTTCGTCCGCGGGAGCGTTTTTGGTTGAAACAGATGCAGTCAGCGCCACAGAGCCCTTCCTTCTTGTCGGCGAAATGCTTCAACAGGTTGGATCTCCGTTCGGGAGCCCCGGTATCCTCAACGGGGCAAGCGTTGGCGGGATGGTGGGGCAATTCCTGTCTGGGACTGACTATCTTCCTGATGTGGCCGTCGTCCAGTTCACCGCGTCGGGAAGCGGTGGCGTAACGATGTTTGTGGAAGACAATCAGGGTGGCGCAGTCTCAGATTGGGGCTCAGGAACTTCAGGACTCACAGGAATCACATATCTGGTCGATTCATTGGGACGAGTCACGACTAACCTCATCCATCCGTTCGATCCCGTGTTTTACATCATCAACCAGAACGAAGCGTTTTGCGTGGGCACGCTTGTAGGTGGCCCTATCTTCGGCCATTTCCAACCGCAATCCCAGGGGACTGGCACGTCGTTCTCGGCGGCAACCATCAAAGGCGCGTTCGAGGAAGGCACGTCCTTCCCGGCCACAAGTTCCGTGCCCAATTTCTCGGGCGCAATTGCGCTGGACGGCATCAAGACTATCAGCGGAACGCAGGACGAAAGCGTGCTTTCCGGCACAACCACGACTCCCGGAACGTCAAATGTCGCGGGTACCTACGCGATCAATCCAGTGACTGGCGCGACGATCGGTGGCGGGACGGTCACGCTGACCGCTCCATCGGCGATCACGGGGGACTTCTTCATCGTTTCCCCGACGAAGATCGTGCTGATCACCACGACGGCGGGCGATTCGAGTCCCGTGCTTATTTTCCTGGGAAACTGGCAGGACGATTAGTACGCCCAACGCATCAGCATGCCGCCGGTGGTATAGCCGGCGCCCACGGCAATCAGCAGCACAAGATCTCCCTTATGCAGGCGCTTCTGCTCCACCGCGTCCATAAGCCCCAGCGGTATCGTCGCCGCAGTCGTATTCCCGAAGTGATCGATATTGACGAGCACTTTCGAATCATCCAGCCCGAGACGTTCCTGCATCGCCCGGATGATGCGGAGGTTCGCCTGATGCGGCACCACCAGCGCAAGATCGCGGCTTGAAAAGCCGTTGCGCTCGAGCAATTGGCAGGAAAGTTCGCTCATGCGCCGCACCGCGTACTTGAACACCTGCTGGCCTTCCTGGTGTACGTAGTGCATCCGTTTGTCGATGGTCTCGTGTGTCGGCGGATGCAGAGAGCCGCCCGCGGGCATATAGAGATTGCATCCTCCGGAGCCGTCCACGTCATTGGCAAAATCAATGATCCCCTCGGCATCTGATGTAGCCGGCTCGACCAGCACGGCGCCGGCGCCGTCGCCGAAGAGGACGCAGGTGGCGCGGTCCTTGAAATCGAGAATCGAGGTCATGATGTCCGTGCCGATGACGAGCACCTTTTTGTGCGTGCCGGCGCCGACGAATTGAGCTCCCACCGTCAGCGCGTACACGAAGCCCGAGCACGCGGCCGAGAGGTCGAATCCCCACGCCTTCGTCGCGCCGATGCGATCCTGGATGAGGCAGGCCGTGGAAGGGAACAGCATGTCCGGCGTAACCGTGCCGACCACGATCATATCGATTTCTTCGGGTCGCACACCCCTTGCCGCCAGCACCTTTTTCGCCGCCTCCGCCCCGAGATGTGACGCAGCAACTCCGGGGTCCGCATAGTGGCGCTCGCGAATGCCGGTGCGCGTGCGGATCCATTCATCGGTCGTGTCCACCTTCTTCTCGATGTCGAAGTTGGTGACCACGCGCGGCGGGACGTGTCCCGCGACTCCCGTGATCTTCGCGGCAATCCGATTGCCCATGAATCTCTCCGTGGTTCAGGAATAGCCCGCGATTGTATGCAATCGCGCGGGGACGTGACAAGCAAAAGAGTCCCTCATGGCTACGACTTCGAATTCATTGCGATTCCGGCGCGAGAAATGGGCTATCGCCGCACCGGCAGGATTTCGTAGCGGTAAGTGATCTTCGCCGTTTTTCCCAGCATCGCGGCAACCGAGCAATATTTCGTTTGGCTCAGCTCGATCGCGTCGCGCACGGCCTTATCCTCGAGTTTCCCCGCAAGTTGATAGACGATCTCGATCATGGTCCACACGGCGGGCGGTTCGCTGGCCCGCTCTCCGGAAATGAAAACTTCGAGCGACTCGAGTTTTTGACGCTTTTTTTTCAGAATGAGCGCCACGTCCACCGAGGTGCAGGCGCCGAGTGCGCCCAGCAGCATTTCCATCGGCCCGGGAGCTGCATTGTGCTTGCGGTCGGCGTCGAAGGGGACGGCATGGCCCGATGGCATTGTTGCCAGAAACTCCTCGCCACCCATCCATTTCACGGTCGCTGTCTGCATCGCCGCCCCCCTTATCAACAATTCGATTGGCGAGGAAAGACCCTGCGGAGCTTAGCGCAAAGCGGCTCGAACCGTCCGAACTTTGTCCGTCCGTTCTCTTTGGATTGCTTTTGCTGCGACAGACAGGGAGGTATCGTCAATATGCGGGAGCACAAAAAGACAGGAGCGTTTCTAGAGGGTGGATTCGTCCGAGCGAATAGACGCGCCAACGCCGGCCTCGACCGTGGGCCGCGGCGCGCGACGCATTGTATCCACGAAGATGCGCACAAGCTCCGGATCGAATTGGTTTGCCGCGCAGCGTTCCAGCTCCGCGAATGCATCCTCGGGTGTCCGCGCTTTCTTATAGGTGCGCTCGGACGTGATCGTATCGTAGGCATCGGCGATCGCGATCACGCGCGCGCCATACGGGATTTGTTCTCCCTCGATGCGGTCCGGATAGCCCGAGCCGTCGTAAAACTCGTGGTGGTGACGCACCATCATGCGAATCCGGTTCATCGCCTGCAGCGGCTCGAGAATCTTGGCCCCCAGATCCGTGTGCGTCTTCATCGTCTCCCATTCGGTTGCATCGAGCGGGCCGGACTTGTTCAGTATCGTCTCCGGAATTCCCACCTTGCCGATATCGTGGAGCAGACCGGCCAGGCGGATTTCTTCCACTTCGGTCTGGCTCATGTCGAGCGCCTGCGCGATCATCACGGCGTATGCCGAAACCTTCTGCGAATGTCCCTGCGTGTAATGATCTTTTGCGTCGATCGCGAGCGCGAGCGAGGTCACGGTCTCGACCACGGCCGGCGGCAAGCTATCCGCGGAACCCGCCGCTCCCTGTTCGGTAAGCGAGCGGGTGAACTGTTCGAGGCGGCGATAGATTTCCTCGAACGCTTCGGGCCCGGTGGAAAATAGCCGCTTCAATGTGACGCCGAGATACGCTTCGAGGACGTCCTTCTTCCACTTTTTCGTCTCGCTCGGATCATAGTGCTCGGCGCTCGATACGGAGTTGCCTCCCTGATGCTTTGAGAGATACATCGAGGAGTCCGCCACCTGGATCAGCTCCTGCGGCGTAGAACCGTGGACCGGGAATCCGGCAATGCCAAAGCTGGCCGTGATGTTTTTGTCCCGAAGCAGCGGGTCGGATGCCACCCAGCCTCGAAGTTTATTCGCGAGCTGCCGGGCCTGTTCGACCGTCGTCTCCGGCATGAGGATCACGAATTCGTCGCCGCCGTACCGCGCCACCACGTCTGAGCGGCGACAATTCTGCTCGAGGATGTGCCCGACGCGCTGCAGAACGACGTCGCCTTCGAGATGGCCGTAGAAATCGTTCACGAACTTGAAGCGATCGAGGTCCATCAGCACCAGGGCGAAGGGTCGGTTCGCGCGCGTCGAGCGTTTCCATTCGGCCGAGAGCGCTTCCATCAGGAAGCGATGCGTCTTGACGCCGGTCAATCCGTCGGTGATGGCTTGTTCCTGCGCCTTCTGGAAGGTTTGTGCGTTGTGCAATGCCCCAGCGCAGAGGTCGGCCAGCGTGCGGAGCAGCAACAATTCCTGCTCGGCGAATTCGCACGGCTTGGAGGACTCCACGTACAGCACCCCCAACAAAGATTCCGCGTAAGAGATGGGCAGCGCAACGGCACAGACCGAGCCGGGAAGCACCATCCTCGGTGCCGTGCCGGTCACCTCGCGGACCACCGCCATCTGCCCGCTTCGCGCCACTTGTCCCACCAGACCTTCACCAAGGAGGATCCGCCGCCCAATGGCGTCGCGTCGCGTTCCTGCTTCCGCTTGAATGACGAGCTCTTTCGCGGAGTAGTCCAGGATGGCCACGCCGATGTGGTCGTAGGTCAGGCCGTTCTCGATTTCCGCCGCGATTTTTGCGAGCACTTCCTCGGGGATGTGCGTCGTAATGGCGTGGCTGGAAATATTGTTGAGCAGCGTCAGGTGGCGTGATTTCTTCTGCTCTTCCGTGAAAAGGCGTGCATTCTCGATCGCGATGGCAGCCTCGCTCGCCAGAACGCGCAAGAGTTCGACGTGGCCTTCGTCAAAAGCCCGCTCCTGCTGGCTGTGCACCGCCATCACGCCGATGGCTTGGTCGTACAGAATCATCGGCACGGCGCAGATCGACTTCGCATGTCGAGAAGGCTCGAAACCCATTTCCCTGCTTTTCTCCTCGAAATGGTCGCGAATCAGGAGCGGCTGCCGCGTGCGCACAAGGTATTCAACCATGTGGTTTCCTGCGGGACGCACCCGCTTCGGCTTCCGTTCGCCCTCCTCCATCTCGATCTCGTATCGAACTTCTTCACTCTTGCGGTCATAAAACGCGATGAAAAAACTACTGACGTCGAGGAGCCGGCGCATTTCGGAGTAGATGCGTTCGAACAGGGCATCCAGCTCCAGCGTCGAGCTCAGCACGCGGCCGATTTCGTTCAGGATGTGCAGCTCTTCGCTGCGCCGCGACGTTTGCTGAATCAAATAGCTGTTCTCCACCGCCATCCCGATCTGGTGCCCCAGCGCCAGAAGCAGCCGCAACTCCGCCGACGTAAAATTCCGATTGTCCGGTGTGCCAAGCAGAAGCATTCCAAAGACTCGCTCCTTGGCCTGCAGGCTGATCCCCACGACTGTCCTCAGTTGCTGCCCCAGAAGCAGCTTGCGCACTTGCCGGAAGGATTCCTCTTTTTCGAGCGACGCCCAGTTGGCATCGCGGGCCAGCTCGCGTAAGACAACCAGACCCCCGAGGCGAGCCACGAGGTTGACGATATATTCGTCGAGGTCGCTTTCCTGAATCGCGGAGCAAAACGAATCGCTCAGCCCGGTCGCCACAACCGACGTTGGCCCCTTGGCATCGCCGTAGTCCAAACACAGCGCGCCGGCCGGAATGCGCACCACGTTCAGGACGCGGTCGAGCGCCTGCGCCAGCATTTTCTGAATCTCTCCGCCCACGAAGCTTGAAGTCGCGAGGTTCAGGTTGGACAGCGCCAGCATGTTCCGTTCGACGCGCCGGCGTTCCTCCTCGTAGATGACCATCACCATCAGAACGCCGGAAATGAGCTCCGGCAAGAAGACCAGCGGAAGCAGATCCTTACTGGCAAATGAGCCAAGGCGCGGCTGAAAGACGATCGCGAAGCGCAACAATCCCCAGCCAACAAAGGTGGAGGCAAGCCACAGATCGGCCCGAGACTCCTGTTTCCGCCCTTCCTCCCAAAATGTCTGGGCAACAAGGAAGAACACGAGTGCAACGCCCAATCCCAGGGGCGCCCCTATCCATCCGTGCGAGTAGGCCAGTGCCCACACGGCAGCTGCGCCAGTCGCGGCGATCATGCCTTGCACTGTCACCGTGAGCCGCGCATAAAGGCGTGCCGTCCAGTAAAACGCGAGAGCGGCGAGAGCCAAAAGCCACTCATCGAGCGGATCGAACAACCGGGGTGGGGCTGTGCGCGGGCCGAGGACAGGACTGACGAATTGCAGCGCAATCAACAGCCAACCGATGGACCATACGAGCAAATAGGGCTGCCGCTTTTGCCGGTACACGAAGGAAAAGAATGTCGCGAGCAGAAAGGCGCTTGCCAGGAGCACGACCGGGCTCATGTTCGCGTGACTCAACAAATTAACGCTCCGCATCCGTGGCTCCACGGACTTCTATCGAGATTAGCAGAAAATCTACAATCGTCCGGCGGCGTGTCCAGCCGAGTTTCGTGGGGGTCAACCTCTGGCGACTCCTCTGCGGGACCCGGGAAAGAGACCTGTGGACTCGACTCGGCCAACCTGGCCGAAGTCAGTTGACACTATGTGGGCTGGGGGAGGCGAGGTCAACAGTACCCCGGTACCAACTCCCACGCCTTCATGCTTTTGCGCCTCGGCTCGCTCGATTTTGAACGCTCGATTCGTTAAGATGACTCTCTTCGAAAATCAAGAGGAGACCTAGCCAGATGACTTCGGCACAGAAACCGCGCGTTCGTTTCGCGCCATCCCCCACGGGCTATTTGCACGTCGGCGGAGCTCGGACGGCGCTGTTCAATTGGCTCTTCGCGCGGCATGAAGGCGGCACGCTACTTCTGCGAATCGAGGACACCGACGTTGAGCGAAATCGCCCGGAGCTGGTGGACGGAATTCTCGAGAGTTTGAAGTGGCTTGGGATCGAGTGGGACGAAGGGCCGTTTTTGCAGTCACAGCGTCTTGAGATGTATCGCGCCGCGGCCGAACGCATTCTCGCAAGCGGCGCCGGATTCCCGTGTTACTGCCGCCCCGCAGCGTATGCCGGGACCGATGCAGCGGAGGAACACGAGGGCGAGGGCGACGATGAAAACACCAAGGCGTCAAAAGTCGCCGCCTGTCCCTGCCGTGATCTGACCGACGCCGAGCGAACTGCCAAAGAGAAAGAGGGCATTCCTCGCGCGATTCGTTTCAAGACCCCGCGCACCGGCTCAACGCGATTCGAAGACGCCGTTTTCGGCCCGCGCGAGGTACATAACGCGGAGATCGAGGATTTCGTTCTTCTCCGCTCCAGCGGCTTGCCGACGTATCAGCTCAGCGTCGTCGTGGACGACATTGACATGCGCATCACGCACATCATTCGCGGCGCTGACCACCTTTCGAACACGCCCAAGCAGGTGTTGATTTATCTTGCGCTCGGTGCTGCTCCGCCTATTTTTGCGCACGTTCCGCTGATTCTCGGCCCTGACCGCACGCGCCTCTCCAAGAGGCATGGCGCAACGAGCGTCGGCTCATACAAGGATGAAGGATTTCTCCCGGAAGCATTTCGTAATTTCCTGGCGCTGCTCGGTTGGTCGCCGGGTGACGATTCGGAGTACCTTCGGACGCCCGAACTCGTCGAGCGATTCGCGCTTTCCGGCGTCAGCCGCACGAATGCCGTCTTCGATCGCCCCAAGCTTGAGTGGTTCAACACACAGTATTTGCAAAAGCCTCCGGTCGAGGAGTTGCTTCCCTATGTGGAGGCGCAACTCAAACGCGCCGGGTTGTGGGAGGACCGCTGGGCGCGCGCGGACCGCGCTTGGTTCGCTCATGCCGTGGATTTGCTTCGGCCGCGCACGCGCTTTCTAGGTGATTTCTCCGGCTGGGCCCGCGCGTTCTTTACGGACGATTTCGACTATGATCCCGAAGCGTGCGAAAAATTCTGGAAAGACGAAAAGCTTCCCCCATTGCTTGCAAAGCTCGCGGATGCGCTCGCGACGCTGCCGGATTGGAACCACGACGCCTGCGATGCCGCATTGCGCGGGATTGCCGCGGCCGAAGCCGTCAAGGCCGGGCTCCTGATTAACGCGACGCGCGTCGCCATTGTGGGCCGTGCTGTCGCCCCTCCGCTTTTCGAAACAATGGTCGTCCTCGGAAAGGATCGTGTCGTCGCGCGCCTGCGCCGCGCCCTGCCCTTTGTGTCCCAACGCTGACCTGGAAGATTGTTTATTTCAGAGGTTGGAAATGCCCCGACGAGAAAATCTCGGGATGGAGCGGCTGTGCTTTGGCAGTGGCCTCAGCGACTTCGATTTTGGCGTCAACGGGCACTTTCATGGGCGGCAGGCAGGTCGTGTCGTTGCAAGCCTGGTAGCGGAGCGTGATCGGAATTTTGGTCGCTCCTCGCGCGACGTCCGCTTGCGACGAAAGGCGCAACCGCAGCGTCACGTTGCCCGTGTACACGTCGAGCGGCTTATTCGGTGAGAAAGAGAAATTCTCGAGAGTCCCTTGCGGGTACACCGTATCAAGAAGCTGAAATCCAGCGGGAAGTTGAGCCGTGAGCGTCGTCGGAATCAGATAAGGGTCGGTCGGCTTGTGCGAGTTCATGTGGAATCCGTGCGCGATCTCCACGACGACTGCCACTTGAAACTCCCGTCCCCGAGGAACGGGTTCGAGCGAAACGTACGTTCGTGATTTCACAACGGCAGACGCATCCTGGGCACCAGGGGTCTCACTCGGTGAAATGGCGGCGCGCGCTGCGAGCGTGAAAGCGACACAGGCCAGAGCCAGCATCACCGCTCCGAAGGCATTCGCGGCACGAAATCTCATCTTGCTCATACCTCGACCGCGGAGCCAAGCTGCTCCGTCAGAATACGGCTCATCACTTGGTTCAGCGTCTCGCCCGTTTTGTCGAGCGTGAACGTTTGCGCCGCATCCGACCAGCCGAGCTTGAAACTCGTGGTGAGCGCCGAAATCCAGATCTGTCGCACCGGCGCATTTGGGCTGATCACGAAGCGTGTTTCGTCCTCATCTTCAAACTCGATTTCGAGTTTCCCGCTACCGCCTTCCACCTCAAAGTCATTCTCGTCGCCGAGCTCGAGAAGCCGTTTGCGCAAAGCCTCAAATGCCGCATCGCATCTTTTCTGGAATTCGTGTTCATCCATCATGGCGGTGGCAGGTTACCCCACTTGTGCGGACCGGAGCAAGAAATCCGGCCTTCGAGAGCGGAAATCCCGCGGCAATCAGAGCAGCGACTGAATGTCTCGCTCGAGATCGACCTTGCTCGCAGGCCCCAGGTAACGCCGCTCGATTTTTCCCTGACGCGAAATGACGACGGACGTCGGCAGACCGATCAAACCCCCGAATTTCGAGGAAATATCGTCATTCCCGAGCACGATGGGATAATTCATCGTCATCGATTGTCCATCCACATCAAAATGGATTTTCTCTACGAACGGCGCAACAATGCTTTTCCCTTCATCGTCCATGGCAACTCCGAGGAACGTAAAACCCTTGCTGCTGTATTTCTGCTGCAACCCAATCAGCCAGGGAATTTCTTCCCGGCACGGCTCGCACCACGTCGCCCAGAAATTGATGACAACGACTTTTCCCTTCAGGCTCGCGAGCGTGACGTCATTCCCCTGCAAGTCTTTGAATGTGACTTCCGGCTCGTTCGGAAGATTTTGTTTCAACGGGTCGAGAGCGGCCCTTCCGCTCCCCTGCGCCATGCTCTTGAACCAGTTCCCTGAATTGCAGCCGGAAAAGTGCAATGAAATTGCCGAGACCAAAATTAAAAAAAGCAGCACGCTCAGAGACTTCTTCATTAGCAAGGCTCCCATCACCACGAAAATCGGTTCAGAAAACTCAGCTTGCCCGAAAGCCACGTTAGACGGTTGACGAACACCAGTCCGCCCACAGCCAGCAGAAGTACGCCGCTGAACACCTCGACCGCATGCAAATACCGGCGGAAACGCTGATAAAATCGCAGGAACCCGCCGATTCCGAGCGCCGTCACGAGAAATGGAATCGCGAGGCCCGCGGAGTAACAGGCCAGGAGAAACACGCCCTGGCTCACCGTTTCGCGCGTCGCCGCAATCGCCAGCACTCCGGCCAAAATCGGTCCGATGCATGGCGTCCAGCCGAACGCAAACGCAAATCCCATCAGAAATCCGCTGACGGCGCCCGGTTGCCCTCCCAGGTTGCGGAAATGGATGTCGCGATTGAGCCATCGGGTCATCGCGGGTCCGACGAGAAAAATAAAGGCGATGGAATACAGATGTACCTCTTTGAGCGTCGCGCCGGCGATTCCCGGATGGAGCTCGAGAACAACTCCCGCGCTGGCGAGAAGAATTCCTGCCACAAGGCCCGCGCGAATGGAAATTTTTGCGAGCCAGCCCACGAGGTGCAAACCGAAGAGCACGATCATCGCTCCCGCCAGCGGCGCGAGAAGGTTGCGGTTGCGCACGAGAAACGCCCCTACCGCGCTCGCCGACGCCCCGAAGGCGATGAAGACAATCGAGAATCCGAAGACGAACGCAAGCGCCGACGCGAGCAATCCGCCGCGTGGCGTCTTCCCTTCCTTCAGCTGCTCGACGCCGATCCCCGAAAGCATGGAAATGTATCCCGGCACGAGCGGCAATACACAGGGCGAAAGGAACGACACCAGCCCTGCAACGAACGCCGCAAATATGGAAACTCCCATTCGAGTTTTTGCGCCTTTTCTACGCCGATTCTATGCCCGGAACACGTCACGGGGCCCGTCCCGACTCTCGATTTTCCCACATCCATTAGACGCATGCGTGCGCTTTTTGCTGCCAGCGCCGAACGAGTGAAAACCCGTCATATGGCGGGATAAGCCGCCGCACTCGCTCGCGAGCCACTTCGCCTCTGCTCCGTAAACCATTGAAATCGCAGCTCGCTCCAGGTCTAGACCAATGGCATTCCGGATGCCTTTCCCGAAGGTGCGGGCCCGCCCGCTGGAGCCGAAAACGGCGAAGCAATTCGCCGCTTGCGGTGGCGGGCCCGATAAAATTTCCGGGCGAGCGAGGTTGCATGACACCGAACAGAGTTACCGCCGCACGTGTTGCCGCAGCGTTTGCCGCCGTCGCGCTGTTCACGTTTTTCGGCAACCACGTTTCCGCTGATCTTGCAGCGGTAGTTCTCACTGTCGCCGCGATCGTGCTCGACGGCGTGGACGGCTACCTCGCGCGGACTCGCGGACTCGCGACGCCATTCGGCGCTCAGTTCGACATTCTCGGCGATCGAGTCGTCGAAAATCTCTTCTTCACTTTTTTTGCCGTCAGCGGACTGGTTTCGCTTTGGGTCCCGATTTTGTTCTTCGTGCGCGGAACGCTCACGGATTTTCTCCGCAGCGTGGCATCGCGCGCGGGCCGTAGCGCCTTCGGGAAAAATTCGATGCTCGAAACCTGGTGGGGGCAAACCCTGGTTGCATCTCGCTCAAGTCGCGCCGCATACGCCGTGTTGAAGTGCGTGTGTTTCTGTTCCCTCGGGCTTTTGCTCCCGCTCTCGCGCGTGCCGAACAATTGGTTCACCGCGACCGCACGTCACTGGTTTTTTGCCGGAGCGCAGGCCCTCGTCTCCGCAACCATCGCATTCTGCATTGTCCGCGCGATCCCGGTCATTTATGAAGGCCGCCGTTATCTCGCAGCCATGGACAAGGCTCCGAACGCCGCGGCCGTCGAGCTCACGCGGTGAGTGCTCTGCATAAAAAAGTCGGGGCGTTCTTCGACCTCGACGGCACGCTGCTCCCCCCTCCCTCGCTCGAACGGCGGTTCATCGGCTATCTGCTGGCGCGCCATGAAATCCGCGAGGCGAATCTTGCTCGCTGGCTCGCGCGCTTCGCAAGGACGCTGTTGCGCGGCCCCCGTGCGGCCGTCGAAGCCAACAAATTCTATCTTGCCGGGTTGCGCGAATCGCTCGCAGCCGATTGGGACAAATTTCTAGGGTCGGACTCGTTGCTGTTTTTCCCCGCCGGAATCGAGCGCATCGCCTGGCATCTCGCGCAGGGACATCAAATTTTTCTCGTAAGCGGAGCGCTCGACCCACTCGTCCGCGTCGCGCTGCGCTATTTTCGCAGCCCGATCGTTGCCTGCGCCACCAAACTCGAAACCTGCAACGGCGCTTGGACAGGCCGCCTCGCGGGCGAACACATGGTTGGGGATGCGAAGTCGCGCGCAATTCGCGCGCTGGCCCGGGAGCACGAACTGAATCTTGATTTCAGCTATGCCTACGGCAATCGAATGACCGACCTTGCGATGCTCGAATCGGTCGCATTTCCTGTCGCTGTGAATCCATGGGCTCGGCTCGCATGCCGAGCGCGCAAATGCGGCTGGCACGTTTGCTCTTGGTCTGAAACCGAGCCCGTACCTGGCGCCGCACAGGCGCGCTTGCTCGAACCAAAGGAAGCCCGGTGAAACCTTTGCGTTCCAGGTCCTCGAGCGACGCATCCAGCGACGATGCGATTCCATGGACTAGCGGATGTGCCAGCGGAATGAGAGTTGCGTCGCCACACATCCTGTCGCGCTGGCTCGCTGATCTTCGCCGCTCCTGCGGTGCGTTCGAGTGGGTTACGTTCGCGTACCTGGTCTGGTTGAACGCAATCCTGTTGGTTCTTCACAGAAACGTCGCGCATCCCGCGCGATACTTCGCCATTCACCTGTGTGTCGGCCTCAGCATTGCTTGCTTGTCTTTGGCGGCCTTGCGATCGAGAAGTAAAATCCTGCGCTTCGCGCGAGATTGGTATCCGTTGCCCCTTTACATAGGCTTCTTCGAGGAGCTGCAGGGGCTCGTACATATCGTCTTCCCCGGATGGTTCGACCGCTGGCTCATCGAGTTCGATTACAATTTTGCATGCGTTCATCCCTCGGTTTGGCTCGCGCGATTCTCGAATCCTCTGCTGAATGATTTTATGCAATTCGCCTACATGACCTATTTTCTCTATCTCGTCATCCTTCCCGCGATTCTTTATGCGGAAAGGGATCACCTCGCTTTCTGGACTGTCATGGTCTCCACCGCCTTGGCGCATTATTCGGTCTATGTCATCGCCGTTCTGTTTCCCATCGAGAGCCCCTACCATTCACTCGCGTCATTCCAGACGAAGCCGCTTGTTGGCGGTTTTTTCACCGGGGCCATCAATTTCATCGAACATTTCGGCCGCGTCCACGGCGCGGCGTTTCCGTCGGCGCACGTGGCCGGCTCCATGGTTGCGATCCTCGCGGCGGGGCGCTATCGGCGATGGCTCTTTTGGATTTATCTGCCGTTTTTCGCGAGCATGTGCGTCGCAACAATCTACGGGCGATATCATTACATCGCGGATGTCCTGGCAGGCATTGCCGTGGGTGCGTTCGGTTTCCTGGCAGGTGACTGGCTCATGATGCGAAAGGGCGCGCTAGCAGAAGTTGCGGAGTGACGGCGTGTGGCGATCAGTCTAGTTCTGGCCGGCGGTTGTGCCAATCCGTGGCGTCTTCGTAAGCGAGCGCGATCGCAAGCAGGCGCGCTTCACCCCAATACGGCCCGATGAGTTGCAGTCCTACAGGCAAACCCTCGCGCGTGAATCCGCACGGAATTGAAATTGCCGGATGGCCGGTGAAATTCGCCGGCCGATTCATGCGCACGAGCGCCGAGCGCGCCGTTTCCTTCTCTCCCTCAATTGTGATTTCCTTTTCGCCCAATCGCGGCGCGGGAATCGGCACCGAGGGCGCGAGGATCGCATCCACCCGTTTAAACGCGTCTTGAAAATCTTGCTCGACCTCTCGTTTCACGCCAAAAGCGCGAAGATAATCCAAAGCGCGCACACCGCTTCCCATTTCCAGCCTTCGCCGGACGTCTTCGCCGTAATCCTGAGCGCGCGCCGGAAAATATCCTTGCGACTCGTGATAATGGGCCGCCTCGGCAAGCGCAATATTCGTGCTCGGATCGACGGAATCCGAGACGTGCGGCAGCGACACTTCCTCGATGCGCGCGCCGAGTGACGCAAAGCATTTCGCCGCTTTCTCGATCGCCTGCCGCACCTGTTCATCCACGCGGTCGAAGAAATATTGCTTCGGCCAGCCCAGCCGAAATCTGCGCGGCCGGTTCTTGCGCAGTTTGCGAAAGTCGGGCCGAGTTGCGCCCTTCGGATATTTCCCTGCGATGACCTCGAGCATGATGGAAATATCGGTAACGCTGCGGGCGAGCGGCCCGGCATGGTCCAAGCTCTTTGCCAGCGGCACAATTCCTTCCACGCTCACGAGACCAAAAGTCGGCTTCAACCCCGCAATCCCGCAGAGCGCCGCGGGAATGCGAATCGAGCCGCCCGTATCCGTGCCCGTCGAGGCGAAACCCATTCCCGTTGCAACCGCAGCAGCCGATCCGCCGCTCGAGCCCCCGGAAATGCGGTCGCGCGCCCACGGATTCCGCACCGCGCCGTAATGCGGATTCTCGTTCGTGATGCCATAAGCAAATTCGTGCATGTTCGTCTTGCCCAGAAGAATCGCTCCGGCTCGCGCAAGCCGTGCGGCGACATCGCTATCTTTTTCCGGCACAAAATCCCCAAGAATCTTCGAGCCAGCGGTCGTGCGAATTCCGCCCGTCCAGAAATTGTCCTTCAGCGAAATCGGGATGCCGTGAAGCGGGCCTCGCAATTGCCCGCGGCGAATCTCTCGCTCGGCGAGCCGCGCTTTGCGCAGCGCCTGCTCGTCAAGAACAGTGAGAAATGCGTTCAGAGACGTATTCCACTGCACGATGTGTCCGAGCGCCGCTTCGACAAGCTCAACGGGGGAAATCTTCCTCTGCCGCAGCAGGCGCGCCGCTTGTTCGATCGAGAGAAACGCAAGCTCGGACTTGGAACGTGAGGGCAAGCAGTCGCCTTAAAAGATTTTTTCCTGCCGTCGCAGGTTTCCGGCCGACCCGAGGTTCGCAATCAAAAGAACGATGCGGTACTGATTCTCGTTGCGGATCGCACCGAAGGAAAACTTGCGATATTCAAAGCCCAGGCCGCAGCACGATCCGTTATAGGAAACCTGGACGACTTGGTTCTGGAAAACGTTCTCGGCGAGGTCGTAACTCGCGCCAACCGTTGCATTCCAGCCAGGGCGATTGAGGTCGCCGTAGCCGATCAGTCCGCGCACCTGATTCGAGCGTGGGATGAAAACGAAACCGGGCGGATTCTCCGAGAGAGGCGTCGGAAGGTTTGTCGTCGAAAAGTCTGCAATGGTGAGGAAAGATTCCTTGTATGGCTTGAGCTTCAACAGTGTGCCGATGGCGGTCGTCTTTCCGCGTTTCGGATCGTAATTCACGATGAACTGCGTGTCCCAGTGTTTGCCCGGCATGATGCGCAGGTCACTGATGATCGGCGAAAGGTTTCGCGGCTCATCAGCGAAGGCAAACGGGGTAAGCGAATCGAGCGCCTGAAATACGTTCCGCTGGCCGGCAATGAGCGCACCTCCGAACGTGGGATCGAAGAAAAATTTTTCCGCCACATGCCAGGTAATCCATTCTTCAGCGCCGCCCGCGGCGTTGCGCCGGTAAAGGCGTTGCGTAAATCCGTATTCGATCTCGTTTGTGTCGGTGAGCGTCTCGTCTTCATCGAATCGGATGAACCGACCGTAGTCGTTCACGCCGTTGACGAATCGATAGACGATCTCCGGCTCGATGGCGTGCTTCCATTTCCTCTCCGAATTTCCCCAGACGCGCTCGAGCGTCGGCAGCCGCACATCCACCGAAACTTCCTCCGTAGTTCGGAAGAAGCCCTGTCCGGAATACACGCCGTTCTGCAGTTGCGCGCCGTAATGCGTTGACCGCAGCGTGAAACTCGGAGTCACGTCCAGCCACGGCCCCCAATGGAACGGCATCGTCACGCTCGGCGCGAATTCGTTGCGTTCGACAAACGCGGGCGTCGTAAACGGCGTCACATTTTCACCGCGGTGCACCGCGCCGACGAACGCATCGAATGAAAAGTAGAGCGGTATTCGCGCGAATGGCGCCTGGTCCACCGAGCTGAATCGCGCCTCGGGAGCCGTTCGCAGCGTAATCGTGGATTGCGGCGAAGCGCTCAGGAAGTTTTCGTAGCTCAGCGCGGCGAAATCGGCGCTGAATCCTTGAAAATTATTCGTCAAGAAAGCTGTGTTGCGCACTTCGGAATTCACGGCTTGCGCGTAGGTTTCGGCGAAGGCAAGCCGGAAAGTGAGCGAAGTGAGTTGGTTCAGGTCGGCAACAGCGCGCCAGCCATCGGGAAGCAGTGCCGAAAAGCCAAAGTGGTCTTCATGTCCGCCCTGCTTGATCGGCGGCCCTGTGGGCTGCTCGAGCCCGCGGTCGATCACGCCGAAATACGTGGCGTCCACTTGCGCGTTTTCCCATGGCCGCATGCGGATGTCGCCCGACTGGCTCCAGCCTCGCTTGCTCATATAGGTGGCGCCTAAGGTCGTGTCCAACCAGTCGAGCGGCGCCCAATACACCGCCTCGCCGAAGACGAAGCCCTTGCGCGAACTGTCGCCGATGTCCGGGATCATGAAACCGGAGTCGCGGTGTCTCTCAGCGGGAAACGTGGAATACGGAAGGTACATAACGGGAACCGAGAAGATCCGGAAATTGCCATTCTCGAGGTGAACAGACTTCTGCAGCCGGATGGTCGCCGACGGCGCGTAGAATTTCCACGTCGGCCGGTTCAGGTCGCAAACCGTCAGCCATGCCTTATGGACTCGATACGTGTTCTGGTTCAATCGCTCCACCTCGACCGCTTCGAAATAGAGCGGGTTGGGGCTGATGAGAAGCGTAGGCATGGGGCGGCGCTGGATTGCGATGGTGGCGCGGGCGTGATGAAACGTGCCGCGGCCGGTGCGTAATTCGTAGCGCCCATCGTCCGCCTCTACGTGCTGCGTCATGTAGTCGAGCTGGACGTTTCCATGCGCCGTGGCGACCTGCGTTTCGTCGTCGTATTCGACGTGGTCGGCGCGAAGCCGCGTGTTTTCGTAACGCAAGTCCACGTGGCCATCGGCATAGAAAATTCTGCCGACCTGGCGTTGCTGGTCGGCTTCAAGCGCGGCGATCGGCTCCGTCGCTGCAGCCTGCGGCGAAGCCTTTGGGCGGGGTTGAGGCGATGTCGCTTGCGTCTGCGGAAAAGCGGCGCGCGGTGCTGCGAAGAAAATCGCGAGCAGCGCCGGGAAAAAAGCGAATCTGCAGATACGATGCAAATCCTTCACGCTCGGTGTGGCCTGTAAAAAGTCGTCAAAAAGAAAGTTGAGCCTAACACGCGCCTTTCGCACCCGCAATCGGCGCTCCACAATCCGGCTCGGTGGACGCAGGGCAATTCTGATCCTCCTTCATTGGGATTCCATAGACGACTGCCAGGTGAACGCCCGCAACGCATGAGAATGAAGCCGTGCAAGACGGGTTGCCTGATACGCGACACAAGGGAACTGCTGTTCGGTCCAGGTCCCCGCTTCACCGTGGTAGTATGGGCGGGTTCCGCAACGGGAACCTCCGCAGCGCAAAACGGACCCGTGATACGAATATGCTCGAATTGTGGTGCGCTCTTGCTCGAGAACGCCCCGCACTGCTCCTTTTGTGATACCCCTCTCGCCGAAAGCGACGAGAATTCCCAAGCCGTAGCGGTGGGTGTGGCTGCCAGATCCGAAGCGGAAGAACCGGAGTGGCGCCGCGAGGTCTCCCGACGCCTGGAAGAATACCGCGCGCGCCGTCGCCGTTTGCATCCCGATGATTCCCAGTCCGGCCTGCCGTTCATGGAAGAGGGCGATCCGGAAGAGGAATTTCGCGACCGCCCGCGTCAGCGGCCCACCCAGCGCAGCCGCCAACTGGAGCGAGTCGATATCTGCATTCAACCGGAGCTCGATTTCTCGAACGCCCCTGACGATCGCGCGCATCCGCAAACAGCGCTTGTCCCCGTCGCAGATTTGGCTGAACGCCGGCGTGCCGGAGCTCTCGATGCACTTTTTCTTGCGCTCACCTACGCCGGGTTTCTCGGTCTGTTCCGCTCGCTGGGCGGTCACTTCACCATCGAGAAAGTGGATGCCATCGTTTATTTCCTCGCTCTTTACCTGCTTTACGCGCAATATTTTTTCCTGTTCACCACGTTTGCGGGAGCAACACCGGGGATGCAGCTTTGCGGCCTCACCATCGTCCGCCTCGACGGCCGGTTGCCGGACACGCGCCAACTCCTCTGGCGCAGCTTCGGGTATCTGCTTTCCGGCACCACGCTCATGCTCGGCTTCCTTTGGGCTCTTTGGGATGAAGATCGCTTCACCTGGCAGGACCGCATCTCGCAGACCTACATCACTGCGGCGCCGCCGGTGCTCGATTCCGCACCGCTCGAAATCCCTGCTGGCCGTCATGGGTACGCCCACAAGTAACCGGACGGCTCCCGTCGAGCGTACACTGTTGCTCGGAGCACGAACATGAGGCCGCGATTCCTCAATCAGAAGCTCGGGAAGCGCAACACGCGCAGGACGCAACTTCGAAAAGGAAAGGCGCTGATAAGCCAAGCCGCGGGCGGCTCGAAACGGACCTTTTCGTACCGTGACGCAACCGGCAGCAAACCCCCCGGCAAATCCGGCTAATCCCTATCCTCCGATGCTATAATGATTTTTTGCATCAAGCGCTGCGCGACCATGTCTCACGGACCCGGGGCGGGAAAAGGGAAATCAGAATGAACTCTCTGGCGAAAAAAATTGTAATCGTAATAACGGTAATCATCTGTGCCTACGTGACAACCGGCTACGTCCTCGGCCGCTCCTCCGATGACAAGGCTTATCGCGCGCTTACGGTCTATAGCGAAGTCCTCGAACACATCCAGCGCGACTACGTGGACGATCCCAACATGCGCCAGGTGACTAGCGGCGCGCTCCATGGATTGCTCGATTCGCTCGACCCTCAGTCGAGCTACCTGAGCCCCCTCGAATATACCGACTACAAAGAAAAGTCTGCGAATCTTGCCAAGGGCGAGTCGGGCCTGGCCCTTACGCGGCGTTACGGCTACATCGGAATCATTTCCATCCTGCCGGACAGTCCGGCTGAAAAGGCGGGTCTGCGCGCCGGCGACGTGATGGAAAAAATTGCCGGCTTCGGCACCGGTCAGATGGCCATCGACCAGGCGCAGGTTTTGCTGAGTGGGGAACCCGGCACCGTCGTGAAAATGTCCGTGATCCGCCGCGGCAAGGCGGAGCCTCAGGACATGACAGTCACGCTTGCGAAACTCCCCGTTCCCCGGCTCGTCGAAGACAAGCTCGCGGACGATATCGTCTACCTTCGCGTTCCGATTTTCACCGCAGGCATGTCCAAACAGATCCGCGAAAAGCTCATTCAGTTTGATCGTCAGGGCGCGCATAAATTGATCCTCGATCTGCGCGAATGTGCGCTCGGCGATGATGCCGAAGGCATCGCCACAGCACAGCTCTTTCTCTCGTCCGGCACCATCACAACCCTGAAGGGCCAGACGATTTCTTCTGTAGCTTCCTCCGCCGATTCATCGAAAGTGGTCTGGACGCAGCCGGTGTCCGTGCTGATCGGGAATGGAACCGCAGGCCCGGCGGAGATCCTGGCGGGCGCAATTGCGGACAACCACCGCGGCGACACGGTTGGCGAGCGCACGTTCGGGACAGCGTCCATGCAAAAGCTGATTCAACTCGAAGACGGCTCGGCGCTGATCCTGACCGTGGCGACTTACTACACGCCCGCGGGAAAAGAGATTCCCGCTGAGGGTGTCGCGCCCACTACCGAGGTGCGCCCCTCGCCGGACGAAGTCGCGGCGGAGATTGACACGAATCAGCAGCAGGGCTTTTCCGGTGCCATCATTTCGCCCGACGATCCGGTCCTCAAGAAGGCCCTTGAGCTTCTCCACAGCGCCGCGGCGGCACGAAAGGCCGCGTAGTTCATCGTGACAGGATCGCGCGGGCGCTCATCCCCGCTGCGAATTGCTCGTTGCAGTGGCTTTTCCACGCTTAACGACAGCGCACTCGTTCGCTTCTCGCTTCACGGCATTGCTCGGCTTTTGATCGTTCTTACCGCGATTGTCTCTCTCACTCTCGCTGGCTGCGGCGAAAAATCGCTCACGAAGCCCGAATTGCGCGCAATCACCGGTGAAGTGACCGCCGCCGCACAAAAAGTGACGGCGCATAAATCCGAAATCACGATTCGCCCCGAGCTCCTGCCGTCCCTCAACGGCTCGCACGACGGGCCGGAACTTGACAACATTTACGTCACATTGGCGGACCCTTCGCAGACGAATGCTCTCATTCAAGCGCTTGGCCAAATTGCGCGCCGTCACAATCTATCCGTTGTTACTGCGGCATCGGGTGGCGTCATGCGTTGCGACTATGTCTTTCACGGAAATCGCACTCATACCATTCACATCGTCGCATCGCTCGTATCGCGTCCGCGGCCGCCCGCGCGGCAGGGTGCGCCGAATCCCCGGCTCGCGATCATCCTCGACGATTTGGGTTATGACCGCGCAGCCGCCGACCGAGCGTTGGCCCTGGATTTCCCGCTCACCGTTTCCGTCCTTCCTCATTTGCCGCTCTCTACCGAAGTGGCCGAAGAGGCCTATCGCCGCGGCGACGAGGTCTTGCTCCATCTCCCGATGGAATCCGAGGCGGACGGAGCCAGGCCCGAGGACATTGAGTTGCGTGTGGGAATGAATGCCCAGCAGGTGGAACAAACGCTGGAAGGAATGCTCGAAACGGTGCCGCACGCTCTCGGCGTGAACAATCATCAAGGCTCGCGCGCGACCTCCGACCAAGCATTGATGGAAGCCCTGATGCCGGAGCTGCAGAAGCGTGGTCTTTTCTTCGTTGACAGCCGGACGATCGCCTCAACCGTCGCCTACGACACGGCGGAGCGCTCGGGCGTGCGCGCCGCGTCGAGAAAAATCTTTCTCGACGACACACCCGCTCGCGAAGCGATTCTGGCGCAGCTCGATTTGGCCGCGCGCGACGCCTTGCGCGACGGCTTCGCTATTGCCATCGGCCATCCTCATCCCGCCACGATCACCGCGCTCACGGAGGGCGTGCCGCGTCTCGAATCTCGCGGCATCCGCTTCGTCTTCGCCTCTGACGTCGTGCGTTAAGCGCCTCTGGTCTGATCGTAAAGCGGCGCGCACGGCACCAAACGCGCCTGCGCGCCATCGTGTACGGCATATTGAATGCGCTTACCGCTTGGGCTCGTGGCCCACAGCGTGGACGAGCCGTACTCGCCGTTTTTGTTGACCGCGTAGAAGACTATGTCAATCTTCTTCAGCCGATCGGGAAACGCCTTGTAGTTGCGAGCCACTCGGTGCTGCGCTTCGAGGCATGCGTCGGTCGGCGACATTCCTTTGCGCATCATCTCCACGATTGTATGGCCGCCGGCGATTTTAATATTTTCTTCCCCGCGCCCCGTTGATCCCGCCGCGCCAATATCGTTATCCACATAAAGCCCCGCGCCGATGACGGGCGAATCCCCTACTCGGCCTGCAATTTTCCACGCCAGCCCCGAGGTGGTCGTCGTCCCCGAAATGTCCCCTTTGGAATCGACCGCGAGGCAATTGATCGTTCCTGTCGGCGGATGCATCACCACATTTTCAATCCATCCTTGCCAAGCCAGCTTTTCAGGCGTGTCCAGCAGCAGCGCGAGCTTCTCCTTCCATTCAGGACTGTCCAGCCCTGGCCTCCAGTTTTCCGTCGTCGAAGCCTTCCAGGCGAGCCACGCTGTGCGCGATTTTTCGGTCAGCAGATTCATCGTCTGAAATCCTTCGTCCACGGCGAACTTCTCGGCGCCTTGGCCGACAATGAAAACATGATTAGTCTTTTCCATCACCACCTTCGCCACGAGCGATGGATTCTTGATTTTTTGAATCGAGCCTACGGCGCCGGCTCGCCGCGTGGGACCATGCATCACACAGGCGTCAAGCTCCACGACGCCTTCTTCGTTTGGCAAGCCGCCGTAGCCCACGGTGTTGTCTTCGGGATCGTCTTCCACCTTCGTCACCACCGCGAGGACGGCGTCAAGTGTGTCTCCGCCAGACTTGAGGACTGCCATCCCATCGTCAAGATGATGGAGCCCATTCCAGGCTGAAATAATGAGCGGACGAGCGCCCTGTGCAGGCTTCGCCGCTTGCGCCACAGGTGCTGCCCCTGTCGGGAATGCGCTTTCGCTCAGTGGCACCGTCGCGCCCAGCAATTTTTGCGCACTCGCTGCGATGCCTCCTCCGAGTGTCGTCAGGAAGAATTTCCTGCGTGACCATTTTTCCATTGGTTCGCCCCTCCTAACCTACGGCTGAAACCCAACACTGCGCCACAGTTCAGCACAGTTGTACATTGTTCCGTTCGTGATGACGTATTCCACCTTCCGAATGTTGTGTATGGACTCGAGTGGGTTTCCGTCCAGGATGATTACGTCCGCGCGCTTGCCCGCCTCGACTGTCCCCACTTCCTTGTCGAGCCCCATCACGCGTGCCGGGACAATTGTTGCCGCCTGAATGGCCTCCATCGGCGTGAATCCCGCCTGCACGTAGATTTCGATCTCGCGGTGCAGGCTGTGCCCGGGAACCGTTTGGTCGGTTCCGGCTACGATGGGAATGCCGGCGCGATGCAGTGCCCCTAAAATTTCCACGTCCTTTTCGAATACCTTTTCAAGAAGCTCCGACCTTGCCGATGGAGGATCGGCGCCGGAGAGCTGCTCGGCAAGTTCCGGCGCGACCTTGGTGACACCCGGCTCGAAGCTGGCCGGAGGTTTCGCGGAAGTTGCTGTAAAAAACTCAGAAAGCGCCAGCGTGGGATCCACCACCGTGCCGTGCTCTACGAGAAATGCGATTGCCTTCTGCGCTTCCGGTGAACTGATGTCGACCGCTGCGTTCGCCTGAATGCGAGGAATTCCCCTGACATCATCAGCGAGAGGTGGGCGCATGATCGCCGCAACATATTGAATGTGATTGATCTGGTCCTGCCCTGCTCCAATGGTCTGGTAGGCATTGAGTCCTTCGGGCACGTGCCCGGTGACGGTCATGCCCAGACGGTGCGCCTCCTCAGCGACAGCCGCGAGTTCTTCGAGCTTCACCGAGCTGTATATTTTCATCTGCTGGAACCCCGCGGCGTGATACCGGTCCGTCCACATCCGCGCGTGCTCTGGCGTGTCCACTCGTTCGACACCGATGGCGAGCGGTCCCGATCCATCCACGATCCCGGCCAGCAACATCCGCGGACCGAGCCCGTGACCGTTTGCAATCGCGTCGCGCACGGCCGTGATGAACTCGAGTTCGTTCCCGCAGTCGCGTACCGTGGTCGCACCCGTCGCGAGATAAATCGGCCCCCATTCGACTTGCTCGAAGTGCGCATGCATGTCCCACAGGCCGGGGAGAATCGTCTTGCCGCGCACGTCAATCTTTTTTGCTCTCCCCGGGATCTTTACCGTCGAGCGCGGCCCGGCAGCGATAATGCGCCCCTTTTCGATGAGAACCGCCGATTCGGGCACGGGCGCACTGCCGGTCCCATCGATCAGCGTTCCGCCAACAAGCGCGAGCGTATCCTCATGGCTTCCCGAAATCCCCTTCGACATTTCCGCAAGCGCCGCCATGCCGTCCTCGCCGGCTCGCCCCACAAATTTCCCGAGCGCGTGTTCGTATCCCGCGCGGATGGCTTCGAAGTGATCGAATTCAGCATCGAGCGTCACCGCCGCGATCAGTTTGCGGCTCGAATCAAACCAGAGTGTCTCTCGCCCCCAGATCAATCCTTCCACCGTGTAGCGGTCAAGCGTTACATCCGCCCCATCCACGCTGATCGTGTCCTGACCGCGCGGCTCGATCTTCACGTGTCCGCTGGGCAGAGTATCCATTTGCGCCGGCGAGCCGTGCGTCGTCCAGAAACGGACCATCAACATCTGCATCGTCGCCGGAGCATAGCCGGCAATGGTGAAAAACTGCTTGGGCCGCGCGGCCTCGGTCCATTTGTCGCGGTTGCGCAGCCGGACTTTATCGGCCTGAATTTCGACCGCCTCATCAATCTCGGTGCTGCGGGAACTCTTGCCTTGGATTTCAAATCCCGTGGGCGTCAGATCATTTGCAGCGCGGAACGATGCGGTGAGAGGCACAGCTGTTCCGCGATCCGTGAATTTGAAATCCATTTTCACTGCCAGCGAATCACCGTCACGTGCGATTTCGTAGTTTTCTTCGCCGATCGGTTGCTCGAATTTGTGGAGAGTGAATTTTCCCTGCTCGACGACAGCGGGAGGTTTTTGCTCCGCCGGCGCTGCTTGCGGCGATGCCGCAACGGGAAACCCTAGCGCGGCGAAGAGCGCAACCGCGATCCACAACTTTTCGACGCCTCGCGCAAATACAGATTTCATTTTCCCTCCACGAAATGAAATCGGAGAATAGCCGCCAATCCCTCCCGTCGCAAGGGAAGACTCAAGGATGGGATCCGGCTAGGCCGTTGTCCGCTTGAAGGTTCAGCGAACGATTCCCTCTCGGCAATTTCGAACCACTTGATTTTCTCCATGCAGCAGTTGAACATGTCATCTCCTACAAACGCACTGCAAGCTGAAATGCTGGGCACACGCACCCGACAGGAGAAATCGTGTATTTCAACATGGAAAAAGTTTGCGGAATCTTGACAGGGCTCTTGTTCGCATCTTTCTGTGCCGCTGCCCAAACCGCGCCGGGCGCGAAGTCGAATTCGTCGCTCGACGAGGCCATGCGCGCGATGTTTGACGTGCGAACATTTAATCAGGCCCAAATCTCGCCCGACGGAAAAAAAGTCGCGTGGGTGGAATCGCTGCCGGGCCCCGGTGGTGCCCCTTCCGCCGACTCCGCAATTTTCGTGGCCGATTTGAGCGCTGCCTCTGAAGCAAAAAGAATGACTGCCGGAGACGGAAAAACGCCATGCGAAGAACACGACCTGGCATGGTCGCCGGACGGCAAGAGCCTCGCTTTTCTCTCTGATGCCGCGTCGCGGGGACAGCTCCAGCTCTTCGTGACTGACGCTAGCGGCGGCGCTTCGAAACCGATTACGCACGTGAAAGGATTCCTCTCCGGTCCTGAATGGGCGCCCGATGGTAAGACGATCGCGCTGCTTTTCACTGAAAACGCCACACGCGCCGCCGGGCCCCTCGTCGCAGAAACGCCCGATGAGGGCGTTGTATCCGAGGACTTTCTCGAACAGCGGCTCACGCTTGTGGATCCCTCCACGGGTCGCCTGCACCAGATTTCGCCCGCCGATTTGTATGTGTATGAATTTGACTGGTCGCCGGACAGCAAGCGTCTTGCCATCACGACGGCGCGCGGCAATGGCGATGATAATTGGTATATCGCTGGTCTGTTCACAATCGACGCGGCGTCGGGTGCGATGCGCGACGTCCAACCAAAACCCGGCATACAAATTGCCGTGCCTCGCTGGGCTCCGAACTCGAGCCAGATTGCGTTCATTGGTGGCCTGATGAGCGATGAGCCGGCCGTGGGCGGCGATATCTACACGACACCAGTTGAAGGCGGTGCGATTCACAATCTCACATCCGGCATGAAGTCCAGCGCGTCGTCGCTCACCTGGTCGCCCGATTCTCACGGAATACTTTTCTGCGAATTCGTGGACGGCCAGTCGGGAATTGCCCGGCTCGATATCGCGAGCGGGAAAATCTCCACCGTGTGGACGGGCCCGGAAACGATTGGGGGCGGATTGTTCATGCTCGATGTTTCGCTCGCAAGCGACGGCAAAACGGCGGCCGTCATCCGCGAATCCTTCACGCAGCCGCCGGAAGTTTGGGCGGGCGCGATCGGCGATTGGAAGCAGATCACGCACCGCAACGCGGATCTCCGTCCCGGATGGGGCGAAACGAAAAGCGTGCACTGGACGAGCGACAGCTTTCAGGTGCAAGGCTGGCTTACTTATCCGAAGGATTTCGACTCGTCGAAACGTTACCCATTGGTCGTGCGCGTTCACGGCGGGCCTGCCTCGGTCGTCACGCCGTCCTGGCCCACCCGCTGGAGCTACTCGATGGCCATGCCATCGCAGGGATACTTCGTCTTGCACGCGAATCCTCGCGGAAGTTATGGCCAGGGCGAGAAATTTACGCAGGCGAACGTCAAAGATTTCGGTTACGGCGATTATCGCGACATTCTTGCCGGCGTCGACGCAGTCGTCCATTCCGCGCCTATCGATCCGAACCGCATCGGCATCACGGGTTGGAGTTACGGCGGCTACATGACGATGTGGGCCGTGACGCAAACGACTCGTTTCCGCGCCGCTGTGGCCGGAGCGGGCCTCTCCGACTGGCTGAGCTATTACGGCGAGAATAAAATTGACCAGTGGATGATTCCGTATTTCGGCGCAACGGTCTACGACGACCCCGCCGTGTACGCGAAGAGCGCACCAATGACGTTCATAAAGAACGTGAAGACTCCCACTCTGATCGTTGTCGGCGACCGCGATGGCGAATGCCCTGCGCCGCAGTCCTACGAATTTTGGCACGCGCTCAGGGCGTACGGCGTCCCGACCCAATTCGTGATCTATCCGAATGAAGGCCACGAATTCGCCGATCCGGCGCACAGCCGCGACGTCATCGAGCGCACCGTCGCCTGGTTTAACCAGTACCTGCAATAGCCTCGAAAAAAACGCGCGGGGGCACTCCCCCGCCACACGGCCTGTCATTCCGTACAGGAAGGCTTCTTGCCCCAAAACTGGCCGCGCGTCCTATTCCTTCCGACGAATCAAGACGATAGGCTTCTTCAACCCTCCCGCAGGCGCCAATGGGGCGCTGGCGGTGTGACGAAAGGAGCCTATGTCTCACTGGATAGGAACCACATCTCCCGCCGATGCTGGGATGTCTGACTTTAAGGAGTGTTTGAAGAATTTGCGCGATGGGCATCCTGAAGAAGCCCTTCAGCACGCCCGGCGCGCCCTCGGTATTGCTCCAAAAAACCCGTTTTATCTTTCCTATACGGGGTTGTTGGCTGCGCTCGCGGAAAGACGGTTTGGCGACGCGGAGACGCTCTGCCGGGAGGCACTGGGAATGAGGTGCAACCACGCCCAGTTGTACTTGAACCTGGCGGACGTTTACCAGCAAGCGGGGAGAACGTCGGACGCAATCAATACTCTTGAAAAGGGGTTGGTGTCTGCGGGCCGGGATTTTCGTATTCGGCGCGCCCTCGAGAAGATTGGGTTGCGACGACCGCCGATCGTCGGGTTTTTGCACCGCAGCCATCCGGTAAACCGCACGCTCGGGAAGTGGCGCTTTCAGCTCACGGGCCCGTACAAGGCTGCTTGAGCGGCGGATTTAGTTCTGCCGGAAGAGATTCTCTCTTGTGAGGCTGGCCGGGGCGGGCGATCTGGCGGGCGTCCGTCTCGGAACTCCTCAACTCACTCCTGAAGCACATCCGCAGGTAAAATTCCGTTGTGGTCTAACCCTGGCCGAGGGGAAGAAAGTATTGCGTGCCCTTGACCGGCTGGCGAAGGCGCCGCAAAAGTTCCTGCAAATCCTGGTTCCGCTCCACGAAATCGATCTCCGAAGTATCCACGACCAGGAGGTTCGAGGCGGAATAGCGGAAGAAGAAATGCTCATACGCATTCGACACGGCCTCGACATATTCCGGTGAGATTTGTTTTTCCGCGGGGTCGCCTTTTTTCGAAACGCGCTTTCGCAGCACGCCCGGCTTGGCCTGAAGATAGATCACCAAATCGGGCACGGGAACCGACGGCGCGAGCAGGGCGAAATAGCGTTCGTAGAGTTTGAGCTCTTCGTTGTCGAGATTGATGTAGGCGAAGACTTTGTCTTTTTCAAAAAGGAAATCGCCGACAATGGGAGCAGCGTCGCCCTCCGAGTGCATCTCGACGAGCCGGCGATGGCGCTCGAAAAGAAAATACATTTGCGCGCGAAACGCGGCGCCGGGCTTCTCTTCGTAAAAATCGGAGAGGAAGGGATTGTCCTCGCAGTCGAAAATGCGGCGGGCGTGCATCCGTTCGGCAAGAACTTTTGCGAGAGTGGATTTTCCGACGCGGATGGGTCCTTCGACGACGATATACCACGGCGGTTTGAATGCAGGGCCAGCCACGACGCGAAATTATAGCAGACGCGTCCCCGGTTTGAATTCATTGCGCCCTCCGAAAACGCGCGCTGAAATGGCGGAGAAACGGCGCCTGATAGGTCAATTCAAGACCGCGGATCTGATCGCGCCGGCGGGCCACTTCCCGCACCACTTCCACGACGTAATCGATGTGCGATTGCGTGTAGACCCTTCGCGGAATCGCAAGGCGCAGGAGGTCCATCGGGCCGGCGTGCTCGACGCCCTTTTCGTCGCGCTTGCCGAACATCAACGTGCCGATTTCAACGGAGCGAATGCCGCCTTCGAGAAAAAGCTCGGCGGCCAGCGCCACGCCCGGAAACTGCGTGGGCGGAATGTGCGGCAGGAATGCGCGCGCATCGATGTAAATGGCATGTCCACCGGGCGGCTGCACGATGGGCACGCCGGCCTCGGCAATGTGAGTGCCGAGATAGCCGGTCGAAACGATGCGGTATTGCAGATAGTCTTCCTCGAGCGCTTCATTCAATCCCACGGCGACGGCTTCGAGATCGCGGCCCGCGAGGCCGCCATACGTGGGAAAACCCTCGGTCAAAATCAGCAGATCCTTTTCGAGCTGGGCGATCGTATCGTCGTTGGTGCACAGGAAGCCGCCGATATTGGCGAGCCCGTCTTTTTTCGCGGACATCGTGCAGCCGTCCGCATGACGAAACATCTCCTGCGCGATTTCCCGAGGCGTTTTTTCGGCGTATCCCGGTTCGCGGAGCTTGATGAAGTAGGCATTTTCGGCGAAGCGGCAAGCGTCAATATAAAGCGGGATTTTGTGGCGCGAGCAAATCTCCTTCACAGCCTTGATATTCGCCATTGAAACGGGCTGGCCGCCGCCAGAATTGTTCGTGACCGTGAGCATCACGAGCGGAACGCGCTTCGCTCCCACGCGCGCGATCGTTTGCTCGAGCCGCGCCGTGTCCATGTTGCCTTTGAAGGGATGCTGCCGCGAGGGCTCGAGAGCTTCCGGTATGGGCAGGTCGAGCGCTTCGGCGCCGACAAATTCGCAGTTGGCGCGCGTGGTATCAAAGTGCGTGTTGTTGGGGACGACGTCGCCCTTCTTGCACATTACGCTGAAGAGAATCCGCTCGGCCGCACGTCCCTGGTGCGTGGGGATGACGTGCCGGAAACCCATGATGGCCTGAATGGATTCGCGGAAACGCTTGAAGCTCGGCGAGCCGGCGTAGGACTCGTCGCCGCGCATCATCGCAGCCCATTGCTCGGTGGACATCGCGTTGGTTCCGGAGTCGGTGAGCAGGTCAATCAGGATGTCGTCGGACGCGATCAAAAACAGGTTGTAGCCGGCGGCCTCGAGGATTTTCTCCCGCTGCGCCCGCGTGGTCTGGCGAATCGGCTCGACGCTCTTGATGCGAAAAGGCTCGATGATCGTTTTAATGGGCATGATTTCCTCGAGAAGACAGGGTCAAAAAAGCTGCCGAAAGCACCCTCGAAAAGTTGCGATTAGAAAGGGACGCGATCGTTTGTTTTGAATGAGTTAGGGGGAATTCTAATTCCGGACTGCTGCAATTAGAAGGGCAGTGATTCCTGATCAGTGATGGGTGAGTAGTGAGGGCCGCAGAATCGCCATTTGCGACCCGCGCGTCTATGCTCATCGCCATTCTACAAACCTCCAGAGTCAGGCTAGCACGAAGCGCGGGGAGCGCAAGGTATCACAACGCGTAAATATTTGAGGAGATGGTTGAAGGGCGGACCCGCGGGGAACGGGGAGCCTTCAGGATGAACGCGCGAGGCCGACGCGCAAGCCGAGCGCGATAAACACGGCGCCGCTCGCGCGCTCCATGCGGGCAATATTGCGGCCGCGGCGGAGAAAATTACCGGCCACGCCGGAAAGGTACGCGACGATCAGGTTGACGATCGTCCCGGAAATGATGATGTAAATTCCCAGCACAGCGAGCTGCAAAGTTGCCGAGCCTCTCGACGGTTGAACGAATTGGGGTAGAAAGGCGAGATAGAAAAGCACGACCTTTGGATTGAGAACATTCGTAATCACGCCCTGGCGAAAAATCGCGGCGAGTGGCGCGGAAGGAGCAGCCTCGGCGACCTCGCCTTCCGTCCTCCGTCGCAAGATCAGGCGAATACCGAGATAAATGAGATACACAGCTCCGCTATAACGGATGACTTGAAAAGCGACCGGGGAAGATCGCAAAACGGCAGCAATCCCCACCGTAACGGCAAGCGTGTGAAAAATGCATCCGGCGCCAATCCCGAGCGCTGAAACGATTCCGGCGCGGCGTCCCTGTCCCAGGCTCCGGGCGATGACGTACATCATGTCGGGGCCAGGAGTCAGATTGAGGATCAGCGTCGCGATGGCGAAGGTCAGGAAATGCGCAAGGTCAGGCATGGGTTTCATCCTCAGATGAGGTCAGAGGCTCACGGGATGCAGGGGTTCTGGCTGCTTGCGGCGTGCGAAACGGTGTGCCGTCCGCCCCGCGGTACAAGACTCGGTTCGGTCAGGGTCGTTTGGAGGAACTCTTATTTTCGCACCTGTATTGTATAGAACAGACATGGCGGGGCCAGGAGCAGATAGTCGTACGTACTGGGATTCTGATCCTAAAGTATCTCGGCCCTGGAGGATTACATCATGCACTACATACATCGATACGTCAGTTCACTCATCCTGGCTGCTGCCCTGGTGGCACCAACCGTGGTTATGGCCACCCCCACACCGCAAGAAGTGCAGGTCCGAGTGTACGATCGGGACCACCATGATTACCATATTTGGGACGAGCGCGAAGACCACGCCTATAGGGGGTATCTGGTGGAACAGCACAGAGAATATCGCGATTACAACAAACAGAACCGGCGCGACCAGAGGAATTATTGGAATTGGCGCCACAGTCATCCGGATCACGACTAGATGATAGGACCCTAAGGCAGGGGCCTCGGAGCTCGCCTTCAGACGGGAATCCTGGGCGTGCGTGAATCGAAGAGAGGGCCTTTGCCTCGTCCGCCACGGCGGACTTGCTCAGGATGACGGGGGCGGGCTGGGCGCGACATCACCAACCACGGGCGATGGCGGCGACGATGCGGGCGAGCGCGTCCACGTCGCGCGTGTCGATCACTTCGGCGGGCGAATGCGCATACCGCAAAGGCCACCCGAGCGCGACGTCCACCGAGCCGTAGCGCACGAAGGCGGAGCCGTCGTTGCCGCCACCGGTGACGCCATACTGTGCGGGAATTTGCCCCGCGCGCGCGAGCTTGAGGATTTTTTCGACGAGGTCGCGCGGGACGATATTGGAATTGTCCACGGCGCGGACGACAAATCCCTTCCCCAGTTCTGCATCGGCGAAGCGCTTCGATTCGAGCGGTGAATCCGAGCTGACAAACGTGTCCACAGCGAAGACGACATCGGGGGCATGACCCTCTGCCGCCAGGCGCTTCGCGAGAGCGGCAGCACCCACGAGACCCAATTCTTCGCCCGTCGACCAGACGAACGTGACATCGCGATCCTTCAGCGGACCGCCCAACGCCCAGACCGCGGAAATCAACGAGGTGTCGCCCACGCGGTCATCGAAGCTGCGGCCGATTGCGCGCCTGCCCAGGAGCGGGCGGTACGACTTGGGGATCGAAACCGAGTCGCCCACTTGAATGCCGAGTTTTGCGACGTCTTCCGGGCTGCTCGCGCCGACGTCCACGCGAATCGCTTTCTCCGACTCCCTGGGCCACTCGAGTTTCGGCTCGTCCCAGCCACTTGGAAGTTCCATGACGGCGACGCGATCTGCGCTGGCCGTGTGAACGAGCGCGGGATGGCCGGCAAAAAAGCTCAAGTCTCCACCGCCGCGCCATTCGACTTCGAGGCGACCGTCTTTCGAGATGGATTTCACCTCGAAGCCGATTTCGTCCATGTGCGCAACGAATAGAAGCCGAGTCGCCTTCGAGCCCGCCGGGGCCGTGCCCAGATGCAGAATCAGATTACCTGCGTCATCCGTCTCGGTTTGCGCCCATTTCGGAAGGAATCCTTTGACCCGGTCGCGAACCGGCGCTTCGTGATTGCTCACGCCGTAAGCAGCCACCAAAGCATCGAGCAACGAGACGATGGACGGCGGCGACGAGGCACGATCGTGGGCCTCCGAGCTTTGCTTGGTGAGGGCAGGATCTTCGCCGGCTTCGGGGATATGCGGCGCGACTCCTACGTAAAGCCCGAGCAGATTTATCAAGTTTCCAAAATCGGCGGAGTCCACAGTCTCGGCGGGCGTGTCTTGCCAAGCCGTGGCGATTCCGATATGCGCCCACTTTTCGGGCATTGGCGGCGAGGCAAGATAGCCGACAGGAATCATGTTGGCGGAGTAATCCGTCTCAAACGGAATCTTGTTCGCTTCGGCAAGCTGCTTTAGATCGGCTCCGAGACCGGCAGGGACTCCGTTTGCTTCCTCGAGGCCGAGCAGAACGCCGCTGCCCGGCTCGCGACGCGGCGCGCGGTGCACGCTCTCCATTCCGGCTACTGGCCCTCCCGTGCGCAGGCGGCCGACGTAGATCATTTCATCCGCCTGGGTCGTGCTCAGGACGCGCTGCAACCCTCGGGCACCGGTCCATTGCTGCACGACAAATGCGATCGTGAGCGTGCCTTTGATTTCGGAAGGATTCACTCCGCGCAAAAACGGGACAAGCGCAGCGGCTCCAAAGCGGTCGCCGATGGAGGCGGCCGCCATTTTCTCCAGTCCGAGATCGCCGACCTGCCGGTTGATGGCGACCGGGCTCAGAACGTCCACGCCGGATTTGCGCGCTTCGGCGGCGGAACTCGCGCCGATATCCACATACATGTTTTCAATATCGCTCGACTTCGGCGGATTCGTGCGGCCCGGCTGAAGATGCACGGAAAGCCCGGCGAATACGCCGTCCATCCATTTGCCGCCGGCCGTTCCGACCTTTACGGGTTGCGCCGAATACAGCTCGTTGAAAATGGGGGGCAGGCCGGATTGCGGCAGGCGCTGGAGACGAAGATAACCGTCATCGGTGATTGCGCTCACGACGAAGCCCGGCTCGTCGATCGGCGTGACGATCAGGCGGCGAGGCGCGCCGCTGCCGATGGTGACAAGAACGTCGCCGAGGTTGTCCGTCGTTGAATGAAAAGCAGCAAGGTCCGCGCGAATTTTGTCGGCGAGCTGGCTTTCGTAACCCGAGATAGCTGGAGTGGCAGCAAATTCCCGCAAGTCCTGAGCCGAAGTTCTCTGGACCGGAGCAGATTTTTCGGCTTGGGCGAACGCGGGCGTGGCGAGCGAAAGGGTAAAAAGGAAAAAGAGAAAACAGAAAATGGCGAGCGGGCAGCGAATCATTCCGCCTCCTGGGCCGCGGTTTGCGCCGTGGCACGATGCTCGGAATGTATCGCAGCGTTTGCGCACGCGCAAATCCAAATCAGGACGCGCGGCAAAGCTCGGAGATGAGGGTTTCTTCTCGCTCGCGCGCGATCCGATCGGCGCTCCGCAAGACAAACAAGTAGCCCACGAGCGCAGCCGCAGCGAGCGCGAGGAAGAGAACCGTGGCGATCCAGATTCGCTCGTGTGCGCGCGCGAACAGGAGAACGAGCGCGCCCAGTCCAATGACCGCCACTTGAATGCCGATGCTTGCAAACGTCGTGACGTTGGAGGCGCGCTGACGCCCAAATGTCCCATAATCGATTTTCTTCGGAGCATAGAGCGAGAGGAGATTCCCGGCGGAAAGATTAATCAGCAACGCGAAGAAGATCCCGGCGAGGGTTGCGAGAGTCACGTCCAAGGCCGGCGGACGAAAGAGCAGGCACACGGCGACGTAGACGAGCGAGATTTGGAGAGCGAGCACGCTGGTGTGGGCGAGGTTTTTCCCAAGCAGAATCTGGCGAAAGCGTGTAGGTGAGGCAAAGAAAAATTGGATGCCGCCGGCATCGGCGCCAAAGCTGTTGTACACGAGGTTCGTCAGGATGAGCAGCGTGTACGCCGCGCCCGCGGGAAACGCAAGATCCGGCGCGTTCGAGAGAAAACCGCCTCCCCTTCCTGCACGCGCGGGCGTGAGCCGGAAAAGCACGAGAATGAAAATGGGCATAATCATGGAGAAGAGCATCGGACCGCTGCGCGACAGATATCGCAACTCCTTCTCAAAAACGGCAGCGACGGGTCCGGGCAAGCCGAAAAGGCTCCATCCCAGCCGGATCGGCTCTTTTCCGCTTCGCGAAGCCCGGGGCGCAACCGTCTCGCTCAAATTCTCCCCAAGGAATTGCGCGCGAAGGCGAAGATTCAGGAACCAGAGGATGGCGAGCCCGTAAGCAAACAGGAGCACAAGAAAGCCCAAGGGCGTTGTGAACGCGCCACGAATCGCTCCGGCGACGGCCGCGGCGGCCAGACCCGGCGGCAGCGCGCGTTCGAGCGGCAAAAGCAGCGCCGTTGTCTGGGCGGCGAATGGGGAGCGTGGTCTCCCGCCATAGCGTCCCAGAAGCGGCCCAATCAGCTGAAAACTCACGGCAAAAAGAAGAAACACGACGCCGAAAATTTCCCGCGTGCGCCGTTGTGCCAGCCACCGCTCGATCCATGAAAAAATCATCCGGGCAAGCAGGATGTTCAGGACGGCAAAGCACGTGAGAACGATCGCCACCCATGGAAACAGCGCGGGAATGGCAAATCCCGCTCCGATCGCGATTCCGAAGAGCCATAAGGAGCCGAGTGCCGTGGCTGGATCGAACGCCCCGAAGCCGATGCGAATCAGGAAGAACGATCGGTAGCTCAACGGGAAGCGAAGAAGATTCGAGGAGTCGAAATTTTCCGTAAAGGCCGTGGCCATTACGGGAAAGAGCTGCCAGAAAAGAAAAATCGGCCAGAGCAGAGCCGCGAGAAAATCGCTGCGGTTGTGTGAGACAAGAAACCATGAAGCGATCGCGAGCCCAACCGAGCCGCCCACGCCGGCGACACCAAATCCCAAAGCCAAGAAGACGCGCGAAACGATTTCCAGGCGTCCGCGCATCGTTCGAAGCGAGTTGAGGAAGAGCTGCCAGCGAACGCGCGCGATCGCGGCAAACTGGCCGCGCGCTTCGGGAGAAACGCTCAACCCAGCCATGAAAGCTCCTGGCCGACAAGCCGGGAGCCACCCACGATGCGGAGGAAAATCTGCTCGAGCGTCAACTTCTCGCCAAGCGCATCGGCCGGGGCGGTGGAGCCCGGCAAAGCTACAGCTCCCTGCGATTCAACGCCGGCGCGAAGTTCTTCGAGCGAGCCCTGCGCAACGAGCCGGCCCCGATGAATGATGGCCACGTGGCTACAGAGCCGCTCGACAATTTCAAGGACGTGCGAGGTGAGAAAGATCGTGGCGCCGTGAGCGATCATGCTCTGCAACATGGCCTTGAGCGTGCCGGAGGCAATGGCGTCCACGCCCTCAAACGGCTCGTCGAGAAAGAGAATCTTCGGGTTGTGGATCACGGCGGCAGCGAGAGCCAGCTTCTTCTGCATTCCGTGGGAGTAATCGGTGACGAGCGTTTTGGGCTGATCGGCGAGCTGCATAAATTCAAGAAGCTCGGCGGCGCGCTTCGCTGCGGTCTCGCGGTCGAGGCCATACATGCGACCGACAAAGTTCAAATACTCGGAGCCGGTGAGACGCCCGAAAAGCGCCATGCCTTCCGGGACGACGCCGATTTGCCGCTTCACCTGGGAGGAATTCTCATGGAGATCGAGGCCCAGGATTTCAATTCGTCCGGCGGTCGGCGCGAGCAAACCGGTGAGCATCTTGATCGTCGTGGATTTTCCAGCGCCGTTGGGGCCGAGGAAACCGAAAAACTGGCCGGAGGCGACTTGCAGGTTCATATCCTCCACTGCGACAAGTGTGCCGAAACGGCGCGTCAACCCTTCGGTGGAAATTGCGGCGCTGACCATCGAGTTTTCGACTCTAGCACATCTGCCGAAATCACGGGAGACGCGCCAGTCTAACGCGAACTGACGGGTGCGGTCGGGGACGCCGATGCTTGCGGAAAGACGGCGAGTACCGCGGGCAATTCCAAGCGGAACGTGCAGCCTCCCTCGGGCCGGTTGAAACCGATGATGCGGCCGGCGTGCTCCTGCAGGATGCCGTAGCAAATACTGAGACCAAGACCGGTGCCTTTGCCGACGGGCTTTGTCGTATAGAACGGATCGAAGACTTTGTCCGGCTCCTTCATACCCGGGCCCGTGTCGGAAAATTCAATGACCACGTTTCCTCTTTCGCGCAGCGTGCGAATCAGCAAGACGCCGCCGCCAACCGTTTCCATCGCGTCCACCGCGTTGCTGATGAGGTGATAAAAGACCTGGAGCAATTGGTTCGGATCGCCGCGCACCGCCGGGAGGACGCTACGGCTTTCGAGCTCGATGCGAATATTTTTCTGGCGAAGGTCGAGATTGCGGAGCTGCACGGCGCCGGTGAGAACGGTGTTGAGATCGAGCAGTTGTTTTTCCGCGGGGACCTGGCGCGCGAAGCTCAAGAGATTCGTCACCAGATCCTTGGTCCGGCGAGCCTGGTCGCGAATCTTTCCGCCCAAGGAGTGGGCCCTCGTGTTCGGTGGGCTCTCCTCGATCAGGACGTCGGAGTAGCCGAGAATCGCCGTAAGCGGATTATTGATTTCGTGCGCGGCCCCGGCGGCCAGCTTGCCGAGCGAAGCGAGCTTTTCGGACTGCACGAAATGGGTTCGCAGGCGCTTGACGTTTTCAAGCGACTCCCATAGCTCGTGCACAAGCGACGTCCGCTCCTCATAGACCAGATGCTGGCGGAAAAATACGAGAGACGTGCCCAGGAAGAGCGCCACCAAAGTCACGAGAAGCCGAAACTGTCGCACCGGCGGCGGAGCTTCGCTCAGGAATGCCGACCAAAGGGCGAGAGCGATCGCCAGCAGGACTCCGACTGAAGCGAGCCGCGCCGGCCATTGCGTGTCGCGCCGGATGACCGCTTCAGAAGCATCCGGTTCCTGAGGTTCGCCGCGGGCGAGGATTCCCGCCGTTCCGAGCCAAACGAACGAAGCGACGATCGGTACATGCGGCAAGCTGCCCGGGTAAAGTCTTCCGCTCATGCCCGCGATATACTCAGACAACAAACCGAGATTGTAAAGAATCTGCGCGCCAAAAACGTGGCCATAGATGGTCCGCCAGTTTCCGCGCGTGCGAAAGAAAAGAATTCCGAAGCCGATCACAACGGCAAGGTTTTCGGCCATGTAGGTCTCGAGGTCGCGCACGCGAAACAACTCGTCGTTCGGCCAGACTATCTTCCACGGCATGGCCACGAAGATGTAGAGGTAAAGCCAGACAATTGCGAGCAGCAAAAGATCGAGGAAGCCAAAGCGCAGCGTCTCGCGCATTTTCCTCAAGTGGGGCACAAGCGCAAGCGCCGCCATCAGTGGCACAGTATGAAGGAAGAGCAGCAAGTCACCGGGGAAAGGGCTTCGCACATCTTCGTGAAGCTGCAGCTCCTGGTAGGTCACCATGAGCCGGCCCGCGAGCCAAAGCGTGCAGCCGAGCGCCAAAAGCATCCAGAACGCATTCCTGCGTCGATAGGGAGAAGCCGCGTTCCACAGCAGGCAGGTGTTCGCAAACAGCGGGACAAGACACAAAAGAAGGTCGCTGAAAGCAGTCAAGGGAGTGCCGCGCGGGAGCAGTAGAGCCGCCGCCGCGTAGCCGCCGACAAAAAACACCCAAGCGCCCAAAATCAGATAGGACAACCGAGAAAGCTCCATTCAGAACACACCCAAGAAAATTTTACCGTAGCCGCGAGCATGCCGGTGGTGAACTTCAGCAAACCATTCTAAAAACTAACGTGAAGAACCCCGTCGGTGCGGTTGTTGCGGAGGATTTTGTATCCCCGGGAGTGAGAGAGGTTCAACGATGAGTAGATGGACATGCAGTCTGGTTCGAGACCGGCAAGGATCAGAGGTAGGGGCGCATGTAGTCGTGGGCCGGAGAAAGTAGGCCTTGGCCCAGCTCGGTGAGGTTACCCTGAGAAGAAACAACTTCGTAGCCTTCACGAAATGATTTGACGTGGTTGGCGGAGGCGGTCTTGGCCTCTTCGACCTGCGCGGGAGTGAGAGCGCCAGAGGCGAGAAGGCGCGAAAGAACGTAATGCATGCGCGCGGTGACATACGTGGCGTGGTAGATGCCGTCCATGGGGCGAGGGTCGAGGCGCAGTGGCGAATGGTAGCGTTCTTCGTCTGGATTCCTGACGACCCGCGGGCACGAATATACGGCCAAAGACTTGGTGGAAGGAAAAATGGAGGGGGCGAGTGTTCCCCCCTGCACGGTGGAGAATTACGACCAGTTCTTGAGGAAGAAGAAGGCTCCATGCGGGGCGTACATCTTCACGGATATGGAGCGGCTGACGCCCTGGGAACTGCGGGTGGCAGCTGAGGCCTACGGCGTCCTGGCCGGAGACGGGCGGTGCCATGTACTGAACAACCCGGCACAGGTCATGTCCCGGTACGAACTGTTGCGAAATCTGCGGGAAGAGGGAATCAATGATTTTGATGTGATTCGGGCAGATGAGCGGCGGTGGCCAGAGCGGTACCCAGTGTTTTTGCGGCACGAGCAGGATCACGGACGGCCGCTGAGCACGGATCTCCTACACAACCGGGAAGAGTTGGCGGCGGCGCTGAAGAAGGCGCGGGCGGAAGGTTTCTCGCTGAGGGGTCTTCTGATTGTGGGGTATGCGGCGGAGGCGTTTGACGGGCCGTGGTTTCGAAAGTTCAATACGTTTCGCGTGGGGAGAGAAGTGTTCGCGCACCATATGGTGGTGGAGGATAGCTGGGTGGTGAAGTATGGGAAGAAAGGCGTGAAATTACCCGAGGAGTACAAGGTGTTCGAGCAGAAGTTCGTGAAGGAGAACTGGAACGCGGATGTTTTGCGCCGTGCTTTTGAGATCGCAGGGATTGAATACGGGCGGGCAGATTGGGGAATCGTGGGGGGAAAGATGCAGGTGTATGAGATCAACACGAATCCGCATATATCTGGGGATCCGGGAAGCACCAATCCGACGAGGTGGGCGACGCTTGCGATGTCCACGAAAAAACTGTGTGAGAGTTTGGCAGCGCTGGGAAACGGGACCAGCAGGGGAACAGTGAAAATTGAGGGGAAGCTGTTAGAGGGTTGGAGGAAAGGCAAGAAGTGGTACGAGCGAGCGGAGCGCAGGCCGTGACGCGGCGAGATCGTTCCTATCGATTGCGACGATGCGCTGCATTGTTTTCAGTCGCGCCTCCGGACAGGGATTGCCGGCATCCGGTCTAATCCCTACATTCATACACTTATAACCGTATGGAAATAGCTATAGCGAAGGAATAGTATTCCTAGCGGGTCGAAGGCTGTTCAGGGCGTTTCATTCAAAAATTATGCCGCTCAATCCACGCGGCCCGCAGCAACAAAGCAACACCGGGTCAGCAAAGGATGATCGGGCAGGAGGATGCACAATGCGTTTTGTTTTCTTTACTCGTTCGGCGCTGTTCGCAGTCATATTGCTGGCCATATCGGGAGCATCATACGCACAAGTCCGCGTTGCGATCACTATCGCGCCTCCCGCGCTGCCGGTCTACGAACAACCTCTTTGCCCCGGCGATGGCTACATCTGGACGCCTGGGTACTGGGCTTACGACTACGACGTCAGCGATTACTATTGGGTACCCGGAACATGGGTATTGGCTCCGGAAGTCGGCTATCTCTGGACCCCGGCTTACTGGGGCTGGGGCGGCTCTGGGTTTGTCTTCTACGACGGTTATTGGGGCCCGCGTGTAGGTTTTTATGGCGGGATCAACTATGGCTTCGGTTACTTCGGTCACGGTTATGAAGGCGGGCGTTGGGAAGGCGGGCATTTCTTCTACAACACCACGATCAACCGCGTGGACGCCAACATGATCCACAATGTGTACAACACCAGGATCGAGGTGAGGAACGATACTCACGTCAGTTACAACGGACACGGTGGGATCGATGCTCGTCCGACGTCCGAAGAAGAGGCGGCTGTTCATGAAAGACATGTGGGACCTGTGGCCGCTCAAGCCGAACATGTGCAGGCTGCCCGCAACGAGCGAGACCTACGGGCTTCTGTGAATCACGGCTCGCCAGCAATCGCTGCCACACCTAAGCCAGGCGCGTTTAAGGATAGCGGCGTCGTTCGGGGCGGAGAGGCGGGAGCGCGTACGGAGAGCAATGCATCCCGGCCAGTGGTCCATCCGAGAGATCTGCCGGCTATGGAACGCCCGGCTCCTCCAAACACCGGAAACGCAAAGCAGGATCAGAAATACCAGCAGCAACAGGAAAAGCTGCAGGCCAAGCAGCAACAAGATCGGCAGAAGCTTCAGCAGAAGCAGGACCAGGAACATCAGCAACTGGCGAAACAGAAGGCGAATGACGTGAAAACGCAGCAAGTGGAGCAGCGACACCAGCAACAGACGCAGCAATTGCAGCAAAGACACACGCAACAGACGCAGCAGTTGCAACAGAGGCAGGCGCCAGCCGCCTCGCATCCAGCTGAGTCAAAGCCGAAGTGATTGTTCGTTAAAGGCCTACCGGGCGGGGCATCTGCCAACCGGCGGATGCCTCGCCTACATGCGCATCTGGATTCTTTCCGATCAAGAAACCCATTGCGATCTAGGAATCGCTCCGGATTTACTCGAACTGTTCGGTGGAGTGCACTGGAGCTGGGTTCAGGGGGGACCTCGCTGGGGTTGAGATTGACCTCCTCAACCCCGGAGGTTGTTTTCAGACCCGATTGATAAGCCAAACGATCAAACAAACGATGACTATGGTGCCGATGATTCCATATCCAAACATTGCGGTTGCCTCCTCGTGTCCATGCCCGCACTCTCCCGCCCGGGAAACCAAAAACCGCGGACCTGATGATTGTCACGGATTTTGATTGGTCAGCATGAAGATTGCGCTAGGATTTTTTCTTCGGAACCTTGGCACCTTTCTTGCGTGCTTCGGAAAGTCCAATGGCAATCGCCTGCTTGCGGCTGGTGACCTTGCCTCCCTTCCCGCCTTTACCTGACCGAAGTGTCCCGCGCTTTTCCCGGTGCATGGCGCTCTTCACACTTTTGCTGGCAGCTTTGCCGTATCTTGCCATCACGTTTCTCCTCTGTTTTGTCGTTTTTTCGGTTACCGACCGCCGGCCGTTCGTGATGACTTAGTGCTTGTTCTCACCGAGTCGTCTTCACTGTAGGCACGCGAGAATTCATCTACCTGCTTCTGCGCCTCTTCTTTGGCAATTCCATATCGTTCTTGAATCTTTCCGATCAACTGCTCTCTCTTGCCGTTTATGGCAGTCAGATCATCGTCGGTCAGTTTTCCCCACTTCTCTTTGACTTTTCCCACGGACTGCTTCCACTTGCCTTCAATTTGATCCCAGTTCATTTCGAACCTCCTGTATGGAGTGGCTGCGTGCACACATAGGATGGGCACAAAGCCTCCCGGCAGGAATACAGCGCAACGTGTAGGTGGGCAAACATTCTACCTTATGATTCCTATTCAGTCCGGCACCTCACTTCGTGGTGCCCCGGCCTTCGGTCTGCCTGTTTCGCTGCTGCTCGACTACTGGAACTTGGAGTGGGGGCTACAGCGTTTACTTTATGGCGAAGGCGACGAGGGCAGTCTAACCTAGCAGTGCAATCGCTAGATCCGATCGACGATCACATCAACGAGACGACCTAAGAAAACAGGGGGATTGATATGAAGGAAAACGGCCTAAAAGCACTTTACGTGGACGAACTCCGAGATCTTTACAATTCGGAACAGCAATTGATCAAAGCGTTGCCAAAAATGGCGAAGGCGGCCAACTCGGATAAGCTCCGTAAAGGATTCGAGGAGCATCTTGAGCAAACAAAACAGCACGCGTCCAGGCTCGAACAAATTTTGAGTGCGCTGGGAGAGCCAGCCAAGGGCAAGAAATGCAAGGGCATGGAAGGCATCGTGGCGGAAGGCGGAGAAATGATGTCTGAGGATCTCGAAGGCGCGCTGATGGATGCGGGGCTGATTACTGCAGCTCAGCGCGTGGAGCATTATGAGATCGCCGCATATGGTTCGGTGCATTCATTCGCCGTTTTGTTGGACGAAAACGAAGCAGCCTCGTTGTTGCAACGCACGCTCGATGAAGAGAAGGAGACCGATCAAAAGCTCACGGACCTCTCGGAAGAGATCAATTCCGCAGCATTAGGCGAAGGAACTGAAGACGGAGAGACACGACCCAAGCACAAAACAGCGAAGGCTGGCAGCGCGCGTTGATTCACCAGTCGGATTTCGCCGGACGCGGCGAATCGCCGCGCCCGGCGGCACAAACTGAAAGGAGAAAAAAGTGCTGCTGATAATCTTGGCGATCGTTTTGATACTGGCGCTCTTCGGCAGTCTCCCAACGTGGCCACACAGCCGGGAGTGGGGATATTACCCGAGCGGAGGGATCGGTTTAGTCCTTCTCGTCCTGCTGATACTGGTCCTAATGGGCCGAATATAGGGTAAGTCGTAGCCGCTGGTGGGAGCGGCTGCAGAGGGTCACAGGCGCCGGCATTTATGCCGGTTCAACGACCGTGACAACGACCTTGGAAGTAATTGAATCGTAGACGAAGTAATTGCCGGGACGCGTCTCAAGTAATTTCATCAGGCGGGCTCTGGCATTTTCCAGACCTTGAACAGCTTCAACCCAAATCGGCCCATTATCTGGATGTTCTCTGAAAATATCGTAGGTTGCGTTCAATGTCCGCCTCCGAGAGATCGGGACAGACCGCCAGTAAGAGAATCAAACTCGGCAATACGGGGAGTGCAATTCTGTGACCAAAGTTTGATGGACTCTGCCCGTCCAACTCCAATTAAATCGGATGCTTACTCACCTTGTTCTAGCGGCGTCTCAGCAATCTCGGTGGTAATGTGTAGAAATTCAAAATGTCAGGTACATATTTCGCGGTTGCGAATAGACAGGAACGATTGGTGAACGGGATGGAATGGGTAATGCGGGAGCCAATCGAATGCTGATTGCGATTCAGCGATCATCGGATAAAATATGTAAGGAATACCAATGGGCCTTCGAATATTGATTGTAGACGACGAAAAGGCTGTGCGATCTGCCCTGGGAAAATTGCTGGGCACGCGCGGGGAGTGGAAGATTGTAGGTGAGGCTGGTGATGGCGCAGAAGCCATCGGGAAGGCGAAAGAGCTACAACCTGACGTCGTGATTATGGACGTTACCATGCCCGAGATGAGCGGGCTCGAAGCCACACCGGAGATTAAGAAAGCGATCCCGACTGCCGAGATCCTGATATTTACGCAGCATGACTCTACGCAGATGGTTCAGCAGGCTCAGAAAGCAGGAGCGAGCGGCTACCTTCTAAAATCGCAGGCCAATTGGCTTTTGGCTGCCGTTGAGGCCCTGGGCCAACATAAACCGTTCTTTCAGGGCAGGAATCTGCAGAGAGAGCTGTAGATCTTCCGATTTGTGATGCGCTTTAATTTCGATTCTTGAGCGAACACACTCCACCGGGTTTAGAAGTGAACAACAATCTCAAAATCACCAATTTTCACGGCCACATGAGATCCCTCGTTGGCGCTCTGCAAGAGACTACATGACCATCGATGAACGAAAGGGACAGGCGGCATTGCGCGGCTACGCCGAGGTGATCGCCGAGACGATTCGGGAGTCGATCGTGGTTCTGGACGAGGATCTTCGGGTCCTGACGGTCAATCGCGCCTTTTTGCAAACATTTAAGGTGTCTCACGATGAAATCGAACATCGACTACTCTACGAACTCGGTGACGTCCGGTGGAACATTCCCGCCTTGCTCCATGCACTAAGGGAGGTTCTTCCGAAACAAACCGAACTGAGAAACTTCGAGGTCCCCCTCAACCTTCCCGGGATTGGCCAGAGGGTTATGGTCCTGAACGCTCGTGAAGTCAGCCGCGAAAAAGGTTCGCGACGATCCATTCTTCTTGCCATGGACGACATTACGGAGCAAAAACAGGCGATTGACGAGCTGAGAAAACAGTCCGAATTGTTGCACCTGGCTCATGATGCCATCATCGCCCGCGATGTGAACAGCGTCATCTTGTTCTGGAATCGGGGCGCTCAGGAAACATACGGCTGGTCCGCCGCGGAGGCCTGTGGGAACGTGACACATCAATTCCTGAGAACGGAGTTTTCCGAACCGTTCGATCAAATTCATGAAAAGCTGTTTAGCACCGGATCTTGGGAAGGCGAACTGGCCCACTGGACTCGAGAGGGAAAGCGGATCACTGTCGCAAGCCGTCAGGTTTTGCAGCACGATCAACAAGGCCGGACGATCGGTATTCTCGAAATCAACAGAGATATTACCCTTCGCAAAGAAGCCGAAGAAGCGCTCCGGAATCTCTCGGGACGGTTGCTGCAGTTGCAGGATGAAGAGCGCCGTCGAATCGCACGGGAACTCCATGACAGCATGGGTCAAAGTTTGGCCGCGCTTGTCATACACCTGTCCGCAGTGAACGCGAGAGTCACCGATATCGATCCGGCCGCTGCCGACTTGCTTCACGAAGCCATCCAGCTTTCCCAGAAAGCTTCCGATGATACTCGAACGCTTTCCTACCTTCTGTATCCTCCGACCCTCGATCATTCAGGATTAAGGTCTGCATTGGAGTGGTACATCGAGGGCTTTACTCAGCGGAGCAAAGTGAAAGTGGACTTGAAGGTATCGCTTGGCCCGAATCGGCTTGCCGAAATCCTGGAAAGAACGCTCTTTCGAATCGTGCAGGAAAGCCTAACGAACATTTTTCGCCACTCGGGGAGTGATACAGCGAGCGTTCAAATTGCCTTGCAATCAGGAATGGTGCTGCTGGAAGTCGCGGACAAGGGCAAAGGGATACCGGACGATATCCTGGCAGCACTGAAAAGCAGCGGTGGGCAACTGGGCGTCGGCATTCGAGGAATGAAAGAACGTATAAGGCAGCTCGGCGGGTGGCTGCAGATCAGGTCTCAACGAGGCGGAACTGCAATCATTGTGAGCCTCCCCATTCGTGAATCTACTAATGACGACGTCCGGTCGCAGGCATCCGGTTCAGACTAAGCTTCCGATTGCCTGTTTGTTTTGCGAAGGCATGTCGAGGACGAATCTTTCAACGGCAAAAGATCCCATCTGAATTGCAGGCAAATCTCATGTCCCATAAAAGGAGAGGCCGAGGGAAGGTAGTGGCTTCACCTTCCCTCGGTTTATCTAGGCGGTTTTAGCGTGGGGGGAGGCCTTATCGAGCACGGCGATCAAGGTGTGGGCCGCAGCAGGAGTGGTCGGAGCGGGACCGAGTACGATGTCAGAAGCATGAATTTTTCTCCCGTATAGAGCTTCATTTGCGTCGTCATCCGGACGCAACGTGGAACCTTCGAGAGATATTCCAGCAAACGCCCCGCGAGAGCGGGAGTACGTCAGAATCTCGGACCGCATCGTGACGTCCGTATCAGCCTCTGCGTCGCGGCCCACTGGGCCGGCGGCTACGGAAGCGTCGCCGCCAAGCTTTACCTTGCTATGCAAGAGACTCGTTGCGCCCCGGTCGTTCATGATCAGAAAAACAAAGTCCGTGGCCTCCGCACCGAGCTGGAAGCCGAAGCTTCCGCCCTCTAGCGCGTACATAGCCGGTGCGCCCCACGGCCCCGTGAACTTCTCACCGCTGCGGCAGACCATAGCTCCGCGTCCATAACTTCCGCCGATGATGAATGCAGCCTTGAGAACGGAAGGAATCACCACGATGCATTTTGTCTTGTCGAGAAGATCCTGAGGGATGTTCTCCGGAATGTTCAGAATCTCACCCATTACCTGTCCGGCATTCTGTAAACGGTCTTCCTGCTTCTTTCGGTCCGCCGTGTCAGCGGAAAAAGCTGTCGTGGCAGCCAAAAGGACCGCGATCAGCGCGCCAAAAATATTACGCATTAGTTTTTCTCCTCTTCGTTATGAGAGCTCGTCGTGCATGTTTCGCCCCAATTTTTACAAAAGTGCGAGGTGCGGCTCAATACGCGCTCTACCGTATTTCAACCAGCAGCGTCACCTGATCGGCCAGGCACGCTGCTAAATTGTGCCGATGCAGGGATTTAGAGGGCTACAGGAATATCCCAGCGTAGGCTACAGGATGACTCCGATAGACTAGTCCCCTGCCCTAAGCTAGCTTCGCCAGGCATCATGCAGGTTCGATTGAAGGAATCATTCCGTTTCATCCAATTCATCAGCCGGTCATCCCGCCTCGGGGAGCCCAGCATTTTTTGCAACTGTAGTTTCTATAATAAACGGGGCGGGACACCGGCTTTCTTGATAGCGTGATTGATGTGGCCGAGCGGGAGCGCAGCGGCCTTGATAAAGCATGTCGGTAGTTGGCCGCGCCCCCTGTCTCGAAGGCCGTTTCTGACTTTCTCTTGTACAATTGCACGGCAAACCTCACTTCTGTGGGAGAAAAAGATGAAAGCGCTTCGAATCCTGATTGCCGACGATCACGATCTTATGAGACGTGGAATTAAGGGGATGCTGCAATCACATGCAGGGTGGGAGATTTGCGGAGAAGCTCATACCGGCCGGGAGGCTGTATCGAAGGCCCAAGAACTAAAACCGGATATTGCAATCCTGGATATCAGCATGCCGGATCTGAACGGCGTGGACGCGGCGAAAAGAATTCGTAAGGAATCGCCGAGCACTGAGATCCTCATTCTTTCCGTGCATTACTCAGATCAACTGATTCGAGATATTCTCGAAGCCGGTGTGAGAGGGTACATCGTGAAGTCAGATTCGGACCGGGACCTGATCATCGCCGTCGAAACCCTCGCAAATCACAAACCGTTCCTCACGCCCCGCGCGACGGAGGTGATGCTCACAAGTTTCAAAGAGGGGAGGATGCGTCCGGAGGTTCCCACGACGCTTCGCGATAGGCTCACGTCCCGCGAGCGAGAAATTGTCCAATTGCTTGCGGAAGGCAAAAGTAGCAAGGAAGTCGCGTCGTCGCTTTGCATCAGTGTCAAGACAGCCGAAACACACCGCGCCAATATCATGCGCAAACTGCAACTGCATACCGTGAGTGAATTAGTTCGATACGCGGTACGAAATCAAATCGTCGAGGCGTAGCCGCTCTATTTACATAATTCGCACACGGCGGACGTTGATTTTACAGCTCGAAGCATAAACAGCATTCGAACGGTCCGGTCACAAGCGCCGCGGGCAATTGATTCTCGCTCGCCCCGAAATTGATCTTTTTGCATCGTCATGCTCCATCTGGATTTCCCTACAGCAAGTTCCCCGAGTGCCTAACGCCTTAACTGTATTGTTGAGCGAAGCTCTTTCAGGGATTATGCCCGTGCAGAGGGAGGACGGAGCGCCGGTGACCTTGCAAAACCAAGGTTGAAGGGCTGGGCCGGCTCACCGTTCTCTCTCTCGGCAAAAACAGAGAGGGATTCGCCCATGGACCACACAGCGCCAGTAAACGGAAACCACGGCAGCGTTATCCGTCACGAATCAACAGAAAGTCTTCAGTCAATTCCTGCGCAACCAACTGTGATGGTAGCCACGGTTGATCCTGCTATCAACAACAGCATGCGCGAATTGCTTGAGATGTATCCGTTGAAGACCATCTGGGCGAAGAGCACGGACGAGGTGAGAGCCGGGCTTGCCAGGGAAAGTGTGGCCGCATGCTTCTGCGGCTTCTGGCTGGTTGACGGCACGTATCGCGATGTCGTTCGACATCTGAAGCGCCAGCCCGTCGAAATTCCCGCGATCATCGTTTGCGCACCGGCATGTCCGCACGAATACAGAGACTACCTCGCCGCTTTGAATATTCGGGCGTTTGATTTCATCTGCCATCCTTACCGCAAAACTGATTTGGAGCGGATACTTCGGGCAGCGTTTTCGCAGCGTCATCAGTCGGCACGATTTCAGAGCTCTGTGGGGAATCCCGCGAAGGGCTTGGAGAACGAACCGGGCTTGCGCAAGGCCGGTTAGGCAACCCGATGGACGATGTTCCACGCGGTGCGGCCCGCAGGCAAGCACGGGTTCCCTAGTCCCAGGGAGATCTGATCGTGCTTGTAAACGCCCTATTCATTTTGATTTCAAATTTCATCCATCCGAGAAATCAGCTGTCGTGATTCCCGCTGCCAAGATATCCCGTGACGATTCGTCAGACCCGCTATAGTCTATTGAAGGTATAAAAGCCCGCTTGGTTTGCCCGCAGTAGCGCTAGTTCTTTGACGGCAGTCACTCTAAGGAAGAATTGGATATGGCTCGTCCACCGCTCATCGTGTTCCCTGAAGTCGAGGGGCCGATTCGCGCCGAGCTCTTTAGTGTCGAGCGCCTGGAGCAGCACGCCGAGACCCTAGCGGCCGCCCAGACCGTCACACAGACTTCAGACGAGGGCCGGCCGCTTCTTCCACGCGTACTGGAGAACGGCCGCGTTCTCCTGGAATATTACCGGGCGACTTCCAAGGCGATATCGCATGAGCAGGCCATTACGCCTGCCGCAGAATGGCTGCTCGATAATTTTTATATCGTTGAAGAACAGCTCCGTGAGATTCGTGACGACCTGCCACCGGGCTTCTATCGAAGATTACCGAAACTTGCCTCCGGCCACTTGCAAGGCTATCCGCGAGTCTTCGGCGTTGCGTGGGCATTTGTGGCGCATACGGATAGCCGATTCGACCCGGATGTGTTGCGCCGGTTCGTAAATTCTTACCAGCGCGTCCAGCCCCTTACCATCGGTGAGCTTTGGGCCGTGGCCATTACATTGCGGGTGGTGCTGGTGGAAAACCTTCGCAGAGTGTCGGAGCACATCGTGCGGAGCCGTAACTCGCGTGTGGAAGCCGATTCTCTTGCAGACCGCCTCCTCGGTACCAGCGGGCAGTCCTTGGTTGCGCCGGCGACGGTTCTCAGGGGTTTTGAGAAGAAGCCTTTGGATAGAGCGTTTGCCGTCGAGCTCGTCCAGCGTTTGCGGGACCTGGACCCAAAAGTCGGGCCAATACTGTTATGGCTCGATGAACGTCTCTCCGCCCAAGGTTCCTCCGCCGACGAAATCGTGCGCGCAGAGCACCAAGAGCAGGCAGCGATGAGCGTCACGGTACGCAACATCATCACAAGCATGCGTTTGATGTCTGCGTTTGATTGGCAGGTATTTTTCGAGAGTGTCAGCCCCGTCGACGAAATTCTGCGCAACGGAAGCAACTTTGGTGAGATGGATTTTGCCACGCGCGATCACTACCGTCATGCCATCGAGGGCCTTTCGCGGGGATCGGATCACACAGAAATCGAGATTGCTCAACGCGCAGTGCATCGCGCCAAGCGCGCCCGCGCAGAAACTCCAGCGGACGGGCGCCCGGGTGAGGAGAGGCAAACGGACCCCGGGTTTTACCTCATTTCACAAGGACGGCGCGCCTTTGAGCGAGAACTGGGTTTCCATCTTCCCTGGCGGCGCTGGCTTTTGCGCCTGTACGTAAGGGCTGCGGTGCCCGGCTATTTGGGAACCATCGCCCTGTTGACTGCGATTATTTTGGCGGTTCCCCTCAGCCAGGCATGGGAATTAGGGGCGAGCACGAAGTACCTCTTGCTGTTTGGTTTGCTTGCCGCTATTTCCGCATCGGACCTCGCCATTGCACTCATTAATCGCGCCGTAACCGATTTGCTCGGACCCCGAACCTTGCCGCGCCTGGAGCTACGCACCGGCATGCCTGCGGAACTGCGCACAATCGTCGTGGTCCCCATGCTCCTGACCTCGCAGGACTCGATCAAGGAGCAGGTAGAGCGGCTAGAGGTTCACTACCTGGCGAACCCCGATGGGGACCTCCGCTTTGCGCTGCTTTCCGATCTTGTGGATGCGCCGAGCGAGAGCCTCCCGGGTGATGACGACCTGCTGGCGGCCGCCGTTGACGGGATCGCGAACTTGAATCAGCGGCACGGTCCCGTGGCCGGAGGGGGCGACCGCTTCCTTCTGTTTCATCGCAAACGCCTCTGGAATGAAAGCGAGCAAAAATGGATGGGCTGGGAGCGCAAGCGCGGAAAACTCCATGAGTTGAACCAGCTGCTTCGCGGATCCAAAACCACAAGCTTTGTGGCCACTGGCGACCGTGCACCGGAAACAGTACCGGGCGTTCGCTACGTGATTACGCTTGACGCAGACACACGCTTGCCTCGCGGCACCGCTGCCCGTTTGATCGGGACCATGGCCCATCCACTGAATCGGCCGCAATTTAATCCGGAGGAAGGGCGCGTTGTAGAGGGCTACGCGCTGGTCCAACCGCGCATCACACCGTCGCTGCCGACGAAGCGAGAGGGCTCACTCTTCCAGAAAGTTTTTTCGGGACCGAGTGGCATCGATCCGTACGCGTCGGCTGTTTCGGACGTCTATCAAGATTTGTTTCGGGAGGGATCCTACACCGGGAAGGGAATCTACGACATCGATGCGTTTGAGGCGGCCCTAGCAGGAAAAGTTCGAGAAAACACTTTACTGAGCCACGATCTTTTTGAGGGCATCTTCGCACGAACGGCGCTGGCCACGGACATTGAGCTCTTCGACGATTTCCCGTCGCATTACGAAGCTGCCGCCGCTCGGCAGCACCGGTGGGCGCGCGGGGACTGGCAGCTGCTGCCCTGGATATTCGCGCGAGGAAATGTGCCTGAGGAAAAGGGCCGCAAGGTCCGTATTCCTGCGTTCAGCCGGTGGAAGATGACCGACAATCTGCGCCGCACACTTTCAGCGCCTTCCATGTTTCTAACGCTGCTCGCCGGCTGGTTGGTGCCGCAGGTATCTCCCTGGCTGTGGACTACATTCGTTCTCGCGACGATCTCGATCCCCGCCCTGATTCCTTTCCTCACGGGGCTGAACACACGTCTGGGCGGGATCTCCAAGCGGAGCCATATTCGCGGGGTTCTTTCGGATCTCTCGCTCGGTGCAGCTCAAATTGGTTTGACGGTTACCCTTCTCGCTTATCAGGCGTGGCTCATGTCGGACGCAATTTTGCGCACGCTGGGCCGATTGTTCATAACCCGGAAAAATTTATTGGAGTGGGTGACGGCGGCGCAGGCCAAATATGCGGTGAACCTGAATCTCTACGGGATTTTTGTGCGCATGCGGGGCGGCGTTTTCCTCGCGATCGCGGCACTCATGGCCGTAGCTTTTGGACATCCGCACGCTCTGCCTGCGGCAATCCCTTTTGTGCTTTTGTGGGTTGCCGCGCCCGCGGTAGCACGATGGATCAGCCTTCCTCCTGGACCGACGGATATCGAGGCTCTCTCCACAGCCGATACGAAGGAACTTCGTTCGATTTCACGCCGGACATGGCGCTTCTTCGAGACTTTTGTGTCCGCCGCAGACCATTCACTTCCTCCGGATAATTTCCAGGAAGATCCAAAACCTGTCGTAGCCCACCGAACTTCACCTACAAATATCGGCCTTTATCTGCTCTCCACGCTTGCGGCACGTGACTTTGGATGGCTCGGTACGCGAGACACCGTCAAGCGATTGGAATCCACGCTTGAGACGATGACTCAAATGGACCGGTTTCATGGTCACTTCTACAATTGGTATGACACACGCGATCTCCGTCCGCTCGATCCAAAGTATGTTTCCTCCGTGGATAGCGGAAATATCGCCGGACATTTGCTGGCTCTCGGCAACGGCTGTCGCGAGCTGATTCAAAAATCATCGATCGAAGCCTGCATCCTCGAAGGAGTGGAAGATCCGATCCGCCTTCTGATGGAAGCGCTCGCCAAAATCACCGACGTTCGGCGAACCCACACCGTTACGCGAAAACAACTAAGCAATGCGGTGGACGCCCTCCTGCTCTCGATCAACCATGCGCCCGCCGATGCGGCGGACTGGGCGGTGCGGTTCGTCGAGTTGAAGGAGCGCGCCCGGACGGTCACTGACATGGCGCAAACGCTCGCGCAGGAACTCGGGGAAGCTGCCGATTCGGAAGTGCGCGCGTGGGCCGAAGCCGCACAAGAATGTGTCGAGAGCCACTATCGGGATGCCGCGATTTTGATTCCTTGGTTGCGGTTGGAGCCGCAAGAGATTATTGCCATGGCGGAACGCAGTCCCGGGGAGGCGCCTGAATGGGTGGCGATTGAGCCTTTTTTCCGCAGCCTTCCTTCACTGGGAGACGCTGCGGAGCGATTCGAGGCTGCTCTTCGCGAACTCACCGCGCTCGGCGGGACGCTCGTTTCCGATTCTCGCGGAAACAGGGAGATACTTGCCCGGATCGATGCACTCGTCCAGGCGCTGAAGACATCGGCCGCAGACGCTGCTGCCTTGGATCGCCGGCTTCAGGGGATCGTTGAGACGTCGGGAAAATTCTTTGAAGAGATGGATTTCACTTTCCTCTTCGACGAAACGCGTAAGCTTTTTTCCATTGGGTACCGAGCCACAGAGGGAGGCCTGGATGCCAATTGTTACGACTTGCTTGCCTCGGAAGCTCGGCTCACGAGCTTTATCGCCATTGCCAAGGGTGACGTTCCGTCATCTCACTGGTTCCACCTCGGCCGTTCCCTGACGCCCGTGGGCCGCGGGTCTGCGCTGATTTCATGGTCGGGTTCGATGTTTGAATATCTCATGCCGGCGCTTGTGATGCGTTCGCCGGCGGAAAGCCTTCTGAGCCAAACCTACGCGCAGATTGTCATTCGACAGATCGAATATGGCGCGGAGCGCGATGTCCCCTGGGGAATCTCGGAGTCCGCCTACAATGCTCGCGACATCGACTTCACGTATCAATATTCCAGCTTTGGAGTACCCGGGCTCGGGCTCAAGCGCGGCCTGAGCCAGGATCTCGTCATCGCGCCGTACGCAACTGCTCTCGCGGCAATGATCGAACCTTCCTCGGCGGCACAGAACTTTGTACGTCTTGCCCGTGCCGGCGGCCTGGGGGACTACGGGTTCTACGAAGCGCTCGACTATACGAGCACCCGATTGCCGGAGGGCCAGGGCGTCGGCGTGATACGCGCCTTCATGGCGCACCATCAGGGTATGTCGCTCGTGGCCATCGCGAATGCCTTGAAAGATGGTGCCATGCGGACTCGGTTCCACGCCGAGCCGATCGTCCAGGCCACGGAACTACTGTTACAAGAGCGCACGCCCCGCGACGTGCTGGTGGCACGGCCTCGCGCAGAAGAGGTCTCTGCGGCAGCAGAGGTGCGGGAGCTCGTTCCCCCCGTGGTGCGCCGGTTCAGGACTCCTCACGATGCAACCCCGAGAACCCAGCTACTTTCCAATGGCCGGTACGCTGTGATGCTTACAGCGGCGGGTTCAGGCTACAGCCGGTGGCGTGATATTGCCATCACTCGCTGGCGAGAGGATCTCACGCGAGACTGCTGGGGCACATACATCTATCTTCGTGACGAGCAGACCGGCAACGTATGGTCGGCAGGGTATCAGCCCAGCGGCGTCGAACCGGATTCTTACGAGGCGGTCTTCTACGAGGACCATGGCGAGATCTTTCGGCGTGACCGCTCCCTGACCACTTCGCTCGAGGTCGCCGTATCCTCTGAAGATGATGCCGAAGTCCGCCGTGTCTCCATCTCCAATCTCGGCTTGCGCGCCCGGGATATTCAGGTGACTTCCTACGCGGAGCTATCGCTCACGTCGCAGTCCGCGGACGTGGCCCACCCCGCTTTTGCCAACTTATTTGTGGAGACGGAATTTGTTCCTGATATCGGAGCGCTGGTCGCAACACGTCGCAAGCGCTCTGACGATGAGACGGCTGTCTGGGCAGCGCACGTTCTCGTTGCAGAAGCGGAAACTGTTGGCGACCTTCAATTCGAGACCGATCGAGCAAAATTCCTCGGACGTGGGCGCAGCGCCCGCAATCCCATCTCGATTGTCGATGGCCGGCCCTTGTCGAACACGGTCGGCTCCGTGCTCGACCCGGCGATGTGCCTGCGACTCACGGTGCACATTCCGCCGGGCAAGACCGCGCATTTGATCTATTCGACGGTGGTCGCTCCCACACGCGAAGAGGCATTGGCTTTGGCGGATAAGCATCATGACGCGAGATCGTACGAGCGGACTCGCACGCTTGCCTGGACACAGGCGCAAGTAGAGCTTCAGCACCTCAGCATTAGCGCCGACGAAGCGCACCTGTTCCAAAGGCTGGCCAATGCCGTGCTGTATTCCGACGCTTCGTTGCGCCCAACCTCCGATGTGCTGAGCGCCGGCACTTTGGAGCGTTCCACGTTGTGGGCGCAGGGAATTTCCGGCGACCTGCCTATCGTCCTGGCGCGCATCGACGATGCGGAGGATTTTGAGCTCATCCGACAATTGCTGCGAGCACACGAATACTGGCGCATGAAACAGTTGTCCGCAGACGTGGTTATCATCAACGAAAAGCCGCCATCGTACGTGCAGGAGCTGCAGGGCTCACTCGAGGCCCTTGTGCGAGGGAGCCAGCTCAGGCTCTCTCCCGACACGAGCGCAGCGAGCGGGAAGATCTTCCTCTTGCGAGGAGACTTGGTTTCGCCACAGACGCGCGCGCAACTTCAGAGCGTTGCGCGCGTGGTGCTCCTTAGCCGCCGCGGCACACTCGCCGAACAAATAACGAGATCGCAGCATCGGGAGCCTGTCGTGCCACCGCCCCCAAGGCCGGCCCGTTCGGGAAAATATGTGGATGCACCGTTGCCGCGGCAACCTCTCCAGTTTTTCAACGGCTTCGGCGGCTTCACGGAAAACAGCCGCGAATATGTGACCATCCTTGAGGAGGGGTTGCGGACCCCCGAGCCATGGATCAATGTGATCGCGAACTCGTCTTTCGGATTCATTGTTTCGGAATCGGGCTCCGGCTTCACGTGGTCGATCAACAGCCACGAAAACCAGCTTACGCCGTGGTCAAACGATCATGTCGTGGATACTCCGGGCGAGGCCATCTACGTACGTGATGAGAGCACGGGTGAAGTCTGGAGCCCGACGGCGCTCCCCATTCGCGATGAAACTGCGACCTACATTGTGCGGCACGGCCAGGGATACAGCCGTTTCCAGCACGCATCGCACGGGATCATGCACGATCTCCTGCAATTTGTGCCCCCCGAAGACTCGATTAAGATTTCTCAGCTCACTCTACAAAATAATTCCGGCCGCACCCGCCGGCTTTCCGTCACTGCCTACGCCGAGTGGGTACTGGGGAGCTCGCGTAGCGAATCGTCGCCGTACGTCATCACCGAAATCGATCCGCCGTCCGGAGCCCTCTTTGCGCGTAGCGCTTGGGCTGGAGAGTTTGGCGGACGGATCGCCTTTGCAGACCTGGGCGGGCGACAGATTTCCTACACCGGAGACCGCACAGATTTTTTCGGGCGCAACGGCGCGCCCGAGCGTCCCGCGGCGCTCGAACGAGGCGGTCAACTTTCTCAAAGGGTAGGAGCAGGTCTCGATCCATGCGCAGCGTTGCAAACCACGATTGAATTGCGTTCCGGCGCCAGCATGGAGATCGTTTTCTTCCTGGGGCAGGCGGAAAACAGGAACCAAGCGCGCGATTTGCTGAGCCGCTATCGAGCGGCACAGCTGGACCAGGTCTTGCGTGACGTAACTCGCCGCTGGGACGACGTACTCGGCGCCATCCAAGTCACGACGCCCGACCCGAGCATGGATTTATTGCTCAATCGTTGGCTGCTGTACCAGACGCTGAGCTGCAGGATCTGGGCGCGCGCAGCGTTCTATCAGTTGAGTGGCGCCTACGGCTTCCGCGATCAACTTCAGGATGTGATTGCGTTGAGCGTCGCGAAAGGAAGCGTCGCGCGCGAGCATTTATTGCGCTCGGCAGCGCGCCAGTTTGTCGAGGGTGACGTCCAGCACTGGTGGCATCCTCCTTCGGGACGGGGTATCCGCACCCGAATGTCCGACGACCTTCTGTGGCTGCCGTACGCCGCCATCCAGTTCGTCGAAACCACCGGTGACATGACCGTTCTCGAAGAACTCGTTCCCTTTATCGAAGGCGACGTGCTGGCCGATGGGCAAATGGAATCGTACTTCCAGCCTCGTGTGTCGGAGAAGCGGGCGACGCTTTTCGAACATTGCGCGCGGGCGCTCGACCGCAGCCTTTCCGTCGGAGTTCACGGCCTGCCGTTGATGGGAACGGGAGATTGGAACGACGGCATGAATCGTGTGGGCCGGGATGGCAAAGGAGAAAGTGTATGGCTCGGCTGGTTCTTGCACACAATTCTCTGGGAGTTTGCGAAAATCGCGGATGCGCGCGGGGAGCACAAGCGTGCAGAGACTTGGCGATTGCACGTCAGCGCGCTAAAAGCCGCGCTCGAGCGCGAAGGGTGGGACGGGGAATGGTACCGGCGCGCCTATTTCGATGATGGTACTCCGCTTGGTTCTGCCCAGGATGCGGAATGCCGCATCGACTCCATCGCCCAATCCTGGGGAATCATCAGCGGTGCCGCAGAACGAGGTCGCGGAATACGAGCTATGGCGGCTGCTGACAAGCAACTTGTGCGGCCACGGGATGGGTTGATCTTGCTCCTAACTCCGCCTTTTGACCACACACCGCACGACCCGGGATACATCAAAGGCTACTTGCCAGGAATACGTGAAAACGGCGGCCAATACACTCACGCCGCCGCGTGGATGCTAATTGCGTTCGCCGCGCTCAGCGATGGCGATAAGGCCGGCGAGCTCTTCCGCATGATGAACCCGGTCAATCGCACAAACTCTCGTGCGGGCGTGCAGCGTTATAAGGTCGAGCCATACGTAGTCGCAGGCGATATCTATGCTGAGCCACCGCACGTCGGGCGTGGTGGATGGACCTGGTACACGGGTTCGGCTGGTTGGCTCTATCGCGCAGGTATGGAGTGGATTCTTGGATTCCGTCTGCGCGGCATGATGCTCACTATTGATCCTTGCATACCGCGAAACTGGCCGGCCTATTCCGTCGATTTTCGCTATCACTCGGCAATCTACAAGATTAGGGTAGAAAACCCCTCTGGCGTGGCACGCGGCGTGGCAATTACGGAGCTGGACGGAAAGCTGATGGCTGGGGCTGCCAATATTCCGCTTGCCAACGATGGCGCCGTCCACAATATACGCATCGTTTTGGGATAGGCTTCGACTACGGGCTTTAAGCAGGGGGGTGCCGGGGAGACCAGACGGCTCTGGCACAGAGCTCGGTTCTCCCCGGCCCCGGTTGCGAGCGACAACAATCGGCTAGGCTTCTTTCCTGCCCGCCACCATCAATACGATCCCGCCGACGAGTGCTAGGCCTCCCACGATCGGAGGCAGCGGAACAGTATTGTGTTCTACCTTGGTTGCTTGAATCGGGCCGACGTCCAGTACTTTCTTGTGCGTCGTGTATGTAAAGCCTTGATACACGAGCGCAAGCACGTCGAAAATAGAGAGTACGACCCCTGTCACTGATGCAGCCTTCATGGAATGTCCTCACTTCCCTACCGAAACTCCCGGTTGATCCGAATATCACGCTCGCCGCAATAACCCGCCGACAAGCGACACCACAAACAGGATCAAGAAAACGAAAAACAAGATCTTGGCAACCCCTACGGCGGCGGTGGCGATGCCGAGGAACCCGAATACTGCCGCGATAAGTGCGATCACGAAAAACGCTAAGGCCCATTGCAACATAAAGCCTCCTTTATTTGAAATCGAGTGATGCGCCCCTTCGAATTCGCGGGCGCCGTACGAGCTTGCTCCTTTTAAACTTTTTAAGATGGAGGGGCCATACACTCATACAACTAGAGCGGAAGGAGGTTTACTGTAGGGCTTAACCGCCTTATTTTCTGCGCTCGCATCTCGTAAGTCCGTGTACCCCAAGCTGCCCCTAAATCTACGGCCTTCCCCGTATGGTCTCTCCGGTTGATTGGCCATATTCTCGGCACAGTGAAGGCGCAAAAAATTACGGCCTCTCGTTTGTTTAAAGGTTGAGGTCGCAGCCGGAGCCGGCCCAATCGAAAAAGGAGATCGAAAAATGGATCGCACGTTGAAAGTCAGAGAATGTTTATCGCTTATGGGGACATCACTATTTCTTAGCGTCTCCCTAATCGCCGGCCCGGTTCCGCAAAACCCGCAACCTGCTCCGGACAATACGAAAACCAATCAGGGCGACGCCAGCCAAGGGGCGGTGACGGCGGACCAGCAGAAAATGAATTCGACGGACCGCAACATCGCGAAGCAAATTCGCAGCGCCATATACAAGGACAAGTCACTCTCCACGTACGCGCACAACATCAAAATCATCGCTCAGGATGGCAAAGTCACGCTGAAGGGGCCCGTTCGGTCGGAGGATGAAAAGGCCAATGTAGAGGCGAAAGCCGCTGCCGTCGTGGGCGCAACGAATGTGACGAGCCAGATCGAAGTCGCTCCGGCTAAACAAGGACAGTAAGTGCTTATCTTGAATTCAGACTTGAATTCATAAAAGGAGAAAACATATGTCAGGAAAAAAGACTGCTGTCTTTGGAATTTACCCGAGCTTGTCGAGCGCGGATAACGCGATCGAAGTGATCGTTCGATCGGGGTTTCCGCCTTCTGATGTTTCCGCGCTGCTTCCGGAGAATCTCGGCTCCAGGCAGATTGGAACCGAAAAGGCCACAAAGGCACCGGAAGGTGCAGCCACAGGTGCAGGGTCCGGCGCAATCGTCGGCGGGGCGCTTGGTTTGTTGGCCGGGATTGGCGCTCTGGCCATTCCAGGTGTGGGTCCGCTCATCGCCGCCGGACCGATCATGGCTGCTTTGGCAGGAGTCGGTGTCGGTGGCGCGGTGGGTGGGTTCACCGGCGCGCTCATCGGTCTCGGCATTCCGGAGTATGAAGCGAAGCGGTACGAAGGCCGCATGCAGAAGGGCGGAATCCTGCTGTCCGTCCACTGCGATACTTCCGATGAAATCAAGCGAGCCAAAGAAATCATGGAGCACACTGGTGCGGAGGACATTTCCGCGACCGGGGAATCTTCGGCTGACTCGAAAAATCAGCAGGTCCGCCGGACGTCTTCCGGCAGCAGAGTGTAGCTTCCGGGGGAAGCCCGAGCCGGGCTTCCTCCCCAACTTCCTCTCCCATTGGGGAAACGAGATTTAGAAATCCGAATTGAATGCACGAAAATTTGAAAAAGTGGAGGATGCCATGAGCAGAAGAAATCAATGGACGGGACCGTTTTCTGCATTTGTGATAGGGCTCGGCGTCGGCGCCGCTCTCGGAGTGCTTTTCGCTCCTCAGTCGGGTGAGGACATGCGCGATTATCTTCTCGCGAGCGCAAAAGATGGCCTCGACGGGGCGGTCGCGGCCGGCAAGAAATTGACCCGGCGCGCGCAAGACGGGATCGACCAAGCAAAAGACCAAGTTCGCCAGGCGACCGCGGTTGGAGAACGCGCCTACCGCGAAGCGATGAATTCGTCGTCCTAATTATTGCGAGAACGAAACTCATCTTCGTTCACGGTCACATTAACGTGTGAAGCAAAAAAGGGAGAACACAGTGAAGGATGAAGCCGCGTCGCAGGACCACCATAATCCAACTCGTAAAGAACTGATCGATTTGTTGAACGAGGACCTGGCGCGGGAGTACCAGGCGATTATTTCTTACGTCGTGTATTCACAAGTATTGAAGGGCGCCGAATACATGAACATCGCCGGCGAGCTGGAGAAGCACGCAGCCGAAGAACTCAGCCACGCTCTGATCATTTCAAACCAGATTGACTATCTGGGAGGAATGCCTGCAATCCACCCCAAACCGGTCCGCACCTCGGAGAAGGCAAGAGAAATGTTGCAGTTCGATCTGACGAACGAAGGCGAGACGATCCGGAACTACCGCGAAAGAGTCCGCCAGTGCGAGCATTTGGGGGAGTACGCGATGGCCGAACATATCCGCGAGATCTTGATGGACGAACAGGACCACCAGATTGCTCTGGCAACTGCCCTGGGCGAGGACGTGCCGGTGGTGAAAGCCCCCCAAGTTGCAGAGAAAAAGAAATAAGGACGATTTTTGTCGAGTCATAGAGGCCAAAGGACAATTTATTTAGGGAGAAGATCATGAAAAATAATGCACATAAGCAGGCTGGAATTGAGAATGTCCTCGCGAGTGTAGCCGAATCGATTGGGTCGACGCTTGGAGCTGTCGCCGCGAAAGTGAGCGGGTCGCCGCGCACATCGCACCGCAGTCGAGCCAGCCGCAAGCTTGCTCGGAAGCAACATTCTGCCTCTCAAGTCAGCCGGCGCACTTCGGCCGCAACTTTGAAGAGGACTAATAAAGTAGCGAGTCGTAACCGAAGGAACCGAAAGAAGTCCTCAAAGTAGCCTAATTCATATCAAACGGAGAATACACATGCGACACCTCATATCTTACTTCTCTATGTTTACGCTGCTTGCTGCCGGAGTCTTAGCCGGTTGTTCGGCGAATCCCCCGAAATCACCTGATGTTTCTGACAGCATTCGGACTTCGCTCAATCAGGCCGGGTTGAAAGATGTATCAGTGAGCCAGGACAGGGACAAGGGCGTAGTCACATTGTCTGGCAAGGTTCCATCCGATTCCGACAAGTCGCAGGCTGAAGGGATCGCGAAGTCCATGGCCGGCGGGCAGGTCGTGGCGGACCAGATCCTGGTCGTTCCTCCTGGCGTTGAAAGTGACGCCAAGGCGGTGAATTCGGATTTGGACAAGGGCATTGAAAAGAATCTGGACGCTGCTCTGATCCAGAACCGTCTCAACAAATATGTGAAATATGACGTCAAGAGTGGCGTCGTAACCCTAAAGGGCGAAGTGAACTCTCAAGCAAGGCGCGCCCATGCTCAAAATGTTGCAGCTGCCGTTCCAAATGTTCAGCAGGTCGTGAACGAGCTGCAGGTCAAGAATCAGAAAGCGAGCTCCACGAACTAGCAATCGAAGGTGCGGATGCCGCCAGCGAGAACTGAAGCGCCGGGTTCTCGCTGGGGGGTTCGCTGGCGATCCGAACGCGCCGGTAGGCGCTTCGTCGTGGGTCAAACTCAAAATCGAGTCTTTTTGCGTCTTTTTGAGAAAAAACACGAGCAATTTTACGCATAGTCCATGCTGCTTTTGCTGCGCAAATATCTTCAAGTGGGAGGCGAGGTTTTTTGTTGCGACCTTACTTATGCACAATCTTCGCCAGCGATTTGTACACTTCCAATCGGCCATTTTTCTCGTATTGGATATAGCCCAGCTTTCTGAACTTGTTCATGAACAAATTCACGCGAGGGCGCGTTGTTCCGACCATCTCTGCGAGAGTGTCCTGGTTTATTCTCGACATGATCGATACGTCCGCGTTTCCCGCCTCGTATTCGGCCAGCAACAAAAGCGTTCGAGCAAGCCGCTTCTCACTGGAGTTGAACAGGTGATCGATCAAATCTTGCTCGATCCTGTGATTACGCGCCAGCAGGTAATTGATGAACCGGGAACAGACGGAAGTTTCCTCTTGTAGAATCTTCAGCATCTTGTCGCGGTCGATGACCATGACGATACCGGGTACGAGGGTAACTGCGGATGTCGAATAAAAAGCCTGGTTGCTGATGCAGTTCTCGCCAAAGAAGTCGCCTCGACCTAGAAAACCAAGAACCGCCGCCCTGCCCCGTTTCGAAACCAGCGTCAACTTTACGATGCCTTGTTTGATGTAGTGAACAGCCGTGCACTCATCGCCTTGCGAGAAGATCGTCTCGCCCGCCTCATAATGCACAAGTTTTGACGCGGGCAGACCGACAGGAAAGAGAACTTCTGCTTTGTCGGCCCTTTTAGTGGATCTCATGTGGCCTCATGACGGGACTCCGCCTCGATCTCCTGAGTCTGAGTCCGTCGTGGAGGGTTATAACGCAAGTTCTCGCGTTTGGCACGATTGTGTCGCCTCTTTTTCTACTTCCCTCACAGAATTGAGTCTGTCTAAGGTTAGACATACAACCTCTGGCCGACCATGTAGGTTTGAGGGGTTGATCGCCCCCCAGCCTATTGAAGTATGGCGTGAAGATACGCATCAACATCTTCTTCCGAGAGAGGTGAGTATGAGCTTAGGTTACGATATCTTCAGGAAACTTGGTGACGGCAGCCCATTGTGGATTGTGCAGGTTGGCTCACTCGATGACGCGAAGCAGAAGCTTGAGGCCTTGGTCCGCGCTTTGCCCGCCGAGTACTTTATCCGTGACGCCTCGACAGGCCAGGTCATCGTCAAACTGGGTCCCACCCCACCCGCCTGATTCGACCCACCCCAATCGAATTGCAACACCTGTCTCCACACCCGTACTACCAAGCTCATACAGGATTTACTGTATTCTCTAACCCCCCCGGTAATTGGAATAATTCGAGGTACCAGACTGCATGAGCATTGGTGAATGAGCGCTTCGGAGCACCATTGTAACCCGGGGCTTTTTTCTAGGAGAATTGACATGAGCGCTGCGAACTCTCCAATCTCCAATTCCTCTCTTCTAGCGCCACCCGCGAATTGGTCCGACCACGAATCCCACGGACATCTCGTTCAGTTTTATGCGGAGGACCAATCTCTAATCGACGGGCTGAGCCGACTGGTGGGCACCGCTCTCGGCGCCGGCGATGCCGCTATCGTCATCGCGACGAAGGCTCATCGTGAAGCACTGACACAAAGGTTGAAGGCTCGCGGTTTGGATACAGTCCAGGCTTCGAGACAAGGGCGGTACTTCCTGCTGGACGCAGCCGAAACTTTATCAAAGCTCAGTGTGGACGGCAGTCCGGACGCAGCGCGCTTCTCTGAATTGATGGGCGGTATTGTTAATCAGGCGAAAGCGGCAACGGAAGGGGAGAATTCCCGCGTAGTCGCATTCGGCGAAATGGTCAGTCTATTGTGGGGACAGCGGAAGCCCGAAGCCGCGATCCGACTCGAACAACTCTGGAACGACTTGGGTAAGACGCATAGTTTTTCTCTCCGCTGCGCTTACCCAATCGGAAGTTTCAGTCGCGAGGAAGACAGCGAGCCGTTTTTGAAGATCTGCGCAGAACATTCCGGCGTGATTCCCAGTGAGAGATACACGGAACTGAATACCGAAGAGGAACGCCTTCGCACCATTTCCTATCTTCAGCAAAAAGCGCAGGCACTCGAAACGGAGAAGATTGAGCGAAAAGACGCGCAGAAGTCCCTGCAGCGCCGTGAATCGGAGTTGGCCGATGTCCTCGAGAATGCGGTCGAAGGCGTGCAGCAAGTTGGCCCTGATCAAACAATCCTGTGGACGAATAAAGCGCTGCTAAATCTTCTCGGATATACGATGGAGGAGTACATAGGTCATCCGCTCGGCGAATTCCATGTCCACCCGCACGTCTTCGAAGAGTTCTGGGCGAAACTGATGCGGAGAGAGGACATCTACGACTTTCCGGCAGAACTTCGATGCAAAGATGGATCCGTCAAGCAGGTCGTCATCCACTCGAACGGGCTCTGGGAAAATGAAAAGTTTGTTCATACGCGGTGTTTCGTTCGTGACGTCACCGAGCACAAGCGCCTCGAAGAATCTCTTCGCGCTGCCGAGAAGCAAGTAGCGATGGGACGGGTGGCTGCAATCATGGCCCATGAGATCAATAACCCCCTCGAGACCGTTTCGAATGTTTTCTACCTTCTGCGTGACCATCCGTCGCTCGATGAGGACGCGCGGGAACTCGCGCGCATTGCTAACGAGGAGATGACCAGGGTGCGGCATATTGCCAGGCAGACTTTAGCCTTCTGTCGCGAATCCGAAAGCCCTGTTCCCGTTTCCCTGCGTCTCATCCTGGAAGACGTACTGGGAGCATTTGGACGCCAGATAAAATCAAACCGCGTGACGGTGAAGCAAAAAATCGCCACCGATGGTCTGGTTCTTGCCTTTCCAGTGGAGGTCCGGCAAATTTTCATAAATTTGATCGGGAATGCGATTCAAGCCATGCCGGAGGGAGGCACGCTTCGGGTCAACCTGCGCAATTGCTCGGAGCGGAGACAAGGTACCGAGCGTCCTGGCATCCGCATAAATATCACGGACACCGGCATCGGCATTCCAGTCAAGCAGCGGCACAAAATCTTTCAGCCGTTCTTCACTACAAAGGCCGAAAAGGGGACCGGACTTGGATTGTGGGTCAGCCGTGGCATCGTGCAAGAGCTCGACGGATCGATACAGTTTCGCTGCACAAAATGGAAAGGCCAATCATTGACGTCGTTTGCTGTTTTTATTCCGACCGAAGGAATAGGTGTTTCCTTTGCGTAATCTCTTCAGAACTGCCTGGAAGTGAACACCACGTCCCTGATAGCGGTGCAGATGGCGACGATACTTTGCATAGATGATGAGTCATCCGCACTCCTGGTTCGCAAGCGGGTATTGGAATCTGCAGGTCATCGAGTAGCGTCTGCGCGATCCGGCGAAGAAGGTATTCGACTGTTCCGATCCGAGGCTTTCGACCTCGTGATCCTCGACTATTGGATGCCCAGCATGAACGGTATCGTCACGGCCCGCGAACTCAGACGCATAAATCCGGCGGTTCCGCTCATTATTTTGTCGGGCCTCTCACAATTGCTGGACGAATCGACGGGTATCGTTGACCGCTGGATTCTCAAGGATGAAGGTCCGGAATACCTGTTGAGCGCTATCAAGGCCTTGCTTAAACCCGCCTCTTGTTGACAGCTCCGCCGAAAAGTCCGTTCCTGTTTGCAGATCCGCGGTTTACCGGACTGCAGGAAAAGTTCACTTCAAATATCTCCGCATCGTAATTGACCCCGACGATCCGGTGCTCAAGCTTTGATCACGTTCCAAACATATAGAAAGCTGTCGTCTGTAGCCGTGGCAACATTTCGTTTGCCCTTTCGCGTGGCGCGATTTAGCGCGGAACGGACATTTTCTTTCGAGTCTCCCAGGTCCGCTAAAGGCACTTTGATGGCAGCGCCTTCCTTAAGTTGGTCGAGGTCGCGGAGAATCAAGGAAACGATCTTCTTGTGCTTCCCGTTGCGCGACTGCGGAACTTCGAGCTGCGCCATGGTCTTAAAATGGGCTGCTGGTCGAGTCGTGCTCATAAGTCTCCTTTCGCGGCTAACGTATAACTAACGAGGCGTTATCCTATCCAATCGCAAAGCTGCGTGTCAATAGAGATTTATTAAACTAACATCTTCTTCGTCCAGCGATCAATTGCGGCAAATTTGACTCGGGTAGCGCTATCTACCATCCCAATCTCGCTAAATGACGCGCTTTTCTAAATGAAGATATACATAAGGATTTTCCCCGTATGTTCCCGAGGCTGGTACGGTGACGTGCATAGAAGGAGGATTGACCATGGAAAAGGCAGGAACACATTTTGAACAGGTTCCTAAAGACGTGATCGAGAAAATACTCGCGCAGCAAAACATGCAAACGGAAAACAAACTCGCTGAGAACGACGTAGTTGCGAAGTCGACTGCTAACAAGCTCGAGGCTCCGGCGCTCCTTTCGCCTAAGAGCTGAATGGCGCAGCGGCAAATCCTGCTGCAGTCGGGCGGCAGGACATGCATAGCGAACCGGAGCAAACAATCCATGGCAAGCGCAGCTTGGGAGAAACGGATGAACACATCAAACGAGGGTATTCTCGAAATCCTCGAACAAAATGCAAAGTGGTGGGAACAAGCAGCAGTCACATGCGAACGCACGGCCGCTCATCTTCCGTCGAGTGAGAAAGAAGAATGGGAACTCATGGGCGCCGTATACCGGGAGCGCGCTGGGAAGCACGCGCATCTCATCGAGGAACTGCGCAAGAACGGCAAGGGAGCAAGCGGCTAATTTAGCGAGTTAAGCTCCGGTCAAGTGCACGTGCGGCGGAAACCGGAAGGCCGGCACGCCGAGGAGTTCATAGAGCGTAAGCCTCGCTTGGCGCAACTCAACACTCTCACGCCACGCAACATGTTCCTCGATCATGTACAAGTCGAGGCGAAGTCGAGGACAAATTAATCCCTTGAACCCGATTAGATGCGCCCGGCTACAGCGAGAATCAGGAGCACGATGAGGACGAGACCCAGCCCGCCGCTGGGATAGTAGCCCCAGCCCGTGCTATATGGCCATGTCGGCAAAGCTGCCAGCAGTATGAGCACAAGTACGATGAAGAGTACGGTCCTTGCCAAGTGATTTCTCCTTTTCGGTTAGTTGGACTTGGTGTTTGTGCTTTCCAAGGTGCAATCTCCAATCTGGCCCCTCCTTTGGGGATTTGGTGCAAACACCTTCGCCGATTGAATTGACCGGCACAGTACACGCCGAGCGTTAGCGAGAACCATGCCCGGGTTCCTGTAGTCCGTCCCTTATTTTCCTGTAGGTCAATTCGGCCGGCGATCACGTGCCCCGATTTCCCTCCGCCAGCCGCGTGTGCTTTGCCTAAAATTGAGCATCCCACTGGATATCGAGCCGGGAGAACACTATGAATCCGGAAGAACAGAGCTTTGTCCAACGGATCTATTGGTCATTTTCACGGACGGAGTGACAGAGGCGCGAAATGAAGACGGCGAGGAATTCGGGGACAAGCGGCTCGTCGCTCTCCTGGCGGGACCACAAAACGAAAGTGCCGGTCTTACGCTCGCGCGTATTATGCGGGAACTCGACAGATTCGTCGGGCCAGCTCCTTAACATGACGACATCACATTTCTGGTTGCTCGTCGCGCGTAGGGGCGACGACACGGTCTAGCGGCTTCCGATTTGCGCCTGGACGCTCCGCCGGAACTCCTGGGGATGTGCAATCATGACGAAAGATTCTGGCGTGCCGCCGGTTCCGCGCACGATGACGGATCCATAGCCGAATATCCTGCCAAGAAACGTTTCCTCAACCCCGATACTCTCGACCTTCGAAAGCATCATGTCGAGGGTTCTGCGGCTCGCCATCCCCGTTTTAATCAGCACGCGCCTGTCGGTCACCGCCATTACCGTTGCATTCCGCTTTGCTAGCCCGTAGCCGAATGTAGCCAGCGCAACTATCAGGAGGGCCACGCCAATCGCAGCCATCGCTTCCGGGCTGAGTGGCGAGTTGACGGCGAGCGCGCCCTTGCCAGTTCGGGCTGAGATGAACGGCGCGAGAAGCGCCACGCCCGGCGCGGCCAGCAATAAACTAATGAGCATTGGTCCGAGTAAGACAATCCAGTGATGACGCGTCTCAAAGAGGAGCGTCTCTCCCGGAACGAGATTCTTGGTCACATAACTCATCTCATCCTTCAGCGCGCAGGACAGGCCAGGTCAAAATCGGGTTCGTGACACTAGGCGAAGGATACTGGATGTGCAGAGACCGTCAAGTCCTTTGGTAGTTCAGCGGGCTTCCGCCTGAGGAATGAATGTCCTTCTCACTCGCAAACGGATACGTCGAAGGAATCCCTGCTACCAACGGTAATCCTTCCTCGAATCCAGGAGGAAACGAAAAACGGCGCAACGCGAGCTCACCTTACGCCATTCCATTAGAGCGAAGAAAAAGAACCGCCAACCGTAGGAAACATGTGTCCATGAGAAGATCGGGATAATCGCAGGCGGGAATCGCTCGACTCAAAACGTTAGACACGTCGCGAGCGCCAGAATTCCTCAATCTCCTCGAGCGTGCGACCCTTGGTTTCCGGAACACGAAAGTAAGAGAAGATCCAGGCCGCGATGGCGAAGAGTCCATAAAGCCAGAAAGTGCGAGTGGGGCCAATCATTTGTAGAAGCGTCAAAAACGTCAGAGAGACCAGCAAATTCGAACCCCAATTGAATGCGGCAGAAATCCCTTCTGCCGAGTTGCGGATCTTCAACGGGTAGATTTCGGAAATCAGCAGCCAGAAAATTGGGCCCAAGCTTATGGCGAACGACCCGACGTAAACCATCATACTGATCACTGCCAGCCAGACGAGCACAACTGACTTCCCTGACATATGGAACGCCAGACCCAACAAACCCAAGGTGATCGCCATCCCTGCAATGCCGACGAGCAGCAGCGGCCGACGCCCCATGCGATCGATCAGCCACATGGCAACGACGGTCATAACAACGTTCACCACACCGATGCCTGCGGTTGCCAGAATAGCGCCGGAAGCGGATGAGATTCCCGCGGATTGAATAATCAGTGGCGCATAGTAGATCACTGTGTTGATGCCAGTGACTTGCTGGAAAACTGCAAGGCCAATGCCGACCAACAAGGCCGGTCGAATGGAGGGAGCAAGCAGATCGGACAATCGCCCCCGTTCATCGGCATGCTTCAGGCTGTGCTCGATTTCCTGCAATTCTGCGCTTACGTCCGACGTTCCACGGATGCGGATCAGCATTGCTCGGGCCTTCTCGTGATGTCCATACCTGGCGAGCCAGCGCGGGCTCTCCGGCAGGAACAGCATCCCCAAACCAAAAATCACGGCGGGCACGACTGCGAGGCCGAACATCCAGCGCCATCCTTGAATCGCCGCAAAGGCGTAGTCAACTATATAGGCGACGAGGATGCCGACAGTTATAGCAAGCTGGAAAAGCGAGACCTGCCAGCCGCGAGCGTTCGCAGGCGATACTTCAGAGATGTAAACGGGGACGGTCGCCGAGGCGAGGCCAATTCCCAAACCCACAATGATTCGACCGACGATCAAAACCGCCGGCGATGTAGCTGCAGCACAGGCAATTCCTCCCGCAGCGAAGATAATTGCGGTGGCGATCAGTAATCTTCGCCGGCCAAACAAATCCGCCAGGCGCCCGCCAAGCAATGCGCCTGCTGCAGCTCCTGCCAGCACACCGCTAACGATTACCTCCAAGGCGAAGGTGGAAAGTGTGAAATCATTTTTGAGGAATAGCTCCGCGCCAGAAATCACTCCAGTGTCGTATCCGAAAAGGAGCCCGCCAAGTGCGGCAATCGACGCTGCGATGTAGATAAAAGCCCGGTCAGTTGACTGCGAACCATTTTGACTTTCGAACGATGGCTTCTCTTTGCCCACAGCTTGAGTCCTCTCTCCCGGTTCGTATCTCAAGGTTCGCCGCGGCATTCTTCCCCACGAGAACCGTTTTAATTATTGGAATCGATATCCCGCTTTAAGCTCACACCGATAGTCCTTCGCTTGGTTCTTCTCCACTCGGATGCTGCAATCCGCCCAGCTTAAAACAGCGGCAGGCCCCAGGGCGAATACCTCGCGAGATTGATTTATTTCCGCAACGATACTCGGGCCTTCGGCTGTGGGCGGCAAGGTAAAATTCATCGTCCGGCCAAAAATAACGGCGGATGACTGGCGAACAATCTCGCCAACCTCAAAGCGAAATACCTCGCCCTGCAGCAAGAACGTAGTGGTATCGGACCAATCGCGTACGGTCGCGCTGATCGTGCGCCCACCCTGGGAAAAGCCGTCCGAATCAATCCGCGTGAAGGGGCATGGTCCGGCGATGCAGGTCACCCTTGCGTTGCGAAATACATTGCCTTCTCCCGCTTCCAAATAGGCAGACCCCACCTGCGCGCCCCACTTACCATCAGGTGAACATGTGGAGTTTCTCTTGCAAGGAACGTTGCCGACATTCACGACTTGGAACGTCTTTACTCCGCTGCCGACATTCTCCGTAGAAGTCATCACGGTGGAGTATCTCACCAAGACGTTGCTCACAAGAATTCCAGTTTTATTACTTTCCGCCTCAACTTCACCATGAAGCGGCTGCATGCGAACAACATAAAGCTTGTCGCCGACAACTTCCTTCAGGTCGATAGGCTTGAAATCCGGATGTCGAAAGGTGAGCGTGATGATCTGTCCTCGTTCCACCCCCGGACGCAAATGAAGACCGAAGGCACCTGAAAAAGTAGAGGAGGAGTCACTGGCGGCCAAGCCGTTCTCCGCACCCACATCCACATTAGCAATCGGCGATTGGTTCTTAGGGTCGGAATCTTGTTTGATAACCGCGCCCCACAATATGATTGGCCGGTGTAATCTATGCCGGCGAATCATGATGAGCGCCGCGGGCAGAACTCCGCAGAGACCTACGATCAGCGCTATCCAGAAAACCGACTTCCACCTTTGCTTCATGAGCATTGCTCTTTCAAGTTAGCGCCCGTACGAGCTCAGATCAATACGGATTTCTGTCGATATCGGGCCTTCTTCTTGTGAAGCTGAGTGATCGATTCGACGCAAACCTTTCTCTTTTCGTCCACCGTACCACGTACATGCGCTCCCCGGACCATAAGAACGTCTATAATTGTTTGAAATGAACGGCAGAGATAACAGGCGGGACTGGCTTTCACGCCGAGAACTGTTGAAGGGCGCTGCCAGCCTTGGGGCTTGCTTACCATTTTCGCGCCTGGGCTTTCTGTCTCTCGCGGAAGCTCTCCAACGGCAGGCTACTCACCCTCATCCAATTAAGATCTCCTTTTCCGCCGGCGACGACGCGTTTCTGGAAGAACTGGAAAGAGCCAACTTTCAATATTTCTGGGGACAGGCACATCCGGAAACGGGGGTTGTGCAGGATCGATGTCATGCACGCAACCCGGTGACAAGCGAACTGGGAAGCATCGCTGCAACAGGCTTTGGACTGACGGCTCTTTGCATTGGAGAGAAACGCGGATTTATTGCGCGCCCAGAAGCGGAGACCCGAGCTTTGAATACAATGCGATTCTTGTGGAAGAAATTGGCCAACCATCGCGGATTCTTCTATCACTGGGCCAATATAAACACGGGCGAAAGAATTTGGGAGTCCGAAGTTTCCTCCGTCGACACCGCCATCCTGCTCTGCGGAGTTCTCACTTGCAGGCAGCACTTTCTTCATTCCGAGATCAGCGAACTGGCGTACGAAATCTTTAACCGGGTCGACTGGAAGTGGCTCTCGGAAGATACCCCCTTGCTCCCACATGGATGGACGCCCGAAACCGGCTTTCTGCAATACCGCTGGGGCGACTACAGTGAGATGATGATGATGTACCTACTGGGACTGGGATCTTCTACGCATCCCTTGCCGACCGAAGCATGGAACGCCTGGAAGCGGACCACCTTCGAATATGACGGCATTCAGTATATCGGGTCCTTCGCGCCACTGTTCATTCACCAGTATTCGCAGGCCTGGTTTGATTTCCGCGACAAGCGCGACAGATATGCGGATTATTTCCTCAATTCGATTGCTGCTATCGATGTTCATCGCCGGTTTTGTTTGGATTTGGCAAAACAGTTTCCCGATTATAGCGATGACCTGTGGGGCATTACCGCTTCGGATTCTGTGAAAGGCTATGTGGTATGGGGCGGTCCCCCTGCGACAGGACCGATTGACGGAACCGTGGTTCCGTGCGCGGCCGGGGGATCCCTGCCCTTCCTTCCGGAAGCGGCCATGCGCGTGCTGCGAACGATCAAGGATCGCTACGGAACGAACGCCTGGACACAATACGGTTTTGTAGATGCGTTCAACCCACTCACAAACTGGTACGACATCGACGTGGTAGGAATCAACACGGGAATTACCATGGTTATGGCGGAGAACGCACGCACGTCTTTCGTGTGGGACACTTTCATGAAGAATCCGGAGGCCCAGCGTGGAATGGATCGCGCAGGGTTCAAGGCGTATCAACCTTCAGGAACGCAGCAGAGCGGACAGGCATCGTCCTGATATTCCAACCGGGTGCGCGGTCTTAATTCACTATCGAATCTCAATCAGCGCTAGTCCTTGAGGAGGCAGCTCCAGCGTAAGCTTGCCGTGTTCCACCATTTTCATCTCTGGCGCTGGAAGTTCTGCCGCGCGGCGGAGATCTTTCAGTTGTTTAGGAGTCGGATATGCGGGTTTGCCCATCGAATCGTACAGGCCCAGAAGCGATCCGTGAGTCGCGTCGAGCTGGGAGACAAAAACCCGATGGGGGCTCGTTAAACCCTTGACGAGGATGCTGACATCCTTAACTTGGCCTTGGTCGTCCGGTAAGAACAAATTCCAGATCGCCACGACGATGGTCCCATCCGCACGACTGGTAACGAGCGCCGATTGTGAATTCACCGCGATTCGCCGGTCCCCAAGGCGATGCAGAAGCTTGAAAGCATTGTAAGAAGGCTTTGGCAGACCATCTTCCGCGATCAATCCAAATCCTCCATAGAATGGCTGTTTGACCACGCCCTGCTCCTCGAACACATCCGAAAATGTCCAGTACGACAGAATGTCAACCAAACCGTCGCATTGGCGGATTGTGTCGGCGAGCCAGGGTCCCATGAACGTTCCGTCCGTGACGGCGGGCTCGTTCTTATAACTCGCGCTGTACTCGCTCCAAATGATCGGCAGATCCGGGCGAGCGGATGCCTTTACTTGATCGTGCACTTTCTGTACGGCGCGGCAAACCATCTCTGTGCGCGGAATGGATTCGTCGGTACCGAACACATCTTTGGCCGAGTCATTGGCATAGACGTGAGTGGAAACAAAATCCAACGGAACATGATTCTCCACTGCGTGAGAAATAAAGCGATCCACCCACGCTGCCTGAGCTGTGGCTGGACCGCCGACTCGCAGCCGGGGACTGATTTTTTTTAGTGCACGAGACGTCGCGTCGTAGAGCTGAAAATACGTTTCCTGCTTGGGTTCTCCCGCCCAGAAATCAAGGTTGGGTTCGTTCCAGACCTCGAAATACCAATGCGACACTTCCTCGACTCCGTAGCGATCCACAAGATGTTGGGCAAATTGTGAGATGAGGTCGTCCCATTTGTTCAAGTCCTTGGGAGGAGAAACAATCGGCTGGTACCAAAAGGATTGCGTGATTTGCCTGGCGGCGAGCTTCTTGGGCATGAAGCTCAATTCGACGAATGGACGAACGCCATTTTCCAATAGCCCGTCATAAATCTGATCCACATAAGAAAAATCGTAAACGGGTTTTCCATCGACTTCATCGTACAGGCCAACTTCATCGTTAAAAATCGCATGGAAGCGGATGTATTCAAATCCCGTTGCCTGCTTGACCATGCGCAAGTCCTGCCGGTAGCTGTCGCGCAGGGACAAGATTGCTCGTCCAGATCCAAACATGCGCTCCCAATAATGAGGGAAGGGATGGCTCTCGGCACTCGGATCTATTTCTATGGTTTCTGTTCGGACTTGTGCATGGGCGGCGGGGGGGATACAGGTAGCGATAATCACGATTGCCAGCCAAGCCAGCCTGCTGGCACGCCCACTGGGCTTAATCCGCTTTAGCAACCTTCGCTCCAGGCGTGAGAAGACATGCAGAATTCCGCTTCCGGCGAGGGAAGGATCCGCAGACGATCAGCGGTAGCTGGCAGCTTGCAGTTCGAACATCTCTGCGTAGCTTCCGCCAGTTTTGAGAAGCTGTTCGTGGCGCCCTTGTTCGGCAATGCTTCCATTTTCGAGGACGAGGACTCGGTCTGCCATTTTGACAGTCGAGAGCCGATGAGAAATCAAGAGAGACATTTTACCCTCTGTAAGCTCGGCAAATCGCTTGAAGACTTCATGCTCGGAGCGGGCATCCAGGGACGCCGTGGGCTCGTCCAGAATGAGCAACTGCGCATCACGCAGATAGGCGCGTGCAAGAGCGATTTTTTGCCATTCTCCTCCGGAAAGATCGACTCCGCCTTCGAACCGGCAGCCCAGACGCTGTTCATAGAGTTTAGGAAGCTGACGAATCATCTCATCCGCCAAACTCTTTTGAGCGGCGGCGCGGATGAGAAACTGATTGTCTCTCTCTTGGATTCGGCCGATCGCGATATTTTCGGAGGAGGTCAATTCGTAGCGCATGAAATCCTGAAAAATAACGCCGACTTCTCTCCACAAGTCTTCCAGGTTGTACTCGCGAATGTCCACGCCATCCAGAAGGATATGACCCGAGGTCACATCGTATAAGCGCGTCAGAAGTTTGACGATCGTGGTCTTTCCCTGGCCGTTCTTTCCAACGAGCGCGATTCGTTCCGAAGGCTCGAGGCTGAAATTGATATTCTTCAAAACCAGCTTTGAACTTCCAGGATAGGAAAATGAAACGTCCTTAAATTCAAATCCGTGGCGGATGGGTCGCGGGGCGGGCAGGGCGTCCGGCTTCGAATACACTTTGGGGCGGACGGAAAAAAATTCAAGCAGATCCGTCAGAAAGAGGGCCTGACCGGCAATGCTCGAAAACGTGGACAAGACTGCCTGAATATTGGAGCTTGCGCCGGCGATCGCTCCCGCGACGAAAACGAGCGTTCCTATAGTCAGCACCCCCATCACGGTTTGATGAATTGCGAATGCGTAGGAACCGTAGTATCCAAGGATCCCAATAAGCGCAAAGAGCATCCCAGCAAACAACCGGCGCCGGGATAATCGGACCGTTTCACCATAAACCTCGTCGGAAAGCTTGGTGTAGCGGTCTACCAGGAACGAACTCAATCCAAACAGTTTCAGTTCCTTTGCGCTCTCCTTGCTGCCGCCGAGAACCCGGAAGTATTCCATCTCCCGTCGAGCAGGAGTCTGCCTGGAATGAAGCGAATACCCCAGAAATGCGAAGCGCGTCTCCACCAGAAAAGTCGGCAGAATGCACACGATCAGGACGAACAAAATCCAAGGAGAGAAGTGATAGATGCTTGCAGCCAAGCTGACCGTGGTGATGATTTCCTGAACCAATCGGCCGCTGGCCTGAATCATTCCGATGCGGTCGGTGCCCTGCACGCGCGCTCGCTCAAGCTTGTCGTAGAAAAAAGGGTCTTCAAAGGACATCAAATCGAGAGACGACGCATGCCGCATAATCCGCGTGTTGATGTAGCGCGTAAACTTGTCGGCAAGCAGGCCATCGCAGAAATCGATGACCCGCGCCGAAATCATCGCCAGACTCGCCAGCGCAAATTCGAGAGCCACCAGCCACCAAAACATTTTCGGAAGCGCAGCCTGGTGCGAGGTGAGCTTGACAATGGAATCGATAATCGTTTTCGTGACGAACAAGATTGCAAGCGGAACCAGGGCGGCAAGCAGCCTGAGGGAGATGCTCGAAGCCACTACTCCGGGTGCAGCTTCCCACACCATTTTGAACAGAGGAGGAACATTGCGCACAGCTTTGATGTGTTTTAGCCAATTCGATTGCGGCTTTTCGTATTTACCAATCTGCGCCATGCTCATCGATCTAGAATTCCTTTCGGAACCGAGGGGATAGATTTACATCCTTTAGCTTGAATCCACTTAGTTGACATCACCGCATCGTCCGTGCGCCGTCGTTTCTTATCTTAGATTAGAGCACGCGTAAGTCCAAGCATTATTGTCCGTAAGTTACTGTCCTTCCAAGACTTACTTTCAGGGCCCTAACTGCGAATAGGTTGATTTTTCGCTCTGCGAGAAAACGCTACCTGGCGGCCCGCATGATCAAATCACTCGAGCGGGTTGAATGGCGCAAGTTGTAGGTCCAGCAGTACTCCTCAAATTGCTTCGTCCGCGGGCAGCATCATGAAACAGGCGAAGATGGATATCTGTCCACATCGAAACACAATCGCATTTTGTTTGTATTGCCCGTGGAACTTGTACCGAACATAATTCTCGCCCCTGTCCGGGGATTTTTGTACCGCAGCGAATAGTTGCCGATGTGGGGATCTCCCGACTGTCATTCCATTGAGGACGTGAACAGTAGACTCGCCCTTTTTACGCCTACCCATCTATTAAATGTGATGTCTCTCATTCAACGGGCTACAAAAACTCGGGGTGGTCAGTTTCCGCGCAATCGTCGCTGAGAGTTTCGGCATCTCATGCTCACCAAGGAGCAGACGAGGCGGTTCGGGCACTTGAAATGGGAGCTTTGTGCCGTCTGACGGATTCCAGTCAGATGATTCGGATGGCAGCTCATCGGCATTTTGAGTAATATCTCAAAACCCAGACCGAAAGAGTGAGGCAAGACTCACACATTCGTGCATGTGGTGTCGAGTTTGGCGGAGAGCCGCCTCGGGATTCATCGTCGGGTCTAGCTTGAGTAACACTGCTGTCATAGCAGAAGGGTCTTGGTAAATTGTCGTAGGGAGGAACATCTTGTGCGTCCATTAAGAGTCGTTCCGCCGTTGGCGGCGTCCGTGCTCCTGCTGTGCGGCGGATGCGAGCACAAACAGGCCGCATCCACGAGTCCACCGGTTGTTGAAGTCATCGATGTGGTGCAGAAGGATGTGGCCATTTATGGCGAATGGGTTGCGACGCTGGATGGCTATGTGAACGCGCAGATCACGCCGCAAGTGACGGGTTACCTGATCAAGCAGGACTACAAAGAAGGCTCGTTTGTGCCAAAGGGCGATGTCATGTTTGAGATCGATCCGCGTCCTTTCCAAGCCCTTGTTGACCAGGCCAAGGCGCAACTCGCACAAGCCCAGGCGCAATTGGGCAAGACCCAGTTAGATGTGGACCGCGACACGCCGTTGGCGAAAGAGCGGGCAATCGCTCAGAGTCAATTGGACAACGACATCCAGGCAAACCTCGCCGCGAAGGCCGCGGTCCAGTCGGCCGCGGCCCAGGTGGAACAATCCGAGCTAAATTTGGGGTTCACGCGCGTCACATCGCTTGTGGACGGCATCGCGGGCATCGCTCAAGTGCAGATGGGAAACCTTGTAGGTCCCACCACCGTGCTGACATCGGTTTCACAGCTGGACCCGATTAAGGCTTATTTCCCGATCAGCGAGCAGGAGTACTTGCGTTTCGCCGCCAGGATTAATGCCCAGACCCAACAGGAGGCGCCCACGGATGCGCCGCCCCTGGAGCTGATCCTGGCGGATGGAACGCGCTACCCGCAAAAAGGCCGGATCCTTCTGACCGATCGGCAGATCGACGTAACGACGGGCAGCATCCGCATCGTTTCCGCATTCCCCAATCCAAATAATATTCTTCGTCCGGGACAATTCGGACGTGTACGCGCGGCGACAGCCACGCGACAAGGCGCGCTTCTGATCCCTCAGCGCGCCGTCACCGAACTTCAGGGGACGTATCAAGTCGCAGTGGTAGGAAGCGACCACAAGGTGAGCATCCGTCTTGTGAAGGTCGGCGAACAGGTCGGTACATGGTGGATCATCGAAGACGGCCTCAAGCCTGGCGAGAGCGTGGTAGCCGAGGGCATCCAAAAGGTTAGAGCTGGTATGGTCGTCAACCCCCAGCCGATCGCTCGCGTGATGGAAGGCAACTAACCCATGTCTAAATTTTTCATCAACCGGCCTATCGTAGCCATCGTGATCTCGATCGTGATGGTGATTGTGGGCGCAATCACGATTCTGAGCCTCCCCGTTGCCCAGTTTCCCAACATCGTTCCGCCGGAAGTCCAAGTGCTGGCCACCTACGTTGGCGCGGATGCTGAGACGATCGAGCAGTCTGTCGCGACCCCCATCGAGCAGCAAATGAGCGGCGTGGACAACATGAACTACATGTACTCGCTGAACTCCACTGCCGACGGGGGAATGAGGCTGATCGTTGACTACGACGTGAAAACAGATCCAAACACCGATCTGATTCTCACCCAGGTGCGTGAGACGCAAGCCGCATCTCAGCTCCCGATTGATGTGACGAACTACGGCGTGACAGTACAGAAAACGGTGACAGCTCCGCTGATGCTCATCACTCTGTTCTCGCCGAACAGTACGTACGATGCGGGATTCCTTGCCAACTATGCTTACATCAATCTCAACGATCAAATCACCCGTCTTTACGGCATCGGGAGCGTCCAGATCTTCGGAGCAGGGCAGTACGCCATGCGGCTCTGGGTCAAACCCGACCAGTTGGCCAAGCTGGCTATAACCGTCCCGGAAATCGTCACTGCAATCCAGACGCAGAACACAGTGAACCCAGCCGGACAGGTCGGCAGCGAACCCGTGCCGAAGGGCCAGGAATTCACCTATTCCGTCCGCGCACAAGGCCGTCTGACCTCGCCGGAGGAATTCGGGCAGATCGTGGTCCGCGGAAAGCCGAATGGCGAAATCGTGCGGGTGAAGGACGTGGCCCGCGTCGAATTAGGCGCTCAGGCCTATAGCGTCGTGGGCCGCTTGAATGGGAAGCCCGGAGCCATCATCGCCGCGTATCAGTTGCCCGGTTCGAACGCGGTCCAGGCGGCGGAGGGCGTCAAGAAGTTGATGGCCGAGGCGAAGCAACGTTTCCCGTCGGACATGGACTATGTCACTTCGCTGGACACGACCCGGGCAGTCACGGAGGGAATGAGGGAAATCGTCCTTACTCTTCTGATTGCCATCGTCCTGGTGATCATTGTTGTTTACATTTTCCTGCAAGGGTGGCGGGCTACACTGATTCCTTCGCTGGCGGTGCCTGTCGCGTTGGTCGGCACGTTTATCTTCTTCCCGCTCTTCGGTTTCTCCATTAACACGCTCTCACTGTTTGGCCTGGTGCTGGCCATCGGCCTCGTAGTGGACGACGCCATTGTAGTGGTGGAAGCAGTCGAGCGCCACATCGAGGAGGGTATGGCCCCGAAGGAAGCAGCGACCAAGGCGATGGAAGAGATCTCGGGCCCGGTGGTTGGCATCGCACTCGTGCTTTCGGCGGTATTTGTACCAACGGCGTTCATTCCCGGCATCACGGGCAGGCTCTACCAGCAATTCGCGGTGACAATCGCCATCTCCGTGATTCTCTCGGCGTTCAACGCGCTCTCGCTGAGTCCCGCACTCGCCGCGCTGCTGCTTCGCCCGAAGGTGGAAAGCAAAGGGCTGCTGAGAAGGTTCTTCGATTGGTTCAACCGCGTGTTTGGACGCACGACAGACATCTATGTTCGCGGGAGCGGCTGGCTGCTTCGCAAAAGCGTGATCGCAATCATCCTGCTTGTGGGCTTTGGTGCTGCGGCTGGATACTTTAGTCATAGCATACCCGCGAGCTTCCTGCCCGACGAAGACCAGGGCTATCTTTACATCAACCTCCAGCTGCCCAACGCAGCTTCTCTCCAACGCACAGACGAGGTCTCGAGGAAAATCGAGACGATCCTGAGTCAAACGCCGGGAGTGAAATACACCACCAGCGTCGTGGGCTTTAGCCTGCTCAGTTTTGTGCGCACCAGTTACAACGCATTTTTTTTCGTGACTTTGAAGGATTGGGGCGAGCGCAAAGCGAGGGACGAACAGTTCCAGGTGATCAAGCAACACATCAATCAGGAACTGAGCAAGATTCCTGAGGGCATTGCTTTTTCCTTCTCTCCGCCCGCGATTCCCGGAGTCGGTACTTCCGGCGGATTCACCTTCGTTCTCGAAGATCGCTCCGGCCAGGAGATAACGTTCCTGGCGTCGAACCTGGAAACTTTCCTCGCCGCCGCGCGCAAGCGTCCCGAGATAGCGGGTCTGAGTACCACTTTCCTGCCGAGCGTTCCGCAGCAATTCGTGGACGTGGACCGCGACAAAGTAATCAAACAGGGCGTTCCGATCAACGATGTCTACAGGACGATTCAGGCCTTCATGGGCGGTCTGTTTATCAACTACTTCAATCGTTTCGGCCGCCAGTGGCAGGTTTACATCGAGGCGGAAGGCGACTACCGCACACGCGCCGAAAACGTGGGCCAGTTTTTTGTTCGCAACAGTAAAAACGAGATGGTTCCGCTTGCCGCCGTCACGAAATTCGAATCCCGTCCCGGGCCTGAATTCACGATGCGCTACAACGAGTATCGCGCCGCACAAATCAACGGCGCCGCAGCGCCCGGCTTTAGCGCGAATCAAGCGACCGCGGCGTTGGAACAAGTATTCGCGCAGACCATGCCGCGCGAGATGGGTTACGACTATTTGGGCATCTCCTATCAGGAGAAGAAGGCGCAGCAAGCCGTACCGGCCTCAGTGGTCTTCGGGTTCTCGCTGCTGTTCGTTTTTCTGATCCTGGCGGCTCTTTACGAAAGTTGGTCATTGCCATTCAGTATTCTGCTGAGCACTCCGGTCGCTATATTCGGCGCGTTCGCAGTTCTTTGGCTGCGGCGCGCGGTGCAAAGCGCGCTGTTACCGCCCTTCATGGTTCAACTCGAAACCGACGTCTATTCGCAGATCGGCCTTGTGATGCTCATCGGCTTGGCCGCCAAGAACGCGATTCTGATTGTGGAGTTTGCCAAGGACGAATATGAGCAAGGAAAGCCTTTGGCGGATGCCGCTCTCACAGGGGCCAGGCTGCGCCTCCGCCCGATCCTGATGACCTCTTTCGCATTTATCCTCGGTTGCGTGCCGCTGTGGACAGCCTCCGGCGCCGGGTCGGTGTCCCGCCAGATCATGGGCACCACTGTCATCGGAGGAATGCTGGCGGCGAGCGCGATCGGTATCTTCTTTGTCCCGGCCTTCTTCTATATCGTGGAGAGGTTCTCCGCCAAAAAGGTGGGCGAAGGGCCCGTGGCTGGCGCGATGCCTTTGCCGGGTCCCAACCCGACGAGAGGAGACGATTGAGATGAGAAAATACGTTGCCATTTTGATCGTTCCGATTCTTTTCGCCGGTTGCACCGTGGGCCCAAATTACAAGAGACCGGTCGTCAGCGTACCGGATACCTACCGGGGATTGACTGCGGAAGAAGCTGCCAAAGCAGAAACCGCTTCGCTTGGCGATCAAAAATGGTGGGAAGTCTTTCAGGACGAGCAACTGCAGTCCTTGATACGAAGCGCTCTTCAGCAGAACTACGATGTTCGCATTGCTGCAACCCGCGTCCTCGAAGCGCAGGCGCAGTTGGGAATCACTCGCTCGAACCAATTTCCTTCTGTAAGCGCTGGAGCACAAATCGCCAGTCAGCGCACAGCGAAGACTGTCGTGTTTCCGGCAACTGAGGAAACGGCAGGGCAGGTGACTCTATCTGCGGCGTGGGAGCTCGATTTTTGGGGCAAGTACCGGAGGGCCACAGAGGCGGCGCGCGCCAACCTGCTGGCGAGCGAGTGGGGTCGCCGAGCGGTGATCGCAACTCTCGTGTCCAATGTAGCTAGCGCTTATTTTCAACTTCGTGCGCTCGACTTGGAATTGCACATTTCGGTGGAAACGCTGGCTTCGCGCCAGGACTCTTTGCGGTTGACCCAGCTCCTCGCTGACGGCGGATCTACCTCGTTGCTCGATGTTCGGCAAGCAGAACAATTAGTGTTCACCGCTGCCACAGAGATCCCCCTCCTGGAACAGCAGATTGAGCAGGAGGAAAATCTCATCAGCTTCCTTCTGGGCCAAAATCCCGGACCGGTGGCGCCCCGGGGCCTCAAGTTAACCGAGCAGCCGCGCTCCCCCAGCGTTCCGGCGGGACTTCCGTCGACTCTCCTGGAACGTCGCCCGGACATTCACCAGGCGGAGCAGCAACTCATCGCCGCGAATGCGGAAATTGGAGTTGCGAAAGCTGCCTACTTTCCGGATATTTCGCTCACCGGTACGGGCGGATTCCAAAGCCCTGCTCTCGCGAAACTTTTCACTGGGCCGGCGGGACTTTGGACCTTTGGTCCGTCGCTGACGCAACCGATCTTCACGGCCGGAAGGCTCCGGTCAAATGTTCGCTTGGCGGAAGCGCAACAGCAAGAGGCCGTGCTTTCTTATCAGCAAACGATTCAAGGGGCATTCAGGGATGTTTCGGACGCGCTGATCGCCTATCGGAAAACTCACGAGTTCCTCACCCAGCAGCAGCTGCTTGCCCAGTCGGCCCAGGATGCAGCGCGGCTTTCCGATATGCGGTACAGGGGCGGCGTTACGAGCTACCTAGAGGTGCTAACAAACGACACGAATTATTTCACTGCCGAACTTGGCTTGGCGCAAGCCCAGTTCAACGAGCTCCAGGCCCTAGTTCAACTCTACAACGCTCTCGGTGGAGGATGGGAGCAATAGCCCACTTGGATCACCGAGAAAAACGCATTCCGACGGGCTCGCCTGGAGGCCGACCCTGCGTGTCGTTCACGTAGTGATTACGCGCGGAAAAACTGCCGACGAATCAGTTTGCGCAATCGTCAGATATGGCTGTTCAGTCAAGAATCAACACGAAGTCAAATCAATACAGCAATATTTCAGTTGCCCATGATCAAGCCAGCGGTCGAAAAAAACGTCTAGCGTACGCTCAGCTGTTCCTGAACACCCGCCCTTAGCCTTCAAAAGGGCCCGTCGCTTGAGTCCAGCATCTCTGGGATCCCTGTTTTGGTCCACCTAGACCTTTAAGAAACCGAAATTCTCGTGCACGAAGAACGGCAGAGCTCGAGCCTGGGGCAGCGGTGCAAGATTCGGCTCGTTACTTCGAGGCACTGTACGCGAGCGCGGATATCGAACCCCGCAATACTGTGATCGAAGCTTTAGGCAAAGTGAAAACTGTGTCGCTGGAGGCGGCGATTGTCGTGCGAACCGGAGGGCCGTCGGGGTTGGCCATACCGCCGTCAGGCGCCGGGTGCCATTGGTACTGTTCACTGCCGAAAGTGATGGCGCTCACGGGTCCGGCAAAGAACGAATCGGTGTTGTTCTCAGAGTCGTGGAAAACGACATGGATCGGATGAGGGTTCTCTTGGTCCTTATTTATGATCATCAGCGACCACCGTCCATCGGGACGCAGCGCCGCGTACACGGTGACAAGGAAGTGATCTACTGAATCGCGAATGTTGCTTTCTGCCGGGAAGATCTTGTGGGTGCCGTCTCCCGGCTGGACCCATTCGAGATTGATGAGCTGGCTCGCGAAGAACTGCGAGAGTGGCTGCTTGGGGTGTAAATCTGTGTCCGTCGACAAAAAACCAAACGTGCCGCCGGACAAGTTGCAGCCGCCGCGGCGGACGCCGAGCGGCATGTAATGAAAGTAATAAACGGCACGGCCACCGGCTGAAAGATATGCCCCCACATAATCCGCAAGCCACAGCGCGCCCCAGATATCGACGGAGGATTCACCGGACTGCCAGGAGATGTTCGATTCGGTGATGAATTGCGGTACTTCCGTGGGCACGCCATCCTGCCGCCAGATGCTCAGCATGTTCGACACCAGAGTGGGCTCGTCATACAGATTGCTCCATTGGATCTTGCACGGTTCCATCGGATAGTGTTCGTAAGAGAAGAAAGCGAGGTCGTTCAGGTGGCCGTGCGACTTCAGATAGTCGATGAAACGCGCGGTCCAGGAAGTGCGGCCGCTCGCGTCGGGCCACGTTTCGATATCCTTGTTCACACCGGTGAAGATTGGCCCGCCGAGTTTGAGCCGCGGGTCGACTTTGTGCAACGCGGCAGCCCATTGGATGTAGAGCGCCGCGTAATCCTCTGGGTTGGTGTAATGGCCGTCCGGCTCCTCTCCCATTTCGACGTAGGAAATCGGATAGCCGCGCTTCTCGATGTAAGAGATTTCAGCAGCAGAGTCTTCCGGAGTTCCGTAGAGCATTGCAATCGGAATCATGGCAGGCAAGCCGCGCGTGAAGCCACCCGTAAAAAAAAGGTCGAAGCCCACCTGATCGCCTGCCTTCTCGTCGAGGTCGGAACTCGCATGCCAGGGATCAACAGATGAACAGTAAGTGGCAGTCTGATCCTGATCCGCCGTGTGGCGGACCAGATCGTGGAACTGGCCGTCGAGGGTCGTGGTGCCCAGGTAGAGTTCGCGGATGGCGTAGCCGACGCAATTGCGGCGGTCGCTCGGGCCGTGAGTGTCGCAAGTATTCGAAGATTCCGTCATCAGGATGCGGATGAATTGCACAGGGACAGGCACGGCGGAAAGTGCGAGGACCACGGTGCCGCCACGGCCACCGGTGATGGTCCCGCCGGGGAACGTTTGCCACACTCCGGCGGTGGGATGCTTGATGGGATCGAAAGCTTCTGTGCCTGTCCAATATTGGACGAGGTAGCGCACTGCGTAAGGCTCGGCCCATGCGATGCGAATTGCATTCACGCGCTGATTGCTGGCGAGGTCCATCAGAATCCATTGAGGATGAATTGAGTCGTCTTCGCCGGTAAATATCTTCGTGAGGTACGGATTGCTTTTCCAGTAGCTGGCGGGGTCGCCGTCGGTGAGTCTCGAATATCCTTCGAAATCCGTGCCGTCGTCGTGTGTGACGCCACGATGCGGGAGTGGGTAGCCGTATGAGTGCCGGAGTGGCTCTCCCGGCGTTGCGCTGCCCGTAAAGTAGCCCTTGCCCGACGGATCGCTCCAAGTGCCCACTGGATTCCAGTGCCATGCTTCTATCTGCAGTTCGGTGTTCTGGCGGTAGCTGATGGTCTGCCACCCACTGGCTAAAACCTGTTTCACCGTCTCGTCGTTGAAAAGCTTGTCGACTGCGCCGTAGGGAAGCCGATCGATCGCGGCGCCGAGGGCCTCAGTGGGCTTGATCGCATTGGTCGAATGTGACGACGTCGTATCCACGCGAATCGTCTGGGCCGTGGAGGACAACGTAAATGTGACAATCGCCAGAAGCACGGCACAGACCCCGCCGACCCCGCGCGAAGAACCTGAAGTGCCCCCACGTCGCGCACGGGCTTTTGGGGGCGACACTTCCCCCTGCAGTTGTGGTGGAAAATAGCGCGGTGTGATGCGAGATTCCACGGGCAGCTCCTTTCGCGTTGGGCGAGTGCGGAACCAGCGAACGTTCTGGCGCAGCGCGGAATGTAGCACCATTGGGCGGAGGGTTGGAAGAGCGAAAGAAGGGAATATTTCAATAAAATTAATTAAAAAGTTCGAGTTGACACTGCGGGGGAAACGTTATAAGTACAGCGCGTTTGGGGTGTCCGCGGCTGCGTCCAAATTCAATTCGGGCGGTCATTTTGTGAAAACCCACAGCCGGGGTGGCCACCGGGGGATTGTGACTGCTTAGGGGGGTGGGAAATGCGCGTATCGCGTAAATCGAGGGTTGCCCTGCTCTTCGTGTGCCTCGTAGCAGCGGCGACAACATGGGCAAGCATCGGCGGAAGCATTTCGGGGATCGTGACGGACCCCAGTGGATCGATAGTGCCAAAGGCGAGCGTAACCGCCATCAACATAGAAACAGGAGTGCGATCCACCATCAAGACGGATGGCGCGGGGTTTTACAATTTCCCAAACCTCCCGGTGGGCACCTATGACGTAGAGATCGTGCAAAAGGGATTCAAGACCTACCGACAGGCCGGAATTGTGCTGGATGCGAACGCGGCGATTCGCATGGACGTGAAACTCGAGCTCGGGGAGGTGACGGAGAAAGTCCAGGTAACCAGCGAAGCCGTGCGCGTTGAAACCCAGAGCACGCAGATGGGCGAGGTCATCAACGCGCAAAAAATGACCGCTGTTCCCTTGAATGGCCGTGATTTCACCAACCTACTTTCTCTTCAGCCTGGAGTGGTTCCCTTCGCGTATGCAAATGCCTTGCAGGACTCCAATCTTAGCGACCGAACCGTGTCGGGCAGTGGAGGCTTGAATGCGGGCAACCAATCCATCAATGGGCAGCGAGAGACATCAAACGGATTCATGGTGAACGGCGCCGATGTGGAGGAAGGAAAGAATAACGGAACGTCGGTGATTCCCAATCTGGACTCGATCGAAGAGTTCCGCATCATCACCAACAACTTCGATGCGGAATATGGAAACTACAGCGGCGGCCAGGTGAATGTGGTGACGAAATCGGGCACCAATCAGCTTCACGGAAGCGCGTTCGAATTCAACCGCAATACCTCCTTCAATGCTCGGAATTATTTCAGCCCGCCGGGAGAGGCGCCGAAGCTGATCCAGAACCAATTCGGCGGGACGCTGGGCGGCCCGATCAAGCGCGACAAGGTGTTCTTCTTCGTGGACTACCAAGGAACCCGGAGAGTGTTTGCGCCGACGGCTGCGGCCTCTGTTCCGGACGGGACATTCAATCCCAACGGCGACTACGTGCTGTCCGCGACGGAATCGGGGGATCTCGCGGCTGGTGCGGCAAACGCGGCGGCAGGAATATCACCTGCAGGAAGCGTGCAAGGACAACAGTTGGCGACCAATCTGGCGTCAAGGCTCGGATATGGAGTGAACGTGGGGGAGGCGTATTATTCGGCTGGCTGCACGAGCACTGCGGCGTGCGTTTTCCCGAACGCCATTATTCCTCAGAGGGCGTTTTCGCCCGCAGCGGTTGGCCTGCTGCCGTTCATTCCCAGCCCAACCGTGACAGGCGGTGGAGTCAACTTTTTTACATCCGCATTCGACCAGAGACTGCGGGACGACAAGGGCGGGATTCGGGTGGATGCAAATACGCGGTATGGGATGCTTTCGGCCTATTACAACGCCGACGACGATACGTTCACTAACCCTTATCCAAATTCAGGAGCGACAGTCCCCGCCCCCAACATCGGACCCTTTACCGCCACAGACCGGACCCGCGCGCAGGTGCTGGTGCTCAGCGATACGAAATCCTTCGGTTCGACTGCGGTGAATGAATTCCGTTTCAGCTACCTCCGCAACGGCGCTCATCTCTTTACTCCCCAGGGAGGGCTCACTCAGAACGGCCAGCCGATCACTTTGGCCTCGCTGGGTTTCATTCCGGCGGCGGGTTCAGGGGCGACATTCAATGGCGGGATTGCCCCAATCGTTCCCGCACTCGAGGGTGTGCCGAACATTTCATTTGCACAGGAGCTCTCCGGCACCAACATTGGCGTGCCCGCAGATACGCCCAAGCAGTTCAACAACACTTTCCAATGGCAGGACAACTTCTCAAAAGTGATTGGCACGCACAGTCTCAAGTTCGGCGGACAATTCCATTACGACCAGATCAACGATCGAAACCTCTTTGGCGAAAACGGGTCTTACACTTTTGACGGAAGCGAGAGCAATTCCGATTTCGTTGATTTCTTAGTCGGCGCGCCCGGCACGTTCATTCAGGCAAGCCAGCAAATCCTCGATTCCCGCACTAAGTACATGGGGCTCTACGGGCAGGACAGTTGGCGGGTCACCCCGAACTTGACCCTGAACTACGGGGTGCGCTGGGAGTTCAGCATGCCGTGGTACGACGCTGGCGGGAAAATTGAAACGCTCATCCCCGACAAGCAATCGGTGCTTTTCCCTGGCGCTCCGACAGGGTGGGTGGTCCCCGGCGATCCCGGCGTTCCCAAGACCCTGGCGCCAACCCAATACGACAATTTTTCTCCGCGCCTGGGTCTGGCTTATTCGCCGGGCGCAGATTCGGGATGGCTCGCAAAGTTAACGGGCGGGCCCGGAAGGACCAGCATTCGCGTGGGCTACGGAATCTTCTACACGTCCGTGGAAGATCTCACACAATTCCAGGAAATCGGCGACGCACCCTTTGGCTTATTCTGGGTCCAAAGCGGGAGCTTTTTCGAAGCGCCGTACATGGATCGGGGCGATGGGACCTCAGTGCAGCGCTTTCCGTTTGTGTTCCCGCCCAAAAACGTGAGCGCGAAGAACCCCGACCCGAATTTCGATTGGGCGCAGGTGGAGCCGATTTCGGGCTCGCTCGCGTACGAGCACACCAACGTGACTCCCTATGGCGAACACTATGAATTGTCATTGCAGCGGCAATTTGGCTCGAACACGGTGCTGAGCGTCAGCTACGTAGGAACGCAGGCGCACAATCTGCTTACCTCGAGGGAAGCGAATCCGGGGAACCAAGCTCTGTGCCTTCAGCTCAACCAGGCTCCCTTCAATCCAACCCCCGTTCAAACTCCAATCGTCTGCGGCCCATTGGGCGAAGGGAATCAATACACGTTACCCGCGGGGGTAAATTATCCGCCCGCGGCGATCCCGGCGGTGGAACTGGTGCCCGCTTCCACTTGCGGCACTCTAGGGCCCAACCAATGCATTGTGAACGGCACTTACACGGTCCTCCCACCGCAGAACAACGTTCAGGTCTTCGGGAACAATCCCTTTGAGGCCACGATTGCGCAGTCGTCGTACAACTCGCTGCAAGTGAGCGTGCGCCACACAGGAAATTATTCCACGTTCCTGTTCGGCTACACCTACAGCAAGTGCATGGACGATGCATCGGAATTAATCGAAGGGATCAATCCGTTCAACCCCAAGTCCAGCGTGTCGCTTTGTGCGTTCGATGTGACGCATAACTTCGTCGCAAGTTATGAAACCAAGCTCCCATTCGACCGGGCGCTTCACGCAAATTCGGGTTGGGCAAACAAGCTCGCAAGCGGGTGGGCCATCTCCGGGATTACGACGTTTGCCACAGGCCTTCCCGTCAGCCTGTCGTATCCAAATGACAATTCTCTGACCGGGACACAGAACACCTCGGCACCAATCGACTTGCCCGACTTCACGCCAGGCAAAATTCTCCAAACTACAAATCCAAGGAACGGAGGCACGTATTTCGACACCACCCTCTTCAGCGACGAGCCTCTGGGAGTGATTGGTAATTCGCGGCGGCGGTTTTTCCACGGACCGGGCCTGAACAACTGGGACATGGCGCTGCTAAAGGATACGAAAATAACGGAATCGAAGACCCTGGAATTCCGGTTCGAGGCGTTCAATGTCTGGAATCATACGCAATTCTCGGGTCAGCTCTCACCGGGTTTTGGCTCTTTTGGGTCTTCCGGCTTCGGAGTGATTTCCGCTGCATACGACCCGAGGGTCCTGCAAGCGGGGCTGAAGTTCCTTTTCTGAAGAAGCGTGAAACACAGATGACCTGTTCGTGGTGTCGCTAGGCGCGGGGGCACCTTCCTGGATCGCCGTCAGGCGTTGTCCGTTGGGACGTCAAATTGCGCGAGATCGCCCGGAAAGCCCCGCGTTCTCACCGCGCCATCAAGTCCCATAGCCTAAGCACCGCTTGAGCCGGACGGGGGCGGCGCAACCCAGCGCGCACCGCTCATTCGGTCACGACCGCCTTAACGAGATTGCGAGGATGATCCACATCGCAGCCGTTCAGGACGCCAAAGTGGTAGGCGAAAAGCTGGAGCGGGACAACTTCCAGTAAAGGCAGGAGAAGCTCGGAGGCCGCTGGGATGTATATCACTCGATCTGAGAGCGGGGGAACATCGCGATCTCCCTCAGTGGCAATGACAATTGCCTTTCCACCGCGGCCTTTCACATATTCCAAGACTGATAGAGTCTTCTGGTAGCGAAGCAAGGAGTCCGAATCGTCAGAATCGCGCGTGGCGATGACGACGACAGGAAGCTTCCCACCCACCAGCGCATTGGGGCCATGGAGCAGCTCGCCCGCTGGCATCCCTTCCGCGTGGACGTAGGAAATCTCCTTGAGTTTCAACGCACCCTCGCGGGCGATGGCGTAGTGCACGCCGCGCCCAATGAATAGGAAGGCCTTGGCGTGACGGAACAAACGCGCGATGTCCGCGGCCTGCGCGTCCCAAACAGGCAAACATTTCTCGATATTCGCGGGGATTTCTGCAAGGCGATCAAGATGCGCGCGAGCGGTTTCGGAAGTCATGTGGCGGCGCTTGCGTGCCAGAAACAGAGAGAAGAGGAAAAGGGTTGTGAGCTGCGCCGTGAAGCTCTTCGTCGCGGGTATGGCGCGCTCAGGCGCCGCATAGGTAATGAGCTTGGCGCTGGCCTCGCGCGCGATGGTGGAGTCTGCGACGTTCGAGATGGCGATGGTCGTCGCGCCACGGTTTAGCGCTTCGCGCTGAGCGGCAATCGTGTCGGCCGTCTCTCCCGATTGTGTGATGACGAGGACGATCGGGTCGGTGCCGGCATGCGTCGAACGACAGCAATACTCGCTCGCATACTCGACATCCACGGCAACGCCCGCCAAGTCTTCCATCATGATCTCACCGGCCAATCCGGCATGGCGGCTCGAGCCGCTGGCGGTGATGATGATTTTCTTGAATGCGGCGAGCGCGTCCTCGATGGCATCGAGAACTGCAGGAAAGATGATTTCACGATCGACGTTGTGCTTGATCGTTTCGCGGATCGCCTGCGGCTGCTCATAAATCTCCTGCAGCATTGCATGCGGAAAGCGGAGCGAGGCAGCCGTGTTTCCCTTTGCGTGCTCGGCGGGCATCAGTTCCTTTCCATGGCGGACTCTGCCGCCGAGACAGTGGGAGCGGGAAAGACGAGAATCAAAAAAAGGGAGGAAGGAAAACTCGTTGAGAAAGGGGAGTATAAGAACATCCTTCGATTCGAATTCCTTGCCCAAGTTTTCGGCATCGAGAGATCGGTTTGTGAAACCAGAGATTCCCCACCCAGGCTCAGTGTAAGTAATTCCCACGTTATTAAAATTTAATAAAAGAAACTATGTTTCGCGGTCCTTCGTTCTGTCAAGCCCAAAGATGGATGATTTTCATGTCCGCTCAGGAAATCGCGCGTGTGGATTCTCGGACCACGAGCTCCGGAGCAAGTTTCCGATGGACAGCCTTGAATTCGCGGTCCTCCCTCGCCGCGTTGATTCCTTCCATGACGATCCCCACCGCCGCGCTCCCCAGCGCCTCCATCGGCTGGCGGACCGTGGTCAAGGAGGGAACGGATAAGCTAGCGGGGAAGACATCATCAAATCCGATGACCGAGCAATCCTCCGGAACCCTCAGGCCGGCGCGGGCCAGTCCGCGGATGGCTCCGAATGCGGTCATGTCGTCGAAGGCCATTACAGCCGTGAAACGCTTTTTGTGCTTCAAGAGCTCCTCGGTGATCTTGAAGCCGCTTTCAAAGCCCGAATTAAAATCGAGCGAGTCCGGCAAATCTACAACCAAAGAGGAATCGATCTCCATCCCTACCGAGCGCGCAAACGAACGAATCCCTCGCCATCGAGGTGCGCTGTCGCCCAGCATCTTCGGACCTCGAATGAAGGCTATCTTGCGATGGCCTATGGAATACAGGTGCTCCATCGCTAGGTGTGCTCCGGCTTCGTTGTCCACCATGACGGAACTGATGGAGTCCGTGCTCAGCTCCCTGCCGATCATAACGGCAGGAATGTTCCTCTTCTCCAGATCCTCTAGGAGATCTATATCTACGAACAGCCAATTGGCTAGGATAACGAGGCCTTCGACGGGGCGCTCCAACAGCAATTCCAGATACCGATCGAATCGGCCGCGCTGATTGTGTACGTCGGTGAGAATTGGGAGATAGGTGGCCTCATATAAGGAATTCTCAATTCCTCGCAGTATTAAAGTGCAAAACGGGTCGGTGATATCAAAAACCATTACGCCGACTGTCCGGTTCCGTTTTGTGCTGAGGTACTGCGAGACAAGTTTGGGACGATAACCGAGCTTCTTCGCTGCCTTTTCAATGCGGTCCTTCGTGGAAGGAGGAATGTACCGCGCGAGCGGCGCATTGTTGAGAACGATAGAGACCGTTGCGGTGGAGACGCCGCTCCTCTCAGCGACATCTCGCAACGTGACTGCGGCCCCCCCTGTTTTGCGGCGGCGCAATTTTCTCCTCCAATTGAGCGCCGCATGAGTTTTCCCTGCGGCGTGTGTTCATCTTTATCACAAGCGGACGAGCGGAGCCAGCAACCCATCATCTTAGGGAAAGGCTAGCTTTGTTATAAGAGATGCGCCATCAACAGACTTTAGTGTTAGACCGTAATTCTCATGGCCCCACGGACGTTGAAGATTCGGCTAAGGCAGTAAGAGCAGAAGAGAAAACTTGGATTGTTGGAGGGTGCGGTCCATCAAAACGAGTCGTCGAGTTCATTCTATCAAAGTGCACCTCTCGATTGGATCGGGAGAAATATTGCAGCCGCTTCACGCTGTTCGAGGATTGGAGCTAGAGGAAGATCAAATGGTTTATCACATCCCGCGGTGATTAGGCTGGAAGATCGATGTTTCCGCTGCGGTGCAAGCGACACAGCAAAATCATGAGGCTGGTTGGCGGTGGACGCAGTCGCACGCGAACTTTTCTCCAGCCAAATTCCCTGCTAACAGGGAAAAATACAGGGAATTTCTCACCTGTGATCAAAAGCCTTCTTGGTTAAGTTCAGGCTATATCGAGGTTTAGCCGAGAAAACTTGGCATTCGTGACACATCGGAACAGGGAACTAACAGGGGAAAGGAAGGGAATGAAATCCCTGACATGAGATCCTCTGTGTTGCTGTCAACTAGCCGAGGAAAAGCGCACGGCCTCGGCGGAACTGGCGCATATTCTAAAAGCTTGCTGGGACGAGTCAGAGCCGAGTTGGGGTAAGAACACGTAGGGGCAAGTTCGGCTACAGAGACCACACCCTCTTTGGTTTGTAGCAGAGTATTTCGTTGGTCTCCGGATCGTGGATCACATTGACTATCTTGCGCTCACGTGCCTCGATAGATATCGGATCATCCAACGAGCAAGCATAAAACGGGCGAATGCCTCTTCCGGCATATTCGAGAGTGCGGAAAACATACCTGAGAAATGAACCAGAATATCGATATCGACGGATACATCCCTCAAGTTGCTCACGAATCCCATCATCGTGGCCTCTCCAACGAGACATATACCAGTAATTGTCGAGCCATCCACCGATCGTGTAGCCAATGAGCTCAACCAGCTCAGCTTTAGCCAACACATTCCCGGCTTGAGCAACACGTACAAGAGCAACTGCGATTTTGTCTCTTATTTGCAAATCCATCGTGTCGGCTGGAGCGACGAAAACGTAAAGCTTGTTCCTATATTTATTCAAGATCAGGCCAATTTCCTTGCTGTCTCTATAAGGTTTAGATTTTCTGCTTTGCTTCGGTGTCCAGAGTCGTTGATACTCCGGCTCAAGGGCATAGGTCATTTTGTCCCAGTCGATTCCGCCAACTTCGGACCGAATGTATTTGCGGATGAAGCTGTAACACCCGGGAGCACGTTTGCGAATCCACGCACTGCTAAAAGTCTCTGGATGGTTTTGCGAAAGTAATCTATTTAGTATCGCAGCAGCTCTTTGCAGATGATCCATTTCAGGTAGAGGACTCGATGATTCGCCACCAGCATTGACTTGATGCATAAGAAAGCTTAGAAGCGAACCAGCACGCTAGATTGGCCATGATCTCGGGGTCCCCTGATTCAAAGGGTTGCCCCAGGTTGGCTCGCAACGGAGCGCAAGCCGCGACAAAGGAGCATAGCGATATGCAAACGGACAGCAGGACTCCGCTGGGCAATGGACCTCGAACCTTGGAACAAATCAACGAGAGGCATCGGGAGTTCTGGCCTGAGCAATCCACATTAATGGATCAACGGATGTCCGACGAGACCATCTTCAAGTTGGCAGCAATCGACATGGGTTCGGAGACGATGAGACAAGTTCCGTTGAAATCACAAAAGACTATTGAGCAGGCACTAGCTGACGCTGAGATGGCTAAGAACACCTTCCAAAGTGCCTTCTCTCGTAAGGGAGGAAGATCTTCTAAGTCTGATGCTCTTCAGAGCGTGATTCAAGAGATTGTTCAAGAGAATCCGAAAATAACCCAAGGACAATTGCTCCGGGAGCTGACAAGAAAACAGGAGGCAGGCGTTGTCGTTTCCATTGACGAAGAACCTGATGTCCTAGCCGGTGTGGGTAAAATGATTCACTTTGTGGATGAGGGCGAAACGCCGAAAAAAGCTTCCGTTTCTGGTCTAAAAGACCGTTTATCTAGGGCAAAGAGAAAAATAGCCTCGCTCTAACCGGCTAGCGCGAGATCGAGAGTACTACCCTATCTCCTGTCTGTGGAACTTTCCCCGGATTATTGAAATCCGACGACAGGAGTCGACGTGAAAAAAGATAGCCTTTCCGAATTGGCGGTCGTGTACCAATCGGTTGACACCCTCAAGAAATATTTCCACAACGCGCGAACGCATTCCAACCACCAGATACGACAAATCGCTGAAAGCATCAAAACGTTCGGTTTCACCAATCCAGTCTTAGTCGATCACAAAAATACCATTATCGCTGGCCACGGCCGCGTGGAAGCAGCGAGATTGCTGGGAATGGATCGGGTTCCAACGATTCAGCTGGAGAGTCTGACGGAAAACCAAGTTCGTGCGTACCTGATCGCTGACAACCGACTCGCGGAAAAAGCGGGTTGGGAAAAGTCGATTCTCGCGATTGAACTCCAGCACCTAATAACAGTCGAGAACGATTTTGATGTCACTATCACCGGTTTTGAAATTCCGGAGGTCGACCTGATCTTGTCAGAAGCGGCCGCAGAACCAGACCCGGACGATATAGTCGAGATTGGTCAAACCGATCAAACCGTTACTCAATTCGGTGACCTGTGGCTCTTGGGCAAACATCGCGTTCTTTGTGGGAGCTCACTCGAGGAAGAGTCCTACAGGACCTTGATGGTCACGCGGCGCGCCAATGTGGTGTTCGTTGATCCTCCCTACAATGTCGCAATAGAAGGCAACGTCTCCGGACACGGCTCCATCCACCATAGCGAATTTGCGATGGCATCCGGAGAAATGAATGAGGCCGAGTTCGTGGCATTCCTCACGAGAGGCTTTCGGCTGCTGGCACAACATAGCACCAGCGGCTCGATTCATTTCGTATGTATGGATTGGCGACATGCAGGTGAGCTGCTTGCCGCCGGCAATCAGATCTATGAGGCATTCCTCAATCTCTGTGTCTGGGTGAAAAACAATGGCGGTATCGGATCGTTTTACCGTTCCCGTCATGAGCTGGTCTTCGTGTTCAAGAACGGCAAGGGCCCGCACCGGAATAACGTCCAGCTGGGACGATTTGGACGCAACCGCACCAATGTGTGGGAATATCCAAACGTAAGTGCTCTATCCAAACAGGGCGACGAAAGCAACCTCTTTGCCCTCCATCCGACCGTCAAGCCCGTCGCCCTCGTAGCCGACGCTCTCCTCGATTGCTCCGCTCGCGGTGAGATCGTGCTCGATAGTTTTCTCGGGTCGGGCACCACTCTGATTGCGGCTGAGCGCGTAGGCCGTATTTGTTTGGGGATCGAGATCGATCCACGCTACGTCGACGTAGCAATCTGCCGTTGGCAACGCCACACCGGCGATCGGGCCATCCATGCGGCCACGCGCAAAAGCTTCGATGATCTCGCAACCGCTTTGGAGGTGCGCCGTGGCCGATAACTACGACACTCACGATGACAATAATGAAGTGGGTTACGGCAAACCGCCCAGCCATACGAAATTCGTCAAAGGTCAATCGGGAAATCGGAACGGCAGGCCAAAGGGCTCACAAAACCTTTCCACCATTCTTGCTAAGGTCGGTCGACAACGCGTGAAGGTGACAGAGAACGGCCGCACCCGCTACATCACCAAGTTTGAAGCGACCATGCTGCAACTGGTGAACAAGGCCGTGGCAGGTGACCCCCATGCCACCCGGGCGCTTCTGTCGTGGGTCATGTGGTTGGCGGATTCCGAGCACAACGCTGCTCCCTCCCCTGTTTCGCATGAACGCGACAAATTGGTGATGGAAAACCTAGTCGAACGAATTCGTCAGTCCGAAGATGCGCCGCAAGAAAGCGACGCTGATCCTGAGGCGCCAGATTCGCCCAAACAGGAGGAATAGCAGTGGAACTCTCCTTCAACGAATATCAATTTCTATTGCGTCGAGATCTAATGAGCTTTATCGAGCGCTCATTCTGTGAACTCAACCCTCAGACTGCCTTTTCAAAGAGCCCGCACATCGAAGTGTTAGCGTCCCGGCTTGAAAACTGCCGGCAGGGCAAGACCAAGCGCCTGGTTGTCAATCTACCTCCGCGTTCACTGAAGTCCCATGCTGTAAGCGTGGCATTTCCCGCCTGGCTTCTCGGTCACAATCCGGCAATCCAGATCATTTGTGCCAGTTACGGTCAGGAGCTAGCTGACAAACATGCCAGAGACTGTCGAACGCTGATGGCGAGCGAGTTTTATCAGAAGCTGTTCTCTCGGGCCCGGCTCTCTTCGGAAAAGAGGTCTGTTAACGAGTTTCTGACAACGGGAGAAGGTTTTCGGATGTCGACTTCTGTGGGCGGGGTCCTGACCGGCCGGGGAGCTGACGTCATTATTCTTGACGACCCTCTGAAACCCGATGATGCACTGTCGGAAACCAGACGAACCAGCGTCAACGACTGGTACGACAATACGCTCGTCAGTCGACTAAACAGCAAGGAAAACGGCATCATTATTATTGTCATGCAACGCCTTCACCAGGATGATCTGGTCGGCCATGTGATGGATCAGCAAGATTGGGAGGTCCTGTCGTTCCCCGCCATTGCTGAAGAAGACGAGGTCCATCTCATCGAGAACGCGTGGGGGCGACGAAGGTTTGAGCGCAAGGCCGGTGAAGTCCTACAGCCGGACCGTGAATCGAGACTTACGCTTGAGAGCATCCGTAGGACGATTGGCGAATATAACTTTGCGAGTCAGTACCAGCAGAGCCCAATGCCTCTGGGCGGCGCGATGGTAAAGACCGAGTGGCTCAGGTATTACGCGCCTGCCGACCTCCCCGAAAGATTCACCTGCATACTTCAGAGCTGGGACACCGCGAACAAGAGCGGCGAGCTGAACGATTTTAGTGTGTGTACGACCTGGGGCGTCGTCTATGACCGCTACTACTTGCTCGACGTATTTCGCATGCGTCTGGACTACCCCGATCTCGAACGCGCGGTGCAGGAGCAGGCCAACCGACACCAAGCCGATATCGTTCTCATCGAGGACAAGGCATCGGGAACGCAGCTGGTCCAAAATCTGAAAGCCCAAGGAATGAGTGGCATCGAACCCTATGACCCTCCTGCGGGATCCGACAAGATCCTGCGCCTCTATGCCCAGACGACGGAGTTTGAGAGTGGCCGAGTGCTCTTGCCACGTTCGGCTTCCTGGCTTGACGAATATGTCCGCGAAATAACCGGTTTCCCCGGCGCCAAATACGACGACCAGGTGGATTCAACGACACAGGCGCTGGACCACCTGAAAAACAAAGCATCAATCTTGGTGTGGGCAAGACTCTAGCGAAGCTGCTCCGTCGAGCGAGCAAACAGGGGGGCATTCGTTCATGGTCTTTCGGCTTTGACGGGAGATATAAAGGTCGTTCGGCAAACCCAATGGGCGTACTCCATCTGCTGACGTGCCGGGTGGCAATATCTCATCTTGAGATAGGTGATGATAAGAGGATTTATCAACAGTTATCCCGTTCGAGTCAATACATGTCAGCAACTTTCAGGAACTACTGTAGCTTCGCGTACTCGGATTTGGCTTGGTGCAGGATGGGGATGTCGGGATCGGCAGTTTTCCAGAGGGTGAAGAAATCGTTGTAGGCGGCGCGGGCTTTGGCGGGGTCGCCTTGCAAGGCGTAGGCGCGGGCGAGGCCCAGATGCGCGAGTGCGCCAAGCGGGCAATTCACGACGACGGCGCGTTGGGTGACAAACTTCTGAAACTCGGCGGCAGCTCCGTTTCCCTGGTGCAACTGCAGATACGCCTGTCCGCGCACGTAGACGGGCAAGATCAGGGAGCCGCCTTCGATTTGAGGCTGAGGGTATGCGAGTTCAAAAGACGCCGTAGGCTCGAGGATTTTGATGGCTTCGGTTGGATTGCCGCGGTCGAGTTCGATCGCGGCGCGAATCGAGGGCAGCCAGTAGCTGTTCAATTGCGTGTTCAGGGGAAAGCGCCTGACGAGATCGTCGGTCAAAGATTGAGCTTGCGTGGGGTCTCCTGCGCGCGCGAGCACGTAGGCGGCGAGGGTCTGGGCGTCGCGGGAAGCCGCCAACGCAAGACCTTCCTTTACGTCCTGCCGAGCTTGGTGCACGTTGCCAAATTCGACGTCGCGAAGAGCCGCGTTCATACGCCAGATCGCTGCGACTTCTTTCAGGTCGTTGCGACGGGCGGACTCCACTGCGAGTTGGGAAAACTTTCGGGCGTTTACGATGTCCCCTGAATACGCGGCGGTGTCGGACTGAAGGCTGAAGAGCCAGTCCTCCGCTCCGGGCGTGTCGCTTGCTAGTGAGATTTGGCGCTGCATCTCCGCGGCGTCGTTCTCGAGAAAGGCGATCACATATAGATCCGCGTGCAGGTAGGGGCCGTCGAGCTTTCGGTCGAGAGCCCGGCGATATGTCTCTTTTGCTTCCTCCAACCGATTCACCGGAGTGTAGTCCTCCATGAGATTGGAATAGAGAAGGGCGACATCCGGATTCAACCGGAGAGCCTCCAAGTTTTCTGATATGGCCTTTTCATACCGGCCCAGAAGTTCGTAGTCGAAAGCCAGAATCAAGTGGGGCAAGTGGTCTCGTGGATAGGCGCGCGCCCAGAGTTCACACGTCTGGTCAGCCTTTTCCAATTCGCCGGTGACGCCGCTATAGAATCCGGCCGTGATGTGGAATTTCTCGCGATCGCTGACACGCTCGCGCAGTTCGTAGGCCTTCTGAAAATTATCCGCGGCCGGGCCAGGCTCGCCGAGCGATAGGTAAGTATAGCCGAGGGTGGCATAAGCCAGGGCGAAACTCGGGTCCAGTTCGATGGCGCGCTTGAAAAATGGAACGGCCGCGATTTCGCTTTTTTCACGGGAGGTCTTGGCGCCGACGCTGTAGGCCTTGAGCGCTTCGAGCGAAGGCGTGGTGGCCTGCTCGATGGGCGCGTCGAATTTCTGAATCGTGGTGTGCGATTCACCCAGCTTGTGGCGCAGCTCCTTCGCCGCGTTGCCGAGCGCGGCCAAAACGTGCCCTTTGTTCTCCGAGGTAATTTGCTCCTGCGCGAGAGTATCGCCGGTCTGGCAATTGACGGCCTTGAGGCCGACCACGTATTGGTCTGCAAGCCGCGCAATCGAACCGTCGATTTCGACCGTGGCATTCGCGCGCTGGCAGACTTCCTGCGCCAGTTTCTGGGTCAGATGCACGTCGTCAGGCTGGGCCATGAGGCGAAGGGTCTTGCGGATGCGGTCGTCAGAGACAAGGCTGATGAATGGCGACTGCTCGAGTTGCACGGCCAGGCCCTGCCGGAGCGTGACTTCAAACACCGGATCGCCGGTGGTGTTCTCGAAATCGGCGAGGACGATCGTGTCTTTTTCCGTCAGCGCAGGCGTATGACGAAATAAAAAGAAGGCGCCGAGTCCGAGCGCGGCCAGGAGAAGTCCGAGCGGCGCCACGATTCGCCAGCGAAGGCCTCTTGGATGGGGCTCGGCCGTGGCGCTGGGCAGAGCAACTGGTGAGATTGGCGGAGCAGCAGCCGCTGGCTGTTGCGGCGGCACGGCCTCCACGCTTTCAACCGGGGGGCCGATGAAGCGGTAACCCCTCTTCGGAACTGTCTCAATATACTGCGGTTTTTCGGCTTCGTCATTCAATGCCTGGCGGAGTTTCTTGATAGCCGTGTTCAGGCTGTGGTCGAAATCAACGAAGGTATCTGCCGGCCAAAGCTGCTCGCAAAGCTCGTCCCGGGTGACCACCTGGCCACGCTTCTGGATCAAGATCGCCAGGATGCGAAACGGCTGCTCCTGTAGCCTAATCCTGTGCCCGCTTTTGTGCAGCTCTCCGTCGCGGAGGTCCAGTTCGAAATCATCGAACCGCAGGGTCCCCTCATTTGGTCCAGCTGGTGGCATGAGGTACGCCTCGTTGGCCGCAATATATCATCCCTTTTTCCCTCCGACGCCAAGCCATTAGTCCTCTACGAGTTAGTCGTTCAGACGAAGTTCATTTACAGCTCACTGTCAGTGCATTGCCGTTTCGAAGCAGAGGCGCAAGAGTGTGCGCAGCTCGTGACTTTCGGATCGAAGCCGAAGGCGATCCAGCGCGGCGGGCCGAGATCAAGCCAGGCCGGGCGAGCAGATGGTGAAGGAAAAGGAGAATACGATGAGAAAGCAGACTCTGGCAGTAGCGGTTGCGCTGGCAATTTCGATTCTCGCGGTAGGCGATTGTTTCGCACGTCCAGGCATGTTGCAGGCAAATATTCCATTTGCGTTCGAAGTGGGGGACAAGCGGCTGCCCGCCGGACAGTACCAGATTGAAACCGTTACGACGGGATCGGGAACCCTTCAAGTAATTCGGCAGTCGAATGGCGGCGCGAATATTTTTCTTTCCACGATTGCCGTCGAAGTGCATGACTCGAATTCCAATGCAAAGCTGATCTTCCACCGGTACGGGAGCGAGTATTTTCTGTCTCAAATCTGGAATGCAGAAGGCAAAGTGCGGCGGCTAAACGAATCCAAGCAGGAGAAAGAAGCAGCGCGAAACGGTTCCGCGATCGAAGTCGCTCTCTCCACTCGGTGAGGGGGGCTTTCGAATACGATGAGAAGCAATTGTTCGCGAAACGGGACAGTATCCTGAGATTTAGCTGTTGGGAACAGGGACTATCACCACCTATCTCAGTCTGAGATTGGTGGTGAGAAGAGGATTTCTCAACATCTCTAACGAAGTCGACCCCGTCAAGAGTGTTTAGCTCTTGTTTTTGTTTCTTTCGCACACACCTGTGCATCATCGCAGTCCCGCTGTTTGCTCCGGCGGGTGATGCGCCGCCATTCTCGAGTTCTTGTCCCCGTCCAACCTACAGGCTCGGTTCGTGTCACTTCATCGTCTCGGTGTTGCCCACCAGACATCTCTCCGGTCACTCGCGACCATGATGATTGATTCGAACTCCCCTACTGTTCCAGGGAGGCGGGTAGCCTATTCAGTTGATGCGGTCACTGCGTTGCAGGACCACTGTTGCGATCAGGCATCCCCGCACGGACACTACCGCTTTCCTGCCGCGTCTGGCCGCGACGGCAGAACTCTTCATAATCAATTTGATCTCGCAGCATGATCCACAAGCGGATCCCTAGTTTTCTTGCTGCCGCGACTCTGGCTTTCCCCAGTCCTTTTTGCACCAGTTTCCGCCGATAGAAGCGTTTCAACTCCGGATCCCGCCCCACCGCGTGCATCGCCGCTTCACACCACAGATAACGCAGAAGCGCGTTCCCTTGTTTGCTCATCGCCCCCAGTCGCTGCCGGCCTCCGCTGGAGTGCTCACTCGGAATCATCCCGATATAGCTCGCCAGCGCTTTGCCATCCGCGAACCGCAGCGGATCACCCAGGAACACTTCGGTGGCTAACGCTGTGATCGGCCCCACTCCCGGATGCGTCAGCAACCGTCTGGCCTGGGGATGCTGGTGGACCTCTGCGCAGACTTCCTTGTCGAGTTCATCGATCGATCCCTGCAAGCGAGGGTACAAGGTCAGCAGTGCGGCTCGTCGCTCGCTGGCATAAGGAGCCAGAGGCAACGCTCGGAGTGCGTGTTGGCCGACTTGGCTCCACAGCGAGTGGCCCAACCGCAGGCCGCGATTCAGCGCCATGGATTGCAGCGTGTGCTGGACTCGGGCTCGCAGGCGCACCCATTGATGACGGTGCCGCAGTAAGGTCCGCAGATCGCGTTGCTCGGTGGAAGGCATCCAGATCGTTGGGAAACGATTCTCTGTCAGCAACTTCAGAAGCAAGCGCGCATCCCGCCGATCATGTTTTTGCTTCCGTGTCTCCGCCTTGCGGATCTTCTGGGGATGGCCCACTCGGCATTCGATCCCCAGCTCTTCCATCAGCTCCAGAAACCACTGCATCGATCCCGTGGCTTCGATCCCCACCAGCACGGGGCCGGGGAGCGCGGAATAAAACTTCCGCAATTCCTCGCCATCGTGCTCCAGGGTCTTCTCGACCAACTCTCCTGTATCGGTATCGAGCATCGCGATCGACTGTTGTCGAGCGTGTAGATCGCAACCTATAATCCGCATCTCGGCCTCCTTCGATCCGAGCTCTGTACGTTGGACACCGCACAGTTTACTCGGCTCGTCGTGAGGCCGACTTCGTTATGCCATCAGTTATCCAACTTCCGCCAGAAATGACCAAGAATTACTTCCGAGTGCCGACCATTCGTTCCCTCTTTCGTCACTTCCTCGAACCCCGTTTCTGGATAGTTTCCGGGTTGCCGACCATCTGGGAGTTATCTCGCGTGGCGGCTCGAATCGGGATATCTGCGCGTTTGGAGGCCACTATGAGGAGAGTACTTCTTCTGTTCTTCGGTCTGGTCGGAATGGTTCTTGCCAAACAGGCCTGATTAGCGTCTATGGCGGAGATTTCTAAAATCGCCAAAAGCCGGGCTTGCCGTTCCGCTCCGGCGGACCCCCATCCACGGCTGCTGCCTCATGTGGGCCGATGGAGCTAACCCGGATACATTCACGACCACGCGGACGGCAACAGCGGATCGACCCTATGGCGAACTAACCGGAACGCGATTTCGTCGCAGATTACCAGCATCGATCCCATGTCGCTTTAAGGTATCTCCCAGCGCTCGATCCAACTGCACGCCGGCCTTTTTCCACGTGGCCTGGGCTGCGATTTCGGTAGTTTCGGCTTGGGCCAGATAAGCCTGCTGCTGGATTACTGCGAAGTTTGTGGAGAAACCTGCTCGGAATTTTTCCACTTCGGCGCTTAGGAGTTGCTCCTGCAAATAGCGAGCATTTGTGGCCGCCTGCGCCGCCTGCTTCGCGGCACTCCAGCCTATGACGGCATTCCTTATCTCCGCAGCTGCCTGCGCTTCCATCTGCATCATCCGCAGCCTTTCTTGCTGAAGTTGCGCACGGTCCGCGCCTAGATCGGCCTCTGCGACCTTGTTCTGTATAGGCAGTTTGAACTGAATACCCGCTTGAAATAATTGTGAAGCGCGAAGGCCACCCGTAGGCAGCGGATCGTAGACAGGGGCACCTGATAGGGGATCGCCGCCGACGGGAATAAGATTTGGGCTGATCACGCCTCGACTCTGGAACGAACCATACAAGTCTAACTCGGGCAGCCGAGCATTGGCTGAGCCAGCGACCGCTCGTTCACCGTTCGTTATCTGCATTCTGGACTGTTCTATGTCCGGCCGCTGCTCCAAGGCGTGTCGAATGAGGTCTGGGATTGAGGCTGCTGGCAGCTCCGACGGTGGCGAAGGTTCGTCCGTCGCCACCAAATGATTCAGCGTTGCTTGGGTGAGTGACTGCGGGTCAATGACACTTCGCAGCACAATTTCCTGCTGCTCGCGGAGAGAATTTTCCTGCACCAGCGCCAGTTGTATGGCTGACACCAGGGCCTCCGCACGCGTCACCTCGATCGGTGGCAAATGACCGACAGCCAGCTGTTGCCGGTCATCGCTCAACAGATTGTTTGCCGCATCTAACGCCTTCTGCTGTACCTTGACCGAGTTCTGCAGACTCACCAGGTCGTAATACAGACCTTCGACCCCCGCAACGATCGCGATCATCTGTTCCTCGAGGATCGCCGCCGCAATATTCTTGTTTGTTTTGGCGATGGCAATGTAGCGGGTGTTGTTTTTTCCTCCAGCGCCGCGGAGCAATGGTTGGGAAATCAGGGCATACGCGTTGGGATGACTAAACGGGACCGCAGACGATCGACCCGAGTATAGGGACCAAACGTCGTCGTTGATCCCAAGCTGAATCGAAGTACCAGAAGAGAAGCCCTTCAACAAGGTCGTGTTTCCCAGAGTGTTGTTCGTGACCGTCGTATCTGCAGCAGTTGCTGAAGAGGAAGTCACAAGTGAATTGCTGGGGTCTCGTCGTATCCAACCATATTGCCCCTGCAAATTGAGGTCGAGCGCCGCCACCGGAGCACCCGATGAAAATGGTGCCGTGGCGATCGAGAGGGAGCGATACGGCTGCAGCACATGCGCGGCATCATAGGATGACGGAATCGTGATTGTGGAAGGCTCAATGCCGTACGGCGACAGCGTTGGAGATGTCGTAGCTAACAGCGGCACGGAAGCAATCACTTCCCCCGTTGGTGTCTCTGCGATGTTGAAATTGATGGCGCGGGGCGTTGCGCCTCCTTGCGTCCTGGTCAGACTAAAATTCGCCACAGACTGATCCACTTCCTCCAGTTGGATGTCCAAGTTTCGCTCCAACGCCATATCGATCGCCTCTTGCAACGAAAGCCGCATGCCCTCGGGACTGGCCTCCTGGCCCGCCGCTTCCCAATGAAAGGTGAGCCAAGCAGGCGAGGATGCCTCAGTTCTGCTCGCGCTAATTCGGAAGGTTCCCGTCGTGTCGGACATAGATTGACACACACCGCGAGTGCAAACGAACCCTACCGCCAAGAGCACGACGCAGATTCTCATGTTCCTCCCCCGCGAAATCAGCACGAACGATGAAGTTTGAGCTGCCCTCCAGCAGATGCGAATCATCTCTCCTGCCCTTTGGGCGCAGTCTTGGTTTGGACGTGAACGCCTTCCTGCACGCTGTCGGTGGGGTTAACTACTATTTTGTCTCCGTTTCGAAGTCCGGTTGTTACGTACACCTCTGTTCCCAGATCGCGCCCCACGTGGACCTGCTGGAGGTGAACGATGTTGTTATCAACGACGGCCACGAACTGTCCCTGCGCCCGAGGAATTATGCTGTCGCCAGAAATCAGAATGCCGGGGTTCTGCACATTGAAGTGCAGTTGCACCGAAGCGAACATTCCTGGACGCAGCTGCCGCTTGGGGCCCTGTATTTGCACTTCAAGCAACAGCGTTCGGGTCTGCTGATTGAGAGAGTCGCTGCTGCGAATGATTTTTCCCTGGAATTGTTGACCAGGCAGCTCGGAGAATGTAAGGGTGGCTTCGTGCCCGGTCTGCACGTTTACTGCATCCTCCTCCGGTACACTGATGAATGTTCGAAGATTACGCGTGTTCGCGATCTGGAAGAGTTCGCCGCCCTGCGCTCCGCCGGTGGGCGGGCCGCCAGAGTTCGATTGAACGGAGGTTGTGTTTAGAGTGAGACCCGCGCCCGCCCCGCTACTCGAGACGAAGCTGCCGACGTCGACGTTACGGGCGGTCACAGTTCCATCGATGGGCGAACGCACCTGCTCGTAAGAAGCGAGCACCGTCCAATGCTCGAGAGCAGAAGTCTCGGCGTTCACGTTGCTTTCTGCCGACTGTACCGCGTCAGTCGCAGCCTTGACCGCGGCGAGTGCGACGTCGTCATCCTGCTGCGACAACACTCCGTGTTGGGCAAGAACGTGAACTCGGTCATAGGTCGCCTGTTGCAAGGCAAGTTGACTGCGTGCCGTGTTCAGAGCCGCTTTGCTGACCTGTAGCAAAGAACGCTGCTGCTCCACCGTGGCATCGAGGTCCGGGGACTCAATGACGGCCAGTAGTTGACCGCGACGAACCCTGTCGCCGATATCCACGTTCAGAGTCTTGAGGTACCCCGTTGCTCGTGCGTATATGTGGGTGGTCGAAACCGGCACGACGGTTCCAGGCAACGTAAGCTCCTGCGTCTTCGGGACCTCGGAAGCTGTGACCACCTCTACAATCGGAAGCGCGGCTTTCTGTTGATTCGCTTTTGCCTGAACCTGCTCGTTGAGCTTGTGTTTGGGCCACCATCCCAGCAGCAACAGCCCGGCGATGACCACTACAGCAACAAGCAAGTACCGCCCGTAACGAGGCCGCTGGCCGGAAGCGGAGCCTTTTTCACTACCGTCCGCCGACAGGGGAGAGCCCTCAACGGGTTTGCTATTCATCGCGCCGCTCCTGGAGGCATGCTTGCGGCGATGCCTGATCCGGTTCCTGGGAATTGGATACTTTCCGTGATTCGGGGTTTCATCGTTATTGGGCTCCCTGCAAGTGCCCCCTTGTTTCTTCGTCAATGCGTCTGTCGAAATCTATCGGCGCTTGTCTGCGGAGCAGTGAGTAGATGATCGGCACAATGAAAAGCGTACCGACCGTGGCAAACAGAAGTCCGCCGATCACAGCGCGACCAATCGGTGCGTTTTGCTCGCCGCCTTGACCGAGCGCCAACGCCATCGGGAACATGCCCAGTATCATGGCAAGCGCGGTCATACACACAGGACGAAGCCGCGTGTGCCCAGCTTCAAATGCAGCCTCGATAGCATTCTTGCCTTCAGCACGCGCGTCATTCGCAAACGTGACGACCAAAATGCTGTTTGCGGTGGCCACACCCATCGTCATGATGGCTCCCATCAAAGCGGGAACGCTGAACGTCGTCTGCGTCAAAAACAGTACCCACACGATGCCAGCGAAAGCTCCCGGAAGCGCCATCAGGATGATGAAGGGATCCGACCACGACTGGAAGTTGAGAGCCATCAGCAGGTAAACGAAAACGATGGCCGCTATAATCCCTAGGCCTAGATATCGAAACGATGAATTCATCGTTTGTACTTGACCTCCCAACTCGATGCGAGTCCCCGCTAGCAAATGCTGCGAAGCGCCATTGATGATCTTCTGTATATCGCGCGCTACTCCGCCCAGATCGCGATTCTCGGTGTTGACGTATACATCCATCACTGGCTGAGCGTCGAAATGCGATACCGTAAGCGGCGAGACCGCACGACGAATTGAGGAAACGTTACCCAAAAGCTGATCGTTATTAGAGCCGGGCGAAGTGACCGTCAAATCGAAAAGCGTATTGAAATTGTGAAGACGGGACTGCGGAACTTGCACAACCAGCGGGTACTCCACGCCCGTTTTCGGATCCATCCAGAAATTCGGGGCCGTTTGCCCGCTGCCGGAAAGTGCCAGAACCATATTGCCCGCGACATCCCTCTGCGTCAGCGAAAGTTCCTGCGCTTTCAGACGATCCACGTTGACGTCGAACTGCGGTGCACTGAATTGCTGCTGAATAAAAACGTCCGCTGCTCCGGGCACGTTCTTGATCTGGTTCTGGAGTTCGACGGCAATCTGCTGCGTAGCCGCTACGTCCTTGCCCAGGACCCGGACATCGACGGGCGCCGGTAACCCGAAGTTGAGCGTCTGGTTCGTGATGTCCGCGGGTTCGAAGAAAAATGTCTCTTGCGGGAAAACTCTATTCAGATCTTCGCGCAGAATGCTCATCCACTCCTGTGTAGGGCGGTGCTTAGAGGTAAGCTGCACCAAGATATCGCCGTCTCCGTTGCTGGTGGTGTCGCTCGCGGAAAACGCCAGGTTTACGCCGCCGGGTGGAAGGCCGATGTTGTCGACCACCATAGACAGTTGCTCGGGCGGAATCACGCGCCGTACCTCCTTATCCACACGCGCGAAAATCTCCGTCGCTACTTCGATGCGCGTGCCACTCGGCGGACGGACGTGAAACTGTAGCTGTCCGGAGTCGACATAGGGAAAGAAATTTTCGCCAATGACAAATACCAGAGAAAGCGATCCCAGCGACACTACCGCGAACACAACGATCACGAGCGCCCGATGCGCCAGCGCCCATTCGAGTAGGGAGCGATATTTCGACTGGAAGCGGTCGAAATGGTGCTCAAAGCGCTTATGAAAGCGCCAGATCCGGCTACGCGCCTGCGGTGAATTCTCTTCATCTTGATACAACGAGACTTCCTCCCGCATCAGGTAATGCATCATGGTGGCCACCAGCGTTCGCGACAGCAGATACGACGCGATCATCGCGAACACCACGGCCAGCGCCAGGGGAGTGAAGATGTACTTCGCGGCCCCCGACAATAGCGTCACCGGAACAAACACGATGCAAATGCACATCGTCGATACCAGCGCCGGAACGGCAACCTGCTGTGCACTGTTCAGAATGGCCGCGGCCAAGGGAATCTTGCTTGCCGCGAGGTTCCGGTGCGTGTTCTCGATCTCCACGGTCGCGTCGTCGACGAGCATGCCTACCGCAAGTGCCAAGCCCCCGAGTGACATTACGTTGATCGTTTCACCGAGATGGGAAAAGGCCGCCACCGAAAAGAGGATGGCGAGGGGGATGGAAGTGCATACAATCAGCGTGCTACGCCAGCTACCCAGAAAGATAAGGATCATGACCGCGGTAAGAAAGGCCGCCGTGATGCCCTCCTGCACCACGTCCCGCACAGATGCTTTCACAAGGATCGACTGATCGAAAAGCGGGGCGATCGTCAGCGCGCTTGGTAAGCCCGCTTTGATGCGCGGGATTGCTTGCTTCACCTGATCCACGATGGTAATGGTCGAGAACGCACCGTTCTTGATTACCGTCAGGAGTACCGAGGGCTTCCCATTTTCCCGCACAAAGCTGGTCTGCGGCTCATATCCGTCGTGGATCCATGCGACGTCGCGCATCAACGTGACCGATCCGTTCAGGGATCGGAGCGGCATATCGTTCAGTTCGGCTACGGACGGCGGACTGCTATTGCTGCCGACGAGATATTCCCTGTCGCCAATTTTTTCAGTTCCAGTAGGCAGGATCAGGTTTTGATTGCTGAGCGCGCTTGAAATGTCGGCGACGGTGAGATGCTTGGCGGCCAATTGCTCCGGTTCGGCATCCACCATAATTGCTCGCACCTCGCCGCCATACGGGAGCGGTATGGCCGCGCCCTGGACCGTGGCCAGTTGCGGACGGATGAAGTTCTGCCCCAGGTCGAAGAGTTGCTGTTGTGACAGACTGGTTCCCCCCAAGCTGAGCTGCACGATAGGCACGCTGGAGGCGTCGTATTTCAGTATCTGCGGCGGGAGAATGCCAGGCGGCATCTGGCGGAGGATTGACTGCGCGAGTGCAGTTACCTGAGCGATCGCAAGATCGATTTGAACGTTCGGTTGAAAGTAGACCTTGATTACGCCCACGCCGTTGTAGGACTGCGATTCCGTGCTCTTGATGTTGTTGACGGTTGTGGACAGCGCTCGCTCACAGATGCCCACGATGCGCTTCGACATGTCGTCCGCAGCAAGGCCGTTGTAAGTCCAGATGACGCTGACAATCGGAATGTCGATCTCAGGCAAAATATCGACGGGTGTCGTAACGATCGAGCTGACACCGAAGATAAAGATCAGCAAAGAAAGAATGACAAAGGTGTAGGGCCTTCGCAGCGCCAATCTGACCAGCCACATAACTCACTTCTCCACAGTGCGTCGGACAGTTAGCTCGAGCGAACGTTGTGTCTGAGCACCCCAGACCTTGTCGGCAGGAACTTCAACGACGCCGAGACCGTCGGTTTCTTTTCGGATGTCGGGCATGTTCTCCCCCGAGATGGGAGTTTGAGGAGGTTAGTTAGTTGATACGCGCGCCAGGACTCGGATATTTGACTCCCGTCCGAAGCGCGCGTCAAGGGGTGGATAACGAGCTAACCGGAAGTTATTCCGGGCCAGAAGTCCGCTTCTGGGAAGTTGTACCCGTGCTAGGTTCTAACCCGATTCGAAGTGGATGACGAGTCATTCAGAAATATCTATTCCATGTCTGAGCAACGTTGACTTTCCGGATTACTATTGATAACAAGGATTATCAGCATCTCTAACGACGCCGGCCATTTCAAGAGATCTTTTCGTGGATGATCGCTGTGCGCGAGCGCACTTCTTCGATAGCACGCGAATGGCGTCCATGTGGATTACGTTTGTTCACTCCTGCCACCCTAGTTGCTCAGCCCGTTTTCGCTTCATCGCTTCGGTGTTGCCCACCAACCATCTCTTCGGTCACGATCAACCATGATGAGTTATTCGAACTCCCTGGAGGGAGGCGGGTAGCCTAATCAATTGGCCGGTGACTGTTCGCACCATAGCGCGTTCCAGGCATCCCCGCACAGGCATCACCGCTCTTCTGCTGCATCTGTCCACGACGACAGAACTCGTTGTAATCAATCTGGTCCCGCAACATGATCCACAGCCGAATCCCGAGTTTGCGAGCGGCAGCCACTCTCACCTTCCCCAGACCTTTCTGGATTAATTTTCGACGGTAGAAACGCTGTAGCTCTGGATCCCGGCGCACGGCGTGTGCCGCCGCCTCACACCAGAGAAACCTCAACAGCGGATTGCCTTGTTTGCTCAGGCCACCGAGCCGCTGCCGACCTCCGCTGGAGTATTCACTCGGAATGATCCCCACGTAACTGGCCAGCGCCTTGCCATCAGCAAACCGCTTTGGATCGCCCAGGAACACGTCGGTAGCCAACGCCGTGATCGGCCCCACGCCTGGATGGGTCATAAGCAGCCGTGCCCCGGGACGTTCGCCCGCTTGCTTCTCAACTCGCTGGTTCAGCTTTTCTGTATCGGTCTCGAACTTCGCATACATCGCCTGCAGTTCGCTGCGCCGATGAGCGGTATGTGGCGCCAGAGGCAACGACGCGATCGTGCATTGCCCGGCTTGGCTCCACAGCGAGGGACCCCGCCGTAATCCATTCGCCAGCGCGATCGCCTGCAGCGCATTCTGTATCCGCGTCCGCATCCGTACCCATTGATGACGGTGTAGCAGCAAGGCTCGCAGATCTACCAGTTCCTTCGAGGGCCGCCAGATCGACGGAAAGCGTTTTTCTACCAGCAGCTTCAGAATCAAGTCTGCGTCTCGCCGGTCATGTTTCTGTTTCCGTGGTTCGGCCGCTCGAATCTTCGCCGGATGACCGACCTGGCAATCAATTCCCAGCTCTTCCATCAGGCTCAGAAACCACTGCATCGTCCCCGTGGCTTCGATCCCCACGCGCACCGGTCTTGGCAACGTCGAATAAAACTCCTGCACATTGCTGCCGCTGTGCGTCAGGGTCTTCTCCATCACCTCCCCCGTCGCCGTATCCAGCACCGCCAGTGTTTGCTGGCGAGCGTGCAAATCACATCCTATAATTCGCATCTCGGCCTCCTTCGGTCCGAGCACTGTTAGGGTGAACACCGAAACAGTCTACTCGGGCCGTCGCGAGGCCGACGCCGTTATGACATCAACTAGGAGTTGGCCTGCCGCTACCGGGGCGACTACGCTCGACGGTTTACAAATCGGTTTCGTTGCATGTGTGGTTGGTTCCCGACTCGCATATCCTCAATAGCGTCGTGACTCTCATGACCATGTATCGAAGCGCTACCTTAGCTCTGCCGCCATCCGCCTTCTTTGCGCAGAAAGCGACGTCTTACTCCACGCCTTCAGTTTCGCAGCAATCGGCGGAAACAAGATCAGCAACGGAGCGTTTGGCGACTGATACTCCGCGCGAAACGGCGGGCGGCGCGACCTTGACGGGTCCTTCCGGCTGCTCGATCGTGACAAGCAAGAATCTGGCCACGTTCGCTTTACTGAGGCCCATGCAACCGACCAGCAAGCGACATGTTTGCCGATGTTGAAGGCAGCTCGACAACCGAAACTCAACCGAGAAGGTGTACTAGATATTTGCAGATCTCATTTCATAGGAAAGGAGGAAGCCGATGGAATACACAATAATTTCGGGCACGGATATGAATGTTTCGCGAATTGCGCAAGGCACATGGGCTATCGGCGGTTGGATGTGGGGAGGTACGGACGAAAGAGAGTCGATTCGAACGATTCACGCCGCCCTCGACAAAGGGATCAATCTGATCGATACGGCGCCGGTTTACGGTTTTGGTGTTTCCGAAGAAATTGTCGGAAAGGCCATCGAGGAACGGGGCAATCGGCAAAAGGTTTTCATCGCGAGCAAAGTTGGACTCGAGTGGCACGACGGCTCGGTTACGCGGAACTCGTCGCCTGCTCGCATTCGAAAGGAGGTCCAGGATTCCCTCCGTCGCCTCCGCACGGACTACATAGACATCTATCAAGTCCATTGGCCAGATTCGGCGGTCCCGATCGAAGAAACCGCCCGGACCATGCAAGCCCTCTTTAAGGAAGGCCTGATCCGCGCGATCGGCGTGAGCAATTATTCAACGGAGCAGATGAACCAGTTCATGTCTGACTCTGAGTTGCACACTGTCCAGCCTCCTTACAATCTCTTTGAGCGCCAAATTGAGCGCGACGTGCTGCCTTACGTGCGCGAAAAGAATCTGAGCGCTTTCGCTTACGGGCCTCTCTGCCGGGGGCTCTTGACCGGCACAATGCAGCTGGACACGAAGTTCACCGGCGACGATCTCCGCCAGTCCGATCCGAAATTCCAGCCGCCGCGCTTCGCGCAATATCTGAATGCGGTTCAGCAACTCGATGATCTTGCGCGAAAAAGATACGGAAAACACGTGATGGATCTCGCCGTGCGCTGGGTGCTTGACCAGCCCGGCATCACCGCGGCGCTGTGGGGCGCGCGCCATCCCGAAGAACTGGAAGCTGTGCCGGGCACCCTCGACTGGAAGCTCGAACCCGAGGCGCTCGCGGCGATCGATCAGATTCTGCGGCAGGCGATACCCAACCCCGTCGGCCCCGAATTCATGGCGCCGCCGGCAAGAAACACCGCCTCCGCCTAAGATACATCGCGCTGCCCATCAAATTGAGTTTGTAGACAACGGAAACGAAACCCAACTACCAGTGGTAAAGAACTCGTTCAGTCCTGAACGAAAGGAGATTCGCCATGAATCCAATCACTTCGGAAACAAATAAGCTCGGATTTCTCGGAGTCGGCTACATGGGCCATCCCATCGTGCGGCGGTTGCTCGAATCCGGCTTTCAAGTGGCCGCTTATGACCGGGACCGCAGCAAGGCCGAGGAGCTGATTCGCTATGGCGGCAGCGTCGCGGAAAGCGTTGCGCAACTTTCCTCCACGTGTGATGTCTTGTTGTCGTGCCTTCCGAGCGACGAAGCGGTTCTGGATGTTTATAAAGGGCCGGATGGCGCGTTCGCCAACGCGCTTCGCGGCGCGCTGGTTATGGACATGAGCACGGTGAATCCGCAGACGTCGCTTGAACTCTCTAAACTCGGTTCCGAGCGTGGAGTTGACGTACTCGACGTGACCATATCCGGGAGCACTCCCGCCGCCGAGCAAGGGGCGCTGGTCTTGTTTGGCGGCGGCGACCAGGGATGTTTCTCGGCTGCCGAGTCGATTTTCCGCGTGATCGCGCGAAAGCATTTTTATCTCGGGCCCAGCGGCTCCGGAGCGGCTATGAAGCTTGTCGTGAACGCCCTGCTGGGAATTGGAATGCAGGCGATTGCCGAGGCGGTTGCATTTGGTGAGAAGTCTGGCCTCGATCGCAATCGCTTGCTGGAGGTGTTGTCCCAGACTGCGGTAGTCGCTCCGGCGCACGTCGGCAAGCTGCAAAAAGCGATGAAGAACGACTACAGCCCGCAATTTCCGCTTCGCCTTATGCATAAGGATTTTGGGCTGATTCTCAGCCTCGCAGCGGCAGCCGGTGCGGATATGCCCGCCACACGAGCCGCTTTCGAGGTCAATTCGGCACAATCGACCCAAGGAGCGGAGCAGGATTTTTCGGCGGTGATTCTGGAGATGGAAAAGCGAGCTCACTTGGGTTCCGCGGACCATGGGCGGACGCGAGTTAGCGCTGCTTCAGCGCAAAAGTAGGCAGACCTCGGGTCTAAGTCCCGAGAAACGCGGTTACTGGACATTGACTTTCAGATAGGTGTCGAGAACAGGGATTATCACCACCTATCTCAGAACGAGACGCTTGCATGGGACAATCAGACGAGCCATCTGAATTGAACGGCCCGAGACATCACCAGCTATCGCGATCGTGCCTCGTAACACGCTTCCATTGACGTATGGGTTCATAAAGCCAACGCATCGCCCAGTGGATGATTAGTCGGGTTATCGGAGACTGACCCACTACGCATGGTCAGTTTCGCTTGACTGTTCGCCCCCCGAGAGCGGGAATGTACTGGTGTTCAGGAGGTGTAAATGGGGGCAGATATTGCACATCAGATCGCCCGACTGGGCAGTTTCTCCCGTCAGCAACTGCTGGAGATGTGGCTGAAGCTTTACAAGAAAGCTGCTCCATTTGGAATTCGTCGAGAAATCATGGTTCCGTTTCTGGGTTACAAAATCCAGGAGAATGCCTTTGGGGGCCTCAAGCCCGCCACGCGCGCGGAGCTACGTCGCATTGCTCGAGGTCTCGAAGAATCCACAGCATCAACTAAGATGAAAAGTCGGCCCAGAATCAAGCCCGGGTCCCGACTCCTTCGCCGTTGGCGCGGAGAAATGCATGAAGTCTTCGTAGCTGAGTTTGGCTACGAGTACCGCGGTGCAAGCTACCGTAGCCTTTCCGAGATTGCGCGCAAGATCACTGATACGCGCTGGTCTGGCCCAGCTTTCTTCGGATTGAATGGCGCCAACTCAGTTCGAGCTCGCCGCAATGGCTAGCAAACAAGTTCGGTGCGCCATCTATACTCGCAAGTCATCCGAAGAAGGGCTGGAGCAGTCCTTTAACTCACTTGAGGCTCAACGGGAGGCCTGCCGCGCCTTTGTACTCAGCCAGAAGCATGAGGGCTGGGCCGCACTGAACAACCGATATGACGATGGGGGGTTCTCCGGCGGCACGATGGAGCGTCCCGCACTAAAACAGCTGTTGGACGACGTTCTAGCCGGCAATGCAGACACGGTCGTCGTCTACAAGGTTGATCGTCTCACTCGTTCTCTGACCGATTTTGCCAAGATCATCGAAGTATTCGATTCGCACGGCGTCAGCTTCGTGTCCGTCACTCAGCAGTTCAATACGACGAGCTCGATGGGGCGGCTCACTCTGAACGTACTTTTGTCGTTCGCACAATTCGAGCGCGAAATCACGGGCGAAAGGATTCGAGATAAATTTGCAGCTTCGAAGAAGAAGGGTATGTGGATGGGAGGCTTTGTCCCATTAGGATATGACTGCGTTGAGCGTCGACTCGTTGTCAACCGGGTCGAAGCAGGCACAGTACGCAGAATCTTTCGTCAGTACCTGCGGCTGGGGTGTGTCAGTAAGCTTAAGGATTTCTTAGACCACAAACAGGTCCGCAGTAAGGCTCGTACGAACATTTCTGGGCGCATGTCCGGTGGTCGAACGTTTTCCCGGGGCGCCCTCTATCATCTACTCAACAACCATATCTACATTGGGGAAATCATCCATCGGGGCCAATCCTTTCCAGGACAACACCGACCGATCGTGCCGCGAAAGCTTTGGGACCAAGTCGCAGCCCGCTTGCAAAAGAACAATCAGGCGCACCGGATGGGAAAGTCTCATTCAACGAAAAGTTTGCTCGGTGGCAGGCTGTTTGATGTCAAGGGCGCTCGGTTCACACCAACACATGCTGTCAAAAACTCGAAGCGGTACCGCTACTACACTTCACAGACCGTGATCCGGCAGGCTGGAAGCAGGCCCGTGATCACCCGGTTTCCGGCCCAGGAACTGGAACAATTCGTCAGATCCCAAATCCATCGCTTGCTCCAGGCGCCCGACAAATTCATAACTGGGATGGAAGATAATCCAAGCAAGGATGCAGCTGCCGAGCGTGCCAAGGATTTGGCCGAGAAATGGCCGAAGCTTGAGATCTCGAAGCAGCATGAATTCGTCAGGAACATACTGAGGCGGGTAACAATTGGCCAGACAACTGTGTGGACCGAAATTGACAAGAGCAAGCTGCTGGCAACCTTTCTGGGGAAGAAGTCCGAAACGCTCCCTCCTTCTCGCACAGACAAACTTGACGTCCTAAAGCTGACCGGCGACTTTCAGGTTGTTCACCGAGGAAGCGAACTTCGCCTGGTGACGCCAAAGAGTTCCAGTTCCGACGGAACTCCAGTTCCCTCTTTGGTAAAAGCCGTCGCACGTGCCCGCGATTGGTACGAACGAATCGTTTCTGGCGAGGTGAGTACGATCGATCAGCTTGCGCAGAAATCAGGGCTGACCCGACGCTATATCAGGCGGATCCTACCATTCGCAAATCTATCGCCGCAGATCGCCGAGATGATCCTGACGGGAAAACACCGGGCCGACCTGACGCTGAAAGAGCTCCTGGGCAGCATTCCAAGTGATTGGCGAGAACAGCAGGATCGAATCCTTTGGCAGTCCTGAAGAGATCAGACCTCACTCGCTTACTGGAAATGGATATTTTGTCGCGGTCCGCCTGATCTGCAGCGATGCGGCACAGCTCAAGAGATTTGGACTTCTGCCCACTGGTTCCGGAGACCATTTCCAATGAAAAAGCTAACTTGTTGAATGGAAGGCAGAAAGCCCTGCAACCCTCTCAGGTTCAACCAGTTCAGCAGTTGTGGCAAGATGATTTGAGATGTGGCGAGATTCGCCAAGATGTATGAGAGGTCCCCACAAAAATCCCCACAGTTGACGATTCTCAATCTTCGATCTGGCGTGCTCACCCCCGACAGACCAGACGCATTGGCACGTGTGCCGAAAAGCGTCTGCAGGGTTTTGAAATAGGCTAGCGACGATCCTGGGAAATACTGGCGACAATCGGACTTACCTGCTCAAGCCATTGCGAGCGAGATGTGGCGGCCCAAAAGGAAATGATTCTCGAGTGCAGCAGTGCAGTGACAATTGCGAGGGTCGGCGCAGTCGAGAATTTTGTCCTGACACTCGGACCATGCATGGTCCAAGCGGCGAGCTAAAGCCCGAAATAGTCCTGATCACCCTCGAGCGAACCCAGGTTTGTGATGCGCAATAGTTCTTTAACTCGACCGCTCAAGTGGTTGAGCTTCAAATCGCACCCGTTTTTCTTGGCATTCCCCCACAGCCCGACGATTGAGCCGAGTCCCGAACTGTCCAGATAACTCACATTTGTCAGGTCCAGCACGACGCGCTTATTTTCAGCGAGGAGAGGTCGGACCGTGTTTTGCAAAAGCGGGGATGTACTCGATACGATCCTGCCTGCGCAGCGGATCACTACTGCGTCGGGGTTTTTCTCCGTTTCCAGTTTCAACTCTTGAGTGGGAGCAGCGGATTCCCATGTCACGGGCAAATCTCCTTTTGGCGGGTACAAAACACTTCAAGTGCACTTAAGAGCGAAAGGGAATCCTTTCAGCAAGCCCAAAGCGAACACAGCTAGCGGACGAAGGTCCAATCGGTTCCTTGGATCTCTCGATTTGATACATTCCCACCGAAATCTTTCACTATTTTCCAATCCGGTACATACGAACTTTCGATTCGCGTGAATTTCGGCACGAGTGCGCTCTCGTTTAGGGGAGTCACATTCACAGTCATTTCTCTGACCTCCCTTTAATTCTTCTAAAGATTCCAAGAATAAGGCCGTTATGACTCTAGATCGGCACTAGGGACGAAAAGTCTTTTGGTTTATTTGTCGCGCCACTTCCAGCTCGTCGGCTTCTTTTTTCACGCGCACGCTTTCCACGTGTGGAGCCTCTTGCTTCTCGAGCTTCTCAGATTCGATAATGGCAGCCTTAGCCTGAGCTTCTAGCCGTTTTGAAAACACGGCGAGCCGGAAAGAGCTCTGATTGCGGGAGCGGAAAAGGTCTACCGAGTTCTGCGAATCCTGCCAACGAGCGATAACCGTTTCTGTCGACGCAGACACATCGTTTGTTGGCAAGTTGATCTCGGGATAGAACCTCGTTGCGGTTCCGTAGAGGGCGGAGACGGCTTGTACCATGTCATCGTCAGTCAGGCCTTCTATGGCGCCCTGATCGTAAGTCACCACAATCCTATAGAGCTCCCCGTTGTAGAAGCTGAATAAGATCTGCGAAACCATGCCCAACCGGACCGAAGGATAGGGAGTGTCAATCGCCCAATACGTCAACTCCTGGATAACTGCGGGGCTCCGGTGGATTAGATTTGCCTGGTGCGGGTCTTGCCCAACCTGCTTGGAAAGTGCGGCCAGACTTGTTCCGAGCGAGAATTTCCGATACCTGGAAAGATCCTGACCGGAAATCACGGGAGTTGAAAGCAGAACGAGAGCAAGAGAAATCACCGATTTGCGCATCATTTTCATTTGAATATCTCCTTCAAGCAATCAACGATTCAAGATCGGTGCCACGTTGGCTTGTATCATTGTTCCTTTCAGCAGCCCCTTGCTGCCTGCGAGCCCCATGCTTTGGTCCGGGGAGCAGTCAATCTTGCTCGGTCCCAACTCTCGAAGGTCATCGTCACAGAACAGAAACAAACTTTCCTGGATATGTCTTGAGCAGGTCGAGACAGTCACATAGGGCACTCCCAGGAAGCGTTTCGAGGCCACTCGCGTGATTTCCAAAGAATTGAATTTCTCCGACTTCAGTCTCGCTAGGATTCGCTTGACTGCTCTGCGTGCCGTCTTTTGTCCGTCGAAACCGAAGATGGTTGCTTTGATTTCACCAGCCAGACAGAAGAACGTCCATCCCGCTTCGTGGATTTTGCGATCCAATCCGTACCCATCGAGATCCTTGACTAATCTCCAACCAGTCGCACAGGGCTCACTTTCGAATCGCAGCGCGTCCGGCAAGAGTGCGCCCTCCTTTATAAGGACGGTCCCCGTTTTGATTGTCTCTGCCATTGAGGTCTCTCTGCGTTTACGGTGGCGCTCAGAACCACCACGCTCACAGCCTTAAGGGACTTGCTTCCCTAACGTGCGATCTGTTGACGGCGTAGTGAGTCTCGATTCTGTGTTTGATAGTGACTAAAGCCAGAATCACCATGATGGCACCCGCACAAACCACAAAATGCAGCAGTATTTGGTAATTCGCGGAGGGGCGCCATGTCACCGCGAGGAGCAACGCCGTAAGGAGAACCCAATGCATGATCTTCCTGACCATTGGTAACCTCCGTTCTCCATCGAGTTCCCACTATGGGAACCCATTGCCTGATTTTCTCCATCATTGGTAACCTCGTTTCTCCGTCGAGGTCCCTCTTCGTCGGACAAATGAGAGGGCGGACTTGCGGCCCGCCCCCCACCGAACGAAAAGTCCTACAGGCTTCAGACGGCTACGGCAGCGGCGATCTTGTGAAAGGTCGAGTTGCAAACATCATAGGCTTCAACCTGTGGAGTTCCCTCAACGACTCTCGACAGCATCTTCGTCACTTCGGCATACGTTCCGCGGTTGTAGGTTTCCGCGTTCTCTTTGTTGTCCCACAAACTGATTCCGAACGCTTCCTTTTCCCCCGGGGTGACGCACGTGATCTCGTCTTGGAACCCCTTCTGTTTACGAAGCAGAGGAAGAATGTCCTTCTCGATCCTCTGGGTGAATTCCGTAACGCTGTGCGGCTTCAAATGCATGGAAACTTTGCGTGCAAACATGGCAACCTCCTTGGTTGTCAGTGCGAGGGCCGGGCTCCCGACCTCCGCAGTTGAGAATTAAACTACTTGTTGCCGTTTGCTGAGACGCTGATCTTTACCTGCTTCGGCTTAGACTCTTCCCGCTTCGCCATATGCAGGCTCAAGACCCCATTGCGATACTCGGCCCGAATGTTCTCGGAGCTGACCGTGTTGGGCAAGGCGAAGCTCCGCATGAATGAACCATAGTTGCGTTCAACTCGGAGGTAATTGTCCTCGTTGACGTCCTTGTCGAACTTCCGCTCTCCGCGGATGGTCAACATATTGTTTTCGACGCGTACGTCAATGTCCTCGTGTTGGAGATCCGGCAGGTCGGCCTTTAGGACCAATTCATTCTCGGTTTCGTATATGTCCACTGGTGGCGCCCAGGTTGCTAAGTCTGCATGACCCGAGCGGTCGCGAGCAAAGTTGTCCTCGAACAAACGATTGACCTGGTCCTGCAGAGATGTCAAACCGCGGGACGTGTCCCAACGTGTAATTGCGTTCATGGCAACCTCCTTGGTTGTCCTGGCCAAGGGCCGATTCCAGATAACCACATTTAGTTTAGATTACCCTAGGAATCCCTCAGTCAATTAACTACGGTAGGTCAATTAACTTGACTTGTCAAGCTGAATCTGGGATAATTTCGCGGGGTTAATCTACCCAGTTAATCGAACGGAGGCCGCCCTGTGGATGTTTGTCTAGTGGTCAAGCAGCGGTTGGAAGAATTGGGGCTTGAGCAGAGAGAGCTGGCAGCTGCCGCTGAAGTTACGGAGTCCTACATTTCCCAGCTGCTGACTCGGAAGAAATTGCCCCCTGCGCCTGACCGGACGGATATTTATGAGAAAATGGGGAAATTCCTGAGGCTCCCGAACGGTAAGCTCTCGAAGCTTGCGGACCTCCAGCGGAAGGAAGAATTGAAGAGAAACTGGGGGGAGCTGTCCACGCCCTTGTTTAAAGAAGTTCGAGAGTTCATTCTCGGCAAGTGCGCACCCGATGAGGAAAAACAAATACGGGCGATTTTTGAGAAGCAGCCCTTCGGCGAAGTCGAACGCCTCATCACTCAAAAGCTTTTGGACGTGGCCAAAAGAGTCGCCAAAGAAGAACTGGGAAGTGAAGACTGGCTCCACATGGTGGCTCGAGTCAGCGACCGAAGCTATGAAGAGATGCGGGTCATCATCCTCGAGTTTTTGGACACGGATGTCTTCAATGTGTCGATTGAACACTGCGTCTCCTTCTTGGATCCTCTTATTGAATCTTGGGACATCAACCTCACGACCTTTAGCATAGAAATTGTCCTAAACCGGACATTGGCCCCAGGGGACCCTAAGAAATTTGAGTTCGTTGAAAGGGAATCTGACCAACCTGAGGAAGAGCCGGGGCTCAAAGAATTCCTTAAGGATAGTTCCCTCAGCGGGACCGCCACCCAGGAAGAAATGAAGTTTCTAAAGAACTTAAAGTTCAACGGAAAACGCCCTACTTCACTCTATTATTACCGGCAATTACAAGACCTCAGAGACCCGCTCCATTTTCGAGCGCTCATGACCCAGACCCCCCAAACAAAAATACAGGGCCAATCCCAGCCGGAAGGGTCAGTCGCCCCGATGCACAAATATCGGGAGGCTAATGACATTGATAGACAACTGCAGCTTGACGGCAGGAAGAAGGCATTGCAGCGCTGGGCAGGGAACAGGGGCGGCCGGGGCATGAAACAAAAAGCAAAGTCGTAAAAAGTTTTCCCCGCTACCCGCCACAGGACTAGCTCTGTTTCTACGCGCGGGATCTGCTTGAGCTCGGGTTCCCTCCCGGTGACTATACCGCCCTTGTTCCTCACTCGCTCCACCAGATCCACGTCTTGTCTCTGTGGCAAACGGTTCCTAAAGGGTACCGGCCAAATCTGCCCACGAGTCTTTCTGCGTGGAAGGAGAATAATGAGCGATTCTTCGGACCCCCGACAAGAGAAACCTTGGATGAGCAGCGTTCCATCAATGTATCGGTCCCCCGCTGAGAGGCTGCCCATGGATCTCTTCTCGTACTGTAGAGAGGCCGGACACTGCCTTGCGGAGCATCGCTTCATAGCCTCGATTGCGATGGCTTCGACGGCGGTTGAACTGATCCTAAACCGTGATCGACGACTGAAACCACTGCGCGAACTCAAACGAATCTTAGGTTGGGCAAGTCTCAACAACCACAATCTTAGAATTGCACGCGCAAACGGTTTGCCAACGGCGACACTCATTTCGGCGGGCGACGTTCTTGATGGCCCGACCCCGATCGCCTTTGTGGAACTCCGAAACAAGGTCGCTCACGGAGAGATAGCGCATTTCGTGAAGGATCTTAGTGACTACGATCCGGCTGCTGCCGAAGCGGCGACCGTTCAAGAGGAAAAGATGCGACATTTCGTTAGCGAATGGTTCAATACTGCGCCAGGCGTTCAGGAAGGACATATTCGTGAGAACCGCTGGCCTGATTTCTAACGAGCCGTCTCGTGCAAGGATTCGACCCTCAATGTATCGGCCGATGGCAGTTCGGTGGCAGTTCGTTTTGGGACTTGCTGCGCTTAGCTACGCCGCGTTCCCTTCAGTGCAATTTGTAAGCAGCAGGCTTGCAACAGATTGAAGTTTTGCACCCTTCGCGATCACGCTTGTGTTTTGAAAACATGTGCTTTTGACGCAGGCATTTCATTTCGAGCCTGACCTGAGACCAAGGTACTTACAGGTCGTTTGGCGAAATGGATTTCGGCACATACCGCAATGGTTTGTAAAGCTGCCCGAATTTGTTTTCCACCCTGATTTGAAGGATAGCGGCGGATCTACCCCCCTGTCGTGGCGGTTCGGAGAGTACCGCAGATGGCATCCCGCTCTTGATTTTCTGTATGAGATAAGGGGGCACGGTACGCTCGCATGGGCGGCTCGTTTAAGATTTAAGGACGATGAAACAATGGTAGTCCATCCACATCATCAAAATCCAGAGAATCCTCAGAACCGTATTGCTGAGTGTAACTGCACTTCGGACAAGTTACAGGAACCAGCGGAACAAAACAAATGTTGATTGTATTACCCTCGCTAGCTTTACGTATGGCTAATGGGATATTTGCCTCACATGCGCCGGATTTGACTCCGTAATATCGCGTCATTTTAAATTTCTTCTGTGTTCAATCGCCTTAGCAGCGGACAGCTTCCGGTCCACATGAGGAACTGAGCGCGGGTCGCCTGAAAGAAGTATGCACTGCTTTCCGACAGGCACACCGCACGCGGGACAGGAGACAGAGGAGACCTGTTCTTGGGTCAGTTCTCTCATTTCCATATGTATGAGATTACATTAAAAGCAGTCACGCAATGAACATATGTATCCCATGCTGTCAATTCGTTGACATCGCATATGACGTTTATCAGGCCGTTGTCTCCAACATATTTTTGAATCTCCAACAAACCGCGAGTGAATGCTAGTTGATATGGGTCAAGACAGGAACCACCAAGCAATTTTTTGCTTCTAGCGGTAATCGGATATATCCCGGTACGTCCCGAGCCTGTATCATTCCGATTTCCAAATGGTCGTTGATGCAGTCAGCGAATGGCAATAGCGCGTCTATACGCTCGTTAAGGCTCTGACCTTTCGGCATTCTAAGACCGTTGGTCTGATTCAAGTCGAAGATTCGAGCCATATGGAATTCTGGTGGTAATCCATACGAACGCAACACAACTGTCCATTCACGATCAAAATTACTAAGGCGGGAGATTTCCGCGCCGACCCCACAAATGCTCACAACTGGTTTTTTCTGATACTTACCGCTTTCGTCGCAGTAGAAATGCAGAATGGCCATAAAAGGTTTTGCCCTTTCTGCCAACTCCCATACTTTCAGAACTTCGGTCATTCAGCTTGACAGTCTTTGTCCTTGTTTAGTGTCAAAGACCATGGAGGGAGTTAACTATATAATTCCCCATGCTAGGGGTTGACGAAACGGAGCATGTGTGGCTTCGCCAATTACGATCGCTTCTTGCAAAAGTGAGTGACCTTCGGAAGGGTCTGGAATCTTAGTCCGAAGCAACACAGCAGCCTGCCTAGATCTATCGGACCGGACGCTCATCTGTGTTTCAGGTTGTGCCACAAGCTAACAGATTTGGCACAATTGCGAATCTCGTAACGCGGCAAAGCCTTGACCAATCTGAGCCGCGGCGGTGCCAGCAGTGCGGAAAGTAAGATGGTAGACCTTAAGGGACAATTTCAGAACCTTTTCGATAGGGCGGATCGTGGCGAGCCTCCCGCACTTCAACGATTTTGCCGTACCCTTGTGATAAGGTCACTGGCCGGAGTAGCAGGGCTCACGTTATCAAAGAAAGGGGAAACTCCGTGAATTCTCAATCCTCCAAGCAGCTAGTCTATCGATACAACGGCGATGCAACTACTGATGAAGCGGAGTTGGACATGCACGGCGAGATATCTATTCCGGGGAAAGGTTCCTTGATCGAGCGTAAAGGATATCGCTGGAAAGTAGTCCAGGTTGTCGTCGAGCAACTTGCTACAGCGGTACCTGTTTACCGAGTTTTCCTAATCGATAAGTTCTGAACCCACACACCGGCGTAAGTACAGGGACACGAGTGGTATTCTTCTGCAGTTAGTGTGCCGAAAAGCCTCTGCACGGTTTCAACATGGGCTAGCGACCTTGCCAGAAACAGTTTTCAATATTAGGAATGCCTAGGTTTGAAATCCAATCTTTTCGGTTCACTTGTCTGATTGCCGGAAACGTTCCGCACCGGCATGATCCGCTCACTCACTACTCTTCATTCAGATACTCGCCGGGAACATCATCCTGCGGCACCTCATGCGTGCGAACTTCCCCCTCGTCAGCGTCCTCGGCGTCTTCCACGCCCTTCACCACGTCGGCCTCGAACGCGTTTCCTTCCTCGAGCAACTCGTCCACACTCTCCGAATCCGCACCTTCGACGTTGGACAATCCCTGCAAATCTCCTGATTGCTCGCCCGCCCGCGCTCCCAGTCCCTCCGGTGCGAATGCCACCGTATCCACGCTTTGGCTTTTCCCCCGAACCTGTTTCTTAAGTGCGCCCGCCGTTTTCTCGCCGGTTGTCTTCATGCCGCCGGCCATCGTTTTCACCTCCGCCTTTTTCGGAGGCGCCTTCTTCTTCGCCAACTTCTTCTTGGGAGTTACCCTCTTCTTAGCTAGTTTCTTCTTACCCGCCTTCTTCATCGGCGCCACCTTCCTGCCCGCAGTTCCCTTTCGACCTCGTCTGCTTCTTCTTGGTTTTCTTTTTGGTAGCCATACGCGCAGTCACAGGAGAGTCTTGCGGGATGTTCGACCTGGCTAACATAGACCGCCGCGCCAGCGAGCTTGCCGCAAGCCGAAGTCGCCAAGATCGCTGGAATCATTTCCGCAACCTCCTGGAGCGAACGACAGGGTCATAATACTCGTATCAAGCGTTTTGTGCCGGAAAGGAAGCTTTTCGGCTCGCTTGTCCGGTGACCCGACTACTCATGACTTGGGGTGAACTCATTACCGGAAGCCGGACGTCAGGAGGCAACCTGCGGCCCGGACGGGCGCTTCCTACAGGAATGACACGCCTCGGTCTTCCGACTCGGCCAAACTCAGATCAAGTTGGAGCAAGCAGATGCCAAGAAAAATGAAAGGGTATGCTTGAACGGTGGGAAATGCGGGACGATGGTATGCAAATGCGAATATGAGCGAGCTCCGATACCCGGAATGGCAAATGCCCTACCAGCAAAACTTGCTGTGTTCGAAGTCAAAAAGGAAATTCCAGTGAAGTTAGATGTTCTGGTTGTAGGAGCGGGCCCGGCCGGGCTCGCGACGGCGATCGCCGCCTCGCGTAAGGGTCTCCGAGTAACCATAGCTGATGCGCGGCGCCCGCCGATCAACAAGCCGTGCGGCGAAGGACTACTCCCTGAAGCGGTCGCAGCTTTGCGTAGCCTCGGTATCGAACTAGATTCCAACCTCGGTTTTCCTCTGGAAGGATTCCATTTTTCAGATAGTACCCATTCCGCCAGCGCTCCCATCGCGCAGGGCAGGGCGTTTGGGTTGCGTCGCACCGTGCTTCATGAATTACTGGTTGCTCGCGCCGCGGAAGTTGGAGTCGAATTTCGCTGGGGCGCGCGCGTATCTGATTTCACGGCGGACGGAGCCAGAATCAACGGCGATTTGTTCGGATTCGACTGGCTAGTTGGGGCAGACGGCCAGAATTCGTCCGTGCGCAAGTGGGCTAAATTAAACAGCCTCCTACCGGCTCGTAAGCGATTTGGATTCCGCAGACATTTCTCGATCCCTCTATGGTCGAAAGACGTTGAGGTTCACTGGGGAGAGAGATGCCAAATGGTGGTGACCCCGACCCGTTCCGACGAGGTCTGCATCAGCCTCTTTACGAGCGATCCGAACCTGCGGATTGACGGCGCGCTGCCTCAATTTCCCGAAATCGCGCGGCGCCTCGAAGGGGCAACCCTGATAACACCGGAGCAGGGAACCGCCGTCGGCCTGATGAGCGCGAGCAGGGTCGCGACCGGCCGGGTGGCGCTGGTGGGCGACGCGTCGTGCTCGGTGGACGGAATTGCAGGCCACGGCTTGAGCTTGGGATTGCAGGAGGCTCTGCATCTCGGGGAAGCTCTCGCTCGAGGCGACCTTCGCTACTACGAATTGGCTCATCGCAGAATCGCGAGCCTGCCGGCGCGGATGACGCGACTACTCCTCCTGATGGACAAGAGCTCGTGGATCCGGCGAAAGACGTTGCGCTTGTTCGCGAGCAAGCCAGAGCTTTTTTCGAAAATAATTTCAATCCATACGGGCAAACCGATGGATGGAACATTCAACACGAAGAATGTCGTCCATCTCGGGTGGCGTGTCCTCCGGGCGTAGACATGCCTATCGACGCCGCCACGTGTCTTTCATCGCGCTCTTCGACACGCGCTCTTTTTGTTCGCGCTTGCGGTATCGCTCTCGCGCCTCGTTAATTCGCTCAGGTAGCTTTCGCTTCAAGCACGAACCGCGCTCAGAGGAATTGATGCGTGCCGGAATTAGGCCCCGTAGCAAAACTCAAGCTGAGTGTCCTGGACTCCAGTCCGGTGATAGAATTTCCGGCTGCGGATGAGATCTCTAGCTCGAAAACAGGATTCGCGACAGATGCGCGAGATGTTCGCGACAATCGCGCCGCGCTACGACTTCGTCACACGCGCGTTCTCTCTCGGCTTCGACCGCCTCTGGAAGCGGCTCGCTGTCAAGAAAGCATCGCTCCCGGAAGGAGCTCTGGTGCTCGATTTGGCGTCGGGAACGGGAGACTTTTCCCAACTCGTACGCCAACACGTACCGAAGGCGAAGACGATCGCGGTGGACCTGACCGAGCAAATGTTGCATCTGGCGCGTGTGCGCGGCCAAGCCGACTTGATATGTGCCGATGCTGCCGCGTTGCCCTTTGCGGATGAGTCGTTCGCTTGCGTTTTGATCGGTTACGGCCTCCGGAATTTCCCAAACCTAGGCGTGGCCTTGAGGGAGATTGCCCGCGTAACACGGCCGGGCGGACTAATGGTCAGCTTGGATTTCTTTCTGCCGGCGAACCGCATCCCGCGCGTGCTTTATCTCGGGTGCATGTATGCAGTCGGTGCCATCTGGGGCGTGCTCTTGCACGGGCGTCCCCGCATCTACACTTACATTCCGGATTCGCTGAGGAGTTTCATGTCGATGGAAGACTTCTCTTCGCTATTGCAGAGGATGGGATACGCGCGCGTGGACTCACGCGCCTACAATTCTGGAGTCATCGGGTTGCATTGGGCAGTCAAGGGATAACCGTCGCATTCGGAGATGAGCTTCGTGTCCTCCGCGCGGAAAACGACGCCCACGCTGCCGCCGAGCTTGTCGATGACGCGATAATGGGAAATGGCTTGGCCGATCAGGGATGAGGAACCCCCCATGTGGCGCTCATCTTAGGCTGCGTCAGAAGGCGAGTCAACGAACGGAACTCAAGGGGATAGCTGGTCGTGACTGCGTCTACCACGAGCCAAGTCGCCCCAGCGCCCGATTAACGCGCTATCTCTAACGACGCCGGCCATTTCAAGAGATCTTTTCGTGGATGATCGCTGTGCGCGAGCGCACTTCTTCGATAGCACGCGAATGGCGTCCATGTGGATTACGTTTGTTCACTCCTGCCACCCTAGTTGCTCAGCCCGTTTTCGCTTCATCGCTTCGGTGTTGCCCACCAACCATCTCTTCGGTCACGATCAACCATGATGAGTTATTCGAACTCCCTGGAGGGAGGCGGGTAGCCTAATCAATTGGCCGGTGACTGTTCGCACCATAGCGCGTTCCAGGCATCCCCGCACAGGCATCACCGCTCTTCTGCTGCATCTGTCCACGACGACAGAACTCGTTGTAATCAATCTGGTCCCGCAACATGATCCACAGCCGAATCCCGAGTTTGCGAGCGGCAGCCACTCTCGCCTTCCCCAGACCTTTCTGGATTAATTTTCGACGGTAGAAACGCTGTAGCTCTGGATCCCGGCGCACGGCGTGTGCCGCCGCCTCACACCAGAGAAACCTCAACAGCGGATTGCCTTGTTTGCTCAGGCCACCGAGCCGCTGCCGACCTCCGCTGGAGTATTCACTCGGAATGATCCCCACGTAACTGGCCAGCGCCTTGCCATCAGCAAACCGCTTTGGATCGCCCAGGAACACGTCGGTAGCCAACGCCGTGATCGGCCCCACGCCTGGATGGGTCATAAGCAGCCGTGCCCCGGGACGTTCGCCCGCTTGCTTCTCAACTCGCTGGTTCAGCTTTTCTGTATCGGTCTCGAACTTCGCATACATCGCCTGCAGTTCGCTGCGCCGATGAGCGGTATGTGGCGCCAGAGGCAACGACGCGATCGTGCATTGCCCGGCTTGGCTCCACAGCGAGGGACCCCGCCGTAATCCATTCGCCAGCGCGATCGCCTGCAGCGCATTCTGTATCCGCGTCCGCATCCGTACCCATTGATGACGGTGTAGCAGCAAGGCTCGCAGATCTACCAGTTCCTTCGAGGGCCGCCAGATCGACGGAAAGCGTTTTTCTACCAGCAGCTTCAGAATCAAGTCTGCGTCTCGCCGGTCATGTTTCTGTTTCCGTGGTTCGGCCGCTCGAATCTTCGCCGGATGACCGACCTGGCAATCAATTCCCAGCTCTTCCATCAGGCTCAGAAACCACTGCATCGTCCCCGTGGCTTCGATCCCCACGCGCACCGGTCTTGGCAACGTCGAATAAAACTCCTGCACATTGCTGCCGCTGTGCGTCAGGGTCTTCTCCATCACCTCCCCCGTCGCCGTATCCAGCACCGCCAGTGTTTGCTGGCGAGCGTGCAAATCACATCCTATAATTCGCATCTCGGCCTCCTTCGGTCCGAGCACTGTTAGGGTGAACACCGAAACAGTCTACTCGGGCCGTCGCGAGGCCGACGCCGTTATGACATCAACCGGACATGTGCCTGGGGTGGGCCACGAACGGGGTTGTGGTCTAATGGTGTTCTGGCCTCACCCGAGGGTGTGGGCAATCCGCCGGGCTTCTTGCCCAAAAACCTTCCCGATTCCGGTCTCATTGGATGATGAAAGGGCACGGCTTAGATCGCGGGTTTCGCTTGCCCGGATACAGATGTTTTCTGGTGCCGGTTCTGGCTGGGTCCCGAGGTAAATCCAGGGAGTCGATCCATCGATCACTTTTTCTTCCGTGTCGCCATCTTTGATGTCATGAAAAGTAGAATCTGACGGTCACGATCCTTCATACGAGACAACGCTCTTGCAAAGAGTTTTAGTTCGCGATTTTCCCTGCCACGAGTGCCCCACTCTGATATTGCCTTCGTCTTAGGAAAGCTCTGGTTTTTCATTGGTCCTGAGCCGTCGCAGAAAACCATGTAAAGAGGAACTTCAAGGGCGCTCGCGTATTTTTCAAGGGTTTGAACGCTGGGAATGGTGTAACCGTTCTCCACGCGAGACGTGTAGCAGCGAAGCAGGCCCGTACGCTTTTCAATGTCACCTTGGCTGAGCTTCTTTGCCTCGCGTAGCTCTCTGAGTCTGTGGCCGATTTGCATGGGCGAGAGAGTACACCAATGCGGAGCATGTTTCACTGCACTTTGCGGGCGGTTCGAGCGACGTCCTGCTCTTCTGCTTCACGTTTTCATTGCGGTTTTTCCTCCGCACAAGGGTGCCAGTCAGGATCTCCAAAATGCCCTTGGCAGAACCACGAACCGCACCGCTCACAATACCTGGTCGCAGGAGACAGGCACGGCTCATCCCAGCAAGAAACGCCCTGGCAGAAGGGCATCCCTTTGTCACTTTCCTTTTTGAGAGCCGGCATCACAGCGTACTCATACGTGCCAAGCGTAGTGCCCAGGCGGTCGTCAGCTACTTGCCTTCTGATACCTGTCAGGCTGAAACTTGCCGTCATCAACGTAATTCTTGTTGATCTCGATATACTCGTGCCATTTCTCCGGCAGATCATCCACAAAAAAAATAGCCGTCACTGGACAGACGGGGACACAGGCGCCGCAATCAATGCACTCAGTAGGATCGATATACAGTTGAGGCACTTCGTCGAACGTCGGGCGACCATCGTCATAGGTTCGGCCTTTCGCCGGATGGATACAGTCCACCGGGCACACGTCCACACAGGCGGTGTCCTTGGTTCCGATGCAAGGTTCAGCGATGATGTATGCCATTGGTCCTAACCTCGGCGAATACGCTCGGCAGGAACCTCCAATTCGTTGATTCCGCGGAAAGAGAACCGTAGCCGCACGAGATATTTGGGCGGGTTCTCCGAAGTCTGTTTCACGATGTTTCCGAGCGCGTCGGTGACGGCGGCGTGAAACAGGGTTCCCTCAACCTGCATGCCGGCGAGATTCGCTCGTACGGACTCGCCCGGCTTGAATGGAGTTTCCATGGGGAGTTTTGCTTCTGCCGCGACCGCTGACCTTCGTCCAGGTGATCCGCCTCGCCCGGAATCACCCTGTCCTGAGCCGCTTTCACGATCGGACGTCTTCTGATCTTCGCGCGGTTGAATTTTGGCGCTGTCCTGTTCTGTACCATCACCCCGGGAACTACTTTGTTCTGATCCGCCCCCGCGATGAGCCGTCTTCATGTGCTCGCGCAGTTCCCTTTCCGAATCGTACCAAGCGTTACATTGACTACAGGTGATCCGAGCCATTTGTGGTTGCGCCATGTTCATCTCCCTTCGGAGTCTTCGCTTTTCGCCTCTTATTGATGCTTGATGAAATAAAGTCGACCAGCAAATCCCCTCCCTGGGCCGAAAGAAAATGATTTCAGGTTGGCCAATCGGCAACCGTCTCAAGCGGACTTCTTAGCGTCCGCCTGTCATGCGTATAGCGGAACCTCTATTCTGGGAATGGCCCGCCAATAATCGGGTCGGAAACCAGCACGTCAAATTCTTTCTTGCACGTTATGCAGTTGACGGTCTGGTTGTTCATCGGACTTCGTCCCAGTCGTACAAAGACATGAACAATCTGTTTCTGTTTGCAATGCTGACAGTAAACAGGAATTTTTGAGTTTTCCATGTCGTGCTATCCTGAGTTTTCTTCTGGCTAGGTCTTCAGCTCTACCAAGACCAGTTCAAGAGGTTGATCGCCGAGATTCTCCGGGAGGTGGATTCCCCCCGGTAGCCACTTCACCTCGCCTGCCGTGAAATGGTTCTCTGTGGATTGGCCGTTCGTAAAGGAGAATCGGGAGTGTTGAGAGGTCAGAAATAGCCCAATCCCATCTGGATGTGAGTGCATGACTGATCTTTCCCCGGGTCCGTAATTGACCCGCAGCACGCGCACGCGGGCATTTTCGAACTCCACTTTGTAGTGTTTCGAGTCAACCTTGACGGGATCCGCAGCTATCGGTTTGCGTTTAGGAGCGGTATTCATGTTCGCCTCCTTCGTCCGAAAGATTTGAGGTTTGCTGGGGTGGACACGAGCATAGTCCTCATGCCGGCACAGAACAAGCCTACGCAAAGTTCAAAAGCCACCACGCCCCTCGGAAAGAAATCCCGTCTCCTCGATCTTGAACGAGAAAAGAGCAGAGCGTATGATCTTGCCACTGGCAGGTTTCAACCGAGAATGCACTCTGCATTCTCGGAGAGGCGAAGGAGGTCCCCGCCATGCCTGTGACCAATGAATTCACTGTGCTCATAGAGGATCGGCCCGGCACGCTCGGAAAAGTCTGCCGCGCCCTCGCCGATCGCAATATAAATATTCTCGCGTTTCATTCCTTCCCGATCGGAGGGAGGAGCGTGACTCGATTCATCGTAGACAATCCGACGACGGCTAAAACGGTGCTCGATGCCGAGCGGCTCACCTACACAGAGACAGAAGTCGTCCAAGTCAAACTTCCGCACCGACCCGGCGAGATCGCGCGGGTAGCGTCGCGCCTGGGCGAGGCCAACATCAATATCAACTACGCATACTGCGGCTTGGAATCAGGTACGAATGCGCCACTGGTCTTCTTTGGTGTCGCGGAAGTGGGTCATGTAGCACCAATTCTGGAACGAGCCGCGGCCGCCGCTGCAACACCATAGAGTCCAAAAAACTTTCTAGCCTCTCTCACGGGAGCGGGGCTTACCCGCTCCCTACACACGGCGCATCCAGTTTTCAGCTTGGAAAGCCGAGCAGGCCACGGCCGCAAACCGAGGAAGCGGGGATACCCCATGCCGTGCGAACAACGGGAACGGTTGCTCGAGGAATATGACAAAGCTACGGGGACCCTGAACCGGTACACGGAGTCGATGAAGGACGTTAAGCAATCATACAAAGACGTCCAGAACCGGCAACAATTGCAGAGGATCCAACATGAGAAATCGGCAGCTCTTCAGGAGCACGAAAAAACTCATGGTTGCAGCTTAGCGGAAACCAAATAATAGGCGGGACGCGTTTGATCGTCACACGGGGCGCGCCTTATTCTGGCTTAAATCGTTCCTCCCGGGATACCGCCGGCACAGCAGGTCTGAGTCACAGCCATTGACTGTGGTTGATCCTGTTTGTTTCAGGATCCCGCTTGGAATAGGATCCGACTATGCTGAGGTCGTTCCACGACGTACCTCGAACGTAAGCGCGCGCCTCGTCATCAGTTCATTGCCACAATAGAACTGACAGACATGCAGTCTGAGAAGCACATTTCAGGACATACCAAAGACTTGAGCCTGTTCGGGTGCTTCGTAGAAACAGTGACTCCGTTCCCGGAGGGCACGAAAGTCAGACTGAAAATATCGCGTGGAGAGACGCACTTAGTCGCCCAAGGCAAGGTGACTTACTCCCGGCCCAACTCGGGAATGGGAATCGCTTTCATCACGATTGAGCCGAGCAGCCTGCCAGTCCTAGACGTGTGGCTCGCGAACCTGAGAAAGTAGGTTCGGCCATCTTGCCCACAATCCCCGTCGCAGTTGTGTGGGTGTGTTGACCGCGTACGGGCCGAACGCGTGAAAGGCCAAACATTTCAAGTCTCTCACGCGCCCGCCATCGGAGAGGTAAACCTGGCAACAATCTCCAGGGTGCGCTCGCTAAAGACGACATATTCACCCGGCGAACGCGCTTGTAGGTCTTGGATCCTGGCCTCGGCGGTTTGCAAGTCTCGAACGACTTCAACCCATTCGAAATTCACGACGTCTATCTTCTTCAGAATGCCGAAGGACGGGATCATGGTGGCACCTCTTTGCAACAAATCGCTCAAACTGAGTAGGGCAAGACGCGATAAGGTCCTGAAGATTACCGATAGCAAGGGGTTCCTGTCTGTCGGGTTTCCGACACTGGCGTGTTTTGGGAATCCCCCACAAGACACACTGAATGTAATCTTGAGGTCGACCGAAGGCATCATTGAAGAAAACTAGTGCGCACAATCCTACGAAGACTGTAACTATGCCCCATAGGACCCAAACGAAGGCACTCAGTTCTTGAATCTGAATTGTTATTTCCTTTGATCCGGGCGCAATGCGCATCGTGGCGTACGGTAGGGGCCGCGCTAGGCGTATCGGCGGCTACGGCCCTATATGCGTCTAGCAAGGGGCGTTTAGAAATCCCCCGGCGCCGGCAGGCTGCAAGCGGCTGATGTTAAAGGTGCAAAGCGGACCGAAACAGCGTTTGTAAAATATAAGGTTTCTAAACGTCTAGGTGGAAACGGGAAAGGAGGCTTAATGCGATGAAGGCGTTTTTCGTGAACGGGCGGTTGGCTTTCGGTAGTGCAATTAGAACCTGGAGCCACGTGGAAACTCTCGAGGCCGAGGGAATCACCCACGTGATAAACCTCAGGCGCAGCAACAATCGGAAGATCCGTGCCTTCAAAGATGTCTGGTTGCCGTTCAAAGATAATGGCAAACGTCGTCCCAAGCGGTTTTACAAGCGCGCTCTCAAGTTCTATCGGAAGGCAATAAAGAACCCGCGGTCCAAAGTATTCGTGATGTGTCACCGCGGAATGCGCCGAAGTCCCTCGTTGACCTACTTCCTCTTGCGTGCCTCTGGAGCCAGTGACCGAAGAGCAACATCTCTTGTGCTCAGGGCAAGATCATATGCCAAAGTCGTTCGCGCCTATCGCGAATCGGGCGAGAAATATCTGCACCAAATGCAACCTTAGAAACCTAGTTCGCGCCGGGACGTGGTACGGATGATATCCACCTCCCTTTTTAGATCGTCGGGAAGCTCGCAATGAAGGATATCGATACCGGGAGCAAGTTTGCCTTTGGCATCGCGCTTTAGACTTCGGAAGAATTCGGTGTCGGTTACGACGAGGTACTTTTCTGCAGCATCAATGAGGCTCAAGAAGTAGATCTCGGCGTACGCGCCCTGGATTTTTCCAGAACCTCGTTTGCCACCACTTGTTTTCCAAGATGCGGTCTTGATACCGCAGACGATTTTTCCGTCTTCTGACACGGCGTCGAATTCGTGCTTTCCCACCCTGTCTTTAACACCCAACAGTTCGAGGAATCGAGAATGGAATGGCTGGCCGAATCTGTGGGCCAACCAGTCGCGGACAAAGGATTCGACCGTCCCTTTAAGGAAGGTGGTGTTGGCCATCAGGGATCAGCCCTTTCCTTTTTTCTTGCGCTTTGCGCGGCAGACTTTCCTAACGTCCAAATGGTTCGGAATAAGCTTTAGAAAAGGAGATTGTGACGGGCAACTTCGACGCTTCTGTGCATCAAAAACGTAGGAATGCGAGAGGTACAGTTCTTTCTTTGCTCGTGTCATGCCAACGTATAGCACCCGAAGCTCCTCGTCCCTATCGCGAGACGGATTGGGCATGTAGCGGCTGCTGAGCTGGACAATTAATACAACTTCTGCTTCCAAGCCCTTCGATGAATGAAGTGTGGCCACAAGGACTTCATCAGTTTCGGTATCGGTCTCCTCAGAGTCTAGCAAACCGTATTCCTCATACAGTTGCGAGATAAGTCTGGACAGGCCCGTAATCTCTCCTTTTAACGGGAGCTCAGAGACTCCCGCGAGGAATTTCGCCTTTTTTAACAATTCGCCAGGGTTAAGTCGCGACCTCCGCAAATCCTCAAGGCCTTGAATAAACAGACGCAAGGTTTCAATGGGAGATTCCCTCACTAGCTCGAACAGCGTTTTCCCTTCACCCAGCGCTACGTCGCGGATCTGCCTGATCTCATCTGGCGAGATACTCAATACTCCAAGCCATTGTCGTAGAGCAAGATCATCATCGGCCTTGGCCATACGCAACATGAGCAGGATTCGCCAGAGCTCGTCTGGAATTGACTTGCGGGCGAGACTTCGGACCGGGATATTCCACTTGTCCATCAGGCGCTCAGCGAACTTGTTGGCAATGGCCCGAGTGGGACAAAGAACCATGAAATTTTTATATGAAAGGTTTCCCTTGCTCTCCTCTATCTCCTTCCTCACTAGTTTGGCTACGAGTTCAATCTCGATATCATCCGTGGTGCAAACGGATGTCCGCACGCGACGGCCATCGTCTGCCGGAATCTTGATTCCTTTGTCGATTCGTGGGCCAAGGTGCCGCTGAATGAGCGCCTGGGACGCACGAAGAACATGGGCCGGAAGGCGATGACATGTTCTAAAAGCTACCTTCTCCCAGTCCGGGTGCGTGAAGAGTTCGCGAATGCCTCCAGGCTTGGCATCACGCACTCCGTAGATACTTTGGTCGTCATCTCCGACCACCACAACTTCATGTTGGCCTTTCCCGATGAGCGTCGCCACGAGGCGCTGATCTGACTCATTGAGATCTTGAAATTCATCAGCATGGAAAAATAATGGCGGCAATTCTAATGTGCCCTCCTCGACAATTCGCGTGGCGTTAATCACCAGCCCCTCAATGTCCACCGCATTGTAGAAGCGACAGAGCTCCTCGTAACGCTCGATGACCGCAAAAATCTGAACAGAGTCTACGCCGTTTGGGATGATGGCAACCCCTGTGTTCTTGTGGCTGGCAATTGCTTTCCTGAGCTTCGCGCTTGAGATCGTCAGAGAGAAGTCGTAAATAACTTCGCTGAGAATGAGCTCTTGCTCTACGTCAGGCACCAGAACACAAAAATTACGATCGAGCCCAACAAGCGCGGGCGCCTGGTGAACGATGCTTTTGGCAAACCCGTGAAGGGTCGAGACCCTCGGAAAATCTAGATCTTCGGTTTCTGCATCCCTCCTGATAGCGCCCTCGAGCTTTTTTTGGGTATCGCGACGGCTTGTCCTTGTGAACGTGACAAACGCGACATTTGATTGAGAATCGTTTGCCAGTATCACGCGAGCTCGCTCAACGAGAGTTCGCGTCTTTCCTGACCCAGGACCGGCGACGACCACCATGGGGCGGCCTCGGTGCTCAATCACTTTTCTTTGGTCATCGTCCGGAAAATCAGACATAGCTTCGGAAATCTAGACACTGCTGTGCCTTACTAGCTGCCTTGAGCGCGTCCTTCAGTTTAAGCACATTGGAGTCGTCCGTTCTGTTCGTGGACAGGATTCTAACATCTTCCACTCCACCTCAAGTAAACTCCTCCTATGACGCGGCGTCATTCGCTCCGACAATTTGGAACCATGATCCGATGACCACCGCTCGCAGATTCTTTTCCTCGATACCCGCGGCCGCCCGTAATTCGGTTCCTTGACTTAAGCGACGACATCTTTATGATCTCTGCATAATGAATACAGTTAATCTTGCGATCACCTACCGTCCCGTGCGTGTCGGTTGGTGCGTCAAGTTGGGGAATCGTGATGATCTCCGTCGAGCTTTGCGTTGGTCTTGCACTCTTTGGGGCGGCCGCTACAATCCGATCATCCCTGTAGACAAAGAGGTTAACGGCAAGGCATTGGCAAGTCTTTTTCGGGTAGACGTCCTGTATCCCGTGGAACGTGACGCCGCGCTCACCGCGTTTGTCGATTCATTGTCCCACTTGCGCTGGACTCCGTTTCCGGGGAACGGCGACTTCTTTCAGGACTACGGCTCGGGCAAGGAAGCACCTTTCCTCGACATTTCGAGCTCTGTCCGTGACGTATACGAGAAATATGTGAAGGGTCTCCCACCGCAGACAACGAATGCAACTTATTTCACATGGGAGGCCGGAGACGCCCTCGCTGACGTGTTTCAAGCTCAATTTGGGTCTTATCCTCCCCCGGACGAAGCGGGTTTTGATTACTTCCGCTTCACGCAGCAGATTCTCGGGGCCAGGGAAGTCCCGATTGAAGTAAACGGCACCGTTCCTCCGGATGCCTTTGAGAGGCTCACGCCGTCTCAAGTGACAAATACCCAGTTGGTACGTGACAGCACCGAAAAAGACGACGGATTTTACGTCGGGCAGGCTGAAAACTTTGAAGATATCGTCAATTTCTGGAACCTCCGAGCTGCAGATCTCGAATTATTTTTCTTCGACCCCGCTCACGCAACAAGGCTGGCCGCATTAAGAAGTCAGTACGTTGGTGCGATTCAAAGTGATGGCAACAGCTCACGACGGTCTCCCCGGCCCGTAGCGGTTTGGTCCCGAGCCGGATTTCCCTTTCAACTCAACGGGGATTTCGGAAACCCCGTCCTGGGCGGTGAGGTCCACAAGTACTTGATTCCTTTCACCCCGCCCCTGATGCACTCTGTGCCTCGATCTGTGCTGGCCAGCCTTAGCGACTATCGAGGTCGGTCCTTGGTTACTTTTCAGCTTCCAGAAGGGCCGTTCCGTCCGGACGCCGAGCCTTTTGGCCGTCACATCGTCGTGGGAGTTAGAGCAAGTCAATTTGGCGCAGCTGACCTCGGCCAAACATTCGGGACGCCCTTTCTCCCAGAACTGAATGACTTTTACCGCCGCCAAATGCTAGTCGGACAAGACGCATTCAGGGTCCAAAGGGATGGTTTCGGCGTCATCGTCCCCGCGAATACATCTGACCTGTCATTCTTTGCACTCCAGGCCGAAGAGCTCATCGTCAAATTCTTCGATCTCTTTGGAATCAAGGCCAAACCCAGTGCGCCCGGTCGAATCGCCCGAAGAACGATCCAACAGATGGGCGGACTTCAAGGGTGTCGCGTCTTCAAGCTGCCGGGTGTCCGTGACCTTATTGACAAGTACGGACCGCTAAAGTCCTTTACTCGAGGTGCCGCCACAAAAATTATCTCTCGATCGAGCCCCGATGGAAAGTTGCTCGATTTCCCCACCCTTTTTATTGATGGGGCCAAGCTCACGCCAAGCAGTACGTTCGACTATCTTTTGGCAAGGGGCGTGTTTCGCGTGGGCCTGGAGTTAGCGTGCCCGAACTGTAATCTCGAATTTTGGGCGCCCCTAGAAACGCTGGGTCACGATGTGGTTTGCGAATACTGCGGTGAAAAGTTCAACGTAGCGCCCCAACTAAAGGATCGAGATTGGCGCTTTCGAAGGTCGGGATTGTTTGGAAGAGATAATCACCAAGAGGGTGCCATTCCAGTTTGTCTGACACTCCAGCAGCTCGAAAGCAACGTTCTTAACATGCACGGCTTCAGGATCTTCGGAACATCCTTTGAATTGTCTTCGGCCGGGGCCGGAATTCCCACCTGCGAGACTGATCTAGTCCTATTAATGCAGAATTTAGCGGGACAGATCGAACTCGCGATTGGCGAATGCAAGTCAGCCGGACCAAAGAGCAAGGTTACGGAGGAAGATGCACGAAATTTGGGTGCCGTCGCTAACGTCTTTCCAGCAGAGCGCATCGCGGCGTTTGTAATTTTCTCGAAAACTGCGTCGTTCAGTGAAGACGAAGTTACCAATTGTCAATTGGCGCAGCCCGCATACTCCAGGCGCGCCATAATGTTCTCGGACCGTGAACTTGAGCCTTACCACGTGTTTGAAAGAACGGCAAAAGAATTCGAGATCCGCCCAACTGCCATCTCTCTTGATCACTTGGCGCGCGAAACCCCGTCGATTTATTTTCAACCGCGGCCCAAGAAGTAATGAGCGAGACGTTTTTAGTTGAGCGTAGCTTTTTTTCTCAGCGTGGTCACGGCAGTTTCGTCAATAGAAGAGAGGCTACCACCGTTTCTTACGGACGAAGATGGGGACCCCAAACGCCTTCTGGACGTCCCTGCTAGAAGCTCGCCTCACCGCTAAAGGACGCCCGTTCGTGAAGTGATTCACCTTCTGGTTGTGCCATCGACAATCGTGGGGAAATTGGGTCTGATTTGAAATCTTGCCATTGATTTGTCCATGCCGACGCTCGATTAAGGACCTATCGCCTCTCGATCGTCAAAACAGATCCTTGCCGTGGCACCGCTTGAATCGTTTGCGCGAACCGCATGGACAGGGTGAATTGCGTGACGGCGTCGTCCTTCTAGGTCGGCCTCTGTGATCCACTGGATATTCATATTCGGGGCTCGTCGAAGACCTTACGTTCTTCAGCAGTCCAAACCGTTCTTGAATTTCTCGCGCTTCTGCTTCGGCTTCTGCGCTCCAGCTAGACGTATTCAGATAGAGCAAATCCTCTGAGCGGCGCTTGGCCTCACCGCTTTCAGTCGCGATACCAATGATATCTCTTGCTTGTGGATACTTGAGCTTCGCCACATGGCAGTAATCAGACAACAACTGCACGCGAAACGTTCGATAATCCTCGTCGGAAGCGTCCGGCTTCCGCTTCACAATGACAAAAACATAGTGAGGATCGCCGACATTGGACGGCGGCATCACACGGGCGTCCCAAGTCGTCCGTGAGTCAATGCTTCGCTCCAAGACCTCATGAAGACTAGTGGCTAGGAGTCGACGCCGTGTCCTTGGTTCCCGAGCTAGTAGCCGGAACATGAGCTCCTGTTCGCTCAAGGGCCGCCCACTCGTGAAATACTGGGTACCTGTGATGGCATGGAGCACAAATTTTTCGATCAGCTTGTCCCATGCATAGCTAATGCGGTCGCTTTCGATTTGCGCCCGCCTTTCAGGACTACAGATAAACCGTTCCCAAGGGCCCTCATCAAACACTAAAAGATCGAAATCGGCTTTTATGACGAAATCGTGTTCACCCGCGCTGTTCATTTGCCCTAAGTAGGCGGCCAGCAATTCCTCTTCACCCGCAGCCCGCACCATTTGATCCCCTGTCAGGAATCGTTCTTTCTTAGTCAGGTATCGAGTGAAGTCGCTGATGGTGTCGAGCGTACTCATCACAATGTCCAATGTCGTGTCGTCAAACACGTGGACATAACCCTTTTCCGGGTTAATTTGGCCGATCGTAAATGGTTGGTTTAAGTGCGAGTCACCGATGAGTTTGCTGGACAGCATCAGACTTCCACTACCGCCCAGCACCTCACGGCAACGACGAGATGCATCGTGGGCAACCACAATGCGATGAACAATCGCGTCCGCAGGGTTAGGCAGGGCAATCGGAAATGGGACAGTACATTGCCTATCCAAGAATAAACGGTCGGGAAATTCCCTTATCCAGCGTTCCGCGCCCCATACTTGTTTGGCAGATTTTAGGATTGCTTTCTTGTACCAGCGCCCCCAGTCCACTTCCAAATTGCCAGAGTCAGCAAAATGGCAGTCCTTATCACTGAAAATGATGATGTGGTTCTCGAAAACAACCAGCAGGTCACAAACCTCCTTGCCGTCCCCCTTGCCATTACTACGCCCTTGGTTTCGAAAGACTCCCGGGTAGCTCCAAAGCGACAGAAAAGAACGTGAACAGAGTTTTCCCAAATACCGTTCTGACGCGGTTACGCCCTCAGACCGGACAACGGGTAAGACGTTTGGATCGTATGGAAATGATACAGTCACGTGACAATTTTACGCCTGGTACGAGGTTGGTATACGAGTTGACGAAGCTGCACAGGACTAATGGGAATGGGATCCTAGCGCCTGGCCAAATCAAGCATCCTCATAAAGTAACTTGCGACGAACAGCAGTTCGAGGGTTTCCTGCGGGGTAATGTCCGGGAGGTTGTGCTTTTCGTGAGTGTAGGCGTTCCGGATCCAACTGATTCCTCCGCTCAACATTCCCATTAAACCCTGCTCGTAGGCGGCCTTTGCGGCTGGGGTACCCCCAAGTTTTGGAAATGGTCGATTCAAAACCTTCTCGGTAAATAGCTTGTAAACCAAGGCGTGACCCGCCGTGTTTCTAACCGCAGATTTGCGGGTCGTGTCTCTGATCTGATTGAGGCGATTTTCGTAATGCTCGAAGGCTGCTGCAACCGCTTCCTTCAAGTTGTTTTCCCGGAAGTAATGGCCATAGTGTTGGAATTCCGGGTGAAGTAAGGCGAGCGCGGAAATTATCTCTTGGGATGAAAATGCGATATCTGCATTCCGAGCTGCCTTGAATCCTTCTGGCGTGACGTGGAACCAACCGCGCCCATCGTCGCGAATCAAGCCATCCATCTCAAGTTTCTTCCATGGAGCGCCAAGAAGAAGGTCCTTGACCGGAATTATCTCCGTAGGAGGATATCCTTGCGCGATATCAGTCGCGTAAGGTAACAGATCCAAATTCATCTTCCCAAATGTCGCGGCAGGATCACGGTAGTGCGTTGCCAGTCTGCGCAGTAGCAGCTGACTTTGCTTCCACGTGGGCAGCGACCGTAAGTCCCCTAGCGTGGGTGCTTCGGCTGCGATGCTAGGAAGTTCCCATTTTTCCATTTTGAGATCTCCCGGAATTATCTGTGTTGGTGGGATGATACCGCAGGAATCCACGCGAGGCCGAGTTGTTCCCCGCCACAAAGTAGGCGATTTCGCCCTTGTAACTGCACAAATTTTTTCCTGAACCCGCGGCCCGAAGCGACCAAGAACAAACCATCGCCGATGATCCATGGGTCCCAAAGGGAGGGGGCGCGATCTAGCTCGGACGTTCGCCCGGCCCTATTAACTCTGGATGTAGTGGTCGGGAACTGTTTCCCAAGCGGAGCATTTCCGGCCAACAGCACGCTTGAATGCTCGGAAGAGATCATACTCATCGACTTTCGCATGGGGTACGACCTCAGAAACCGCATCAGCAAGCGCACGGCGGAACTCGCTCGAGAGGTGATCGACTATTTCCTCGATTTTTACGCGTGCCATTCGTAACCTCCGATTTTTTTGACGACATTGCCGGTCTGGGATTTTCTCTTACCGCCAGATTATAAGCTTTGCGAGACTTCTTCTCGAAACGGCACGCGCACTGCTCAACTCGCTGACTGGGCGCAGGGAGAGACAGTTTGGGGTTGTATCGACGACCCCAAAACGGCAGTTTCGCTCGCTCCTATCCTCTATCCCGCAACGTCTTTGACTCCGCCGCGACAAGTGTTTAGACTTGGTGCCTTGCGATTCGGATTTTTTCTTCACCGTTTTTACGGACGATGATGGGACTTCAAACGCTTTCTAGACGTCCTTCCAACCTGCCTGACTTTTTCGTGAAAATCTGGCGACCTCAACACCACAAATTAGAGGCCGTTTAGAGGCCCAAATACGGGCCTGTAAAGCCTAAAATCGCTGATCTGGGCTATAAGAGATGCGCCATCAACAGGCTTTAGCGTTAGCCCCTAATTCTCATAACCCGACGGGCGTCGATGTTTCGGCCAAGGCAGTCAGAACAGAAGAGAAAAACTCAGACTGTTGGATGGCACGGTCCATCCGAACCGGCCCTCTTGTTCATTCTATGAAAGTGCACCTCTCGATTCGATCGGGAGAAATACTGCCGAAGGTTTGTACTTTCTGAGGATTGGAGAGAAGGAGAGAACAGCTGGTTTACCGCATTCCCCGCCAATTAGGCCGGAAAATCCAGTTTTCCGCTGCAACAGAAGGAACGGAGAGAAATCTTAAGACTGATTGGCGGAGGGGGTGGGATTCGAACCCACGAGACCCTTTCGGGCCTAACGGTTTTCAAGACCGCCGCCTTCGACCGCTCGGCCACCCCTCCAGGTGCATTGAGTTTAACCGCAGGCACCCCCCCTTCAAACAACGAAGGGCGGGTCACGCGACTGGGATTCAAAGCGGTATCATTGGAACTCCAGTGCGCTTGAAGACGAGAATTTTTGCCGTGAATACCTGCACCTGGTCACCGTTTTGATTGAGCGTAATGCTGTGCACGCGCACGACGCCCTGGTTCGGTTTCGAGCGCGAGGGCACGATTTCGAGGATTTCGCTTTCCACGTGCAGCGTGTCGCCGGGGCGCGTCGGGTTAGACCACGCAATTTCGCCGCCCAGACCGATAATCCCAGTCGCGAGCGGCAGCCCGCTGGTCACGAGAAGACGCATCGTCGCAGCCGCTGTGTGCCAGCCGCTCGCGGCAAGTCCGCGGAAGATGCTGCGCTTGGCAATCGCTTCGTCGAGATGGAATGGCTGCGGGTCGAACTCTCGAGCGAACGATTTGATCCGATCTTCATCGACGCGGTACACGCCGGAGGTGAAGCGCTGGCCCACGTGCAGGTCTTCAAGATAAAGCGCCTTGGGCGCTTCGAATGTCTGATTCATAAGGTGTCACTCCCGAATAGCGATCCGCTGCCGTGCGCAAAACGTGGCTCGAAAAGTCAGGTTCACTTGTTGGCTGCGGATGCGCGGCATTCCGCCAGCAGTTTCGCACAGGCATACACGGTGCGCGCGTGGATCATCGGAACGCCCAAACGCTCTCCCAGTTCCACCACCGCGCCTACCACCGCTTCGAGTTCCATCGGTCGCCCCGCCTCGAGGTCTTGCAGCATGGAGGTTTTGTGTTCGCCCACTTTTTCCGCGCCCGCGATTCGCTGGTCGATGGTGACGGGCAGCTCCATACCCAGTTTCGATGCGACCGCCTCAGCCTCCTGCATGATATTGCGGACGAGCGCAGAAACCTCGGGATCGCACGTCATCCGAACCAGGGTTGCGCCTGTCAACGCGCTGATAGGATTGAAGGCGACGTTGCCCAGAATCTTCACCCAAATTTCGTGCCGCAGCCGCGCCGTAATGGGGCACCGCAAGCCGCTGGCGATGAGCGCTTCCGCAATCTTGCGGCACCGGTCGGAGCGAGTTCCGTCGGGTTCGCCGAGCGAAATACGGTTGCCCTCTGTGTGTCGAATCACTCCCGGGCGAATAATTTCGGTCGAAAAATAAACGATCGAACCCACGACGCGCCGCGGTTCGATGGCTGCGGAAATAACACCTCCCGGGTCGACACGCTCCAGCCTCATTCCTTCCCACGGGCCACCGAAGCCCTGGAAGTACCACCAGGGCACGCCATTTTGCATGCTGACGACAGTTGTATTCTCGCCGAGCACGGGCCTTAGCTGCGGCGCGAGCTGCACGAGGCTATGCGCTTTTACGGCGAGAAAAACCACGTCCACCGGGCCTACTTCTTCGAGCGTTCCCGCGATTCGTGGGCGCGCCTCGAAATCTCCCTCAGCGCTCTTTACATGGACTCCGTGCTCCTGCATGGCCCGAAGATGCGGCCCGCGAGCGAACATCGTTACGTCCTGCCCGGCGCGGCGCATACAAGCGCCGACATAAGCTCCGATGGCGCCCGCGCCTGCGATCAAAAATTTCATTTTTGCTCACCCAAAATTGCCGAGGCCACGGCCTGGCGGCGAATTTTTCCCGTGGCTGTCAACGGGATGTTGTCCAAGATGTAGAGCTTTTTCGGACACTTAAATTCCGCCAGCTTGAGATGGCAGTATTTCAATAGAGCGGATTCGGTCTCGGGTTCACGCAAGACCACGGCGGCGGCTACCTCTTCGCCCCACGTGGGGTGCGAGAAACCAAACGTGACCGCTTCAGCGATGGCCGGATGGGAAAGCAGGACTCGATCGATCTCATGCGGAGAAATTTTTTCGCCGGCACGATTGATCATGTCTTTCAGACGCCCGGTCAAATGCAGGTATCCGTCAAAATCGAGGAATCCTTCGTCGCCGGTCCGAAACCACCCGTTCACGAAGGAACTGGCGTTGGCTTCCGGATTGTTTTCATATCCCCTGAAAACATTCGGCCCCAAGATGACCACTTCGCCTTTTTGCTCGGCGCTGAGGTGATTGCCCTCGGAGTTCACGATGCTAATGCGGATCCCGGCGGGAACTCCGACGGAACCTGGTTTGCGGGTTCCGGGGGGCAAAGGGTTGGAGGCCATCTGGTGCGCCGCTTCGGTCATACCATAGGCCTCGAGAATCGGAACGCCGAATGCGCTCTCCATTCTATGCATGATTTCGGGCGACAACGGCGTGCTAGCGGAGCGGATAAAGCGCAGGCTTGCGGCGCCGACTGGTCTCTCTCTGGTTCCCGCGCGCGTCAGAAGAAGCTGGTGAATCGTCGGCACGGCCGAATACCAGGTCACGCCAAATTCATGAACGATCCGCCAGAAGGCCAGTGGGCTGAATTTCGTGGGAACGACTACCGTGCCCCCCGAGATCAGCGTACCGAGCGTCGAGGCAACAAGCCCATGAATGTGGAAGAGCGGCATGACGCAGAGAGAAACATCATCGGGACAAAGCGTGTAGGTGTTGGCAACATTTCTGGCGGACACGGCGAGATTGACATGGAGGAGCGGCACGCGCTTGGGTCGCCCGGTGCTCCCGCTCGTATGCAGAATCAGAGCAACGTCATCGGGAGAGGGCAACGTCGCGGAGATCCCTTTGGGGGCGTTCCGCAGTTGAACCCTGCCCTGAGAATCCATCTCAATCGAGAATATCGGGATGCGCTCTCCCGCCGCGCGCCGAACTTCCTCCGCGCCGTCTGAGGGACAAATCAAAATACGAGCGGACGTGTCCTCCAGGTAGAAGCAGAATTCCTCATGCTGATAAGCAAGATTTAGGGGAGCGGCTGTCCCAGCAATGGAAGCGGCTAGGAAACTTACGATCGCTGGCAGACCGTTCGGCAAAGCGATGGCCACGCGATCCCCTCGGTGGATTCCGGCTCCGGCCAAAACATCGGCCATCTCCATGACCTGTTGCCGGAGGAATGCATACGTAATGCGGACCCCCGATTCGGGGACGATAATCGCCGTGCGGTCTTCTGCACCAACTCCCAATACCTCGAGAAGGGTTCGCGGAGGTGTCACAATCAATCCTTATCGCCTGCATCTCAATTCGTCCGACAGACTGGCGAATACGCCGCCGGCATTCCATGGATTTCTCTCGGTCAGCACAGGCCGGCCGATGTCGATTCCCAAGTCGCGTGAGAGTCTACATCACGGCCATGGACCGTAAAACGAGATTTGCGCGGGAGAGGCATATTGGGAAAACGGAATCGCACGAAACGACATCATAAGGTCGGCGAAGGGATCAGCGAACAGGGGGTGAGGAAGCGCGCGCGGGCCAATCCTGAGGGGCGAATTCGACGCCCCAGAAGTGCGGTGCGGGGGAAAGAAATTCCACGCCGATGCGTGTCCCCTTTTCTGATGTATCGCCAAGGTACACGACGCGGCACTCCTGCTCTTCTTCGGTAGCGGGATTCGCGAGAACCACATCCGCGCCGAGCTCGATCTCCTCATGCAAATAGAGCAAGCCGCCATGAGCATTGATCACAATCGTTTGGCTGTTTTCGCGGAACTTGCGGCCCTGGATGTTCTTCCCCGTCGCTCGGACAGGAATCCGTGTAAAGACTCGAGAACTACGGCGCTGGTCGTTCGGTTGCGTTTCTGGCATGGTCAATTGCTATCGTGCAACGCGCACGACCAGGAGTCAACGGCGCCAAAAAAGCGCGTGCCTAAAAACGCAGTCGCAATATGCTTGCTGAAATTCAGTAAGGTTCTGTAAAATCACTCGTTTGTTTCATGGGGTTTTTGAGGGCTGGATCGAGGCTTGCTTTCCGCGGGCGAGTCAAACACGGATTCAATTGCGAGGGTGGAGCTCCGGATGAACCTGATCGAATACATCGAGTCCAAGCGCGAAGACAACCTGAACGAGCTGAAAGAGTTCCTGCGAATCCCCAGCGTGAGCACGAAGACCGAACACAAACCGGATATCGAGCGGGCCGCCCATTGGGTGGCGGAAAAATTGCGCGGAGCGGGCCTGGAAAAAATCGAAATCGTTCCGACGAAGATGCACCCGCTCGTGTATGGCGAGTCGCTGCACGCCCCGGGTAAACCGACCATTCTTATTTACGGCCACTACGACGTCCAGCCGGCCGAGCCTCTCGAGCTTTGGACCAGCCCGGCTTTTGATCCCGCGGTGCGCGACGGCAAGCTCTTCGGGCGTGGAACGGCCGATGACAAAGGCCAGGTCCACATCCACATGAAGGCGCTGGAAGCGTTATCTAAGGCGACGGGAAAGCTGCCGCTCAACGTGAAGGTAATGATTGAGGGAGAGGAAGAAGTCGGAAGCATCAGCCTGTGGGATTTTGTCAGACAGAATCGCGAGCGGCTGAAAGCCGACGCCCTGGTGGTTTCCGATACCTCAATGCTGGCCAAGGGGGTTCCATCCATTACCTACGGGTTGCGCGGCTTGAATTATTACCAGATCGAGATCACCGGCCCGGCGCAGGATCTTCACTCCGGAGTTTTCGGCGGCGCGGTACCGAATCCGATCACGATTCTATCGGAAACGATTGCCAAGCTGCACGATAAGAACTTCCGTGTGACGGTTCCTCATTTCTACGACAACGTGAGCGCGCTCTCGCGCCAGGAGAGAAAAGCGTTGAATTCACTGCCGTGGAAGGAAAAGGATTTTCGCAAGACGGTCGGCGCTCCGGCGCTCTGCGGCGAAAAGGGATATTCCGTGATCGAGCGGCTGTGGACGCGTCCCACGCTCGAGGTGAATGGCATCTGGGGCGGCTATATGGACGAGGGCGCGAAGACGGTGATCCCCTCGAAGGCCTGCGCGAAGCTCTCGACGCGGCTGGTTCCCCGCCAAGATCCACAGAAAATCGCAAAGCTTGTCGAGCGGCACATCCGCAAACTTCTTCCCCATACGGTCATGTGCAAGTTCGAAGTCTTGAGCATGGGCAAGCCTTGGGTGGCGACGTACTCGCATCCGATTTTCCACACGGCGATTCATGCGCTCGAGTCCGGTTTCGGCCGGAAGGCCGTGTTCATCCGCGAAGGCGGATCGATTCCGTTCGTCACCCAGATGCACGACACGTTCAAGGTTCCCTGCGTGCTGATCGGTTTCGGCCTGCCGGACGAAAACGCGCACGCGCCCGATGAGCACATCGCGCTGGAAAATTATTTTGGCGGCATCAAGGCCATCGCGCTGTTCTACCAGCAACTCGCCGCGCAATGAGTTTCCGCGCGGCGGCGGGAAAGCACTAGAAAAGCCCGGTTTTCGGGGCTTTTTTCAATGTTCTGCTTGCGTAAAGCCAGCCATGCGGCTATAGTTCACGCGGCATCCAGAGCAACTGGGCCAAAGCGTGATTATTTCTGAGGAGGAAAAGAAACACGATGGCAAATCCGATGAGCAAGTCAAAGGTCATTGCACACATGGCCGAGAAGGTCAGCACGAAGGAAAAACCTATCTCCAAGAAGCAGGTGGTGTCGTTCTTCGATGAACTATTCAACCTTGCGGTCAAAGAAGCTAAGGGCGTGGGCAAATTCGTAATCCCTGGCCTGGGTCGCGCCGTGAAGGCGCACCGCAAGGCGCGCATGGGACGCAATCCAGCCACGGGCGAGGCCATCAAGATCAAGGCCAAGACCGTCGTGCGTTTGCGCGCAGCGAAAGCGTTCAAAGACGCCGTCCTGAAGTAGCGCAGTCCGGCGCACAGATTCGAGGCAGAACCCCCAGGCAAACCTGGTCCCGCACGGCGGGGCGGAGGCTTGGGGGTTTTGTCTTTTCATCCTGTCGCGGCCTTGGCCGCGCTGGATTCAACCCGAAACTTTCGGAAGAAACCCGGCAAAAAAAGAGGAAAAATGACTTCGCCGCATTGGGATGAGGCACGGGCGGAGGCGTACCGCCAGTTCCGCTTCGAGTTTCCCGAAAAGACCCTCAAGGGACGGACGGTCGTTATCGCGGGGGGCGCGGGCGGGCTTGGAGCCGCGAGTGTTGCTCAACTGGCGAGGGAAGGTGCGCACCTTGTTGTCGGCTACAGGACGAACCGCACGCGCGCCGAGGCTCTCGCTCAGGCCATCGAACGAGAGACCGGAAACAAGATCGTTCTGGTCGAAGGTGACATTGCGAAAGCCGACGTTCGCCGCGCATATGTCGCCGCAGCCGAAAAGTATAAAGCACCGCTCGCTGGCGCGGCTATTTTCCCCGGGGACCCCGCGCGTGTCTCATTCGAGAATCTCGACCGCGAGGCGCTTGCCGCATCGCTCGATGTGAATTACATCGGGCCAGTATTGCTGGCCAAGGATTTAGGAGAATTGATGGAGCGCGGCTCGCAAGGCGGCTGCCTCGTGCTGTTGGCCACGATGCAAGCGCTCTCTGCGTTTCCCTCCAGCTTGAATTATGCCGCGCCGAAGGCAGCCATGGTTCATGCGGCGCGCATCCTGGCCCAGCAGTGGACGCGCGTGCGAGTGAACGTGGTCGCGCCCGGTGCGACGCTGGCGGGCATGGCGGCTGCAAGCGTGCAATCGGGAAAATATGATCGTCACATCGCGAGCGGCGCGATTTCCCGATTCGGCCGGCCCGAAGACGTTGCTCGCGCAGTGCGGTTTTTCCTGGAACCGGACAATTACGTGACGGGCCAAGTGCTTGTCGTGGACGGCGGTTTGACGCTGCGCCGCGATCGAGGATAGACGCTTCGGTTAGTCATTCTCATGCGTGAATACTCAGGCCTTTTAAGCGACCTCTACGAACTGACGATGGCTGCAGGCTATCTGCAGACAGGTTTTGAGGCGCGCGTCACGTTTGAGCTGTTTGTCCGGAACCTCCCTCCGCACCGCAATTATCTCGTTGCCGCCGGGCTCGAGCAGGCGCTTCAATTTCTCGAAAGAGTCCATTTCACTCCAGAAGAGATCGTCTATTTGCGGCAGCACCCTGTTTTCCGCCACATCGGCGGAGAATTCTTCGACTATCTCTCGAAATTCCGGTTTACTGGCGACGTCTGGGCCATGCCTGAAGGGACGCTCGTGTTCCCGGGCGAACCCCTCCTGCGCGTCACGGCGCCGATTATCGAAGGGCAGATCATGGAAACTTATCTGCTCGCAACCCTCAGTTACCAGACGATGATCGCAAGCAAGGCGGCCCGCGTCGTCACGGCAGCCAAAGGGCGGCAGATCGTGGAGTTCGGCGCGCGACGGGCCCATGGCAGCCAGGCGGGCCTGATTGCCGCGCGTGCGGCGGCCATCGGCGGCTGCCAGGGCACTTCGAATGTCCTCGCCGGACACCAGTTCGGCATGGAAACTTACGGCACGCAGGCGCATTCCTGGGTGATGGCGCACGAAAACGAAACGGAAGCGTTCCTCAATTTTCTGGACGTGTTCCCCGAACACGCCGTGCTTCTTCTCGACACGTACGATGTGCATGCTGCCGTTGAAAAAATCATCTCGATAGGACGCAAGCCCGCCGGCGTCCGGCTGGACAGCGGCGACCTGGCGAAAGACAGCCAATGGGTGCGACGCGAACTGGACCGGGCCGGCTGGAAGGAAGTGAAGGTCTTCGCCTCGGGCGATCTCGACGAATACAAGATTGCTAAGCTTCTTGCCAAGGGCGCGGCGATTGATGCCTTCGGCGTGGGAACGGCGCTCGCCACTCCGGGCGACGCGCCACACTTGAACTTGATCTATAAACTTGTCGAAGTGGAGCGCGGAGAAAAGGTGCGGGGAGCGGCAAAACTCACACGGGCGAAGGTCACCTACCCAGGCAGCAAACAGGTATTTCGCCATGCGGCGCCGAACGGCGAATACAAGGGAGACAAAATCGCGCTCGATGGCGAGGCCGCAAACGGGGGCGCGGCACTCCTTGCGGAAGTGATGCGCGGTGGACGGCGCGTCACGCCCGCAGAAACGGTCAGCGCCCTGCGCGAACGATGTATGGCCAGCCTCGCACGCCTTCCGCAGCACTTTCTCCAGATCAATCGCACGGCCGTTTATCCCGTCCACTACAGCCAGAGGCTAAAAAAACTTCTCGAAAAGGTGCGCCAGCGCATTCGCCGCGCGGCGTTCAAATAGTCTGTGAAAGCATAGAAAGAGGCCGTTTCATGATGGCACCCGGCAAGATTGTTTTTTGGGAAGTGGATGCGCAAGCTGATTTCATGCTGCCGGGGGGAAAACTGTATGTCCCCGGAGCGGAAAAAATCATTCCGAACATCAAGCGGCTCGTGGATGCCGCGCGAGAGGGGCGAGTATTCCTCATGTCCCATGCGTGCCGCCACGGGCCCAACGACCCGGAGTTCAAGACGTTTCCTCCGCATTGCATTCGCGGGACGCCCGGAGCGCGCATCATCCCTGAGGGATTGGCACTGAAGTTCTACACGGTGGCGAACGATGCTGCCATTGAGCTTCCGGAGAATTTCCTGAGCTACCAGCAGATCGTGCTGGAAAAACAGACGCTCGATGTATTTGACAACCCGCATACGAGCGTCATTGTCGAGCGACTGGGAAAGGATGTTGAATATGCCATGTTCGGCGTGGTCACGGAATACTGCGTGCGGCTGGCCGCCAAGAGCTTGCTCGAACGCGGGCGAAGCGTATCGCTGGTGACCGACGCGATCGAAACGCTGAATCCGCTGGAAGAGCGCCGCACAATCGAGGAGCTGAAAAGCCTCGGTGCAAAGACGATCACGACCAGCAAGGCACTTGCCGCCGTCGGGAGCCCCTCCTCATGAGGGGCTTCCCACCGGACCCCGGCAATGGAGCTTTTCTTCTGATACGCCACATTTTGGGAATTTGACACCGCTCGGCCGCTGTGTTACCAAGAAAACCATGTCCGCAGATCGCGTCGAGCAAGCGTGGGAGTTGCTCCGAAAAGCGTACCAGATCCAAATGGAAGGCGAATACGACCGCGCCGTCGAACTCTACAAAGATTCGCTGGAAATTTTCCCGACGGCGGAAGCGCACACGTTTCTCGGCTGGACCTATCACTTCCAGGGCAAAGTGGACGACGCCATCGCCGAGTGCAAACGCGCAATCGAAGTGGATCCCGAATTTGGCAATCCCTACAACGATATCGGTGCATACCTGATTGCGTTGGGACGTTATGATGAGGCGATTCCCTGGCTCGAACGCGCCATTAAAGCTTCACGGTACGAACCGCGCCACTATCCGCATTTCAATCTCGGGCGCGCTTATATTGCGAAAGGCATGATCACTCGCGCTCGCGAATATTTTCAAGAAGCGCTGCGCATTGAGCCGCGTTACACACTCGCACGCCAAGCCGTCGAAAATCTTCGCCGCCTGGTGAATTAAGGACCGCTCGCCACGGATTCTGCGGGCTTCACGAACTTGTCGTACAGCAGCATCAGGATCGTAGAGAAGATTCCGACGGCCATAACCACCCACCACATCTGCTGCGGCTGATGCCCCGCTTCTCCGTAATGGTGCAACAAATATCCGCCCAGGCGCCCGGCGATAAAATACCCGATCGCGATCGGCAGAAATGCGTAGCCCATATAAAGGCCCTGCTGTCCCGGTGGAGCAACACGTGAAACGTAGTCGTAGTATCGGGAGACCTGCATGATCTCTCCGATCGCCACAAAAATCAGAGTGAGGACAAAAATCGGCATCGTAGGGTGAAGTGCAGGCAATACCCAAGCGAGGCTCGTGACCAGAAAGCCGAGCGTCATAGTCACAAAAGCGGGCATTTTTTGCGTCAAGAATGCAATGAGGATCTGGAGGGAGATTACGGTAATCGCGTCCACCGAAAGAAGCAGATCAAAGTTGGCATTCGGGTCCACGTAGCGGCGGAGAAACAGCGGCACCGAAATATACTGCTGCCAGAAAATCGCAAAAAATCCCGAGAAAATTAGGAGGAACAAGAGAAACCGCATGTTTCGCAGAACTACGAATATGTTTTTGAGGGCCGCCCCTACGCTGTCGACATGCTCTTCGCCCGGCCGCGCCCGCACGCGGAAAAAGAATAACGTGACCCAGAACATCAGAAAAACGCTGAGGGCAGCCACGCGAAACACGCTTGCGATTCCCAGCCCCAGTTTCGCTCGCACAACAAAAGCGATGATCGGCCCCAGCGCGCCGCCCACATTCACAAGCGTGTAATAGATTGAGTATCCGATCGAGCGCACGTTTTCATTCGACGCTCGCGCCGTCGTTCCCGCGACGCACGGCTTCACAACGCCCGGTCCCATGGCCGGAATCATCAGGATTGCCAGCACCAGCCATTTATCTCCCAGAGCGTGCCGCAGCGGCTCCATCCACGGCGCTGCAAGTGAACCCAGAAGAAAATAGCCCACGGTCATGATTAGGTACGCAAACAGCAATGCGCGGCGAAAGCCAAACCGGTCCGCCAGTGTGCCGCCAAGAATCGGCAAAAAATAAACAACTAGGCCGAATGTGCCCACAAGCCACCCGGTCAGATCATCGGAGAAGTGAAGTTGCTCGCTCAAATACACTGCGAGTACAGCCGTTGTCCCGTAATAGGCGATGCGCTCGAAAATCTCCGTGAAATTGGCGACCCAGAAGGCGGGCTTAAAGCCCGATCGGATTTCTTGCAGGCGCTGGAAGAAGCTCAAAAATGATCTCCTGGCCGTTGCATCGTGCGCGCTGACACATCGCCGCGGTCGGCGGCGATTGTAGCGGAACCCGCACCGCCGCGCTCCCGATTTCTGCTTGGAATTTCGCGGCTTCTGCCTTCGGAGGGTATGCTAGTATCACGAGTTTGGCAGTACGATCGGGATCCACCTGTACAACATGCCCACGGCGACAATGAAGGCGTTGCGCAAGATGCGCCCGCAACGAGGCGCGCAGATTGAATCCGTTCCCATTCCTACGCCGGGTCCCGCCGAAGTCCTCGTCCGCGTTCGTGCCGCTTCCATCTGCGGTACCGATTTGCACATCTACGACTGGGACCCGTGGTCCGCTTCGCGCATCCGCCCGCCGATGACGTTTGGCCACGAATTCTGCGGTATCGTGGAGAAAGTCGGCGAGGAGGTCACCTCGGTCCGCCCGGGCGATTTCGTCAGCGCCGAGATGCACGTGAATTGCGGCCATTGCCGGTCGTGCCGCTCGGGACAGCCGCACGTTTGTCAAAATTTGAAAATCATCGGGCTGGACGAGGATGGCTGTTTCGCCGAGTTCGTCCGCATCCCGGCGCGCAATATCTGGAAAATCGATCCCGCAATTCCCGAGCACTACGCCGCGATTCTTGATCCATTGGGAAATGCCGTCCACACTGTACTAGCGGGAGAAATCGCGGGACAGAATGTCGCGGTCACGGGCGCCGGGCCGATTGGGTTGATGGCTATTGCAGTGGCGCGTGCCTGCGGCTGCGCGCTGATTTTTGCGACGGAGGTGCACCCACACCGGCGCGAACTCGCGAAAAAGATGGGGGCGGATGTTGCGCTCGATCCGAGCGAGGGCGACGTGGTGGCGCGCGTGCGGGAAGCTACCGACGGCGGAGTGGATGTGCTCCTGGAGATGAGCGGACATCCCGCAGCGATTCGCCAGGGATTTCAAATGTTGCGGCCGGGGGGGCGAGCGTCGCTCCTCGGAATCCCCTCGCAGCCCGTCACTCTCGATCTTGTCAACGATGTGATCTTCAAAGGCGCGTCCGTTCAGGGAATCTTTGGGCGGCGAATGTTTGAGACGTGGGTGCAAATGACCGACCTTCTGAAGGATCGACGGCTGAACCTTGAGCCTCTGTTCCAGGAGCGCTTGCCGCTCGAAAAATTCGACGACGCGTTTTCACTGCTCGAATCCGGGAGGGCCGGCAAGATTTTGCTTTACCCCAACGGTTCGCCCAAGTAGCGGTCGATCCAAGCGCATTTCGGCTGATGTTGTATGCGGCTTCACGCCCGGCCCTTATTTTCGAATTCATCGGAGGATTTATGACGACACCTGCCATAGGCACACAAGGGCGCCCGCAACTTCAGTATCTACGCGATGCGCTCGAAGACCTCAAAGCGAAGCATCAATATTTTCATCTGAAGATTCTCGATGGCGAACAAAAACCGATTTCCGTCTTTGGCGGAAAGGAGGTTATCAACCTCAGCTCGAACAATTATCTCGGCTTGACGACGCATCCCGGGCTCCGCCGCGGAGCCATCGATGCGATTCGAAAATACGGCGTGGGGTCCGGCGCGGTCCGGCAAATCGCCGGTACGATGAAGATTCACATGGAACTCGAGGAGCAGATTGCGCGTTTCAAGAAAGTAGAAGCCTGCGTGGTGTTTCAATCGGGATTTGCGGCCAATGCCGGAACCGTCTCCGCGATCCTCGGAAAGGAAGACTTGATTATTTCCGACGAGCTGAACCATGCCTCCATCATCGATGGTTGCCGCCTCTCAAAGGGAACCATCAAGGTTTTCAAGCACAAAGACTACGCGGATTGCGAGCGCGTCCTGGAAGAGACGAAAGACTGGAATGGGAAAAAACTGCTGATCACGGATGGCGTGTTTTCCATGGACGGGGACATCGCCGATCTCCCGAAGCTGTGCGACCTCGCAGAAAGGTACAACTGCATCATGATGGTCGACGACGCGCACTCGTCGGGAGTGCTCGGGAACCGGGGGCGCGGTACGATCGATCATCACGGATGCCATGGCCGCGTGGACATCCAGGTGGGCACGCTCAGCAAGGCCATCGGTTCGATCGGCGGCTACGTCTGCGGTTCGCGCGACTTGATTGAATTCCTCTACCATCGCGCCCGGCCGTTCCTTTTTTCCACGTCGCATCCGCCCTCGGTCACAGCCACTTGTCATGCGGCCTTCGAGCTGCTGGATTCCGAAGACGGAGATCGCCTGATCAAGAAGCTCTGGTCGAACACGAAGTTCTTCAAACGCAAATTGAAGAAGGTGGGCTTCAACACGGGCAGGAGCGAGACTCCGATTACGCCGATCATGGTCGGCGAGGCGGCCAAAGCCTCTGAATTTTCGCGCGAGCTTTTCGCCGAAGGCGTATTTGCGGGCGCGATCGGTTACCCGGTCGTGGCCGAAGGAAAAGCCCGGCTGCGTACCATCGTCACCGCCACGCACAAGCGTGCCGACCTTGAGCGAGCCGTCGAAATCATCGAACGCGTTGGCAAGAAACTCGGGATCGTCTAAGGCATCACGCAGTCGCAGGCGACAATTGCGTGCGCAGGTGCTTGTAAACGGCCAGCACCAGCGCTCCCAATCCCCAGACCAATATGACGGCCGCCACCCATCCCCCAAGGTAAGGGAACATCCGCAGGACGCGAAGAATCGCTAAGCCGAGAGCCAGTCTTCCGAGCATCGGGCCGAACCCTGTGCCTGGACCCAAAAGCTTCTCACCCAGCCAGGATCCGACGAAGATCTGCGCAGCGTAGATTGCAATCAAGTAAAGCAAGAAGGTTGCGATTCCCACGCTCAGCCCGACGATCGTGCAACACATGATGATGGCAACCACCGGGGTCGCAATCAGGAATAGCGCTCCGAATCCGAGCGACGCTCCGAATCGCTTGCACGCATTTCCCGCGTCGACAAAGAATCCCGGCGCAAGCAGCAGGAAAATGAGGCCGAACACGAAGCTCGCACCCCACAAGAGAACGTGATGCCAATAAAATCTGGGCGAAAGATGTTCCGGGCTACTCTTCAAGATTGTAATGTCAATCGGACTCCCCAATTTGGCGGTGGGTGAAATCTCGGGTTGACGGCGCCCTTTAAATTTTATCTGCCCCTTCACCTCAGCGGATGGGCCAACGTTGAGCTGCCCAGCCCGGATTGTCGCGTCGTGACCGAGCGAACCGTTGATCTCCAAATCGGCGACGAAAGCGAGAACGTCACCCGCCGCTTCGCCGTTCAGCTCGACGTTGTTGGCGCCAAGAGTCATCGTGCCGTCCACTCGGGCCTTCCGATCAAGCTCCACTTGGTCGGCCCAGGCCATCACGTTTTTCGCCACAACATTTTCGAGCGTGAGTGATTGACAGAAAGCCCGCACGTTACCGTCCACAGGACCGTTCACGCGCAGGTCCCGGACAAATGAAATAATGTCGCCCTTGATGTGCCCATTCACCTCCAGGGATCGTGAAAATACGATCAAATCCCCGTCCACGTCCCCATCAATCCGCGTGATGTCGGCAGTCACAATCAGGTCGGTCTTCACCTTCTCGCCGGCCGGAAGCGTGTAACTGGGGTTGCCATGGTGGGTTTCCGCAGCGGTGGCGGACGGGGGCAGCGCCAGAGCCAACAGCATCGTGCCCATCACAACCGCGACGGTTGTCATTCGCCGCCAGTGGCGTCGCAGCAGCCAAATCACGACCAGCCCCAAAGTCGCCATCGCCAGAAATTCCATCAAGCTTCGCATCGCATCCCATCCTTTCCAGAAAGCACCACTGAAGAAAAACATCGTGAGAAGATTCCCTTGCGTAAACCCAGCCTGTGCCGCCTGCGTGCGCCATGGCTCGATGAATCCGCTCCAAAGCGTGAAAGCGCCGCCCGCCCCCAGTCCGAACGCTGTAATCCAGCCCCAGGGAGCTGCGCCGCGCTCCGGCGGCGTGATCAGACGAGCAGGGACGGACTCTGACTCTTCGGCGAGCGCCTGCCGCAGCCAGACTCCCTCTCCTTCCAGTGCGCGGACCAACCCGCGGCATTCCGCGCACGACGTCATGTGCGCGGAGACTTCGCGCGCGCGTTCGGGGTCGAGTTGCCCCTCGAGATAAAGCAGCCCCGTCATCTCATCGAAATGGTTCATTCCATACCTCCGGCGGCTCCCCGGCTCGCTCCCGCGCTACCCTCCGACAATACGTCTCGCAACTGGTGCCGTGCGCGCAAGAGTAGAACGCCGACAAACGCGCGGCGCACCCCCAGCGTGTCCGCGATTTCGTCGTAGCTCATCTCCGCGAAGTAGCGCAGCACAAGGGCCATCCGCGCGCGGTCCGGGATCTTCGCCAAGCCCACTCGGACCTCCTTGCTGGTGCGGTCGGCTTGGAGAATTTCGAGTTGGCTCGGGTCGGGATGCTCGAGCGGCAAAGTCTCGAGATCTCCGGTCTCGAGATCCTGCCGCACGCGGCGCCGCCGCAGCATATCCCAGCAATGATTGCTCGCAACCTTGTAGAGCCAGGCGGTGAATGGCCGCGAGGAATCATAGGTCCCGAGTTTTTGGCGCACTTTCATAAAAATTTCCGTCGTCGCGTCCTCTGCGTCCTCGCGGGCCGGGAGCGCTCGCCGGCAAAACCGGAATATGGCCGGCGCGTACAAGCGATACAGTTCCCCCCAGGCGTCTGAATCGCCCGCCCGGACCTGGGACAGAACCTCCGCCAATTCCGCGGCACTCATCTCTCCGGTGGTCTTACGTCGCTCCATGGATTAATACGTAGGCCCCCGTGAAAATATTTCAGAGGTTACGGATAGCGGCCTGATCACCGCAGGGGTGGACACGCAGCCTAGCAAACGCCGGGCGATTGGGAACGCTTGCCAAAAGGAAGCGGCCCAGCAGCCGTGTTTCGGGCCGCCGAGCCGCTCAATCCTGATCGAATGTCCCTACTCCTAGAACAGAAGCTTTACAGCGAACTGGATGCTCCGCGGGCCGCCGCCGCCAAGGATCGGGTTTCCCAGGCCAACGTCCGAAGTTGCTTGGAGCGGGTAGAAACCACAACTCCGACCCAATGGAACGGGAGCACAGGTCGCGGCCGTGCCGTCGCTGATCCCATTGAATGCGGCATCGGCAATGAAGGCGGGCAACAACGGACTGGCAAAGTTGGGATGATTGAAAAGGTTGTAGAAATCCGTCCGGAACTGCACTTTGAAGCGCTCGTTGATCGATGTCATCTTGCTGATGGCAAAATCCAGATTTCGGTCATTGGGCCCCAGGAGCGAATTCCGGCCTTCATCGCCGAAATGCCGGGTTCCCGGTGCACAATTCGTGTCGGCGTTGCCCCCAACAAGGGTGCAGGGCACAGCGAAAGAGGTGAGGTCAAGGAATTCTGCGGGATTGCCGTAATTGTAATGGATGGGCGCCACGACATCGGGGCGTCCAAAGCCTTCGCCGCTGCCGTCGTAGTCTCCCTCAAAGTTGTAGTTCAAAGAGAACGGATGGCCGCTCATGACAGTCAGGACGCCACTCAGCGACCAACCCTCTCCAAACTTTTTGAGAGCTTCAACTTTGGGAATATCGTACGTCGAGGTCATTACGAAGCGATTGCGTGTGTCGAAATTCGAGTTGCCTTTGTTCCCGGCCGGGTTGGTGCTGTCGTTCGGTTGCGAGGCGTTTGGAACGTAATCCTGACCGTCGCTCGCGGTATCAATCGAATGGGACCAAGTGTACGCAATCTGATTGTAGAAGCGATGCCAATTGCGCTGTGTCAGCGAAACCTGGAGTGAATTGTAGTTCGAATTGGCGCTGGTCTGTACTTGGTTGACAAAATCGGGAGTGTTCGGAAACCCAGGCACTAGGGGTGTGGCAGTGTCGACCACGGGAGCGCCGGGACACTCCGGTGTTCCGCGTGCAATTGATGCCGACGCGCCAGCTGTACAATTCCACAGAATTCGTCGATTTGCGTGATCTCGGAATGACTCGGCTGATTGATATCAATGAAGTGAAAAAGTTTACGTCCCGCCGAGCCCACGTAGCCAACTTCCAGAACAGTGTTGTGGATAATCTCTTGCTGGACGTTGAAATTGTAATTGTAAACGTACGGAGTGCGAAGGTTCTGAGAGACCGTGAAAGCATCGGTCGTTGCATTCTTCGGACCGGCGACTACAGAAGTCGGATCGAAAACAGGTACGCCCGCCTGAATTATGGAATTGCCACCCGCATCCACGTGCAGCGCCGGATTCAGAGCTGAATGTAATGTAAACAGGGTTGGGACCGATGGCGTTATAAGCCGGACCCACGTTGAAGGTGTTGAACGCGAGCTGCCCCGTGAAAAAGTCCTGCGAGAAGGCATCGTAGAAGACGCCAACCCCCGCCCGGACGACCGTCTTGCCTTTCCCGAACAAGTCGTAGGCAACGCTCAAACGTGGGCTGAAGTTGTTGAAATCTTTCGGATAGAGCTGGCTTTTCTGAACCAAGCCCACAGTCGGATCATAAATACTGAATTGGTTGCCATCAGCGCCGATCACGCCGAAATAATCCCAGCGGAGGCCCACGTTTACAGTCAACCGGTTCGTCACGTGGATACCCATCCTGAATGTAGAAAGCCAGCGAGTTCTGATGAGCGTTCCGCGACGTGTTCCCGACCATGATGTTCCCATCGTCCAGGCCGCCCGCCAGAAATTCCGCAAGGTCCGGGGACTCTAGCACGCCCCGCTCGGTAAGATCGTTGAAGGAATCAACCGTGGTCCGGCGGAATTCACCGCCGAACTTGATATCATGGCGGTCCAGCTTCCACGAAAAATTGTCGAAAAGTTGATAGTTGGAATCCACGCGGTTACGCGGATTGGAAAACTCAGAAGAGCCAAGGTGTGCGAGACCGCCTACCTCAATTGTGGGCAGCCCGTAGTCTCGTGGATTCGCGGTGCCTGCGCCTTGGAGATCAATTGTATTTAATCCCAGCGATACATTGGGATCGCCGAAAATCGAGGCATCCTGCGGGAAAAATCCGTTTCGATAGCTGTTCCATCCGAATCGCAATTCGTTCACTTTCTCCGCCGAAACCGTTTTCACCCAGCTTATGGACACCAACTGCGCCCGGATCGGAGCGTTTGTGTTCGTGTTCGGGAGGTTGTTGCCGCCGCCCACTCCGAGCGGGAAGCTCTGGTGGCTGTTCCCGAAGAAGTAGCGCCCGGAAATCTGGTTGTTGGCGTTCATATCGTAATCGATCTTCATGATCGCACTATCCAGATTGTTCATCGCGGGTCCGCCGACCGCCGATGTCGTGGGCCAGACATTATGAAAGCCGGAGCAATGGCCGCTGCTGTTGCATACATCATAGAGATTCTTAATGACCGGATTGACGACCGCCGCGTTTCCATCGATACACGCGATGACTGTGGTCGTGCACTGCGAAGGATCACCACCCAGGGCAATTATGGATTGCTGATAATCGTTCGCATCGTCGTGAACCCCATCATCGAGCGTCGGCACTTGGTTGAGCGAAGTGATGGCCATTCCTTCACGCTGGCCTTCATAAGAGCCGTAAAAGAAAATCTTGTTCTGGACGATGGGTCCGCCAATCGTTCCGCCAAATTGATTATTGCGAAAGGCATCCTTGGGCTGGCCGACGGCGTTGAAGTAATTCCGCGCATTCAGTACCGCGTTCCTGAAATCCTCGAATACGCTGCCGTGGAGTTCATTTGTTCCGCTCTTCGTGACGATGTTCACCACAGAGCCGGAGTTCCGCCCGTACTCCGCCTCCGTATTGGACAGGATGCTCAGTTCCTGAATGGAGTCTTCGGGGAGAATCGTTCCCGGTGTGCCGAACACGCCGCCCTGGTTGATCGCGGGCAGGTTGCGGTAGCCGTCGTTCATGTCCGTGCCATCGAGAAGGTAATTGTTTGCTCGGCCGCGGCTGCCATTCACGCTGAATTGGCCGTACGAACCCGGAGAATCGCCGCCACCATTCGGCTCGCCGGTTGCCCCGGGAACCAGGATGAGCATCTTCGTGTAGTCGCGGCCATTGATCGGAAGATCCTCGACGGCACGGCTCTCGAACGTGCCGCCGAGCGTATCGCTCGAAGTTTCCACCACGGGTACGGATTCGGCCGAAACCTCCACCTGCTGGGTCATCTCGCCGGGCTTGAGCACGATGTCCACGCGGCGCTCGGCCGCAACGGAAACCGTCACCCCGGTGACCTTGGCTTTTTGAAAGCCCTTCAGTTCGGCCGTGATGTCATACGTGCCGACCGGCAGCTCTGGCATCAGGTAGCCGCCATCCGGGGTCGTGTCCGTGATGCGGTCCACTCCTGTGTCCACGTTGTGCACGGTCACCGTCGCTCCGACGACAGCGGCGCCGCTGGAATCCGTGACGGATCCCAAGACGGTCCCTCGAAAAGTTTGAGCCTGGCTCGATCCAGCGCTCAACATCGTAATGAACAGCGCGGCGGCCATCAGCGCAGCGCTTAGACTCCATGGACTAGACACCCTCATGGTTCTCTCCTCAGGACTACGAGAACAAATTCTGGCTATTTGGAAAGCTGATAGAGCGGATAAATCCGGCAAATACCGGTCCCCACGACACCCCCCAAATGCTGCAATAGCTATAAGCCTCAGTGGGATAGGAGTCAAGGAAACGTTTGGTGACCCGCTTGGCGCGGCCGAGCGAAGCGTCACGGTCTGGTATACTCCCCTGCCTGTCCGTCGCCTGCGCGTGGACCGCGAAGCATGGCACGCGCGCGGTTGCGCGAACGGGTGGACGAGCCAGATCCGATGCCTGCCAAAAAGCCAAAACGCCTTTTTTTGATCGACGCGATGGGCTACATCTTCCGCGCCTTCTTTGCGCCCATGCCCCAGCGACTACGAAGTCCATCGGGCGTGCCGACGAATGTTCCCTACCTATTCGCTAACATGGTGCGAAAGCTGGTGAAAGACTGGAAACCCGATTATCTCGCCGTAGTTTACGACGTGGCCGCACCCACCTTTCGCGATAAGCTTTTCGCCGCCTATAAGGCGCAGCGACCGGCGATGCCCGAGGACCTGTCGGTGCAATTACCTTACGTCCGGCGATATTGTGAGGCGATGCGGCTGCCCATTTTGGAATATCCCGGTTACGAAGCGGACGACGTGATCGGCACACTCGCGCGCCAGGCGAGCAAGAAGGATCTCGAAATCTTCATCGTGACAAGCGACAAAGACCTCATGCAGCTTGTCGGCGGCCGCGTGCGCCTCCTGAATCCCGCAAAAGGCGACCTCATCATTGATGAGAAAAAAGTGGAAGAAATCATGGGCGTGCCGCCGAAGAAGGTTCCGGACGTCATGGCCCTCATGGGTGATTCGATTGACAACATTCCCGGCGCGCGCGACCCGAATGAAAAGCCGGCTCCGGGCGAGAGGCGAAAAGCGGGCATCGGTGAAGTGGGCGCGCGGCAATTGATTCAGGAGTTCGGCAGCGCGGAAGAAGCGCTCAAAAACGCAAGCAAGGTGAAGAGAGCCAGCTACCGCGAAGCCCTGGAAAAAAATGGGGAGTTCGTGAAGCTCAGCAAGCAGCTTGCAACGATTCCCACCGACGCTCCGGTGCCGCTCTCGCTGGATCAACTGAAAATGGCCGAGCCGGACTTGATTGCCCTGCGCGAACTCTACTCCGAACTCGGCTTCACGTCCCTGCTGCGCGAGTTTGCACCCGCGGGAGATGACCGCAAGACGGATTACGCGGCGCTCGATTCACCGGCCGCGCTGCGGGAATTTCTCGAGGAAATTAAGCGTGGCCACGAAGCATCCGCGTGGCTCACCCTGGACGCAGAAGAGCCGGACGAAGAAGGCTTTGGTTCCCGCGTTCTCGGAATCGAGTTGTCGTCGAAAGAGGGCGCGGCTCGAACGGCGGCAAACGATGTTGAGAATAAGTCGCTCGCGGCCATGGAGGATTGGCTCGCCGATGCCCACCGTCCGAAGACGGTCCACGATCCGAAGCTTTTTCACCTCCTGGCCTCTCCGAATCCGTCCGGCGACATCAAAGCGATTGCAGGAATCCGCCACGCCACGATGCTCTACTCCTATCTGCTACGGCCCACGACGACAAAACACGCACTTGCCGAGGTTGTACTTCGCCATCTGAGTTGCACTCTCTCGGGCGCACCGGGCGAGCGCGGCGATTTTCTTCTCCGCCTCGGGCCCATCCTCCGCGCCGAAGTCGAAAAGCAGGGCCTCTCCCGTTTGTACGAAGAAATTGATTTACAGCTTGCGCCGGTGCTGGCGCGCATGGAGGCGGCGGGCGTCCGCGTGGATCCGAGTGAACTCGACAAAATATCATCCAAGATGCGGGAAGAAATCGGCGCCCTCGAAAAGAGCATCTGCGGACTGGCCGGCTTCGAGTTCAACATCAATTCACCGCAGCAGCTTGCCGAAGTCCTCTTCGATAAATTGAATTTGCAGACGCCCCGACGCATCCGCGCCAAAGCGCGTTCCACTGCCGCGGAAGTCCTCGACGAGCTCGCGCTGGTGCACGAACTCCCCAAGAAAGTGCTCGAATATCGGGAGCTTGCAAAGCTGAAATCCACCTACGCGGACGTGCTGCCACGATTGATTCATCCAGTCTCCGGCCGCTTGCACACGCGTTTCAGCCAGACTGGGACGGCAACCGGCCGGCTCAGCTCCTCGAATCCAAATTTGCAAAACATTCCGGTGCGCACGGAGCTGGGCCGCGAGATCCGGGCTGCCTTCATCGCTTCGACAGGCTGCTTCCTCCTCTCCGCCGATTATTCGCAAATCGAGCTGCGCATCCTCGCGCATCTTTCCGAAGACCCGGTTCTCGTCGAAGCGTTCCGGCGCGGCGAAGACATCCATTCGCGCACGGCGCAGGAAGTTTTCGGCGTCGCACCCTTCGCGCAAACCCATGAACATCGCCGGGTGGCGAAGGTGATTAATTTCGGCGTGATCTACGGGCTTTCCGCATTCGGCCTCGCGCAGCAGCTTGGGATCGATACGAAGGAAGCCTCGAAATTCATCGGCGCCTATTTCGAGCGCTATCGCGGCGTCAAAGAATATCTGGACGGCCAGATCGCCGAAACCCGCAAGACGGGCTTCGCGAAAAATCTTTTCGGCCGCATTCGGCCGATTCCGGAAATCAATTCGCCTCAGATGAACATGCGCAGCTTTGCCGAGCGCACGGCCATGAACACGCCGATGCAGGGCGCTGCGGCCGACCTGATCAAGCTCGCCATGATTGAACTGGACCGTCGCCTCGTCGGCGATTTCGAATCGAACATGATCCTTCAAGTGCACGATGAATTGCTGTTCGAAGGCCCGCAGAAGGAGATGCCGCGCCTGACGAAGCTCGTGAAGGAAGTGATGGAAGGCGTGCACAAGCTGCGCGTCCCGCTTTTAGTAGAGACAAAGACCGGCCCCAACTGGCGCGATATGAAATGAGCGGGCTCTCCCGGCGCACCCTGTGTCTCGCACGCCCTCTGTGATAAAGTTTTTCGTGATCGATCGAAGGAGTTGTGAGGTGAAGCGATGGACCATACAGATGGATTCCAAAATCTCGTAAAAGACGCGAAGAAGCGCATCAAGGAAGAAGACTACCGCGAGACCAAAAAGAAGCTCGACGCCGGCGATAAAATGATTCTCGTGGATGTGCGCGAGGACATGGAATGGGCTCGCGGCCACATTGCCGGCGCGATTCATCTCGGCAAGGGCGTCATCGAGCGGGATATCGAGAAGGCAATTCCGGACAAAGAAGCGCCGATCGTTCTTTACTGCGGCGGAGGATTTCGCTCGGCTCTTGCGGCCGACAACCTCCGGAAGATGGGCTACCGCAACGTGGTCTCGATGGACGGCGGCTGGCGCGGTTGGACCGAGTCAGGGTTTCCCACTATCAAGGATTAGTTGAATCTGGCTGGGGCGGGTGGATTCGAACCACCACCGTCTGCATTAACAGTGCAGCGTCCTACCAATTGGACCACGCCCCAACCGTTAGTCTCAATTCTAATCAATTGAAGCGAATCCCGCGCGGCGTTTTATCTATCCCGATTTTTGCGTTGGCGTTCGAATCTAGGCGCGAAGCGGGGAAATCAAAACGCACCTCCGCCGTTTATTAGAGAGGGGGTTAAATGGTTGCTAGGATTCGGCGGTGGTGGCCGGGGGAAGGAAGCCGGCCCAGCCCTCAATCCCCGAAGGGATCCTCGGCTTTCCTCCCCCTGACGTGCCGACTTATGGCACGCCGCAAACCAAATCTATCCTACTGATAATAAAGGGCATTTGAATGAGCCGCCGGGTAAAAAATCCTAGGCACCAGTAAAAATTCCGGCCCAGGATTTTCCTCTTCGCCTTATTTTTGACTCCCTTTCGCCCTTGGCTTGACCGCAGCGCGCCGTGCTTGCTATGTTGGAAGGTTACGCTGGCCTCATTATGCGCCGTGTAGCGAGGGCTCTTCTGTGGGGCAATCACCTCATCCAACAGCAGGCTTAAAGAAGATCGTCATCCGGGGCGCGCGACAGCACAACCTCAAGAACATCCATCTGGAAATCCCCCGGAACACGTTGACGGTCATCACCGGACTCTCCGGTTCAGGCAAGTCGTCGCTCGCCTTCGACACACTCTACGCCGAAGGCCAGCGGCGCTACGTCGAATCGCTCTCCGCCTACGCGCGGCAGTTCCTCGACCAGATGGAGCGGCCCGAGGTGGACTCCGTCGAGGGCCTTTCGCCATCGATCGCCATTGAGCAAAAGACGACCACTCGTTCGCCGCGTTCCACCGTAGGCACGATCACGGAGATTTACGACTATCTGCGCGTCATCTATAGCGCTATTGGCACGCCACACTGCCCGAATTGCGGCAAGTCCATTACGCGACAGTCCACCGAACAAATCGTCCAGGCCGTGTTGGCGCTCAAGCCCGAAGACCGCATCATGGTTCTCGCGCCGGTCGTGCGAGGGCGAAAAGGCGAATACAAAAAAGAACTCGAGAAGTATTCAAAACAGGGATACGTTCGGGCGCGCGTCGATGGCGATCTGATCAGCCTCGACGAGCCCATCCCGCTCGACCGGCGGAAGAATCACACGATCGAAATCGTCGTGGACCGGCTGCTTCTGAGAAACGGCATTTCGCAGCGGCTCGAGCAATCCGTCGAGACGGCGCTTAAGCTCACCGGCGGGCTCGTCACCATTGCCGTCGTTGGCGGGGAGGAGCATGAGTACTCCGAAAAGCTCGCCTGCCCCGACTGCGGAATCTCCATCCCCCTGCTCGAACCGCGCTCTTTTAGCTTCAATTCACCGTATGGCGCTTGCCCGGATTGCCACGGCCTCGGTTCCAAATACGATTTCGACCCGGCCAAGATCATTTTGGATTGGTCGAAGCCGCTCTTTGAGGGCGGACTTGGCCCTGGCTCGGGTTCTACATTTTTGCAGCGCACGCTGCGGATAGCGGCTGCCGCGCACGGATTTGATCTCGACACGCCGTTCGAAAAGCTTTCACGCAAGGTGCAAAACCTGATCTTGCGCGGCCATCCCTCGAATGGAATTTCGGGCAAGGGCCTCCATTTTCAAGGAATTCTCGCGCACCTTGAGCGCAGCCTCGAAGAATCGAATTCCGACAACTATCGCGAGTCGCTTACGCAATACATGTCTCCGACACCTTGCACCACCTGCCGGGAGCGCCGGTTGCGGCCTGAAAGTCTGGCCGTGAAGATTGCCGGGCTTTCGATCGCAGACTTTACGGCGCTGCCGCTGAGCGACGCCCGCGCCGCCGTGGACAAAATCCGCGGGCATCTCACGCTGCGCCAGCGAAAGATCGCCGGCCGGCCGCTGGGCGAGATTGCCGAGCGAATCGATTTTCTGCTCAACGTCGGCCTCGGTTATCTGACCCTTGATCGCTCCGCCGCGACACTTTCGGGCGGCGAAGCGCAGCGCATCCGCCTCGCCACACAGATCGGCTCGCGCTTAAGGGGCGTGCTCTACGTGCTCGACGAGCCCTCGATCGGTTTGCACGCACGCGACAATGGCCGGCTTCTCAACACACTCGAGACATTGCGCGATCTAGGCAACACCGTTCTCGTCGTCGAGCACGATGAAGAAACGATTCGCCGCGCGAATTACGTCGTGGATCTCGGTCCGGGCGCAGGGAAAGCGGGAGGGTATCTTGTTGCGTGCGGCGCGCCGGAAGAAATTGCCGCGAACCCTGCGTCCCTCACGGGGAAATATCTTTCGGGCCAGGTGAAAATTCCGGTGCCGGACCAGCGGCGCGTGCCAAATGGAAAAACACTGACAATTCTTGGCGCTCAGGGCAACAATCTGAAAAACATCGATGTCGCGATACCACTCGGCTTGCTGACCGTGATCACCGGCGTTTCCGGCTCGGGAAAATCCACTCTTGTGAACGATATTCTTTACCGCGCGTTGGCCGCCAAACTCTATCGCTCGATGGAGAAGCCCGGCCTGCACCGCGCCATCACGGGGATCGAAAATATCGATAAGGTGGTCCAAATAGACCAGGCGCCGATCGGGCGCACGCCGCGTTCGAACCCCGCGACGTACACCGGTGTCTTCGCGCCGATCCGCGAGCTTTTCGCCATGCTGCCGGAGTCGCGCGAGCGCGGCTACCGTCCCGGGCGCTTTAGCTTCAACGTCAAAGGCGGGCGGTGCGAGGCATGCCAGGGCGATGGACAGCGCCGCATCGAAATGAATTTCTTGCCGGACGTTTATGTCACCTGCGAAATCTGCCGCGGCAAGCGCTACAATGCGGAAACGCTCGCGGTCCGCTACAAAGGCTATTCGATTTCCGATTTGCTGGACCTTCCGATTGAAGAAGCGTTGAAAGTGATGGAGAATATTCCTGCGATCCAGCAAAAACTGCAAACGCTTGTGGACGTCGGGCTGGGATACGTTCAACTGGGGCAATCGGCCACGACGCTTTCCGGCGGCGAAGCGCAGCGCACGAAGCTCGCCCGCGAGCTTTCGCGCCGCCAGACGGGCCGGACGCTTTACATTCTTGACGAGCCGACGACGGGCCTGCATTTCGATGATGTGAAGAAACTGCTCGACGTGCTCAATCGCCTTGTCACCCTGGGCAACACCGTCCTGATCATCGAGCACCACCTCGATGTCATCAAACAGGCCGACTGGATCATCGATCTTGGACCGGAAGGCGGGGAGGAAGGGGGTCGCATCGTGGCGCAGGGCTCGCCCGAGCAGGTTGCCCGCGTCAAAAAATCCTACACCGGCCAGATCCTTGCCCGCTCTCTCAATGGTGCGAACGGGAACAGCACGAAGCGAACCCGCGCAACGGGAACACGATGAGTTTCGACGACGACAATTTGAACTCGCCCGACCCTGCACCGCAACCTGCGGATCCCACGCAGCCTCAGGGGTCCGGTTTTCTCGACAATTCGCCTGCCGCACCCGAGGGTCAGGTGCCCGCCGGGCCAATTCTGCCGGAGGACATTAATCCGCCGTGGGGATGGTCCGAGTTGTTTTTCCTTGTGGCCTTCGCTATCGGTGGAACATTTGTCATGGCCACGATCCTTACGATGGTCTTCTGGTTGTTCGGCGTAAACCCGGCTCATATCCAGAAATCGGCAAGCGACAAGAGCCTTTTCGTCATCCTCAACCAGACGCTGTTGTCAGTGGCGCTGCTCGTCTATCTTGCTGCACAGATGCGGCTGCGTTCCAAAGCGCCGTTCTGGCGGGCAATTGGCTGGCGCCCGCTCGAGACCGGCAAAGCGCCCGCCGCCCTCGCCTATCTCAGCTTCATTCTCGGCGGCTTCCTGTTTTCACTCCTGGTCGAGTTGGCATCGGGCGCTTTCAGGACCAAAGCCAAGATGCCCATCGAAACTTTTTTTCAGGATCGCCGCAGCGCGCTCTTTCTGATGCTTATGGGCGTCTTGCTCGCACCGGTCGTCGAGGAGACGATTTTCCGCGGCTTCATTTATCCTGTCCTGGCTCGCACGTTTGGGGTGGGAGCTGGAGTCGTCGTGACCGGCGCGCTTTTCGGCTTGCTGCACGCGCCGCAATTGTGGGGTGGATGGGCGCAGATCACCTTGCTGATCGTCGTCGGAATCGTGTTTACCTACGTGCGCGCCTTCACCCGTACCGTTGTAGCCAGCTACTTGATGCATGTCAGCTATAACTCTTTTCTCTTCCTTGCGTTTCTATATGTGTCGCATGGACTGCGTCAACTCCCCGCTGGTTCGTGAGGGTGAACTCCTTTTCGGCCTTGGGGAATCGGTTAGAATGGACGCGAAACCCGCGTGAAACGACCGTCAACCATTAGGTATGGAGAACATTTCCTTGCACACTGTTGAACCCATTCGATGGACGCCTGAAGGAGTGGTCGTACTCGATCAGAGGCGGCTGCCGGGCGAGGTGGTCTACCACACCTACACGGATTACCGCGAGGTCGCGAAAGCGATTCAAGATATGGTCATCCGCGGCGCGCCGGCCATTGGTGTGGCGGCTGCCATGGGTATCGCGATTGGCGTTGAACGATCGCAAGCGAAATCGCTGCCGGAATTGCGCACCGAATTCGCGGCGATTTGCGAGACTTTGGCAAACACGCGTCCCACCGCTCAGGATTTATTCTGGGTCATCGAGCGATTCAAACGCCGCTTCGAGGAGCTCGTGAACGGATCTGCCTCGGACGGCGCTGCGGGCCTCAGCCGCATTCGCGAAGCCGTCGTCCGAGAATCGCAACAGGTTCACCAGGAACGCCGCGATGCCGACGAGCGCCTGAGTCGATTCGGCGCAGAACTTCTGCCGAGAAGCGGCCGCGTGATGACGCAGTGCAATGCCGGCGCGCTCGCAACCGGGGGAATGGGTACCGCGCTCGGCATCATTCGAATGGCCGTGGAAAGCGGCCGCCGAATCGAAGTGCTGGTCCCTGAGACGCGGCCTTATTTGCAGGGCTCGCGGCTCACCGCGTGGGAGCTGCAGCAGGACAAAATCCCACTGATGCTCATCACGGATAACATGGTCGGTCATTTTCTGAAGACGGGTGGTGTCGGCGCAGCCGTCGTCGGCGCGGACAGGATCGCGCGAAACGGCGATACGGCCAACAAGATCGGCACGTACTCGATGGCCGTATTGGCAAAGGAAAATGGCATTCCATTTTATGTTGCCGCGCCGCTTTCGACGCTCGATCTCTCCCTCTCCACAGGCGATGAGATCCCGATCGAAGAGCGTTCCGCCACCGAGGTTACGCATCTCGCCGGCGTGCGCATTGCTCCCCAAGTCCCCGTAGCACATCCCGCGTTTGACGTCACTCCGGCGCGGTTGATCACCGCCATCATTACGGAACGCGGCGTCGCTCGCCCGCCGTTTGAAGATTCACTGAAGAAATTGGCCGAAAGCCGCTAGCTCCTTGTCCCCGTCCCGCGCACTAGTTAGTTACTCGTAACGAAGAGCTTCCACAGGATTCAACTTCGCAGCCTTCCATGCAGGATAAACGCCGAAGAAAACACCGATCATGGCGGAGACGGTAAAGCCCAGCACAACCCAGAAAAGTGATATCGAGGCAGGCAAGGAAGGGAAGAACAAGCGCACCGACAAGCCTAACAAGCATCCGAGAATCTCGCCGATGACGCCGCCGATCAGGGCCAGCGTCGTGGCTTCGAGCAAGAACTGCAGAAGGATGTTCATCCGGCGAGCGCCAATCGCTTTACGCACTCCGATCTCTCGCGTCCGCTCGGTCACGCTGACGAGCATGATATTCATGACGCCGATGCCGCCGACGAGCAGCGCCACGGATCCCACGGCAAACATCACAACAAAAATTCCGCTGGAGATCTGTTTCCACAGGTCGATGAATGCGTCGGGTGTGAAGATGGCAAAATCGTCGGGCTTCTCCGACGACAGGCGCCGCATGCGCCGCAAATAGTCCCGCACCTCGTCGACAACGATGGGGACGTATTTCGCATCCGTCGCCTTCACGAAGAGGACGTAGTCCTTAAACTCCGGGTGCATTTTCTGCATCATTGTCAGAGGAATGATGGCGATATTGTCTTCCGGATTCTTGCCGTTGCCGAATGCTTGCTTCTGCGGCAAAACGACTCCGATCACTGAAAAAACGGTGCCCTCGAGCAACACCTCCTTCCCGATCGGGTCCTCGTTCGAGGGGAATAGCGTTTCGGCCGTGTCGTGACCCAATACGACGACGGGCGAACGATGTGCGAGGTCCGTATCGTTGAACCAGCGGCCGCGCTCGAGATCCAGATTGAATATCTGTTCGATGGCAGGTGTATTCCCCTGCAGGATCACATTTTTCGCGCGAACATCGCCGCGGCGCACATCGCTTGATCCCGCACCGAGTTCCGGATGAAAAATGCGCAGGGACGGTGCAGCGGTCTGGACGTACGGCAGCTTGGCCAAATCCTCGGCCCATTCTGCCTTGAGTTCTTTTCGCTGAATCACTTCCGCGGGGAGTCTCCCGAGAGTGGCCCAGGAAAAGCGGTAGCAAATCACGATGTTCGATCCCAGCGCTTCGACCGAGCCGATCACATTCGAGTTCAGCCCGTTGACGACGGCGCTGATGGCGATGACCGTGCTGACACCAATGACGATTCCCAAAATCGTCAGGAACGAGCGCAGCGGATTTCGCCGCAGCGCGTCCAGCGCCAGCCCTACCGCCTCCTTCCACTCGCCGAATCCACGAGCTTCGTGCACGCCTTCCGCCTCTCTTCGCTATTCCGACCGCAGCGCCACAACCGGATCCAATCGCGCGGCCTTCGATGCCGGGTACACACCGAAAAATAGTCCCACGCTTGTGGCCACAACCAGTCCCATAACAACGGACCATATCTGGATGGCACTCGGCAACGACGTCGTCCAGCTCACAATTTTCGCAAGAAGAATCCCGAGGGCGACTCCCCAGATTCCGCCGATGGCGGAGATCGTGGACGATTCGATCAGGAATTGCAGACGGATATCGCCTTGGCGCGCGCCTAGAGATTTCCGCAATCCGATCTCGCGCGTGCGTTCCGACACCGAGACGAGCATGATGTTCATAATCACGATGCCGCCGACGATCAGCGAAATCGAGGCAATCACGATCGTCACGCCAAAAAATGCGCCGCTGATGCTGCCCCACAGCGAAAGAAAAGATTCATTCGTCTCCATCGAAAAATCGTCGGCTTCGCTGTACGCAACGTGCCGCCTCCCGCGCAAGATGAGCCGCACTTCATCCATCGTGGATTGGATGGCTTTCGTACCATCGGCTTTTGCCCAGATACGGATCGAATCATCGCTGCTATAGATTTTCTGGAAGGTCGTAATCGGGAAGACGAGCCAATTATCCCGCGACATCCCCATTACCGACCCCAGCTTTTTCCCCACGCCGATCACCTCGCAGGAAAAAGTGTCCACTCGAATTTCCTTGCCGATGGGATCCGTTGCTGGCAGCAATTTATCCGCGATATCGAAACCCACCGTGCAGACAGGCGCGCCGCGCGAGACATCCAGCGAAGTGATGTGCCGACCGGCCAGGAGGTCTAAGGTGTAGATCTGTGGCATTTCCGCAGTCCAGCCGAGCACATGCGTGTTCGAGAGATAGTCGGTTCCGTACTTTACCTGGGTTCCTTGATGGTCGATCGATGCCCCCACGGCCACGCAGCTCCGGCATGCATCGTGGACGGCCTCGTAATCGTCGATGCGGAATTTCTTGCGCTTCTGCGTTTCCTGGTACTGGTCGATGTTTGTGATGATGATAGGGCCGCGGCTGACAAGAAATACATCCGCTCCCAGATTGAATACTTTTTCGGCAACGTACCGGTTTAACCCGTTGACGATGCTGACAACGGCGATGACCGACATGACGCCGATTACGACGCCGAGCAGTGTCAGCACCGTCCTCAGCTTGTGTGCCCAAAGGCTTGCGATGGCAATCCGCACCGCTTCGCCAAAGGTCATCGAGGTTTTTCCGGCCATTGTGTCCGTTGCGATCCATCCTAACATACGCGCGCGAGGTGTCCGAAATTTCACGGCAACGGTCGCTAAGCGGCGTATTTATTGATGGTTAAAAGGATGTCAGGTACTACTGGCTGGCCTATTTGTTGGTGCCGGCGAGGGGGAGATGCACAAAATCAACTCACGGGCGTGAGCACTACTCAAAATCGCATGAAGCGGACCTGCAGGAGGTCACTGTGTTACGAGTGCCTTTTGAATCTTTGCGACGACGTCCCGGACAGCCGCGGCCATCGGCCCATTGGGGTCCAGCCTCAGGTATTCCTGGAACTCGCGTAAAGCCCCCTCGGCGTCTCTTTTCTTCAGCAGGATATTACCCATGAGCACATGTACTGGGGGCACGTCTGGAAGCCCGGCCAGAGCCTTCACGGCGTGCGGCTCGGCGTCCTGCCAGCGCCCCAAGGCCATGTAAGTCTTTGCGAGTTCATAATGCCCCGCGACGGCGTCCGGATTGAGTTCGAGTCCTTGATTCAGGGCTTTCTCCGCCTCGGGATAATTCTTCATCTGATTGAACGTGGCGCCGAGTTCGATGTACGCTCCAGGGGCCTTGGGATCGAGCTGAATGGCCTTCTGCAGCGCTGCTTCCGCCTCTTTATACTTCTGCTGCTCGACGTAAGCGCCTCCGAGCATGATATAGGCCTGGGGAAAAGCATCGTAAAGCTTAATCGCTTTCTGAAGGTGAGCGATACCTGAATTGAAATCCTTGGCTTCCAGGGCTTTCTGGCCCGCATCAAATTCCTTGCGCGCGTTGTCTGGCACAGCCAGATCGGCTGCCGAGACAGAGGCCCCGGTTGCGTCCTTCGGCCCAGCGGGCACTGGACTGCCAGGACGAGGCTTGAGAGTTATGTCGACGTATGCTCGCGACGTCGCCCGTAGATCCACTTGCTGCGTTACTTCTTGATATCCCAAGGCTCTCACGGTGACGACATAGACCGAGGTAAAACGAGGAAGAAAGCGGCACTTCCCATCCTGCCCAGTCTGGCAGGTACCTACAGAACCGCCTGTCGCTTCATCCAGGGTGACAGAAGCACCACTTGCGGCGGAAGTACCATCGGGGTCTCGTACTTGAACGTCAATTTGGAGGTTCCCCCAGGAGCCTGGAGATTTAGCCTGCGCCCAGACTGTAGCCGGTACTCGCACGAGAATCACTGCGAGCACAATTCCCAATACCTTGAGCACAATGCGGATTGATGAACGCATCATGTCCTTCTCCTTCCGCGTCACCAGGCGCCGCGATACCCTTCGGGGAAGAGGCTACTGCGTCACGAGTGCCTTTTGAATCTTCGCGACGACGTCCCGGACAGCCGCGGCCATCGGCCCATTGGGGTCCAGCCTCAGGTACTCCTGGAACTCGCGTAAAGCCCCCTCGGCGTCTCTTTTCTTCAGCAGGATATTACCCATGAGCACATGTACTGGGGGCACGTCTGGAAGCCCGGCCAGAGCCTTCACGGCGTGTGGCTCGGCGTCCTGCCAGCGCCCCAAGGCCATGTAAGTCTTTGCGAGTTCATAATGCCCTGCGACGGCGTCCGGATTGAGTTCGAGTCCTTGATTCAGGGCTTTCTCCGCCTCGGCGTAATTCTTCATCTGATTGAACGTGGCGCCGAGTTCGATGTACGCTCCAGAGGCCTTAGGGTCGAGCTGAATGGCCTTCTGCAGCGCTGCTTCCGCCTCTTTATACCTCTCCTGCTCGACGTAAGCGCCTCCGAGCATGGTATAGGCCTGGGGAAAAGCATCGTAAAGCTTAATCGCTTTCTGAAGGTGAGCGATACCTGAGTTGAAATCCTTGGCTTCCAGGGCTTTCTGGCCCGCATCGAATTCCTTCCGCGCGTTGTCTGGAACGGCCAAGTCGGCGACCGAAACAGCCGTTCCCTCAGAATCCTTCGGTGCTGATGACTCGTTTCTCCCGGGCTCAGGTTTTAAGTCGAGCGTCACATACGCGCCCCTCGTATCTCTGATATCCACCTCTTTCCTGATCTCGAGATATCCCGGTTGTCTCAGGCTGAGGACGTAGAGTCCCGTAGTCCTCGGACTGAATTGGCAGTGTCCGTCGCTTCCGGTTGTGCACTGATCCACCATGCCAGCTCCGGCAGACTCCAACCGGATCAGAATTCCTTGTGGCGCAGCCGATCCATCGGGCTTCCGAACCTGTATTTTTATATATACGTTTGCGAAAGGCCCTTGGGTCATCCCGGTCTGCGCCTGTACGGGGACCGGGATCAAAAACGCAATGAATGCGAGGGGGAAAATGAACCACTGGAGATGCTTCATAGGGCCCTGCCCTTGAATCTCGCTTCGCGCCCCTAGACCTCAGGTGTGCCCACGATTTTGAACCTGACCGCGACAAAAATCAACCGTGCAAATGGCATTTCTCATAGCCGTGGCTTCCGGATCTGCGAATCGAATGGCCCTGGAACGTACTGCCCAAGATTTCCCCGCATTGCCATTCCGACCAAACGTAGGTTGACAACATTTGAATAAATTCATCATACTTGAGACTTGTACGGGAACCGCCCCGATGAAATTCACTTCCTCAGTGGCGATTGTTGCTCCTCTCTTGCTGTTTGCTTTGGATTCGGGCTCTCCCCGAGGATTTAAATCGCAAGGCTCTCCAGCTGTTGTGAATCGCCGCCCCGTGGTCGTCGAACTCTTCACCTCCGAAGGCTGCTCGACTTGCCCGCCCGCGGACGATTTTCTCGTGAGGCTCCAAGAGCGGCAGCCCGTCGCAGATGCGGAAGTGATCGCGATCGAAGAACATGTTGATTATTTCAATCACGAAGGCTGGTTCGACCCGTTTTCTAAGCATGAATGGACTGATCGGCAGCAGATTTATGTCTCGAAGTTCAAAAAGGGGAGCGTCTACACGCCCGAAATGGTCGTCGATGGGGAGACGGAGCTTGTCGGAATCCACGAGCAACAAGGCCGGGAAGCGATCGCGAATGCCGCGCGTGCCGAAACTGTCCCCATCGAGATCATTTCGCCAAAATCCGCCGCGGACCGCGAACAGCAATTCACCGTGCACGTTGGCAAATTCCCCGGCGGCACTCCCTCCGAATCTGCCGAGGTCTGGCTGGCGGTTACCGAGAAAGGTCTGCACTCCGACGTAAATCGAGGAGAGAACGCCGGGCGAGACCTGCATCATGCCGCCGTTTTGCGCACACTGCGCAAGATCGGCGTCGCGGATCCGGGCAAACAACCATTGTCATATGAGGGAAATGCAGCCGTCAAACTCAAGGCCGACTGGAAGCGCGAAAATCTTAGTGTCGTGGTCTTCGTGCAGGAGAAAAAGAGCCTCAGAATTATTGGAGCAGCTTCAGCCCCGCTCGCCGATTAGAGCACATCTCTCCCGGAGCATTCGACCGGGCCTCGCTCACCCACAAACGTATCAGATTCGCTCCACGAATCCCCAAAGGGCCTCGAAATTTTCTCCGAAAGTCCGCTCGGCGACATGCTGCTCTTCACGGATGAAGTGGGAAGGGACCAGGTCACGCGAAAAAAAAAGGGGGGCGAAATCCGCCCCCCCATACTTCGTTTGTCGCTAGAACAGGAAGGTAAGGCTACCTCGGGCACTGAACGGCGGCTGGAAGTACTGCAAAAAGGGATGGTTGAAATCCGAGTTCGGAATTCCAAACCCCTGGTCGGCGTTCTGGTTTGTGAGGATTTGCCGTCTTCCGTCAGCAATGTTGAACAAATCAGCACCGAACTTCATTGAGAAGCGATCGTTGATCTTATATGGGTACTCGAGGTGCGCGTTCACCGAGCCTGTCACGGGCGCGCGGCCAAGGTCGCCGCGTCCGAACAGAGGCACCTCGCCAGGGTTCTGATAAGCTTGCTGAGCAACCAAGGTGGTCAGCGGTACACCCGACTGCAAGGTGAAGCCACCGCCGAAAACCATCCCCTTCAGCATGCTGTGGTCAAGCACATAGTAGGTGTTGACGTTGACAATGTGCTTCCGGTCCGTGTTCAGCGGCCCAATTCCCTGCTGCTGGCCGATGAGACCAAACGACCCCTCTGTCAGGTCAAACAGCGAGCTGATGCCGGGGTCGGCTTGGTTGTTGTCATTACGGAATGCACCTTCGTAATTGCCCCGCAATTGTGAGATGCGCCAATTTGCGATCATCGCCCAGTTATGACTGAACGCTTTGTTCACTTCGAACTCGACCGCTTCGTACTCACGCTTCGGGTCCTTGTATGTGTCTGGCTTGCCGTCCGAATACAGCTCGCCGCCGAACGCTGCGCACGCTCCCGGTGTGTTAGCTTCCGTGAGACTCGTGCAATCCGGAAGGAGTCCGGTCGGGTTCGCCATAGTCACGAGGGCGGGATTGGTCCAAGTCTGAGTGTTCACAGCCGGGAAGCAAGCATCTCCAAGCACCGTGCCAAATGTATTGGCAATGTTCAAAGTGGTATAAGGCGTCGGGGCATTGTTCGAATCGATGCAGGCGGATGGATATCCTAGCATCTCCAAGGCCGCTGCATTTATTGCCGAAGGAGTTGTCTGAGCCGTCTTGAAAGCAGCGTTGAAACCCGCCGCCAACGGGGCGCAATTGCTTGTGGTCCCATTGCTACTCCCGGCGCAGGGTCCGGCTCCGCCAAATGGCTGTTCGTTCGGGTTCGCGAACACGTCAGAATGGCTGTTGGGGTTGCCGATAAAGTAGTTTAGCCCCCCACCGTGGGCGGCTAGGGCGTTGAACTGCTCCACTGAAATACCGCCCTCGTCTTCGACCACGCGTTTCATTCTTCGGTCGATGTAGCGAGCACTGGCCACGATGTTGCCGCGGAATTCATGCTCGACTCCGACGACGAATTCATCGGTGTATTCCATTCGCAAGCCTTGTTGGAACGGCTCGAAGCCGCTGATGCCGATGCTCGGTGAGCCGGCTATACCGGTAGCTGCATCGCCGCTCAGCAACGTGGCCTGGCTGGGTGCGAAGAACCCTGCATAGTTGGGCGACCCATCCGCGTTCGTCAATACGCAGGACGCGCCAGCCGGTGTTCCAGCTGGACATCCAGTCGTGGTCGAAGCCGGGGCAAAGTACGGATTCAGGAAGTCGAGCTCCGAACTTAGCTCCCGGACCGCCGCGTCCAGCGGAAGCACGAACGCGTACCGGCCAAAGTTGGCGTAGATCTTGGTCTTGCGGTCGCCCTTTGGATCAACGATAACACCTACACGCGGTGACCAAAAGCCGGGAAAGGTTTCGTGCGTCACGTTGCCGGTAAGGCGCTGCTGTTCCCAGCGGAGACCTGCGTTGAAAGTCACGTGCGTGCCCATAGCCCATGAGTCGTTGGCGTAAATACCCTTGTATTTGCCGCTGCTCGCGGTCACTCCGCTATCGAAACGGCCGCGCACTTGTTGCAGCACAACCTGGGTCATTCCGTTCGGGTTCGCGACAGTCTCGAAGCCCGGGACGGACATGTAAGGACAGAGCGTGCAACTTGAGGAGCCGGGGACAATTTGTTTGCCGGTGGGGTCGTTAAGGGTAAGCAGCACAAGATCAGATTGACTCTGCGCGCCGGTAACAGTGACCGAACAAGTCGCATTGGACGGTCCGCAACTGTCATATCCGGGGTCTGTGCCGGCAGCATTAAACTCCGGAATCGTATACCTGTTCCCAGAGAATCCGGTGATGTCGTCATAAATGGCGTACTGCCAGATCATCCCGACGCTGAGCGTGTGCTGCCCGGCGAAGCGATAAGTCTTCGATGTGTCGGCACTGATCGCTTTCGTGTTCGAATCATAGGGCTCGAAGAATCCAAACCCGAGGGGGGTAAACGTGCCGCGCTGCGCGCCAACACCCTCCACCTGCGTTTGATCCACGATCTGGGTGATGTTCTGGTCGGGACTTTCGGTGAAGTGGTTCCAGCTCCAAGTGAACGCGCCATCAATCTGCCAGCTGGAGGTAATCGCACCATCGTAGCGCGTGGACCAGTTCCGCGTGCCGTAGTTCCACTTTGAATTGACGGTCGTGTTGTCTGCGTTCAGCAAGAGCGGGTTCGGAGCGTCGTTGCGGGAGTTCGGGTCGCCGAATATCGACGATTCGACCGTATTTGAGTTGTTGATCTTAAAGGTCAGTTTGCCGGCGTAATCGTTGGAGAATGTCCGGTACTGCAAGTGACCTCCGTAAACATCGAAAAGACCGGCGTTGACGGCAGGGGCCCATTGCTGTTGGTCCCACGTAGGATTATAGGTGCCGAACCAAAAGAGCTTGTCCTTCAACCCGAGAGCGGGAACATAACCCCCCGCTTCTGCGTCGGCCTCATAACGAGCATCTGCTATGTGGCGGCCGGTCAAATTGGTAGGGGAGAAATTGGGGTCGTCCGCGTTCAAAAACGTGTCTTGCATCCCGCGAGTATTGAAAAACCCAGCGACTTGCCCGTGCAGTTGCGTGCTGCCGGATTTGGTCACGATCTGGACGATGCCGCCGCTGACGTGGCCATACTGCGGCTCAAAACCAGCGGTCTTTATCTGCACTTCTTGTACGAACGAGAGGTTGATGCCTGAGCCGAGCGGGCCATAAGCTCGAGACCAGACGCCCAACCCGCCGAATGCAGGGTCATTGATCGAAACGCCGTCCGCCACGTACAGGTTCTCAAGGCCGCTCGAACCGGAAATTGCGGGGTTTGCCTGTCCGTTACCGCTCATTGATTCGGTCCGAAGGCCGTTAGCGACACCGGGGGCCAGATAAAACAGGCTGGCCACGCCGCGTGCAACCGGAATATTCTGGTAGAAAGTGTCCGATATGTTTGAGTTGACGGACGATGCGCTGGTATCCACCGTCAGCGAAGCGGAGCCGACCTCAACGACCTGCGACAGTTCTCCGGTCTCGAGGTTCACCTGAAGGCTCGAGGTCTTATTGATTTGGACCTCGACGTTCCTTACTTCCGCGACCTTGAAACCCTGCTTCGATACCTTGATCGAATACATTCCAGGAATCAAAGTCGGGAAAAGGAACGCCCCCTGCTCGTTGGTGTCTTGGCTCAAACTGCCAATGGGCCCCGTAATGGTTACGGCGGCTCCGGGCACCACGCTATGGGTGGCGTCGTAAACAAGGCCGCCCAAGTTGCCCCGGGCCGAACTTTGGTCCTGGGCCATCGTGGGCGACACAACAAAGGCTGCGCAAAGCGCAAAGGCAAGTACCACAAAAAGCAGCTTTCTCATCTTGAACTCCTTTTACCCCGCTTGAAAGTTTCGAAAGCTATCACTTGACAAGCCTTCGACCACACTGAAAAAGGCATATGTGCTGACGCCCCCAAAAAGGAAAGGAACACAACCCACACCCCCTAGTGCACTGAGATTGCCAAACAAGACTAAATGTACTCCTACCGTAAACTACTGAAAAATATATGTTTATCATATTGGCAGGGCGATTCTTCCGACTGAACAGGGGGGCTTTTCCAGTTTCTGGAAACGAGAAATACCGAAAATAATATATTAAATCTACTCGGGAACCCTGTTGCGGGTAACTTCAGGGTTGAAGGGTCGCAGGCTGTGAACCCATCAATGATTTGCCCTTGTGGGTCAATTCGGCCGCCCTTTTCGCGTCTCCGACTTGCTCGTAGTAACCTGCTAGGGCGAGATAGAGGGGCCCATCCTTGGGTCGAGAATCGAGAGCGCTTTCGAGGAGCGCGATCGCCTTTTTGGTGTCCGCCGTCTTTTGGAGGCTCTCCGCAATCCGGACGATTGTCGCGGAGTCGGTTTCCTCTGTGACACCGGCTTCCTCATAAAGGCTAGCGACAGCAGCAAAATCCTTATGCGAGTAATAGGCGTCGACCAGGTTTGCGCGGGCAATATCGTTTGAGTGGTCGAGATCCAAAGCGCGTCGGAACCAGGTGCGAGCTTCGTCCCCCTGCCCCGAATTGAGATAGCAAAGCCCTCTTTGTTGATCGAAGATCCCCTTCAGCGCCTCCTTCGGAATCGAGGAGTCCACGACATCCCACGATGCTGGCATCGTGAAATCTGATGTCGCTCTGAAGTTTAGCTTAGCGAAACCCCGCTCCGTAGTTCCTGCGCGAACGATAGAAACGGTCAGAATATAGCTGCCCAACGTCTCGGCGTTCAAAGGCAGCCTCTTCCCATTTACAAGCGATCCCGAAGCGTCAAATTGATCCATGCTGATTACGTCTTTCACGACGGTAGCCCCACCGGTCCCCGCCGGCTGGCCGAGGGCATATTCGACATCGAGCTTTTGTCCCGCATAGTCGTGAGGATCCCTGGGAGGTGCCCAGATCTGATACGCCACCTGCAATTTCTGATCCGAGTTGACAATCAGAGGTGCGCCTGCGAGCGGCGTGAATCTAACACCCGCCATGGAGAATGGCGTAAAATCCACCTGCGCCGGATCTATCGAGTCCATCGCCGAGAAGGCCAGGATACCGGGCAACACGAAGTTTTTGGCGTCCATGGGAGGAATCACAGCTTCGCGCTCCGCGTGAAACCCGACTTTCTTGGCCCAGTCCGTCAGGAGAAAATCGAGGCGATATTTACCCGGCGGAAGCGGCAACATACCTTCGTATCCGAATGCCTTGTCCTTGATTGCAGCCAGGCGCCTCTTGTCCAAACTGTCGGAAACGGACTGTTGTTGCGTGAAGATGAGCTTGTTGTCAGCTCCGAAGACGCGCACCCGGACTTCGATTGAATACCTGTAACGGTCGTCGCTTTCCGCGGTAAGCGTCAAGTCGCTCGGGTTTCGCAATCGGATGACGTAATCGAGGCGCGTCAGTCCATGAGAATCCCGCACCGGGAGCGTCACGATGTCGAGGTTATTTCCCTCGACGAGAAACCGCGACGTCACGTTCTCAAGCATGGCCCGCCGGCGGGCGAGTTCCGCTTTCGTATACGGCATGTTCGCTAAATTCTTGAGCTTCCCCAGCATAATGTCCGACGCCAGGCTAATTTGCCCACTCGGACCCAGGGGCTCGTCAGGAAGCAATGTTTGAGATATGTGCGCGACTTCCGGGCCAACCGCATCCGCAATCATCCTGAGTGCGGATTGGGTGTCATTAATCGCCTCGACGCCCGTCACGAGCTTGTCGGGACCATCCATATAGGGACTGTAGAACCGGTAATCCCCGGATCCTTCTCTCTGGTAAAACATTACGTAAAAAAACGGGGGCAAATCCTTGTTGAGGTTGGAATAAAACCAGATCTCGATGGGGTAAACGTTTCCTGCATTGCGAAACACCTGCTTCTGCTGCGGTTTGCCAAGTGTGATGTATGTTTGACCTCGGGGGGTGCGCCAACCTTCTTGTCCGGAGCCAATGGCGAAATGTGAATTGGCGTAAGAAATGCGCTCGTAGATTTCATCCTTATAGGAATTGGTTGGTGCTCCTGGCGTAGGATTTCGGACTTCCCAGAACTTTTCGATGAATTTGTCGCGGGCATCGTTTGTGTTCAAATGCAGGAAGGCATCGCGCTCTTCCTTTGTGATGATATAGACGGCGTCGCGCTCCAGCCATTCCTTGTAGGATATGTCGAGGTTTTTCGGATTCTGTTTTTCCTCCTTTTTTTCTTTCTGCCCCCATGTGCACGCTGCCCCCGCACTCAAGCTGAGTGCTGCCCCCAACACCAAAGCGAGACATCGCCGGAACGCTATTCCGGAGAACATTTTCGGATTGCCATTGGGCTCGCACATAAAAAATCCCTTTTGCAATGCTACCAGCGGCCCGGAGTTTTCGCAAATTCGGGGATCCCGCATGGAAGAGGGCGCGGGATCATGATGGCTCGCGGGAGCGCGCTCGATGAATGAGAAGCAAATCGAGAAGTTCAGGTTGCCATATCCTTGCCTGAGCGGCGGAAGGCGCCGAAAGCGAACTGCTCCGCAGCTACCTTTCCAGGCAGGAAATCGGAAACGAAAGCTTTGGGTTTTTCCACAGGCGCGGCTTCAAATTGCAAATTAGAAATCTTGACTCACCCGAAGAATTCGGCTACTATCTCCGTTTGTCTGTAGTCCTTCCAGCTGGCCTGGGAGTACCTGCTCTTTGACAATTGGATGATACAAGCCAGAACCCGTTTGGTTCGTCGTGTGTCCCCGCTCTGCGGGGCCGCACGGATTTGAGATAACCGAGCGATTTAACAGTTCGTTCTCGGTCGTGGAAACCCCAAAGTTTTCACGGTCGGGGCACAGGTTTCAAATGAGAGTTTGATCCTGGCTCAGAGCGAACGCTGGCGGCGTGCTTAACACATGCAAGTCGAACGCGCAGTTTTCTGTAGCAATACAGGGAATGGGCGCGTGGCGGACGGGTGCGTAACACGTGGATAACCTTCCTTCAGGTGGGGAATAACCCAGTGAAAATTGGGCTAATACCGCATAACATGACGAGGGCACATGCTCTTGTCTTCAAAGGCGCAAGTCGCCAGAAGAGGGATTCGCGGCCGATTAGCTTGTTGGCGAGGTAATGGCTCACCAAGGCAATGATCGGTAGCCGGACTGAGAGGTTGGCCGGCCACACTGGAACTGAGACACGGTCCAGACTCCTACGGGAGGCAGCAGTGGGGAATCTTGCGCAATGGGCGAAAGCCTGACGCAGCAACGCCGCGTGGGGGATGAAGCTTCTCGGAGTGTAAACCCCTTTCGACCCGGACGAATGCCCGCAAGGGTTTGACGGTACGGGTATAAGAAGCCCCGGCTAACTACGTGCCAGCAGCCGCGGTAAAACGTAGGGGGCCAGCGTTGCTCGGAATTACTGGGCGTAAAGGGTCCGTAGGCGGTGTGGCAAGTCGGTAGTGAAATCTCTGGGCTTAACCCAGAGGCTGCTGCCGAAACTGCCGTGCTAGAGTGCGAGAGAGGCGAGTGGAATTGCGGGTGTAGCGGTGAAATGCGTAGATATCCGCAGGAACATCCGAGGCGAAAGCGGCTCGCTGGATCGCAACTGACGCTGAGGGACGAAAGCTAGGGGAGCAAACAGGATTAGATACCCTGGTAGTCCTAGCCCTAAACCATCAGGACTTGGGGTTTGCCCTGTACGGGGCAAGTCCCGTAGCTAACGCGTTAAGTCCTGCGCCTGGGGAGTACGGTCGCAAGGCTGAAACTCAAAGGAATTGACGGGGGCCCGCACAAGCGGTGGAACATGTGGTTCAATTCGACGCAACGCGAAGAACCTTACCTGGGCTTGAACCGCACAGGACCATCCCGAGAAATCGGGACTTCCCGCAAGGGACCTGTGTAGAGGTGCTGCATGGCTGTCGTCAGCTCGTGCCGTGAGGTGTTGGGTTAAGTCCCGCAACGAGCGCAACCCTTACTCGTAGTTGCCACCCGCAAGGGGGAACTCTACGAGGACTGCTCCGGATAACGGAGAGGAAGGTGGGGATGAGGTCAAGTCAGCATGGCCTTTATGTCCAGGGCTACACACGTGTTACAATGCGCGCCACAAAGCGTTGCAAACCCGCGAGGGGGAGCTAATCGCAAAAAAGCGCGCTCAGTTCGGATTGCAGTCTGCAACTCGACTGCATGAAGCCGGAATCGCTAGTAATGGCGCATCAGAACGGCGCCGTGAATACGTTCCCGGGCCTTGTACACACCGCCCGTCACATCACGAAAGTGGGCTGTACTAGAAGTCGCCGAGCCAACCGCAAGGGGGCAGGCGCCCAAGGTATGACTCATGATTGGGGTGAAGTCGTAACAAGGTAGCCGTAGGAGAACCTGCGGCTGGATCACCTCCTTTCTAAAAGAAAAGGGAGCACGATCCGCCATCGGCGGATACGGCTCTCCATCGACCTCTCACGGGGTCGAAACTCGGTTAACTCAGGTCCTTAACTCGCTTCGGCGGATTCGGGGCCAACCGACGGGTTCTGGCTTGTCTCATCTGAATTCCTCGCAGCGCGAGGAATTCATCCTCAAGCGTCCCGGCTTTTCGGGACGCCGAAGGGCGATCGGGTCAAAGAGCACTCAGACAAATCAAAGCCCCGGTTCGATGCAAATCGAACCGGGGCTTTTTTATATTGCGCAGTAGATGAACTCTCTAAGGTCCGGGAACGAATACTTTGTCGGCAGCGGTGATTTCCACACTCTTTTGCTCGGTGCGAACCTTGATACTCCGAAATTCACCCTTTTCCTTATTGTTGCGGCTGGTTGCGAAGGTAAGGAAATACTGATTCTTGAGAGCCATGTCCAGCTCCCCGAGAAACGGCGCAAAGGCTATCGGCGTCGCGTTGCCCTGGAAGAACGCCTGGCCGCCCGTGCCCCCCGTAATTTGATTCAGATTTCCCTGCCCTATGTTGATGATGTTCCGGTTAAGGCCGGAACGCCCCGCAGCGTTGGCGTAAATCGAATGAATGACAATACCAGCTTGCTGCGCTTTATCAATCGTGGCTTGGACGTCGGGGCTGAACCGCGTTCGTCGAAGCCGATCATATCCGTCGGCGATCAGGAAGATTTCGCGGCGCGCGTTCGAGACCGGCCAACCCGAGATCAAATTCATCAGCGAAAGGTAAATGCTCGTAGAAGCACCGCCGTTCCCCATGGGCATCCGTACCGTCTTCGCCACGGCATCTTTGTCCACGCTGAATTGCGATGCCGCCGTGATGGTTCCATTGCTGGCGTAGAAGACGCCCACAGCAGTTGATTTTGGCTGCGATTTAATGAAATTGCCAATATCATCAAGTTGCTTCCCAAGGTCTTTGCGGGTGGAGTCATCAATGAGAATGGCGAGTTCGAGCCCTGCCTTATCGCCTTGTGCCGGAGTCCAGCCGGTCACGTCCTTGCGAGCCGAACCCTCGTTCACGATCACGTCTTCTTTGCCGATCGCCGGAGGCGCGGTAAATTTCGGCCCCAACACGGTGACAACTGTGGTGATCGGCGCCGTGTCCGAAGTGTTTGCCTGCTGAGCCGGTGTCGGGAATGCCGCCGAAAGGATTACCGCAAAAATCAACAAGCCGCCGAAGATCCAAGATGTCTTGCGCATGATTGTCTCCTCAATCAAAAAATCCCTCACTCTCTTAGATGTTAATTTTCATGTTTTCGTTTCGCCGTGCCTCGCTTCTAAGTCGCCGAGTCGCACCGGCAAATGATTCTCAGGGTCCTGGGACAAAGACTCTATCCGCGGAAGAGATTTCCACGTCTCGCTGTTCCGTCTTAATGCGGAATTGGCGGAGTTCTCCTTTTCCCTTCTTGGCGCGGCTGGTAACGAAGGTCAGCCGATACTGATTCTTGAGGACCAGGTCCAACTGCTGAAGAAAGGGCGCGAAGGAAATTGGAGTCTGCGTTCCTTGAAAGAATGCCTCGCCTCCCGTCTTGTCCGTCAATTGGGCTAGATTGTTCTGGCCGTAGTTCACGTGAAACATGTTTCGGCTCAAGCGCCCCACTCCGGTCGCATAAAGCGAATGGATCATGATGCCGGCCTGCTCGGCCTTTGCAATTGTGGAGTCCACGTCGGGACTGAACGGGTCACCGCGGAATCGATCAATGCCGTCAGAGATCAATAAAATCTCGCGGCGAGCGCCCGCCACGGGCCAGCGGGAAATCAGGCTCATCAAAGAGAGATAGATGCTGGAATAAGCGCCAGAATTACCGAAGGGCATCCGCACAGTCTTGGCCACGGCATCGTGGTCGAGATTAAACTGCGAGGCGGCCTGAACGGTGCCATTACTCGCGTAGAACACTCCAACACTCGTCTTCTTCGGAAGCTCCTTGATAAAACTGGTGATGTCGCTGATTTGAATGCCAAGATCCGTGTTGCAGGCATCGTCAATCACGATGGCGAACTGAAGGTCGGCCTTGTCGCCCTGTGCGGGAATCCAGCTGGTAACTTCCTTCTTGGCCTTCCCCTCAAAAACATTCACGTCGTCTTTGCTGATGGCGGGTGGCGCAGTGTACTTGGGACCCAGGACAGTAACGACGGTTGTCACCGGAACGCTGGAAGACGCCGCCTGGGCCTGAGCGCGCACAGGAAGTGCAGTTGCCAGAAACGCCGCAAGAATCAGGAAACTCGAGAGAAAGTGGATCGACTTACGCATGGCAGCCTCCTCAGTAGATAGTTTCTGTTGTGTCGTCATTCCCCGGGAGAATATACCCGGTCGTGGAAACACTGAGGGCGCGACTGTATTGAGGCTTTGGCGTTCTGTCAAGATGACGGCTAGTAGACGAGAGAGAGGCGCTTTCGCCGCTCCACCCATTCCTCGCTCGAAAAAATTCGCGGCGTCACTTCGATCAAGCGCGGCAGCATGTTGAAGACCGCTACCGGCCCCCACTCCGCGCCCCGGCGGGTCCGAAATCCCTTGCGATTGAGCTCCTCCGCCACTTTCGTAATCGAAATGTCCTGGATTATCAACTCCATCATGGCGAGGAGAAACGCCATCTCGTCCGGATTCTCCTCAAGGCGCTCGCAGTCTCCCGCGACGCGCAAGCCAAACGGTGCTGCCTCATGCCGCGGCTCGCTTTCCGTTTCCATCGCTTCTACCTCACGTTCCCACTCGACGGCGACCAATCGCCAGCCGGCCCCCTCTCTTTGTCGGATATACTCCGGTTCGAGTGAACCCTTCAAAATTTCTCGTGTGCGCTCGAGTTGTGCCATGGCTTTTCCTTTCCGCGTGAAGGTTGATCAAAAATTCTGAGCCCCAGAAGCGATGGCCCGAACCAGCGCCAACCCGCCTCGCCTCGCTCGTTCAAATTCATTCGTACCGCAGCGCGACCATCGGATCGACCCGGGACCCCCGCCGCGCGGGGAGATAACACGCCATCAGTGCCACCGCTGCAAGCAAGGTGGCGACGGCCAAAAACGTCACGGGATCGGTGACGCTCACTCCAAAAAGCAGGCTGCGCAGCAGATCCGTAAGGGCCAGTGCGCCCGCAACACCGATAGCCACGCCGATCAGGGTCAACTTCGCTCCGTGCCCCAGCACAAGCTGCAACACATCCTTTTGCTGCGCGCCCAGCGCCATACGAATGCCGATTTCTCGTGTCCGCTGCGTCACGAGATAGGCCATTACCCCATATATCCCCACGGCAGCGAGCACGAGAGCTAGCGCGGCAAAAGATCCAAGCAGGAATGCCTCAAGGCTGGTGTCCTGCATGGATTCGGCGATGACGTCATCCATCAGGCGCGGCCGAAATACGGCGAGACTGCTGTCGAGTGAGCGAATCTCGCCGCGAATCGCACCGAGCACGCTCGCAGGAGGCACGCTTGTCTTCACCGTCACTACTCCCCCGAAGCCGGACCGTATGAGTGATCCCGCCAGCGGGAAGTAAGCCTCCGGGAACGTCTTTTCACGTATGCCGGATTGCTTCACGTCCCCGACGACTCCAATGACTTTCACCACCACGCCGCCGCGTTTAAAAACTTTTCCGATCGGATCCTGATTGGGGAAAAAAGTGCGAGCCGTTTGTCGACTGATGACGGTAACCAAGGTTAGGTCTGGCGGGGCCGACTCCATTTCCGGATTCTGGCGGTAGAGATCATCGACTTTCAGCTCCACGTCCTCCGCTCGTTGCACTTCTTCGGGAGTGAAATTGCGGCCTTGGACAATCGGAATCCCGAAAGCACGAAAATAGTCGGATGTGATGTAGTTCCATTCGACGAGCTGGCTTTCGAGCGCCGGGTCCTTTCTGTCGGGTAGCGTGATGTAGCCGTTGTTGCCACCTTCGAGCGGAATCTCGGTCGAGACCGCGGCTGCCTCGACGCCCGGAACTCTTCCCACTCGGTCGATAAGCTGATCGAAAAACGCGCGCCGCGCAGCGAGCGTTGTGTACTTCGCCGGGGGCAGCACGATGCTCATGGTCACGACGTTTTGCGGTCGCACCCCAATGTCGGCCCCGCGCATCTTGGCGAAACTCCGCAGCAGCAGTCCCGCGCCCACGAGCAACGCGAGCGATACCGCAATTTCTCCCACGACGAGGGCGTCGCGCAGCAAGCGGCGGCTTCCCGTGGGGCTCAGCACCGCGAGCGAGCTCGATTTCAGCCCTTCCGTCAGATCGAGTTCGGAGACCTGCAATGCCGGAGCGAGCCCGAAGAGAACTCCAACCAAAATACTCACGGTGATGGTGAACAAGAGGACCGCGAAATCCAATTGCACCGGATTCGCCTTCGGCAAAGGAAACTCCTTCGCCGTCTGAAGGAATGCCACGCACCACCACGCGCCCAAAAGGCCCAATGCTGCGCCCGCGAGTGAAAGCAGGAGGCTTTCCGTCAACAGTTGGCGGATCAGCCGCCACCGGCTCGCGCCGAGCACACCGCGCACGGCGATCTCGCGTTGGCGTCCGGTCGCGCGAGCCAGCGTAAGATTGGCCACATTGGCGCAAGCCACCAGCAGCACCAGCGCCACCGCGCCGAATAAGATCAGAAGCGCGGGCCTCGAGTCGCCCGTGAGCTGCTCTTTCAGCGGGACCACCACGGCGCTGACTTTTTCGTTCGCGTTCGGGTACTGTTTTTCAAGCTGCCTGGCGATGTTTTGGAGATCGGCCCTGGCCTGCTCGACTGTGATCCCCGCCTTGAGTCTCCCCATGGCGCGGTAGGTATGCTGCCCTCGCAGCCCTAGGTTTTTCGGGCTCATGTCGAAAGGCGTCCAAATGTCCGTGGCGGTGATCGCCCCCGAAGGAAAAGTGAACCATGCGGGCATCACGCCAACGACGGTGTAAGCCTCGTTGTTTAGTTCGATGGTCTTTCCGAGCGCGTCCGGCGTGCCGCCGAAATGTCGTTGCCAGAATGCGTAGCTTAGAATCGCGACATGATTTTTTCCCTGTTGATCCTCCCCGGCGTCAAATGCGTGTCCCAGCATTGGTGAAGCGCCGATGACGGAAAAAAAGTTTGCTTGCGCGCCGATGACGACAGCGGGTTCTGCCTCACCTGCTCCGCTCGCGTTGAAGCTCCTGGGCCAGGTAAAAAGACTCATCGCTTCGAACGTTCGGTTCTGCGTTTGCCACTCGAGGTAGTCGGGGCCGGTAAAGGGGTAGTTCCCCGGCGCGCTCTCCGTCTCCCAGAGCTGGACGAGGCGGTCGGGATCGTGGAACGGCAGCGGACGCAATAGAATCGAATTGATGACCGAAAAGATGGCCGTGTTCGCGCCGATGCCGAGCGCCAGCGTCAATATGGCGATGACCGTAAATCCGGGAGTCTTCAGCAACATTCGGACGCCGTAGCGAATGTCGTTCAAGAGAGTTCCCACGTGTTTCCTCCTCGCCCCGAAAACGAACCTTCGATCCGCAGCAGCGATCCGGCCGCTAATGCGATCCGGGCGCGCCGCTCCCGGAGCCGGCTTGTTGCTGAAGCCATGATTGCAAATTTGGTTGTTGGTGCGTGCGCACGTCAATGCACGCGTCAATTTGCTCGAGCGTCATTTTCAGTGCGCGTTCCGATGCCGGAATTTTGTGCTCAGTAAAGAATTGCTGAACCTCATTTCGCTTCGCCGCATCGCAGAAATAGCCGCTCACGTCTACAAGATCCGTCTCGGAGTAATGGCTGAGCTTGGATTCGACTTCCGCCCAGTTCTGGCGGATGAAATCCCAGGCCAGTTGCCGCCCCGCAGGATTCGCCATCACTGCATCGATCACCTGGGGCGCGTCTTGGGCGCGCATCATCGGAGACACGGCAAAGCGGAGTGTCCGCGTGAGCAGAGCGGGATCGCTGAACATACAAAGCGCATGCCCGAACAGGAAATACTCTTCGGGAGTTTTCAACTGGCCGAAGTGGGCGATGATGGCGTCGTAGAGCGCAACGTCACCGTTGCGCGCCGCGATCGGCAGCGCAGCGATCAGAAGAGTTCGATCCACAGGCTCTCCGTGAAGAGCTTTGTCAGTCAGCTCGCGCGACATCTGGATTGCTTTCGGATCCCGGCCCACCAAGCCGAGCAGCGTGAGATAATCCGCCCGCCGTGCGCGCGTCTCGTCCGACTCGCCCGGCGCGGGCACCCAGCCCATCTTTTCCGCCGGTGGACCGAATGTTACGCGGACCCATGCTTCGAATTGCGCTCGGTCCGCATCATCGACGATGTAATCCCCTGCGAATTGCAGTTGGTCTCGCAGCTCAACTATCACGGCTCTTGATGGATCATCCTTCATGGCCTCCGCGAGAGTCAGGAAATTCCCTTCCTGCAAGCGATTCACGTTGACCAGCGCGGCCGTGTCGTCGAGCAGCAGGAAGCGCTCGCCTGCCGAAAGGTCGTTCTCGACCGACGAGGAAAGGCGCATGAGATCCTGGGCATCGTAGCCCGAGCGGTAGTATCCCCGTCCGGCTGCGTTGCCGTAGACTCCCTCTCCGCATCCGCGCAGCTCGAATTGCTGCTGTTTGGAATCCAGCAGGCCGCATTTCTCGGCATTGCCTGCCTTCATACAAACAGGAATCACCCACTGTTCTGCGGACCCTGCTTCAAGCCGGGCTCGATCCGCGAAAAAGCGTTGCTGCGCGACCGGCACTTTCGTGTTGCCGCCTGAGCAGGACGTTTTCAGCGCCACGAGCGGCACGCCCGGCTGTTTGACGAAGCCCGACATGATGCGGTCCACGGGCTTGTGCGACACTTGCGCGATCTCGTTCCAAAAATCTTCGGAGGTGGCGTTTCCGTAGGCATACTTCGCCAGATAAGAGTTCACTCCTTTCCGGAATGTCTCCTCGCCGGTGTATCCCTCGACCATCCGCAGCACTGCCGCCGCCTTGTTGTAAGCGATGCTGTCGAACAGTTGCTCGATGTCCGCAGGCGTTTCGGCGTGGGCTTCGATCGCGTGGGTAGAGCTGAGTGCGTCCGTCCCCATCGCACCGGTGCTTGACCGCACCGCATCCACTTGAAGATTCCATTCGGGCTTCCAGGCTTCCGTGGCCTTGAACGACATCCATGTGGCGAAGCCCTCGTTAAGCCAGACGTCATCCCACCATTTCATCGTCACCAGATCGCCAAACCATTGGTGCGCCATTTCGTGCCCGACCAGGTTCTGCGCCACTTCCTTTCGCAGTTGATAAGAGGACTCCTTGGGGTCCACGAAAAGCAGATCGCGGGAGATGATAAAAGCCGTGTTTTCCATGGCTCCTGCGGAGAAATCCGGAACACCGAGGATATCGAGCTTGCCGTACGGATACTTGATCGCGAAATATTGATTGTAGAACTTCATGGCGGCCTCGGCGGCTTCGAGCGCGAAGCCCGCGCAAGCCTTCTTCCCGGGACTCCGCAAATGCGGATCGGAATGTCGTCGGCGCTGCCTTCGAGACACTCCCAATCCCCCACCGCGAGCGCTACGAGATAAGACGACATCTTCGGAGTAGTGGCAAACCTCAGCGTGTGCTTTCCATCGCCAGGCCCGGGTGTATCCAATACAATCTTGCCGTTGGAAATGGCGGTGTCGCCCTTGTCCACGATGACGGTGATGTCGAATGTCGCTTTGTAGGCCGGCTCATCGAAAGAGGGATACATGCGGCGCGCGTCTGTGTTCTCAAGCTGTGTGAGTGCGTATTTCCGCCCGTTGGATTTGCTCAGATAGAAGCCGCGTAGCTGCCCGTTCAAAATGCCGGTATAGCGGATGTGGAGTGCTGCCGGCGCCGCAGCGAGCGGCTGATCGAACGATAAAGTGGCTGCTTCCTTCTTTTCATCGAGTGCCACCTTGGCCGCTTGTGCCTTCCCGCCTGAAGTAATCGTTACTTCCTCAAACGTGATCTCTGCCGCATTCAGTGTGATGGTTGGCGTCGGCTTGAGCACGCGAATTTGGATCGTTTCATCGGCCGAGAAATTCTCTTTGTCCAAATTGGGTGTGATTGTGAGCTGGTAGCTCTCTGGCGTGGCAAGCTCGGGAAGCCGCTGCGCGCCTACGATCGGCGCACATGCGAATACGAGCACGGCAAATGGCAGAAGCTTTCTCATTGGATCTCCTGGAATCTCAATTCCTGCAATTCCTATCCTAGCGCGCTGATGCTGAGAATGAGCATGCAATCGCTCCGAAGCCTGCGTTCTTTCGGAGCATTCGCAACGCGTAAGTCGGATCTTGCAAGAGCTCCCCTTTCTTGACGCCTCTAGACACTGTACGCATTAATTCTCAGGCAAGTTTCAGGCCTCGCTCTCCCCGGCAGAAATCGATGGAGCACAGCAACTTACGCGAGCTTCCGCCGTCTGAGCACACATCCGATTGCCCGTTTTTGGGATGTCATGTCGCTGATTCGGACATCGGGAGGTCCGCCTGCGCGATTCGCCGGCGGGATCATTTTGTCGCTGCATGTTGTGTCGCGAAACCCTCCAGTGTATTTTGCCCCTCGCGGCGGGCACTTCCACCGATGGCACGACATATTCTGCGGCGATTGGGTCTGTTGCTTCAGGAGGGGTATGATAAAGCCGAAGCTGCAATGCTTTCTGTTTCTTCTTTTCTTCGCGTTTTCATGGGGGAAATGCGCCATGGCATTGCCTCAAAACGCATCCGAGGAAGCTGACCAAAAAGATCGCGCCGCCATCGGACAGACCATGAAAGCCTTCGTGGATGCCTGGAACAAGCATGACGCGCACGCGTTCGCACTGACGTTTACGGAAGACGCCGATTTTACGAATGTGGCGGGTACGCACGCCCACGGCCGCGCCAATGTCGAAGCCTTCCACGCCCCGATGTTTGCAGGAATCTTCAAAGAGAGCCATCAGACAAGTACGATCCGCAGCGTTCGCTTTTTGAAACCGGATCTGGCGGCGGTGGACGTGGATTGGGAGATGACCGGCGCAAAATCCCCGGACGGAACGCCACGGCCGTACCGCAGAGGTCTTCTGAATTTCGTGATGGCGCGTCAGAGTGACGGCGCGTGGCTCATTCAGATCATGCACAACACCGACTTGACCGATTTTCCGCCGCCGAAAAAGTAAAGCCGCGAGCCGTCCGTGCTAGAGCTCCGCCAGGGCGCGGTGCACCAGGTGGATGGCAATCGCTCCTTCTCCCACAGCCGAGGCCACGCGCTTCACACTTCCCGAGCGAACATCGCCAACCGCAAACACGCCCGGAAGGCTTGTTTCCAACATTTGTGGAGAACGAGTCAGTGTCCACACCGGTGCTCCTGTTGCGGTATCCAAATCCCGCCCCGTGAGGATAAACCCCTTGTTATCGAGCGCGACGCAGCTCCGCAGCCACTCAGTTCGCGGCGATGCTCCAGCCATAATGAACACGTGGCGAATATCGTGGACAGAAATCTCGCCGCTCGATTTGTCCTTCCAGGTGACACGCTCGAGATGCGTGTCACCGTCGAGGCCGACGATCTCCGTTTTGTAGTGCAATTCGATAGCGGAGTTCTCTTCGATGCGCTGGATCAAATAGCGCGACATCGTGTCCGCCAACTGGCCCGAGCGCACGAGCACGTGTACCTTGCGTGCGGTCTGTGAGAGGAAAACCGCTGCTTGTCCCGCGGAATTCCCTCCGCCCACTACGATAATCTCTTCTTGCTCGCAGAGTTGCGACTCCATAAAAGTCGCACCATAGTAGATCCCCTGACCTTCGAACTTCTCGAGGTTCCCGATACTCGGCTTGTTGTATTGCGCCCCAGTGGCAATCACAACGGCGCGCGCCGGGACCTTGTTGCCGTTGTCGAGCACAACTTTGTACGGATGCTTGGCGCACTGCAGTTGCTCAACGCTATGCGCCACCATCAGCTTGGCTCCAAATTTCTCCGTCTGAGCGATCGCGCGCGCCGCGAGTTCCTGGCCGGAAACCCCGGTGGGGAATCCCAAGTAATTTTCGATCTTGGAGCTTGACCCGGCCTGCCCTCCGGGCGAGGCTGTCTCGATCACCAGCACATCCAGGCCTTCCGAAGCGCCGTAAACGGCCGCTGCCAGTCCGGCAGGTCCGGCGCCGACGATGATCAAATCGCGGATTTGCGACTCATCGATCGCCGTGTTCAGTCCCAGGCAATCCGTCAATTTTTGAATCGAGGGATTCCTCATCACGGAGCCAGCGGCGCTGCAAATGACGACAGGAATTTCCTCGGGCTTCACCTCAAAACGATCGAGGAGTTCCTGGGAAGTTTTGTCCGTATCGAGATCAACGTACGTGAAAGGATGCTCGTTCCGGGTAAGAAACTCGCGCAGGTTCAGCGTACTGGCTGAGTGGCGCGAACCCATCAGAATAATGTTGCCCTGACCGCGACTGACGAGTAGCAAGCGGCGCAGGATGAACGCCCTCATGAAAATCTCGCTCAGCTCCGCATCTTTTGCCACGAGCGACCGCAATCCTTCCCCACTCAATTCCAGAAACTCACCTGGCTCGGTGATCCGGCCGCGGACGAGGCAGCGCCGCCCGGAGATCATCGTCATTTCGCCCGTGAACCCGCCAGGGCCATGTGTTGCCACGGTACGCTCGCCTTTCAGATCCGGCTGCACGATCTCCATGTTTCCGGAAAGCAGCACGAAAAACGGAACGTTTGAGTCACCTGGTTCAAACAGGATTTCACCCTTCTTAACTTGCCGGAGCTTGCTTCCGGACCGGACGCGATTGATTTGAGCCGCGGTCAGGATCGGAAAAGCCTGGGTTCGAGCATCAAGTGCGCTGGGTATTGGCGGTGAAGACATCTTTCCCCCTAAGGCTCAGTAAGTGTCGTGGATATTAGACCACACCCATGGCTATCCAGATTCAACGTGGAAATTAACTCTCGCCGCGCCGGCTGGATTGATGCTGGAAGAAGATGTAATCGTGAAAGGACATTTCGATCAAAGCTGGTGGGCCTGGACTGACTTGAACAGTCGACCTCACCCTTATCAGGGGTGCGCTCTAGCCACCTGAGCTACAGGCCCACGTAACAATCGCTTGCGTAAATCCATGATAGGTGGGGCTTGCCTGTCGGTCAAGCCGCGGAATGCAGAAGAAATAGCCGTACGCGCGCACGTCACAATTTATTGAGGCCGTCGAGCGCAGCGACTTTGTAGGCTTCGGCGAGAGTCGGATAATTGAAAACCGTGTCGCGGAAATATTCGATGGAGCCGCCGTAGGCCATCACCGCCTGGCCGATGTGGACGATTTCCGTTGCGCGTTGTCCGATCACGTGCACGCCCAGCAGCTTTCGCGTATTGCGATCGAAGAGCAGCTTCAGCATTCCGGTTTCGTCGCCCAGCATCATGCTCTTCGCGAGTTCGGAATATTTCGCAATTCCGACTTCGTACGGAACTTTGTCCGCGGTGAGTTTTTCTTCTGTCTGGCCGACCATCGAGATTTCCGGAATCGTATAGATGCCGTACGGAAACAATTCCGACATCGTTTCGCAGGGAGCGCCGAACATATGGCAGCTGGCGAGCCGGCCCTGTTCCATTGAGGTGCTGGCGAGCGCGGGAAAGCCGATGACGTCGCCGGCGGCATAAATGTGCGGAACATCTGTTTGATAACATCGATTTACCTTGATCTTGCCGCGCGGATCAGGCTGCAAACCAGCTGTTTCGAGTCCTACTTGGTCGCCGTTTGCCTGGCGCCCGACCGCATAGAGCAGCGCGTTCGCTTGAATCTTCTTGCCACTCTCGAGTTCGGCGAAAACACGGTCGCGCTCGGGATCGAATCCCACCCGCGTCACTTTCTCTCCCAGCCGGAAAGTGGTTCCCATTTGCCGCAGATGGTAAACGAGCGCTTCAATGATTTCCCGGTCCACGAAGTCCAGGACGACGGGCCGCTGGTCAATCAGCGTAACTTCCGCGCCCAGCGCAGCCAAAAAAGAGGCGTACTCGAGGCCCACCACGCCGGCGCCCACCACGATAATTTCCCGCGGCAATCCGTCCATGTTGGAGAGTTGATCGGTGTCCACCACGCGCTTTCCGTCAATGGCAATCTCCGGGCTGTGCGCAGGCCGTGTGCCGCAGGCCACCAGGACGTGATCCCCGCGAAGAGTGGTCTTCTGTCCATCGCCCTGGACTTCAATCGTGTGCGGATCCACAAATTGCGCCGTGCCCTGAAAGATGGTGACCCCATTCCGCTTCAGTTGCGCGCGGATCACTTCTGTTTCGCGCGCGATTACCGCATTCACGCGGAAGGCGACGTCCTGCATCGAAATATCGTTCTTGCCGCGAAAGTTGTCCCCGTAGAATGCCTTCACCGCAAAGCCGGTCAATTGAAAGATGGCTTCCCGCACGCTCTTACTGGGGATCGTGCCGGTGTGCACGCAGACGCCGCCAATCATCATTGTGCGATCGATCATCGCCACGCGCTTGCGCAGCTTGGCGGCGCAGATGGCGCCCTTTTGCCCGGCGGGGCCGCTGCCGATCACCACAAGATCAAACGGCTGTTCGTTCATAGGGGACGCCTACTCTAGCTCGGATCAGATGCGTGCACAACGCTGCGGTAGCGCACCGCCGATGCAGTCGAATCGGATTCTGGTCGCCGCCTTCTTAGAAAGGGAGGCCGAGGCAAACCCGAAAGCCAGTCTTTCAAACATATTTTACAGGCATGTGAACGTGAGACGCAGAATGACAAATGAAGTGTTTGCAGACCGTAGGCCTCGACCGGAGCGCACGCCGGCCGAGGTTGCGGGGCAGTCTTCTCTCCATCGTGGATGGGGCGGATCTCCGCGAGTATCCCGATCCGATTCGCAGATTCTACTTTGCGGTGGGATCTGCCTGCATGATCCCGAAAACGTTCCCTTCGGTGTCCGCACAGTACGCAACATGCCCGATACCCGGAATGGCCGTCTTCGGCACCACGTTTTTTCCGCCGTGCTTTGTGACGCTCGCGACGGTTTGATCCACCGAGGTCACATCGATCGTGTTGCACGTCCCCGCCTCCGGATGTTGCCGCTGCATTAGGCCGCCGTTGATCCCCGGCTGACTCGTTGGGCCGGTTGTGACCAGCCAATACTCTTGCGGCCCTTCCCATTTCTGAAATTGCCAGCCGAAAACCTTCTGGTAAAACTCGGCCGCGCGCTCGGGATTGTCTGCGGGAAGCTCAAAATGGATGACACGAGACATAGGAATTCTCCTTTGATTTTTCGTTGATAGCGGTTTGTCGTTCGCCTTGCGATTTGCTGATTTACGTGCGCGAGGGGGAAGCCAACGGAGCGCCTCCATATTTTTGCGTCGCGTAGCCGACGATGAGTCCGACCAAGCCACCCGGGAGCATGATCTCAAAGTAGTAGCCGTGCTGCATCTGCGCGACGATGAAGGCAAGCAACAATCCGACTCCCAATCCAAACGCGATGCCCAGCGCGAGCGAATTCACCTTGCGAGCGAACCAGCCGATGAGCACGCCGGCGATGATGCCCTTGATCGTCGAGCCGATCACGATCCCGACAATTGCCGGACGGACGGCGGGAGTAAACCATGCCGTCAGCCCGTCGAACATGCCGAGAATGCCGCCCAGGATCAATCCGATTACCACTTTCTTCATCGCTTGCCTCCGGCCCGCGTATTCTTGCGGCCCTCACCGTTCTGTTAACCGCAGTGGCCAGTTCCTTTAGCGTCGAAACAAAAAAATCAGCACGGCACGTACGAGAAGGTAAGTTAACACCAGGACGACACCGATGCGGTAGCGGTACGCCCAACGCGCTATCCTGCGAAAAATATGCTCGGGATATGCGGAGACAGGCAGGCCGTCCAGGTAGCGCGCAATGTCCTGCGCAAGCTCCGAGGCGGAAGAATAACGGCTTGCCGGATTGGGCGCCATGGCTTTCCGCGCAATGGCCGCGAGTGCTTGCGGAACAGGCGTCTTCACAGAGGTTGAGCGAGCGGCGCGGGCAGAATGAGGTCCGTTTGGATCCGTCGCCGTTTGGTTTTGCGGTGAACGGACCGCCAGGAGGAATTCGAGGATCGCGCCGAGTGAAAATATGTCGGAGCGCGCATCGAGATTCTCCACGTCGCCGCGCTCCTGCTCCGGCGCCATGTAGCCGGGAGTGCCGAGCACCGTGCCATGCGCAGTTTGGACGGGAACCCTTCGCAGCGCCCTTCCCGCGGCAGGGCGCTCTCCCCCCAACTCTTTCTTGCGGCTTTCGACGGCATGAAGGATCTTCGCCACGCCCCAATCCATCACCAGAACTTCACCGAACGGACCGGCCATGATGTTCTCGGGCTTCAGGTCGCGATGCAGGACACCTCGCGCATGAGCGAAGCCGACGGCATCGCAGACGCTCTGGAAAATGCGCAGGCGGTCGGATATGGCGGGCACGCGCTCGATCAGCCGGTCGAGCCGCTGTCCCTCAACGAATTTCATCGCGTAGAACGTACGGCCGTCGGCGAGCGTTCCCGCATCGTGGACCGGCACGATTCCCGGATGCTCAAGGCGCGCGAGAATGTGCGCCTCGAGCAGAAGACGCTGTGCGAACTCTCCGCTCGCGTCCGGCAGTTCGAGAATTTTGAGGGCCACCCGGCGCTCAAGCACGGAATCATCGGCCAGATAAACAGTTCCCATGCCGCCGCTCCCGATGCGCTCGACGATGCGGTAGCGCGTGCCGGTAGTGTCGGGGAGGGCGCTTGAAGCCTGTAGGCGCGTGAGCGCTTCATCCGAAAGCCAGTTCATTCCGGCTCGACCCCCAGGAGCGCGCGGGCCTCACGACGGAATTCTTCTTCGGAGGCTGACATTTCGTGCAGCTTTTCGAGGGCGATGCGGCGAAATTCGCGGCGGGCAAAGGCGAGATAGTTGGTCACATCGGTCACGCCGACTTCAAAACGTTTCGCCAGCTCGGCGTACCCTGGGCGTTCATCGCCGCCCTCTTCGAGATCGTAAATCTCGAAAAGTTGAAATTGAATGCGCTTCCCTTGGCTTTCGCAGAACTCACGCAGGGCTGCAACCGAGAGTCCGAAGAGGCTGCGGATGAATTCCTTTTCGAGGAAATCGTCGATCGATTCGGGTGAAGTGGCCGCGGCTAGAGAGGGTTTCACGCGCTCGAGCTCGGCTTCAGCGGCGGGAAAATCGAGTGAGAGATGGATTGCGTCGCCTCCGCGCTTCAGGCGCCGGGCGGCCTTTGTGTCGTTGGCAACGAAGTGATCGGCGCAAATGCGGAGGAAAGTGCGCAGGCGGGCTTTGGCCGGATCGAAATCCCTGAGCGTGTGCTTTTCGATCACGCGCGCGAAAAAGCCCTGTGTCAGGTCTTTCGCGTCTTCGTTTGACTTTCCCCAGCGAATCCGAATGTATTTATAGACGGGCTTCCAGTAGGCAGCGACGATCGCCTCGAGAGCACGTGATTGTTCGGCAGGGTCGCTGCTGCGGGCGGCGAGCACGGCAGACCAGCGCGTGGATGGAAACTTCACGTTTCCGCCGCCGATCTTCGTGTCTGCCGCCATCGCCGGAGTCTCTTTTTCGCATCCGTTCCTAAGCCAGAGCGATCAAATCAATTTCCACGCGCACATCGCGAGGGAGCCGGGCCACTTCGACCGTCGATCGCGCGGGCGGATTTTTCAAGAAATAGCGCGCATACACTTCGTTCATTGCGGCGAAATCGTTCATGTCTTTGAGGAAGACGGTTGCTTTCACGGCCTTCTCCAGCGAGGAGCCCGCCGCCTCGACAATGGCTTTTAAATTATCGAGTACGCGAGCCGTCTGCCGCGCGGCATCGCCTTCCACAAGCTGGCCGGTCGCCGGATCGAAGGCCACTTGACCGGAGATGAAGATCAGACCGCTCGCGCGAATTGCCTGTGAGTATGGGCCGATGGCCTTCGGCCCGCGTTCCGTCGAAATCACTTCCTTCACGTTTCCTCCTGAAATCGAAAAATCAGAATTTGAGAGAGCGATGCCCGGTCCCTCTACTCTCCCTTTTGGGTTTTCTCGTCGCCGGGCTCTTCATAGCGGTCCCGGAAGCCCACGGGGATTCCTTTCTCGTACAGCCATGTGCGAAAAAATACTGCGAGACTCTTGCCGGTCGATTGTTCGAGGGCGGCGCGCAAATCGTCGTAGCCCGCCTCCTGCCCTCGGAGCAGGGTCACCAATTGTTTGAGACCGTTGCGTACCGGCGCCTCGCCAAACGCGTCCTCGAGGGCGATGAAGAAAAGCGGCGCTTTTGCAAGACCGATGCGGCGTTGTTCGGCGGCGTCCTGCATCTTGAGCGTGCCAACAGGTTTTTCCACCGCCCGCTTACGCGCCGTTTCGTATTCGCGCAAGAGAGCCAGGATGCGCAAACGCCGTGCCGCTTCGCCGTGGCGAGCCTCGTCGATCACGATGGTCGCATACTCCGCCAGCCCCTCGCTCAAGCCCAGTGTGGAATCAGGAGAGGTATACAGTTCGTTTCCAAACCAACTTTGCGCCAGCGCGCGCGTTACCTGTTCGAGGAAATCCTCGCTGCCGATGCCCATCGCGAAGGCGGCTGGATTCACCAGCACGCCGCCCGGGAAGGGAGCAGCCGCCGGCCCTTCTTCGCCCGCAAAGCGTGCACGCAACTCGGGGGACTCGACCACGTGCGAAATTCGGATGTTCGGGTCGAGTGGCCCGAAATCTTCTTGCAGAATTCCCCACGCCGCAGCGATGCGTCCAGCCGGGTCCGCCGGATCTTCCTTCAATGGTTCCACGGTCCAGAACGTGACCGGATTTGATTTTCGATCATAAGCCGACTCGACGTAGCGGCCCGCAACCACATACGGCGTCAAATCCTCCTTACGCAATGCGAAGCGATACTCGATTTCGCCGCCCTCCTGCTTCCGGCCGGCCGCCGCGCCTCTTGCCAGCACCAGGAAATTCGCCGGCACGCGAATTGTGAGAGACGTTCGATCCGGCTCTTTGGGACGCGAAGCCAGGACATGCTTGGGGGCTTGGAACACCGGGAGCCATCCGCCGGACCCGAGATGAAAGTCCGTTTCACCCAATGTGATTCGCGCGCCGGAATCTCCAGGAGAGCTCAGGGCATACTCAATGACCAGTTCGCGTCTCTGCTTCTGCGTCCATGCCGGATCGAACGGGATGCGAAGCGCGCCCGGCGTCTCCTGCTGATATTCCTCGGGAAGCTTTGCGAGGATCGCCTCGCGGCCATCCACAGTTACGCGAAGATTTTTCCGGCCGAATCCTTTTTCATCCGGGAAGATTGCATCCACGAAATCTAATTTGCTGTTGCCGATGTTTTGCAGCGTGTAACGCGCGCTCACCCGCAGCTCAGGAGGTTGCCCCGGCACAAAGCGCACTTCGCGGGATTCCTTCACGATTCGGTAGCCGGGTGCGAGAGGCACGGCGCAAGCGCACGTGCAGAGCAGGAGAGAAATCGCCAAGCGGGCAGCGAAGAGCGGGCGCGGAGCGGTGCGGCTCAAGATGGAGAGATTCTACCGGGCCGGCGCGAGCGAGAAAAGGTAGAAATTCGAAAACAGGAAATGGAACTGAAAAATGCCGCGAAGTCGCCGCTCAGGATCCCGGGAAATGGCGAAGGATTTCAACTTCCTTCACACCGTGCCGCCGAAGCGCAAGAATTTCAGCCGCGTCCGAATCGGGGACGCCGCGCCGCACAAGCTCAAGCAGTGTCGCCTCGCGCATTCCTGCATTTTTCATGTTGGCGAGCGAAACACCCGAGAGCGTAGGTTTCCCCGCGGCCCGATGACGCGCGATTTCCAGTTCGACCGGATCGGAAAGCCCCGCAAGCCGCAATACTTCGAGTTCGCCCGCGCCAAGGCCCAGTTGGTCGAGACGCGCAAGCTCGAGAATCGTGTCCTCACGCATCCCCACCTGGATCAAGCCGGCAACGGTGTCGCCCGCGTCAAACGCCTTACCGCGACCCTGATAGATGCGGACCAGCTCCACGCAGCCGTCGTCGGAAAACCCTGCGCCACGCGCTTTGGCGATCTCGGTGACTTCCGGCGCCGTGATCTTGAGCGCGTTCAACTGCTTGATGGCGGGATAATCCATTCCGGCAGCGTCGAGAGGCTTGGTATCCAAGGGCGGAATGCTCTTGCAGGAAGAGGCCAATAACACAAACGCGGCGAGGAGAAGAATGTGCGCGAGCCGCGCCGGACGGATGGCAGCGGGGCGCGAGCCGGGAATGGAACCGCTTGCCAGATTTTTCCTCATCCTATTGATTGTACCGGTGAAAAGGATGACGGCGCTGCGGATGTGGCTGAAGGATTACGGGCCGCGAAAAAAATGCGTCAAACGTCAAACATTGTAAACACGCTCGATATCGAAGACGCCGGGAATACGCTTGATGCCGCCCAAAATTCGCTCGAGCTGCTTGCGGTCCTGGACGTCGAGGGCCACCTCAATGCGTGCGCGCAAATCCTCGCCGCCGGATTCAAACGTGCGGATATTTGCGCCCGCCTCGCTGATCACCGCCGTGATGTCCGCAAGCATGCCGGGGCGATCCTCGGTGAAAATGCGCAGGCGAACCGGGAACGTGGCTTGCGTCGTCCCAGCCCATTCCACCGGGATGCGCCGCTCGCTTTCGTAGAGCAAGTTTTGGACATTGGGACAAATCTTGCTGTGCACGGCAATGCCGCGACCGCGCGTGACGTAGCCGATGATGTCGTCGCCTGGAATCGGATTGCAGCACTTCGAGCGATAAACCATCAGGTCGTCATGCCCGCGCACAAGAATCGCAGCATCGTGCATGCCGAGCATGCGCTTGACGGTCGAGACAATTTTCGGCTGCGTCTCTTCCGCGGCGGGATCCGCGAGCGGCTGGCCGCTGGCATTCGCGAGCACCTGCCGCGCCGACCACTTGCCATAGCCGAGGTCGGCAATCAGGTCGTCGATCCGCCCGCAGCCGTATTCCGCGGCCACGCGCTGCCAATTTTCGTCCGAAATCTTTTTCAGGCTGATGCCCGCGTTGCGCGATTCTTTTTCAAGCAGCCGCTGGCCGACGTCCTTAGCCTGCTCGCGCTCGTTGAGATTGATCCACTGGCGGATTTTGCTCCGCGCGCGGGACGTGTGGACGAAGGAGAGCCAGTCGCGCGAGGGCTCGTGGCCCTTCTGCGTAATGATTTCGACCACGTCGCCGTTAGCGAGCGCGTGGCGCAACGGCACCATCGAGCCATTCACCTTCGCGCCGGTGCATTGGTGCCCGACCTCGGTGTGTATGGCGTAGGCGAAATCAATCGGCGTTGCTGCGCGGGGAAGTACGACCACGCGTCCCTTCGGCGAGAACGTGTAAACCTCTTCGGGATACAGGTCCACGCGCAGCGTGGAAAGGAATTCGCTCGGCTCCTGCATCTCCTGCACCCACTCGATCAATTGCCGCATCCAGACGATGCGCTGATCGTCAGCCTGCGACACGTCGCGGCCGTCCTTGTATTTCCAGTGAGCGGCCACGCCTTGTTCGGCGATGCGGTGCATGTCCTGCGTGCGAATCTGGACTTCAAAAGGCTGTCCCGCGTGGATGACTGTGGTGTGCAAGGATTGGTAGAGGTTTGGCCGCGGCATGGCAATGTAGTCCTTGAATCGCCCGGGGACGGGCGGCCAAATTTGATGGATCACGCCCAGCGCGGCGTAGCAATTCTTCACCGTATCGGTGATGACGCGCACGGCCAGCAGATCGAATACCTGATCGAGAGTGCGCTGCTGCTTCTGGATTTTGAGATGCAGCGAATACAGCCGCTTGATGCGGGCCTGGACTTCGGCGGGAATTCCGCTTTCCACCAATTTGTCGCGGATCGATCCTTCGACTTCATGGAGGAATTTGTCGAAGACTTTTTGTTTCGTGGCGATTTTTTTCTGCAATTCGAGAAAGGATTCCGGCTCGAGATAACTGAAGGCCAGGTCTTCGAGTTCGCCGCGAATCAAACCCATGCCGAGCCGGTTGGCGACCGGCGCATAAATATCAATCGTTTCGCGGGAAATGCGCTGCTGCCGCTCGGAATCGAGGAATCCGAGCGTGCGCATGTTGTGCAAGCGATCCGCGAGCTTCACCATGACCACGCGAACGTCGTTGACCATGGCGAGGAGCATCTTGCGGACGTTTTCGGCCTGCCGCGCTTCCGGAGCCAGCAGATCGAGGCGGCTGATTTTTGTGGTGCCTTCCACCAGCCGTGCGACATCGGGGCCGAATTGATCGGAAATTTGCTCGAGCGGAATTTTTGTGTCTTCGACCACGTCGTGGAGCAGCGCGGCGCAGAGCGAAGTCACGTCGAGTTTCATGTCGGCGAGCAGGTGCGCCACTTCCACCGGATGCGAAAGAAAGGGCTCGCCCGAAAGACGGGTTTGCGTTTTGTGCTGCTCGGCGGCGAAATCGTAAGCACGGCGGAGAAGTTCGAGGTCGTCGCCCGGGCGGTTTTTCCGAAACTTATCCACCAACTCGACAAAGCGCAGGTCCACGGTGCGCCGAGCGGCCTGGGTGAATGCGGGTTTTTCTGCTGGTTCCATGGAAGTCTCTATTCTACTTTGTTGTTTCTCGCTTCCGAAAGGGTGTTCGGACGCACCCCGTACTTGCAGTGATTAGAAAGGAAGGAGCCTTTCTTTGCAACGGCTTAGAGCGAGTCCTGTTTCCCGTTTGTACCCATTAGATTCGGTGGGTTCGCCGCGGATGCAGAGGCTCCCGTCGGCCCGTCTGCTCGCCGAAGCCTTGGTGTAAGCGGACCGACCGTCCCCTCAATGTCGTCATTCTGAGAGCCGACGGAATCGGCTCGAAGAATCTCTCTTCGATTGCAATCCACTTCTAGCATGCACGAGAGGGGGAAGGTTTGCAGGGACTTATTTCCGTAAAAAAAAAGACGAGTTATAGTACTGGCCGAAAGAGAAAATGGGAGAGGCGTGGAGGTTTGCCTTGATGGGTTAGGGAATACGGAATGTCCCCACGCTTCTGAGCGACGAAGCATCGGGCAAACGGCTGGTCTCGAACGGCGGGTGCTGCGGAGTAAGGGTGAACGGTGCGACCACTCTCAACCACGGCTCTCGGAACCGCGCCACTCCGAATGTGACCTAGGCTTCGCTCAAGATCAACTTCTGAAGCTTTGACAGGCTCACTTCGCCCTCCTCCTCTAGATTCGCGATCATATCATTAGCGAGCTTTCGTCCGCCGCCGCGGCCTGCGTAAGCAGCGGTCCCGCCGCTTGCTAGTGACTCCGATGGCATCTGTTTCAAGTATTCCAACATGTCGTCGCTCGAAAACCTTCCTTTCAGCAGCGAACGATCGACCACCTCGATCCCAACATAGGAAATCGCATATAGGCCGACACCCTTGAAAATCGCGTAATCGCGCGGGTTGTTCCACGCTTTCGGCAGCCACTTCTTTACGGCAATCCAGAAGTTCTTGATGACTTTATATTGAGCATCAGCATCCGCAAACTGTCCGAGCTTCGTCGAACGACCGAGCATGTCTCTTACAGCGCTTGTTAGGTTTGCGATCGTCAAGCCCGATAAAGTGGCGCCTTTCTGCACTTTCCCCCCTTCGTGAACCTTTCCGAACAAGGGGCTCGTTTTATCTTTCATCAGCTTCTGGACTATGTATAAAGCCGGGTTCTGGACCTTCAAAAGTTTATGCCCGAGGAGGCGCGCGGTGATGTTCTGCAAATGGCTAGTGTTCATACCCATTTGATTGTCGTTTATGTCCCGAAACAGCTCAAGTTCCTTGTCTCGGTCCTCTATTGTCAGCAAACAGAATGACACCGGCCGGCTGATTGGGACCATGCCTCTCTCATGTCCGTCACCAAACCACAACCGATGATTGCCATCGAGTCGCGACACGATGATCTTTCCAGTTTTCGTAGGGTCTTTTGTAAAACCAAGGGCGCCAAATTGCACCTTTCCTTTCTGTTGCAACGGTGTAAATTCTACGTACGACTTGTCACGCACATTTAATATCATCTCTGGATAGAAAGCTCTCTCCGTCCCTGAAACGTATTGATACGCCTTGCGCGCATGCTGAAGGCTAAGATTTCTTTGTGTCCCCAATCTATTCTTGGCCTGATCGAAAATGTCTGCCTTGGAGATTTTTGCTAACTCGCAGAGCGGCGCAAACCCTCGATATGCTTTATACCCGAGACAGGTTCCTACCACTACCTGGAACTGTGGCAGTGCCGACTTTGATCTCGTTTTTCTTCTCATTGAGCGTCCTTCACGCAAACAGCGAACTCCGCAGATGCCTTTTCCATTCGTCTTTCGTGTGCTCAGTCATAAAAAGTATGTACGCCGTCAGAATTGCACGAGCGGCCAGGCGCAGTTTAGCAGCATTAGGTTCGACCTTTCTGTGCTCTTTGGTTGAGTCGGACCCATGTACCACTTTGGAGCGGAGGTCGTACAGATCTGTGAGTAGTTCGCTAATCTCCTCAGCGTTCTTGAGGCCAGAAACTTTGGCCAGGCACATGGCAAATCGAAAAGAGATTTCGGTCTGACTCTCAATCAAAGACTCTACAAGCTATTGCACAACCCTCCGTAAGACGATCATGAAGCAGGCGATGTGAAAGAACGCCCGGTAGATTCGGAGAGAACGATCATAGCGCACCACCAGGTGCCGGTAATTCCCCAACCAGCCGATGGTTCGTTCGACGATCCAGCGGTGTCGATATCGTCGTAACGCGCGACCATCCTGTGTCGCCGGACGAACGCGATTCTTCTTGTGCGGGCAGATCAGTTCGATGCCGCGCTGCCGCAACCGCTTTCGCAGCGGATCGCTGTCGTAGGCTTTGTCGGCGATCACGCGCACCGGCTTCTGCCGTGGTCTTCCCGCACGATGGCGCCGGCTTACGTGGATCGTCGCCAGCGTCATCTCCGCGAGCCGGACTTCCGCCGGGGATGCAGAACAAAGGTGGTCTCCCAGAGGAACACCCGCGCCGTCGACCACCACCATCCACTTCGTCCCCTTGCCCCGCTTGGTTTTTCCGACTCCGGCGCCCCTTTTTTCGCTGGAGCAAAACTGCCGTCCAAGAACGACTCGCTCCACTTCAATTGCTGGCGCTCGTTCAACTCGCTCAGGAACGTGCGCCAGATCGCCAGCCAAACGCCCTGCTCGTCCCAGTCCCGCAGTCGTCGCCAGCACGTGGAAGGATGTGGATATTGTTCCGGCAGGTCCTGCCAGCGAGCGCCGCTGCGGAGAATCCACAGAATCCCTTCCAACACCCGACGGTTCTCGATCCACGGACGGCCACCCTTGCGGTGCTTGGGTGGTTTGGGGAGCAAGGGCGCGATTTTCTTCCACTGTGCTTCGGTCAGCAACGGACCGGACCGCGCCATCAGCCCTCCTGCGGCGCTGCTGACCTTGCTTATCCCTCATTTCACAAAACTCAACCATAGTCATTTCAGAGGCTTGTCCCAGGTTGTGCAACAGCTTCTAGCCTCTTGGGAAATTTTGGCGACTCGTTCGCCTTCTGGTAAGAGCGCTGCAGAGCGTCGCTACAATTCGAAGCGTTGAGCGTCGCCACAGTCGTGATCGCTTGAAATCCCGACACCGTCAAAATTCCTAACGCGAATTCGACCAGAACTGCAAAATCCTCCATCGTAGCGTTGGCGGTCTGACTCTGCGGTACGATAACAGCGGTGGTTTCGGGGTTCAGAGAAATTTTGAAGTTCTTGCTGAAGAAATAATCCTCCACCGAAAGCCGCTCCCGGTCAGAGAGAGGGCGAATCGAATACTCTGCATCGGCGCCATGCAGCGCCGCTGGCAGCGGAGCCCCCGACAATGCGTAATAGTCCGACATAGACCGAAAAGCCGATGGCTCTGAAAAACGATGTTACCAGCGTAGGATACCAGATCCTCCAAGAACCGTTATTCATTCGGCCAAGTTCGCCGCTGGTAACTGCGGCGCCGTGCACGCCACCTCTGAATCCACACAAACTCACTCTTGAAATTCGCCGCGCGACCTGCTACAAGAATTAAATAATCACTATAACCTAATAATTAATTGTGTGCGCCTTCGCAAAGCGGCCCGCAGTTTTGGGCGCGAAACGAGCGACGGCGCCTGCGCGGATTTGTGTCTGCGCGATTCGGGGCAGTCTCTAGCCCCATCGAGGAAGAAACATGCGCAACCGAGTAGCAGTCGGGCAAGACAAACGAGAAGCACGGGCGGCACGGGCAGCCCTGTCATCTCACAAGAAGAAATGCGTGATCTGCCGTCACCGCCATCGCGAAGCTATCGAGGAAGCTATCCTTCAATGGCGCAGCCCGCAGCAAATCGCTTCCGAATACCGCATTTACGACCGCCGCCCCATCTATCGCCACGCACATGCACTGGGTCTGTTCGCCCAGCGCAACCGCCAGTTCCGCCACGCACTCGAACTCATTATCGAGAAGGCCGAACTCACCGAGCCCACTGCGCGGGACATCATCCGCGCCGTCGAGATGTGCTGCCACATGAATGAGCAGGGCGATTGGCTCCCGCCCGCGAAAAAGAGAGTGGTTTATCGTGGCACGCTTGAGGACTGGGCCGCGCTCCAGAGTCCAGAATCGAATCGTCACACTTCGGAATTAGAAGGCGTCCCAAATGAATGAAAACACTCGCCGGCGACCCGCTCTAATAGTCACAAATGCGGGGGTCGCTCCGGCCATCCGGCCTCCGCGACAGCCTGCGGCAGCAAGGTACTGTATAATCCGGCCCGCCTACGCCGAGGCTTCGGCGGACAGGCAAAAAAAGGATCCTTCGGCGCGATGTGGACAGCACGCAAGCCGCACAATCCCGATGGATACCTGGAGGAAAAATGATGTTCTCACGATTTATTCTGAGTTTTCTTGCGGCCCTGACGATTCTTCTCTGCGCCACAACAGCGGGCGCGCAGCAGATGCCGAATCCTTACGGCCCGCCGATCTCTCTCGAGAATGCGAAGAAGGCTGCCGCGGCCGCCACTGCGGAAGCGAAAAAGAATAATTGGACGATGGCCCTCGCTGTCGTCGATCCCGACGGCATCCTCGTTTACTACGAGAAGATCGACAACACCCAGATCGGGAGCTCCCAGGTGGCCATCAGTAAGGCTCGCACCTCGGCGATCTTCAAGCGCCCGTCGAAATGGTTTCAGGATCAAGTTTCCAAGGGCGGCGACGGATTGAGGTATTTGGGGCTCGAGGGTGCGGTTCCGCTCGAGGGAGGCGTCCCCATCGTGATGGACGGCAAGATCGTCGGCGCCATTGGAATGTCCGGCGGCACGAGCGCGCAGGACGCGCAGTGCGCGCAAGTCGGGGCCGACGCATTGAAATAAGGAAGAGAGAGCCTTCGTCCCGCAGACCCATCCGGGATGCAAACAACATGACTGCGGGCGAGCTCTTTTATCCCGAAAGAATGAATTGTGGCACCGCAACAAAATGGCCTGGACGCGGGTTAATATAGACAGTGGGATTGTTGCCCGGCAATCCATTCGAGCTTCTGCGCGTTCGGAAGGGCGGATAGCGCGCGCTTCCGAAGCATTCAATCATCATGATGAGGTGAGAGAAAATGAGAACTATCCGCTTTATGCGTTGGGTGGTGCTTGCGCTTTTGGTGCTGGCGATTCCAGCCGCGTCGCACGCGCAAATCGCAGTGGCGATCCGGATCGGCCCGCCAGCGCTTCCGGTTTACGAGCAGCCGCTTTGCCCCGTGCCCGGTTACATGTGGACGCCGGGATACTGGGCTTACGGTCCTGACGGTTACTTCTGGGTGCCGGGGACTTGGGTTCCCGCTCCCGCAGTCGGCTTGCTATGGACGCCGGGTTATTGGGGATACGAAAGCGGTTTGTACGGCTGGCACGAGGGATATTGGGGACCTCACGTCGGCTTCTACGGCGGCGTGAACTACGGCTTCGGGTACGGCGGCGTCGGCTTCGGCGGAGGAGTCTGGGAGGGCGGAGCGTTCCGGTACAACACGGCTGTGGTGCGCGTCGACACGACCGTGATTCACAACACCTATGAGGACAGAACCGTGATCCGCGAGACGTCCGGGGCCCGCGCCAGCTTCAATGGCGAGGGCGGAATTGCTGCCCGGCCAACCGCAGCGGAAGAGGCTGCGGCTCACGAGCGGCATACCGAGGCGACGTCCGAACAGGTAAGCCACGAGCATGCCGCCAGCAGCAATCGCGCGTTCCTGGCGTCTGAGAACCACGGACATCCAGCGGTAGCCGCAACAGCGAAGGCCGGGGAATTCAACGGCAAGGGAGTGGTGGCGGCGCACGGCTCGGGAGTTGGCGCAGGCAAGGCCGAGAGCGAGACCTTCACACCGCCGAACCACACAAACACCGGTCACGAGGACACCAAGACCGCCGCGCCGGCGAGAACCGAAACTCACACAGAAGCTACGCATACTCCGCAACACACGGAAGCACCGGCCGCTAAGAAGGAGTCCAAGCCGCCGAAGGAGGAAAAATCCAGCAAGTCTAAGGAAAAAGAAGAGAAGTAGCTGCTGGTGGTATGTACGTACTTCGGCGCGGCCGGATGGCCATTTCAGAATGTGAATTCAAAAAAAACCGGCGGGCCCAGAAGGCCCGCCGGTTTTGCAATAGCGGCTTTCGGAGGCACAGCGATCAAGAAGTCGGCGGCGGATTCTCCATTTTTTTCTGCTTGATGGCTTTGACTTTGTCCACCAGATCGTCGGCCATCTTGATATCGGCGTCGCGGGCCTGGGGCGTAGTTTCCATGTCGGCCTTCTGGCGATCGAGAAGGTTTAGATAGGCCATGGCGTCGTCGTAATCGGGGCGCAGGGTGATGGCCTTCTGAAGATGTTGGATTCCTTCGTCAACCGTCGAGCCGAATTTCTGTAGGAATTGGGCGGCCAGCGCAGGCGGCATTGGATCGCTATCCTTAACCGGCTTCTTCGCAGTTTGGTTGTAGGCCGAGCGCATGTCTTTGTTGCCGCGGAAGGCGAGCGACCAATCAATCACGCCAATCCAATAATATGGCTCGGGGTCCTCGGGCTTTAGCTGGATGTGCTTCTCGTGAAAGGCTTTCGAATCCTCGAATTTCTTAGGATCGAAAGGCGTCCCGCCCATGTTGTAGAGCATCGAGCCGATGCCGTCGATCGCCGAAAGATTCGAGGGGTCCTTATCGAGAACTTCCTGGAACTCCTGAATGGCCCCCTGGCCCATGCGAACGTTGTCGTCCGAAGGCGCGCCGGGAATGTACTGGCTGGCGTAGGCGGTGGCGAGATAGAGCCGCGCGTTGGTGAGATTGGGATCGAGGTCTTTCGCCTGTTTGAAATTCTCCATGGCCAGGTCGAACTGGCCGGCTTTGTAGGCCTGAACGCCCTTGTTGAGCTTGTCGCGGGCGCGGAGCTTGTCGCAACCGGCTCCGGCGGCAAGCGCCGCCAAGACCACGGCCAGAAGAAAACGCGTGTGGGGCTTCGGCTGCATCCCTGCTCTCCTTGATGAACGCTGCGCCGGCCGAACGGAACGCTGCCCAAGCCGGCGAGGCAATCAGACTTTCCAGAGGATTCGGACTACTGGCCCGCTTCGACCTTGGCCGTAATGAGGCCGACCTTTTCGATGCCGGAGCCGCGCATAATGTCGATCGCCCGGGCGACGTCGAGAAACTCGACCGCGTCGTCACCCTTCACAAAAGCCACTTTCTCGGCGCGCGTCTTGAAGATGTCTTCCAGCCGTGGGCCGAGCTGATCCCAAGTGGTCTCATCCTGGTTGATTAATACCTTCCCGCCCGCGGTGACCTGGACCACGATCGTCTTGGCCAGCAGTTCCTTGTTTTCCGGTTGATTGGGGGGAGAAGGCTGCGGAACAAGGGCATCGAGCCCTTTCGGCGTCGTGGGCGTGATCACCATGAAGATGATGATCAGGACGAGCAACACGTCGATGAGCGGAACGATGTTCGGCTCCGCCATGACACCTTTTTTACTACCGACTGCCATTCCCATGGGAAGACTCCTCTATTGCTCGTGGTGCTATTGCGCGCCAGTTGGCGGCGGAGTGGCCGCCGCAGGCTTATTCTGCTGCACCTTTTCGGTCAGAAGGCCCAGGTTGTCCACGCCGGCGGCACGAACCTCGTCCACCGCTTTGACCACTTCACCATATTTCGCGCGGGCATCGGAACGGAGAAAGACGGTCTTATCGATGCGGTTGGCGAGTTGGTCTTTGACTTTGCTGGAAAGCTCGTCAAGCCCCACTTTGGTGCTGCCAACGTACATGCTGCCGTCCCGCGTGATGGCCACGATGATCGCGTCATCCTTGTCGGCGTCTTGCATATCCTGCGGGTTTTCCACCTTGGCCATTTCGACCGAAACACCCTTCTGCAACATCGGCGTGACCACCATGAAAATGATGAGCAGCACGAGCATGATGTCCGCCATTGGAATGACGTTGGGAGAAGCCATCACGTCAGGTGCTTTAGGTTTATATCCCATGGGTTACTTCTTTCCGCCTCGACGGGTGATGAAGTAATTGATTAATTCCATCGAGGAATTGTCCATCTCCACGTCGAAGGCTTCGACCTTGTTCGTGAAGTAGTTGAACGTCCACACGGCCGGAACCGCGACGACGAGGCCGAGGGCCGTGGTGAGGAGAGCTTCCGAAATACCGCCGGCCACCGCCGAAAGGCCGGTCGCCTTGCTGTTGGCAATGCCTTTGAAAGCGTTGATGATGCCCATGACGGTGCCGAACAACCCGACGAAGGGAGCCGTCGAACCGATCGTTGCGAGGCCCGAAAGGCCGCGCTTCATTTCCGCATGAACGATGGCGACCGAGCGTTCGAGACCGCGCTTAGCCGCTTCGATGACTTCGGCGTCGCTGACTTGCGCCGAAGCCGCCTGGAATTCCGAAAGCCCGGTGGCGACGACCTTGGCGATGTGGCTTTTCTTGTTCCGCTCGGCAATGGAGATGGCTTCGTCGAGCTTGTTGTCCTTAAGCGCCCCGGCCACTTGCTGCACGAACACGCGAGACTGCTTCCGTGCGGCGCTGTACATCAATGCCCGATCGATCATGATTCCGACCGACCAAGCGGACATGATGAACAGGATGACCACGACGACCTTGGCCGGGATGCCCATGGAGTGCCACATGCTCACCAGGTCCCAACTGGTGGCCGCCTCGCCGGTTTGCTGAAAAAGAACTACGCTGGCCCAAAGTAAATTCGCAAACATAGAATATCTCCTCCTCCATTTGCACGACGATCGCGGCAGCAAGATTCTGCCGGTCGGAAATCCAGTCCCATCGGCTCCGGCCCCGCAAGCGGCGCCGGAGCGCGCCCCGCTTAACCGCCGATCGTAAACACGACGGAAATCGTAGTATCAATTTCCACTGGCTCGCCATTGAGCAAAGTGGGCTTGTAACGCCATTCCCTGACGGCATCCATCGCCGATTTCATCAGCAGAGGCGGCCCGCTCACGTACTCGAGCTGCTGGACGCTCCCATCTTTGGCGATGATCGCGTGAAGAACGACGGTTCCGGAAATGTGGGCCGTCTTCGCGATCGGTGGATAGAGCGGCATCACCTGGTGCAGCAGTGACGCCGATTGCACGTTGCCCCCGACGCGAATACGTGACGGAGCCCTCGGCGGCGGCGGGAGGTTCGAACCCGATCCGCCGATGATCCCGCCCAGAACACCACCTGCCGACCCACCAGCGATTCCGCCCGGCACGCCGCCCACGACGCCTACGGCGCCGACATCCGGCGGCAGCTCCTCTTCCTTAATCATTTCCACTTTTTTCGGGATGACGGTCGGAGCCATCATCTTGCCTTGCTGAATCAGTCGCGCCACCGGCTTCACGATCCTCTGAATGGCAGCGGCCGGCGGAGGAGGGGGCGGAGGCGGCGGAGGAGCGACCAGGAATGTGGTCAGCATCTGCTTCGGGAGCGCTTCCGTGTAAATCAACGGAATCAGAATCATCACAAGAACGATTCCGACTTGAACGAGGGCCGAAAGGGCCACGGTCCAAGGCTTGTTCGTCCCCTTCGGGTGTGGACTCGAGATGACGAGTTCGTCGAACATAACTACCTCCTTGCTGCTGCCGCCACGCGTCTTTCGGCTGCGGATCCGGCGCTAATGGCAGCTCCCTGACCCCGATACTTGTTCCACAAGACCACGATGGGTGCCGCAATCCCGAAGCTGGAGTACGTTCCTACCACAACTCCTATCACCATGGCAAAAGAGAAGGCGCGGAGAACCTCCCCTCCCATCACGTAAAGAACCAGGACAGTCAAAAAGGTCAGCCCGCTCGTTAAGATGGTGCGCGAGAGGGTTTGGTTGATTGAGCGGTTGACGATTTCCGGCAGCGGCTCGCGACGCATCAGCCGGAGATTCTCGCGCACGCGGTCGAAAATGACAATCGTGTCGTTCATCGAATAGCCAACCAAAGTCAGCAAAGCGGCGATGACCGTCAGCGAAATCTCGTAATGGAAAAGCGAGAAAAAGCCGAGCGTGATCAGCACGTCGTGAAAGACGGCGATGACGGCCGCGGCACCATACACCCACTCGAATCGGATGGCAATATATACCAACATGCCCGCCAAGGCATAGAGAGTAGCAAGGACGGCCTGGCGGCGCAGCTGAGCGCCGACCTTGGGTCCGACGATCTCAACGTTGCGGATGGTGAAATTGCCGAGCGAGAAATCATTCGTGAGCGCGCCCAGCACGGGCGGGGTCACGCCTTCGACGTTTCGGAGCAAATCGAAATTCTTCACGATGCCGCCGTTATCGCGGTCGCGCGCATCGGTGAGTCTTTGCGCGAGCTGGTTGTAACGCTCGCCTGCATTGGTCCCGAGCGAAAGCGGATCCTTCTGCGTCAAGTAAGCCGCCAGAGCCGACGGCGTGATGGAGTTGAAATCCTGCTTGCCGGACCCGGCGGCGCCGAACATCTTGTGGAGGACATCGAGAATCGATTGCTTCCCGGCATCGAGAGACTCATCGCCCTGTCCGTGCTGCTCGAGCCCGATTACGACGTCGTTCTGCGAACTCGCATTGATGTCACTGATGCCCTGAATCGTGCTGTTGGACAAGCCAGCCGCCGCGAGTCCCTTGCGGATCTCATCGATTGGCGGCGGACCGGAAAAACGAACATAAACGAGCGTGCCACCGCGGAAGTCGATGCCGTAGCGCAAACCGCGATTTCGAAGAATCGAAATCCAGCCGATCGCGAGCAGCGCCAAGGAAAGTGCGACGAAGTACTTCGCCTTCCCCATCCAGTCAACGTTTACGCCCTTGAAAAATTCCATCGGGTCCTATCCGCCTAAATTGGACACCGCCCAGCCGGGATTTGTTCCCAAGCCGGCGCTACATTAAATGCTCAGTTCCGCCTGACGATTCATGCGCGACAAATGGAAATCAAAAATCGCGCGCGACACATAGATCGAAGTGAAGACGTTAGCCATCAAGCCGATCACCAAGGTGACGGCAAATCCGCGCACCGGCCCCGTGCCGAACAGGAACAGGAAAACGGCGGAGACGATGGTCGTTACGTGCGTATCAATAATGGTCAGAAATGCGCGGCTGAAGCCCAGATCCACGGCTGAGGCATTGGCCTTGCCGTTGCGTAGTTCTTCGCGGATGCGCTCAAAGACAAGCACGTTGGAATCCACGCCCATGCCGATCGTTAAAATCACACCGGCGATACCAGGCAGCGTAAGCACAGCGCCCGCATAGGCCATAAAAGCGACGAGGATGATCAGGTTGAGCAGAAGGGCCACAACGGCATTGACACCACTCAGCCGATAATAGATCACGAGAAAAATCATTACCACGACGAGGCTGACGATCGATGCCCGCACGCCTTCGCGGATCGAATCGGCACCGAGAGACGGGCCGACCGTGCGCTCCTCAAGATATTTAATCGAGGCCGGCAAAGCACCTGCGCGCAACACAAGCGCGAGATCCTGGGCCGATTCCTGGCTGAAGTTTCCCTCGATCACTCCGGAATCTTCGATCCGCCCGTTGATCACCGGCGCGGTGTACACCTGATGGTCGAGCACAATGGCCATCCGGCGGCCAATGTTCGCTTCCGTGAACGGCCCGAAACGCGCTGCCGCTGCGGTGGAGAGCTGAAAGTTCACTTGATACTGGCCGGGATTATTCGAGCTGGGAGTGGGAGTCGCACCGCGCAAGTCCTGGCCGGTGACGATCGGGGCGCGATCGAGAAGATAGTAAACGAGCTGGGACTGCCCCGGCGCCTGGTTTTCCGATTTGCCAGGAACGATTTCGGTACCCGGGGGAAGAACGCCACCATGCGCGGCCAGCGCGGCGGCCTCCGAGGGATACGTCTGATCATCGGCGACGCGCCTCAGCTCAAGCTGGCCGCCGGCTTGAATCACGGATTTCGCGCGGGTCGGGTCGCCCTCGCCCGGAAGCTGAACAAGAATTTCGTTGTCGCCGCGGCCGGTGAAAGCGATGGTGGGCTCCGTAAGGCCGAGAGCGTTGATGCGGCGCGTGATCGTCTCGAGCGATTGGTCCATGGTATCGCGGCGCAGGTCCGCGACAACCGATGGCTTCATCGTCAGGAGATAGCCGTTCACTTCTCCGGCAGCGGGCGCCATGCTCCAATCAGTGAATTGATTGCTGACGAGATCGCGGAAATTAGCCGACGTCGCCGGGTCCACACTGCGAACCAAAATGTGCGTGTCGTCCACGCGGCGCATTTCGCCGAAAATAATATTCTTGTCGTGGAGCTGCTTCGAGAGCTGATCGACAGTCTGGTCGCAGCGCTGTCCGATGGCTTCATCCACCTGCACCTGCAAAACGAGGTGGCTGCCGCCCTTCAGATCAAGTCCCAGCTTGATGCGGTCGGCGAGATTTTCCTTAATGCCTGCAAGGGATGTGGGCAATTCCGGCATGCCCACCAATCCGAAGACGCAAAGGAAAATTACGAAGAGTATGAATGCGAATTTCCACTTGAGCTGGGAATTCATGCGGGCTGGCTAGCTCTCCTTCTGCTCAGTCTGGAGTCCTGCGATGGCGCTGCGAGCCAGCTTCACCTTCACCTGATCGGCGATGCGAAGTTGGACGGATTCGTCCTCCAGCCCCACAATCGTCCCGTAAATGCCGCCGTTGGTAATCACCTTGTCGCCTGTCTTCAAGTTCTTAAGCATTTCGGCGACCTTCTTCTGGCGGCGCTGCGCGGGCATGATCATCAGGAAATAGAAGATGATCATAATGAGAATTAACGGGAGAAAAAGTGCGATCCCGCCCGGTTGACCGGGTGCCTGTACTAGGACGCCTAGATCTAAAGGAATGGCTATTTCCATCGTCATAGATGTTAGCGTTGCGCCTTTCCCGCCAGGTCGGAAAAGCCTGCCGAGGCCGGCAGGCCCTAAAACGGCTCTTCAACGACGCTGCCCCGCCTTGCGCTGCGCCAAAAACGCCAGCTTAGGTTTGCCTATTTGAGGCGTGCCTGAAGGTCAGAGCGGAATCTTTCGAGCTTCCCAAAACGGATAGCCTCGCGGATTTGCCGCATGATGTCAAGGTAAAAGTAGAGGTTGTGGTGGGTGTTCAGGATGGCTGCGAGTGATTCTCCAGAGGAATATAAGTGGCGCAAATAGGAACGGGAATAGCGGCGACAAACGGCGCAGCGGCACTCTTCGTCGATGGGCCGAGGGTCGTTTGCGTAGCGCGCATTCTTGATCAGCAGGCGCCCTTGCGATGTGAAAAGGCAACCGTGCCGCGCGCTGCGGGTGGGGAGAACGCAATCCATCATGTCCACGCCGAGACTGACGTAGTCGGCGAGCTGCTCGGGCTTGCCCACACCCATCAGGTAGCGCGGGCGCGAGGCCGGAAGACGCGATGCTGCGATTTCGGCGATCTCGCAGGTCAAGGGATGGGCCTCGCCGACTGCCAAGCCGCCAATCGCATAGCCCGGAAAATCGAGCTCGACGAGCGCATCGGCATTCTCGCGGCGCAGGGCCGCGTGCGTGCCGCCCTGAACGATGCCGAAGAGCATCTGCCGCTCTTGATCGCCATGGGACGCAAAATAATCGCGCGAACGCCGCGCCCACTCGAGCGTTCGAGCGGCTGCTTCGCGCGCGCGGGATTCGGGCGCCGGCGCTTCGATGCATTCATCGAGGACCATGATGATGTCCGCGCCGAGCGCGATTTCGATTTCGAGCGCCTTCTCGGGCGAAAGAAAATGCTCGGATCCGTCGATATGAGAGCGAAACGTGACGCCGTCGTCGCTGACTTTCCGCAGCTCACTAAGGCTGAAAACCTGGAAACCGCCCGAGTCGGTGAGGATGGCGCGCGGCCAGGACATAAAGCGATGCAAGCCGCCCATTTCCCGAATCAGTTCATGTCCGGGACGGAGATAAAGATGATAGGTGTTGGCGAGAATGATTTGCACACCAAGATCTTCGAGCTCTTGCTGGGTTTGCCCCTTGACAGTTGCGGCCGTGCCCACCGGCATGAACGTGGGCGTCTCGATTACGCCATGCGGCGTGGTGAGCTGGCCCAGGCGAGCGCCGGTCGGATCGGTCGAGAGAACCTCGAAATGAAATCCCATCCGCGCGAGTGTATCAGGAGAATGCGGCAGCGACAGGCTGCAGCAAAGCCAGCATGGGCTTTGCTAGTATTGCTCGCGGTTTTCGCGCAACAAGACGCAAAAAACTCCGCTAGGCAGGAAGCGGCGGGACGGCGGCGAGAAGCGCTTGCGTGTAGGGGTGCTGCGGGCTGACGAGCACCTGGTCGGCCGTGCCGATCTCGACGAATCGGCCTGTCTGCATGACGGCTACGCGCGTGGCCAGTTGGGCGACAACGGGCAGGCTATGCGAAATTAAAACCAGGGTAAGCGAAAACTCCCGGCGAAGGCGGTCGAGTAACTCGAGGATTTGCGCACCCACGGAAACGTCGAGCGCGGAAACGGGCTCGTCGGCGATCAAGAGCTCCGGGCGGAGAATGAGCGCGCGGGCGATCCCAATGCGCTGGCGCTGCCCGCCGGAAAACTCGTGCGGGTAGCGGTCGAGCGCCTCCGCAGCGAGCCCGACGGCCTCGAGGATTTTCCCGGCGCGCTCGCGCCGCGTTGCGGACGGAAGTTCCGGCTCGTGGATGGCGAGCGGCTCGCTCACAATCGTGCCGACGCGCATCCGCGGATTGAGCGAGGCGATGGGGTCCTGAAATACCATTTGCATCCCACGACGCAGCGATCGCAGATCCGCGCCGCGCGCACGAAGCCAGTCTTGCCCACGGAAATGGATTTCGCCCGCATCCGGCTCGATAAGGCGCAGAAGCATGCGCGCGAGCGTCGTCTTGCCGCAGCCCGATTCGCCTACGATCCCGAGCGTTTCACCGCGCGCGAGCGTGAAGCTCACGCCGTCCACGGCAACCGCTTGATGTGAGGAATGCGCGAGGGCGCCCGCAGAAACGGGAAACGATTTTCGAAGCTCACGCGCTTCGAGAAGCAGATCGTCCGCCACGTTCAGTTTTTCTCGGCAGCCAGAAACAGCGCCGTGTTCGTCATGTGGATGTCAGGGACTTCCCCGGACGGGTTTGCGTCCGTTGCCGCGTAGGTCGGATGGAAGCCCGCGAAATCGTCCGCCATCGTTGCTTCCATCAAGCGGCGCGTTTCGATGTACACGGGATCGCCGCGATGCCAGCCCGCGACATGCATCCAATGATCAAACATCCGCGGAATGCCGCGCACTTCGCTCGCGAGAATCCGCAGGCCGGCCGCCGCGATCAAGGCGTCGAATTCTTTCCTTGCCAGCGTGCGCGTGTGCGAGGCGTCGCGCGAAATCTCGATGCAGTTGGCCGCTTCGGCCCGCGCGGGATCCTCCGGCACCACAATGTCGATGATGCCGACACGCCCGCCGCGCTTTACGACGCGCGCCATTTCGCGTATCGTCCGCGCGGGATCGGGCAGGTGATGCAGGCTATAGCTGGTGACGGAAACGTCGAGCGAGCTATCGGCAAACGGCAGCGCCTGCGCGTCGCCAAGCGTGAACGCCAGATTGCGGAGGCCCTCGGCTTGCGCGGTGCCCCGCGCGCGCGCGAGCATCGCGGGCGTCAGATCCACGCCACATACCCAGCGGACCTGCCGCGCGAATTGCAGGGCAAGTGTGCCCGGGCCGCAGGCGAGGTCAACCACGCGATCGTTGGGCCCGGCTGAGACAAGCTGCGCGAGTGTATCCGCGAACTGGGCTCGATACGTGACCGCGTAGTCGCCAAACGCCTCGACCGTGTGGGTGAAGCGATCGCGTATGAGCTGTTTCTGCTGCTGGTCGCTTTTCGCGCTCACGATATTAGGATACACCGGGCGCGATGGTTTGCGCTCGCGTTGCGAAACTCCGGAACGGCGGCGTCGCATTCCGCGATGTGGTGAGGGCAGCGCGGCCCGAAGGCGCAGCCGGGGGGAAGCGCGTCGAGCGTGGGGACTGTGCCGGGAATCGCTACGAGGGTTTCGCGGCGGAGTCGTGGCGCTGCTCGCAGCAAACCTTCCGTATAGGGATGCCGGGGCCGGTGCAGGACCTCTTCCACCGGGCCTTCTTCGACGATGCGGCCGGCGTACATCACGGCGACGCGGTCGGCAATCTGCGCCACCACGCCGAGATCGTGTGTGATGAAAAGAAGCGAGAGGCGAAGCTCGCGGCGCAACTTCGCGAGCAAGTCGAGAATTTGCTTCTGCACGGTGACGTCGAGCGCCGTGGTCGGCTCGTCTGCGATCAGCACGCACGGCCCCGCTGCGAGCGCCATAGCAATCATGGCCCTCTGGCGCAAACCGCCGGAAAGCTGATGCGGATATTGCCGCGCGCGCAGCGCCGGCTCAGGAACGGCAGCGCGTTCCAGGGATTCGAGCGCGCGGCGGCGAATTTCATTTTCCGCCACGCGGGGCTCATGGATGCGGATGGCTTCTTCCACTTGCGCGCCGATGCGCATCACCGGGTTGAGCGCGGTCATCGGCTCCTGAAAAATCATGGCGAGTTCGCTGCCGCGCAAGGCGCGCAGTTCGCGAGGCCGAGCAGAAATCAAATTCGTTCCTCGTCCTGGCGCCTTCGCGCCATTGCCGGTATACAACCAGGCTTGGCCCTTCAGGAATGCACCCGGCGGCTGGAGTCCCATCAACGCGAGGGCCAGCATCGTCTTGCCGGAGCCCGATTCTCCGACGATGCCAAGCGTCTCGCCTTCGCCGAGCATGAGCGAAACGTCGTTTACGGGGCGGACCCACCCTGCGCGTGTGGCCAACTTGACCGTCAGGCCGCGGACCTCGAGCCTTGTCACCATGGCAACATCATAGGACGTCCATGCGGATGGGGACGAAATTTTGCTGGTTCGATTGTCTATGAGTGTGCGCAAATGCGGTGGTCGGGAGATCCCATTCGGCAATCCAACTCAGCGGTTTGCCAGCGGGATGACGAAGCGAAGAGCGGTGTGCGTGTCGGAGAAGCGGCAGACCTTGTTGTCGGTGAGGCCAGCGGCCTTGCCGGCCGCGATCACGTCGATTTCGCGGATGTGCGATTGGCCCTTGGGATAGACGACCCAGATCGCGCCGTTCTTGATGATTGATTTGCGCAGCGACGAAAGCCGCCCGAGATCTTTTTTCTGTTCGGCTCCAAAAAATATCAAGTCCAGGTCGGCCGCGGGCGGACGCTCGGCGAAAGCCGGGGAGTACGGCTGGATATCGTTGATGAAGGCGCCGTCGTTCACGTCAAGGATCAAAATCTTCTGGCCCAGCTTGACGCCAAGCTTATCGAGCAACGAGCGATGGGAATAATCGCGCTCGGAGGGGCGCGGTACGGCCTTCTTCTTGTGCGGCATCCATGAGTCTCCTAAAGAAGCGGACGCGGAATCAGCGGCGCGAATTCTACAGCAGTTTACGGCGGGCTAGCATTGGAAGATAATGCAGCCCGACGACAAGGCATCTCATACGCAGAGGTAATTCACGATGCTCCCGGGATTGAAAGAGGCGCTCAACTTTCATCCGATTTTCGTTCACTTTCCCATCGTGCTCTGGCTTGGGGCGCTGCTTTTTGAACTGCTGGCCGTGGGGCGCGCGAGCGATGAAATGCAACGCAACGCTTCGCGGCTGCTCTATCTCGGCACGCTGGCCGCAGTCGTCACGATACTTTCCGGGCTTGCCGCCGAAAATTCCGTACCGCCTGGCGACGCGCAGAGGGTCTTGGGGATTCATGAAGCGATCATGCTCACGACGACGAGCCTCGCGGTCGCTTTGTGCATATTCGCATTTTTCGTGAGAAAGAATTTCACGACACAGCTTCGCAAAATAATGCTGCTGGGACTTTTCATTCTCGGCGTGCTGCTCGTGATCGGCACGGATCGCGGCGCGCAACTCGTCTATGGCTACGGGACGGCGGTCAATTGGTCCACCGCGCAGCAGCAAAAATAGAAGCGAGGGATGCCGCAGTGAAAAAACCGAGAGAAACGAGACGGATGAGCGATGAGGCGGTGAAGGAGCGCACGGGGAAAGTTTGGGCCGAGTGGTTTAAAATTCTCGACAAAGCCGGCGCGAAGAAATGGGTTCACAAGGACATCGCTAGGTACCTCTCGGAAAAGCAAAGCGTGGGTCCATGGTGGGCGCAGATGGTTTCCGTCGGCTACGAGCACGAGCGCGGCCTGCGAGATCAATTTCAGAATTGCAATGGCGAGTTCTCTGCCAACAGCAGCCGCACGTTCGGCGTTCCGATGGCGAAAATCTATAAGGCCTGGACGGATGAAAAGCTGCGGCGGCGCTGGCTTCCCGGCGCGAAGATGGAGATCACCACGGCGACGCCCGGAAAATCGCTCCGCGCGAAATGGGACGGCGACACGCGCCTGAGCGTTTATTTCAACGGAAAGGGTGCGGGAAGGACACAGATTGCCGTGGACCACATGAAGCTCGCTAGTTCAAAGGAGTGCGCGAAAATGAAATCCTACTGGTTTACGGCACTGAACCGCTTGCAGGAAATTCTCGAAGCGTAATTGAATCCGACGGGCGGGTCCCGCAGACCCATTCGGGACGCAAATTGCGCGTCTTAGACCCGCCCCTTCAGAAGCATATTTTCACGCGGATCAATAATCGTTGGCAGAGCCTTCGAGGAAGGCGCGGAGCTTGCGCGACCGCGACGGGTGGCGCAGCTTGCGCAGAGCCTTGGCTTCGATCTGGCGAATGCGCTCGCGCGTGACGGCAAACGACTGGCCGACTTCTTCGAGCGTGTGCTCGCTGCCGTCGTCGAGCCCGAAGCGCATCTTGATCACTTTTTCTTCGCGCGGCGTGAGTGTCTTGAGCACCGAGGAAGTCTGCTCCTTGAGGCTCAAGTTGATCACGGCGTCGGACGGCGAAACGACGGCCTTGTCCTCGATGAAATCGCCGAGATGCGAATCCTCTTCTTCCCCGATCGGAGTTTCGAGCGAGATGGGCTCCTGCGCGATTTTCAAAATCTTCCGGACTTTCGCGACCGGTATATCCATGCGCTTGGCGATCTCTTCCGACGTGGGCTCGCGGCCGAGCTCCTGCACGAGCTGGCGCTGCGTGCGCACCAGTTTGTTGATCGTTTCGATCATGTGCACGGGGATGCGGATCGTGCGGGCCTGATCGGCGATCGCGCGCGTGATGGCCTGGCGAATCCACCACGTCGCGTAGGTGGAGAACTTGTAGCCGCGGCGCCATTCGAATTTGTCCACGGCCTTCATCAAACCGATGTTGCCTTCCTGAATCAGGTCGAGGAATTGCAAGCCGCGATTCGTATATTTCTTGGCGATGGAAACGACGAGGCGGAGGTTCGCTTCGATCAATTCCTTCTTGGCCTGTTCGGCTTCGAGTTCGCCGCGCAGGATCACCTGGAGGGCGCGCTTCAGTTCGGTAGGGCTGATTTCGGCCGCCAGCTCGATTTCGTTCAGTTCCTGCCGCCGCGCTTTCAGGTCCTTGCGCGCTTCGGACTGGACTTCGGCTTTGGACGCCTCGACGCGGCGCTCGAGCTTTCCGATCTCCCGCTCGAGGAAATGGACTCGCTCGACCGTCTGGCGAATCTTGTCGATCAGGCGCTTCTTTTCGAGCGGATTGAAATCGAGCTCGCGGACGCGATTCGACATGTCGATGCGGGTCCGGGCCAGCGCGTAGCGGGCGTGCAGGAATGGGCGCTTCTTCGAGCGCGGGATTTTTTCGAGCTTCTGGGCCTGCTTGATCGCCACTAAATAGAGCTTGGCGATTTTGTCGATCTGCTTGAGCGTTTCCTTGGTCTTCTGCTCGATTTTTTCTTCGGTCAGTTCTTCGTCGTCGAACTGGACGATTTCCTTGATCGAGCGGGAGCCGTTGCGCAGGTCCTCTCCTACCTGCAAAAGTTCCTTCAAGATGAGCGGCGCGCGGGTAATCGTTTTCAGCACCAGCAGTTGACCGCGCTCGATCCGCTTGGCGATGGCCACTTCACCTTCGCGCGTCAGCAGCGGTACGGTGCCCATTTCGCGGAGGTACATGCGCACCGGGTCGTTTGTTTTTTCCAGGGTTCCCGGGGTCAGATCGAGCTCGCCATCCTCCGCCGCCACGGCTTCCTTTTCTGTTTCCACCGGCTCGGCGGAGTCGGCCGCCGCAAGCGCCGCCTTGGCGGTCGAAAGGTCTTCGTACACATCAATGCCGTAGCGCTCAAACGTCGAGAGCAAGTCGTCAATTTCTTCCGAGGAGTGCACCTCGGCCGGCAGGATATCGTTCACCTCATCGTAGAGTAGGTAGCCGCGCTCCTTACCCATTGCGATGAGCTGTCTTACCTGATCGTATTTTTCCTCAAGAGCCAACGTCACGCTTCCTCCCCCAAGTGAGGCCAAACCATGTGCAGAGACAAAATCCTAAGCACAAAACCGCCGGAATTAGACACCCCGGCGCTTCTTGTCAAGAACCGCATTTGAACGGATATTTAAGACGATTCCTCGAACCTGAATCGCTATGCCCGCGCCCGCCACGCACATGCTCCACCGCGTACACCTATATGATGCAGTGCACGTGCCGCTCGTTTCCCGCAAAACCCACCAAGGATACAACAGGGGCGACACGAACGTCAATCAAGTGTCGTAAGTTATAGCCCCGCCAAGAACTTATGCAATTCCTGCTTGCGAGTCAACAGGCGCCGCATTTCGGTTGTGGAGGGCTTCGATTCGATCTGTTTTTGCAGGTCCGCGAGCTCTCGCTCCGCTCTGCGGTTGCGGAGGACGCTGAGGCAGCTTTCCGCCTCCTCCCATTCTGCTGCGCCCGAGGAATCGAAAAGGAACTCGAACAGCAGGCGGCGGTCCTTCTCTTCAAGCGCCCCTGCGAGCGAGGTTGGATCGGGGCGTTCCCCCGCCAGCACCACTCTGACGATTACTTCGAATATTTTTTCCGTCTCCAGGCCGCGATGCAGCTCCTCGGAGGAGATCTCGCGCGCGAGCTTTTCGCGAAAGCCTTCGGCCTCGATGAGCATCTCGATCAACCGGCGCTCCGCAGGTTTTACGGCCGGCGACAGAAGCTCCGCTTTGGGCTTCACTTCGCTCCGACGTTCGGCAGCGGCGCGACGCAGGGATTCGCGGAGCACGGGCTCGTCCACGCGCAGCTCCGAAGCAATTCGCGTAGCCCATTCGGAGCGAAGGAGGCGGTTCGGCAGCCGCTGCACGTAGGGCATGAGAAAATTGAGCGCAGCGAGCTTGCCTGTCGCCGTCGAGCGGTCCATCCGGCGCGCGCGGCCGATGAGGTAATCGAGATAGGGCGGCGCGGCCGCGAGCAACTTCCGGTAGGCTTCCGCACCCTGCTCGCGGAGAAATTTGTCGGGATCGGCGCCACCGGGGAGCTCGAGGACGCGCACATCAAATTCCTTTTCGAGCAGGAGCGTGAGCGAACGCTCGGTCGCCGCCTGGCCTGCGGTGTCGGGATCGTAATTCACGATGACGCGGCGAGTGAATCGGCCCAGCAGTTTCACTTGTGGCTCGGCAAGGCTCGTGCCGCAGCTCGCGACGACATTGGCGATCCCGGCGCGCGCGACTGCAATCGCGTCCATATAGCCTTCGACAAGAATGGCGAAATCGCTTTGTCGAAGCGCTTCCTTAGCGCGGTCGAGATGATAAAGGACATTGCTCTTGGAATAGATGGGCGTCTCGGGGGAGTTCATGTACTTGGGCATGTCGTCGCCCATCGCGCGGCCGCCGAAGGCAATAATTTTGCCCGCCTCATTCGAGATCGGAAACATGATGCGGCGGCGAAAGCGGTCGTAGAGGCGCCCGCTCTGATCACGCGAAACGAGGCCTGAGGCTTCGAGCAATTTTTCGGGGTATTTCGATTTGAGGAGACGCAGTAGCGCGTCGCCGGAGGACGGCGCGAAGCCCAGGGCAAATCGCGTCATGGTCTCGCGATCGAGGCCGCGCTCTTCGAGATAAGCGAACGCGACCTTGCCTTCCTGCCCCTCCTGTAGTTGTCGCGCGAAGAAAACCGCCACGTCGCGGTGCATTTCGACGAGCGCGGTGCGCTGCTGGTTCTCACGTCGTTCTTCAGGGGAACGCTCGCGCGGCTTGGGAATCGCAATGCCGGACTTTTCCGCGACCGTTCGCACCGCCTCAGGAAATGTAGACTTCTCCATCTCCATCACAAATTTGAAAACGTCACCGCCGGCGCCGCAGCCGAAGCAGTGATAAATCTGCTTCACGGGATGCACGGCAAATGACGGCGTCTTTTCCTGATGAAAAGGGCAAAGGCCCGTGAAATTCTGGCCGGTCTTCTTCAGGCGAATGTATTCCCCGATTACGCGGACGATGTCCGCTTGCTGCTTGACGCGTTCTGCGAAGCTCCCCGCTTCTGCCATTGTCTTGAATTAAATCCTTTAGCACTACGTCGTCAGCTTTTCAACTCGGCGATGGTAATCGCCTCCCCGCCTCGTTCCAGTTTCTCATGAGCGATCCTCTCAACCAGAGGGTGCGCCGACAAAAATTCCGCGAGGCCACGGCGCAGGGCGCCGGTGCCATGCCCATGAATGATGCGCACCGAGGGCTTTCCGGCGAGCGCAGCCTCGTCGAGGAATTTGTCCACGCGCCCCGTGGCCTCCTCAACCGTGCAGCCGATGACGTTGATTTCATCCGCGGCAGGCTCGTCACTCGGCTGGGCGTGAACCGTTATGCCGTGCGGACGCGAGGCTTCCGCTTTCTGCGGCTTGGAATTTGGCGCGACGCCAATGATATCGCTCAACGGGACTTTCATTCGCAGCACGCCGGCCTCAACTTCGGCGGAGCGGCCATCGTGGCGACGAAAAACAACGGGCTGCTTGAACCCCTTCACTTGAACGAGCTGCCCTGCAGAAAGCTCGTCCGGCGCAACGGGCTTCGCCAGCGCTGCGGCGGACACCCCAAGGTCTTGCTGCGACGCGGCGAGCGTCTCCACAACGGCAGCATCGGTTTCGGCGCGCGCATCGGATGCGATTTTCCCCAAGCGGCGCCCGGATTGCTTTTCGAGTTGGGCGCGCAGCACGCGATCGCGAATCTCCGCGGTGAGTCGCGCGACTTCGCTTTCCAGGCGCTTCTGGGTCTCCTGAAAAAAATTTTCGAGTTCGGCGATGCGCTTTTTCTGCCGCTCGACCCATTCAGTTTGAAGCGCGCGGCGCTCGGCTTCGAGTTGCACGAGCTCTTCCCGGGCTTGCCGCTTGATCTCCTCCATATCGTCACGGCTGCGGTGGAGATAAGCGATCAGGCCACGCGCCTCGCGAGATTCCGGCGAGAGGCTCGACTGAGCGCGATCCACAACGCGCGCGGGCAGGCCCAGCCGCCGCGCGATTTCGATCCCGCTCGATGTGCCGGGCACTCCCACGAGGAGGCGGTACGTGGGGCGCAGATTCTCTTCATCGAACTCCATGGCGGCGTTGACGATTCCGGGAGTTGTGGAAGCGTAAGCTTTCAGGCGGTCGTGATGCGTGGTGGCAAGCGTGCGAGCCCGGCGCGCGCGAAATTCTTCGAGCAGCGCGACCGCCAGCGCCGCGCCCTCCTCCGGCGCCGTCCCGGTGCCCATCTCATCGACCAAGATCAGCGAGCGCTCGGTGGCCGCCTCGAGCATCGACTTCAGGTTCAACATGTGCGCCGAAAATGTGGAAAGGTCGGCAGCGATGGACTGCTCGTCGCCGATGTCGGCAAGGACGCGGTCGAAAATCGGAAGCTGGGCGCGCGCAGCCGCGACCGGAATCGCAGACTGCGCGGAAAGCGCTGCGAGACCGACGGTCTTGAGCGCGACCGTCTTTCCTCCCGTGTTCGGGCCGCTGATCACCATGACGCTTTCCTCTTCGCCGAGCGAGAGCGTCAAGGGCACTGCCTTCCGGCCTTGCGGCCGCAGCGTGGCCTCGAGAACAGGATTGCGAGCGGATTCCAGGCGCAGCGAATTCCCGGCCGCAAGCTCCGGCATCACGCAGTCGAATTCACGCGCGAATCGCGCGCGCGCAAAAATCGAATCCAGATGCGCGATTTCCCGGGCCGCCGCTTCGAGCGGGCCGCGCTCAGCGCGCACGCGCTCCGTAAGCTCTTCGAGGATGCGCGCGATTTCGGCCGTTTCGTCCTCCGAGAGCTGCACGAGACGATTGTTCAAATCGATGGCTTCGAGCGGTTCGACGAAGACGGTCTGCCCCGTGGCGCTCGCGGCGTGAACTACACCGGGAACGGCGCGGCGCTCGGACGCACGCACCGGGATTACGAAGCGATCGTTGCGCAGGGTGATGTAATCTTCGCCGGCCGGCTCGCCGCGCGCTCGCATTATGTTTTCGAGCGATTTCTGAATTTTTTCGCGCGCCTGCGCGAGGCCTGCGCGGATGCGTTTGAGTTGCGGCGAGGCGTCATCGCTGATTTCGCCGTTCGGCAGTACGGCGCGGCGAATGGCGGTTCCCAGATGACGAAGGTCGGCGAGTGCCGCGGCGCGGCCGGCGAGCAGCGGATACTTCGCGGCCTCGCCCTTGAATGTTTGACGAAGCCCGGTGACGGTTTCGACGAGCGACGCTGTATCGAGCAGCTCCGCGCTCGAAAGCACAGAGCCGGGCATGGCGAGCCGCCCGAGCCACGCCTCCGGGTCCGAGAGCGAGCCAAAGCCGAGTTCGGAACCCACACGCACCCGAGCGACCGCTTCGCGGATGAGCGCGAATTCTGCTTCGAGCGCTTGGGCGTCCTGTTGTGGAGCGAGCGCTTCCGTTGCGCGACGCCCGGGTGCACACGTGGTGAACCGGCCGACGATCTCTTTCAATTGACCGAATTCGAGAATTTCCTCTGCGGGACGCGACACGAAAACCTCGAATGGATTCGACTGGGAAGGCGCCCGGTAAGTCTCTCTGCCGAAATTCGCGAGAGATTCTTATTCGCTGCGCTCCTCAGGACAATGATGCGAATCGCGTCATCAATTGTAGCCCGGTTGCGCTGTGGAAATCCGTGCGGGCGCGGATCGTACCCGGAAGAGGATGCGAATTCCCTGCATTCAGAGGAAAACTCCAGGCTCGCTTGGCTCGAGCGAACGTCGCTCGCGTTTTCGCTTTTCAAATTGCCCTTGCAGATACTCCGCGGCTTCGACGGGCGATGAGACGCAATGAACCAGCGCATCGTCCTTTTCGTTCGAGACAGATGCATGCCCGAGCTCGACTTCGCGGACACGGTCGATCACCGGCTGCCAGAAATCTCCGACCACAACCATGGGTTTCTTCGCCATAGCGCCTTTGTTGAGCATCTCTAAAACGACCGCAAGCTCGACGAGCGTACCAGTGCCCCCGGGACAAGCCACGTATCCGTGGCCGCGTTTTATCAGTTCAAACAGGCGCTCCCGCCACGTCTTCATGCGGATTTCCTCGTCCACCCACTTGTTGGCGCGGGCCTGAAAACTCTTTGCCGTGACGCCGAGAGTCTGTCCGCCGGCTTCTTTCGCTCCGCGCGAGACTGCTTCCATCACGCCCCCATAGCCGCCGCTGCAGACGACGAATCCCTTTTCCGCGAGCGCCGCGCCGAGAGCGTGTGCCGCGGCATACTGCGGGTCGCCAGCGCGGGGGCGCGAGCTGCCGAATACGGTCACGATACGGGGCCGGGGCTTCCGAATCATTTTTTCTTTTTTGTGCGCAGAGCACCGAGCGTCTCGACCATTGCGATCGCGATGGCATCGACCGCAGTCGTTGCATCGCGCCCATGCTGCGGGTTGTTATTGCCGAAGATGGCGAAGACGAGGTTCTCGCCATGCACAGTCGTCGCATAGCCGGATAACGTGCGGACATGATCGAGGGTGCCTGTCTTCGCGTGAATCAGTCCCGCCGCAACCGTCCCCTTCATGCGGTCTTCGAGCGTCCCGTCTGCGCCAGCGATGGGCAACGTCGAGAGGAAATCCGCGCCCCAGGGTTGCTGGACGGCGTATTGCAACAGTTGGACGAGAGAACGCGGCGTCACGAGATCGGAGTTCGCAAGCCCGGAACCATCGGAGAGCACCACATCGCCGTCCGCAATGCCAGCGGCCTTGAGGAAATCCTGCTCGACCCAAATGCCGGCATCGGTCAAGCCAGCCCCCGCTTTTTCCCGCGCCACCGTCCGCAGCAGCATTTCGGCGTGCAGGTCGTGGCTCACTTTATTCGTGAGGCGAATGCTTTCGAGCAACGGCAATGAAACATGCTCCGCTAGGACGAGATTTTCGGGCGGCGGCGCCGGCAGGCAACTTTTCAGCACCGCCGGCGCGTCGAGCGACTCGCAGGTGACTGCCGGCGGCCCGTGCTGCACGCGAGTCCCGCCGACAATGCGGACGCCACGCGCCTCGAGCAGCGTCTTTAGCGCGCGCGCCGCCACTTCGGCGGGCTCGGTCATGGCGAGGTCGAGCTTTTCGGGAGCGTGGCCGAGCGGGATGGACCCAAATAGAAAAATGGAACGAGACCCGGGCTTTCGGGTGACGCCTAGTCCCGTTTTTCCGGCGCTTGGACCGGTCGTGACATCGCGCTCCAGGTTTTCAGCTGCTGCGCCAGGCTCGACGGTAATCGCCGCCGGATCGCCTTCGTGTTCACCGGGGCGAACTTCGACCGAAATCGAATTGTCGTCGAAAGCAATCGCGCCGACCGGCGCCCCAAAAGTGAAGTAGAGGTCGCCGATGGTCCAGTCCGCAGGATAGGGATCGAAGGGGAAATAGCTGTCGTCGGCAACGATGTCTCCATCCACTTCTTTGAGCCCTTTTGCGACGGCGGCATCCGCCAAATCGGCAAGAACTTTTTCCGCGGGCCCTTCGCGTTCCACCTTACCGGCATACGGAAATTTCCGGTTGGAGAGATCCGGATCGCCGCGCCCCACGAAGAGCAGATCGCCGGCGAGCCGTCCATCCATTCCGAGCGCGCCCTTGGATTCGAGGGTCGTATGAAACCGGTAATCGGATCCGAGCGTGGCCAGAGCGAAGGCTGAGGTGAAAATTTTCGCGTTCGAGGCGGCCGTGAAAAAGCGATCGGCATTCAGGTCGTAAAGCGTCGCACCCGCGTCCCGGTCCGTCACAAACACACCCCAGTAAGCCTTCTGCGCATGCTCTTCGGAGAGAATCGCTTCGACGCGCGCGCGGAATTGCGCGACATCGCGGCGCACTTTGGCATGTGCCGCCGCCGTGGGCTGCTGTTTCGCCGGGCCGGATTTCTGCGCGGCGGCGGGGTGCGCAGCAAGAAGAGCGGCCGCAATCCAGAGTGGCGTCGCCCGGCATAAATTGCCGCGTCGCGGGCGAATTCGTGGAATGGATGAAATCATGACCGATTCCGAGAACGCATCCCGCTCCGAAGCATATTTCGCCACTTCGCGCTGTGCTGCACCTTTGCTATATTCATTGTCGCCCTTCAACCAAATTCGTATGATAAACACACATCCTGAGGAGGAAGGCAATGAAAAGAAAACTGCTCTCGCTCGTCGCGGCAGTGCTGGTAGGCCTGCCCATGCTATTCAATGCTTCACCTGTCCGGGCAGATGATCAAACCAAGGAAGAAGACCGGCTGAACAATGCCGGCGTAGTGGCAAAAGAAATTATGGATATCCCCGACAATATTCCGCAGAGCTTGATCGACCATGCGGAATGCGTGGTCGTGATTCCCACGGTGCTCAAATTCGCGATCGGCATCGGCGGCAGCTACGGCCGCGGCGCCATGACGTGCCGAAGCGGCGATGATTTCCAGGGCCCCTGGGGCGCGCCGACGATGATAGCGCTCGAAGGCGGCAGCTTCGGATTGCAACTCGGCGGCCAAGCCACCGATTTTGTTCTGCTCGTCATGAATGACGGCGGGGCAAGCGCCATTCTCAGCAGCAAGGTCAAGCTGGGCGGCGATGCTTCTGCGGCCGCTGGACCTGTGGGACGCGATGCGGAGGCGGCCACGGACGCGTCCCTGCGCGCAGAAGTTTTGACGTATTCCCGCGCGCGAGGCTTGTTTGCCGGCATCTCGCTCGAAGGGTCCACACTGCGTCCGGACAACGATGCCAACGAACGCATCTACGGAAAGAAAATTAATGCGAAGGAAATCGTGCTCCACGGTGCGGTTCCGGTTCCGGCGTCAGCGAAACTTCTGATTTCGACTTTGAACCAACACAGCCCGAAGCGCGCGAAGTAACAACTCAACGGAAACTCCGCGCCGGGAGACAACCCCGGCGTGGAACCCCCCGCTCCAGCCGGCAGCCTCTTCCCGATGCACTCGCCTTGACTTTCATTCATACGTGACTTATAGTCAGTTTTTCCCAGTGTTCCCAAAGGAATTCACATGCCCCATTCCACGGCCGTTGCTCGACGCACCTCAGTCGCCCCGCCCCGGACAAATCGCCGCGAACGGCATCGCGAGGAGATCCGCGAGCGCCTCTACCGCGCTGCGCTGCGGCTTTTTGCCGAGCGCGGTTTTCTCGAAACCACGGTGGAAGACATCACCGAAGAAGCCGACGTGGGCAAAGGGACGTTCTTCAATTATTTCCCGGCGAAAGAGCATATCCTTGCTGAATTTGGCGGGGACCGTCTCCTCGCGGTCCAGCAGGCTCTCGAAATCGCGCGGACGACGAAAGGGCCCGTCCTCGACGTGCTTCGGGAATTGGCAACAGGTGCTGCGGGACAGTCCAACGAATCGCCCGCTCTACTTCGCGCGATCTATGCGGCGCACGCTTCTTGTGCGCCGGTCCTGGCGGGACTGCAAGAGCGGATGGGCACGAGCCGGCGGATCCTCGCTCAGATTATTGCCCTGGCGCAAAAGCGGGGTGAGGTGCGAAAGGATCTCTCTGCGATGGAGTTGGCGCGCCTGACCCAGGTCATTTTCTTGGGGGTGACGATGAGCTGGTCGATGAAAGCCGAGGGCTCGCTTCAGAAGACCACGACCGGAGTCTGGGACCTCATCTATCCGAGCTTACAGCCGATAGAAACAAGAAAACATCGCCGGCATTCTCGGAGCGCTTCGTCGTGAGCCGCGGCAGGTGCACCGGGGATTTCACGGCCGCCGTCTTGCGTCTTCGAAAGGGCGAACGTCATCTGAAATGAATGGGGAGTGGGAGGTGATTCCGTGACACGCTGGTGGATAATTTCCTTGGTTGTCGTCGCGATTTTTTTGCCGCTCACTGTGATTCCCACGCATGCGCAGGCCACCGGATCGTACCCGACCGGCCCGGGGCAATCTTCTCCCCCCGGGCAACCGCAAAGCGCTTTTTCAGGCAGCGTGCCCGAAAAACTCGTGCCAGGCGTTTTACCGCTTTCGCTCGAAGACGCCATCGATCGGGGCCTGCGACAGAATCTAGGGCTGCTGCTTTCGAGCGCGGACATCGTCTCTGCGCGCGGGGAGCGCTGGATTCAATTGAGCAAGTTGCTGCCGAACTTGACCACCTCCACCTATGTGGACGCTTCGCAAGTAAATCTCACCGAGTTCGGGTTTGTTCTCCACATTCCCGGCGTCAATATCCCGAGTGTCGTTGGCCCATTTTCGTATTTTGATGCGCGGGCATACCTGACCCAAACCTTGTTCGACTGGAAGGCCATCAACAAAACACGTTCGGCGAGGGAAAGCTTGAAGTCCACGCAATACACCTACAAGGATGCGCGCGATCTGGTGGTCCTCGCCGTGGGTTTCACTTACCTGCAAGCGATTGCGGACCTGGCCCGCATCGAAACGGCAGATGCGCAAGTGAAGACGGCGCAAGCGCTCTACGATCAAGCGGCGGACCGGGTGAAAGCAGGAACTTCCCCGGCCATTGACGCCTTGCGAGCGCACGTGGAATTGCAAACGCGGCAACAGCAGTGGATTCAAGCCAAGAATGACTTCGCCATTCAGAAGCTGACAGTGGCCCGCGTCATCGGGCTCGCTCCCGGCCAGGAATATGAATTGACGGACAGGTCGCCCTACGCGCCGTTTGCTGGGATCACTGTGAACGAAGCGCTGAAGCGCGCCTACGCTTCGCGTTCCGACTTTCAGGCCGCGCTCTCCGACGTGCGCGCTGCCGAGTATTCGCGCAAGGCCGCCGTGGCAGGCTATTACCCAACGCTCGCCTTCAGCGGGGATTATGGTGTGGCAGGACCGCATCCGTCCACCGATTCGCACGGAGTTCTTGATGTCCGCGGGACGCTGAACATCCCGATCTTTCAGGGCGGAAGCGTTCACGGCGACGTGTTGCAAGCCGACGCAAAACTCCAGCAAAGCAGCGAGCACCTGGATAACCTACGCGGACAAATTGACGCCGATGTTCGCACCGCGCTTCTCAATCTGGAGTCTTCGGCGGAGCAGGTGGATGTGGCGCGCAGCAACATTGACCTTTCCGAGCAGACACTCACCCAATCGCGCGATCGTTTTGCCGCGGGCGTCACGGACACGGTGGAAGTCGTGCAGTCGCAGGAAGCCGTCGCCAGCGCCCACGAACAGTACATTTCCAGCCTCTACAACTATAATTACGCCAAGATTTCTCTGGCCCGAGCCCTGGGCTTGGCCGAAGAGGGCGTGAAAGAATACTTCAAAGGAAATTAAGCCATGGCGCAGCCAACTGAAACCGAAACGAGTCCTCGGCCCCCCGCGGAAACATCCGCCACTCCGGAGACGCATTCGGCGTCGCCGCCTCCGCCCGGTCGCACGGAGAATTTCCTGCGCTCGCGCCCCCATGCCGGCCGATGGATCATCGGCGCGGTCTTTATTTTGTTGGTCGGGGGTTTCTTTGCCTGGCGCTATTTCTCAAGCTACGAGTCCACCGACGATGCAGAGGTGGATGGCCATCTGATGCCCCTCAGCGCGCGAATTTCCGGTTACATCCTGAAGGTCAACGTCGATGACAACCAGTACGTGAAGACGGGCACGGTGATCGCGGAAATCGACCCCCGGGACTTCCAGGTCGCCGTGGACCAAGCCAATGCCGCCGTGGCCGATGCGCAGGCGACTGCCGAAGCCCTGAATATCAACGTCCCGATCACGAACCAGACCACGTCAAATCAGACCCTTGCGTCCGGGGCGGACGTGGAGAATTCCAGGGCGGGAATCAGCTCCGCTCAGCAGCAGTACGACGCCGCACGGGCGCAACTCGATTCGGCGATCGCGAACGACGTGAAGATTCAGGATGATCTCGTCCGGTACAAACAGCTTGTGGATAAGCAGGAAGTCTCGCAACAAACATACGATCAGGCGCTGGCTTCCGCCAAAGCGAGCACGGCTGCGGTCGCCGCAGCGCGGGCTTCGGCAGAAGCAGCGCAGAGCCAGGTGACGCAAGCGCGCAGCCACCTTGTCCAATCCGAGGCCAATCTGAGCGCGACGCTGACTGGGCCGCGGCAAGTGGCTTCCTCGCGTGCACGTGCTCTCTCGGCGGAGGCCACAGTGAGGCAAAAGCAGGCACAACTCGAGCAGACCGAGCTGAACCTGCAATATACGAAGATCATCGCGCCGGTGGACGGCGTGGTGATGAAGAACATTGAAGTGGGGATGAACGTTCAGCCGGGCCAGCAATTGTTCACCATCGTTCCCCTCAACGATGTCTGGATCACGGCGAATTTCAAAGAGACGCAATTGAAATTCATGCGCCCGGGACAACCCGCCAAGATCGAAGTGGATGCGAACGGCCGCACCTACAAGGGTCACGTGGACAGCATCGCCGGCACGAGTGGCGCGCGCTTGAGCTTGTTGCCTCCGGAAAATGCGACGGGGAATTTTGTGAAAGTGGTCCAGCGAGTGCCGGTGAAGATCGTCCTTGAGCCGGGAGAGAACAACGACCACTACCTGCGCTTGGGGATGTCGGTCGAGCCGAAAGTCACAGTGAAGTGAGCGCGGGCGATTCCATCTCGCCGCAGGCGAACTGGCGGCCGCCCGTAAATCCGTGGATCATCGCGTTGACGGTCACGCTGGCGACGTTCATGGAAGTGCTCGATACCAGCGTCGCCAATGTCGCGCTCCCGCACATTGCCGGAAGCCTCTCCGCCGGGCAGGATGAAAGCACTTGGGTTCTCACCTCCTACCTCGTTTCCAACGCCATCGTGCTTCCCATGAGCGGTTGGTTTTCCTCCCTTATAGGGCGCAAGCGCTTCTACATGTCCTGCGTCGCACTCTTCACCATCAGCTCGTTTTTGTGCGGACTTGCCCCCAATCTCAGCGCGCTGATTTTCTTCCGGGTTCTGCAGGGAGCGGGAGGCGGCGGACTCCAGCCGAGCGAACAGGCAATTCTGGCGGACACATTCGCTCCGGCGAAGAGGGGCATGGCCTTTGCCGTGTACGGCATGGCCGTGGTTTTCGCACCCGCGATCGGCCCGACGCTGGGTGGCTGGATCACAGATAATTTCACTTGGCGCTGGATATTCTTCATCAACATCCCTGTCGGCATTCTTTCTCTGCTCCTTACGAATCGCCTGATCTCCGATCCGCCCGACATGAAGAGGCATGCGTTAGGAAGCATTAAGATCGACTACATTGGCATCAGCTTGCTGGCGCTGGGGCTCGGCACGCTTCAAGTGGTGCTCGACAAAGGCCAGCGCGACGATTGGTTCGGTTCACATTTCATCGTCACGATGACCACCATCTGCGTGGTCGCGCTGATTGCCGTGGTCATCTGGGAATGGCGGCACAAGGATCCCATCATCGATTTGCGACTGTTTCGCGAGCGCTCCTTCGCCATCGGCACCTTGCTGATGTTCATGGTTGGGTTCGCGCTGCTCTCGAGCACGGTGCTGATCCCGCTCTTCCTTCAGACCCTTATGGGTTACACGGCGCAGGAAGCTGGACTCGCGCTCATGCCTGGGGGCTTCGCCATCATTATCTGTATGCCGCTCGTGGGTTTTCTGCTCGGGCACATGGATGCGCGCCGGCTGCTGCTCTTCGGGTTGGTAGTACTTTCGTTCGCCCTGTTTCACATGACGCACTTCGATACAACGATCGATTTCCGCACGGTGGCTACGGCGCGCGCCTTCCAAGCGATCGGTCTCGCCTTTCTCTTCGTGCCGATCAATACGGCGGCGTACGCAGTCCTACCCAAAGGGAAGAACAATGCGGCTTCCGGTCTGATCAACCTCGCGCGAAACATCGGAGGCAGCGTGGGAATCTCCCTGGTCACGACGATGCTGGCTCGCCGCACCCAAGTGCATCAGGTCACTTTGACGGAGCACATCCACCCCGGGAGCACAACGTTTCAGTCCATGTTCAATTCCGCCACGCACATGTTCATCGCGCGCGGTTCGAGCGCCTATGAAGCTACGCGCCAAGCGTATGCCCTCGTCGCGAATATGCTGGACCAACAAGCCACCATGCTGGCTTATGTCGACAACTTCCGGCTATTGGGCGTTTGCGTGCTCTTCATGATTCCCTTTGTCTTTCTGATGAAGAAAGTAAAACCCGGCGGCCCAATGGCAGTACACTGACGGGACGAGGAAGATATGCCGGTCCGGATTATCAACGTCGAGCGAGAATACGGCAGCGGCGGAGGCTTGATTGCCAAGCGGCTTGCCAAACGCCTGGGCTGGAAAGTCTGGGACGAGGAACTCACGCAAGAAATCGCGCGGGTGGCAAAGGCGGATCCAAAGGCGGTTCAGCGCTGCGACGAACGCGAAGACTCTCTGCTTTATCGGCTGTTCAAGGTCTACGCACGGGGAAGCTACGAAAGAACGCTTCCGCTTGCCGATTCGCGCGTGTTCGACGCCGACCGCATGGTCGCGATGTTGCACCAGGTGATCGAAGATGTCGCCTCGCGAGGAAATTGCGTCATCGTCGGCCGAGGCTCTCCGTACATCCTGCGAAACCGCCCCGATGCTTTCCACGTGTTCATCTACGCGCCGGTGGACGAAAAAATTCGCCGCGTGATGACGCTGGGGAAAAGCGAGAAGGAAGCTGCACAACTCGTCGAGGAAATCGACCGCGAACGCGCTGCATTCATCTGCCGCTATTTCGGCAAGGAATGGCCGCACCGGGCTCTCTACAACGTAATGATCAATTCCAGCCCCGGCGATGAGTTTGTCATCGAGAGGATCCTCGAGCACGTCGCCGCGTACGAAAAGACCAATCCGGCCCAAAGCGCAAAAATCTGACCGGTCCCGACCGCCTCTCGCCGCTTGCCGCCGCAAGCATCTTCCCGTACCCTGACTCGTTTGCAGCCCGCATTTGAGGAGACAGGATGAGCTGTCCGATCTGTGAGAAGCGCCCGCCCAAGCGGTTCTGTCCCGCGAAAGGCGAAAAGATTTGCGCGGTCTGCTGCGGGCGAGAACGCGAAGTGACCATCGATTGCCCGCTCGATTGCCCATATCTCATCGAGGGGCATCGCTACGAACGCGAGCACCGCAAGCCGATTTCGCCGGAGGAATTTCCCTTCCGCGACGTTGAATTCCCCGTAGATTTTGTGTACGAGCGCTGGCCGGTTGTGGCGGGCCTGGCAACGACGATTCTCAACTTCCAAATTCAGAACAAGGATGCGAACGACGGCGTCACATTCGGTGCGCTCGAAGCCCTGGCCGAAACGTTTCGCACTCTGGGAACAGGAATTTACTTCGAGCGGCCGCCTGAAGCACCTATGCCGCGGGCTCTCTATGGCCATATCGCAGAGTTCCTGCAGGATTTTCGGAAGCAGCAAGCGGAGCGTGCAGGTTTTCCTACATTAAAAGATTCGGATATTTTCAAACTGCTTGTTTTCTTGCTGCGCGTCGGAAAGCAAGAGACGAATGGACGCCCTCGCTCGCGCGCATTCCTCGGTTTCCTTCGTACGCGCTTCCCCCTTCCCGCCGAGGCCGCAAAGGAAAGCTCTCGTATCATCCTGCCTTGAACGGAAGCGTTGCGACCTTACTTCTGAGGATTAGGCCTAAGCGACGGAATTCAAATCGAGCGGCATTTGCGTGGAGCTCCACTTGCGCTCGATTGGCAATTTCGGGAGTGCGTGGAGGCCATGTTTCTGCCGCAGACGTTCGACGAGCGCGGCCAATTCCTTGCGATACGACTCCGGCGCGCGACCGCTGCGCGCATACCATTCACGGTAGCGCTCGGAGAGCTTGGGGAATTTCTTCTGGAGGAATGGCAGAAACTGCTTCAGCGAAGAGGGCATGAGAAATAGAACGTTCCCGCCGAACCACTGCGCGTCGGCTTCGCGAGCGCCCCGCGCCAGCACATCGAGGTCTTCCTCACGGTCGGTAAGCCCCGGCAAAATCGGCATGGCAAAAACTCCCGCGGCAATTCCCGCCTCGCGCAGCTTGCGCACGGCTTCCAGGCGCAGATCGGGCCGCGGCGCGCGCGGTTCGAGCAATCGCGCAAGTCCCACTCTCAGCGTGGTGATGCTCATATTGATGGTGATCGAAGAGCGCTCGGAGATGCGCCGAAGCAAATCAATATCGCGCACCACTTGATTCGATTTCGTGGTGATGGACAGGCTGAGCCCTTCACGCTCAGCCATTTTTTCCAGGATCGCACGCGTCACTCCGAATTCGCGCTCGGCGGGCTGATACGGGTCCGTGGCTGTTCCGATGGCGATGTGTTCGCCCCAAATTTTCTCGTTCAAGAGATCGCGGTCCACCAGCCGCGCCGCATCCTGCTTCACGTAAATCTTCGACTCGAATTCGCCGCCGTCCAGCTCCATGTACTCGTGCGTGTAGCGCGCGTAGCAGTATTGGCATCCGAACTCGCATCCGCGATAGGGGTTCACCGTCCAGCGGAACGGCACACGCTCGGAATCGCAGTGGTTCAGGATTGAGCGGACGGGGAGAAGAAAATACTCCGTCCCGCGCTTGGCTTCGGCGCAGGGGGAGGAAGCGGCGAGGCGTGCAATGCCGACCAGTTCCGTCGCGGGCTTCGTACTCCGGTCGGGGACCAGAGAGGGCGCGGAAGCACCGCTTGGGGACTCACAGGTGCCGTGGCGAGCGGCTGTGGGGAAAAGGGTGAGACTGGTCTGCTTCGTTCCGGTCCGCCGGCGCCGAAACGCCGTCGGACTCGCTCGAAGAATGGGAGAAGTGGCCATTGATAGCCTCGCCGCACGCTGCGCATCTTATTCGCTTTTTATTCGCCTTGTCAAGGATTTTATTCGCTTTATTTTCGCCTGTACGGTGAGACAAGGCCCCACCTGGAAACCCGGGCGGCAAATCCGCGGCGGCCCGGAATCGCCCCTTCTATACTCGATGAGCGACCTGCAGAAGGGTAAACCGCCGTGGCCCAAGTCGGAATCCTCATAATTGACGACGATATCGTCAGCCAGCGCGCCCTGAAAAACATTCTCGACTCCGAGGGCTGGCGTGTGCGGATCGTTCCGCTGGCGTCACATGCGATGGCGGAGCTTGCCAGCGGGGCGTGGAACCTCGTGATCGTGAATGTGGCCCTGACCGATCTCAGCGGGCCGCTTTTTTCCATTCTGAAGGAGCTGTCTCAAGCGGATTCTGAATTTCCTGAAACTGCGGCGGAAACCGCGCTGGAACCGGTGCTCCCCGGTGCTGCTGGAAGCACGGAGACGTCCCCCGAGACACTGGTGATTGTGCCCCGGAAGCGTCTTCGCGTCCTTTTCCTCGTTCCGCTGCTGGCCGCGAAAGACGCTCAACCTGTCCTCGAGCACGAGGGACTTCCCTACACTCTCAAGCCGTACCATTTGCATGACTTCCTCGAAAAAGTGAGCGAGCTGCTCCTCGAGGCAGGCGCCATTACCGAGCCGATCCGCAGCATGGGCGATCTTTCCTCGGTCAAGAAACGCAAGAAGCAGCGCAGCAATGCGCGCGACGAACGCCGCGGCACGATGTTCGCCTCCCGCGAGGACTATCAGATGACCGAAGAAGAATTGGCCGAGTGGGAGCGCCAGGAAGAGGAAGACCGCAAGAAACGCGAAAAAGAAAAGCGAGATCGCGAACACCTCTGACCTCGCGACCGCGTGACCCACGTTCTAGGATTTCGAGCGGCGGACCTGGCTGCGGTCGAGCGTCGCCGCAAGTAGCGCAGCAATAGTTTGTTTGAGTACCGGATGTTGCACGCCGGGAGCAATTTCGGCAAAGGGCACGAGAACAAACCGCCGCTCGGCCATGCGCGGATGCGGAATTTCGAGTTCCGCTGTGCGCACGATGTTCGCGCCGAAAAACAAAATGTCAATATCGACGAGGCGCGGCCCTCGCGGCACGCGGCGGCGCCTGCCGAGCGAGCGCTCGATCTCGAGCAGCGCATGCATCAGTTGCCGCGGCATCAGATCTGTTTCCGCTTCGACGACGCAATTCAGAAACCAGCCCTGCGAGCGAATGTCCACCGGCTCCGTCTCGTAGAGCGATGACTGGCGCGTGACGCGCACTCCATGCGCCGCGAGCGCGTCAATCGCCCGCGCAATGTTCTGCGCGCGATCTCCCATATTCGATCCCAACGACAGATACACACTCTTCATGGCGCCACCGCGCTCGGATAATCATAACCGCACAAACAGAAGCCTGGGGATAATCGTAACCTCGCTTTCAGCTCGTCCAAACTCGGTCTTCAGGAAAGCCAAAACCGTCCGGCCTTCGTCTAACTACGCGGCTCCGCCATGATAGGATTCATCGCGCCGCTATGAACGCACTTGTACGCGATCTCCGCTACGCCCTCCGCACGTTTGCAAAGAATCCCGGCTTCGCTCTGGCTGCTTTGTTGTCCCTCGCCATCGGCATCGGTGCGAACACTTCGATTTTCAGCATCACGAGCGCGCTCTTGTTGCGCCCACTTCCCTATAAAGACGCCAGCCGCCTCGTCATCTTGTGGAATCGCTCTCCCGGCCTGGGCATCACGCAGGATTGGTTTTCCACCGCGCAGTACTTCGACATTAAGACCGGGCACTCCGGCTTTGACGAGGTCGCGATCGCTTACGGCTCGAACTACAACCTAACGGGGAATGGCGAACCGGAACGCATCGGCACGATCCGCGTCTCCTCAAATCTCCTGCCCATGCTCGGCTATCACGCGGCGATGGGACGCTTGTTCATCGCCGACGAAGACTCGACCGGCCATACGCCCACGGCGTTGCTCAGTTATGGCACATGGATACGCCGCTACGGCTCCGATCCACATATCCTCGGCAAAACAATCACCATCAATGGATTGCCTTACGAAGTCATTGGCGTTCTCCCGAAAGCTTTTTCTCTGCCCCGTGAAGTGATGCCAACACTCTATGGTGCCGCGGACCAGGCTGAGATTCTCCTGCCGTTTCCGCTTGCACCTGGCGCGCCCCAAGACCGCGATCGCGAGGACTACAACATCATTGGCAAGCTCAGGCCCGGCGTCACGGTTCAGCAGGCCCAGGCGGAAATGGACACGCTCACCGCGCGTCTGCGCCAGGATCATCCACAGCAGTATCCGCCGAACGGAGCACTCACCTTCGGCATCGTCCCGCTGCAAGAACAAGTGGTAGGCGACGCGCGCCGGACACTTCTCGTTTTGCTCGGCGCTGTCGCATTCGTCCTGCTGATCGCCTGCGCCAACGTCGCGAATCTTCTGCTTTCGCGCGCCGTCGCGCGGCAGAAAGAAATCGCCGTGCGTACTGCTCTCGGCGCGAGCGGCCGCCGCATCGTTCGCCAGTTACTCACGGAAAGCATTCTGCTTGCCCTTTGCGGAGGCGTGCTCGGCGTCCTTTTCTCCATTTTGAGTGTGCACTGGATTCACGTCCTCGGACCGAAGAGCGTGCCGCGCCTCGACGATATCGGAATCGACCTTCAGGCCCTGTTGTTCACACTGTCGCTCTCTTTGTTCTCCGGAATTCTTTTTGGCCTCGCGCCGGCTCTGCGCATTTCCCGCATCGATCTGCATTCCGTGCTGAATGACGCGACTCGCGGCTCTGCCGGCGCGGGCGCCGTGTGGGGCCATGGCAATAATCTTCGCCGCCTGCTTGTCGTATCCGAGCTCGCACTTTCGGTGGTGCTGCTCATCGGCGCGGGATTGCTCATCCGTAGTTTCGCCCGCTTGCAAAATGTCGCGCCGGGGTTCAATCCTCAAAATGTCCTCACCCTCGAGCTCACTCTAAGCGGCCGCAAGTACAACGACGGGCCAGCCGTCCTCGCCACGTATCGCCAGCTCAACGAGCGTCTCGAGGGCCTTCCCGGCGTTTCCGCTGCCGGCTCCATCACGTCGCTCCCACTTAGCGAAATGTTTGCATGGGGCCCCATCACGATTGAAGGCCGCACGCCGCCTAGCGGCGAAAATTTCATCAACGCCGATGAGCGCATCGTGAGCGGCCATTACTTCGAGGCCATGCAAATTCCGCTTCATCAGGGACGCTTCTTCAGTGACCTGGACTCCGCGACGACCCAGAAAGTCGCCATCATCGACGAATACATGGCCCAGCAATTCTGGCCCGGTGAACCTCCCATCGGCAAACGCATCCGCACCGGTGGCCTGGAATCCAAAGAGCCATGGATCACCATCGTGGGCGTCGTAGGCCGCATCAAACAGGACACACTCGATTCTGACCCGCGCATCGCTTTCTACCTTCCGCACTCGCAATACATCACGCGCGCGATGAATGTGGTTCTGCGAAGCGGCACACCTCCCGCCGCTCTCACATCCGCGGTCAAAAAAGAAATCCGCGAACTCGATCCCGATCTCCCGATTTACAACGTGCGAACGATGGACCAGCGCGTGGAGGAATCCCTCGCACGCCGGCGGTTCTCGATGATGATGCTCGGGCTTTTCGCGTTTCTCGCTCTCGCCCTTGCGACCATCGGCATCTACGGCGTCATGGCCTACATGGTCAGCCAGGGTACGCGCGAAATCAGAATCCGCCTCGCCCTCGGTGCGACGCAAAACCACATTTTGCGTCTCGTCGTGCGACAGGGAATGATTCTCGCGCTCACGGGTATATTTATCGGCTTGACCGGCGCCTTCATCCTCACGCGCCTCATGCGCAGCCTGTTGTTCGGCGTCCAGGCCACCGACCCTTTCACGTTCGCCGCGATTGCCCTGCTGCTCACGCTCATCGCGCTGCTCGCGAGTTACATCCCCGCCCGCCGCGCCGCCCGCATCGATCCGATGGTCTCCTTGCGAAGCGAGTAGCCTGCAATTAAAATCGGCGCGACCATGACGGCACGAGAGGTTTTCCTTCGATATTCACAGGCGCTCGATCGCGGCGACATTGCCGCGATGGCGGCTCTGGTTCACGACGATTTTCGCCTGGAAGGCGCGGGCCTCGACGGAATCGACAAGACCGAATTCATGGCCGCAATGCGCGCACAGCTCGCGGCGTTTCCGGACTATTCCGAAAATCCCACGGACATGAAAGAGAACGGCGACCGCGTGTCGTTCGTCGCGCGCGTGACCGGGACGCAGAAGAATGCGCTGGCGCTGCCGGGAATGAAGCCGGTTGCAGCGACAGGGCGGCGGATTCATCTGCCACCGGAGCCTGCCTGGGTGGAAATTCGCGACAGCAAGCTCGCCGTCTATCACGTGCAGGCAGTCGAGGGCGGCGGGATTAGCGGGATCTTGAGCCAGCTCGGCGCCAAGTGACTCGCCGGCTTACCTTGAGTCCGCTGTGGTGAAAAGACTGCACGCGCTAGAATGCGGTGTCTGGAGGCGCCATGCCGGAGCCGAAGAGATGGAGTTGGCCGCACGCGGACCGCAGCGAACTGATTCACGCCGCTCGAACAGCGATCGCAGCGATGGTTTCCTTACTAATCGGCCGACTGCTTCGATTGCCGGAACCCTACTGGGCCGTGATTGCAACCCTCATTGTCATGCAATCGACACTTGGCACGGCATGGACCGTCTCGAAGCAGCGCTTTGCGGGAACGGTGCTGGGCGCTGCGATGGGCGCGCTGCTGGCAACGTACCTGGGGTCAAACATGATCGTGTTTGGCGCTGGCGTGTTCGCACTCGGAATGATTTGCGCGTTCTTGCGCATCGAACGAGCTGCGTATCGCTACGCTGGGGTCACACTCGCCATCGTCATGCTGGTGGCGCGAACCGGGCCCGCATGGATGGTCGCAGTTCACAGGTTCGTCGAAATCTCCGTGGGAATCGCCGTGGCTTTGATCCTGACGGCGCTTTGGCCCGAAGCGCAGGTCAAAGTAGAAGGTTGACAGTCGAAAGTTGAGAGAAGAAAAGCCATGGCCATCTATATTGCACTACTGCGCGGCGTAAACGTGGGCGGAAACACGCTCAAGATGGACCGGTTGCGCGCGTTGTGCGCGGAGCTTGGCATGAAGAACGTGCGGACGTACGTGCAGAGCGGGAACGTGGTTTTCGAGGCGCAGGGGACTTCGTCGCATTGGGCGCAAGCGCTCGAAAACAAGCTCGCTGGCGAATCGCGGCTGCCCGTCTCCGTGATTGTGAGAACCGCCGCGGAAATGGCGCGCGTTCAGACGGGTAATCCATTTCTGAAGGAAAAGGGAATCGACACGACCAGACTGGCCGTCACGTTTCTGCAGCAAGTCCCGGCAAAGACTGCGCTCGAGGCGCTTGGCGCACTGAAAATCGGCTCAGAGCGGTTCCATTGCGCCGACAAAGAGGTTTATCTTCACTGCCCCGATGGATTCGCCAACGCCAAGCTATACGCGCTGGATAAGGTGCTCTCGCAAAGGACCACGACGCGCAACTGGAACACGGTCAAGAAGCTCCGCGAAATGTCCACGGAGTAAGCTCCCTGCTTAGAAGAGGCCGGACTGGCGGCGGGGCTCGTTGATGCCGAAATGCTTGTAGGCGAGAGCGGTGGCGACCCGCCCGCGTTGGGTGCGGTCGAGCAAGCCGAGCTGCATCAGGTACGGCTCGTAAATTTCTTCAATCGCGTCTTCTTCTTCACTCAGCGATGCGGCGATCGTATTCAATCCCACCGGCCCGCCGGAATATTTCTGAATGATCGTGAGCATCAGGTTGCGGTCCACTTCATCGAGCCCATGCTCGTCCACGCCGAGCATCGCGAGCGCATCGCGGGCCACGCCCAGAGTCACGTGTCCCTTGGCGCGCACCTCCGCAAAATCGCGGACGCGCCGCAACAGACGGTTTGCGACGCGCGGCGTCCCGCGGCTGCGGCGTGAGATTTCGCCGGCACCGGGTTCGTCAATCGCGATGCCGAGAATCTTCGCGGACCGCAGCACGATTTGTAGCAAATCCTCCGGCGTATAAAAGTCCAGTCGGTGCACGATCCCGAATCGCGAGCGCAGCGGCGCCATAATTAATCCGGCGCGCGTGGTGGCGCCGACGAGCGTGAATCGCTTCAACTGATAAGGATGAATGCGCGCGCCCGGCCCCTGCCCGATGATCAGATCCACTCGGAAATCCTCCATCGCGGGATAGAGAATTTCCTCGAGCGACGGCTGCAGGCGATGGATCTCGTCGAGGAAGAAAAAATCGCGCGGATCGAGCGACGTCAGCACCGCCGTCATGTCGCCTTTTTTTTCGAGCAGCGGGCCGGAGCTAATCTTTATGGCTGAACCCATTTCGTTGGCGAGAATTTGCGCGAGCGTCGTCTTGCCCAGCCCGGGCGGCCCGTAGAGCAGCACGTGGTCGAGCGCTTCACCGCGGTTGCGCGCCGCATCCACCGCGATTTTCAAATTCTCCTTCACGCGAGACTGACCGATGAAATCTGCGATTTGCCTCGGACGAACGCTCGCCTCGATGCGCGCGTCTTCGTCGAACGCTCTCCCGGATACGATCCGGTCTCTGACCTTGCCCGGTGCTTGTCCCTCTTGCATGCCGCCGTCCTCCCCGTTTCGGGGACCCTAACTCCCTGCCCGCGCCACTTTCTGCGTCGCCGAGCCGCCCAGAATCTGAAGCGAGGCGCGCAGCAACGACTCGAAATTGCCGTCGCCGCTCACGCGCGCCTTCTCGACGGCCCTTTCGACTGCCCGAGCGTCGTAGCCGAGATTGACGAGCGCCGAAGCCACGTCCGCCTCGGTCTGCGAACGCGTCGCCGGCTTCCCTGCTTCGGCCACGTCCACCACGGCGAGTTTGTCGCGCAATTCCACGACGATGCGCTCGGCTGTTTTCCGCCCGACGCCGGGGATGCGCACGAGCTCCGCGAAATCACTCTTGCGGATCGCCGGAACCAATTCGTCGATGCTCATACCGGAAAGAATTTTCAGCGCGAGCGAGGGCCCCACTCCGGAAGCCGAAATCAAAAGCTCGAAGCACTGCTTTTCGCGCGCGGTGAGAAATCCGTAGAGCGAAAGCTGATCCTCGCGCAGATGTGTGTGAATCAGGAGCGTGGTTTCTCCGTGCAGCGCGCCGAGCCCGCCGAATGTGGAAAGCGGGATTTGTACCTGATAGCCGACCCCGCCCACATCGAGCAGCACCTGATGCGGGCGCTTGTCAACCAGCTTGCCGCGGAGCGAGCCAATCATGTCGAGCGATTATTCCTGAGCGCAAGAAGTGTGTCAACGCGACACATCGGGCGGGTCAGAGAAAATGCCCGGGAACAAAATGCGCGAAGAACGCGTACTGGATTTCGAGGGCACACTCAATTCTTCGCGGACCGGATAAGCGAACGGTGTCCGGCTGCGGGAAGGGGTGTCCGCTCGCGAGACACTTTTTGCTTAGTCGCGTTTCGAAAACATTGTGGCGAGAATTATTTCTGTCGAATTGCTTTCTGCGCGATTGCTGTTGCGTCTAAGCGAGTGCAAGGGGCGAATGAAACCAAGGAGGAAAAGACCATGTACCGTCGTCAAAACAGTCTGGTGTTCACAGCCCTAGCCGCGCTGGTGTTGCTCGTGCCATTGGCAGCTTACAGCGACTCGGCGAAAATTTCCAAACCACTCGCAAAGACAACCATTGAGCTCTTCAACCCCGCCAAGCTGGCGGGCATGCCGTTGAAGGCCGGCAGCTATCAGGTGAGTGCGGACCAGTTGAAGGTCACGCTTTCGCGCGACGGCAAAGTGGTCGCGGAAGCGCCCGTACAATGGAAAGACGAGGCGAACAAAGCGGAATCTTCCGCCATTGTTGTCGACGGCGGCACGATCACGGAATTCCATTTCGGCGGAAAAGCGCGTTACATCGCTGTTGCCCAGTAGCTTTTTCGTCGAACCCCGCGCCAGTGGGCGGCGAAGGCAAGCGTCGCCCGCTGGCCATTTCATCTCGGAATGAAAAAATTGTGAGCGGTGGCCGAGCGGGGACTACTTCACGCCTTCCATCAAATTCACGGAATCGACGATGCCGATCACAGCCGAGTCAATCGGTGAATTCGGGCGTCCCACCGAAGTCATGGCGGAGAAACCTTCGGTCGTGAGCAGCACGCGTTCCCCAACCCCGGCATCCACGGCGTCCATGGCAACCATCGGCGTGCCGCGGTCCGAGCCGTCGAGGTTCAACGGCTGAACGATCAGAATTTTCTGCCCGAAATGCGACGGTGCTTTCTGCGTCGCCACGAGATCGCCGATCACTCGTCCGATGAGCATTCCAATTCCTCAGCGCCGCGCGGGAATATTGATCGTGTCCACAATGCCGACAATCGTGGCTTCCGTGGGAACCTCGGCGGGCAAGAACGGGAAGCTCGCTTCTTTGCCGCGGCACCAGTAAACGGTTTCACCCGCGCCGGCACCGACGGAATCGAGAGCAACCAGAGGCTTTCCCTTGTCGCGGCCATCGCGGTCAATCGGTTGGACGAGAAGGAGCCGCTGCCCATGGAGCGACGCATCTTTCATCGTCGCCACCACGTTTCCGATCACGCGTCCCAAAATCATGGGAACTCTTCCTTCTACTTTCTTCTCGCCGCGGCCAACTCGGCTTCGTGCACTTCATCAAGCTGGATTTTATCCACGATGCCGATAATCACGGCATCCACGGGGCGGTCTTTGCACTCCGCGGCCATGCGCGCGGAGCTCCCCGAAACCACGAGCACCGTTTCGCGAAATCCCGCGTCCACGGTGTCCACGGCGACGAGGTAGCCGGATTCATCCCCACCTCCGGGGTTGATCGGCTTCACGATGAGGAGTTTTTTCCCTTCCAAGCGCGGATCTTTGCGCGTCGATACGACGGTCCCTACGATGCGGGCGAGAATCATAAAAGAAAGTCGAAAGTTAATCGTTCAAAGTTGAAAGCAACAACAAGCGACGGAAAACCCAGGCGCGCAACTCGGAGAAGATGATTCGCCGGGCGCGCGGTCGACGCCTTCGGGCCGCCTCTCCGTGCTTGCAGCGCTTATCTCGCCGCGGCCATCTCGGACTTGCCGATAGGCAACGCGTCTTCGAGCGACTGATGCGGGCGCGGGATGACGTGAACTGCAATCAGTTCGCCCACGCGACGCGCCGCTGCAGCGCCAGCGTCTGTCGCTGCTTTCACCGCTGCGACATCGCCGCGCACCAGCGTCGTGACGTAGCCCGAGCCGATCTTCTCCCAGCCCACGATCGTGACATTGGCTGCCTTCACCATCGCGTCCGACGCTTCGATCATCGCCACTAGGCCGCGCGTCTCAATCATTCCAAGTGCTTCGCCCATTCTTCAACCTCCGCCGAACCTGCTGCCGCGTCCTTCTCTCGAATTCCGCAAATGCTATCGCCGCAAACGATCCTTCTGCACCGCCTCGTCCACCAGCGCTTCGAGCTCCCGCCGCGTCAGTGTGACGCGCTCCGTCTCCGAGCTCTCCGATGTGACCGGACACTCGGTCCCCGCGGTCGCGGCGGTCTGCAAACCGTAGCGGACCCGCGCCGCGAGCAATTTTTCCACATCTCCGCCGGAAAGCAAGACTTGTTTGCCAAGAAGCTCGGTGACCAGCGACACGCGGGCGAAGTGCTCGGTGGTCTCCATGCGGAAGAAAGCAGTCAAGAGGTCCTGTCCGTAGGTGACCACTCCGTGGTTGGCCATCAAAATCGAGTCGTAGCTTTGCACCAGGGGCTCCAGAGCTTCCGTCAATTCCGGCGTTCCCGGCGTGCCGTATCGCGCCAGAGGAATGCATCCGAGCGAAATAACCAGCTCGGACAGAATCGCCCGGTTTAGGGGTATGCCTGCGGCGGCGTAGCCGGTAGCCACGGGTGGGTGCGCGTGGCAAACGGCATTGATGTCGGGACGCCTCTTGTAAATCAAAAGGTGCATGGCCAATTCGGAAGAAGGATTGCGCCGGCCGCTCAACCGGCGCCCTTCGAGATCCGTGATGACCAGATCGTCCGTGGCCATCATCCCCTTGCTGATCCCCGTCGGCGAGGTCAGGATGCGGTAAGGATCGAGCCGCAGAGAGATATTGCCGTCGGTCGAGGCCACATAGCCGCGCTCGTGAACCCATTGCCCTGCGAGGCAGATATCGCGACGATGCTCGTCTTCCGTCTTCAGCGCTCCGGGCGAAATTGAGTCGCGAAGCATTTACTGTTCTTGGGCCTCAAACACCGAGCCACTGGCTCTCAAGAGTTGTGACAATCTGCGAGTACGGCAAAAACTCGACTTTGGAAACTTGGCCATTGCGCGCGCCGAACGCCTCATAGTGGATTTTGCAAACGTACAGTCGCTTGCCGGAAACGCGAATTGGCACGAGAGCATAGACATCACCAAACCGTTCGAGTATGCGTTCGCCAAGAGGCTGAGTCGGACCGACAAAGGTGCCAACCAGTTCCTCAACGATGCCTGCTTCAAGGTCACTTCGTATTTGGCTAACACGACGATGTTGTAGCCTCCCAAAGACGGCTAATATAGCTCCCACGAAAAAAAGGAGCAGATCTTTGAAAACAATGCTCCCCATCAGGCAAACGATAGCGAATGCAACAAACAGCCAAGCCCAACGGCTGACGATCGATAATCGGTTGTTCCAATGGTCCCGCAACGCTTCAATTTCCGCGCTGCCTAGGGCTCGCCGCCCGGTAAGCTGGTCAGTCATCACCAGTCTGATTAGGCGTAAATCCCGCGGAGTTTCAGGGCGCGGGCCACGCGGTCGATGGCCACGATATACGCGGCGATACGATTGTTCACGTTGTGCGTTTCCGCGTAACGCACCACCTGATCGAAGCTTTGCTCCATCACGTCCTGAAGCCTCTCGTTCACTTCGCTCTCGCGCCAGAAGAAGCCCTGGCGGTCCTGCACCCATTCGAAGTAGCTGACCGTCACGCCCCCGGCGTTGCCGAGGATGTCCGGGATGATGAACACTCCCTTATTCTCGATGATCGAATCGGCATGCGAAGTCGTCGGGCCGTTGGCGCCTTCGCAGAGAATCTTGCATTCCACTCGATGCGCGTTCTGCGAGGTGATTTGATTCTCGGTTGCGGCGGGCACGAGAATTTCGCACGGGTGGAAGAGCACATCCTGCGCCGACATCTGTTCGCCACCTGCGGGAAACTCCGGCAGCGGCTTCCGCTGGTTGTACACCCAATCATTCAGCTTCGGGATGTCGAACCCCTTCTCGTTGTAGAGGCCGCCGTGAATGTCGGCGACGCCGATGATTTTGTATCCCGCCTGGTGCATCAAGAGCGCACCCTGCGAGCCGACGTTTCCGAAGCCCTGGATGATGACCCGGCAGCCCTCGCGCTTCATCTTGAGTTTTGCGAGCGCCTTGTCGCAGCAGATCATCAACCCGCGCCCCGTGGCTTCCTTGCGTCCGGCCGAACCACCCAGTTCGAGCGGCTTACCGGTGACGACGGCGGTCGTCGCCTGTCGAACGTGCATGGAGTAGGTGTCCATCACCCACGCCATCGTCTGCTCGTTTGTGCCGATGTCCGGCGCAGGAACGTCGCGCTCCGGCCCGAACCATTCGCTCAATTCTGCTGTGTAGCGCCGCACGACCCGCTCGATTTCCGTCTTCGACATCTTCGATGGGTCGCAAATCACGCCGCCCTTTGCCCCGCCGAAGGGAATATTGACCACGGCGCATTTCCACGTCATCCATGCCGCCAGCGCCCGCACTTCATCGAGCGTTACATTGGGCGCGAACCGGATTCCCCCCTTGCCCGGCCCGCGAATCGTGGAGTGCAGCACCCGGTAGCCGATGAACACCTCCAGATGCCCGGTATCGCGCGCAATCGGGATGTAAACGGTGATCTCTTTGCTCGGGTACTTCAAATACCGGTAAAGGCCCTCTTCCAGGCCCAATTTCTGCGCGGCAATTTCAAACCGCGCTTCCGCAGACTGATAAACGTTCAGCTCATCCTGCGCAGCTGCAGACATGGCGGCCTCCCCTTCGGTTGGCTAAATAAGAATCAAGATCAATGCATGGCGGCGTTGCGGTGGGCACCGTTCGAAACAGCATCGAAATCCCTTCCCGACAGCGGCGGCCAGTATACGGACACGCCTCATGCGGCGCAAGAATTGCGTGTCGATTTCTCCAACTTGCCGGGAAAGAAGAACGCTCAGCGGCGCGCGCCGCGCTTCACAAACTCGTCGAGCAGAAGCCTCGTCAACCGCATCTGATCGTGCCGGATGACGCCATCCTGGCGCAGTAGATCGCCAGTGACGTAGCTCAGTCCCATGCGCTCGAGTTCCACAAGCGACGGTCGCACCGGTTCGGCGCCTTGCGCGCGATAGCGGCGCAGCATCCGCGGCGAGATGCGCGAGCGATTGATCACGACATAATCGAACAATCCCTTGCTCGTGTGTTGGTAAATGGCGCGAATATGGTCGGCCACCGAATAGTGCTGCGTCTCGCCGGGCTGCGTCATCAGATTGGCGATGTACACGCATGTCGCCCGAGAATACCGGATGACGTCCACCACTTGCTCGACCAGCAGGTTGGGGAGAATGCTCGTATAGAGCGAACCGGGCCCGACCAGAATGAGGTCCGCTTCGCGCAACGCCTCGAGAACTTCCGGCATCGGCCGCACACGGCGCGGCACCAGACGGACGCTGCGAATCCGCTTGCTCGAATGCGAAATATTCGTTTCGCCCGCGATGATCTTTCCATCTTCCATCTCCGCCTCAAGCGTGACGTTCTGTGCCGTCGATGGAAAAATTCGCCCGCGGATCGCGAGCACCTGCCCCGACACGCGAACGGCTTCCGGAAAATCCCCGGTAACGTTCGTCAGCGCCGTCAGAAATAAATTCCCAAAGCTGTGACCGGCCAGGCCGCGACCCGCGGGAAAGCGATATTGAAAGAGCTTTCCCAGCAGGTGTTCATCTTTCGAGAGCGCGACCATGCAGTTGCGGATGTCCCCGGGAGGCAAGACGCGGTATTCACGCCGCAAGCGGCCGGAGCTTCCGCCGTCGTCCGTCACCGTCACAACGGCCGCGAGATCCGAGATCGGCAGCTGGACCCGCTCCTTCTTCCGCCTGGCAACATATTCTTTGAGCCCGCGCAGAACCGTAGAAAGTCCTGTGCCGCCTCCGAGGGCGACGATGCGCACCGGCCGGGAGCGAAGCTGCGATCGATTTTTCACAGGAAAGTAAGACTAGCCTGCAGAGCCATCTCGCTCCGGGTAGAGCAGCTCGGTGAAGCGCGGGTCTTCTTGCAAGAACGCGAAATCCTCGTCATTGCGGGCGTGATAGCGGTTTTCCGGGCGCAATTGGATGGCGACTTTCAGGTTCTGCATCGCCGATTCCGCTTCGCCCGTAAGGCAATCGAGTGCCGCCATGGCGTACACGATGTGGTCGGCTTTGGGCGCGGCCTTCCGCGCGCGATCGAGATGCTCGCGCGCCTCATCCCACCGCCCCAGGTTCATCAGCGCCACTCCCTGCGTGTAGTGGTCTTCCGCCGATTTCATCGCCACGTTGGCCGGACGCGAAATTCTCTGCTCGCAAATCCGCAGATGAACTTGCGCGCGATCGTGCAGCTCTTTGCTCGGACCTTCGAGCACGCGGTCGAGCGACTGCTTGGCGCGGCTGAATTTCTGCTGCTGAAAGAACTTGAGCGCTTCCTCGTAGAATTTCAACTGCTGCTGCTTGGCGGGCGCGTCGGGGTCCGGAGGCAGCGCCTTGGCCTTAGCTTTCGCAGACATCTTTAACACCTTACCTTTCAATGGCTTATGGTTGCTTCGGGATGACTGCGAGCTTCGAGCCGCGCGCCGCTTCACGTTGTTTGCTCCGGAGAATGCAAACGGAAACATAGCAAAGTCTTGCACTTGCGTCAACGTGAGCATTTACTGCTCAAACAGCCCCTCAGCCGCCTATTTTTGGCACTTGTCCTGGCAAGCGCTGCGAATGCAGAAACTAATTTACCCATGGTCTGTGAAGAACTCGCTTTTTCGACGGGCGAGCCTTGTTTTCCCGGCATGCCATCCATCGGTACGGAGCCTTATTTGCGAAGTGATTGCAGAAGAGTCCGACGCTTTGCGCGGTCGTCGAGATCCATATCCACAATTTCAAAGGCGATGTGTTCCGATCGCGCGTCTCGCATAATTATCCTTGCTCCAAAGCTTCGCATGCCCGTCTTGATTCGGATGGCAGCGGGCGTTCCGGCAAACATTCGCTGCTCGCAGAAGCAGAGTCCGCTCCCCACGTTGAGTTCTCGCACGGTGGCGGAAAACTCGCCGTCGGAGGTGCTGATTCTCGCGGCGAGTCCACGCGGAAGCCTCATTCTTCGATAGTAGCGTAGCGCGCAGGAGACGACTTGCACGGGTGAACCGGCTCAAAAGGGAGTGAATCGAACATGGGTCGGATTACGGCGAGGCCGTTATATAGACAAGCACATTACTTCCGAGTGCGTCGTGACTCAGATTGAACCAGCAACTGCCACCTCGCTCCATCGGTAAACACTACGCGACTTTGCGGTACCGATTCGAGCCGGGGCCAACTTCCGGTTTGCTGACAACTCGCCTAGAATCCTACGGTGCGGTTAGCCAATACAGCCCTTATCGCAATCCGTCAGGACGTCTGTTCAATCTCAATCCGCGCCGCGAAGCACCTGATCAACTGTCATTCGGAAGCGACTAACCTGCAGGGATAGCTGGCTCGTGAAACATTCGCTTGACTCCTCATCCACGGCGTCGTTCAATATATTGCGATGCCATATATGGACTTGACAGCCTCACAAGTAGAATGGAAAAAGGGTAGCGCCGAGTTGCTCATTCTTTCGCTCGTCGAAGCCCGTCCGCGCCACGGTTACGAAATCAGCAAACTCATCGAGCAACGCTCTGGCGGCACTGTTCGTTTTCACGTCGCCTCGCTCTACCCGTTGCTCTACCGTCTTGAACGCCGCGGCTGGCTGTGTGGACGCTGGGTCGAAAAAAGCGGACAGCGCCGCCGCCGTTACTATCGTCTGACGCGCCAGGGCCGCAGAGTCCTCGCTTCACAGCTTCGCGGCTGGCACGAATTTGTAGTCGGTATTAATCGCATCACCGAGGCAGAAAATGCTTGAATGGAAGCCGGAAATTCTCCGCCGCCTTGCTCCGCTGAAACTCTCCCCGGCACGCGAAGAGGAAATTGCCGAAGAGCTCGCGCAGCACCTTGAGGATCGCTACTGCGAACTCCTCGTGACTGGCCAGTCCGAAGACGCAGCTTTCCGCACCGCCATCGACGAACTGAAAGGCGAAGACCTGCTCGCGCGCAGCCTCCTAGCAATCGAGAATGATTTGTATCGCGAGCCCGTAGCGTTGGGAAAGGGTAGCAGCAACTTGTTCGCTGGCATTCTTCAAGACATCCACTACGCCTTCCGCATGATGCGCAAATCCCCCGGCTTCACTGCTGTCGCTGTGCTCACCCTCGCTCTCGGCATCGGCGCCAACACCGCCATCTTCTCCATCGTGAATGGCGTCCTTCTCAATCCCCTGCCTTTTCCTCATCCGCAGGAATTGACCGTCCTCTACGAGCACACCACCAACTTCGAAAAGTTCTCCATCTCCTACCCCAATTTTCTCGATTGGCAGCGCACCAATTCTACCTTTGCTTCCATGGCTGCCTATCGCCACGAGGATTTCAACATTACCGGCAGCGGAGAGCCGGAGCGCGTGCGCGGAGGAATGGTCTCGGCCGAGTTTTTCCCCATCCTCGGCGTGAAGCCATTGCTGGGCCGCCTCTTCGTCCGCGACGAGGATCACCTGGGCGCTGCTCCAGTCGCGCTCCTAGCTGAGGGCTTCTGGCAACGACGGTTTGGTTCTGCCCGCGACATTATCGGGAAGCAAATCATCATGAACGGCGACGCTTACACCATAGTCGGCGTCATACCCGCCAACTTCCACTTCCGCGCCTTCAACTTCGGCGGCATCAAGGATGTGTACGTTCCCGTCGGCCAGACCAAAGATCCCTTCTTCTATCTCCGCGACGCCCACAAGGGCATGGATGCAATCGGGCGATTGAAGCCCGGCGTGTCGCTGGCGGCAGCGCAAGCCGATATGGCTCAGATCACCCGCAATCTGGCCGCATCTTATCCCAACGCCGACAAGGGCACTGGCGCCGCCGTCCTGCCGCTGCGGGATGACCTTGTTCACGAAGTGCGGCCGTATCTCTGGCTTCTGCTGGGTGCCGTGGGATTTGTGCTGCTCATCGCGTGTGTCAACGTCGGCAATCTTCAGCTCGCACGCTCCACTGGCCGGGCTCACGAATTCGCGATTCGCTGCGCTCTGGGGGCAGACCGCTGGCGCGTGGTCCGCCAACTTCTCACTGAAAGCGTTGCGCTGGGACTGGCAGGCGGGGCTATCGGAGCCTGCGTGGCAGCCTGGGGAACACAGGCGGCCATTCGCCTGTTGCCAGAGACGCTGCCGCGAGCCGAAGACGTCGGCTTGGACGGTCACGTTCTCGTCTTCACCTTCGTAATTTCCATTCTCGCCGGCGTTGTATTTGGACTCGTGCCGGCGCTGAAGATGTCGCGTTCAGGTCTCCAGGAAACCCTAAAAGAAGGCGGTCGCGGAGCCAGCTCCGCGCGGCACCGTGCCCAGAGCGTGTTTGTCGTCGGTGAGATGGCATTGGCGCTTGTCCTTCTCACAGGTGCGGGCCTGATGATTAGAACCCTGGCCCGGCTCTGGAACGTCAATCCCGGATTCAATCCGCAGAACGTGCTCGTTTTCGATGTGACGCTCGCGCCGTCCCTGGGCTCAAATGCCGCAACGACTCGCTCGGCGATTCGTGAATTGAGCCAAACCTTGCGGGCCATTCCGGGAGTACAAGCCACCTCGGTGACCGGCGGCGCCATACCGATGTTCAGCGACAATGAATTCCCATTCTGGATTGACGGTCAGACAAAGCCCGCAAATGTAAGCGAGATGAATCAGACGCTCACCTATTTCGTTGAGCCGGGCTATCTGAAGGCTATGCAAATCCCTCTGCTACGAGGCCGATTCGTCGCCGCCACTGATGACGAGCATTCTCCCCAAGTCATCTTGATCGACGAGAATTTTGCGCGCGAGTACTTTCCCGGCCAGGACCCCATCGGAAGACGCATTCACTTGGCGATTTTCAACATGGCCCCCGAAATCGTTGGCGTGGTGGGACACGTCAAGCAATGGGGCCTCGACTTGGAAGCGGATCGCCATCCGCTGCAAGAACAGATTTACTCTCCTTTCTTGCAAATTCCGGATGCGGCGTGGTCCGGCCCGCCTCAGGCCGGGGTAGTGCTGCGCTCGGCTGGCTCTCCCCTCGGGATGGTGGGCGCAGTCCGCGAGGCCATCTTGAAATTGAACAGCCAAAACGTGATGTATGAAGCGAGAACCATGGAGGCAATCATCGCGGAGTCGCTTGCGGCGCGTCGATTCTCGATGATTCTGCTCGGCATATTCGCGACGCTGGCGCTTTTGCTCTCGAGCATCGGTATTTATGGCGTGATCTCCTACGTGGTGGGGCAGCGTACTCGCGAGATCGGCATTCGCATTGCCCTTGGTGCGCAGCGCAGCACCGTTTTGTGGCTCATTCTCGTAGAAGGCATGAAGATGGCGATGATGGGGGTTGTTGTCGGGATCGTGGCCGCGGCTGGACTGACGCGACTAATGTCTCAACTAATCTACGGCGTCAGCGCGGCGGATCCCGTCACGTTCGCTGGAGTGATTATCGTCATCACCACTGTTGCATTCGCGGCTTGCTATGTCCCGGCGCGCCGCGCCATGCACGTCGATCTCATGGTCGCGCTGCGGTGTGAATAGCTCTTTGCAGACCGCGCGCAACTCTTCCTCGGAACAATCTTGGGCAAACATCTGGAGACTTGGTGATATTCCTGGGCGTCCCTCCCGAGTGACGGACAACCAGGAAGTTATCGGTCTCTCGGATTAGTACCGACAAACGCGCTAGTGTTGACCGAACCCCTAAACTCCCGGACCGTCGGCCACTCGGAAGTTATCGCCGAACCAGATTTGTACGGCGGCCGTGTGGGCCTAGCGTTGGTTCACGCGAACCTTTAATTCGCTAAATGTCTCGGGAGATCTGAATCCGTATTTCTACGGATTTTTTTGCGCGCCGAAATATGCTACCGTGGCCCGTTTTTATATGACGACGCACAACTCACTATCGGACGGGGTTCGGCCATGACCTCTGGGCCTTGGACAGGAGATTACGAATCTCTCCGCACGAATCACCAGCCACTCGTCACTAGTCGTTGCTTTTCTAATCGTCACACATCGGAATTGGAAATCACTGCAACCCGCTCAAAACAAAGTATCGCGTCCCTTTCTAATCGTCACATTTCGAGCATGCTTTCGAAGGGTCCAATCCACGGAAAATCGCTAGACGGGCCGGGGGCGAAGAAAAACCTGATCGCAACTGCCGATCCAGTGAGGATCGGCATCCCGAGCCCGCCTGCGGTGGGGGAGTCGAAGGGTCTCTCTTGAGTCGTCACCCTGCATGCCCTGAGCGCATTTGGCGAAAGGAGCAAACGCCGTGAGCGAAGGCTCTCACTCCAACCCCCAAAACCGTCGAATTCTAACCGCAACAGCCCGGAATTAGAATTCGCCCTATCTCACTCAAAACAGGCAATGGCGACACTTTCTAATCGCAACAAAATGCGGCATGTGCGCTCGCTTGTTCCCACGCAAGAATCCGAGAGCTTCGTGAGCGCTTCGGGGCGCCGATTCCGCTCCCAAATTGGACCGGACAGAAGTTGTCAGTTGCGAAGCAGGCCTGTGCCGGCGCGTTGGCCGGTAGCTCGACCGTATGTTATAAGTAAGCGGCTGCCCAACTCTGAGGGAATTGTGCCGTTTATAAACTTTCCTGCGCGCGAAATCAACTGCAAGCTCGTTTACTACGGTCCGGGTCTCGGCGGGAAGACCGCCAACCTGCAGTGGATTTACGACCACACGGGCACGAATCAAAAGGGAAAGATGGTTTCGCTTGCCACCGAAACCGACCGCACTCTCTTTTTCGATTTTCTTCCGCTGGACTTGGGATCCGTCCGGGGATTCCGCACGCGATTTCATCTGTACACGGTTCCCGGCCAGGTGTTCTACGAGGCGAGCCGACGATTAATCCTGAAGGGCGCCGACGGAGTGGTGTTCGTCGCGGACTCGCAAGAGGAACGGCTCGACGCCAATCTCGAAACCCTCGACAACCTGCGCGAACATTTGAAGGATCACAACCTCGATTTCAATACGATCCCCTACGTCCTGCAGCTCAACAAGCGCGATCTGCCGAATATATTGTCGGTTGAACAATTGCAGAAAAACTTGCTGGTGAAGGGCGAACCCACGCAGGAAGCCGTTGCTATCACGGGGCAAGGCGTCTTCGACACGCTGAAGGATGTCGCGAAGCTGGTCCTCGCCGAACTCAAAAAAAACGCATAGCCTGTTGACGTCCGCTGGTTATGCGTGGGCGGCGCCGCTGTGAAAGCTGGCGATGGCTATCGCTTCATTGGTAAAAGTAGGAATGCAACGAATCAGACGCGTCAACTCGAGGACTTCGCGGACCCGCCCCGTCGGACTGAGGATTTTAAGGCTTCCGCCCAGTCGCTCGAGCGTGACGAACGCGCGGACGATCGTGCTGATGCCGGAACTGTCCACCTGGGTGACTCCGGCGAGATTCACGAGGACGCAGGACGGGCCGAGCTCGGCGAACTTACGCAACTCGTTGCCGAGGGTGTCGTTGCTGACGCCAATTGTGATGCGGCCTTGGAGATCGACGATCGTGACATCTCCGGACTTCCGCGCAACAATCTGTAGGCCCATGCTCGCCTCCATTGCCCCGGTCTAAAAGCCATTTCCGAGGGCAATGCGCCGTCAGCTACTTAGTGGCCGCATTATAACTCCTCAACTGCACGAGTTAGCAATGGTTCCCGGCATCGCTGGCACTTCACTCGACCGAGAGAGCGCGGGGCCGATTCGTGGAGCCAATCCGGCGGCTTATAACACCTTCGCGGAAATCAGACGCAAGAAAAACGGGAGGCGAAAGCCTGGCGGCATCCACCTCCCGGGGTGGGTGGGGTTTATGCTGAACCGTTGTTTGAGGATGCTGGTGATTCCGCGTCAAACGATCCAGCAATCCGGCCATTTCGCCGGAGTCCACGAATGGGCTTCAATTACCACACGCAAAGAATGAGTGTCAACTTCAATTGTGGTGGACCAAACGACTGCGTCGGTCCAGCGCTTCACGGACCTTACGCGCCAGATCGCGCGCCGTATAGGGTTTCTGGAGAACCGGAAGGTCTTGTTGATGGACCTTGTCGCGCAAGGCAATGTCGGCGCCATAGCCGGTGGCGAAAATGACGGGCACGCCAGGTTTCTCTCCGCAGATCCGCGCATACGCTTCCGGCCCGCTCAACTTCGGCAGCACGACATCCAAGAGCAACAAGTCAATCCGGCCGGGGCTGGCTTGAAATTCACGAACGGCCTGCTCTCCATCGGCGGCGAGGACGACTTGATAGCCCAGACTGGTAAGAATCTCTCGCGCGATCTCGCGCAACCCTTCGTGGTCTTCTGCGACCAAAACTGTTTCGGTGCCACCGCGAATCGGCCGGGAATCCTCCGCACGATTCAGGGCTTCCGCTGCCTGCGCGCTGGCGGGAAGATAGACACGAAACGTGCTGCCGATTCCGGGCTCGCTGTAAACATGGACGAAGCCACCGTGCTGCCGCACAATGCCATACACGGTCGCGAGCCCCAAGCCCGTTCCTTTTCCCTGTTCCTTCGTCGTATAGAAAGGTTCGAAGATGCGGTCGAGCGTGACCGCGTCCATCCCAATCCCCGTGTCGGAGACGCAAAGCACGGCGTAATGACCGGGCCGCGCAAAAGGATGGAAGGTGCAGTATTTGTCATCAAGAGTCTTGTTGTTCGTTTCGATGGCCATCGCACCGCCATTGGGCATGGCGTCGCGCGCGCTAATGCAGAGGTTCATCAAGACTTGCTCGACTTGTGTCGGGTCGGCACGGACAACGGTGAGATCGGGTGCCAGAATTGCCTTGATTTCGATGTTGCTGCCAAACACTTTCTCCAGCAGGCTGAGCGTCTCGGTGACTGTTTGATTTAGGTCCATGTTGCGAGGTTCGAGAATCTGGCGGCGGGCGAAGGCGAGCAATTGGCGTGTCAGGGCGGCGGCGCGGTCAGCCTGATGGCGGACCTTTTCAAAATGGCGATGCACTCGGGATCCCATCTCGGTTTCTTCCATGCCCAGGTCGGCCCAACCCAAAATCGCGCCGATCATATTGTTGAAATCGTGAGCGATGCCTCCGGCCAATTGCCCGATGGCTTCAAATTTTTGCGCCTGCTGAAGTTTTTTTTCCAGCGCAAGGCGTTCGGTGATGTCTTCGACGATGACTTCGATGCATTCCGCCTTTCGTTCAGGGTCTTCGACGCGCCGCCCATTCACGCGGACGGTGATGACCTTTGCGTCTTTTCGCTTCCATTCAAACGTGGTATCGACGCGCCCTTTCTGCGCAAATTCAGCATCGCTCTTATCCCACTCGGAAGGATCGCAGTAGAGCACTTTTGCGAATTTGATCTGAATCAACTCCTCGGCGGATTCGTAACCAAGCATATGGACCAGGGCCGGATTAACGTAGAGGAGTTCGCCGCCAGGGACCAACGCCCAGAGGATTCCATACGTGGCATTGTGGATCAGCCCCCGGTAGCGTGCTTCGCTCTCCCGAAGGGCTTCGACCGCTTGCGCCTCTGCCCCGCGTAGCCTCCTCTGTTCCTGGGCGCGGCGAATTGCGATGGGGAGCCGGGCGAGTTGTTCTTTCAGAACGTAATCCGTGACGCCCACCTTGATGCATTCCACGGCGAGATCATCTCCCAGGGTGCCGGTGAGGAGAATCACGGGAATATCAAGGTCGAGCTGCTTGATTTGTTCCAGGGCGTCCATTCCCGTCCAGCCCGGCAAGCGGTAATCAGAGAGAACGACGTCGTAAATATGGTCGCGCAGCTTTTGCAAGAATTCTTCCCTCGTGCTTACGCAATCCGCCTGGAACTCGAGCCCTCCTTTCTTGAGTTCGCGCATGCAGATTGCGACGTCGTTTTCATCGTGTTCCACCAGGAGCAGGCGAAGCGGCCTGGTTGCCGTTGTGGATTCTTTCGAGACCGTAGGTGGCATCGTTCCGGATACTCCTAGGGAACTAAGAACGCGGCAGAGGGAGGCCTGCTGTTCACGAGGAGCCAATACAACCCGAGTTGCCGGACCACATCCCGGAATTCGGCAAAGTTCACCGGCTTCTGGATATAGCTATTTACGCCAGATTGATAGCTATTCGCGAGGTCGCACTCTTCTTTTGAAGATGTCAGCATAATCACAGGAATGGCTCTCGTCCGCGGGTCAGCTTTAATTCGTTTTAGCACCTGGAGTCCGTCCACCTTGGGCAGCTTCAGATCGAGCAGGATCAGCCGAGGAGGAAAATCAAAGCGCCGGGCAGAGTAGGCCCCGCGGCAAAACAGGAAATCGAGCGCTTCTTCGCCGTCGCGCACCAAATGGATATGATTTGCGAGCCTGCTCTTCTCGAGGGCATGCATGGTCAATTCCGCATCGGAGGGGTCGTCTTCCACCAAGAGAATCTCTGTCGATTCAGACTTTTCCATGCTTCACCTCCAACGTATCGTTTAGAATCGCCGGCGACATCTGGGGGCCGAGGGTGAAAAAGAAAGTGGCGCCGCAATCAGGCTCAGATTCGGCCCACACCTTGCCGCCGTGCCGGTGAATCACGCGCTGGACGGTGGCCAAGCCCACGCCGGTTCCTTCGAACTGTTCCTCGCGATGGAGGCGTTGAAAGGCCCCGAAGAGTTTATCGGCATACCTAGGGTCAAAGCCCACTCCGTTGTCACGAACATAAAAGGTTGTCGTGCCATTCATTTCGCGCGCGCCCACATCAATCATCGCGTGCTGCTGCAGGCGAGTGAACTTCACGGCGTTTGCCAGGAGATTTGAAAAAACCAACTTGACCAGCCCTGGATCGCAATCCATTTCCGGGAGTGGGTCGATCTGCCATTCAATGTTGCGGCTTGTTGCCTCCCCCGGGAGTTCCGTCATCACCTGCCGCAGCAAATCTCCCAGCTTAGTTCTCTGCCGGACCAACTCTTTGCGCCCGATCTTCGAAAGATTGAGCAAGTCATCCACCAACTGGCCCATGCGATTCGAAGCCTGGAGAACACGGTCGAGATAACGGTGCGCGTCGTCGGAAAGTACCGCCGGATGTTCCTCCTTCAAGATGCGTGCGAAACCGTCAATGTGCCGCAAGGGAGCGCGCAGGTCGTGCGAGACAGAGTAGCTGAACGATTCCAGCTCTTTGTTGACGACGCTCAGATCGGTAAGCCTCTGATTCAGTTCCGTATTGAGTTGCCGGATCCTGTCTTCGGCACGGCGGTGCTCAGTTACATCGCGAATGACGCTCGTGATCAGCGTTCCCTCTGACGTCTCCAGCAGGCTCAGGCTGATTTCGACGGGCAGCAGGCTGCCGTCTTTTCGACGCCCCCACAATTCCAAGCCCTGCCCCATCGGCCGTTTTCGCGATGAACGCAAGTACTCGTCGCGATACGGTAAGTGTTGGGCGCGCCGAGATTCCGGGATAAGAACTTCCACTGCCAGGCCCAGCAGTTCCTCGCGCTTATACCCAAAAAGTTTCTCCGTCTGGGCGTTCACGAAATGGATTTCACCACGAGAGTTCATAATGACAATTGCATCCGGCGCAGACTCAAGCAGATTGCGAAATTTTTGTTCGTCTTTGTGCAACGCGATATTTCGATCGCTTTCGAGGATGGCTTCGGCGTGGCTCGAATCCTCCCTGCGAGGTTGGAGTCCGAGCCCGCACCGTTCGTGAACTTTCTGTCTCACGAAATTCACAGAATCCTCTCCGGCTACAGGGCGCGGATCGCGCCTGCGCATTATTCCGCTCGTTTAGATTAGGAAGGGGGAAGGGCCTCTTCCGCTGATAGAGCTCTCGCGAAGTTCCGGAAGCGAGATTCCGAATGAAAATGCAGATTTTCTGGAAGGGAATTCTATTTTGAGCGAAAACCATTCAAAGTCAAGAGAAGAGAGGGACCCTGTAGCCCGGGAGTCAATCGATCAAACGAGCGCTTCGGTGTCAGTGTGCGGGTTCGGGCTCCGGCGGATGGCTCGCGAAATATTGGCCGAGATTTGCGGTAAGCTGTTTCATTCCGGCATCCACGTTTTTGTTGAAGGCCTCTACGACTGCCGGCACGTTATCGCCATTCGCGGGTTCATCGTGTGTGTAGATGTCGTTCCAGACTACGGTGCGCGTCTTGGGATCAAACAATTCGAGCTGGAGAGAGAAGCGCGCTGCGAATTGTGGCTGGTCCACTTCATTGAGTGCGTAAAGGTTGCCGCGGACAATGTAGTCGCCGCGGACATTGCTGCTGACGCGCAAAACGGAACGGTACTGCCCGGTGGAACGCAAGGCTGAGACGAGAGCATCCGCAATCATGTCGTCGGGGCTAGCGGCCCACCGATGGTATTCATATGTTCCCAGTTGAACCGGTCCCGAGCCGTAAACGAGACGGTTGTCGCGGTAAAGAACCGAGCTAGCGATGCGACCAACAAGCAGCGTGACAGGGTACTGAGCCGAGGGAGCACTGGCCGGGGCCGGAGCAATGTTTAGGACGTAATACCGGATGGGAGGCGGAGCGCCGCACCCGGGGAAAATTCCCGCCAGGAGGAGAAGGATGAAAGCACTTAGCTGTATGCGACGCATCGGCACTCCTTGTTCCTCCTCAACCTATTGTGGCGGCGGATGGCCGGGTTGATGCTGCTTGGGCTCGGAAGTTCGAATCAGCGAGTAGGGCCGCGTCTTGATCGTTTCCGTGAACTGGTTCAGGTTGTCGGTGATTTGCCGAACGTTCTCGATAATGTCGTCGAGGTTTTCCGAATTCGAATTGATTGTGCGATCGAGTTGGTCCATCAGTGAATTTGCCGAAACAAGAGTCTGGCGAAGGTTGATGAGCGCCTTGCGCACATCAGGGCGATTCTCGGTGATCATGGCGTCCGCGTGGTTCAGCGTTTCGTTGGCCTGCGCCAGAGTTTTCTTCATGTCATCCATCAGCCGATTGAGCTTCGCGGTCGTTTCATCCAGATGATTGATCGTGGAATGGATCGCAGGACGATTTTCGCGCAAGATGCCGTGCATTTCCGAGAGGCTTCCGGAAATGTTCGCGCGGTTTTCATCGTTCAGGACGTCATTCACGCGAGCGAGGGTGACTTTGAGTTCGACTGCGCGGTCATTTAGATTATTGAGAAGTTCCTTGGCGGCCGGGGTCACTGTGCTCAAAGACTCGGTGACGTCAGAGAAGCTCGTGTACTCCTTCGATGGGATCGTCGAGCCGGATGGGGCGTGAGGGGCGTTAGCAGTGCCAGCAAGGATGCCAAGAAAATTGTCGCCCAGCGGACTGGTGCTGGCGATGGTGACTTTGCTGTCCGTCTTGATGGGAACGTCCGGGCGAATATGGAAATCAATTTCCATGCGTGTGGGATCCTTCGGGTCTGGCACTACCTTCTGCACACGCCCTATTGGGGGACCGCCAGCGTAACGAACCTCAGTCCCGGGCCCCAGGCCGCCCGCGTTCTTAAAGTAGGCGTGATAGGGGACGAACCCGCGGCTGAATGTGCCGGAAAGAAGAAAGAGAGTGACGATGAGCAAACCAGCAGCTACAAGCACGAATAATCCGACGAGAGCCTGCTCACGTCTCGATTCCATCGGTTACCTCGATAAACCCAACCCGCTCAGTGGCGCGGTATCCCCGCCAAACGCCGCGGGAGTATAACACGAGCCCCGAAAATCAATAGCGCTACTGCCGCTGGGGCGGAGTCTCTCCCGTCAGCATCTGCAAGTAGTCCATTTCTTCGGACAATTCCGGCTCCGGAACGCGATCCAGGAACTGCCGCACACGCGGCTGTTTACTCGCACGGAGATCCGCGTTTGTTGCGTCCGCGACGATGACGCCTTTGTCGAGCACGATCATGCGATCGGCGATGAGGAACGCGCTCGCAAGTTCGTGCGTGACCACAACGATCGTCATGCGGAATGCCTTTTTCAGCTTCAGAATCAGCTCGTCAATTCCGGCAGCAATGATCGGGTCGAGGCCGGCTGATGGTTCGTCGAAGAACAAAATCCCCGGGTCCATGGCCAATGCGCGCGCGATGGCGGCGCGCTTCTTCATCCCTCCGCTTAATTGCGCGGGCATATAATTTTCGAAGCCGGAGAGGCCGACCTGGTCGAGCTTCAGGCGGACGACGATATCGATGGTGGATTCGTCGAGCTCTGTATGCTCGCGGAGCGGGAGGGCCACGTTGTCACCCACGCTCATGGAGCCAAAGAGCGCTCCGCCCTGGAAAGACATGCCCATTTTTTTGCGAAGCTCATCGCGTTCTGCGCCGGTCATCGCGGCGAAGTTTTGGCCGCGCATCCAGATTTCGCCGCTGCTCGGATGTTCGAGCCCCACGAGCGTGCGGAGCAAAGTGCTCTTCCCCGAGCCCGAGCCGCCTAGAATGACCATCGTCTCGCCCGCCTGCACTTCAAAGCTGACACCGTGCAAAATCTCCCTCTCGCCGTACTTCACGCGCAGGTTGCGCACGGATATCGCAGCGCTGTTCTGGGCGTCGGTTTGCATCTGCTGCGAGATGGGTTCGGGCGCCATTTCTCCTAGTTCGGTATCGCGAAATAGAAAATTGCCGTGAACACAAGATCGACGAGAATAACCATAAAAATCGATTTCACAACCGCAGAAGTAGTCGAGCGGCCCACCTGTTCCGAGCCCAAGCCCGTCGAAAAACCTTCCTTGCAGCCGACAGCTGTAATCGCGACGCCGAACATAACGCTCTTAATGAGGCCGTCAGTGATGTCGCGGCGGACCAAGGCGTGAATGGTGGCGTCGAGGTATGTGCCCCAGGTGAATCCAGCGTTCGTGACGCCAAACAGGCCGCCACCAAGAACGCCCATGAAGTCGGCCCACATGGTGAGACAAGGCAACATCAGAATCATGGCCAGGAATTTAGGTGCGACGAGGAACTGCACGGGCTCAAGCGCCATGGTCTCAAGGGCGTCAATTTCTTCGTTGACCTTCATGGTGCCGATTTCCGCTGCGAAAGAGGAGCCGGAACGACCGATAACCATGATGGCGGTCATGAGCGGGCCGAGTTCGCGGGTGATGGCGATGGCAACAGCGTCGGCCACAAACTGCAAGGCGCCCAGTTTGCGCAACTGGTAGGCGCTCTGGAGAGCGAAAATCATGCCAACAAAGAAGGCGATTAGAGAAACGATCGGGACGGCTCCGATGCCGACGGCCATGGCTTGATGAAAGGCCCGGCTCAGGCGTAGCTTCTTGCCGTGGAACGGGTCGACGAAGACGGCGCGGGCAGCACCAAAGGTGAGTCGTGTGAGACCGCCGACGTAGGCCAAACCGTTGATCGTGGCTTCGCCGATGTTTTCCGTCAGTGCCATTGTTGAGTTTGAGTTGGGCGGGTTGTTCCTGATGCGATCCGCGCCAAAATCGCAAGAAGAGCTACCTTATCGGAGTGGTGTTGGTGCTGCCCCCTCGCAAGGCTTCCTCTTCGTCGTTATAGACCTCGAATACCTTAATGAGCCGTGTGAGCTCAAGGACTTCGCGCGCCGTGCGGCTCAGGCCGAAGAGAGCGAAAGTACTTTTCAGGTCCCGCGAAAGCTTCAGACCTTCCACGAGGGAGGCCACGCCGGCGCTATCAATATATTTCACGCTTTGCATGTTGATGATCACGCGAGGGGCGCGTTTCTCTTTCAGGAGCTCAAGTATCACCTTGCGAACCTCCGGGGAGTTGTAGAGCGTGATGTCGCCGACAACGTCCACAATCGTGGCGGTCCCGGATTGACGTGTCGAAATTTCCATAAACGTGGCCCCCGCGCAAATGCGTGGACAGTGTTTTGCCAGAGATTCCGCCCGGATGCAATCACTTTTCCGATTGAGAGCTGAAAACGGGGCTTGCAGACCGGCGGAAAGGCGCCTTCTGGCCGGGACATAATGACAAAATGTGTCCAGCAGCCCGGCGGCGGCTACCTACGCTGGTCGGGTGGAATGTAGCTGCGCGCGTCGTGGCCGAGGTAAACCTGCCGCGGCCGGGAGATTTTCTGTTCCTGGTCGAGAAGCATTTCCTCCCATTGCGCGATCCATCCGGACGTGCGCGGGATGGCGAAGAGCACCGGGAACATGGTCACTGGAAAACCCATGGATTGATAGATGAGCCCGGTATAGAAATCAACGTTGGGGTAGAGACGGCGCGTGACGAAATAGTCGTCTTCGAGGGCAATGCGCTCGCACTCGAGCGCAATCTCGATCAGCGGATTCTTGCCCATCACATCAAAAACTTCGTAGGCAATGTGTTTCACAATCTTGGCACGGGGGTCATAGTTTTTGTAAACGCGATGGCCGAAACCCATCAGGAGTTTTTCGCCGGCCTTTACGCCCTTAATGTACGCGGGCACGTTGTTCACTGAGCCGATTTCGACCAGCATGCGCAACACGGCTTCGTTCGCACCGCCATGAAGAGGGCCATAGAGGGCTGCGGTGGCCGCGGCGATCGCGGAATACGGATCCACATGCGAGCTGCCCACGACGCGCATCGCGGTCGACGAACAATTCTGCTCGTGCTCCGCGTGCAGAATGAAAAGGATGTCGAGCGCGCGCTCGAGCGTCGGGTTCGGGCGATATTTCAGCTCGGTCGTGCGGAAAAGCATGTTCAGAAAATTTCCGGAATACGTAAGATCGTTGTCGGGATACGCAAACGGCATCCCCAAACTGTGGCGATAAGCAAACGCGGCGAGCGTCGGCATTTTCCCGATGAGACGGTAGGTCTGTTTGCGGCGTGAGTCGAGATTAAAAATGTCTTTCGCATCCGGATAGAAGGTGGAGAGCGCAGCGACCGTGGAAATGAGCATGCCCATGGGGTGGGCGTCGTAGTGAAAGCCATCGAGAAATTTTTTGATGCTCTCGTGAATGAACGTGTGATGAGTGATGTGGTAGGACCAATCGTCGAGTTGTGATTTCGAGGGCAATTCCCCGTAGAGAATCAGGTAGGCGGTTTCCAGATAAGTGCTTTTCTCCGCCAACTCTTCAATCGAATATCCGCGATAACGCAGGATTCCTTTGTCGCCGTCAATAAACGTGATTCGGCTGGTACAGGAGGCCGTGTTCGTGAAGGCCGGGTCATAACTCATCATGCCGAAGTCGGAATCGTGGATTTTGATTTGCCGCAAATCCAGAGCGCGGATCGTGTCATTCTTGATGGGGACTTCGAATTGCCGGCCGTTGCGATTATCGACAATGCTCAACGTGTCCCGACGAGTCCCTGCGGGTGCTCCGCTGTTCGCGATCACTTCTGATTTGGCCGGATTCATGGCCTCACCCTTTCAAGACGTGCCGAATGTACGCGGACAACTGACGTGCATCCATGAATGTACACCAAGTTCTGCCGGGTGCGGAACTGGTTTTCCTTCGAGAGGCAGCGAGAAAGAAATAGTGGTTCCGTACGCCTACGTATGGCAGGTCAATCTATGAAACAAGCTGGCAGTACGAGCTAACTCGATCCGGATTTAATCGAAACATCCTCGGGGCCGGGTGGACCAAGGGCGCGGTCCGGGGGTAGAGCAAGCTCCACGCGGTTTCGTCCAAGCTCTTTTGCCCGATAAAGAGCTTCGTCCGCGAGGCGAATCAGCGTTTGGGAATCGAGAGGAGTCTGTGCCGTGCTCACGGCAACGCCGAGACTCGCGGTGATTTGGATTTCGCCGTTGGGCGTAGAGACCAGCGGAGTTTCAATACTCTTTCGAATCCTTTCCGCAAGTCCGAGCGCGCCGGGCGCGTCGGCAGTCGGCACCACGATCAGGAATTCTTCACCCCCGTAGCGGCCCACTGTATCGTAGGCGCGCACCAGGGTGGACATTCGCCGCGCCGCTTCCTTCAATACTGCATCGCCAGAAAGGTGTCCATGCGAATCATTTACGTGCTTGAAGTGATCGAGGTCCAAAAGAATGACGGCGAATGAATTGCCCTCGCGCGCCTGGCGTAAAGCTTCACGACGCAGGGCGTCGAGAACCACTGCGCGATTCGCGATGTCGGTCAGATCGTCGTGGGTGGCCCGAAAGCGAAGGTCTTCCCGCGTTTTAATGAGGGCATCTTGCAAATCGACGATCCGTTGGCCAACTTCGAGGCGCGCGCACAGTTCTTTGGCGTCGAACGGTTTCGTCAAGTAATCGTCGGCGCCAAATTCGAGCCCTTTCAACAAGTCATCCTTCTGGGTGCGCGCAGTCAGCAAGAGGATGTACACATAGGGCCGATCGGTGCGCTGGCGCACCCGCTTGCAAACCTCGGTGCCCTCCATGCCGGGCATCATCCAATCGAGCACAGCGAGACGCGGTGAATTTTCGGCCTCGAGGACCCGCAAGGCTTCGGCGCCGTCGGCGGTAGCGACCACGTCGTAGCCCCATTTGCCGAGGAACACCTCGAGGACGCGACGGGACACGGGATCATCCTCCGCAATTAGGACCCTTTTTTTCGGGTTATTCACCTCGTTCATCGCGCAGTTTCCGGCTGCCGTTCGGAGGAATTAACAGCACCCTGCTGCGCGAGCCCGAACTCGGCAGTGAAATGAAATGTGCTGCCTCGACCCGGCTCGCTCTCCACCCAAATCTTTCCCCCCATCAACTCTACGAGGCGCATCGTGATGGTGAGACCAAGACCCGTTCCGCCATATTTTCTTGTGGTTGAACTGTCAGCCTGCGTGAAGGCCTCGAAAATCATTTTCTGTTTGCTCTTGGAGATCCCGATTCCGGTGTCTCGCACACGAAAATGCAGCTCGACCTTTTCATTCGCTTTTTTTCCCTTACCCACTTTTACCGTGATGTTTCCGCGGTCGGTAAATTTGATTGCGTTTCCCGTCAAATTTAATAGCACCTGCCGCAGCCGGCCAGGATCTCCTATCAACTGCTCCGGCACGCTTTCCTCCACTTCCCACTCCAACTCGAGTCCCTTCTGCTGCGCGCGAAAGCGCATAACCTTCAAAGTTTCCCCAATGACCTCACGCAATCCGAATTCGATCGGTTCCAAAGCCAACTTGCCGGATTCGACCTTGGAAAGATCCAAAATGTCGTTCAGGAGCACCAGCAAAGAGTCCGCAGAAGCCTTCACCAAGTCGAGGTACTCCCGTTGCTCCGAGGTGAGATTCGTATCGAGCGTTACCTCGGTCATTCCGATAATTCCATTCATGGGTGTACGAATTTCGTGACTCATGTTGGCAAGAAATTCACTTTTTGCACGGCTCGCCGCTTCCGCTGTCTCCCTGGCGTATTGAAGCTCGTCCTGTATTCGCTTTTGCCCGGTCATGTCCTCGGCGATTCCGACAAAGCGGTAGAATTTCCCGCAACCGTCAACGACGGGGAAGGTGCGAGCTCGAATCCAGCGAATAGAGCCGTCCGGGCGCACGATGCGGTACTCGATATCCGTCGGCACCCCACGGACCGACCGCGCTAACAATTCGCGGGCTTTCTTGTCGTCCTCTGGAAGCACCGCCTCCATCCAGGCTTCGGGGCGCTGATAGAACTCGTTGCGAGTCCGACCCCAGATCTCCTCGTATGCGGGACTGATGTAGATCAACTGGTAAGGATCCGGGACGCAGATGAAGAAGACTTCGCGAATGTTTTCCGCGAGCTGGCGGAATTGCTCCTCGCTCACTCGTAAGGTTTCCTCGGCGCGTCTGCGGCCGGTAATGTCACGCGAGGTCATGCAGACTGTCTTGCGCGTGCCGTCCTGCGAGGTGATGGGGCTCACGCGCGCCAGAAAGTATTCCACGCCGGCGGGCACGTTCATTGAATACTCGACGCTTTCACTGCGTCCCGTTTCAAGAACCCGCCGAAAAATCTCCAGAAATGGGACCGCCACGGCATCGCCGAAGATTTCTGTGATGCTTCGGCCCAGGAGCTCTTTCTTTGGCCGAACCAGGAGATCCTCGTTGGTCGTCCAAATGCTTTGATACGTGCCTTCGACGTCGAACTCGAACACAAGTTCGTCGATCGAATTCACCAGGGCGCGCAAACGCTCTTCGCTTTCGCGCAGCGCATCCTCGGCCAATTTTCGTTCGGTGATGTTTTGGTGGGCGACGACAACTCGAACGGGTCCCGGCCCTTGAAACCGGGTGACGTGTAAACCGAACCATTGCTTTTCCCGGGGAGAATGACACGGGTAAACCGTAACAAACCCTTCCTGTTCGCTCGAGAGCACTTGCCGAATCCCCTGCAAGATCTCCTCGGCTTGTTCGAGGCCGCTCGCCGCCGCCTCTTCGCACACGCGGAAGTAGTTCATTCCCACACCGGCTTCCGGCGCGCCGAGCTCGTTGGCCTCCGCAAATTGGCGCCACGCCTTATTGGTAGCAATGATGGTGCCGGTCTCGTTCAGGATAACGATGTGGGACGAAAGGGAATCCAGCGTCGAGCGGAGAAATCTTTGCGACTCATGGAGAGATTCCTCTGCTCGTCTGCGTTCGACGATTTCATTCTGCAACTCGGAGGTTCGTACATCGACGCGCGCTTCGAGTCCGTCCCGTGCCTGCCGGAGGGCGACATCGCGCTCCTGGACCTGGGCCAGCATTTCGTTGAAACGATCGAAGAGAAATCCGATTTCATCCTGGCTTCTCTTGGTGGCCCGGAGGGAGTAGTCCCGGTCGATCGAAACGGCGAAGGCGGTGCGAGCCAGTTCGAGGATCGGATCGGAAATGACGCGCTGGAGACGACCGGCGGTCAGATACGCCAAAACAAAGGATGCCAAAATCACCACGGCAATGATGCCGATGAAGCGTTCGTCGCGGACACGAAGTTCGTTGAGGTCCGACTTCAAATAGATCGTCCCGATCGGTTCTCCGGCCCACCGAATATGCCGGAACACGAGCAACTGCCCCGAGACAATCGCGACACCGTCGGGGAGGGGCCGGGGAGGTATGAAATCCGGAGGGGAACCGCGGCGGCTGTACTTCGCCAAGACGGCTCCATCGCGGGTGTAAAGACATGCCTCGATAATGTTCGGCTGTGAGCTGAGCGAATTGAGTGTTTCCCGCGAGGATGCGGGATCGCCCGAGACCATGGCAGGCGCCGCGTGAAAAGCGGTGAGTTCCGCAACGGTTGCGAGGTGATTTTGGAGCGTGCGGCGAAACGTGGCGAAATCGTAGATGGCAAGAATCGTGCAGGCCAGCAGAACGGCTGCACTGGATGTGATGTAAATGATGCGCGCCAGCTTTTTTCGGAGGGAGAGGTCTCGAAGACGCCGCATTTCAGTTCTTCCCTGCTTCGAGCCGGCCAGAATGCCGCGCGAAACACGCGGGGACGGCGGCACGGATGCGGACGTCTCCGAGACCGCACGACAGTGTCCCCGATTGCGTCTTTGGAAAACCGTGCCGCACTCTTGGAATAAACATCAAGGCCTTTCGGTGCGCGGTCAAAGGTGCCAAGTCAGCTTGGCGAAGCCGCCGCGCTTGATGAGAGTGGATCGGGCGCTTTGAGTGGTATCCACAAATTCCAGATGGCCGTCTCTCGCAAGATTCTGCCCCACCACGCTGAGAGAAATCCCTTTGGTACATTGCCAAGTGAGCCCGGTATCGAGTCGTGTGTAGGAAGGAATTCTGAAAAAAACGAGGCGATCCACAAAATACGCGGAAGCATCCCACGCCAGGCCATGCGACAAATCGAGGTGCGATCGAAGCTGAGCTTGCTGGTGCGGAGTACTTCCTGCCACCTCGGGCGCGGATGTCGTGTCCTGACTCGTCGTGCTCACGTGCATGTGGATTCGCTCGAAGTCATATCCGGGACTCAGCGTCCAGCGGTTCGTTACTTTCCAGTTCGTTGCAACCTCCGCCCCATAGGCCTCACCGTGCATTAGATTTTCGTAGGTAGAAGGCAAGAATAGATGAGGAGGAGGCGGCGTGGTTTCGAAGAAGGGCGTGACGGGCTCGATTGTTTGCTGGTGGTCGTAGTCGTTGTAATAGGCGGCAAAGTCAATCGTGAGATGGCGGAGAACGGTCGTTCGATAACCCACCTCGTAAGCAATCAGACCTTCGCCCTTGTAATGAGGATTACCCATGAGGCCGACCAGAACGGGAGTGCCGTCGGACTCGGTGAATCCTGCAAAATTCAGGCGCAGGGCCGTGTCGATCGAGGAGGGTGTCCGATCTGCATAAGAGAGGGCCGTCCAGAACATATGGTGCTCGCTCAGGTTCCACGCCGCGCGGGCGCTCGGCCACAGCGCGAATCCCGTGTAGTAGTCGTGTTCGAGTTTCGCACCAACGGTCAGGTAGAGCCGGTCGGGCACCAGCGCGATTTCATCCTGAATAAATGAGCTGAATGTCTGAGTGTTCAGGTCGGGAGGATTCAGAGAAACCGAAAGATTGCCGTCGGTGTCAGACGACGAAAAGCGGTAACCCAGTCCCCAGACGACATCTTGCCGCTCACCCCAAGCGAAATGGTGGTGGAAGTCTGCGCTGAACGTTCTCCGCACTTCTCGGAGGACATCGTCGCGGTCATACGCATCGAAGGAAACCAAGAGGGTGGAATCCGAACCGTTGGAATAAGCATGATTCCAAGTGGACTGAAGAAAACCGGCCGCCAGATCGACCTGCTGATCGATATCCACGAGTCCCGGAGACGTGACGGAGGGAAGGAACACACCAGGAACCCCTTCTCGACCGGTATAAATATCTCCCTGGACCGTCAGCGTGTCGTTTGGCGAAAGCGTGCTGTCCATTCGAAAACCGCCTCGGAGAACATGCCAGCCGTCTCCTCCGCTCTGGCCGGTGGGATTCTCGAAGTGATCCTGGTTGAAATATTTTGCATACATGCGGTAGTCCACACGATTTCCCAGGCTCGCTCCGTACTGTGTGGTTCCAAATCCCTGATCGATGTTTCCTCCTCCCGCGACGATCATGGCCCCCTTGGTTTCGGAGGTTTTTTTCGTGATGACGTTAATCACGCCGTTGACGGCGTTGGCTCCCCAAACCGATCCGCCCGGCCCGCGGATGACTTCGATCCTTTCGATGTCTTCAAGGGGGAGATCCAAGACGTCCCAGAAGACGCCGCCGAAAGTCGGCGTGTAAACATTCCGGCCGTCCACCAACACCAACAACTCGTTGCTGAACCTCCCGTTGAGACCGCGCGCAGTAATGGCCCAAGTGTCCGCGTTGATCTGCGCAACATCGAGCCCCGGCACCATTCGCAAGAGATCGGGAATGTTTAAGGCGTTGGAACGGCGGATATCCTCGGCGGTGATTACGAAGACCGCCGAAGCGGTGCGAGACAACTTCTCCTCTTTCTTCGAGACCGAAGTCACTTCGATGTTCATCAAATCTTCGAGGCTCTTGTCGGTGAGGTCGGGAGGATTCTGCTGGGGGCACGCGGGAAGCGCGATCGCTACAAGAGTCCCTATGAGCAAAACGGTCCGCCGCGCTCGGAAGAACGCCAGACGCAGACCATTCACCCCATGGCCGGTCATTGCGCCGCCGGCAAAGCGGCCTCGCTCATGCATGTCCTCTACCTCAGTGTCTGTTTCTGTATCTTCGCGTCGTGGGCCTTGGTCGCCCATTCGGGGACATTCGGCACCCCAGCCACCCATGCGATCGGCTTTGCGGGGCTCTTTGTTGCGAATAGGAAAATGAAGCAGACGAGTGGCCAAAGGGCTGACGGCAGAACCACGCCAAAGCGCTTGATTTCAAGGGGCTGGGGGATGAACCAAAAAGGGATAAACCAAGATCCTGCAGGGGGCTGGTTTCAAAAAAGGCGTGAAGGACCGTTGTGAAACGATGTTAACGCCCTGTTAAAAAACGATTCAAGAATAGCGACAGCTTGCTTCCGACCTGGGACTTCCCTTATGGTGTGGGCGAGCGAAGGAAAGACTTACAATGAAACGCATTCTTGTAATCGAAGACGACAAAGATATTGTCGAGCTTGTGCGATACAACCTGGAGAAAGACGGTTACCAGGTGGTCTCGGCCAGCGACGGTGTGACCGGGCTTGCCCAGATCCGAAAGGCACCTCCGGATCTACTGGTCCTCGACCTGATGTTGCCGAAGCTTTCGGGTCTCGAGATCTGCAAGGAGATTCGCAAGGATGTGAATTTGAATCGGCTGCCGATCTTGATCCTGACGGCAAAGGGCGAAGAGGCGGACCGCGTGGTGGGACTGGAGCTCGGCGCCGACGATTACGTGACGAAACCTTTCAGTCCGCGCGAACTCGCTGCCCGTGTGAAGGCGCTATTGCGACGAGCGGAGCCCGGCGCACCTTCCGAAAAGCCGATCGAAATCGGAGCGCTTAGAATCGACCCGGCCGCCTATCGCGTCACGCGCGGAGGGAAGCCGGTACCGATGAGCACGCTGGAGTTCCGCCTTCTCTACTATCTCGCAGCGCGCCCGAATCGGGTGTTCACGCGCGATCAATTGCTGGACGGTGTTTGGGGAACGGAGCGATTCGTCACGCCACGCAGCGTGGATGTATACGTCCGGCGCTTGCGCGAGAAGGTTGAGCCCGACCCGCAACATCCGGCATACGTGAAAACCATACGCGGCGCCGGCTACCTGTTCGAAACCCGTGCGAGCTAGGCTGTTCTGGAAGTTGGGGCTGACCTACCTCGCCCTGCTGCTCGGCGTACTGCTCGCCGTGGACCTCTACTCCGCGCGCGTTCTGCGGCACGATTACATCCGCTCGGCCAACGACAAGCTTATCTCCTTCATGAATCTGGCCCAAACCCGCCCGCCGCACCTAGACGATACGGCGCAGCTTCGGGAATGGACCGCGTGGATGGCGGAGAGCGGCGCGCGCGTCACCCTGATCGACAGCGCCGGGCGCGTGCTGGCCGATTCAGCGCACGATCCGGAGACCATGGAAAATCATTCGAACCGACCGGAGATTCAGCAGGCATTCGCGTCCGGCGAAGGGCAGTCTGTGCGCCATAGCGCAACAGTCGACCGGGATCTCGTTTATCGGGCCGTGCGATACCAGCCGCCGGAGGGCGCTCCGGTAGTGATTCGCATGGCGTTGCCGCTCGCACCCATCGATTTTTCTCTCAAGGAATTGCGCCAGAGGCTGTTGGTGGCTTCGTTTGTCATTTTGCTGCTCGGAGGAATGGCTTCGCTCATGTTTTCACGCTTGTTTGCGGCGCGCGTCGAGCGGCTGAAGGATTTTTCGCTCCGTGTCGCCGAAGGAGACTTTCGCCCTCTGGTCGCTGAGGAGCAAAACGATGAGCTCGCCGACCTCGCGGGGACCATGAACGAGACTGCGGCACGCCTGGACGAAACGATCCGGTCGCTGAGCGGCGAACGAAATCGTTCCAGTGCGATCCTGCGAAGCATGGTGGAAGGTGTAGCCGTGATTGACGCGCAGGAGCGAGTGGTTTTCTGTAACCGCGCGTTTGCAGAAATTTTGAACCTGGATGCCGCGGCCAGCGAAGGGCGTCCTTTGATTGAAGTGGTTCGCCACTCGGGGCTGTTGGGACTGATTCGCAAGTCCCTCGAAGGACAGGAAGGGCTTCAGAGCGATATCTTGATGGGGATCGTCCAACAGCAGAGTTTTTCGGTCACAGCCGCGCCGGTGAAGGCGCTGGAAGAGGGGGCGACGGGGAAGCCGTCCGGAGCCGTCGTGGTGCTGCACGATGTCACCGAATTGCGCCGGCTCGAGCGCGTGCGGCAGGATTTTGTCGCCAACGTCTCGCATGAGTTCAAGACGCCGCTCACCGCGATCCAAGGATTCGCGGAAACCCTGCTGGCCGGAGCGCTCGACGATCCCAACAACAACCGGCGGTTTCTCGAAATCATCCGCGACCATGCCACGCGCCTCGCTCGCTTGACCGATGATTTGCTGAAGCTGGCGCGCATCGAGGTGGGCAAACTGGAAGTGGAATTTTCTCCGCTGGGACTGACGGAGCTGATCGAAGGCTGCGCAGAAGTAACTCTGCTGAAAGCCAACCGGAAACAGATCACACTCGATATTCGAACGACTCCGGGACTTTCTCTCGTGCGCGGCGATGCGAGCCTTTTGCGCGAAGTTCTCCAAAACTTGCTCGACAACGCCATCCAGTACACGCCGCCGGGCGGCCGGATCCAAGTCAGCGCTGCAGCTGGAGCGCGGGAGGCCGTGATTACGGTCGCCGACACGGGTATAGGCATCCCTCTCGCCGATCAAGAGCGCATCTTCGAACGCTTCTACCGCGTGGATGCGGCGCGTTCGCGTGAGGCCGGCGGCACCGGCCTAGGACTTTCGATCGCAAAGCACATCGTGGAGGCCCACGGCGGCCGGTTGTGGGTGGAAAGTGCGGTCGGACACGGATCGAAGTTTTCCTTCTCCATTCCCCTCGCGACCTAATCCTCCCGCTGGTTGTAGTGAAAGATTCATCTCTTCTTCATTGCTGTGCAATGGAACCAAGCCATCGTGTACGCGCGGATATAGATTCGGACGGATCGTGGCCGCTAGGAGGATGAAAGGCGTGGAGGAAACAAAGAGCAAGGCGAACGGAATTTCGCAGAGCGTGCTGGTGAATTACCTGGTCTCGCAGGCGCGGACGGTGGAATCGTCGGTGAATCGAGCGCTCTCGGCTCTGCTCGAAAAAAATGAAAGGCTCGCGAGCGAAGTATTTCTCACCGAACCCCGCATCAACGAAATGGAAATCTTGATTGATGAGCATGCCATTCGCATGCTGCGCCAGGAGAATCTGTTCGACGCAGATGTGCGGCTGATTGTGGCCACGCTCAAAATCAACAATGACCTCGAGCGGATGGGCGATCTTGCGGTGAACCTCTGCGAGCGCACCATCTCCCTCGCAGGCATGGGCGACGTACAAACGCCTCCTGAATTTGAGCCCATGACCACGGCCGTTCGCGCCATGGTATCGAAGTGCCTGGGCGCGCTAATCTATCAGAATGTGGATCTGGCCATACAGATACTGGAGAGCGATGACCTCGTAGACCGGTACCGCGATCAGGTCTTTGAAGTTTTGCTGGCCGGTATGACGCAAGACCCCGTGTTGGCTGCCCCCAACCTGCATTTCGTTCTGGCTTCACGCCACCTTGAAAGGATTGCGGACCACGCCACCAACATCGCCGAGGACATCCTGTTTTGGGTGCGCGGGCTGGAGGTTCGCCACGGGCGAGCCAAGCAGCTCGAAACACACGCGGAACGCGCCAAGGCTGCCGGTGCTATGTAACTGAGTTTTCAAGCTCCAGTTATCTGGAGTTCAAAGACAGCACCTAGCCTCGACCACTGGAAGCAAAGCAATCAGGGACCTGCATACCGGTGAGGCGCGGCTTGGATACACCCCCCTAGGCCGCGCCTTACTTTCATGCACAGGGGTCAGGGCCGAATTCACGCGCCATTCTCGCCGATGTAACACAGATGTAACAATGCCCGCAAAAAATGGAAGGATAAGGAGAATTCATCGACCATGCGAAAGAGCCTACTGGTAGTTTTGCTCATTTTGGGCCTGGCAGTCTCCGCCGGGGCGCAATCCGGTGGCACTGTGCAGCTGACTGCTGCAGGGGCCACATTTCCTTATCCGATTTATTCGAAGTGGTTTGATGTATACCACCAGAAAAATCCCAATGTTCAGGTTAATTACCAGTCGATCGGCTCGGGTGGCGGTATCCGCCAGCTCCAGGCCGGGACAGTGGATTTCGGCGCCTCCGATGGCCCAATGTCGGACGAACAACTCACGCAATCCAAGTTCAAAATCCTGCACTTCCCCACGGTCCTTGGCGCCGATGTCCCTAGCTACAACATTCCCGGCGTGACGGCCGAGTTGAACTTTACGCAGAAGGCTCTGGCGGGGATTTATCTCGGGACGATCACGAAGTGGAATGACCCGGAAATCACCAAGGCGAATGCCGGTGTCAGCCTTCCAAATGTCGATATCATCGTGGTTCATCGCTCCGACGGCAGCGGAACGACCTACATCTGGACCGATTTTCTTTCGAAGGTGAGCGACGATTGGAAGAACAAAGTCGGGAAGGGCACGTCGGTAAACTGGCCTGTCGGTCTCGGCGGCAAGGGGAACGAAGGTGTAGCGGGCTTGGTCAAAGAAACTCCCAATTCCATCGGCTACGTCGAGCTGATATACGCCGTGCAAAACAACATTCTGGTCGGGCGCGTTCAAAATGCTGCCGGGAAATTCCTGAAAGCCGATCTCGCCGGCGTTACCGCAGCCGCGGCGGGTGCCGCCAAGGACATGCCGGATGATTTCCGCGTTTCCATCACCAACGCCCCCGGCCCCGCGGCCTATCCGATCTCGAGCTTCACTTGGCTGCTCATCCCCGAGAAAATTTCGGATGCTGCAAAGCGCGATGCGATCAAGGCGTTCCTGAATTGGATGTTGACGGAGGGACAGAATTACAACGAGGGTCTCGCCTACGCACGGCTGCCTAAGCCAGTGATCGCCAATGAGCTGAAGGCCATCGCCCTCGTTCAATAACCGGGATGTCTGCAACCGCCACAGCGATTGAGCACGCTGTCCCGCCGGAATCGGGGCCGCGTGCTCTGATCCGCCGACTGCGACACGGCGACGAAGTCGCGCATGTCCTCACCCTGACTTTTTCCGCGGCGATCCTCTTGATCACATCCATGCTCGTGTACGAGCTTTGGGTGAATTCCCACCTCTCGAGGGCAAAGTTCGGATGGATGTTTTTCTGGACGAGTGTGTGGGACCCCATCTTCGACCATTTCGGAGCGGCGCCATTTATCTACGGTACGCTGATCACCTCCATCGTCGCGCTCGCCATGGCAGTCCCGCTTGGGATTGCGGCTGCGATTTTTCTTGCCGAACTCGCGCCACGGAACCTAAGCGATTCGATCGCCTTCCTGATCGATCTGCTCGCCGCCGTCCCCAGCGTGATCTACGGCCTGCTGGGAATCTTTATCATCGTGCCCTTAATGCGAACCACGATCGGCCCAATTTTGATCCACACATTGGGATACGCTCCCCTCATCGGGAAGCTCTTCCAGGGGCCCAATTATGGGGTGGGGTTTTTCACGGCAGGCATCGTTCTGGCCATTATGATCGTCCCATTCATCATTTCCGTCTCGCGGGAAGTTTTGCTGACGGTGCCACGCGAGCAGCGAGAAGCCGCGCTGTCGCTCGGCGCCACGCGCTGGGAGGCCACCTGGAAAGTCGTGGTCCCCTGGGCGAGGCCGGGTATTATGGGCTCGGTATTTCTGGCTCTGGCGCGCGCGCTGGGCGAGACGATGGCCGTCACTATGGTGATTGGGAATGACCCCAAGATTAGCGCTTCTCTTCTTGCTCCGGGCTACACCATCGCGGCAGTCATCGCCAACGAATTCACGGAAGCGACCGGAGACTTGTACCTGAGCGCGTTGATCGAGTTGGGCCTTGTTCTCTTTCTGATGACCTTCATCCTGAACGGCCTGGCTCGCCTGTTGATCCTTGCGACCGAGCGCGGCGGAGGACATCCCTCATGAACCGGCTTCGGCTGCTCTGGAGGAAGTCTCTAAACTATACGATGCTCACGCTCACGGGCGTGGCCGCGTTCGCCATGGTTTCCGTCCTTTTCCTGATCCTGGGATACCTGGTCTGGAACGGCGGCAGGTCTCTCAACTGGGACTTTTTCACAAAATTGCCGAAACCGGTTGGCGAGACCGGCGGCGGAATGGCCAATGCCATTGTGGGGAGCCTGAAACTATTGATGCTGGCGGCATTGATGGGATTGCCTGTGGGTTTGATGGCGGGCGTCTATCTGTCAGAATTTGGTGGCAAAACCTTTTCGTTCGTCATCCGGTACACGACCGACCTATTGAACGGCGTACCGTCGATCGTGATCGGTATCTTCGCCTATTCTCTGGTGGTACTGCCGGTAAAGCATTTTTCAGCGCTGGCCGGCGGAGTGGCGCTGGGCATTATGGTGATCCCGATCACGGTGCGAAGCACGGAAGAGTTTCTGCGCGCCGTGCCGGGAAGTCTGCGGGAAGGAGCTATGGCGCTCGGGGCGAGCAAATGGAAGACGATTGCCACTGTCGTGCTGCCCGCGGCGAGCGGAGGTATACTCACGGGCATGTTGCTGGCGCTTGCGCGCGTGGCGGGCGAAACGGCGCCTCTGCTGTTCACGGCGTTCAGCAACCGGTACTGGGGCTCGGGCTGGAGTCAGCCGGTCGCTTCACTGCCGGTGATGATCTATACGTACGCGATCGCGCCGTATGACGACTGGCACCGGCAAGCGTGGGCTGCCGGGTTGGTTTTGCTCTTGCTGGTCCTGCTGGCAAACCTGGGCTGCCGGTTGGCTTTGAATCGCCGGGGCTCCATGCGGAGTGCCTGACATGGTTTCGGTGACACAAGGGAACAATGCCACTGCCGCGAGGCTCGCGCCGGAGGTAAGGATGACAGACCCCTCCTCAACCACTCTGGAAAAGGAGGCGCCGCTGCGCTTTCAGATTTCCAACCTCGATTTCTTCTACGGCGCGAAACAGGCCGTGTTCGGGCTGAGCTTGAAAATCCCCGCGAACCGCGTCACAGCACTTATCGGCCCTTCCGGATGCGGGAAATCGACGTTTCTGCGCACCTTGAACCGCATGAATGAGACGATTCGCAACACGCGGGTGGCGGGTCAGGTTCTTCTCGACGGTCAAGACATCCACCAGATGGACGTAGTGGGCCTTCGCCGCCGCGTGGGGATGGTATTCCAGAGGCCGAACCCGTTCCCGAAATCTATTTATGAAAACGTGGCCTATGGGTTGCGGATCAACGGCTACAAGGGACGCCTCAGCGATTTGGTGGAGCACAGCCTTCGGCGCGCCGCGCTGTGGGAAGAAGTGAAGGATTATCTGCATAAATCGGCGTTTGCGCTCTCGGGCGGCCAACAGCAAAGGTTGTGCATCGCGCGAGCGCTCGCCGTGGACCCGGAAGTCCTGCTGCTCGACGAGCCATGCTCGGCGCTCGACCCGGTGACGACGGCCAAGATTGAGGAGTTGATGTTCCAACTCAAGGATAGCTGCACGATGGCGATTGTCACGCACAACATGCAGCAAGCCGCCCGCGCCAGCGACTTCACGGCGTTTATGCTCGATGGAAAGCTCATCGAGCGCAGCGAGACCTCGAAACTCTTTACCATGCCTTCCGACCCACGCACCGAGGCGTATATCACCGGCCGGTTTGGATAAGACATTCGGGACGCGGGCAGGACGGCGAGGGAAATTCGAGAGGAAACGGGAGAATGGAACGTCATTTCGAACACGATCTGGAAGAACTGAAACAGCGATTGTTGTGGATGGGCAGTCTAGCGGAGCGCGCCGTGCATCAGGCCGTGCATGCGGTCTTAGATGCCGAGGAGCACCTCGCCGAAACCGTTCTGTCTGAGGAAGACGCCATCAATGAGATGCAGATCGAGATCGATGAGCGCGTGCAGCGCTTGCTGGCCCTCCAGCAGCCCATGGCGGCAGACCTGCGCTTTCTGCTCGCGGTTTCGCGGATTAATGGCGACCTCGAGCGCATAGGGGATCAAGCCGTCAATATCGCCCAATCAGCCATGCGAGTTCTGCGGCATCCGCAGGTGAAGCCGTATGTGGATTTGCCGCGGATGAGCGAGTTGGCCGAAGGAATGGTGCGCGACAGCTTGAATGCGTTGGTTCGCGGCGATCAGGATCTCGCGCGAAGCGTGCTCCAGCGCGATGACCAGGTGGACCGGCTGCGCGACCAACTCTTCCGCGAGTTGCTCACCTACATGATGGAAAATTCGGCCGTTGTCTTTGCGGCCTTCGAACTCATCCTCGTGGCAAAAAATCTTGAGCGCATCGGCGACCACGCCACTAACATCGCTGAGGACGTGATCTACTTCATCGCCGGGCGCGACGTGCGCCACCCCGCCCTCGACCGCCGTTAACCCTCGCAAGTGGAACGGAAGTACGCAGGAATCGGCAAGAGCGGGTGTCTCTACACAAGCCACAGGCAGCCGAGGAAAACGACCAAGGTGACGAGCACGCCTAAAATGACGTCCAGCAGGTAATGATAGCGACCGAAAAACGCGCCGAGCGCGATGCTGACAGCCATCAGCAGAAAGACGACGCCGGCGTACGGCACGAATCGCAGCAGGACCAGCGCGCACGCGGTCGTGGACGCCACATGCGCGCTCGGAAATGTAATCGCGCGGATGCTGCCGCGCTTGAGAACTTCGAGGTTGAGCTTCCGGACATCGTTGGAAGAGATCTTCATCGCCGGTCCGCCGGAAAGAGCCCGTGGCGGCATCGCCGGGACAAAGACAGTCGCCATGAAACAAATGTCGCTCGCCAACACAACGACCACCCAGTAGAAATCGGCCTGACTTCGGTGATGCGTCAGGTAGAGAACGGCAAGTCCGAGGGGCACCAGCGGATAGCACATCAGGTAGGCGAGCTCGAGAAAGGCCGCCCAAGCAGAGCCCATCGGCTCCCATCCGCGCCGGAGAAGTGTTTCGAGAACCCGGTTGTCGAGGCCCGCGAGCTTTTCTTCGATCCCGCGGTCTGGCCCGGTGAAAAACTGGCCCGCTTGCCAGTACGGAAACAGCAGCAGCGCCACAGGGAGCCAATCGCGCACGACCCAAGAAAGGCGCGACGGCAGCGCATTGCGGGCGACGAAAATCGCAATCAGGACAGACGCAAACAACAGCGCAATGCGCGCCCTCCGGCGTACATCGATCGGACGCAGCCACGCCAGGACAGCAAACGCCAACCCAAAACTGAGTTGAATCCATTCCGATGGGCGCACGGGAACCGTTCCCTCGTTCTCCAGCACTATAGAACAGCGGCGAATGAGAAAACGAATTCGGCGGGATTAAATGCGGGTGAGTGCCGTGGCTTCGTCATCGGCGATGTCGAGAATGGTGTCGAGGCGAACCATTTTCAGCAGCATCAAGACACGCTTAGTAGGGGCAAAGATTGTGCATTTCCCACCAGCACGCTTGAGCGCCGTGAAGGCCCGGACGAGCGCGCCGATACCGGAACTGTCCAGCTCCGTGACGCCGGCAAGGTTCACGGCCACATGGGTGGATCCCGCGTCCAGCAGCTGTTGCATTTGGTTCCGGAAGGCTTCCTCGGCATCGCCCAGTTTCAGCGGCCCTTCGAGATCCAGGATGGTTGCCCGACCAGCTTGGCGGATGCGGATGTTCACAGACACCTCGTCGTTCGCTGCAAAGCTAACTGAATTGCGCCCGCCAATCAAGAGGATGCCGAAAATTGGTTTCGCCAAAAGCCATTTCGGGGGCACTTCCTTGACGTGCAAGTGGTGCATTTGTTAGGCTGCGCCCGTCCACTTCCTCCCTCAGTCAGACGGATTCGATCCCGCGGAGGGAGGCCGGGCGCGTCCCCACCTCTGGGAGAATCATGGAAACAACTGCCGCGCTTTTCGAGCTCGCGAGCGTGTCTTTGGCGTGTCGCGACGAAGACACCCTTTTGAAAACTTTCGCGGCCCGCGTGGGCGCCACTCTGGGAGCACGCGCCGTCCTGATTTGGGTCTTCGATCCGGCAGCCGAGGCTCTGGTTTGCCGAATGCGCTGGACCGAGCCCGGCGAAAAATTTAGTCCAGACGGAGATGCGGTCAGCGAAGGGCTTCTCGCTGACGTTTTCGAGTCGGGGGCGACGCGGCGAATTGGACCGAGGGAAATTGCGCCGGACGAACTGGTGCATCTCGACGAGTCGAGCCGCGCGCGTGTGAAGTCCGCCCTCTATACGCCGCTGCCGGGAGCGGAAGGCCCCGAGGGCGTCGTGGAAGTCCTCAATAAACGCACGGGCGAATTTGCAGTCGACGATGCGCACTACCTCGAGGAAGGAAGCCGGTTGGCGGGCCAGGTCCTGACGAACCTCGGAGCCATCGAAGGGGAACGCCATGCGCAACTCGCCACCCTCGAGCGCTTGACCGCTCTTTACGATCTCGGCCGAACCTTTACTTCCACACTCGAACTTGCAGAGCTTCTCCCGATCGTGGCCGGAAAAATTCGCGACATCCTCGGTGCCGGTGCTTGCAACCTCTGGCTTGGGGACGCCGATTCGGGGGAGCTTTATCTTGCACGGCAAGTGGGCGAGGATCCGACGGTGGAAGATGACGCGCGTGCGTCCCTGACCGAGGGGCTGCTCGGCCAAATCGCGCAGCAGGCCAATCCGAAGCTCGTGACAGAACCGGGCGAGGAACAGGAACTTGTGGACCGCCAGAAGGCCGGCGGCGAATTCGAAATTCAATCGTGGATGGGTGCGCCGCTGCGGAGAGAGGATGAAGTGCTCGGCGTCGTCGAGCTCGTCAACAAGGTCGACGGGACGCCGTTCAATGAGGACGATCTCTTTTTTCTGTCGAGCATCAGTGAGCAGGCGGCCGTGGCGATACACAACGCGAATCTGCTCGAGTCGGAGCGCAAGGTTCACGCGCTCGACGCGCTGCTGAAAATCTCTCAGGAAATCACTTCGACGCTTGACCTCGACCACGTACTCACAACCGTCGTTCACCAGGCGGCTTCGGTCGTGCCATTTGACCGTTGCGTGATTGGATTCTTCGACCGCAGCCGGTTCGTTCTCGGAGCCGTTTCAGGCGAGGAGGAAGTCCCGAAGACCCGTGAAATGGGAGAGCTGCGCGAGCGGCTGGAATGGGTGGCGGACCAGGAGAATTCCATTTCGGCGGAACGGAACGAGGATGGCTGGCAGGTGCAGCCGGAAGAAGCCCGCGCGCAAGTTGTCTCCTTCTTGGAAGCGCACCAATACAACGGCTTCTATGCTTTGCCGTTGCGCGACGACCAAGGGACGCTGGGAGCGCTGGCACTTTTGAGCAGCGAAGCGGACTTCCTTAACGAGAGCCACAAAGAGACGGTAGCGATCCTTGCCAATCAGACGACCGTCGCAATCCGCAACGCACAGCTTTATCAGCAAGTGCCCCTCGCGAATTTGTTGCAGCCCTTTGCACAAAGAAAGAAGAAACTCCTGGCCGCCATTCCTCAGGAGAGATGGGCCATCTACGCCCAACGGGCCGCACTGATTGCTATATTCCTCCTAGTAATGCCCTGGCCCATGCGGTTGGGAACGGAAGCCACGGTTGTCCCGGCCGAACGCCGCATCGTGGGCGCTATTGAGGGAGGTGTCGTGCGACGCGTCTTCGTGCGTGAAGGAGACGCCGTGCAGCCCGGCCAATTGCTCGCCCAATTGGACGACGGCACAGACCGCGTGAAACTGGCGCAGGCTGAGGCGGCTCTGGCCCAATCGCGACGCGAGTTGGCGGAAGCGGAATTTCGCAATGACCCGTCAGGAGCAGGCCAGGCCAAGATCCGCGCCGACTTGCACGCTGCCGAAGTGCGGCTCGAACAGGAACGCGTTGCCGAAGCGCAGCTTCGCTCGCCCATTGCCGGTATCGTAGTGACTCCCAAAGTGGAAGAAAGAATGGGAACGATGGTGAAGCCGGGTGAAGGCTTCTGCGAAATCGTAGGGCAAAGCCAAATGGCGGCGGAAATGAGCGTTCCGGAAACGGACCTGGGGCTTGTGCGGCTGGGCAAAAACGTGGCGCTGAAATTGAATGCTTTTCCCACGCAAACATTTGAGGGGGCCGTCGAGCGGATCGGGGAACAAACGCAGGCCGAGGCCGGCGAACAATACTTCCTGGTTCGCGCGGTCTTCGATAACCCGAGCGGGCGCGCGCGTAACGGAATGGTCGGACGCGCAAGAATTCACGCCGGGGGCGGATGGTTCCAGAGTGGATGGTATCCCGTGGGATACGTGATTCTCCGTTCGCCCTTCCGGTGGGTTTGGCAGAAGGTCTGGGCGTTGATGCCGTAGGAGAAGAAAATGACGAGACGGGCGACGTGGTTCTTGGTCACAGCAATGGCAATTGTTGAAGTTGGCTGTGGAAATTCTTCGGTGGCTTCGAGCCCCAGCCCCGCGCCGAGTACTCCTTCTGCCGCCCCGGCTGCCCACCCGAAATCCATAGAGCCAAGCGACATCCTGAGTGTGCTCACGGTCGAACACCAGGTGGATCTTGCATCGCAGCGCGACGGTATGGTTATTTCCGTCTCCAAGGACGAAGGAAGCGTTGTAAAAGGCAATGACGTGCTCGCGCAGCTCGACGACCGCACGCTGCAAATGGAACTCATCAAAGCCCGAAACGATCTTAAGGTGTCGGAGAACAATGTGAAGTACAAAGAGGCGGAGCTGAAGGCCAAGTCCGCGGCGTATCGCCGCCAACAGCAACTTCGCGAGTTTGGCCTGTCCAGCCAGGCAGACCTCGAAGCCGCCGAGTTCGATGCCAAAGGCGCCGAATACGATCTCCATAGCTGGGAAGCCCAAGTCGAAAGCAGTCAGGCCGAAATCCACCGGCTCGAAATCGAAGTAGACCAGATGCGCGTTCACGCCCCTTTTTCGGGTGTCGTCGTGCGGCGCTACATTCGGGAGGGCCAGGCCGTTGCCAAAGGCGACAAATGCTTCCGCGTGAGCCAGCTCGGCCCGCTGCAGGTTCAATTTCAGGTTCCAGAATCACTGGGCCGGCGGCCGGAGCGCGGTGCGCCCGTGGACCTTTCGCTGGTCGGAGATGCAAAGCGATCCATGACGGCTCATGTCGTTAAAGTCAGCCCTACGGTGGACCCGGCGAGCGACAGTTATGACGTCGTCGCGCGGCTCAGCGGCACAGACCTGTCGGATTTGCGCCCCGGAATGGCTGTGCGAGTCGATTGGCCGGGAAACTCGCGCGCGAAGCCTTAGCGGATCCGTCGATGCGTTTCGGCCCCACCAGCTTGCAGGTCTCCAGCGTCCTCGCCAAAGGATTGCGCCGGCCAAAGCTCCGCACCGATATGCGGATCAGCGAACAGACCATCGCGGGCGAAACCAGCTACGTCATCAAGAACTTCGAAACCAACTCCTATAACCGCTATGGCACATCGGAGTACGAGCTACTGACGCTTTGCGACGGCACACGCATGCCCGCGGAGATCGCTCAAGCGATGAACGAACGCCATCCGGATGAACCCATCGATGAAACGGAAGTGCTCGAGTTCATCGATAGCATCGAGCCGGCCATGTGGGAGCGGTCCATCGGGGAGAAGAATCTCGCCGTCCTTGAGAGGATTCGAGACGAGCGCAAGGGCCGTATCGATCAGTCGAGCATGCTTTACATCACCTTCAAAGCGTGGGACCCGGACAAGACACTCACGAAACTCAATCCCTATTTGAGCTGGATGTTCACTCCGGGCTTTGTGGTTTTTTGCGTGCTGCTATTTATCGCATCGTTCTATCTCATTGCCGGGGACTGGACGCGCGTCCTCCAGGACACGATGGATCTATACTCTTTTCAGAACAAGACTGCCTACGACATTTGGGCCTTTTGGATTCTTATGTTTGTCCTGACCGGGATCCACGAATTGGGTCACGGACTTACATGCAAGCATTTCGGCGGTGATGTCCATCAGATGGGTTTTATGCTCATCTATTTCGGGCCCGCGTTTTATACAGATACCACCGATATTCTGCTCTTTCAGCGCGGCTCGCGCCGCCTGTGGGTGATTTTCGCGGGGATCTGGATCGAGCTGGTTAATTTCGGAATTGCCACCTTTATTTGGCGTTTTACGATCCCGGGTACGATCGTGAACGACCTCGCGTATAAGACGATGCTGCTGAGCGGTATCCAAGCCGCGCTCATTAACTTGAATCCGCTGATCAAGGCGGATGGTTACTATGCGCTCTCCCAGTTCCTGGATATTGATAACATGCGAGAAGAATCCTTCGCATTTCTGCGGACCTGGTCGCGGAAATATCTGCTTCGGCAGGAAATCGATCCGCCGCCAACAAGCCGTCGCCAGCGGCGAATCTTCATTACTTTTGGAATCGCTGCGATCCTCTATAGCGGAACTCTTATCCTTCTCGCCATTCTGTTCGTCAGGAATATCTTCGTCAGCAGGTTCGGCGGCTGGGGTTACGTGTTGACCTTCGGCGTCGTCTATTTCTTCGCGAGGAAGTGGCTGCGATCCGCCTTGCCGACGGTTCGCGCCTGGGTGAGGGAGAAGAGGGAGGGATATATGGCCTGGAAAATTACGCGGACGCAGCAGGTGGGAGCGCTGGGTGTCGTCCTGTTGCTCCTGATACCGCCGCTGCCCTCCAAGCTCTCTACGGATTTTGTGGTCGAACCAGGGAGAGACGCGCGCGTCCGGGCCCAGGTGGCGGGGCTCGTCCGCGAGGTGTACGTTCGGCAGGATGACGCGGTGAAAGAGGGGCAGCTCCTGGCCGTCTTGCAAAACCCGGAAGTCGAAGCGGGCCCTCAAATCCTCTCCCAGCAACTCGCGCTCGCGAGCAGCGACGTCCGCAGCAGCCAAGACCGCTCGGACACGGACAAATCTGCTCAGGCCTCGCTCGAACGAATACGCCTGCAACAGGAACTGGCAGTGGCACAGAGGAAAGTGGAATTGCTCGAGATTCGGGCGCCTTTTGCCGGGATTGTGACGACCCCCCTAGTCGAACAAAAAATCGGCGAATATCTTTCCGCAGGAGATGAGTTCACGCGCATTGTGGATCGCGGTACGATGAAGGCGCGCATTCTGGTGCGCGACTGGGAACTCGAAGAAATTCGTCCGGGAGCAGCCGCTCAGGTCAAGGTTCTCCCATTCCCTTACCGCACTTACTCCGGCCGGGTCGAACAAATTCTCCCGGCTGCCGCATTGGATCGCCCAGTGGCACAGCCTCAAAAGCTTGAACGCCGGGGTCAGGAGCTGACCAATTATATTGCCGTGGTTATGGAGTTCCCTAATCCAGATGGCTCCTTGCGCGAGGGGATGACCGGAACGGCAAAGATCACGGGGAAAAGCAGGTCTCTTGCTTTGCGGGCGGGACGCGAAGCCTGGCGCTGGATGCATTCACAAATCTGGTAAAAGGAAAGGGCCGCCGTTCCTGGGACGGCGGCCCTTGGGGGTTGCTGCTACTTCAATCTTTCGGCCGGACAGGGAGTCCAACCAAAAGACGAACCGGAAAGATTATTTTGTGATATCAAAGATACCCATTGCAATCGCCGCGCCAAACCAGCCGGCGATCTAGTACCAAATCCCAGATCACAAAGAAAGGCACTTAGGGCAGTTCAGCAAGAGCGCGTAGGCCCCACGCATTGAATTGATACGTTGAGTTTTTTTCCTGATCTGTTGAATTATTCAATACGATTGTTTCGCGGGGGGCCGGTGTGTGGGGTTGCAATCGGAGAAGCAGCCAGGATTCGAGAAAATAAATTACCTGGGAGAGGTCACCGCGGGAGTCGTGCGCTTCAAGTGGTCGCAAAAAAAGCCGCAAGTTTGAGCAGCGGCCTCAAAAATGTGGTGTCGCGACAGCCCATTGTCAGCGAGTTCGGCCGCCGTGAATTCGGCAGACCTAGATCGTCGCTATTTAAGCCACCCTTGCCTGTTTAGGGCTAGCGGCTTCGTCGCCTCAAGCTTTGTCGCTTTCTTTAGCCGCTTGGTTGTCTTTTTCGTATTCATGACAAAACTGCCTCTCTCTAGACTAGGCCCTGGCCAAAAGGGATTACAAGTGCAAACCAAGCGCCAATGACCAGAGCAACACCGACAATGTGTTAAGTCCCATGGCCTCAGTGAAGTTCGGCTATCCTCGCAGGATTGCAGACGTCTTTCCTGCCTGATTCTCCGTTGAATGGGTCAGCAGATGTTGAGTTTTTCAATCCGACGTGCAAGCCGAGCTGCGCTGAAATCCCAAGAGTGCCGTCCCAGAAAGTAAAAGGGCTGCCTCCCTTTGGGAGGCAGCCCCGCATTCTCAATGAACCAGTAACTCTTAGAATGGTGTGCGTTCGTTATTCAAGCACACCTGCCGATCAATGTTTAGCGATGGCCCAAAGGCTTTGTTGCTTCGAGCTTCGTGGACTTCTTCAAGCGCTTGATCGTTTTCTTTGCCATTGAATTCCCCCTCTTCAGATTTTAGGTTGCCCCTCTCGGGCGATGACACTATGTCTGCAATCCAGGAGCCATTGTGCGCGACTGTAACCCAAATCAGGCATGTCCTTTCTTTTCCTCCACATGCATTTGAGGCAAGGCAGGGGGCTTGCCTCAGGACGAGGCTCAAACGTTGAATGGCTAATCGGACGTTGAATTTTTCAATGGAAGCGTTTGGTGAAGTGCGAAAAGAGGGGCAGATTTGGTACTAGCCCTCGCGCTAGAGGTTGTATTTGCGGCAGAGGTAATTCAGCCGGTTCCGGTCCACGCCGAGCAGCCGGGCTGCATCCGACTTCACCCGCTTGGCCTGCTCAAGCGCCTCCTGAACCCAGCGCCGTTCGAAGCCCTCGATTTCCTTGTCGAGGTTGATCCCGCTCGTGGGCATGCGGAATCGGCCTCGCGAATCGCGCCCGGCAGCCTGAACGATTTCTGCGGGCAGATCCTTCAGGGAGATCACATCGGTGTCCGTCATGATGACCAGCCGCTGGATTGCGTTTTCAAGCTCGCGGACGTTCCCGGGCCAGGGATAGCGTTTGAGCGCTTGCATAGCGTCATCGGCGAGACGCTTCGGCGCAAAGCCGTTCGCCGCACTATAAACGCTCACGAAATACTCCGCCAGCACGGGGATATCCTCGACGCGCTCGCGAAGTGCAGGGACGAATATGGGAACCACGTGGATGCGGTAATAGAGGTCTTCCCTGAAGGTGTTTTCACGAACCATTTCCTCAAGGTCCTCGTTCGTCGCGCTGATCAGACGGAAATCCACGCGAATGGATTTCTTTCCGCCCAGGCGCATCACGGAGCGGTCTTCCAACACACGCAAGAGTTTGCTCTGCAGCGCCGGCGTCAGAGTGGCGATCTCATCCAGGAATAGAGTGCCTTGATGCGCGAGTTCGATGCGGCCTTCCTTCGTGGCCACAGCGCCCGTGAACGCGCCTTTTTCGTAGCCGAAGAGTTCCGATTCGATCAACCCTTCGGGCAGCGCCGCGCAATTGACGCTGACGAAGGCGCGATTCCGGCGCGGACTCTGTTCGTGAAGGGCACGGGCCACGAGTTCTTTACCCACACCGCTCTCGCCGCGAATGACGACGTTTGTCATCGTGCGCGCCATCCGCTTGATCGAGTCGAATACATGGCGCATCGCGTCGGTTGCCCCAATCAGGTCGCCCAACGTGTTTTTGCGGCTGATTTCATCGCGCAGGATGCGGTTTTCACGCTGGATGTGGAGTTTTTCAACAGCGCGCTCGAGCAGGTGGCACAGGACGTCGTTATCGATCGGCTTGATGAAATAGTCGTAAGAGCCGGCGTCGATCACTTTCATCGCGGTGGCTTTTTTATCGTCGGAGCTGAGAACGATAACGAGGGTGTCGATATCGCTGCCGTCCAGTCGCTGCAACAGCTCCACGCATTCGCGAACGCCGCCTGAAGCAATCGGCAGACCGAGCAAGAGAACATCGAGCTCGGAATCCTGGAGGAGCTTGTAGGCAGCTTCGTAGTCCTGGCCTTCGAGGATTTCAAAGTCCGAGCGGAGCGATGACGCAATCTTCGAGCGCAAGCTCGCGTCGTCGTCCACAATCGCCACTTTTGGTTTGGGGGTCCCGGGGGCTATGGGTCGGCTCCGGCGCAGGAAAGACAAAGTTTACAGAGTTGGTACGATAAGGACGTATCCCGCGCCGCCGCGATTCTAGGTGCGGCCACGTGCCGTGTCAACGCCGACGGACAGACCGCCACAGATTTGAAGGATCTCCCCTCGCTTGCCATGCGAGGCGTGCGAGGCCGCGGTCAGTGTTTGCGCGGGGGCAAGTATTTCTTGTCGATCTTGGCGATTACGACGTAGTTCGGGTCCACCATCTCGGTCAGGTGGATCTTCGCAACCTTCGATAGCAATTCATAAGCGTCCAACTCCGACAGGCCGTAATCGGCGTGGATCCAAGCGACGAGCTGCGTGAAGGCGATACGGAGCGAGTCGTCCAGCGGGCGATAAATTCCCGCAGCCATAATTTCGTCCTGATTCTCGAAGCGCGGCCAATCGATCTTCTGTTCTTTGATGACGCGGACGCGCAGACGCACCCGCAGAGGAACTTCAACCGCCGTTCCGGCCACTTCGCCGTCGCCCATCGCCGCGTGGCCGTCGCCCATATAAAGGAGCGCGCCCGAAACATTCACGGGCAAATAAAGTGTGTTGCCGACGCTCGCTTCCGGCGCGTCCATGTTCCCGCCGAACTCAGCGGGAACGACCGAGCTGCGGGCTTCGCCGCCCGCGGGAGCCACGCCGATACAGCCGAGAAACGGGCGCAGCGGAAACTTTACTGAGAAATTCGAGTCGTGCGCTCGGAACGTCGCGGTGTTGTCGCCATGGTCGATGGGATAGAGCCAAATGCGGTCGGGCAGCGGTGGATTGAGCATCGGGGTGTAGCCAGTCGAATTGATCGCACCAAAACCTGGAGCGAATGCCCCGACGCCTTGCGAGGTAGGGACATCGAGCGCTAGAAAATCAATCGCCAACGTATCGCCCGGCTCCGCGCTCTCGATGTAAAACGGGCCTGTGAGCGGGTTGTCGCCCTTCACGAGTGCGAGCGTGTCTCCGGGCTTCTGGATGGCATCGCCGAATGCGTCGACGGTGTCAGTCTCAAGGATGTCGCCCGAGGCGAGCCGTGCGACCGGCGGCGCTGCGCCATACGCGTATTTCACGGTGTCCATCGTCACATGATATTTCACCGAGTGCGGCGTCATATCTTGTGCTCCGGCCATACAAGCGAAAAATGGAATTGCGAGCAGCACACTCAGAGTCCGAAGTTTCATCGATCGCCCCTCCACACTTTTTTTGATGCCTTCGCGTTCCGAATCCAACCGAGTGGTCACGAGCTGCCGATCAAAATACCGACGGCGAAGACGAGACCGCCGCCTACCATCACCTGAAGCGCCGAGGAAACCAGGGACGTATCCATGTAGCGATGACGAACATAGCTGATGATGGCCAGCTCAATCACCACGATGACGACAGCAACGGTGAAGGCAGCATGAAAACTCTTGATCAAGAATGGCAGTGTGTGCCCAAGACCGCCCGCCGCGGTCATGAGACCGGTAACGGACCCGCGGATAACCGGGCGCCCACGGCCTGTCAGCGACCCGTCGTCGGAAAGCGCCTCCGCAAAGGCCATGGAAATGCCGGCGCCGACGGATGCGGCCATGCCAACCAAGAAGGCGTCCCAAGTATTTCGGGTCGCTATGGCGGCGGCAAAAATCGGGGCGAGCGTTGAAACGGACCCGTCCATCAATCCTGCGAGGCCCGGCTGGATGAACTGAAGCATAAAAACCTGGCGCTTTGACTTGTCCTCTTCCCCGCGTGCGACCGGCGCGAGGTGTTTGCGCTCGAGTGTTTCGGCAATGGCCTGGTGCTGGCGTTCCACTTCAGCCAGGTCGCCCAAAAGTTTTCGCGTGGAGGCATCGGATACTTTCTGAAGCGCGCGATCGTAGAATCGCGCCGTCTCATACTCCATGATCTCTACCTGCTTCCGGACCGTATCGAGCCCCAGCGGACGCACGAGCCACACCGGGCGGCGTTCGACAAAACCTTTTACGTCTTGGCGGCGAATCAGTGGAATATGATCGCCGAATCGCTGGCGGTACATTTCGATCAATTGCTGGCGATGCCCGGATTCCTCGGCCTGCATATCCTCGAAAATTTTCGCGGTGGCGGGATACGTATCGCGGAGCCCGTCCGCGAAGTCAGCATACACGCGACCGTCTTCCTCTTCGAGCTGAATGGCGAGCGCCAGAATTTCCCGCTCGGTAAGATCTTTGAAGTTCTTTTTGGCCATAATCGCCGCCCCCATAAACCCGGCGTAAGAAGCAGAGATTATAACTGTGGTTGGAAACGCAATTGATATGCAGATTTCGAGGTCGCTCTGGAACGAAGCGGGATGGTACCCTCTCGCATCCAAAGCGATAGGACGTTTTTCGCAGAACTGGAAATTTGGAGGTCACTCGGATATGGCGGAAACCCTCGGTTTCATCGGCTTGGGAAACATGGGAGAGCCCATCGCCGCGAATCTTCAGCGCGTTGGGTTCGGGCTGCGAGTTTATAACCGGACGGCCTCGAAAGCTGCTCGACTCGTTGCAAAGGGCGCGGCACAAGTTGCAAACCCAGCGGAAGTTGCGCAGCCGGGTGGAATCGTCCTCACGATGCTCGCCGACGATCGCGCTGTCGAGGAAGTCACTCTTCCGGACCATTCCTTCGTCGAAAGGCTGGGGGCCGGCGGGATTCATCTCTCGCTTAGCACGATCGCTCCCGCAATCGCGAGGCGCCTGGCTGAACACCACGCGAAATACAAGGTGGAGTATGTGGCTGCGCCCGTATTCGGCCGGCCGGACGCCGCCGCGGCAGCAAAGCTGTGGGTTTGCGTGTCGGGCGCGTCCGCAGCCAAGCAACGAGTGCAACCCATTCTGGCGGCGATCGGCCAGGGAATTTTTGATTTCGGCGAGGACCACGGAAACGCAAACGTCGTCAAGTTGTGTGCGAATTTTCTGGTTGCCGCGACAATCGAAACGCTTGCGGAATCGCTGACGCTCGCGGAAAAGAACGGTGTAAGCAAGAAAGCAGTCGCGGAAATGATTGGCAGGTTCTCACCGATGCATCAAGGCTACGCCAACCAGATTGCGGAGCAGAAATTCGAGCCGCCGGGTTTCCGATTGACGCTCGGTTTGAAGGACGTCAACCTGATCCTACAGATGGCGGCCGCGAGCACAACGCCGTTGCCTTTCGCAAGTCTGCTGCATGACCGCTGGCTTTCGGCAGTGGCAAAGGGCCGCGGCGACCTCGATTGGTCTGCCATCGCGTTGGGCGTTGCCGAAGATGCCGGCCTGAAGTAGCGAGGTAGCTCGATGAAGGCTTGCGTCCTGCACGAAGTCTCGCCCGTACAGAAAAACCCCCTTGCTTTCACCGATGTCCCGGACCCCAAGCCGGCCAGGGGAGACGTTCTCGTGCGCGTGAGGGTTTGCGGCGTCTGCCGCACCGATCTTCACGTGGTCGAAGGCGAACTGCCGCCGCTCAAGTCTCCCGTCATCCCGGGGCACCAAATTGTCGGCATTGTCGAAGGACTGGGCGAGGGTGCGCGCCGCTTTGCGGTGGGTACACGAGTGGGGATTCCGTGGCTTCACAGCACCGATCAGGTTTGCGAATACTGCAGTGCGGGAATGGAAAATCTGTGCGATCGCCCAACATTCACCGGCTATACGGTGGACGGCGGATATGCGGAGTATGCGCTTGCGCCGGAAGACTTCGTTTATCCCATTCCTGAGAATTTCTCAGATGACCAGGCAGCTCCGCTTTTGTGTGCAGGCATCATCGGATTTCGTTCTCTGCGCCTTTCGGGAATTCGATCGGGAGGACATCTCGCGTTCTACGGCTTCGGCGCAGCGGCGCATGTGGCGATTCAGGTGGCGCGCCACTGGGGCGTGAAAGTGTACGCATGCACGAGGGGAGCGAACCATCAGAAGCTTGCCTTGGAGCTGGGCGCCGTGTGGGCCGGTGAAGCGGCCGCAGAACCTCCCGCCAAAATGGATGCGGCAATTATTTTCGCGCCGGCCGGCGAACTCGTGCCCGCTGCTCTGAAAGCGCTCAAGAAAGGCGGAGTGTTGGTGCTCGGAGGCATCCACATGAGCCCGATTCCGGCGCTCGATTATGACCTGCTGTATCAGGAGCGCGTCATCCGCAGCGTGGCAAACAACACGCGCCAGGATGGCGAAGAGTTCCTTCGTCTGGCGGGAGAAATTCCCATTCGCTCGCAGGTAAATCTCTACGCTCTTCGAGACGCGAACCGGGCGCTCAATGACTTGAAGAACGACCGCATCAATGGCGCCGCCGTGCTCGATTGCCGATGAACGCAAAAACGATCTTGCATGACACGTTCCGCACCGGCATTACGATGAAGGGGATCGACGGTGTGTTAGAAATGATCGGCGGGGTGCTTTTGTGGTTCGTCAAGCCATCCCAGATCAGCGGTCCCATTCAAATATTTTTCGCGCATGAACTGTCGCGAGATCCCCACGATTTTATTGCGAGGCATCTGCTTCATATGTCGGACAAACTCGCGAACAGTGACCCGACGTTTGCCTCACTCTTTCTGCTTTCGCACGGTGTCGTGAAGGTTGTGCTCATCATCGGCCTATGGCTCGATAAGCTGTGGGCCTACCCGGCGACGATTCTCGTCTTCGGCGGATTCAGCGTGTATCAGATGTACCGATTCAGTCATACGCATTCAATCTTTTTGGTACTCCTCACAATTTTCGACGTCTTCCTGATTTACCTCACATGGCATGAATACGAAGAGCAAAAACGGATTCGTGGTAAGTCCCGGAAGAAATAGCTCGCAACGCCCGCGGAAGGCAGTTTGGTTACTCGGAGCGCTGAGACAGTACGACAATCAGCCGCCGAGGACCGTGCGCGCCCATGACGAGAATCTTTTCGATGTCCGCAGTCCGACTCGACCCGGTGATGAGGCAAAGATAGGAATTCTTAAACTCAAGGCTTTGCTCGCGTATCCGCGCAAAAGCTGTTTCCAGGTCAGGAACCAACTGGTCGAGTGTGGCGACGACAATATGGACCGGTGCGACCACCGAAGCGCCGCGGCCGCCGCAAGCGGACGACACCAAGACTGATCCCGTCAACGCCACCAGCAACTCGGCCTTCGTAATCGTGGCCTGCGAAGATTCTCGCGGCCCCCCTTCGCTCGACCAGCGGATGTTGCGGACGTCCTCCCACGCCGGCGCCAGGAGGCGCAGCTCCGGTGCATCTTGCACGAAAATTTCTCCTGGCGGGAGCGCAGCGAGCACTTGTGCGATGGCTGCAGCGCTTGCACGCCGGTCGGGTGTCATCACGAACTCCGTAATGTTAGCTGCGCATTCCTTCTGAAAGCGATCCAGCGGGTCCTGTACTGACGCGAAGACCGGCTTTTCCCTGGCACCCGGTTGGCGAGGTGCGGGTTCACTCAAGGCTGTCCGGATGCGCCCGAGGATGCGCTCGCGGCTTGGGTTCTCAGTTTCCATGATTGCGTTTCCCCCAAAGCGCGCGGAACGATTTTTCGGGCAGGGGCGGCGCCGCATGTGTTTTCGTCCAAGGGCGCGCCGGGTCGAGCGGCGTACCTTCCATACCGAGGCTGTACAACAAACGCAGGGCCGCGCGGCCCACCCGGCCGAAAAGAGCGAAACGACCCGCATCTGCAACCACCCAAGCCCACAATTTGAATGCGAGGCGTTCGGTCCAGGGCCGCTTGGCTCGTTCGACGGCGTCCCGCCGATTCTGCAGCAGATGATGATGGAGATCGATCTTGACCGGACAAACTTCCGTGCAGGCGCCGCACAAAGAGGAAGCGTACGACAAATGCTGGTACTCGTTCAGGCCGCGCAAGTGCGGCGTAAGAACACTGCCGATTGGCCCCCCATAAATCGTCCCATACGAGTGGCCGCCCACAATACGGAAGACGGGGCAAGCATTGAGGCAAGCGCCACAACGGATGCAATGCAGCACTTCGCGCTGCTCCAGATCGGCGAGCAATTCGCTTCGGCCATTGTCGAGCAGGACCACGTGAAACTCTTCGGGGCCATCGGCCTCGTGAGGGGTGCGCGGCCCGCCGATCAAAGTGCTGTAGCAGGTGATGGGCTGACCCGTGCCAGAAGTGGCCAGCATCGGCCAGAAGACTGCCAAGTCTTGCAAACGCGGGATCACTTTCTCGATTCCCGTGATGGCCACGTGGATTCGCGGGAGGCTGGTGGACAAACGGCCGTTGCCTTCATTGGTGGTGAGCGCAACCATGCCCGAATCTGCGATCAGAAAGTTCGCGCCGCTAATGCCCATTTCCGCAGAGAAAAAGTCGCGCCGCAAAGCGCGCTGTGCAACAGCGACCAAGTGTTGCGGATCATCGGAGTCCACGCCACCCAGTTTCTCCCGGAATAGATCGGCGATCTGCGTGCGCGTGAGGTGCATAGCGGGCGTGACCATGTGATAGGGCGGCTCGTCGCGCAACTGCACGATGTATTCGCCGAGGTCGGTCTCGATGGCCGCAATCCCCACTTTTTCCAGCGCGGCGCTTAAATGGATTTCCTCGGTGACCATGGACTTCGATTTGACGATTTTGTGAACGCCGCGGGCCGTCGCGAGGTCGGCGATATAACGGCACGCCTCTTCCGAGTTTTCAGCCCAAAAAACTTGGCCGCCGCGCTCTTTCACGCGCTGTTCGAATTCCAAGAGGTAACGATCGAGATGGTTGATCGCTTCCCACTTGATCTCGTAGCACCTCTGCCGAGCGGACTGCCAATCGAGAAAGCGCGATCGGGCACGCTCGAACGCGACGTTATAGGAATCGATTCCCCGGCGAATCATCTGGCGATGAACAAGGTCGGCAGACTTTTCCGCCGCGTTGCGCAAGAACTCCTGTGCGGGCGTGGTCATCCCGCCTTCTGTGCCCCGGATGCGCTAGCGCCCCGCACGCCCGCGGCTTCCGTTTGTGCCAGGATGCCGGCCAAATGAATCGTGCGCACTTTGGAATTCCTGCGGCGCAGAATCCCTTCGATGTGCATCAGGCAACTTGGGTCCGTTGCCGTGACGTACTCCGCCCCGGATGCTTCCGCATTCCCCGCTTTTGTATCGCCCATGGCGGCGGAGATCGCAGGGAACTTTGTTGCGAACGTGCCCCCGAAGCCGCAACATTCCTCGCTGTACGGCATCTCCACCAGCTCCATTCCGCGGACGTGGCGCAATAATTCGCGGGGCTCTTGTTTCAAGTGCAACTCGCGGAGGGCATGGCAGGAATCATGGAACGCGACGCGATGAGGGAAGGCTGCACCCACATCCGTCACCTTGGCTATCTTCACTAGGAACTCCGAGAATTCAAAAACGCGCTGGCCGAGTTTCAGAGTTTCTTCTCGCAGTGCGGTGCCGGCCAATAGATCGGGATAGAAGTTGCGAGCCATCGTGGTGCAGGATCCCGATGGGCAAACGATCGCTTCGGCGTTTTGAAAGGTGCGGACGAAGCGCTCGGCCAGCGGGCGGGCATCATCCCAATATCCCGAGTTAAAAGCAGGCTGCCCGCAACAGGTCTGCTCTTGCGGAAAATCCGGCTCATAACCCGCGCGACGCAGAACGCGCACCAAGTCCATGCCGACCTCAGGCATCAATTGATCGACAAAGCAGGGAATGAAGAGCGCGACCTTCTGCATGACCGGGGCTTATAGTTCAGAAAATCGAACTGCGCAAGCGAGCGATGCATGGCTTAGGATAAGTCCCGATGGCAGAGGGACATCCCCAATTGAAAGATTCTTGACCCGAGAGCACCTCAAATACCTCTTGACAGTAGTACTCCCCGGGTGTTGAATCAGCCTTCAATGGTCCGATGGTTGGACCATTAGAACCCCAAGAGGCGGCACCTTGCTGGAAACAAGACCTGGACTCGAGTTTGAAGCGGTTCGAAAGACAAAGGTCTACGAGCAGGTTGCCAAGCAAATTCAAGATTTGATCGCCGACGGGCTGTTGAAACCCGGCGACAAACTCCCACCGGAACGAGAGCTAGCCGAAACATTTCAGGTCAGCCGGAGTTCTCTGCGAGATGCCATCCGAGCCCTCGAAATGCTGGGGCTGGTAGAACCACGCCAAGGAGAAGGAACTGTTGTTCTGGAACTCTCCGCCGAGGCGCTGGTCAGCCCGCTCGCCAGCATGCTGGTCCACAAGCGCGAACTGGTCGCGGAGCTGTTGGACTTGCGCCGGATGATCGAACCGCCTCTGGCAGCGCGCGCAGCCAACCACGCATCCCCGGAAGAACTTGAGCACATGGAAAACATCCTCCGAAGACAAAAAGAAAAGGTGGATCGGGGCGAGCTCGCGATTGAAGAGGATTCGGAATTTCACTACGCCATCGCGCGTGCGGCAAAAAACAGCGTGCTGCTGCGGGTGCTGGACATGTTTATGGACTCGTTGCGGGAGAGCCGGGAGCGGTCGCTCCAGGTGGATGGGCGACTGCAGAAATCATTCGCGGGACACCGCAGGATTCTGCGTGCCATTTGCAAACGTGACCCAGCCGCCGCTGAGGTTGCGATGCGAAAACATATCGAAGAAATCGAAGGAATCGTACTGACAAAGATTTAATCGCAAGGGAGGTTCCAAATATGGGCCGGCTCTTCGCTGTCGAAGTTATCTACCGCGGCATTTTCCAAAAAACTCTGGCTAAGAATATTACCCGCGCGATCGTGCTCGCCGCTCACCACGAGGGCAAGCCGGGCATCTCCTTCGGCCGTTACGGCGACAGCCCCGAGCGCAACGGCATCCCCGCCAAAGCTTTTGCCATCGTCGCCACCGACGACATCACGCTGGAAGAGGGCATGGCCAAATACGAACCGAAGGAAGTGGACATTTCGATCGCCGTCGACGACACGCTCTGCAAGGGTGTGGAGTCCTGGGCGTGGTACGGTTTGCAGCCCATCAATCGGCTCACCAAGCCAAACGGTACCTTGATTGTCACCTCGCGCGAAGAGCCGGCTCGACTCATCGAGATGGCCCACCGCAAAGATACGCCGTACAATCTCGCCATTCTCAAAGGCACGCCCAGTTTCTCCGGCCTCTGGGTTTACAAGGACGATCACACCGACGTTCGCATTCTCGGCGCGATTGCCAAGCTCTTGCCTGAACTCTTCAGTTTGGAATCGGTCCAGAAAGCCATCATGCAGGAATGGCACGATCCGATAAAAGCCACCTCCGCGGCGCGATCCTACGAGCGAGTCACCTCTGTTCCCGTGAAGCCCGGCCAAGGAAATCCCGAGGTACCTTACGAATTCGTTCTCCCCAAGTGGACAGAAATGCGCGATGGCATCACGATTCCCGCCATTCCTCAAGGCCACATAATGAAGGATACCCAGAGCGCGAAGACCGGCGGTTACCAGCCCGCGCGCAATCCGACCTTCAAAAAGTTCACGACGCGCACGATGCGGCCGGTGGTCAACTTCGACACCTGTATCAAGTGCACGCTCTGCTGGCTCCAGTGTCCCGACTCCTGCTTCGACGTCACTCCGGAAGGTCTCTATGACGCGAACATGGAAGCCTGTTGCGGCTGCGGCGTCTGCGAAGCCGTTTGCCCCGTAAAAGATTGCGTCACGATGGTCAATGAGGTTTCCTTTGGCGACAACTCCAGCCAGTGGGAAGCATGGCGCAAAGACAAGCCCACGTACCAGGCTTGGCTCTCCGACAAGATCGAACACAAGGATATCCGCTCACACGGTTTCCGCTACCGCGGGCAATATGAAGAGCAGGTTCCCGAAATGCTGGATATTGCCAAAGGCAACGCGTAAGGCCAATAAAGGGGAGAACTCCTATGGCGACTGCAACGCAGATCGAAGGAACAGTACGGACGGAGCTGATCACAGGCAGCGAAGCAATCGCCATCGCCTGTCAGCTCGCCGACGTGGACGTGATCACCGGGTACCCGATTCGTCCCTACGACACAGTCATGCAGTACATCGCTCATCTTGTCGCCGATGGCCTATTTGACTGCGAGTTCATTCTCGCGGAAGGCGAACACTCTCAATTCGAAATAGTGAAACACGCGTCCGCCGTCGGCGCCCGCGTGTTCACGGGAAGCAGCGGCGTGGGCTGGATGTACGCCATGGAGTGTCTCACGGTCACGCCGGCGCTCAGGATCCCCATGGTGGCGATGGTGGGAAATCGCGCGCTGGATGATCCCGGCGCATTCGGCGTGGAACACAATGACGCATTGGTGGTGCGTGACCTCGGCTGGCAGCTCGTCTGGGTCGACAATCCGCAGGAAGCGCTCGACACCGCTCTGATTGCGTATCGCGTCGCTGAAGATCGCCGTATCTTTTTGCCATGCGCCATCAGTTGCGACGGCGCGTTCCTCACGCACTCCCAAGCCGTCGTCAAAATCCCGACGCGCGAGCAGGTCGATGAATTCCTCCCACGTTACGATCGCGGCGAGCTCCTGCTCCATCCGGATAATCCGATCACGGTCGCTCCGCAGGCCAATGAAGATTGGCTGATGGAGATCCGCCGCCAGACGGCCGCGGCCATGGAACGGTCTCAGACTGTCATCCGAGAGGCCTACAAAGATTTCGAAAGGATTTTTGGACGAAGTTACGGCAACCCATTCTTCGAGGAATACATGACTGAGGACGCGGATATCGTCCTTGTCGGTATGGGCACGCTTTCCACGCCCGTTAAAGTGGCCATCCGCGAAATGCGCAACCAGGGCAAAAAGGTGGGCTTCGTTCGCGTCCGGTGGTTCCGTCCGTTTGCTGCGGATGAACTCTCGAAGACGCTCGGCCGCTTCAAAGCGGTGGGCGTCATTGACCGCGACTTCTCGCTGGGTTCCCCCTACCTCAGCGGTGTGCTGGCCACGGAAGTTCGTTGCGCAATGTACCCGACCTCCAAGCGGCCACCTGTGCTTGGATTCATCTGCGGTCTCGGCGGGCGCGAGGTCACTCTGCCCGACGTTCACAAGATGGCCGACAGCGTTTACCAGGCGGCGGAAGGAAAATCGCAGCCTTTGACGCAATGGATTGGAGTCCGCGAATAGCGGCCTTGTTTGTCTGTCCCCTCTGGGAACAGTAAGGAGAATACGAGATGGCTACAACAATTGATCTTTATCCGCTTTCAAAGCTCGACCCGTTCAAGGGCGTAAAGAAGATTCCGCTCGATGAGTTTTTCACCTCCGGCCATCGCACCTGCCAAGGCTGCGAATCGGCCCTCGTCATGAAGATGATGGCCAAGGCCGCGGGCCCGCGAACGATCGTGCTCGGCAGCACAGGCTGCATGTATGTGGCGAACACCACATACAACAGCACATCATGGGTCATCCCCTGGATGCACACGCAACTCGGCAGCAGTGGCGCGGCAGCTCTCGGAACAGCTGCGGGCCTGAAAGCGCAGATGCGCAAGGGCAAGATGAAGAAAGAACCCATCAACGTCATTGCGTTCTGCGGCGATGGCGGCGGGGCAGACATGGGGCTTTCCGGAATTTCCGCGACGCTCACCCACCCCAACTACAACTGCTTGATATTGATGTATGACAACGAATCCTACGCCAACACCGACATTCAACTTTCCGGCAGCACTCCATATGGCGCGAATACAACATTCAGCCCTCCAGGAAAAGTGAGGAGAATTATGCATCACCGCTGGAAGAAGAACATGGCGGGGATGATGGCGGCAGGACACCCGGAATGCAGGTATGTGTCGACCGTGTGCATGTCTTACGGCTTGCAGGCAATGAACAGCGTGCGCAAAGCGCTGTCCATTGGAGGGCCGACCTTCATTCACTCCCTCGACCCATGTCCCAAGGGCTGGGACTATGACCCAATTCTTTCTCACGAACTCGGCGAGCTTGCCGTGACCACGGGAATTTGGCCTCTCTACGAGATCGAAGATGGCATCATCCGGCTGGTGGGGAAGACGAAGGAGATCGCAGAAGGCCGCACTCGGCGGCTCCCCGTGCGGGATTATCTCTTGAAGCAGGGGCGATTCGCGCATTTCTTGGATGAAGACATCGATTACTTCCAGAACAAGATTGATCAAATGTGGCAGAAGTGGCTAATCCCCGGCGTGATCCCCTTCCGCACGGAGGTAGAAGCTGACAGTCCGCCTGCTTGAACCATTCATTCGGGGGCAACGGATCCGGAAGCTTCCTCCACGCATTCCCGCGAGGTAGGGAAGCACATTCATAGGGGATTAGCAGGGCGATTTCAAATCTCGCGCTGCATGAACCTATGAGGAGGTGCACCCATGAACACAATTCCGTCCGACAAAGAGGGAGGACTTCAAGGTCTTCCCGACAATCGTTGGCTCATTCTCTTCTTCAGCATCCTCAGCATGGTGGCTGTGGCGAACTTGCAGTATGGCTGGACGCTATTCGTAAACCCACTTCAGAAACACCTCGGCGTAGAGCAGGCCCTAATCCAGATCACCTTCACGGTCTTTGTCCTTCTTGAGACTTGGCTGGTGCCCTTCGAAGGGGTTTTGGTCGACAAATTCGGACCAAAGCTTCTGGTCATGCTCGGAGGCGTCTTTGCGGCAGTTGGATGGGTTGGGCTCGGAAAAGCGGAGTCCCTCCCCGCTTTGTATTTCTTTGGTGCCATTTCCGGACTGGGAGCTGGGATCGTTTACGGAACTGCAATCGGCAGCGCACTAAAGTGGTTCCCTGACCACCGCGGATTAGCAGCCGGACTCACGGCTGCCGGCTTCGGTGCTGGGTCCGCCTTCACCGTCGCGCCCATTGCAAATATGATTGCTTCCGCTGGATATCAGGCAGCCTTCATCAGATGGGGGATCATCCAGGGAGCTGTTGTGATAATCGCGGCGGTGTTTCTCAAAGCCCCACCGCTAGGATGGTTGCCGCGGACTTGGAGACTCAAAGGCAGCGCCGAAGTGAAGACGCGTCAGAGCCAAGTAGATTTCAAACCGGGCGAGATGGCCGCGACTCCACATTTCTGGCTGATGTATATGATGATGACGATGGTCGCAACTGGCGGATTGATGGCTACTGCCCAGCTTGCCCCGATGGCCATCGATTTCAAGGTGGACAAAATTCCCGTCCAACTCCTTGGACTCAGCATGGCAGCACTCACATTTGCACTCTCTGCGGACCGTTTGGTTAACGGACTTTGCCGGCCGTTCTGGGGCTGGATTTCCGACCACATCGGCCGCGAGAAGACCATGACTCTCGCGTTCGGTTTAGAGGCGATTGCCATCTTCGCGCTCATCAAATTCGCCCACAACCCCAAGTTGTTCGTGGTTTTCAGCGCCTTTACGTTCTTCGGCTGGGGTGAAATCTACTCCCTGTTCCCGGCACTTTGCGGAGATTTCTTCGGCCGCAAGTACGCCACAACGAACTACGGATTTCTCTACACGGCCAAAGGTACGGCCTCGGTGTTCGTACCCATCGGGTCCGCCTTGGCGGCAGGCAAAGCGTTCGACTTCCGAGCCGATATCCTGTTGCTAATCGGCGGCATCGGGGTGCTGTTCTCGGTATTTCTTGCTCCCACAGCCCTCCGCATGCAGCTCAGCCGGACAGCTAAAAACATCTTGCTCGCTGTGGCCGGAGTGCTGATCACATACGGCATTGCGCTCACCGTGCAGCCCAAGATATGGACCCCGTTCGCAGCAAAGCTCACGGTACCGAAGATTGGATGGCAGGGCGTGTTCATGATCGCTATCGTATTCGACTCGATCGCGGCCGTGCTCGCCTTCTTTGTCCTGCGCCGGATGAAGGCGCCGGCCGCTCGCGAAGTGGCTGCCGTCGCGACGTCGGAACCGCGAGCATCGGAGGCGCGTGCCTAACGAGCGCTCCCTCTCTTGGCCGGCTCGAGATGTGAGTGCTCGATTAACTTCGCCAGGACAGAGCTGGGGTATTTAACCCATCCTCACAATATGAATGGGTCTCTCGCGCTGCAATTAGCCGCACGAGCATTCCATGATCGAATTGCTCCTTCTGAAGTGATGAGCTAATCCGCCCACATTCAACGTCTAAACCATCTCAGAGAGACCGAGAATCTCAATTCTTGGGCAATCCGAGCGGTCATCTCGCTGCGTATCTAGAGACGTGGAGAGGGCCGGACATCCTCCATGACTGAAAACGAGCCAATCGAATGGCACAGGCCGAATTAGGGGCCTTATCGTAAGTGTACAAAAACGCAGAGGATGTGGAGAACGCGGTGTTTGCGGCCAGGAGTTGCTCTTGGCCCGCGCATCCTCGAACGCTCTTGAACAGGCGGAAATCTCATTGTGGGAAGGAAAGCCTAGGTTCATACTCCAAGGCGGCCTGGCGGCTAGAGGGATTGAAATTCCTTCAAACTTGGGGTATTAGAGACGCCGCGGGCTCTTCAGATCTTCACGGTTGAACTTCAGCCTGAAGGAAAAGCAGTAGATTGAATACTTCCAAAATGGAGGCAAGTGGAGAAAATGACCAAGTCAAAGAAAGCGATGATGGCCGGTGCGGCTCTTGTAGGTTTGCTGGCTGGCTCCGGAGCAACTGTCCAAGCATCCAACCTTCTCCCTGGGCTGAAGTCTTCGTTTAACGCACAGGATCAGAAGAGTGACAAGACCGTCGCCGAAAAGCATGCTTGTAAGGGCCAAAACTCTTGCAAGGGCAAGGGTGGTTGCAAGTCGAGCGACAATGGTTGCAAGGGCAAGAACTCTTGCAAGGGCAAGGGTGGTTGCGCGACCGACGGTTCCAAGATGCCGTCCGAACCACCGAAACAGTAACTAACGATAGGAGTCTTTCACCTTCCGGGGGGCCGGGGAAGTTTCTCCGGCCCCTTTTCTCTCTTTACGCTTCGGGAGTTCTAAATGCCTGCCAATCGCTTCAACAACTTTACGGATTACGGCATCGGGATCGGATTGCGCGCTCCGCACTACAATCACATCCTGACTCGTAAGCCCGTGGTGGACTGGTTCGAAATCATTTCCGAGAATTTCATGATCGATGGTGGCCGTCCGCTCCATATCCTCGATCAAATCCTCGAGCAATATAAAGTCGTGCAGCACGGCGTCTCGATGTATTTCGGCTCAGCCGAACGTCCGAATCGCGACCATCTCCGGCGTTTGAAAGCGCTGGTGAAACGAACGCAAACGCCGTGGCTGACGGATCATCTTTGCTGGGGCAGCGTGGACGGACGCTACACTCACGACCTGCTTCCCATGCCTTACACGTTCGAAGCGGCCCGGGTCACGGCGCAAAAGATCCGCGAGGTTCGGGACTTTCTCGAGGTTCCGATCGCGGTTGAAAACGTCAGCAGCTACGCCGAATTTCACGTGTCGGAAATGACCGAATGGGAATTCTTGACGGAAGTCGTGGAGCACGCCGATTGCGGGATTCTGCTCGACGTGAACAATATCTACGTTTCTTCACAGAACCATAGTTTCGATCCCCACACGTATATCAACGAAGTTCCTGCCGAGCGCGTGGCGCAGATTCACATTGCGGGGCACTCGAAATATCGGAAATATATCTTGGACACGCACGATCACCCGGTGATTGATCCCGTTTGGAAGCTGTACGCTCATGCGATTCATCGCGCGGGACACACAGCCACGCTGCTTGAGTGGGATGACCGTATCCCTTCCTTCGATGAGGTACACGACGAAGCCCAGAAGTCGAAGAAGTTCCTGGCGGCGGAATCGCTGGCGACGGCCGTATGAAACTTCTGAACTTACAGCGACGGATGGCCCGCGCCGTCATGGCGCCTCTCGCAGCAAACGAACGGATGCGCAGTGTCGCTCCCGACGGACGGCCGATGCGCACCGTCGCCGGAGAGTTCATCAAACCGAACGACCGCCTCAGCTCCTTCGAACGGCTGGAAATCTACAACCGGCAATATTGGTTCCGTGTGTTGGATTCCTTTTCGGAAGATTTTCCAGGACTCCGCGCGGTGTTGGGCGACCGCCGGTTTGACGCTGTGGCGAAGGCTTACGCCACTGATTGTCCGTCGCGCACTTTTACGTTGCGCAATCTAGGTTCCCGGCTGGAGCAATGGCTGCGGAAACATCCGTCGTGGGCCGGTTCCCGGCAGAAGCTGGCCCTCGATATGGTGCGTTTGGAATGGGCTGATATTGAGGCGTTCGACGGCAAGGCCGAGCCCGCCCTTCGCCCCGAAGACCTCAGCGGCGTCACCGGAACCAAGTTGCGCTTGAAATTGCAGCCCTATATCCAACTCCTTGATCTGCGATATCCGGTAGACGATTTGTTATTGGGAGTGCGGGATGATGCGGACACCGAATTTGCGAGCAACGCTTTCAACGAACGCCGCAAACGGAAAAAAGTGCTCGCCGTTGCGCGATTGAAACCCACTCCCATTTTCTTGGCAGTGCATCGGCTGGATTTTTCTGTGTACTTTCGCCGCCTCGAGCGCGAGGAATTTGTCCTGTTGAGTTCTCTTCGCCAGGGAAAACCTCTGAGCCGCGCGATCGAATCCGCACTCCGAAGAAGCTCGATTCCTCCGGCAAAAAGACTTGCCGATATCGAACGCTGGTTTCACACTTGGGCGGCCCTTGGCTGGTTCTGCCGGCCGTCGAAGAATCCGCCGAAATCTTGATTAGCGGCAAAGAGAGGCGCATTCCTTTCCGACATGAAGAATCTTATCCGGCTCGTCGGGGCACTCTACGCTTGGTTCGTAAAGATCGTTTCCAGTGCCCAGTCGCCATTCCTTCTTATCGTTCGCCTGTATTGGGGCTGGCAGATTTCACAGAACGGTTGGGCGAAACTGCACAACCTTCCCCATGTGACCGAGTTCTTTGCCAGTCTGGGTTTGCCGGCCCCCGGCCCGACGGCGATTTTTGTTTCTTCTACGGAGCTGGTCGTGGGGATTTTGCTGGCCCTCGGGCTGCTTTCGCGCGTCGCCGCTCTCGCGCTCACTGTCGATATGACCGTGGCCTACGTCACCGGCGACCGCGCGGCGCTGCTTTCATTTTTCTCGGATCCCGGCAAGTTTTACAACGCCGACCCCTACACATTTCTTTTCGCTGCCCTGCTCATTCTGATTTTCGGTCCGGGAAAAATCTCGCTCGATGCCCTGCTGGAGCGATTCGCTGGATACTCTGAGACCGAGCGCAGCGGCGCGCCGGGAAGCTGATCCACAGAAATTTCTTCCTCAAGCCTGTCCGGTGGCATCATATCTTCTGTGCTTGAACGGTCAGATTTCAGGTTTCTGATAGTGATTCTACGGATCATGGTGGTCATAGGCTTAGTTTCCGCATGGCCCATTTCAGCGGATCAAATGAATTCAACCATTCTCATTGGGAGTTCACGGATCGACGTTGTCGTCGATAATGGACAACTCACCGTGACGAATGACGACTTGCTTGCGTGGATTCGCTCGGCGGCCGAGTCGGTGGCGACCTACTACGGACATTTTCCGCTGCCCCATATTTTGCTCCGGATCACTCCTTTTGAGGGGAGTGGCGTCCGCCACGGAACGACTTTCGGCGAAGGAGGCGGCCGGATCAGGATTCACGTTGGGACCGCCGCGACACGAGAGGCTCTCCAGTCGGATTGGATGTTGACGCACGAGATGGTCCACTTGGCGTTTCCTTCGGTGCCGGACGCTCACCACTGGATCGAAGAAGGGATCGCGACATACGTCGAGCCAATTGCTCGCGTCCGCGCAAAACACATGGAGGCATCGGAAATGTGGTTTGAACTGGTCCGCGACCTGCATCAAGGGCTTCCCGCGGAAGGCGATAGAGGACTGGACCATACTCACACCTGGGGCCGGACCTACTGGGGAGGAGCGCTGTTCTGTTTCTTGGCCGATTTGGAGATTCACCAGAAAACGCAGAACCAGAAAGGCCTCGAAGATGCACTCCGCGGGATTCTTGCTGCAGGCGGGGACATCCGCCAAGATTGGGATTTGGAAAAAGCTCTGAGCACCGGGGATCACGCCACGGGAGTGCCTGTTCTAATACCTCTTTACAACAAGATGAAAGACAGCCCGTTCCCTGTGGACTTAGCCGATTTGTGGAAGCAGCTCGGCGTAGAGCGTCAGGGGAACAGCGTCATATTCCATGACGACGCTCCGCTTTCGGCCACGCGAGTTGCCATCACATCCGGGACGCCTTCGTCATCCTCCCAATCAAGACCTTCTGCCGGGAACTTCACCGTGTTCGCGGGCCAGACCTCCAGAATTTCCGAACGCCGCAAAAACTGACGGAATAGGATCCAACCGTGCGCGCGAGCTTTAGGACCACGGGTAGAGACTCAGCGGCGACATGCCTGCATTTCCACTCGAGCCATGAAAGCGAGTTCTGGCGCCGGCCCTGGAATGGCCAAGTCTAGCGCCAGAATTTCGCCTGCCGACCCCGCTCAGAGCCAAGCCAAGGGCTCTGAGCGGGCAAACGCTCACGAACTGACGCGTCGGTTCAGCTAGTGACCGTGACTACCTCCATCGAAATCGAACAGTTCGAACAGGTCACTAATCGCCGGGCTGTTTAGCGGCACGTATGGATTGTTCCATTCCGCGATCGGGTTGGGAAAATTGTCCCGGCTGCGATTCGTGACGGGGGGCAAATTCCAATTCCGCTCGATGAATTTGAGGATGGAAACGTGATCCGAATAGTTGTGCGTGATGAGCCCGCCCTGGGAGTACTGCGACACGACAATCAACGGAATGCGCGTTCCATCGCCGAAGAAGTCGAGCGGCTGGACGTAACCGGAGTCGTAATAGCCGCCGCCTTCGTCGAAGGTGATGAAGATCGCCGTGTCCCTTGCGTATGGAGAACTTTGCACCATGTCGATGATTTTCTTGGTGAAACCTTCGAACAGATTCAGCTTCGAAGACGACGGGTGCCCATCGGTGAACCCGCTGGGTTTGACGAAGGTAACGGCAGGAAGAGTGCCTCTCGCAATGTCCGAATAGAGGCCCCCGGGACCGATGATGTCCTGGATGTGCGCGGTGCGGACAGCCGCATTGGTCATGATGGAAGTGTCGTATTGGAACGGGTTGCAAATGTTGCAGTACTCGTCGGCCGCAGTAATGGGAGCGCCGGTTCCAAAATTTGGCGAGCCCACCGGTCCATAATTAAGCTGATATGGGTCAGGCGGGATGTAGCCCGGTTGACCCGGGACGCCAAAACCAGCGTAGTCATTCCACTGATCCCCGTAATACTTCCACGAGATATTGCTGGCGATAAGTTCGTCGCCAATGCTCCGCACCGACGAAGGCGGGATCGTGAATATGGTGTTGAACGGGGTCGTGTCGGCGAATGCGTTATTTCCGTTGCCAAAATACCCCGGATTGTAATTGTTCAACAGGTAGTAGTGGCCCGATTCGCAGTGGGGATCGATGGGGCGCGGGAGAGACCGGAGGTAATGCACAATCGTGGAGACTCCAGGCTGAGTGGAGTCCGCGCAGTTGCTGTAGGATCCCCCGCCATAGGCGGGTGAACCGAACGAACCCCCGCCATAACCGTCTTCCATATACCAGTTATTGGTGCCTGCAAGCGGGTTCGGATTTTCGACCTCGTCGAGCTCGCCGGGAGTCGGATTATGCGGAGGCATCTCCGGATGGCCATTTCCATCGCTGAACCATATCGCATCGCCGTGGCCGAGCATGATGTGATTGGCGCCGGTGCCACCATCGACGGACTGGTGGAAGTTGTCGCTCATCGCATAGTTATCCGCAAGGCTCTTGAAATAGGGGGCATCGCCCTGCTGTACGTTGTAGAACCCCATGGCCGTCGACCCTTCCCCGGTGGTTACGGTTGGGCTGGGCGCATATTCCGTGCTGAAGTGCGGCGGTTGGGGCAGGCCGTTGAGTTGGGTCGACGAGCCCGCTCCAGTAGCTACTTCGACCCACGGGAACAAGCCGGCATCACAACCGGAAGGATTCTGCCAAGTCGCATTTTCCAAGCTGCAATCCAACTGCTGCCACATCTGGTAGAAGCGATGGACCGGGCTTGCCGCATAGGCGTTGTAAGTAAAACCGCCGCCGTTCGTCAACTGAAACGGACCTGGCGGTAGTGAATTGACGTTCGTAACCCGCGTGTCCGGGGTTTTGGACGTCAGGAGGGTACCTCCCGAAACCAAATCCGGATAGTAACTCGTGGGCAAACCAGCTTCGGATTCTTGGGCAAGCGTCAGGCTGTTGCCGGGAATGTAGGACTGCGACTCCTTCGGACCGCCCACGAGCGGCGCCGGCAGAACTCTATTCTGGAACGGGACCTTGTCCGGGCTCAGCAGAAAGGCATCGGGTGCTTGGTCCACGGCGGCGCGTTGCTCCGCTTTGAAGAAATTGGGGCCGGGAGTGCCGTTGGCATTTACAATCCCTTCCGAAAGCAGGTTCCAAACTGTTTGCCCGTTCCTGGGCTTGTACGTAGCGAAGACGTGATCAAAGCTGCGGTTTTCACCGATGATCACGATGACGTGTTTGATGGGCGTGCGCGTATTGCCGTCATTGTTGCGACCTTGGGCTCCGGTTTGGGACTGAGCTTGAGGCTGAGCTGCGCTTGCCAAGGAAGTGCCGACCGCGAACTGGAAAAGCGCAAGTGATGCCATCCCAATGCGCAGGCAATGCAACGTATTCGATGCAACATGCTTCAGGGACATTTACCCTCCTCTTTCTGTTCTCTGTTGGTTTACCACTGCAGCGTTGCAGTAGTAGCCCTGTCGTGTTGCAACGAAATGTTTTTTTGATGAACTGAGAAATAAAACGAAGAAATCAGTATGGTGGTTCGGGCTCTACGTAACGCTTCTGCAATGCAGAAACTCGTGCGAAGATCTTCTTTAGCCAAAATTTATTGTGTCTGTAATGTCAGCGGCTAATTTTTCTTGCCCGAAGGCCGGGCGGCGCTGGTCCTGGCAGCCTGCGCCGGCTCCGCTGGTTCTACGCGGATCAACCCCATCATTCCTCCGTCTTCGTGCTCCAGGAGATGGCAATGGTAAGGGAAAGTCCCGATGGCGCTGGGATCCCGGAAATCCATTCGCAGTCTTACGGTGGGGTATTGAAGCATTTTGCCGGTGTAAAAAGGCACGTTGATGGTGTCGCGGAGATATGGCTCATTGACAGGAACGCCTGACCAATCGAGCAGCATGAAGTGCACCTGATGGATGTGGAACGCGTGCAATTCAGTGGATCGGTTTTCGATGATCCAATCTTCCACGTCTCCCTGCTTCACGATGAGGTTCGGCACACCGGAACTTGGATCGAATGGCGCGGGCGTTTGGCCTTCTACCGTGATGTAAAAGGTCACCGCGCTGTTGGGGTCGCTGGGGTCCAGCAACTTCTCGGAGAAATATAGCTTCCGGGTACGCACAGGAGTGACATTTCCCAGCCAGGGCAGGCTGGGCGCGGGGAGCGGTTCAGGCGAGACCGCGAACGTCGAACGCGGCTCGGGCGCATCGTCCGCAGCCACGATTGTCGAAATTGCCCGGTTCGGGTCATTTTCGCCACCTACTCCGGTATCCACAGTCCGCGTCACAAGAAGTCCCGCGACGCCCGCGGGAGGCCCCTTCACAATGAATTCCACTCGTCCTCCCGGCGGCACTCCGATGTGATTCTCCCATTCCACGAGATTTCCCGAAGTCCCATTCTCGTTGACCGGCACTCCATCCAGAGCCACGATTCCAAGCATTTGAGGTGCGCGTCCAAATAGAACCGCCAAATTGAGGTACGTAATGGCCGAGGCATTCAGCACGCGCCAAAGTTGTCGTTCCTCAGGTTTCATTTTGATGACAGCAGGCGGATAGTCTGGAAAAGGGATCGGCACAAAATTGATCGAGAGATCCTTAGCCGGCCTGCCGAAGCCCGTGCCTGTGTTGGCAGCGTCCCCATCATGATCAAGAAGCATCCTGGGCACAACGGGTTCCGATTTCGAGGGTGGAGCACTCGGGTTCAACAAATCCTGATCGCGAATTACGAGCACTCGCTCGGGCAATCCTGCCACTTCCTTATTGGCATGCTCGATTCCTTCGATGATCAGAGCCCCGGAAGCTCCCCCAAGCACCTGCGTCTTGCTGAATCCGTGAAGATGGGGGTGGTACCAATACAACCCGGGCGGCTGGTTTAGAGGAATGCGGAATCGATATTCGAATGGCGGATCGTTGGGAAGGATCGATGTCTTCAGGACATCGTCCTGATGGCAAACAGGGGGAACGGTCAAGCCGTGAAAATGAAGATTCGTCGAATCGCCCATCATTTTCATACCGGCACACGGATCGCGACCCGTCGTTTTCGATCCCTGCACGTGCTCTGCGCCAGGGTCCGAATGCGCCGTCATCCCGTTTTTCAACTTCAGGATTAGAAGATCGCCCGGACTCAAACGCAAATTCGGCGCCTGACTGCCGCTGGGAGTCAAATAACAGAAACGTATAGTGCCGCTGGCATCTTTGTCACTTTGGAAAATCAAGTCCACTTTGAGCACTCCACCCTGGTTGCGCAGATCCTCTGGTTCGGAAACCATGCTGCCCGCGGCGGGTCGCGGACAAACCTCCTTTGCGGAAGAGGTGGCTGAGGATTGCGCCCATGCGGATGTCGGTCCGAAAGCAAAAATTGCTGCAGCAAAGATGAGGATTGGCGGGGACTGCATTCGAGGTCCTTGGTCAATGACAACCGATGAGCCAACTAAACATATCGATTGCGCGGCATCTCTCTACTTCGTTTGTTGTACTTCTGCTTTTATGCCGGCTCGATTGTAGAAGACGCCTCCGTACAAAATATTAATGGAGTGTTTCAATTGTTGAGCGGCTGAAAATTCTCCTTCGGAAAAGGGCCTTTCTTTAGGGCGAAAGGGCGACATCCTGCGCTAAATCCGTCCTTTCGGCCAGTAGACGCTCATATTTCAAAGGCTTAGCCTGTTGTGCGAGGTTTTTGCAGATGATTTCTGCACAACGCCCGCGGATTTCGGATGGCGTGGTCGCCCGCTCAATCCAGCACACAGTCTCGTCTTGGGTAGCAGTGAGTCTCGCTGGCGTAGTGTTGACGACGCTGGGGCTTGCCGCTTGCGGCTCTGCCGGTTCGCCGGCAAAAGATCCTACCAATCCCACGAACCCAGCAGTGGCCATCTCGATCAACCCCACTTCGGCGATGGTGACGGCCGGACTCACGCAGCAGTTTTCTGCCACGGTGGCGGGATCATCGAACGTCGCCGTCACTTGGACAGCTACTGGTGGAACCGTCTCATCATCGGGGCTCTTCACTGCTGGGAGCACACCGGGCAGCTACAGCGTCACTGCCACGAGCATGGCGGACAATTCCAAGCAAGCCCAGGCGCAGGTAACCGTGAACGCGGTCGCGACTGCCCCGGGAACGGCTTCCTCTGTCACGAAAGATGGAATCACTTGGACATTCAGCCAGGCCGTACCCGTCGGGCAGTTCGTGACGGGCGATTATTACGTCGTGGGCCCAGTCACCATCACAGCGATCGACCCTGCTCCGACAACTTCTTCGCCTTATGAGAATGGATCGGTGGTGGACTTGCCCACGGCGAATCAGAAGAGCGGCTTCGATTCCAGGCTCAATGACGGCACGGATGAATCCTGGTGGTTCGACGCGACCTTGCGATCGTATCCCCCGATTACGCTGAAGCCGGGTCACGCGCTCGTCTCCTCCATCAGCCTCCCAACAATTCACTCGGTTCCGGAAGTGATGCGCGCTTCGGACATGAGCGCGAGCCCGGTGGCAACGGTTTCCGTACTTACGGTACTTTCCGCAGCTCCTTCTGCGGACGCCTTCCGGCCATCCTATTGCGACCGCAGCCAGACGATTTATCATGCAAATTCATTGCAGAGAAACCTGCTGCCTTCTTTGCCGCCGCCCAATCCTTCGGGCACGCCGCCGCTTTCGCAATTCGAAACGTGGTACCGAAGACCCTGGATTGATACGAACCCGTTCCTCTTCGATGCGCCGGCGGATTACATGCCCAGCTACGGCCAACACATCGCCTTCGCGGATTCTTACGCAACTCTCCTTCTGATGCTGAATTTTCCTGCCGATCAAAAAGTAAACCTCACAAATTATTTCGTTCAATATGGCATTGACCTGCAAGGTTGTCTCACGGCCGGCGTGGGTTGGGCGGCGTTCGGAGGACATCACAGCGGCAGAAAACTTCCGATCCTTCTCGCGGGAATTCTGTTGAACAACACCGACATGATGAATGTGTCGGCGGAGCACCCGAATCAATTCGGCGAGGATATGCAAACCGTCTACATCAACGAGATCCCTGCTGCGGGAACTTTCTTGCAGGCGTGGCAAGGCACGACTGTGATTTATGGAGGCCACTACGGCGTCACAACCAACGGCACTCCGGAGAGCGCCGGACTGTACGGCCCTTACGAGCAGCTCCAGCCGGTGGACTGGCCGCTCATCAACGGAAACGAACAATTGGGCGAGTCGTATCGAAGGTGCTGCACGTCGGTCTCCTGGGTGGGCGAGGCGCTCACGATCCACATTCTCCATGCGGAAAACACTTGGAACTATCCCGCCTTCTTTGACTATGTGGACCGCTGGATGATGGAAGACGATACGCAGGCCGTTGCCGAAATCCTGGCGCAAACGGGATTTGATTACAGCGCAGACTGGGAGCGGCAAGGCCAAACGCGCTTTTGGTTGCAGGGAGAATTTCCTCAGTACACCTTCATCGACGATATGTGGACCGCCTACCGGTAGCAGGTCGTCTGTAGCGCCGACATCATGCCGGTTCCTCTCTGCGCCCGTCTGAAAGCACCCTCGAAAAGTTGCGATTAGAACGGGGCGCGGTTGTTTGTTTTCAATGAGTTGGCTCATTTTCTAATTCCGGCACTTGCGATTAGAATTTGGATAATATGGAGCGCCTGGCCTGCCGTTTGTAGCGCCAGCATCCTGCCGGCTCCTTGTTCTTGTCTCGGCGTTCTCCTCTCAGAATCCTTGTCGCGTGCCACGTCACAAACCTCCCGAATTAGCATGGCACAAGGGCGAGGAAGTTGGATTGGTTATTTGTGTAAAAATGAAGGACCGGTCCCGGGACTACATTACTTAGTGGTCGCAGCGTTCAAAAGCTTCTTAAATGTTTCGATCGTCGCGGGTGCGTGTCCGGCGTAGTGGTTGTTGGCGTAAGCGAAAATCTTGATCTTGCGCTGGTGCACCTTGCGGACAATTTCGACCCACTCGGTTAGCTCCGGCGTGCGATTCACGATGGTCTTGTCCCACGTTTTCGTTTCCTCCTCGATTCCTTTGCGGTCGCCGAGCCAGCGAATGTAGGTGAAGTCTGCCGTGATGGGGTCAAATTTCTCGAAGAGTTCTTTCGGGCGCGGCATCCACGCCTGGTCAATCAACGCGTAAGCAACTTTGTGCTCGCGCAACAGATCGAAGAATTCTGGGCTGAGCCATTGTTTGTTCCGAATCTCCAAGGCGAAGTCGTGTTTCTTCGGGAGATTTTCCAGGAAGGGTTTCAGCCGCGCCAGAAATTCCTCGCCGGTCTTGAATGCCATCTTGTTGAAGGAGGGAAATTGAAGCAGCAACGGGCCAAGCTTGTCATCCCCGAGACGGCGAACCGTCTCAACGAAATTTGAGAACTCGCCCTCACAATCCAGAAGCACTTTTTCATGCGTTATGACTTGCGGAACTTTCAGCGCGAAGACGAAGCCCTCGGGTGTCTTCCTTGCCCACCCATCCACCGTGGAGATCGCAGGCGTCCGATAGAAGGTCGAATCCACTTCCACCGTGTCGAATTTCGTGGCGTAGTAGGTCAGAAAACCACGCGGTTGCATCCCGGCGAGATAGAACGAGCCTTCCCAACCCGCCGCTGTGAATGCGGATGTGCCGAGACGAATTTCGGGCAACGAGGCCATGGCCCGCATTTTACAGGAAGAAATGCTGAAGGATCACTCCGCTGAACTAGTCCGGATTCGTTTGTCGGATTATCTCGTTGACCTCTCGAACTAAAGCCCGAAACTTATTCCGCAGAGGGTGAACCGCGCCGGTGGTATCGAGTCAGTTTGAATTCTTGGTCAATGTCTAAGGTTAGTGGGGAGCACTACAGACACGACGGGTCATCTCTGATATAAAACCCTGCCGAAATTTGAATCTAGCCTGAGGGGATTGCTCTCGACCGCCAATATGACTTTTGTAAAAAACTTGTCCACCGCACTATCCTCCGGCGATTTAGGGAATCAATGGGACTTTTTTATTTCTCACGCTGCCGAGGATAAAGAAGAGATTGCGAAACCATTGGCCGACGCGCTGAACGCTAGTGGTTTGAAAGTCTGGTATGTCGATTACGCTTTGAAGATCGGCGACAATTTGCGCGAATCGATTGACTATGGCTTGGCTCGCGCAAAATTAGGAATCGTGATTCTTAGCAATCACTTTTTGGAGAAGCGGTGGACTCTCGAAGACTTGGATGATTTGGCAGTACGTGAAGTGAGTGGAAAGAAGGCGATATTGCCCGTATGGCATAAAGTGGGATTCCGAGAAGTGTTCGGATACTCGCCTGTGTTGGCTGACAGAGTTGCGATCAGCACTGACAAGGGGCTTGAGTATGTGGTCCAAAGGATCGTGGAGGCAGCCAAATAGGCGGTGATAATCCCTGTTCGCAACATTCCACGCAGTTCCGGCTCATGGAATCTAGCTGACGGTTGCGGTTCTTAGAGCTTCGAGTGCCGCAACAAGTTTGAGGAATTCTTTGCTAGGATTACGGAATCCTCGAGCAGATCAGGAAAACCCACTAGCCCTGATCGTGTTGGTTCCGGCGAAGCAGTCAGGCGAGCGGGTATCGGCAGCCGTTGAGTAGGCACGCACTCAAGACCGCCACTCAATCCCTGCGCAAGAGTCCCGGAGGCTGTGGTTTCGCGATTGCCCGCACTGTCACACGGGCACGTATCACGCTACTCTATGTTGACTTGGAAGGTTAGAGAGGGATTACCGTATGCAACTGCATACCATAGCCCATCCGCTCCCATAATGAAGTACACGTCCTGCTGGTAAAACCACGGCGGATATGCTCCTGCATAGAACCAGTAGCCACCGTAGGAATATTCCCGGCGTCCATTATAGAGACGTCCGCCACTTGACTCAAAGCGGGCATGATGGTCAGGGCCAAACCTGCTTGCGGAGTACACATGTCCGCGACTGTCTTTCTGCCCATTCTTGGCGTACTGCCCTTGTGACTGTTGTGCATGATCGGCTTGTTGTTGCTTCGCTTCCGGCTTGGCCTGCTCCTGCTTTGCCGCAGGTTTAGCTGCAGGCTTAGCTTCTTCTTGCTTAGCTGCAGGCTTTGTTGCGGGCTTGGCTTCTTCTTGCTTGGCTGCAGGCTTTGCAGCAGGCTTGGCTTCTTCCTGCTTTGCAGCAGGCTTTGCAGCAGACTTAGCTTGTTCCTGCTTGGCAGCAGGCTTAGCTTCTTCTTGCTTTGCTGCAGGCTTGGCTTCTTGCTCGTGTTCTGCTGGCTTTGCCTCTTCCTGGTGCTCTTGTGCAAATGCAGGAACAGTGATCCCAAAAAGAAGCAATAATGCTCCAATGATTACTGGCCTCATGTGTTTCCTCCACAAACGCTAGAACCGGCTTCGAGATAGTAGCAAGAAATGAAGATTCAGCGAAGGGGCCTCTCCCTGAGGGCGGCCCCCTCTCACTGTTATGAAAGGCTCCGAAGAGCCCGTCCTCGGAGAAGATAGGGCAATGCGAAAGTTGAATCTGTTCCGTTTTGCACACTATGGAAAGATGATATAGCTCTTGGCAGATGCCATCCGCTGATGAAGTTCATGGCGTCTCCTTCGTTGGCGCAAGTTCTTTGTCAATACCGGCCTGGAAAAAATCCCACTTGCCGTCACGACGAAGATTGAATTCAAACGTCGGGTTGCGAGGAAAATCTTTTTGGAATTCCTCGACCGACTTCGGAGTCCTGGCTGATGCACGGCGGAAACTCTCGAACGCGACGCGCCCGTCTTCGCAGACGATGGCAACGACCGCTCGCTCTCCGTCATTGAAAATCGTCACCCGTGATTCTGGCATTCCGACTCCCGGGTCCCTGATTTCGCCACCACCATTCCCATCCCCTCGCTACCAGTAGTTGCCACGATACCGCTTGAAAGTCGAGGAAGAATCGCGCGCCAACGGGCCGCAGTCGGACGGGCCGAAGGGGAGGCACGTGGCGATTCTGATTTTCGAATCGCAACACAATCCGTGTTTCTGGAACACGCGCTTTTCGGTTACACGCATCACAAACATCCGGGTTAGGATGTCAATAATGAAACTGCGGCGCCTCCCAACCATAATGCTCCGGACAATTCTTACCGTGGGGATGCGCATTCGCGTTGCTTGTATGTGGATTTTCTGCTCGATCATTTTAGGCGTTTTCTCCCTATCCGCGTTCGCGGGAGCGACTGCCACCGGAGTTCACGGCCTATGGATCTGGAAGAGTCCGACCGTTCTTGAAGCGCCCCGCGCCGCGGAGGCTTTGCTGGATTTCTGCAAATCCGAGGGCATCAACGAAGTCTATGTGTCAATCTCCGCGCGCAGCGAGGCCGCTGAGGAAAGCCGGTTGGCTCACCTCATCGCTCCGCTCCATCGCTCGAACATTCGAGTGGAAGCCTTGTTATCGAGCACGGAAGCCGACGAGCCGGGTAAACACAGAGAAACTCTGCTGAGTCACGTCCGGGAAATCGTGCAATTCAATCAGAGGCATGCGGCGGATCGATTCGACGGGATTCATCTGGATATAGAGCCGCAGCAACGTCCGGAAAACAAAGGCCCGGGCAACCTGCGATTCCTGCCGGGCCTCGCCGATGCCTTTCGCGCAGTGCGCGCAATCGCGGAGCCGGCCGGGATGACGGTCAACGCGGACATCCAGAATAAACTTCTCAAGGGCGATCTCGGAGAGCGCAAGATGCTTCTGTCGGCCGTGCCGCGTGTCACATTGATGATGTACGAGCTGAGCAGCCCCGGCGACGGAGAAAGCGCGGAACAAATGGCCGAAAAAGTACAGCAGGCCAGTCAGAAATTTCTCGACATGGCTTACGAGGGATTGGACGGCCCGAATCTGGCGAAAATGGTGATCGCGCTGCGCACGCCGGATTATGGCGAGCTCATTCCGCAGATGCTGAAGCGGCTCGATGACGCGAATCGCTCGAATCCGCATTACCTGGGTTGGGCGCGACACTCTTACAATGATTATCTGAGCGCGGCGCACTAGCCCGAAATGACCAATGTCGCGAGGTGTTGTTGAGCCCGAGTTAGATTCAAATTCAAAACAAGGAGAGTGGCGCTCCTTCGCAAGCTGATGTAAATTGAATGCCTGCTTGCCGGTTCCCCGGTAGCTCAACGGTAGAGCATTCGGCTGTTAACCGAAGGGTTGCTAGTTCGAATCTAGCCCGGGGAGCCAACTTCTCCCGATTTTTCAAATGCTTACAGTGACCTGCGTTTTTTGAAATCTCGGAACATTTGGAACATTCGGAACAACTTCGACCGTCTCGGCCTTCGGCAATTCGAAACCGACTCCAATTCGCTCCGCAACATCCGCACAGAACTTCGTGTCTTCGTGCGTATGGCCGCAGCGGAACACCGGCGTCTACAGACGATCACATTCCGTACTCGAAGCGCGCGATGGCGAAAGAGCTGGTGGACGTGATGACGAAGCTCGGCTTCCCGACTTTTGTGCTCATCGGCCACGATCGCGGAGGACGCGTTTCTTATCGCATGGCGCTCGATCACCCAAAGAGCGTTGAACGCCTCGCCGTCTTCGACGTGATTCCGATATACGAAGCTTGGAGCCGGACCGATGCGCGATTCGCTCAAACCTACTGGCCGTGGATTCTCTTGAGCCAGAAGCAGTCGCTGCCGGAAAGTTATTTGCTCGGCGCGCCCGATGCTGTTTACCACAACCCTTTCGGGCAAGGCTCGTTCGGGGCGGAAATTCTCGAAGAGTACGTGTCGAATTACCGAGATCCGGCGCGCGTGCACGGAATCTGCGAAGAATATCGAGCCGCTGCGACGATCGACGTGGAGCACGACCGCGCGGACAAAGACGCGTCGCGAAAAATCGAATGTCCGATGCTGCACCTGTGGGCTGAAGGCGGTCCGCTCGATACGTTTTACGCGAAAGAGGGTGGGCCGCTGGGAATCTGGCGCCAGTGGGCTCCTCGCGCTCACGGCCAGGCAATGAAGGGCGGGCACTTTTTTCCGGAAGAGAACCCGAACGACACTGCGGTGCTCATCAAACAGTTCCTCACTGCATAAAACGGCCCTTGCGAATGGATCGTGCGGCGGAGTATGTTCCGGCGACGCGAAATTAAGGAGAGATAGAGATGAAGACGTGGATGAAAGTTGCGATTGCGGTGGTCGTGGTGTTGATCCTCGGGTTGTGGTACTGGTTCCGGCCGGACCGGCTTTTCAGCAATGTAAGAGTGGACGAAGCGATGCCAGCGGCGCAAGGCGCGGCGGCGGCCGCCCTGCCGCTCGAGTCGGGAACGTTCTACACGATTCTGCATCCGACATCGGGCACGGCAACGATCTACAAGATGGCGGACGGGACGCACATGCTGCGGTTCACGAATTTCGATACGTCGAACGGGCCGGATGTACACGTCTACATGGTCGCCGCGGACGATGCGAAGGATTCGGCGACGGTGGAGCGCGCAGGATTCGTCGACTTGGGCGTGATCAAAGGAAACGTCGGCGACCAAAACTACATACTTCCGAGTGATTTGGACATGGCGAAATACCGCGCGGTGTCCATATGGTGCAAACGGTTCAGCGTGAATTTCGGAGCCGCGGCCCTGAGACCGACGGAGTCGCCGCTGAATCACTAGGATCACTTCCCGTCGGCAAGGCCTCTTGACGCGCTGGCTTTGGTGCCAGTCGAAGTGATTTCAACCCGGACGCGGTGATTCGCCAAAGCGCGGTCGTCATTTTACATTGGCAAAAACCTCGCCGACCTGCGGAGCTTTCCACGAATTCGAGAAATACCTGAGCAGCGGGGATCTCCTTTTGCCGCTTCGCAGGAAGGGTACAAAAGCTGCTACCGGCGGCGTGAGTTTTGGAAGTGCGATGTTGAGAGCCTCTAGCCTTTCGTAAACGGACACTTTCTTCGCCTTGGCAGTCGGTTACGTTTCTAGCCTCGCAGTTCTAGTTTTCATGTAAGGCAATGATTGGATCCACCATCGTCGCGCGGCGAGCCGGAATGTAGGTGGCCAGAAAGGCGACAAACATCAAAACCAGTGGAACTGTCGCGAATACCGTCACATCAAACGGATGCACGCCATACAGCAGAGTTGCAATCATCGGCGCTGAGATTGCAGAAAGGATCAATCCAATCGCAATTCCAGTACCGGCGAGCAATAGCCCTTTCCCGAGAATGAGCGTGAGGATATCTGACCGCTGGGCTCCCAAGGCGACTCGGATTCCAATCTCACGAGACCTCTGCCCAACCATGTAGACCAGCAAGCCATAGATGCCAATGGAGGACAAGAGCATCGCGACGGCCGCGAACACTCCAACCAATTCCGCCGAGAATCGGCGCGGAGCAATAGAAACATCCATCACATCGGTCATCGACCGGACATTGAATACTGGCAGATCAGGATCGACAGTCTGTATCTCACTCCGAATCTGCGATTCGAGGAGTGATGCGGGCAGAGGCGTCCTTGCCACCACGCTCATGTCATCACTCCTCTGCCCTGATTGCTGATAGAAAGGTCTGAATATGTGGGGGACACCATCTGTGTCAAGTCCGTCTTGCTTCATATCCTTGACGATGCCGACCACGGTTACCCAAGGAAGGCTGGGATTTCCCCCCAACCGCAAGCGCCTGCCGACAGGATCAATGCCCGACCAATAGCGTCGCGCCGTAGTCTCATCAATGATGGCTACCTCCTGCTTTCCTCCTTCATCGCTTTCAAGGAAAAAACGCCCACGAATCAACGGGGATTGCATCAGCATGAAATAATCCGGACTCACTCGAATTACTTCCGCTGTTAAACCTTGCGATGAATCGGCCGCGCGGTCCTCAATCACCAGTGCGGCGGTTGTTGTTGGACGCGCGCCTGGCAAATCCGAGGTGATGGCGGCCCGATCAATTCCTGGAATCGTGGCCACACGCCGGATGACGTCTCTGATAAAAGATGTCCTTTTTGAGAAGTCTGCATACACATCCATCTTGGGATCGTTCGGGTTGGGTAGGTAGAAGCTTGCAGTAACTACTCTCGAAGGATTAAAACCCGGATTCTCCTGAAGCAATCCCCAGAAAGTCCGCAGGAGCAAGCCGGCTCCAACCATCAACACAACAGCAAGCGCCAATTCAGACACAATCAGCACACTCCTCAAACGGAAGGTCTTAGCGCTGTAACCGGAGCCTTGAGCACCTTCCCGAATTGCGGCAGTCATATCGGCTTTCATTGCCTGGAAAGCTGGAGCGAGCCCAAATATGATTCCGGTGAAGATGGAAATCAGAAGGGCAAAAAGCAGCACAGTCCGGTCGACACCCACTTCGGCAAGCCGGGGAACTGAAGCGGGAACAAAGCGAAGGATGAAACTCAAGGTCAATTTCGCTGCGAGCACGCCTGCTACACCCGAGATAAAGGAGAGCACGAGCGCCTCCGTCAGCATCTGGCGCACCATGCGAAAACGGCCAGCCCCAAGCGCCATCCGAACTGCCATTTCTCTCTGTCTTCCTGAAGCGCGAGCCAGTAGAAGGTTTGCGACATTCACGGACGCGATTAGTACAAGCAGGACTACCGCGGCCATTAATACCAGCAGTTGGGGACGCACATTGCCTACGAGTGAGTCCTGCAAAGGTTGGATCTCGATGGACCATTTGGCCTCAGGAGGATAATCATTCGGGAAGTCAGTTCGGAGTTCGCTGGCCATTGCCGTAAGTCTCGCCTGAGCCTGCGTTACATCGATGCCAGGTTTCAGGCGTCCGATTGCCTCTCGCGCCACCTTCACGTTGCGCGCGGGTTTCGGATAAGGATCCCCGCTGAACCCGCACGTGACCCACACTTCCACATCCCTCGCGATCGTCTTTCCGGGGTGGCGAAATCCGGCAGGAAGGACGCCTACGATCGTGTATGGATCATTGTCCAGCCGTAGATGTTTTCCGAGAATATTCGGGTCGCCGCCGTAGGATCGGCGCCACAATCCATTGCTAATCACAGCTGCTTCTGCAAAACCCAGCGCAAAGTCCTGAGAGCTAAATAGCCTCCCGATTTGCGGCGGTGCGCCGAGCATGGAAAAGTAGTTGGGGCTCACCTCGAGCAATTCAAGACGCTCCGGCCGTGTGCCGCCGGTCAAGTTGGTGCTGCCACTGACGACAACGCTTACTTCCTCGAAGACACCGGCTCTTGACTTCAGATCCTCCAACTCGGGGACGGAGAAGGGGATGTCACGCAAACCTATTCCAGGATTGTTGAAAGTGATCTTCACCAAACGACTGGGGTCGTGGTACGGCAGGGAACGCAATAGCACCGCGTTTACGATGCTGAAAATCGATGTGTTCGCCCCAATTCCCAATGCCAGCGTGAGAATGATTATGAGAGTGAAGCCGGGACTCTTCCGCATGATGCGGAAGGCGTACCGAACATCATTGAATAATATTTCCATGATTCCCCCAATGAATCAAGTTCTCAGATTGGTCACTTCGTACGGATCTCCGTTGTAAACGGGCCTGCATCCAACGTGGCCACCCGGGATAGCCGTGGCCTGGTTCAAACAGGTGGTTTTGGGTAGGACGGTTTGGATGGGCGATGGCGACCTTCCTCACACAATCTGAGCACACATGCTTCCCGCTCTTACTTCTTGGCGGTCGGCGGCAACACACCGTTCAGGCGTAGATACATTGCGGCTTCGGCGTAGTGGTCGGCCCAAGTACCGGCTAGGACCAGGCTGAGCCAGGCACGCGTCACTTGTTTTCCGCCGAATCCTTCCGTGGTCTCCGCTAGTTTTGAGTCGTCCATTTTCGCCAACGCGTCGGAGCAGAAATCGAAGGAGGCCTTGAGCGCGGCGACCAGATTGTCTTTCGAGTCCGTGTCTTTCACCTGCTTGACATTGGTAGCCGGGACGGCGGCGGCCTTGCTGCACAGCAGGTTATTCGTTTCGACCATGTGGGCGACGAGATGGCCGAATGTCATCTGGTCGGCGCTGGGTTTGTAGTTGAATTTGTCTGCGGGCATGGCTTCGACGGCCGCGACGGTGTTTTTCTGCCGGCCGGGCAGGATGTCTCTTAGGGCGGCGCCGACCGGGTCCTTCGTTTGTGCGAACGTTGTTTGTGCGGTCGCCGACGCGGCGAGTAAAAGCAACGCAGGGATCACGATAGTTCTCTTCATTTTGTCCTCACTTTTCGGTGAATCTGTGCGGAGAGCAGGATAGCGCGAGGGGGGTTGAGCCACAGGCTTTCTCCATTTCATAGCATCTTCCTGACGCTTGCATGACCTGCCCCCTGGGCGGTTTTCAGTGAGTTCGGGGACGTTATTACGGTTTGCTGCCCCGAGGTTTACCGCAGACAACAGCAATTGCTAGCTGAATCGGGACCGGCGGAGGACATCACTTGAAAACTCCACTACCAGTTTGCGATCGGCGGACTCTCCTGCCACCGTTGCTGGCCCAGTGGCTCGGAGGATAGGAGTGTCCATTGGTTGTCGTTCAATTTTCTCCAGACATCCCGTGCAACCAGCACGATGTACCCCTTGCTCGTTTTGCCACGGTCGTCCTTGGTCTCGACCTCTCCTTTCTCAAATATGAGTACCGACCAGTCGTTGCCTCTGGGTTCGACCGTGAGCACGCTGGCGTCAAATCGCGTTATCTTGAGGGAAGGCATGCTATCGATAAACTCCTGCCGTGTATGTTTTTGGTCGGGAGTTTGGAAGTAGAAATCCGGAGCCAGCATCCTCTCGATCGTGTTCATGTCCAGCGCCACACGCGCTTTAGCCCACTCGGCGTAACCGACTTGAATCGCTTTTCGCGCTTCTGCCGAACTGACGGCAGGAGCACTTTGCGCCCCGGCTGTAGCCGTTACGATTACCGCCAGTAACGTGGAGACCAGAATGCGCCCCCCCAGATTCATGTAAGTTGCCAATCTCGATTTCATTCGCTTCTTCTCCTCTTGTAGGCCCTGTCGGCCACAGCGTCATCCCAACGCCAATACGTTCTTGGCGATGCTCCTGCTCACGGAACAATATGCCGCGAAGAACCAGTGTTTGCAGGAAAAGTGACATGCGGTGTCCGAAATGAGACAAGCGGTCAGAGTTGGCCGTCAAATACTGTTGTCACGGATCCGTTCACAGGGCAAAACCGGAATTCAAAGTGTGGCAGCGGTATCCAGCACAAACGTCTGGGCGGTTGGCGGCCAAAGACTTTGTATCTTCCGGTTCAAACTCTTCGTTACATTGGGATGGCAGCACGTGGAGTCTTGAGCTCCTTACCTTTCTCCCCAATCAACCTAGACAAGGGCCCTTCTACAGCTGCGATGGACGTGGGGTTGGCGCATTTGCCAGCAACTGCCCGATTGCCAGCTCCCAAACCTGGACCGGTGGACCGGTGAAATTGCTTTGCCGAGAGAGCTTGGCGCTCTCGACGGCCCTGTCCTCAGTGATGTCTCCTTCGAAGGTTCAGCTATAATCCGTGCCGGAGGGTCGACACACCCATTGCTGCAGGCCACACCAGATATGGGACGGACGAGATGGATTTTGATCCTGTGTGCGTGGACGATTGTAGGACTGTTGTTTGCCGTGCGCAGGATCGTGCTGGTGAAGGTACAGGGTATCCACGTCAGCTGGGTGACCGTGGGTGCGCTCGAACTTGTCTACTGGTACGTATGGGCGGCGTACACACCGCTTGTGATTGGTCTGGCCAAACGGTTCCCGTTGACGGGGCCGAGGTTTGTACCTCATATAGCGATCCACACAATCACGTCGCTCATGATGGCTCCCCTGGCATCTGTCACCGAATACTTTCTGAGCCGTGGACTTCTGCGGACAGTTTTTCCCATAACTGATCCTGGCGTGCTGCGCCTTCTCCCGCCGTTCGCAGTCAGTGTTCTATCTATGAGCTTTACTGGCATGCTTACGTACTGGTTAGTTGTGGGATTGTATCAGTCGATCCACTTTTACCAGGCCGCTATGGAGCGCCAGACTATAGCGGCGCAACTGGAGACGCAGCTCTCCCATGCTGAACTTGAGAACCTTAAGAGCCAGTTACATCCGCACTTTTTGTTCAACAGTCTTCACACCATTGGAATCCTGATGCAGGAAGACGTCGATGCTGCGAGCCATCTGCTAGTCTGCCTCGGCGACTTGCTGCGCATGGCCCTCGAACGGCGGGAGAACGAGATCACCTTGCAGAGCGAGCTCGAGTTCGTCGGCAAGTATCTGGAGATCGAACAGACACGCTTTCATGATCGCTTGAAAGTTCACATGGACGTGCCACCTGATCTTCTCGCAGTCTATGTACCGAGTCTGGCGCTTCAGCCACTGGTTGAGAATGCCATCAAGCACGGCATCAGCGTCGATTCCGCCGCAGGCCGGCTAGAGATCGCTGCCAAACTCCACAACGGCAGAGTTTGGCTCTGCGTCCGCGATGATGGCCCGGGTCCGGCACCGGGATCGCGCCTGCGATTCGGCGTCGGACTCACCAACGTCCAGTCACGCTTGAAACAGCTCTACGGGGACGAGTCGTCGCTGGAACTTACCGGGGGCAACGGTCGAGGCTGTGAGGCCATCATCACCATTCCACTGAGGAGTTCGCATGAAGACACGAGTCCTCATCGTCGATGACGAACCGATCGCCCGCCGCGGTATCCGTCGCTATCTGGCCGAACACAACGGCATTGAAGTTGTAGGCGAGGCGGCGAACGGAATAAGTGCGGTGGAGCAGATCAATGAACTTCATCCCGACATCGTTTTTCTCGATGTGCTAATGCCTGATCTGGATGGTTTTGGAGTCATCGAAAATGTGGAGCCATCGACCGGCCCCGCTCCCGTATATATCTTCGTCACGGCTCACGATGCGCACGCCATTCGCGCATTCGAAGTGCACGCTGTTGACTATCTCTTGAAACCGTATGATAAGGAGCGATTTGCCAAGGCCCTGGTTCACGCACGCCAGGTCCTCGAACAGTCCAGGAAAGCAAATCGAGGTCTCGAACCACTGCTCCAATCCCTCCGTAGTCTCCGCCCGTTGGAACGCTTTGTGGTAAAGGACAAGAAGCGGATTTTCTTTGTTCCCGTTTCCCACGTTTTGTGGATCGAAGCCACGGGAAACTATGCCTGCATACACACCGCCAGCGACAGTCACCTGTTGCGGGAAACCCTGGCACACCTGGAAGAGAAGCTGGCGCCACACCACTTCATCCGAGTGCGGAAATCGGCCATCGTGAACAGTGCCCGCATTCGCGAGATTCGTCCGATGTTCGATGGGGTATACGACATCATACTGGCAGAAGGAACGGTGGTCACGTCGAGTCGCAGATATGCTCACAAGTTACGGGCTCTGCTGGAATCCTAGTCTTGGCACGTGGGATGTAAAGTGGCGCGTCGGCCTGGAATGCCAGCGGCGAAAATGAATTCGGTACTTGCCTCGATCCCGATTTGGCGGGCGTGGGCTTTTTTGTCTTCAATCGTGGGCCTGTGGCGCAGCTGGGAGCGCGCTTCCATGGCATGGAAGAGGTCGTCGGTTCGATCCCCACCGCCCCTACCAAAAGTCCTGTTGAGTCTGTTGCCTTTGCCTCCCGAGAACCCCAGATTGGGGCCTAAAAGGCCCTAGTTTTGGCCCCAAGTTGGCCCCAAATTTCTGAAGATGTCTGTAGGGAACCCCGATGCCTCTATTCGAGGTTAAAGGCGATTTTTGCGGCAAGGCAAAAGACATCCTCGTGCGTCACCAGCGCGCCGAGGATTACATCGAAATCAGCCTCGATTCCGAATACTGCTACAACCCCCTCCACAACGATCTGGACGCTTACGCCCTCGCCTACAACGGAACTTCCCGGTACAGCCGGTACACTCGTTTGTGGTTGACCTGCCACCGAAGCACTCCATCCTCGGACTTCTCCCGTCGCAGGAAAATGTACAGCCGCCGACAGCCGAATCGCGGCCGCTCGCCCGCCAGCACGTCGCAGTGGTCACAAAGGCTCTCGGAGGCTTCGGACCAATGGCGCCGACTCGTGGCAGCCACGGTTGGAATTGAAGCATCTGAACGCCCCTTCGCGACGAAGTAGCGTGGAACAACTTCGGAACATTTGAGGGAGAAGATTGGCTTCCCAACAACCCTAAGCGACGGTTGAACAATGACTTATGGTTTTGAAATCGAACCTGTTAACCGAAGGGTTGCTAGTTCGAATCTAGCCCGGGGAGCCAAGCTTCTCCCGAATTTTCAAATGACGGAATTTCATTGCTCGGTAGTGCGGAGGGCGTCTGAGCTGCTTTCGACACTCAAAATAATCCGCGGACTCCGCTCACAATGAAAGCCAGTGACGCCAGAAACATAACCGCCGTTGCGGCCCAGCCGACAACACGGAGATAAAGCGGAAGCGAAAACTTTCCCACGATGGCGCCGTTCGCCGACATGATCATCAGCATCACCATGAGCGGAACGGCTACGACGCCGTTGAGCACAGCGGACCAATAAAGCGTGCGTATCGGATTCATGCCCAGAAAGTTCAGGGCGATTCCAATCATCGTGGCCGCCGCGAGGACACCATAAAATCTTGGCGCCTTGCGCGGTTTGCTTTCCAGGCTCGCGCGCCATCTGAATGCTTCTGCGACGGCATAGGCGGCAGAACCCGCTAAGACGGGTACGGCCAACAACCCTGTGCCGATGATCCCCAGGGCAAAAAACAGGAAAGCGAGATTTCCGGCCAGCGGCTGCAAGGCTTTGGCGGCATCGGCGGAGGTCTGAATGCCTTTGCCGGCGCCCGAGGAGTGTAAAGTCACCGCTGTGGTGAGGATAATGAAGAATGCCACCAAGTTCGAAAACCCCATGCCGACTCTGGTATCCATAGCGATCCGGCGGAATTGTTCCAGAGCTTGCGACGGTCTTTTTCTGAGCGGTGATTCCTTCCTATTCATTCGTGTATCTTCCGCTTCTTCCGACGTTTGCCAGAAAAACAGGTAGGGACTGATGGTGGTACCCAGGACGGCGACCAGCGCCATCCAATACTCGGCCGTCCAAGAAATGGAAGGAATGAGCGTCGCCCGAAGCGCCATTTTCCAAGGAACGTGAACGACGAAGGCAGTGGCCACGTAAGCAAACAGCACGACCGTCAGCCACTTCAAATAACGAACATATTCCTTGTACGGAACAAAAACCTCAAGGAGAAGGGACACTACTCCGAACATCAACACGTAGGCGTTCAGAGATCCTCCGAAGACGAGCTGGGCTGCAGCGCCCATTGCTGTAATGTCTGCGCCGAGATTGAAAATATTCGCCAGACACAGCAACGAAACCAGACCGTAGAGAACTGGTTTGGGGTAGTTTTTACGCAGGTTCTCCGCAATGCCCGCTCCCGTAATCCGCCCGAGCCGGGCGCAGATTTCCTGCATTGCGGCCATGAGCGGAAAAGAAAACAGCATCGTCCACAACATACCAAGGCCAAACTGCGCGCCCACCTGGGAATACGTTGCGATGCCGCTCGGATCGTCATCAGCGGCGCCGGTGATTAACCCCGGACCAAGCCGGAGTAGAAAATTGGAATGGTTCTGAGGAAGTCCCGGGCGCTGTTTAATCATTTCAGCTTTAACGGGCAAATCAGACATTCCACTCTCCGCAAAATCGGAACAACACGAGAGAACACGCTATTGTAAGCTGATGCGACTCTGTATCGGCGGCAACGAGGCAGGGGGAAAAATTCCGGATGATCAAATCCTGACCAATAGACATTGCTATTTTTTTCTCGGGACCTTCGCGCCTTTCTTACGGGTTTCCGAAAGTTTGATCGCAATGGTCTGCTTTCTGCTTTTCACCTTGCCGCCTTTACCGCCCTTGCCCGAGCGGAGCGTCCCAACCTTTATCCGCCGCATGACGCTCTTGACGCTCTTCCCAGAAGCTTTGCCGTATCTCGCCATTGGTTACTCCTTGAATAAATACTGAAGCTTCGGAAGGGCTTCTACGGTGCGCCCGGGGAAGCAGGCCTCACGAATTTTGGAGCTGTGATCGTGAAAGGTCGATACAGTGAAACAAGTAGTCTTGGTGCCAAGATTGAAGAACGCCTGCGCAGAGCTGCATGGGCCGCACCCCGCTTCACCGATGAAACATGGATCGGACCCACCAGATGCTACGAGTTCGCTGGAAGAGGATCGCCGGAAATAGGTGTTGCTACGAAGCCCAAAGCATTCTTGCGCGTACCTTTGAAACGGTACCGACGGCCTATTTCCCCTTTTCGTTCCAGGCCGCAGAATCCAAAATTCATAACGAAGGATTCAAAAATTGGAAGTTGAAAAGGGGCTCCGCCTGTGGCGCGGAAGACACCTAACTTGATGAGTGATTTGAGGTTACGCACAAAGCTATTGCTGTCGATGGTTCTGACCACCGCCTGCCTGAGTTGCGCGACGCTGGTTGCAGTTCGTTATTCAGGGCAGAAGCACGCACGGCAAGAGGTCGTTGCCGGGGCCCACACCTCGCTGCTGACTTTCGATGTGCTGCTTCATCAACATCAGAAAGCGCTGGCTCGAAAGGCGGACCTTCTCGCTACGAAGGCGGCAATGGCCGGAGACGCGGACGATGTCGACGCGACTCTAAGCTCTGACGACACGCTGGAATCAGATGGGAGCGATCTTGTCGCGGTGACGGATGGATCCAACAAGATCGTCGTACTTCACGCCAACCAGTCGAGTTTTCCAACGGGTGAAGCTCGAGAAATGCTTGATCGATCACTCGAGAAGGGCTCCGCGTCCGATTGGTGGTATGTCGGTGGCACTCTTTACCAGGTCGCGCTGCAACAAATTGGACATCGATCAGGCACGATTATCGTAGGCCGCGAGATTGATTATCGTGCGGTTCACGACATGGGAAGAATCTCGGCAAGTCAGGTGGTCGTAAGCTACGAAGGAAAGGTTGTCGCCAGCACATTTGGTCCAATCGAGGAGCAGGAAGCCGGCAAAAAATTGCAGAATGCGCAGTCCTCCGGGCAAATCGAAATCGGGGATGACCAATTCTTCGCCGATTCGCTCGAACTCAACAGCGGATCCGGTCCTGTCGCACGCCTGATCGTTCTGAAATCATACAGCGAAGCAATGGCTTTCCTTACGCGCCTAAACCACCTGCTTCTTGGCCTTGGCCTTCTGGCGGTGCTTATAGGCGCTGTATTTGTGTTTCTAATTTCTGATGCATTTACGCAGCCGCTGGCAAATCTTCTAGAAGGATTTCGGGCACTCGAGCGCGGCGATTACGCGTATCCACTGCGCGCCCACGGAGGCGATGAGGTGGCTCATGCGACGCGCGCGTTCGATCGCATGCGCGACACTCTGCAGAAAAACGAAGCGCAGAAACAGCAGCTCGAGGAGCAACTCCGTCAGTCACAGAAAATGGAAGCGCTGGGACGGCTGGCCGGCGGCGTGGCTCACGATTTCAATAACCTGCTGACGGTGATCAAAGGGCACAGCGAATTGATCACGGACCGGATGCCGCCCGCAGATCCCGTTTTGATGAGCGGGCAGCAGATTCGAAAGGCTGCCGACCGTGCCGCCACGCTCACACGACAGATGCTTGCGTTCAGTCGAAAGCAGGCTTTGCAACCGAAGGTATTGAACGTGAATGCGGTCGTGGAAGACATCGGGAAATTGCTCAAACGGTTGATCCCCGAAGACATCGAAGTGGTATTCCGGGCGGAGGAATCGCTGGGCCGAGTCAAAGCGGACGCGAGCCAACTCGAACAAGTTCTGCTGAACCTGACCATCAACGCGCGCGACGCCATGCCCCAGGGCGGCAAGCTGACCATTGAAACGCACAATGTGACAGTGGATGCGGAATTGGCGCGGACCCACCCGTCGGTGGAACCGGGAGATTATGTGAAGCTCGCCGTGATCGATACGGGAACGGGGATGGATGCCGAGACGAAGGCTCATATCTTCGAACCGTTTTTCACCACAAAGGAGCCCGGCAAGGGAACGGGTCTGGGCCTTGCGACGGTCTATGGAGTTGTTAAGCAAACCGGCGGCTTCCTATGGGTCGATACCGAAACAGGGGTCGGGAGTAAATTTGAGATTTACTTGCCGCGGGTGTATGAGAAGCTCGACGCGGATGTGGTCTTGCAGAATTCTCCTGTTCGCAACGTCGGAGTTCAAACAGTGCTGCTGGTGGAAGATGAGGCTGAGGTGTGCGCCGTGGCTCGTGAATTCCTGACGTCGGCAGGTTACTGCGTGTTGACGGCCGAGGACGGCGAACGGGCGCTGCAGATTGCTGAGCACGACAGCACAATTGATATCCTGGTGACCGACGTAATAATGCCGCGAATGCGAGGGCCAGAACTCGCCAAGCGGCTGATGCGCGTGAGGCCAGGATTGAAGGTTGTGTATGTCTCTGGATACCTCGAGCCCCACGAAACCGATGGCGATTTCCTAAAAGATGCTTTCTTCCTGAACAAGCCGTTTTCGCGCGAGATGTTGGTGAACCAGATCGGGGAAGCTCTGCGCAAACCGGCGTCGGTCAAAGAGCCTGTCCATTCCGTTGCGAGTTAGACGCTCTGGCGAATCCCCCAATATCCTGCTTGCCTTCACGGCTTGAACCGAAGTGAACCGGGCAATGATTTATCCTCAGGAGGCCCCAGCCACGATTGACCGCCGGGGCCTGTCAATTCTCTGCCAATCGTCTTAGGGACGGCCGGTCAGAGGCAGGTTTTGCGATACAGCTCCGACCGCGGTTCCGATTACGTCGCCTGAGACGATCATCTCCACGCGACGATTCTGTTGACGTCCTTCGGCCGTTTCATTGGACGCAACGGGTTGCGTCTTGCCGAATCCTTGCGACGTCATCGACGACAGAGGAATGTTCTGCTTTGCCAAGTAATCGCGCACTGCTGCAGCTCGTTGTTCCGAGAGTTCCTGATTCATGGCATCGCCGCCCACGCTGTCGGTGTTGCCTTCAATGGCTAGTCTTAGGTCCGGGTACACAAGAATGATTCCGGATATTTTGGCTAGCTTCTCGCGCGCCACCGGACGAAGAGTGTACTTGCCGGTGTCGAAGAGTACGTCCGACAGGTTCACAACTAGGCCACGAGCGGTATCGCGAGTGGTAAGGATGGCATTGAATTGTTGCAGCAATCGGGCGCGAAGTTCTTCACGATCCTGCACCGCTTGTTGGAGTTGCTGGTCCGAGGTTGCCGCGGCGGCTCGGCTTCGATCCGATTCCTCCTCTGCGTCTCTTTGGCTCTGTTGGGCATCCGCAGCGGCTTGATGGGCGTCAGCGGCGGCAACGCGATTCCGATCCGATTCCGCTTGGGCATTCTGTTGTAGCTGCTGTGCCGTAGCGGCAGCCTGATCGGCCCTCGCGCGCCGACGGTCAGCATCGGCTGTTGCTGCTTCCGCATTCATGCGCGCCTGCATGTCTACATCAGATTGGGCGTTGGCGTCTGCGACTTGCGCCGCTGCTGCGTTTCTGTCAGCCGCCAAGCGATCTGCATCGATCCGTTTTACGGCGATTTCTCGGGCGTCGTCCGCCGTCTGCACGACTTCGCGCGATTCTGCAATCAGCGTTTTCCTGTCGACGTGCCTCATGCTCGCCAGATCATCCGCCCGCTTCATCTGCCGGACGGCATTTTCGAAACTGGAGCCTGCGAAGGTCTCTGCCCCCTCCGATTTTGCGATCCGCATTGCATTGCGTGCTTCGAAGAATTCGAGCGGGAGTCTCGCGTTCAAGACGACCGGGTCCATGTGATAGCCGGTGGGGATGTATCCGCCTCGATCGATGAGTTCATACTTCGCGTTCACAGCTTCGCTCGTTCCGACGGTGTCGGGCCGAATCATATTTTCCGCGACCACGACATTGCTGGGACGACGTACCGCATAATAAGGTTCGGCGGTCACAATCAGTGCGAAAGCCTGAAGTTCAGTGGTCACTTCCAGCTTGCTGCGATGATTTTCTCCCAATAGAATTTCGCCAAGATTCACTGGCCGGCCTTCGGGAGAAATTGCCCACAGAACATAAGTGAGGTATTCATTGCCAAAGTTTGTGGGTCTCTCGAATCCTTCAAATTCAGCGGAGATTTTTGTGGCGCCGCGTTTGCTTTGGACTGTTGCCATCCCTCTGGCGCTTGGCATTAGGTCGGTGCCTTGGAAGTCGATTTTTGTCGAGTCACCGCGGTGCCCGTAGTTCAAAGCCGGAGTCGTGCGGCTAACTACGTTCACTCTGTATACGGGCGTCTGATTGTTTTCGTACGAAACTGCGGTTTGTGCCTGGGCGAGCGTAGAGGCACCCAAACCCACGAGGACTGCCAACAACACTGCAGGAATCTTCACGGTAAGTCTCCTTGAGAAGCTGGAAAGGTCCCAGTATCAAGCTCCGTGAATACCAATACTGTCCGTTATTGCACGCTATGCAAAGATCATCCCAGGAAAAGTGCTTCTGTGCAGGAAAGGAACATGTTGCGAGATTGGCCGTATCGCCACAGCCGTCGATGGCAACCCGTTGGCTTCCGTGACAAGTGTTGCCGTGGTCCGGTTGTGCGCGGCAGCACCCGCTTCACGCTTTTTCGATAACTTTTTCCACCTGGCCGATTTTCGTTTGGATTTTCCCGCCTATCTTTTCACCAATACCCTCACCCTCCAAGTCGGGATCGTTCGTCAATTCGCCCACCTTTTCCTTAATCTTGCCTTTCACTTCGTGAACCCTGCCTGCGATCTCATCCTTAGTGCTTGGCTTCATCTTGTCGTCTCCTCTGAAACGATTTGAATTCCGGCACCCGGCTAAGCGCCTTTCCGCTTCACCGCAAATCAAAAAGCGAGTCCTCCAAACGTTTTGCGACCGGCGAACGCGTTTGAGAGCCGTCTTGCGCAGAATGATAGAAGCGGCATAGACAGATATCTGTTCACATCGAGACACTTTCAAATCTCTGTGATTGATTTTGGAGACGCGGACGTAGGCAGTCACTTGCGAGAGAGAATCCTCTAAGGGCGACTTCTCATTCCGTATCCGCGATTTCTGGCACTGAACTAACGTATACTCGCGGCATATACCGGTCTCCCCTGAAAAGATACGAAAATGCCAGACGAAGAGTGGGTCAAAACACTGGAAGACGGCAGAAAAGTGAAATTCATCTACCAGGAACTGCTGGCAGACGGGGCATTTATCACCGCGCAGGTTGAAGGGAACGAGGTCGTCTATTCGGTCGTGTTGACCAAAGCAAGAAACCCGCTGAGTCGTGAAGACGTTGAAAGCCATTTCAAGGGTGAGCTTTCGAAGAAGTAGCTGCACTCCACTTGCCACTTGGGATCCTATCCGCGAGGCAATTGATTCAACCTGGAACACGACCAGCCATTTGCAAAGCTTGACTTGAGTCCCATGAGCCTGCTAATTTAAGAATGAAGTGGTGTCCTCTTGAGAACGAAGCCGAAGTCAAGCAAGATCAAATCCAAAATAAGATTCAAGGAAAGGCACGTTTTCGATGCCCAGGCTTTTCTCGATTCGGCCGGCGTGGCGAGAAAAGTTGTGGAGTATCGAAGGTCGCAGAAGATCTACTCGCAAGGTGATCCCGCTGCGAATGTCACGTACATTCAAAAGGGCGGTGTGAAGCTCTCTGTTGTCAATGAGGTCGGGAAAGAGGCTGTCGTCGCGATTCTGGGCCCCGGCGACTTTTTTGGCGAGGGATGCCTGGCAGGGCAGGCGGTTTGTATGGGAACGGCCACCGCGATAACGCCCACGACTGCATTATCGATTGGAAAAAGCGAGATGGTTCGCGTGCTCCATGAGGAACATGAGTTTTCCGACCGTTTCATCTCTTACATGCTTGGACGGAACATCCGAATCGAGGAGGACTTGGTCGATCAGCTTTTCAACTCCAGCGAGAAACGGCTGGCGCGTACTCTGTTGCTGCTGGCACGCTATGGCAAGCAAGACCAGCCTCAAAAGATGATCCCCAAAGTCTCTCAGGAGATGCTCGCGGAGATGATTGGCACAACGCGGTCACGGGTAAACTTCTTCATGAATAAATTCAGAAAACTGGGCTTCATTCACTACAATGGCGGACTTCAGGTTCACAATTCCCTCCTCAGTGTCGTCCTGCACGAGTAAGCCAACTTCCACGCGGTGCCGCAAAAGCATATAAAAGGCGACGCGCCATCATCACAGGTCTCACGGCACCATGTTCGGGGTCTTGGCGGTCAACCCTTCCGGTAGCGCGCGAATAATCGAACGTGGATTCAAAATCCGAAAGTGTTCACAACGGTACAGACCTCCGACTTCTCCGTGTCTACCATGCTCCGTGCACAGTGTTTTCCCGAAGACAATAGGCATACGGGAGAACGGGGTTGCCGATGTTCTAGCGCTCGGCAGCAAGGAGATTCAAAATGCTTGGGATACTCGCTGCAGTTCTGATTGTTCTTTGGTTACTTGGGTTTTTCGCTTTTCACGTTACCACCGGATTCATTCACATCGTCCTCGTCGTGGGTATCGTGCTCCTCGTCTTCCATTTGTTGAGAGGCAGAAGCGCCATAGCATAAAAGGCGGGTGGACTTGGGGAGTGTTCGATCCAGCCTGAGGCGGTGTGGCGGCAATTCTCGGATGTGCCCCATATCGAAAATACTTCCCTGCTTGATCTGACGGTCTGGCTGCCCGATTCACAAGCCATTCGATAAGTGCGCCCAAAATGGAACGACAAGAAGGACACCGCGCCCTTCGGTCGTGGCAGATCGCATGCTGAATACTCACGATTTCATTCGACAGTTTCGTGCGCCATTTCAGAAGGCATTTGCCGCTGTGCGGAACAATCGCACGGCCCGTATTGCTTTCCGGGTCGTCGCTGGGATCGCCTTGGTTCCGGTGGTCTTCGCGATATTTACGGCTATCTACGTCAATTTCAATCGTACAAATCTTCCTGATCTAGACGGATTTATTCGCTTTGAGCCTCCCACGATGGGCCACGTTTACGACGCGAATGGTCACGTCCTCATCGAATTGGGGCGGGAACGGCGGGACATCATTCGGTATGAGGAAATTCCCGACGTTGTGCGCGAAGCCGTATTGTCGGCCGAGGATGAAAACTTTTTCTCGCATTCGGGAGTGGACTATTCCGTCTTCCTTCGTTTGCTGGCCAAGACAAACCTTCGAGCCTTGGTCGCGCATTTCACAGCTTTCGACGGCGAAGACGCTTCCAAGCGTCCGCCGGTGTTTCCGCAAGGGGGCTCGACGATCACCCAGCAGCTCGTGCGCGGCTACTTCCTGCAAAAACTTTCCAGCACAAAAAACAGCAACTCGCTCCAGCATGGGGGCATACTTCCGCACGTTCTAGCCCTTGTCATTGGTGTTCCTGGCACAAACAAACTTCTGCTAAAAATCGAGGCCATGCGTCTCTCCTTGTGGATCGAGGGAGAGATGCAGAAGCAGTACGGGTCTAAGCGCCGGGCCAAAGAAGAGCTCTTCGCGCGTTATGCGAGCTTCGTCTACTTGGGGAATGGCCGATACGGCTTTGCGGCAGCCTCAGATTATTACTTTCATAAACCCATTGAGACGTTCACCGTGGACGACGCGGACAAAGCGGCAGTGCTGGCCGGCATCACAAAATCGCCAGGCGAATACGCTCCCACTGTGGAAGATCTTCAAAAGCCCATGCGCCGGAGAAATCAGATATTGAACCTCATGGTGGCGAATCACTTCCTTTCTGAAGAGGCGGCACAGAAACTCAAGCTAACACCAATTTGTTTGGCCGCTCATGCCATTGAACCGGTTGAAGCGCCCGCTGCGGTGGAGACGGCTCTCGAGGAACTCAAACGACTCGGTCCCGGCCTCGGCCTCGATGGCGCAATTGACCAGATCCTCGAAGGCCACATCCAAGTTTATTCGACCGTTGACCACCGTATCCAAGACATTGCGAACATGGCGCTGGAGAATGGTCTGAAGGCCTACGAGAGACGGCATCCCCGGAGCAGGGGGCTGATTCAAGGATCCGTCGTCGTTCTTCGAAACGGTGACTCCGCCATCCTGGCCGAGACAGGTGGACGAGAGACATACAAGGGCCGTAACAACACGTACGGCGATTTTAACCGCGTAACTCAATCGAAGCGCCAGCCGGGCTCGGCGATGAAGCCCTTTGTTTATCTGGCAGCTTTTCGCCAAGGCGTTCTCGACCTGGATACATCCGTGCCCGACGAACCCATCTCGGTGGCTGGCGCCGACAATGGAACGGTCAAATGGATCGCCAATTTCGACAACCAATTTGAGGGAATGATTCCGGCACGACAAGCGCTGGCCGAATCGAGGAACGCAGCAGCCATCTGGGTTACCGGACAGATTGGGATCGATTCTGTGCTGAAAACAGCACAGGACGTGGGCATCCGAACCAGGTTACAGCTCTACGTTACCACGGCCCTCGGCGCGTCCGAAGTCACGCTGGCGGAACTTGCCAACGCCTACCGGCTGATGGCTGGCGGAATGCCCGGAGAACCACACGTAATTGATAAGATTCAACAGACACGGGGAGGGATTGTCTATAGCTATCATTGGCCCTGCTGTCTCGCGAACGTCAGCGATTTTGGATTGTCCATGATTCAGGAAGGGCTGCGCGGGGTCGTGCGTATCCCCTCCGGCACCGCGCACGCGCTTGATTCCCAAGCCTTTCCTATTCCCGTGATGGGCAAGACCGGCACGACGAACAACTACCGAGATGCTCTTTTTGTGGGGTCCACATTTGGGCCCAACGGAATTACTGTGGCGGTGCGCATCGGCTTTGATGACAACCGCTCGTTGGGGTCGAAGGAAACCGGCGCTCTGGCCGCGCTTCCCGTATTCCGAGAAATCATGTTGAAGGTCTACCAGGAAAAGTTAGTCGGCCCCGCGCCACAATTTCCAGCGGAAATAGAAGAGAACATTGATGCCTATCTGCGGGGAGATCTCGCGCCGAAAGTCGCGATCGGGTTCGTGAATTCGCTCGGTTTGACGAGCTTCGCCGACGACGAAACGGAATACTGTTCCGGGAAACTGGCCCTCCAGTCAACATACGGGTGCGAGCCACCAGGCAACCTGCGATATACCATCTACCCCAGTAAGAACGAGAGTGGCCGATTGATTTTTACGAATGAATGAAACCTGCCGCCTTACTGAAGTTTCTGTGTTGCGGCATCGTGTCCGAGGAGATTTTCGAAGATGGCCAGGACGTTTTGCCGGTAGCGAACGATGCGCTCTAGGAGCGGGCGAAGCTGCGGCTCGCGCACAGTCTCGCGATCCCACTTGGCCAGGACGGCCGCCGGAACTTCGATGTCGCGTCGGAGCTCCTCGGGCGAGTGTCCTCGAAGAAAGAGGCCGTAGAAAAAGGCCGCCTCACGCTGCGGGAACTGGAATTCCTGCAGTGGCTCATCAAGCGGATTGAGCAGTGTCGCCATAACAGAAAAGTGCAGTTTACAGATTTCGCCGGTTCCGTCAAGAGTACAGGACGCGTAAGGGGAAATAAGTAAATACCCAACAAACACGTCATCCTGCGGCAAGAATGGAATCGGAGTTGCCTAGCGCGCCGGCCACAACCCTCCCGGATCCAATCATTTTCCAGTCGAACAGCCCTCAAAATTTCAACCGGATGACACGACCTCCCGAGTCTCGCGGGACTAAAGCGGAACTTATTGCAAGAGAATGGGTTGGCGAAATCGCCTGCCAATTCCTCATCGCGCAACTTTTCAGTACACGGAGTGTTTTATGCATGTGGTCGATGGCACCGCACGCGCCAGGACACGCGCCGGTGTCGCCGACTATGGTTGTTTTCCCACTGTACCCCCCCACGAGGAGGCCCGAGCCCTCGAGCCTCCTCTCTTTTTCTCTCAATCGGGAGGTGGCCCCCTAAGGTTGCCCTTTGGCGCAACACTTGAGCGCTGCTGAAATTTTTGTGCGGCCGGGGCGTACTCTGAGTAGGAGAGGCCGAGATGGACATAAAGAGAGTCGCAATCATCGCTTTCGCCGCTTCGGCGCTGCTTTTGCCCATGCGGGCGACAGCGCAGCAATCACAGAATTCGCAGCCCTCGCAGTCATCGAAGCCGGACAGCATGGCGGGGATGGACATGGGCGACATGAACCATGACTCCGCCGCAAACCCTGACGCTGCGAAGTCCGCGCACGAAGCAATGTCCGGCCATGACATGGCCATGAGCGGGCATATGTTCATGACCGAACTGCGCCCGGAAAATCCGAATGACGAGCAACGCGCCACGCAAATTCTTGCCACGCTGCGACCGGCGATCGAGAAATACAAGGATTACCGAGTTGCGCTTGCCGACGGCTTTCAAATCTTCATGCCCAAAGTGGAGCAGGAGCACTATCATTTCACGAACTATCGCTACGCCTTTGAAGCTCAATTCGTTTTCAATCCCGCGCAACCCACATCACTGCTGTATAAGAAAACGAAAGACGGCTACGAACTCGAAGGCGCGATGTACACCGCTCCAAAGAAAGCCAGCGAAGAAGAGTTGAACAATCGCGTGCCTCTGAGCGTGACGCGCTGGCACAAACACGTGAATCTCTGTGTCCCGCCAGGGGGAGCCCGCGCACAAAACGCGAATTGGAAGCAATTCGGATTACGCGGTTCGATTACGACAGAGGACGCATGTGAGCAAGCAGGTGGACGCTGGATCCCGCAAATCTTTGGCTGGATGGTGCACGTCTATCCGTTTGAAACGGACCCCGAGAAAATCTGGGCGCACTAGGTCGGGATCAGCAGCGTAAAACCAGCGGTCGCGATGAGTGCCACGGCCCAGATCAAGTCTAAATTCACCCAGGCTCTTCGCAGAATCTCCAGACCCACCTTCTCATAGACCACAAACGCGATTAGCCCAGTCACAAAAAGATATCCGAGCGTGTGTACAAGCACGGCCGTTGGCGCCGTCCACGGGTTCTCAAAACCGGCCATGTGGAGATGCGGCTCTGAACCGCCGATGCCTGCGGCAGCATCGAGCGCTGACATCTTCAGTAAAATCGGCAACAGCATGAAGCCGGCACCGTGCGCGGAAGCCATCAAGAAGGACCAAATGGACAGATCGCGAAAGCCGATTTGCATCCCGCCCCAACGTGGATGGCTTTTGCGCACTAACAGGTAGAGTCCGAATGCAAGAAGGATGCAAACGGCGGCTGTCTTCACGTGTTGCAAGGGCAGCACTGCGCCAGCAACCACGGCTGCGGCCACCACCAGCCCTATCGCAATGAAATGCCCCGCAGCAATCGGCCCGAGGGATTGCCATACCCCAGCGGCGCTTTTCTTCTGCATTCCCAGAGCAACGGCAAACAGCCAGCCCATCCCTGGATTGATGCCATGGTAGGCCCCGAGAAGAAACATCGCGGCCCACGGCCATGGCGGAAAATGGTTCATGAGTAGCAGTAAGAGTCTGACGACGCGTCCCCACCTTCCAATCGGACCTGATGGCCGCGGAGATCCCCGAATTCAAGAAAGAATTTCGGGTCAATCTCCATCCCGCCCTCGGGCTTAGCGTCGAGCTTCACCATCCAGCTACGAATTCCGTCCGGATAGAACTGCGCGTCCCAAGGTGAGTAAAGGGAGTTCGTGAAATAGATTCGGCGTCCGTCACGGCTGACTTCCACCATTTGCGGCCCCCCGTTCAGCGGCGCCTTGGAATTCTTCGGATGTCCTGCACGCCGAACGATGCCTCCCAAATGCACCGAGCCTGTTTTCTTGGGATGGAAGGGGTCAGAAACATCGTACTGCAGGAATTCACCCGTCCCCCAGCAGGAGATGTAGAGGAATCGGTCGTCGAGCGACAAGTTGATGTCCGAGATCAGCGGAGGTACAGCCTTGAATCCCTTGAGCAAAGGCGGCAGCTTTTCGGGATCGGCCGGCTCGGCGGGAATTTCGATCACTTTCTTCACGGCCCATTTCCCATTGTCCCGATGCCACACCCAGATGGACGCGGACAAATCCTTCAGTGATACGACCACGCCGAGAAATCCGTAAGCGCGGCTGGGGTCGTGCGCTGGCCGAAGCTCCAGCGCCATTTGTTGCTCGGCGCCCAAATCCAACGCCTGAACGTGACGACGCTTTCGCAGGTCCCACACATGAATCGAGTGGCCGTAGCCCCCCTTAAGGAGGATGTCGGGGTTGACGCCTGTTTCAACCATGTTCGGTGTGCCCCACTCGCTGGTAATCATTATGTCTAGACCCAAATGCCACCAGAAATCGTAAGCGAGATATTGGGGGCCACGGTCGATTTCCCACTTCCCCAAAATCTCAAAACTGTCCGGATCCATCACGAAGATGCCGCCTGGTCCGTCTCCCGTTGTCGAGCCGAGCGCGCTGCAGAAAATTCCCTCGGGACCACAGTGGACCGTGTGTGGACGGCTGTAGCCAGCCCTTTCCGCGAGGACTTTGGGTTCGATTACCTTGATGATCTTCGGCTTCCGCGGGTCCGGCTTCGTGTCAACGATGTGGATCCGGGATGACTTAATCCCCGGGACGATCAGGTAGCGTCGCTCCGTATGAGGATGCGGCATGTAAGGACAGAGGCAAGCGCTGCAAGCGTTCCAACCGAAGTGGTGCAATTCATCGCCGGGGTTGGGCATTTCCACGCGGCCGACGATTCCGCCGTACGTCTTGGATGCTGGGTCCACATCAACGACACCCAGCGCGTCGGGACGTCCATTGTTTTCTGCATTGAGCATGACCACGAATGCCAGCTTTTCGGGTGGCGCTTGCATTGCCATTCTCGGTGATGGGTAAAATGTAGGGTCAGGTCGCCAAAGTTCCAAGTTCGTTCTCCTCTCGTGAAATGGATTCTTGCCGTCAGACCTTCCCGGCCGTGCCGGGATCGATGATGAATTGAATGCGAGTGTCCCGATCGCCGGCTATTTCGCTACTTCCGCGTAGGTGAACTCGCGAGTCCAATCCGTGGATTGTTTGCCGTCAACTTCCACGTAGATTTTCACGAGCGCATTCACCGGCCCATCATCCTGCGGGGGCTGCATAATCAGGTCCCGCCCCATCGACCACGTGACGCGTCTCTCATCGAGGTTCCCGAAATAGTAATCGATTTTACTCGGATCGTGCCCTTTGTAACCGGTCGCCGTCGTCAGCTCCACCAGTTTCTTATTTTTGTCCGTGACCGGGAACTCCTTGCCGTAAATATTCGCCAGGGATACGTCAAGAGGGAGCCAGCCATACTCGGGTGCGAAGAACTGGATCCAGCAGTGATAACTCCCGTCGATTTGGACTCCATTCAAGGTGGGCTTCAGAAGCGAACCGTAGACGATGCGCGTGGGAATACCGGCCGCCATCGACAGTGACGCAAATAGCGAATGAAAATCCGTGCAGTTTCCGGTTCTTTTCGTCAGGCAATATTCCGTGCTGCCCACCGGAGAGGCCTTCAGGTGGTCCGGGTCCTTCACCCAGTAATCCACGTTCTCGAGAGTCCAGTTATAGATCTTTCGGGCTGCGAGAATAGGATTGGTTTCGCCCCCCACGATAGTCGCGGACAGCGACTTAATCTGGTCGTTGATAATCACGTGGCTCGAAGGTTGCAGGTAGGCGGAAAGCGCAGCTCGTTCCTGATCCGTCAGCGGGCGCGTCTTTGATGGATCGATGTTATTTCGGGTCTCCGTGCGTGTCAGGCCAAACTCTTCCCGGATCGTGATCGGGCCTTCGAGCGGCGCGCTGACTTCCACATACCCTACGCGGTTTCCCCAATCGTCCCGGTAATAGTGGACCGGAAAATCGGCGGTGACGTTAAATTCACGAATTACGGACACCGCATCATCCTGGGGGACGGCGAACCACATGCGCGCCGTTTTTGCCCCCTTCGGTATCTGCACTTTGAATTCATTTTTTACCTGGAATGACGCTTGCTTTGCCTCGGTCGGCTTGGAGGCGTCGCCACCAAACATGCGAGCGGAGATTCCTATGGCTATGCTGGCCATCACGAAGGCCAAAAAGATTGACTTAATTCGGATTCGTTTCGAATTCATGATTTTCTCCTCGATGCAGAGAGGCTGCACCAATGACGAAAGTGATTTATGGTTGGGAAATGAATTAGCGCAACGACCGACCGGCGTTTAGGAACCTACCGTCAAGTGAAGCCGCGTTTGCAGCGGATGAGCATGCGCGTCCAAGCCACTGAGGAAACCTGCTTATAACCCATGGGCGCTAGCCCCGTCAAGCCGACCACTTCCTCGCCGAATAGAGCGCATTAAGGATGTGCCTGTCCCGGCATGGGCACGGCGCGCGAGCCGAACCGGCTAACTACGGCAGCCCCTAATGATAGGAGCAGTCCAATAGTGAGAACAGCAAATCCCAGAAGCGGCACCAGTTCAATAAACGTCAGCGCGAAAATCCCCGCGAGCGTAGCGCGGAAACTGCTCATATTCGGAAAAGCGATCCCGCCAACCAGACGGCCAAGCCCCGGTGCGCCCACAGATGCGACCCCAACCACGAGGACGCCTAGAATCAAGTCCGCCGTGTCTTGCGCTCGTCCCAAATGAGCACTCATGGATTCGAGCCCCCAAGCAAGCAAGAGTGAGGAGGCCCCCGCGAACACGACGGATCCTTTTCGACGCCAGATTGCGCGGGCCGTGTTGTCCACGCGGTGAGGCTGCAGGGCCAGGGACGCGACGGCAACGCAGATGAGGTTCAGCGCCACGAGAAAGAGGAAACCAATGGCGGTGGGGCGATATTGTCCGGGGAGAAGTGCGTAAGGCATGGAAGCCCGATTGTGACCGATTACGCCCTGGCCATTCGTCGTCACATAGCCACCAACGGCCACGGCGCCACCTTTCAATTGACCGCCCGAGCCGACCTCAATGTGTCCCCCAGCAGCCAGGGCATCGCCGTCCACGACTCCCTCGATGTAAATGCTCCCGCCAACGGTGATGACGTCGCCGGTCGCATGCCCGCGCACGTAAACATTGCAGCCGAAGCACTGAACGACGTTTGCCGTCTCGTCCGGTTGGATCGTCAGTTCGCGCAGGAACTGCACCCGGTCCGCTTTGACCTCTCGCGAAACCGTGCTTGCGGCGACCGGGAGCACGCAAACAAAAAAGATCAAAACTATCAGCCATCGCGTCATCGTGGGTACCTTTGTATCGGAAGATCAAGCCACGGTCAATTCACACGGGATTCGCAAGGGATACATCGGAAGAGCGGCGGCCAGCAAGATCAAAAGGGGCGTCCGAATACATCAAGACGCCCCTTTTGAATCATTGGCAAGGCAGGTACGTTGTCTTATACAGCCGCATTTACTTCTTCGCGGCGGCGTAGTTCTCGGCGACTTGCGCCCAGTTGATGACGTTCCACCAAGCCTCGATGTAATCCGGGCGGCGGTTCTGATACTTCAGGTAGTACGCGTGCTCCCAGACGTCGAGCCCGAAGAACGCCTTACCGCCGTCCATGATCGGGTTATCCTGGTTGGCGGTGGACTCGATTGTGAGCTTGCCGTCGCGGATCAGAAGCCAGGCCCATCCGGAGCCGAACCTGGTCGTGGCCGCCTGACCCAGCTTGGTCTTAAAGTCGGCGAAGCTGCCGAACACGGACTTGATGGCGTTCGCAAGATCGCCCGAGGGCTCTCCGCCGCCACCCTTCTTCATAATCTTCCAGAACATCGAATGGTTCATGTGGCCGCCGCCGTTGTTGCGGACGGCAGTGCGGATGTTCTCCGGGACCTTGTTGATTTGCGCGAGCAATTGCTCGACCGAAAGTTGTTGGAGCTCGGTCTGACCTTCAAGAGCCTTATTGAGGTTGGTGACGTAAGCACCGTGATGTTTGTCGTGGTGGATCTCCATGGTTTTCGCATCAATGTAAGGTTCGAGAGCGTCGAAAGAATAGGGCAATGGCGGCAGAGTGTAAGTCATCTGGGGAGCAGCTCCTTGTCCAGAAGTTTGAGTCATAATCTATCTCCTTAATTAATTCCCGTTCCAGCCCCATAATTATACGCGCTTGGGCGGAACCTGGGAAACAAAGGCACGACAATTCATAGATGGAATCGAGTGGCCCGAGGAGGCAAAAATGCCGGCCGTCGAACATGTGGAAAAACACTTCACCGCGACAGCGGCGGTGCGCGACATCGTGATTGGAATGTCCGATGGACTGACGGTTCCCTTTGCGCTTGCGGCGGGGTTGACCGCCACCGCGGCAGCCGTTACCCATGGGAATGGGATCATCGTCACAGCAGGACTTGCGGAAATTGCCGCAGGCTCGATCGCCATGGGGCTCGGCGGATATCTGGCGGCGAGAACGGACACCGAACACTACGCGTCAGAAATCGATCGCGAATTCCGCGAAACGGTGGAGCTCCCCGACATTGAAACAGAAGAGGTTGCGAAGGTGTTTCGCGACTATGGGCTTTCGGAGGCGCAAATGGCGCCGATTGTCACTGCGATTACGTCCGATCAAGAGCGCTGGGTGAATTTTATGATGCGGTTTGAACTGGGGCTTGAGGAGCCGGACCCATCGCGCGCCGGCCGCAGCGCCGGAACCATCGCCGCTTCGTACATCGTCGGAGGACTCGTTCCGCTCACGCCATATATTTTGATGAAGGATATCGACTCCGCGCTGTGGGTCTCTGTTGGAGTAACGCTCCTCGCGCTCTTCGTCTTCGGCTCCATCAAGGGATACTTCACGGGCGTCAAGCCGCTTCGAGGAGGCGCGCAGACTGTTCTCGTGGGCGGGCTCGCTGCCGCTGCCGCGTTTTTTATTGCGCGACTGATTCGCTAGCTCTATTCGTTCGGGGGCTGGACGCCGAGATCTCCGAATGGCCAGAGGCCGAAGATCTTGAGCATCGCGTCGTCGTGCTTGCCCACCAGCATTTGCGCGGTCTTTTCGCGAGACCACGGCCTGGCCAGGCGGTCGGGCCGATCGGCAATCCAGAAGGCCGTGAGCGCCATCACGGTTGCATCACGGTCGAGAATGTCTGCCTCCACTTTGTCAAACGTATCCACGGGCGAGTGGTGTGTGTATTTGTAGTCGGGTGAATCCTGGTTCAGGTTGATTCCTGGCAAGCCGGCTATCGTGAACGGACCGGTGTCGGTCCCAAAGACGGTATCGTCATCCACGTTCAACTTCCCAAACGCCTGCAAGGATGCGGCGAATTTCTGGACAGCTGGAATCAAATCATTGCGGCCTCCGAGCTGGAAACCGACCACTGGACCTTGTCCGTTATCGAGGATGACCGCAGCCACATGGTTGGCCAATTCGGCTTGATGCGTTTTCGTATAGGCAATGGAGCCAAGCAGTCCTTCTTCCTCACCCGTGAAGAGAACGAACCGGATTGTGCGGCGCGGCTTTTGTCCGGACTTGATGATGGCTTCGGCGGCGCCAAGCGTTGTCGTGGTACCGCAGCCGTTGTCCGTGGCACCGGAAGCGAGATCCCAAGAATCAAGGTGCCCTCCCACAACAACGATTTGCTCAGGATTTTCCGTTCCGCGGATTTCGCCGACGACGTTGGCGGTCTGCACGGGCCCGGTCGTCACGCGGTTTTGTACGTTGATGCGAAGGCGCACCGCCTTGCCGCGATCGAGATAGCGCTCGAGCTGCTCCTGATCCTCTGCGGCCATGCTCACGACCGGGATTTCGAAATAGGTGTCAAACCCAAGGGCACCCGTGTGCGTTAAGTGCATGCCAGCCGCTTTTCTGCCACCTTGTCCGCCGATGACGGCGACCGCGCCGGCGCCGTGCGCAGCCTTCAAGAAATCCCCGAACTTTGCGAAAGCGACATTGCGATCCTTCGGCGCGCCACCTTTTTGCACCACGAGCAGGACCTTGCCTCGCCACGTGGCCGCGTTGGCGTTCACCTCATTCGCCAGGTCGTAGCCATTGACCGGCATAATGTCTGCTTCCACGCCTCCCACTGGAGTCGAGCCAACCCAGCCTAGAGAATCAATCATTAAGCGGCGATGGATTGGCGAGATGATTTCGGCGTCGGCGGAGATCCGCGTCCATCCTCGCGAGATTTCGAAAGGCTCAGTGCGAACATTCTCGAGCCCGATGGCCTTCATTTTTTCAGCGCCCCAGGCGATTGCCTTTGCCGCATCGGGCGAACCCGTGACGCGCGCGCCGATGTCGTCGCTCAACTCTTCGAGATACTCATAACTGTGAGTTTCCATCGTTCCCGCGCCAGCTACGGCAGCCAAAGCCTTCAGCGTCCCGTCTTCCGAGGGAGAAGGGGGGTCGGTCGTACCCGCAGAGGAAATCGTGGGCCACGTCCCCAAAGATAGAAAGGCGATGAGACACGCGAACGCAAGCATCTTTCGAATCATTCTCAGAGACTCCTTTCGAGCAGCCTGGAAATTCCAGGAGGGAAAGAATAGGACGGTTCGAGATTTCTGCCCATTCATTTCTTTGACGAAGGAGACAGCAAATGGCCGTGCAACCTACACAAAAATAACGGCCTGCGGGCCCCGCCGAGCAATACACGCGCTGGCGACCTAATTCGTCTTTTTTGCATCTTACCTTATGAGGGAATCCACGAAGGACAGCCAGAACTCAGCGCGCTGGGAGTGGGCTAATTTGTTCCGTTTTGCGGTCGAGTGCGTCCACGCAATGGAGTAGCTGTGTTTCGTTTGTCCGGACTTCCAACAGACCATTGAACACGAATTGACGCGAGAGACGTCAAATGAATTCATACTCGCGGGCCGCCTGAGGCGGTACCCAAAACGAGAAATGCAATTAAGGAGAGACAGCCATGAGTAAGGATGTGATGCAGATTCGCCGCTGGGTGGCAACGGTTGCAATCGTTGCCGCTCTCGCAGCAGGGGGCATACTGGCATCCGGACTGAAGGATTGGACCGGCCATCCAGTTTTCGGCGCGGGCAGAGCCCCGATTCCGGCGGCGCGCGAAGCAGTGCCTGTGAATCTCGGGAATTTTGCCAATGGATTTTCGACGGTTGTGAAGCCCGCGCTCCCCGCGGTCGTAAATATTCACTCGTCGAAAGTGGTCAAGGCATCGGCCCAGGGTTCGTCGCCGTTTTTCAATGATCCATTCTTTCGCCAATTCTTCGGCGATCAGTCCGGCCCGATGCAACCACGTTCGGAGCGTGAACAAAGCCTCGGTTCCGGCGTAATTGTCAGTCCCGACGGCACGATTCTGACGAACAACCATGTGATTGATGGCGCGTCGGACATCAAAGTTCAACTCAACGACAAGCGAGAATTTCAGGCCAAGCTTGTCGGCACTGACCCGAAGACGGACATTGCGGTATTGAAAATCGATGCGAAGGATTTGCCGACTGTTCCGCTTGGAGATTCTTCAAAGCTGCAAGTGGGAGACATTGTGTTCGCCATCGGCGATCCTTTCGGAATCGGCGAGACGGCCACGATGGGAATTGTGAGCGCCACGGGCCGGGGCAATCTCGGTATCGAGAATTATGAAGATTTCATTCAGACCGATGCCGCGATCAATCCGGGCAATTCCGGAGGCGCGATGATCGATCTGCATGGCAATCTGGTCGGAATCAATACGGCCATCCTTTCGCATGGGTCAGGCGGCAACCAGGGCATCGGTTTTGCGATCCCGATCAGCATGGCGCGGAACGTGATGAACCAGGTTCTCGATCACGGCAAGGTTGTCCGCGGTTATCTGGGCGTATATATCCAGGATGTCAACCCGGTAATCGCAAAGGCGTTCAACCTGAATCAGAATGGCGGGGTTCTGCTTGGGGATGTCACGCCGGGCGGACCCGGATCGAAAGCGGGCCTGAAGAAGGGCGACATCGTTCTTGCACTGAACGGGGAGCCCGTGAATGAACGGAATGACCTTCAGTTGCGCATTTCGCAGTTGGCGCCCGGAACCAGCGTCAAGCTGAATGTATGGCGCGGTAGCGAGGCGCACGACGTGACAGTCACGCTGGGAGAACTTCCGGAAAAGGCTGAGTTGGGCGGCAATGCCCCTGGCGAAAGCTCGAGCGGCGCGCTTGAAGGCGTGGACGTGCAGAACCTCACGCCGGAGATTGCTCAACAGCTCAATCTTCCGGTCGGGACGCACGGTGTAATCGTTTCGTCAGTTGACCCATCCAGCCGGGCAGCGGTCGCAGGATTGGATCGCGGCCAGGTCATCCAGGAAATCAATCACCGGCCGATCAGCAACGTTGAAGAATATCGGCAGGCTCTGGCAGCGGCAGGCGATAAACCCGTGCTGCTGCTCGTAAATCGGGGCGGCGTCACAAACTACATGGTCGTCGAGCCGCACTGAGAAGCCAAAAAACGCAACTTCAATTCGAGGGGCACGGCCCTAAAAATGCTGTGCCCTTTCCTTCCGAGGCACCATGAGGGGGATCTTCGCAACCCCGGGCAAGCTGCCGGGTTAAATCTGCACGCGAGGCGAACCACAATGGAACAAATTTTCAATTCGGCACGCGGAGGGTCCAACCATGTGCCGAACCCCACGAATTGGGTTATCGCTTTCAGCACGACTGGGGATAGAATAGTACTTGAGTTCTATTCACCCCAGCCCCTTGTTCTAGTACTAAAATACTGTCGCAGAACTTCTGTCTTGACGCATCCTAAACTTGGGGAAGGCATTGGGTGAAGGACATGCCGCGGACCATACATCGAGCCGTCTTTAAAGCATCGCTCCTCCCGGAAGGTGAGGCGCGTTGGGGCTCGTTCGGTGTAGGATTTGTTCTGGAATTCATCGCGGTTTCGGTAATTGTGCTCGTCCCTCTGTTATTGCCCCAGAAACTCGAGATTGCGCATCGCCATTGGATAACTCCGATTGCGGCACCCCCGATCGTGGCCTGGAAACCGCAACCTCCTCCTCCCGTGGTCAAGTCTGTGCCGGTGAAGCGCGTAGTTGTGAAAGAACCTCCAAAGGTGGTGGAGCCGGTCGTTGCGCCAAAGCCGAAAATTTATTCGCCTGTCCTCTCGTCGCCTATCGCGAAGCCCGAGACGGCGCGTAAGAACACGCCCAAGCCCGATTTGCCTGATGTATCGAAATCTTTCCCAAGCCAGAACCTTTCAACATCGTTGGGCAGTTCGGCCATCCCGACGCTGAGGAAGCCTAAAGAAGAAGTCCAGACGGGTGGGTTTGGCGATCCCAACGGATTACCTTCAAACAATCGCACAGGCCATCCCGCGAATGTCGCACAACTGGGCAGCTATGACCTTCCTCCCGGGCCGGGGTATGGCAATGGCACCGGCGGGTCCAAGGGCGCTCGTGGGGTAGTGGCCAGCACTGGGTTTGGCAATGGCGTTGCCAGTGGCAACGGGGGCTCTGGAAATCATGGAACAGTCCAGCAAGGCGTTTTCGCCGACGAGCACGCAGCTGCGGCAACTCCGAAAGTCAAGCAAACGGCGGCTGCGTCGAAAACCACCCCAGTTGAAATTCTATTCAAACCTAAGCCAGTGTATTCTGATGAAGCTCGGGCGAAAAAGATCGAAGGGGAAGTCCTTCTGGCAGTGACATTCACAGCATCGGGCGCAGTGCAAGTCCAACACGTTGTGCAAGGGCTGGGTTATGGACTCGATGAGTCCGCCGAGTCCGCGGCGCGCCAGATTCGCTTCCGGCCTGCTCAGCAAGACGGCCAGCCGGTGGATTCCGCCGCCATCGTCCACATCGTGTTCCAAATGGCGTACTGAAAGGGGAATGGCAATGCGCACGTGGAAGAGTTTCTTTTTATCAGCAATCCTAGCGGGCGCGCTGGCCGGTGTCAGTTCGGCGCAGACGCAGACCGCCGACCAGACCCAGCCGCAGACTGGGAGTTCGCCGGCCGCCGGGCCGGTCACAACGGTGGACCAGGCGATCGACCGCGTCATTGCGCGCGAACACGATGAAATTGCGACGATCCGGCACTACAACCCACTCATTGAGACCTACATTCAGGACATGAAGCCCGATAAGGATATGGGTGCGGTTCCGGTCCACGACCATTACTTCCTGGGGCAAGCGGATCTCACGAAAGGCATCGTGGACAACTCGATGCTTTCTAAGAGAAAAGGGAAGCTCGAACAATTTAATCCCCTTTCACACCTGAGCGATCTTTTCTCATCCTCCTACGTGCCCGAGGGCTTCCTTCAGATGATTTACATTGACACGAATGGATTCGACCGGCAGCACTATCAATTCGATTACGTGCGCCGCGAATTCCTTGGGGAAGTCCGTTGTCTGGTCTTTGACGTTACCCCGCTGCCGAGATCAGGCAAGGGCCGATTCAAAGGACGCCTCTGGGCCGAAGACCAAAACTACACTGTCGTCCGCTTCAATGGCGTGTACACACCGCTCGCGGGGATCAACGGCTTCAATTTGCACTTCGACAGCTGGCGGCTGAACGTTCAGCCGGGGCTCTGGCTGCCCGCCTACGTCTTTAGCCAGGAATCCGATCTGAAGGACTTCCTGGGAAGCCGGATCCGCTTCAAGTCGCAGACGCGGCTTTGGGGCTACAACTTGAAGAACGTGGGCCGTCAGGAAGAGTTTAGTGAGTTGACAATCGAATCGCCGAACGCCATTCAGGACCAGGCTGCTGCGCAGCAGGATCGCTCCCCAATTGAGGCGGAGCGCGAATGGCAGCACCAAGCCGAACTCAATGTGATCGATCGTCTGCAAAGGACGGGACTCATCGCCCCTCCGGGCGAAGTGGATAAAGTTCTTGAGACGGTCGTCAACAACCTCGAAGTCACGAATAACCTTGACGTGGAACCCGACGTTCGCTGCCGTGTGATGCTCACCGGCACGCTCGAGATGTTTTCCATTGGCCACACAATCGTCCTCAGCCGTGGCTTGCTGGACGTCCTTCCGGACGAGGCCAGCCTGGCCACAATGCTGGCGCAGGAATTGGCAGACATCATTGTGACGAAGCCGACGACGGATCAGTGGGGCTTTAACGACATGACCACAGTTACGACGACGGAAGCCATGAGCCGTTTGACGTTCAAGGACAGCCCCGAACAAGTTCAAATGGCCAGCGACAAGGCGCTCGAATTGCTGAAGAATTCGCCCTACAAAGATAAGCTCGGAAGCGCCGGACTTTTTCTGAAGCAGCTCGATGCTCAATCGAAAGCGCTACCAGCGCTGATCAACCCGCACCTGGGCAATCGTGTTTATCTCGCTTCTCAGTTGATGAGTTCCGCGCCGAACCTGGATCCCACGAAGCTCGACCAGATCACTGCCCTGCCGCTCGGCGGTCGCTTGAAGCTGGATCCCTGGAACGATCACGTTGAGCTGCTTAAGGCCAAGCCTGTTCCGCTGCTTTCGGTGCGCGAGAAAATGCCGTTTGAAATCACACCGTTCATGCCGTTCCTGACTCGCTATCAGAAGCCAGGGAGCGGCGTCTCGGCCGATCCAACAAAGGCGGATCTGGCCAAGAAGGAACAGCAGCAACAACAACAGCAACAGCAGCAATAGTTGATCCTGATTTCCCTTCTAGCGTCCGGCGGCGAGATGAACTCTCGCCGCCGTTTTTTTTGAAAATACGAAAAGGATTGCCACCAAGAACAAGAAAAGAACGGGCGGCGCCTTCTATCCACAAGCCGCGCCTGCGCAATTGCCACGTAAGAACAGGGACCTGCGATATTGCCGCCAGAATGGTGTTCGTCCGCTAAACTGGTGACACGATCATCCGGTACCGGAGAAAATCGTGGTTCGCAAAGTCCCTTGTCTTTTCATAGTTCTTGCACTCCTTCACGGCGGAGTGGTTGGAGCCCAGCAGTCTACTCAATCCCGTCAAGCTCAAGACGAGGGTACGTCCGCGAAAATCGAGTGCCGCGCCGAGTCTTACGTTTCCTTAACCGCGGATTCTGAACAAACCTTACCCATCCAATTGGTTGAAAAACTCAGATGCGATGAAAGGGTCACGATCCTCTCCGACCCGGAGGCTTATGCCATCAAAGTCCGAACAGGCGACGGTAAGGTGGGCTACGTCTCTCGCTTCGAAATCGCGTTCAGCCCCCGAGCCGATTCAGCTAGAGCCGCTCACGCGAGTCCGGCGGGCCAAAATTCGAGCCGGGACAGCGTGCAAACGCTCCCGTCCACAAAATCAGATTCGGACGCGCAAGCCAGGAACCCTTTCAAGCCTCGGGTATACGTGAGTGACACCCAATCCTGGACCGCTTCGGGCGGCTTCAGCGGCGTTGACGCCACTGCCGGAGAAAAGTTGTACGGTGGCTATAATCCCGAGTTGCCCGACATCTTTCAGGGCTTCACTTCGAATTGCTCAAGCGTAATTGTGACCCAAGAGGCGCCCAAAGCAGATTACGCCGTGCTGTTCGACCGAGAAGCGAGCAATAAATTGGGAGGACTGGTCAAACGGAGCAAGATCACGGTTTTGTCAAAGACCGGAGAAACGATTTTTTCAGAATCAGCTCATTCTACCGACACGGCCGTCAAGGATGCCTGTGCCGCGATTCTACAGAAAAGCGGCGGGAACAACGTAGCTCGAACAAACCCATAGCTTCATTCCTACTCCCTTCACGCGCATCACTTCTCCACCCTTTTGACCGCGTCCTGCTCGAGCGATCAGGCTCGTCTCCTTTCTGTCGTGCGAAGCTATTCCCAATTCGGACGCGGATGAGAGAAACTCAAGGGGCCATGCCGCGCCAGTCTCTCCTTGAATACTTTCAACCGAGTTCACGGCCACCGAGCGATATCGCCATCGCCTGGCGCCGCGGTTATCGAATGGTGCGATGGACCTATGGGGAGCTGCTTCACACCTCGTTGCAATTTGCGAAGGAACTCGAAGCGCGAGGAGTGGCAAGGGGCGAGCGCGTCCTGCTCTGGGGAGAGAACTCGGGCGAATGGGTTGCCGCACTCCTCGGGTGCCTGTTTCGCGGCGCCGTGGCTGTGCCGATGGACGCGATCGCGGAAAAAACATTTGCAGCGCGCGTCGCGCAACAAGCCGGCGTGCGTCTCGCCGTTGTGGGTCGCGGCCTTTCTTCGTCTGACCTCGTAGTGCCGGCGATTTGTCTCGACGAATTGCGCGAAGTTGTAAACGGCCGATCAGTGGCAGACGTATCCCCACCTCCAGTGAGACGCGACGATCCAATCGAAATCGTTTTCACCTCGGGAACAACGGCAGAACCGCGCGGCGTCGTCCTGACGCATGGAAATCTCCTCGCAAACCTGGAACCCATCGAGAAGGAAATCGAGCGCTATCGCTGCTATGAGCGATATTTTCATCCTTTGCGCTTTCTCGATCTCCTCCCGCTCAGCCACGTCTTCGGCCAGTTGCTCGGCGTCTTTCTACCGCAGATTCTCGGAGGCACTTCGGTATTTATCGACACGTTTAATCCAGCGGAGGTGATCCGTACGATTCACGAGGAGCGCATCTCCGTCCTCGTCGCCGTACCGAGGCTCGTTGAGTCGCTTCGCGATCAAATCGAGCGTGACATCGCCGCAGGCGGACGTCTCGAGAAACTTCATAGCGATTTCAGCAAGTCCGAGGGCGAGCACTTTCTAAAGCGCTGGTGGCGCTTTCGCGCGATTCACCGGCGGTTCGGTTGGAAATTCTGGGCCATCATTTCGGGCGGCGCCACACTGCCCGCCGATGCGGAGAGATTCTGGAGCCGCCTCGGCTATGCCGTAATTCAAGGCTACGGCCTGACGGAGACCACATCGCTCGTGAGTCTGAACCATCCGTTCAGACTGGGACGCGGCTCGATCGGCAAAGCGCTGCCCGGGCTCGAAGTGAAACTGTCGAGCGATGGTGAAATCCTCGTGCGCGGCGAAAATGTCGCTGCTGGCTATTGGAAAGACGCGGCCACGGTGCCGGTGCTCGACTCCGACGGATGGTTTCACACGGGCGATCTCGGCGAGCAGGACGAGAATGGCAATCTTTATTTCAAAGGGCGCCTGAAAAACGTGATTGTCACGCCGGAGGGTTTGAACGTTTATCCGGAAGACCTGGAAATCGAGCTGCGCAAAGATCCGGACGTGCGCGATTGTGTTGTTGTCGGCCTGGACCGCGATGGCAACGCGGAGCCCTGCGCGGTGCTCCTGCTGCGCGACTCGTCGGCAGATGCCACCCCCATTGTGCGACGCGCGAACGAACGGCTCGCATCTTTTCAGCAAATGCGGCGTTGGCTGGTCTGGCGCGAAAAAGACTTTCCGCGCACGCCCACGCAAAAGCCGGCTCTCGCGCGGATCCGGGAAGCGGCCGAAGCCGAGCTTGGCGGCGACGCAGCGCCTGCGCAAATGTCAGGCGCGGTCGGTGAATTGCTGGCAAAAATTTCGCGCCGCGCACCGATGCAACCCGGAGGAGGAGCGCAGCTTCAGCTCAGTTCCATCGAACGCGTGGAATTGATGAGCGCACTAGAAGATCGTTATCAAGTGGATCTCGGAGAAGCTGATTTCTCAAGCGTGGAAACGGTCGCAGCGATCGAGAGGCTGCTCGAGCAGCCCTCGGCCCGTGCGTCTGCCTTTCGCTATCCGCGCTGGCCGCGACTCTGGCCGGTACGATGGATTCGGTCTGCAGCTTTCTACCTGCTGGTTCGGCCAGCCATGGCCTTGCTCGGATGGCCGCATGTGCAGGGACGCGAAAACTTGCGCGGGCTCAACGGGCCAGTGCTGATTGTTGCGAACCACGTTACTTATATCGACCCGGGCTTCGTACTCACGGCGCTCCCGGCCCGCCTTCGGCGTCGCGTCGCGGTAGCCATGGGAGGAGAGAGACTTGAGGGCATGCGAAAGCCTCCGCCCGGGACTGGATTTTTCCGTAGCCTCCTCCTCCGCGTGCAATATCCGCTGATCATTGCGTTATTCCATGTTTTTCCTCTGCCCATGCGCGCAGGGTTCCGCAAGAGCTTTGCTTTCGCAGGGGAGTTAGCGGATCGCGGATGGAGCGTGCTTGTTTTTCCCGAAGGAGAGCTGACGCCTGACGGCACTATCGGCCCATTCCGCGCCGGAATTGGATTGCTTGTGACACGCTTGCGTCTCCCTGTCGTTCCGGTACGGCTCGAAGGGCTATTCGATCTGAGAGAAGCCAACAAGCACTGGACGAGTCCGGGTCACATTCGGGTCACAGTCGGCGCACCCATCGATTTCCAGGAGACAGAAACCGCCGAGAAGATCGCTCGAGAACTCGAGCGTCGCGTCGCTGGTCTCGGAACAAGGCGCTCTTAGTTGTTCAGTGGCAGTCGAAGGCGGGCCTCGCAGCCGCGGTGCGCTGAGCTATTTTCGAGCGTCAAAGTACCGCCGTGGGCCTCGGCGATTTGACGGCTGAGAACAAGGCCGATGCCCGAGCCGCCGGGCTTTGTGGTAAAGAAGGGCACAAAGAGATTTGCAGGGTTCGGGATGCCGGGCCCTTCGTCCTGGACCCATACCTCCACATACCCGTTGACGCTTCCCCAACCCACTCGAACTCCTCCGCCCGTCTCGAGTGATGCATCCACAGCGTTGTGCAAAAGATTGATCAGAAGCTGTTCGAGTTGGTCCGGGTCAGCATGGATCTTCATCTCCGGGCCCGGCTCGAGTTGTACGCGCATCCGCGGCTCGAGCCCAACAACGCGCTGAACCCAGGTGCCCACCGCCATCGATTGGAATACCGGCGGCGGCAGCTTCGCAAGACGTGCGTAAGCGTTCATGAAACGAGCGAGACCGTCGGTGCGCGCAGCAATTATGTTGAGCCCACTGCGCATGTCTTCCTGCCAATCGGACGCACGCTCCTTGCGGCCGAGGATGCTGCCCAAATTTTCAGCGACGGACTTGATCGGCGCGAGTGAATTATTGAGCTCATGGCCGAGGACGCGGATCAGGCGCTGCCAGGCTTGCCGCTCTTCCTCACGCAGCGCGCGGCTGAGATCCGTGATGACAAGAAGTTGGTGTGGCAGGCCGCCCTCACGAAAACTTCCCTGGTGAATCTCCCAGCGGCCGGACTTGCCGGGGAATGCAATTTTTGCGATGCGCGGCGTCTCACCTTCGAGGCACTCCGCTACGCCGAGCTCGTAGGCGGTCCGGCCGAGGAGAAGTTCTTGCGGTTGGTTTAGCAAGCGCTCACCCGCTCGATTGACCAGGCGCAAATGGCCCATGCCGTCAAACGCGAATACAACCACGTCAATTTCTTCCATGACCTTTCGAAGCAGCATCGTGGCTTCGAGCGCGCCGAACCGCTGCTGGCGAAGCGTCTCACCGAGCGCATTCACTTCGCGCAGGACTTCACCGAGAACATCCTCGCGGTTGGCGCCGCGCGCGCGAATCGAGAAGTCGCCTTCACGAAGCGCCGCCAGCAAATTCGATAACGTGCGGAGAGGGAAGATGACGCGGTTCTGCGCCGAGAAGGCAAAACTGAGCCAAGCCACGACCAGCATCACGGTGAGCGTCCATTGCAGTTTCGAGGAGTAGTTGCCGGTCCAGAGGAGAATCAGCGCGACCAGGGTGCTCCCGAGCCCTGCAGCCAGGGCCAGGAGCAGGATGCGGCGCTCGTACAAGAGGGGCTTCAAAGGCTGTATTTCTGCAAGCGGCGGTAGAGCGCGCTGCGACTTAGGCCGAGCGCCTTGCTCGCGTGGCTCACGTTGCCGCCGAACCGAGCCAGCGCTTTCTGAATCAACACGCGCTCGACTTCCTCGATACTCATCTCGTCCAAGCGCACCGACGCTTCGCGAGCGGGCCGCAGCCCGAGATCGCTCGCGCGTACCTGCTGCCCCTCCGCCAACAGGACGGCACGCTCGACGGCGTGATCGAGCTCGCGGACATTTCCCGGCCACGGGTGATCGAGCAAGACCTGCAAGGCCACGGGCTCGAAGCCCTCGAGCTGCTTCCGATAGCGCTGCGCCGACTGCCGAAGAAAATGATGTGCGAGGAGAGGGATGTCTTCCTTGCGTTCGCGCAGGGCCGGTAAGTGAATCTCAATGGTGTTGAGACGAAAGAGCAGGTCTTCGCGGAAATGGCCCGCAGAAACTTCCGTCTGCACATCGGCGTTGGTAGCCGAAAGGATGCGCACGTCCACCCGGCGCGTGGTCGAAGAGCCGACGCGTTCGAGCTCGCCGGTTTCGAGCGCGCGCAGAAGTTTGGCCTGGAGGTTCAGCGGCACGTTCGCAATCTCATCGAGGAAAAGCGTTCCACCATCGGCCAGTTCAAACCGCCCCACGCGATCAGATTTCGCGTCCGTAAACGCGCCCTTCACATGGCCGAAAAGCTCGCTCTCAAAAAGTCCTTCAGGCAAGCCGCCGGCATTGACCGTGACGAGTGCGCGTCCTGCGCGCGGCGAAAGCGCGCACAGGGTCCGCGCAACCACCTCCTTGCCCGTGCCATGTTCACCGGTGATGAGGATGTTCGCGTCCGATGGGCCTACACGCGCAATCATAGCCATCACAGGGCGCATCGCGGCTGAATCCGCGATTAACATGGGACGGCCATCCGCGCGCAAAAGGCGATTCTCGGCTTCCAGGCGCTGGCTCTTGCGCAAGGCCTGCGCGAGCTCGATCTGCGTCCTCAGAATTGCGAGCAGCCGCGCGTTTTCCCACGGTTTCTGGATGAAATCCTTGGCGCCTCGACGCATTGCCTCGACGGCAAGTTCGAGACTGCCCCAAGCCGTCATCACGACGATGGGGAGGGTGCCATCCTTCGCACGAATGTTCGAAAGAAGGTCGAGCCCCTCTTGTCCGGACGTGGTATCGCGAGCGTAATTCAAGTCCATCAGGAGTGCGTCAAATTCACGCGCTTCGAGCGCCGAGAGCACGGCGGCAGGCGACGCCACCGTTTCCGTTTCGAATCCTTCCCCTTTCAGCAGAAGCCTTAGCGCTTCGCGCACGTCAGGCTGATCGTCAGCAACCAGGATTCGAGTTCGTGTGGAATGGGTTGGTATCATGTTTCGAAAAGGCTCTCCCTGGATTTTGTCTTCTGTCGCTTTTCGTTCAATTTCGGGGGCATCGCGCCGCATTTTCTTTCACTCGTATCGGAGCGCGATCAACGGATCCACGCGCGTCGCGCGTCGCGCCGGAATGTAGCAAGCCGCGAGAGCAACGATCGCCAAGCCTGCAGCCACACCGGCAAACGTGAGTGGGTCGGTAGCCTTGACCCCGAAGAGTTGGCCCTGCAAGTAACGCGTGGTCCCAAAGGCGCTCATGATTCCGATGACGAGGCCAATTCCTGCAAGCCGCATGCCATCGCCGACCACCATGCGCAGTACGTCGCCAGGCTCCGCGCCCAGCGCCATGCGAATCCCGATCTCATGCGAACGCTGGGCAACGGCGAAAGCCATCACGCCGTAAATCCCCACTGCTGCCAAGATCGTTGCAATGCCCGCGAAAACTCCGAGCAGGAGCATGCTCAGCCGGCGCGCTGAAACCGCAGACGCCAGAAATTCATCCATCGTGCGGATCTCCGTCACCGGTTGATTCGGATCGACGCTTTGGACCGCCTGACGCACCGCAGATGTGAGTTGCGCGGGATCTCCACCCGCGCGCACGACGAGCCGCATAATTCGAGAGGGGTTCTGGACGAGCGGCAGATAGATCTGCCCGACTTTCTGCTCGCCCCACTCCCATTCACGGACGTCTCCCGTGATTCCGATAATCGTCAACCACGATTCATGCGTTTTCGGTTGCCACGCAGTTTTCGTAGCTGGGAAGTGAAGAAGAATCTGTTTGCCGACGGGATCCTCGCCAGGCCAATAGCGGTGTGCCAGCGCCTCGTTGATCAGAACGACTCCGGAGGAATCGGGGCCGTCCGAAGGCGCCAAATCGCGACCCTCCTGCACGGGGATGCCCATGGTCCGCAGATATCGCCAATCCGCGACGCGATATTGGGTTGTGAACTGCTCGCCGGATGGCGGCGTCGCGCGGCCGGCAATTTGGAAATCGCAGAAATCGGTCCAGCCGGAGAGAGGCAAAAAATTCACCGCGCTCGCTGCTTTCACCCCGGGCAGTGCCGCAACGCGATCGGTGACCTGTTCGTAGAAATTCGCCACCGGCGTACCGGCGGCATAATGCGACTCGGGTAACCAGGCCTGCATCGTCAGCAGGTTCGAAGCGTTGAACCCAAGATCCTCGGACATCAAGAGCGCAAAACTGCGGATCAGAAGTCCCGCTCCGATCAGGAGAAGGAGCGACAGCGCAACCTCCGAAACGACGAGAGCGGATTGGACCAAGTGGCTGCGGCGCCCTCCCGTCGAGCCCCGGCTCCCTTCCTTGAGCGACTCGTATAATTCGGAGCGCGAAATTTGGATCGCCGGGGCGAAGCCGAAAATGATTCCCGTGAGCAATGAGACCACGAGCGTGAATCCAAGAACCATTCCGTTGATCCCGATCCAGTCTGCATGCGGAATTTCACCGTAACCTCCTTCCGCCGGCAGTGCTGCGCGTAGCAGATGCAGGCCGCCGTATGCCACCAAAATGCCGAAGGCCCCGCCAATCAGAGCCAGAAGCGCGCTTTCGGTCAGAAGCTGCCGTAGGATGCGGCGACGTCCGGCCCCAAGAGAAGCTCGCACGGCAATTTCCCGTTCCCGCGTGGCCGCGCGAGCGAGCATCAAGTTGGCGACATTAGCGCACGCAATCAAGAGAACAAAGCCAACTGCCGCGAATAAAACTGACAACGCGGACCCCATATTATGATTGAGATCATCGCGAAAGCGGACGACTCGAATTCCGTTTTTTTGATCATTGGCCGGATATGCCTTCTTCAGTTGTGCCTGGATTGTTTCCATCTCCGCTTGTGTCTGGTGCAAGGTGACGGTGGGCTTCAACCGGCCGAAGACGATTACGGATTTCTCTTCCCGGTTGAGCTGTGCGCGGTCGAATGCGAAGGGCATCCAGAGGTCATATTGGCGGCTTGTGCCAAAGAGCGTGAAACCTCGGGGAAGTACGCCGATAACCGTGTAGGGTTTGTCGTCGACCGAGATGTTTTTCCCGATGATTTCCGGATCGCCGCCGTAATGCCGCTGCCACAGGCCGTAGCTGAGGATCACAACCTGGTCATGACCCTGCTGCTCTTCGTCGGTAATGAAATCCCGGCCGAGGATCGGAGTCTCTCCGAGAAGTCGAAAAAAATTCCCCGAAGTGTGCACGCCCCAAACCTGTTCCGGCTCGCCGTTGCCGGTCAGGTTGTAAAACCACGTACGCCACGCGGAGAGTTCCTGGAAAGAGTGATTCATGTCACGCCAGTCGAGGAATTCCGCTGGTGAAGCGATTCCTCGATTTCCAGCGATATTGCGATTGGCGTCCGTTTGCCAGACCAAGACGATCCGGTCGGCATCGTGGAACGGAAGTGGATGCAACAAGACGCCATAAATCACGCTGAAGATCGCGGCATTTGCGCCAATTCCGATGGCCAGCGTTAGAACTGCAACGGCGGTAAAGCCGGGGCTTCGGCGCAGCATTCGCCAGCCATATTGCAGATCTTTCCAGAACGTATCCATAAATCCGGCCCCCTGAGAGGAGACAAAGTGAAGGGGTATTCTACTTCTCAATGCACTTCTGTCCACCCTCCAGGATTCATTCGTACCGCGACGGCTGCGAAGCCCGGGTTCTTGAGCAAGATCCGCTTGCCATAGCGAACACCCTGCAAGAGTGGTCCCATGATTAAATCCTTCGCGATTCGCGACTTTTCGTCGCGCCCTTCACGAATTCTGACTCACTGGCTACATGAAATTCACCATTTCAGGCCGCACCTGCCTTGGACTCTCCATCCACAATCCACCCGTCTGCCAATTGGATAATGCGGTTGCCGTAGGCAGCCCATGCATCGTTGTGCGTCACCTGAATAATGGTAGTTCCGTCGTCGTTCAGCTTTTTCAATAGGTCCATGATCATTTTCCCCTGGCTCGAATGAAGGCTCCCGGTCGGCTCATCGGCGAGGATCAGCTTCGGCTTGCCGATGACGGCGCGCGCAACGGCAACGAGTTGCTGCTGCCCTCCCGATAGCTGATTTGGACACAATGACTTCTTTCCCACAATCTGAAACCGGTCGAGAACATCCGCGACCATTCCTTCGCGTTCTGCCTTCTTGATGTCGCGATAGGAGAGCGGCAGATCGAGATTTTCAGCTACGGTGAGGTTGTCGAGCAGGTGGTATTGCTGAAAAACGAAGCCGATGTATTTCTTGTGCAGCTCGACGCGGCGGCGATTGTCGAGCTTATGGACCGCTTGATCGAGCAGGTAGTACTCGCCCTTCCACGCGCCGTCCAGCATTCCGACGATGCCCATCAAGGTGGATTTCCCTGCTCCGGAAGGGCCCATGATGGTAATGAAATCGCCTTCGCGAATCTCTACGTTGATCCGTCGCAGCACCCACGTCTTTCCGGCGCCCGATTCGTAAGCCTTTTCGACGTCCATCAGCTTGATCACGGTGTCTCCCTTTCATTCAAAGCCAATGCTCTTCTCCACGTCCGCAATCCGTAAGGCACGTCCTGAAGCAGGGTTCCCACCCCAGTCACTCTCGAGGCTTATTCGACGGCAATCACGACAAGAGTCGCGTCGTCATGCCAATTGCCGCGGCAGAAATCGCCGACGACGGTCAGAATCTTATTCTGCAAGATCGCAGCGCGCAGATCGAGATTTTCCTCGAGCAAGCGGAGCAAGCGCGCTTCGCCGAATTCCTCGCCATCGGGACTGCAGGCCTCCGTTACACCATCGGTGAAGAAAAGAATGCGATCACCGCGTTCCAGGTCGATCGACGCCTGCGTAAAACCTTCAGTTTGAAATCCGCTGAGCACGCCACCGCCGTCCGAAAGACGATGGTGCGAACGATTGCGATGCATCACGAAGGGGGCATTATGTCCGCAATTTGTGTAGCACAATCGCCGCGAGGGACCGTCGAGAAGTGCGTAAAACAACGTGATGAAACGGTCGCTCGCGATATTTCTAGACATCAGGGAATTCAACCGGGTACACAGCTCGTCGGGTGACATCACAGGCGAGGCCAGGCCGCGAAAAGATGCCTGCAAGTTCGACATCAAGAGCGCCGCCGGCATTCCTTTTCCCGCCACGTCGGCGATGCAAAGCCCCAGCGAATCTGTGCCGAAAAGCAGAACATCGTAATAGTCGCCGCCAACAATCCGCGTTGGCTGCCATGCGCAGGCGACCTCGAAGCCCGGAATCTGTGGGATTTCTTCGGGAAGGAACCCCTGTTGGATCTTGCGCGCTTCTTCGTTCTCTCTCTCTTGTTGCTGAAACTGAAGAGCGATCTTGCTCTGTGCGCGTCTCTCGTCCATCGCCTGACGACGCGCCTCGCGCCGCTCGTTGCCCAGTTCGATCTGGGTTTTCAAAATCTCCAGCAGCCGCACGTTTGACCACGGCTTTTCAATGAAATCACCTCCGCCGCGCTGCATGGCCTCGACAGCCAGTCCCACCGTTGCCCAACCCGTCATGATAACGATGGGCGGCGCGCCGTCCATTGCTTTCAACTGCGCAAGCAGGTCGAGGCCTTCACGGCCCGACGTCGTATCGCGCGCGTAATTCAAATCCATCAAGATGAGGTCGAATTCCCGTCGCGCCACTACCTCAAGCAATGCACCCGGCGATGTAACGGCCTCCGTCAAGTAGCCATGGCCCTTCAGAAGCAGGCGCAAAGCCTCCAGGACATCCGGCTGGTCATCAGCGATGAGAACGCGCGGCTGCGCTGTCTGGGGTTCGCGTTGGACTTCGGATGCCATCGTGGTCATTCGCTGAAATCCCCGCACTTGCCATCATCTGACAGGTTGCACTCGACGGGTCTCCCAAATATGGGCAGGTGCGAGTCCAGCTTCCGCCTGATCTAAGCTATTTATTTACAGTATATTACCGCTAAATTCGGGGTGATAACCCCCCAGGTATGACCAGTTGCGGGAATGGTCGTTGCGATTTCGGACATCGGGTCTGAAGCGTCACCGCTATTCGTACCGCAGCGCCACCATCGGATCCACGCGCATCGCGCGCCGCGCCGGAATGTAGCACGCCAAAAAGACGATTCCCAGAAGCAAGCATACGACTCCTACATAGGAAGCTGGATCGGTGGACGTCACCCCGAAGAGCAGGCTAGCGAGAAAGCGCGTCAGCGCAAATGCTCCGGCCAGTCCGAGTCCAACCCCCACCAATGCCAGACGCAATCCCTGCCCCACGACGAGGCGCATCATGTCGCTTGGTTGGGCGCCGAGCGCCATGCGGACACCGATTTCGTGCGTGCGCTGAGCGACCGAATAGGAGATCACTCCATATAGTCCAACTGCCGTTAAGACCATCGCAAGACCGGCAAAAATTCCCAGCAACACCGTGTTGAATCGCGGAATGGCGATTGTTCCGTCCACGTATTCTTCGACCGTTTTGACGTTGTACAGGGGAAGGTCCTTGTCGAACGAACGAATGGTCTCCGCGATTGGCTTCGCCAAACTCTGAGGATCGTGTGCGGTCCGTGCCAGGATTGTGATCGAGCCGATCGGCAATTGCATGTACGGCCCGTACGACTCCGGCGTCCATTCAGACTTCAGATCCTGAACCTTCACGTTTCCGACGATACCGACGATTTCCCGCATACGCGACGGCTTGTCGTCCACCGAAATCCCGAGGCGGATGCGCTTTCCAATAGGGTCTTCGCCCGGAAAGACCTGCTCAGCAAGAGCTTCGTTCACGATCACCACGGGTGTGCTGTCAAGATTATCCCGCTCGGTGAAATCACGGCCCTTCAGCAGCGGAATGCGCATGGCATGGAAATACCCTGGCGTCACGAACCGAACCGAAGATTCCTTTTCTTCGCTCTTTGGCAGGGGCTTTCCTTCGATTTCAAAGCTGAGTCGAAACTCGCTTTCGCTCATGTCCAGCGGGTAAACTCCCGCGACCGCCTCCGCACCGGGCAGAGCTCTTAGCTTGGACAGCAGAACGCGAATGAACTCGGATTGTTTTGCGGTCGGATACTTCTGGTCTGGAAAGTCAACATCCGAGGCCATCACATTGTGCGGATCGAATCCCGGATTCACGTTCTCCAGGCGCATCAAGCTTCGGATCAGAAGTCCCGCGCTCACCAGTAATATTAAGGCCAAGGCCATCTCAACGATTACGAGCGAGCTGCGCAAGCGATGGCGATGACTCCCTGCGGTGGTATTGAGTGAACCCTCCTTCAGAGAATCCACGATGTTCGCATGCGTGACTTGGATTGCAGGCGCGAGGCCGAAGAGAATTCCCGTCAAGAGTGAAAGCGCGATGGTGAATACCATCACTCGTACGTCCAAATGAATTTCCGCGGCGCGCGGCAGGCCTTCCGGACTCAGGCGGACGAGAAGATCCGTCCCCCAGGCCGCGAGCATCACCCCAAGAGTTCCCGCCATGAGCGCGAGCAGAAAGCTTTCAGTTAGCAGTTGGAGCACCACACGCGTTCGGCCAGCGCCAAGCGCCGCTCGGATGGCGATTTCCCGGGTGCGCGTGGTTGCGCGCGCGAGCAAAAGATTGGCCACATTGACGCAAGCGATGAGCAGGACAAAACCCACGGCTACGGCCATCACCAAGAGCGCTGGACGAATGGCTCCGGTGAGTTCCTGTTGCTCCGGAACCAGTTGTATGCCCCAGTTCTTGTTTGTATCCGGATACTGCTGCGCCAGCGCTTGCGCGACCACGTCCATTTCCGCTTGCGACTGAGCCAGAGTGACGCCGGGCTTAAGTCGCGCCATCACTAGCACAAAATGTGCGCCGCGCTCCATTGTGATTGGCACTGAACCGTCCGATGTTTCCTGCATGGCGGAAAATGTAGTCCAAAGATCCACCGGGCGGCGACGAAGCGGAAATTCAAAACTGGCGGGCATCACACCGACTACCGTGTACGCGCTCTGATTGAGCGAGATCGTCCGGCCAATGATTCCAGGGTCGCCGCCGAACCTCTGTTTCCAAAGTCGATCGCTCAGAATCGCGACGTGGTGGTGCGCGGCATCCTCCTCGGGGAGAAATGTACGACCCAGTCTTGGCGCGATACCCAGCATGGTAAACGTGTCCGCAGAAACCGCCTCGGCCTCCAGATGCGCCGCCTGTTCTTCTCCGGTCAACGTGTAGGTCGTGTCCGTGAACGCGGCCACATTTTCGAAAGCCTTATTTTGTGCGCGCCAGTCGACGAAATTGGGATAGGTCGCGCTGCCGCTCCGCCATCCGTTGCGCGAATTCGTTTCGAAGAGGCGTATCAGACTTCCGGAATCGCGGTACGGCAGCGGGCGCAATAATTCTGCATTCACTACGGAGAAGATCGCCGTATTTGCGCCAATTCCGAGAGCGAGTGTCAACACGGCGACCAGCGTGAATCCAGGACTCTTGGCGAGCATCCGGATCCCGTAGCGAAGATCTTGCATCAGTTGTTCCATCTTTGCCTCCGCACGAAAGTTCCTTCAACGGACACACCTCGGCGTCCGCGGCCGAATTTCTTTTTCGGCTGTTGCACTCCGGGAGTTGTCAGAATTCGCGGCCGAAACGGAACTAAACGGACGCGGTGCGAGTACCAAGCGTCTCTTCAACGATGCGCCCGTCGAAGAGGTGAATCGTGCGGTCGGCGATGCTCGCGTAACGCGGATCATGCGTGACCATGCAGATGGTCGCACCTTCGCGGTGCAACTGCCGCAGCAGGTCAACCACCGCTTCGCTGTTCTTCGAGTCCAAGTTCCCGGTCGGCTCATCGGCGAGCAGGATCGAAGGCTGGCCCACTAGCGCTCGAGCCACCGCGACGCGTTGCTGTTGGCCGCCCGAAAGCTGCGAGGGATAATGCTTCATCCGGTGCGCCATTCCGACGCGCTCGAGCACTTCCTGTACGCGTTTCTTCCGCTCCGCCGAGGCCATGCTCCGATATGTGAGGGGCAGCTCCACGTTTTCGAAAACAGTCAGATCTCCGATCAGATTGAATGCCTGAAAAATGAAGCCGATCTCGCGGTTGCGGATGCGCGTGCGGTCTGAGAGCGAAAGATTCGCCACCGCCTGCGTGTTGATCCAGTAGCTTCCGTCTGTGGGCGAATCGAGCAGCCCGAGAATGGAAAGCAGCGTTGACTTGCCGCAACCGGAGGGCCCCGCAATCGAAAGGAATTCGCCGTTCTTGATCTCGAGATGCACGCCGCTCAAAGCGTGCGTTTCCACCTCATCGGTGTAAAACACCTTCGTGACGCCTTCCAGTCGAATCATGGATTGTGCCGTGCTATTCATGCGTTACTCCTTCCGGTCGGTGGCTATACTTTAGAATACGAACAGAACGCCACGAAATGTTCCGTAACTCACTTCAACTGCACGCGATCGAAGTTGTCCCAGGCCGACATATCAGAGAGAATCACCTGATCGCCGACCTGCAATCCCTTCACGATTTCCACTGTGTTCACTGATGTTCGCCCGAGCGTCACTTGGACTCGAACGGCTTCGCTTCCATTGTCCTCGAGCTTGAACAAACCAACCGTGCTGTTCGCCTCGCCGTGCACCGGACGTCCAACGAAGAGCACATCGGTGAGCCGCTCGATCTCAATTGTCCCTTCTACGCTTAGATCCGGCCGGGCGCCCTGCGGCAGCGCGCCATCGAGCGATACATCCATGGTGACGGTTCCGTTCACCACGGCAGGATCGATCCGCGAGACATGCCCGGGAATCACGCCGTTGTGCGTATCCACGGTCGCCTTCTGGCCGATCTGCACGTCCTTCGCCTGAGTTTCGGCGATTTTGAGTTGTGCCTTCAAATGCGTCGGTTGCGCGACGCGTGCCAGGACGGTTCCCTGCATTACCTTTTGTCCGACTTCCACGTCGAGCTCTTGCAACACCCCATCAATTCCGGGACGCACGTGCAATTGATCGAGTTGCGATTTCTTGAGTTCGTAGAGCGCGTGCTGTTGACTCACTTTCGCCTGCTGGACGGCGAGTTGCGCTTCGATCGAGTTCGCAAATGTGTCCACCTGCTTTTCGGCGAGCTCGTTCTGTTTGCCCAATTCTTCCGCTTGCACTCGGGACGTCCTCAATATCACGTCGGACACGAGACCGTTTTCTGACAGCTTTTCATTTGCTTCCTGTTGCATTTGCGCCGTGTGATATGCCGAGCGGATGGCCGCAGCCTTCGAGCGCTGATCCATGAGCTGGTTCTGCAATTGCGCTTTCAAGTTGTTCAATTCCGCTTCGGCGCCGCGCAACTGGTACTCCGCATCGAGAGCCACTTGTTGCAACTCCGGGTTACTCAAGTCCAGGATGACCGTATTGGCTTTGACGAGCGTCCCGGGGAGTAGATAGCGCTGCTCGACGCGTCCATCGGTTGCCGCCGGAAGGAGGCGGATTGTTTCCGGGACTAGTGTTCCCAACCCGCGAACTTCGCGCAGCATCGGTCCGCGCTTCACTGCATCGGTCCAAACGGTTGCGCGGTCCACGCTCGGCGCCGCCGGCTTCAGCCGGGAGAGGGCGCCCGTGATCAGGACGACAAGCAAGACTCCGCCAGCCGCGTAAATGTAGCGGCGAATTTGCTTCTGTCTTTTCGCTTCTGGGCGCGCTATATCCACAGGGAACTGCCTCGCATAGTTATATCGCAAATCATCTGCCGCTGGAACACGTCACCTAAGCCACTTAGTTTGTTTGTCTTACGGCCACTTGCAAGCCGAAAATCGGGCATTCTTGCTCGCTATTGGGAATCCTACGTCCCGCGAGCGGACACTGATTTGACCACTTACATCGCTTAGGAGGTCGATTCGGCACTGGCGCGGATCTCCTGCCAGCGCTTCGGACGCCTCTTCGCATCAAGGACTTTCTTGCGCAAGCGGATCGATTTCGGTGTGACTTCGACATATTCGTCGTCAGCGATGAACTCGATGGCTTTTTCGAGGGTCATTTCGCGGGGCGGAATCAAGCGGATGGCTTCGTCGGCGGAGGACGAGCGCATATTGGTCTGCTTCTTTTCCTTGGTCACGTTCACGTTCATGTCGTCTTCGCGCGCATTTTCGCCCAGGATCATACCTTCATAGACTTCCACGCCCGGCCCAACGAACATCTCGCCACGCTCCTGGATACCCCAAATGGCGTAGGCCACGGAAACCCCCGGGCGGTCGGCGACGAGCGCTCCGGTGAGCCGCATGGCCATGTCGCCGGCATAATCGGTCCAGCCTTCGAGCAAGGAGTGAATCAGCGAAGTGCCCCGCGTGTCGGTGAGCAACTGGCCACGAAGGCCGATGAGTCCACGGGAAGGAATACTGAACTCCATGCGCACGCGACCGGAATGGTGATTCACCATTTTCTTCATTTCGCCACGGCGCGTGCCCAGCGATTCCATCACAACGCCGATGAATGTTTCCGGGCAATCCACGATGAGCAGCTCGAGCGGCTCGAGGCGGCGGCCGTTCTCCGTTTTCACGACGATTTCCGGCTTGCCGACCATCAGCTCGTAGCCCTCGCGGCGCATCGTCTCGATCAAAATCGCGAGCTGCAGCTCGCCGCGCGCGAGAACGCGAAACGCATCGGTCGCGCCGGTATCTTCCACGCGCAACGAAACGTTGGTGAGCAGTTCCTTTTCAAGCCGCGCCCGGAGGTCACGGGAAGTGACGTATTGGCCTTCACGGCCCGCAAACGGTGAAGTGTTGATAGTGAACATCATTGTCAAAGTAGGCTCGTCGATGATGAGCGGCTCGAGCGGCGCGGGGTGCTCCAGATCCGTAATGCTCTCGCCGATCTGGATTCCTTCCACACCGGCGATGGCCACAATGTCACCGGCGAAAACCTGCTCGGCTTCGTCGCGGTCGAGTCCTCGAAACGTGAAGAGCTTCGTGATCTTCGTCGGCTGGATCGCGCCCGAAAGTTTTGCGATGCCGACGTCCTGGCCGCGCTGAAGCGTTCCCTGAAAAACGCGGGCGATGGCCACACGGCCAAGGTAGTCGCTGTAATCGAGATTCGTTACTTGAATCTGCAGGGTGGCGGCGGGATCACCCGAGGGTTCAGGAATCGAAGCGACGATGGTCTCGAACAGCGGCTGGAGGTTTTTCGAATCATCGCCAACGGCGCGGTGTGCCACACCGGTCCGCGCGTTTGTGTAGAGCACGGGAAAATCGAGCTGGTCTTCACCGGCATCGAGATCGATAAAGAGATCGTAGATTTCATCGAGGACAGCGGCAGGACGCGCGTCGGCACGATCGATTTTGTTGAGAACCACGATGGGAGGTAGCTTCGCTGCGAGCGCCTTTTGCAGGACGTAGCGCGTCTGTGGCAGAGGACCTTCGCTCGCGTCCACGAGTAGCAGGACGCCGTCCACCATCCGTAGGGCTCGCTCCACTTCGCCGCCGAAATCGCTGTGCCCGGGCGTGTCCACGATATTGATTTTCGTGCCGCGATACGTGAGTGCCGTATTCTTCGCGAGGATCGTGATGCCGCGCTCGCGTTCAAGATCGTTTGAGTCCATCACGCGATCAACCAGTTCCTGGCTCTCGCGGAAAATTCCGCTCTGGCGGAGCATGGCATCCACCAGCGTGGTCTTGCCGTGGTCCACGTGAGCGATGATGGCGATATTGCGAATCGGTGTCGTCATTTGTGTGCGGCCAAATAAAAAGGGCTGCAATTGCGGTCTTGCAGCCCTGATTGAGTCCCAAAGAGGAATTTTCAGGGGCAATAAACGCACGTTTATTTTAGCATGCGCGGACCGCCGCGGGCCTGATTTTCAACTCCTGCTGACCATGTTTCTGGTGCGATTCAATCTCAGATCGAAGCATGCTGCGTCGGTGTGCACGCTCGTTTTTGAGCGTGAGGCGCGCGGGCTGTCTGCCGGACTTGTGCTATTCTCGCGGACGTTCGCAAAGACTCCGCGACGAAAGGCGCCCGATGTTCCGAAGGAATTGCTCGGGTTTTTTCACTCTTGCTGTCGCCGCTGCATTGTTGGCCTTTGCTCCGGCGGGCCGGGGACAAGAGACGGCAAAAGCTCCCGACTACCGCACCCTGTTCACGAAAACGGACGTGATGATTGCGATGCGCGACGGCGTGAAGCTACACACGGAAATCTACGCACCCCACGACGCGAAAGAGCCGCTTCCGCTTTTCCTCACGCGCACTCCCTACGGGCTCGCCGACGACGAAAAGGGTTTTTCCAGGCAGCTTGGGCTTTACCGGGAGATGTTCCAGGACGGCTACATCTTTGTCTTCCAGGATATCCGCGGGCGGTATGGCTCGGAAGGAACGTTCGTGATGGAGCGGCCTCCGCGCGACCGCAAAGATCCGCACTCGATCGACGAGGGCACGGATACCTACGACACGATTGATTGGCTCGTGAAAAATGTGCCGAATAACAATGGCCGCGCCGGCGAGGCCGGAATTTCCTACGGCGGTTGGCTGACGGCGATGGCGCTGCTTGAGCCGCATCCCTCGCTGAAAGCCGTGTCGGAGCAGGCTTCTCCCGCCGACATGTTCCTCGGCGATGATTTTCATCACAACGGCGCCTTCCGGCTGAGTTATGGATTCGAGTACGCCGCGCTGATGGAGACATCGAAAACGAATTACCAATTTGCATTCGATAAGTACGACACGTTTGAATGGTATCTCCAGCTCGGGCCGCTTTCGAATGCGAACAAACTCTATCTTCACGGCACGCTGCCGACGTGGAACGATTTCGTCGCGCATCCAAATTACGATGAGTTTTGGCAGAGGCTGGCGTTCGCGACATATTTCCGAGATCTCAAGCTCACGGTACCGAATCTGAATGTGGCCGGATGGTGGGACCAGGAAGATTTCTATGGCCCCGTGAAAGTCTACGAATTGCTCGAACGAAACGACGTGAACCACAACAATTATCTCGTGGCCGGGCCGTGGAATCACGGTGGGTGGGCGCATGGCCCAGGCAACAAACTCGGCAAAGTGGATTTCGGCAGTAATACGAGCGAGTACTTCCGCGAGAAGATTCAAGCGGCGTGGTTCGCCTACTGGCTGAAGGACAAGGGAGAGTTACCGTTGCGAGAGGCGCTGACATTTGAAACGGGCGCGAACCAATGGAGGAAATGGGATGCCTGGCCTCCGCGAGATACCGTCACCGGGCGCAAACTCTACTTCCATCCGAATGGAAAACTTTCGTTCGATCCGCCCGCGGATCCTGGAACCTCGTTCGACAGCTATCTTTCCGATCCGGCGAACCCCGTGCCGTATCGCCAGCGGCCTGTCGAAGAAACGTATTCGGAAGGGAGCCGATGGTTCACTTGGCTGGTCGAAGACCAAAGATTCGTCCAGCAACGCCCGGACACGCTTTCTTGGGAAACCGAGCCGCTCGCGGAAGACGTGACCGTGGCCGGCGACATCGTCGCGCATTTGTTCGCATCGACGACGGGCACGGACAGCGACTGGATCGTCAAGCTGATCGACGTTTATCCGGAAAAGTACGAGCCGGACCACATGATGGGCGGCTACGAGTTGATGATTGCCAACGATGTATTCCGCGGGCGATTCCGCAAGAGTTTCGAGAAGCCCGAGCCTATAGTCGCGAACCAAGTGACGCCGTTTACGATTGACCTCCACACCAACGATCACGTTTTCCTGAAGGGCCACCGCATCATGGTGCAGGTGCAAAGCACCTGGTTTCCGATCATCGATCGCAATCCTCAGAAGTTCGTGCCGAATATCTTCGAAGCCAGCGCGTCGGACTACCAGAAGACAACGCAGCGAATTTATCGCTCGAAGCAATATCCTTCGAACGTGGAAATCCCTGTCGTAGCGCATTAAATTGCACGCGCAAGATCGAGAGGAGAGGGAAAAATGAATGTGTCTGTGAACCCGAACATGATCACGACCACATTTGATGTTCCGGGCTATCGCGTGGTGCGAACGATCGGCTTGGTTCGCGGCGTCACCGTACGGTCGCGCAGCATTCTCGGCACGCTCGGGGCGTCGCTTGAGACGATTGTCGGCGGCAACATTACGCTCTTCGAGGAAATGTGTGAAAAAACACGCGAACAGGCGCTTGATCTGATGATGGAGCATGCTTCGCAAGAAGGCGCAAACGCCGTGATCGGCGTGCGCTACGACGCGACCGAGGTGATGCAGGGCGTCACCGAAGTCATCGCCTATGGGACCGCGGTTCAGGTGGAACGAGCTTCGTAGATAGCGCAAGCCCCGACTCGGGATTAGAAGAGCGCGTCGAGAACCGGGAGGTCTTACTGCGCGCTTCCGACAAGTTTCTCGACTTCGCCAATCTCTTTCGGCACTGCAGACGAAAGATTCTCCGGAGCCCCGTCGGTAACGAGAATGGTGTCCTCAACCCGGTAGTGCATCTGCTTTTCCGGAAATTCGATGATGGGCTCGACGGTGACGACCTGCCCAGCGCGAACCGGCCCGGAAGGGCGCAGGACATCATGCGTCGCAAAACCGACAAAATGTCCCGGGAAGCCCATCCACTGTTTTCCCACGCCGGCCTTCTCATAGACAGCTTGTCCCGCTGCCGCAGCTTCCTCATACGTGTGACCCGGCGCGAGCAATGCAATCACAGCCTTCTGTGCCTCGAGGTCTACGGAATACCACTGGGCCTGCTCGGGCGTAAATTTTCCGCTGATGTTGAACGTGCGAGTGATGTCCATTGTCTCGTGATCGAGGGAAGCGGCAAAATCGAATACCACGAGCTGGTTCGCCTCGATCTTGTGGCGATCGGAAAAGTAATGCCAAGTGTTGATGTCGCTGCCTGATCCGACGATTGCTAAGTAAGCCAGACTCTGAGCGCCGTGGTCGTAGTAGTAATACTCCGCTCGCGCTTCGATTTGGTATTGGTACATGCCGGGATGGGCGTGAGCGATGGCATCGCGGTTCCCTTCGGCGCTGAGCTTTCCATTGCGCCGAAGGACCTCAATTTCCTTGGGTGACTTGATGTTCCGCATCGCGTCGATTGCAGGGGTTAGGTCGCGCAAATGCGCCATGGGGTATCGCTCTGCGAGTAGTTTTGAGGGCGCGAGATCTTCCGGCACCGGTTCATGATAGGGATGCGTAAACTTCCAGGCGTGATCGCGACCCACTTCGGGGCGTGCGCCATCCGCTTTGTCGGGAAAACCCAGACGCGCCCACAGATCGCAGCCAGCGTGCCCTTGAAGCGTGTAGGAAAGTGCTGTTTCGAGGTCGGAGACGGATAATACGACGCTGTAGCCAAGGCTCTCGCGATCCACAGGCGACATCGAAAGCAGATTCGGGCCATAAACTTGAGCGGTACGTGCCGCCTGTTGGGGCTCGAAAATAATCGTCGTGGCTTTCTCCACGTCCATGAACATGACCGCGCCTGGATCCTGCAAACCCGTGAAGTAGTAGAAATCATTGTCTTCTCGATAGTGCGCCGCTTCGGGAATTTCGTTCCGCGCAAACAAGATTGCATACCCCGTCTTTAACTGCTTCCCGAGCTCAGCGCGGCGCGCGGCAAACGCTTGCGGCCCACCCAGATCATCGATGGCCTGCCGGTCGGTGTATTGGCCGAATGCAGTGGAGCCCCAAAACAGAAAGAATGCGAAAGCCAGGCCCCCACGCATCATTCGTTGTGAAAAAATGGCTTCACGCAGCACAAAGGTACGCTTCATCATCTCGCCTCCATCCAGTGTGCAGCACGCTTGGTCATCAGACGGGCTGAAAAATTTGCGGGTTTTCGAGGGGAGATGATGCCGTGAATCGCACATGCGATGCAAGGACTTCAACCATCGCGCCGCGCGCGGCCGTTTGAACCCGCCGTAGCCACGCGCCGGATCAGTGTGATGAAGGCAGTGGCCGAGCGCGGCAGAGTGCGATCGCGCCGATAGATCAGGCCAAGTTCGCGCCAGAGTTCCACGTCAGCGAGCGGGATCAATTTCACTTCGCCGTTGCGCACCTCGTCGCGTGCAAAGCTCTCGCTGATCAGCGACGCGCCCAGACCGGCGGCGACAAAGCGCTTGATCATGCCCACACTGGGCAGTTCCATCGTGATCCGCAGTCGAGAGCGGTACGGTCGGAAGTGTTTGTCGAGCAATTGACGCGTGAATCCCGTCTTGGGAAAAATGAGCGGCTGCTCGGCTATATCGCTTGTGCGCACGCTCTTGAATCGCGCCAGCGGATTCGTCGGCGCGACCATCAGCATCAGACGATCGCGGAAAATGGGATAAATCTTCAGGCTTGGAGATTTTACCGGGAGCGTGACGATCCCCAGGTCGACCGCGCCGTCTTCGACCTTTTCCAGCACCTTGCGGCTGAAATTGCGGTAAATGCTGATCTGCACGGAAGGATAGCGCCGGTGATACTCGGCGAAAACGCCAGGGAGCACATAGAGGCATGTCGCTTCGTTGGCTCCCACTGCGAGAGTGCCGCGAGGATCGCTCGATTGATCGGCTACAGCGTGCAGCGATTCGTTTCGCAAGGCCAGCATCCGCACGGCGTATTCAAACAGCGCTTCTCCGGCAGAGGTCAAGCGCACGGACTTTCCGACACGGTCGAACAGCTTCTGTCCGTATTCCTGTTCGAGCTGGCGGATTTGAGCGCTAACGGCCGGCTGAGAACGGAACAATTTTTGGCCGGCGCGCGAGAAACTCCCTTGTTTTGCAATCTCAAGAAACGTAGTCAGATGGTCGAAGTCCATTTGTTATGCGCCGGATTATAGCAAAAGGGACAGACTTGCCTGCTAAGGCTCTGCGAAGGACCCCGAGCATTCCCCTGTGGAATTCATCCTGTTGCCCGATCTCCGGTTTGCTCGGATTGCAGCGGTTCTGCCAACCGCAGTGACAGAATCGTTTGCCTCTCCCAACGAGCCAGAATGGGTGCCCAGGTTTCCCGGACGGTGCATGGAAGGCGGGCCGGTTGCCATCGGTCAAGCGGAACGGGCGTTGCGTCGCGCAGTAAGCGTCTTGCGCAGGGACTCCCCGTAAGCCGCACGTGTTCGCGAAGCGCGGAACGCAGCCACTCCTCCTCCCGTTCATCGGTCGCACCGCGCCGCACAAATTCCTGATTGCAACTGCCCTCTTCGAGCGCCTCACGAAGGGCGTAAACGAGGCCGCCGGTCATCCCTGAGCCGAGGTTTATTCCCGCAGGGCCTAGAAGAATCACGACTCCGGCGGTCATGTATTCGCAGCCATGCTGGCCGACTCCTTCGACCACGGCTAATGCTCCGCTATTGCGCACGGCGAACCGCTCGCCGGCGCGACCGGCGATGTAGAGTTCGCCGCTGGTGGCTCCGTAAAGCACGGTATTTCCTGCCAGCACATCGCCCCGTAGCTCGGCCTCCCATCCAGCCGTGATTGCTATGGTTCCCCCGCTCAGGCCTTTCCCGACGTAATCATTGGCCTCGCCCAACAGCCGGAAACGAAGACCGGAAATGAGGAACGCACCAAAGCTTTGCCCGGCGGAGCCGCGAAATTCGCACTCAATCGTTTCATCATGCAGGCCGGCGTATCCGGTGCTGCGGAGGATCTGACCGCTTAGATGCGCGCCGATGCTGCGATCCGAATTGGAAATGGGAAAAGAAAGGGACCGGGATCGAGGCCGCTCGAGATTTTTAAGAGCCTGCGCCAGTTTCAACCGAAGGTCCTCTCCGCTTCCCAGCAGCTCCAACGCTTCCGGCCCCGGTTCGGGCGGCGGCTCCGGCGCCGCTTCGAGCAGATCTTCGAGCCAATGCGCCGCTTCGCCATTGCGCGGATGCAACCCCGTCACCCGGCCCACGATTTCGCCGAGCGAGTAGGCGCCAAATGAGGCCAAGCGCTCGCGAACTTCACCGGCCACGCCGCGAAAATACGCCATGACCATTTCCGGACTTCCTGCAAAGTGCGTTCGGAGTTTTTCGTCCTGCGTGGCGATGCCCACGGGACAAGTATTCAGGTGGCACTGCCGGGCCATGACGCAGCCCATGGCCAGCAGGGCAGCGGTGCCAAACCCGAATTCATCGGCACCTAGAAGCGCGGCCACAATCACATCGCGTCCAAATTTGAAGCCACCGTCGACGCGCAGCCGCACCCGCTGCCGAAAGCCCGCGCGCACGAGCGCAATGTGTGCCTCTCGCAGTCCGACTTCCCACGGCAGCCCGGTGTTTTTAATTGAGGTGAGCGGCGAAGCGCCTGTGCCTCCGTCGAACCCGGAAATTGTGATGACGTCCGCACCAGCCTTCGCCACACCTGCAGCAATGATTCCGACTCCGGCGCCTGCCACGAGCTTCACGCCAATCCTCGCGCGGGGATTTACCGCACGCAGGTCATAAATCAACTGCGCCAGATCCTCGATACTGTAGATGTCGTGGTGCGGCGGCGGCGAGATCAACGACATGCCCGGCACTGCGTGTCGCAAGCGCGCAATATAGGAGTTCACTTTCGCAGCGGGAAGCTGGCCGCCTTCGCCGGGCTTCGAGCCCTGCGCCATCTTGATTTCGAGTTCATCGGCACGAACCAAGTATTCGGTCGTGACTCCGAATCGCGCCGATGCCACTTGTTTGACGCGGTTGGCTGCTTCCGGCTCGAAGCGATACACGTTCGGGTCTTCACCGCCTTCACCCGTATTGCTGCGCGCGCCCAGCCGGTTCATGGCAATCGCCAAAGTGCGATGCGCTTCCGGGCCCAGAGCGCCGAGCGACATCGCTTGGGTGCAGAAGCGGCTCAGGATGTGGCTCTCGGATTCGACCTCATCCAATGCGATCGGCGCGCCGGGTGTGATTTCCAGTAGATCGCGAACTGACACTGGTTCCCGGCTCTCCGCCATTTGTGAAAAAACTGCATAACTTTCTGGTGTGGGCGACTTGATGTATTTGTGCATGCGCCGAACCAGCTCGGGAGAATTGGAATGGCGCTCCCCGCCCTGGCGAAACCGATAGAGGCCGGCATCCTGAGGCGCAGGGGCATCCGATCCGAACGCGCTCGTGTGCCGCGCAATGCTCTCTTCCAGAAGCTCCGTGAGTTTCTTTCCGCCGAACACGGCCGCAGCATCTTCGAAAAACTCCGTGTGAATTTCTTCGTCAAGCCCCACCGTTTCGAAGAGATGGCTATTGCGATAACTCGCCACCGTGGAAATGCCCATGCGCGCCAAGACCTTGCGAAGCCCCGCCTCGACGGCAACGCGGTACTTGGCCGCGCCTCCTGATTTCAATCCCTCGGCTAGCTCCATTGCGAGACCCGGGAACACGGCGGTCGCACCCGCTGCAATGAGCAGTGCGATATGATGAGTCTCAATGATTTGCCCGCTTTCAACGATGACCGGAACATCAAACGCACCGGCACGTGCTAATTCCTTCCACGCGGCTGCGACAGCGAGCAACACTGGGAGCGCGGCGCGGTCCGCATCAATTCGCTGGTCGCTCAGCAAAAACATTGCGGGCTTATTCTGTGCACCTTCGACGACTTCGTTCCGGACGCGTTCGAGCGCCTCGAGGCCGGCCTTCGCTCCGCCAGTCGAGTCAAATGTGATGTCCACGCGCTGAGCAGGGGCGAGGAGACCGCTTTCCAGCGCTGCGATCTGTCCCGCATCGAGTACCGGCGAATGGAACACAATCTTCGTGCTTGGATACACATGGAGTGACATCACGTGTGCCTCGCGCAGTGGATCGATCGGCGGATTCGTCACTTGAGCGAAGCGCTGCTTGCAGTAGTCCCAAAGAGGCCGCCGCGCAGAAGAGAGGAAAGCAGGTGGGGCGTCGTCACCCATACTCCAGGTGGCTTCCTTCCCCTCAAGACCCAGCGGCTCGAAGAGCAGACGGAATTGATCCTCGGTCCAGCCGAACGCTGCTGCGCGCTTTTTGAGCTCGGACATCGGAGCCACGGGGATTGTCGCGGTATGATCAAGCCGAGTCGCTGGAACGAACTTGGCGTGTCGTTCGCGCAAGCCCAGCAATCCCGAAATTTCGTCTCCTGTACGGAATATCGCGCCGGAAACCGAATCTACCAGGAGCATTTCGCCCGGGCCCAGGCGCTGCCGCTCAGAAACCAACTTGCCCCGCAGGTCCGCAAGGCCTACCTCGGACCCGGCGACCAATAACCCGTCAGAGGTCAGGGTGTAGCGAAGCGGACGAAGCCCATTGCGGTCCAGCTTGGCGCCAACGAAGTGCCCATCGCTGAACACCATTGCGGCTGGCCCATCCCAAGGTTCCTGTTCGCGCGCCTCGCTCTCGAAAAACAAGCGCATTTCCCTGCTGAGCCGCTCGTCTGCTTCCCAGGCCGGTGGCATCATCCGCAGTATCGCGGCGGGGAGGGTGCAACTCTGCTGCAGGAGAATCTCCAGCGCATTGTCAAAGCTGGCCGAGTCGCTCACATCTTCTTCCAGCGCGTGAAACCATTCCTCGGCATGCAATTTCCGGCGCAACTCGCTCTCACGTGCGCTCATCCAACGCCGGTTCGCGCTGATCGTGTTGATCTCGCCGTTGTGCGCAACGAATCGAAAGGGCTGAGCCAGCGTCCAAGTGGGACGGGTGTTGGTCGAATACCGCTGATGAAAAATGGCAAACGGGGCTTTGAAATCGGGACTAGCTAGGTCCAGATAAAAGACGCGGAATTGCAGAGGCGTCAACAGACCCTTGTAAACAACAACATTCGACGAGAGCGAGCAGAAATAGGTCCCACGAACGCCTTCCGCCTCTACTCTCTTGCGCAGGAGAAAGAGCAAGCGCTCGAGATCAGCCGCCGCGTCCTCCGCCGCGAAGAAACATTGTTCGATTGCGGGCAGCGTACTGACAGCCCGCGGTCCGAGGATGGAGGCGTCGGTTGGCACAATGCGCCAGCCCAAACATCGCAACCCCGCACTTCGGGCGCACGATTCGACGGCGCGGCGTGCAAGGTCTTCTCGACCGGGCGGAAGAAATGCCATACCCAAGCCGAAAACTCTCGGCAGATGAATGCGGCAACGCTCGGCACAACCGCGCAGGAAATCCTTCGGAATCGGCGTGAGCAGCCCCGCTCCGTCGCCGCTGAGGCCGTCCGCGTCCACTCCACCGCGATGCGAGAGGCGTTCGAGTGCCGTGAAGGCGCGTTCGACGACGTCGCGCGAGCCTGTGCTGCCGAGCTGGGCGATAAAACCCACTCCGCAAGCATCATGATCGGCTTCCGTATTGCGGCAAGTATCCCGCATGTTACATGACTACCGATGGTTCGCCGAAAAGTACAATTCAATTGTTGGATGGAACGTATTGATATTTAGAAGGGAAGCTCCGAAGATCGGCGCTTGCCGAAAACTTGCCGTTTAATTGGCTCTTCAGAATGTATACGAATGCCATACGAGCGAATCGTAGGCCCGTGCAGGCTCGAACCGCAGACCCCAACCGTGTCAAGGGAATTGGACTCTCCGACCGCTCCCTCTAAATCCACTTTGCTATTGATTCCTTTCGCTTGACGAAAATGGTAAGAAGAGGTCAAAAGTCAAACAAACGGGTAACCCGGTACGAAATCCGTTGCACGCACGTCTCCCCGTGTAAAGCATCGGCATCCCCTTGTCGAGCGATGCAAACTCGAACTCACTCGCCAATGTGAGCTACCGCAGATTTCCGGGTCAAACCTTTTCCATCCGTTTCCTGGTCTCGATTCCACGCCCCCTCATTCGAAATCGTTATGTGAGTCATCCAGGGAATAAGCTTGACAGCCTCTAAAGTCTGATATATCAGATGTCAACTCTCAGCATGGGCATCTCCCATAGGGGTGGAGGAAGAAATGCCATCGATTTCAAGGATGACCGCAATTGCAATTCTCACGGCGTCCTTCTGCGCTGCCGCGTTCGGTCAGGGTGGCGCCACTGGCGCTATCAGCGGAACGGTTGAGGATGCCTCCGGAGGAGTTATCGCTAACGCGAAAATCGTCGTGGTGAGCGACGCCACGTCACAGGTCATTCGCGAATTGGCTAGCGATCCTTCCGGATTTTTTACGGCCACCCTTCTTCCGGTCGGACCCTACACGCTCGAGGTAAGCGCAACGGGGTTTGCCACGACCAAATTTGGCGGAGTCCTTGTGCGCATCACGGAAACCTCCCGCGTGACGGCCATTCTTCCCGTTACGGCCGTGAAACAGCAGGTGACAGTCAACGCGGAAGTTTCCGCGGTCGAAACCACTAACGCGGTTACGGGGACGTCTCTGAGCGAAACAACAATCACGAACCTCCCTTTGGCCACCCGCAATTTTCAGATGTTGCTCACACTTTCCGCGGGCGCATCTTCAGACCTGAACAATGCCTCTCAATTGGGCCGTGGCAACGTCTACATCCACGTCAATGGAGGAAGAGAGGATAACAACAATTACCTGATCGACGGGATCACGGCATCCGATTACACCCTCGGGGAATTGAACAACACGCCTCTCCCGAATCCCGATGCCATTGCGGAATTCAAAGTGAGCACCAGCCTTTACGATGCCACGCAGGGACGCGACGGGGGCGGAAACATCAACGCCATCTTGAAGGGTGGTACCTCGAGCTATCACTTCGATGCGTGGGAGTATTTTCGCAACACCGTACTCGACGCCAATGATTGGTTTGTCAAAGAAGCGGGCGAGCCAAGGCCGGTCATCAAACAGAACCAGTTTGGCGGCGACGCCGGCGGTCAGGTACTTCCCAATGATAAGAAGTACGGATTCTGGTATGTAAATTATCAGGGCACGCGTCAGCGCAGCGGCGATTCCCCGGGGACTTTCATCAATACGGAGGTCCCGATATTGCCGGCAGACCGCACCCCGTCAACGATTGTCGCCGATCTATTCAACGGGCCCAATTGCCAGGGACTTCCCGCAGGGGCAAACACTGGAAATGGATTCGCTGGGCTCGATCCTGTCGCAGCAAAACTCTTGGCTGCGAAAGGCACTCAGTTCGGCAACACACCTGGCGGCAATCTGATCCCTACCGTTGCGGGTACTCCCGGTTGTTCGGTTGTCAACGGAGAAACGGTATTGAATACGGCGCCGTTCGTCTTCAGCTCCCCGGGGAAATTCACGGACGATCAATTCACCGGGAACTGGGACAAGGAATTCCGGGGCGGCAAGGACCGACTCTCGGAGCGCTTCTTCTGGTCGGACTCGCAGACTTACACGCCATTCGGCGGCGATTCCTACCAGCTTCAGACCGGCGGCGTAGCTCTCGCGAGCAACCTGAATTTCCCTCTGAACACGCCGCTGCACGGACGCTTTGGGAGCATCTCCGAAACGCACGTGTTCAGCAACAACCTCGTGAACGAGTTCCGTTTCGGAATCAATATTATCAGCACGAAATTCAACAACGTGCCCATCTTGACTGCCAACGATTTGGGAATCAATCGCTCCACCAATAACGGCACGGACGATATCTACCGATTCGTGTTCGGAGCCTTTTCGATCGGGCCCTATCCGACGCAGGTCCAATCCTCGCTTTCTGACAGTTTCATTTTCACGGATACCCTGAGCTGGACTCGCGGATCGCATACGTTCCGGTTTGGCGGCGAGCTTGACCATACATCCATTCGTCGAGAGCTCCCGGTGGCCGACAACGGGCTGGTTTTCTTTACACCACCGGAACTTTCGAACTACACGGACTTCCAAAACTTCATGGTCGGAACCGTATCGGACGCCCAAGGCGGCGGTGGTACCCCAAACCATAACTACCGCATTCCCAGTTTTGCCCTATTCGGTCAGGATGACTATCGGGCCACCCGAACGCTCACCTTTAACATCGGGTTCCGCGCCGAGTTTCTCGCTGCTCCTTACGACAACGATTGCCATATCGGCAATACGAACTCCGAATTGGCAAACGTAACGGGCCAGCCCTTCTATTGGCCGAATTGCGTAGACAAGTTCAACATCCCCGGTTTGGTTGGGACATCTTCCCGGTCCACGCTGACGAACAACTGGTCCTCGGTCATGGAGCCACGCATCGGTTTCGCCTGGGACGTGTTGGGCAAAGGCACCACGTCCGTCCGCGGCGGCTACGGCATCTACAGCGTGCGCGAGGACCTGGGTGCAATCGATAATCTCTCCTTCACCGCTCCGTTCTTTCCTATCGCCGTGCCAGTGGGCACCGCACCCGGAACGCTGAACTGTCTTTTCTATACCGCGCAGGATTGCAACCAAGCTCCGTTGATGCCGCCGATCGGCACGTTCGGGGCCTTGCCACAACCGTCGTTGATCACCAATCCTGCGTTCCCGGCAAGTTGTACATTAGGGAATGGTGTGGCGGCTACGGGGCAGCAGTGCAGTCCCAATTTCTCCGGCACGGTAATTGATTTGTTCGGTCTCGTCGTTCCGCGGCACTGGATTGTTCCTTACGTTCAACAGTGGAACCTGACGTTGCAGCATGAGCTTGGGAAGAATTGGTTTCTGGAAGTGGGATACGTGGGAACCAAAGGCACCCACTTGCGCACAGGCTACGACCCCGCACAGGCACAGTTAGTTCTCCCGAGTGACCCCAGCACTTGGATCACTGTGCCGGTAGCCGGTGGGACGCCCGTCACGATAAAAGACAGCACGGTAGAGAACGTGAACGCTCGGTCGCCATTCTTGGGACTCACTCCTTTTGCGTACGAGGCATTCGCCGGAGTTTCCGGCTCGCACTACAACTCGCTGCAAATGAGCGTCCATCACCGCTTCTCCAATGGCTTGTACTTCCAGGGCGCATACACGTACGCCAACTCGATTGATGACGTATCGAATGCGACGGTAGCGTTCGATAGTCGTTTCAACGACCAGACCAGTCCCAAAGACTCTCGGGGACTCTCCGATTTCGACCGCAGGAACCGTTTCGTTGCCAGCAGCGTTTACCAATTGCCGTTCTTCGCGCATTCAGAAGGGATCACGAAGCAGGCGTTGGGCGGCTGGGAGATCAGCGGCGTCCTCATTCTGCAATCGGGGCTACCGTTTACGCCGGTTGATTCGGCGGGCGGAAGCGCATACGGACTGAGCACTTCCGGAATCGTGACGCCCATGTTCGCCTCCGGCTTCGGTTGCGGCAACGCTCCGACTCGGGGCAGCACGGATTCGCGGGTACTCTCCCACTGGGTCAACATTAATGCTTACACGCCGGATCCTCCGATCCCGCTGTCCACGGGCGGCAATTCGGACGCCACCGTTTTTGGCGATGCTCCGAGGAACTGCATCATTGGACCAAACCAAAAGAACATTGACTTCACGATCGGGAAGAGTTTCAGACTCACCGAACGGCAGAGCCTGCGGTTCCGTGCAGACTTCTTCAATCTGACTAACCATCCATCGTTCGCCAACCCGCCGTCGAACGACATCGAGAGCCCAAGCTCGTTCTCGCAGATCACTTCGGTTGTCGGTACTCCTCGGCTCGTTCAGTTCTCGTTGAAGTGGTCGTATTGAAGTAGATCGGAAGTGGCCCGGAAGAATATTCGCGCTCGACAAATCAGGGCTACGCGTGTGGTCTGACGACCGGGAGGAGGGCCTACCCGTGAAAAAGAATCTGATCGGACTCGCTTTGCTATCTAGCTTGTTGACAGCCGCCGCAGCGGCCGGCGCCCAGAGCGGGAACGTGGTCAAATATCACGCCACAATCAGCGATGTAAAGTACGTTTACGGCGTCGCCCCACCCGTTGCTCATGTGAAACCGGGAGACATTCTCGAAACCAATACGCTCGACGGATACGGAAATGCGATCCAGAAGCCTGGCGACACGACGGCCTTGGTGACGGGTGGTTTTAATCCGCTGACTGGTCCGTTTTATGTCGATGGCACCGAACCGGGCGACACTCTTGCGGTGAAAATTCTAGATCTGCAGGTTGACAGCGATCAAGGGATTGGAACGCTCGACTCCGGCTTCGCGGCTCTCAGCTCTACCGCCTATACACCCATGCTAAATCCACCGATTCCGGAACACGACTGGTTTTATGCCATCAACCATTCAGACAACACTGCAACCTTCAGGGCGAACGATTCTGACTTTTCCGTAAAAATCCCTATGCATCCTTTCTTCGGTTGCATCGGTGTTGCTCCCGCCAACGGCGAGGCGCGCAGTTCGATTGTTCCGGCAGAGTTCGGCGGAAACATGGACGACGCCGACGTCAGTGTGGGCAACACTCTCTATCTCCCGGTGAATGTGGCAGGAGCGCTCCTGTATATGGGCGATGGCCATGCCGCCATGGGAGACGGAGAAGTAGCTGGAAGCGCGGTGGAAGTCCCACTGCGCGCACGCATGCAAATCAGCGTAATCAAAGGTCAGAAAATCAATTGGCCGCGCCTTGAAAATGACCAAGCGATTATGGCCGTGGGCATCTATCGCCCGTTGGATGATGCTTTGCGAATCGCTTTCACCGAGTTGGTGTACTGGATCCGCAACGACTACGGGCTTTCCGAGCTAGACGCCTATGAGCTGCTATCCCAGGTTGCGCGAATCCGTTTGGCTGAAATGGTTGACCCGAACTACGTGATCGTGGCGTCGATCGAGAAGAAATACCTGCCCACCAAGAAGGCGGGGGGACGCCCTTGAAACGAGCCCGGCGGAATCAGTTCCCACTGCTGGGGATTCTTGTGGTGTTTCTGATTGCAGCGGTATGGGGTTCTGTTGCTCGTGCGCAAAGTGGGGCGATCGACTCCATTTTATCCGTACATCAATACAAGGAAGTGGCCATCTCTCCGAACGGCAAATATATCGCTTCGGTTGAGTCCCAGCGTCCCGGTAGCGGGGCCTCTGTCGTTTCAAGCTCGATCCTCTACGTCACGGGTCTCGAGGATGCTGCTTCAGTGCCGCGGGTGGTCTCACTCGGTCCTTCTTCTTCGTATTCTGCATGCTGCGCAGCGTGGTCTCCCGATAGTAAAAAGATCGCTCTCCTTGCCGCTTCAGGGACGGACAGCCAGCGTCAGCTCTACATTTTCGATCTCAAAAGCGGAGCAATTCGGAAGTTGACCACGCTCCATGGATATCTAACGAGTCCGCAATGGTCCCCCAAGGGCAATGCGATCGCACTTTTGTTCGCAGAGGGTGCGCCGAGCGCGACCGGGCCGCTTGGCCCTGTGATTTTGGAAACTGGCAGTATAGGAGAGAAAAATTACGAGCAGCGCATCGCAACTGTGGATTTCGCGTCCGGCCAGTCTCGGCAGATTTCGCCCCCGGAACTTTTTGTCTATGAATACGACTGGTCTCCGGATGGCGCGTCGTTCGTCGCAACGGCCGCCAAAGGATCCGGCACGAACAATTGGTGGTCGGCTGAACTTTACACGTTTTCGCTCGAAACGGGAGAGGCCAGGACCATCCTGAAATCGCCCCTTCAAATCGCTCTCCCCCGTTGGTCTCCGGACGGCAACACCATCGCTTTTATTGGCGGAATCATGAGCGATCAGGACTTCACCGGCGGAGACATTTTTACAATTCCTACGACGGGCGGTGAAGCTCGGAATCGTACTTTGAACAGGAAGGCCTCCGCCACTTGGCTCCAGTGGCGTCCGTCCTCCGATCAGATATTGTTCGCCGAAATCGCGGAAGGACTATCAGGCATTGCAACGGTTGACATCGGAAGCGGCAAGATCACCGCGCTATGGAGTGGCTCCGAAACCATCTCGACGGGAACCTGGAATCTCGCGCTTTCGATAGCTGCCGACGGCCAATTCTCTGCGGTGATCCGTTCTTCTTACGGCTATCCTCCCGAAATATATGCCGGTCCGATCGGATCTTGGATGCAACTGACGCACGTCAATGCGAATGTGCGGCCGTCCTGGGGCGAAGCGAAGAGCATTCGCTGGACGAGCGCTGTAAAAACCATTCAAGGATGGCTTCTCTATCCGAAGGATTACGCCCCCGGGAAAAAGTATCCGTTGGTTGTTACTGCACATGGGGGGCCAGCCTCTGCGAGTCTCTCGAGCTGGCCTGACTCAACCGATACCGGCGCAGTTCTTTCGAGCGCGGGGTACTTCGTTCTCTATCCGAACTACCGGGGAAGTTTTGGTCAAGGCGAGAACTTTACTGTGGCAAACGTCAAGGATTATGGCTACGGAGACTTTCAGGACATCGTGGCAGGAGTTGACGAGGTTCTGAAGACCCTGCCCGTTGACACAAACCGGGTTGGGATTCTGGGTTGGAGTTACGGTGGCTATCTGGCGATGTGGGCCGTCACCCAAAGTCGCAAATTCCATGCGGCAGTTGCGGTGGCTGGAATTTCAAATTGGCAGAGTTATTTTGGGCAATGCGTGACGCAGGAATCGATGATCCCCTATTTTGGCGGAACGCCTTATGAAGACGCTGTGATGTATGCGAGGAGTTCGCCGGTCACTTTCGTCAAAAACGCAAAGGATCCCGTTCTGCTCATTGTTGGAGAACGTGACGGAGAAGTTCCAGCCACACAATCCTATGAATTCTGGCGCGGCCTGAAATGGTTCGGCATCGAGACGCATCTTGAGATCTACCCGGGCGAAGGCCACCTGATTCTCGACCCGGACCATATCCGCGACATCACGAATCGGACAGTAAGCTGGTTTAACGAGTACTTGAGGCCGTAACAGCAGTAAATCATTCCGCTCAGCGGGAAGACAGCAACCACTGCGTTCACCGTTTGTGGTCGGAACTTGCTCTCCAGGCTCTCACTATCTTGCCTGGGAATGGAGAGAAGGCTTGAGAAGCGTCAGGTTCGGGCTGGTTGGCACCGGCATGGCTGGAATTACGCACGCGAGAGAGCTTCGCTTCGTCCGGAACGCAGAATTGGTTGCCGTGGCGTCGCGTCGCGAAGACCATGTGAAGCAATTCGCCCATGACCATGAAGTGAAGCGCTGGTACACGGATTATCGCGAGTTGCTCGCCGACAAAGACGTGGACGTCGTTTGTGTACTCGTCCCCACCGGCCAGCACGCGGAAGTTGCGATCGCCGCATCCGAAGCAGGAAAGCACGTGCTTGTCGAAAAGCCCCTGGAGGCGGATCTCGCCAAAGCCGACCGGATGATTGAAGTGTGTCGCCGGAATCGGACAAAACTCGGAGTCATCTTTCAAATGCGATTCGGTCTGGTGGCCACGAAAATCAAGAGCGCCATTGATTCCGGCGCGCTGGGGCGAATTTTTCTGGCGGATGCCGTTGATAAATCGAGTCGAACGTCCGCTTACTACGGGTCGGCCGATTGGCGCGGAACAAAGTCTCTCGAAGGCGGTGGTTGCCTGATGACCCAGTCGATTCACATCGTGGATTTGGTGCAATACCTGGTCGGCCCGGTCAAATCCGTCTTCGGAAGAGTGGCGACCATGGTGCACAACATTGAGGTCGAAGACACGGCCACTGCCCTTGTGACCTTCGAAGGGGGTGCGATGGGCGTAATCGAAAGCACGACCTCCATTCATCCTGCTCTTAAATCCCGGCTCGAAATCCACGGCGAGAATGGAACCATCGTAGCCAATCCTCAGTACGACAAGATCTTGTTCTGGGACATTAGCGGGAAAAAGGACGAATCTGTTGAGTCCACCGTAGATCTGGGGGATATCGATGATCCCTGGGCGTATCCGCAAACGAGGCACCGGGTGCAACTGCAGGACATGGTGGACGCGATTCGTGAGGACCGCGATCCGGTTCTAACCGGAGAAGATGCGCGCGCTTCACTCGCAATCAACATGGCGATTTATGAGTCCTCTCGTTCCCACCGGGAAGTTTTCCTCGAGGCGCAGGCTCCCGTGCGCCAGGAGAAATGAATTTTGGCCGAGGAGAAATTGACATGAAGCGAGCGGCAAAAAGGCGCCAAAAGCAATCGCTGGCGCTCCTGCGGGCCCAGTTCGAACCCATCGAATCCATATCGTTGACGGACCGGGTTTATCGCGCCATCAAAGAACGGATCCTCAATCAGGATATTCCGGTCGGCGCGCGACTGCATGATGAGCAACTCCAACGCGAGTTAGGTGTCAGCAGGACACCGATCCGAGAAGCTCTCTCGAAACTGACGCGCGAGGGACTAGTGGAAGTGATTCCGCGCAGTCGAACGCATGTCCGGACATTTTCTGAAGACGACATCAATCAACTTTTTGAAGTACGCATCGCTCTCGAAACTCTGGCCGTCAAAAAAGCGGTCGAACGCTTGGATTCAGGGATGCTTCACGAGCTTCGGGAGCTATACGAAGAGGCGGAGAAAGGTCTGAAACACGGCAACCTAAAACCCTCACTCCGATTCGATACAGAGATGCACCGGATGATCCTTGAAGCCTCGGGGAATGCATGGCTTCAGAACATTATGAGCACGATCAACGATTTCGTGGTTTTGTTTCGAAATATAGGCGCGACCAGTTCTTCCCATAAGAGATTCAACTATCGCCACGGCGAAATCGTTCAAGCGCTGGAACAGAAAGACTGCGCTTCCGGTGTTCGATCCTTGACAGAGCATATCGAAGTAGCTCGAGAGGACACGGTTCGCGACTTCCGGCACAAGCACTATCTCAAGCATGACGATGAATAAGATTAGAAACCGTCTCATAAATTGGTTTTGCGGGTCGCGGCGGAACTTGCTTGCACTGAGCCCGCCGAATGTGTTCCGAGCGGAGCCGCGACATTCAGGCGTTCAAGACTAAACAGGTAACCATGGTTTCCAAGTCGCATTATCGCTGGTACGTCTGTTTGTTTGTCTTTTTCACCACGGTGCTGAACTACATGGACCGGGAGACGCTCGGCATTGTTGCACCGCTGATTCAAAGCGATTTTCACATCAGCAACCGGCAACTGGGCTTGTTATTTTCCGTCTTCTATATCGCCTACGGATTGAGCGTCGCCTGCGTGGGAGAAGTCATTGACCGAATTTCCATTCGGCTGAGTTTTGCTTTCATCGTTGCCTGGTGGTCGTTGGTCACTGTGTTCACGGCATTCGCAAGAAACTTCGGGCAGTTGTTTGGGCTCCGAGCGCTTTTGGGGGTCGGGGAAGCCGGCAATTGGCCGGCGACTGCCCGGCTCGTTTCCATGTATTTGCCGCCTGAAGAACGCACCTTGGCAAATTCGATTTACATGGGCGGTGGGAGTCTCGGCTTGGTCATAATTCAACCGCTCTTGGTCTGGCTTTCGATCCTCTACGGCTGGCGGGGAGGGTTCGTAATCGTCGGCTTGTTATCCTCGGTTTGGATCGTTGCCTGGTTGTGGTGGTTTCGTCCCTCGCGTGTGGAAGGAATGAAGCGCCATGACCTGGCATCCGACGTACGAGCGAGTTCTTGGTCCGAAATCATTCGAGAGCCGAGATTCTGGGGCCTGATCGCTGCTTCGTTCTTTGGCAATTCCTGTCTCTATTTCCTCATGAACTGGTTGCCAACCTTTCTTGTGCAGGACCGTCACTTTAAGTTTGGAATGAAGTTGGGTGGAATCGTTGCGTTGCCTTTCGTCGGGCTCGATCTCGGATATCTGGTAAGCGGTTTGGTCGTGTTGAAATTGGCCAAATCAAAATGGCCAACCTTGTTTGTCCGTCGGCTTGTCCTCATTGCGGCAGCAACACTGATGGGTATCAGTATGATCTCCATCCCCTACGCCAAGACGGACGCCCTGGTGGTTGCGCTCCTGGTCGCGTCTACTTTCGGAATGGCGGCTTGGAATTCCAACTATCTTTGCTTTGTCGAGGAATTGAGCCCCAGCAAGGTCTCTGCTGTCGCCGGAGTGGTGGGCAGTGCCGGCGCGTTTGGGGGTGCTATCTTTCTCTGGCTGATCGGTTTGATATCTGAAATCTCCGGCAGCTTCACACTCGTGTTCGTAATGGTCGGCGTAATGATCTGGCTTGCTTCTGCCGGCTTGCTGTGCACTGCCGAACCGCAAAAACTCCAGTCATTTTCCGTTCAACCGTTGCAAACCAAGTCGTAACGTCCAAGGAGGACGATTTGCCGTGACCACGACAGCTAAAACGAACTGGCCGAGCGCGTTCATAAACGAACCAGCCACGGATTTCACCACTTCGGAAAACAAACGAATCATGCAGCAAGCGCTCACGAGTGTGCGAGGAAAACTCGGCAGCGAATATCCGCTATGGATCGCGGGCGAAAAAGTGTGGCTGAACGAAAAGTTGACGTCCACAAATCCTGCCAAGCCCGATGAAATCGTAGGGAGATTTCAGAAAGGCACCGTCGAGAATGCAGCTCTTGCAGTAGAAGCGGCTCATAGCGCTTTTGAAAGCTGGAAGCGAGTTCCCGCTCAAAAGCGCGCTGAATATGCGTTCCGTGTGGCCGAGATTCTTCGCGGACGCAAGTATGAAATGTGTGCATGGCTTTGTTATGAGATTGGGAAGACCTGCCCCGAGGCCGACGGTGACGTTTCCGAGCTAATTGATTTCTGCGAATTCTACGGCCGCGATGCGCTCCGGCTCGGGGGGCCGCAATCGCTGACTCCGGTTGCCGGAGAAGAGAACCAATTGCACTACATTCCCCTGGGTGCAGGCGTAATCATCCCGCCCTGGAACTTTGCGGCTGCCCTGATGGGCGGACTCACGATCGCCTCCATCGTTACGGGAAACACTGTTGTGTTGAAGCCCTCCAGCGATTCTCCTACTTTCGCGGCTCTGTTCATCGAGATGCTGTATGAGGCAGGCGTCCCCCGCAACGTGGTCAGCTTTCTGACCGGACCCGGCAGTACGGTGGGTGAAGCGCTCGTGACGCATCCAAAGACACGCTATGTGGCTTTTACCGGTTCGAAGGAGGCCGGACTGCGGATTTCAGAACAAGCTGCCAAAAAGCAACCGGGACAAATCTGGATCAAGCGCACCGTGCTCGAAATGGGAGGCAAGGACGCGATTATCGTCGACGATGAAGCCGATCTTGATCCAGCGGTCGAGGGCGTACTCGTATCCGCATTCGGTTACCAGGGACAAAAGTGCTCGGCCTGCTCCCGCGCCATCGTTGTCCGCAACGTGTACGACACGTTTCTTGAAAAGCTCGAACAGCGCGCAAAGTCGATCCGAGTCGGCCCTCCCGAGAATCTGGACACATTCGTCGGCCCGGTCATCAACGAAGCCGCCATGATGTCAATTCTCGATTACATCGAAATTGGAAAGAAGGAGGGACGCGTCATCTGCGGCGGTGGAAGAGCGAGAGATTTCACGAAGGGATATTTTATCGACCCCACAATCATCGCGGATGTCAGTCCGAATGCAAGAATCGCCCGAGAGGAGATTTTTGGACCGGTTCTGGCGGTGATTCCGGCCGACGATTTTCAACACGCACTGAAGATCGCAAATGACTCGGAATTCGGCCTGACTGGATCGGTCTATACGCGGAATCGAGCGAAGCTGGAACAAGCTGCACAGGAATTTCACGTGGGGAATCTTTATTTCAATCGCAAGTGCACTGGCGCGCAGGTGGGAGGGCACCCCTTCGGAGGCTTCAATATGTCGGGAACCGATTCCAAGGCCGGGGGGCGGGACTATCTGCTTCTTTTCTTGCAGGCGAAGGTTGTTTCGGAAAAGATCGTCAACCAAATCCATTAGTGGCTGACGAAGTGAGTGATTGCAACCTTGTTCTGAATCAGGCTTGCCTTGATGAGATCAAATACGAACCGGCGAATCGCATGGGGTGGTAGGCCCGTGGGGGCTCGAACCCCAGACCTCTACCGTGTCAAGGTAGCGCTCTAGCCAACTGAGCTACGGGCCTATTGGCTGGAATTTATTTTAACACACAGGCTGCGCTCGTAAACCGCGCGCGACTCGACAGCCCCTGCCGCAACCGGCGCGCCCTTCCCGTCAACTTTCGCTTGACATCAGTATCTGAATTTGTATGATTATGCAGTGGAGTGCATATTCACGCATAAAGATACATGGGCGTCCAAAAACGATTTCGGCAGGGTCAAATTCTAAAACTCCTCTCCGGCCAACCGGTCGCGAGCCAGGACGAACTGCGCCGCCGCCTCGGTCATCTCGGCGTGCGGGTAACGCAAGCCACGCTCTCGCGCGATTTTCGTGAGCTCCGCCTCGTGAAGACGATGGATGGCTACCGCCCCTTGTCCACAGCCGCCACCGAGGAGACATCTTCTTCTTTGCCAGCGCTCGCGCGGGCGGTGAAAGAATTCCTGCTCGACTTGCGGCCGGCACAGAACATGCTCGTCCTGAAAACGCCGCCCGGCGGCGCGCAACCCCTGGCTGCCTCGGTGGACGCGGAGCGCTGGAAAGAAGTCGCCGGCACGCTGGCAGGCGACGACACAGTTCTCATCATTACGCCATCGCGCGGCGCGCGCGCCACCATTCAAAAGCGATTGGAGGATTTGCTCCGATGAACGACCCTGCGCGGGTCGCCGTCGTCGGAGCAACGGGCTACGCAGGATACGAGCTGGCCCGGCTCCTTCTTCGGCATCCCAAAGTTGAGAAACCCACGTTCTATCTCCGCGAGGGTCATGCGAATGTCCGCTGCCTCACGGAACTCTACCCGCAGCTTCGCGGGTGGGGTGAAGCGCCCTGCAAGCCGCTCTCGGTGGAAGCCGTCGCCAAGAGCGGCGCGGACGTCGTGTTCCTGTCGACGCCGCATGAAGCTTCGCTGGGACTGGTGCCCGAGCTGCTCCGGGCGAATCCGGGGTTGCGGATCGTGGACTTGAGTGGCGCCTTCCGTTTCCGGGAGCAGGAAACTCTCGCGCGCTGGTACAAAATGACGCCGCCGGATGGCGACACACTCGCGGAAGCCGTGTACGGGCTTCCGGAGCTTTACGCGGACGCGCTCCCGAAAGCCCAGCTGGTTGCCAACCCTGGGTGCTACCCGACATCCGTCATCCTTGGCTTGCGTCCCCTTGTCGAAGCCGTCTGGATCAATCGGAAGCGGGGGATTGTTTGCGACTGCAAGTCAGGGGTGAGCGGCGCGGGAAAGGAGCCGAAACGCGATACGCACTTCGTTGAGGTCAATGAAAACTTCCGCGCCTATAGCGTCTTCACACATCGTCATACGCCGGAAATCACCGAACATCTAGGACTCGCGGACGAAGATTTTGTTTTCACAACGCATCTGCTTCCCGTCGAGCGCGGCATTCTCTCGACGCTCTATGTGTGGCTCGATCTCTCGCACAAGGCAGAGGAGATCGAAGTGCTCTACCGGAAGTTTTACGCCCAGCGCCCGATGGTCCGCATTTTGCCGGCAGGTAGCTTGCCGGAATTGCGGCATGTGACCCACACGAATTTTTGCGACATCGGCTTCGCGCTCGACCCTTCGGGCGAGCGGCTGGTCATCGTCTCTTGCCTCGACAATCTCGGCAAAGGCGCGGCGGGACAGGCGGTACAAAACTGGAACGGAATGCAGGGCTATCCGGAAACGGCGGGGTTGCTATGAGACTGGTCGTCAAAATTGCGGGGGCATTGCTCGAAAGCAGCGAAACGGTGCAGACCCTCGCGCGGCAAATAGCTGAATTGGCGCGGGCGGGCCACGAGCTGCTCGTGATCCACGGCGGCGGGAAGATTTTTACTTCCACACTCGCCCGCATGGGGATCGATAGCCGCTTCGTCAACGGCCTGCGCGTAACCGACCGCGAAACTCGCGATGTCGCCATAATGGTCTTTGCCGGCTTGCTCAACAAGCGCCTGTCGGGCGCGATTACGCTCGCCGGACAGCCTGCCGCGGGCATCAGCGCTGCTGATAGCGCGTGCTTTCTCGCCGAACCCATGCAACTTGACGATCGGGAAGCCGGCCTTGGATTCGTCGGCTATCTCACCGAGGTCAATCTCGATTTCTTGCAGTCGCTGTGGCGATCCGGTGTCGTGCCGGTGGCGCCGTGTCTGGGCCTCGGCGCCGACGGCGAACTCTACAACATCAATGCCGACCACATGGCCGCGGCGGCGGCGGAATTCATTGGCGCCGACCGGTTGATTTTCTTGACGGATGTCGCCGGCGTACTCAACGGCGAAAAGGTGTTGCGCTCGATTCGCGGCGCTGAGATTGAGGATCTGATCCGTCGCAATAAAATTTCCGGAGGAATGATTCTGAAACTCGAGGCTGCCAAGCGCGCGCTCGCCGGAGGAGTCTCGGAAGTCCGTATTGTGGGGGGCACGACGTCGCGTGCGCTCCTCGCCGCGGCAAACGGGGAGCGCTGCCCTGGCACGCGCGTCTTGCCGGGCGCCCCATCCCGGGCCCGGGTGGCGCTGGGAGCGGCACGATAGAAATCATGAAAAACAAAAAGATTGCGGCGAGAAGGAGCACATCGGCTTCGCGGATCCGCGCCGACGAAGCGCGCTACCTGATGAACACATATCGGCGTCCGCCGGTCGTGTTCACACATGGGCGCGGTTGCCGCCTCTATGATCCGGAAGGCCGCGAGTATCTCGATTTTCTCGGTGGCATCGCCGTAAACGCCCTGGGCCATGCGCATCCGCGGCTCATGCGCGCCATCCGGCGCGAAGTGGGCCGCGCGATTCACATTTCCAATCTCTTCCACAATCCTTATCAAGGCCCGCTCGCGCGAAAACTCGCCCAATGGTCCGGGCTCGATCGCGTCTTCTTCACCAACAGCGGCACCGAAGCGATGGACGGCGCTCTGAAGTTGGCGCGTGCCTACGCCCACGCCAAGTTGGCGCCGAAGCCACGCATTCTCGCGCTCGAGAACTCCTTTCATGGGCGGACATTCGGCGCACTTTCGATCACCTACCCGGCAAAATACCGCGACCCTTTTGTCCCGCTCGTTCCGGGCGCCGAATTCGTCCGGTTTAATGATGTGCAGGATCTCGAAGCGAAGTTTGACGACACGGTTTGCGCCATCGTGATCGAGACCATCCAGGGGGAAGGCGGCATTTTCCCCGTGAGCGAATCTTTCTGGCAGCGGGCGCGCTCGCTCGCGACCGAGCACGACGCCGCTCTCATTGCCGATGAAATTCAGTGCGGCCTTGGCCGAACCGGGCGGCGCTTCGCCTATCAGAAATTCGATTCGCTCCCGGACATCCTCACTGTGGCGAAGCCTCTCGCGGGCGGATTGCCACTCGGCGCATTGATTGCAAACGAAAAATTTGCTTCCGTGTTTACACCGGGAATGCATGGCACGACGTTTGGCGGTGGACCGCTGATTTGTGCCGCTGCGCTCGAATTTCTCACGGCCGTGGAAGAGGAAGACCTGCTTGCCAATATCCGCGAGCGGGGCGCCGAATTGCGCGCGGGACTGGAAAAACTCGCCTCGCGATTTGACTTCATCCGGGAAGTGCGCGGTGAGGGACTCATCCTTGGCGTCGATCTCTCGGTGGATGGCGCGCTCTTCGTCACTGAAGCGCTTCGCCGCGGTTTGCTGATCAATTGCACGCATGACCATGTTCTGCGGCTGCTCCCGCCCTTTATTATCCGCAAGCGGGACGTGGCTGAATTCCTCGAGAAGTTCGAAACCGTGCTCGCCCGTGCGCCTAAACAGGCGGTCCAAGCACAAACCGAAACTCCAAACACAAAACCGAAAATGCAGCCGATGGTTCTGGCTGCTACGAGGTGAACATGAACGCCATTGCCCCAACCCTGACGCTCACGAATGATCTTCTTACCGGCATGGAATGGAGCCCCGCGCAGGTGCGCGAACTCTATCACCTGGCTGCGGACGTCAAGGCGCACCCGGATCGCTACCGCGGCGCGCTGGCCGGCCGTTTCCTCGCCATGATTTTTGAAAAGCCGTCGCTGCGCACGCGCGTGACGTTTGAGGTCGGAATTGCCAGTCTCGGCGGCGCTTCTGTTTTCCTCGACCACACGGCGGTTCGCCTCGGCGAGCGCGAATCCATTTGCGATGTTGCGAAAAATCTCGAACGCCTCGTCCAAGGCATTGTCGCGCGTGTGTTCTCACAGGATTCGCTTAATCAGCTTGCCGAACATGGGCGCATTCCCGTGATCAACGCACTCTCGGACCGCTTTCATCCTTGTCAGGCGCTTTCGGATTTTTTCACGCTCGAGGAGCGCTTCGGGAGCCTGCGCGGATTGAAGTTCGCCTATGTAGGCGACGGTAACAACGTCTGCCATTCCCTGATCGCAGTTGCTGCGCGCGTCGGCGCCCACCTGCGTGTCGCATCGCCTGCGGGTTATGAGCCGGATGCGGGAGTCGTCGTCGAGGCCAAGCGTGTCGCTCGTGAAACTCGCGGGAAAATCGAAATTCTCCGCTCCCCGGAAGAAGCGGTTGCCGGAGCGCAAGCGGTTTATACCGATGTCTGGGCCAGCATGGGACAGGAAGAGGAATCGGCGGCTCGCGCCGCAGCATTTGCAGGCTATCAGGTAAACGAAATGCTCTTTTCGCAAGCCGCGGGCGACGCGGTTTTCTTGCACTGCCTCCCCGCACACCGCGGATCGGAAGTGACCGACGCCGTGATCGATTCGCCGCGTTCCATCGTCTATGGGCAGTCGGAAAATCGCATGCACGTTCAGAAAGCAATCCTGCTCACGTTGCTCAATTGAGGAGACCGATTTGCCGAAGAAAGTAGTGCTGGCTTATTCCGGAGGGCTCGACACATCCATCATTATTCCGTGGCTCAAGGAAAATTACGGCTGCGAAGTGATCGCCATGATTGGAGACCTCGGTCAGCGCGAGGATCTCCAAGCCGCGCGCAAAAAGGCCCTGGCCACCGGAGCGAGCGCCGCGTACGTCGAGGATCTGCGCGAAGAATTCATCACCGGCTACATCTGGCCGACGCTGCGAGCCGGCGCAGTCTATGAGCACAAATATTTGCTCGGCACTTCCTTTGCGCGCCCCCTGCTCGCCCAGAGACAGGTGGAGCTTGCAAGAAAAATTGGCGCGGACGCCCTCGCGCACGGCTGCACCGGGAAGGGCAACGACCAGGTGCGCTTTGAGCTTGCGGCGAAGGCGCTTGCGCCGGAGTTGAAAATTATCGCGCCGTGGCGCGAGTGGAATATTGTCTCGCGCGAAGAGGCCATCGCCTACGCCCGAGCACACAATATTCCCATCGAGCAAACCACCAAGAATATCTACAGCCGAGACCGCAATATCTGGCACTTGAGCCATGAGGGTGGCCCGCTGGAAGATCCTGCCAATGCCCCGGAAGAGGCCATGTGGCAGTGGGTGGTTTCGCCCGCGAAGGCGCCCGACAAACCGGCGACGGTCGAAATAGGATTCGATGCAGGTGTTCCCACCTCCGTGAATGGAAGCAAACTCGGCCCACTCGCGCTTCTCGAGAAATTGAACGAAATCGCTGCCGCCCATGGCGTCGGCCGGATGGAAATGGTCGAAAACCGCCTCGTGGGAATCAAATCGCGTGGCGCCTACGAAACTCCCGGCGGCACGCTCCTCGTCACTGCTCATCGCGAGCTCGAATCGCTCTCGCTTGACCGTGAAACGATGCATTACCAGCAGATTCTCTCGCTGCGCTACGCGGAGATGGTCTACTACGGCATGTGGTTCACGCCTCTTCGCGAGGCCCTCGACGCGTTCTTTGCAAGCGCGCAGCGCCGCGTCACTGGCTCGGTCGGCTTGACGGTCCTCAAGGGCACCGTCAGCGTTGCTTCGCGCCAATCGTCATTCTCACTCTATCGCACGCAGCTCGCCAGCTTCACGATGACCGGTTACAACCCGAAAGACGCTGAGGGCTTCATCAATCTTTTTGCTCTTCCCATCACTGTGCCGCAGGATGCGAATCAAGGCGCGGTGCCGAAGGCCTCCCGCCACATGGATGCCCGATGAGTCCCACTGACGGCCAGAAGATGTGGGGCGGCCGCTTCGAGCGCAGCCCCGATGCCTCATTTTACGAATTCGAGCGCTCCTGGCATTTCGATCGGCGTCTGCTGCCGCAGGAGTTTGCGCTCGACCGCGCCTGGGCTCGCGCCATCGCCGTTGCAGGCATTCTGACGCACGAAGAAGGCCAGGAAATCGTCGCGGCCCTCGATGAAATCGAGCTTCGCGCTCGATCCGACGCCGCATGGCTCGATGCCTCGAAAGCCGAAGATGTCCATCATTTCGTCGAAAGCGCGCTCATCGAAAAGATCGGTTCGCTCGGCGAGAAGCTACACACTGGCCGCAGCCGCAACGAAATGATCGCGACCGAGTTTCGGATGTATGTGAAGGATGCGGCGCACGAGATGCGCCAGGCGGTTGCATCGCTTGCCCGCGCCGTCGTCGGCCAGACGGAACGAAATCTTCGCGTCCCGATGCCGGGCGCCACGCATCTTCAGCACGCGCAGCCGCTGCTCTTGTCTCACTGGCTCCTCGCGCATGGTGAAGCATTTCAGCGCGATGCCGAAAGGCTTGCGGGCGCGGCCGTTCACGCGGACTTTTGCGTGCTCGGCTCCGGCGCGCTCTCGGGATGCGCATTTCCGCTCGACCGCAAAGCACTCGCGCGCGATCTCGGCTTCTCGCGCATCACCGCAAACAGCCTCGACGCCGTCAGCGATCGTGATTTCGCTCTCGAATATCTCTTTGCTCTCGCCACGCTGGCAATGCATCTTTCACGGCTCGCCGAAGACATCGTTTTGTTTGCCTCGCCCGAATTTGGATATGTCGAGCTCCCCGACGAATTTTCCACCGGTAGCAGCCTGATGCCTCAGAAAAAGAATCCCGACGCGTGGGAGCTGATTCGCGGAAAGTCGGGGCGGATCTATGGCGCGCTCTTCTCACTGCTCACCATCCTCAAGGGCTTGCCTTCCGGCTATCAGCGCGACCTGCAAGAAGACAAGGAACCGCTCTTCGAAGCGCACGATCAAGCGCTCGCGATGGCCCGGATCGCCGCGGGTGCGCTGGCCGCCCTGCAGTTCCGTGAAGCGCGGCTTCGCGAGGCTGCCGAGGACCCCGCGCTCGTGGCCACCGAAGTGGCGGACTATCTCGTCGCGTTCGGAGTGCCGTTTCGGGAAGCGCACGAAATCGTCGGGAAAGTGCTGCGCGCCGCAGAGCAGGACGGAAAATCGATCCGGGAGATGCCGCCCGACCGGCTGAAGGAATTTTCACCTGCCTTTGGACGCGACCTGAACACTGTGCTCGCAGTGGATTCGGCGCTCGCCCGCCGCGGCCTTCCCGGCGGCACCGCTCCCGGAGCGGTCCGAGCCGCGCTTGAGGATTTCAAGTCGCGCCTGATCAAGCTCGAGGAGAATCCATGAGGGCGCGCCGGGCCAGGGCTTCCGATGCGGGAGCGATCTACCAACTCATCGCGCACTACGCAGAGCAGGGATTGCTCCTGCCACGCACGCGGGAAGAGATTTTCCGCCATATCGGCCATTTTCTTGTCCGCGAAGAAAAGGACCAGATCATCGGCTGCTTGGCGCTCGAAACCTACGGCAGCGATCTTGCGGAAATTCGCTCGCTTGCCGTGCGACCTGAAATTCGCGGGCGCGGTATTGGCGCGCAAATGATCGAGCATGCTCTCGTCGAAGCGCGACGGCGCGATATCCCGCGAGTCTTCGCCGTAACGCATGCCCCGGAATTTTTCCTGCGCCATGGATTTGCGGCAACGCCACGCCAGTCGCTCACGGAAAAAATCGAGCGGGATTGCAGGTTTTGCTCGAAGCGGCGCTCGTGCAAGTTGATCGCTGTGATTGCCACCGTAATTCCCGAACGCCTGGCGCTGCCCATCCTCGACGATTCGGCGACCCCCGTCTCCGCCGAATGAGCGCGCGTCCGTCGGCTTCCGATGTTCCTCGTGGCTTCACATTTGCGACCGCCGCCTGCGGTTTGAAGAAATCCGGTCTTGACCTCGCGCTTCTCGTCAGCGAAATGCCGGCCGCTGCGGCAGCCGTCTTCACCACAAATCGCGTGCAAGCTGCGCCTCTCCTTGTTTCGCGGGACCACCTCAGAAAATCTCGCCATCGCGCGCGCGCCATCATCGTCAACTCCGGCAACGCAAATTGCTGTACCGGGCCGCAGGGTCTCGATGCTTCGCGACGGACGGCCTCGGATGCGGCCCGCGCGCTCGGCTGCCGCGACGAAGAGGTTTTGGTCTGTTCGACGGGGGTGATTGGCGTGCCGCTGCGTGTCGAGAAAATTCTGCGCGCGATCCCGCGGCTCGTTCCCTCGCGCAGCGCTCGCGCCGCATCGTTCGCTCAGTTCACGCACGCCATCATGACCACGGATACGCGCCCAAAGTGGGCCTCGGAAAAATTCCGCATCGGCGGCCACTGGGTACGTATTCTCGGTTGCTGCAAGGGTGCGGGGATGATTCATCCTCAAATGGCCACGATGCTCGCGTTTCTTGCCACCGATGCGGCGATGGCTCCCGCGTTGCTTTCTCGTGCCCTGCGCCGCGCTATCGCGCCCACGTTCAACTCCATCTCCGTGGATGGCGACACTTCGACGAACGACACGGTTGCGGTCCTCGCCAACGGCGCATCGGGCGCGCGGAGAATCACGCGTGAAGACGGAGATTACGCAAAATTCTGTGCGGCGCTGGAAACCGTTTGTAAATCACTGGCGTTAGCCGTCGTCGCCGATGGAGAAGGAGCGCAGCGCGTGATCGAAATCGAAGTTCGAGGAGCACCCACCAACCGTGCCGCGGATCAAATTGCGCGCACGATTGCGAATTCACCGCTCGTCAAGACGGCGCTCGCTGGCGGTGACCCGAACTGGGGGCGCATCCTCGCTGCGGCAGGACGTGCGGGTGTGGCCTTTGATTTCGAACGTGCGGACATCCGCCTCGCAGGCATCACGGTATGCCACCGCGGCCGCGAACGTACATTCGACGAGCGGCTCGCTCACCGGAAAATGCTCGACAAATATGTACCGATTGTTCTGGATATGCGCTCCGGCCGTGGATTCGCGCGGATTTGGACCTGCGACTTCACCGGCGAATACGTTGACATCAACGCCAGCTATCGCACGTAGCCCAGGTCGCTACGACTCCCACGTCCAGTTCGCATATTGCTCGCGGAGTCTGGTTTTGAGGAACTTTCCGACCGAGGTGCGCGGAATTTCGCTCGCAAAGACGAACGCGTCCGGTAACTGCCACTTTGCAAATGTTGCGGCGAGAAACGCGCGCAACTCTTCGGCCCGCACTTGCACGCCTTCCTTTACTACGATGACGGCGAGTGGCCGCTCCTGCCATTTCGGGTGCGGGACGCCGATGACGGCCGCCTCGCGTACCGCCGGGTGATTCATCAGCGCGTTCTCAAGATCCACCGAGCTGATCCACTCCCCTCCGGACTTGATGAGGTCTTTGCCGCGGTCCACGATTTTGACGTAGCCCTCCGAATCAATCGTGGCGATATCTCCGGTTCTGAACCAGCCGTCATTCGTCCAGCGATCGGAAGTCTCCGGCGCTTCGAAGTAGCTGGCGGCGACCCACGGCCCGCGAACTTCGAGCTCGCCAAACGTGACGCCGTCCCACGGCGCCTCGCCCTCGGGCCGCATCACGCGCAGCTCAACAAACGGCGATGGAAGCCCCTGTTTGGATCGGATTCTGTACTTTTCGTCCTCGCTGCTTCGCGCAAGCGTCGATTTCACCCGGCAAGCCGTGGCCACCGGCGACGTTTCCGTCATACCCCACAGATGCATGAGGTGGAACCCAAAGCGATCGAGCCCGCGGAGCAATGCTTCCGGCACCGCCGATCCTCCGCAAGCGATCCGGACGGGAGGCGAAAATTTCCAGCGGTCAGGATACCTTTCGAAAGCGGCGAGGACATTGACCCACACGGTTGGCACGGCGGTCGCGAGCGTCACATTTTCCTTCTCAATCAAGTCGAGCAGGCTTTCCGGTCCGCACTGCGGCCTCGGGAAGACCATTTTCGCACCGGCCATCGTGGCCGCATAGGGCACTCCCCACGCATTCGCATGGAACATAGGGGACACCGGCATGATTACTTCGTTGTGGCCAATGCTGAAGCAGTCGGGCGAGCACAAGGCAAAGCTGTGAAGCACAAGTGCACGATGGGAGTAAAGGACGCCCTTCGACTTTCCGGTCGTGCCGGACGTGAAACACATCGCCGCAGCTTCATTTTCATCGAGCGCGGGATACTCAAAATCTTCATCTGCCGCACCAAGAAAATCCTCATAGCTCTCATGTGCTCGCTGAATCGCCTGCCCGCCGAACGGCACAACGAACACGCGCTCGAAATGCACTTGCGCGCGAAACGATTCATAAAGAGGAAGCAGCACATCGTCCACGATCAGGTAGCGGTCGCGCGCGTGGTTCACGATAAAAGCGAGCTCGTGTGGATGCAGCCGAAGGTTCAACGTGTGCAGCACGCCTCCTGCGGCGGGAATGCCGAAGTAACACTCGAGATGCGCCGAGTGATTCCACATCAGCGTTGCGACGCGATCGCCCTGAGCCATTCCGGCGAGTTCCAGCGCGCGGGCCAGCCGTCGCGCGCGATGGTAGAAATCTCCATAGGTGGACCGCGCGACCGAACCATCCGGACGCCGCGACACGATTTCAACCTGGCGGAATAGTTTTCCGGTGCGCTCGAGGAGCGTGGTCAAGGTCAGAGGGAAATCCATCATCATCCCACGCACGGAATTCCTCCTGGACACTTTGGCGCATCCTACCACTTTTCATTGAGCCGCAGTCCGACGCCTGGGCACCGGCGTGCGCGGCGCTTTCGGAAGAGCAGATGTTGACTGCGGGGGACAGTTGCAGCAAGATGCTCCTGAGTTGCTGGGGTGCTTTCTGCAGCCCGGAGTAGCCGGCGGCTTGCTGACTGCCTGCGGCCGAGAGCTTGTCTCTTCAGCCTCGCGTTGCGCGCGCTCCGCTCATTCGGGGCACAAGGAGAACGGCCGTGAAGAAACTGTACGTTGGGAATTTGTCGTTCAAGGCCACGGAAGAGCAGGTGCAGGCACTATTCGCAGAAATCAGCGTCCAACCCGATTCTCTCACGCTGCTGCGCGACCGTTTTACGGGGCAGCCGCGCGGGTTTGGCTTCGCTGAAATCCGCGATGATGCTGAGGCGGAGAAGGCAATAGCAGCGCTCAACGGCAAGGATTTTCTAGGCCGTGCACTCGTCGTCAACGAAGCCCGGCCGCAGCGCGAAAGCGGCGGAGGTGGTGGCGGCGGTCGCGGCGGCCATGGCGGCGGAGGCGGTGGTGGGGGTCGCGGTGGGTACGGAGGCGGTGGTGGGGGCCGCGGGGGCGGTGGTGGCGGACGCCACGGCGGCGGGGGCGGCGGTGGCGGACGCGATCGCTAGATTCTCTTCCTAGCTCTCTTTGAGCCTGGACCTGCGCAGCAAAATCCTTTTCTCTATAACTGTGTAATCGCTTGCTCGTTCAGCCGCAAGCTCAGGCAATGGCACTTCGTCGATTTTCCGATGGCACGGGCAATCGCGCCTCGACCGACTCCACTCGCCCGCCCGAATAGCGGAATCGCTCGAGTGACGCACCGGAAACTCCCTGTAATGTCAGCGCTTCGAGATCGAGTTTCGCTTCGGCATCGGCGAGCTCCTCCGCCCGAGCGTACAGCGCAGGCGAGCGCGGCATAAAAACAGGGCAGCAATCATGGAAGGGCTCGGAGGAAATTTCATACGTGCCGATTTTCCGTGCGGTCGAGAGGATTTCCATTTTGTCCGTGCCGATCAGCGGGCGAAAAATCGGCATCTGTGCGGCGGCATCCACGGCGACAAGGTTGCGAAGAGTTTGCGACGCCACTTGGCCGAGACTGTCGCCGGTAACCAAAGCGAGCGCATGCGTGCGCCGCGCAAGCACTTCTGCAATTCGCAGCATCATCCGCCGATAGAGAAGCACGCGATATTCTTCGGGCGCGTAGCGGACAATCTCACGCTGGATGGCCTCGAAGGGGACGCGGTAGAGTTTGGCGTGGAATTGATAGGGCACGAGCCGCCGCGCAAGCTCGTTGGCGACGTGCAACGACGATTCCCCGGGCCGCGCCCCTGTGCCATAGAAATGCACGAAGTTGAGATGTGCGCCGCGCTTCATCATGTGATACGCGGCGACGGCTGAATCGTAGCCTCCGGAGAGCAGGCACATCGCGCGCCCGGCCGTGTTCGCCGGCAGCCCTCCCGCACCAGGAATTTTTCGCGCGTAGACCAGCGCCGGCCCCGGCGTGATTTCGATGCGGCAGGTCAGCTCGGGGTCGTTCAATTGCACGCGTACCCCGCGGCCCTCCGCGCGAAGCCTCTCGAGCAAATAGCGTCCGACAATCGATTCGATCTCCATCACAGGATGCGGAAACGATTTGTCGCTGCGCCGGGCACGCACTGCAAAACTCGCGAAACGCAGCGGCTCGACCTCTTCCCACGCCGCCTGACACACAGCTTCCATGTTTCGCTCGACGGGCCGTGCCACTGCAAAATAGGCAATTCCGAAGACGCGCTCCATGCGCTCGACCGCGTCGGCAACCGATGCACCCGCACCCAGCCGAACGAGGAATCGATCTCCCGGCTGTTCGATTCGTTCCACCGGAATTCCCTGGAGTCCCTGGCGCAGCGCTGTGAATAGCTTGCCGAGAAAAAATCTGCGGTTGCGGCCCTTGAGCCACAATTCGTGGTAATGCACGACGATGACCGGATGGCTCATACAGATTTCACACGATACATACAGATCCTTAACTTCGAGAAAGTATAACAGCCGGGCGTGCCCCGCGTGTAGTTGTCGCCGGGTTCGGCCGGCAATGAGCGACGAACCGGCCGGGGCTGCGCCCTTGCGAAGAAGGCGATAACTCAATGGATACAACTGCTCTTCGGGCGCGACTTTCCACTACATCAGGGGTTAAGCTTTTGAACGCTCTTGCCGCTGACACAAGACGGCCGGTCCGAAATTAATAAGTGACCGAAAGTGTCGGCGCCGCATCCAAGAAACCGAGCCTGGGGCGTGCGGGAGGACATCATGTGGAACCGCCGAGATTGGGACGATTTCTTCGATATCGTGAGAAAGCGTTGGAACACCCATCGCCCGCCGCGTCCTGTTGATCTTTCGCGGCGCAACCGGGTGCTCCCTACCGAAGGCTACAGCCTTGCCGAACTTGACGACGCTGGCTTGAGCATTGAACAAGCCGAGCATCTTGGCCTTCCCGTGGATGCCGGCCGCGTCGGTTCCTACGGGCCGAACGTCACCGCGTTGCGGGAGTTCTACCGCTCTACCCGCTCACGCCACTAATCAAGAATCCTACATAGCTTCTTAGCTCTGACTTGATTCACTTAGCCCTGCTAGGAACGAGAACAGGCCGCCGGCGAGCGCGCCGCTGATTACAATCGTCTCCCACGCTAGCCCTGCAGCCACCGTCAGAGCCGCAGGCGCGCCGAACGGCAAGAGCAATGCCGCAAGTGCTGCTTCCCGCACTCCAATCCCTCCCTGCGTGATGGGGAGCGCAGCAGAAAGTTTTGCGAGCGGCCACGCGAACAGCCACGCCCTAAATGCCAGCTGCAAGCCGCAAGCTTCCCCGAGCGAGATGCTCAACAAAATGAAGATCAACTGAACGCAAACTCCCATGATGAGTGCTCCGGCCACTACGCCCGGCCTCTGCCCGATAGATCGCCCCGCGCGCTTCACCCGCACCAGACGCCGCCGCATCCCATAGGAGCATCGCCGCGCGGGAAGGGCCACGAGAGCAATCGCAATTACGCCTACCGCGAGGATGGCAGCCCCGCCGAGCAGCATGAAAGCCCGCCTGCTCCCGGAATCGAGTGCGCCCGGAACGAGAAGCGCTCCTGCGGCCGCGAGCAGCGCCAGCGCCGCGAAATCGATGATTCGGTCCGTCAGGCTTCCCAGCAAAACGCCGGCCTTGCTCTTTCCCATCCGCATTGCCAGCGCTGCTCGCAGGACGTCCCCTCCAATCAACGACGGGAGAAACAGCGATCCGAACAGCCCTGCGAAGTAGCAGCGCGCCGCCTGGCGAAACGTCAATCCTGCACCGGCGAGATTCAGAACGATTCGGTACTTGCCCACGCCAACGCAATGCGCGGCAAGATAGCAGGCCAGGACAAGGACCCAAAGCCTGGATGGCAATGAACCGAGCGTGTGCCACACCTGCCGTCCGGGAAGAAATCGAAATAGCAGGAACAGAACGAGCGCGCTGCCGCCGTAGTGCAGAATCGCTTGCCCTGTTGTTCGCAACCACCTCGGACTGGAAAAACGCGTGTCGGGTTGGCGGGTCACTGGGTTGTCGTCGCACATTATGCGGCTCGCGGCCCTACGCGACAAGGCCGGTGAATCCGGTTGCAGTTCGCAGGGCAACCCTTTAAGGTAGGGACTTCCTTTTACAACCTGGAAGGCCACGTGAAAAAGAAGATTCGTGTCGTTCAGTTCGGTGTGGGCCCCATTGGCGCGTCCATCGTACGGCTTATGCGGCAGAAGACGTCGCTCGAAATTGTCGGCGCCATCGACAAGGACCCCGCTAAGGTAGGGCGTGACGTCGGAGAGATTGTCGGCGCTTCAGGGTCTCCCTGGGGCATCGCCATTTCCGCCGACGCAGCCGCTGTGCTCGAGAAGCAGGTCGATATCGTCGTCCATTCCACCTCTTCCTCCCTCCCGACCGTGATGGATCAGTTGCTCACCTGCCTTTCCGCGGGCTGCTGCGTGGTCTCGACTTGCGAGGAGTTGGCTTATCCCTTACGCAAGCATCCCGAACTTTCAGCGAAACTCGACAGCGCCGCAAAGGATGAGGGTGTCGCGCTCGTAGGAACCGGCGTAAATCCCGGATTCGTGATGGACAAGCTGGTCCTGACTCTTTCGGCCGTCTCGCAGCGCGTGGATTCTGCAAAAGCCCTGCGAGTCGTGGATGCTTCCAAGCGCCGTCTGCCGCTGCAAAAGAAAATCGGCGCGGGCATCACTGCAGAGGAGTTCCGCGAGCAAGTCGCCGCTGGCGCGATCAAGCATCATGGTTTGCCCGAATCGGTCGCCATGGTCGCAGATGGTCTGGGATTTGTGCTCGACGATATTTCAGAAACGATCGAGCCGGTCCTCGCCGAAGAAACGGTGAAGACGGAATTCCTGGAAGTCGCACCCGGGCAGGTGGCCGGAGTGCATCAGATTGCCCGCGGCCTAGCCGGCGGAAAAGAGAAAGTCTTCCTGGAGCTGAAAATGTACGTCGGCGCGAAGCAACCCGCCGATTCCATCGAATTGAAGGGTGAGCCGAATCTCTCGCTCGTGATTCCCGGTGGAACGCATGGAGATGTCGCCACGGCTGCCGTCGTTGTCAATGCGATTCCAGCCATCCTGGCGGCAACGTCTGGGCTGCGAACCGCCCGCGATCTTCCCCTCAGTTTTTTCTCGCCCGACGCCGCGCCTTAACGAAATCTCAATTCGGCCTTTTCCAGAAGCGCGCCACCGCTGCGAAGTCGGGGTCGTCTTTCGACGCATCCTTCACCGCACTGTACGTCGCATACGCCGCTGCGGCCGCCGGAAGCGTCACGCCTTGCTGTCGCGCCAGCTCGAGTGCCAAGCGCATATCTTTGTGCATCAGGCGCAAGGGAAAGCTCGGGGGGTATTCGTTCTTCAGAATCAGCGGAGCCTTCACGTCGAGCACGGGAGCGCGCGCCATGCTCGATTGCATCACTTCGATCAGCCCCTCAGCCGGCACCCCGGCCTTCGTCACCAGCGCCAGTGCTTCCGCCAATGCCTCCACTTGCAGCGCGAGAATCAGATTCATCGCGAGCTTCACGGTTTGGCCGGCGCCATTCGGTCCGAGCAGAAAGAATCGTTTGCCCATCGCCTCCAGCACGGGCTTCGCCCGTTCGAGCACTTCACTCTTCCCGCCAATCATGAATACCAGCTCGCCTTTTTCGGCGCCCCATGTGCCGCCGGTAACCGGCGCATCCAGAAAATCCACTCCGCGCTCGGCGCATGCAGCAGCGGCGCGGCGTGCAAGCTCGGGTGAAATTGTGCTCGAATCAATCAACAGGCTTCCGCGACGCAAGCCTTCTAGCGCGCCATTTGCGCCCCAGAGAACTTCCTCCAGCGCCGGAGGATCGCTCACAATCGTGATGAGCACGTCCGCCTGAGCCGCTATGTCACGCGGACTTGCCCCAACCCGTGCGCCTTCGCGCGCGATTTCTTCCGCAGTGGCGCGCGTGCGGTTCCAGACGACAAGTGGAAATCCCGCCCTCAACAGATTCCGCGTCATTGGCTTGCCCATTAATCCCAATCCAATGAATCCGACCGTCGGTTTCATTCCTGCCTCCTCTTCAAGAGATGCAATATACCTGCGCCGCGACGCAAATGGGTCGGGAAATCTTCCGAATTCGGAGAGGACAGCAAAAAGAGGAAGGCGAGAATACTAGGAGTATTTTTTCGTGGAAGGAATCGCTACGTATGCGGGGTTGGCGGGTTCCATGGGAGCTTCGGAAATGCGGATCACGCACTCATACGGAATTTCGAAACGCATGGTTTTCTCCCGGCCTCGCTGCGAAAAATGCTCTTCAAGAAAGAGCGACTTCCCCGTATCTGCAACCAGCGTGCCGACCGCACAGAGAATGATTTCCCCGGCGCGGTAGTGCGCTTCCACACGTTTCCCCACGAGAGAGGAGTGTCGCCCCATAACATCTGAGTTTGGCAATGCCGTTGTGGAGTGTCAATGGTACCGAGCTTCTGTGTACTCTTGGATTAACTATGATGCTGGATACTAATGTGCGGGATGGGCCGCAGTGACTCCGCTTGAAACGTTTACCGGTTCGTCGGGTTTGAGCCGCAGATCGGCCGTCAGCATCAGAACGGCTGGCGTCACGATGCTCAGCGCGAGGTACCCAAATAAGATAGGCAGGACCCAGCCGACGGGGCTTGCACCGCTGGAATAGTGAACCGCCGTGCGATACCAAACGGCGATCCCCGAAACGAGTCCCAGAAAGACAGCTAGGTCCCGGCTCAAATCGGAAATCGCAAGCGGCTTCTTGCAGTTGCAACAAACGAGGTCGTTCGAGTGCGCAACCACTTCGCCGGCGGGAACAACCGTTAAACAGTTCGGACATGCACGCGCCGCCAAATATCACCTCCTGGTAGCTGCTGCAAGATACACCAGCCGTTTCGCTCGGAAAAGTCCAGCGTGGCAAAAACTCTTGCCTGCACCTAGAACAGGGAGAACTCGACACGGTGCCGGAGAGGATCGATCCGCTCGGCGCGCACGCGCACGCGATCGCCGAGCCGGAAAATCCGTTTGGCGCCGCTGCCGCGCGCGCCGCGATGAGGCTCCGCGACGATGGCATGATCGCGTTCACGATACATGCATCGCATGCCCGTGAACTCCTCCAGCCGGTCGATACTCACTAGACCTTCCACAAATATCTCCAACAGCTCCACGAAAAAGCCGAACTTTTGCACGGAAATGATCAGCGCATCGTATTCCTCGCCGAGATGGCCTTCCATGAATTGCGCCGTCTTCCAGTCCATCAATTCGCGCTCGGCGGATTCGGCACGGCGTTCGGCTTCCGAACTCTCCGAAGCAATTCCTTCGAGCTCCACGCGCCGATAAGGCCCGAGCGTTGCCACGATTCCCTCTTTGCCGTCCGCGGCTCGCGGCCCGGCAGACGCCGGTCTCGCGGAGGGGTTTTCGAGGGCCCACTTCAAAGTACGGTGAACGATCAGGTCCGGGTAGCGGCGAATGGGGGAAGTAAAATGCGTGTATTCCTTCGTGGCGAGCGCGAAATGGCCCAGAGGATCAGCGGCGTAGCGTGCCTGCTTTAGCGAACGCAGCATCAGGTAGGACAAAATCCGCTCCTCGGGTTTGCCGGCGATTTTCTCTGTCAATCGCTGATAGTGCTGCGGGCGAATGTTAATTTCCTCCGCCGCAGGCAGAATCACGCTCATCGGCCGCATTCGGCCGCTGTCCTTGCGTCCCGTTCGCACTGGCGCCTGCACGCGGCCATGCCGGACCGCCACGCGCCGCTCGGCCAGATCCTCCACGCCGAGCGTGTAGCCGAAGGCCTTTGCGAGTTCCTCGAATTCGAGCACCTTTTTTGGATCTGGCTTTTCATGGATGCGATGAAGCGAAGCGATTCCTCTTTGCTCGAGATATTGGGCGACGGCTTCATTCGCAGCCAGCATGAACTCTTCAATCAGGCGGTGCGCGATGTTGCGCTCGCTGCGAACGATGCTCAGCATGCGTCCGTGCTCATCGAACTCAATCACCGGTTCGGGAAGGTCGAAATCGATCGAGCCGCGCTCCTCCCGCTGCCGGTTCAGGAGCAGCGCCAGCTCTTTCATCCGGCGAAATCCGTCCACGAGCTGAGCGTACCGCCGATTCATCTCCGTGTCGCCTTCGAGCACTTTGTTGACGTTCGTGTACGTCATCCGCTCTGCCGAACGAATTACTCCGGACGTGAAATCAGCGCTGACTCTCTTTCCGGTCGCGTCCATTTCCATCACCACGCTCATCACCAGGCGATCGACATTCGGATTCAGCGAGCAGATGCCGTTCGATAGATCTTCCGGCAGCATCGGCACCGCGCGGTTCGGAAAATAGACAGACGTTCCGCGCAATCGCGCCTCGCGATCGAGCGCCGAGCCTCGCTGCACGTAGTTCGCAACGTCCGCGATGTGCACCTGCAGCTCGTAGTGCCCATTTGGCAGCGAAGCAACGTACACAGCGTCGTCGAAGTCCCGCGCCGTTTCGCCGTCAATCGTGACGATAGGCAAATCGCGAAAATCGCGCCGGCCGTTCAGATCTGTTTTCGCAACTTGTTGCGGCGTGGCTTTCGATTCCGCTAAAACTTCTTCCGGAAAGGCGTGCGGCAGGTGATGCTTGCGGATTATGATTTCGACGTCGACGCCGATTTCCCCTGGGCGTCCGAGAATCTCGATGACGCGCCCTGCCGGTGCGAGACCTCCTTTCGGAAAACGCGTGACTTCGGTATTCACCACAGCGCCATCCAGCTCCGCAAGCCGCACGCGTTTGCTTGCTGGCGTCTCGCCTCCCGGAGCCGCGCGGAGTTTTTCCCGCAACGCCGGCGTCAGTTCGTTTCCCGGCGGTATCAGTATCTCGTGCAAAATGCGCGTATCGTAGGGGAGAACGACGTTGCCATGTGGGCCGTATCGGAATAGGCCGACAACGGTGGGATTCTCTCTCTCGACGATTTGCACCACTCGGCCTTCGGCGCGGCCGTCGGCCCGGCGCCGCTCGATGCGCGCGAGTACACGATCGCCGTGCATCGCGTCGTTCAAGTTGTCGCGGCCGATGAAAAGGTCGCCTTCGACTTTCGCCATCGGCGCATCCGGCACGAGAAATCCATAGCCGTCGCGGTGCGCGACAATTCGCCCGGAAACAAGATTGGGATCGCGCGCGCGTTTCGGGTCGCCTGCCTTCAAATGTTCTGCCGTTAGGGCCTTGGTCGCGCGTGTACTAGGAGTCGCGGCGCCGTGTTTCAGCTTTGTGCCGGCAAGCCGGTAACGCCCGCCGTGGATTTCCTCGATATCGCCGCGCCGTTTTAATTTTTGGATGATCCTTGGCAGATATCGCCGCCCGCGATGCTTCAAATCCATGCCGTGTGCGATCTCGCGGATGCTCGCTGGCTGCGAAAGAGTTGCGAGGTGAGCGACCACCTGCTCCTGCGTCACTTCGGTAGGAGGCAGTTCTTGTCGCGGCTCAAAGGAGTGGCGTTTCATGCGTTGCTCATTTCGTCCCGTACAGGCTATCGGAATTGTGCGTGCGAGGCAAAATTTGGTTTGGAAGGCACTCTCTAATATCGGTACCTACGGCGAGGACGGCATGGGCGGGGCAATCGTCGAATCGACAACGGCAATTTTTCCATCGGGCTCGCGCTCGAGCGCTGGCGCGTACTCACCGAGCGATTCCCGCCGCCACCAGGCGCCGCTCTCGTGTTTCGTCTTCAAGTCCGTAAGCGAATACTGCCAGATCACAGCTCGAACCCCGGTCGGCGGTGGCCCACCCGCAAACGGATCCGAAGCGAAGAGTGCGAGCACGCTAGGGCTGCTCTTCAGTAGCCGCTCCTCCGTCCAGATCACAAAGCGATACTCGCGCCAAGACCCGAGCGACGCGAACCACAAATTCCATTCAAATCGCGGCTGATACGGCGCATAGATTCCCGGCGCTTTCTTGATGTCCTGCGGCTTGTAGCGGAAGGGATATGCGATCCATGTTTTCCCGTCGCGTGAACCCTGGAACTCGATCTCGAATCGCTCGTGCGTCATCACGGCAAACAATCCATACCGATCCGCGATGCGAAATGGTTCGAGGTACCGCACCGACGCTTCTGAGAACGGTACTCGAATCCCAAACATCCCCAGCAACTGCGAGCTCGACACAAAGAAAAGCCATCCGAGGCAGACTCCCGAAATCGTCATTCGAACTGGCCCGAGCCGGCGACTCCATCGCTCGTGCCAACCCTCAGGTAGGCTTTGGACCGCAGAGCCTTCGCCGATCGCTGCGGCCAGAGGTCTCTCCGGCGCAGATTCCCGGAATCGCTTTGGAAGCATCCATCCGATGGCGCGATCGTCGAGAAGCAAGAAGCCAAGCGCGAGAACAATGTAGTTCAGGAATGCGTAGTTTGCCGTGAGAATGATGACAATCTCGAAGGGCGTCACGATGCAGAAACAAATGATGCGAATCCGCCGCGGAAGAAACATCATCCATGGCACGACGAGTTCAAGCGTAAGCGTCAAAAACGTCGTCGAAGCGTGGAACCAATGCGGAAGATGCTGAAAGTACCAGCCGATCCACGTCGGCAGCGGCAGGTTCTGATAGTAGTCATCCATCGCCGTGTAGTTCCGCCACGAGAGATCGCCGCTCGCGATCTTTACCACGCCCGATTCGAAATATATGCGGAACCATTCCCAGAGCAGAAGGAAGCGGCTGAACCGCGACGGCGCATTCGTGCGTCCCAGTCCCGGCCGGAATCCCGGCGGCGCAAAAAAGAGCGAAATGAACCCCGCCTCGAGGAGCATTCCATCCGATTGATAACTGGCGAAATCCTGCGCCACCGTAATGAAAGAAAGGAAGCAGACAAAGCACACCGCGAGCATTCCTCGTGGCCAGAGATTCAGGAAAAGCAGAAGCGAAGCGATGATCCCGGCCCAGCAAAGGATCAGGAGCGCGCGATCGCTCGAACCAAACCACAGCAGCGAAGGCGCAAACCAGAATCGCTGCGCGTGAATCGCGGTCGACACGGCCCGCAGGAAATCGCCTGCCGGAAGGATTCCCTCCGGACCGATCAGTCCTTTGATTTGAAACAGGAGGGAATAAAATGCGGAAAAGTAAATCAGCCCGAGGGCCCGTAGGAAAATCCATCGTGGCCAGAGATGTCCCGGCGGACTTTCTTCTGCGGTCAGGATTTCGCGAGGCCGCGCCACACTCCAGATGCCCGGCCCGAGTCCACCTGCCCCCCGCCACAACCGCGGTTCGGCGGTTTCCGGCCCCAGCAGCCAATTCGCAATTGCCTTGAGCGATTCGCCCATCGCCCCGCGATTATACCGGTGCTGCGACCACGCGGCGCGCTCGAATCTCTTGCCACCTCAGCCGCGGTTGATTCAGCCTCTCTTGCGCTTTCGGCTTCTGCGCCGCTTCGTTACCTTGGTCTCGTCGCGTGCCGGCGTGGCCGCTGCCGCCTTGAGCAGGAGAAGGAACGACTGCGCGTCTTTCGTAAGTGGCCGATGACGCGGATGAATGATGTCCAGATTTCGATGCAGCGGCTCCGCATCAATGATCGTGATCGCCACGAGCGACCCTTGCTGAAGATCCTGATTCACGGCGATCTGCGGAAGAAAACTGAGCCCCAGCTTGCGTTCCACCATTCGCTTCGCAGCCTCGATCGTTTCTACCTCGAGCACGACATTTGGCAGGAATCCTCCGCGGCGAAACAGGCCTTGGCTGATCGTCCAGTCGCTCGAACCGCGATCGAAAAAAACCAGCGGTAAAGATTCCACGTCTTCCAAGCGCATCTTCCGCTCGCGCGCCGCGGGATGTTCCGGGTGACTCACGAGCATCAAAGGATCATCGCGCAGCGTCATGGTCTCGACTTCCGGGTGCACGAGTGAGCGCGCGATTCCGATATCCGCCTCGCCGTCTAACACCATCTTCAACACTTGCGCCGAAGTGCCTGAGCGCAGCGTTACCATAACCTTCGGATTGGCCGCCTGGTATTCCTGCATCACATCGGGCAAAAAATAGGTGCAAACGGAAAGCGAAGCGGCGATTCCCAGGAATCCTCTCGACGAAGTTTGCAGGTCGTGAACCGCCTGCCGGGCGAGCGCCACCGTGCGAAGCAACTGCTCTGCATGCGGCCTCAGGGCTTTGCCTGCTGGAGACAACGAAAGAGTCGGCTGCGCTCGGTCAAAAAGTGTCACTCCGAAAGACTCCTCGAGCGCCCGGATACGCGCGCTGACGGCGGGCTGGCTCACGTGCAGCGCCTCGGCAGCACGATGAAAACCCCCGTAAGTGAGCACAGCGAGAAAGGTTTCCGCCTGATCGATCTCCATAGCTGCTCCTCGTCTCCAGTAAAGCCTACATGAGGTAACGGAGCGAGTGTACTATAACCGATAATATTTTTCTATCAATATGATAAGCACAATCACTTTGACTGATTGCCCGTTTCGCCGGACAATCGCACTTACCCGCACGGTAGGGCGCAGCGCAGGTGCGGACGCCAAAAACCCCTGCATTTCAGCGGTGGCTGGTGAGGGCTAAAGGAGACGGCCATGGAAGGATCCAGCACAAGAACTTTTCCCCGCATGTTGATGGATAAACCCGTCGAACTCCAGATCGGTGACGATACCATTCGTGTCGAAAACCCCAAAAACAATCTGAGCATCGGCGGGCTGTTCGTAAACCGCGAAGACCTGCCTGTGGGCGCTCCCGTCCGCATCCGGATTCCGGTCAATAGCCACTTCTTTGAGGCCGACGGTCAGATTCGCAACTCCGACGCCAATTTATCAGGCGTGGGGATCGGATTCACATCTCTTTCGAACGTGAATCGCCAAGCCCTCAACGAGCTGATCGAAGAACTCACGCTAAGGGGTCTTCCGGCAGCTTGAAGCGCGGCGCCGGGCCGCCCGGCAATCGCCGCTTCCGGAACAATCTCCGCAAATGAAATAGAAAGATGCGCAGGCGCGGCACACGCCGCGCATGAAAGAGAATTTTTGACAATTTTGACTGATACGGAGCGACCATGACGAACAACGGCAACGGCAATTCTTCCAACGGGAATTCCTCGAAATTGGAAAAAGAATGGCGCCATGATCCCCGATGGGAAGGCATCACTCGCCCCTATGGCCATAAGGATGTGGAACGGTTGCGAGGATCCGTCCAGGTTGAGCACACGCTTGCTCGCCTGGGCGCCGAGCGGCTGTGGTCCTTGCTTCACGAGAAGCCCTATGTGGCAGCGCTCGGTGCGGTGACCGGCAATCAAGCCGTCCAACAGGTGAAGGCAGGCCTCTCCGCGATTTATGTGAGCGGCTGGCAGGTTGCGGCCGACGCCAACGACGCCGGGCAGACGTATCCTGATCAGAGTCTCTATCCCGCTGACAGTGTGCCGAACCTCGTGCGCCGCATCAATCAAGCGCTCACACGTGCGGATCAGATCCATCATGCCGAAGCACAAAAAGATACATACTGGTTTGCTCCCCTCGTCGCCGATGCGGAAGCCGGATTCGGCGGGAACCTCAACGCCTTCGAATTGATGAAGTCAATGATCGAAGCGGGGGCCGCTTGCGTCCACTTTGAGGATCAATTGTCGTCCGCAAAAAAGTGCGGCCATCTTGGCGGAAAAGTGCTCGTGCCCACGGTCGAGGGAATCCAGAAACTGGTGGCGGCGCGCCTGGCGGCCGACGTGATGGGCGTGCCGACTTTGATCATGGCGCGCACCGATGCGGACAGCGCCAATCTCATAACGAGTGACGTTGACGCGCGTGACCGTGAATTCCTTACGGGCGACCGGACAGCAGAAGGCTTCCATCGCATTCGTCAAGGGCTGCCTTCCGCGATCGCGCGTGGCCTGGCCTACGCTCCCTATGCGGATATGATTTGGTGCGAGACATCCAAACCGGATCTCGGAGAGGCGCGGCAGTTTGCCGAAGCGATCTTGGCGCAATATCCGAAGAAGATGTTGGCGTACAACTGCTCGCCCTCATTCAACTGGAAGAAAAATCTCGACGACAAGACCATCGCGCACTTTCAGCAGGAGCTGGGCGCCATGGGATACAAGTTCCAGTTCATTACCCTCGCAGGATTCCACTCGCTGAACCTCACAATGTTCGATCTGGCGCGCGAATACAAGCAGAGCGGCATGAGCGCCTATTGCCGGTTGCAAGAGGAGGAATTCCGACAGGAGCGTGAGTACGGCTACCAGGCAGCGAAACATCAGCGCTTCGTCGGCACGGGATATTTCGACACGGTGCAGCAGGCCATCACCAGCGGGACGGCCTCCACCACTGCTCTCGATGGCTCAACCGAGGCCGCACAGTTTACGGAAACGAAGTCCGCGCCGCTCGCCGGACAGAAATCGAATGGAGATCGCCGCGCAGTTCCGGCAGATTAATACTCGCTGCAGAATTACTTCGCGCGTTCATCGGTCTTATCTGACCCACCGTACTCGTTTGCCGGTACACTAATGTCCTATGGGGACGGTCTATGCAGGCACCTCGGGGTGGGCATACTCAAGCTGGAAGCCCGGGTTTTACCCAGCCAAGCTCAGCTCGGCAAAGTTCCTGAGTTACTATGCAACTCGCCTGAATTCAGTCGAGGTGAACTATACATTTCGTAGCTTCCCCACTGAAAAGTTACTCAAGGGCTGGATCGATGCGACACCGCCCAATTTCAATTTCGCAACCAAAGCAAACCAGAGAATCACTCACATTCTGCGTCTCCGCAGTGCAATAGGGATAACGTCGGACTTTCTCGCCACCTTGCAGCCGTTGCGCAAGGCGAGGAAGCTCGGGCCAGTGTTGTTTCAATTGCCGCCAAATCTCAAATGCGACCTACCCTTGCTGAAAGACTTTCTGGCAGGATTACCTCGCAACTTCCGGGCAACGTTTGAGTTTCGAGACACCTCCTGGTTTAACGATGAAGTTTTTGGGTTGCTGCGCAAAGCGAATGTTGCCCTGTGCCAGGCGGAGAGCGAAGACATCGAGACGCCGAAGACCGAAACCGCTGATTTCTCTTATCTTCGATTACGGAAGAAAAAATACTCGACGAACGCGCGGAAGAAACTAATAAAGCGAGTGGCGCGTCTTGCCCGTCGAGGAGACGTTTTTGTGTACTTCAGGCACGAACGAACCCCCGAAGGCGCGTTGTGGGCAGAAAGCCTGCTGGATCATTAGGACTCCCCAAGTCCCCATACTCATTCCTCACGATTTTCGTCTCTCTGTAACAGTTTCGTCGTTCCAAGCCGGATGGCATCGGTCCACCCGTGATGGGTATGATGAAGGACTCTTGACTTTTGGGGACCCAATCAAGAACATCTGCAATGGTATGCCGTTCTGAAGGTCAATTTTGGCCATGTCCGTGGCGATTAACCAGCTGCTCACGCCCAGCCTCATCTCTTCAAAGGAAAGGGAAGAATGCCGATTCTGTGCACTGATTCTCGATTGCCAGATTGCGTATGGGTCCAATTAACGCATATTTGAAGGAGGCACCCTGTGGGACGGATTGTTTTCGTACTGGTTGCAGTTGTAGCGCTGGCCGGCGTGGTCCCCTACATGGCCCTCACATCTGGACAGGGCGACGGAGAGGCCGCTCCGATCTACGGAGTCAAAATCCCCGGCGGCGGATACCGCGATTGGAAATTGATCGCCGTGGACCAGCTCCTAGTAGCAGGCAAGGCCGACCAGTTGCGCGCTCAACTCGGCAACGATATAGCGATCAAGGCCTTTAAGGAAGGGAAGGTCCCGTTCCCAGACGGCGCTATCATTGCCGCGATTCATTGGACTCGTGTCCCGTCGGAAGACAACAACAAAGTCCTGGCCGGTCCATTCCCCGGCGCTCAATCTTTCGTTGTCGGGTCCCCCGTGAATGCTCAGTTCATGGTCAAGGACTCAAAGAAGTACGCCGCGACGGGCGGCTGGGGGTTCGCTGACTTTACGGGCGGAAAGCCGGGCGACAAGGCGCTGCACGAGACCTGCTTCCCCTGCCACACGCCTGCGAAAGATCGCGACTATGTCTTCACACGTTACGCACCTTGATGTTGAGAGCGAAGAACGGAATGACGACACGACCCCCACACAACTCCAAAACCTCAAAACCCAGGACGAGTCGAACGGAGAACACCATGAAACAACCAGATGACAGTTCGCGCCGTGGCTTTCTCAAGGCGAGTTCGACGTTGGGGCTGGCAATCGCATTCAGCCCAGCGGCGATCGGCGAGGCATTTGCAGATTCGAAATCCACAATTACTTCAAAAGAGGACACCACGACTCAAACCAGTGCAACGGAACGAGGCAGCAAGTCAGCTGCTGACGAGACCACTCTTCGTCCGTTTCACGTGAATTTTTCGGAAGCGGAACTCACCGAATTGCGGAGACGCGTAAACGCGACCCGCTGGCCCGACAAGGAAACAGTGACCGATACATCGCAAGGCGTGCAGCTCGCGACGACTCGGGCACTCGCGCGCTATTGGGGGACGGATTACGATTGGCGCAAGTGCGAGGCCAGACTGAAAGCCCTGCCGCAGTTCATTACCGAGATTGATGGACTGGACATTCATTTCATTCAAGTGCGTTCGAAGCATCCGAATGCTCTTCCGGTGATTATCACGCACGGATGGCCCGGCTCGATCATCGAGCAAATGAAGGTCATCGAACCGCTGACGAATCCAACGGCACATGGCGGGAGTGCATCGGATGCTTTCGACGTCGTGATTCCGTCGCTGCCGGGCTACGGGTTTTCAGGCAAGCCGACCACGACCGGCTGGGACCCCGAGCGCATCGCGCGTGCCTGGATCGTGCTCATGAAGCGCCTTGGATACACGAAATATGTGGCCCAAGGCGGCGATTGGGGAAATTGTGTCACGGAGTTGATGGCTCTGCAGGCGCCTCCGGAATTGCTCGGCATTCACACCAACATGGCGGCGACTGTTCCAGCCGACGTTGACAAGGCTGCGTTTGCCGGGGCTCCGCCGCCATCAAATCTGTCAGCCGACGAACTGCATGCATACGAGCAGTTGGCCTTTTTCTATAAGCATGGCCTCGGCTACGCCATCGAGATGGCAAACCATCCGCAGACGCTATACGGGATCGCGGATTCGGCCGTGGGCCTCGCGGCATGGATCATTGATCACGACGCGCGCAGCTATGAGCTCATCGCTCGCGTATTCGACGGAAAAACGGAAGGCCTCACGCGAGACGACATCCTCGACAACATCACACTCTACTGGCTGACAAACACGGCGATCTCGTCGGCTCGTCTCTATTGGGAATATAAGGGTGGCTTTTTCGACGTCAGAAACGTCTCCATCCCGGTTGCCGTGAGCGCCTTTCCGGACGAGATCTATCAAGCGCCGAAGAGCTGGACAGAAAAAGCCTATCCCAAACTCATTTATTACAACCGACTGCCCAAAGGCGGCCATTTCGCCGCGTGGGAACAACCGCGGGCTTTCACTGAAGAGCTCCGAGCTTCGTTCAAAACGTTGCGGTAGCTTGACTGAGCGGGCGGCGCGGCGTCGCGTGCGCCGCCCACCTGTACCAGGCCACCCCCAAAAACTGATTTCGGAAATCGCTTCTCTTTCTAAACTTTAACGGGCGCAGAAATGGAGGTCACGGCCATGAGGCGACATTCATTTACCTCGAATTCGGTGCGTCGAGCACTTAGCGTGGCCGGCATCGTGGGATTTGTCGCACTTGCTTTGTGTTCCGGCGTGAATGTGCTCACGAGGTTTCATATCATGAATACTGCCAAAGCGGACGACAGTTTGATCGGCGGATCTCACACTTCACTCAGCGACGAAGGAGCCATGCCTGACCTGGACGGCGCCATCGGCTGGCTCAATTCAGTTCCCTTGACCGGCAAGTCGCTTCGAGGAAAGGTTGTGCTGGTTGATTTCTGGACTTACACCTGCATCAACTCCATTCGACCGTTGCCGTACCTGAGAAATTGGGCGGCAAGATATAACGATGCGGGCTTTGTAGTGATCGGTGTGCACACGCCGGAGTTTTCGTTCGAGCACGAACCGATGAACGTAGAAAATGCCGTGCGCAATTTGAACGTTACTTTTCCGGTCGCCATCGACAGCAAGTATGGGATCTGGCAAGCGTTTAATAACCAATATTGGCCCGCCCAGTATCTCGTCGACGCGAACGGGCGAATTCGGTACCACCACTTTGGGGAAGGCGATTATGGCGAGATCGAGCGCGTCATTCGGGAACTCCTGAAAGAAACCGGAGCAACTGGCCTCGCTTCTGACACGACTAGCGTATCCGCTGTTGGAATCGAGGCCGCTCCTGACTGGACAGATGCGCGATCTCCCGAAACATATATCGGATATCGCCAGGCCGAGAATTTCGCCTCGCCCGAAAAAGTGCATAAAGATTTAATCCAGGTATTCAGCGCGCCCGCGAAACCCTCGCTAAACCATTGGGGATTGAGCGGGTCGTGGAACGTTAATGCCGAGAGCGCCGTGCTCCAGGCAGTGCCTGGAAAGATCGTGTTCCGGTTCCACAGCCGCGACCTGCACTTGGTGCTAGCTCCTGCGAAGGACGCCAAGCCAGTGCGCTTTGTCGTAAGGTTGGATGGCGCCGCTCCCGGCGAAAATTGCGGCGTTGACACTGCCCCGGACGGCTCTGGAGAAATTCGGGAGCCCCGGCTCTATCAGCTCATCCGGCAAAAAGGTCCAATCGTAGACCGAACCTTCGAAATCGAATTTCTCGATCCTGGCGTTCAGGCCCTTGACTTCACGTTTGGTTAGAGACTTCGAAGAATGAAATTATCGGCCACTCTGCTCGATCACAAACGAGACAAAGAGATGACACAACCCAGGAGGCAGCCATGAGCACCAACGAACTCCGTAGTAAGGACGCGACCAGCGCCGCGAGAGTCGACATGAAGCTCGAGGTCGTCGTCATCCCCGTCTCGGATGTCGGCCGCGCCAAGGAGTTTTACGCGAACCTCGGGTGGCGGCTCGACGCCGACTACGACAACGGTAAAGACTTCCGCATAATCCAGTTCACGCCGCCCGGATCCGGGTGCTCGGTCATCTTCGGCAAGAACGTCACCCCGGCGGCGCCCGGCTCGGCCCAGGGCCATTACCTGATCGTCTCCGACATCCAGGCCGCCCGCAAAGAGCTGCTCGATCGTGGCGTTCAGATCAGCGAAGCGTTCCACAACGAAGGAGTGTACGCGGGCGCGGACGAGCCCTTCCTGTTTGGACGCGTCCGCGTCAGCGGTCCGGATCCCGAGCATCGCAGCTATCGTTCGTTCGCCTCCTTCCGTGATCCCGACGGCAACGGCTGGCTGTTTCAGGAAATCACCACGCGGCTGGCCGGTCGCATCGACACCGCGACGACGACCTTCGCGTCGGCGAGAGACTTGGCGAGCGCGCTTCGGCGTGCGGAGGCCGCCCACGGGCAGCACGAAAAGCGTACCGGGCAGCGCGACGCGAACTGGCCCGACTGGTATGCCGCGTACATGGCGGCGGAGCAGGCCGGAACGGAGCTGCCGACGTGAGCGACTACGACGCGAACCCACCACATGCCCGAGCCAGGCAACTTCTCATACACGCTTCGACTAGCACCAGTGAAAACAGCGGCTAGCAAGGAGCATTAGCAGCCACAGCTTGACCCTTTTGATTTGTGTGGTGCCCAAGAGAGGACTCGAACCTCCACTCCCTTGCGGGAACTAGCTCCTGAAGCTAGCGCGTCTGCCAATTCCGCCACTTGGGCATTGGATGCGGCGAAAAACGAGGCAAAGCCATATTGCCGCGCAGCCAATCGTTTGTCAACGAAGCACACAGCGGCGCGGAATTCTTGACCCTCGCTGCCGCATCCCCTACATTGAAACTTGGGGTTACCGAAAAAACAGGAGGGGCACCCGCATGGCCACTGCTCGCGCGATGCTCGAACGACGTCGCTCGAGCCGCGTTCTGATCCGCATCCCGATTAAGGTATTTACCGATGGCACGTTTGGCGAGCCGCCCGATTCAAAAGCGGAGGCCATCGCCGTCAGTCGCACTGGCGCCCTGCTGCGGGCTCAGTTTTCACCCGCTCTCGGCTCCCGCATCGAAGTTCTCAACGGCCTATCCCAGGAGACCCAGGAATTTCGTGTTATCCGCGTGAGCGATCCGAAGGAAGACGGTCTCTACGAGTTGGGTGTCGAGATCCTTTACCCGACCCGCAACTTCTGGGGCATCCAATTCCCCGACGAACACCGCCCGAATTGAATTTCTTTACCCCGGTGGTGCTATAATCCGCCAAAAGCTGGGCCCGCATCGGGCCAGATTCTAGTCGAGGAAGTCCTCGCGGCCTGCGGGAGGGGGAGGCAGCCATGGAGGAGCTTCACGGCATGCTGTTTGTCTTGCTGGTCACTTGGGGAGTCGTCACAGCAGCGCTCATCATTCTGCTGATCTACCGCGGAACGCTCGAATCCCGCGAGGATGATCAGATATTCCTGGATGTTGCAGGAGAGTCGATGGCCAGCGAACAACGAGCCATCGTCGCGCGGATCAACAAGGTGAGCGGACCGATAAAGTTGTTGATTATCGCCTCGAGCGTGCTGATCGTGATCTGTGCCGGCATTTGGCTTCAGCAGGTCTTCAAGAACTTCTAGCCCTCACCGGAACGGTCCGCGCGCTAAGGCTTCGCCGGTGTCGTCGGCGGCGGGTTTTGTGCCGGGGTTTGCTGTGCCTGCGCAGCCCCGGGGCAGATCTCCGACGTATGGTTGTAAACAATCAGCCAGTTTTCGCCTACTTTGTTCAAGATCAGGGTTGACTGACCGCGGGCCGTCGATTGCTTGCCCTGAACGAGATAATCGAGTTGCCATTGATAGGTGGCCCAGGCCACGTCCCCCTTCGCAAAAATATAAGGCGTGATACTTCTCTTGATGAGCTGCATGGCTTGGATGGGCGCTCGCAGCCGCTGATAGGCGGCGACGTAATTCGTCCAGCCGACAAGCGGCGGCTCGTAGGAGCCGCTCACAAACATGACGTCGTCGGAATAATACTTGTGCATGGCCTCGACGTTACCCACTTGAAACGCCCCGAGCATCTCGCCGATGTTGTGGTCGATCTGGTCGTACGTCGCGAGCGGGACATTCGGCATCGGTGAGGTGTCGACCTTTTGTTTCTTGGTCTTCTGTCCCCAAGCTCCGGAGGAGAGCAAGAGGATCCCCATGGCGATCGCGAGACACCGCATCACGCAATTACCCCTGAAAATGGCCCTTTCCTGCACACGCCTAGCCAGCTTTTCCTTCATTCGCTTTTGCCTCCTCACGGGTTCGAAGAATAGCACGGGGACAGAATTGTGGCGGCGCACTTCGGGCGGCGCTGTTGGCGGATAGAAAACGAATCTCGTTCACCCGGGAATGTCGCGGGCGATGCGAAAACCGTAATCCGCGTATTGGAATTCAGGGGGAATGCTCGAGCGCGCGGCGCAGCGCGAAACTTTCGTGTGGTGCCTCCACGATCCGCCTCGCGAAGCTCGCCGCATGCCCTGTGGCGCTCCCTGCGGGTTGCGCTCCGGCGAGATGCGATAATATTCCGCGTCGAACCAATCGGCACACCATTCGTGCACGTTTGCGCCGATGTCGAAGAGGCAGTAAGGATTTTTCTCGGCGTGGCCCACAGGCTCGGGCGCCGTCCTCCAACGCATCGCGTAGTTCTGAAGCGATTCGAGCGGCGCGTCACCCCAGGGAAAAAGTTTTTGCTCCGCGCCTCCGCGTGCAGCGCGTTCCCATTCGGCTTCCGTCGGCAGGCGATATCGTCGCTGCGTCATTCGGCTGAGCCATTCGCAGTAGGCGACGGCATCGAACCACGAAGGAGCGACGACGGGCTGCTCGGGATGAGAAAAATCCGCATCGCCCCAGTGAAGCGGCATGCGACGACTTGTGGCTCGCAGGAATTTTTCGTACTCGGCGTTCGTTACCTGGCGTGCGGCCAACTCGAACGCGTCCACCCAGACGCGATGCACGGGCCGTTCGTTGTCTTGGCCCGACTCGCTGCCCATCAAAAACCAACCTTCGGGGATCCGCACCATCGTCGGCTCGATGAATTCCGCGCGCGCCGAAGAATCGAGATGCAGAGTTTCATTCGTTTCATTCATCGCTGAGCGCGATCCAGTGCGCGAAGAAAAAGAGAAAATCCTTCTGCTTTATGTGAGTCAATGACATTGACCTTAAAACGATGCAAAACGAGCCTCAAATCGGCAAAAGAGCGCCGAACGCAGCGCTATTTGGGTTTGTCTGAGGGTGCTGTCTGTTCCTGCGCGGCAGGAGCCTGGTCTGATTTCCGCGTCTCGACGGAGACCACGTTGAGAGTGCCGTTGATGTCACGCTCTTGAACGGTTCTTGTTTGCTGCGTCCCGGAGCCGCCGTACTGCACGGTATATTTCGTTTTTTTGCTGACCTGCAGACCAGCGTTTGGGTCACCGGAAGTGGGTTGCTCGACCCGCTGCTCGACTGTTTCTCCACCTGAATCCTTTTTCTGGACGGTGGTGACTCGCTGGCTCAGATGCAGGCCGCCGTCGGGAGCTGCCCCAGGGACATCCGTAGAATATGTCTCGACGGTATTGCTCTTTTCTCCGGCGGCGGTTTCTGTTTCCTTGCCAACGGTGCGTGAAACTTCCGAAAATCTACCGTCTGAATCGGGGCGAGAAACGCGCTCTTCGCTGGTTCGATTCTTGCTGTCTTCCTTGATTGTGCTTTCTCTTACTTCGCCCACTTTCCAGTTGCCGCTGGAATCCTGCCAGAGCATTGTCTTCTTCACACCGACCGTTTGGTCATCGCTGCGCTTTTGGAGCTCCTGCGTCTGCAGGGACGGAATCAAGCGGCCGTTGCCGTCCAGATTGTAAAACGTGGTTTTCGTCTCCTGCGCGTCTGGGCTCGTCTTTTTTGTGTCCGCGACCTCACGTTGCGTAACCTGAAGATTTCCGTTAGCATCAGGACTCGAGGTCGTCCGTACCACCTGGGCATCGCCCCTCGCTGAGCCTCGAGCTTCTTCTTCCCTTACCTGCACCAGATTCCTTTGTCCATTCACATCCCACCTGTAGGTGCGCTCCACTGTGCGGGTCGTCGTGGCATTTACCTGAACCGTTTCCTTTTCGGTTTCGGAATCGGGCTGGTACCCGCCGTTGGGTCCAATCACCTCCACTCTCTGTTTATCCACACTCCTGTTGCCGGACTTGGCGTGGCTCTCCGTCATCCGGGACGGATTGGCGTTGTCTACGGAAGTTTGCGTGGTCGTCGTCCCGGATTCGTTGGTGTTGTTCGGCTGAGCTTCTTGCGCCTGTGCGCATACAACTGAGCCGACGCAAAGAATTACAGAAATCATCGTCTTGACCAGAAGTTTGGCCGCAGACACAGCGACCCGATTTTCAGGCTGTGAGGACGCCATGTTCTTGCTCCTTTCACTTGGTGCCGTGCCGCCGTGCACGAATCAGCCGGAATTTCCGATTTATACCTCTGGTTTCTGAATCGTATGCTTCTCTTGTCTTGGGCACAACGAATTTGCCACTAAACCGGGCCTCGGGGAGATCAATCGGAACGTCGGGTCCACTGTGAGTCGTTCGGCGGCGTGATGTTTATGGTTTTCATCAAAACAGCAAGAGAGAAGAGAGCCAGCAAGATGCCAGCGCTACACGAACCGGGCTCTTTCGCAGGATGTCAACAGAGCAGGGTGGCTTCTAATCGTGCGCCGGGGCATGAGGCGTCTGGCTCAGAAGATTGACGAAGAGGCGGTACGCGCCGGGGACGCCCGCGGGCAACTCGCGGAAGAATGAAAGCCCCGTATAGATGTAAACACCCCTGCCGTCCCGAGCGTACACGAGTGCGCCCGTGGCTTCGGGCTCGCCGGGATCTTTGAGTCCAAGAACGGCCTGATAGCGCGGGTCGAACGTGCCCCAGAAATAAAGGCCGCGCTCCTGCACCCAACCATCGAAATCGCTCATCGTAATTTTGTTGGGGGAATTCAGCAGAGGATTATCCGGCGCGAGAAACCGAACGGGGGAGTTCGCGTCCGTGACGCGCGCGGCTTGCGAAGCCATCGTGGCCGGAAAAGGCGCGGGGAGAAGCTTGCCCCACGCGAAATCGCGCTGATATTGCACGAGCAGCGTGCCGCCGCGCTGGACGTAATCAAGCAGGCGCCGATTCGCACGCGCCAAATCGGGACGCAATTCGTAGGCGCGGATTCCCACGGCGATCGCATCGTAGCGGGTGAGGTCGCCAAAGGCCAGCGTCACTTCGTCGAGCAGGTCCACCTGAATGCCAAGCTGGCGGAGAATCTCCGGCAGCGGATCGTTCTCGGCGGCGACGTAGCCGATGTGCAGAGCGGCAGGCACGACCAGATCGAGCACGTGCACGGTGGCATCCGCCGGCTCGCTCCAGTTGCGCGTCTGGAGCGTCGGGATCGGCTCGAGCGAAGTTCGAAATGTGTTCCCGCCGAACCGCGCAAAAGGATGGAGCGCGTAAGCGCCCGGGGAAGGTTGCGCCGGAGGCGTCACAACGAACCTGATCAGCTGATCGCCTGCGCCCGGAAATTCGAGAGGCTCAATCGGCTCCGCACTCCAACCCTGCGGCACATCGAGTCCTACGGAAACTTTGGCAGGCTTTGTGCCGTGATAACGCACGCGCGCGAGAAGTTTTACGGGCGCTGAGGCGCGACTTGCAGGCACCATCACCTGCTGCGGCTCGACCGTGAGCGTGACCGCGGGAACCAGTTCGAGCGGATACGTCTCGATCCCGGTCGTCGTCGCTTCCACGGATGTGACCGGCTGTTCCACGGTAAATTCGTACCCTTCCACAGCAACGCGTGGCGCCAGCCGGACGAGCGGAGCAGGAAACGGCAGAATCGCGTCGCTGGGGGATTGGGGAACTTTCGCGCCGGCGGGGATACTGACGTTGAATTGGTAATTCCTGCCTCCTTCCTTCTTCTCTTCCAATGAGGCGCTCCAACCCGTGGGCAGGAGCAAACTCGACTTGTCCAGAGTCCATTTCACAGGCACGCCCGGCTTTTCCGGGAAGTCCACGCTGACGAAAAAACTCTCGCCGGCGACGAGCTCATGGCGATTGGCCTGCGTTTCAACGGGGAGCGCGACATCGTCCGCGAGTGCGCGGTCGATCTTTTCGCGTAGCTGATCGAGCTCCCAAACGGCCGCCGCGCTTTCCGCACCGTTTTGTTTCGCGATTTGGACGCGCAGGCCGGCGATTGATTTCCCCGCGCCCGCCAGCGATTTCGCGGCTGCAGCGCGGTCGAGCTCGAGCGCCGTTTTCCCGGCGGCAGCAAGCTGCCGTTCCGCAGAGGCGAGCGACGGCGCCATTGCGGCTTGAAGACTCGGGAATCGAGCAGCCAGCGAAGCGATTGGCTCGTCGAGCAGCTTCACATCAAAGGACCCCGCCTCGCCCTTTTCGTTTTCGCGTACGAGATAAATCGGGCGGCGGAAAAATGGGTTGCCGAAAAATGCCGGCGTCCCTTGCGAACGGTGCTGGGCGTGTCCTTCCATGCCCATTTCCGTGTAACTCTTCCCCCAGAGCGGTGAAACGTCATTCACGGGCAATTGCACGGCACCATTTGCGCCGTCGCGCGCGAGACGCAATTCGAGCGTCACCTTCCACGGAACGAGCCCTTCGGACAATTGATTGGGAAACGCTTTCGGGTCGACCGCGGCAGCAACTGCTTGCGGCGTAAGGATGCCGCTCGCCTGGTGGTGGCCATGGCCGGAATGCACGCCGCCCCAGCCGTTGATGACCACTTGGGGGCGATACGTGCGAATCACGCGCACCATATCTTCAAGCGCGAGACCGCCCCAGATTTTCATGGCCTGCTCGGGCGTCTTGACGTATCCGGTGTCGGGGGCTCGCGTGAAAAATTGATGCACGCCGTAATGTTTTCCCGCTGCGAGCAATTCCTCGGTGCGGATTACGCCGAGCTCGCCGCCCTGTTCCGGGCCGATGGCGTTCTGTCCGCCCTGGCCGCGCGTGATGGTGAGCAGGCCGACATCCGCGTCGAGGCCGCGAGAGAGGTAGGTCAACATGCTCGACCACTCGTCGTCCGGATGCGCGGTGATGAAGAGGATGCGCGTGGAAACCCGCGACTTGTTGATCGCTTCGACGGTCTCCGCCAATGACTGCGCCGCAAGCGGCGCAGCCGCGAACGCGCTCGTCAGCGCCGTTGCCGCCGCCACGAGCAAAATCGCGATCCACCGATTCATCAAGAGGCCTCCTCGAACGGCCATTGTCGCAGAAACCGCGCCCGGACCAGGTACACAAGAATACCGATTACCATGGCCGCGAGCGAGGCCAGCATGGGCCTCCGTCCCGTGGAAATGAAAATTGCGATCCAGCCTGCAATCGAAAGCACTACCGGCACGGGATAAAGCCACATGCGAAACGGCCAGCGGTCCGCTTTCCAGCGGCGGTGCAGGAGCATGAGGCCGACGCCCTGGCCCACGAATTGGATGAGGCAACGCATCGCCAGGATGGAGCGAATCACAGAAAACAACCCGAAGAAGATACAGATGCCGGCAGACGAGAGACCGAGGGCGAGCAGCGAAATATACGGGAACCGTTTCGTGGGATGGAGGCGGCGGAAGATCGAAAAGAAATTCCCGTCGAGCGCCGCCGCATAGGGAACGCGCGAATAGCCCAGCGTGGCGGAGAAGACCGAACCGAAGGCAGTGATCAGGATCAGAGCGGTCGCGAATGTCGCCCAGTGCGACCCGAAAATGCGCTCGACAAAGAGGCTGGCGACAAAGGGCGAGTTTTGGGCTTCCTGCCACGGGATGACGGCGAGAATGCAGGTCTGCATCGCGAAATAGAGCGCGGCGATGCCGAAAATCGAAAGAAAAATCGCGCGCGGGATATTGCGCTCGGGATTTTTCATTTCGCCGCCCAGATTGCAGACGTTGTAGTAGCCGAGATAGCTGTAGATCGCTTGCACGGAGGCATGCCCGAGGCCCGCGAAGAAAATCCACGAAAGACTCCATGCGCCGGGGGGGTAGGTGAATACAAGGCTCGGGTTGAAGTGCGTCGCGCCTCCGTAGATCAGCCAGAGGATTGTCCCTCCCGCGATGACCCAGAGGACGATGGAGATTTTCCCGATCGTGGTGATGCGACGGTAAAGCAGGACGACGGCGATCACGATCAGCAGAACCGCGACGGCGCGGTTGTAGTTTGTGAATAACGAATTGACGTGCCCTGGATGCGCGGAAACGTACGAATTGAACCAGGAGTTGAAGCCGGGGATTTTGGTGGTGAGATACAGGGAATAGTCCGCGAAGCCCAAGGCGCCCGACGAAATGCTGAGCGGGGCCTGAAAGAGCGTCTGCCAGATAAACAGGAACGACATGAAGCGGCCGAAGCGGTTCGCGCCGTAGGCTTCGCGGAGAAAAACGTAGCTGCCGCCCGCTTGAGGCATGGCGGCGCCAAGTTCCGCCCAGATGCAGCCGTCGAGAAGCGCAAGCGCGGCGCCGACGACCCACGCGAGAATGCACTGCGGGCCGTTCATGGCGCGAATGATGAACGGAATGACGATGAACGGACCGATGCCGATCATGAACGTCATGTTGAGCGACGTGGCTTCGAGTAGCCCCAGTCCGCGCTCGAGTTTTTCCGGCTCGCTCATCGGGTCGTCCACTGCCAGGGAACGCAAAGGATAGCAAGAAAGCGCCTGCCATGCCGCGCCACAGTCGTCGCTTGTGAGTGCAGCGTGCTCGACTGTTTCTTGTCCCCGTGAATCGCGTCGAAGGGCCGCGCCACATGCGTTACCATGATCGGTGCATGCTCGAAATCGGCATCGCGATTACGGCCGCCACGGTCGCGGCTCTCGTCATCGGTTATTTTCGCTCGCGGCGGCGCCGCAACTTTCCCGCGTACGGCTGGCTCGGCATCGTTGCGCTCGCGGGCGCCGAGTGGCTGATGTTCCGGGGCGTCGAGCCGGTCGCGACCTACTTCACGCCCATCGCTTGGAGCGCGTACATCCTGATTGCCGACGCGGCGGTGCTCGCCTTGACGAACCGCTCGCGCTTGCAGGATGCCCCGATCACCGTCGCGCGCATGGCGCTGCTTTCGATTCCGCTCTGGCTCATCTTCGAAGCCTATAATCTGCGACTCCGGAATTGGATGTACGACGGCGTCCCGCAGGACTGGCCGGCAGCGTTGCTCGGTTATGGCTGGTCTTTCGCGACCATCACTCCAGCCATTTTTGAAACCTCGGATCTGGTGCAGGCACTTCTTCCGGCGCTGCCGGCAGAACCCTGGAAAATATCGCGCGCTGCTGAAAATGCGGTGATGGCCTGTGGGGCGGCGTGCCTGATTCTTCCGCTGGTGCTGCCGCAACGAATCGCTTCCTATCTTTTCGCGCTTGTATGGCTCGGCTTCCTGCTTCTTCTCGATCCGATGAACCGCCGCCTCAGCCTGCCTTCGTTACTCGGCGACCTTTCGGAGGGCTTTCGCCGGAGGCTCTACGGATTTCTTTTCGCCGGCTGGATCTGCGGCTGGCTTTGGGAGTTCTGGAACAACTGGGCCCGCGCGAAATGGCATTACACGTTTCCCATGTTTCAGCGGTGGAAAATCTTCGAAATGCCCGTGCCGGGGTACCTCGGATTCGTGCCTTTTGCGCTCGAGTGTTTCGTGATGTACGTTAGTGCAGCCTGGCTCGCTGGCTGGCTCAAGAGGGTGAAATGATGCGCGGCCGCAACGGATCTTCCTGCCTTCGCACGATGGGAGTCCTTGTTCTTGCAGCCCTCTTCGCGCCGTGGGCCGCCGCTCAGCAAATCACGCTCCCTCCTGAAGCCAAGCAGGCGCTTGACAAGATCTACAGCGGCGATCCCGACGCCGCCGTCCCCATCGTTCGCCAGCTGCAACTCGCACAGCCGGATCATCCTCTCGGCTACCTGCTCGAAAGCGAAACAAAATGGTGGAAGCGATATTGCGCCGCCTGCGAAGTCCGGTACGGAATGATCGAGTCCTGGAAGCACGGGAAAGATCCGGGGGACGAAGCTTATCTTGCGCTGGCCGACAAAGCGATCGAGCTCGCCCGGGCGCGCCTTGCGAAATCCGAAACCGCAGAGATGCACTTGTATGCGGGAATGGGCTGGGCGCTCAAAGCACGGGTGTATGCCTTGCGCAACGAAAGTCGCAATGTGGCGCACGCGGGGGTCAACGCCCGCGCGGAAATGCTTCGCGCTCTCGAGCTCGACCCGCATATGGCGGACGCCACTGCCGCTCTTGGAATCTACAATTATTACGTGGCCTCGCTTTCTCCCATGGTGAGAATGCTGCGGTTCTTCATGGGCATTCCGGGCGGAGACAAGGAATTGGGAATCAAACAAATGGAAGTCGGGATGAATCAGGGCGTGCTTTTGGCCGTGCACGTTCGATTTATCCTGGCGAGGGGTTTGCGCCAATACGACCAGAAGTATGAAAAGGCTCTCGCAGTCGCAGAGCCGCTTGTCGCCCGCTACCCGCAGAATCCGATGTTTCAATTGCTGGTCGGGAATTTGAATCTCGAACTCGGCCGCAACTCCAAGGCGTCCGAGTATTTTCAGGCCGCGCTAAAGTCCTCGGTCCCTGATCCGGTTTGCACGGCTCGGGTCCACGCGAACGCGCAAACATTTCTTGATTCACTCCGCTAAGACGGGCGCTGGCTCTCGTTTTGCCCCGATCCGGCTCATCAGCAGCGTCGAGATGCAGCCGGAAACAAACGCCGTCCCCCACAGCACGTGCGGCCCCCAACTCTGGAGAATCGACGCGCCCAGCCACGGTCCCAGCGAAAAGGCGATACTGAACGACATCGTGTATAGCCCCATGTATTCGCCGCGCCTGCCCTCGGGCGCAATCTCGGCTGCGTACGCGGCGCTTCCCGGCAACAAAATCATCTCGCCGAACGTCCACACCACCACCCCTGCCAGGATTTCCGCAGGCCTGGTCGAAAAGGCGAAAGATCCGAAACCAATCGCATAGAGCAGCGCGCCCATCGTCAACGTTCGCCGGTGCGACCATCGCGCCATCGCGCTGTTGAGCGGAACTTCGATCGCGACGATCATGAGCGTATTGAGCGTAAACACCGATCCGTACAACGATTCCGGCAGGCGGAGATTCCGCACGAGAAACAGCGGCAGCGTCGAGGAAAGTTGGAAAAAAACAAGCTGCGCCGGAATCATGGCCGCAAGAAAGTAGAGCATCCGCCGTTTTCGAAACGCCCGCAGGCCCGCTCCGGGGTGTACCGCCGCGAGGGGCTCCACTGAATCCGCTTCGATTTCGCGGCCCAATTCCCCCGCATCTTCCCACTGCGGCTCGCCTGCCCCCGCTCGCCTCGCGTCCGAACTCGGCGGCCACGGCGCCAGCATCAGTACGACGCCCGCCAGCAGCGACGTAGCCCCATCCACGAAAAACAGGTACCGAAAAGAGAAAAGCGCGAGAAATCCGCCGATGGCCGGCCCGATACTCATTCCCAAGTTTATCGAGAGCCGGCTGAGCGCAAATGCCGCCTTGCGCTGCCCGGGAGCGACGCGATCGGAAATGAGCGACAGGCTGGGAGGGCGGACGGACTCATTCAAGATGGCGAAGACGAACGTCATCGCAAGAATCGTCGGGAAGCGATGCGCCAACGGGAACAGCGGAAGAAGCAGCCCGCAGGAGAAGAGCGACACCTTTATGACCGCAAGCCCGCCCACGCGGTCCGTGAGCCGCCCCGCAACCGGCATCGTAATCAAGGCGGCGATTCCGTAGACCGTGAGCGAAAGTGCCGCGCGCGCAGGCGAAATTCCGAAAGTGCGCGTCAGGTAAAGGACCAGAAATGGCAGCACCATCGTCCCGGCGCGGTTCACGAGCGTCGCGGCGCAAAGAATCCAGATTTCGCGGGGAAGATTTTTCAGCCCGTGCCAGGGATTCATCGACACTCAGAGTACAAACCGGAGGGAAATTTTGGTAGTGGATTAGTCCCGGTTAGCCGCGCGCAGCTTCTTCCTGCTCGAAGGCATGATAGGAGGAGCGAACAAGCGGGCCGGATTCCACGTGGCGGAGGCCCATTTGCTCGCCCAGGGTCTTGAATTCCGCAAATTCATCGGGGTGCACAAAGCGTTCCACGGGCAAATGCTCGGGGGTTGGCTGCAGATATTGTCCGAGCGTGAGGATGTGCGTGCCCTGCGCGGCGATTTCTTCCATCGCTTGCAACGTTTCTTCGCGCGTCTCGCCCAGGCCAAGCATCATTCCGGTTTTCGTCGGCATATCAGGAGCCATCTCCCGCGCCCGGCGGAGCAGCTCGAGCGAGCGCTCGTAAACGGCGCCTTTGCGCACGCGGCGATAGAGCCGCGCCACGGTTTCCATGTTGTGGTTGAGCACGTCGGGCCTCGCGGCAATCACGGTTCCGAGCGCCGCCCAGTCTCCACGAAAATCCGGGACCAGTACTTCGACCTTGCAGCCGGGAACGCGCCGGCGAATCTCGGCGATGGTCCGCGCAAAAATCGCCGCGCCGCCGTCCGGCTGATCGTCGCGGTTCACCGACGTCACCACCGCATAACGCAGCCCCATGCGCTCAACGGCCTCGGCGACGCGGTCCGGCTCGTCTTCTTCCGGAGGACCCAGCGGCTTCCCGCTCGGCACGGCGCAAAATCCGCATGCGCGCGTGCAGATGTTCCCGAGAATCATGAAGGTTGCGGTGCGATGCTCCCAGCACTCTCCCATGTTGGGGCAGCGCGCGCTTTCGCAGACCGTATGCAGATCGAGCGTGCGCATGATGCGCTTCAACTCTTGATAATTCGGCCCTCCGAAAAATCGCACGCGCAGCCACGGCGGCCGCGGATGCGCGGCCGGAGGAGCCATCGCAGCGCCGCTCGACAGAATTGTGAAAGGAGAAGCCATTCGCGTCAGCTCGAAGATTCCATTCTACGCGCCAGAAACCGTCGAAACAATCACCCCGAAGTGGGATATGGGTCAGTTACCGACTCACAGGCTTGTAACTAAAAAGTTTTTGGCATTCTTTTCGGAGAAAACCGCCGGTGACGGGAATACGGTGATTGCCCTTCTCGAAGACGAGCCGGCAGGGGATGAGACAAGCGCGCCACTTGTAGTCTTCTGTACCGTGCTTGCGGCCATAAGCGGCAATGTCTTCTTGGGAAACGCCGTAGACGACGGCGCCAATTCTGGACCACACGCAGGCGCCCGCGCACATGGCACAGGGCTCGTGCGTGGAGTAGAGCACGAAGTCGGGCAGGTAGCGGCCATAGCCGCTTGATACGTATTTGAGCGTTTCCAGCTCTACGTGTTTGATGCTTGATCCCGAAGTTTTCACCCGGTTACCGGCGCTGGCAATCACCACTTCGCTCCTGCCCATAAGGCGCGTGATGACCGCGCCAATGGGATAATCGCCTCGGTCACCGGCGCGTTTGGCCTCCGAGACAGCCAGCTCCATGAACTTCTTTCGAGGTCTGTAAGAAGCAGGGATCATGTAGATCGATTATATCCGTTTGTCGCGAGTGTTTCTCAGGATAGCGGCACATATCCGGTTTCGGCGTTAATCGGGAGATGGGATGGTTTGACTGGGCGGGTTATTCAAGAAAAACACCGGAGATCGGTTTAGATCTAGAAGCCAAGAAGACGTAGGTCGAGGTATACTTCCGCGCTCGGTAGCCCAAAACTGAAATCTAGGTGGACAACGAATGATGGAAGAGCGTCAATCTCCCCCTGCACATGTCGGCATGCTCCAACTGTTGAATGGCGCTTACGTCGCGGGCGCTGTCTCCTGCCTCGCCCAACTCGGAATCCCGGATCTCATCGGATCTGCTCCCAAATCGGCTGACGAGCTGGCAAGTCAGATCGCAGCTGACCCACAAGCCCTCTACCGTCTCATGCGCGCCACTGCGAGCGTTGGAGTGCTATCGGAGGGGCCCGACGGAAAGTTCTCGCAAACGCCGCTATCGACGGTTCTGCGCAGCGACGCGACTCCCAGCCTGCGGGCGCTTGCGATCATGGGAGGCAGAGAGTGGCACGGGCGCGGATGGTCACACCTGGAATATTGCGTCCGAACCGGCAAGCAAGCGCTTGAACAGATTTACGGCGCGCACATTTTCGAATTTCTAAAGCAGAATCCAGTGGAAGCGCAGATTTTCAATGACGCCATGACCCAGATATCCATGATTGATAGCCCGGCCGTGGCCGAGGCCTACAATTTTGACGGGATTCGTTCCATCGTTGACGTAGGCGGCGGGCACGGACTTCTGCTGGCAACCATCCTGAAGAGGAATACGCACTTGAGAGGCACACTCTACGAGATGCCGCACGTTATTGAGGGAGCCGCGAACGGACCGCTCAAGACTGTGATGGACCGCTGTACTCTTGCGTCCGGCGATATGTTTTCTTCGGTTCCAGCGGGCGCCGACGCTTACATGATGAAACACATCATTCACGATTGGCCGGACGATCTGTGCCTCAAGATACTGAAAGCCTGCCGAAAAAGTGTGAATTCGGGTGGCAGACTGCTCGTGGTTGACAACGTAATTCAGGCAGGCAACGATTTCTCCCCGGGCAAGTTCCTCGATCTGCAAATGCTTATTTTCCCCAGCGGATGCGAGCGGACCGAAAAACAATTTCGAGACTTGTTCGCGGCGGCGGGCTGGCAGTTAAGTCGGATCATCCGCACCGCTGCTGCCGACTCGATCGTGGAGGGAGTTACAGCTTAACGGCCGTTGAGCTTTTACACCATTCCACTTAGACGCTTAGTCGGATTATCGGAATCTAGCCCCCACTACCCACGCGAGCCTTCTCCCAAGCAGCCTTCTTTACTAGCCGCTCGCATCGTATCGCCCTGTTCAATTTGGGCCACATCCCTAGCCCGAGACTTGTTGTATTATTACAACACAGCGCCCCAATTGCAATTATGTTTCGTTGTAAGATATTGATTCTAAGTATGTAAAATAGAAATCATTAGGCCGCAGGGATGCTTATAACAGAGTCGGCCCAACCCTACATGCCCTATCAACTGACAATTCAGAGGCCTGTCGAAATCGAAGGTGTGGGTCTCCACACGGCGGTGCCTTGCCACCTGCGGCTGGTGCCCGCGCCGGCGGACACCGGGATTGTTTTCAGGCGAGTGGATCTCGACAATTTCGAGATTGAAGCGCACGTCCGCAACGTGGCGCGCGTGAGCTACGCCACAAGCCTGATGAAGCAAGGCGTCCTGCTCTCCACCACCGAGCACGTACTCGCGGCTCTTTATTCCTGCGGCGTGGACAACGTTTACGTCGAGCTCGATGCGCTGGAGCTTCCGATTCTCGACGGCTCGGCAAAACCTTTCATCGACTTGCTCGCCCGCGCCGGAACGAGAAAGCTGCGGCGCCAACGGCGATATATTCGCGTCGTGAAACCTCTCGAGCTCGCCGATGGAGACCGCCGCATCGGCATTTATCCCGCCAGCGAATTCCGCGTCCACTGCTTTGTGGACTTTCACCATCCGGCTGTCGGACCGCAAGAGGTTGAGCTGACGGTCAACCGCGAAACCTTCTCCCGCGAGCTCGCGCCAGCAAGGACCTTCGGCTTTACTCGGGATTTCCCCGGCTTGCAAGCCATGGGACTCATTCGCGGCGGCTCGCTCGAAAACGCCATTGTGATCGACGACAAAACGATTCTCAACGGCCCGTTGCGCTTCTTGAATGAGTTTGGCCGTCACAAGGCCCTCGATTTGATCGGAGATTTGGCGCTCCTCGGCCAGCCGCTTCAGGCGCGTATCGAAGCGTACAAAGCGGGTCACGCTCTGCACACCCAGCTTGTCACACGTCTCCTCGCCGACCACTCTCTCTGGACCGAGACCACCAATGGGCATGCGTCCGCACCCGCGCGCCCAACCTTGGCCGCTTCCGTTACTGCCATCTCCTGAATCCACGCTGGGAATGTAAAACAATCACGGCAAGGGCGGGCTATCTTCCGTTGCGGGCTTGTCCGTTTCATAGCGAATGACGGTCGTTTGATCCGTGTAGAAGCTTCGTTGCCCGGTCGTGCCCCTCTTGATCGGATCAGCATGCACGTAATAGGCGGTTGTGCCGGGTATCTTGCACGCTCCCTTTTCAATCTTGGGAAAATCCGCCTCAGCCGTGCGTCGCGGCTTGTAAGTGAACTCGTAACCGTCCTTGTGACCCGAAGCAATCCTGGGCTCGAGGAAGCCCGCGTGTTCGCAGGTCTCGGGCAAACGTCCCCCAAGGGCCTTCAGGCTCGGTGGGAAACCGTTGGAATACATCCCCTCATAAGTTACGGCCGCCGTATTGATCGCGCGCAAGGAGGATATGGCAGTGAGTTCGTCGGCAGCGAGTCTTGACAGGGCCGCGTCCTGCGCCGTAACTGGCGCGCACGGGAACATCCAAATGAGGGCGGCTGCAACAGCGCCTAACCTCAGTTCGGCCATTTCCATCCCTCCGAGTATTCGTTCCGCCCGTATCCTCTCACTTGGTTATCGCTTTCGGCAGCAAAATGTCAACGTTTTCACGTGTTTCGATTGCCAAAGGTTGCTCAGGAAGCGACAATTAACCAGAGATGGCCGCGAACGACACCGTCATCGTGATTCTGGCCGCAGGCAAAGGGACGCGAATGCGTTCCGGCCTCGCGAAAGTGCTCCATCGCGCCGGCGGACGTGCGCTCATCGAGCACGTTATCCGCGCGTGCCAGCCACTCAAGCCCGCGCAATTGCTGGTCATCGTAGGCTACCAGGCCGATGAAGTCGGAGCGGTCGCCACATCGCTCGGCGCTCAGATCATCTTGCAGCAACCGCAACGCGGCACGGGCCATGCGCTACAGGTTGCGCGGCGCGCCATGCGCAAGAGCGCGAAGCTGGCTCTCGTTGTCCCGGGCGATGCGCCGCTCCTGCGTTCCGCAATACTCGCTGCTCTGATCGATGCGCATCGCCGCGGCGAGGCTGCCGCCACACTGCTCACCGCCGAACTCGACAATCCCGCTGACTACGGCCGCGTCGTGCGCGATTCGGAAGGCCGCGTCCAGGCCATTGTCGAAGAAAAAAGCGCCACACCCGACCAGCGCGCTATCAGCGAGGTGAATTCCAGCATCTACTGCTTCACGCTCGAAAAACTCTGGCCCTCTTTGAACGCTCTGCGTCCGGAAAACGTTCACCGCGAGCTGTATCTCACCGACGCCATCGCCCTGTTGCGCCAGCGCGGCGAACGCGTTCTCGCTCAGGTTTCACCCGACCCGCAAGAAATTCTCGGCTGCAATACCCGCACCGGTCTCGCTGACGTGGACCGAGTCTTCCGCGCGCGCAAAGCGGCCGAACTGATGGAAGCCGGCGTGACGATTTATCTTCCCGAGACGGTCGTGATTGATCCCGAGGTGACAATTGCTCCGGACACGCTCATCGAGCCTTGCGTCCAACTTCTCGGCAAGACGCGTATCGGCGCGCGCTGCACGATTCAGACCGGCAGCATCCTCCGCGACGTGCGTCTGGATGACGATGCCGTCGTCGGCGCTCACTCCATTCTCGAAACCAGCCGCGTCGGCGCAAAGGCACAAGTAGGACCTTTCTCGCGCCTGCGTCCCGGCGCCGATGTGCGCTCGGGCGCGCGCGTTGGAAATTTCGTGGAGATGAAAAACGCGGTCCTGCACGAAGGTGCGAAGGCGCTGCACCTCACCTATCTCGGCGACGCCTCCATCGGACGCGACTCCAATATCGGCGCCGGCACGATTACCTGCAACTATGACGGCGTGGCCAAGCATCAGACGACGATCGGCGAACGCGTATTCATCGGCAGCGACACGGCGCTCGTCGCGCCCGTGCGCGTGGGCGACGGCGCTTACGTCGCCGCAGGTTCGACAGTCACCGACAATGTTCCCGCCGACGCGCTCGCCATCGCCCGTGGCCGCCAGGTCAACAAGCCGGGTTGGGCCAAGGCGCGACGAAGCGAGATGAAGCGCGAGGCTCACGGAAAATCCAAGAAGCGCTCGAGGCGCCGCAAACCCCGGCGCGCTTCGCGCCCGCGATCGAAGCCCCGCCGCCGCTAATCATCTTCGGTTGGGTGCAGCACGATGCTGCTCGAGCCGTCTCCTTCAAATTCAAATGTGCTAGAATTCTTCCATGAAATTCGGAGTTGTTCGATTTCCCGGATCGAATTGCGACGACGACGTTTATCACGCCATCGGCGCCGTCCTCGGCCAGCCGGTCGAATTCATCTGGCACCAATCTGAAGATCTCGCGGGCTCGGACGCCATCGTTCTGCCGGGCGGATTTGCTTTCGGCGATTACCTTCGCACCGGCGCGATCGCGCGGTTTTCTCCCGTGATGCGCTCGGTCGAACGCTTCGCGCACTCGGGCGGTCTGGTTCTCGGCATTTGCAACGGCTTTCAGATTCTCCTCGAAGCGGGCCTGCTTCCGGGCGCGATGATGCGCAACAAAGCCCTGCGCTTCCTCTGCCGCCAGGTTCACATCCGCGTCGAATCGACGGACATGCCATTCACTTCTGCAGCACGGCCGGGGCAAGTGCTGAAAATGCCCATCGCGCACATGGACGGAAATTATTTCTGCGACCCGGCGACTCTTGCCGAACTCGAACTCAACAATCAGATTATTTTTCACTACGTGCATCCCGATGGCCGCCCGGCTACGGAACACGATCCCGAGGCGAATCCCAATGGCTCACTCGCGGCCATCGCCGGAATTTCGAATCGCGACCGCAACGTCATTGGCCTGATGCCGCATCCCGACCGCGCCGTGGAGTCGCCGCTCGGCTCTGCGGATGGCCTCGTGATTTTCCGCTCCATGGTCGAAAGTTTTTCGCGTCAGGCTGCCGTTCCCGCCTAGCGTTCGAAGCTGCGGCGCCAAAAAGTCCACAGGTGTTCACACTTGCTCGCGCTCGCATTTGTTGCGACAATTCGCCCGCGTAACGCCCAATTTCGGCGACTGGAAAGCGGGAGAGGGAGAGAGAAACCTAATCGCAAGGGGCGGAATTAGAATTCGCTGCAACCGATTGAAAACAAATGATGGCGACCAGTTCTAATCGCAAGAAATCGGCACTACATCGGCGGATAAATCGGGACCGAAAATGATCGACACGGAGATCAGAGTCACGGCGCAAGTCGCGGCCGAACATGGCCTCACGCCCGACGAGTACGCCCGCATTCAGAAAATCTTGGGCCGCGAGCCGAATATCACCGAGCTCGGCATTTTCAGCGTGATGTGGAGCGAGCACTGCTCCTATAAATCAAGCCGCGTGCACTTGAAGCGCCTGCCCACCAGTGGCACACGTGTCGTGCAAGGGCCGGGCGAAAACGCGGGTGTGGTGGACATCGGTGACGGTCTTTGCGCCGTATTCAAAATCGAATCGCACAATCATCCGAGCTTCGTCGAGCCCTTTCAGGGTGCCGCCACAGGCGTCGGCGGAATTCTGCGCGACATCTTCACGATGGGCGCGCGACCCATCGCCGTCCTCGATTCGCTGCGTTTCGGTCCGATCACGCCTAGCCCTGCTGCGGGAGGCGCGATGGCGGACGAAATCGGGCGCAACCGCCGCATCCTCGACGGCGTGATTCGCGGAATTGCGTTTTACGGCAACTGCTTCGGCGTGCCCACCGTCGGCGGCGAAGTGCAATTCGAGCCGTGCTATTCGAATAATCCCCTGGTGAACGCGCTAGCCCTCGGCATCGCGCGCCGCGAAGATCTCTTCTTTGCTCGGGCGCGCGGCGAGGGCAATCCGGTGATTTACGCCGGCGCGAAAACTGGCCGCGACGGCATCCACGGCGCATCGCTTCTTGCCTCCGCGGAATTCAGCGAAGAATCCGAACAGAAGCGGCCCAACGTTCAAGTGGGCGACCCGTTCATGGAGAAATTGCTCCTGGAAGCCTGTCTCGAAGCAATGCGCACGGGCGCTCTTGTGGCGATTCAGGACATGGGTGCGGCGGGGCTGACGAGCTCGAGTTCAGAAATGGCTTCGCGCGGCGGCACCGGCATTGAAATCGAGCTCGCGCGCGTCCCTCAGCGCGAGACAGGAATGACGCCGTACGAAATCATGCTCAGCGAATCGCAGGAGCGCATGCTGCTGGTCGCCGAGCGCGGACGCGAAAAAGAAGTCTTCGACGTCTTCCACAAATGGGGACTGGATGCGGTCGAGGTGGGCCGCGTCACGAGTGACGGAATTTTGCGCGTCCTCGATCAGGGCCGCGTGGCCGCGGAAATTCCCGCACACGCACTCGCGGAAGAGGGACCGCGCTACGAGCGGCCCATCGCCGCGCCGAAACCCGCCGCACCAACCCAGGATCGTCTGATAAAGTTTGCGCGTAAAGGTGAAAACCTCACCGAAAATTTCCGCCGCCTGCTCGCGTCACCTGCCATCGCCTCGAAATATTGGATCACCGAGCAGTACGATTCGATGGTGCGCACGAACACGCGCGTCGGCCCCGGCGCGGGCGATGCCGCCGTCCTCCGGCTGAAGGAAACGAAGCGCGCCCTGGCCATTAAGACCGACGGCAACGGCCGCTGGTGCTCGCTCTCGCCGCGGCTCGGGGCGATGCACGCGGTCGCGGAAGCGGCGCGCAACGTTGCCGCAACCGGCGCGCGCCCCATCGCCGCGACGAATTGCCTGAATTTCGGCAATCCGGAAAAACCTGAAGTGATGTGGCAATTCAGCGAGGCCGTGGACGGTATTGCCGACGCCTGCCGCGCTCTCGAGATTCCTATCACCGGCGGAAACGTCAGCTTCTACAACGAAACGCTCGGCAAGCCGATTTATCCCACGCCGGTTCTGGGCGTTCTCGGACTGCTGGAAGATGCGGAATTGTGCGCTCGTCTCGGGCTTCCAGAGCGAAGGTGATGCGATCATGCTCCTCGATGGAGCGGGCAAATGGGCGCAAGCGGCGAGAGCCGCGTCTTGGAAGAATTTCTCGGGAGTTGCGGACAGCTCGACGCCGGAGGAGTGGCGAACGCTTTCCTCCTCCGAGTACGCGAAGACGATTGAAGGCATGGTCGCGGGAGCGCCGCCGTCAATGGATCTGGCCGCCGAAAATCGCCTGATCGAATGCCTCGTCACCCTTGCAGAAGAGAAGGCCATTCTCTCCGCTCACGATATCAGCGACGGCGGCCTCGCGGTTGCGCTCGCGGAATGCTGCTTCGGCAAGGAAGGGCTTTCCGCAGAGGTCGCGCTCGAGGGCGAAGCGCCGGCAGAAGCCGTACTTTTCGGCGAACGCGGCGCGCGCGCCGTGGTATCTCTTTCGTCCGCCGCGCTTGCTCGCGTAAGTGCAATTGCGGCACAATGTCAGGTCAACGCGCAGCGCATCGGTACAGTCACACGCGGGGAACTTCGCATCCAATATAACGGCATTCGTGCGATCAAGGGCGACGTGGATTCATTCCGCCGCTCCTGGAGCGAATCTCTAGCGCGAGCGGTCGAAAGCCAATGACTTCAAAGCTCCACATCCTCGAAGACGACCACTTCCACGATGAATGCGGCGTGTTCGGTGCGTTCGGCAACGGCGAAGCTTCGAAGCTGACGTATCTCGGCCTCTACGCGCTGCAGCATCGCGGGCAGGAATCCGCGGGGATCGCCTCGACCGACGGGACCACGATTTCCATCCACAAAGCTATGGGCCACGTGCAGGAAATTTTCACGCCGGAAGTGATTGCGCGCCTGCCCGGCGCGGCGGCTATCGGCCACACGCGTTACTCGACCATGGGCGATACCACGCTGACGAACGCCCAGCCCGTGGTAATCGAGTGCAATAAGGGGAAGCTCGCGGTCGCGCACAACGGCAACCTGACGAACGCGGTGGAATTGCGCCGCAAACTCGAACATCGCGGCTCGATTTTCCAGACGACCAGCGATACGGAGGTGATCGTTCACCTGATCGCCCGCAGCTCCGCGCGAAATCTTTCCGGCGCGATTGCCGACGCGCTCAACCAGGTAGAAGGCGCGTATTCTCTGGTCCTGCTCACGCGTGATGAGGTGTACGCCATCCGCGACCCGCGCGGCTTCCGTCCGCTGAACCTCGGCCGCCTCGACGGCGCCTGGGTGGTGGCCTCGGAGACCTGCGCGTTTGATTTGATCGACGCGGAGTACGTCCGCGAAATCGAGCCGGGCGAAATGGTCCGCATTTCAAACGGCGGCGTTGAATCCATTCGCTTCGCGCCGGAGAAGCCGCATCAGTACTGCATCTTCGAACACGTTTATTTTTCGCGACCGGACAGCCTGGTCTTCGGCCGCCCGGTGAACCAGAGCCGCGAGCGGCTCGGCAGACTGCTGGCGCGCGAGCATCCGGTCGAAGCCGACATCGTCGCGCCGGTGCCCGATTCGGGGGTCCCGGCTGCGGTAGGATACGCCGCGGAAGCCGGCATTTCGTTCCGCATGGCGCTGATCCGCAACCATTACATCGGCCGCACCTTCATCGAGCCGGAACAGGCCATCCGTGACTTCGGCGTGAAGCTAAAGCTGAATCCGGTACGTCGAATGTTGGAGGGACAGCGCGTGGTGCTGGTGGACGATTCGATTGTGCGCGGCACCACCAGCCGCAAGATCGTCCGCCTCGTGCGCGAAGCAGGCGCTACCGAAGTCCACGTGCGCATCAGTTGCCCGCCGACGATTTCGCCTTGCTACTACGGCGTGGATACGCCGCGCCGCGACGAATTGATCGCCTCTCAGAATTCGGTGGAGGAAATCCGGCGCTTTTTGGGCGCCGATTCGCTGGGGTATCTTTCGCTCGAATCCCTGCGGTCTGCGGTCGAAGATACGGAAGGAAAATTCTGCACCTCTTGCTACACCGGCAGCTACCCGACTGAGTTGGTGCAACTCGAGGTGGAGGCACATCGTGAGGGCTGAAGTGGAAGAAGCCGCGGTACTGGAAAACAAAAATGTGAAGGCGCCCGCAACACTGGGCGATCGGGTCTGGCGCGAAGTCCTTTCCTGGTTCTGGGTCATCCTGGCATTCTTGTTCATCGAGGGGACGCTGGTGCAGGCGCGCGTGATTCCGAGTGGCTCGATGGAGAGGACGGTTCTGATCGGCGACCATTTGATTGTGAGCCGCATCGGCTACGACGCCGGGATTCCGTTCACGGAGTGGCATGTGCCGCTTTGGCGGAATCCGAAGCGGCAGCAGATCATCGTGTTTCGCGCGCCCCTGCCGGGCACCCCCGATTTCATCAAGCGCGTCATTGGATTGCCGGGCGACACCATCCAGATTCGGCAGGGCCTGGTGTATATCAACGGAAATGCGCTGGACGAGCCGTATCGCGACGAACCGCCGAACCCGCTCGAGTTTCGCGGCCCGATCAAAGTCCCGCCCGGCGAGTATTTCATGATGGGCGACAACCGGGAAAATTCCTACGACAGCCGCTACTGGGGCTTCGTCCCTCGCGCGAATATCATCGGCACGCCGCTGATTATTTACATGTCCATCGACGCGCCGGAAGAAGTTTGGGAGCCGGGGCACGTGGGCGAGCGTTTCGCTACTTACCTCAACGCCATCATTCATCCGCGCGAGGTGCGCTGGAAACGGCTGTTTCACGCGTTTTGAAGTTCGCGTATTCACTCGGTCCCCTTCCGAAAACGAGCTCTCTTCATGCGCTACTCCGATGCAGGTGTCCACATCTCCGCTGCTGACGAAGCCAAGCGGCGAATCGCTGCGATGGCGAGAAAAACGTTTCACCGCGGCGTGCTTGCGCCCATCGGCGGCTTCGGCGCGCTCTATCAACTCGACCGCAAGCGCTGGCGCGATCCCATCCTTGTCGCGAGCGCCGATGGCGTCGGCACCAAGCTGAAGATCGCCTTCGCCACAGGGGTCCATTCGACCGTCGGCGCCGACATCCTCAACCACTGCGTGAATGACATTCTGACGCAGGGCGCCGAACCCCTCTTCTTTCTCGATTACCTCGCCATGGGAAAGCTGGACGCGGATGTGGTCGAGCAGGTAATCGAAGGGATGAGCGGCGCCGCGAGGAAAGCAGGCTGCGCTTTGATCGGCGGAGAGACGGCGGAGATGCCGGACTTTTACGCCCCCGGAGAATACGATCTCGCGGGATTCATGGTTGGCGCCGTCGAACGCAAAAAGCAGCTCGATCGCCGGCGCGTGCAGCCGGGCGACCTGCTCCTCGCGCTGCCTTCGAGCGGATTGCACACCAACGGATATTCGCTGGCGCGCAAGCTCGTCTTCGGCGTCGCCAAGCTCGAGCCGGATGCCTACGTCGCGGAGGTGGGAAACAAAATCGGCGCGGAGCTCCTGAAACCGCATCGAGCCTACTGGCCGCTGCTGAAGAAAATCCTGGCGCACAGATGGGTTTCGTCCATGGCGCACATCACCGGCGGCGGGATCACGGGTAATCTGCCGCGCGCGCTGCCGCGAAACGTGCAAGCGGTGATCGAGCTGGGTTCGTGGCCGGTGCTCCCGATTTTTCGCTATCTCGCGAAGCTTGGCGCGATCGAGCGCGACGAGCTGCTGCAAACATTCAATCTGGGCGTGGGGATGATTCTGGTTGTTCCCGCAAAAAATATTTCCCGTGTCGAAGCGGAACTCAAGCGGCGGCGCGAAAAATTCTATTTGATCGGGCGCGTCGAGCGCTGCTTCCGCGGCAAGCCGCGCGTCGTTTACTCCGGAAAACTTCCTCTATAGGAACGCGATCTCTCGAAACCAACTTCCGCACTGGGCGAGTCGCGTGTTTTGCCCAGTCGTTTTGAGTGATTGGGGAACTGTGCTAATTTCGGGCGGTCATGAAAAAGCGCATTGGCGTTCTGCTTTCGGGCCGCGGCTCGAATTTCGAAGCGCTGGCCGAAAGCGTCGCCGCCGGACGCATCCCCAATGCCGAGATCGCAATCGTAATCAGCAACCGGGAAGACGCGCCGGGGATCGAGAGGGCGCGGGAGCGAGGGATCGACGCGCGCGCGATTCCCTCGAAAGGGCTCGAGCGCGAAGCCTACGACAAGTTGGTGGTCCGTGCGCTCGAAGAGAAGAAAGTCGATCTCGTGTGCCTCGCCGGGTACATGCGTCTGCTTTCACCGTATTTTGTTGCGGCGTTTCGCACGCGCATTCTGAATATCCACCCGTCGCTGCTCCCGGCGTTTCCGGGGCTCGAAGCGCAGCGGCAGGCATTCGAGCACGGCGCGAAGTTTGCCGGTTGCACGGTGCACTTTGTGGATGAAAATCTCGACGCCGGGCCGATCGTGTTGCAAGCTGTCGTGCCGATCGAAGATAGCGATACGCCGGAATCGCTTTCGGAACGTATCCTGCGCGAGGAGCACCGCATTTATTCCGAAGCGGTGCGCATCGTGCTCGAAGGGCGCTATCGAATCGAGGGCCGCCGCGTCCTGATCCTTCCCGAAAAAGGGCCGGAGAAGAACTAGTGACTTCCGCAAAATTCAACCATGTCGCCGATCAACTCGTTCACCTGCAAACGGGAGTGGCGGAAATCATCCGCGAAGAGGAGTTGAAGGCGAAGTTGCTGGAGTCGTTGCAGAAGGGCAAGCCCCTGCGCGTGTATCTCGGCGTGGACCCCACGGCCCCCGATATCCATCTGGGCCACACGGTAGTTTTACGGAAGCTCAAGCATTTCCAGGAAATGGGGCATACGGCGATTTTCCTGATCGGAGATTTCTCGGCCATGATTGGGGATCCCACGGGACAATCCGAGACACGGCCTCCGCTGACGCGCGAGCAGGTGGAAAAAAACGCGGAAACATATCTCAAGCAGGTCTTCAAAATCCTCGACAAGAAAAAGACCGAGGTTCGCTTCAACAGCGAATGGCTCGGGAAAATGACCGGCGCAGATGTCGTCCGCCTATGTTCCCATTACCGGCTGGCGCGGATGCTGGAACGTGAGGATTTCCGTTCACGTCTCGAGAAGGGCCAGCCGATTTCCGTCCACGAGTTGCTGTATCCGCTGCTGACGGCTTACGACGCGGTGGCGCTGAAATCCGACGTCGAACTCGGGGCCACCGAGCAGAAATTCAATCTGCTGGTGCACCGCGAAATTCAACGCGAGTACGGCTTGCCGGGGCAGGTGATCCTGACGATGCCTATACTCGTGGGACTCGACGGCGAGCGAAAAATGTCGAAGAGCCTCGGAAATTACATCGGGATCACCGAGGCGCCGGGCGAAATGTATGGCAAGTTGATGTCCATCTCCGACGATTTGATGTGGTCCTACTACGAGCTGCTCACGGATTTCGGCTCGCCGGCCATCGTCCGCTTGCGGGAAGAAGTTCACATGGGCGTGCTGCATCCCATTGACGCAAAAATGCAGCTGGCGCACACCATCGTTGCCGAGTTTCACGGCGAAGAAGCGGCGCGAAAAGCCGGCGAAGAATTTCGTCTTGTTTTCCGCGACCGGCAAGCCCCCACCACGGGCATCCCGGAGATGAAGCTGGCGTGGGGTGCGCGACCGCTGCACGGGCTTCTGACGGAGACCGCCCTTGCGACCTCGCGAAGCGCGGCGGAAAGGCTAATCAAACAGGGTGCCGTCGAAGTGAATGGTCAGGTCGAGCGAGACGTGAAGCGGATGATCACATTAAATCCCGGTGATCTCTTGCCTCTTCGGGTGGGGAAGAAAAAATTCCTGCGCGTCATCGGGGTGGCATAGCTCGACTCGCGCATTTCGAAGGCGTCAGCGACGCTCGGCGAGGCGCCCGAGGCGTTCGAGCCAAGCGCGGTTGCGGCGAGCGACCGCGAAGCGCGTGAAAATCCGGTCCACGAACCGGCCGAAGGCCCCGGGCATTTCGTAAGAATCGCGCATCACGAGCCGCGTGCCGGCCGGCGCAGCCTCGATCTCCCAGCGCTGCAATCCGCGAACGCCGTAGGAATCCTGAAATCGCCATTCGAGCAGCCGCTCCCATTCGAAAGCGGTAATGACCACGGTGAGCGCCACTTCACGGCGGCGGAACTTTCCGGTGATGCGCACCTTCTGCCCAAGCGAAAAATCCGACGCCCCTCCCTGCACCTCGAAGCAGGCGTCCATTTCCACGCCATACCAGAGCGGCATGCGTTGGGGGACGAAGAAAACAAAGACCTCTTTCGGCGGGGCTACAATTTCCAAGCGGATTTCGAGGTCCGCCATAGCGGCTCAGAGAGCTTCGACGAGGACGAGCGACATGTCATCCGTGGGGGGGCCCTCGCGCCAGGCCGCGACCTTGTCCAAGATGGACTGCTTCATTTCGTGGAACGGCAGCAGTGCGCCCTCGCGCACAAACTTCTGCACGCCTTCGATACCTAGCATCTCACCGCGCGAGTCAAAGACTTCGGTGATGCCGTCCGTGTAAAGGACGATTCGATCGCCTGGAGCGACGTCCACCTCGATGGCTGCTTCCGGGCCCACGGCGTCGGGCAATGCGCCGAGCACCATGCTGTTGGACATGAGGAGTCTCGGCTCGTCGCCCGGCTGGACGATCATGGCGGGGGGATGGCCCGCTCCTGCGAAGGTCATGTGGCGGCCGCTGCGAGACAGGCGCGCCGTGGCCATCGTGAAAAAGAAAACCGAACTGCCGATATTTTGCATGACAAACCGATTCAAGTGCCGCAGCACTTCGCCAAGCGGCGCTGCGCTGCGCAACTGCGCGACTGTCTCCGTGTAGATGCGATTGGCAACGAGCGCAGAGCCGATGCCATGTCCGGAAACATCGCACACGAGAAGATTCAGATGATCTCCGTTCTGAGGACTGACCAGGCCAAAGTCGCCGCCAATCGTGAGGACGGGATGGTAATATGCCTCCACACGAACGCTTCCCCAAACCATAGATTTCGGTGAGAGGCTTTGCTGCACGCGGGCCGCGAGGGCGAGGTCTTCATCAATTTCCTTCTGGCGATCCTCCAAGAGCTTATTTGCTTCGCGAAGCTTGGCCTCCGCGTTCTTCTGGTCTGAGATATCGGTGAGCGTCAAGATCGTAAACTGTCGGCCATCCGGATCTTCCAAGCTCCGCGCGCTGATGACCACCGGCAGGCGCCCGCCGTCCTTTTGGCGTACGAAAAATTCATTGCGGCCCCGGCCCACCTTGCGGACTTCTTGGCGGCGCTTCTGAATGAGCGCGTATTCCTCAGGGGTGTAATAGTCGTGAACAGCGTCGCGGCCAACGATTTCCCCGCGAGAAAAACCGGTCATTTCCTCGAAGCAGGAATTCACGAAAACGACGTGATCGCAATCATCCGAGATGATAACGCCTTCGTTCAGCGTTTCAAGGATGCCCTCTATCTGTTCGAGCCAATCCGGTTTTTCGATGTCCAAGGAAATTCCCCCTCTTCGATGACGCACCGGAGCGACCCGTATCTTACCCAATCGCGAGGAAAGCACCAATGCGCACCTGATTGGATTCAGAGTGCGGCGCTGTGGGTGCAGGACAGCCTGAAGTAAAATGGATGATGGAACGTAATAACCTGACGGAGGGCGAATCGCTGGATTTCGAGAGAGCGGCGGCACGCACGAAAATGAGTGCAAAGGGAAATCGAGTTCCCCCCGGGCCGAAGGGCTTGCCGATCGTCGGCGTGGGCCTTCAAGTGCGCCGCGACCCGCTGGCAACCCTGCAACGCATGGCGCGCGAATACGGCGACATCGTCCGCCTGCCGGTCTTGCTTCAGAGCCGCATCCTGCTGAACCATCCCGATTGGATCGAGCAGGTGCTGGTGGTTCAGCAGAGCAAATTCCACAAGAGCATCCTGACAAAGGACGCCACGGAACGGCTGCTCGGACAAGGATTGTTGATCAGCGAAGGGGACTTCTGGCGGCGCCAGCGGCGACTTGCGCAGCCCGCCTTTCATCGCACGCGCGTCAATGAATATGCCTCGACGATGATCGAGATCGGCCAAGCGCACGTCCGCGAGTGGCGCGACGGCGAGGAGCGCGACCTGGCGCAGGAAATGATGGCCCTGACGCTGGACGTGGCCGTGAAAACGCTCTTCGGGACAACGCTGCCGAGCGAAGCGCGGCAGGTGGGCCGGGCGATGACGTTCCTCATGCGCTACCAACTCGGGCGGCTGCGCTCGCCTTTCCGGATGCCGCGGAACTGGCCGACGCCCAAGAACCGGCGTGCCCAGCGCGAATACGATTTTCTCGATTCGCTCGTCTACAAGATCATTTTGGAGCGGCAGGCGCAGGGGAATTCCCAACCCCATAGCGATCTTCTGTCGCTTCTGATGGGCGCGATGGATGAAGACGGCAGCCAGATGACCTCGAAGCAGCTTCGCGATGAAACGATGACGCTTTTCCTCGCAGGTCATGAGACCACGGCGCAGACGCTTTCCTGGACTTGGTATCTGCTCAGCCAGAATCCGAGGGCCGAAGCGCGTCTTCACGAAGAGCTGTACGGAGTTCTGGGTGGACGCGCGCCCGATATCGCGGATCTGCGGCAATTGCCGTATCTTCAGGGCGCCTTGAACGAAGCGCTGCGACTCTATCCGCCCGCTTACATTCTCGCGCGCACATCCATTGAGAGCTGCCAAATCGGCGGGTACGAGTTTCCCGCGGGTTCGACGATACTGATGTCGCAGTGGGTGATGCATCGCGACGCGCGTTTTTACGATGAGCCCGAGTCTTTCCGCCCAGAACGCTGGCTGGACGGCCTTGAGAATCGCCTTCCGGCGGGCGCGTACTTCCCATTCGGCGATGGTCCGCGGCGTTGCATCGGGCAAGGCTTTGCCCTGCTCGAAACAGCGCTGCTGATCGGGATGATTGCGCAGCGTTTTCGCTTCCAGCTTGTGCCAGGGCACCCGGTTGAGCCGGAGCCGCTGGTCACGCTCCGCCCACGCTATGGCATTCGCATGACTTTCCACGCGCGCAACTAGTGGCACCCGCAAGCAAGGGGGTGGCTGCGACTACTTCACGAATTCCGGCTGCTCGCCCTTGGACCAGGGATCGTAGGTAAGCGCGAAACGGACTCGATCACGAATGGGAGGATGGTCGTAATACATGAAGATGAACGCGGGATACGGATCGGGGTCTTCCAGATCCACTTCGCCAAGAATTTGAAATGACTGCGCTGCCACCTGGCTCGAATCGGGTGTAAGCCCATGCGTGACCTCGAGACCATATTGATCGGCTTGATGTTCGAAGTGGCGACTCGCTGCGCTGATTACCGGACTCGCGAGATACAACAAAACGGTTAGCAGGAGCAGCAGCAGCGGCAATGAGGCCCAGTCATCCAGACTTCGAATCCCCCAGCCAGGTCCCCATCGCAAAAGGATCCAGCCCACGAAACGGTATCCCATGTAGAAAAAAACAAACAGGAGTCCGGCAAAGAACGTCAGCCCCTTGGGAATATGGTTGAGGACGTAGTGCCCCATCTCGTGGCCCGCGACAAAAACGATCTGCGGGGTTGTCATCTTGGCGATGGTCGTATCCCACACGACGACACGCTTGGAGGCACCGATGCCGGTGACATAGGCGTTGAGTGCGGTGGTCTTCTCGCCCGCGCCCATCCAAAACATCCGCTCGGGTGGAATGTATTGCCCGGCACGCTGAACCATTTGTTCCAGGCTCGCCGTGAGCGCGGGGGTTTTTTGTGCCAGCGGCTCGAATTTGTGGAACAACGGGTCAATCAGGAGGGGCGTCAGGAAAATGTAAAACAAGCCCAAGGGTATCGATACGAGCCAGAAATAAAACCACCAGCGCCGAGGGCTCATGCGAATGACCGCGTACAGAATCCAAATCAGAATAATTCCGATGACGAATGAGATGAGCTGCCCCTTCGTCCAATCCCACGCCCACGATCCCCAGCTTTCAACGCTGATTCCGTATTTCCGAAGGATGTACTCTGCCGCGATGTCGAGCGGGAAATTCAAGATTGCCAATGTGAACAAGAAGGACGGCGCAAAAATGGCGGCCTGAAGAAAGCGGACGGCGGTAGCCCGCCCCGCCATGTCTCTGTATTTCGGGCCGAGTCGAAACTTCAAAAATAGAAGAAGGGCGGCCGCCGTCCAGAAAAACGAGACGAGCAGTCCCCAGAAGGCGATTCGGCTGAGCTGGTGCGCTTTTCTGTAGACGTCGGGAGGAAGGGTGTAGGCCGCGACTTTTTTCTCGCTGGCTTGCGGTGACGCAAAGGATGCAGCAGCGGCGGCGGCTGAGACGGAATTTTGGACTGTATTCGAAGGGGATGAAGGCTGCTGCCGGGCAGAGAGACCTGGGCCCGGGGATAGCGTGAGAAGGAGGGCACAAAAAAGGAACCGGGAGTTTTTCATTTTTTACTTTCTGCGAAAATCCACGCCGAGTCGCAGCACCTGGGCGACGGTATCCCGCTTTGCAGGTCAACGCAATATATCGCTTTGGCGAACACCTTCATTTGACGCAGAGAGGTCCCAATGGCGGTCATTGCCGTGAAAGTATTGCGCCTGACCGTGACCTGCCGGGACGGACAGGTTGCTTCTTTGGGTGCGGCTTCGAATGGCGTTTGCCATGCGAGCGGAGTGACGACTACTATGAGGGAGTGGCAAGCTGCCGCGCGGAGAGAAATCCGATGAAAATCAAACAGTGGGGACTCGCGCTTGTGCTCCTTCTACCGGGAGGGATTGCTGCGGCGCAAGAGCAGTCTGCGCAGCAGGCACAGCCGTCCGCCCTCTCGGAAGCGGCCCGCCGATCGCGCGATCAAAAGAAAGATGAAGCCAAGCCCGCGCGCGTTTGGGACAACGACAACATCCCCAAGACACCTGGAAACATCAGCGTCGTAGGGCAAAGCTCCGACGCCGCGGCTGCAGAAAGTCCTGCCGAAAATGGCGAGCATGCCGCCAATCCACCTGCTGCCGACCAAGCTGCTGTTACCCCTGCACCTGCGGCGCCCAGCACGGAGAAGTCGGCCCAAGAGCAGGCTGCCACCCTGAGCGAACTCACCAGCGCCAAGGGACAGCTGCAAAGCCGCCAGAAGGATCTCGATATCCTCCAACGAAAGTTTTCGCTCGACCAGCAAACGTATATGAGCAAGCCCGACTACGCCTCGGACAAAGCCGGCGCGGCTAAAATGAAGCAAGAAGAAACCGAAGTCGGCGCGATAAAGCAGGATGTGGCGGACTTACAGAAAAAGGTGGACGCGCTCCAAGCCAAGCTGGATTCCGCAAAAGGCAACACGCCCAGCAAATCCCAATAGTCCGCGCGCTCGAAACTGGAGCCTCGGACATCGCTGAACCGATGTGAAACTGCACCCCTACTAATTGTATACATTCTGCTTGACACACTAGTGAGCACGGCGCAAAATCCCGCCAGTTCACGGGACATTTTGGGTTTCTCAGAGCGCAATTGCGGCGAGCTTTGCTCCCTTCCCGCCGCCATTCCACATTGGGGAGAACTGAGAGGGACGATGCAGTATTTGCCCGGTTGGACGGTGCAATGTTTGAATGCCGATTGTCCTGCGCGGGGGCACTGGCTGCGCGTGCAGGACGCGCCGAGGGAGTTTTGCAGCAACTGCGGCGCTCCGCTTCACAACGTGCCGCCGCCGCTCGCGCCGCGCTTTCGGATGCGGCCTCGGCCGCTGGCGAGCTACCGGCCGATTGGCCGCCCGCGCTGATCTTCCGCGGGCCCTCGGTCACCACAGGCCCGCAACGAACGGCAGCGGCTCGACCGCACGCTGACGAAAGTCAGTCGCGGCCTCGTCCCCGAGCCTTCGGCCCTAGTGGCATACGGGACCGAGGGTGAGCGCAACCCCTTCAGTGGACGCAAGAACAAAAGGCTCGGGCCGATGAAATCGATCCGGGCCTTTTCACTTTTAAACGGGCCGGGCTTCCCCCTCAGTAGTGATCATTCAAGCCGATTTGAATGCGATGACTTGCGATCAAAAAAAGTGAGCGGCCGGTGGGGGGACCGGCCGCTCGTGGGCATGGGGTGATGGAGGTGCAGAAACTCGAAGTGCCATTCAGCGGCCCGGCTTCCTGGGAGGACGCCGGGTGCCGCATAGCGCCCCGAATCCACAGCGATTTTGCCTGGAGTACCCTGGCGGGTCGATAGGTCGCTAGGTTCAATCCACGCCAGTACGAAAGTACCCCGGCGAATTCGCGCTGTCTTCGCCACCGCGAATTCTTTGCGCGCCGCATCCCTGCGAAAAACAGCGAACCGGTTGAACCATGCGAAGCGCGGTGGTAGGCTCCGACAAGGAACGCATCTTCACCGCGAAAGCGGGGGCGTTGCGCTGCCCGGCCACTCCCGTGGGCGCCACCAGCACAAAATTCGATCGCGCCGCCACCGTCGAAGCGCAAGCGCTCGCGACGGTGCGCCAGCTTCTCACCGAGCTGGGCGGTTCTAGAGGCCTCGAAGAGCTCGAAACGCGGCGTTCGGCAGCCCACCTGGACCGTGAGCTCGGCCTCGGAAGCCTCGAACGCGTCGAACTTGTGCTGCGCTTGGGAGACGCCTGCGGGGTGCGACTACCGGACCGGGTCGTCGCCGAAGCCGATACCGTTCGGAACTTGATTGATGCGGTTCTGCGTGAGGACACGAGCGGCTCCGGGAACGGCGCAAACCAGGGCGCCGCAGCGGTCCTTCCGTCGCCGGTTGATGCTGCGCCTGCCTTTCGACCGGACCTTGAGCAGCAAATCCGCAACGCCGAATCGCTGACGGAGATCCTGCGCCTGCGCGCACGCAGCGAGCCCGCCCGCGCACATGTACACCTCTATGAAGAAAACGAACAGGTGCGGACAATCACGTTCGGGGAACTCTACGAGCGGGCCTCCGCGGTTGCCGGAGAATTGCAGCGACGCGGCTTGGCTCCGGGCCAGACCGTTGCGATCATGCTCCCTACGTGCGCCGAGTTCTTCTGGGCATTTGCAGGGACCCTCCTGGCCGGCGCAATACCCGTTCCCATTTACCCGCCGTTCCGCGCCGACCGCATCGCCGAATACGCCACGCGACAATCGAAGATTTTGCGCAATGCCGAAGCGCAGTTTCTCATCACCTGGCGTCAGGCCGAGAATCTCGCGCGGCTGCTCCGGCCGAGCGTGCCCTCCCTGCGGGAGGTCCTGAATGCGGAGCGCCTGGCGACGGTTTCACGTTTTCCCGAATCTTCCTCCACGGAATGGCGGCCGATAGAACATTTGACGCATCAGGCGCGCGGTGAGGACATCGCGTTTCTGCAATACACGTCGGGTTCAACCGGCGATCCCAAGGGCGTCATCCTGACGCACGCGAACCTGCTCGCGAATATCCGCTCCATCGTGGCCGGCGTGGAAATCAGGCCGGATGACGTCGCCGTGAGTTGGCTGCCGCTGTACCACGACATGGGCTTGATCGGAGCGTGGTTCGTGCCGCTTTTCACCGGAATCCCGCTCGTGGTTATGTCGCCGTTCTCGTTCCTCAGCCGCCCGGAGCGTTGGCTCCGAGCGATCCAGCGTCACCGCGGGACAATCAGCCCGGCGCCGAATTTCGCGTACGAGCTGTGCGTCCGGAAGATCGCCGACAAGGATTTACAAGGGCTTGACCTGAGCACGTGGCGCGCGGCTACGAACGGCGCCGAGCCGGTGCGCGCGGAAACGATGGAGCGATTTGCTGCTCGCTTCGCGCCCTACGGATTTCGGCGTGAGGCTTTGACCCCGGTATACGGGCTCGCGGAAGCGACGCTGGCCGTTTCGGTGCCGAAACTCGGCTCCGGCTACAAGGTAGACCGCATCGAGCGCGCCGCATTTGAATCCGAAGGGCGCGCGATTCCGGCGCCTCCCAGCGATACCGCAGCATTTGAATTCGTTAACGCGGGCAAGCCCGTTCCGGATGTGGACGTGCAGATTGTGGACGCGAAAGGCCGCGAAGTGGGAGAGCGCGCGGAAGGCCGGTTGCTGTTTCGAGGGCCCTCAGCGACGAGCGGCTACTATCGCAACGCCAGCGCCACCAGCGAACTGGTGCGCGAAGGGGGTTGGCTCGACTCAGGCGACCTGGCTTACTGGGCCGAGGGCGAGATTTACATCACGGGCCGCGCAAAAGACGTCATCATTAAAGCCGGGCGAAATCTTTACCCGCATGAAGTGGAGGAAATTGCGGGAAGCGTCGCGGGAGTACGCGCCGGTTGCGTCGTCGCGTTCGGCGCACCTGATGCGCGGACAGGAACCGAACGCTTGGTCGTCGCCGCCGAGGCGCGCGACATCGCCGACTCAAAACGCATCGCGGCCGGAATCACGAGCGCGGTGGATGAAGCATTGGGGATGCCGCCCGACCTGGTCGAAGTCCTCGCCCCGCATTCGATCCCCAAGACTTCCAGCGGAAAACTTCGGCGCAGCGAAACGCGCCGTCTCTTTCTCGAAGGAAAACTCGGCCGGAAACAGGCGCCGTCATGGGTCCAAATTGCAAATCTCGCCGCGCGCGGTGCGGTTCCCCACGCGCGAACACTGATCCAGCGCGGCTTTGGGAAAACGATCGAGTTTCTCTACGGCGTTTACGCGCTGGCCGCTTTCTCGATCGTGCTTGTCCCCCTCTGGATCGTCGTTGGGCTCACTCCGAATCGCCAGCGCGCCGCCCGCATTACGCGCCGGGGTGCGCGCCTGATGTTGCTGGCCGCGCGAGTCCCAGTCCAGATCGAGTCGAAGGAATTCCTTGCGGAACTGGAGAAATCCGGTCCGTTCATTTTTGCGCCAAACCATTCGAGCTATCTCGACATTATCGTATCGATCGCGTTTCTGCCGCCGGGTGTGCGGTTTGTCGCAAAAGGTGAAACGCTTTCCATGCCGCTCGTCGGAACGATCACCAGCCGATCCGGCCAATTCTCTTTTAACCGCGCCGATCCGCAGGCGCGGATCAAGCAGGCGCAGGAAGTGAATGCGGCGCTCGAGCACGGCGAATCCGTGGTCATCTTCCCGGAAGGAACATTCACGGCGATAGCGGGGATCCGTCCGTTCCAGCTTGGAGCATTCAAAGCCGCCGTAGACACACAAAGGCCTATCTGCCCGGTTTCCGTCAGAGGCGCGCGGCATATTCTGCGCGACAAAACCTACTTGCCGCGTCCCGGACGCCTCACGATTACTTTTGGCCCGCTTGTAACGCCCAATTCCGAGGCCGGGGATGACTGGCACGAAATCGTGCGCCTGCGGGATGCCACGCGCGAAATAATCGCCAGGCACTCCGGCGAAGCCCTGCTCTAATCTCACCTGCCCGCGTTACCGCGCCACTTTTACTTCGGCTACTCCAAAACAAAATTCACGGTGATGTACGTCTCAACTTCGACGGCTTCGTTATTCAAGAGCGTTGGGCGGTAACGCCATTCGCGCACTGCGGCAAGCGCGGCCTGCGCGAGAATCGGACTTCCGCTCAAAACTTCCAATTGGCGCACGTTCCCATCCGTTCCGACTAGTGCGCGCAGGCGCACCGTGCCGGAGAGATGCATAACTCGCGCCAACGGCGGATATACCGGTTGCACGCGCCGGATCAGCGACGCTTCCATCACACCTGTGCTGACGTGCAAGGGGCCGTTGTGACGAACCGTTTCCGGCGGCCGAGGTAAGAGGGGCTGATTTCCTGCGTCGCTTCCGCCAGGAATGAATTCGCTGCCTCCGCCAGCACCTGGACCGATGTCCATGCCTTCGCTCGGACCGAGATTAATATTCGGCGCGTCGGGAATCGGGTTTGTTTTCCAATTTTTTGGAATGTGTGGGGGCTGAAAAAAGCCATGGATCAAAGGCGGGTGGGATAGCGGGGTCGCCGGATGTGCGCTCACGTGCGAGTGCGTCTGATTGGGGTTTCCTCCGCGGAACGGCGGCGCGGGCGTCAACACGAATTGCCGGGGCAGCACTCCGGGTGTGATGAGCGGCCACAGAAGCATGGCTGCAACCAGAAACGCTTCAAGGACGATTGAAATTGCCAACGCCTTCCTGCGAAGCCAGCGAGCCCGCCCCAGAGCTTTGCTGTCGTTGTCGACCAGGCAATGGGCAAGGCTTCCGAGATCGCTCATAGACACTTCTCCTTCCTTCCTCTCAGACGAATGGGAAATACGTCTCAGGCGTGGGGAGTCACCTGAAATGGCCAGCGGCTGCCCCGGCCTGACTTTGAGGTTCGCGCGATCTCTGATGAGATAGACACCGAGATTCGGGGCTGGTTCCCGACGCTTCCTAGCGGTTTCGTCAACTGCGATGGGAGGCATGGGAGCACCTTTGCAGCATGTAAACGGTTTGTTTGCAGGACACTACAAATTCTTGGAGGTTCAATGCATCGCTTTTCCGGGCACATGCGTCTAAACGCTTGTAAGCCAGACTTGGGGATAAATTAAATTACTGAGGTTGCCATTATGAATCGACCCTCTCTAGAAACAGTTGGTGTTCGCTATACCGGCTGGGCCGCACTGAACCGCGACCCGCTGGAGGATCGCGTCGAGTACACCTGCCCGCATTGCGGGGCACAGGGAACCAAGGCTGCTCGCCGCCCGCGAGCGGCGTACCATTTCAGCGATGGTTTTGTGCAGGACCTGCAGGGCGAAGTCACATCGTGCCGCACCTGCAAGCTCTCGCTGCGCGTAGCTCCCGTGGTCATGCTCCACGACAAGGTTGAAAAGCGGCGCTTCGAAGCCGTCTTCGCGCTCGAGCCTGTTTCCAACAACTAGCCTCTAGCTTCATGGCGCGCCCTTACGCTGGAATACTTCCAGAGTAGGGGTGTGCCTCGCTCCGAAATAAATTGCTTCGTCTTCACTCGGTGGAAAAAATGGGACGGTTTAGAGTCGGCTATGAATGGTCCCAATGCGTGTCCAGCGTGAGGTGGTGACTTTCCATGTCCTTGCGGACGCGCTCAAAGGCTTCGTCCACTGTATCCGCAAACTGGAGGAGTTTGTATTCACGCTCGCTGATCGTCCCGGTGCGAACCATGTGGCGCCAGTTGAGCACTTTGTCCCAATACTTTCGCCCGTAGATGAGGATGAGGTGGTGAGAAGAGAGCTTGTTCGTCTGCAGCAGCGTCAGCATTTCCCACAGCTCGTCCATCGTGCCGAAACCACCGGGGAAAACAATCAACGCTTTGGCCATTTGAGCGAACCACAGCTTGCGCATGAAGAAGTAGTGAAAGCAGAAATTCAGCTCCGGAGTAATGTAAGAGTTGGGCCACTGCTCGTGGGGGAGTTGGATGCTGAGTCCAACCGAAGAACCGCCGGCTTCCGCCGCGCCGCGGTTCGCCGCTTCCATGATTCCGGGGCCTCCGCCGGAGCAGATCACAAATCGCTTCGGGTGGAAACCCAGTGTCATAGCCCAGGACGTGATGCGGCGGGATAGTTCGCGCGCCTCTTCGTAGTAGCGCGACATCTCGACATTGGAGCGCGCTGTGCGAATCTTCGCGCGCCATTCTGCGGTCCGGCGGCGGCGCGACCTTTGTTCGGTCTCCCGGAGCGCGGCAAGCGCCCGATCGCGCGAGTAAATGCGTGCCGATCCGAACATCACAATCGTGTCGGCCACATCGGCTTGGCGGAGCCGCGCGAGAGGATCGAGATACTCGGCCAGGATGCGCAGCGGCCGCGCTCCCAGACTGTCCATGAATTCTGGATTGTTGTAGGCCAGCTTCGCCATCCGCAGATGACCGTAACGCTTCATCGCTTTCTCCCTCACACGTAGTGCAAACCATCCATTTTAGGAGAACGTCACCCGGAAATACCAGCCGTTGCACGCAGCCCCAGTTCATCCCAAGCAACGCGTCCCCGGCAGCATCGAATCAGATAAACTGAACCCTTTATGCCGCCACCAAGAACAGCTTCTTTGGTCATGTGTGTTGCGTTGCTGACGCTTGCGTCTGCCGCCTTCCGAGAGCCCATATGGTGCCAGGGAGCTCCGCCAGGGCCGCTCCATCCGGCGCCCGGCATTCAGCCCGAAAAATTGCCCACACCGGACCAGGAAAAACATGCCATCCGCGTGCGCGTGACCGAAGTCACCGCCCCGGTGACGGTGCGCGACCCCAAGGGCGAGATGGTCTTCGACCTCACGAAAAACAATTTTCATATCTACGACAACGGCGTCGAGCAGAAAATTGAGCATTTCGATCTGGGCGGAGATCCGCTTTCGATCGTCCTCGTCGTGGAAACGAGTTCACACATCGAGGCGCTGCTCCCGGCGGTTCGCCAGACAGGAATTATTTTTGCAGAGACGGTGTTAGGACAAACGTCGGAAGCCGCCATCATCGGGTATGACGACAGCGTGGATCTCCTCCTGAAATTCAGCACCGATCCGGACGCCCTCGAGGATGCGATCAAGCACTTGCGCATGGGGACGATGGGGACTCGCCTCTACGACGGGATGGAGCGCGGGATTTCGATGCTCGAAAAGCGACCGGCGGTGCGGCGGCGCATCCTCGTTGTCGTCGGGGAAGCGAAGGATTCAGGGAGCGAAAACAAGCTGGGCGAGGTCTTGCGCGCGGCGCAGCTCGCGAATGTCACGATTTACTCGATTGGACTGAGCACGACCGCGGCTGAACTGCGCGCCCAGGCGAGCCAAGCTCAACCCGTGCAGCTCGGGCCGCCCGGAACTTATCCGCTTCCCGTGCCGAATGGCACCGCGCAGACGCCGCAGAGCGAGGCCGCGACGATGGGCAATATCGATTTGCTCGCGGCTGCTGTGTGGCTCGTGGAAACGGGCATGAATGCGCTGGGGCCGAATTCACTGGCGATCGCGAGCAAGGCCACGGGTGGCCTGCACCTGAACACATTCAAGGATCGCTCCATCCAGAAAGCGATGGATGAAATCGGAGGCGAGCTCCACGCGCAGTACACGCTCGGGTATCGTGCGCCCGGCGAAGTGTCCTTCGGCTACCACGAGATCAAGGTCACGGTGGACCGTCACGGCGCCACGGTCCGCACCCGCCCGGGATACTATCTCGCCCCGCCCGAGAGCTAAGCTCCGCCTACACTCGGATGCGCGCCTTCGGAATCAACAAACTGGGCAAGCACGTTCCCAAAGTCCTGCTTGGTCGGAGGCATGAGGAACTTTACGCCCTTCGCCTGCATTTCCTGGTAAAACTGCTGGAGGTCGCTCACGGTGAAACCCAGGTCAATTTTTCCCGCGGGGCTTTTGTCCGAAGCGGGATGCAGCGCCAGGGTCGTCTCACCGGTCGAGAATTCGCTCCAGCCGGGAGACTGGAACTTCAAGGGAAGGCCAACGACGTCGCGATAGAATTTGACTGCGCGCTCCATGTCCGCGACAAATTCAATGATGTAAGCCAATTTCGGTGTCATTTTCCCCCTCCTCATCATTTCTGCTCGACTTCAGGCACGGCGGCCAACGTTTAGGGCCGAAACTTTTCAAGGTGGTCGATGTACCAAGCGGGGAAGCCGTATTCGCGGGCGGGCGCGACGATGCGGTCAATGTAGTCGTTTGCTGCGGGACGCGGGCCCATCGCGGGGCAGATGTAGCAAGTCGCGGGCTTCCATTTACCGTCGCGCGTTTCCGCCAGCACCGCCTCCGGCAAGTAGACTTCACCGAGCACATCCTTGGCGTGAGCGTAGAGGCGGCCGAGCTCGGCGTGCGTGCCGGTGGCGAGGATGCCATAGACGGAGTGCTGTTCTGAGCGCACGAGATTCGCGCGGGGCTGGATGCGAATGTCGAAGCCTGCGAGGCGCGCGACCTCCCATTTTTCGGGAGTGTAATCCACTTCGCGCAGAACTTTCAAATTGATGTACGACCCGTAGAAAAACACCCAAACCCTCGGCTCGGCCATGGCTATTTCTTCTCGGGTTCGGGGGCGGCGATGGCGGCGGTTTCTTCTTCGAGGATGGAGGCGGCGGCGGCGATGCGGTCGCCCTCTTCGAGGCGCAGCAGGCGGACGCCCTGCGTCGAGCGGCCCGCTTCTCGGATCTCTCCGGAATGGACGCGAATCACTTTGCCCTGTCCGGTGATGATCATCACGTCGGAGTCTTCCCGCACTTGCAGCGCTGCCACGACGGAGCCGTTGCGGTCGGTTGTCTTCAAGTTGATCACGCCCTTGCCGCCGCGCGACGTAACGCGATATTCGGCGAGCGGTGTGCGCTTGCCATAACCCTTCTCGGCCACGGTGAGCATGAGCGACGTGAGCGATTCGCGGATCTGATCGCTTTCAAGTTCGTCGAGGTTTTGCGTGGTTTTCTTGTATTCCTTCTTGATGATCTCGAAATCCGGCTGGACGGCGTCCATGGAGACAACGTAATCGCCCTTCCCGAGGTCCATGCCGTTCACGCCTCCCGCCGCGCGCCCCATCGAGCGGACTTCCGTTTCGCGGAAGAGAATCGCCTGGCCCTCGTGGCTGGCGAGGAAAATCATCTGCTTGGCGTCGGTAAGCTTTGCGCCGATCAGTTCATCATCGGCATCGAGGTTGATGGCGATGATGCCCGACGGCCGTGGGTTCGAAAACTCGGCGAGAGCCGTCTTTTTCACGGTGCCGTTGCGCGTGGCCAAGAACACGTAGCGGTCGGCCTCTTCGAGGTTATGTGTGGGGACCACCGCAGTGAGCTTCTCGCCTTCCTGAAAGCGCACGAGATTCGTGATGGCTTTTCCACGCGTGGCTGCAGCCGCTTCGGGAATTTCGTACACCTTCAGCCAGTAGATACGACCCTTGGAGGTAAACAGAAGAATGTAGCTGTGCGCCGAAGCGACGAAGAAGTGCTCGACGAAATCTTCTTCGCGCGTTTTCGCGCCGATGCGGCCCTTGCCGCCGCGCGATTGATGGCGATAGACGTCCACCGAAGTACGTTTGATGTAGCCTGCATGGCTGACCGTGATGGCCATCTCTTCGTCTTTGATGAGGTCTTCGAGCTTGATCTCCTCGACGCGGTCCACGATTTGCGTGCGCCGCTCGTCGCCGTATGACTTCACGATTTCGCGCAGCTCGGCGACGATGACGGCTTTGAGTTTCTTTTCGCTCGCCAGGATCTCTTCCAGTTCCGCGATGCGGTCGCGGATTTCCTTGAGTTCCTTGAGGATTTCATCAACGGAGAGCTGGGTCAGGCGATGGAGCTGGAGTTCGAGGATGGCATCGATTTGGATGTAGCTGAGGCCAAGCCCTTCTCCGGAAGTTGCGGCGGTAATTCCGTACTTCTTGGCGTCGAGTTTGACGCCGCGAATCGAGGTTTCTTTTCCGCCGACCAGGACGCGCACGGATTTGTTCTCAAAGAATTCGTGCAAATTCTCGCGCGCGCTCGCGCGGCTTGATGAGCCGCGAATGATTTTGATGACGTCGTCGATGTTGTCGAGCGCGATGCGATAGCCGAGCAAGATATGCTCACGCTCTCTGGCCTTGCGCAATTCATACTGCGTGCGACGGCGAACCACGTCCACGCGGTGCCCAATGAAAAGACGCAGCAAATCGAGCAAGCCCAGCTCGCGCGGCTGGCCGGCCACGATCGCGAGGAGGATCATCCCGAACGATTCCTGCATTTGCGTGTGTTTGAACAGATGGGCAAGAATAATCTCCGGTTCGTCATCGCGCTTTACTTCGATGACGATACGCATGCCGTCGCGGTCGCTTTCGTCGCGGATGTCGGCGATGCCTTCGATCTTCTTGTTCTGGATCAGCTCGGCGATGTGCTCGATCAACCGCGACTTGTTCACCTGGTACGGCAATTCGGAGATGACGATGTCCTGGCGGTCCTTGCCGCGCTGCTCGATGGCAGCCTTCGCGCGCACCTGAAACGATCCGCGGCCGTTCTTGTACGCCTGCTCGATTCCTTCGCGGCCGTAGATGTAGCCGCCGGTCGGGAAATCCGGGCCGGGGACGAGCTTCATCACTTTTTTCAGGTTTGCTTCAGGCTCTTCGATCAGGAGGATGGCGGCTTCGATCGTTTCCTTCAAATTGTGGGGCGGAATATTTGTGGCCATGCCGACGGCGATGCCGCTCGATCCGTTGACGAGCAGGCTTGGAATACGCGTCGGGAGGACGACCGGCTCATTTTCGCTTTCATCGAAGTTGGGGACGAAATCGACGGTTTCCTTTTCGATGTCCGCCAGCATCTCCTCGGCGATTTTGGAGAGGCGCGCTTCGGTGTAACGCATCGCCGCCGGCGGGTCGCCATCAACCGAGCCGAAGTTTCCCTGGCCGTCGACGAGCGGGTAACGCATGTTGAAATCCTGCGCCATGCGCACCAAGGCGTCGTAGACGGGCGAGTCGCCGTGCGGATGGAATTTGCCGAGGACTTCGCCGACGATCTTCGCGCACTTGCGGTAGGGCTTCGTCGAGGTAAGCCCGAGTTCGTACATGCCGTAAAGAATTCGCCGGTGGACGGGCTTCAAGCCGTCGCGCACGTCGGGCAGCGCGCGCCCGATGATTACGCTCATGGCGTAATCGAGGTACGACTTCTTCATTTCCGTTTCGATATCGACCGGCGTCAAAATCGACTGGTTGGTTTCGTCAGCCACAGTTCGCTCCGCATCTGGAAATTAGAAAAGTGAAAATGGGATCGCCGCTTCCCTTCTTCGTGACTGTTGCTAATGCCTGGCTATCTTTTCGAGCACGTACGTCTTCACTGTTTCAAAGGCCGAGGCGCTGTTGGAAAAGCGCTGCGGCGCAAAATGCTCTTCAAGTTCGCGCAACAACGCGTCGCGTTCGGCGTCGCCGGCGCACTCAAGGGCGACGCCCTGCTCGTTGTTCGGCGTGCTGGTCGGCGTCGCGCTGAATTCCGAGCAGTTCATCCCACGCAGCCCCGGCAAAATCTTCCAAGTCAGTTGATAGATCACGCTCATACGATGAAGGGCTGAGTGACTAAATGTCCAAATTTACGACGTCGAGCGCATTTTCCTCAATGAATTTGCGTCGCTGCTCGACGTTTTCGCCCATGAGCGTCGAGAAAATGTCCTCGGCGGCGACCGCATCCTCGAGCTTGACCTGCAGCAGAGTGCGCGTCTCGGCGTTCATCGTGGTACTCCAGAGCTGCTCGGGGTTCATTTCACCCAGGCCCTTGAAGCGGGTGATGGTGAACTCCTTCTTCGCATCTTCGAGGACGTAATTCAGCACGCCGAGCGAATTTTCCTTCACGACTTTGTCGCCGTTGTGCGTGATCGTGAATGGCGGGCGGTCGCTCTCCCCAATCTGCTGCCGAAGGACGCGTAGGCGTTTGTATTCGGGCGATGCGGCAAGCGCCCAATTGATGCGGCGCTCTCCGCCGTTCTTGAGCAGGAGCTCGTGCAAGCTGTGTTCTTCGTCGAATTCAAGCTTCGCTTCGAGATTCAGCTTCGCTCGCTCGATGGCCTTCACCAGCTCCTGCAGTTTCTTCTTGTCGGCGAAATCGGCTTTCTTATCGAGCTCGCTTTCGCCCAGAAGTTCCACGAGCTTCGGCTCGCGCAGGCGGCGCGCGAGCTTCGACGACATCTGATCGTATTCCTGAACGTTCAGAAGGAATTGCGTCAGGTCGCCGCCTTCGAGCGATTTCCCGGTCTTGCCCTTCACCACGTGCTCTTCGGTGGCGCGCTTCATCAGCTCGCGCGCGAATTCGCGCTCGTCGCGGATATAGCGATCCATCTTGCCGCGCTTGACGCGGTAAAGAGGCGGCTGCGCGATGTAAATGTGCCCCTTATCGATCAGCTCGCGCATGTGGCGGAAGAAAAACGTGAGCAGCAGCGTGCGGATGTGGCTGCCGTCCACGTCCGCATCGGTCATGAGAATCACTTTGTGGTAGCGCAGCTTCGTGGCATCGAAATCATCTTTGCCGATGCCGGTGCCAAGTGCGGTGATGATGGCGCGGATTTCTTCATGTCCCAGCATCTTGTCGTAGCGCGCTTTTTCAACGTTCAGGATCTTGCCCTTGAGCGGCAGGATGGCTTGGTAGCGGCGGTCACGCCCGCCCTTGGCCGAGCCGCCCGCCGACTCACCCTCGACGAGGAAGATCTCGCAACGCGCCGGGTCGCGCTCTTGGCAGTCGGCGAGCTTGCCGGGGAGTCCCGAGGAATCGAGCGCGGACTTGCGCCGCGTCAGCTCGCGCGCCTTGCGTGCCGCTTCGCGCGCGCGCGCTGCGTCGATGCACTTACCGATGATCTTTCGGGCAATGGAGGAATGCTTGTCGAAATACTCGCCCAGCTTTTCATTGACGAGCTGCTCGACCAGGCCCTTGATGTCGCTATTCAGCTTGCCTTTTGTCTGGCCTTCGAACTGCGGCTGCGGCAACTTCACGGAAACGACGGCGACGAGGCCTTCGCGGACGTCGTCGCCGGTAATGGAGATTTCGTCCTTCTGCTCTTTGAGCATGCCGAACGAGCTGGCGTAGTGGTTGATCGTGCGCGTGAGCGCCGAGCGGAAGCCGGAGAGGTGCGAGCCGCCGTCCACGGTATTGATCGTGTTGGCGAAGGAAAAAATATTTTCGGCGTACCCGTCGTTGTATTGCACCGCGATCTCGATGTCCACCTGCTCGCGCTTGCCTTCCATGTAAATCGGCGAGTCGTGGAGAGTTTGTTTGCCGCGGTTGAGGTGCTTCACGAATTCGGAGATGCCCCCGGTGAAGCGAAATTCCGTTTTCTTGTTGCTGCGCTCGTCTTCGAGCGTGATTTTCAGGCCCTTATTGAGGAAGGCCAGCTCCCGCAGGCGCTGCGAAAGCGTGTCGAAGCTGAAATTCGTCGTCGTGAAGATGGATGGATCCGGATGGAACGTGACTTTCGTTCCGGTCTTTTTTGTTTTGCCGGAGGCCTTCAACTTGGATGTGGGAACACCCTTCTCGTACGACTGCTCCCACACCTGCCCGTCGCGCCAGATTTCAAGATCAAGCCAATCGGAGAGTGCATTCACCACGGAAACGCCAACGCCGTGGAGCCCGCCCGAAACTTTGTAGGAATCCGTGTCGAATTTTCCGCCCGCGTGCAGGACGGTCATGACTACCTCAGCGGCGGGTTTTTTTTCCGTGGCGTGCATGTCCACGGGAATGCCACGGCCGTTGTCTATCACGGTGACGCTGTTGTCGTCGTGGACGATGACGTTGATTTCGTCGCAGAAGCCGGCCATGGCTTCGTCGACGGAATTGTCCACCACTTCCCAAACAAGGTGATGCAGTCCGAGGTCGCCGGTCGAGCCGATGTACATCGCCGGGCGCTTGCGCACAGCTTCGATGCCGCCGAGGACCTTGATCGAGGTGGCGTCGTACTTATGCCCGAGGCCCTTGGCGGCCGGAATCTCTTTTTCACCCATGAGTCGTGCGTCTCCTCAGAAAACCCTCGGGCGTGAACACCTTTCATCCTTCAGGGTGGACCCGAGCTACGTTTGGTCATCTACGGGAAGGCGGTCGCGCGGAAGTGCTCGACACTTGCCATTCCCATTGGTCTCCAGCTGCCCGCCGACGCGGGATCGAGCTGGGACTCGAAGGGTTTTTCAGAGCTTCATCCCGTCCCATTCCGAAATTCTCCGGAGGGACGCGGCGAAGCCTCTATTTTTCCCCCGAGGTGGGGGATTGCTCGGTGCCTTTTCGGCCCCGCTTGCTCTGGCGCGAGCAAGAATCTTTTGAAGCAGATTCAGTCCGGAAAAACTGCCGTTCAGGAAAAATCCGGAACAAGGCGATTTTACCGGAAGGAAGGGGATTTCACAAGGCGATTCTGGCGTCTTGTGTGCTGTGTATGGTCTTTAGTTTCAGATTGTTACGAGGTTGTCTAAAGCTCGTTTCTGGCCTGCGATGTGACGCTGGGATGGGCTGCCAAAAATGCATTTTTTAGGAGAAACTTGCGTGCAAAAAGGAGCAAAATTCAGGGCTGCGGGTGTGCGCCGAGCTGCCGCAAGAGACTCAAGAGATCGCCCAGGACCCAGCCGTGGGTAATCCTTCCGTCTTCGATGCGGAAGAAAGCTGCGCCCGCGTACGTGATTGCCTTGCCTGTGGGCGCGACGCCGAAAATTTCGCCGCGGTGAGTGCCCCGATAGAAAGTCCGCGCGATCACGCGGTCATTTTCGGCGACGATTTCTTCGATAGTGTTGTGAAAATCGGGGAACGCGGATTGCACCTTGCGCATGTAGCCGCGAAAAGCTTCGCGGCCTTTGATTTCGGTGCCGAGTGTGCCGCGAAAAACGATGTCCCGCGCGAGCAGTTCGTCGGCCTTGGCGAAATCCCATGGATTCCACATCTCGTCGAAGAAACGACGGATGAGGTCCTTATTTTCTTCCAAGGGATCATTCTGCAACGTGACGGAATCGCCGGGGCGAATCGTGCCCCCTGTTAGGATTTGCGCGCGCAAACCACAGCGGTGCATCGTCTCGGCGATGACGCCTTCGCGCGTGAGTTTTTCGAGATGGGCACACGGTTCGCAGAGGCGCAGCCCGCGAAGCAACGCGTCACCCACGCGGAAATCTTGGCCGACGAGGTGATTGAGGGCCACTCCCTGCGTAACGATGTTGCGGCGCATTTCGCCCGGAGATATCGTTGTGCCGAGCTTTGCGTTCAATGCGCGGACTGACTCGCTTTCGATGAGGGTTGCTTCCCCTGAAGGCCCAACCGTGGCGGAAAACGTTCCCTGCTTCGCAAAGTAACGGTCGCCCTCAAGGCCCTGGCCCGCGACGGCGCGCACCGATTTCACGGATTGCATCGGCGCAGACGCTGCGGGTGCGGTGTGTATGGAGAGGACGCGGCCGGAACTCATGTGTCGAGGTTAGTGTTGGCGGAATGCCGATCCAAGTTCCAATTTGGCTGCCCGTGCGGGCAGACAATCAAATGCGCATGGGCATGACGACATAACGGTAGCGGGTAGCCTCGTCAGCAAGTGGCCGGAATTGGCCGGCGGACTGTTCGTCCTTGAGCTCGAAGCTGATGGGGCCGTCGGCAGCGGCGCCGAGAAAATCGAGAAGGTATTGCGCGTTAAAGCCGATGGCGATGGGGTCGCCTTTGAATTCTTTTTCGATGGCTTCCTTAGCCTCGCCATACTCGGGGCTGGAGGCGGAAATTTCGACGCCTTCTTTTGCGAGTGTGAACTTCACGGCATGCGAGCGTTGATCGGCAAGCTGGGAGACGCGGCGCAGCGCGTCCTGAAGCTCATTGCGCTCGATGACGACCGTCTTGTTCGCATCGCGCGGGAGAACGGCTTCGTAATTCGGAAATTGGCCTGTCAGTTTGCGCGAAGTCAGCAAGCGTCTGCCGAACTGGAAAAAGAGGTGGCTCTCGTCCTGCGCAAATTCCAAAACTCCGTCGTCGCCGGACTCGGCCGCGAGGCGCTGGACTTCCGTCATCGCCTTCTTCGGAACCAGGACGCGCGTCTCGGCGCTAAAACCCTCCAATTTGTGATCGGTTTCGACCATCGCCAGGCGATGGCCGTCGGTTGCGACCATGGTGAGTGATGTTGGTTTCAGGACCAGGAGCGCGCCGTTCAGGGTGTAGCGCGATTCTTCGAGCGAGATCGCGAAAGTCGTTTTCGCGATGATGTCGGCAAGAAGCTTGGCTGGAATCTTGATCAGGGCGTGCGGGAAGCTCGGAAGCGCCGGAAAATTGTCCTTGGACATCCCCACAAGCTTGTAGTTTCGGCGATCGCTGGTGATGTGCACCCAGTGGTTTTCGAGGAGCTTGAACTTGATCTCCTCCTCGGGCAGCAAACGAACTAGTTCGAGGAGTTTCTTCGCCGGAATTGTGCCGGCGCCTTCCTTTTTGACCTTGGCCTCGCAAGAGGTGCGAATGCTCAGCTCGAGATCCGTCGCAGTAATGCTGAGCCGGTTCCCCTTGGCTTCAAAGAGAAGGTTCGAAAGAATGGGAATCGTGGTCTTGCGCTCGACGACGCCCTGCGTGAGGAGCAGTTCTTCGAGCAGGTCGAATTTCTTTACGGTGAATTCCATCGGACCAGTTCCTTTTTCTTCCTGTGTGGCGCGGGCAGAGGCGGTTGCTTCCGTCATGCGATTTTCACCTTGCTTTCACTACGGCTACTGTACAGCTTTTTCTATTTCTAATAAATATAAGAAAACCGTCGTCGTCGCCGCAACTGTGGAAGTTGCGGATAACGGGCTAAACCCTGCCGCGCAGGACGTTTGTTCCATTTTGGTTCCTGTGGAAACCCGTGCGCCCTTGAGGAAAAAGCCCGGCCGGGCCTTAGTTTCGGGACGCTTCCACAGCTTGTCCACAATGGGAAGAGAGCCCGGCCGGGTCCCTGACCCCGAACTCTAGCCAAATGAATCGAGTAGCCTGTTGATCGTCTTGTTCAAATCTTTATCCACCTGGCGCAGCGTCTCGATCTTGTGGATCGAATGCAAGACGGTCGTGTGATGCTTGCCGCCGAATTGCCGCCCGATTTCCGGGAGCGACGCGGACGTGAGCTGTTTCACGAGAAACATGGCCACTTGACGGGGGAAGGCGATGACTTTCGTGTTGCTGCGCATTTTAAGGTCCTGAGCGCGCAATCCGAAATGCTCGCCCACGCGCTTCTGGATCTGCTCGATCGTCACTTTCTTTTCCTGCGTCTCGATGATGTTCTTGAGCACTTGCTGCGCCGTGGACAGGTTGATCTCGGCGCCGGTGAGCGATGCATAGGCGATCAAGCGGATCAGACCACCCTCGAGTTCGCGGATATTCGACTTGATGGCCCGGGCGATGTATTCGGCAACGTCGTCGGGCAAACGGAAACGCTCGTTGTCGGCCTTCTTTTGCAGGATGGCAATTTTGGTCTCAAGGTCGGGGGGTTGAATGTCGGCGATCAAGCCCCATTCGAAGCGTGATCGCAGGCGTTCCTCGATGGAAGAAATCTCCTTCGGCGGGCAGTCGGAGGAGATGACGATTTGCTTCTGCTGGTCGTAGAGAGCGTTGAACGTATGGAAAAATTCCTCCTGCGTCCGCTCGCGGGTGGCGATGAACTGAATATCGTCCACCATCAGAACGTCCATGTTGCGGAAGCGATCGCGAAACGCGGGCATGCGTTCAAAGCGGATGGAAGAGATCACCTCATTGGTGAATTTCTCCGCACTGACGTAGGTGAGCCGCAAGGCCGGGTTGCGCCGTTTGAGCGCGTGACCAATGGCCTGCATCAGGTGCGTCTTCCCCAGGCCCACACCACCATAAAGAAACAGCGGGTTGTAGGATTTCGAGGGCTGCTCCGCCACAGCTTGGGCCGCGGCGTGCGCAAACTGGTTGGAAGCGCCGACGATAAACTTGTCAAACGTATACCGCGGGTTGAGCTGGTGATTTGCGGAGTCGAAATCAAGCTTCGCCTGAGAAGCGGGAATTGAATTGGGGACGATCTGCTCCGCTTCGGCGGAAACGAACTCCACCTGCAACTCCGGTTTGCCGATTTCCGTCAAGACAGCCTGCAATAGCTCGCCGTAAGTCTCGGTCAGGCGTTTGCAAAACAGGCGCGTCGGCACGCGGATCACCAAGCGACCCTCCTCCGCGCGCTCCTGCCGCGTGGGACGAAACCATGTGGCAAAGCTGTGAGGATTGACACGCCGCTCGGTATGCTGGAGGATCTTGTCCCAGAGATTCATCGCGAAAACCAGCCCCTCATGCGATTTCCACCCATGTGGAAATCGTGTGGAAAACAAACCCCAACAGGGATGCCTCAGTTTGGCCGTTCAGGCTTGCAGCCGCAGGACAGCACTTTGCGCTTCGCTCGTCCCAGGGGTGCTCGCGTCCGAACTATCCGGGTGACGCGAGCCGGGATACTGCCTGAACACGACGTTGGGAGCAAGAGAAAACTGAGCGAACCATGCGCGCGCGCTCCACATGTAATTCACAAGTTTTCCACAGCATCAAAATGGGGGCTCCTCGCGCCCATTCCGGGAAAAATGCTGCTGCGCGCACGCGGATCAATTGCTCAACCGGCGCGATGAGTCCGTGCGCTTGCCGCGCGATACGGGCGCAGGAGAGTTTCGAGATCTCCGAGAATCCAGACGTCGGCTTTGCCGGTGCGAAGAATCGCCCAGGTCAAAAGTGAGCCGCTGATCATTCCTTGGACGGCCATCGCAAGCTTCTGCGAGGGACATTTGCGAAGTTCGCCGGCCGCGACCGCCTCGTCGAGCAGCGCGCGAATCTCCTGAGTGAATCGGCGGGCATGCACGAGCGCCAGGCGGTGGAAATCTGGCTCGGCGAGATCCATTTCGAGAAATGCGAGATGGTTGGCTAGCGCCTCCGGCGTTTTCACCATTTGCGCCATGCAGCGGGCCACGCCTTCGAGCGCGCGCAAAGGCGAGCGGTGCGCGGCGCGGATGCGTGCGAACTCCTCGCGCACACCTGAAGTTCCGAGCCGCACGAGTGCCAGCAAAAGTCCGCGTTTCGACCCGAACCGCTGCAGGAGAGTGGCGGGAGCGAGACCAGCTTCCTTGCCCACATCGGCGAGTGTGAGCCGCGCGGGGCCGAGGCGCTCGATGACCCGGGCGGTCGCTTCGAGGATCTTGGCGTCGGATACGAGCCTGGGGCGCGGGGACACGAGCGCCACTATAAACAAATCGCCGTTTATAAACAAGGCTTGACAATAAATGAACGCTCATTTATAAACCATCGGAAGGAACCGTTACACGTCTAGACAGGAGGCGTCCATGGCTCGTTCGAAAGGCCGATCCTCGCGGGCCACCCCGGCACACCCGCTCGAAGGAAAGATTGCTCTTGTTGCAGGTGCTACGCGCGGTGTGGGGCGCGGCATCGCGCTGGCACTGGGCGAGGCCGGCGCGACCGTCTATTGCACGGGGCGAAGCACCCGCGCGAACCTCAAAGCCGGAGCGCATGTGCCACGGAAACGAGGTGATGCGGGCAAGAAACTATGGCCTGCGGAGTACTACGCGAATCGCCCGGAAACTATTGAGGAGACGGCCGAGCTTGTAACGGCGCGCGGCGGCCAGGGGCTCGCAGTCGTTGTGGATCACCTCGATCTCGGACAAGTTGAGAAACTGATCGCGCAAATTCGCGCTGAACAAGGCAAACTGAACATTCTGGTCAACGACATCTCCGAAAGCGCTGAATACGAATTTGGCCAAACGTTCTGGACGATCGACCTTGAGCGCGGTTTCGCGATGTTCCGCAACGCGATCCACACTCATATCATCACCAGCCGCTACGCCGCGCCTCTCATGATCGAAACTGCGAAGGAAGATGGAACGGGGCTAATCGTTGAAATCGGGGACGGCGATTCCTATACCTACCGCGGGCAACTGATTTTCGACCTCGTCAAGACAACCGTCATCCGGCTGGCATTTGCAATGTCTCGCGAGCTGCGGCGCAAAAATATCGCAGCGGTCGCACTCACGCCGGGATTCCTGCGTTCGGAAGTGATGCTTGAGCATTTCGGTGTGACGGAAGCGAACTGGCGCGACGCAGTGAAGAAAAATCCGGATTACATTGCTTCAGAGACACCGCTCTTTGCGGGACGCGCCGTGGCGTCGCTCGCCGGCGATCCCGCCCTCATGAAGAAATCGGGGCGCGCATTCAGCTCTTGGGGCCTTTCCGATGAGTACAGCTTTACCGACGCGGATGGCAGCCGGCCGCATTGGGGCCGGCACTTCGAAGGCAAGTACGGCAAGACGATGAAAAGCTGTGATGAGGAATTTTATTCGTACTGGGTTGGCGGACCGATCGACACAATTTACACGAACTGGCCTTGAGCTAATCGAGGCGGAAATTCAGGCGCTCAATCGAGCGGGCGCGCCCGGTGGTTTCGTCCACGTCAGCCAGGACGGTGTTCATCTGCACGTCTCCCTCGGCCACGGCGAATCGCGCGGGCATGGCGTCGAGAAAACGCTGCAGGATGCCCTGCTTGTCCATGCCGATCACGGAATCGTGCGGGCCGGTCATGCCGACGTCAGTAATGTAGGCCGTGCCTCCCGGCAGGACGTGCTCGTCGGCGGTCGCCACGTGAGTATGCGTTCCGACGACCACGGAAACTTTCCCGTCCAAGTACCATCCCATGGCCTGCTTCTCTGAAGTCGTCTCGGCGTGCATGTCCACGAAGATCACCTTGACGTCGCGCGAAATCTTGGCGAGCTCGCGCTCGGCGGTGCGGAAAGGGTCGTCAATCGGCGTCATGAACGTGCGGCCTTGCAGGTTGAGCACGGCGTAGGCGACGCCGTTTTTCGCGTGGCCCGTGTAAAGACCGCTTCCCGGCGAGCCGTTCGGAAAATTCGCGGGACGCAGCAGGCGCGGCTCGTGCGCGAAAAAGTCCAGGATCTCTTTGCGGTCCCAGATGTGATTCCCGCCGGTGAGCACTTCGATTCCGCAGGCGAACAGCTCCTCCGCAAGCCGCGGCGTAATGCCGAACCCCGATGCGGAGTTTTCGCCGTTGGCGATGCAGAGATCGATCTGCCGCTGCGCGAGGATATCGGCCAGCCGGTCGTGAACGATCTTCCGGCCCGGCGAACCGACAACGTCTCCGATGAACAGGATTCTCATTCTTGGATTTCGAGCAACCAGTTTTGGAAGCGGAGCGGTCCACTTCGCCGTGCGGTGCTAGGCCCTGAACCCCACGAAATAGGTGGGCGCCCTGCGCCTGCTTTCAGGCCACCCCGACAGGGTCGGGGCGGCACAAGGGCAGGACGACGCGGGCTCCCTGGGATCCAGTGTTGGTTCAATAGGCTTTCGCAACGTCACCTGCGTCGCAGGCACGCGCCGCGATTCATTGTAACAGGAATTGTCAGCGCAACGATTTGAGGTAGGCGACGATCTGCCAGCGCCGCTGCTCCGGCAATCCCGCCCAGGGAGGCATCCCTGCCCAGAGATTCCCGTTGCGCAAGAACCACTCGAGCTCGCCCGGCGTCGCATTCTGCACTTCACGGGCGTGCAAGTTAACTGCGTGGCCAATTCCCCGCGCGTTTTCGCCGTGACATTCGGCGCAATGTTGGAGGAAAAGCTTCTTACCGGCGAGGACGGCGTCGGCCTGATTCTCGTAAGGATTGCGCCATGCCCGCGTTTTCGCGGGGGCCTTGGCGATCGCCAGCCACACGCCGCGGTCGTCTTTTCGCCTCTCGCGCTCTGCGCCAGCCACGGCAACCACCGCGGTCAACAGAAGAATCGAGGGGATCAGGATGTGCTTCATCGGAAGAGGTTCCTCACTTTGCGGCCGAAGCCGTCGATTTCGTAGGACACGCCCCAGCGCAAGATGAACTTGTGACTTTGGTCGTTGAGGCCGAAGCCCGGTGAGAGCGTGAACGAGACACCATTTGGCGTATACCAGGCGACTAAGGGCGCGAAGTAGTGTGAGGTGCCGGACGTAGTAAGGTTCCACGAAGTCCCTAGGCCGCCGTACATCTCGGCGCCCAGAACGATATTTTCGAGGCACAATTTGCAGTAGTCGGCCGTCGCCGCGAGGCGCAGGGGACGGCTCACGCCAACGGCATAACCAAATTCCCAGGGCTCATGCCCCAGGTTTTTCTCTCCGATGAAATTTTCCGAGATGTTCCAACCCTTGTAATCGCTCGAAAGGATCAACTTGGTCTCGAGTTCATGATCATGCTCGAGGCGCGCTTGGGAGTTGGGGACGGCGTGGTCGAACTGGTTGTCGAATCCCACGACTTCCTTCATGGTTTTGTCCGCGCCGCTCGTATTTTCAAATTCGACGTAGAGGACCGGATTGATCCAGTGTTCACGCATCAACGGCCGGAAACGATTTTCCCAGCGCATCCCCGTGTAGAGGGCGCTCTGCCCGAACGTCGCCTGCCAGTCGAGATAGAATTCCGTCGTCCACCACGCTGTCGCGCCGTACTCGAACTCCATCCAGGGCGCAAGGAAGTCGTTGCCGGCCTTTTGGCTTGCGTAGTTCGTGTAGTACTCAACCTCGAGATTGCCGGGCTCTTCGAGATGGTGCGAATACGCGACGATGTAAGGAGTCTCTTGCGCAGTCGACCGCGATGGGAGACACAGCAGAGCGACTACGAAGCACGCCGAAAGGAAAAGCCATCGGGGCGGAGACACGCGGCCAGAGAGAAAAGAGGTGCGGCAAAGATTCGGGAGCAAGCATCGATGCAAAATAGCCACCCTTGTAGTTGACAATCATTATCAACTAGGGCGCGAGGCTATCCCAGTTGAAAATTAGTGTCAAGAAGAAAGTTGTTAATAAGTTGCAACAAGGCCGCGGGCCTTCACCAAACAAGCTTTCCGGGCACTGACGGCTTCAGTGTCCGAAAAGTGGAACCCGCGGAAGCGCGCTAGAAAGCGAAGCTGATCTCCGCTGTGATGGCGCGAGGCGTGACGTAGTGCGTGCCGCTGAACGTGGACAGAAAGTTGTAGGGCGTGACTTTGTTCGCCACATTGATCACGGTAATCCTGGCGTTCCATTTGTACCGGTCACCGTGGAAGATGTTGTCCTGCCCTAGGGCCAGATCAAACAAACTCCGTGGAGAGACGCGCGGCGGGTTGTGGTCGTCATTCTCGGTGTCGGGCGCCGGAATCTTCAGGAATTTGGAGCCGTATTCGGACGCGGAGCACAGGTCGTTGGGGCTGATCGGGGTGCCTATTGGATTGGTTGGGCTCGGCGGCGTAGCGTACACGCCGTTACAAAAAAGCCCGGCCTGGAATTGCTGATCTGGGCTGAGGTTGGACACGTCCACAATGTCGTTAGGCCCGTCACCGCTGGTCCCAGCCGGTCCATTGGCGCAATTGCCTCCCGCACAAGGTACGGGGCCGGCCACGAGGCCGCTGTCGTAACGCCAATTGAAGCCGCCCCAGGGCCCGCGCTTGAACGGTTGGTATTGCAGGTGCGCCGTAAGGTTGAATTTCTCGTCGTGGTCAATGCGGAATGGCGAGAAGCTCCCTGCCGTAATGGGGACGGCACCCACGCCGCCAAGTTGAGGAGTGAAGAAGCGCGCGGCCACGCTGGACATTACGACGAGCGCCGTAAACCCGTGGTAGTTCGGCACGTTCGCGCGGATGGCATAGCCGGGGATCTTCGAATTGTTCCACTCGACCGGGAAAGTGATCGGCGTGTCGCCGAGCACGCTGAAGTCGTACCCGTTGTGCGTGTACTTCCAAATGTACTCGCCATCCACGACAAGGTGCTTCCCGAAGGCTTGCTGCAACCCGGCGTGGAATTCATTGCGAAAGCCCGGAGCAAGTGTAGTCGGAACCATATTGACCGCCCCGCTGGTTGGGTCTGTACAGCCTTCGCCCGTAGCTGCGAAAAGATTGGCGATAACCTGGTCCAAGCATCCCCTGCTTGAAAGCACCAGGTTTTCGTTGAAGGGAGTTTCCAGTGTGCGCGCATAGGAAATGCGAAGAACCGTATTGCTGGGCTTGATGTTGTAGGCGATGCCGAGGCGAGGCTCCGCCTGATTCGCTTTGGCAAGCCCGTTATACAAGTCGCCGCGAAGGCCCAAGTTGAACGACCAGTCTTTCCAGGTGATCGTGTCCTGAACGTAAAGCGCGAGCTGTTTCACATCGGTGTGGCCGTGAAACAGGTAAGGACTCCCTCCTTGCGTCAGGTCGATGGGAGTTAGGACCGTGCACTCGGAGATTGCCGGATTTGGGCAGCCGAGTGACGGAAGGAGCGTAGGATCGACGATTCCAACGGTGTCATTTTCCGTAAGAAACGTGTGTTCGTATACGATCCCGGCCTTGATGTTGTGGATGCCCTTCACGTAAGACAAACTTGTCCGAGCACCCGCGTTGGTAAGCGTCCGATACTGAGCGACGGTCTCCTGTTGAAGGTTTGTGGGGCCAAGGTCCGCGAAGGGGTTGCCGCTCGGGTAGTAGTTGTACGCATCCCGGCGCACGAAAAAGCCCAGGCTGAAGATTGCGGTGGGGCTAATCAAATGACTCCACGTCGGGGCGATGTTATACGTCCCGATCTTCGAGCGCTGATCCGTGGGACCGACGATATTGCCGTTGGGATCGAGACCGTTGTTGTCGACCACCAATCCCTTCCACGGCGTGGCAAGCTGGGCGTCAAACGAGTTGGGCGTCTGGAACCAGGAACGCGTGTAGAGCACATTCAGCTGAATGGAGTCAGCGCTTGAGAATTGATAGTCCACACGGTCGAATATGTTCTCGAGGTTGCCCTTGTCGTGCATGACGCTAAACTCCGGCGGATCGAGGAATCGGCCGCTGTCGAGCCCGCTCGCGGAGATGAAGTTTCCCCACTTCTCGCCTCCATAGGCGAGGTTGAAGCCGAGATTGGATGTCCCAAACGCGCCGTAGGAAGCCGTCACGGTGCCATGAGGCGTGGTAACGCCCTGGCCCGAGCGCGTGGTCACGTTGATGACCAGGCTCGTCTTGTCGCCGTATTCCGCGGGCGGCGCACCGGAAATGACCTCGAGGGATTGAATGGAATCAAGTGGGATTTGGTTGGAGAAGACCTTGCTCTGCTGGTCGGTGATGGGCTGGCCGTCCACAGAAAACGAGTTCTCCGCGTGGTCCCCAAGTCCGTGGAAAAGGCCGTTCGAATCGGCTGCGACTCCCGGTGAGGAAAGCGTAACAAGCGAACTCACCGACGACGATGCGCTTTCGAGCGGCAGTTTGTCGAACAAAGAGCGGTCCACGTCGGTGTGAAAAGTGGAATCGTTCTCGAGCAGGTCTCCCCCGGTCTCAACCGTTACCGTCGTTGTCGTCCCGGCAACTTGCAAACCAATCTTCACTTCGAGGGGCACCGAGGATCGAATTTCGACGTCCTGCGCGTAAGGAGCAAATCCTACCGCCGCGACCGACAGGTGGTAGGGATTGAACGGTACGTTGGGGAATGTGAAATTGCCTGAACCGTCCGTGGCAGTCGAACGATCATAGCCGCTGACCGGGTTGTGAATCTCCACGGTTGCATTCACAACCACGCGGCCTGATGGATCAACGACGGTCCCTGTAATGGAAGCTCCGCCCTGCGCGCGAATCACCGCCGGGAAAGAAAATAAGCACACAATCAATATTAGGAACGCTCTCTTGATTCCAGCCATCGCTTCATCTCCTTGACGAGCCCAGCCCGACGAGTTTGTCGGGGACTTGTGGTCGAAGTAAAAAGGCTTTTCCCGCGCTCGCTTTCGCGGCGCGAGAGAATGGGCTAGCGATTTTCTAGGAGGAGATGTTTATGCGGGTGGTGCGCGGGGAGATGCATGCCGCGTGATGGGGTCGAGTGCGGGATTCTGCGCCCGGACAGGAATCGCCCAAACAAGCGCAACGGGTCGGGGGAGAACGGTGCGAACCTGAGCCTGCACCAAGGGCTGATGTACGACATGGCAGACTTGACAGGTCGCTGAAGAATCCGAATCGTGGTGATGCCACAGCCCGGCGGAGGTCGCAAACAGCAGTACGACGATGGCAACACAGGCTGCGATCCGCCTGCGAGTGTCGAACGCCGATGTGCGATACAAGCTCACTTCATCCCCGAAGCGGGACCCCCCCGTAGTCTACTTCGATGCGCCTCGTGCCTCAAGGGAAACAAAGAATCTGTTGCCAAACCATACATTCCTTCGGGCGCGCAAATCAGACCTGCAAGACGTCGCCATCGCGCGCCACCATTTGGTATAGCACCGGGCTCACGATCCGGCCCAGGAACAAGCGCGACACGAGACCGGCAACGATGACGATGGCAAACGGTTTCTGCGAGTCCGAGCCAATTCCCGTGGAAAGCGCCGCGGGCAGAAGTCCCAGGCAAGCCACGAGTGCGGTCATCATGATGGGCCTGAACCGCACGAGCGAAGCTTCGAAAGTGGCTCGACGAATGTCTTGACCCTCGAGCCGGAGCTTGTTGATGTAAGAAACGTCGATCACCGCTGTTTCCACCGATACGCCCATCAAAACCAACAGCCCCAAGAGAGAAGAGACGCTAAAGGGCGTATGCGTGAGTTTTAAGGCCAGGAGCGCTCCCACCGGCTCCGTCATCACCACACTCAGCACAACGGTCGCGGGAAATTTCACATTGCCATAGAGAGCGAAAAGGATCAGCGAAATCAGCATCACCGTGAGCGGGGCGACCACGTACACTTGGCTCATGGCGGCGATAAACTCGCTGTATTCGCCGCCCCAATTCAGCCGGTAGCCTGCGGGCAGAGACTTCTCGATGTCGGAAATGACCCTCTGGCCCTCTTGCACCGCACCCGCAAGGTCGCGCCCCTCAATGCTGTACTGCACGCCGATGTAGCGCGAATTATTTTCGCGGTAAATAAAAGACGCCCCGTTGCCTTCGCGAATGTCCGAGAGTTCGCTCAACGGGATTTGCTGTCCGGCAGGAGTGCCCACGAGTAAATTGCCGATTTGCTGAGCGTTCTCGCGGAATTCAGGCCGCATGCGAACAACGAGATCGAATAATTTTTCACCTTGAATTACCTGCGTCGCTGCCTGTCCGCCCACGGCTGCCTGTACCACGCCCTCGACGTCTGCGACATTGATGCCGTAGCGCGCAATTTTGTCCCGATTCACCTGCACCAGAAGACTGGGCTGCCCCAGTTCGCGCACAACTGTGAGTTCTGTGAAGCCACGAACACGGGAAAGGCGCCGCTTGATTTCGAGTGCCCTGTCCTGAAGCACATTCAAATCCGCCCCGTAAATTTTTACCGCGAGCGCGCTCTTCAGTCCCGTGAGCGCCTCGTCCACGGCGTCCTCGGCGGGCTGCGTATAGTTGAAGATCACGCCCGGGAATGACTCAAGCTGCTTCTGAACGTCTTTGACGAGTTCGGCCTTGTCGTGAATCGAGCCCTTTTTCCAGGATGGGTCGTTGTAAGTCTTCAACCCGACGTAGAACTCATCGTTGAAAAACCCGGTGGGGTCGGTTCCATCATCGGGCCGTCCGAGTTCAGAGCCTACGTCGGTGACCATCGGGTACTTCATCAGAAGATCGCGGATCTGCGGACTGAACTTTGCTGCCTCCTCATAAGAAATCGTGTAGGGCAGCGTCGCTCGAATCCACAGCGCGCCTTCATCGAGGTGTGGCATAAACTCCGCGCCAATGAAGGGTATTAGCAGAAGGCTGGCCCCCAGAATGAGCGTGGCTAACGCCATGGTCAGCCAGGGGCGGTCAAGGCACCAGTTCAGCTCCGATGCGTATTCTTTTTTGATCCATTCGAACGGCTTATTGGCACGCTCACGCACTCCTTTCTTAAACCAGTAAGAGCACATCACCGGCACAAACGTGAGCGTAAGGATCAGAGCGCCCACGAGAGCGAGAGACATCGTGTCCGCCATGGGATGGAAAAGCTTTCCTGAAGGCCCGCTGAGCGCGTAGATGGGAATGTAGCCGGCGATGATGACTGCGACGGAGTAGAAAATCGGGCGATCCACATCCTTCGCTGCCGCCAGGATCACTTCCTGCAGATCGTACTGCTGTCCTTCGCGAAGACCGAGTTCGCGGTAAATGTTTTCAACCATCACCAGCGTGCCGTCGATGATGATTCCGAAGTCGATGGCGCCGATCGAAAGCAAATTTGCAGCCACTCCGTTGGCATGTAAAAAAATGAAGGAGAAGAGCAGCGCGAGAGGAATCGTCATGGCCACGATGACGGCAGCGCGCATGCTGACCAAGAAGAAGATGAGCACGATCAAGACCAGCGTCATCCCCATCAACAGATTGTGCTCGACCGTGCTGATCGTGAGGCTCACCAGGTCGCTCCGATCGTAAAACGGCCGCACCTTTACGTCCGGAGGAAGAATGTGCTCGTTCAGTTCTTTGGTTTTTTCTTCTACGCCCTTCAAAACGTTCTGCGTTTGGTCGCCTCGAAGCATCATAATCACGCCCTCGACGGCGTCATCGTTCTTGTTGAAACCGAATTGGCCGAGGCGCGGCGCGTGGCCAATCACGACATCCCCGACATCTCGAACATGCACCGGCACGCCATTCTGCGAACCGATAATCACGCTGCCGATGTCTGCTTCGTCTCGGATCAGGCCGAGCCCGCGAACGTAGTAGAACTGCTCCCCCTGCGAATAAAATCCGCCCCCGGTGTTTGCATTGTTAAGGCTGAGCTGCTGGATCACGGTGGGAACCGTGATGTGGTAGCCGTAGAGCCGGGCTGGATCGAGCAGCACTTGATACTGCATTACAGTTCCGCCGAATCCGGAATCATCTGCAACTCCGCGCACTTGCTTATATTCCCGCTCGATGACCCAGTCTTCGAAGGTCTTCAATTCCTGCGGCGAGCGATCGGGGCTTTCGAGCACGTAGCGGTAGACCAGTCCGGAAGGGCTGGAAAGCGGAGCGAGTGTGGGCTGCACGCCCAAGGGATAGGTCACCTCGCTCAGACGCTGGAAGACCACCTGACGCGCAAAATAGTCGTCCGTGTTTTCGTCAAAAGTAAGGATCACGTCCGAGAGGCCGTACAGCGAAATCGAGCGCTGAATAGCCATTTTTGGCACGCCATTCATTTCGACTTCGGTCGGCAGGGTGACGAGCCTTTCGATCTCCTCGGCCGCGTGGCCCGGCCATTGCGTGATGACCTCGACCATGGGCGGCGACAAATCGGGATACGCATCGACAGGCATGCGCTGGAATGAGATGGCGCCTGCGATCATGACGAACCCGACCAGCATCAGGACCAAGAACCGCTGCCTCAGCGCAAATTGGACGATTCGATTGATCATCTAGATTTCAGCCGCCTCAGTGCTGAAACGAATTTGCGAATTGCAAAAACAAGCTGCCATTCCCGACGACTTTATCGCCGGGCGAGAGCCCCTTTAGAATTTGTGTTTCGCCCTTTTCACTTTGTGCAATGTCCACCTGTCGCCGGCCGAACTGATTGGAGCTGGTAGCCACGTAAACGAACGGCTGATTTTCGTCGTCGCGCAGGATCGAAGAATCGGGCACGGCAATCGCATTCGAGATCGTCCCCGCGGTCACTTGCGCGACGACATACATGTCTTTCTTTAGTTTTCCGCCTGGATTATCGACTACGATGCGCGCTTGCAAAGTGCGCGTGGTCGGGTCAAGAGCCGGTGAAATAAATGAAATCTTGCCGGAAAATTTATCGGGATAGGAATCGGTGGTGATCGTGACAGCGTCGCCATCCTTCACATAGGCGAGGTCGCCCTGATAAATATTCGCCAGCACCCATACGGTGCTCATGTCTGAAATCGTGAAAGCTTGCGTTACACCCGCCTGCAACACCTGTCCCGGCGAAACAAGCCGCTCCACGATCTCCCCGCCGATGGGCGCCAGCAAAGGGATCTGAGCGGAGATGGGAGATTTCTCCAGATCTTCTGGCTTCGGTATTCCGAGAATTTTCATTCCCTGCTCGGCCGCGCTCAAATCGGCCTGCGCTTGTATGCGATCGGACTCCGCCTGGAGCAGGTCGCGGTCGGCAATGGCGTGATGCTCGAAAAGATCCTTAGCGCGCTCGTAATTCTTATCTGCCACGCGAAACGTATCTCTTGCTTTCAGATAGGCTGCAAGCAGCAGCGAATAGTCCGGGCTGCTGACTTCGAGGAGAGGCTGGCCGCGCTTCACGCGATCGCCGGGTACCACTATGATTTTGCTGACGGGCCCTCCGACTTGCGTAATCACAGGCGTAGTATTGAATGCGTTGTAAGCCACAGCCCCCGTTAACCGCAGCGTGCGCGTAAGCTTCGACGGTTGCACCGTTACAACCTGCACATGCGACATCTGATCCTGAGGAATCGTGAACAATCCGGGGGTTTCGGTCTTCGATTCACTCGACGAGAAGGACGTCATTTGATTCGCGCCGCGTTCCGAGCTGCAGCCGGCGAGCAAAGTCGCGAGCGCGGCGGCGAATCCGGCGCGGGCCGCGCGTTTTAGTATGAACGAATTCTTCATGGCAAACTCCTCACCCCTACAGCCTCGCGAAGCTGCTCGACCGCCGTCAGATAAGCCGCGAGAGACTGGCGATAGGCCAGCTCCGTCGCCCGGTAACTGCGCTCGGCATCGAGATAGTCCAGAAGGCTTGCGGCGCCGCGTTTGTAGGAGTACTCGCTGATGTCGCGCGATTCCTTCGCTGCATCGAGGTATCCAGAACGGTAGAGCGTGACCACCTGATCGTTGTCGCGGACCGCCTCGTAGGCCGTCAGCACATCGCTCATCACCTGGTCGTTCGCCGCGAGTTCCAGCTCCAGCGCCTGGTTGATGGCGTAATTCGTGCGCGCGATTTCGCCCTGGTTGCGATTGAAGATCGGAATCTGGAGGCTGCCGAAAATCGAAGCGGTGTTCGTGGCGCTGACATGGTCGTAATTGAACGTGCCAGTGACGTCCACTTTTCCATTGGCCTTCGCCAGTTCGTACTGGCTCTTCGCGGCGATCACGCCTTGCTGCGCGGCGCGAAGATCCGCACGGTTCTGCAGGGCTTTTGCCTGCAGGTCTTCCAACTTGATTGTGACCGGCAGGTAGTCGAAATCTCCCGAGACGTCGTAATCCGCTCCAACGGTTTGGTATCCGAGGAATTGACGCAACCCAACAAGCGCTTGAATCTTGGAAAGCTGCGCTTGCGAGACGTCACTTTGAAATTGCAGCAACTGGAGCTTGATTTTCAGAAAGTCGCCTTTGCTGATGTCTCCGGCGTTATAACGCGCTTGGCTGATGTCCACCGTGTTCTGGAAACTTTTCATGTCCTCGATGGCGAGATCGAGAGTGGATTCGGCGAGCTGCACGCTGAAAAATCCCTGCGCCACGTTGAATGTCAGGGTCCGCTCGTTATCAGCAACGGTCGATTTCGTCTGCGCCGTGGTGTCTTCGGCGGCTTGCAGGCGGTGTTGCCGCTTCTTCCCGCGCTCAAACAGGTAAGAAACCCCCAGATCAAACTGCATGGTGTTGTCGACGTAGTTGGCGTTAAATTCGTTCGGCTGAAAGAGCGGCAGGAATTGAGCGTCAGCCGTCAGCACCGGATTCGGCCGCAGGTTCGCCGTGATTTCTTGCGCCTGGTTTTGCTGGATCGTGGTTTCCGCGGCCTTCAAATTGTGATTGTGGTCCAGCGCCAATTGGATGGCCTCATCCAGCGTTAAGCGGACCGCACCGTGAACTTGTGCCGCGGGCGCTTGTATCGCAGCGCCTGGCGTGGGAGGCGGCGGTTGCGCCTGCGCACTACACCTCGGTGCCAAAATACTGGCAGAAACGCACACCTCGAATAGAAGCACTGCAAATCCCACACGACGTATGAGCATAGTTTTCAACCTCTGCTAAACATATAGAAAGTGAATCGAAGCGTCGCGAGCGGCGCTGGATCGAACGGGGTAATTAGACGGCGGGTGGTGCGCGGGCCGGAAGACGAGGTGCCAAAGGGGCCCGCGTAAAAGCAGGCTCCGAAGGTTCGGGCCGGGATCCCAACTGGGCCAGTGCTGGTGTGCGGTCGCTAGCAAGCGGCCGCTCCAGCGGCTGGTGGGTCGCGTGACAAATAGAGCAGTTCACATCGGAGGAGCCAGCGTGATGGTGCCACACGCTTCCAAGCGTCGTGACAAACACGAGCAGCGCGACCAGCGCCACCGGCACCACTACGTAACGAATTGCCTTTTGCTTGCGCATTTTTAGAGGATTGAGCGATGCCCTCTACCGCAATCATATAGTAGATGTAGAAGAGCCCCAAAGGGTTATACGCAAGCGATGGCGCCAAAGGCACCGAAAGCGTCAGTTCGACTGCTCCAGCGCCTTCTCCACCATCGCCACGCATTTTTCGACGCGCTTGCGCAGCGGGCCTTCCATTTCGTCTTGGCGCTGCCGCAGCGTGAACATTTCATCGGCGATGTTGAGAGCCGCAAGCACCGCAACTTTCAGCGAATCCACCGTGCGCGTCGCTTCCCCCACGGTGCGCATCTTGCCGTCCACGTAGGCGGCAAGTTCCTTCAAGTAGTCTTCGTTTTGATCCGCGCTGACGTTGTAACTTTGGTCGTAGATCTCAATTTTCACGTTCGTGCTCCCCGGCCGGGCTGCCGCCATTGTCGGCCAATGGCTCAGCTCGCGCAACGCTCTTCTGGCGCCCGCGCCGGCCATTTACCCCGACGCCTTTGGTCGGGGTGTTCCGGATGGATTCAGCTCGCGCGGAGCGTGGCGTCGAGATTCTTTTCAAGCGCCGCAGCGATGCGCGCGGAAAAATCGGTGAGCTGCGCTTCGGTGAGCGTCGCCCTCTCACTCTGAAACTTCACTCGGATCATCAGAGAGAATTTCCCCGCGGGAATCTGTCCGCCGCGAAACAGGTCGGCGGCTTCGATGCTCTGGAGCTCCGGAATCTGGAGCGAGCGAATAGTCTCGTCGACTTGCCCGAACGCGATTCCATCGGCGAGGACGAGCGAAAAATCCCTCTCGACAGCAGGAAAACGCGGGAGGGGAGCGAAACGCGCGGCCGCGCGCGCCGCCTCGATACCCAGGAGCATAGGTTCTAGCCGCAACTCGGCGACAAACACATCTTGCCGCAGCTTCCATCGCTCGGCGACGCGGCGCGCAAGCTGGCCTGCAATGCCGAGGTCCCCCTCGTCGCGTGCGAATGAAATCTTCGCGGCGCACGCAGCGGCGAGCCACCCCGAGCCTCGCGCCTGCCATGCGAACCCGCCGGCGAGTTCGCCGATGCGGTCAAGGTCACCCTTCAAATCGGCGAACGCGAACTCCCGTGCAGCCTCGTAGATATTCTTCTCGCGCGCAAGGCCGGTTGCGCCCAGCGTGAGCACCGTCGTCTCAACTGGCTCGCCGTCCCGTAGTTCGTAAGCCTTGCCGACTTCGAACAGCCGCAAATTGCGCTGGCCGTGATTCAAATTCCATCCAATCGCGCCCACCATGCTGACCGTTCCGTTCGAGCGCATCATCGAGGCATCTTCGGCAAGCGGGTTGGCAATCGTCGCCGGTGTTAGATTTTCGGCACGGAACAGAGCATCGCGCTCACGCTCGACGAGAGGGATTTCCACAATTTCCTGATACCCGAGCGCCACAACTCGCTCGAGCAAGCGATCCTGCGCTTCGGCATGCGGCAGCCGATGCGCCGGCTGTTTCGCGGGCGGAAGCCGCGGCGGGAATTTGTCATAGCCGAAGTGGCGGGCGACTTCTTCGATCAAATCGATTCCACGCGTTACGTCGCGGCGCCAGGACGGTTGCCGGCATTCCCACTCCGCCATGATTGAGCCGGCGCTCCCGCGTTGGGCGTCCGTTCGCGCCGGATGAAAGCCAAGCGCGCTCAGGATTTCCTCGATTTCACGGTCAGGAACGTCCGAGCCCAGCACGCGCAGAAGCTCCTTGCGCGCGAGTGCGATTTTTTTCGGCACCTCGCTGCGCGGATACACATCCACGACGCCGGAGAGAATTTCGCCGCCCGCAACCTGCTGGATCAACTCGGCCGCGCGCCGGGAAGCCAGCTCCGCCATCTCTGGGTCGGCGCCGCGCTCGAAGCGGTATGAGGCTTCGCTGCGCAATCCGAGCGCTTTGGAAGTGCGGCGAACGGAGATGGGATCGAACCACGCGGATTCGAGCAGAATGTTGCGGGTGCTGAATCCGATTTCGCTGTCCGCGCCGCCCATCACGCCGCCGATGGCGACGGCGCGCGAGGCATCCGCGATGACGCACATCTCCTTCGTCAGCGTGCGCTCCACGCCGTCAAGCGTGCGCATCTTTTCGCCCGCTCGCGCGCGCCGCACGACGATGCGCCGCTCGTTGAGTTTATCGAGGTCGAATGCGTGGAGCGGCTGGCCCAGCTCGAACATCACGTAGTTCGCGACATCCACGACATTGTTGATCGATTTCTCGCCGATCGCTTCCAGGCGCTGCCGCAGCCAGTCCGGCGAGGGCTGCACTTTCACGCCGCGCAAAACTCGTGCCGTGTAACGCCCGCAGAGATCCGGCACCTCGATTTCCACGCGCGTCGCGTCCGCGACTTTTTCCGCGGCTTCTTTCAGTTTTGGCTGCACCACCTTCAGCGGCAGTCGGTAAATCGCCGCGACTTCGCGTGCCATGCCGTAGTGTCCGAGGCAGTCGGGGCGGTTGGCCGTGATCTCCGCGTCGAGTACGGGTCCCGCAGCCGACTCCTCGATCGAATCCACGGCGACGCCGCAGAGCGAGAGCCGCGCGCGCAGCTCCGTTGCCGGCGCTTTCACGTCCACGAATTCTTTCAGCCAGTTGTAGAGAACCTTCATCGCGTCTCAGACAATCAAGGAAACTGCCGCAGGAAGCGCACGTCGTTCTGGAACAAGAGCGGCACCTCCGTGACGCCGAACTTCAGCATCGCTAACCGGTCCACGCCCATCCCGAATGCGAAACCCGAAAGCTTTTCCGCATCGTATTTCACGAAGCCATAGACTGCCGGGTTCACCATTCCGGCGCCGAAAAGCTCGATCCAGCCGGATTGCTTGCAAACGCGACAGCCGCTGCCACCGCACACGTGGCAAGTCGCGTCCACTTCCGCCGATGGCTCGGTGAAAGGAAAATAACTTGGCCGCAGGCGCGTCTTCGTTTTTGGACCGAGGAATTCGCGCGCGAAATAATCTACGACGCCTTTGAAGTCGCAAAAAGTAATGTCGGTATCGACCGCGAGGCCTTCGATCTGGTGGAACATGTATCCGTGCGTCGCGTCGGGATTGTCGCGGCGATACACCTTTCCGGGGACGACGATGCGCACCGGCGGCGGCTGTTTTTCCATGGTGCGGATTTGCATCGGCGAAGTGTGCGTCCGCAGCAGATGCGCGCCTCGCGCGCCTTCGATGTAGAACGTGTCCATATTGTCGCGCGCCGGATGGTGCTCGGGAATGTTCAGCGCTTCGAAGTTGTAGTAGGGCGTCTCGATCTCGGGCCCTTCGACGACGCTGAATCCGATCGAGAGGAAGATGCGGAAAAGTTCATCGTAGGTCTGGCGAATCAGGTGGCGCGTCCCAATCGCGCGCTCGACGCCGGGAAGAGAGAGATCGATTTGGTCTGCGTCCTGCCCTCCCCAGCTGATGATTTTCGTGGCCGCGGCCGTGGCCTGAGCGCGCGACGCGGCGTCCGCAGCGCGCGATGAATTAGCACCTTGGGCCGTGGTGGGAAGTCCCCCCGCGTCTTGCGCGGCATCTATTGCGGCGCGCAAATTTTGGAACGCTGCGTCCATATGAGATTTCAATTCGTTGAATGCCTGGCCTGCGGACTGCTTCAACTCCGAGGGGGCAGATTTCAACCAATTGTCAGCGATTTTTGTTAGCGCCCCCGACTTCCGTCCGACCCAATGAATGCGGAACACGTCCCAATCGTCTGGCTTAGAAGCTACACGCGCGAATTGTTTGTCAAATTCTTTTCGCACCTCGGCGAAACGCGCAACGACTCTTTCAGGCGTCGTGTCGCCCAGTTCCGCGAGCGTCTGCTCAACGATCGTTTTCGCAGCCATAGATGCTTGTCTTGCGAGCTTAATTTAGCTCGGGTCTTCAGACCCGAGGGTTTTTCTTGTTGGCGTGGGAACCCCTCACCTCTAAAGAGGTGAGCTACATGACTCGACGCCGCAACTACCCTTCTTCGTGATGCCGAACAGGCTCCGGCTTCGCAGCTGACTTTGCACCGGTCGGCGCCGCCTTCAAGTGCTGCTTCGCCGATTCGACCAGCGCCGTGAACCCGGCCGCATCGCGCACGGCCATGTCCGCCAGAATCTTCCGGTCGAGATCGATCCCGCCCAATTTCAAGCCGTGAATCAATTGGCTGTAGGTGGTGCCGTTATTGCGCGCGGCGGCGCCGATGCGCTGGATCCACAGCGTTCGGAAATCGCGCTTGCGCGTCCGCCGGTCGCGATAGGTGTACCGCAGCGAGCGGTTCACCGCCTCTTTGGCCGACCGGAAGAGTTTCCCCTTGGTTAGAAAAAATCCCTTGGCGTGCTTCAACAGCTTTTTGCGCCGGGCGCGACGCTTCGTACCGCGTTTGACTCGAGGCATGGCTCACCTTCTCCTGTTTTGAGTTCGAAAACTGCTGCGAATACGCGGAGAGGGCGCGAAGCACCTCGCGGCCCCCGAAAACGAAGGACCCGCACAAGCGCTGTCGCGATTTTCTCCGCGGCGTGTTCATGGAGCTCCCGGCTCACACGATGTACTGCGTGAGCAGGAGCAAAGCAAGCCGAAGTTTCCGGCTTGTCCGGCCGGCAGGCCCGCCGCGGCGGGTTACGCTCTGCCTGGCGCGGTTAAAAGTCTTAGAAAGCGCTTACTCGATCCCGTAAGGCAACGCGAGGCGCACATTCCGCACGTTTGCCGGATTCACTTCGACGTCGCCGGCCAGCTTGCGCTGGCGCCGGGGCTTCTTGGTCCCGAGCAAGTGGCGCTTGCCGGAATGCCACCGCATGATTTTCCCGGTGGCCGTGATCTTGAATCGCTTGGCCGCGCCGCGATGCGTCTTCAATTTCTTTTTCTTGTTCTTCTTCACAATTTCCTCTTCCTGAAAATTTCAGGCCTGGCCGCCGGCGGCCGGTTGCGAGGGACGCGCCGGAGCCGGGGCTGCTGCGCCCTTCTTGGGCGCGAGCAAGGCCAGCAGGATATTCGCTTCCATCCGCGGCCCGAATTCCACTTGGGCGTGCTCCATGATGTCTTTGAGCAGCCGGTCCATCTTCGCGCGGCCCACGTCCTGGTGCGCCATCTCGCGGCCGCGATGGAAAATCATGGCTTTCACTTTGTAACCCTCGCCGAGGAACCGGATGATCTGGTTTTTCCGGACCTGATAATCGTGCTCGGCGGTAGAAGGCCGGAACTTTACTTCCTTGATATGTGAACTCTTTTGATGCTTCTTTGCCTCGTGGGCTTTCTTGTTCTGTTCATACAGGAATTTGCCGTAATCCACGAGCTTGCAGACGGGCGGAACCGCATTGGGCGAGATTTCCACCACGTCGAGGCCGCCCTCTCTCGCCGCCTTCATCGCGTCGAACAGGGTCATCACGCCAAGCTGATTTCCCGCGTCGTCGATTACGCGAACTTCGCGAGCGCGAATGCGCTCGTTGACTCGTAGACCACCACCCGGACCACCACGCTCTGCGATAAATGCACCTCCCGGGCCCGCGAATGCCTTCTTCGCCGCCCGCTTGCCCCGCCTCCCGGGTACAGAAAATCCCGCCTGGAGGCACGGGCCGAAAAGTATAGCACGGCTTTGTTGCTCCCTCGCAATAGGTCAACCCCTGGCCTGAGGGGGCTCGATTTCCAGTATGCTATCCTCGCAGCCGCCAAAAGTCACGCTGCGTCATGACGAAAACACCACGCATCACCGGCGGTGCGAGCGGTATTGGCAAAGCCACGGCGCAATCTTTCGCAGAGCGCGGGTGGAATGTGGCCCTAAGAAAGCGCGCGGGCTAGAGAATCGCGCGTGAATCAACTTCCTGGCGCAAATCATTGAGGAATTGTTCGAGCGGGCGCGGGCCGAGATCGCCCTTCGAGCGGTGCCGCACGGCGACGGTCCCAGCTTCGGCTTCCTTGCCGCCGATGATGAGCATGTAGGGAATCTTCTGCATCTGCGCGTCGCGAATTTTCGCCTGCACTTTTTCGTTGCGGTCGTCGAGGTGCACACGGAACCCCGCGTCCTTCAGCCGCGCCTCCACCTTCTTCGCGTACTCAATTGTCTTTTCGCTCAGAGGCAACAAGCTGGCCTGCACCGGCGCGAGCCACGCCGGAAACGCGCCCGTGTAATGCTCGATCAGCACGCCGAAGAAGCGCTCGATTGAGCCGAACAGCGCTCGATGAACCATCAGCGGCTGGTGGCGCGCGCCGTCCTCGCCGACATATTCGAGCTTGAAACGGCGCGGCAGGTTGAAATCAAATTGCACGGTGGTCAGCTGCCACGGTCGCCCGATCGCGTCCACGAGTTTCACGTCGATCTTCGGGCCGTAAAACACCGCTTCGCCCGGCATGTACTTGTACGGGACGTTCATGCGCTGGAGCGTCGAGATCAGCGCGCCCTCCGCGCGTTCCCAATCTTCCACCGTGCCCGCGTAGTCCCCCGGCCGCGAAGGGTCGCGCGCCGAAAGCTCCACTTCGTAGCGGTCGAAGCCAAAAATGCGCAGCACTTCCCACGCGAACTCGACGCAATCCTGAATTTCTCTTTCGATCTGCTCGGGCATGCAAAAGATGTGCGCGTCGTCCTGCGTGAATCCGCGAACGCGCAGCAGCCCGTGGAGCACGCCCGAACGCTCATAGCGATACACGGTGCCCAGCTCGGCGAGTCGGTACGGCAGCTCGCGGTAGCTCCGGAGCCGCGATTTGTAAATCAGAATGTGCCCCGGGCAATTCATCGGCTTGATCTGATAGAGGTCCTTTTCGACCTCCATCGGCCCGAACATGCTGTCTTTGTAAAATCCGGTGTGCCCGCTGGTTTCCCAGAGGTGCCGCCGCATGATGTGCGGCGTGAAGACGATCTCGTAGCCGCGGTGGACCAATTCGTCGCGCAGCCAATCCTCCATCTGCCGCCGGACGATGCCGCCCTTGGGATGCCAGAAAATCAGTCCCGGCCCCGCGTCTTCCTCGATACTGAAAAGATCGAGCTCCGTGCCGATCCGGCGATGGTCGCGCTTCTTCGCTTCTTCGAGCTTGTGCAGGTACTCGTCGAGGTCCTTCTGATCGACGAAGCACGCGCCGTAAATCCGCTGCATCTGCGGATTGCTTTCCTTGCCTTTCCAGTACGCGCCCGCAACGTTCATCAGCTTGAACGCCTGGATCCGGCCGGTCGAAGGAATGTGCGGCCCGCGGCAAAAATCGATGAATTTTCCGGTGGTGTAAAACGACACCAGCGGCTCGACGGCCTTTTCTTCCACCAGCTCGCATTTAAATTCCTGCCCGCTCTTGCGGTAAAGCTCAAGCGCCTCGGGCTTGGGAATCAATTTGCGCTCGTTGGGGATATTCTTCGAGGCGAGCTCGTGCATCTTGACCTCGATTTTTTCGAGGTCTTCAGGGGTGAAGGGCGTGTCGCGCACGAATTCGTAGAAGAATCCGTTTTCAATGGGCGGCCCGATGCCGAGCTTCACGTTGGGAAAAAGTTCCAGCACCGCCGCGGCAAGCAAATGCGCCGCCGAGTGGCGGAACACCTGCACCGCTTCCGGATCTTTCGCGGTAAGGATCGAGAGCTTGGTGTCGTGGTCGAGCGGGCGCGAGAGATCGATCAGGTCGCCATTGGTGCGCGCAACGAGAGCTTCTTTCGCGAGGCGTGGAGAAATCTGCTTCGCGATTTCGGCAGCAGTGGTGCCCTTCGCCACTTCGCGGGTCGCGCCGTCCGGCAGCGTGATTTGAATGGTTTCCATGGCGATCGTTTCCCGATGCGGAAACAGCTAGCTTACCGGCGCGCTCGGGGCCGGTCAAGGCAAGCCATTGCGCAGGGAATTGGCGCGCGCCCGGCCGCGAAAAACTCAGGAAGCGGCGGCCGAAGCGGCCGGTGCGGGAAAATCGTGAATGACCACTTCCTCTTCCCGGATGGCAGGAAAACCCTGCGAAAACGCCATTATGCGCGAGAGCGCCTGGTAAAACATGAGATTGCTTTCGCTCTCGTGCAGCGCCTTCTGCGAGTCCCAGATCGTCATCACGCGCACGTCAGGGGGATTCGATCCCTCCACGCGCAGCACCAGCAAGGCCTGGAATCCGTTTCGCTGATGCATTAAGGGGATGGCAGACTCGAGGGCTGACATGAAATCGTTGAGCTTCGCTGGCGGAACAGTGAACTGCGTGACCCGTGCGTGCACTGGCCACCTCCTTCAGTCGCGGTGGTGGGAACGATGTAGCGAGAGTCTACCGCCAATTCGAGGCGGAAGAAAGCCCGCATCGGGAAGAGGTACAATCCGCCCCGTGCGAGAGCGATATGAAATCCTGGAGCATCCGGCCGACGTGGGTTTTCTCGCGTATGGCCGGACGCTCGCTGAACTATTCGAGAACGCCGCGCTGGCGATGTGTTCGCTCGCCTGCGCGCCGGAAAAAATCGAAGAGCGCACTCAACGCGAGATCCTTTCGCGAGGCGCGGACGTCGAATCGCTCCTCTACGCATGGCTGGCGGAGATCTTGGCGATCGCCGATGCGGAACAATTCGTTTTTCGCCGCGTCGTGATCTCCGAAATGCGCGAGCCGCAAGCGGGCAAGACCGGTGAGGTGTGCGCGGTCGCTTACGGCGAGAAATTTAACCGCGAGCGTCACGCCGCCGGCACGTACATTAAGGCGGTGACACTGCATCAATTCCTGGTCGAGCGGACGCCCGATGGCTTTCGCGCCCGCGTCTTCCTCGACTTGTAAGTTTCGGGGGAAGCGCTACTTCTTGCGTGCGGCTTCGAGCATGTCCCACGCAGCGTCGGGCAAATCACCGAAATCATTGAATTCGCCCGCGCCGCGAAGCCACAGGCCGCCGTCAATAACCACACATTCGCCGTTTACGTATTCCGCCTGCTCACTCAAGAGGTAAGCGGCGAGGTTGGCCAGCTCTTCATGCCTGCCAAATCGCTTCATGGGGTGGGAATTCTTCGCGCGGTCTTCCAATTCCTTCGAGGGAATCAGCCGCGACCATGCGCCTTCGGTGGGGAATGGTCCGGGTGCAATGGCGTTCAACCGAATCCGATGGCGCGCCCATTCGACAGCGAGCGAGCGCGTCATGGCGAGCACCCCCGCCTTCGCGCACGCCGAGGGCACAACGAATCCCGAGCCGGAATTCGCCGCCGCATACGTCGTCACGATGTTCAGGATGTTTCCGGGCTTTTTTGCGGCAATCCATTTCCGCCCGAGTGCGAGCGTGCAATAAAACGTCCCCTGCAGAACGATACCGACAATGGCGTTGAACGCATTCGGAGAAAGCTTTTCCGTCCGCGCGATGAAATTTCCCGCGGCGTTGTTGACGAGCGTATCCACGCGGCCGAATTCTTTATCGGCTGCCGCGACAACCTGCTCGACGGCGGCGAAATCGCGGATGTCGGCGGAGGCGTAGGCCGCCCCCGCCCCTTTCGCGCGAATCGCTGCGACGGTTTCCTTGAGCGGGTCCTCGCGGCGCGCAACAAGAAACAAATTGGCGCCCAACTCCCCAAAACGCAGCGCCATCGAGCGCCCGAGCCCGGTCCCGCCGCCGGTGATCAAAATCGTGCGGCCTTTCAGCAGATCAGGCTGAAACATTTCATGGCCCTCAATGTGCCGCAGGAAGAAAATCCTTCGGCAACGGCGTGTCGGCGCTTTCCTGCTGCCAGAAAATAGTCACGACCCACCAGCGTGCGCCATCGAAGAAAAGCTGAAAACTGTTGATGCCGCGCGCAAACGGCGCTGCATCCTTTGGATCGTGGCGCGATTCATACGTGCTGAAGATCTGCATGATGTTTCCATAGCGCTCCACTCGGCGCGCTATTTCCTTTTCGAAGAAGGCTTCCTTCTCAAAGATGGACGCCGCGCGAGTGGCATATTCGTCCGGGGTTATGACGCGAGCGGCAATACCGCCTTCCTTCTTCTCGAAGGTCGGAACAAGTCGCGCGCCGGGAAGGTAGAGCGAGAGAAAGCGATCCCAGTCGCGCTTCTGTCCTGCCGGCCCCGAAATCACATCATAGACTGCTGCGAGGATCGCATCGGGCGACGCAACGTCCGCTGGCTTCGCAACCGGTGGGGCGGCAGGAGTTTGTGGTGTCGGCGCCTGCGCCGCGGGCGCTTGTGGGGCCGGCGAGGAGGACTGATTCTGCGCCTGCACTGATGTCGCGCCAAAGCCAAGCACCAAAAGAACGAAAACATGAAATCTCAATCGAGACACTTGAACCCTCCCTGCGACGCGCTGCCTCTGCCCCATGCCGCAGCCGCGGAGCTTAAACCGCTCTGGCGTTCGTTTCCACCATAAACTGCGTCCGAGCCGGCGCATGTCCGCGAAATCTAGAAGTCGGCGTGCAAGCGAAGGGCGGGGACAATGACGGGGCCGCGGTCCTTGTTGTAGCCGGGATTGTTAACGTGCTGAACGTCGAACGATGCGAAGAAGCCGCGCCAGAGGTGCGCGGTGTAGAAGGCTTCCAGGATCTTTTCGTGACCGTAATTCAACCCTCCGTCTCCCAGAAGAAAACCCTTCCCGCCGAGCGCCAAATATTCTTGGTGGGCCGCCACGATGCCATTCAGTACGAAGGCGAGGCCCGCGCGGTCGTTTTGCCTCTTCCAACAGTTGCCCTTCGTGAAACCGCCCACCTGAGCCGTACGGTCGTCTTCGGTGTAGGCAAACGATTCGTTGCGTCCATCGCTCCATCCGAGTCGCCCGAATACACCCACGTTTGACATAATTTCCTGTTCGAAGTTAAGCCCGAAACCATACTTATGGCGCCCTTGTCGGCGAGTGGACACAATATCCGGCTCGGACGTTAGTCCTGCCTGGAAATCCTGGATCGCCTCTTCGTAATTCCCCATGTTGCCGTGATTGAGAAAACCGAGCAGGCGCACCACTCCTGCGCGATGCAGAAAAAGGTTTCCGCGCGCCTCCAGTTCGAGATTTTCGGCTCGGGCGCGGGCTACATCCGCGTCGAGGTTGATCCCGTTTGCAACTTTGGGCATCAGAGTTTCCGCAAACCGCGCGGTAAACCAATGGTCGTCGTACTCGATGATCGCGCCATCAGTGTAGCCGCGCGTGTTCGCGGCATAGTCGTAGGCCCCATTGTCGTCCACAGTCCAATTCAAGAACTGCAGGTGGCTGTCCTGTCCCCACGTATTCAAATCAAAGAAATCCACAATGCTGAATTTACCAAAGCGCAATTCGAGGCGCCGCGCCGGAAGCGACGTGGCGAGGCCGTACAGCCCGCGTTCGGTGTCGACGCGCTCGTCGCTGAGGGGAATGATCTGACGAATCATGACTCGGGCGATATAGGGGTCGTGGCTCAGCTGCGGATTGCGCACGACGTCGAGGTTCGTAAATCCCGCAAGTCCCAGCGCTTCGCTGATGCCATGCCCGCTCGCTTCTTCGACATCGAGGAACACTTCGGTCATGTGGGTCAGCTCGTAACCGAGATACAGCGTGAAAAGCTTCGACGTCGCATTTTGCCCCAGAGGTTGCAGGCTGTTCGTTCCGCTGTATTTCGCGGGGAACGAAGGATGCCATTGAAAAATGATGTTTGCCTGGCCGGAAATCCAATAGCGGCTCGTTTCCGAATGCGGGAACACCGTGAGCGTGTCGTCGGAGGCTGAATTTTCGGGCGCAGGCGCCGCGGTCTGCGCGGCAGGCCTATCGGGTGCGGAATCTTGAGCGGATACGTGGAGAGGCGTCGCCAGGCACACGAATGCCAAGCAGAAAAATCGCAGATCCAGTTGGGCGACTAGGCGGCGCATGGTCCCGTGAGCCTACGGTTTCGCGTGAATTCGTTTCCACGCAGGCAGAGTAAACCATGCAGTGGACTTAAATCTACGTTAAAAGACGGTTAAAGCCCCGGAAAGCACTGGACTTGAGGCGCCCGGGCATCCCGATTGCCCCGTCAGGACATCTTTAGTATTCTCTGCAATTGCTCTTATGCCGTCAGGGACGACCTACAGTCTCGGGGTGCGGAACTTGCGGGAAAAATCAAAACTAGCTTTCTGGGGCCTGATTCTCGTGGCGCTGGCGCTGCCGGCTTGCCAGACCCAGATCAATAATCCATCGCCGGCGATCTTGGCGCTCAATCCCCCTAACATGAACGCGGGCCAGCCCGAATTTACGCTGACGGTAACAGGCCGGAGATTTTCGCCGACATCATTGATCCAGTGGAACTCAACTCCGATCCAGACGATTTTTTTGAGCCAGACGGAACTGACCGCCATGATCCCTGCAGTACTGATTCAAAATCCGGGGACGGCCGCAGTGACGGTTTTCACCACTGCACCTGGCGGCGGCACGACCACGGCGCTCACATTTACGATCAATGCAAACACGAGCCCCGTTCCACAGATCATGTCGATTAATCCGTCGACAACGTTTACCAGCAACCCTGGATTCACGCTGCTCGTGACCGGCACGAACTTCGTGTCGCAGTCCTCCGTTACCGTGAACAGCAGCACTGTACCGACAACATTCCTCAACTCCACGTCTCTCCAGGCGCAGATCAGCGGAGGCGCCTTGGGGTCGCCGGGTACGTTGCAAATTGCGGTCCTGAATCCGGTCCCTGGTGGTGGTTCATCAAACATTCTACCGTTGGCGATCACGAATGCGTTGCCCCGCGTCACCAACGTTACTCCCAGCAGCGTAATGGCCGGAGGAACGCCGACAACGCTTCAAATTTCCGGCACCGGCTTTATGAATGCATCCGTGGCAACTCTCAACGGGGTGCAGCGCACGACGACATTCGTCAACTCCGCACAGCTCAATGTCCAACTGACGCCTGCGGATCTCGCGGTAGCCGGCGTTTTTCCGGTTCAAGTGATCAATCCCCCACCAGGTGGTGGCACCTCGCTGAACCCCACGACGAACCCCGTGCTTTTTTCCGTGAACGCCACAGCGACGCTCGGACTGCCTTTGATCGTTGACCTTGGCACGGATGGCACACAGGCCAACAATGGAATCTGCGGCGCGAGCTGTACTGGAGGAATTCCGGACACCACGACGGCCGGCCCCTCTTCGAATTCGACGGGCCAGTATGTCGCGTTCGCGTCCACATCGACGAACCTCGTCACGTCTGATCCGAACGGGACGAGCGACGCCTTCCTGCGCAACACCTGCCTCGGAGGTTCCAACTGCACGCCAAAGACCTATCTCATCAGCGCGGCTGCGGGCGGCGGCTCCGCAAATGGGCCGAGCTCGGAACCCTCGCTCGATAGCACCGGCTTATTTGCGGCCTTCACTTCGCAAGGAACGAATGTCGCTTCCTCGGTCCCGCTCACGGGGGTGACGCGTCAGGTCTTCTGGCGGCAAATATGCATAACCACATCCGGCTGCAATGTCTACCCGTTTGCGCCGACTCTGATTTCCATTTCGGCAGATGGCGTAAGCCCCGGAAATGGGGATAGCTATAATCCCGCAATCAGCCCCGACAATCGCTATGTGGCGTTCGTCTCGTTGGCCACCAACCTTGTATCCAACGCTTCGGTCAATGGCATCATTCCCCAGGTCTATCTTCGCGACACATGTAACGGCTCAGTCGCCACTGGTTCCGGAGCGACGATCACCCTGAGCGGACCTGCCGCCGCGACGGCGATTGCGGATAGCGCGGGAAATTACTCTTTCCCAGGTCTTGACAACGGGACTTACACCGTGACTCCGAGTAATGCAGGCTATTCTTTTGCCCCGCCCGGTCAGGCGGTTACCATCATCGGAGCGGATGTCTCCGGGGTCGATTTCACAGGTATCACAATTCCGGCAATCTACTCGATCTCAGGAACGATCAGCCCCGCGAGTGGCGGCGCTGGAGCGACGCTGACCCTGAGCGGTGCAGCCGTTGGCACAACGACGGCGGATGCTTCGGGCAACTTCGTATTCAGCGGATTGTCGAGCGGCGCGTATACCATCACCCCGAGCAAGACCGGGTTTTCCTTCACCCCCGGCAACACAACGACAACCATCAACAACGCCAATGTTACCGGGATTAACTTCACCACTTCCACGCAAGCTTTCAATGTCTCGGGCACCATCACTCCCGTAACCGGCGGCTCTGATGCAATCCTGTCCCTGAGTGGCAATCTCACCGAGACGACGACCGCAGATAGCGCGGGGAATTTCACCATCACGGGGCTATCCAATGGAACCTACACAATCACCCCCAGCAATGCGGGGTTTACGTTCAGCCCGGTGAGTCAGTCGTTTATCATCAACGGAACCAATCTCACGGGGGTCAAGTTCACAGCTTCGCCGTTGACCACAAGCTTCTCGATTTCCGGAACGATCACTGCAGCGCCCAACTCCGCCTGCACACCCACGACCTTTTTAGTTTCTTCTCCCGACGGGAAGACGCAGGGCGATGGTCCGAGCGCGCATCCGTCCATTTCATCGCAAGGACTCTTCGTTGCCTTCTCATCGAGCTCTACGAACCTCGGCCCGTCGGCGCCCAATCCGACCGCCGCACAGGAAGTATTTGAGCAGAGCACCTGCGTCACTGCGACTTCGGGTTGCACGAAATCCCTGAATCTCGTATCGGCCGCTGACGCCGCCGGTACGATTCCAGCCAACGGAGCGAGTTCGGAACCCTCGATGACGACCGATGGCCGCTACGTCGCCTTTGCGTCCACGGCCACGAATCTCGGCACAGCCTCCGGCGGGATCCAGCAGATCTACGAGCGCGACACTTGCAACGGCGGCACAAGCGGCTGCGCCGGCACCAACCTCCTGATTTCGACGTCCGATGGCGCGACGCCCGGCAACGCGATGAGCGAGACACCCAGCATCAGCCAGACCGGCGAGTTCGTTGCCTTTGCTTCGGTGGCGTCGAATCTTTCCGCGATTACACAGAACGGCATCGAGAACATTTTCGTGCGCAGCCCATGTCTCTCGGGCACAACCGGCTGCGTCGAGGGTACGATTGTCGTAAGCCAACCGGGTGGCACCTCGCCGCCTCCTGCAAACGGCCCGAGCCTTATGCCTTCGCTCAGCGGCAGTGGAACCGCCGTCAGTTTCCTTTCCTTCGCGAGCAACATCGTTGCGGGCGACACCAACGGCGTCGCCGATGTTTTTCTTTCCAGCGCAACCCTTACCTTCAATCTCGCCGTGGGCTTGGGGGGAACCGGAACCGGGACCGTGGTGGATGGTCAGGGCCAAATCGACTGCGTACTAACTCTCGGGGCTTTGTCGGGAACTTGCTCCGGGTTCTACACCAACGGCACTTCCGTGACCCTGACGGCCACCCCGGCCGGCAATTCCACGTTCGTGGGATGGCAGACTTCCAACTCGAACATTACGTGTACGACCGACACATCCTGCACATTCACGATGACAGGGGACACCAGCATCAGCGCGACGATCAATCGGCACTGATTTTGCGCTGACTGGCCAGTCCGGGGATAGGATCAAACGCTGCGGCGCCCGTGCAAGGCAAACCCCTTACTGTCCTCCGCTTGTTCCGATTCGTTTCATCACTGCGCTGCGCGTGGTGACGAGGGTGAAGGTGAGCGATTCGCGCGGGATACTCGTCACGAACGGGCCAATCATCCAGGCAAGCCCCTCCGGAATGTCGCGCGTAAGCGAAATGGACTGGGATTCCACGTACACTCCGTCGTCCTTTTCCTCGAAGCGCCAGTACGTATTCATCCGCCAGAGAAAACCGCTGTCGTGCCCTTCGACCTCGAGGCGTTCGTTGGGCTTTCCTGGGTTGTTCACTTCCTGAATGCGCGTGGTGTGCGAGCGGCTCCAGGCATGCGTGGAATCCACCACTTGGTAGTGAACGTCATGCTCTGTGTCGAGAACCGTCGTGATCACCTTCTTCTTCAGGAAACGGAGTTGCACGACAAAATCATTTCCGTTGCGGCGCAATATTTTCGATTGCACTACGTCAGGACGAAAATAATCCTGATGGTGATCGTAATCCTGTTCGAGCGCGAGCGTCTGCGCGAGCGTGGCGCCCGGAATGAAGACAGTTCCGATCCAGTGGTGAATCATTCCGCCCGGCACAGGGATGCGCTTGCCGTTGTCCAGCGTCTCAAGCTTTTCGATGACGATTTTCCCCTCACGCAATTGCGCGTTGGCCGCAGCGCGACGATCTGCCGGCAAGCGATCCACCCATAGAAACGGTCCTCCGTCCGCAAGTTGGGAATCGATCTGCCCCTGCGTCAACTCGGCATAGTGATCGAACGCTGCTATGGTTTCGGGCTTGAGGTCGGCTGCGTCCGCCGGGGCCGCAAGCGCAAGCGAGCCGGCAAGAAAAATGGCGAGCGCGCGGCTCAAGGATTCCGCGATGCGGCGACGCCCTCTAGTGGGGGAATTTTCCATCATGTTAAGACGCAATATTCTTGCGAAACGATGGTATCAGAGGGAGAGTTCGTCCCGCCGCAAGTCGCAACGAGGAATCAACAGCGAATCGGAGTCGTGGCCCTCCTGCTGACGGGGGTCAGGAGGGATACGTCAACAGGAGGGCTTGGACGGGTTGGGTGGCGTGCCCCGGCTCCTTATGGAACCGTCGTCCCCGCAATCGCAGCCCCCAACCCGCACTTGTATTCTCCGCGCCTGCGCCGGGTTGGAACAATGGCTCGGGAGGCATAAAAATTCGGTACCGGGGTAGTAGTACCCGCTCTCGTAAGCATCCATGAATCATGGGGATAGCGACGCGCCAAAGGCCTCGACCTCGGCTGGAAGGATCAAATCACAACAGAAGGCTGCGCTATTCCGATCGCTTCTATTTGTTTGCCGGCGCTCTCTATGAAGCGGGAGGCAAATGCAGTGTGATGCTGGTCGTCTTCTTCGAACGGATCACCAAATGTTTGTCCCAGTCGGAAAACACGCCGCTGGAATACGCGCGCACGTCGTATTGCCCCGTGGCCCAGCGCGCAAATTCAAAATGCCCGATCCCATTCGTGTGCGTCGCGTGCGGCTTCCTGCCATCGGAAGTCTGAATCGTTACACTCGCGCCTATAACGGGCAGACCCTTCGCGTCCAATACGGTTCCTTCGAGCGTGCCGACCGGCTCCGCAGTGCTTTGCGCCACAGCGACCATTGCCAACGAAGCGGCCATCACTACCAGGATGGCCGCACCCGCCATTTGTCGTTTCATCGGAGGACACCTCCACCGGGAATCTGACTCCATTTTATCGGCGGGCAGTTCCGAGAGCGGATTTTCATGGGCCAGTTATTCGGGGACGGTAACTGTCCTTTCGTACAAGGCCCCGTCGGCCGTTCGAATGTGAAAATTTTGGGGCCGCATCTAGTATTTGTAATGGCGGCTGGCGGCGGCGTGGGCAGGCTGATCTTGGCGCCCGGTGTCGGGATTCAAGCTGCGCTCGAGCGCCGTGAAATAAGTGAGGAGCTGCAGCGGAACGAGATGGACGAAAGCAGCGAGATATTCTTCGGCTTCCGGGACGATGAGAATGTGCGCTGCGGAAATTTCGCGATTCGCGGAAGGAACAGCAACCGCCGCGCGCAACATCTTCAATTCTCCCGCCGCGCGCAGAATGGCGCGAGCGCGGTCGTCCGCGGGCGTGCCCGTGAGCAATCCAATCATCGCGCTGCGCGAATCAATCTCCGAAAAAGGTCCGTGCAAAATTTCCTCGGTCTCGAAACCTTCCGCGGCGATGTAGCAGCTCTCTTTGATTTTGAGCGCGCCTTCGCGCGCCGTCGCCCAGGCGGCGCCCGAGCCGAAAATATTGATGCCCGAAAGCCGGGCCACTTGCTTCGCAAGTTCGCGCACCTGCGGTTCGAGAGTCAGGGCTTGCTTCATCAACGCAGGCACGCGTTCGAGCGATGCCGGAAAAGTTTCCTTCGACAGCAGCTTCTGCCGCTCCGCGACTCGCCCGATCAGGAGCGCGAGCGCGGCGAGCGCCGTCGTATAGCTCTTCGTGTAGGCAAAGGAAACTTCCTGCTCGCACGTCTCGATATGAAAATCGGCGCCGCGGATTCCTTCGCCGCTCATCTCGCCCGTGATCGCCACAGTCAACGCGCCTGACGCGCGCGCCACGCGCATGGCCTCGATCGAAGCCGCCGTCGTGCCGGTATGCGTGATTACGATGACCGCATCCTTGGGGCCGAATGCGATGGGATGATGAACCAACTCGAATGATTGTTCGAATTGGGCCAAGAATCGACCGGCGGTGAAAACGCGCATCCAGCTTTCGGCGATCTGCGCGGCGTGGAATGATGTCCCGATGCCGACAAAAGTGATTCGCTCTTTCTCGGCGAGAGCGTCCGCTGCGCGCTCGATGGCCGCGCGCCGCGCGAGAATCTTTTCGATAAGCGCCGGCTGCGCCTGGATGGCATCGTAGGTGTAGTAAGGGTGGGCCGTCCGCATTTCAGCCATTTGCTTTTTCTCCGCCGGCGTTGTATTCGGGTACCTTGCTATCGCGGCCGCCATTCTAGCGGAACGGGAGTCCGAATGCCTCGTTACCTCTCGCAACACACACTCGCTTGCCTGACGCGTCAGGGAGCCGAGGAACTCGCGAAACGCCTGCACGGCGCTACGCAGGTCCAGGCGCGTCGCGTCCTTGCGAACATGCACGAAGGAAAAATGCTCGTCGAATTCGACGCGCCCGGCCGCGACGAGCTCGAAAGATTTCTCGCCGCAGAGAAGTTTCACTTCGATTGGATTCTGCGCCTCGAACTTGAATCCTCGGACGGCTCCCTGCATCCTCTTCCGTAACTCGTGAAACTCGAAAAGTCCCTGTTCCAGAAACAGGGCGCGAAGAGAGATCCTTTGCTCACCCGCCGCAGGCGGGCTCAGGACGCCGACCCTCGCCGGGTCGGCGTTTTTGTTGCGGTTAGAAAAAGGTGATGTCATAGACGCCAAAGGGTTTGGAACGAATTCTGAATTGGGGACTGTTGCGATTAGACTTTTCTTCGCCTTTCGGGTGACGGGTGAATTGCCGCTCGAAGTGACCCTCGAAATGTGACCATTAGAGAGGAACGCGATCGTTTGCTTTGCGGAAGTTAGAGTGAATTCTAATTCCGGACTGTGACGATTAGAAATGCAGTGGCGAGTGCCAAGTGTCGAGTGGCAAGTGAGAAGGGATTCGTAGTCTCCGGGCCAAGGTCCGCCGGTCGTGCTTGAAGCAGCCTCCGATAGTGCGTTGTGCGTCGTCATATAAAAACAGGCCACGGTAGCACGTTTGGGGGTGGGTGAAAATCCGCAAAACTACGTAGAAAAGAGGACGGGGCAAATAAAGTCGACGAAGTAAAGGAGTTAGAGAACGCGCGGAAGAATTTGAGGCGGCCTCAGCGGGAGGGAGCGCCTCCCGCCTGAGGCCGCTATTCTATTGCGATTCGATCAGCCGTTTGCTGGGTGCGGAGAAGCCTTGTCGAGCAAGGCGACGAGTTGGTTCGCGGCTCGTGGAGTTTGCGGTCCAGGGCCGAGGACGATTTCGCGAGCGTTGATTTTCCGGCCGTAGAGTTCCTCATTGGCGTCGTTATCGGGACGCAACGTGGAGCCCTCGAGCGAGACACCGGCGAAGATGCCGCGGGCGCGTGAGTACGTCAAGATTTCAGCGCGCATGAAGGCATCGGTGTCGGCTTCCGCATCGCGGCCTACGGGCCCAGCCACGGCCGCGACGTCGCCGCCCAGCTTCACCTTGCTCTTGAGCAGGCTTGTTGCTCCGTGCTCATTCATGATCAGGAAGACGAAGTCGGTGGCTTCCGCTCCGATCTGGAAGCCGAAGCTCGCGCCCTCGACTGCCATCATGGATGGCGCGCCCCACGGACCCCTGAAATCATTGCCCGTGCGGCAGACCATCGCACCTCGGCCGTAGCTGGCGCCAACGACGAAAGCGGCCTTCAAAACGGACGGGACGACCACAACGCACTTGGTCCTGTCGAGGACGTGGTGCGGGATGGTGTCGGGCATGCTGAGGACTTCGCTCATCACCACTCCCGCGTCTTTCAAGCGATCCTCTTGCTTTCTGGCTTGGGCTGAGGCCGTAGATACAATCAAAAACATGGCGATTAATAAGCTACAGACGATTTTCATTTCACACTCCTCTTTGGGTTCGACTCTGAACACACATACAGACAGGCCCGCGCTAGAGGCGGCATGTCCGCAACCTCGTGCTTCCCGGGTTAGTAAGGGCAAGAAGGACGCCAGGATGGAAGAATCTTGCGGAAGAGGTTCGCAGGGCTAGGTTTATAGGCCGTCTCTCGCGATGAAAAGGCAAAGTTCTGCGAGGTACTAGTCCGGGGAGATTGTACTCGCTGCGCCTAGATTGTTCCGCTGCCTAGAATGAAGTGATTTGAAGTGATTTGCGCGCGGGGGAATCGCAGATCTCAAATCCGAAATTTCAAAGGAGACCGGTCAACGCAGGCGGTACTCGCCGCCGCCGAGGAATTCGAGGAGGCCGAGGTCGCGGATGATTTGGAGTTGCTGGCGGATTTTGTCGCGGACGTGACGGTTAGCCGGATGTAGCTTGGCGAGCTTTCCTTCTGATTTGTAGACCTCAGCCAAATCAAATTCAGTTTTGCCGAGTGAACGGACGACGTTAAGTACGTCGAGCGTCCAACCGCGCTCCTCTACTTTCAGCTCGACCAGCGGGCGAAGGCGGCGATATTGACGCCGGACATCGGCAGGGTTCGTGACGATTCCGTCGGCGATGAGATGAATCCGGACGTCGGGTGGGATGTTCGAGAGAATAATATTGCATCCGACCCATCCGTGTCGTTCCGCAGTGTCCTTAAGCGGCGGTCGTTTCTTTACAGCAGCCAGTGAAAAGGCGAAATGAGGAATAAGCGTCAGGTTTCGAACCTTCCACGAATTCGGGTCGTAATGAAGCGCCAAAAGGTTTGGAAATCTTCCCGAGAGAACAGCTTCCCGCATTTTGTCGTAGGCCGCGTCAGTGAGTGTTCCTCCAATAGGGTTTTGCCTGCCTTTCAATTGGAAAATCGCTTTGCATTTCGGGCAGTCAAAGTCAATTGACGGCGTGTTGTGTTTCAGTCTGTTGAGTGCGTCGGAATCGCAATTCGCGCAGTACAGGTTCGCTTCTCCCCAATCTTCAGTGATGCACCGCACGCGTTGCTGAGGACTCTTGTACTGGGGAGGAGCGTCGGGAAGCTGCAGATGCACACCCAGATTAGATCATTTTACCTGGGCGAGATAAATCTCGGTTTCAGTCTTGATGACGAAGAGAATTTCTGTTGCGGCCTGAGCGCTGGAGTGGAACTTCTGCATCGCCTCTTCCATGTTTTCGGCGGATACGGAATAGATTACCTCGCGACGAAATGTTCCCACGAAGTAGTAACTTCGCTCACGCCGGACGAGACGAGTTGAGATGGTGTCACTCACTTGCCGATTTTCAGTCGATCTGGATCGATCCATAGGATCGCGGAGCGGATCAAGATCAATCTGAATGCAGAGAGCGGAAATTTCGACCTGTACCAAATCGGAACACAAGCGAACGAGCGTCAACTGAATCCAGGCTGGCGCGAAATCGACGCCTACGACCTGCCGCGAGAGACGCAATGCGGCGACAGCACTGGTGCCACTGCCGAGAAATGGGTCGAGGACGAGGTCACCTTCATTCGAGGAGGCGAGGAGGATGCGTTCGAGGAGGGCGACGGGCTTCTGCGTGGGGTGCTTGCCGAACTGCTTTTCCTCGCGGCTAGGGGGATAGATTTCCCAGACGCTTTTCATCTGCTTGCCACGGTTTGTTTCCTTCATGAGTTTGTAGTGAAACGTTTGGCGGCTCTTCTTATTTTTTGCGGCCCAGATGATGGTTTCGGTGGCGTGGGTGAAATAACGGCAAGAAAGATTGGGCGGCGGATTCGGTTTCACCCAGGAGATGTCGTTCAAGAGCTTGAATTCGAGCTGCTGCATGGCGAAGCCGACGGAATGAATGACGTGACTGGTGCCGCTGACCCAGATGGTGCCGTTGGGTTTCAAGACGCGCTGGCAGGCGGCGAGCCAGGTGCGATTGAATTCATGATTACCATCCGCGCCGCGCGAGCGGTCCCAATCGCCTTTGTTGACGCTGACCATGCGCCCGGCGTGGCAGGTGATGCCGTTGTTCGAGAGGAAGTAGGGCGGGTCGGCGAAAATGAGGTCGAAAGTGTTTTCAGGCAGGGCGGAGAGAATGTCGAGGCAGTCGCCCTGGAAGATGCGGATGTGGTGTTTGTCGTCGCGAAAGACCGGCGCGGGAAGATGCGGCGCGCCGTCAACGTCGTGCGCGGAAGGTTTTGAGATAGGGGCAGATTTGGGCACGATGGCAGATTTTGCGACAGGTGTTGATCAACCGGGATCGTTGATCGAATGGTGAATAGTGTCAAGCGTGGGGAAGGGGAGAGGGATGCGGGGCCGGGCGTTGCGCGGATGAGACAGCCCGCCAGCAGGCGGCGCGGCAGGCGCAAGAAGAAAGGAGACGATTGCGAGTCTGGTCACGGCGGGGGAAAAACCCTCAAAGGCTCTTGGACGGGGACGACGAATGAGAATCGCACGCCAGGGTGGCAGCGTCGAAAAGCAACGCCTAGCGTTTTTTCCTGCTAAGGGCCTCAGCCGCGGAAAGCTTCCGGTCCACATGAGGGGTCGAGCGCGGGCCACCCGAATGTAGTATGCACCGCTCTCCCACAGACGCACCGCACGTGGGACAGGGGACGGACGACAACTGTTTTTGGGTCAGTTCTCTCATTGTCATGTGGATGAGATTACTTTGAAAGTGGTCATAAAGCTGTTCGATTTGGAACACGTTCTGTACTTTTTCGGCACTTCTTGCCGGCGGGGATGATCTCGGTTCTGAAATTTCAAACTGACCCACTACCTCCCAAGCGTGCCATTGCCATCGAGAGGAAACAGGTGTAGGCTTTTTGTCTATGACGAGCTGCAGCCAGAGCGCTGCGTGCTGCCGCAACTGCTGCTGTTGCTGCTGCGTGTGTACGTGCGCGTCCTCTGGCACGGGGAGGCTGGGAAGGTAGAAACGGAATCCAGCCCAGGAATTACGAGCCCGCCGCCAGAGATGAACTGGCAGGCGGGTTTTTTGTTTTGGGGTTGTGGAGCAAGCGGGAAGGCGAAGAGAAGACATGAAGAGAGATCCTTCGCTTCTGGCCGGCTCGTCCCGGCAGACTGGGACAAAGGAAAAGAGCCGGCCCTACGCTCAGGATGACGGGCGGGGGGAGGCGAAGAGAGGTTCTTCGCTCCGCTCAGAATGACGACCAATGAATCTAATACGACAGGAGAGATGAGATGACCGATTACAAGCATCCGGAAGTTTTGGTTTCGACGGAATGGGCGGCTCAGCACCTGAGCGACCCGAAGATCCGGCTGGTGGAAGTGGACGTGGACACAACGGCGTACGATCAGGGCCACATCGCCGGCGCAGTGGGATGGAATTGGCAGTCGCAGCTGCAGGACAATATCCGCCGGGACCTGATCGACAAGAAGGCGCTCGAGGCGCTGCTCGGAAAGTCGGGAATTTCGAACGACACCACGATCATCCTCTACGGCGACAACAACAACTGGTTCGCAGCCTACGCTCTGTGGCAATTGAAATATTACGGCCACAAAGACGTCCGGCTGATCAACGGCGGCCGCAAGAAGTGGGTCGAAGAGAAGCGCCCGCTCACGACCGAAGCGGCGAAGGTGGCTCCCGCGAGCTACCGCGTCGCGGGCGTTGATGAATCGCTCCGCGCGCGAAAGGAAGAGGTCCTCGCTTTCGTCGATAAGAGGAAAGCGGGCCAGCTTGTGGACGTGCGCTCGGTGGATGAGTTCACCGGGAAAATCATCGCGCCGCCGGGGATGTCGGAAACCGCGCAGCGCGCCGGTCACATTCCCGGAGCGGCCAGCATTCCATGGGCGCAGGCTGCCAACGAAGACGGCACGTTCAAATCGGCGGATGCGCTGAAGGCGCTTTATCAAGGCAAGGGCGTTACGGGCGCGGACGAAGTGATTGCGTATTGCCGAATCGGCGAGCGGAGTTCGCACACGTGGTTCGTGCTGAAATACCTGCTCGGCTACGACAACGTGAAGAATTACGACGGCTCGTGGACCGAATGGGGAAATCTGATCGGCGCGCCGATCGAGAAGGAAATCGCTGCCGCTGCGTCGTGATTAGGGAATCGCGTTCGCGGGAACGCCTTTGTGACGGGCCTGGTCCTGGAGATTGCTGATCTTGGCGATGATGTCGTCGCGCTTCTGTTGAAGGCGCGTCATCTGGTCGCGCCAGTCGTCGATTGAGACGCCCATATGGCGCGTGTCGTTGACGGTCTCGCCGTTGAGCGCGGCATGCAGCTTGGCGATTTGTTCGTCGAGCGGGGGAACCTGCGCTTCGAGCTTCGCGATCTGGTCGTGGTATCTCCTGACGTCCTCCGCGCTCGCCGTTGTAGGTTTCGCGCCCGGCTTTGACGCCTTTGCAGCCGTTGGCTGGAAGGTGGAAATTGTGGAGTTTGTTCGCAGGTCGCCGACGTCGTCGTTGGTCCACACTTTTTTCTCAGGGGTCTGCGCCACAGGAGCGGGGGACGTTGAGTTCGGGTCCGTTGCTGGTGCGGGAGCGGCTGCCGAGGATGCCGGAGGCGGCGCCGGTTGATTACTCTGGGCGTGAATCGCGGTCGCACCGGCTGCGGCGAAAATCACCGCGGCGACGAAGGGCAGTGTTGATCTCATGGCGGCTCCTTGAATCGAGGTCGTTCCGTAAAACCCCGCGCGCGCCGGAAAGTTACGGGTCTCCGTTGAACGACTTGCCGCTGGCGAGCTCGTTCTGCACGATCGCCAGCGCCTGTTTCGGTGGTCCGACGCGCCGATACTGGCTAGCTTCAATGTATTGGTGCTGCTCGAACGTGAACAGGAATTTCCTCCCCATGAAGTCGTATTGATAACGTGCCGGCAGCCAGATGCCCGGGGCTACTTCCGTTTGCTCCAAGGAAAAAACGCCGCCGCGATAGAGCTTTCCGAGGATGCCGCCGCCGAAGGAAATGTCGCGCGTGATATGGGCTTCGCCGCGGACGAGATGATCGGTTTCGAGATCCACCCAGATTTTGGCGGTGGCGTGCGTGAGTGCATCCTGGAGCAGCGAGCGCGGGTGAAAGTTCGGATTCGGATTGAGCTCGATCACGTCGCAGACGCGGCCGTTGTGAGTCTCCTGGCCTGCCCACTTCGGCAGGAAAGCGTCGCGCGCCGCCGTTACAAGTTCGGCGCGATCGCGCTTGCGCTTCTGAAATTTTGCGTAGGCGGCCTTGGCCTTTGAATCATCGGGCTTGAGAGCCAGCTCGAGCAACTGCTTCCACTCTTGCAATTGGCGGCGGTACTCCGCGGGATCCACGAGCTTGTCGCCATCCCTCAGCAAAAGCTTGAACGTGCCGGTTCCGGTGGGGACGACGCGAAAAGTCCTGTCTTCGAGGACGCGCGGATTCGATCCGCCTGTTTTGTCCCATTGCCGCTCGACGCGCTCGAACTGCTCCAGCGCCTCGTCGTCGTTGTGCTGATTCCTGACGAGCCTCTCGGCCCGTGCGCGCAATTCGGCGTCCGAAGGGGGCTGCGGGTTATTCTGCGGACGGACCTCCGAACTTGCCTGCTGTTCCGGCCGGGCAGGCTCAAGGGAAACGAGCGTTAACCCCGCCGAAACCAGCGCGGCGCAGACCACCGAAATTGCAAAGCCCCTCAACATGTCGCAGACCGTTCCCCCGTAAGATTCCGGGGCCCGGAATCCAGTTGCAAGACGATTGTATCCGGAATCCCATACCCAACCGCCGGTCAGGTGTCCTGAAAATGACCTGTTCACACGCATTTTCGTATAATGGCGTGAACATTTCAGGCGGTTGTTCCGTCTATTAGGATACGGTGAAAAGAGTCTCCCAGTTCTTTGCGGAAGTCCGGCAGTCAAGTGTCGCCCTGCGCGAGACTTTTCGGATCGCCCTCGATACGCTCCGCGCCCACAAGCTGCGCACGATTTTGACGCTCTTGGGCGTAATCCTGGCCGTTACGACACTGGTGGCGGTGATCTCGGTCCTGAATGGCCTGAACGTCTATGTGGCCGACAAGGTTGCCAACCTGGGCGTGAACGCCCTGGTGATCGACCGCATCGGGATCGTCACCAATTTTCAGGAGTGGAATAAAGCGCGGAAGCGTCCGCCACTCAGCATGGCGGACTTTGAAGCCGTGCGCGACGGCATGAAGCTCGCTGAATCCGTGGCGGGGGAGCAGGACACGTTTGGGGATGTCCGCTATGGCAACGACCTGAGCGAAGACGTGCAGATCATTGGCGCCACGCCCACGTTCGCGGAGATTCGCGACGTCGACATCTCGAATGGCCGGCTGCTCACCCAAACAGATGAGGACCGCCGCGACGCAGTCTGCGTGGTCGGCGCAGACGTGGCCAACAAATTTTTTCCCGGCAGAGACCCCGTCGGGAAGGAAATCCGCGCCGGGCAAGGGCAGTACACGATTGTTGGGGTGGCGAAGCCCAAGGGCACAGTCTTCGGCGAGCCACAGGACAACTTCATTCTGATTCCGCTGGGAACCTATCGCAACGAGTGGCTGGCCCCGCTCGATTCCATCACATTATTTGTCCAAGCACGCACGCAGGAATCGATGCCGGCCGCCGAAGATGAAGCGCGGGTGATTTTGCGGTCGCGCCGGCATGTTCCCTATTCCGCCGAAGATAATTTCGCCGTGATCGAGCCTACCTCCATCACCGGCCTCTGGAACCGAATTACCGGCAGCGCCTTCGGCATCGCGATCTGGGTGACTTCGGTGTTCCTGGTTGTCGGCGGAATCGTGATCATGAACATCATGCTCGCGAGCGTGACCGAGAGGACGCGTGAAATCGGCCTGCGAAAGTCGTTGGGAGCGCGGCGGCGCCATATCGTGCTCCAGTTCCTGGTGGAATCCTCGCTTCTTTCGGCGATGGGGGGCGCGACGGGCATCGCCGTTGCGATTCTGATTGCACAGGTGGTTCGCGCCGTAACGCCCATCCCGATTTCTACCCCGGTATTTGCAATTCTGATAGCGCTCGGGCTTTCTACCGCCGTGGGACTGTTCTTTGGCATCTATCCGGCGATGCGTGCCGCGAGGCTCGATCCGATTGAGGCTTTGCGAGCGGAGAACTAGGAAATCGCCATGCGTCAGGATTACAGAGAAAACCTTCGGCTGGCATTCGACACCCTACGCACGCACAAACTGCGCAGTTTTCTCGCTATCCTCGGCGTGATGATCGGAGTCACCCTCATCATCCTCGTCGTGGGGCTTGTCCAGGGATTTCGCGTAACGATTCAGGATGAAATCACCGCCGAGGGCATGGACACGGCTTGGGTGTCCCGATTCGAGCAGGGGCCCCGCAACGGCCATCGCCCGAAAGATGAGCGCCTGCGCAAACCGCTGACACTCGAGGACGGCTTGGCCATCCGCGAACTCTGTCCGGCCGTGAAGCGAATCGCCATTTCGATTTTTCAATGGGAACTGACCCACACCGCGCGGTATCAGAGCAACCTCGTCGAGGGGACCGAGTTCCGCGGGACGTTTCCGGCGTATCTCGAGGTGTATTCGAACGCGACGATGAAGGAGGGACGGTTCTTCACCGATATGGAGAATGAGCATCGCGATGACGTCGTAGTGATCGGTCAAGATATCGTCAAGGCGTTTTTCTCGGGCAATGACGACGCGGTCGGGAAAGAAATCCTCCTGGATGGCACGGCTTTCCGCGTCATCGGCGTTTTCGAAAAGCCCATCGTCGGGTTTGGGACAAGTGATGAGGACCGCCGCGTAGTCATCCCGTTCTACACGTTTACGAAGCTCTATCCGGCGAGCTTCGAGGTCGCCTTTCGTTTCCTCGCGCAAACCGGAAAGCTCGACGCCGGCGTGGATCAGGTGCGCGAGGTTCTGCGTCGCCGCCGGAACGTCCACTATGACAAGCCGGACGATTTTGTGGTCCAAACGAATGTAGAAATTCGACGGCAGTTTGACGACATCATCGGGGGCGTCGTGCTCGCGATTGTCGTCTTGAGCTCGATCGGCCTTTTGATCGGGGGAATAGGCGTGATGAATATCATGCTCGTGTCGGTAACAGAGCGTACGCGCGAAATCGGTGTCCGCAAGGCCATCGGCGCCCGCCGCAGCGACATCACCTGGCAATTCCTCTTCGAAGCGATGACGCTCACCGGCACAGGGGGCTTGATCGGCATTCTGCTCGGGAGCAGTATCGTGTTTTTGATCCCTGTCGTAAGTTCGCTGAAGGCAGTCGTCCCAGCGTGGGCGGTCATTGTCGGCTTCTCGGTCTCCGTCAGCATCGGATTGGTTTTTGGCGTGTGGCCGGCGACGAAAGCCGCGCGGCTCAGTCCCGTTGAAGCTCTGCGTTACGAGTGAGCGGGGAAATGGTCGAGCAAATCCGAGAGGTCCTTTCCGGTCGCGAAAGCCGCGGCGATAAAGCCCGGCGAGTGGCGGAGAGGATTCGAAAATCCGGGAACTATCGCTGGGTCGGCATTTACGATGTGACGCTTGCGGAAATCAGCGTGGTCGGCTGGAGCGGCCCTGATGCACCGAAGCATACTCACTTCCCGGCGACGCAAGGGCTGTGCGGCGCTGCTGTTGCGGCCGGCCAAACCATCGTTGTTGGCGACGTTACAAAGGATCCGCGCTACCTGACGACCCTCGGAAACACTCGCTCGGAAATGATCGTCCTGGTCCACCATCTCACAACGGGCAAAGTCTGCGGGCTGATCGACGTCGAGAGCGAACAAATAAATGCCTTCACCGCTGCTGATAGCCGCCGCTTTGAGGAGTACGCCTCCGCTCTCTCCACGCTTTGGAAATCCTAAGGTGGCCGTCGGGAAAATCAAGCCCATCAAGAGCTTCAGCGTGGTCGTTTTTCCCGCACCATTCGGCCCCAAGAATCCGAAGATCTCTTGTTCCTGAACCTCGAAGGTGAGATGGTCGAGCGCCCGGCGAGTGCGATTGCCCCAGAAGCCCAGCGGGTAATCCTTCGTGAGTCCCAGGAACTCGATTGCGGATTTTCCCATAGCGATTATTATTATTCCTGTTTTGAACTTCGCTCTTCAAGCGAATCGCTTGCGTGTTTCCTTTCAGAAAACCGATTTCCCGATGGCAGTTCGAGTGATGCTTTGCATTTTCAGAGTAATTTTGTCTGCGATGAAAATAGTAGCAATACATTTTTTCGCATACGCAGCACTATGGGTAGACGCTTTCGACAACTTACACCGGATATTTTGTGGTCGCTGCGTGAATTTTTCTTGACAAGTTTTCCACAACCTCCGATACTGCGCACCCAGACTCGGAGGAATTTTGAACCGGACGTAGCGGTAGCGCTCGGACGGTCGACGGTGTAACAAGACCGGGTTTAACCGAAAATATAAAGGGGAATGACCCCACTTCGCACCGCGCATCGGCAATTTTTGCGCGGCTTAGCTGGGCTTTTCCCTTTTTTCGGCCCAGGGCGCTGCAGATGAAGTGAAGTTGCCGCCCACGGTTACCGTCAACTCCCCCCCTGAGTTTCGCGTACCTTTTCGGTACGCAGACAAGCATACGGGTTCCCGCGGTTGAGAGTAGAATAAGAAGAGTTCCTCTCCCGCAGCGCAGCCCGGAACACATTTCGACGGCAGGACTGCCGGCGCGGAGGCAGAGATGGCGGAGACTCGATCGGCATTGAACGGAAAAGTGGAAACAGAGCAGACAACAAGGCGCGTGACCGGACTGGATTTCCAGCGCCGGTTTACCGACGGGCGGGTGTCTCCCTACGACAAGGTCGAATGGGAACGGCGCGCCGCCCAAATCGGGAACGACAAGGGGCAGGTAATATTCCGCCAGGACAACGTCGAGGTGCCCAAGTCGTGGTCGCAGACGGCGACGAATATCGTGGCGTCGAAATATTTTCACGGGAAGCCGAACTCACCCGAGCGCGAAACGTCCGTGCGGCAGTTGATTGGCCGCGTGGTCGAGACGATTGTTCGCTGGGGTGAAGAGGGCGGCTATTTCGCGAACACCGAATCCAAGAATGCATTCCGCGATGAGCTGGGTCATCTCCTGATCGAGCAGAAGATGGCGTTCAATTCGCCGGTGTGGTTCAACGTCGGGGTGCAGGCCAAACCGCAGTGCTCCGCCTGCTTCATCAACTCCGTCCAGGACAATATGGACTCGATCATGAACCTGGCGAAGACGGAGGGAATGCTGTTCAAGTGGGGCTCCGGAACGGGCACCAACTTCTCCTCGCTGCGTGGCAGCCGGGAAACGCTTTCGGGCGGCGGCATCGCCTCCGGCCCAGTCAGCTTCATGAAGGGGTTTGACGCTTTCGCCGGAGTCATCAAGAGCGGCGGGAAGACGCGCCGGGCGGCCAAGATGGTAATCCTCAACACCGATCACCCGGACATCCAGGAATTTATCCATTGCAAGACCAAGGAAGAACGCAAAGCGCATACGTTGATCGAGCAGGGGTACGACCCCTCCATCGACGGCGAAGCCTATGCTTCCGTTTTCTTCCAAAATGCGAACCATTCCGTGCGTGTCACGGACGATTTCATGCGCGCAGTGGAGGAAGACCGCGACTGGTGGACGCGCAATGTCACCGACGGCAAGCCCATCCAGCAATTGAGAGCGCGAGATCTGCTGCGCGAGATGGCCGAGTCGGCATGGCAATGCGGCGATCCCGGCATCCAGTACGACACGACCATCAACCGCTGGCACACCTGCAAGGCAACCGACCGCATCAATGCGTCGAATCCCTGCTCGGAATACATGTTTCTCGACGACACGGCCTGCAATCTCGCGTCGCTCAACCTGCTGAAGTTCCTGGGGCCCAACGGTCAGTTTGACAGCGAGGGGTTCCGCCACGCCGTGGACGTCACAATCACAGCGCAGGAAATTTTGGTGGACAACGCCAGCTACCCGACCGAAAAGATCGCGCGGAATTCGCACGATTACCGCCCGCTCGGCCTGGGCTACGCAAACCTCGGCGCGCTTTTGATGTCGCTTGCGTTGCCTTACGATTCCGAGGGTGGCCGCGATTTTTGCGGGGCGATTACGGCGCTGATGACCGGAGAGGCTGCCGCGCAGTCCGCACGCATCGCCGAGCGACTGGGGCCGTTCGGCGGATACCTGCGCAACCGCGAGTCGATGCTCGACGTCATCCGCATGCACCGGGACTCGCTCCGGCCCATCAAGGAAGAAAATGTGCAGCCGTCGTTGCTGCACGCCGCGCAGGAGTCGTGGGACACGGCTCTCGCACTCGGTGAAAAATTCGGCTACAAGAACGCGCAGTTCACCGTTCTCGCTCCCACAGGAACGATCGGCTTCATGATGGATTGCGACACCACGGGCATCGAGCCCGATCTCGCGCTGGTGAAGCAGAAACGGCTGGTCGGCGGGGGCGTCATCAAGATCGTGAACAACACAGTGCCACAGGCGCTGATCGGCCTCGGGTATACGCCGGAGCAAATGGCGCAGATCGTGGATTTCATCGATCGCAACGGCACGATCGAAGGCGCACCGGGAATGAAGCCCGAACACCTTGCGGTGTTCGATTGCTCGCTCACACCGGCCGGCGGCGGCCGCTCGATTTCCTGGCGCGGCCACTTGCATATGATGGCTGCGGCGCAGCCGTTCCTTTCCGGCGCCATCAGCAAGACGATCAACATGCCGGAAGAATCCACGGTTGAAAACATCGTGGAAGCGTCCATGGAATCATGGAAATTGGGGCTGAAGGCTGTGGCCATCTATCGCGACAATTCCAAGCGCTCTCAGCCGCTTTCCGCTGCGGGCAAGAAAGACAAAGACGAAGAGAAACCGTCCGCCGAAGCGGCGCCGGCCAAGGTTGAGCCGCCTTCACCCGAGCAGCAGGAGCTTTTTGCGCGCGCCAGGCGCCACAAACTTCCGAGTGAGCGCAATTCGATCACGCACAAATTCTCGATTGGCGGCCACGAAGGCTATCTGACGGTCGGAAAATATGAAGACGGTGGGCCGGGCGAGATTTTCATCAAAATGGCCAAAGAGGGCTCCACTCTCTCCGGAATCATGGACGCCTTCGCGCTGTCGGTTTCGATTGCGCTGCAATACGGCGTTCCGCTGCGCGCGCTGGTGGACAAATTCGTGAACTCGCGCTTCGAGCCCTCGGGCTACACCGGGAACCCCGAAATCCGCTACGCCAAGTCCATCGTGGATTACATCGGCCGTTGGCTCGGCGCGAAGTTCATCTCACCGGACTATCTCGATCGTGACGGCTCGGTTGCGGAAGAGGACATCGCTGGCGAGTCGGCGGCGAATTCGGCTGCTCCCGCTCCCGCTGCCCCGGCAAAGACGCCCGACCCGGAAACTTCCACTCGTCCCCGCGCAGCCATTGACGATGCACCGTCGTGCTCCGAATGCGGCATGCTCATGACGCCCAACGGCAGCTGCTACAAGTGCTCGAACTGCGGCTCGACCTCCGGCTGCAGTTAGACGAGGTGAGTTGAATCTGGAGGTTTCATGCTGCGCACGCGGCAACTTATCCCACCACTCACTCTGCACGCTCACGACGGCCGCACACTCCGCGCGTGGGATTTCAAACAGAAGAAAAACCTGGTGGTCGCATTTCTGGACGCGGATTGCATTATCTGCGAGGAATTTCTGCGACGACTCACAGCGCGGGCGAGCGATCTGCGCGAGAAAGAAGCCGTGGCCCTTGTCGTTTTCCTCGAGCCGCCGTCCCAGAGGATTTCGGATTTGCTTCCCGAGGAAATCCACGTCGGATCGGACATGTCTGGCCGCGCCGCTCGAGCGTACTTGGGAGAGGACGCATTTTGCTCAAGCGGCCTCGTCCGGCGAGGCGTTTTTGTCGCCGATCGTTATGGCGAGCTCTTTGCCGAGTGGGTCGTCGCCAAGCATCAATTCCCAGGCGCGGAAGAGGTCTTCGGTTGGCTCGATCAGATTGAAATGGCCGGCGAGGAATGAAGCGCCTCTTTGGTGCGCCAGGGAGTTGCGTCAGGTCGAACACGCAGTAGGCAAAAAAAAGGGGGCCCGTTAGGACCCCCTAATTGCTCTACCCAAGATTCCGGTTTCGGCGCGGCGAAACCGGCCCACCCCGGGATAAGAGACAGCCGACGTTTCAATTTGCACGCGTGATGCCAGCGCCCTCTCTTTTCTTAAAGCTCATCACGCGATTGTCGGCACGGGACTTAGCGCGAGTGAGGTTCCCTGGGAATCCATTTTTCCAGCGTTCAAATCCAATTTCTGAAAGGGGAGTCCAGCTTTTCTATGTTCTTTGGAAGGCTTCCGCTTCAGCCAACTCCGAAGGCGGTAATTGCACTAGCACTCTGCATCGGTAAACCGCTGGGCGCGCGTGTTCGATTTCGAAATATCTGAGTCAATGGGCCATCAGGCCGCCCCGGCCGACGAAGGCTTCGCAGGCACGCGACGGCGCCAGCGCTTCCAGGCCCAGCGCACGGACGAAGAAGAGGACGTGTGTTAAGTGCCGATGGCCGAGCGCAGTGCGACGGCGAGCGAATCGGTCCAGCGGCGCACGTCTTCGTCGCGCTCAGCCTCGACCATGACGCGCGCAAGCGGCTCCGTGCCCGAATATCTCAAGATGACGCGGCCGGAGTTGCCAAGCGCCTTTTCCGCCTCGGCGAGCGTGCGCGCGACATCAGGCAAGGAATCGAGGGCTGGTTTCGACTTCACGCGCACGTTGACGATCTTCTGCGGGAAGATCTTCAAATCCGCGACGAGCGAGTCGAGCGGCCCAGCAAGCGAAATCATGGAGGCGATTTTAACTGCCGTGAGCATTCCATCGCCGGTCGTGGCATCGTCGAGGAACAGGATGTGGCCGGATTGCTCGCCGCCCAGATTGGCTCCGATGCGTTGCATTTCTTCGAGTACGTAGCGGTCGCCGACCGCTGTACGCACGAGCCGGAGCCCGGATTTTTCGAGCGCTCGCTCGAGCCCAAGATTCGCCATGGTTGTGCCCACAATAACGTTTCCCTTGAGCGTGCCGACCGACTTCATGTAGCGTCCGGCGACAAGAAGGATGCCGTCGCCGTCCACAAGCCTTCCCGACGCGGTCGAAAAAATGCAACGGTCAGCGTCGCCATCGAAAGCCACACCGAATGCCGCCCGGGCGTCGACGACGCGATTCTGCATCCCTTCCGGATGAAGAGAACCGCAGTGGACATTGATATTTTTCCCGTCCGGAGAATCGTTCATGGCGATCACGTCGGCGCCAATGGAACTGAATAGCGGCGGCGCGAGCTTACTTGCTGCACCGTTCGCGCAATCGAGGACGATTTTCATCCCGGCAAGCTTCGCGCCCGGCAAAACGATTTCACGCAATCCAGCGAGGTAGTCGTCGTGCAGCTTTTCTTCGTCCTGGGGGCGTGGCGGGGCCGCCACTGCTGTAGAAGGACCCAAAGAGAGAATGAGCTGCTCGAGTTCCGCTTCGACCGCGTCCGGAAATTTCATCCCCGACGATGAAATCAACTTGACGCCGTTGTCGTGATACGGATTGTGTGAGGCGGAAATGACGACGCCAGCGGAGAATCCTTCGCGGGTCACGAGCCACGCCACTCCCGGGGTGGTCAGCACGCCTGCAGAGACGGGCTCTGCGCCGGCTGAAGTGAGGCCGGCCGCGATGCGTTCGGCAATGTGCGGCCCGGACTCACGCGTGTCCCTCCCGATCAGGACGCGCGGCCGGCCCGCACGTGCACGCAGATAGTTTCCGAGCGCCTGGCCGGTCCGGTCGAGCGTGGCATCGTCGAGCGGGAATTCGCCCGGGATGCCGCGGATGCCGTCGGTGCCAAAGAGCTCTTTGCCCATGGAAGAGAATTCCGCCTCGAGAAAAAGCGAGCACGTGATTTTAGCATTGCAGCGCGCAGCCTTATGCAGGCGCTGAACACCCCGCCATCCTAATCGTCAACGTCGCACGGACCTTGCGGGGTAGTGCATGTGCGAACACAGTGTTTTTTCGAGCGGCGATGGCTGTGCTATCGTACTTCGATGCCTCTCGAAGAAACCAAAGCTCCTGTTGGAAACTCGACCAGCGCCCGGATCATCGCGACTGGGATCGTCATCGCCTTTTGCTATTGGGCGTCATCGGTGCTGATGACATTGCTCGTCGCCGTGCTCGTCGCCTATTTTCTCGACCCGGTGGTGACGTGGCTGGAAAGCTGGCATATTCCGCGCGCGCTAGGTTCGCTGCTGATCGTTCTGTTTACCATTTCCTTGTTGATCATTCTCGGATGGACGCTCGTCGAGCGCGTGGACCAATTCGGCGCGGACTGGCCGAAATATCGCGCGCCGCTCCACGCCGCAGCCAACGCGGTGGAGAAGAAAATGGCGACCTTCGAGGCGCACGTTTCGGAGATTGAGCCTACGCAGGGTCCCGGCGAGAAGATTGTGGCAGTCGCAGAATCGCATCCCGTGCGCAGCGCGCTGATTGGCAGGCTGAGTTCGTTGTACTCGTTTTTGCTCGCGGCCACGTTTGTGCCTTTCCTGGTTTTCTTCATGATGGCCGCGAAGCGCCAGGTATGGCACGCCACGATGCAACTGTTCCCGTCGGACCAGCGCACGCGAGTGAAGGAGACGCTGGCAGATGTCACGCAAGTCCTGCGGAGCTACGTGATCGGAACGGCCTTGGTTGGGTTGGTTCTAGTCGTGGCGAGCTGGCTGTTCTTCTGGTTTCTCGGGCTGGATTTTCCGTTCCTGGCCGGACTCGTTTCCGGACTGTGCAATCTGGTTCCTTATCTCGGGGTCATCCTCTCCTGGATACCCCCCCTTCTGATTGGACTCAGACAGTTTCACACGGTCAGCCAATTCGTCGCGATCTTTGCGATGCTCACGTTTTTCCATCTCATCGCCGCCAACCTACTGGTCCCAGCCCTGGTGGGGTGGCGCGTGCGGCTCAATGCGCTCGCGCTGACAGTTTCGCTCCTGTTCTGGGGATGGCTCTGGGGCGGGATGGGATTGATCCTCGCGATTCCTATCACGGCGGTGATCAAAGTCATCTGCGACCACGTGGAAGGCTGCGAGCCCATCGGCCGCTGGATGAGCGCCTAATCTCCCATCGTTTTCGATTCACCGAGACGCAAAAGATTCTCAACCGCATTTTTCACCGCCCCCGCGCCGGCCGCGTCCTGGAATAAGCGGATCGCCGCAACTCCGGCGGCACCCGCTCGAATGCATTTCACTGCGTTTTTTTCGTTGACGCCTCCGATAGCCACCACCGGAATACGCACCGCGCGACAGATTTCGACGAGCTGCTCCATTCCTTGTGGCGGTCCGAAGGACTGCTTCGATGGTGTTTCGAAAACGGGCCCGAAAAAAATATAAGTGGCGCTGGCACGTTCCGCTTCACACGCTTCTTCGAGGTTGTGGCAAGAGATCCCAATCTGGAAATCCCCCGGGGCATTTCCGTTTCGGCACCAGCGAATCACCTCGCGCGCAGGCGCTGACTCGCGTCCGAGATGGACGCCCGCCGCTCCGGCGGTCAAAGCGACGTCGAGACGATCATTTATGAAAACCTGCGCTTTTCCGGCGAGGATGGCTTGGCGCGCCAGCGATAGAAGATCGCGCGCGGGCATGTCTTTTTCCCGAATTTGCACCCAGCCCACGCCCGAAGCTACGGCCGCGCGAATCTTCTCGAGTAAGCCCTCCGTCGAATCCGGGGACTCAAGCGTCTTCCGGTCGGTGACGTAGCAGAGGATTGGTTTGTTTGTGCCCAGCTGAATTGATTTAGCCATTCTCAAAGATTCCCGGCATTCCCGGCGCACAACCCGAACAAGTTGGGGGCCGCATTAGCTGCGGCTGGCAACGGCGGGGGTCCGGCTGCGGAACGCATCGAGGACAATCATAACGTTCAGGAGCCCCAACCCGGAGATTGCGCCGCGGAGGTACGGATTCATGAAGATCAGGCCGAGCATCGGATACTGATAGAGAAAAAAGTTAACATCCCAAACATCGGACCATGGCACGAGGATCAGCACCAATCCGATTTCGAGCCATATGAGGAGCAGTATGATGCGCAGCACGCGATTCATTGGGCTAGGATTATGGGAGATTATCCTTGGTGTGGCAACTGTCTGTCTTGCGCGGCGTAACTCAGTGACGGGTCAACTTCCTGGAATGCGGATCGGATGGCATCTACGAGGAGCGGAATCAGGTCTTCTGTAATGTTGCGATGCGGTCGGCGACGTCGCGATAATCAATATTCATCGCGTATACCTGCCGGAAGCTGTCGAGCGCCGCGTCGCATTCTCCCGCCGTATCGAGCGCCACGCCGAGGTCATACCGTAAAGCCAGGATGGCTTCCTGGTCGAGATCCGGGACCTCAAGAGCGCGTTGATACCACAACGAGGCAATCTTCGGTTCACCTTTGTCCATGAATGAAATCCCGAGCAGCGTCGAGCAATTCATCGCATAGCGGAAGGGTTTGCCCTTCTGGACGGCCTTGGCCACCTTCTGGAATTCACCGATGGCCTCGTCGAGCAGGCCCATTTCGCGGTATGCAATACCGAGGTTGTAATGCGTTTCCAGGTCCTCGTCTTCCTCGCCAAGCTCGCCCAGTTCCGCGCGGAATTCCTGAAAAACTTCGGCGAGCTGATTCAGACTTTCCGCAGTGGGTTCGGGAGCAACCGAAGATTCGATGGATGCAGGGGATGCGGCGAACACGGCTTCGAGCGGCGACGGCTTTGGCGCTGCGACAGGTTCAGGCGCCGGCTTGTGCACAGCCGCCTGTGGTGGAGGAGCTAACTCCAAGTCGTCGATTTCCGCCACGAGCTCATTTATGAAGTCCTCCGTGGTGGCTGCTTCGGTCTTGCTTTCGACAGGGGCCGGTTCGGGCGTCAGCTCCAACTCAAATTCGCCGCCGGTGGCCGCTACAGGCTCGGCCGGGAGCACTTCTTCTGCTGGCTCCTCGACAATTTCAATTGCTTCAATTTCCGGCTCGGACTCCGTCTCTTGGGGAACTTCGGCGATCCCGTAAGGTAGGAGCGGGGCTTCCGCCTCACCCGGGACGTGCTCGGGCTCTCGCAGCGGCGCCGAAGGCTCAGGCGTTTGTCGAGCGGTAGTTTTTTGTTCTTGGACCGCTTCAGCAGGCTCGACAACTTCCTGTGAAATGGCTTCCCATTCGTCGGAGAGGTCCACTTCCTCGCCCAGCACAATCGGCTGAGGTTCGGCTGCCGCAGGCGCGGCTTCTACGGTCGCGGCTTCCGCGGGTGCCACAACAGACACATCTTCCGCTTGCGCCGGTTCCATCAGCGGGATTTCGAATTCTATGGATTCTGTGGGCGTCGGCGGAGCAGCAGCAACAGGTGCAACAGGAACTTCAACAGGCGGGGCTTCGACCGTGGCTGGTTCCGCGGAGGCTTGTGGCTGTGGTTCGGCCACGCTCACCACAGGCGGCTGTGCAGCCGGAGCGGAAGGCAAGTCTTCGGTCTTCAGGCCCGCTGCTTTCTGGAATCTCTGCCGTAGCTCGGCAAAACGCTCGGCGTTGACCGTATCGTTGCACTCGTGATGGATCTGCTCGAGCTGGGAGGCCAACTCGGCTGTACGGCGCTCGTTGCCCGCGCCAAGATAAAGATCAAGTAGCCGCTCGAGAGTCGGCGTGTGTCGCGGCGCGCGCTGCAACACATTTTCAAGCAGGTGCGAAGCCTTTTGGGTCAACCCGTAGCTTGAAAACAAATCCACGTCGGTCAGCGCCTGCGCGATGTATTTTTGGGTCTCTTCGTCGAGCACTTCCTCGACGATGGGTGACGGCGCTGCGGGGGTAAAATTCTTCACTTCTTCGGCTGTTTCCGTAACCTGCGGCGGAGGAGCTTCGACGGCAGCCGTTGGCAACGCCCCGCCATCCGCACTCTCCCGGAGCTTATTCAGCCGGTCCACGAGCCGCTCGTCTCCTTTGTTTCGCTCGACCATTTCCTCAAGTAGCTCGATCGCGCGCGGGAGATTTCCCTTTGACGCAAACGTGTCCGAAAGCCTGCTGAGAGCGTCCGACAGCCGGAAAGGATCGCTCGTGTGGCGGCAGAAATCTGCGAGCATTTCGAGAGGCTCGGTTTGACCGGGAAGGCGCTCGACGGCGCTCAAAAGCGATTTCAGGAATTTTTCCTGCTCGCCCGCCTCGACCATCGGGGCGCGAAGTTCTTGGAGCAACGGGAAGGCTTCATTGGCCTGCCCGCTTTCGATGAGTGTCTCGGCGACCGTGAAAAGGAGCGCGAAACTCGCGTGGCCGCGGGCGAGTTGCTTGCGCGCGCGGTCCGCGGCTTGGCGGCTGTGGCCGGACCGCAACTCGAAATCCACCAGAAGGTTCGTAACGTCGCCGCCGGCGTCGGCTTCCGCGTGGCTCGCGAGGATTGCGATCGCCTGCTCGCCCTTGTCGCTTGCGCCCAGGGACTTGGCCTTCAGCAAGAGCGCCGGCGCATTGCTGGGGTCCACTTCGAGCGCTCGCTCGACCAATTTCTGTGATTCGTCGAGTTCGCCGCGGTCGAACAGCCGCTGCGCGTAGGCCAAATACGTCAGCGCTGACTCTTTCTTCTGACCCATGACGTTGTAAAGCTCGGCGAGCCGCATCTGGACGCGCAAATTTTCCGGCTCGACGTCGAGCAAGCGGTGCAGAACCTCTACTGCTTTCGGCGCGCGATTGGCTTTCAGGTGAGCTTCGGCGATTTGCAGGAACAACGGACGCGCCTCGCTCAATACTCCTTGCTGAACGTAGAGGTCGGAGAGGCGTTCGAGCGGCGCGAGTTCATTCGGCGCCAGCTTAGCAATCTTTTTGTAGATGGCGATGGCTTTGCTGTTGAAGCCGTCGTTGAGATAGACCTGCGCGAGGCGCTCGAAGTATTCGGTGGCCTGCCCCATATCTCCCTGGCGCGCGAAGAGATCGCCCACAGTCATGAGCGTGGCCTGGTCCTTCGGATCGTTGCGGAGAATCTGCTGATATTCGGCGATGGCCTGAGTGACCTTGCCTTGGTTGAGGAACTTTAGCGCATTTTCCTGCGCCTTAATTTTGTTAAAGGCCATGGTCGATTTCGCCTGCTCCGTGCTTGTCTGCTGCGGACAGAGGTTCAGGCCCTGTTTCGGCTCAGACATGAAGGGTAGCACGCGCGAAAAACCAGGGTCTATGCGGTGAGAGAGGGGTGGTGACGAACGGGATAACAGTCCAGGGAGCGCTCCGGGGACCCCCGGGACCCGGGGGATGCGGCTTGCCGCCTAACCGGCGACGGTGGGAGAGCCCGCGGCGAGCGGCAGCGGGGTCTGCTTTGCCTCCACCGCCCAGCAACGCGCCTCGCGTACCGGAGCGTAGGAAAACCGGTGGAGCGGACACGGCCCGTGCCTGCGCAAGGCCTCGAGATGCTCCGGCGTGCCATAGCCCTTGTTCTGCGCGAGGCCATACTGCGGGTAGAGCTGATCGAATTCCTCCATCCGCTGGTCGCGGTCGACCTTCGCCAATATCGAAGCCGCGGCAATCGAAATCGAGCGAGCATCGCCGTGAATCAGCGCCTTCTGCTCCATGGGGAGATCAAGTTCCATCGCGTCTAGCAAAAGGTAGTCCGGGAGAGGTTGAAGTTGCGAAACCGCCGCGGCCATGGCCTGCCGGCTTGCCTGGTAAATGTTCCAAGCATCAATCCGGCTGGCGTCAATTTCGGCCACGGCCCAAGCGAGGGCATGCTCGCGGATTCGGCCGGCCAGCTCGAATCGCCAATCGGGGTTCAGCTTCTTCGAATCGTCGAGGCCAACGATGCGACGCCGGGGATTGAGTACCACAGCGGCGGCAACTACCGGGCCGAAGAGCGACCCGCGACCGGCTTCGTCGAGTCCGGCGATACGCTGCCAGCCGTGCTGGCGCGCTTCTCGCTCGTACCGCGAAGAGCAGAGTCGTCCCATCGAGGCGGGATTCTAGCACATGGATAGAAGACTCCCGCGCCCGGAAACTCGCGGCTTGACGCAAAGGGAATGGAACGCTGGAAATCGCACTCGCACCACTCGCATGCGTGTGGCTTGCGGGGGTTAAATGGGAGAGGTATTTACTCGACAGAGGTGGTCGCGGCGACTGTTTCAAACTTTTCGACGCGCTTGATGCGTGCGGCTTTGCCTTTGCGCTGGCGAAGGTAATTGAGCTTGGCGCGACGGACGCGCCCCTGGCGGACGATTTCGATCGAGCTGATCATCGGGGAATGCACCGGGAAGATGCGCTCGACGCCGATGGCGAAACTAACACGACGGACCGTGAACATCTCACCCAAAAGTTCGCCCCTGCGGCTCATCACCACACCTTCGAATGGCTGGATGCGTTCTTTGTCACCCTCGCCTTCCTTCAGCCGTACATGAACGCGGATGGTGTCCCCTGGGCGGAATGCGGGGTGATCTTTGCGAAGTTGAGATTCCTGCACTTTGGCCAAAATCGGTTTCACGGCTCTATTTCCCGGCAGACCCGCTCAGGTGGGGCCAGCTCACGACAGACAATCATTGATTCTATCGAAATCAGGCCGTTTTGCCTAGCCGAAATTGCAAAACCCGGAACGGCTCGCCTACGATTCGCGACGAATTTTCTCCAGGACGCGGGTGTCGTCGCCCGTGAGCGCCGCGCCTTCGAGCAGGTCTGGGCGATTGCGGAGTGTTTTCTCGAGCGCCTTCCTGCGTCGCCAGCGGCGAATCTCTTCGTGGTTCCCGCCCATCAACACTTCGGGAACCTCCCAGCCGCGAAACGATTGCGGCCGCGTGTAATGCGGGCAATCGAGAATTCCGCGATCGGCGACTCGCGTCACGAACGTCGAATCTTGCGATTGCGCCTCTTCGGGTTCACCATCTGGCGCGCCGAACGATTCATTCACCGCCGAATCTTCATTGCCAAGCGCGCCGGGAATCAGGCGCGTGACGGCGTCCACGATCATCGCTGCGGGCAATTCACCTCCGGAAAGTACGAAATCGCCGATCGAGATTTCATCCGTGGCAAGATGTTCGGCCACGCGCTCATCCACTCCTTCGTAGCGTCCGCACAGCAGCACGACTCGCTCAAGCTGCGCAAACCGCCGGACCTCTTCTTGTCGGAACAATTTTCCTGACGCGGAGAGAAGCACAATGGCCGTTCCCGCCAGCCCTGCTCCAACGCTGTTTTCACCAAGAAGGGATTCAACGGTCTCGAACAGCGGCTCGAGCTTCATCACCATTCCTTCGCCGCCGCCGAAAGGGCGATCGTCCACAGTGCGATGCCGGTCGTGCGTGAATTTCCGGAGGTCGTGAACATGCGTTTCAACGAGGCGCGCTTCGCGCGCCCGGCGCACGATGCCGTATTCCAGCGGGCCGGCGAAAAACTCCGGGAAAATGGTCACGATGTCGAATCGCATCGGCATAGATATTAGCGCAAACGAATCGCGCGCGGGTTACTCGCGATTCAAATCGAGGAGGCCTTCGGGGAGGACTACTTCAATCCGGCGCGCTCGAGTGTCCACCAGCACGCAGATTTCTTGCGCCAGAGGAATCAATAATTCGCCGCGCGACGACTGCACCACCAGCAGCGGCGTTCCGCCAGTAAACTGCACATCATCCACACGTCCAAGAGTCGCACCGTCTTTTTCGAACACTTCGCAGCCGATGAGATCGGAGACATAGTAAGTCGAAGCGGGAAGCGGCATGCGATCGCCAAATGGAATTTGCACTTCAAGGCCGACAATCTTCTCGGCGTCCGAGATCGAGTCCATGCCTTCGAAATGGAAAATGGCCTGGACGCCGCGGCTTGGTGAGATTCGACAGGAGCGGATGGCCACGTTCCGGGGGGCGCTGCTCCCGTCCCACAGTTGGGCAGACGTGAGGCGCGTCAAACGCTCAGGAAAATCCGTGAGGATTTCGGCGGCCACTTCGCCGCGCCGTCCGTGTGGACGCAGGACGCGCGCTACGGTGACGCCAATCGCCCGTTGAAATTGCTGCTTATACACTACTCGAGAATTTCCAGCGTGTACCGCTTCTTCAGTTTCATTCCCGCCGCACCGAGCAGCGTGCGAATGGATTTCGCCGTGCGTCCCTGCCGGCCGATCACTTTACCGAGATCTTCGGGATGGACGCGGAGCTCCAGCACAGTTACTTGTTCACCTTCGACGGAATTCACCTTTACTTCTTCGGGGTGATCTACGAGCGCTTTCGCAATTGATTCCACAAGGTCCTTCATTGCGTTTCCTCCACAGCTCGCCGCGCTCAGCGGAGAATTCGCTAGAGCATGTAAATGAGGCGGACACTAGATTTGCTGCGGAGTGAGACGCGTCAGGCAGGTTTCCGGTTGCGAAGAAAACTGCGGACTGTGTCGCTCGGCTGGGCGCCCTTCCCTAACCAGTATTTTACGCGCTCGTCGTCGAGCTTGATGGCTGCGGGCTTCTTCAACGGATCGTATGTCCCCACAATTTCGACGAACCGTCCGTTGCGCGGACGGGTCTTTTCCGTCACGACCACGCGGTAGAACGGATGCTTCTTCTTGCCAATCCGGGCCAGGCGAATCATTAACACAAGCAATTCCTCCTCATTCGAATCAGGCTATTATAACGGACCGGGACGAATCCACCAATCGCCATTTCAGCCCCCACCTCAATTCCCCGTGTCATTTCAGTCCCGCGAACTTGCCGAGGCCGCGCATCTTCATTTTCGCCATGCTGCCGTACTGCTTCATCATCCGGCGCATGTCGGCATACTGTTTGAGGACCTGATTCACTTCCTGCACCGACGTTCCGCTGCCGCGGGCGATGCGTTTGCGGCGCTTGCCGTCGATCAGATTGTGATTGGCGCGCTCGCGGGCGGTCATGGAATTGATGATCGCTTCCACGGATTTGAGCCGGCTCTCATCCACGTGCGCGTCTTTCGGCAGGTTTGCGAACGGACCGATCTTGGGCAGCATGCCTACGATCTGCTCGAGCGAACCCATCTTGCGAATCTGGCGCAACTGGTCGCGGAAATCTTCGAGCGTGAAATCGTCCTCGCGCATCTTGCGTTCAAGCTCGCGCGCTTTCTTTTCGTCAATCGTCTTCTCGGCGCGCTCGATCAGGCCGAGGACGTCGCCCATTCCGAGGATTCTCCCCACGATGCGGTCGGGATAGAACGGCTCGAGCGCATCGTATTTTTCACCCACGCCGACGAATTTCACCGGCGCGCCGGTCACCTTGCGGATCGAAAGAGCGGCGCCGCCGCGGGCGTCGCCGTCGAGCTTGGTCAATACGATGCCCGTGACGCCGAGCCGCTTGTGAAATTCACCCGCCGAGCGCACTGCGTCCTGACCGATCATCGCGTCGGCGACGAAAAGCATCTCCGCCGGGTTGAGCTCGCGCTTCAACTCGGAAAGCTCGTTCATCAGTTCGTCGTCAATGTGCAGGCGGCCGGCCGTGTCCACCAGGACCACGTCGTAGGCCGAAAGCTTCGCTTCGCGCAGCGCACCGCGCACAATTTCGACCGGCTTGTCCGTCCCTGCGCCGGGCCAGCAAGGTGTGCCTGTAGCCTTCGCCACCTGCGCAAGTTGTTCGCGGGCCGCGGGACGATAGACGTCGGTAGAAACCACGATGGGGCGGTGACCGTGTTCGGCGAGCCATTTGCCGAGCTTGCCGGTCGAAGTTGTTTTGCCTGAGCCTTGCAGGCCCATGATGAGCCATACCGAAGGCGGCCGCGAACTGAATTGCGGCTTAGCCTCGCGCCCGAGCAAATCGCCCAGCTCGTCGCGCACGATTTTGACGATTTGCTGGTCGGGCGAAAGTTGCAGCAGGACTTCCGAGCCCAGCGCTTTCTCGCGGACGTGCGTGATGAACTCGTCCGCGACCCCAAGATTGACGTCGCCCTCGAGCAGCGCCTCGCGAATCTCGGCGAGCGCTGCATCCAGATGCTCCCCGGTCACCTTCCCCTGGCCGCGGAGATTCTTGAACGCGCGCTGTAGCTTGTCGGTTAGTGACTCAAACATTTGTGTCGCTGTCTCATCAATCGTCCATTATCCCTCAACGGAAGCGCGGCTGCATCATCGTTGACATGAGGGGCGAGCAGAGATAGGTTGCGCTCGGGCAGGTATGCGGAGGCAGCACAATGAAATCCCTTTTCCTCGCAGCAGTTTTGGCGGCCACTTTTTCAGTTCAGGCGCAGGCACCGGCAACGGCGCCGGTGGGAATGAAAGACGAGCCGCACCATCATCTGATTTTCGAGAATGAGTATGTACGCGTGTGGCTCTTCGGGATGAAAGGCCACGATGCGACACTGCTTCACAGCCACGACCTTCCTTACTTCGGCATTGCCCTCGGCCCTGCTGATTTCGTCAACGCATTGGCCGGAAAACCCGAAGTCGCGGCCACGTTGGCGGACGGCCAAGTCGGCTATTCAAAGGGCGGCTTCGCACACATCGTGCGTACCGAGACCGACATGCCCTTCCGGAATTTCACAGTCGAACTGCTGAAGCCGCAGGGTACAGGGCGCAACCGTTGCGTAAACGTAGTGCCCGGCCCGCTCAACGATTGTCCGCAACAGGATCCGGGACAGGCGTCTGGCTCGCCTTCGCTCGCTTCCATCAAACCCTTGTTCGAGACGGATGAGGCGCTGGTCGAGTCGGGCGTACTCGCCGCCCAAGGCAAACATACCGAAGCCTCCGGACGCCCTGCGCGCCTGCTCCTCGTGCTGGACGGGTCCGAGCTGAGTGTCGAGACTCCTGGACAGCTGGCAAAAACGCTGCACTCGGGGGAAGATCTCTGGCTCCCTGCAGGCTCGACTCCGACTCTTACCAACCTCGCCGGGCTCAAAACTTCCGCCTTCGTCCTGCTCGTGCTCAAAGACAGCGCCGAGAAGAAGTGAGGTTCGAGCGGCCTTCCTTGACCCTGCCCGCACGCTCGACTACACTAGCCGTTTCGCCTGCGGCCCGCGCAATTCACTGAGGCCGCGAGCTTTTGATACGAGGAGAGGATTCGTTGCCGAAACGCACTTTTCAACCCCATGTGCGCGCGCGCCACAAGAAACATGGGTTCCGCGCACGAATGAAGAGCCAGGGTGGACGGAAAGTCCTTGCGCAACGCCGCAAGAAAGGGCGCCACAGTCTCACGCGGGTCTGATCCGCCGCGGTTAGGGTTCCCGCGCGCCGGGCGATTGGTGCGCCGCGCCGAGTACGACGCGGTGTATCGCGACGGCCGGCGGCAGTCCGGCCGCGAGTTCACGGTTTTTCTTCGCCCCAATGGCCTCGACATCAGCCGGTTCGGCTGGAGCATCAAAAAGGCGCTGGGCGGCGCAGTCCGGCGCAACCGCATCCGGCGCCGCCTACGCGAAATTCTGAGGTTGCACCGACAGGAGATTGCCACGGGATGGGACATCGTCATTCATCCGCGCTGTTCGGTTGGCGCGGCGAAATTCGCGCTGCTGACCGAAGAACTGCTGAAGGTCCTCCCCCTCGCGCCGCCGCTCGAGACACCCAAAGAGTAGCGGGACTCGCCCGCTCCCTCGGCATATGGTTCTCGCTTGCGTTCGTTCGCTTCTATCAGATTTTTCTCGGGCCATTTTTCGGCGGCGCCTGCAAGTTTTATCCTTCGTGCTCGCAGTACGCGTATGAAGCTGTGGAGCGCCACGGTGCGCGGCGCGGGCTGGTGCTGGCGATGAAGCGACTCGGGCGCTGCCGGCCGTTCACGCGAGGGGGCTTCGATCCGGTTCCGGATCGAGATGACATCGATCCTTCTCTCGCGAAGCAGGCGATTACGGAGCGGGCGCTGTGAGCGAAATGAGCGACCAGACCCGCGCCGTAATATTTGTCGTTGTCGCAGCCCTGATTTTTTTGGCGTGGGGACATTTCTATAAGCCGCCGGTGCAACCCGAAAAGCCAGTGGTCACAGCCACAGCCCCATCGCCCTCCCAAGCCGCCGCGCCGCCGGCGACCGTCGTTGGCGCGTCTGCGAGCCCGACGAACGTGGCGGCGATCGGCGCCAAAGAAGAAAAAACGATCGTGGTGGAAAGTCCGGTTTATCGCGTCGAGCTATCGAATCGCGGCGGGGTGGTGAAGAGTTGGTCGCTGAAGAAGTACTTCGACGACGCAAAGCCGCCGCGTCCGCTTGAACTGGTAAATGTCAACTCCGCCCAGCAGCTCGGCTGGCCTTTCTCCGTACTTCTTTCCGACCAGCAACTCGAAGCACAAGCGAATTCCGCGCTTTACGAAATCACGCCCGGGCCGAATCTTTTGAACGCTCCTGCCGAAATTGCCTTCCACTGGAGCGATGGGCATCTGGATGTCGTGAAGAAATTGAAATTCGACCAGAGCTACGAGCTATCGCTCGAAGCGTCGGCCACGCTTGACGGCAAGCCGTTGCCGGTAGCGATCGCGTGGCGCGGCGGATTCGGCGACAAAGCCGTCCGCAACGCGTCGCAGCTCGTCAGCGTTTTTTACAAGAGCAACGGCAAGCTGGTTTTGCTCCAGTACAAGAAACTGGGCGTGGACAAGAACCAGTCCCAACCGGCCGAGCAATCCGGCCCGATGGAGTTTCTCGGCATCGAGGACCAATTTTTTACCGCGACGTTCATACCCGAGGGCACCGATCTCACGCTCTGGCATTGGACGCACAACTCGAACACCGTCGTGGAGGGCACGCCAGGGAGCGAGCCTGAAGCGGAAATGGCCGCGGGCACGACGGTTGCCCAGCCGTTGCGGATGCGCGCGTACGTCGGCCCGAAGGATCTGACGCTGCTGAGCAAGGTGAAACCGCCGCTCGAAGAGCTCGTGCAGTTCGGCTGGACCGGAATCATCGCCAAACCGCTGTTTGAAATTCTCAAGTGGATTTACCGCTACATTCCGAATTACGGATGGGCGATCATCGCGCTCACACTGATCATCAACCTGGCCATGTTCCCGCTGAAAATGAAGAGCTGGCGCTCGATGCAGAAGATGCAGCGAGTGGCGCCCGAGATTCGCCAGATTCAAGATCGCTACAAGAAATATTCGATGAAGGACCCACGCAAACGGAAGATGAACGAGGAAGTGATGGCCATCTATCAGCGCGAGGGCATTAACCCGATGGGAAGCTGTATCCCCATGCTGTTCCAGATGCCCATCTGGTGGGCGTTGTGGCGCGTGCTGAATGGCGCGATCGAATTGCGCCACGCGCCGTGGATGGGCTGGATCCACGATCTATCGGCCATGGATCCGTATTACATTCTCCCGATTGCCATGACCATCACGATGTTCCTGATGACCAAGATGACGCCGCAAACCACCGTGGACCCCTCGCAACAGAAAATGATGGCGCTGATGCCACTGATGATGGGTTTCATTTTCTTCCGGCTATCGAGCGGGCTCAATCTCTATATGTTCACGAGCAACCTGGTGGGCATGGGGCAGCAGTACTATTTGAACCGCACGGACCCGCTCCCCGCCAAGGGGAAATCGAAAACCAAAACTTGATGCCCGAAGAACGAACCCCGGCCGGTAAAAGGTCCTCGATGAGGCAGTATCCGCAGAGCGAGGCACAGTTCGACCGCGAACGCACCGTCGCCGAGCTGAAAAACTTTCTAGATCTATTCCTGCGAGAAACACAACTCGCCATCGAATACGAAATTTCCGCGGCGCCAGCCGGAGAAGCCGAGCCGAAAGAGCCAGGCGTGGTGATTGCATTCCATGGAGCGGATCAAGATTTGCTGCTGGAACGCAACGCCGAGCTATTGCTCGCGCTTGAGCACATCGCGCACCGCTGGCTACGGCTGGATCCGCGACTGCACGATCACGTACGATTCGATTGCGGTGATTACCGTGCTGCGCGGCTCGAGGAACTGCGGCTTTCAGCGCGCGTCGCGGCGCAAAGGGTGCGCGAGACCGGCCAGCCGTTTCGTTTCAATCCGATGTCGTCAAGAGAGAGGCGCCTGATTCATCTCGAATTGAATGGCGCCGCCGGCGTTCGCACAGTGAGCGAAGGCGCCGGCGATCGTCGCCTGCTTGTTGTTTACCCCGCCGGGAAGAAATAACGATCCTGCAAGGTTTTCTCTTCAGATTTCCAGCGTGTAGCCCTGCTTCCCCACGTTGAAGCACCGCGTCGAGCCGAGCCGATCGCTGCGGCCCGCGCATTCGTGGATGTGGCCACAAAAAAGATAAACCGGTTGCACGCGATCGACCCAGGCACGCAGCGTAGGGCTTCCCGCACGCTTTCCCGGAGCAAACTCGTCGAGCTTGGTGCCTTGCGGAGGAAAATGCACAACGAGATAAAGCGGCTGAATTCCCTCGAAGGCTGCCAGCGCCTGCGAGATCTGTTCTTCGGAATACTCGCCGGGAGTGTTGAATGGAGTGATATTGCTGTAGCCGAGGCCGGCCCACTGCGTTGCTCCCAGCGGCCGCACATGGCGATGAAAATCTATGAAGCCGAAGCGCTGGCAGAATGCGAGCGTTTGGTCGTGAGTCTCGTGATTTCCCGGCAACACCCAGACGCGCTCGCCGAGAGGCTTCAGCAACTCACCGCACTCATCCAGTTGGCGGCCGAAGTTTGAAAGATCTCCCGCGGCGATGTAGACGTCGGCTTGCTGCGCGACGATTTTTTCCAGCGCGCGTAAATCACCGTGAATGTCGCTGAAGATCAGGACTTTCATGGCACGCCCTTTGATTGGGGCGGCGGAAATCTTTTCATCCGGCGCATCAGGATGCCGTTCGATTGCCACCCCTCTTCGATGACATTTCCGGCGGAGTCGAAACCCACGCGGTAGGTGAATGGCTGCGGACCCCGGCCGCGCCGCGTCACGAAGCGGTTCTCACCAAAATCTACGAAGTGCTCGTTTCCTTCGGTCGAGGTGCGAATCACAGGGAACCGCGCGAATTGCCAGTATTCCTCGACTTCCGGAAGCTGCAACGCGCGAGCCGTGAACTGGTCCGGCGGAGAATCGGCGGTGAAGCGGAACGCGGGCGGCTCGGAATTGCGCAAATCCAAGCGGGTCTGGTAAACGCCATCCACGGAACGAATCTCGCCGCCCCAGCCGAGCAGTGACGGCGGCAGCGGAATCGCCGCCATGCGATCAACCGGGATGTGGTTCGCTGCGGCAAAATCCACGACGCGGCGCAGAGCGGCATGATGCGCCACGCCGCAAGCAAGCAGATACGCCACCACTGCGAACGTCCCCGCCTGGCACCAAGCCGTGCGAGTGACGCGAAATCCCCGATCGCCGAGAGCAGGCAGGAAAAACAAACCCGCGATCGCGGCGCCTGCGAGACCCACAATCCAAAGATGGAAGGGATAGCCCGCCGTGCGCGCGAGTTCCCATACGCCGAACGCGCTCACGGTGAACAAGACCCACATGCGCGCGGCACGGCCGCGGGTTTTCGCACGATCACGATAAATCCAGGCGACGACCTGCGGCAACAGCGCAATCGAGGTGAAAGTGAAATCGATGATGAAAAGCAAATCCCAGGCAACGCGCGTCTGCGAGATCGGGGTCCACATACGCGTGCCGAACGAAGTCATGCCGTCGAGCACGATGTGGCTCGCGATGCCTACGCCATAAATCACCGTCAAAATTGCCCAGGATGGCGATGCGATCCCGCACTTTCGCGCGATCCATCGGGTGAGCCCCGCCAGCGCCGCAGCGAAGAATGGCAAGCCGACGAAGGAGTGCGTGATCCCGCGATGGTATTTCACGATGGAAAGCGGATCGTGCGAAAAAGCTTCGGCGATCACATCTACATCGGGGAACACAGCGCCAAGCGTGGCCGCAAAGATGGCCACGCGTCCGTGGCGCTCGGAAAAATATCCTTTGCCCAGGAGTGCGCCCGTGATTCCGTGAGTTATTGGGTCCATGAAGAATGAGAAGCCGGAAAAGTGTACACGATTGGGGGTGGTTCAGACGATTTCGATCAGCGGCGAGCGTTTGGCGATGACCTCTCCTATCAATTGCGAAGAAATGCCGCGGCGCTCGAGCGCAGCTTGCGCTGCTTCGGCAGCTTTCGGCGCCACGGCCGCAAGAAGGCCGCCCGAAGTTTGAGGATCGAAGAGCAATTGGCGGAACTCTTCGGGCACACCATTGAGAAAGCCGACGCAGCCGTCGAGGAATTCGCGATTGTTCTTGAGGCCGCCGGAGAAAAATCCTCCGCGCGCCGCTTCGATCGCGCCCGGAAGATAGGCGACGCGTGAATGGTCAACGCGCATCGAGACGCCGCTGCCAATCGCCATTTCTCGCGCGTGGCCGAGCAGGGCGAAGCCTGTCACGTCGGTGACAGCGTGGACGGGACGGTCCTTTTCTGCAGCGTCATCGATTTCGTGCAGCGCATCGGCAGCGTCGCGGTTGAGTCGCGTCATGGAGGCTGTCGAGGCAGTGACCCACGACTCCGCAGCAGAGCCTTGTTTCAAGGCCGTAGAAATCACTCCGGTGCCGAGCGGTTTAGTCAGTAAGAGTATGTCTCCAGGCCGCGCGCCGATGTTTTTCCAAATGTGTGCGGGGTCGATCAGCCCCGTGACAGCATAACCGAACTTGAGCTCATCATCGCGGATCGAATGGCCACCGACGACCGTACAGTTCGCCTCCGTCATTTTCACGAGGCCGCCGCGAAGAATCTGTTCCAGGATATCCGCAGAGGCCGATGCAGGGAATGCAACGATCGTAAGTGCGGAAATCGGCCGGCCGCCCATGGCATACACATCGCTCAAGGAATTCGCGGCGGCTACCTGGCCAAAAAGGGCTGGGTCGTCCACGATCGGAGTGAAGAAATCCACGGTCTGAACGAGGGCCATCGCATCGGTGAGCCTATATACGGCTGCGTCGTCGCTGGTATCGAAGCCAACAATCACGTTGGGATCCCTTTGCGCCGGCAAGCGTTTCAGCACGGATTCGAGCACACTGGGACTCAATTTCGCCGCGCAACCGGCGGCTTTCGCTGTCGTCGTCAATCGAATCGTGCTTGCCAAGGCAATTCCCCTCCCCCGACCTGCGTGGTGATTATAGCGCCACGATGCGGACCGACTGCTCCAATTAGATGGAAGAGCGAAGGCGGATGGATCAGGCCTGTGAGGCGGAGCGAATCGGGATGGTGATGGGCTTGGCTACCTGGGTCGCCGCCAACATGTGGCAACGCCCATCGAATACAGCGCCGGGCTCCATAATCAAGCAGGGAGTGTGGATCTCGCCTGTGACGATGGCCTTCGCCTGTATTTCAACTTTTCCCCTGGCCTGGATAATTCCGTCAAATCGGCCCGCGATGATGACGTAGTTGGCCTCGATCTTGCCCTCGATTGCGGCGTGTTCTCCAAGAACGAGTGTCTCGTCTGAGACCAGAGTTCCCTTCATCGCGCAATCAATGCGGAAAGTGCCGGTGGATTCGAGCCTTCCCTCGAGCTTCACACCTCTTTCGAGGAAGCCTGTCCAATCCCCAGAATCCTGGCGCTTCTTTTCAAATACACCCATGTCTACCATCCACGACAACAAAACTATTTTCGCATTAATTGGTCATACAATCGCTGCAAATCGCTATCCGTGTAGTATTCAAAAACTAACTGGCCTGCCTTGCCTGGTCTCAATTCGTGAATAAGGACTCGGGTGGCATACTCGCGCTGCAATTCTTCGAGAGCCGCCTTCGTGTTCGGGTCGGGCGTGTGAGTGAAAGGGCCCGCGTGAGATGGAACACCGCGCGAGGCAAATCTTTCCACTTGGCGCACCGTCATGCCGCCTCGAGCGATTCGCCGTGATAGGGCGAGCCGGGTCTTTGAATCTGCAATGGCGAGCAATGCGCGACCGTGCCCCGCTGTCAGGCGCCCTTCTTCCAGCAGGTTCTGCAAGGGAGCCTCGAGTTTAAGAAGGCGGAGCGCATTGGCGATTGTGGCGCGATCCTTTCCGGTGCGCTCAGCGACCTGTTCCTGCGTGAGATGAAATTCATCCGTAAGCTTTTGAAAAGCGCGGGCCTGCTCGATCGGATTGAGGTCCTCGCGCTGAAGGTTCTCGACCAGGGTCATCTCCAGCGCTTTCTCTTCCGGCACATCTCGCAAAACCACGGGAACGCGCGAGAATCCACATCTCTGTGCCGCGCGCCAGCGACGCTCTCCCGCAATCAATTGGTAACGCGAGCCCACTCGCCGCACCACGAGCGGCTGGACGATGCCGCTCGAACGAATCGAGCGAGCCAATTCCTCAAGTGCTTCTTCGCGGAAACGACTCCGCGGTTGGTAAGGGCTCGGATCGATAAGATCGATGTCGATCTGAAGAAGACCTTCAGTCGGTGCCGTCACCCGAGCCATTGCCGGTGCTGCTGCCGCCGCTACCGGTGACTCCACTCTCACCTGTTGAACCTCCTGCGCCGGCTGCTGCCGCGGCGGCTGAGACGGGGGCTGCGGCTCCGGTTCCCGTATCAACGCGCTCAATCCCTTGCCCAATGCGTTTCTGGGCATTCGCGAGTACCTCCTTCGAAAGTAGTAGATAACTCTCTGCACCTTTACTATGTATGTCGTAAGTAATTACCGGCATGCCATGACTGGGAGCCTCTGCCAGCCTGACATTTCTGGGTATTACAGTCTCGTAAACCTGGGACCCAAAGAAGCTCCGGAGGTCGGCTGCGACCTGCTTAGATAGCGTCGTACGATCGTCATACATAGTCAGAAGTATGCCTTCGATTTCGAGCGCTGGATTGATGGTCCTTCGCAGGCGCATTAAGGTGTCGAGAAGCTCGGACACACCCTCCAATGCTAGGTATTCGCATTGGATCGGAACGAGGACTGAATCGCTTGCGGCAAGCGAATTTAGTGTGAGCAGATCCAAGGCCGGGGGGCAATCGATCAAGATGAAGGAATAGCGGTCACGTATAGGTTTCAGTGCGGCCTTGAGGCGATATTCTCGGTTCTCTTCGGATACAAGCTCTACGGAGGCCCCAACAAGGTTTTTGTCTGACGGGATGATGTCTAATCCATCGACTGCTGTTCGAATCACAATTCGCTCAAGCGGCTCCCCAAGGATTAGGCCCTGGTAAAGAGTCCTTCTCGCGGGGTCCTTTGGAAAGCCTAACGCAGAAGTCGTGTTTGCTTGGGGATCGCTGTCAATTATAAGTACACGCTGTCCCTCTCCGGCAAGAGAGGCACCGAGGTTCACTGTAGTCGTTGTTTTGCCGACCCCTCCCTTTTGATTTGCGATGGCAATAGTACGCGACAAATGAAATCCCTCAGCTGAAGCGCGAATGTAGCAGAGACTTTTTGGAAGATGCAAGATGTTTCACGTGAAACATTCTTGCGACGCTAGGAGTTCGGCGCGCCGATCAGAAGATTCCTTCGCCGCGAGCCGGGGATATGGATAGGATCGCGCCAATTCCAGGCCTTATCCTGGCCTATCCTTACTGAATCCTCCTTGCCGAGCCACAAGACAAGCTTTCCGCTCGGTACGAGCTCGCATCGAGACCAACTTAGAAGTTCATCTGTTTGGCCTAGGGCCCGTGCGGTCACAAAATCAAACATTGAATTCCCTTTGGAGAAATTCTCCATCCGACCATGGAAGACCTCGGTGTGGTCCAGTTTCAATTCCCGAATGACTTCAGACAAGAATGCGGCCTTGCGCCCATTTGATTCGATGAGTACGACATTGAGAGAAGGAACCGCCAATTTCAAAGGAAGGCCTGGAAATCCCGCTCCGGATCCAACGTCGGCGAGCCGACCATCCGAGATCGGAACATTTGACACAGCAAGCAGGCTTTCACCGAAATGGAATCGAAGAATCTCAATCGGATCTGTTATGTTCGTAAGGGAAATCGTTTGATTCCAATGGGTTAGTACGGAGATGTAGGCTCTAACTTTCGCGCATAGTTCCGAAGACGCGCTCGTCCAATAATCGCTTAGCGAATTCTTGATCTGTTCGTCAGATAACATAGGCATTCATTAAATACCGCATGTGTAGTATTACTTATATAGCAATAATACTCATTGCGATGCACCTGTAGGTAATCCCTCCCTAACCTGGCTGGCACGCGCAAGTGCGGCGCGAAGTCGCGCAGGCGCGAGATAGCCGACGGTGAGATCAGCAACGAAATGAGCGGCGAGACACGGTATCAAGCTTTGGGTGAATACCCTAATCAGGGAGAACACAGCGCCGATAGCAAAGGTCGTAAGCAAGCCGCGTCGGCCCTGATAGAGATGTGCCAAGCCGAAAAAAGCTGCGGCGCCGAGAACACCTGCGAGCCAGTAGCCTCCGGACCAATTCTGAAGGAGCGTTTGAATGAAACCCCGATAAATGAGCTCTTCACATACGGCAACCGTTACAACGAGAGCAAGAAAGGCGAGCCGTTCAACGGCATCTTGAGGGAAGAGTTTGAGCGCGAGTTTCGGCAGGAGGCCCTTAATTTCTCCGGGTTGCGCGACAAGGCGGCGGAGACTAAAGACTTGGTTCGCGAAGACGAGCGCCGCAAGCAGAATCGTGACGGCGGTCACAAGGGGCGGGTTTGGAATCGCCACGCCGAGTTGTCGCGCATTTATGCCGCGGGCGCTCGCGCGCCAAAGAATGACGCCTGCGGCGAGCCACTGAAACGCGACGGTGGAAGCGTATAGCGTCAGGCGGTCCATCTTCGTCGTCTCGGGCATTTGCATCAACTGGCGCACCCGACGCCGCCCGAGCCAGGGCACGGCGACTCCGAGGACGACGAGAATGAGCGCGAAGTCCCAATGCATCGCTTTAGATAAAAGCATTTTTGCTGCACAGGGGCAAGCCGAACTCCTGTTGACACTGACGGAGGCGCCGCCGTATCGTTCTTCGTTCTGCAAGGCTAGCAATTATGAAAATTCTCGTTCTGGGTGGCGGCGGCCGTGAACACGCGTTGGTCTGGAAACTGCGGCAATCGCGCGCGGTCGAAAAGATCTGCTGTGCGCCGGGCAACGGAGGAATCGCGAACGACGCCGAGTGCGTTTCACTCGATTTGAAGGACGTGAAGGCCGCGGCCGATCTAGCCGAGAAACTGGGAGCGGACCTGACGATCGTAGGGCCGGAACTGCCCCTTGTATTGGGCATTGCTGATGAGTTTGCAACTCGCGGGATTGCGTTGCTCGGGCCGGTGAAAAAAGCGGCGCAACTCGAGGGCAGCAAGATTTTCGCCAAGCAATTCATGGAACGGCATGGCATCCCCACAGCGCCGCTCTACGGAATCTACGACTCGGAAATTGACGCGTACACTGCCCTTTGTGCGGTGGATTGGCCGCTGGTCGTCAAAGCCGACGGGCTCTGCAGCGGCAAGGGCGTTCTGGTGACCTCCTCTCCGGATGAAGCCACGTCGTTCATTACGAGAGTAATGGAGAACCACGAGTTCGGCGACGCGGGGAATCGGATTTTGTTGGAGGAAGGGCTCGCCGGCGAAGAGCTGTCCTATATCATCCTCGCAGATGGGAAGGATTTTATCGCGCTCGCGCCGACGCGCGATCACAAGCGCGTCCTTGACGGCGATGAAGGCCCGAACACCGGCGGAATGGGCGCCTATTCGCTCGACGAGATTCTTGCGCCGGAACTCGAGCAGAAAATTGTCGAATCCATCGTGCGTCCAACTTTGACGGGCCTGGAAAAGGAAGGGATCCCTTACAGAGGCTTTCTTTATTTCGGCCTGATGCTGACCTCGAGTGGCCCGAAGCTGCTGGAATACAATTGCCGTCTTGGGGACCCGGAAACGCAAGCGATTCTTCTTCGTGCAGATTTCGATTTGGCAGATGCATGCTCCAAAGCCGCCAGCGGCAAGCTTGCGGAGGTGAAAACGAGCTGGGCTCCCGGAGCAAGCGTGTGCGTCGTTTTAGCCTCGGAGGGCTATCCAGAGAGGCCAGTCACAGGCAGGCAGATCAGCGGACTTGAGGATTCGGCAGACGTCGGTGGCGCGGTCGTATTTCACGCCGGGACGCGCCACGAAGGCAAGAAGTACTACACAAATGGTGGGAGAATTCTTGGTCTAGCAGCGAAAGGTAAGAATCTGGAAGCGGCACGCGGAATTGTCTACGACGCAGTTAGTATGATTCGGTGTGAGGGTGCATTTTGCCGCAAGGATATAGGCGTTGCGAAGAGAAAGAAACAGCATGTGACGGAGGCACGGAATGGCTGAGGTGCTTCACGTGTTCGTGTGCCAAGTGCATAGGTTCCCTATGAGGGAATTGGAGGAAGTGGAGGCACTGGAGGAGAAGGGGCTCGAAGGGTGCATTCACGGGCGACGGGGAAGCAAACGGCAGGTGCTGCTGATGGATTGTGAGACGCTTGAGCGGCTGCGCGTCGGACCTGGCGCCGTGAAGGAGAACATCACGACACGGGGGATTGATTTTCAGGCCCTGAGCGAAGGCCAAAGACTGCGGATCGGGAGAGGGCTTTTCGAGATCGTAAACCCTTGTGAGCCCTGTGAGCGGATGGACGAAATCCGGCAAGGTTTGCAGGAGGAGCTGAAAGGCCAGCGCGGGTGGCTTTGCCGTGTGGTGGAATCCGGGAGAGTGCGACGGGGTGACCGGATCGAAGTGCTGGCGCAGGTCCCGAAGGCATCGGAATAGGAGACCAAAAATTGAGCGAGGGGAAAAACGAAAAGCCGGTTCTCGTGGGTGTGTTGATGGGCTCGGACACAGATTTGCCCGTGATGAGCGAGGTTGGGCGGACTCTCGAGAAATTCGGGATTGCTTATGAGATGGAGGTTGTTTCGGCGCACCGCACACCGGAGCGGGCGCACGAATATGCCAAATCAGCCTCAGGCCGCGGGTTGAAAGCAATCATCGTGGGAGCCGGCGGCGCGGCGCATCTCGCCGGAGTTATCGCGGCGAACACAACGCTGCCGGTGATCGGGGTTCCCATGGCCACGACGGCTTTGAACGGGCTCGACTCGCTGCTCGCGACCGTTCAAATGCCCGGAGGGGTTCCCGTTGCGACGATGGCAATCGACAAGGCCGGCGCTGTGAACGCGGCGATTTTCGTCGCAGAAATACTGGGGACATCGGACGAAGAGATGGCGCGCCGGCTCGTCGCGCATAAGGAAGAACTCGCCCGCGGGGTCGCCGAGAAAAACGCCCGCCTGAAGCAGCAGGTCGCCGCAAAAAAGTAAACCCACGAGCACTCAAACGCTTGGTTGCCGTCCTTTCGATCGCTATAGCTAAGGTTTGACCAGGGATGGCGCACCGGGCGGCCGGTTTTGCTGGTTGGGTTTTTTCGGCTCGGGCGGTGGGGCGAGAACCCAATTGAATCCTGTTTGGATCCCGATGGTGGCGACCGTTTCGCGCGCGTTCGGAGGAGCGATGGCGTCGAGCGCGGCGCGCAAGAACTGAACCGCATCGGCCGCCAGAATTTTCGAGGAGTCTCCCGCAAGAAAGCGGTCCGCGACGTCGCTCATCTTTGCATTGGCAGAGCGAATCTTTTCAAGGCGAGGGTCTTTCTTGCGCAAGAGGTCGAGGATGGAGGGAGAAGCGTCGTCCGGCGGGTAGCGAAATTCCAGGAGCGTATGGAGCTTCCCCTTTTCCGGAGGCCAAAATTGCAGATAGCGCGGCCGCAGGACGTGTGTGTGCCAAAAAACCAGCGTTACAGCCTCTTGCTTGATCGAGTATGTAAGTTGCCAAACCTCCGGGCCGTAACCTGGCAAATAATCCACGATGATTAATTCGGCGAGCGGCTCGTCGCCGGGCAGGCGAATCTGGCTGTGAAGATTTCCCGTGACCGCGTTGAGACGATCGAACAACCCGAGGCCAATCTCCTCGATGTCAGCAGCTTCGCCGCCCGGGTCAGCTTGGTTCAATCGAGGTTTCTCGGTGACCAGAAGGCTGTGGAGATGCGGAAGTTCTTGATCGAGGCGCGCCAATTGTTGTTGAGACGACGGAGAAAACCAGTCGACGGCGCCGAGAATCACGCCCGCGCGTGCGCTTCCGATCGCCACGGGAATCGGTGGGTGCGTCTGTGGCTCGAAGGGATCCTCGAGGGTGCCGATGACGATGGCATCTTTCACAACTGCGATGACCACGCGTCCCGCTGCCAGGTTGGCGACGATTTCTTCTCCGGGCGCGTCGGATGGATTTTGTGCGACTGCCCGCGGAGCACACAGACAAAGCGCAGCGCCGAAACAAATGACGGCGGCAGTGGTGCAAGCAAGAAAGCGATTCAGGGAGGAGAAGAGCGCGGGCAAAATTCGGAGTTGCACGGTTGAACTCAGTCCCCGGAAGAGGCGGCGGCTTGCTTGCGCGCGATGGCCTGAACGGCGGTGATAGCGACCACCTGGGCGACGTCGTCCGCCGAGCAGCCGCGCGAGAGATCATTGGCCGGACGCGCAAGTCCCTGGAGGATGGGGCCGAGGGCCACCGCCCCGGCGAGCCGCTCAACCAATTTGTAAGCGATGTTCCCGGAATCGAGATCCGGGAAGATCAGAACGTTGGCGCGGCCTGCGACCGGCGAGCCAGGCGCCTTGCTCATTCCGATTTCCGCGACGAGCGCAGCATCCGCTTGCAGCTCACCGTCCACTGCCAAGTCGGGATGGCGTGCCTTCACGATTCGCAGGGCCTCGCGGATTTTGTCCACACGCGCGTGCTCGGCCGAGCCTTTTGTGGAATACGAAAGGAGCGCCACGCGCGGCTCGGCGTCAAGAAAGGTGCGGGCGCTCTCCGCCGTGGCGAGCGCAATTTCAGCCAATTCATTCGCGGTAGGATCCGGCACAACGCCGCAATCGGCGAAGAGCAGCGTGCCCTTTTCGCCAAACACGGCCCCGTCGCGCAGGGGCACAACCATCAGGAAAAAACCTGATGCGAGGTGCGCATTCGGCGCGAGGCCGATGGAATGTAGCGCCGCACGCACGGTCTCCGCGGTGGCATTCGCCGCTCCGCCTACCGAGCCGTCCGCCTCGCTCGCGGCCACGCGCAGCGCCGCAAAATAGAGCGGCTTTCGCGCAGTTGCGCGCGCTTCCTCGAGCGTGATTCCGCGCGTGCGGCGGCGGTCGAAATAAATCTGCGCGTAGGAATCGAGTTTCGGGCTCGACGACGGATCGAGAATTTCGATTCCTTCCAGGCTTACGCTCATGCGGCGGGCCGATGACTGGATCGTTTCCGCACGCCCCAAAAGCGTGATCTTGGCGTAGCGCTCGGACGTCACGCGCGAGGCCGCTTGGATGACCCGGTCGTCCTCGCCTTCCGGGAGAACGATTCTTTGCGGAGACGTTCGCGCCTGCGCTTTGATCCGATCGAGGATGTGCATGCCTGTCTCACGGTATCATAAATTCTGCGCGAACCGGTCGGGCAGGACGGACTTCCCGCCGTCCCCCCGTGCGATTGGTTGCTGTTTTTAGTAAGATGAAGGCGCAGGACTTCCTGCCTTGGGAAAGCCGAACGATGGGAATCTTGAACATTTTAATGGGAAGGGGACTCAAATCCCCTCATAGCATCCGGCACAAGGGCAAGCGCCTTTCGGAAATCCTCGAGGCGCACGCACGATTCACGCGCGGCGACGACACCGGCGCGCGTGCCGATCTTGCGGGGGCCGATCTTGCGCGCGCGAATCTTGCGGGAGCCAATCTCGCCTATGCGAATTTTCAGGGCGCGAACCTCGAGCGAGCAAACCTGCGCGAAGCGAAACTCACCTTCGCCGATTTAAGCAAGGCCAACCTCCGCCGCGCGGATTTGCGAAAAGTGGATCTGACCGAAGCCAATTTGAGCGGCGCGCATCTCACTGAAGCGCAGGCCGGAGGAGCGGAACTGTTTCGCGCCGACCTTCGGCACGCCACGTTGCGCCGCGCGAATTTCGGAGCCGCAAATTTTCGCAACGCGGAAATCCGCGGTGCGGATTTTCAGGGCGCGGATTTGAAAACCGCAATCCTGCGCGAGACAAATCTCGAAGGCGTGGACCTCTCCGGCCTGGACTTGAGTACGACGCTTCTCCCCCGCGACTACAAGCTGCCGACGGCCGCAAAAAATTGACAGGTTAGAAAAACTGCGAGAGGCCGGCTTTGTGCGGCCCTGTCGTCTGCGGTATTCTTACCCGGCTCGGGATAATGGATGCGCGAAGCGGGAATGATTTGTTTTCCGCGCGCCTTGTGCCCATTCACAGGCGAGGAGTTATGCCGAATCTGCCCTGGATACCGGTCGAAGATTACAAACTGCCCGCCGGCTGGGCCCGGCCGGAGCAGGGGCAGGCGCGGGCGCGCGCCTACTGCGAACTTCTCGAGCACGGGAAAATTCTTTTCTTCCGCGAGCCGCCGTTTCGTCTTTCAGCGGAAGACCGGGAATTTCTGGTCACGCAGGAATGGGCTGAGCTGCGACTGCACAAGAACATTTCCTACCGGCCTGCGGACGATATCCTGCGCGGCGTTACCGGCGGAGCCGCGACGGTGGAGCGCGTTCACTCCATTTTTCGAGACTACAGCGCGCAAGTGATCGCATTCTTGAGGAAATTTCTTTCCCCGTATGCTGGCAAATGGATACTGGATTTCGCGAGCTTTCGCCCGATGGAAGAAGAAAGACGCAGCCTCCCGCTCCACAAGCGGAACGACTTGCTGCACGTGGACGCCTTTCCGAGCCGTCCGACGCGCGGCGGACGGATCCTGCGCGTGTTCACCAATTTGAATTTGACCACACCCCGGGTGTGGCACACGACCCACGGATTCGACGTTCTAGCGCAACAGTACGCGAAGGACGCCGGCCTTTTTCAAATCGCTGAGGATGATTCCTACCTGGGTCGCGCGGTGCAGAACTGGGCGGAACGGCTCGGCTTCGGGCCTGCCGGCCGAACGCCCTATGACATGTTCATGCTTCGATTCCACGATTTTCTGAAGGAAAATAGAGCTTTTCAGAAAAATTGCCCGAAGACGCGGGTGGAGTTTCCTCCGCTCGCCACTTGGATCGTCTTCACCGACTGCGTCGCGCATGCCGTGATGTCCGGGCGGTACGCCATCGAGCAAACATTGCTGATTCCGCCGGAAACACTTGTCGCCCCTGAGTACGCTCCCTATCGCATCCTGGAAAGTATCGCTGGCCGCCCGCTCGTGTCCTGAAGTCCCGCGAACAAGATTAGATCGAGTGGAAACGAGAGCCAAGGCGCGTTTTTGAGGCAAGGAAGGAGCTACTTTGCGAGGGTCTGCCTATTTGCCGGCGGAAAATTCCAGGGGACCGTCGCCGAATCCAGCGGCGGCGCCGCGGGGAGAGTTGCTGCGGCGGCGCATCTCGATCCCCAGGCGCTTAATTTTCTGATTGAGTGTCGAAAGCGGGATCTGGAAACGTTCGGCGGCCTCCGTTTGATTCCAATTGGTGCGTTCGAGCATGTCCACGATAATCCGGCGCTCGACTTCTTCCAGGATGGCAAAAAGCGACGGCGACGGCGCTGCGCCACGCTCGCCCGAAACCGCGGGCATGAATTCCGAAAGCTGAAGGCGGACACCCCTGACGATCTCGCGCGATCGCACGCTTTCGGGCAATAGATCGGCGTCCATGGTCTCCTGCGTAGAAAGCACGACAGCGCGCTCGACAACGTTTTCGAGCTCGCGAACGTTTCCCGGCCATTCGTAATCCATCAGGAGCTTCATAGCGGCGTTGGTGAATCGGCGCGGCGGTTTGGTGTTTTCCTTGCAGAACTGTTCGAGGAAGCGTTCGAGCATGAGCGGAATATCTTCCTTGCGCTCACGCAGCGCCGGGAGATGCAGGGAGATGACGTTGAGGCGGTGAAATAAATCCTCGCGGAAGCGGCCTTCGCGGACAAGCTTTGTCAGGTCTTCGTTCGAAGCGGCGAGGATGCGAACGTCCACCTTGATCGTCTCGGTGCCTCCAAGGCGCATGAACTCGCGCTCCTGAATGACCCGAAGAAGCTTCGCCTGCGTCTCTGGGCTGATCGTGGAGATTTCGTCGAAGAAAATCGTGCCCTGGTCGGCGACCTCGAAGAGGCCTTTTTTGGAAGCCACCGCACTGGTGAAAGCGCCCTTCACATGGCCGAAGAGCTGAGATTCGAGCAGGTCCACGGGGATCGAGCCGGTGTTGACCGGGATGAAAGCTTTATCCACGCGCGTCGAGGCCGAGTGAATGGCCTTGGCGATGAGTTCCTTGCCGGTGCCGCTTTCGCCATTGATCAAGACGGTAGAGCGCGAAGGCGCGATTTGCGTCACCAGATCGAACACGGCGAGCATTTTCTCGCTTTTGCCGACGATGTTCGGGAAGTTGTACCGCTGCTTCAGCGCACGCTTGAGCTGAACATTCTCTTCGCGCAGCCGGTGGCCTTCGATGGCGAGCGAGACTTGCGCGATCAACTCGTCGTTGGACCACGGTTTCGTGATGTAGTCTTGCGCGCCACCCTTGAACGCCGCCCGCGCCATGTCAATCGAGCCGAATGCGGTGATGAGGATGATCGCGAGACCGGGATCGCGGCGGCGTATTTCGCGGAGCAAGTCGAGGCCGTTGCGGTCCGGCAGGCTCACGTCGAGAAGCATCAGATCGAACGGCTGGTCTTCGAGTTTTTGCAGGCCCGCCTCGCCGGTTTCCGCAGGCGTCACTTCAAAGCCTTCGGAGGTCAGAAGGGCTTCCAGCCCTTCCCGGATTTCAGCTTCATCATCCACGATGAGAATGGAACCCTTATGCATGGACCGCTTTCCTCGCTACGGGGAATTCCAATCGGAACGAAGTTCCCTTGCCGGGCGTCGAGCGCACGTCCACTTTGCCCGCGTGCTCTTTGATGATCCCGTAGCTCACCGAAAGCCCGAGTCCCGTGCCCTTTCCGGTGGCCTTGGTCGTAAAGAAGGGATCGAAGATGCGGTGGAGATTTTCCGGTGGTATGCCAGATCCTGTATCGGTGACTTCCACTTCCACCGAGCCGTTCTGAGCGGCCGTGCGCACCTCGATCATCCCACCGCCCGGCATGGCATCGCGTGCATTCATGAAAAGATTGAGGAACACCTGCTGGAGGCGAGTGATTGAACCGAGGACCGGGGGCAGCTTTTCCGTATAGTTTTTGACCACATTCACCTGCGCACTCTTGAACGGATGCTGCACCAGCGTCAAGGTCTCTTCGAGGACAGAGTTCAAGTTCACTTCGACGAATTCGGCCGCCCCCGTGCGGGAAAAATTCAGCAGGTTGTTGACAATTTCGCTGGCACGGAAGGTCTGCTTCACGATTCGGTCAATCGTCTTCTGGCGCGGATCGTCCGCCGGAATCTGCTTGGCGAGCATCTGGATGTAATTCGAGATGACGGCCAGCGGGGTATTCACCTCGTGCGCCACACCCGCGGCGAGCAGACCGAGGGAAGTCAACTTTTCGGTCTGCACCATCTGTTCTTCCAGACGCACGCGCTGCGTGATGTCGTCGAGAAGGATCAAGCGACCCAGGCGCGCGCCGTTTTTGCCCACGAGCGGCGCGATCGAGGCGTTGATGACCAAATGCCGTTTGGCCTCCGTGTCCAGGCGGAATTTGTAGATTCCGGACACATGATCGCCCGCCGCGCGCGATGCGATTTCGGCGACCAAGTCCTTCGGCAGAACCTCCCCAAGGTTTCGGCTCAGTGCGCTGCTGCGCGGGATTTCCAACAGCTCTTCGAGCTGCGGGTTCCAGGATTCGATGCGGTCCTCGAGATCGACGGTGAGGACGCCAATGTTGAGCGATTCGACGATGTTTTCGCTGAAATCCTTCAGCCGTTCGATCTGCATGGCCTTCTGCTCAAGCGACTGATAGAGCCGCGCATTTTCAATGGCGATGGCGACATAGCCCGCGATGGTCGACAGAAGTTCGAGGTCGTCACTCGAGAGGTAATCACCGTCCACGGTCTTGCCGAGGCCGAGAATCGCCACGGTTCGGTCACGGAATCGGCAGGCGATGAAATAATTCAGATCCAACTGTTCGATCGTGCGCCGCACCGGTTCGCTTTCCTCGATCGCCGCGCGCGCCGATTCGAAGAACAGGCAGCCGCGCTGGAGCGCCGGACGATCGGGGTCGAGGAAACTCAAATCGAGCGCGCCCTCCGGGTGCAGCCCCATCGAGCGCGAAAAAACAAAATGCCCGGGCTTCGATGCGTCCTCGAGAAAGATGGCGAGACGGTCGACGAGCAGCGTCTGGGAAACGCGGTCGAGCACGGAGCCGAGCAGCGGTTCGAGCCGCACCTCGTTGGTAAGCGCGCGGCCAAATTCGATCAGGGTACGACGATAGTCGAGGCGATCTCGATAGAAGAAGCGGTCGAGCCGCGCCTGCACCCATTCGCGCAGCGGCTGGACGAGGAAGGCGGCAACGACAATCGCAATAACCGCACCCGCGGGGCCGGTCGTCAAAGTGGTGTGGAACAGCTCTCCGATCAACGCAATCGTTGCGAAGTAGATGCCGACCACGCTAGCGGTCGCAAACGTGTAGGCCAAGCCGCGCTTGAAGATGATGTCCACGTCCATGAGCCGATAGCGGATGATTGCGTAGCCGAAGCACAGAGGGATTAGCGCAAGCGAGAAAACGGAGAGTTTCATCCATGGCTGCGCAGCCGTGCTTGTCAAACGCGGGAGCACATAGAACAAGAAGAATGGGAGAATGCCGATAAACGTTCCACCGGTGACCCACTTCAGTTGCTGCCGCAGCACGCCGCTGGGAGCGCGGAGGTAACTCGCGAGAAAAATTCCCGCGGCAATGAGGAAATACACGCCGAGATAAAGCAGCTCGATGGTGTCCAGAAAATCACGGCTGCCGATAGAGGGGAGGAAGTCCAGCGTGCCGGTGGCGACGAATACATGAAGCGCCAAAAGTCCGGCGGGAAGGCTGTATGTCGCAACCAGCTTTGGCCAGAGGGTGCCGCGGCGCTCCGGGAAAACCAATGCGAAGTGGACGAGGAGCGCTGGCTGCAACAACCACGCCACCGCATTGCTCCAGTAAATAATTTGATCGAACGAGTTCAACTTGCCGGAGTAGTGGAAACTGTAGAGGATGAAAGAGGCCAAACAGAAAACGTAGAAATGAATCGCTCGCGGCGCGCTCCACCGGCGCACGAAAATGAAAAGCCCGATGAAGAGGTAGAGCAGCGCAGTGATGCGCAGATAATTCTCAATCGAAGACGGATTGGTTTGCGGGGCGGTGACCACCGGGGTTTCAAACGACCCGCCATCACGCCGCATCTGGTAGCGGACCTCGGTCCAAGGCCCCGAACGGAACAGCACTCGGGTCACATCCGTTGCATGATGGATAGTGACGCCGCGGACGGATTGCACATAGTCGCCCTGCTTGATTCCCGCCTTCGCGCCGGGCGAGTCGGACACTACGTGCCAGGCCATAACACCCTGGGAAGTCTCCATCCACGTAATGCCGTCGTCTGGAAGAATATAGCGGGAGCGCTGCTGGAAATTCAAAACGGCAAAAACGACCGCTGCAAGCGTGAGAAGCGCGAGCACGACCGCCCCAAGGCGCATTTGAAGGCTATCGTTCATTGGAGATTACCCGCACCCTTTGGTTTATTATGCCAGCACGTCAGCTTCCAGCGAATGAGAGATTCTAATTCTAGTAAATTGCCTTTTATGTGTTGTTTACGGACCATTGCCAAGATATTCTTGGAGAGAATCCCGTTTGTGGAAGGCATCTTCCCAAATCCAATAGCTATCCTGTGGCTAGAACTGGAAGCTTAATCCGCCTCGGAAATAGCGGTAGGCAGAAACAAGTACAACCCCCCCGTCTCCCGTCACTATAGGAACGTATCCTTGGGCGAGCAAGTTGCCGAAATCTGCTAGGGCCTGCATGTGGCACGGGAGAGGCTGCCGAATTTCCACGCTTAAGTAAGGATCAAGATAGTAGTGAGACTCCCCGTAAGGATCCAGGTGCGAAACGGCCGGGCCGTTAATCCATTTGTAGCTGACCATGACCTTTGTACGCACGTGCGGGACGGAAGCGGTCATCCGCGCGCCGAGACTGTGACGATACCGCGTGGCCAGTTGATCGCGCAGCGCTACTTCCGGGGAGTCTTCTAGTGGAGCGAGGGCTCCGGCGTAGGCATACACAAATGTTGTGTCGAGATTGTCCGAGAATTTCTGTTGATAAACAAAGCGAACCCCCATCGAGCTCGAATGTCCCGCATCGTAGGCAAAGACGTTCGAGAAAAAGTCCTGCAGGTAATCCGAGCCGGACCCTGCGCCGCGTCCAAAGACTGCGGTGTGGGTCGAGTGGTCTTGGAAGACGGCCGCAGAGACCGTTGAGCTCTTGCTCAGAGCGTGCTCGACGGCGATCTCTTCGTGCAAACCATTTTCGAGAACCGGCTGGCCGTTGCGGAGCAGCATTGTCGGGAACTCGTCGAGGGCATTCATCGCGGATTGCAGCGCGCTGTCCGAAGCCGGAGATTCCTGAGTGGGTGTCGTCGCCACGATGACTGACGCCAGCCAATCCGGCGTTAGTTGTACGGCCATCTCCATTCGTGGGCGCAGTGCGGAAGTGGTGTCTCCGAACCCTGCCATCAGATATTCAGCGCCATAACGGACCCCGACGCGGTTGCCGATCTCAAATTGATTGCCGTGCGAGAATCGCACTCCGCGAAAGGTCGGACCATCCGGCCCGAGGCGCGATTCGCGAACCACGATGCTCGTTACCGGCCCGTCACTGGCGTCGCCCGAGGGGAGCCACACTGTGGCGAATCCACCGGCAGGCGAAGTGCCTTCATAGCTGAATTGGCCGGCCATCAGGATTTTCCCATGGGCGCCGACCCCGAGATCGTAGGCAAACGCCGTCGCCGGGGAATCTGCAAGATTGGAGACCGAGCCTGGGCGATCCGTGCCCGAGGTCAAATCCAAACGCCCGTGCACCGCCGGCTTCGGCGCTGCTTCCGCCAAATTCACTTGGCCATTGATACCGTCATCGGCGCCCTGCCAGCGCAAGACCGCGCGTGTGGCTATCGAGCTCCGCAGCACCCAATCCCATTCATCCGCCGCGATGTTTTGATCGGGTTGGCGGCGAAGTTTCTCGAAGGAGGAGAAAATCGAGCCAAGGACGATTTGGAGCAGCGTTGTGTGCTGGTCGTCCACCAGGATGTGTTGCTCGACGGCCGGCAGAAATCCTGCGAGCGTTACTTTGATCGAGTACATTCCCGAGGGGAGACCTTCCGTCACGAACCGGCCGCGATCGTTCGTGAGGAACTCGTCCGGAGCTGCACCGAGCAATTGCTCGGAGGAGATCAGGACGGTCGCTCCCAATTGCGGCGTTCCGGTGGAATCGATGACGACGCCGGAGATCTTTCCCGAGTGGGGCGCAGCCGCAAGCGGCATCGCGCTCAAACTAAGGACTAGCCCCAGGCCCAGGGCGCGAATCGTTCGGAGACTCACGACGTTTCACCTCCCCCTAATGGTTCGTCGCCGTTGCCGGCTTCACGGTGAATTCCGTGGTTGGAGTGATTGTCTGTTTCGCGAGGTTGTCGGTGACGGCGACTTCCAGCTTGTACTTGCCCGGCTGGAGCGAGCCGAGCGTAATGATGTCTTCGAGCGTTAGCTCCTCGCCGTGATCTGGCAGTTTATCCCGCGGAACGTCAAACTTCAGGACAGGGTCGCTTTCCTTTTCTCGCGTAACGCGAAACTGCACCGATGCATCCGCCTTGTGCGTCTTGTCGTCCACCTTGAGGTTATACACCTGAAGAAAGACGCCCATGTCTTCGCTCGAAGCAAATGCGCCGTCCAGCTTGGGGCGCACCTTCACGTCACCCAGCACGAACTGGCCCAGCCCGATATCTTTGCTCGAAACGCGCTGGATCTGGTCGGCCAGAATGAGCGAACTCGAGGAAAGCCGTTCGTCCTCAAAACGCGGCACGGCCAGCCGCGTGTTCACCACACCCACGTTCCCGCTGTTCACGTCCTTGATCACGATGTCCAGGCGATAAAGGCCCGGACTCAGCGGCACGGCCTTCTGGTAGATCGAGCTCGTCGACTGCGATTGTGACAACAGAGAGTCCGGAACGTCGCGCCGAATGGTGTCCTCAAATGTTTGGATCACCCGCCCGCTCAGGCTGGTTATCCTCGCGAAGAGATTTAGCGCCGCGGAAGCCACGCCGTCCTTGTTATTGAAGCTCAACTGGTGTGTGGGGATCTGGATAGTGATGGGAACCAGCACGGTGTCAGCCGTGATGCGCAGAAAATCGAAGCGGTAGTCGAACTTCACTTGATCGCGAACCAAACGGGAGGTTACAACCGCTTCCAAGTCTTTGAATTTCACCGGAGGCGGCTTTTGGATTTTGGCGTAGAGGTCCAGCCGCGAAAACTCACTCTGGCTTTCGAGCTGCCCGCCCAGCGGCTGCGCCATGTGCGTGCCGTCCGTATTGGTAAACCGGTCGGTCTTGCTTGCCATGCCCATGGATTCCATTTGCGTGAGACCCGCGCCTGGGACGTACAGCAGCGCGTCCTTCTCGCTCGGGTCCATTGTCAGGCGAAACTCGCCCGTCATCGACGGATCTACAAACTCGATGTTGACGTCGTTGCCGATCCCTTCCAGATAGCGATAACGCCAATCTTCAAAGGGGTACGTCGATGTCTCGCCTCCACCTTCGTTTGCGGGACGGTCGTAGGAGCCACCCGAGGGGTGCGACTCGATCTCGTCGGGCGGGCCCCACATGATGTATATCTTGCCGCGGTCGGTCTTCCATCCCGGGACGCCGGAGGCAAAATGCTCATTGGTGTACGCGATTCGCCGGTAATGCTCTTCCTTAAAGGTGTTTTCGACCGAATCCGGGTCCGGATTGCGACGTTGCCAGAATTGCTCGATGAACTGTTCCCGTTCTTCGTTCGTTTGCAGGCGAAGAAATGTGCTGCGTTCCTCAGGGGTGACGATGTAGATGACGTCTTCGTTCAGCCACTTCTGATATTGCGGGTTCAGTTCCTTAAAGAGATCCTTGTCTTTTTTGGTCTTCTGTTTGACCGCGTCTTTGTCTGACTTGGCAGGTTGGTTCTGAGGGGAGGCTTGCGCAAGAGACGTGGGCGCACACACCAAGGCTCCAGCTAAGAATGCGAAAATAAACAGCTTGCCCCCGCGGCCCATGATGACACCTTGCCCCGGATTCGGGTGGAAAGTCTAACCTGTACGAAAGTGCAGGTCAACGAATGATTCCCGCCCGGGACTACCCTTTGCCGGTTGGAGTCTTGTCCGGCTCCGCGGGTTGCCTCAGCTTCTCCGCCATCCAGTGTCAATAAGGCCGCACCTGTGCTCCCGGGCAGCATGAAGCAGGCCCGCAATTTAGGGGCTGGGTTTGACATTCCGGCGCCTATTTCCTTCCGTGTGAAATCGAATTACAATGGGTCATTGAGGGTGGGGCTCGGCGCCATACGGTCTTCGGCTTTCAGGGCTGAAAGCATCGACTTAGGAAGTAGCAACTAGGAGCGAGAACGTCGATCGGAACTGTACCTGCCTGTCCTTATCCGCAGGAATGCGTCTAAGCCAGGAAACATTCTTCGCCACCCAAACGTACTCAAATAGTGGTAGGACGTTTGTCGATCGAAGGCTCTAGGAATCGAAGGGGCGCGGCAATGAAGAAGTGGAAGAAAATCGGGATGGGCGCGGGCGCCGTTGTCGTCCTCGGTGTAATCACCTTGTTCAGCGTCTACCAGATGAACAAGGGTGTGGTGACCGTGCAGACCGGGCGGGTAGTTGATCAGGATTTGACCTCCATCGTCACCGCTTCCGGTGAAATCCGCCCGAAGAATTACACCAACGTTCTCGGCGAAGGAATCGGGAAGATCACGGACATCGTGGTCAAAGAGGGCGACCGCGTCAAGAAGGGGGATGTACTGCTCCATCTGGAGAATATCCAGCCTGGCGCAGACGTCCAGGCCCAAATCGCGAGCATCGATGCTTCGGACGCGGGAATGCGAGCTGCGGCGGCCAGTTACGATTCGGCTGTCGCCACGCTGGCGCAGCGCCAGGCAGACCTCGAGAAAGCGAAGTTCGACTGGCAACGCGCCCAGGAGCTTTTCAAGGAGCAACTCATCTCCCGCCAGGACTTCGACGCCAGCAAGGCGACGTACGATGCTGCAGTCGCCGGGCTCAATGCAAGCAAGGCTCAAGTCGAGATGAGCCGGTCCTCTCGGGAACAGGCGCGCTCGAATCTCGATCAGTCCCGCGCCATCCTGAAGCACACGCAAGATGTCCTTCGCAAGACCACTTATACGGCGCCCATAGATGGAATCGTCAGCTACATTGCCGTTCGCGTGGGTGAAAACGTGGTGCCGGGGATTCAGAATGCCACCGGCAGCTTCCTTCTGACGATTTCTGACATGGCCATCGTCACCGCCGAAGTGAAAGTGGACGAAACCGACATTACGAATGTCCGCGAGGGCCAGCCGGCCGATGTGACGATTGACTCCCTTCCCGGAAAGATTTTTAAGGGGCATGTGACCGAAGTGGGAGAACTCGCCATACTGCGCTCTTCCGGACAGGCAGCGACTACGCAGACCACGGCCAATACGCAGGAAGCTCGCGATTTCAAGGTCGTGGTGACGCTAGACAGTCCGCCGGGATCATTGCGCCCTGGCCTCTCCTCGACTGCGAAGATTCAAACCGCCCAGAAGAAAGGCGTTCTGACAATTCCGATTCAGGCGCTCGCCATTCGCACGCAAAAGGACCTCGATGAGGCAAAGCAGGGCAAAGAAGGCAGCGTGACGCTGGCGGCATCAAAGCCGGCCACGACCAGCGCTGCCCAGAAGGCCGAAATTCAGGGCGTTTTCGTGATCCGCGGCAAGAAGGCCGAATTCCTGCCCGTGCAGACCGGAATCACCGGCGTGACCGATATCGAAGTCACGAGCGGGCTGCGCGAAGGCGACGAAATTGTGATCGGTAGTTATAAAGCTCTCCGTACTCTGCGGCCCGGTGCTAGCATCAAGGTGGACAACTCCCCGCCCAAGCACGAGGAGTCCCCGAGTTAGTCGCAACGGAATTTAAGGAGTCCGGTGCCCATGGCAGTCGGAGAAGTTTCTTCCCCCCAGAACTATCGTGAAGATCTCGTCACTTCCGGGATCGTCATCCAAACCGAGGACCTCTGGAAAACCTATGAAATGGGCGCGGAGCAATTGCACGCGCTCCGTGGTGTGAGCATCGAGGTTCTGAAGGGCGAATATGTGGCCATCATGGGGCCCTCCGGCTCGGGCAAATCCACACTGATGAACTTGATCGGTTGCCTCGACACACCGACCAAGGGACGCTATTGGCTCGCCGGGCGTCTCGTGAGTGAGCTCGATGACGATGAGCTCGCGTACATCCGAAACAAAGAGATCGGCTTCGTCTTCCAGACTTTCAATCTTCTGCCGCGTGCGACCGCACTGCACAACGTCGAGTTGCCTATGATTTACAACGGGACACCTTCAGAAGAGCGCCTGGAACGTGCGAAGAAGGCGCTTCAGCAAGTAGATCTGGCTGATCGCATGCTGCACAAGCCCAACGAACTTTCGGGCGGCCAGCGGCAGCGCGTGGCTGTTGCCCGAGCGCTCGTGAACGCTCCATCCATCCTGCTCGCCGACGAGCCCACCGGGAATCTCGACTCCGCCACGGGCGAGGAAATCATGGCGCTGTTCGCCCGGCTGCACCAGGGGGGCAACACGATCATCCTCGTGACCCACGAAGCCGACATCGCCGCGCACGCACACCGCGTGATCCGTCTACGCGACGGCAAAATCGAAAAAGACGAACGCACGCGATAGCTGCGGGCGGGCCCACTGGCTGCCTGGGTTGAGAACATTCCGCTTGACATATAAGTATTCACTTATATATAAATCAAGCTATGAATCGTGGAGCAATTCGCCGCGAGACGCGTCGGAAGGCGGGCCGGATGGTCCGGAACAACACCCTTTCGCGCAGCCCTTTGCGGGTTTACTTTGCCATTGGCGATCCCACTCGTCGGCGCATGCTGGACATGTTGCGGAAGTCCGACCGGTCTGTGAATGAACTGGCACGGCCGTTCCGCATGTCTCAGCCCGCCATTTCGCAGCATCTCAGAATCCTGCGCCAAGCCGACTTGGTCCGCGCTCGTCGGCACGGCAGGCAGCGTCTTTACGGCCTGCGCGCCGCAGCGCTGCGTCCCGTTTTCGACTGGGTGGCTCACTACGAGCGCTTTTGGACGGCGAAGCTGCATGGGCTGGGCGACTACCTCGATCGCGAAGCACGCCGGGAAAGCCGGGAGCGCTCTTGAAGAACTTCATTCATCTCGAATTCGTTTATCCCCATCCGCCCGACCGCGTGTGGCGCGCGCTGACGACCCGTGAGGCGATTGCACAGTGGCTCATGGAAAACGATTTCGAGCCCAAGACCGGACACAAATTTCAGTTCCACACTAAGCCGGGGCCGGGATTTTCTGGTCTGGTCGATTGCCAAGTGCTTGAAATCGACCCGCCGCGCCGGCTTTCCTATTCCTGGAAAGGGAGCGGGCTCGATACTGTCGTCACGTTCACGCTCGAACCAGCAGCCGAGGGTACGCGGCTTCGCCTGGATCACACGGGATTCCGTGGGGTAAAAGGCTGGATCCTTCGCCGACTCCTCGGGAGCGGCTGGAAATCGAACGTCCTGGGAAGAAATCTGCCAGCCGTGATTCCCTACGTCGACGATACGGGATTTCATCTTCCGCCAAGCGGGACAATTCCCGGCTGCCACCGCGGGCGATGAAAGGATTCGGGCTTCCAATATTCTTTCGGAACGAACAGATCAAAAAGGAGAAAACGATGATCACTCATGTGGGAAACGTAACGGTTTGCGTCCGCGATCAGCAGAAGGCGCTCGAATTCTACACGCAGAAACTCGGCTTCGAGGTTCGTCGCGATGAACCGATGGGCCCAAACGCCCGCTGGATTGAAGTGGCGCCGAAGGGCGCACAGTCCACGCTTGTGCTTTTCACTCCGCCCGGCCTTGAAAATCGCATCGGAACGTTTGCGGGCATCGTGCTCGGCACAGACAATCCTGAAGCGACCTACAGCGAGCTTTCCGGGCGAGGGGTTGAGTTCACTCAGAAGCCGGAAAAGCAGCCCTGGGGTGGGACCATGGGACAGTTCAAGGATCAAGATGGCAATACGTTCGTTCTCGTGGGACATTGATTCGAGTGGGTCCGAGAGAATTCCTCGAGCAGAGAGCGCTTCAACTCGAAAAGAAGTTGCGCGCGAGGAATAGCACGTTCGCGGGACGCTCGGCCAGGCGGCGCATGAACCATGGGAACCAAAACGAGCCGTAAGAAATAAGCACCGCGCAGCGATAGCCCTCCTGTGCGAGCCGCAATTGCTCAGCGCGCTGGATTCCATAGAGCATCTGGAATTCAAGCCGATCTTTTGCGATCCCCTGCGCCCGCACCCAGTCGGTCAAACGGGCGATCAATGCCCGGTCATGGGTCGCCATCGCTGCGCGCACGTCTCCACGGCGTGATTCCGCGCTGAGCAACTTCTGCGCAAGGCGAAAGTAATTCTCGTCCACGTCGCTTTTCTTCGGGAAAGCAATCTCTGGCGGTTCGCTATAGGCGCCTTTTACCAACCGCACTGAAGCGCCGACCGAAATCAGTTTCTCGACATCTTCCTCGGTGCGGTAGAGATAGGCCTGCACGCAGACCCCCACATTGGGGTACGTTTTCCGCGCGCGATGGTAGATCGCAAGCGTCGCGACCACGTAAGGACTTTGCTCGATGTCGATCCAGAGTGTTTTTTCCGGAGGCACGCGCTCGATCAGCCGCGTGAGATTCGCAAAGCAGAATTCGCTGTCGAGATCGAGGCCAAGTTGCGTGAGCTTGACGGAAATTTCCGTCGGCAAGTTCGCGCTACGGATGCGGTCGAGGACATCCAGATAGTGTGCGGCTACGCCCTCGGCTTCGGCGCGATCGGCGATGTTTTCTCCCAGATGAGTGAGCACGCTGCCGATGCCGTTCGATTCGAGCGCGGCTCCGGCTGCCAGCGCGTCCTCGACATTCTCGCCCGGCATGAAACGCGTCACCGTGCGCCTCAGGAAGCGATAGCGCGGCGCGCGCTCGCGCAGGCGCTGGCTTTGCGAAGCGATCAGGATCGCGCGTCGCATCAAGCTCATCAGCGGTTCCCTCTCATGCGAAAGTTATTGCGGTGACGTGAGCGCTTTCGTGAAGCGATAGTAAAAGTCCACGCCCTCGTAAAACGACGAGACCAAGATGCGTTCGTCGCGTCCGTGGGAACGGTCGTCGTTCACGTCCATCCATAGGCCGGAAACTCCGTACGTGGGAATTCCCGCGGCACGGGCAATCGCGCCGTCGCTCGCGCCGGCATCCATCACTGGGACCAGGGTGACGCCCGGCCACATCTCGGCGCTGACCTTTTCGAGCGCGCCCATCACATCCGAGTGAAGCGGAGATGGCGGGTTCGTGATGGAGGCGGAGGCGACGCTCCGGCCAATCGTCATCGAGATCTGCGGATCATCGAGCACTTTTACGAGTGTGTCGTAGACTTCTTTGGCGGAATGGCCCGGAAGGATGCGACAGTTCACGTTGGCGCGCGCCATTTGCGGCAGTGCGTTGTTTGCGTGGCCGGCGTCGAGGCGCGTCGCCACACAGGTGGTATGGGTGAGGGCGTTGTAGAACGGCATTTGGAATAGCCGTGTCATAGCGGTTTCGTCCGGAGGATTTTCGAGGATGGCTTTCATGTCGGTGCCGATTTGGCCGCCGACGATTCCGGACATGCGCGCAAAGTAAGCGCGCGTGATTTCGTTCAGTTCAAAAGGAAACCTGTAATGTTCGAGGCGCGTCAGGCCCTCGGCGAGGTGGTAGATCGCGTTGTCGGCCACGGGCAAGGAGCTATGGCCGCCGGCGCTCGTCACTTTCAGCTCGTAATCCTGATACAGCTTTTCGCTCGCGGAGATGCCAATCAGCAGTTTTTTGTTACCCGAGAGTTGAAATGAGCCGGCGTCAGGATTGATTGCGTATTCGGCATCGATGAGATTGCGGTGATTTTTCAGCAGCCAGTCCACGCCGTTAAAATTGCCACCTTCCTCATCCGCCGTTAGCGCGACGATGATGTCGCGGTCGGGCCGGTATCCCTCCTGTTTCAACCGGATCATCGTGGTGACGAGAAAGGCGTCCCCGTCCTTGATGTCTCCGCTGCCGCGCCCATAGAAGTAGCCGTCTTTTTCGATCAATTGAAAGGGATCCATGGACCAATCTTCGCGCCGCGCTTCGACAACGTCGAGATGACAGATCATCAGAACGGGCTTGTGTGCGCCCGTGCCGTGCAGCCGCGCGACGATATTGCCTTTGCGCGCGTTCGGGCCGAGTACTTGGACGTCGCTCGCAGGAAATCCCGCATCGCGCAAGCGCTTGGCCATCGCTTCCGCTGCTACGGTCGTGCTGCCGACGGAATCGGTCGTATTGATTTCGACGAGCTGCTGGAAGATGTCGCGCGAAAGGTGTTTCGTGGCATCGGTGATTTGTGCGTGGAGCACGACGGGTGCGGCGAGAAGGAATGCGATTACGGTTAACGCCTGGAGTCTCATCCTATATCCCTCGACAAGAACGAGGAAGCCTATCAGACGAGACGGGTTCTCGCCACCGCCATGCATGGGGGCGCGAAATTTCTAATTGGTTGAGAACCTGAGGAAAAATTCGTCCCCGTCTTTCAACTGTAATGCTCCATTTGGAGACAACAGTAGCCCTCGCCCAAAACAGCTCTTAAGTCGCACCAAAGTTGCAGTTTGCCATTTTCCATCATTGGCCTGCACATCGACTCTCTCGCCAGAGTGCTGCTGAAGCAACGACGACAGACTCGCCTGGTCCTGCTTGTCGCGGTGATGAAACACGACGACGGTCACGGCAGGTTGTTTGCTCGAGTGCGCTTCGAGCACGCGGCAGGCGATGGCACCCTCTTGCGCTTGCGCGCCAGAAGAGTTGAGCATGCTGCGCGCCGACGGGAGAGGCAGTGCGGCAAGAATCGCGAGAGGAATAATGGAAAGAAGTCGGTTCATGGTGGCCTCGCTGTGAAATCAATAAAGTGCTTGCCAGTGACTCGAAGCGCGATGAAGTCGAGCGTGCTAGCTCTACGACGAGGGCTTCTTTTTTGCACGATTGCCGAGAAGCGTTCGCTCGAGGAGAATTTCGAGCAATCGCGCGATCCTCTTTTGGCGCGTCTGTGGCGCTTTTGCCTTAAGTAGCGCGAGCAGAAACTGCCGGCGGAGCCCCGGCCCGAGCCGAGCGAATTCCCTCTGCATCCGTGGATGGCGATTGAGCGCTGCGCGAAGATCGGGTGGGTAGGGCATTGCGCGTGACTTGCGATCCAGACGAAGCTCGACTCCCACCACATCGCCCACGTCCGCGTGCGCTGCCTTGCGCAAAGTCACGTTGAATTGCAGGCGGTAATGTCCGTCGCCGGCGGGCATGATTGTGGTGCGCGTGCTGCGGCCACTCACGATCGCGACCACCGGTATGTGCTTCTTCTTGCCGGATTCCTTCTCGAGGGCGCGTCCGATTTCTTCCGGGACGTCCACGTAGCGCAGCATCCAGATCTTGTAGATCGTCGCCAGAAACCGATTTGCTCTAGAAGCCATGGATCTCAGACAGATGATTAATGTCAGCTCACCTTACCCTTCGAATCGTGCATAAAGTCTGAGAACCAGACTAAGGAAAGGGAGGTTTTGACTTCTCGGAACTGCAGAGGCACGAACTTGTTTCAGTGCACTATGATCGAGAGTAATTCACGTTGGTGACCACGTGCGGCCGAAGCAAGGATATAAAAATACGTGGAGATAGTTCGTGACGTGAAGCCCAAGTCTCGCCACGGAATCTCGACCGAAACCGTCACGGCTTGCCGCTCTATGTCCACCGAGAACTTTACAACGCCAAGATCGTCGTTCATTTCCAAGAGCTTCTTAAACAGCCGATGTTGCTGCTCGGAGTCCAGATCCTTCGGTAAGTTCAAGAACTTGGCTATAACAAATATCATGAGTTTATCAGAAACTTCTCCCACGATCGTGAAGGGCTGCACGTCTCCTGACATCCTCAACATCACAATTGGGCCATCCTCATCGACAGAGTACTTCAAGCCTTCTTGTTTTAGGCTATTCACGAGGAGACGAAAGGCTGCTTGCCGTGATTTGCAAATTTTGGCCCTTGTCGTCATAGCGCCCCAAGTCCTAGATCGGTGTAACTTTTCTCGGACCTTTTGAAGCCCGCCCTCTTGATATTCAGATCAGCCTTCTGTAAATACATCGTCGCGGTCCACCCTGCTGTGCGCGAGTGTCGACCCCGTGAGCGCGATGCCCCCACTCTCGTCCGTACCAACACGTAAGCTCCGTGGAAAGAATTCTCTTCTGGTTCGGCAATGGGATCCGACACATTTCTTAGGCTGCTAACGGACTGGAGGTGCTTCGTGCCGACCCCGCCTAATCCGACTATGTGAGCAGTCGTGTACGCCGCGGTAAGTCGGTTGTAGATATCAAAGACCTTTACATGAGCGACATCACGAATGGGCTCCGGTACACGCTGCTCATTAACCTCGGCAAGAACGCGTTTCGCGTTACCAGTTGCCTCGATCTCGGCGTACTGTCGGAGAATGCTGGTCAGCAGGCTCTTTCCGAGCTGGCTTGCGTCCCAAGTATTTTCGTTCTGCGAAGCAAGACGTTTCTCCTTGAGACCTCTAAGTACCGATGATAATACTCATGCAGGTAAACGCAGGATCTCCGTTAGTCTCTCGGATGTCGTCGGACCGTTTTGGACTAAGCCCTTCAGAGACCTCAGATAAATCGGACGAACAAGCAGCCCGGCCTTTGTTAAGTTGTACTCCAATAGCGGTGATTTCATTTTCTTTTTCCTCGACGCTTCCTAAAGCCAAAGCGTGCCAATTCTGCAGACGCCTTGAGCTCCGTGTCAACCAATCCCTGAACATACTCAATCCGCTGTATGACGAAGTCTTCTGAAAACGCTCTCAGATGGCACCCTCCACCGGGCGAGTAATAATGAATCACTGCACCTTTGCTGCGCAGGTCAATCACCTTGTCGCTCCCGACGAGCGAATTTCTGAGCTTGTCCGGGATGAATATTATACTATTTTCAGGGAGTGCCGCCGCGATGTCGAGTTCCGGGATGGTTCCAGGCGAGAATATTAAGAAAATCAAGATGGGACATACACCATTTCTGCGCTGACGTTCAACGAGACGCACTTCTTGGCGCGTGAGTGTGCCGGTCGTCGCAAGCCCCACTGATGGCATGTCGTCCTCAGGAAATCTGACCCAACTGAGAAGCTTCGAGGCTGTCGCCAACCGTGGCAAGCAATCCTTCAATTGACATCTCTTCTCGTACTGATATTGGAAAGCCCCGGCCTCCCCACTTGAGCCCGGCCCAAAGATGTAACAACCAAACTTCGTCCCAGATTCAGCGAGAATTGTTTCACAGATGTCTTGGATGTCGGACTGGACATATTTGGTGCTGTTGACCGCGTTGAACACCGATCCGCATCTCGCACAAACTAGGTAAGTAAAACGCTGTGCGAATTCAGGGATTGCTTCGACGAAAGACCCATGATCAGCGGATGCGTCGCACTGCGTACAAATTGCTTGCATAGTCGGTCTTTATTTTCTCGGAAGGCCTACTCCTCGGTTCATAGAGTCTACCCTGACGCTGACCTACTAGGGAAATACTTTTACGTACTTGTTTTGGTAATCGACTAACGGGTAAATCTGTGTCTCTCACGGTCTTCGTTCTTGGCTTAAGAGGTCAGGTCGAGCCGCAAGAAAAAAGGCCGCAAACGCGATTCGCGAATGCGGCCTTTGAATTTAATCCTGGCGGCGACCTACGTTCCCGCGCAGTTACCCGCGCAGTATCATCGGCCCGGCGAGGCTTAACTTCCGTGTTCGGGATGGGAACGGGTGTGACCCTCGCGGTAAGACCACCAGGAAACTGGAAAATCGAAACTCGAAAAATGCCGAGTTTCGATGATCAACTGAAGGAAGTTGGTAAACCACAAATTCCACAAGAAAGTAATGCAATGTGGAAAGGACTGCTTGACTCCCCACGCCACAGCACTACGCGTTGGGAAAGTTTTATGGTCAAGCCGAACGGCCGATTAGTACGGGTTAGCTACACGCATTACTGCGCTTCCACCTCCCGCCTATCAAAGTCGTAGTCTTCGACTGGCCTTCTTACCCCCCCGCAGGAGGGTTGGGAGACCTTATCTCGAGGCGAGCTTCTCGCTTAGATGCTTTCAGCGATTATCTCTTCCGGACTTCGCTACCGAGCGATGCCACTGGCGTGACAACTCGATCACAAGCGGTCCGTCCATCCCGGTCCTCTCGTACTAGGGACAGCTCCTCTCAAGTCTCCTGCGCCCACACCAGATAGGGACCGAACTGTCTCGCGACGTTCTGAACCCAGCTCACGTACCGCTTTAATAGGCGAACAGCCTAACCCTTGGGACCTTCTACAGCCCCAGGATGCGATGAGCCGACATCGAGGTGCCAAACCTAAGCGTCGATGTGAACTCTTGGCTTAGATCAGCCTGTTATCCCCGGCGTACCTTTTATCCGTTGAGCGATGGCCCTTCCACGCAGAACCACCGGATCACTAGATCCCACTTTCGTGCCTGCTCGACCTGTGTGTCTCGCAGTCAACCCGGCTTATGCTCTTGCACTCCACGGCGGGTTTCCAATCCGCCTGAGCCGAGCTTTGAGCGCCTCCGTTACCGTTTAGGAGGCGACCGCCCCAGTCAAACTACCCGTCTGGCCGTGTCCTCCACCCCGTCTAGGGGTGCAAGTTAGAGCGACAGAACTATCAGGGTGGTATTTCACCGTTGCCTCCCCCTCAGCCGAAACCGAGGGATCCCAGGCTCCCACCTATCCTACGCAGGCAGTACCGTTAATCATGACCAGAGTGCAGTTAAGGTGCACGGGGTCTTTCCGTCTAGATGCGGGCATCCGGCGTCTTCACCGGAACCACAAATTCGCCGAGCCGTTCGCCAAGACAGTCGTTCGATCGGTACGCCATTCGTGCAGGTCGGAACTTACCCGACAAGGAATTTCGCTACCTTAGGACCGTTATAGTTACGGCCGCCGTTCACCGGGGCTTCAGATCAGGCCTTCGAACCTTGCGGCTCTAAGCCCTCCCTTTAACCTTCCGGCACCGGGCAGGCGTCACCCCCTATACGTCGTATTCGACTTAGCAGAGAGCTGTGTTTTTGTTAAACAGTCGCCGAACGCATTTCACTGCGGCCCCCTCGGGCTATAAACCCTACCGGGGCACCCCTTCTCCCGAAGTTACGGGGCTAATGTGCCTAGTTCCTGAGCGAGCGTTCTCTCGAGCGCCTGTGGATATTCACCTTGTCTACCTGTGTCGGTTTGAGGTACGGGCACCATACAAACTCCTTAGAGGTTTTTCCTGACAGCGTGAAATCAGAGACTTTGCGGCCGTGTGGCCTCGGGACCGGTCTCACCGTTGAATGACCCCGTGGATTTTCCTGCGGGATCCGGCTTACACCGGGCCATCGGGACGTCCATCACCCGACTCCCCTATCCTTCTGTGTCACCCCATCGTATAACGTTCGCATGGCGGGGCAGGAATGTTGACCTGCTGTCCATCAGCTACGCCTCTCGGCCTCACCTTAGGACCCGCCTAACCCTGAGCGGATTAACCTTCCTCAGGAAACCTTAGACTTTCGGCGACGCGAGTTCTCATCGCGTTTATCGCTACTTATGCCGGCAGAGTCTCTTCCGTGGCGTTGAGTAGTCCTCTCGGTCTACCTTCAGACTCCACAGAATGCTCCCCTACCAAATGACAACTCCCGGAGGAGCTGTCAATTTCGCAATTTCGGTCGCAGACTTGAGCCCCGTTGGATTGTCGGTGCGTGAACACTTGACCAGTGAGCTGTTACGCTTTCTTTAAAGGATGGCTGCTTCTAAGCCAACCTCCTGGCTGTCTGTGCGCTCACACGTCCTTTCCCACTTAGTCTGCAGTTGGGGACCTTAATTGGCGATCTGGGTTCTTTCCCTCTCGACCACGGAGCTTATCCCCCGTAGTCTCACTCCCGTGCTGTTGTCCACGGCATTCGGAGTTTGATTGGATTCGGTATCCTGGATGGGACCCTAGTCCATTCAGTGCTCTACCACCGTGGCAAATCACACGAGGCTGCCCCTAAAGGCATTTCGGGGAGAACGAGCTATCACGGAATTTGATTAGCCTTTCACCCCTACCCTCAGCTCATCCGAGCGATTTTCAACTCACACCGGTTCGGTCCTCCAGTCGCGGTTAAGCGACCTTCAACCTGGCCAAGGGTAGATCATCCCGCTTCGCGTCTATTCCCACGCACTCATCGCCCTATTCGGACTCGCTTTCGCTGCGGCTCGCTTTCGCTTAACCTTGCGCGTGAGAATAACTAGCCGGCTCATTAAGCAAGAGGCACGCCGTCAGGCAATTCCAGATCCGAAGACCTGGCATAGCCCTCCGACTGCTTGTAAGCATACGGTTTCAGGTTCTATTTCACTCCCCTCGCAGGGGTGCTTTTCGCCTTTCCCTCACGGTACTAGTTCACTATCGGTCGCCAACGAGTATTTAGCCTTGGAGAGTGGTCTCCCCGGTTTCCCACTGGGTTTCTCGTGCCCCGTGGTACTCAGGATACCGCTTCGAGTCCGGTAAGCTTTCGGCTACATGGCTTTCACATCCTATGGCCCCGCTTTCCAGCGGGTTCACCTAGCCTCCGGATTGGTAACTCTACTCACGCGGTCCTACAACCCCGGGATGCAAGCACCCCGGTTTGGGCTGTTCCGATTTCGCTCGCCGCTACTCTCGGAATCTCGTTTGATTTATTTTCCTCCAGGTACTGAGATGGTTCACTTCCCTGGGTTGACTCGCACCGACCTATGTATTCAGTCGGCCGTAACCCGAGTTCATCGGGATGGGTTTCCCCATTCGGAAATCCCCGGATCAAAGCCTGCTTGCGGCTCCCCGAGGCTTATCGCAGCTTGCCACGTCCTTCGTCGTCTGTTGGCGCCAAGGCATCCACCGTACGCCCTTAGTAGCTTGACCATAAAACTTACCCAACACGTCTCGATCCGTCGAAGATCGAAACCCTGAGGAGCATCGCGAAGAAGGGTCTTGCAGCCCTTCTCTCGACGGTCCTCGGGGGCCGCATGCTTCCCTGGACTTTTTGAGTCCGGGGATTCACACGCTGAGCCAATGTAGAGGTAAGCTCGCCTTTCCACATTGCGCTACTCTCGAGCAAAAATTTGCGGTTTTTTGCGTCATGCGAACCTTGAAATTCGCATAACGCAATGCCTACTTCCTTCAGTTGTCAAAGATCATCGTCCCGTTCACAACTGCCGATCGGAACGTCTCCGCGCCCGGCGGAGCGCAATGTCGATTTGGAGCCGACACTGCGAAAAACAAACCAGAAAACAAAAAACCCGGCGTCAAGCGCCGGGCGAGTCCGTCCACTGCCTGAGCCGCTTTGTCCCGCCGCGGTCTCGAGGACGGATATGCTCGATGCTCGATTTCGCTCTACCCGGTATTCGTAACCAACCTCACCTCTAGATGAGTGGGCAGACTCAACCTGTCAAAGGACTCCCGACGAATCAGGGTCCCACCGACAATCGGTAAGTATAGCAAGTTCTTACGTTTCGTCAAGCGTCTCCCCATTATTTTTCGGAGGCTTCTCTGTGGATTTCGGGGGCGCCTGTGGAAATTAATCCCGAACTCATTGCCAGCCGCCACTGGTCAGCTAGCCCTTGTTATGCTTGAAGAATTCGACCTGCCGAAGCCGCTTCGCAGCTTCCTCGCGAGTCTTATATGGCCCCCCGAGATTCTTGCCCTTCTCCGACGTTACCTTGTAGCCGCCTTTCACTTTCTTGATCATTTCGTTCCTCCTTCAAAATGCAGTTTTATTCTTCGACGAACTCAATTCCGAGTCAATGCAGTCATTTCTGTAAGTGACAGGGCGCGTTGATTGCAGAAGGAGCACTTGCCAGATGGCGCCCGGACTCGTGAAACGCGAAGTTCGCGAAGCGCTTGCGCGAGGGGCGAAAAACTGAGGATTCGAGATTTGTCTTTGCTCGCGGCGCGCCGCCGCTACCCCGTAGATTGATTCTTGCAAATTCCCGCCACGATCAACCCCAAGATCACGAGCTGGATCGTGCCGGCGATCATCCACTTGACCGCCAGCACGTGCGGAAGAAAGTAGGTGACGTACTGGCTGAGCGATCCGGGAATCACGGTCAGGAACGACATCACGATTCCGTAGCGAATGCCCTGTGCCATCCACGGCTTGTTCTCTGCTCCGCGCGTGTACACGTAGGCAAAGACCGCCGCGAAAAAGAACTGGCCGATGGCCATAATCCACATCCGGCGCTGGATTTCGTCGAAGGTGCGATGCGCGTTCTCTGTCGCCGCATAATCCGGCGCCAACCAGATGCCATGCACGAGGTAATTCGTACCCATCAATACGACGTAGGCAACCACAATCGCGAGTAAGAGTTTTTTCATGGTCGTCGCCAACTCCTGCGCTCGGGTTTTTCGGCTCAACAAAAAGCGAGAGGGGGAAGACTTCGTGGGCCGATTGAGTCGCGGCCCGGGCGGAAGCGTAGCACTCCCGTTCGAGCGCGGCGAGAGGATTTTGTTGCGGCTGCGATTCTACGGGTTCGTTACCTGTTCGGAGATGCTCGCCGCGCGAAGCGGGAGATATTGATCCTCCCACGCTTTGTGGAGCGGGCTTTCGGCGTAAGCGTCGACGGCATCGCGATCTCTGAACTCGATGGCAAACGCTGCATTGAAGTCCCGCGGCTGAAGACGCTCAGCTTTAATCCACACATTCTTGACGCCGGGGAGTTTCGCGGCAATGGTTTTCACGCCATCGAGAGCTTTTTGTTTGTCGGCATCGGATACGCCCGGATTCCACTTGAGAATGACAAGATGAAGTACCGTCTTCGGCTGGCCGAATTTGTTTTGCCCCGTTACGTAGCCGCACGCAAAGAGCGCGAGCGCGAGCAAGCTCCCACCGAAAACTCCAGCTGCCTTCGTGAAATGGAATCGCATGATTTCCCCTTTCGAGATATTGGACGTACGAGTCTAAGCGACGGCGTTGAGCCAGTGCAACTTCCGCGAAATTTCTGGCGCATTCTCTTGCGGGGCGAAAACGCAGACGATGCGTCCAGGGTCATTTGCATGTTGACCCGCTGGTTTCGGGTTCAGTAGGATGCGCAGCCAGGTTCCGCTTGTTAGTCTTCTGGATAGGTGCGGCCATCGGGAGGCGCTATGTTCTGCTCCAAGTGTGGAACGGCAGTAGCCGACGGCGCCGGATTTTGCAGCGCGTGCGGCCAGCCCATCGCCAGCACGGGGATCGCGCCAGCGGCTTATGCGAGCGTGGCGGCTCGGCCGACCGTGGCTTACGCCGGATTCTGGCTGCGTTTCGTGGCTTTGATTATTGACGGGATCGTGCTCGGGACCGTGGGATGGATCGTGACTCTACCTTTCATGGCCTCTTTCGGGCTTCGGGACATTCTCCGAGGTCACCCGCCCACTCGGCCGGAGGACTTTTTCCCGTTCTTCGGGCTTTTTCTCCGGCTTGCCATGATACGGCTTGCCCTGAATTGGCTTTACTACGCGTTTATGGAGAGTTCCTCGTGGCAGGCAACTCTAGGCAAGAAGGCGCTCGGGCTCGAGGTCACTGACCTGGAAGGCCGCCGCGTGAGTTTCGGCCGGGCTTCGGGCCGCTTCTTCGGTAAGATTCTATCTACCTGTATATTGGGCATCGGATACATCATGGCTGGTTTTACGGAGAAGAAGCAGGCGCTCCACGACATGCTCGCTGGTTGCCTGGTTATCAGAAAATTATAGCCGCAGCCCGACCGGCGATCCTCGTGAGATCGTCAAACTCCCCAGCCATGTTGTTCGGTGTGCACGAGCGCGTCGTGCAATTCCGTGCGGATCTGATCGGTGAATTCCGAGCCGCGCACGATCCGGCACCCCGGCTGCGATATATCCATGGTGCGATACCCGCGCTCGAGGGTGCGGTCCACGCCGTTCTCGATTCGTTGCGCTTCGCTCTCCAGGTCGAACGATTCCCGAAGCATCAGGCACGCGGAAAATATCGCGCCCAGTGGGCAGGCCACGTCCTTTCCCGCAAGCGATGGGGCCGAGCCGTGAATCGGCTCGTACAGCGCGGGCTGACCTTCGCGACCGCGGCTCATCGAGGGAATCAGGCCAATCGAACCGGCGAGCGCAGCGGCTTCGTCGCTCAAGATGTCGCCAAACATGTTGGACGTGAGAATCACGTCGAACTGCTCGGGCTGCAGCAGAATCTGCATGGCTGCATTGTCCACGTAGAGATGCTCGAGCGTGACGCTGGGGAATTCGCGCGCGACACTTGTGACCGTTTGCCGCCAAAGCGTCGAAGTGGCAAGCACGTTAGCCTTGTCCACGCTCGTTAGCCGCTTCCGCCGTATCGCGGCTCGCCCGAATGCATACCGCGCGATCCGTTCCACTTCGCCGGTGGTGTAGGTGGCGACATCGCTGGCGCGTGACTTCCCGTTCGTACCGCTCAACTCATGCTCGCCGAAATAGATGTCTCCCGCTAACTCCCGCACGATTTCAAAGTCCGTGTTGCCCAGACGTTCCGCGCGAAGAGGCGAAATTCCCTTGAGCGCATGGCGAAGCCGAATCGGCCGAAAATTGATGTAGAGGCCTAGCTCCTTCCTGAGGGCAAGCAAACCGCTCTCCGGCCGCTTTCCCAGGGGCAGGGCATCCCACTTCGGTCCGCCGATCGCACCGAGCAGGATGGCATCCGCAGAGCGGCATCCGGCGAGCGTCTCGGGTGGAAGCGGCGTGCCGAAACAATCGATTGCATCGCCGCCAAACGGCAGCTCGCGGAATTCGAAATGGTGACCTGAAGCTGCGGCGGAGTCTTCGAGGATTTGCACGGCAGAGCGCGTCACCTCCGGACCGATTCCGTCTCCCGGCAACACGGCGATGGTTTTCTTGACTTGGATCATGGCCTTATTTCTCCTGGCTCAGCGGCTTGCGGCGGCCGGGGCGGCACTGTCGGCTTTCGCCGGCGCTTGCCCGCGGCGGACCTGATGGACGATGGCGAGAAGGTCGCGGTCGGTAACTTGCTTGGCGGCGTCGGCCCGGGCGATCGCTTGGCGATAGCATTCGGCAAGCTCCGCTTCGGTGGTCGTGTAGCCGAGTTCTTCGAGCCGTGCACGCAAAGCGTTGCGCCCGGAATGTTTTCCCAGCACGAGGCGCCGCGAAGGCACACCCACTTTTTCAGGCAGAATGATTTCATACGTAAGCGGATTTTTCAGGATGCCATCCTGATGGATGCCCGCTTCGTGTGCGAACGCATTCGCTCCGACCACGGCCTTGTTCGGTGGAACCGACACGCCGGTGATGGCGGTGAGCAGCCGGCTGGTGGAGTAGATTTTTTCGAGGCAGATGTCCGTCCCGGCACCATAACAAGCCTGACGAACGTGCAGCGCTACGGCAATTTCTTCCAGTGAGGCATTTCCGGCGCGCTCGCCGATCCCGTTCACTGTGCATTCCACCTGACGGGCACCGGCCGAGATCGCGGCCAGCGAATTGGCGACGGCGAGGCCGAGATCGTTGTGGCAATGCGCGCTGAAAATGATGTCCGGAAATGCGGCCAGGCGCGCGCGGATGCGCCGGAACATCTCTCCGTACTCCTCGGGCGTCGCGAACCCAACCGTGTCCGGAAGGTTCAATATCTTTGCTCCCGCTTCGGCGGCAGCCAACGCAACCTCGCAGAGGAAATCGAAATCGCTGCGGCTCGCATCTTCGGCTGAGAATTCCACTTCTTCGCAGCGCTCGCTGCCAAAGCGGACCATTGTGGCGATCTGTTCGAGCGCTTCACCCCGCGCAATCCGCAGCTTATGCTTCAAGTGCAGGTCGGATGTCGCCAGGAAGATGTGCAGGCGCGGCTTGGCAGCCGGTTCAATCGCGCGCAGGGCGGCATCGACGTCTTCTTGCCGCGCCCGCGCCAGTCCTGCCACTCGGCAGTCCCGGATTTCACGCGCAACGGCTTGCACGGCTTCGAGATCTCCCGGTGAAGCAATCGGAAAGCCGGCTTCGATAATGTCCACGCCGAGCTGTTCGAGCTGCAGAGCAAGCCGCAGCTTCTCCTCACGGTTCATGGAAAAGCCGGGCGATTGCTCGCCATCGCGCAGAGTTGTATCGAAGATGTGTACTTTGTCCATACCCCTCCAATAGGCATCGTTAGTGAACCCCGGACCGCGCAGTCAAGTCCAATTTATATTTCTTGCAAGTAGGATAAGTATTGTTTATACAAGAATGTTGCTCCGGAGGCGTGATTTCGGTGGATCTGGCGGCTCTACAAGTGTTTCAAATGGTGGCGCACGAGCGCAGTTTTTCCCGCGCGGCGGAGAAGCTCTATCGCACGCAGCCCGCGGTGAGCATTTCGATCCGCAAACTTCAGGACTGGGTCGGCCAACCGCTGTTTGTTCGCGGCTCGGGGGCGCGAGCGCTGACCGATGCGGGCACACTTCTGCTGGAATACGCCGAGCGCATGCTGAATTTGCGGGAGGAAATCCGCAAGGGGATGAAGGAGCTACAAGGGCTCGAGCGCGGCCAGGTTTCGATTGGCGTCAACGAAAGCTCGATTCACGCGCTTCTGCCCGCGCTCGATCGCTACCGGCAGCTCCATCCGGGCATTCAAATCCGCGTGCATCGCGTATTTTCCCGCGATGTGCCGCGCGAGGTTATAAACCATCACCTCGACATCGGCGTGATTTCCTACGTGCCGGAGGAGCGCGAGCTTACGGCCATGGAATTCTATCGTGACGCGCTCGCGCTGGTCGTATGGCCGGGCCATCCGCTGGCCAAGCGGCGGGAGGTGGACATTTCCGCGCTGGAAAAGGAGATATTTGTCGCCCACATTGTCGAGTCGCCGTATCGCCAGCGCGTGATTCAAATGTTCGCGCGGCACCGCGTGACGCTGCGGATGGAAGTCGAGCTGCCGACAATTGAAAGCATTAAGAGATTCGTGGAGATGAAAAAAGGGGTCGCTATCGTTCCGCGCATGTGCGTGGAGGAGGAAATCGCGCGCGGAGATTTGCGCGAACTTCGCATCCGCCAGATGCGCATCCTGCGGCGGCTCTACCTGGTGTATCGGCAGGACCGTCCCTTGACCGCGGCGGCGCAAGCGCTGATCGAGGTACTTCGTCCGAAGACGGCTCGTTCCGGCCGGACGCGCAGCCGTTCTTAGCGCTTCCATCGCCCGGGAGGCATGCTACGGGGCTGGGTCTCTCAGCCCTTGGTTGCCAGCTCATCCAGCGCCAGGGCGATGCAGGACAATCCCTCACGAACATCTTCCGTTTCACCGCCAACGCCCACACGGAAATGATCGGGCGCTTCGAAGAAACGCCCCGGCACAACGCTGGTTTCGTATTTTTCCCGCAAGAGCTGGCAGAAGGCTTCCACGTGGCCGCTCAAGAGCTGGGGAAATGCAATCGCCCCTCCCTCGGGCCAGATGGTCAGAAGGTCTTTTCGCGAATCGACGAGATTTTTCAGAAGAGCACGATTGATATCCAGCAGTTTTTTCGCGCGCGCTGCGATTTTCGGTAGATGATCGAGCGCGACGACACTCAACCGTTCCGCCGGATGCGCTGCCATTACGCCGAATAAATCGTTGAGCCTCCACATCCTCTGTGCGAGCGGTGGCGCAGCGAGCACCCATCCGCAGCGCAGGCCGGAAAGCCCGTAAGCCTTGGTCAGGCTGCTCGTAGTGATGAAATTCGATCCGAGATGGAAGGCGGACTGCCACGGCGCATCGAAGCAGGCTTCCAAATATACCTCGTCCACCAGTACATGCGCGCCCAGGCTGCGCGCGACTTCTCCGACAATCCGCAACGTCGCATCGGGCGTGCGCACGCCGCTCGGATTGTGCAGGTTCGAAAGGACAATTAATCGCGTCCGCGGCGTGATGGCGCGCTCCACTTCGCGCGGGTCCACCTGGAAGCCGGCCTCGAATTTTCTGGGAAAGCGGCGGATTTTTGCACCGAGATATTCTGCCGCCGAGAGAAGAGCCTCGTAGGTGGGTTCCTCGATGAGAACTTCGTCGCCGGATTCCACGAGCGCAGCCATTGCGAGATGGTTGGCCATGGAAGTTCCCTGCGCGTGGACCACACAGTCCACGTCAACGCTTGCTTTTGCGGCGAGACGAGTCTGCAACGGCTCATATCCGTAGCCGTCCGGGCCGTTGATCTCAAGATCTTTGAGGTGAACAGGTAGCTCAGAGAGCGGATAAGGCAGGACATTGCTTGAGGCCAGGGAGTGGCGCGCTCGCGAGCGCAGCTTCCCCCACTCGATATAGGCCGAACGAATTTCTCGTCTCTGCGGGCTCATCAAAGAATCACCCAGAGCTGGCCTGGCGCCTTGCGCGCCCGCGCAAAAGGAAGAAAGCAGGAACCCCGGCGAACAGAATACACAGGGCCATGCCGGCATTGCGAGGATATTTGTAAATCGTGTTGAGGGTGATCAACCAGGACACGGCCGCAAAGAGACCAGTGGTCCAGGGATGGCCGGGCACTCGAAAACCGGTGTCTCGTGGAACTCCTCGGGCGGCCGCAGCGAGCTTTTCTCTCCTCCTAAAAACAAAGAGGCAGCTTGCCGTCAAGCCGAAGAACAACCAGTCCATCACGACGACGTAGCTGAGAATCTCTTCGTAAGTTCCTAGGAGCACCGCGGTAATCGTGGCTGCACTTTGGAGCAGAATTGCTGAAACGGGAGTGTGGCTGTGCGGTCCTAGCCACGAAAACTGCCGAGGCAAGATGCCGTCCTCCGCCATGGCGAAGTAGATGCGCGGGTACGTCAGGATCACCTGGCTCAAGAAACCAAGTGTGGAAATCGCAATGGCGACGGAGATGAGTGTTCCCCCGAGACCGCCCAGAGCGCGGCGCATCACTTCAAACGCCGGCGTACCCGTCGCGGCGAGTCCGGCCGGAGCGAGCGCCTCGACGTAGATGAAGTTCACGGAGACGTAGAGCACGATGATTCCTACTACGCCGAGCAAGAGGGCACGCGGGAGGTTCTTGCGCGGATCGCGGATTTCGCTGGCAACGTAGTTCGACGTTTGCCAGCCACCGTACGCGAACATGACCGGCACCATCGTCGCTCCGAAAGCTGTCAGCAGATCAAAGGATAAAGGCCGGTCGAGTAACGGACGCCAGGCCGGAAGCGGCGCCGCAGACGTGCGCGCGAGATACCACGCGCCACAAGCGACCACCATCGCGATCGCCAGCATTCGCAGGACCATAAAGACGCTTTGGACGCTGCTCCCTGCCCGGACGCCGAATAAATTGATCGCCGTGAGGACAATCACGACGCTGGCAGCAATCCAACTATCGGGGATGGCAGTGTGGAAGATGTTGCGAGAATACTTGGCGAATGTGACTGCCACCGCCGCCGTTGAGCCACCGTTGATGACGAATAGGCACACCCATCCGTACAGAAAACCCAGTGCCGGATGAAAGGCCTCGCGAAGATAGGCGTATTGCCCACCAACGACCGGCATGCGATTGGCGAGTTCGGCGTAAATGAACGCGCCAAGGATTGCGAGCGCGCCGCCCGCCACCCATGCTCCCAGGATGAGAACAGGTGTATGAACCAAGCTGGCGACGACATAGGGATTGATGAAGATGCCTGAGCCGACAATCCCACCCATCACGAGCATCGTTGCATCGAACAACCCCAGACGAGCGGCGAGGCCGGACGCAGGCCATGATGAGGATCCCGGTGTTCGTGCGGGGGCTTGGCGGACGTGATTGCTACCTGACACGCAGGTAAGTGCCCTGCCTCTCGGCGCCATTCCATCGGGGCTTGGGCCAGAGGGCGGCGCGAATTTATCACCGATGAAGGTCGCCGCAAAGGGAAGGGCATATCCTGAACAGACTGATCCCGCTGCAAGATGTAGCTACGTGGGCGCGCTTTTCCGTTGCCAACCAGCCCGCGAGAGAGGTATCAAAGCGGGTTGCAGTATTCATGCCCAGCGGAGTGATCCTATGATCGTTAATTCTGAAGACGTCCCGGTGAAATCGAACTCGAAGCCGCGTGCGCTACAAACCGCAATCCTTACGCTGCTGCTGTTGCTGATTGTTGCGGTGCCCCCATTGCCTCTCCCAACTGCCGCGCAGCAACAAGGCGTTTCTGGCGCTCTGGCTCAGGACTATCTCGTGTATGTCGTCTGCGAATCGGCGGACAAAGTTACGCTTCTTCGTTTCGGTCCCAAGGGATTGAAGATCGAACACGAGACTCACATCGGCTTGATGCCCACGGACATCAATGGGCCGCACGGGATTTCGGTTTCGCCGGACAAACAATTTCTCTACGTTTCGGTTGCACACGGTCGCCCGAACGGCACGGTTTGGAAACTGAAGGCCGGCACGGATGAAGTGGTGCGCTACGCACCGCTCGGATTGTTCCCCGCGACGGCAGACATCTCAAGCGATGGCGCCTTCATTTACGTCGCGAATGCAAATTTCCACGGCGAAATGGTGCCATCGTCCATTTCCGTGGTCGCCACGGACGAGATGATCGAGGTGAAACGCATCACCACCTGCACGATGCCGCACGGCTCGCGCCTGAACCCGCAGGGAACGAAGCATTACTCCGCCTGCATGATGGACGACATGCTTGCGGAGATCGATACCGCGAAGTTCGATGTCTCGCGCCACTTTGTTCTCACGGCGGGGAAAGAAATGGGCATGGACGGTGCGCCCCAAGGACAAATGAAAATGGGTGATCTGACCTGCGTGCCCACTTGGGCGCAGCCCTCGAACGATGGGTCGGAAGTTTACGTCGCCTGCAACAAGTCGAACGAGATCGTTGCGGTGGATGTTGCATCCTGGAAAGTCGCGCGACGGTTTCCGGCCGGGACGGGCGTTTACAATCTCGCGATGACCCGGGACGGCCGGCTGATCGCGACGAACAAGCGCGGGCAATCCGTTTCGATCTTCGATCCGAAAACCGGCAAGGAACTCGCGCGGCTTCCGACGAAACGGAAGGTCGTGCACGGCGCCGTCGTCACACCCGACAACCGCTACGCGTTCATCTCGGTCGAAGGAATCGGCGCGGACCCGGGCACGGTTGAGGTGATTGATCTCGATTCCCTCAAAACCGTTGCAACCGTGGACGTCGGCCAGCAAGCCGCCGGAATCGACTTCTGGAAGACAGAACTTAGCAAGCCGTAGTCAGGAGGTATTACATGAAGGCACGTCTGATCACTGTTCTCGCGCTGTCGCTCGCTGCGATTTTATCGGAATCCGCTCTTCTCTTTCCCCGACTGATTGCAAGCGCGCAGCAGACAGCAATGTGGGGGCCGAGCGGAGGGACAGTCACGTGTGTGTCCACAAAGAATCGGCAGGTGTACTGCCCGGGTGACACGCGCGGTGGCGTGCTTCTCCAGCAGCAAATCGGCTCGTCTCCCTGTGTGCTGGAGCGCACTTGGGGATTTGATGGCCGAGGAATTTGGGTGGACAAGGGATGCGGCGGAAGATTTCAGGTGAGCGGCTATAGCGGCGGCCCTTGGTGGTGGGACGATGGAGATCGTCGTCCTCCACCGCAAGGGATTCCGAAAAGAGGCGCCTGCTTTTACACGTCGGCGAATTACCAGGGAAAGTATTTCTGCGTCCCGAGCGGAACAAGCTTTGACGTGGTTCCGAGTGGCTTCAATGACGCCATCAGCTCGATCCAGATTCGAGGCAGGGCCGTGGTGACGATCTACAACGATGCAAACTACCGATCATTTTCCGCGCCGGTGAGAAGCAGCGTTCCCGATCTACGCACCTGGAGTCTGGCCGGATACAACAACAAAAACTGGAACAATCGGATCAGTTCACTTCAAGTGAGATAGGCGGGATCGGTATTTTCTGAGGCGTGCACGGCGCGCTGCCCCGCCATCAAACCAGGAATAGAAGTCTGGCTTTCGCTAGGTGGCGCGTTCGATCACCGACGGCGCAGGATAGGTACGAAAGGGATCGGACGATGCACCGGTGCCGGGGCCGGAACAACCTTGGAAAATGGAACATCGACGCCGGAAATTCCGGAGCACGCGCCAGCGAATCCTGAATACGTGAGATAAAGTTTCGGATTCCCATTCTGGTCGTCACCCTCAGGCAGACCGTTCCCATTCGTGCCGCTGGCCATGAACAACACAACATTTCCGGAGTTGTCGGTAGCAATCACTTCAAGCATGTCACCGCTTGCGATACTGGGAGCATAGGTATCTGCGAGGGGCGTCGCAATCGTCAGGTTTGAGAAGCAGAGCCCGCTGCCTTTGGCAGCCACCACATTGCCGGTAACGTTGAAATTGGAGTCCGTGCTAAAGGTGATGGAAACAGCGCTGCCATTCGAGTTCGAACCCGTGAAGGAACCGTTGGTTTCGAAAGAACCTTGGTAGGTTCCATTGATTGCCGGGAAGAGAGCAGCTGTAAACGTGCCCTTGTCGTTGTGCATGCAAGAGCCGGTCGAAGTAAAGGACCCGCTGAATTGATTTCCGTTAAATGACTTCTGACCCTTGAAGATGATCGTGTCCACGCGCCCATTGTTGTCAAGAAGAGTGACGGTAATTGTGGCCGAGTAAAGATAACCAAACAGATCCAACCCATTCACGGCAATGTTCTGCACACCGCCTGTCATCGAACAGGCAGAATTGGTGAACGTGTCGGCCAAATTGGGCGAGCTGATCGTCTGAAGCGCAAAGTTCGATGAAAGCTGCCAGTCCGTGGTTACGACCAGCGGATTGTAGCAGCTTGGATTCGAGTCATTCGAATTGTCGTTCTGACCCGTGGTACACGGATCAGGAGCGCCCGTCGCCGTCGTGTCGATCGGTATGGCATTCGGAGACGACTCCGACGTTGTGACGATCGTCCATTGCTGCGGGACTACTTTCCCGAGCACGCCCTGCGCATGGGCTGAGACCGTTCCGAGTATGGCGATTGTTAGCGCTGCTGCGATTCGAATAAGTTTCATTTGCGTTCTCCCCGCTCCTCTTGTCTAGCCTCGAATTCCGTTTGCTGCTTTGCTTCGTGGCCGGCTCTTAGAATTTCTTCTCATCGCCGACACACTGATTGTGACCGTTCCCATCCAAGGGGGTAATGGCACAGGGGTCCCAAAGACGTGGAACTACCGACCCCCAATTAGATTGGCGAATTGGTCCTAGTACTATTCGTGCGAGACGATAATTAAGTCTTTATAAATAAGTAGTTTGCGAGGGGTTCGATTTTCGGCATCGCGTACCGCTCCGAAAGCGCACGGGTACTGGACCGAAAAAGAACTATTGGAGATTTCGCGCGGCGAGCCGCCTTCAAATCGATGAGGGCCTCGCAAAAGGCCCGCCCCGGCCGAGCTGCAAGAGGCGTGGCCGTCTGGTGCTAGCGTCGTGCTAATTCACTCTTTCAGAGAATGGCTGAGAGGCAACACCATGGCGTCATACGAGAGGGCTCAACGAACGCTGGATTGCTTCGTCCAATGCGACTCTCGGCGCCCATCCGATTTCGCCACGAATTCGACGCGTGTCATACCAACGATCTTGCAGAGCTCTCTTCACTTGATGACTGGAAAGGCTGTTGCTGTCGCTGCTCGGCCACACGCGCGAGATGACTTGAGCGAAGGGTGTGGCGAGAAGGACGGGCCAACCCGGGAAGAACAGCGTTCTTGTTTTGTCCCGACCCGTTTTCGTCTCGTGATATTTCTCCAAGGTAAGATCCTCGTCGTCGACAACAATGTATTGCCGCAGTCGCTCATCATTGAGATGAGCGGCCAATTGAATCGCGTCGATCAGATTCTCAACGTAGTTCAGCGGGACGCGCCACTCGGGCTTCCCGAAGACGCAGTTTGTTTTCCCTAATTTGAATCCCAGCAGGCCAATGGGAAGCGCTCTGCCGGGACCGTAGATGAGGCCCGGCCGGAAGATTACGATTGGCAGGCCAGTCTTCCGCGCGAACGAGACTGCAAACTCATCGGCCGCGATTTTCGATTGCGCATAATACTCACGGGATTCTGACGCTTCGTCGAATGGAGTTTTTTCGTCGATACGCTGGCCTGAGCGGGCAAGACCATATACTGACAAGGAGCTGTTATAGATCACGCAGCGCACGCGCTCGCGGAGGCATGCCGAGAGAACCTGTTGCGTGCCACCCAGGTTCGTTTCCAGAAAATCCGTCTTGGTTCCTGGTGGTTCGATCTTTGCTGCGACGTGATAGACAACCTCCGTTCCTCGAACGGCGCGCGCTACCGATTCCGCATCGCCTAAATGACCGCGCACGACCTGAACGCCGCGCGTTTCCAGTTCATCCGCTCGCCGGGACGGTCTTGCGAGGACCTGCACGAAGTTTCCCTCGGCCAGCAGACGCCGAACCAAAGCCCCGCCCAGGAATCCTGTGCCACCCGTTATGCAGACGCGCATTTCCTTCGCATCTCAAAAAGCCCGGTCATTTTCCGCCGCAATCCGGCGCGCCGCCTAGACTATCACCGGGATGCCACGGCGCGCAGTTTCGAAGAGGAGCAAGCCAGGATTTGAAGCGAGCAAGGCGCCGTGCACTGGCGTAAACGTGTGCCTTTGGCGTTATATGTTACACTTTTGCGGTTTTTTGACGGGGTCTGCATGTGCATCTGTGCCTCCTCAGTTTCGCTTGAGGGGAAATGATTTGCGCGGGTTCCGCAAGGGGTGCGCAGGTTTTGAAGGCCGCTGAATACATCATCCTTGCCGTTGCTGCCATGCCGTTCATTTACTACCTACTCGTTCTTTATTGCACCGCGCTCTATTTCCTGGACGCGCGAAAACACAGCGGGCGAAATTCTGATTTCACTCCACCTGTAAGTTGTCTGAAGCCTATCAAGGGTCTCGACGAAGATGCCTACGAAAACTACGCCAGCTTTTGCCGCCAGGACTACCCCGAATACGAGATTCTTTTCTGCGTGGATGAAGACGATCCTGCCTTGCTTGTCCTGGAAAAGCTCATTCGCGACTTTCCCGAGCGCCGAATTCGCCTGCTCTTTGGTTCAGGGCGCGAGGCCATCAACGACAAAGTCGCAAGGCTCGTGCGGCTGACGGCCGAGGCGCAGTACGATTTGTTCGTGATTACCGACGGAGACATCCGCGTCGGGCCGGATTATCTGCGCACAGTAGTTGCACCCTTCCGCGATCCCAAAGTTGGAGCGGCAACCTGTCTGTATGTTTCGACCAAGGAAACGACACTCGTCCAAGAGCTTCAGTCCGTCGGGATGATCTCCGATTTCTTTGCAGGAATCATGGTGGGGTGGAAATTGGACGGCATCAAATTCACCTTCGGGCAAACGATTGTCACGACGCGCAAAAGTGTCGCCGGTTACGGCGGCTACCAGATGATTGAGAATCGTCCGGCAGATGATGTTTACGCCGGCCGCTTGGTCGCCGAGCAGGGTTATGAAGTAAAATTACTCCCCTACGTCGTGCAATCGGTCGCCGATTTTCAATCGCTGGGTGAACTTTTCCACAAACGCCTTCGATGGATGACCGTCATGCGCCTGATGCGGCCCCAGGGCCATCTTGGTTTGATCCTTACTTGGGGGTTGCCGTGGGCGCTTGTGGCCGTCGCGACGCATCCGTCTGCCGGCGTGGCCCTCGCTTATCTCGGTGGCTATGTTGTGTGTCGAGTTGCCATCGCTTGGTTGGTCGGCGTCTGGGGAATGAAGCAGAAGGGATTGTGGAAGAAAATGCCGCTCATTCCCGTGTGGGACGCGATGGCCTTCTGCATTTGGATAATCAGTTTTGGGCGCAGGACTATTCGATGGCGCGGTGTCGACTATTTCATTCGAAATGGGATGCTCGTGCCCGCTTCCAGCACCTCGCAAGATACTCCGCAGTGAAAAGCTCGCTGGACGTCCTTGGTAGGCCCGAACTCTCCCATGTATATTGTTGGCCGAACGAAAAACCACGAGTGCAGTTCGTTCGGTGAGGATGATGAGCGCAAAAATCGCAGTTGCCGGAGCCGGCATCTACGGAGCGACCGTTGCCATTCGCCTGGCAGAGGAGGGGCACAAATTGCGTCTCTTCGATCCTCTCGGAGTTCTGCGCGCCACGTCCGTCATTAATCAATACCGCATTCACTCGGGCTACCACTATCCTCGTAGCCCGGAAACCATCAGCGAGACGCTGGAAGCTCGCGCGGGATTTCTGGAAACCTTTGCGCCTGCTATTGTCCGAAACAGCCGCCACTATTACGCAATTCCCAAGGAGGGTTCGCAGACGCCCCCTGAGCTATTCGAAAAAGTGATGGCGCAATACAAACTCTTATGCAGGCCGTGCCGTCCGGATTGGATGGACTTCGGCTTCATCGACAAATGCTATGAGGTGGATGAACAGATTTACGACCCCGACGTTCTGCGAGACCTGGTCACATCGCGCATTCAAACGCTCGGCATTCCCTTCGAGCAGCGCGCCTTCACTCCCGAGATGCGGCCGGATTTTGATTTTGTCGTGTGGGCCGCCTACGGGCTGGGGCCCAGCCGCGGTCAATTCAAGATCGCCAAATATCAAGTTGCCGAGAAAATCTTGATCCAGCTTCCACCCCTGCTGCAGGGCGTTTCACTGGTTGTCGTGGACGGCCCTTTCACCGCCTTTGACCCCTATGGCAGCTCGGCTCGGTCTCTTTTCGGCTCAGCCAAGAACACGAACCATTGGACGACCACCGATCCGTGGGAGCCGATTCCGGAGCCTTATGCCGGCCTTTTGAATGGGCCCGGCTTCGAGCCGGTCCCCTTCACTCGCTTCGAAGCGATGCGCAAAGACTCGTCTCTCGGCGTGCCCGCATCGAAGGACGCTGTTTATCTTGGATCGCGCTTCACCATCCGCGTCGTCGAAAACAATCCTGCGCAGGACCGAAGAACCCTTTACCTTCAAGAGGGTGCACCGCGAGAACTTCACATTTTCTCCGGCAAGGTTGTCGGCGCTGTGAAAGCGGGCCGCCTGGTTTGCGAGTGGATTGCCAAAAATAGCTGAGGATCCCGCACACGCCGTTCTCTCGCCGCGACGGATGAATTAGCGCCGCTTTCGTTTGTTCGCGGGAGTGGTCGAGGTCCTGCGTTCCCCCAAAGACGCTCTCGCCGTCATGCTTTTTTGGAGACGGCGATCGTTCCGCGCCTCTCTCCAGTCCACCTGCGGCAACATCAGTGACGCATCAACCCGGTCGCGGTACTTTACGGCGATACTCAATAGAGAATCGAGCAAAGAATTGGAAAGAAGATGCGGTTTGATTCCGAGTTCTTCGAGTTTCGAGTGTTTCGCGTTGTAGTAATGTTTTTCGGATTCGATTCGCGGATCGGGAATGTGGTCAATCTCCACATTCATGCCGAGCTTTCTTCCCTCGGCCTCCACCATTTGCGCTAGCTCCATCACCGAGAATTGCTCGGTAAACTGATTGTGGATTCGGCATTCTCCCCGTTCGGCTGGGTTGAGACACGCCATCTCAACGCATCGAACCGTATCGCGGATATCGAGGAATCCGCGCATTTGTCCACCCGAACCGTAAACCGTAAGCGGCTGTCCGATGGCTGCCTGGACGCAGAATCGATTCAGCGCGGTTCCAAAAATATCGTCGTAATCGAAGCGATTAATCAGCGCCTCATCCAGCGCAACCTCGTCCGTCATGGCTCCATAAATGAAGGCCTGATTCAGTTCGGTCGCGCGGATCCCCCAAATCTTGCACGCGAACATGATGTTGTGCGTGCCGTGCACTTTGGAAAGATGGAATATCGACCCCGGTTGCTTCGGAAAAGGCAGGACATCCTTCCGTCCACGATGCTCGACCGTGATATAGCCCTCTTCGATATCGATGTTCGGTGTGCCGTATTCTCCCATCGTACCAAGTTTGATCAGATGGCAATCCGGCTGCAGCTCGCGGATCGCAAATAGAACATTCAACGTTGCGACGATATTGTTCACTTGGGTAAACACGGCGTGCTTGCGGTCAATCATCGAATACGGTGCCGACCGCTGCTCTGCAAAATGGACGATGGCCTCCGGTTGAAACTCTCGAATCATGGAAGCGAGAAAATCGTAGTCGGTGACGTCGCCGATGAAGGACTCAATCGTTTTCCCGGTGAGCTTCAGCCACGTCCGTAGACGATCGGTAAGCGGGCGAATCGGGGTGAGGGTTTGCACTCCCAGTTCGAGATCCCATTGCCGGCGCAGAAAGCTGTCGATGATCGCGACTTTATGACCCTTTTGCGACAAATGCAGAGCGGTCGCCCAGCCGCAATAGCCGTCCCCGCCGAGCACAGCAATCTTCATCTCGCCTCCAAGGTGGACATCGCCCTCATGATACTAGCTGGGATCACACTTTCGCGCGATCTTCTCATTGTGGGTGGTTGGTGAGCAGCATCTTGCCGCCGCTCAGGGCCACGGCGTGGAGTTGATCTTGGCCGACCAGCGCTTCGAAGCGGGGCAATTCCGTTTGATAGGCGGCGAGGTAATACCGGTTCGATGTCAGCCAAAGGGCCTTCCATTGAGAGTCGTCAATGAAGACCCGAGGAGAACCGGGTGCATCTGCGCCATATTCCATGTTGAGACGCCGGGCGTTCAATAATAGCGAGTCGCAATTCGCATAAAAGATCACCGATGAAAATGCGTAATAGTGACGATCCTCGATGAATTTTCCCGGGGGCGCTTTCAGCAACGCCTCGGCAAACTGGCGCGAGGACAGGATTGGATCGAACACAATCAGCGCCAGCCGCGCTGCGTGGAAAAATACGATCATCATCAAGGCCGCGGCCAGGAACGCGCGCTCACTCCTCGATCGAAAAGTGCCTAGCGCGCCGATCAAGAAAGCAATCGCCGCGAGGGCAAGCGGCAAACGCAGATAAGCGAAAGCGGGGAGAGTGAGATCGCCCATGTGTCCGAGTGAGAGCATGTAGAGTTTGGGATGACGACTAAGAGCGTCCGAAATATCTCCGGGAGTCGGCACGCCCCGAACCAAAAACAGGATTGCCAAGGCCGCGATAGCCGCGCACGCGCAGACAACGGTGAGCGCGCGCGTTCCGCGATGGACCCAATCGCCTCCCGTCGCGATTGCGCAACCGAGCAGCAGTGCGAGCGCCGGATAGCACGGCATCGAGTAGTATTCCTGCGTCGTGGAAAACGTGAAGAACACAAGGACGAATCCGGCCCAGCAAAGCGCGAGCAATCGGGCCCGCCCGGCTCGATCGATGGGCTTGAAAGAAAGTTTCGCGATCGCTGGGAGATAGACGCTCCACGGAAATAACCACACGAGGTGAAAGAGGCAGAAAAAGAGGCGCGGGACGGTATCGTAATCGCGCGGGTAGCGCAGGTTTAGAAAGCGAAGGAGCTGCTCGTTGACGAAATAGAACCAGAGAAATCCGTGATACTGGCCGGGCCCAGCATGAAGCGTCCACGCAAAGTAAGGCGGGTTTCGCAACGTCGCGAGGATGTGCCACGGAGCGGCGATCACCAAGATGAGGAAGAACCCGCTGATGGGCCGCAGCCGTTTCCACGTCCGCGCAACGAAAAACTGCCTCGTCGTCAAAAGATAGATGACGCCGGCAGCGACCGGAAACACGGCGCCGATTAAGCTTTTCAGTAGAAGCCCAACTCCCATGCTCGCCGCAAGAACCAAGGCCCAGAATCGAGGATGAGGCTCGTCGTCTTCGAGCGCCCGTAAAAACGCCCACAGCGCCAGCGCGATGGTGAACGTCAGCATTACGTCGGGAATCAGGACCCGCGTGAAGAGGAAGAGGCCGATGCACGTGGCCATGCACAATCCGGCATAAAATCCGGCACGCCTGCCGAATGCCCATACGCCAAACGCAGCCGTGAGCCACACAAGCCCGAGAACGCTGAGCACGATCGGCACGCGCGCCACCCAGTCGTGGACGCCAAAAATCTTGTAGAGAATCGCGATCGTCCAGTACAACATGGGCGCCTTTTCGAGATAGGGGACGCCGTCGAGCCGCATCGTGACCCAATCACCGGAAGTCAGCATCGTGCGCGCCATCTGCGCGTGCACCGAATCTACGTCGTCGAAAAGTGGCGGCGGTGAAAAGATGCAAGCCAGGTAGATGGAGCATGCGACAACTAGAACCGCCACGCAGGCGCTCCGATTCGTGCGGGTAATCCAGGATTCTCCATTGCGGAGCGCGTTGCCTGAGTTCGCCATATTCATATCCAAGAAAAGAGAAACAGTATCAGCAAACGCCGGAGATTTCTTCGCCTTCGCGATTTTGTTTCGTTACCGACCGTCAGTCCATCACGCTGGAAATAAGGCGCATCGAATTTCTGTGAAGGAACGCAGGATTGGCCGGAGCATGACTCTACTATCACGGGTACTTGACATAAGAGTAAAACAAAGGCATTCTTCCCGAACTTTTGCGGGAATCGTCCCCCGAAAACGGAATGAAAGGTTGCGTTTCAAGCGAACGTCAAATGACCAGCTTGCCCAATCCTTCCAGGGAAGCGTTTTATCGCCAACTCGTGGACGAGTTGCCGGTTGGAATGGCTGTCGTGCATCTGCAGGATCCCCGAGATACGCAGACCTGGAATGCAATCGCTGTCAACTCCCTGGCGTCCGAGACAATCGGATCATGCGTGGAAGACTTCCTTTGCATCCCGGCTCTGGATCGAAATAAAAACCTCGACTGGGCAGACACAGCACAACTGTATGCTGCAATTATTTCGTCGGGAAATTCGAAGGTCCTGGGGCATGTCAAGCATCTCGACGGTCCTTCACCGAAGCGAATTTGTTCCGTGACTGCGTTTCCTCTTGCTGGAAATTGTCTGGGCCTATTGGTGCAGGACGAAACAAACTGGAAGGATACGCAGAGCGAATTGCTGGATGCCAAATTGCGCCTTCGGCAGCTTTCCTCGAATCTTCTCCGGTTGCAGGACCAGGAACGGAAACAGATCAGCCGTGAACTTCACGACAGTATTGGCCAACACCTCACCGGAATAAAACTCCATCTCGAAGTGTTGAAGCGCGCCCAATCAAGCATGGACGAACCGTTGCAACAGACCGTAACGGAATGCATGGACATCCTTATTGACTGCATGACGGAGGTGCGCAACGTCTGCAATTTGCTGCATCCCCCAATGCTGGAAGAGATGGGTCTCGCCTCCGCACTTCGCTCGCTCGTGGAAGGATTCTCTCGGCGGAGCGGACTTCAATTGCACTTGGACGTGCCCGAGAAAATCGAGGGACTGTCCTCCGAAGTGCAACTCACGCTCTTTCGTGTCGTCCAGGAGTGCATCACAAATGTTTACAAGCACGCTCACTCCGACTCAGCCACGATTCGCTTCGCAAGAGACAACGGACACCTCCGGCTTCAAGTGGAAGATCATGGCGTCGGGCTCTCCCCGGCAGGAGTGCAAACTGAGGGCTCGATGCCGCTGAATAATGGCCTGGGGATTCGCGGGATGCGAGAGCGAATCCACGATCTCGGCGGGAAGCTCGAGATATCGTCGAATGGCCATGGGACGACAGTCCATATCGCCATTCCAATCCATCCTTCACTCGTTGCAGGTCAAGGACGATGAGATTCACTAAGTAGGCTCTCCCGCGATCCGGTCAAACCCGCCACTTGTTCCATCTAGCAGGAATTCATTCCTATATTGGAACAAAGAGGTGCAGACCGGGTGGAATAGTCCGCCAAGCCTCGATAGCGAAGCCGCGCCTTTTTTATTGGTTACGCGCTCCATTCCCTCACAAGCCGACCTCGCTATTGGCTCTCTCGCACCGAACATCACCCTGGGTATCAAAATGCTCGAAAGGATGGGCAGAAGATGGTCGATAAAGCGGGCGAGCGCGCTTGCCAGACTTGGGCGGACGATTTTTCCAGCAGGCGCTGATCGAGGTGATGGATGGTTGCCCGCCGAGTGCACTCCCTTCCCGTGAAGTGAACACTATTGCCAAAACCTTGCAGGGTCATCGCAGTCTTGGGCACGCGGCCGGAGGCCATCAAGCTCGCCCTCGTGATCCACGATTTGCGCCGCCGGTCTGCCGATTTCGTAACGGCCGTCGTGTACACGGGCCAGCATCGCACGATGCTCGATCAGGTGCTCCAGCACTTCAAGATCAAGCCAGACTTTGACCTGGACGTTATGCGTGAGAACCAGACCCTGAGCTTGCTCACCTGCCGCGTGGTCGACACGGTGGAAAACGCGTGCCTTCGCTTTAAGCCCAACATCGTCTTGGTCCAAGGCGATACCACCACGGCTTTCGGCGCGGCTCTCGCCGCCTACTACTGCAAGATTCCCGTGGGGCATATCGAGGCGGGGCTTCGCAGCCACGACATCTACAACCCGTTCCCGGAGGAAGCGAACCGCCGTTTCGTTTCCGTCGTCACGGAGATTCACTTTGCTCCGACCGCGCTCTCGCGCGACGCTCTGCTGGCCGAGGGTGTTCCCGCTGCAAAGATTGTGGTCACTGGAAACACTGTCGTGGATGCGCTGCGGGGGCTCAGCCAGTTGCCTCATTCCTGGGAAAACACTCCTTTGGCTGGCATCCCTACGGATGACAGTCGGCTCGTGTTGGTGACCTCCCACCGTCGCGAATCGTTGGGTGGCGATCAGGAGAACATGTGCCTGGCGCTGAAGGATCTTGTGAACCGGCATCCGGATATCCGCGTGATCTATCCCGTTCACATGAATCCAAAAGTACGCAGCACGATTCACGCGCTGCTCGGCGGCGTTGATCGAATTCATCTCACCGAGCCCCTCGACTACATCACTTTTGTCAGCTTGCTGCGCCGGTGTTTCCTGGTGCTCACGGATTCAGGCGGGATTCAGGAAGAGGCCCCCACATTTCATAAGCCCGTGCTCGTGCTCCGCAAAGTGACGGAACGTCCGGAGGCTTCGCAATTCGGTATGGCCAAAATAATCGGCATGTCTCGCGAAGGAATCTTCAACGAGGTCGAGCGGCTCCTCAGCGACACGGAAGAGTACAAGCTGATGTCGGAAGGGGAGAATCCTTATGGTGATGGGCGAGCCTCGGAGCGGATCATCGAGGCCATCACGCGCTGGCATCAGGGAAAGACGCCGCTCCTTGATCCCGACAAGGAATTCAAACTGCCTCCTCGACGGCACCCATTCCGCCGCAAAACCGACGCTTTGGAAAATGAGAATGTAGACGTGCCCGAGAGGGTTCGTCCGTAGCCCGCGATCGACTATGATGCTTTACTCTCTCATCGCTATCGTCGTCCTTATCTCCGTGTATACAGCACGGCATTATCTTTTCACGCTGAACCGCCTCTTTGGATTCCAGCGCCATCCCTACATCGATATCGACACGGCCGACTGGCCACAGGTCACAATTCTCGTGGCTGCACACAACGAAGAAAAGGTCGTCGCGCACATCTTGGCAGCCCTGATGGATGTGAGCTATCCGAAGGAGAAGATGCTGGTCGTTCCGGTCAACGACCGCTCTACTGACCGCACGCGCGAAATCATCGATCGCTTTTGCGAGGAACATCCGGGCCGCATCCGCCCCTTTCACCGCGCGGGCGGCAAGGGGGGCAAGGCCGCCGCGCTGAAAGACGCAATGGAATTGGTCGAGACCGAAGTCATGCTCATCTTTGATGCCGATTACATTCCCGGCACCGGACTGATCAGGCAGCTTGTCGCGCCGTTTTTCGATCCAGAGGTCGGCGGCGTGATGGGGCGTGTTGTCCCTCTGAATGTCGGGACGAATCTGCTCACGCGGCTGCTCGACCTCGAGCGCTCTGGCGGCTATCAGGTGGATCAACAGGCGCGCATGAATCTTCGGCTCGTTCCGCAGCATGGAGGCACGGTCGCGGGCGTCAGGCTCAGCGCACTGCGCGAAATCGGCGGCTGGAATGATAATTCCCTCACCGAAGACACCGACCTCACGTATCGCCTCTTGCTGGCAGGCTGGAAGACGGTGTACCAGAATCGTTCCGAGTGTTACGAAGAAGTCCCCGAGACGTGGCAAGTCCGCATCAAGCAGATCATGCGCTGGGCTAAAGGACACAACCAGGCGCTGGCGGGCTACGGGCTTAAGTTATTGTTCGGCAAGCATCGCGCAACCCTCCGCGAACGCATCGATGGATTTCTGCTTCTCGGAGTTTACGCCATGGCGCCGCTGACGATGGTCGGCTGGATCCTGGCGCTCGCTCTCTTCTATGAGGGAGTGACTCCGCTCCATGGCGTCATCGCGCTCCTCTCCTTCACGGCCTACGCTGCGACGGGTAATTTTGCTGCATTTTTTGAAATTGCTGCCGCGGCCCGGCTGGATAACACACGCCAGCGTATCTGCCTGCTCCCCTTCCTCATTCTGGGATTCGGGGTGAGCATTTTTTCGGTCTCCCGCGCGTGTGTCTCGCAATTGTTGGCTCCCGTCACAGGGGCGCAATTTCACTGGGACAAGACGGAGCGGTTTCGGACCACTCCATGAACCCTGCGCTCGCAACCGTACTTCTGGTTTTGCTGGCGGGCATGCTTTTCACGCATTCCTTTGCTGCCGGCTCTGATTGAATTGCGTCTTAAGCGGGACGCGCAACCCCTCAACGTAATTCAGCAATACGCGGGCGAGATCCGGCATTTTTCTTACGGATTCCGCAGCTACATCGCGGCTTTATTGGAGCCGTTGCAGCAGTGCGTTGCATCAGGTACCTCGGCGAAAGGCACGATGCCGGACGGGGACGAATACCTGTTGCTGGGGCGCGCGAGTGAAGCTCTCTTTACGTCCGCTGGAAAAAAACCAGCGAACTGCGGGTCGGTCGTTGCTGTTGGTACGGATATGGTTTTTCCCGATGAAATTACCTTTGCCAAAGAGGTCTACGCCGCGGGGGAATTCACCAGCGGGGAAAAGAACGTGTTCCGTGCGCTTCTTGGAGAGAAGGACATCCACTTGGCGCGGGCCAGCACGGTTACCCGGTGGGCGCACGCCGTCGGTGCACTTCGAGCTGAACACGACTGCGATCTATTCGGGCGTATCTCTTCCGATCGCGAAATTCAGTTGGAATCCGGCTGCGCCTTCCAGCGGCTGAATGCTCCCTGCATTGTATTGGGGCACTCCAACGCAAAATCGGCCGACGTTACCGCGGAGACCTTGCAAACCTCCCCGCCAGGCGGCCGCCGGCTGGTTGATGAAGATTTGGAGATCCAGCGGGGCGAGATCATCACCACAAATATCGTGACCCGCGGCAGCCTGCGCATCGGCGCAGGTGCGCGAGTGTTGGGCAGCGTCAAGAGCCATCAACACATGACGGTGGAGGCCGACGTGCGAGTGGAGGGCAGCCTTATCAGTGCTTCGACCATGCACATCGGTCCCGATTGCCGGATCAGCGGGCCGGTCATCGCCGAGCGCGGAATGGCAATCGGAACCGGAACCCACTGCGGCTCCTTCCAGACTCCCACCACGGTCAGTGCTCCGACGATTGAAATCGCGGACGGTGTCATTGTTTTCGGCACGGTATGGGCGCGGACCGAAGGGCAAGTGGTCCCCCGGGGATGAAGAAACGGGCGGCCACTATCGTCGCGGCAGCTCTATGCTTGTTGTGCTTGGCCATGTGGCTGGCCCTGCGCGCACATGACCATTTCAGTGCTGGAGCCGATGAACTGATACTTTTGGTGCCTGACGGCGCCAGCTTCTCCGATCCCCGGGTTACCGTTTGGCTCGATGCCGCGAGCGAAGAAGGCCTGCATGTAATTCCCATGCATGACTCCGCGTTTCTCCGTCCCCTCTTTGGGAGGCCGAAATGCGCGGGCGTAATTCTTCCCGATTCAATTCACCAGCAGGCGAGCGATCTCCTGGTCGGCGAGCTTCGCGACTATGTGGCAAACGGCGGGAATCTAATGCTCGTGTTCGACGCCGCGACGAAATCGATTCAGGGATTTTATCCCAGCGCCCGCTCGCGATTATCCGATCTAGCCGGAGTGGATTACGCACTGTACAAGAACCTCGGCAACGCGACGATCCGGTCGGGCGACGTGAGCAGCACGATCCCGTTGATGAAACAGCTCGGTGTGCCTCCCGGGAAGTTCTTTCCCTTTTTCGGCCCCTTCTGCCGCGCTCGAGAACACCACCTCGACTCAGCTCAGGCGCTATCAATACGGCAATCTGGAGTATCCGAGCTTCGTCACGTCGGGAGATTATGCCGGGCAGCTCTTGTTGCGTTCCAGTGCGGGTGTCGCTGCGGGATTCCATCACTACCAGAATGGCTCAGTGCTCTTCGTGAATCTGCCCTTGGGATACCTTAAGGGTGACACCGACGGACTCCCGCTGCACACTTTTCTTCAAAATTTTGCGGTGCAAATTCTCTCGTTGCCCCGTTTGCTCCCGGTTCCCGACGGTATCGGGGGGCTCGTCTTGAACTGGCACGTCGATTCCAACGCCGCCATTTCCGCGCTTCAGGCTATGAACTCGTGGACAATTTTGCAGCAAGGGCCGTATTCGATCCACATCACGGCTGGCCCGGATACGTATGCGATTGGCGATAACAAGGGATTCAACGTTCTCCACAATCCTGTAAGCCAGGATCTAGTGCACGAATACGCGCGTCTGGGAGACGAAATCGGAAGCCACGGTGGCTGGATTCACAATTATTTTGCGGCCCACGTTGAAACGGACCCGCCCAAGGATATGGAGAGGTTTCTTGAGCTCAACAAAGATGCGCTCGAGCAGGTGGGAGGCAGGCCCGTCGTCGAATACTCCGCACCGAACGGCGATCAACCAGAGTGGGTTACTCAGTGGCTCGAATCGCACGGCTTCGTGGCGTACTACTTCACAGGCGACGCCGGCATGGGGCCCACTCAGGGCTATCGCGGTGGCCGGCGCGCGGGTCAAAATATCTGGGCTTTTCCCATCACCCAGTTGGACCGCGCGGCCTCCTTCGAAGAATTTAGCGGCGAGGATATTTCTTTCGATGTCATACAGCAGTGGCTCGAAGCGATGATCGATTTTGTCGTGAATCGCCGCGAAGTGCGGCTCGTCTATTTTCACCCGCCTGGGATTCTTCCCTATCGCGAGGTCGTTCAAAACTGGTTGGAAAAAACCGCGCAGCTCAAGGCACAGGGGAGCTTTCGCTGGTACACGATGGCTCAGGTCGCGAACTTCCTGAATTCGCGCAAACGCGTGACGTGGAAGTTCACCGAGCGCGACGGTCTCGTTTCCCTCAAGGCTGTCGATTCTCAATCCTTGGCCCACCAGACTTGGAGCCTTCCGGGGAATAAGTTTGGCAAACCTGTCGTGATTCGCGGCACGGCGACAGTCGCGCAGGACGGCGACGCGTGGCTCGTGGACGCGGGCGAAGGGACTCAGCTTGAAGTGCAAGCTAGGACGTCTGGCAAATGAGCCACCGCCGATTTTTTCGAAGGCTGGCGTCCCTGCTGCTCCTAAGCCTCACACTTGCAGCGAGAGTGAATGCTCAGCAAGACATGGTGTCTGCGGATTCGCCGCAGTCATCGCCCCAAACCCCGGGCACGGATGTTCCCGCGGTGCCGTCGCCTGATAAAACCCTGATCAATTTCGTGGAAGCCGGAGGCAGTTACCGCCAGCTCACGAATGGCTTCGGCGATTGGAGCGGCGGCTACGCTCGCGCCGTGCTCGCGACTGGAAAGAACATCTGGAACGCCGAAATCAACGGACAGCATGAATTCGGCGATGCCGGGGTGTACCTGGCTGCCGGAGACACGTACAACTTTAATTCGGACTGGTACGCTTCGCTCACGCTGGGATCGAGCGTCGGAGGATTCTTCTGGCCGCGCTTCCGCACCGATGCCTTTTTGAATCGTAAATGGAGCGCGCGGAAGCAGTTCATCACCACGGTTGGTTACGGTTACTACGCTTCCAAGGACGTGCATCGCGACCAGAGCGTCTTTTTCGGAACGACTTACTATTTCGAGAGGCCCTGGATCATCGAGGATGGAGTGCGATTCAACGTCAGTAATCCCGGCGCGGTCTTCTCGCCAGCTGCTTTTGTGGCCGTGACGGAGGGTCGCAACAAGCATCACTACGTCACGGCCAACGCAGGGTTCGGACAAGAGGCATATCAGATCGTCGGACCGAACACGGTTCTCACGCGCTTCCCCAGTCAAACTATGACAATTACTTGGCGGCAGTGGATAGGAAAAAGTTGGGGATTCAATCTCGTCGCGGATTATTACCACAGCCCGTTCTATCAACGGGGAGGCGGCAGCTTTGGATTCTTTAAGGAGTTCTGACCGCCCGGCATATCCTGCGGACGCGAACTACGTGCCGAGATTCGCCCAAGCGCGGCCGTTTCCGCGGACATCGCGGCGGCGTCATCACCATGCACCGCGCGCTGACGCGGCTCGTTCTTGAACCGCTGAATTTGGTCACGGCCGCCCTGCTTGTGTTGCTGCTTTCATTCGTGTGGATCTTCTCGCTGCCGTGGCTCTGCCGCATGTGGGGTTACGTGCTGGGAAACGGCATGAAAATCCTGGCGCTGCGCACCACACTCGGTCTCACGGAACATCACGTCACGCCGTACATTCGTTTCGCGGTCCCGTATCCCCGGATGGAAGGGAACGCACCCGACGCGTGGACGTGGTGGTCCACTGCGGTGGTCGTTTGCCTGATGTATGCTGCGAGTTACTTTTTTCCGAAGAGGCTCACGCCCGTTACGTATCTTCTGCGTGCGGTGCTTTTCATTCAGTTCACCGCGCTGCTCTATTTTCTGCTGGCGGCGGCGCGCTTTCCGCACACGCCCGACAGTTATATGGAAGGGCTCGTATCGTACCGAATCGCGCTGATCTCGGGCGTCCCCGCGCTGTTTGGCCTCACCTACTACATCTTCAAATTCAGTCTGACGCAAAAAATCGCGCTCACCGTGCTGACCATGAGCCATCTTTCCCTATTTCTTCCCTTGCAAATCCTTCTCCAGGCGATGGTTCTCGAGAAATCCGTACTGTTCATGCCGATCTTGTACATCGTATTCGGATTGCCTGTGGACATCCTCATCATCCTGGCCTTTTACTCGTGGGGGATGAGCTGGCCGTCGGATTGCAACGTCAAAACCGGATAATCGCGGAAGGGAAAGAAGTAAAGTTCTGGTGGACGTTACAGGGTTCGAGCCTGCGACCCCCCTGCTTGCAAACCCGGACAATCGCTTCCAACGACTCCGTCCGTTTTCTCTAACTGCTAACGTTTACAACAAATCGGGGAATCTGTTTTTCGCTCAAAGCTAACTCCAATCTGTTGAAAACGATGCATTCGGGCACAGTTCGTACACAGGGCGATTTGTAAGAAAACGTGCACAGTGAACCCCTGACCAGTCAACACAAGCGCGTTAATCGGGAGTTAGGGACGTCGTAATGCTAGTGCGCCCCAATGAGGTAGGTGCCACATCGAAAAGCTGTCGAAGCAGCTTCTGGAGTACGATTGACCTGCCCCCCGTTTTTGGTCCAGTCATAAGTTAGCACTCCTGGGTTCCTGCACATCGGAACTCGTCCACGCTGGGTCGATAGAGACGACCGGCGTGGGGGAGACGCCGGTCGCGCGACGATACTCGCGGCGAACTCTTCCGGTGTCAGATACCTTAGCGAGCTGTGCGGGCGCACGGTGTTGTAATCGACCCGCCAAGCCTCGATCACCTCCCGTGCGTGTCGGAGATCCAAGAACCAGTTCTGGTTCAGGCATTCATCGCGGAATTTCCCGTTGAAGCTCTCGATGAACGCGTTCTGCGTGGGCTTGCCGCGCTCGATGAAGTGCAGCGCCACTTGATTCTGATACGCCCACTGATCCACGACGCGGCTGGTGAACTCCGTTCCGTTGTCGACCTGGATCGCCGCCGGTGTTCCGCGTCGTTCTCGCAGCCCCTCTAGCACCCGCACCACGCGCAGACCGGGCAGCGACGTGTCGGGCTCGATCCGCAGGGCCTCTCGCGTGTAACCATCCATCAGGTTCAGCGTTCGGAATTTCCGCCCGCCGGCCAGTTCATCATGCGTGTAGTCCATCGTCCACATTTCGTTCGCACGCGTCGGAAGCGCCAGCGGCACTCGCGCTTCAGCTCGAAATCGCTTGCGCCTCCTACGCTGCATCGCCAGCCCTTCTTCCCGGTACAGCCGATACACTCTCTTGTGGTTGACCCGCCACCGAAACGTTCCGTCCTCGGCCTTCTCCCGTCGCAGGAAAATGTACAGCCGCCGATAGCCGAATCTCGGGCGCTCGGCTGCCAACTCGCGCAGCCGAGTCCGCAACGCACCTTCGTTCCGTTCTCTTCGTTGGTACCGCCAGCTCCCGCGGTGCATCCCGATCAGCCCACAGGCGCGTCGCTCGCTGAGCCCTGCTTGCTCCCACACGACACGCACCGCTTCTCGCTTCGCCCGCGGGCCTACCACTTTTTTGCCAGCACCACCTTCAGCGCGTCGAGGTCCAGCGCCTGCTGTGCCACGATCTTCTTCAGCCGTCCGTTCTCTTCCTCCATCTGACGCAGCCGCCGGGTCTCGCTCACTTCCAGGCCCCCATACTTCGCCTTCCAGTGATAGAACGTGGCGTCACTGATACCGATCCGCCGACAGAGGTCCTTCATGGGAACTCCAGCCTCCGCCTCCTTCAACACCCCTACGATCTGCTCTTCACTAAATCGGCTCCCTTTCATGGCGCTTCTCCTCTCGCGGTCTTATACCCGGAGAAGCTAAGTTTTGGCTGGACTAAATTTCGGGGAGCAGGTCACGATGAATCCCCGTTACACTCATTGACCAGATTGAGATCCTCTGCGTTCTCCGTGGCTCGACTCAGGAAGCTGACGGCGCGCTCAACGGTCGATATCGGGCGTCGCGGTATTTCAAGCTGAACACGATTGCCACGATCGCCAACACGATCGGGCAAAAGATGCTGGACTCAGGCCCGACCGTTCCGCCGGTCAGCCAACGCGGCCCACTAAACGATGCGTTGAGAAGATTCTGGGAGGGTAGTAAGCCGCTATTGGGAACACCGTACAAGAACGTCTGACCCCAGTCATATCCAAGGTGAAAGCCGACCGCACACCATAAATTTCCAGTCCGGCGGAGAAACAGGCACAACAACAAACCGAACGAAACCACCGAGAGATCTCCCAAAACGGTTTCTCCGCCATTGGTAGCGTGAACCAGCCCGAATAAACCCGAGAGCAAAAATGCGGACGGCCAGAATCCCATGCCAGTCGTCAGTGTGAACTGCGCGTATCCGCGAAACAAAAATTCTTCGGCCAAGCCGGAAAGCAAAAATGCCAGCCCCCAAGCGGCCGCTGCGGTCAAAATCGCGGTGCCATGGATCGCCGCACTTGTGAACCGCACGCCATGCAGGGCAAAAATTGCAAGCAGCGTACTGCTGGTAGCGAGCAGGCCTATCAATAGTCCTACCCGAAAGTTTTTCCTCAGCGCTTCGCTCCTGGGAAGGCCATATTGGCCCAGCCTGCGGCCTTCAATCTTGCTCATGATCCAGGCAGCAACCGCCAAGATGAAGCAGACAAGTAGATCCGGCGCGATGATTCTCATAGGTGTCAATTGCGCCGGATCCAGCGCGGCCGGGAAGAAGCGCGTAATGATCATTCGCGCTACGGCCGACATTGCCATTATCATCGCCATGAAGATGAGGAGGCGCCATCCCGCGCGCAAGCCATTCGCACCAATGAAAATTCGCTTGGTTGTCGAGTCCGCTGGCGGTGTCTGAGGATCATGTCGTATCGTCATTTCGCTCTCACGCAGCAAGACTAAAATAGGCTCAAAACGCTGTTGCTGCAAGTTCAAAATAGGTACAATTAACTTGCGTGCGGTGCAAGATCTAGTTCATCCTAAACCCCGGAGGATCAAAGGTTGCTAGCGGAACTCAAAGCTCTCGTTGTACTAGCCGAAAGCGGCTCGATGGAGCGCGCCGCGAGGGATCTATACCTTACGCCTTCAGCATTAACTCGAAGGATTCAGCGCTTAGAGGTTGAACTTGGCGTTGTTCTGCTTGACCGGCATTTCAAACCTTTAAAGTTGACGCGAGCGGGACTGGACGTTGTGGCGAAGAGCAGAGCGATCCTTTCGTCGCTGAGCGACCTCAAGTCCTCCACATCCGGGAACACACCAGCGGTGGGACCATTTCGCCTAGGTCTCTCTCACGCCATTGCGCTGCCCGACATGTCGAAGGTTATTATAGAAATGCGTAAGCAATTTCCTTTGTTGCAACCCAGCATTTGCAATGACACGAGTCCCGAGCTATTGGCACGCCTGCATCTCGGGGAACTGGATGGGGCGCTGGTGGTCTTGCCCATTGAAACGACCTTGCCGCCGGAACTGCAAGGCGTCACGCTCGCGCATGAAGCGATGCGACCAGTTCAAGCACGAACATCAACCCGTCCAAGATCGTCGAAGTGCTCAGAATTCTATCGGCGGAATTGGGTTCTTAATCCACTCGGGTGCCTGGTGCGAGAAGAGATAAAGAATCGGGTTGAACGGCTCGGTGCTCCTCTCATTGTTGCAGCCGAACTGCACAATCCGGACTTGCAACTGTCGCTGATTGCCGGAAATGTTGGGGTAGGAATGTTTCGGGCCAGCTTTCTGCGGACGCACTCGTTGCGCGCTCGATTGAGTCTTATCGAACATCCGAATTTCAGCATTACAATTAGGATCGCTTTCTTTCGCGGCAGGCATCTGGGTGCGCGAGAGCAGGTAGCCCTCGAACTTCAGCGGATTCTCATGAAACAATTCAAAAGAAGCGAGTGAGCCTCTCCGAGTCAACTAGCTCCTGATAAGTCGGCTTGTAGAAAGTGATCGCGATTGCTCCCGGATGACGGGCGACTCGGAAATTATTTCCTCGTTTAGCCCTCGGCGGTCTATTTTGCTCACCACCATTCCAATTCGAAAATTGTGAATTCGGATGGTTGCAGGGGCCTGATTTGAACCAACGGACATGGGGAGAGCACTACTCACCAGGCAGGGGGTTCCCCTCGTGCATTCCGAAGGACGACGACCAGAAGTAGCGCGCAAGTAGGAAAACTTGGTTTAGCCGAAAATTCTGGGACGTGAACCCCACGTTGAGACAAATGTGTGCATCACACTCTGGTTTTGAAGCCCACAAACCCCTGGAAATTTGAATTAGAGTGCCGGATCGCGCCTGCGAGATGCGGATAAACGGAGTCTGGGACGTACGTCGCGTTTCTGCGAGACGCCGCAGCGGATTTTTCGGGCCCGTTTTGCGATTTCGAAAAGTGTGCATCATGAAACTGTCTCACTTTAGGGGTTCACTCCAGTGCACGAATAATGGAACGTTCGGGCCGAGGTAATTTTTCTAAGTCTTTTGCAATCATGAAGAAATTGGTGGACGTGACAGGGTTCGAACCTGCGACCCCCTGCTTGCAAAGCAGGTGCTCTCCCAGCTGAGCTACACGCCCACCGCGTCATCCATTTTGCGGCAACCAGTGAAACAGGTCAAGAAAGCAGGGCCTGACGGCGTGCCACAGAGATACGCCGCTTCGGCGAAAACCTCATGTTCTCGGTCAGCCATTCCCTTCCGGACCATGATCTCCGATTCGCCGCACTCGCCCTCCATTCTGCGAAGCGAATGGCCAAATAGCTTTCCGCTCAGAACAATCTCTGGTAGCATGAAAATTCGCGTCTCTTGAAAAATTCTCATCTGGAGCAATCTAATTTATGGCACTCGCATGTGAAATCTGCGGCAAGAAGCCGCTCTACGGAAATACGATCAGCCACGCCCACAACGTCACCCGGCGCCGTTGGAATCCCAACCTACGCCGTGTGAAGGCCGTGATCAAGGGCGTGCACAAACGCGTGCGCGTCTGCACCGCCTGCATTCGCGCCGGTCGCGTTAAGAAGGCTGCCTGAAAGAGATTCCCCTCGGAAGGAGCTCCGGTTGAAGCGGAACATTCTCGTCCTTGCAGTGGCGGCGGCGTGCGTGCTCGCTGCTTCGTGCAAGAAGGAATCTGCGCCCGGGCCGGACGTCTGGGCCGTCGTGAACGGGCATGAAATCATGCGCGGCGAAGTCGAGAAGTATTACCGCTCGCGCGTGAATGCCGAGGGACCCGAGCCGTCTCAAGAAGAGGCGCTCTCGCTCAAAATGAGCATTCTCGATGAGCTGATCAACAACGAGATATTGCTTGAGCGCGCAAGCAAGATGAACCTGATTGCGAGCGACGCTGAGGTCGAGGACAAGTTCACTGAGTCCAAGAGTCCCTACACGGAAGAAGAATTCCAGAAAAAGCTGAAGGACTCCGGACTGACCGTGGATGATCTCAAGAGCGACATTCGCCGCCAGCTTTCGGTGCAAAAACTGCTCAACCGCGAAATCGTTGCCAAAATTTCCATCACCGATCAGGACGTCAGCGATTTCTACAATAAGAACCGCGCGCAATTCAACGTCGCCGAGCCGCAATACCATATCGCGCAGATTGTCATCACACCGCGGCCCGACCCCAACGTTCACAATCGCAAGAACGACAAGGCCACCAATGATGCTGAGGCCAAGCGCAAGGCAGGCTTGCTTGAGCAAAAGCTGGCCGCTGGCGCCGATTTTGCCCAACTTGCGATGGACTATTCCGAGGAGCCGGGCGCTTCTACGGGCGGCGATCTCGGCTTCGTTCCGGAGTCTTCGTTCAACCGGTCCGATCCGGCCCTGAAGAAGGCCGTACTCTCGATGAAAACGGGCGAAGTGTCCCAGCCAATCCTCGTCAGGCCGGGCGCTTACTGCATCGTGAAGTTAATCGCCAAGGAGACCGCCGGGCAGCGCCAGCTATCCGACCCGCAGGTGCAGCAAGGCATCCGCGACATGCTCCGCAACCGCAAAGAGCAGCTTCTCCGCTCCGCGTATATGATGGACGCGCGCGAAGAAGCACACGTCACAAATTATCTTGCGCGCCAGATCCTCGAATCGGCTGGAAAAGTCCCTGCGTCGAAGTAATTATTCTTGCCTGGGTTCGTCTTTTCGCTAGATCACGATGGCGAGGACTTCGCCGGCATTTACGGTCTGGCCCTCCACAACTAGCAAGCGCTCGACCTTGCCGGATTTCGGCGAGCGAATTTCGTTCTGCATCTTCATCGCCTCGACAATTAGAAGTCCCTGACCGGCCTCGACCTCGTCGTCCACTTTCACCAGCACGCGGATGATTTTCCCCGGCATGGGCGCGAGCACTTGCTGGCGCCCTTCGGCTTCCACCGCCCTGCTTCGACGGCGCTGCCACTGCCGCGGGTCAGAGACGCGGACGGAATACTCTTGCCCCGCGACGAACACTCGCAGCCCTGAACCGGTGGACTCGGCGCGTGCCTCGAGCGATTGCCCGCCGATGAGAATCGAATAGACCCCTGGCGCGACTTCAACCGCATCGCCCTCGAGGGCTCGGCCTTCGATCGTCCAACGCAGGCGCTCCCCGACGTGCGCGAGCTCGACGCTGCGCGCCCTTCCCTCGATTTCAATTTCGAGCTTCACGATGCGTTCGCTCAATAGCGCAGGCGCGCCATCACTTCAATATCTGCGGCTCGCGGTCCATTTGTTCGCGACGGCCTTCAAGTTTCCATCGCGATTCGGCCGCACCGGCTCCATTCGCTGCCATGCCGTTCGAACCGATGTTGTGTGACATGTACCATAGAGCCGCTGCCACCGTCGCAGCATCTTCCTCGTGCGGCATGCTCGTGTCCCCGGTAACTTTTGTTGCCTCAAGCAGAAAATCATCCAGCCAGCGCGTGTAGATCTCGCCGCTCTGGAAATCATTGTTGGCGAGAATCCGTCGAAACAGCCCGACATTCGTCTTGATCCCGCTCGCGTAGTATTCGTCGAGGGCGCGCCGCAGGCGGGCGATCGCCTCGGCGCGGTCGCTGCCCCAGGCAATCAATTTCTCGAGCATCGGATCGTATTCGTTTGGCACCCTCCAGCCGGCGTAGACCCCGTCGTCCAAGCGAATTCCCGGGCCTGCGGGCACGCGCCGGTCGAGGATTTGTCCCGGCGACGGGAAAAAATTGTTGTCCGGGTCTTCCGCGTAGATGCGACATTCGATCGCATGCCCGCGCAGTGCGACATCTTGCTGCGCGAGCGGCAGCGGCTCCCCCGACGCGATGTGTATTTGAAGCTTGACGAGGTCGAGTGAGGTGACCATCTCCGTGACCGGATGCTCCACCTGCAGCCGCGTGTTCATTTCCAGAAAATAAAATTTCCGGTCTGCGTCTACGAGGAATTCGACAGTACCCGCGTTCGTGTAGCCGCCGGCGCGCGCGAGTTTCACGGCTGCCTCGCCCATTGCGTGGCGAAGCTCGACGTTCATGACAGGCGAAGGCGCCTCTTCGATGACTTTCTGATGCCGTCGCTGCACCGAACATTCGCGCTCGCCGAGATGGATGATGTGACCATGATGATCGCCCAGCACTTGAATTTCGATGTGCCGCGGCCGCGCGAGATATTTTTCCAGATAGAGCCGCCCGTCGCCGAACGCGTTTTGCGCCTCGGACGCGGCGTCGCGCAATCCGGAGGCGAGTTCGCCTTCGCGTTCGATGAGGCGCATTCCCTTTCCGCCTCCTCCCGAAACCGCCTTCAGCACGACAGGGTAGCCGGTGTTTCGCGCCGCTTCGACTGCGTCCTCGAGTTTCGCGAGGGGTTCGAGCGTGCCGGGAACCGTGGGAGTTCCCACGTCGCGCGCAATTTTCCGCGCCGCAGTCTTCGAGCCGAGTTTTTCCATGGCTTCGGGCGACGGACCGATGAACGTGATCCCGGCGGCCGAGCATGCGCGAGCGAGCGCGGGATTCTCTGCCAAAAATCCGTAGCCGGGGTGGACGGCATCGCACCCCGCGTACCGTGCCACGCCGAGAATTTTTTCGATGACGAGATAGCTTTCGCGCGAAGCGGCCGGGCCGATGGGGTAGGCTTCGTCCGCGAGGCGCACGTGAAGGGAGGCGCGGTCGGCGTCGCTATAGACCGCCACGGCGCGCACGCCGAGTTCGCGGCACGCGCGCAGGATACGCACGGCAATCTCACCTCGATTGGCGATCAGAATTTTTCGGAACATAGCGGCCCTTCGCGCGAAGACGCGATTCTAGCATGTCAGTCTCTCGACGCGCCGTGGACCCAATGACCTGCCGAGGCCGCGCCCTAAGAGTTGGCAACCCCGGGCCGAGCAGATAAGATGGACGAGGCAACCTGCGAAGAAGTGTGAGCATGGCGATAGACGCGTCGAAACAAGATCAGTGGAAGAAGGCGGCCGCGGAGGCAGCGGCGAAGCTCGTCGAGGACGGCATGATCGTCGGCCTCGGCACCGGCTCGACCGCAGCGTTTGTTGTGAGCGCGCTCGGCCGGCGTGTTTCCGAGGAGGGGTTGCGAATCGCCGGCATCCCCACATCCGAGCGCACTGCGGAACAGGCGCGCATCGAGAAAATCCCGCTCACGAACCTGGCCCAACATACCCAAATCGATCTCACGATTGATGGCGCCGACGAAGTCGAGCTCGGTACGCTCTACCTCATCAAGGGCCACGGTGGGGCGTTGCTGCGTGAAAAAATAGTTGCGGCGGCGAGCAAGCGCATGGTGATCGTCGCGGACGAATCGAAGCTGGTCGAGCGGCTGGGCTCGCTCGGATCGGTGCCGGTCGAGGTGGTGCCCTTTGGCTGGCAAGCGACCCAGGAAAAATTGAAGCAGCTAGGCGCGAATCCCGCGCTGCGGCTCGACGCGGACCACATGCCCTACGTTACCGACGGCGGGCATTTCATCCTCGATTGCGCGTTCGGGCCGATGGCGAACCCGAAGGAAATCGCGCATCACCTGGACCACGTTGTCGGATTGGTTGAACACGGGATGTTCCTCGGATTTGCCTCCGAGGTTTTTGTCGGCGGGGGCGACGGCGTGAAAATTCTAAAGAAAGACGCCGGTAAGCAGCTCCAAGCCGGCGGCTAAGACCTGCCGCCGAAATCCGGATTTCGCACGCCTAATTTAATTTTTTGAGGCGCATCCCTGCGGATACACTGCGTCGAGCGCGCCCCAGAGCGCCTTCAGACTCCGCTCCGCCGCGCAAAGCACCGCCACGTTGTCGATATTTTTCTGGCTCGCCAACCACTCGCGCCATGCCGCGCGGTGCCGCACATCGGCCTCCTCGTGCACCGCAAAATAAGCGAGCGCGCGCGGTTCCGTGATGCCGTAGAAGCTGCGCAGGCCGGAAATTTTTTGAGTGGAGATTTCGGGCGCCTGCGCCTCATACACGTAGAACGAGGCGATCGCCTGGGCCGTCGATCCTTGCGACGCGACCTCATCGTAATTGTCGAGCAGAGCCGCGATTCCCGGGAGCGGGCGAGCGTCATCGAGCGCCGCTTCGCTCACGCCGAGCGATTGCGCGAACTGGCGCCAGAGCATGGGGTGCGGCGCCGTGGGGTCCAGTTCGTCGGCGAGATTTTCTTTTACGAGCGCTTGCAAATCGCCGTTCGTGCGGCCGGCGAGCTGCTTCAAGTTTTCCGGAAACGTGCGCACGTGCTGGTAATACTGCTCGGCATAAAGCCCGAGAGATTCCTTGGAGAGTTTCCCTTCCGTCCACGCGCGGTAGAAAGGGTGCTTCAGCAGATGATATTTCTCGATCAGCGCGTCGAGCGATTCCAGCAGTGTCTTCGTACGATTCCCATTTTTCGGCATACCAATCTCCTGACGTTTTCCCGGTCAATGTATTATGGCAAAACCGGGCCATCCTAGTCGAATTCCCCGGCGAAATCCAGTATTTCGACCGTCGCTCGTGAGAAGTTCGCAACAACCAAGCCCGTGCGATAACCGCGCTGCCGGAAACGAGGCTTAAAGAGAGTTCCTTCGCTCACCGAGTTCGCTCAGGATGCCGATGCTCACCGGATCGGCAGTTGCGCTTAGAATTCTCTTCGCCCGTTCAAAGTTGAGAGACCTTTCGGATTTGGATCGGACCGTCCGAAAACACCCCGGAAAAATTGCGATTAGAGCGAGGCGCGACGGTTTGTTTTCAATGAGTTGGCTCATTTTCTAATTCCGGTTGTTGCGATTAGAAATGCAGTGAGTAGTGGCGAGTGATGAGTGACCCGGGGTGAATCCCTCCGCTGAGACAGAGCCGCGTCCGATAGTGAGTTGCGCGTCGTCATATAAAAACGGACCACGGTAGCATATTTCGTCGCGCGAGAATATCCGTAGAAATACGGATTCAGATCATCTGAGGGGTCGAGCGAATTACAGGTTCGCGTGAACCAACACTAGGTGCCCACGGCCGCCGTACAAATCCGTTCCGACAATGACTTTCGGGTGGCCGACGGTCCGGAAGTTGGTCGGAATTTCCAATAACACGTTTCAAATGGTTTACGGTAATTCTGGGTGGACGGTCGGCAACCCTTCCTTTACCGGATCAGGTAAGAGTTGACCGTTATCCACCAATGAAGTCAGATCGTCGATTCATCCACTCATCAGCGAGGCCTGGTACAGTCGTCCCAGGCATGCTGCAATTCCGAATCAACGAAGGTTCTGACTTGCGGCCGAGGAAACCGAAAAGTGCACAACACTGAAGTTCGACGTGGCTGACCCGGCGACGCTTGTAGCGACGAACACAACATTGTCTCCGACACCCGGCGTTGTTCCCTGCGGCACAGTTAAATCCACGTGGACGGTTCCGGTCTCCCCCGCTCCTAATGTCAGCTCCTTCGGTTCTACCTTGCCCACGAACTGATGCGCGTCCGTCACTGTGATTTTGAACGTACGTGGGACGGCGAGGTTTCGTACTGTGAACGCAACTTGTTTGGCGCCTCCTGGAGATAACTCGTCGGAGTCCAGCCGTGGGCAGACCTCCACGCTCTCCACGTGAAATAAATTCGAAAAAAACCTCTGGTATTGTTTGCCATTTGAGTCGCTTCCTTTCAGCGCGACGCGGAATGGCTGGGCCGGAAGGTCGACGGTTCCGACAAACTCAAGAGAGTCGCGATCGGAATTCACTGTGTGCATTTGCACCTCTTGAATGGTCTGGCCCTCTTCAGTAACGAAGTAGAATTCGTTGGTCCCCATTGCGCTGGCAGAGAGGGAGACCTCCAGCATGGCCGGCGTTCCTGTGACGGGCTCCCCCTGTATCCGGAACAGTCCTTCGTGACCGGGACGCCCTCCTCTCTCCACAAATTCGGCGCTGATGAAGAAAATATCACTCTGCGCCTGAGCCTCCAGCCAGTACCTGCCTGTGCCCGTAATCTCTGCGCGCCACTCTCCCGCTTCTGGCGAACTCACCGTGACAATGCGGCCGCAATTCAATTCCGTGACCTCTGTGCTTGCCGTACTCTCCGTAATTGCTCCCCCGGAAGGTTGCGTGAGCTTGAGCGCGTTGCCCTTTGCATCTACCGAAAACGTGAATGTAATTCTCTGGGTCACTGAGTCCACGGGAATTCTGAAGGTTTTTGGTTGGCCGTTGAGCGTTCCGGTCGCCCACAATACCGTTGACACGTTGTTCCTCGTTGATTCGCGCACTAGGTGAAAGGATTTGGTTGCTTCGGAGCGTTGCAAAAACATCGGTATTCCACCTGTTTCGTTTGCCGCGCGGATGTAAGCAGGATCTGCCGGACCACAGGCGTCAGGGCCAAAGGGCCTCGATCGATTCGTCGAGGGCTGCGTCTGCCCGAATCCTAACGAGGAAGCCATACAAACAAGACCTGCACTCAGTAGCGCTTGTGCCCATGCATTCAGCGCAAGTTGTCTGGAAATCATGGAGTTCATTGCTCAATTTTAGAGCCGCACTTTCGAGGAGACATTCTTTTCTTGGGTCCAGGGATCCAAAAGTGCAAGTGCTTCGAGGTACAGGTATTGTGCCGAAGTCAAATCATAGGAGGTGCAACTCGGACGGGCCTGGTTAATGGCAAGCTGGGTTTCGAGCGGATGGTCGGCGATCCGGAAGTAATCCAGATCGACATCGGTCAATCACTACCGGGAAGTCGGCTAGTGTTCACCGATGTAGCGAGGCGGCGATTGCTTGTTCAGCCTGGGTCGCGACGCGCTGAAGTCTTGGCGTAGGCGAGTCGCGGGGCACAGATCACGGGTCGCTGCGTTCGCGCCGCAAGCGCAAAATGCGTGCGGGCGCTCTCCACGCGACGGCCCCGCAGAGTCATCCGGGACGCGAACGGCGCGCCTGCGGCAGCAAGGTAGACTCGCCCGTCAGCGTCGTCATTCTGAGTCCGCTGCGGCGGACGAGGAATCTCTCTTCGATTCCAATGGAGGGCGCGACTGTCCCCCACTGCTATAATCTTGCCCACCATGATGCTGTCTCCGGGCACCAAACTCGGGTCTTACGAGATCGTCGCCGCGCTTGGCGCGGGAGGGATGGGCGAGGTGTACCGCGCCCGCGACACGCGGCTGGAGCGCAGAGTTGCAATCAAGATTCTGCCCGCCGAGTTCTCCGCAGACAGCGATCGGTTGCGCCGCTTCGAGCGGGAAGCGCGCTCGGCCTCTGCCCTCAACCACCCCAATATCGTTACCATCTACGAACTCGGACAGGACGGTTCCACTCACTACATCGCGATGGAGCTGGTCGAGGGGGAGACGCTGCGCGAACTGCTAGACGCCGACGTCCTGCCAATACAAAGAGCGATTGAAATCGCCGCGCAGGTTGCCGAGGGGTTAGCTAAGGCGCACGAAGCGGGGATCGCGCACAGGGACATAAAGCCCGCGAACCTGATGGTCTCTCAAGATGGATTCGTGAAAATCCTCGACTTTGGCCTGGCGAAGCTCGAGTCGCGGAGCGGAGAGCTGTCGGACACGAGCGCTCTATCCGCGGCGGAGACTCGACCGGGTGTGGTTCAAGGGACGGTGCAATACATGTCACCGGAGCAGGCCAGCGGCGGTCGGCCGGATTTCCGGTCCGACCAGTTCTCCTTCGGCTTGGTGCTTTACGAGATGGTGACCAGAAAGCGCGCCTTTCGCAGAAGCACAGTAGCGGAGACATTGGTGGCCATTCTCCGGGAACAAGCCGAACCGATCGGAGTGCAAAATCCCGACGCCCCCGCGCCGCTGTGTTGGGCTATCGAGAGGTGTCTGGCGAAAGACCCGGATAAGCGCTACGCCTCTACCCGCGATCTCGCACGTGAACTTGCAGCGATACGCGACCGCTTCTCGGAGAAACTATCCACGCAGGCGGAGGCGCGCCCTAACAATATTCCCGTACAGCGGACCATATTTGTGGGGCGAGAAAAGGAAGTGGCTGCCGCAAAAGAACTCCTGCTGCGTCCGGAAGTGCGCCTGGTCACGGTCACGGGTCCGGGCGGAATCGGCAAAACGCGTCTCTCGGTGGAGGTGGGGAATGGCCTTGTCGAGCGATTTCCAGGAGGGATTCATTTTATCCCGCTTTCCCCGCTAAACGATCCGGGCTTGATCGTTTCCGTGATCGTTCAAACATTGGGGATCCGCGAGGCCGGCGGGCTGTCGCCGCTCGAAATACTCAAGAAGAATTTACAGGATTCCTTGCGCGCACCGATGCTGTTCCTGCTGGACAATTTCGAGCACCTGATTCAAGCGGCGCCTATCGTGGCGGAGCTGCTCGCCATGGGTCCCAATATTAAAATCCTGGTAACAAGCCGCGCGCCGCTGCACGTGTACGGAGAACATGAATTTCCGGTGCCGGCGCTTGCGGTGCCGGATTTGCAATCCATGCCTCCGGTTGATACGGTGTCACGGTTCTCCGCGATCGCGCTGTTCGTGCAGCGCGCCGTCGCCGCCAAGCCGGATTTTGAACTTGACCCGCAAAACGCGTCCGCCATTATCGAGATTTGCGCCCGGTTGGATGGTCTGCCTCTCGCGATCGAGCTCGCAGCCGCCCGGGTGAAAGTTCTTTCGCTCTCTGCAATGCGGACACGCCTGGCGAGCCGGTTGCAGCTATTGACGGGCGGCTCGCGAGACCTGCCGCAGCGACAGCAGACACTTCGCGGCGCCTTCGATTGGAGCTACGACCTCCTGAGCGCTGCCGAGCAGAAGCTTTTCCGAAGATTATCGGTGTTCGTGGGCGGATGCACTCTGGAGGGCGTGGAGGCGGTGTGCGACACCAAAGGCGATCTCGATTTGGACCTGCTCGACGGCATGGCATCCATGGTGGACAAGAGCCTGATGCAGCAGGTCGAGCAAGCGAACGGTGAATCGCGGTTCGTGATGCTGGAAACAATTCGCGAGTACGCTCGGGAAAAGCTGGAGGCAAGCTCGGAGGAAGCCCCGACGAAACGCGCCCATGCCGCCTACTGCCTGGTGCTGGCAGAAGAGGAGGTTACCGAGCAGAGCGGCACGGAAGGAGCGGAATGGCTGGAACGCTTCGCGTTAGAGCACGACAATTTTCGAGCGGGGCTTGAGTGGCTGACAGAAACGGGAGATGCGGAGTGGGGCCTGCGTCTCGGCGCGGCCCTGTTTCGCTTCTGGGAAAGGCGCGAGTATCTCGCCGAAGGCAGGGACAGACTGGGCAAGCTGCTGAAGCTGGCAGGAGCGGCAGCTCCCACGAAGGCGCGCGCGCGCGCGCTTTTTTCCGCAGGCGTGCTGGCTGGCGAGCAGGGAGATTATCCGTCGGCGGATGCGCTCATCAGCGAAAGTCTGGGCATCGCGCATCAGCTGCAGGACAAGCAGGGCGTCGCAGTGTCTTTAAACGCGCTAGCGGTCCATGCTCGGGACCGGGGTGACATCGCCATTGCGCACTCTCTGTTCGAGGAAAGTTTAGTGCTGTGGAGAGAATTGGGCGACCGGAAGGCTGTCGCACGTGCTCTGAGTAACCTCGCGAGAGTCGTCAAATTGCAGGGTGACTATGCCCGCGCGCGCTCCCTATACGCGGAGTGTCTCTCGATCTTCCGAGGGCTGGGAGATCAGGAAGGCGTCGCATGGTCGCTGAATTCTCAGGGGGATGTCGCCCGCGATCAGTGTGACTCCGAAGCTGCGAGGGCATTGTACGAACAGAGCCTGGCAATTTTTCGGGAGCTCGGTGACCGCTGGGGCATAGCGGGCACGTTGGCTGATCTGGGCAGCTTGGCGAGGGAACAGCGGGATTGTCCCACAGCGCACTCGCTATACCGGGAAAGCCTGAAAATTTTCCAGGAAATGGAACATAAACGCGGAATTGCCCGCCTGCTGGAGTGTTTCGCGTGCTCGGCGGCGGTTCAACTGCAAGCAGAGCGTTCGCTGCGGCTGGCAGGCACGGCGGCTGCGCTGCGCAAGAATATTGGCGCTCCGCTCACGCCTGCGGAACAAGCCAAACTGGAAGCCATTCTGGGTCCGGCACGGCAGGCATTGACCAACACGTCAGGCGCGACGGCTTGGCTAGAAGGTTGGGATATGCCGATCGAGAAAGCCATCGACGAAGTACTCATGCCCGAGGCGGCATCACCCTCGTCGTAGCGCTCACGCGCCCGGGCGGACTGATTCCTGTGGCGGAGGAAATCCGGATGCCAGAGGAAGGTTCAGCGAGCGCTTACTCCGCGGTTGAAGGATCGATGAGCCGGCGCACAGCCGAGACGCGATTGGCAGGAAGGCCTACGCGTCTGGCGTGTTCTTGAATGGTCGCCTCGTCCGGAGCGAGGTAGACGCAGTACACTTTGTCGCCGGTCACGTAGCTATGCAGCCACTGGATCTCAGGACCCATCCCCTTCAGAACGTTGACCGACTTTTGGGAGATTTCCTGCAATTGCGCGTCGGTTAGCTTTCCGGCTCCTGGGATATCGCGTTCGATGACGAATTTAGGCATGCGTATGCATGCTAGCATGCTGATTGAGCAGCTTCAAGATGGCTTGGCCGAGGCTGCCTCGCTCAGCAAAAAACGGGCAAGAATAAAAGAACGAGGTCGCCATGGATCTTCGATCGCTTCAAAAGCCGCTGAAAGAGCAATACCGCAGTGACCCCAAGGCATCGAAAATCACAATCCGGGCAAAAGGTGGACAGACTGATGTTCCCGTGGCCTGCTCGGTTGACATCGGGCGTGCCATCTACCAAGCCGAAGCCCACAAGGGAGTCGGAGGCGCCGGGGCCGGCGCTTGTTCCGGTGACCTTTTGCTCGGGGCTCTGGCGGCGTGCGCGCAAATCACCTGTCAGATGGTGGCCGCGGCTATGGACATACCAACCGAGCACATTGAGGTCACGGTGGAAGGAGACTTGGATCTTCGAGGCACCCTTGGCATTTCAAAAGACGTGCCCGTCGGCTTCGAGAGCATTCATCTTCATTTTGATGTTGCTGCGCCTGAGGCAACCCCGGAGCAACTGCGAGGATTGCAGGAAAAAACGGAACAATATTGCGTGGTAATGCAGACCCTAATGCGGCCGCCGAGGCTGCAAACCGACTGGGTTCGTCACGATTGAACTCGCGACCGCTATAAGCCTTCACACGTCTCTACGACAAAGGCGAAGAGAGATTCTCCCCGCAGGCCCGCCCGAGACGCAAGAGGCACGTCGAGCCAATTCCATCGACAGTCAGAATGACGGCGGGAATAGAAATCTTAGAGCGGGATATTTCCGTGTTTCTTGCGAGGGTTCGAGTCGCGCTTGTTTTCAAGCGAGCGTAGCGCGGTAATGAGCTTGGCGCGGGTCTGCGACGGCTCGATGATGGCGTCGATGTATCCGCGCTCGGCGGCGACGTAAGGGTTCGCGAAACGCTCGCGGAACTCTTCGACTTTTTCCCGGCGCAACTTTTCGCGTTCGGTCTCAGTCGCGCGGTCGAGTTCCCTCTTGTGCACGATATTGACCGCGCCCTCGGGCCCCATGACGGCGATCTCGGCCGTCGGCCACGCGTAGTTGATGTCAGTGCGGATGTGCTTCGACGCCATCACGCAATAGGCCCCGCCATACGCTTTGCGCGTGATAACCGTGATTTTCGGCACGGTCGCTTCCGCAAACGCAAAGAGCAGCTTCGCGCCGTGCTTGATGATCCCGCCAAACTCCTGTTGCGTGCCGGGAAGAAATCCGGGCACATCCTCAAATGTGATCAACGGGATATTGAACGCGTCGCAGAAGCGTACGAACCGTGCGCCCTTCACCGACGCGTTGATATCGAGCACGCCTGCCAAAAATGCGGGCTGGTTTGAGACGATTCCGACCGGGCGCCCTTCGAGGCGCGCGAAGCCGACAACCAAATTCTTCGCGTAGTGCTCGTGCACTTCGAAGAATTCGCCGTCGTCAGCAACCGCGTGGATGGCGTCCTTGATGTCGTAGGGTTTGAAGGGGTCTTCCGGCACGAGCGAATTGAGCGCGGCGTGGGCGCGGTCCCAGGGATCGCTCGACGAGCGCCGCGGCGGGTCGTCGAGATTGTTCGACGGCAGATAACTGAGCAGCTCGCGTATCATGGCGAGACATTCGGTGTCGTCGCGCGCGACGAAGTGGGCCACGCCGCTCTTCTCGTTGTGCGTCATGGCGCCGCCGAGCTCGTGCTTCGTCACCTCTTCGTGCGTGACCGTCTTGATGACGTCTGGGCCGGTGACGAACATGTACGAAGTGTCGCGCGTCATGAAAATGAAATCCGTTATGGCCGGAGAATACACGGCACCGCCGGCGCACGGCCCCATGATGGCGCTGATTTGCGGGATAACGCCGCTCGCCAGCGTGTTGCGCAGGAAAATTTCCGCGTACCCGGCAAGCGACATCACTCCTTCCTGAATCCTCGCGCCACCCGAATCGTTCAGCCCGATCACCGGCGCGCCCTGGCGCATCGCCAGATCCATGATCTTGGTGATTTTCAGCGCGTTCGCTTCGGAGAGCGAACCACCGAACACGGTGAAGTCCTGCGCGAAGACGTAAACGAGACGGCCATCCATGCGGCCATATCCGGTGACGAAGCCGTCGCCGGCTGGGCGCTGATCTTCCATGCCGAAGTCAGCGCAATGGTGGCGGACAAATTTATCGAGCTCTTCGAACGAGCCTTCGTCGAGCAGGAGGTCGATGCGTTCGCGCGCGCTGAGCTTGCCCTCCTTATGCTGGCGCTCGTTGCGTTCGGTTCCACCGCCAGCTTCCGCGTCGGTGCTCCGTTTTCGCAGCTCTTCGATGCGATCGTGATGCTTTGGATTGCCTGCCATCGTCCGCCTTGAGCGCCGCTCGATGCGCGCGAGAGCGCTAGCGTGCCACACCCGCGCATCGCGAGCAAGCGAAGGCGCGTTTCAATGCAGTTTCAGTGCAAGCCCGACCAATCGTCGGCGAGAAGAATGGAATTCGAGGGATTCGAGGGATCGTATTTCACGCTGGCGGTTTGGCCAGCGGCAGCGCGCGTCAAATGCAGGCGCTCTTCGAGGCCGGTAATGTCCTGCGCGGTCTCGTAGGTGACGCCGGAAATTGAATACGTGTAATAGAGGAGTTTTTGCGCGCCCTTCGCGGCTCCGCTGACCTGACGCTTGGCGAAAGGGCCGTATTGCTTCGCAACGGGCGGGGTGATCGCATGGTCGGCGACTTCGAGCACCTGTCCTTCGACGATCCGTCCGATGCGATTCAGATATGCGCGGCGCTGGCGCTCGATTTCTCTCGGGTCTTCCGGTTTGCGCCGAAGCCAGAAAAAGAAGCCAATGGCAGCCATCAGCGCAATTCCGGCCACCGGAAGCCAATCGTGCCAATCCGACAGAAGGTTTTTCAACGCCCGCCTTTGCGTGCCACGGCTGTCTCGGTAATGTCGCCGAGTATCTCGCGCGCCTTCTCCCAATCCTTGAGGAACGCTTCGAGCCCCCGGTCGGTGAGGGGATGCTTGAAGAGTTGCTCGAAAACTTTATACGGCATGGTGCCTATATGAGCGCCCATCTTCGCCGCTTCGACCACGTGCAACGGGTGGCGCAGGCTTGCGGCAAGTACTTGCGTCTTGAAATCGTACGCGCGGTAGATTTCCAGAATTTCACGCAGCAGGCCCAGGCCGTCCTGCGAAACATCGTCGAGGCGGCCGAGAAACGGGCTCACGAAATAGGCGCCGGCCTTCGCCACGATGAGCGCCTGGGACGGCGAAAAAACCAGCGTGATATTCACGCGGACGCCTTCGCGCGAAAGCGTGCTGAGCGCACGCACGCCGTCCGGCGTCATCGGAATCTTGGCCACGACGTTTGGATGCCAAGTCACCACTTCGCGCGCCTCGCGCAGCATCCCTTCGAGGTCTGTGGAGACAACTTCGGCGTTCACGACGCCGCCTTTCACGATGTCGCAGATCTCCAAAATCAATTCGCGGAATGGCTTTTTTTCCTTGGCGGCGAGCGTGGGATTCGTGGTGACGCCGTCGAGGATGCCGAACGACGCGGCTTGGCGGATTTCGTCGAAGTTCGCGGTATCGAGGAAGAATTTCATTTTTTCACCTGTGTTTGCCGCGCAGCGAGCGGAACGTGCATTCAGTCTTCCGGGCCGACGAACGGATTGCGCAATGTCCCGACTCCGCTTACGACGATCTCGACCACGTCGCCCGCTTTCACGGTGCCGATGCCCGAGGGGGTGCCCGTCGCGATTACGTCGCCCGGCTCCAGCGTCATCACCTGGGCGATCCATCGCATTATAACATCAACGGAAAAAATCATTTCCGAGCCGAGCGCATGTTGTTTCCTGGCTCCGTTCAAGAAGGTTTCCAGGGTTGCACCGGCGGGATCGAGATCGGTCTCGATGACCGGACCGAACGGGCAAAACGTGTCGAAACTCTTTCCGCGCGTCCATTGGCCGTCACGTCTCTGGAGATCACGCGCGGTGACGTCGTTGAAGCACGTGTAGCCGAGGATGGCATGGCTTACATCTTCGTTTTCGGCGAAGTTCCGGCAGCGCTTGCCGATGACGAGTCCGATTTCACCCTCGTAGTCCACGCGCTCGGAGATGCGTGGCATGACAATCGGCTCTTCCGGACCGATCACGCTCGACGGCGGCTTCAGAAAAATCACAGGCTCCTTCGGAGGCGGGCCGCCCATTTCGGCGGCGTGCTCGACGTAATTCTTTCCGACGCAGACGATCTTGCTTGGGGCCGACGGAGCAAGCAAATTCACGGCATCGAGCGGCCAGCTCTGCCCCGTTCGCTCGCGCTTGCCCCAAAGATCCCCACGGATCTCCAAGACCGCGCCGCCTTCGATGATTCCCGCGCGCGGCGAGGGATGCACGTCACGCGCAGAGCGGCTGATGTCCCTTCCGGCGACTTCGAGTGATTGGAAACGGCAGAGTTTCATCGCTGGTGCGGGGCCGTGTGGTGGGAGCGCCGCCGGCCGTGCGCGATGGGGTGATGTCGCGCGTGAAGGATCATCGCGCCGACCCACGAGCCGACGGCAACGATGCCATAGATCACAGCACCCTCGATCAGCGCCTGGAACGGCGTCCGCAGGACGGAGAAGAGGTTGCGGAAATACATTCCCGCCAGGTCGTAGGCGACGACGAACAGCACCCATCCCAGCATCGCGGAGAAAAACATTTGCACCGGCCGGGTCAGAAAACGGCAGACGGGGATCAACATGAACATGACGAAGAGGCTATACGAAGCTCCGTTCCTTTCGAGGGCGTAACTCTCCAGGCCGGGAATCCGGTTTGCCGCTACAAGAGCGCCGAGCATCACAATGATCAGCAGCGCGCCGGTGTAGAGCCCAGTCAAAAGCTCCGGGCGGGAGTCGAGTGCGTGATTCTCCGCTGGTGAAGAATCGATCATGGCTTTGACTGGCTTTCCGCCGGGATTCCGCCCGATGCGGCTGCGCTGGCGGTGCTTTCATTGCCAGAGCGGTCCACCGCGGTGACCGTATAGAAGTATGGGCGGCCGGGCACTGCATTCATATCGCGAAATGCAGGAGTAAGCAATAACTCCGGATTCAAGCGCATTCCCGGGGCACCCTCCTGCTCACTTCGATAGACGTTGTAACCCACCACATTGGTTGCCGGGTTGATCGCCCAAGACAGGTCCAAGGAAGCGGGTGTTTCGCCCGCGGCCGGAACGAAAACAATCACGATTCCTTGCGGTGCAGTTGGAGGATTTGTGTCGCGGACCGTCACGATGGTCCAGCGCGAATCGGCCGATTCGAGCGTCTCGCCCGGATACTGCGCGATACTTCGAATGGAATAGATGTAGGTCTTGCGAAACTCAACCTGCGTATCGCTGTACACGGGTGAGCTGGCGACAGCGATGCGCGTGAATGGCGATTTGGGCTTCGGATTTTCCGGGGCCGTCGCGCCTGCTGCCACCGGCGCAGGCTCCGTGCGATAAATGCGATAACCGGCGAGTGACGACGCAGGTCCGATGAGTGTCCTCTGCGGGGCAGTCCACCGGAGAGTGACACCCGATTGGGTGACTTCCGCCCTTACGTCTTCGATCGGTTCCGGCGCGGGAAAGATCGTCAGCGCCGCGAGATTGGAATCCGAAGACGGTTTCTTCCACGATACCCCGGTGCGAATCCTGTACACCGCTTCGCTTCCGGCATGCTGGGAATAATCCTCAGCCTTGAGCGAATCGGCGAAACGGACGTGGCCCTGCGTCGCGTAATGGTCGGCGAGCGAAGAAGGAATCGTCAGCAGCAGGGTGGGTTTCGCGGACGGCGTCGAGTTGGGAGTGGCCGCCGCAGGCGTGGATGGAAAGTCTCGATACACTTCAATCGCAAGAGGTTTCTTGAATTCGCGGTGGTCCACCGATTCCTTCGGCAGCGTGAATGTGAGGATCACGTCATCGCCCAATTGTTCTACCGCGAGGTCTTTCACGGCTTCGGGCGTGGGTGGTTTTCGCTCGGTGGGCTCGGCAGGCGCAGCGCAACCACTGAAAAAAATCGCAAACGAAAAAATAAAAGCCGGGAGCGCAAGGATTGGAAGGCGGAAGTTGAGATCGGCAGTCGGCGAGCGGCGGCGGGCTCGCGAGTTTCGAATTTCCATTTTTGAGTTTCGCGCTCTTTAGAGGATGTAGCGGCTCAGGTCCTGATCCTTCACGATGTTTGTGAGCTGTTTTTGCACGTAGGCGGCGTCCAGCTTTACCGTTTTCTTTTTCATCTCCGGAGCTTCGAACGAAATCTCTTCCAGGACTTTTTCGAGGATGGTGTGCAGCCGGCGCGCACCGATATTTTCAGTGTGCTCGTTGACGGTGGCTGCGAAGCGCGCAATCGCGGCGATGGAGTCTTCCGTAAACGCTAGCTTCAGCCCCTCGGTATCGAGAAGTGCGGTGTATTGCTTGATGAGCGCATTCTTCGGCTCGGTGAGGATGCGAATGAAATCCGCTTCACTGAGCGAGCTCAACTCGACGCGGATCGGGAAGCGCCCCTGGAGTTCGGGGATGAGATCCGAGGGCTTTGTGGTGTGGAACGCGCCCGCGGCGATGAACAGGATGTGGTCGGTGCGCACCATGCCGTAGCGCGTGTTCACCGTCGTGCCTTCGACAATCGGAAGGATGTCGCGCTGCACGCCTTCGCGCGAGACGTCCGGGCCGTGGCCCGTTTCGCGTCCGGCGATCTTGTCGATCTCATCGATGAAGAGGATGCCCATCTGCTCGACGCGATCAACGGCGATCCTGGTCACCTGGTCCACGTCGATGAGGCGGTTTTCCTCTTCCTGGATCAAGTAGTCGAATGCCTCCGCCACGGTCATCTTCCGCTTCTTTTTCTGCTGACCGAAGAAGCCGGAGAGCATGTCCTTGACGTTGATGTCCATTTCTTCGACGCCCTGATTCGAGATGATCTCAAAGGCGGGCATGGAGCGCTCGCGCACTTCCACTTCCACCATGCGCTGGTCCAGTTTGCCTTCGCGGAGCTGCGCACGAAGCTTGTCACGCGTCCGTTGCGCCTGCTCGCGGCGCTGGGCTTCGGCGGCCGGGCTGGCATCCGCCGGCAGAGGCGAGGACGGCAGAAGCAAATCCAGCAGCCGCTCTTCCGCCGATTGTTCGGCGCGTTCGGCCACTTCGTCGAGCTTTTCCTCACGCACCATGTCGATCGAAGTTTCCACCAGGTCGCGCACCATGGATTCGACATCGCGCCCGACATAGCCCACTTCGGTGTATTTCGACGCTTCGACTTTCACGAACGGGCAGCCGGCCAGCCGGGCCAGGCGCCGCGCGATTTCCGTTTTGCCGACGCCCGTCGGTCCGATCATTAGAATGTTCTTCGGGAGTATTTCTTCGGCGACTTCCGGAGGAAGTTTCTGCCTGCGAACGCGGTTGCGCAAGGCGATGGCCACAGCCTTCTTCGCCGCGTTCTGCCCAACGATGTATTTGTCGAGCTCAATAACTATTTCCCGCGGCGTCAGCTCGTCAAACGAGGGAAGCGGTTCCGGCTCTGCTGCCTGTGATTCTCCAGCCAAGTAGATCACCATATCTTTCTCCGACTTACCGCTCATAATTCTTCGATGCTGAAATTGGCGTTCGTGTAAATGCAAATTTCGCTGGCGATGCGCATGGCTTCCTGTGCGATATCCTTCGCGCCCATTTTCGTGAACTTGGCCAGAGCCCGTGCCGCGGAAATTGCATACGGGCCGCCCGACCCGATCGCACAGATGCCGTCGTCCGGCTCGATTACGTCGCCATTTCCCGAAAGCAAAAACGTGGATTTCGCGTCCGCCACGATGAGGAGCGCGTCCAGATGGCGAAGCGACCGGTCCGTGCGCCACTCCTTCGCCAACTCGACCGCGGCGCGCGGCAGATTGCCGTGAAATTCCTGCAGCTTATTTTCAAAACGTCCGAAAAGCGAGAGGGCGTCGGCCGTGCTCCCGGCAAAGCCCGCGACAATCTTGTCGTTGAAAAGGCGCCGGGTTTTCTTCGCGCTGTGCTTGACCACGCCTTCACCCAGTGTCACCTGTCCATCGGCGGCCAGCACCACTTTGTTGTCGCGCCGCACGCACAGCACCGTTGTGCCGTGCATCGGTTGCGATTTCCGAGTCATTGGCATCCGATGATTATACCCGCGCCGCGCAGGATCGGCCACTCGGACACAAATGTGAAGATAAGCGAATGATAACGGGCGCTTGCGGATGCGCGAGCGAAAGTACGCGGCGAGCGAATGGCGGCTACTTTTTTTTGCTTTTCGGAGCGAGCTTGTCCCAGCGATCCTGGAGCGATTCTTTGGTGAAGAGAGAGGGCGAAACGCTCGTGTTGTAGTGGCACTCGTCAAAGAAAACCTGATAAATCTTGATCTTGTTGCGCTCGCGCGTGACTTGAAACGGCGTCTCGACGCCGTCGACCGGGTGGTAATTGGAGTAGAACTCGACTTCGTCCCAGCGCAGTCGCGTGTTCGGATCGCGCGTCTCGACGACTTTGCGGACCGGCAGGTGCGTGGATTTCGCAATCGCGATGCGGATCGTGCGGTTTTCCGCGTCCACCAGTTCGACCCAATCCGACTCTTTCAAGTCCACAACGTCCGGGCCGCCGTAGCGGAAGATCATGTCTGGTTCTTTGAGGCGATTCCGGAGAACATTGTCGAGGTCTTTCTTAATGTCTTCCACGTAATGATCCACTTCATTCTTAGGCGCATCGGAAACCCCGCCCCGGTCGAGCGTCCAGCCCTTATCCCCGTTGAAGACTTGAATGATGTTGCGCTTGGGGAGATTTTCGGTGCGGTCTTTGTCCGGGGGGATGGTGAAGTCGATAAACTTCTCAAAACCACTCAGCTCGCCGGAATGACCAAACTGGCTGAGACGGCCGGAGCAGGTAACGTCATGCACGCCGAGATAGGCGCTTCCCCCAAGCCCTTCGATCGCTTGCTGCAATATTTTCTTCGCCAGGGCCGCGCTTTGATCCGGCATCATCACGTTTGCGTCCTGGTCCTGAGCAGATGCCTGGCGTGCTCCCGGGAGCCAGGCCGCAGCCAACAGAATTGCGGCGAGGACGATGCGCGAGGTCATCCGCATAGGATGGAGCCTCCGTTCACGTTGATCACTTCTCCCGTGATGAAGGTTGCCAGGTCGGACGCGGCGAAAAGGATGGGCCCCGCGATTTCCTCAGCCGTGGCAACGCGCTTGAGCGGGATTGGGACGACCGCAGATTTCAATCCACCCTTCGTTCTCAACACGGATGCGGACATATCCGTATCCACCCATCCCGGCGCCACGCAATTCACCAGGATGTTGTGCCGCGCGAGTTCCGTGGCAAGCCCCTTTACGAAGCTGATGATGGCGCCCTTCGACGCGCCGTAGTGTGTATGAAACGACTCGCCGCGCTGGCCGGCCGTCGAGCTGATGGCCACAATGCGCCCGCCCCGCTGCGCGATCATGTGCGGCACGGCGTAGTGAATCACGGAGTACACGCTCTTGACGTTCACGCGCATCATCTCGTCCCACTCGCGCTCCGTGAGCTTTTCGATGGGCGTGTCATTCTCGTTCCAGATGCCGGCATTGGCCACGAGGATATCCAGACGGCCGAGCCGTTCGCGCGTGAATTCGACGAGCTTTTTCGCGTCCGTCATTTTCCCCAGGTCGGCCTTGAGGGCTTCGATACGAGTGCCGTGCTTGCGCGATTCCTGCTCCACTTGCGCCGCGGCCTCGCGGTTGCGATGGTAGTTGAAGACCACATCCGCTCCCGCTTGCGCGAAGATTTTCACGGTCGCAGCGCCGATGCCGCGCGAACCGCCCGTCACCAGTGCCGCCTTGCCCGCCAGCGAAATCATATATCCCCCAAGAAAAAGGTCTTGAGTCAGGAGTCGAAAGTCACGGATCGTGAGTCGGTAAAACAGAAAAAAACAAAAACGCCGCCCCGCCCGTCATCGTCCGGCTGCTAGGTATGCACCGGCACTCTTCGTGCAGCACGGACCAGGTCGCGGAAGAGTGCCTGCGCCAGCGAATCCGTCTCGTCCATCCGCTCGGGGTGCCACTGTACGCCCGTGACCCAGTTTCCATCGCCGGTCCATTCGACGCCTTCGATAACGCCGTCCGGCGCGCGCGCGACGATACGCAGATTGCGTCCCGGCTCCAGCACCGATTGGTGATGCGAGCTGTTCACGCGCGCCTCGCTGGCGCAAGCCAGTTGAGCGAGCCTCGACCCGGGCTCGAAGGCTGCCTCGTGTTGCGGTTCGGGACCATTGTGGCCGGGCCACGAATGTTGGATCTTCGTTTGGATTTCACTTGGGATGTCTTGCACCAGCGTTCCGCCGAGATGCACATTCAGGCTCTGAACGCCGTAGCAGATTGCCAGCACGGGCTTGCGCTCTGCGAGCGCATGATCGAGCAGCGCGAAATCCGTATCTTCGCGAAGCGGGTCGGCAGCGGCGGTCTTGGAATGACGAGGACTGTGGAAGCGCGAGGGCTCGACGTCCGCCGGGCTGCCAGGGAGCACAATCGCATCGAGCGATCGCGCGAGTTTTTTCAACTCATCGGGCGCGAGAGCGAGCGAGATCTCGACTGGTTCGCCGCCAGCCCGGCGGACCGCTTGAACGTACATTTCGTACCGGCCGCGATCATTGCTAAGTTCTTCTTTTCGTAAGCGATACGGAATGCCGACGCGCGGCTTGGCGCTTGGGTCTGGGCTCATAGAGTGCCCATCCTACCATCGCCGGAGGGTCGCGGCAACTGGCTGTGGGATGGGACCGAGAGCCCTAGGAGATTTGGGAAGGCGAAGCCGACACGGCGTGCGATGCGGATGAGACCTGATTCCCCTTGCGCTTGTTCCAGTGGCCGCGCAGGTCGCCGACAAGGTAGAGCGAGCCCGTGGCAAAAACGGCATCTTCCGGGCTTGCCATTTCGAGTGCACGTTCGAGCGCTTCGGCAGGGTCGCGAACGATGATGGACTCGTTCGCGAGATGACCTGTCATTTCGGCGAGCAGCGGCGCGGAAATGGCCCGCGGCTGGCGCGGCTCGGTGAGGATGACGGCCGCAGCGCGCGGGAAAAGCAGGCCAGCAATTTCGTCCACGGCCTTGTCGCGCATTGCGCCGTACACGAGTAGAATCCGGCGGCCCGAAAAATTCTCCTCCCAGAATTTAAGCAATTCGCGCGCACCGGCGGGATTGTGCGTCCCATCGAGATATACGGCTGGCCGGTCGGAAAGCCGCTCGAGGCGGCCAGGCCATTCGACCGTGCGAATCCCGCGCGCAATCGCCTCGTCGCCAATCGGGAACCCGCGTTCGGAGAGAAGCCGCGCCGCTGTCGCCGCAGCGAGCGCGTTCGAAATCTGGAAGCGGCCGGGGAGTGCCAGCTCGAGCGTGATTTTCTTGCGCGAGTGGAGTGTCGACGCCAGAGCGCGGTAGCATCCGCCCGATGTTTGAACGTCTTCGAGCCGCCAGGCCGCATCCACTTCTACGAGCCGCGCATCCAGATTCGCGCAGCGGCGAGCGATCACGGCGCGCGCTTCCGGCCGTTGCGTCGAGCTCACCACCCACGCGCCGGGCTTGATGATTCCGGCTTTCTCCGCTGCGATTTCTTCGATCGAATGGCCGAGATAATTTTCATGGTCGAAATCGATCGGCGTGATGATGGCCACTTCCGGCTGCACAATATTCGTGGCGTCGAGCCGCCCGCCCATCCCGACTTCATAAACTGCGAAATCAACACCGTTTTCGGCAAAGACAAGGAACGACATTGCCGTGAGGCATTCGAAGTAGGTTGGGTGTGCGGCGAGTTTTCCGGCAGCGATGAGCGATTCAATCGCAGCCTGCGTGCGTGTCCAGACGGCGGCGAAATCCGGATCGGAGATATTCTCGCCGTTCAAGCGAATGCGCTCGTTGATGCGTTCGAGATGCGGCGAAGTGTAAAGGCCGGTGCGGAGTCCCGCGGCGCGCAGCATGGATTCGAGCATCGCGGCGGTTGAGCCTTTACCGTTTGTGCCGGCGACATGCGCGCAGGGCGCGGTGCGATGCGGTTGGCCGAGCTTTTCCGCGAGTGTCGTGATGTTCTTGAGATCGAACTTCTGAACCTGTGTGCCTTCGACTCCACTTCGGGAAGGTTGACGAGGAGCAGCCAGCTCTCTCCCCAGCGCCATCAGCGCGCGCACCGACTCTTCGTAATTCATGGGGAATCGAGGAAGAAGCTGAGAGCCTGTCCGATGTAGGGCTTCAGTTCCTTGCGGGGCACGACGGCGTCGAGGAAGCCGTGCTCGAGAAGAAATTCGGCGGTCTGAAAACCTTCGGGCAGTTTTTTCCGGATGGCTTGTTCGATTACGCGCGGTCCGGCAAATCCGATGAGCGCGCCGGGCTCGGCGATGTTCAGGTCGCCCAACATCGCGTAGCTGGCCGTGACGCCGCCGGTGGTGGGATCGGTGAGGACGGAAATGAACGGGACGCGCGCTTCATCGAGCCGCGCGAGCGCCGCCGAGACTTTCGCAAGCTGCATCAGGCTGACGGCCCCTTCCATCATCCGCGCGCCCCCCGAGCAGGAGACGACGACCAGCGGAGTTTTCTGCGCCAGCGACCGCTCCACCGCGCGCGCCACTTTCTCTCCCACGACTGCGCCCATCGAGCCGCCGATGAAATTGAACTCCATCGAGCAACAGATGATTGGGCGGGCGTTCAGGCGCCCCTCGACCACGACAACGGCATCCTTCATTCCCAGCTTGCGCTGCGCGTCTTTCAGGCGGTCGGCGTAGGCTTTTGTGTCCACGAAATGCAGCGGGTCGCTCGAAGCGAGGTCGGCATCGTGCTCGGTGTATCGCTCTTCATCCAGCAGCAATTCGATTCGCCGGCGCGCGCCCAGCCGGAAATGGTGCTCGCACTTGGGGCACACCTCCCAGTTGGCCTCGAGATCCTTCTTCCAGATGATCGAGCGGCATGCGCTACATTTCGTCCACATGCCTTCCGTGTGGACACGCCGTTCTTCTACCGGCGTCGGATTCTCGATCGGCTTTTTTTCGCGTCTGAACCAAGCCATGGCTAGTAATCGATTCCCCGCTGCGCGAGGATGCTTTTCGTGTACGGGTGCTTGATCTCGCGCATTTCCGTGACCAGGTCTGCAGCTTCGACGAGCTTCGGGTGCACGTTGCGTCCCGTGCAGATGACGTGCACGCGTTCCGGCCGCTTTACGAGCGCATTCACCACCCGCTCCGCATCGAGCATCTTGTAGCTGATCACGTAATTGATCTCGTCGAGCACCACGAGATCGTACTTTTCGCTGTAAATCTGCTCACGCCCGAATTCCCAGGCCTGCTCGCACAGCCGGACATCTTCCGGGTCCGTCTCCGCGCCGCCCATTTTCACGAATCCGCGCCCCATCGGCCGGATCTCGAACTTGTCGTCGCCGAGCATTTTCGCCGCGTCGAGCTCGCCATAGTGCCACGAGCCTTTGATGAATTGCACCATCAGGACCCGCAGGCCCTGGCCCACGGCGCGAAAGGAGGTGCCGAGAGCGCAGGTCGTCTTGCCTTTGCCCGGCCCGGTGTAAACGATGAGGAGTCCCTTACCTTCCGGCATTCGCTCGCGCCCCGGGAAGACAATTGCCAATAGTGGTCGCTGGTCGCAGAAAGGTCAAGAGACGACGCCATGAGCGTCGTCCGCGTCGTGGAGGCCTTCAGGAGAGGGCCAGACTTGTGCGAATGGATTCGGCGATGGCAGCGACGAGCTGTTGCGCCGCCGGAGACATTTCTCCGTTGCCGCCGCGTTCGCGCAAGACGAGCCAGACGCCCGGGCGATGGACCGCTTTGTCGTGGCAGATCGCGCCCGTAAGCTGCGCGATCTCAAGTGCGCTTCCGGCAAGCTCACGGTCAAGAATACTGCGCACCTCGTCGAGCAGGTCTTTGAATCCCTGCGAGGCGAGCACGGGGTCCACATCGCGCGGCACCGGCGCTTCAATGTCTTCGAGGTCGTAATCCGGGAGCGGCCGCGTGATCATCCACTCGACCGAAGCGGTCGGGGCGTGCGCATCGTGTGCAATCTTGGTTGTCATCCCCGGCATATTCTCGCAGAAGCCGGTCTATTTCGGATAGGGGTGGCCGGCAAGAATGGCGAACGCGCGGTAAATCTGCTCGACGAGAACAACGCGCGCGAATTCGTGCGGCATCGTGAGAGTCGAGAGCGAAATTTTCTGTTTTGCTTTCATGCGTAGTGCGTCGGGAAATCCTCTGGCGTCGCCGCAAAGAAAAATCAATTCGTGCATGCCGCGGTCGCGAAGGTCGCGGAGCCAATGCGCGAACTCGTGCGATGTGAGCTGTTTTCCCGCCGCGTCCAGCAAGATGACCGTTGCGCCCGGCTCGAACTTCAGTTTCCGCATCGCAGCCGGCTCCGCATCGCGCAGTTCGTTGATTTCGAGTTCCGCGTAATGACGAATGCGATCGGCGTAATCGTCGAGCAGCGCGCGCGTTTCTTCGCGGCGCGTTTTCCCCAGCATGACGAGGCGGATTTTCATGGATTTCGGCAATCGAGCTGCGGCGCTTTCAGAGCAGTCCGTACTTCTTGCGCTTCTCGAGCAGCGTCTTGCGGCTGATCCCGAGAATTTCGGCGGCGCGGCCGATTTTATAATGCGTAGCCTCGAGGGTTGCCGTGATGGCCTCCCGCTCGATATCTTCAAGTGAACGTAGGGATCCGCCGGGCCCGCGAGCGTCTCCCGAAACGTGAAGAATTTCGGGGAAGTCCTCGGCGTGCAACTGCGACTCCTTTGCAAATACGAGGGCGTACTCGATCGCGTTCTTCAATTCACGCACATTTCCCGGCCAGGCATAAGATTCGAGCAAACGCTCTGACGCCGGGTCGAGGACTGCGTCCACCCGCCCGTGAACCGGGCCGAGCCGCGCGAGGAAATGAGAAGCGAGCGGCAGTATGTCGCCCCGGCGCTCGCGCAACGGCGGCACCGAAATCGCCAGCACATTAATGCGGAAGAAAAGGTCCTCGCGAAAGCGGCCGACCGCCACAGCCTTGGCCAAGTCGGTGTTCGTCAGCGCCATGAGCCGCGCATCCATGCGCAGCGTCTCCGTTCCACCCAGGCGCTCGAACTCATGCTCTTCGAGAACACGCAACAACTTCGCCTGCATCCCCGGGGCCAGCGCCGCAACTTCGTCGAGAACAATGGTGCCTCCTTCGGCCAACTCGAGCCGGCCCGGCTTGCGCTCGACTGCGCCCGTGAATGCACCGCGCTCGTGCCCGAAAAGCTCCGATTCGACCAGCTCTGCCGGCAGACTCGCGCAATCAATTTTCAAAAACGGAGAATCGTGGCGAGGGCCACGCTCATGGATCCAGCGCGCGAGTTGGTCTTTGCCCGTGCCGCTTTCGCCGGTGATGAGAAGCGTCGTGGAAGGCTCGGCAAGTTTTTCGGCAATTTCGAGAACGTGCCGTGAGGCAGGGTCAACCGCCACCCATGCGATGTTCGCCACGCTCATTGCCGCGTTGAATCGCCCTCGGATTCGTTGTGCGATTTGGGAGGATGCATCGGCCCCGGGAAATCAATGCGCTCGGCCATGCGCCAGAGCCGTTCGAGATCGTAATAATGCCGTGCCCGCTCGCTGAAGATGTGCACGATGAAATCGCCGTAATCGAGCAAAAGCCATTCCGCCCCGGGCTTCCCCTCGCGATGGGCGAGCCGCACGCCATGGAGTCTTAGCCGCTCCTCAATGGCTTCGCCGATGGCTTGAATCTGCGGGTGGCTCTGACCCGAGCAGAGTAGAAAATATTCGGCGAACGCTTCCGCGCCCGAAAGCTTCAAGACCGTTATGTCCACGGCCTGCTTGTCCTGAGCCGCTTCCACGGCCCAGCGGACTTCAGGGCGAAGGGAATTAAGGGTCACCGGTACAGGGCCTGCCCGAGAATGTATTCCTCCACACGTCCGGGCACAAGCCCGTGGATAGTCTGCCGCCGCCCGAGCCGATGGCGTACCTCAGTCGAGGAGATGTGGCTCGAGACCGTGGTCAGCAAATACACTACGGATTTGCGCAGAGCGATTCTGTGCGGGTCGGGCGCACCCATTCGGCCCAGCTTTTCCGGAGGGATCACCAGCCGCAGCGCGTCCAAGCGAAAACCTGGACGGCTCGCAATAATAAAGTCGCAGGAATCGAGCAGCGCCTCATAACTCTTCCAAGTCGGGATCTCAAGAAACTGGTCGGCGCCGACGATGAAGTAGAGATGATCGTCCGGATGCTCGCGGCGAAACCGCCGCACGGTGTCGATCGAGTAGAAGACGTGCGGCGCCACGCCGTCCACGGCCGCTTCCGCCAGCGAGGGATAAAACCCTTCGTGATCTGCACAGGCGAGGGCGACCATAGCATAGCGATGAACGAAGGGAGTGAGCGCAGGCTTGCTCTTGTGAGGCGGCCGCGATGAGGGAATAAAATAAATGGCGTCGAGATGGAATCGCCGCTGCGCCGCGTGCACCACGGCAATGTGGCCCGCATGGACAGGATCGAACGTACCGCCAAAAAGCGCAACCGAGCGACGGTGCCCCTGATGCTTATGACCGGCGTGCGACGTCAACGCTCCTCCCGATGGGAGCCCGCGGCGGGATTTTCCTCCACGGGCATGGCGTGTGCTTCCCCTTGCGTTTCGCCCGATGCCGCCAAAGCCGGCGTTTCCGCAGGCACGGCCGCTCTCGGAATGCGATCGAGCGCGTTGGCCATGGCGCGCACGAGCTCGACGATACCTTCACCGGTTGCTGATGAGACGGCATAGAACTCGAGGCCACGCTCGGCGGCGAAGGCCCGCAACTTTTCGAGCTTCTCGCGGTTCGTCGTGGCGTCGAGCTTTGTGGCGACCACAATCATGGGTTTCTCTGCGAGCGCCGGGCTGAACGAAGCAAGCTCGTGCTCGATGATTTCGAAATCACGCACGGGATCGCGGTCGTTCCCGTCGCTCGTATCGACGAGATGCGCGATGAGGCGCGTGCGCTCCACGTGCTTCAGAAATCGCGTGCCGAGGCCGGCGCCCTCATGGGCGCCTTCGATGAGTCCCGGAAGATCCGCAACGACGAACGTGCGTCCCATGCCCGGCGCGGCGTCGGGATCGGCCAAAACCACCCCGAGATGCGGTTCGAGCGTAGTGAACGGGTACGCCGCGATCTTTGGCCGAGCGGCGGAAATGCGCGAAATCAGAGTGGATTTTCCCGCATTCGGGAAGCCGACGAGCCCAACGTCTGCGAGCAACTTCAATTCGAGTCGCAGGTGGCGCTCTTCACCCGGTTTACCGTCTTCGTGCTCGCGTGGAGCCTGATGCCACGGCCTCACGAAATGAGAATTTCCGCGCCCGCCGTGTCCTCCGCGAGCGGCAAGGAACCGTTGCCCGGGTTCGGTGAAATCAAAAAGCTGCTCGCCGGTATCGGCGTCAAAAGCGATCGTCCCTACCGGCACCGTAAGAACCATCTCGACGCCGGAGCGGCCGTGGCAATTCGACCCCTCCCCGTGGCGGCCGCGATCGGCGTGGAATTCGCGGTTGTAGCGGTAGCGCAAGAGCGTGTTGTCGTGCGGATTCGATTGCAGATAGATGTCCGCGCCATTTCCGCCGTCGCCGCCCGCTGGGCCGCCGCGCGGGACGTACTTCTCCCTTCGAAATGCGACGCAGCCATTTCCGCCGTCGCCGCCCTTTACCAGGATTTTGGCTTCATCAGCAAACATGAGTCGCTCGTTCTGAGAGGGCGCTCGAAGAAAGCATACGCCACGATTGCGGGGAAAGAAAAAAATACGCGCCCCGACATGTCGAGGCGCGTCATGAAAGCTGAAGTTCTCAGTTTACGGCCGGCGCCGCAGACTTCTTCTCTGAATCGGCCGCGGCTTCTTTGACCGGAAGGACGCTGATGAAACGCCCCGTCTCGCCTTTGTCCTCAAATCGAACAACGCCGTCGATGCGCGCGAAGAGGCTGTCGTCCTTGGCGCGGCCGACATTTTTTCCAGCTTTGTAGCGCGTTCCGCGCTGACGGATCAGAATGCTGCCGCCCGTCACAACCTGACCGCCGAACCGCTTGATTCCGAGCCGCTGTCCGTGCGAGTCGCGCCCGTTTACGGATGACCCGCCGCCTTTTTTGTGTGCCATGGAGAACCCCTAATCGAGCTGGATGTTGCTGACTTCGACGGCCGTATATCCCTGGCGATGGCCGCGCTGAATCTTGTATTGCCCGCCCGTCTTGTACTTCAACACCTTGAGCTTCGGGCCGCGGACGTGCTTGACGATTTTGCCGGTGACCTTAGCCTTGGAAGCATGCTGGCCGGCTACGAAATTCTTTTCATCCGAGCGGACGGCGACGACGTCTTCGAACGTCACTTTCCCGCCAACCTTGCCCTCGAGCAACTCAACCCGGATGGTCTTGCCAGGCTCGACGCGATATTGCTTTCCCCCGCTGCGAATTACGGCGTACATGCTGCCTCCCGAAGCTATTGAGAAACCCTTATTATACGGGCTTTCCAGCGCTTGCGTCAACGCGCGCGGGGGAGTTACTCGTGGGTGGTTTCGTCTTCGTGCGGTTTTGCCGGGGCAGGAACAGACGCGGTGGCGGGCGCGCGCCGAGTTCCGAATCCAATTTGCATTGCAGTGTCCTTGGGGAAGACTACGTCGCGCCCGCGCGCAAGGAAATGATTATAGACTGACATACTCGCGCCAAACGCACCCATGCCCATCCCGAGCGGCTGGGAACGGACGGTCATGCCCAGCGCAATGCCAATGAGCTTGAACCCTCCGGCTCCACCTGCGGCTCGGTTGCCAACGTCGGCGTCCCCGTCGCCCGCAGAAGACAGAGCAGCCAGCCCTATGGAAATACTCGCTGAAAGATATCGCGTCTTCGGCGATGTGGCCTGAGCACCGCCCTCGGAGTCCAGCTTCACATGGCCCGCTTTATCTGCCTGGACTCCTTCCAGGCTCGCGACGACTTTTTCTTCAATCCCATCCGGCGCAACCAATTCGTGGAACACGATCCGAAGCTGCCCATTGCGGCTCAGGTGGCGGGCCGGCTGCACCTGGATGACAGTTCCCTTCAGGCGGCTCCCCTGCGGAAGGATAAGTTGGTTTCCATCGAAGAGCGGCTGCGAAAGGACCGCTTCGACCTCTGCGCCCTTCTGCGTGGTTGCTGAATCGAGCGGCGTAACGAGGATGGCGTGGACGAGGCTGCCTGGTGGAGGCGGTGTTCCGATCGCAGAGGCCATTTGAGGAGTCAGAGGTTCGCTGCCAAAATCGAGCGGTTCCCGCAACTCGACGAAATAGAATGTCCCGGCATCGATATATTGTGGATGAGCGGGGAGCTGGGCAATCGCATATCTTTCCAGGCGATGCATCTTGCCGGGCTCCTCGATCTGCTTCCTGGCATCCTCCCATTCGCGCTTCGCCTCTTGTTTCGCCTCCTTTAATTTCTCTGAGGCGGCATCACTCGCCGTTTTCTTTTTCTCAGCTTCGCCAGCGGAGATGAGTTGAATCACCTGTCCGGATCCGGGAGTGACGTCGGCGTGCAGAGGAATGCGGCGCCCGTCCGTCAGAATCAGCTCGGTGAATTCGACATGAATCTTGTGGGCGGGAGTGAAATCCGCATCCAAGGCAGCGAGTGTTCGTTTGCCGCCGGAAATTCCTTCAATCTTTTCAATCTGGCCTGTGACCTCGGTGCCTATGGGAACAACCAGCTGGTCAAACGCATACACGGGTTGAATCACGCGCCCGTGTACGGCCTGCCCCACTTTTTGCACGCGCACTTCTTTGTCCAAGACCACCTGAATCGGCATCCCCTTTGGCACAACCAGCCGGACGGCCTTTGCGCTTGAGGTCGATGGCGAAGGATCTTGACCCTGAGCCCAGGCGGGGCTCAAACATGCAAGCAGAACCGCAGAAGTTGCCCGGCCGATTGTCATTTTGAGCCTTTTTGCCCGTGCTGGTTTGAATCCTTGGCGGTCACGACCGACGCAATGGCAGAAGAGGTTCATTTCGGGGCCTCAGGAACGATGCGCTTCGCGGAAGCTTTGCATGGCTCGGTTCCAAGACGAGTATGCCTTTATGATAGTCCCGCCTTGGCCAGCGCGTCACCTCAAACAAATCTTCGTTCAGTTCTGGAGGAGAGCTCTTACCGTGAGACTGGAATCGAAGATGACAAGGCGATGGCTTCGCGGAGTCAGGCCCGCTACAATACGCCGCGATTTCAGGCCGCCTGTGAAACGCCGCTCAGGCGCAGCGCACCTGGATGGAGAGCCAACGCGTGTCCAGCATCTTTGCCACCAAACCGCTCGACGCCTTGATGCGTGAAGCAGGCGATGAAGGCGAAGGCGGTCTGCGGCGCGCTCTTGGCCCGCTCAATCTCGTCACGCTCGGCATCGGGGCGATTATCGGAGCAGGAATCTTCGTGATTTCCGGGACTGTCGCCGCGAATTTTGCCGGGCCGGCGATCGTTCTCTCGTTTATCTTCGCGGGAATCGGCTGCGTCTTCGCAGGTTTGTGCTACGCCGAGTTTGCTTCGCTAATTCCCATCGCTGGTTCGGCCTACACCTACGGCTACGCGACGCTCGGCGAAATTTTCGCTTGGATTATCGGCTGGGACCTGATCATCGAGTATTGCTTTGGCGCTGCGACCGTGGCCGCGGGCTGGAGCGGCAATCTGGTTGCGCTCTTCGAGAGCTATCACATCCACATCCCGCCGCAGCTTACAGCTACGCCGGGAGCCTCCCTCGTCTTCTATCACGACCAGTGGGCGAAGGTCGCCACAATAGGGCCGGCGCTGGCCAAAGCGGGCGTGGACCCGCTTACGCTTCCCCATGCTCGCGGCATACTGGACCTTCCCGCATATCTTGTCATCGCCATCATCACGGTGATTCTGGTTCTCGGCGTGCGCGAATCGGCGAACGTGAACACCACGGTCGTCTTCATAAAAATTGGAACCGTACTCACCTTCCTTGCAGTTGTAGCGATTTTCCTATTTCACCATCCGGAAGTGTCGGCTGCGAACTGGCATCCATTTATTCCGCCGAATCTCGGCTCCTTCGGAGAATTCGGTTGGTCGGGCATCGCGCGCGGCGCAGGGGTGATTTTCTTCGCTTACATCGGTTTCGACGCGGTGTCCGCATCCGCCCAGGAAGCGAAGAATCCTCAGCGCGACATGCCGATCGGCATCCTCGGCTCGCTCGTCATCTGCACGATTCTGTATGTTTCTGTCGGCTGGATGCTCACGGGCGTCATGAAATACACCGAGCTCAACACGGCCGCGCCTGTGGCGCTGGGAATCGAAGCCACGGGAGTGCGCTGGGGGAGCGTCCTGGTGATGCTGGGAACATTTGCCGGGTTGACAACCACAATGCTCGTTATGCTCATGGCACAGTCGCGTGTCCTCTACTCCATGTCGCGCGACGGCTTGCTGCCCGAATGGGCGGGACGTGTCCACCCGCGGTTTCACACGCCGTGGATTTCTTCGATTGTCGTGGGTTTTGCTGTCGCGCTGCTTGCCAGCGTCCTACCGATCAACGTGCTCACACAACTCACTTCCATTGGCACGCTGCTCGCTTTCGTAATCGTCAGCGGCGGTGTTTGGATTCTTCGCATTCGTCGGCCGGATCTGCACCGCCCATTCAAGACGCCGCTTGTCCCGCTCGTGCCGATCCTCGGCATGGGTATTTCGCTGTTCCTCATGCTGAGTCTTCCCCTGAGTACATGGCTGCGACTCATCGTCTGGCTGATTATCGGGATGGTGATTTATTTCACGTACGGGCGGAAGCACAGCCACCTCGCCCGCGCTCGCGAGGGCGCCGGTAAATAGATCTCCGTTTCAAGAATAGGCCTGGCGGCAGGTCTCGTGCTCGCGGCAAGTGGGCGGACAATTCGTGTGATCAATGAGGATGTAGTTGTGGCAAGCGGCGCAGACCACGCCATAAACTGTCTCGCTGAACTGGTCGTGATTCATATTGGACGTATGCTCGGTGCGCGCTTGCTCCCGGCTTATGGCCATCGAGGCCTCTCCTTCGTGATCAGGACTTCCATTTCGGCGATGTCGTGAACGTGTACAGCGGATAGACTTCGCGGAAGACTTTCGCAAGTTCCCGATCGAACCCACGCCGCGTGGCTGCGGCCGGCGCGAATCTCCTTCGAACGATCCAGGCTTGTAGTTTTTTCCAATCCTCGGATTTTGCCGGCCAGCCGTTGTGCTTTGTCCATTCGCCTTTTTCAGTCGAATACCAGTAGCTCTCGCATTTTTTCCCTAAGCGGCGCCTCTGGCGTTCGATCCATGGCGCGTGTTCCCGCCCACGCGGCCGCGCAACCTGCGCGAGCGGCGAGGTCCGGCTGTCGCTGTAGATGCGGAAGCCACACGTCACTGTTTCAGCGGAAATGCCAGCGTAAAGTTGGCTGCCCTCGCCACCCGGCTCCGCGAAGAATAGGTACATCTGTGTGCGATACGGTGATTTATCCCGGGCAAAACGGATGTCGCGATTGATGCGCGAAAAGTTGTCGCCCGTGCGCCCGCTGATTACGAATTGCGAATTCAATTTTCGTGCCGCCGGCGCCAGCCGGTCGAGCAGCGCCCGGAACGGTTCTACAACCGCCGAACGATAGCGCTCGCGGTTTGCATCCATCCAAGGCTTGTGGTTGTTTCTCCCGATTTCCCGGAAAAACCGGAAAATGTCCTGCGAAAAAATGCCGTGCGTCTCCGCCATGGGCTATCCACCTCACAGAACCGTGCCCTCATTTTAACTGACAATGAAGATATTCGCTCGCACGCTGTCTCCCCCCGGGCTGAGCGCCGTCCAGATTGGCTCTTGCCTCAGCACAAAGTTGGCTCTACGCTTTCTGCATGAGCCAATTTAAACGCACAGATCGCACGCAAGTCCGCCGGCTGCCCGATCGCGGCGCCTACGATTCCGAAACCGTGTTTCGCATCCTCGATGAGGGATTCTTCTGCCACGTGGGGTTTGCCGTCGATGGCCAGCCGTTCGTCATTCCCACTGGTTACGCGCGTGTCGGCAACACGCTCTACCTCCACGGCTCGGCCGCGAGCCGGATGCTGCGCACGCTGGCCGGCGGAGTGCAGGTTTGCGTCACGGTGACGCTAGTGGACGGTTTGGTTTTGGCACGGTCGGCTTTTCACCATTCCGTCAACTATCGCTCGGTCGTGATTCTTGGCCGTGCGACTGCGGTTGAAAATCTGGAAGAAAAGCTGCGCGCGCTCGAGGCTTTCACCGAGCACATCGTTCGCGGCCGGTGGAACGATGTTCGAAAGCCCACGGAATCGGAATTGAAGGCCACCGCTGTCCTCGCATTGCCGCTCGAAGAAGTCTCGGCAAAGGTGCGTAGAGGCCCTCCCAAGGACGACGAACAGGACTACCAACTTCCAATCTGGGCCGGTGTCGTACCGCTTCGAATCGTGTCGTCTGCGCCCGTGAGCGATCCCAAATTGAACGCGGGCCTTGAGCCGCCCGCCTATGCGCGGAGCTACTCCCGTTAGCCGCATCCGACGACGCTTTGCGTTCGCCACCGGAACGCTTTTTCTATTTCTGTCGGTGTGCCCCTCCTCGCAGGCGCAGCAGAACCTTGAGAATGTCGCCAAAGGATTCCTTGCGCGGTCCTATCGCAGCCCCAGCGGTGAAACGATGGCGTATCGGCTGTTTGTTCCGCCCGGCTATAGTGCCGCGAAAAAATATCCGATCGTCTTGTGGCTGCATGGCGCGGCGGGACGCGGCGAGGATAATTTGCTCCAGATATCCGGCGGGAATTACCCAGGCACGCACATCTGGACAACGCTGGAGAGTCAAGCGAAGTTTCATGCCTTCGTTTTGGCGCCGCAAGTATCCGAAACGAAGGCTTGGGCGCGTCCGCACGTCGAAGCGCCGCCGGAATCGCTCCGTCTGGCGCTCGAGATTCTCGATGCAGTCCAGAAAAAATATTCAATCGACCTCGACCGCGCGTACGTCGCGGGGCAATCGATGGGAGGCGAAGGCGTTTGGGCAGCACTGGCAGCCGCGCCGGGCCGTTTTGCCGCAGGCATTGCTCTCTGCGGTTACGGCTTCGACGATATGATTGGGCGCGACGCTCAATATCCCGTTTGGGTTTTTCAGGGCGACGCGGATCCTATAGTGCCCGTCGCACGCGCGCGAGAGTGGGTCCGAGCATTGCGCGAGGCGGGCGGCGCGCCAAAATACACGGAGTATCCTGGCGTCGGTCACGAAGTGTGGGAACGCGCCTTCTCCGAGCCCGACGTGGCGACATGGTTGATGTCGCAGCGACGATCCATCAGAAAGTCATTGTAGGGGCGGGCCCGAGTCTGCGGAGATTAGCTTCAAGGCTCTGGGTTCAATTCCCGGCCGTATTTCCGCAACAAAATTTGCAATCCGATGTAACCGATGAATTCCGGTTGACCACTCGAATTTCCGGCAAAACTGCGGCCGGCAATGAACAGGAGCAGAAGCCCCTTGTGGAATCGGTAGCGGCCTCCGACGTCGAATGTCGTGTCGTGGGGCGGGACGCCCATCACCGAATCGTAATAAACCTCTCCGATCAATTCGAACTTCGGTGTGAATTCGTGTCCGGCAGCAAACCCAAGAATGCGTTCGTCGCGGGATTGCGGCGAATGTAACGGGAAGAAGTAACCCGCCTCGAAATCCAAATTGACCGGCCCGACGGCCTTGTTCACTTCGACGGGAAGGAACAGGCGTGTTCCGCCATCGGCAATACCCACCTGGACCGACCTGGACGGGCCCTGAATTTCCAGCTGAGGGAACGTGGAGATATTCCAGCCGCCGTGATCCTGCTGGAAGAATCGCCATTTCACTCCGGTCACCCCGTTGCTCCATCCCGATTCAATGGCATGGCCGGCGCTCGTCTGCAAAACATAAGGGACTTCGTAGGTGAGCTGGATGCGGTCGCCCAGACCATAATTGAGGTCGAGTTGCGGCACTTGAAAGACATTCGCATGCTGGCGCAGCACCTGCATCACACCAATGTTGATTTCCCAGTTTGTGTTGCCGGGAGTTCCGGAATCGTTGGTGAGAAGTGGCGGGCCGCCTTGGGCATAGACCTGAGGAGAAACAAAGAACAAGAGAATGAAGAGCAACCGGTATGGAGTTCGCAAAAGCGCTCTTCTTGTTGCGCGAATAGAGGGGACACCTGTCGTTTGCGAGTGATCGGGTTTCATATCGGCACTGCGGAGTTGTGCCTGAGACGGGAACATCCTACGTCTTCATTTAATCTAGTGACAGCCGCAAGAGCGAGGAGTGCAGCCGCAGCTTCCGCCGGAAGATGCGGATGAGGAAGAGCCGGCCGTGGATTTTCCGTTCGAGGGCGCTGCAAAGACGGATAGCTGGATGGTGTGCTTCGCGCTTTCGCATTTCGGGCATGTGATGGGCTGCGATCGGCTCATCACGATGCGCTCGTAACGCTCGCCGCAATCGTCGCAAACATACTCATAAATAGGCATCGTTTTGCTTCCCCAGGAGAACTCCTCACATTCTACCAGAACGAGGGACGAACAAAAAAAGCCCCGGGCTCGCCCGGGGCTTTTTTTGTTCAGCGATTTGCGGAGATGGGATTTTTAGTCGCCGGCGACGGCTGCTTGCTCCGCTTCGGTCTTCTCGACCTTCGCGGCGCCATTGCCATTCGAGTGCCCGTCACCATTCCCGTTTGCCGGCGCAATCTGGACCGGTTTCACTGGAGCACCGGGCACGGCATTTTGAATTTGCTGCATCGTACCAATCTGCACGACGGTTTCCTGAGGCTTTTTGAGCACGAGCTCTTCGTATATCTTGCGCACCTTGGCCGCTTCTTCGAGAGCCTTCTTCCGGCGGATGCGGTCTTCTTCGGCCGCTGTCAGCGGAATATCGTGCTCCAGGTGGCGCACGCGTGCGGCGTCTTCGGCGTTGATCTTGAGCGAGTGCTCGTAGTTCGTCAGATCGACTTTCTTTCCCTTGGCGTAGATATCGTGCTTGCCGTGCTCCTTGTACCACTGGGAGACGGTCGCGTTCTTGTACATGTTCTCGATAATTTTCCGCCAACCAATTCCGGTGTTGTAGGCACAGAAGGAAATCTCGCCCTGCTGCGTCGCGTACGGGATGATGCACATCTCGGTGCGGCGGAAGTCGTAGTTGAAAAGATCCTGGAACCACATTCCGGCGATGAAGAGAAAATTCCACGGATCCTGCTTGCGGCGCTTCATGGCGTCTTCAAACGTGCGCTCCGGGTTCGTGCGGCCGTATTTCTTGTCCGAGTTCTTGGAAAGCGCCCAGGTCTTGTCGAACTTCATCCAGAGGTCTTTCAGCCTCAAACTCGGCGGCGCCTGGAAAGGTTTGTAATTCTTCAGCAGCGCCATCGCCATCATGAAATTCGAGAAGCCTTTGCCGCGGGCCGCGTCCGTGATTGCGGTCACGTCCTTGGTAAGCCCCGGCGCATCGAGGAAGCGCGGCACTGGCGCCCATTCCTTCGTTTCCTTGTTGATCATCAGAGCCGTGCCGACGCCGCAGTTCGGGTGGCATCCGCAGGAGAGCGATCCCCATTGCGAGTCAGGCCCATGCGAGAGGTCCGAGAATCCTGCAAACGTAGCGATATAGGAAATCGGGAACCAATCGCGGGTGGGTTCGACTTTGCCCACCTGCGCGCTGACATCCTGTGCCAGGTGCGAGAGCGTATAGCGCTGGCGAATGCGGCGCTCCGGTGTGATGTCCTCATCGCGCCCGGTAAATGAGACCGGCTGGAAGGAAACGAAAGCGATCTTCTTCGGGTTGTCCATCGCGAACTTGACGATCGGGCCTACCTGATCGTTGTTCACGTTGTTGACGATGGTTGTGACCAGCACGATTTCGATGCCGGCTTCGTGCATGTTCTCAATCGCGCGCAGCTTCACATCGAACAGATTGCCTACCTGGCGGTGGCTGTTCGCGTCGTTGCCGATGCCGTCGAATTGAAGGTACGCATAGCGCATCCCGGCTTCGAAGGCCTGCTTGCAGAACTCCTTGCTCTTCGCAAACTCGATGCCGTTGGTTGCGGCCTGCACACTGTTGTAGCCCACTTTGCGCGCGTAGCGCACCGCGTCAAGAAATTGCGGATGCATCGTTGGTTCCCCGCCCGAAAACTGCACGGACATCTGGCGGCGCGGCTTGATCTTGGTGGCGTTCTCGAGAATTTCCTGGATTTCTTCCCAGTTGAGCTGGTGGACATAACCCACCTGATTGGCGTCCATGAAGCAGGGATCGCACATCATGTTGCAGCGGTTCGTGAGATCGACGGTCAGGACCGAGCCGCGGCCGTGGCGTACCGTGCTTGAGCCGTGGCGGTGCAGGTCTTCGTCATTGTGCGCGGGGATGTCGCGTCCGGGGAAATTCTTTTCGATCCATTCGAGAAACTTCGCATCCACAGCCATCAGGTCTTCATATTTTCCATGGGTGGCGCATTCCTTCACCATCCAGACCTGGCCGTCGCGCTCGATAATCTGCGCCTTGATCTCTCCCACTTTCTCGTGGACGAGATCGGTCCAATCTTTCGTGCCGTTGATGATCGCCTCACGCGCTTCTTTGACGCAGTCGGGGCACAGCGAGTCCGTCGTGCGCGGCCAACCGAGAGTCGGCTTTGATTTCTCCCAAGATTTCAGCAAGGGCTTGTCGGACCACTTTGGGGTAAAGGACGGGTTCGGTTTGTACTTGTTGAAGTACTGAATCGTGTTAAAAGTCACCGCCGCCGTCTTGCAAAGCGTCCAGTCGAATGACTTCCAGAGCTGGTTGGCTACTGTCTTCGCCATATTGCTGCACCTCTCCTTAAGTAACCGCGACTTCGGAATCCCCCTAAGGCCTGACCCCAATGAGAAATGAACCGAGCCCCGTAACTGGTTACAGTACCAAAGTTTGCCTGGTTTCTAGGACCCCGTCTAGGGTTGTGCGCTCAAAGGTGCATCTGGGGGGCTGAACGGTTCCATGGCGCAGGCAACGGGGATGCCTCAAATGCGGCGAAACCCTTTCTCCTATGAGTCTTGGAAGGATATGCCGAAGCCGGTCGGGGCCTCAGTCCACATTCAAAGGCGTACGAAGAACCCCAATCGCAAAATGTGCCAAATGCGGAGCGTCGTCGTCGAGCTGGATCCAACGGATCACGCAGTGGTCTTTCATATAAGGCGAAACTTTCGCTTCATTAATTCCCAGATGCTCTGCCAGTCGGGCTTTCAGGCCGCTGCTGTCCGAATGGCCTCGGGTCGTGCCGCCGCGGCTGGTCTTTCCGCCACGGCCCCCGCGAACCAAATTCCCAATCCCGATGCGCAGAGTCTGGCAGGACTCAATGTAATACGACGTCACCTGGTCGGAATCCGAAAGCAGAAATACACCCGGTCCAGCCGGAGCTTCGTCGGCTTCGTCCAGGCGGTACAAAGGACTTGCGATGAGCCGCCGCAGCATGGATTCCAGATAAGTGAGCCGCGAAGCGAGTGCCGGCTCGCCGGCCCGGCCATGAGCGGTGCGGTCGGAGGGCAGCGTGGGTGCGGGATGCTCGACGAGAACGGGACGTCTCGGTTCCGCTGGCTCGAACCGAGACGGAGTTCGCTCGAAGGATTCCGGGCGAGAGATTTGTTCTTTCGGCTGCGAAGTTGGGCTGGATTGCGCAAAAGCCTGCGACGGAAGGGAAGGTGCGGCCGGGCCTTTGCGCCCGCGTCCACGACCGCCGCGCCGCCCGCGGCGCCGCTTCCTTTTTTCAGCATCGCCATCGCCGGTGGAAGCGGCTGGCTGCGAATAGGTCTGGGAGGGGGCCGCTTGATTCGCGGCATCTGGAATTTCGCCCAGCGCGAGAACCGGTCTCGCCTCTTCACTTTCCTGCGGCCGGGATGCGGGCGCCTCTCCGCTGGGTGTCGTGCTGGGAATCGGCAAGGGGAAACCCAACCGCGTGAGCGCTTCTTCGGCTTTCTTTTTCCAATCGGCACGGCGAAAGCGTTGAGCGGCGATTGTGTACCAGCGCCCCGCTTCCTCGTTGTGCTCGGCCTTCTCTTCGATTGCGGCGAGCTCCCACGCCACCATAGCGTCGCGAGTACGGTCGAAAAGCTCGGAAAGCTTTGCGTGTGCGTCGGGGCTATTTTTCGCTTTGCGGATCCGCGCCTGGATTTGCCGCCAATCAGCCATGGAGCAGCATTGTAGCAGCCGGTCGGCGCTTAGGCCACTGAAGGAAACGTTTCGTGGGCCTCGCGGCTGAGGCATGATGGGTCGATGAATCCGGCGGAGGGAACACGATGGATTTGTGAGCGGGCGCGCGCTGTGGGATTCGATCTTTGCGGTGTCGCGCCGGTGGATGCGCTCGATGAGCTGGCGCATTTGCCTGAGTGGCTCGCGCGAGGCTACTCCGGCGAGATGAATTATCTCGCCGACCCGCGCCGGTGCGATCCGCGTCTCGTCCTCGAGGGCGCGCGCAGCCTCATCGTCGTTGCTCTGAATTACAACACGCAACAGCCCGATTCCATGGAGACCTTCGTGAGCGGTGGCGACGAACACACGCGCGGCTGGATTTCCCGCTATGCCTGGGGCGACGATTATCACGAAGTGCTCGGAGAAAAACTCGAAACGCTCCTCGCCGCTATGCGTGTGCAATTCAACGAGCCGTTCGAAGCCCGGCCTTACGTCGACACGGGGCCTGTCGTCGAGCGCGTCGCGGCTAAACATGCGGGACTCGGCTGGCTGGCGAAGAATACTTGCCTGATCAACGAAAGGATTGGCTCCTGGCTGTTTTTGGGTGTGATCCTCACGACACTCGATCTTGCGTCATCGCTTCCGCCGGGCGAGCTGCCGCCAGCCGATTTGTGCGGCAATTGCCGCCTGTGTCTCGACGCGTGCCCCACCGAAGCATTCGCCGGGCCCTACGTCCTCGACGCGCGCCGCTGCATTTCCTATCTCACGATCGAATTGCGCGGGAACATTCCCGAAGAATTTAGACCGGCGATGGGCCGCGCCGTCATCGGTTGCGATATCTGTCAGGACGTTTGCCCGTGGAATCGCAGGGCGCCGGTCACGCCGCTTGCGGCATTCGAGCCGCGGCAAATCCCGGCCCAGGAAAACAGAAAAGAAAAAATGGAAAATGGCCGGCACTCGCTATTCTCGCCTGAGGTGGAGTGGCTCGCATCGCTTAGCCAGGATGACTTCAGCCGTATATTCCACAGCAGCGCGGTAAAGCGCGCCAAATGGCGTGGCGTCGTGCGCAACGCCTGCGTCGCGCTTGGGAACTCGCGAGTCCCGCGCGAATCAGAAGCGTATGAGCGGATGGCGCTGCTCCTGAGGCGGCTTGCCGATTCGGGCGATCCCCTGATTGCCGAGCACGCTGACTGGGCTCTCCAACAACTCGCTCAGCGTTGACTTGCGCCTCGCGATTCCGATAGCGTAGCGGCGCAAGAGTGGGTGAATCGCTGCTGGAGGCCCTCCCATGTTTGCCTCTCTCGTCGGACACGCGTTTCAATTCTTCGGGCCGCATTTCAGTTTTCCGCAAAACGCGATGGCCAACGAGCAAATCCTCCTTCGCTGGATTCACTTCGTCTCCGGAATCATTTGGATCGGCCTGCTCTATTTTTTCAACCTCGTAGGCTTTCCCACGATGAAAAAGCTCGACGCGTCCGTCCGCAGTAAAGTTTTCCCTGTGATGATGTCGCGGGCGATGGCCTGGTTTCGCTGGTCGGCGCTCGTGACCGTCGTCGCCGGTCTGCGTTACTTCTGGCAAATCCTCTTCGCCGACGCGCAAAATGCTGGCAATCCTTCGCTCGCGGTGCGCTGGTTCGGCGAGTGGCTTCTCATGTGGCTCGTGGCGTATGCGCTGATTTATCCGCTCCAACTTCCGGGCAAAGGGGTCCTCAACAATCCCTGGGTGCGCTCCCTCTCGATCGCCATCGTTGTGATCGCTGCCTCGTGGTTCGCGCTCGATCTGAACGCCGGGCCGCAATCATCGAACGCGCATCTTTCGATCAGCGTGGGCGGAGGAATCGGTCTACTGATGCTTCTGAATACATGGGGCGTGGTCTGGCGCGTGCAAAAGCGCCTGATTGAATGGACGCGCCTCAACGTCGAGCAAGGCACCCCGATGCCGCCCGAGGCCGAACGCCTGGCTCGTTGGAGTTACCTCGCTTCGCGCGTGGGATTCTGGCTGTCGTTCCCCATGCTCTTCTTCATGGGCGCCGCAGAACACTACCCATTCCTGAGCAGCATCGCGAATTAGCGTCAGTCGGCTCGCTTCGGCTGCCACGGCTCGACCCAGAAATCGAGCGAAAGCCAGAGACTGTAGGCATATGGCATCAGAATCAGCATCACGGGAATGGCGAAGGCGATCCAGAGCGCAAATCTTCGGTTGTCGCTCAGGCTGGGATTGTCCGGCAGGAGCAGCGAGAGGAGAAAAACCGCAATCACCACGCCGATCGTGAAGCCATATGTGAGGATCATCCCGCCGATGTAGTAGCCCGACTCGCGATGGTAAGAAAGCCCGCAATGCGGGCAACGCGGGAGGATTTTATTGGGCCAGCGCTCGAGGACAGGCCCCTTGCCGCAGTTGGGACACCGCCGATGCAATCCCGTTCGCAGGGCCTGACGAAACGGCGGCCTCGCAAGCGGCGCTGCCACGCTATCGCCTCACGATCGCCAGCGCAGCGTGACCGGCCCTGCCACTGGATGCCGCATCGGCGCGCCAGTGCGCTGCGATTCGAGGTAGGCAGCCTTCAGCTCGAAATACCATCGCGCTTGGCGGTCGGCGTCATCCACCAGCATCATCCGGTCTTCGTATTTCAGCCCTTGCGCCTGCTTCTCGATCACTTCCGTGTCTTGGCGAATGAACCGTGGCCCAAGCACGTGAATAATGAAGGACACGACGGGGAACCAGGGAAGAATATTCCACGCCGCGCAGAAATCGAGCCGGCAGAGATCGCGTCGGACCGGTGTTACCGTCGTCCGGCTCGACAACCAGTAGCGTCCCGCGCGGATCTGTTCGAAGCGCTGGTTCGGCAAGACGAAATCGATTGTTGTCGTTGCGGGCTCGCCGGTGATGAGCTTCAAGATCTTGTACGGGGCGCTATTGGCGGATGGCGCGTGCGGGCTCATGCGAAAGCCGTTGGGGATGGGCTCGAATTGTTTTGCCTTCTCGCGGATGCTTCGTCGCGACCGCCACCACCACGCCTGATGCACAAACGGCCCGTGCGCGGGGTCCATCAACCCGATGATTCCGTGGTCCACACTGCACGGCAGGTCGGCCCAGAGGTGCGCGATCTGGTAACGCCGGGTGAACGTCGGCAATTCGGGCGCGCGGGGCGGCGGCGCCTCGAGCGTGCGTCCCTCCGGGTTCGCCACGTACGCCCAGACGTAGCCATCGCGCTCCTCGCACGGAAAGCTGCCGGCGTAGATCCGCTCGCACTTGAGCTTCGAATCCGCCGCCAGTGACGGGATTGCGCGGCACTGACCCGTGTGCGCGTCGAATTGCCAGCCGTGATAAGCGCATTCCACCACCGCGCCGTCGAATTGGCCGAACGAGAGAGGAAACGCGCGATGGGGACACACGTCACGCAGCGCGAAAGGGGTTCCGCGAGCGTCGCGTCCCAGGACGAGCGGCACATCGAGCAGCATCGCACGCACGAGCTTTCGCCCGTACACTTGGCTGCTCCTCAGTGCGGGATACCAAAATCCCCACATCATCTCGCCCGCGGGATTGCCCATTCCGGATTGTGTGGTTTCGTTCATCGGCGCGGTTCATCGTAGTACACCGCCGCCCGTGCCGCAAAGCTCGGCGATTTCGGTGGCCCGAAGCGCGCAATTTGACAGGTCGGCGATTTACCGCTATTCTTAATTCAGGTTTGATTGCAATGTTCACCCCATTTTATTAGCGCTTTCCCTTCTACCCCATCCGGGGCGATGCTTTTGCTGAAGTTTATCCATTTTCCAATTTCCCTTTCCTATTTTCCGTTGTCTTGAGGCCTTGCCATGGCGAATTTGACGCTGTTCCAAAAACTCGACCACATCGAGTCGAAGTATGAAGAGCTGACGCAACAACTTTCCTCGCCTGAAGTCCACAATGATTCAGCGCGGTTTCAGAAGCTCGCAAAAACGCACGCCGAAATGGCCGAAATGGTCGCGAAGTACCGCGAGTGGAAGGAAATCGAGAAGGGTTTGCTGGGCGCAAAGCAGCTTCTTGTTGAAACGGACGACGCCGAAATGAAACAAATGGCGCATGACGAGGAGCACGCGCTCGAAGCCCGCCGCGATATCGTCGAGCGCGACCTGAAGCTCCTGCTGATCCCGAAAGACCCTCTCGACGAGAAAAACGTCATCGTCGAAATCCGCGCCGGCACGGGCGGCGACGAAGCCTCGCTCTTCGCCGGCGAACTTTTCCGAATGTACTCGCGTTATGCGGAATCACAGGGCTGGAAGGTCGAAGTGCTCGAAAGCTCGCCTTCTGACATCGGCGGCGTAAAGGAAATTGTGGCGGCGATTCAGGGGAAGAACGTCTATTCGAAGCTGAAATACGAGAGCGGTGTGCACCGCGTCCAGCGCGTTCCGGCCACCGAGCAGCAGGGGCGCATCCACACGTCTGCGGCGACGGTCGCCGTCCTTCCCGAAGCGGATGAAATCGACATCAAAGTCGAGGCGAAGGATCTGCGCATCGACACGTTTTGCTCTTCCGGCCCCGGCGGGCAATCCGTGAACACCACTTATTCCGCCGTGCGCATCACACACATTCCGAGCGGCCTGGTTGTGTCGCAGCAGGACGAAAAATCGCAGATCAAAAACCGCGCGAAGGGCATGCGCGTACTTCGCGCCCGCTTGTATGAGCTCGAGCAATCCAAACAGCATGAACAGATCGCCGCCGAACGCCGAGGGCAGATCAAGACCGGCGACCGCTCGGAAAAAATCCGCACCTACAATTTCCCGCAGAACCGCGTGACGGACCATCGCATCAATTTCACTCTCCACCAGCTCGACCTCGTGATCGACGGCAAGCTCGGCCCCATGGTGGATGCGCTCAGCGCACACTTCGAATCCGAACGCTTGAAGCAAGAGCTCGTCGAGGCCTGATGGGCGCGCCGGCCCGCAAGCGCGCGCCACTGGCGGACGCACCTCATGAAAAACAACGTGCTCGCTGCTGATGTTCGCGCCGCGCTGAAAGAAGCCATGGCGCGCCTGCGCGCCGCGCACGTCCCTTCGCACACGCTTGCCGCCGAACTGCTCCTGATGCACACTCTCGGGCGCGATCGCACCTGGGTTTACTCGCATCCCGAAGAGCCGCTCGATCCTGCCGCCGCGGAAAAATATTTTGCGCTTGTCGCGCGGCGCGCGTCTGGCGAGCCGACGCAATATCTCACCGGCCACCAGGAATTCTGGAGCCTCGAATTCGAAGTCACTCCCGCCGTGCTCATTCCGCGCCCGGAAACCGAGCACGTCGTGGAAATTGCTCTCGAGCGTCTCGGCGCCCGCGGGTTCAAAATTCAACTCGAAACTGGCGCGCCCAGTGCGCCCTTGCATATCGCAGACGTTGGCACAGGCTCGGGCTGCCTCGCCGTGGCGCTCGCGCATTCGCTTCCGCATGCCGAAGTTTTCGCCACGGATATTTCCGCCGCTGCGCTCGAAGTGGCTCGCCGCAACGCCGCTCGCCACGGCGTCGCAGATCGCATCCACTTCTTCGAAACCGACTTGCTCGCTGCTCTTGCCCCCTCGCCTCATGCCGCTCGCCCCTCGCCCCATGCCCCGCGCCCCTCATCCTTGTTTTTCGATCTCATCGTCAGCAATCCTCCCTACATCGCGCGCAAGGAAGCTCCCTCGCTCCCCCGCGAAGTCCGCGACCACGAACCGGATTCCGCACTTTTCGGCGGGCCAACGGGCATCGAATTCTACGCGCGCTTGATCGACGAAGCAGGCTTACTGCTTCGCAGCGGAGGGATTCTTGTCATCGAGCTCGGCTATAACTCGGCGGGTGATGTCCGAAAGATTATCGAATCGCAGAGCGGCTGGACGAATGTCAATGTCACGACCGATCTCGCCGGCATCCCCCGCGTCCTCGCCGCTGAGCGCGCTAGCTAACCACCGTTACGCAAGTTCGTGCTATCGACTCTAGAAGTTAGTTGTAAGGCGCAGGGCAAAGCTCCGCGACGGGCCGATAGCGTTGCCGGAAAAAAGACCGCCGAAGTCAATGACGTTGAGGACGTTTGTAAGGTTCTGTCCGTCGATCTGGAACCGCATATTGATACGGTCGGACTTGTAAATGTCCGCGCCCGCGGAGGCATTGACCTGGAAGGCAGGATAGATGCGACCCCGGTCAAAGTTGATGCGATTGAGGACCTTCTGTCCGTATTCCTCGAGCACCGTTTGCGGGTCGCCATCGAAATCGAATGGAAGGCCGGTATCGTATTGAATTCCGCCTGCGATCCAGAAGCGCGGCGTGACCCGGTAGAGAAGTCGTCCACGAATGGTGTTTCGCTGATCCTGCGAATCCGGGAAATGACCTGTGGTCGGTATCACTGCGTCGTCGCCGAGAAAGAGGCCGCCTGTCACGGGGAACCATGCATTGCCGACAGTATATGAGTAACTGAGAAAGCCGGAAAATCGGTGCCAATCCTGCAAGTCAATCTTCGCCTCCGCGCCGTAAATGATGGCCTTCCGGAATGAGATAGGATAGCTAATGGTCGTGTTGTCAATCTGATCGTCGTCCGCATAGTTGCCAACGAGCCGGCGAAAATAGTTGGTGTCCAGCTTGAGCTTTCCGAAGAAAGCCTTCGTCAAGCCCACTTCGTAGTAGTTTCCTTCTGAAGCGTTGACGGGTAATTGGAGGGAGATCGTGTCAAGGCCCGCGGCTGCTGTTGAACTCGAAAGCAGGATGTTCTCGAACGATGGCGTCTGGAACACCCGATCGTAAGTGAAATGCACGACCAGATCGGCGGAAGGGAAATACCGCGAAATCGAGAAGCGCGGATCCACCGCCTGCCGGTTTAACAAAAGCTGATAGTGGTCCCAACGGAGCCCGGCATTGATTGTCCATTTTCCCAGACGGATCAGATCCTGCACGAATGCGGATTGCTCGAGGTCTGGGCGGGCTCCATGGAAGCCAAACGTGAGGGGAGTGCTCGGATCGAATTGTGTCGGATCGGTGATGATGTAGTTGAAATTCTCGTGCAGAAAAATATTGTCCGACTCGACGCCGAACTTCAATTCATGCCGGCCATGAACGATGGTGACGCTGCCCTTGAAATACCCTTCGCGAAATCGATTGTGCTGAAAGACCTCCACCGGAGTCGAAGCCTCGTTGGAGTTGAAATCATTCGCGTTGTCGCGGACCATTCCTCGAAAATCGGCCACCACATGGGATGAAAAAGTGTGTTGGAACGAGGCGATTCCCATCGTCTCGATGTTATCTGCCGTCTGGCGCTGTCCTGCGGCTTGCTGTACGAGTTCGTTCGGAATGTCATAGCGCGAGAGTTCATGGCGAACGATGAGGCTCAGGCGATCGTTCGGCGTCAAGTCGCGCTGATAATGGACCGAAAAATCGCCCAGAGTGCCCGTGTTGGAATAATTTTGCGGAACTACGGGGTTCAGATAATGGTCTGTCATGCTGCCCCTCACGCTGGCGCCGAGCGTATTCTTGCCCCAGACATACTGCCCCTCGGCGAATGCGCCGGCGGAGTCAAAGCTGCCGCCGGAAAGCACCGCCTGGCCGTGGAAACCTGCCTGGGAATCTTGAAGCGTATTAACCTCGACCACGCCCCCCATCTTTCGGCCGTATTCTGCAGGAATGCCGGCGGTATAGATGCTCATCGATTCCACGTCGTCCGCTTCAATCTCTGGTCCGAAGCTCGGCGAGCGATTGTCTGTCAGGGGGATGCCATCCACCACAAACTGTGTCTGATACTCTGAGCCCCGCGGATGCAAGACGGCATTGCCTTCGTATAGCCAGCCGGGTTGCGAATTCACCAAATCCTGCAAGGAGCGGCCTGGAACTGAGCTGAGCCGGTTTTGAATAAAGTCGGAGCCTATCTGGCTAACCGAGCCCGCCTGATCGGGGTCAATCAATGTATTGGGCGCGCTGACAGTGACGGATTGATTCACTGTTGGTAGCTTGAGTTGAATTTTATATTCGGTCGGAAGCGAGGAACGAATCTCGACAGATTCGGATATGGGCGCAAAGCCAGGCTGCGCAATTTCGAGCTGATAGATGCCATAAGGCAGGCGCTGCACGTTCAGGTTACCCTGATCGCTTGTCGCCAGAGTATTTCGATACTGATTCGCTTCGCTGACGATCTGAACGGTTGTCTTCACGCCAAGACCGGATGGATCGGTCACTTTCAGGCGCAATTCGCCGCTGTTGCTCTGGCAAAAAAGCGGCAAGGCGCAAAAGAAAAAAAGAGCCGCAAATCTCTTCACGAAGAGCCGGCCTCCCCCGTTTGCCTGTTGTTCTCCGGGCATGGGTTAAAGGAAGTCTCTCACAGGGAGGAGACCCGCTGACCATGTGATTGCCCTTTTTGCCAGCCCTCGATTTGAATATTCCATTTCCTGCCCTTTTGTTCAGTCTCTTTTTCCGATTTCTGCCGGAAATTCAAAGATGGGAACAAAAAATCCTGAACAGAAAGGTGCGGAAAGGAATATATTCAGGGGGGCCCATGGGGATTCTTCCGGCGGATGCAGTCAATCAGCTCCCTTTCTCGACTACCTCTACCGCTGCGCTTTCGGCGACGCCCTCCGAGGTCGAATGTGAGGTCATGAACCTCTTCGAGCAATTTCGCAGTCCGCTTCTCCGTTACGTAGTCTCGTTTGGCATACCCGTGCACGACGCGGAAGAAGTCACCCAAGAAGTGTTCCTCTCGCTCTTCCGGCACCTGCAATTACGCAAATCCCGGCGAAACCTTCGCGGCTGGATTTTTTGCGTGGCACATAATCTGGCTCTGAAGCGCCGTCATGCGAACCAGAGGTCGCGCGACAAGATGACATGCGACTGGACGATTGCACAAAGGCAGTTTGACCCATCACCGAGCCCTGAAGAGCAGGTGTCATTGAGCCAAAGACGGCGCCGCTTGCTGGCCGTTCTTCATGCTCTCCCGGAAGAGGACCAGCGTTGCCTGCGGTTACGCGCGGAGGGCCTCCGCTATCGGGAAATATCGGCGGTCCTTGGTATTTCTCTGGCAGCCGTATCGATGTCTCTTACAGGATCACTCGCACGGTTGATACGTGCAGACGGGAGATGAAGCCATGCAGAGCGGCGACATTCACCTGACGGACCAAGAACTGCTTTTGGCTGCGGACGGCGAGCTCCCCGCTCGTCGCGCTGCTCAAGTTCGTGCCCACCTCGCCGCCTGCTGGGACTGCCGCGCTCGGATGGCGGAAGTCGAAAGAACAATTGCCGAATTCGCCCGAACTCACCGACAGTCTCTCGATCCCCAATTGCCACCCGTCGCCGGCCCACGGGCTCTCTTAAGGGCTCAACTTGCCGAATTAACTGCCAAGTCCCGCGTGGACTCATGGCGGCGATTCTTTCAGTTCCCCGCGGTTGCGCGCGCTGCAGCGTACATTTGCTTAGCGTTTTTCATTGGTTCAATGGGCGGCAAGCTCCTCTTACAGCATTTCCGACTGCCTGAGGCAAACCCGGTGGTTGTTCCATTCGAGAGCGGGACGATTCCCGACCCCAGCCTTACGCCAGGCGCTACGCGCGCAGTTGCGATCAGTGACGTTTGCTCGATGGCTCATGAGGAAGTCGTTCGGGCTGTACCAACATCATTGCGCCAGGAGATATTTCACGAGTACGGAATCGTGAACGCCCACGCGGATGATTATGAGATCGATTATCTGATTGCTCCGGGCTTGGGTGGCGCGGAAGACATCCACAATCTGTGGCCGCAGCCCTACACATCCCCGACCTGGAATGCGCGCGTCAAGGATGACTTGGAAGAGCACCTTCACCAATTGGTCTGCGCGGGTAAGCTCGATCTATCCACGGCACAGCGCGATATCGCCACGGATTGGATCGCGGCCTACAAGAAGTATTTCCATACGGACAGGCCTCTTTCTCTGAGTTAGGACCTGCTTCGATTCGGAAGAGTGTCACAAATCTTCGTATTTTCTTCGCCACCCGCGGTATAGTTACGAGTCCCCCCCGCATGCCATGCCGAAGCTGGCCCAATTTCGCGCCAAGCACGATGCCCCAGCGATTCCACCCGCGGATTCCACTTCCTCGATCCTGCACGTTGATATGGACGCCTTCTTCGTGTCCGTCGAGCTCTTGGCCCGGCCGGAGTTGCAAGGGCTTCCTGTGATCGTCGGCGGGCAGCGCGACCAGCGTGGCGTCGTCACATCGGCGAGTTACGAAGCCCGGCGATTCGGCGTCCATTCCGCGATGGCCTTGCGCACGGCTGGAAAACTCTGCCCTGACGCCGTGTTTCTCGATGGCCACCACGGCCTCTATTCCGAGTGGAGCGACCACGTCGCCACAATTCTTGGAAAATACTCGCCCGTCGTCGAAATGGCCTCGATTGACGAGGCCTATCTTGATCTCGCCGGCACCGAACGTCTTCACGGCCCGTCGCTCGCCGCGGCGCACAAACTCCTGCGCGAAATCACGGAGAGGACGAGCCTTCCATGCTCGGGCGGCCTGGGATCGACGCGTCTCGTCGCAAAAGTGGCCAGCGACCAGGCCAAGCCGCGCGGCCTCGTCTGGGTGCCGCTGGGGAGCGAAGCGGCATTTCTCGCGCCGCTCGCTGTGCGGAGAATTCCCGGCATCGGCAAGGTGACGGAAGCGGGCTTGAAAGAACTTGGCATTGAAACCGTCGGGCAATTGCAACAAGTCTCGCTCGAGAGGCTTGAAGAAATATTCGGCCGCTGGGGGACGGCACTCTGCCGGAAGGCGCGCGGGACCGATTCCTACGAATTTTTCGTGGATGCCGAACCGAAATCGATTTCGCACAACCGGACGTTTGGCGAAGACACGAATCACCGCGAATTGCTCGAGTCCACGCTCAGCTTTCTTTGCCAGAAAGTCTCGAAACGTCTGCGCGACGCGGGCCTCCACGCCCGAACCGTCAGCCTCACGTTGCGTTACGCCGATTTCAACACCATCACGCGCAGCCGGACGCTCAACGAGCCCACGGGTCTCGACGTGGATTTCCTCCGCACGACTCGAGAACTTTTCGCCCGCGCTTGGGACGGAGCGGCGATGCTTCGTCTGATCGGTGTCGAGCTTTCCCAATTCTCATCCGGCGCAGCGCAACTCGAACTTCTCGATCCCGGCCGCCGCGAGAAACTCGAAAGGCTTGCGCGTGCCACAGACGAGCTGCGCGATCGCTTCGGATTTTCGAAGCTGCAATTCGGCGGCTCTATGGCGGCAGGCGACGACCACGATTGAGCTCGATTCCTTCCTTTTCGCCTGCTGCCGTGTAATCGCCCACCGATGTCTTCCACACCCGATCCCGCGCAGAAAGCAAAGCATCAGGCCGTTCGCCGGGCGCGCGATTACTGGGCGCGCGTGACCGAAGGCCTCGCGATCGACCAGCTCTGGGGCCAGTTCAAATCGGAAGCGCAGGCCAGTTACGGTCTCTACTCAAAGGACGTGGATTGGTCCGCGATCACGAGCGAACGGAGGAAATGGAAGAGACCGCTGCTCGCGGCCTGGGCGCTGTTTCACGCGCTGCTAATGAAGCTATCGCCCGCCCGGCGCGTGCTTCTGCTCGTGGCCGTAATTCTCCTGATCATCCAGCCGGACATTCGTGTGGGTGGCGGAGAAGCGAACCTCGGCCTCGGCTGGCTGGGTGCCGCGATTCTTTTCCTTTTGCTCGCGCTCGAGCTGGCCGATCGCGTGACAATGAAGCGCGATCTGGAAATCGCGCGCGAGATCCAGCAATGGCTTGTTCCGGATCACCCACCGCTGGTGCCGGGGATTGATATTGCCTTCGCCACGCGCCCGCAAAATACCGTCGCCGGGGATTACTACGACGCCTTTGTGCGGCCGGTTGCCGCGAATGATTCGGGAATTGCGCCGCTCTTGATTGTGGTCGCGGATGTGGCGGGAAAGAGCGTCCCGGCGGCATTGCTGATGGCGACCTTTCAAGCGAGCTTGCGCGCACTCGCCGCAACGCCGGCTACACTCGGGGAAATCGTCGAAGGGCTCGACGGCTACGCCCGCGCGCACAGCCTCGAAGGGCTTCGCTTCACGACGGCATTCCTCAGCGAAATTAATCCCTCGACGCGAGAAATGCGATACGTCAACGCGGGACATAACAACCCGATTCTTCGCCGCGCCTCGGGCCAAATCGAGCGGCTCGACGTGGGAGGCTTGCCGTTCGGTTTGCCGCAGCTCATCGAGAAGGAACAGCCGTTTTCCATCGGCCGCGTACGACTCGATCCCAACGACCTGCTCTTCATTTTTACCGACGGTGTGGTCGAAGCCGAAAACGAAAGCGGCGAAGAATACGGCGAGTCACGCCTCGTGGCCTTCCTTCAATCGGCAAGGCCAGAGAGCGCCGGGGAGGTTTTGAAGCGCGTCATGGCCGACGTCAATGCATTTGCCGGCGACGTCCGCCAGCACGACGACATCACCTGCTTCGTACTCCGTGTCACTTCTTAGGGTTCAGACGCTGCGGGGCTTTGATGTTTCTTTTGCCCTTCGGCCACGCGCATAATCGCGCTATGAACGCGCGCGAACTCGCAGATCACATCTGCCGCACGTTGAAAGTCGCCGGCCATCAGGCCTACCTCGTGGGCGGATGTGTGCGCGATATCTTGCTCGGCCGCGAGCCCGTCGATTACGACGTGGCTACGGATGCAACACCCGAGCGAGTGCAGCAGCTTTTTCCTCAGAGCCTCGCCGTGGGCGCGCAGTTCGGCGTGGTGGTGGTGACGGACGACGCCACGCACGTTGAGGTGGCCACGTTTCGCTCCGAGGTCGGCTACTCCGACGGGCGCCACCCGGACCATGTGGTGTTTGCCGCTTCCGCGAAAGAAGATGTGCAGCGGCGCGATTTCACCATCAACGCTCTGCTGATGGATCCGGAGACGAATCAAGTGCTCGATTACGTCGGCGGGAGCGACGATCTTCGCGCCGGGATTATTCGCGCCATCGGCCGGGCGGATGAGCGTTTCCTCGAAGACAAGCTCCGCATGGTGCGCGCGGTGCGCTTCGCCGCTCGGTTTCGCTACGCGATTCAGGCGGCCACTTTCACCGCGATCCTGAAACTAGCGCCGGAAATCAATCAAGTCTCCGCCGAACGCCTTCGTGATGAATTGACCAAGTTGCTCACCGGAGGAGCCGCCCGCCGCGGCTTCGAGCTGCTCGATGAAACACGGCTGCTGCAGGAACTTCTTCCCGAGATCACGCAAATGAAGGGCGTCGAACAACCGCCGCAATTTCATCCCGAAGGCGACGTGTGGACGCACACGCTGCTCATGCTCGAGCAATTGCCGGCGGGTTGCTCGCCGACGCTCGCCTGGGGAGTTCTGCTGCACGACGTGGGTAAGCCGCCGACTTTCACTCCCGCGCCAGGGCCTGAAGGCCGCATTCGGTTTGACGAGCACGTCGAAGTGGGCACGCGCATGGCGGAGGAAATCTGCAAGCGCCTGCGTTTTTCGAATGAAGATACGGAACAAATCTCTTCTCTCGTTGCGAACCATCTCCGCTTCAAGGACGTGGACCGGATGAAGCCCGCCACTCTGAAGCGGTTCGTTCGTCTCAATCGATTTGAAGAGCATTTGGAATTGCATCGCCTCGATTGTCTTTCGAGCCATCGCAACTTCGGGAGCTACGACCTCGTTCGCCGGTTCCTCGCGGAAACTCCCCCCGAAGAGGTTCGGCCTCCGCGGTTACTGACCGGAGATGACTTGAAGGGGATGGGTTTTAGCCCTGGCCCGGTCTTCCGCGATATCCTGGATGCGGTCGAGGAAGCACAGCTGGATGGCCGAATCCACACCAGGGATGACGCGGTGAAGGTGGTCCAGGAATCATTCTCCCCAAGGAAAAGCTAGCATTACCAACTTAATTTCCATATTCAAAGTGGGTAGCACTTCTGTTAACCCATTAACTGTTAATATGATATGGACGTTTTGATTTCGAAGCTTTAGCGTATTATACTCATTGTTTCTTATATGTGGCGCAGCAAGTTGTGAAATCCTTTTTATAAAGTCGCGCATCTAAGTACCTAGAATGCCGATTAGGTCTTAAGGAAGGTGTCTTGGCCTTATGTCAAAGGGGGACAAAGTGAGCAAAGTGAGCAGAGTAATACCAGAGGAGTTGGCCATTCTCCCGGTGCGGGACACGATTCTTTTTCCCGGCGCCGTGATGCCGCTTCCGGTGGGCCGCGAAAGTTCGCTGGCACTTCTGAATTCGCTGGAAGGTCCGGAAAAGCTACTTGGCGTTGTCGCACAACTCGATCCGCGGGTTGAAACGCCCACCGGCAGCGACCTTCATGGCGTAGGGACGCTCGCGAAGGTCCACAAGATGGTTCGCATGCCGAACGGAAACGTGGTCGCATTTCTCGAAGGGTTAGACCGCCTTCGCGTGCTCGAAATCATCGGCCTCAAGCCGTTCGTTCGGGCGCGTGTCGAGGCTCAGCCGGACTTGGAGGATCACCGCGACGCGGAACTGACCGCTCTTGAGCGCAACGTGCAGGATCTTTTCCGCGAAGTCGTAGCACGCTCTCCACAGCTTTCCGACGACCTGCAGAACGAAGTGATGAATATCGATTCGGCGGGACGGCTCGCGGATTTCGTGGCCTCCACGCTCCCTTCGCTGAACACGATGGTGCGTCAAGAGTTGCTGGAAACGTTCAACGTGAGGAAGCGGCTTGAAATCCTGATCAACGAGCTGACGAAAGAGCGCGAAGTTCTCGAACTGCGCAGCAAGATTCACGATCAAGTGCAGGAACAAGTGAATCAAGGCCAGCGCGAGTACCTGCTGAGAGAACAGCTGAAAGCCATCCAGAAAGAACTCGGCGAGTCGGACGACACGCACGCGGAGATCGAAGAGCTGCGAAAGAAAGTGGAAGAGTCTGGGATGTCCGCCGAAGCGAAGAAAGAATGCGATCGCGAATTGAAGCGACTCGCGAAGATGACGCCCGCTTCCGCGGAGTACATGGTTTCTCGGACCTATCTCGATTGGATGACCGCATTGCCTTGGAACAAGGTTTCGGGCACTGAGGAAATCGATATCTGGAAGGCGCAGGCCATCCTCGACGAAGATCACTATGATCTCGAGAAGGTGAAGCAGCGCATCCTCGATTATCTTGCGGTAAAGAAGCTGCAACCGGGGATGAAAGGCCCGATCCTTTGCTTCGTCGGTCCGCCTGGGGTTGGCAAGACCTCGCTCGGAAAATCCATCGCGCGGGCCATGGGCCGCAAATTCGTGCGCATCTCGCTGGGCGGTATGCACGACGAGGCGGAGATTCGCGGGCATCGGCGGACCTACATCGGCGCGCTGCCGGGGCAAATTATTCAGGGGATTCGCCGCGCGGAAACGCTCGATCCCATTTTCATGCTCGATGAAGTGGACAAGCTCGGGCGTGACTTTCGCGGGGATCCGTCGGCGGCGTTGATGGAGGTGCTCGATCCGGAACAGAACTCCACATTCCGCGACCACTATCTCGACGTGCCGTTCGATCTCTCAAAGGTCCTCTTCGTCGCCACGGCGAACTGGATGGATCCGATTCCGGAGCCGCTGCGCGACCGCATGGAGATCATCGAGCTTCCGGGCTACACCGAGGAAGAAAAGATTCACATTGCCAAGAATTTCCTGATCCCGCGCCAGACGAAAGAGCACGGGCTGACGCTCGGCGAGCAAATTGAATTCGCGGACGAAGCGCTGCACGAGCTCATCGCCCATTACACTCGGGAGGCGGGAGTGCGAAACCTCGAACGCGAAATCGCCACGCTGGTGCGCAAGCAGGCGCGACGTCTCGCAGAGGGCAAGACGGAAAAGCATGTCGTCACGCCCGAAGTGATCCACGAAGTGCTCGGCGTGCAGAAGTTCCGCCTCGAAAAGGAAGTGGAAGAGCGCGTCAAGAAGCCCGGCGTTTCCGTCGGGCTGGTCTGGACGCCCGCGGGCGGAGACATCGTGTTCATCGAAGCGAGCAAGATGCGCGGCGGGAAGCAGTTCACGATGACGGGTCACCTTGGCGAGGTAATGCAGGAGTCCATGCGCGCGGCGTTGAGCTGGGTGCGTTCCAACTCCGAACGCTACGGCATCGATCCCGACTTCTTCCGCAAGCAGGACTTGCACGTCCACGTTCCGTCAGGCGCGATTCCGAAAGACGGCCCTTCGGCCGGCGTTGCGATGGTGACGGCTCTTGTGAGCCTGCTGACAGGGAGGCCCGTGCGTCCACGCGTGGCCATGACCGGTGAGATTTCGCTCTCCGGCATCGTGTTGCCTGTGGGCGGAATCAAGGAAAAGGTGCTGGGCGCCAAGCGCGCCGGCATCCGCGAGGTCATTCTCCCGTCCGAGAACGAGGCGAACGTGAAGGAAGATCTGCCGCCTCAAATGCACGAAGGCGTGCAGATCCATTTCGTGCGCACCGCCGAGCAGGCGCTTGAAGTCGCTCTCGGAAAATTCGAGAAGCCGGTGCGTACAGTTTCGGGAGGGCGTCCGGGCGACGATCTGCCGCTGGCGGGCCCGATCCACTAAGACTCAAACCGGATAGCGCGAGCATCCAAAGACCTGAAGGAAGGCCCGGGAAGAAAATCCCGGGCCTTTTCTTTTGGGCGCACGAAAAACCTTTCCAGTTGCAGCGAGAGGCGCATTCGCGTACAGCTAGAAATCTTCCGATGCCTTATCGTCCTCGAGAACTCGTCGTGCGAGCGCGGGAAGCGGCAACGCTCCTGCTCGCAACGCTCGACCGGGACGAGATGGTCGAGCGTTTTCTGGACGTGTACGCAGCGGAAAATCGCCGGCCGGGCCGTGCCGACCAGCCGGCGCATTACCGTGAGCAGCGGGAGACGATTCGGCGAGAAGCAATTCTGGCCATGGTCCTTCGCGTTGAAGCCGCGATGCCTATGCGGTTGAAAGTGCAAGTACACGTGCGTGGGTTGAAGCGCCGAAAGAAGCCGAAAAAGGGAAAACGATTCGCGAGGACGAAGAAAACGAGGAGCGCTTCGCTCGAGCTCGCGATCCCCTTGCTCGACCTCTTTCGCGAAGAATTCTTCTTTGCGCTCGGACAGGCGCTCAATTGGAGCGAAGACGACGCGCAGGATTTCTGGCGCGACCTGGAGATTTGCGAAAGACTCTCCGGGCGTGAGTCAAATTCAGTTTCGCCGCGAGCCGCTCGCGGCGCGGCTTCCGGACCATTCGTGGATCGCACCGCGCTCTTGCTCGATCCCTCCCTGATGGATCAGGCTCGCCGGGCCGCCGGCAAATTCCAGCTCTCGCTCGATGCCGCCGCCGACCGCGTCCTGCGGAAAGTGTTCTCCCGCCGCCGAACGAATTGATTTCCCGAACGAGTCCGAAACTCACGGCCGGGCTTCGAGGACAATGTTGAACGGCGTCTCGGCAGCGCGCCGCACGCGCGTGAATCCGGCCGACCGCAGGATCTTCGCAAGACGTCCCTCGCCCGCCTGCGCCCCCAGTCCTAGCCCGACTTCCTGCGAGAGCGAGGCCGGCGTACAGAGCATCGTCGAAGCGGAATAGTAAACGCGCCCGATGGGATTCAAATTGTCTTCGAGCTTATCGTGCGCGAAGGGCTCGACAATCATCCACACGCCGCCAGGATCGAGCGTCTGAAGCACGTGCCGCGCCGCACCCTCCGGATCGCCCATGTCGTGCAGGCAATCGAAGAACGCGACCAATTGATAGCCTTTTCCGGGATACTCCTTCGCCTTTGCGACATCGAATTTCACACGGTCGGACATGCCGGCTTTGGCCGCGGCTTCTCGTGCCATCACAATGGACTGTGGATGATAGTCGAAGCCCACAAACGTTGACTTCGGATATGCCTCAGCCATCAGGATCGTCGAGGTTCCCAGGCCGCAGCCGACATCCGCCACGCTCGCGCCGGCCTTGAGTTTTGCTTCCATGTCACCGAGTGCCGGGATCCATTCTCTGATCAGGTGCGCACGATAATTTGGCCGGAAGAAGCGCTCCGTTCCCGTAAACAGACAGCGATCGTGCTCGTGCCAGCCGACCCCCTCCCCGGTACGGAAGGCATCGGTGATCTTCGGTTCATCTTTTAGGCAGGCGCCCACGATCTCAAAAAAGCCCGGCAGAAAAACAGGGCTCTGCTCGTCGGCAAGCGCCATGGCCTGTTCGGGCGGCAGCGTGTAACGCCCCGTGGCGGCGTCGTAGGAAATGAATCCGCCGGCGGCTTGGGCGGCGAGCCATTCTCGAACGTACCGTTCGGTTGTTTTTGTTTTTGCGGCGAGCTCCACGGACGTCATCGCGCCGGCCCCGGCCATTGCTTTATACAGGCCCAGTTTGTCGCCGACGAGAATGAGCGCCGCATTCATGGCGGCTCCCATCTCCCCGACAGCTTTCATCACGAATTCATGCAGCTTTTTCTCGTTAATGGGTTGCGGTGCGATCGTGGACATGAGGTTCCTCCTAATTAAATGGGGGCCGAGGAAAATCCGGGCTAGGTGCTTGAAATGCTATCCGTGCGGATTGAGCAAGTCAATCTTTACAGCAGTGCAACTCTGACGTGGTTTTTGCTATCCTCGCGCCAGTGCTTCCCCTCTTTTACGTTCTGGTGATCGCTCAAATTGCCGTGGGAATCTATTCTCTTTGGAAGGGTTTCGAATGGTTTCGCATGGTGCGGCAGCGCCTCGGGTCGCACGCCGGTTTTTACGCGCCGATGGTTGCCGTGATTTGTCCCTGCAAGGGTATCGAGCGGGGGCTCGAGGATAATCTCACCGCACTGAGCAAGTTCGAATATGCGAATTACGAGATTTACTTTTCGCTGGCCACCAGTCTCGATCCCGCCATCAAAATTATCGAGCGCGTGAAAGCCGCGAGCCTGAAACCGGTACACATCGTGATTGCCGGACCGCCGGAGAATTGCGGCGAAAAGGTGTACAACCTGCGCCGAGCCGTGGAAGCGCTGCCGGAAAACTTCGAAGTCTTCGTCTTTGTTGACTCCGACGTGCGATTGTCTCGCAGCTGGCTCGGAAAACTGGTAGCGCCGCTCGAAGACGTGCGCATGGGAGCCACCACTGCGTATCGCTGGCTGATTCCAAGCGGAGATGGCGCCGGCGCAATCGCAAGCGCATTCGCCTCCACGTGGAATGCAGCGGTGGCCACGCTTTTAGGCAGCCCGCGAAACAATTTCTGCTGGGGAGGCGGCACGGCAATCCGGCGAAAGACATTCAATGATGCGCAGGTGCTGGAAGTCTGGCAAGGCGCCTTGAGCGACGATTTCACGTTGACACACGCTCTCGAGGCCGCTGGAAAACCCATCGTCTTTTGCGCGGAATGTCTCGCCCCTACGCTGCATCCGTGGACCTGGAAAGAGCTTCTCGACTTCACGAATCGCCAGATTCTGATCACCCGGGTTTATTCGCCTCGCCGCTGGATGTGGGGAGCGATCGCCCACTTGAGCTATTCGCTCACACTCGTTTACGCCGCGTTTGTGATTCTGAACGAGATGATCGAGGGCGATCCGTGGGGCCAGCTCGTTCTCCTCACGCTCGCGATTCCCCTGCTCGCCGCGATGAAGGGAGCGATGCGGACGATCGCCGTCAATGAAGCGCTGCCGGAATGGAAAGCCAGGATGCGCGAATGGAGTTGGGTCTGGAGCGTGCTCGCGCCGGTGATTCCGTTCCTGTTCTCGTGGAATTTTATTGCGTCACTTGCGTCAAGACGCATCCGCTGGCGCGGCATCCGTTACGAGCTGGTTTCGCCCACCGTCACTCGCATCCTCACGCGTTAGCCGGCGGCTCTTGCTGCGGCGAGAATGCGCGCTGAATGCGGCAGAGAAAGTACGCCGTCGCCGCTCCCGCAGGAATCGCCAGCCACCACCCCGCGTCCAGAACAATTCTGGGCCCAAACGTCAGAATTCCCAGCAGCCGCATTCCCGGACGCTCTCCGATTCCCATGTGCCGTCCCCAAACTCCCAGGATGGCGACAAGAATGGGCGCAAGAACGGCTCCCACGCCAGCCCAGTGGTTCGGCGTCTTACACTTCATCCGACCCGTGATGCGGCGCAGCAAAAATGCCCCGGCGAGTGCCGCGGCAGCTCCAAAGAAAAGCCCGTAAAAATAGAAGAACAATATCCCGAACGCGGCGTGAACTTGCGATGAGACCAGCAAGGGACCCCATAGATCCTTGATCCAGATGGCCAGGCTCATGAAGAAGCAGCCGAGGATCCACGCCGCGAGGTAATAAGCCAGGCTGCCGCGGCGCGTCATATGCGGCGCTGAATGCTGGGGAAATCAACCCAGACTTTCACGCCGCAGAAGTGGGAGCCTTCAGTGCAGATGGGGGTGGAGATACCGGCGCGGAGATAACAGGGCGGCCCGATGTAACGCCCGAGTTGTGGGAAGGCCGCGCGAACTTGCTCGACCTCCTCGATCGAGGATTGGTAGATCTCTTCCTGCGCGTTGAAACACGTGCGCATTGTCCATTTGTGCAAGAGGTGCAGCAGCGAGCCCGATTCGACCACGCGGATCGCTTTGGCGTTCGGGAGCAGGTAGAGAGCGAATTCGAGGGGGACGCCGCGGCCGAGCAATTCATTCTTCGCCGCCCACGCTTCTTCCATCGCACGCTCGTAGATCTCCGTCGCGCGCGCGTTCTCCCGGATCAACATCGGCGTGACGTAATCGGGAGCGCTCGTGTCCGCAAGTGTCAACAGAGGCCGCGAGCCAGGCACCATGCGGTGGCGCTGATCCTGGCTGTCAGCGGTGTGGCTGATCTTTTTCGCAAACGTGAAATGGGCATGCTGGAGTGCGCGCATCATGGGTGCGTGAACGCCGATGTCGAGCGTCTCGCGCCGGTAGGGATTCCGCGCCGGATTGAGCAGCCGATCGACCGCTTCCGCATCCGGACATTCCGCGACTGTCAGCCCCGCGACGGCACGATATGCCTCCGCCATGGTTTCGATGGCGTTCGAAGAAAAATCCACGAGTCGCGACGTCAGTCCCGCGAGCTTCGCGTCGAATTCATGCGCAAATGCCTCGCCATTGCGCGGAGGGGCGTGCCATTCCGGCGGTTCGTCCATCGGCGCGTTGTCAAAGCGATCGAAGAACTGTGAGTCCACGTCGCGAACGCGCGCGACCATTTCGCCGATCACATGACGGGCTTCAGTGGGTGTGTCGCTCGCAGCCTGCATCCGCCACAACCTGTGCAAAACGATGCCGGAAAGCGTGTGTACCATGGTCGTGAACGCCGCGACGGGAAGAACATACCGGGCGACTTCAATCGCGCGCTTCTCGGATTGCCGCTCCACTCTCTGCACGCGCCGGGGATGCGACATCGCGCTGACGTGCCAGATATCCGCCAGAATTGTGCGGGCGGCGGGCTCGAGCAGCCGTGTCAATTCGCGGTAATGCTCCCACGCGCGCGCGATTGCCTTTTCGTAGATCGCCCGCTCGGACGCGCCGAAGGTTGGCCCTTCGGGTGGAATATAAGCTTGCGCTCGATCGAGGCGCACGTAGCGCTGGCTCTGCTGCTCGGAGTTGTAAAACGGATGCGCGTGCAAAAATGCCCAGACAAATTGCCGGCTCACGTTTTCGAGCCCGAATTCAAAATGCGCATGCTGATAGACGGTGTGATGGCCTCCATAATATGTGGCGGATCCGATGGTCAACCGCTGCTTGTCCGTAATTTCTTCCGGGCCGATGATGCGGGGCGAATGGCACGTGCGCGCCGCAGCAATCGCGGAATCAAAGGGATGCGCGAAATGATTCCGCAGCGTTACTGAGGGCGCCGCGGTTTCGACCGGTGATCCCGCGGGCGCTCGAGATGCAGCAGAAGATTGCGTGGCCATTTCTGTGCGGCATTGTACACCGACCGCGTGCTCGAAACACTTTTGCGGCGCGAAAGCTTTGCCTCAAAAAAAAGCCCCCAGCGGAGAGGCTGGGGGCGCAGGCTAGATGGTTTGAAAAGCTTGGGCGCTACTTCTTCGTTGCCGCGGCCTTGTCTGCGTATTTCTTGTTGAATCGTTCGACGCGCCCAGCTGTATCAATCAACTTTTGCTTGCCGGTAAAGAACGGGTGGCAGCTCGAGCAAATTTCGACGCGGATCAGTTCACCCTTGAACGTCGAACGCGTCTGGAACGTGCTTCCGCAGGCGCAATGCACCGTCACGGCATGGTAATCGGGATGAATTCCCTCTTTCATGGGAGGCTCCTGTCTGCTGGCCGGTCTGCACGACTGGAAGAGCAGGTCTGCATAGTCGCGTCGCTAGGTCAGCGGGGAGTTCACATTATACGCAAATCATTCGGAACTTGCCAATCGCTGCAGGGCTCGCGTTGAAACGCGGACCTAATGATTTAGGAGACAAACGCGCAGCCGATGCGTGTCCGGCCGCCTTCGAGGCGCTGCGTGTAGACCTTCTTCAGGACCACGCGCACGGGCGGGAGAATCGGCACGTGCAGCACAGCGTTGAATTGATTCGAGAGGTCATCCGCCCGGTCAATGACCAGTGCCACGCCGCCGTAGCTCAGGTCAATCACCGATGCATTTTTGTGGCTGCCTTCAGCCAGCACCGCATAGGCTTTCGTGCCTGCCAACGAGACGCGCTCCCATTTTCTTTGTTCGGCGCGCGCTGGCGCCGGTGCGGCCGCGCTCGCGGTTGCCGCGCCCGGTGTGGGCACGGGCGGCGAAATCGGAGTGACTCGCGGCGGTGGTGGCGACGGAGGCTGTGACGTTTCGCGCTGCGCATGCAAGTCGAGCGGAATCACTCGTGACGGCGTCCGCCCCGACTGTTTCAACTGGTAGAGTCGGTCGTCGGCAACCCCCATCAATACACTTTTCTGGTCGCCGTCCATGGGGTGGACCGCCACGCCGAAGTCGAGCGTCACGGGGATCTCAAGTTTGAGTGGCCGAACCTCGCTTTCGTATTGCGCGCGAACGCGACGGCAGAGCGTAATGGCTTGCTCGGGATCCGTCTGCGGGAGAAGCATGGCGAACTCGTCGCCGCCGATGCGAAAAGCAAAGTCGGAAGCTCGCAGCGTCTTGCTCAAAGTGGTCGCCGCGAGTTGCAAGACTTGATCCCCTTGTAGATGTCCGTGGCGATCGTTCACGTCTTTGAGCTTGTGCAGATCGAGGATGACGATCGCGAGATTCTGGCCATACCGCTTGGCGCGGTTCAATTCCTTGTCGGAGTATTCGTCGAAGAGGCGGCGATTGTAGAGTCCGGTCAGTGGGTCCGTCGCAGCATTGATTCGCAGTTTCTTGAATTCCTCGTATTCCATCATGATCGGAACGCGCAGGAAATTCGTCGACGCCAGTACATCCACCATCGCGGTCTTGAGCGAAACGCGTTTTCCCAGGCTCTCGGCGAGTTCCCGGCGACGCAGAAGAATTCGTTCCCAATATTCATTGCCTTGCGTTTCGGTGAGATCGATACGCGCGATGGTGTGAAAAAATTGACGCAGGAATTGACCGCGCACCGGCTCATCAAGACCGTCCAAGGTCTCCGCCAGGAGATCCAGGAATGAGTCTTCGGCCGACGGCTGCGGCTGGAAAGCTTCGCCAGGCTGGGGCATCAATGGGTTCCGAATCAGCTCTATTGAACCCTGTTTACAGGGCCACTGCGGGGGCAGCATTCATACAGCAAGGGGCTGTCCAATTCAAGACATGAGTTGTCCCGGAAGATAGCCTGTAAGTCACTGCCAGCACGAAAATTGCATTGTTTCCTCTTTAGGTCAACGAAAAAAACGGTGCTGGCGTGGGAAATACGGAGAAAGTGATTCCACTTTTTGCACAAGCGGCTTCTTGTGGTGCGGCCTCGGAGTGGAATCTTCAGCCTATCGGCTTGAGGAACTCGACCCCAACCAGGTGGACATCTCCTGCTTCATGCTGCCTCTTCACCCTGGCCTGGATTGGGGGCATTCCGGCAGGGATGAGCGCTGACGAAGTAATCGAAGGCGCCGGAATCGTAAGGGTTATGATTTCATTCATTGCGAGAAGCCTTGGGCTGGTTAAGAAGGCCCCTAATGCACTGATATCTAGAGTTTTAGCAAGCTCGAGGAATTGCTCTCCGTAGGCGTCTTTCGCCCGTATGAACAATGGCACTTGCAAATGGATCCGTTGAAATCGTCGGCGCTCGTCATAGAGCGGATCCATTCCCAATTGGATCTGCGGAGAGGTTTCTTTCACGCTTTTCAGTACCCCAGTTTTAGTACTCCTATAGTCCGCAATTTCAGGGCAAGTCACCATGTCTAACCTGTTTTTTTTAACTCATTGCTATTCATACAGTTAGACCGTGCCCTAGCGAACACAAGAGAACGACTTGCAGTCGATTGTGCAAACTTACTCCCTTTGTTTTCACTTATTGTGCAAAGTAGAACGCATTTACCATTGACTGGATTTGTCCGCTTTGCGAGCATATCCATTCTCAAGCGCATTCCCCTTGTTTGCCCTTTGCGCGAAGTGAGTAGTGTCTTCGCGTGCCGGGCTTGACGTGCATAATGAAAGGAAATGTCGAGGATCATGACGGTCGAACAGCAAACAAGCGGGCAGGCTGTATTTCAGGTTGTCGCGAGCCTTCTTGATGCACTCGACCGCCCCCTGATGGTTTCCGACCGTTCGGGGCGCGTCCTTTTCTCGAACCTGCAAGCCCAAGACAAATTCAGCGGGAGTGGCGCGGATTCGAAGCCGGAAATCAATCTCTTCGCCGATTTCCTGCACGCCGATCGCAAAGGAATCCTAAACCAGCTCGAAGGGGGAGAGCAGGAAGTCAATCTCCCGATCGAAAGCCCTGAGGGAATGTGCCGCGCGCGCATTCGTTGGCTGCCGGAACCGGACTGGCTGGTCGTTTACATCGAGCACGCTCCCTCGGAAGCTCCTTCCGATGAAGCCGAAATGCGCCAGACGGTGCAGGAGTTGATGCAGGAGCGGGAAATCACATACCGCAATCTCCTGGCAGCGTATTTGCGACTGCAAGAAGTGAACCGGCAGAAGACGGTTTTTCTAGCTTCCGCGGCACACGAGTTGAAGACGCCTCTCGCGGTGATGAAGGGCTATTACGACCTGATGCTTTCTGGTTCGATCGGAAAGCTCAGTGAACGGCAGAGCGAAATCTTGCGTGAGTCGAAGGAGAGCTGCGACCGCCTGGTGCGCCTTGTCTCGATGTTCCTGAACTATTCCGCGCTCGAGAGTGGGAAGCTGGTGCTGCAGCTGCGCGACAACGATATGCGCGATTGTGCCAATGACTTGACATGCCGTTGGCAGGAAGCCTTCCAGCGCGCCAAGGTCCGCCTGGACCTTAAACTGCAAGGAAATCTTGCGCCCTTTAAGTTCGATTACCAGAAAGTCCAGCAATGCATGGCGAACCTGCTGGACAATGCGCTCAAACACACTCCCGCTGGCGGCTGTGTTACGCTGCGAGTGGAGCCTCACTTCTGGGAGCGGCGCATCTCGGAGGCGGCTCCTTCCACGGAGCGCCGCCGCGACCGTGAAAGTATCCCGAACAGTGTGCTGGTTGCTGTGACTGACACAGGCAGCGGGATTCCCGCCGAGTATCATCAGGAGATTTTCGAGGAATTCGTGCGCGTGAATCCAGCATCCTCCGGCATGGGACTGGGGCTGGCGATCACCAAACGTCTGATTCAGGCACACCGTGGAAAGGTCTGGGTGGATAGCGAGAGCGGTCGCGGAAGTTCTTTCTCGTTCCTCCTGCCAATCAATGTCGAATAATATTAAAGAGAATAAAGAGAGAGAATCGACCGGAGCGAAAGGTCAACGCTCGACAGGAATGAAGATGGTTGAAAAAGAAAAAGTTCTCGTGGTGGACGACGAACCGAGTATTCGCAAGTATCTACAGACCCTGCTCGAAGTGGACGGCTTCCATGTAGACACCGTCGCGAGCGGCAAAGAAGCGCTCGAACGGATCGGGGGCGGTGAACGGCCCGACCTCATCATCCTGGACGTGCTGATGCCGGAGATTGACGGCCTGGAGACGCTGCGGCAAATGATGCACCTGGACCGCAAGCTCAACGTCATCATGCTCTCGTGCTCGAATGAAGTTGGTACTGTGGTCGAGGCGATTCGCCTGGGGGCGCTCGATTACCTGACGAAGCCGTTCGAGAAGCCCGAACTCGATGCGGCTCTCTTGAAATGCCGCCAGAAGCGAGAGCTCCGCTCGGAGAACCAGGCGCTGCGCGAATACTGCGAGCAATTGACAGAGGATCTTTCGTTCCTTGCGTCCAGCCCTCAGATGTTGAAAATCCGCCAGCAAATTTTGCAGATAGCTCCCGTGGACGTCCCAGTTTTCATCAGCGGCGAAAGCGGCGTGGGCAAAGAAGTGGTCTCGCGAATGATTCACCTGCGCTCGACACGCCGGGAACAGGCCTTTGTCAAAGTCAATTGCGCGGCCCTCCCGGGCGAGCTGCTTGAATCGGAACTCTTCGGCTATGAGCAGGGGGCTTTTACCGGCGCGGTGCGCGCGAAACCCGGCAAGTTCGAGCAGGCAAACAAGGGAACGATATTCCTCGACGAAATTGCGGAAATGAGCCCTCACTTGCAGGCCAAACTCCTGCACGTGCTGCAAGACGGCCAATATTCGCGCCTGGGTGCACGCGGTGTCATCAACGTGGACGTCCGCGTCCTTGCCGCGACGAACATGGATGTGAAAGAGGCCATGCGCACCGGTCGTTTCCGCGAAGATCTCTATTACCGCCTCAATGTCCTTTCGATTCACATCCCGCCACTGCGCGAGCGCACGTCCGAAATCCCGCTCCTGTTCCGCCATTTCCTTGTCAAATACAGCGAGAAGTATCAGAAGGCGGCGCCTGATCCATCGAAGCATCTGCTTGAAGCGGCGCTACGGTACCCTTGGCCGGGAAATCTGCGCGAACTCGAGAATTTTGTGAAACGCTACGTCATCCTGGAAGACGACGAAGGCAGTTTCCGCGAGTTGTTGGAAATGACCGGGCAACAGCAGCGCTTGGCTCCGCGTGATGAAGCTCCAGCCCCGAAGGAACAAGGCCTAAAGGCGCTGGTGCGCGGCTTGAAGGACGAGGCAGAAATGGAAGCCATCGCGGACGCGCTCGAAAAAACGAATTGGTGCCGCAAAGACGCGGCGCACATGCTCGGAATCAGCTACAAAGCGCTGCTGTACAAAATGCGCCAGTTCAATCTGGACTCCGGGCGTGGCTCGCGCTCCGCAGCGGCGAAGGAAGCAGCAAAGGCCGCAGCAGCCGCGAGGGAAGCGACCGCGAAGGAAGCCGCGGCAAAGGACAAGGACGCCATACCCTCCACCCCACTTGTGCGAGGCTCATAGACCGATTCGAATTTCGGCCCGCCAACGCACGCATTTCTTCGGACGCGATTCGGCGATTGCTTCGCTCAACTGAAAAAGTCCCTCCAGTCGTAGGACTAGGCGTACTCCTATAACCCCTGAAAAGAGTTGCATATCTAGGGCACAGACGCCGAAATACTTCTATCCATGTCAATTGTGTTGGTCTAGTATTCCGGTTCGAAATGGGCTTCTCGTGATTTCCTTCACGAGAGAAATCGAGTTCTCACCCCCAGCCGAGAACCCGGTGAAATGATGGCTGCTGTATTCAAAGGGGTTGCTTATTGCGCCAATTTTTGACCGGTCAGCGTACGGGAAATGCTTGCGGTTCCGAGCACGCGCGCTGAGCTGGATAACCTTCAAGGGTTTTGGAATACAGATTGCTAATCTTAATTGGGGGGATGCCGTGAATTTCAACACTGTGCTGGAGGATCCGCGCGTATGACGGAGCGTCGCATGGCTCGCAGATATGACCTCGCGCTTCCTGTAAACGTCCGTCTTCCCATCAACCGTGAACCCGGCTCACACAGCGGCCAGACGCGAGACATCTCCACGCGCGGCGTTTACTTCACAATGGTCAAAGAGCTTGTTCCCGGCACCGAGGTTGATTTTACTCTCACGCTGCCGGCAGAAATCACTCGCGGCACAGAAGTCTTCGTCCGTGCGCATGGGCGCGTGGTGCGCGTGGACAAGCGGCGCGACGAAGAGCACGAAACAATCGGAGTCGCCGCGGTCATTGAGCGCTACGACATCATTCGCGGCGAGGGAACTCACGCCTGACGGTGTGTGACGTCCGACGGGTGAGGCGATCTGGTCATCGCACTCCTCCACGAAGCTCAGTCTCCCGCGATCCTTTTTGTTGCTTCTCTTTGCAGGTGGGGGACACTGCGATTCGCTCCCCCCGAGCGGACTTCTCAACAAAATGAGTTGCGTTCCGCGACAAAGTCGTCTTACGATGGCCTCGATTCAGCGGCGAAGGAAAACTCTATGAAAGTAGGGGATCTCATATCTTCTCGGCGTGAAGTCTATTCCATTACCGAAGATACCACCGTCCACGATGCTGCCCGCTATCTTCGGGACCGGCAAGTGCGCTCCGTCGGCGTCTGCGACAAGCAGGGAGCTCTCCTTGGGGTCGTCTCGCAGAGCGACGTTTCCGACAAAGTGGCGGCCGAGAATAAGTGCCCCGCATGGATGCGCGTTTCCGAAATCATGACGCGGCAGTTGGTGACCGCGTCCCCTGAGACATCGCTCGAAGATTGTCTCCGGTTGATGGATCAGCACGGAATCTTTCACCTCTTGGTCGTTGACACCGAAAAAGGCTTTCGCGGAATGATTTCAGTGACGGACCTTCTTCAACTGTTTGCTTCGGACCAAAAGGCCCGCGCCGACATGCTCGAAGCCCTGATTTTTCCTCAGCGTTAAAACGGACTCGCACTCCCTATCTTTTTTCAATGATTTTTCTCGTGAAGGACTGATGGAAGAATTTGTGTTGGTGATTGCGGGCATCCGAATTCATTCGCTCGAACCCCATTCTCGATTTCTTCATTTGTCCGAATCCTCGAAATCGTGCTGACAGGAATCGATTTCCAATAGGCCGCATAGTACTGGATTTCACCGCAAACGATTCCAAATGCGTGAATTGAATTGACCCAAAGTAGGAAAGGCGATTCCCCAAAGTGCCCAGCATTTACTAACCACGGCCCAGATTTGCCCAAGTGGCAAGTCTAAAACAGGCCTTGGGGCGCATCCGGAAGCCTTGCATAACGGATTGAAAACAAATTCGTTATCTATTTCGCCCTGATTTTGCCATGGGAGGGCGAGGAAGTAACCCTCGCGAATGTTTGGCGTGCCGAGTGCAGAGCAATCGCGGGGGTGAGTTCTACCCCTTGAATTCTGACACATGGGGCAAATGGCTTCTCCAGCCGATCTTCGGGTCAATCCTCCAACTCAGGCGGTCGAGTTGCCACCCGAGCACGTCTTCTTCGGCCCGTCCGAGAACATGCAAGCCGTGCGGCATCGTGTGGAGCGCGCTGCGGGCCTGAATGTCCCCATTCTGATTCTCGGTGAAAGCGGTACGGGCAAGGAAGTCCTGGCGCGATTCATTCACGACCGCTCTCCCTGGCGCGAGGGCCCCTTCGTGAAAGTGAATTGCCCGGCGATTCCGGGAACCCTGATCGAAAGCGAGTTGTTTGGATACCAGAAGGGCGCGTTTACCGGCGCGAACGCGGCCAAGCCCGGCAGAATGGAAATGGCGCAGGGGGGCACGCTCTTCATGGACGAGATCGCCGAGCTCGACTCAGGCTTGCAGGCGAAGCTCCTCCATGTCCTCCAGGACGGCCATTTCACCCGAATCGGCGACCACGAGGAGAAGCGTATGGATGCGCGCGTAATTTGCGCCACGAACCGCCATCTCCGCCACGAAATCGAAACGGGGGGCTTTCGTTCAGACCTTTTCTACCGAATCAACGTGATCAGCATTACTCTTCCATCCCTTCACGATCGCCGCGACGATATCCCTTACCTGATCGAGTACCTCCGTCAGCAATTCAATCGTCGCTTCAAGCGCGAGACGCCTCAGCTTGCCAGGGAGACTATTCAGCTCCTTCAGGGGCGCGATTGGCCCGGTAATGTCCGCGAGCTCGAAAACTGTATGGCGCGCTACGTCATTCTGGGATCGGATGAGGCCTTTCATACCGAGCGAGTCGACGAGAAGAAGCCGTTGAACTATGCGTACGAAATCAATGCCGATGGGAGCATCCCGCTAAAACGGATTGCGCAACAGGTTACTCGCCGCACGGAGAACGATGTAATTCTGAAGGTCCTGCAGGCGAATCATTGGAATCGCCGCAAGGCGGCCGAGGTCCTCAAGATCAGCTATCGCGCCTTGCTCTACAAGGTCCGCCAGGCCGGGCTCCCCTCCAAACGCTCGCAGCGAAAGATAATAGATGTGCCGTCGAGATCTTCTTCTCACGCCGACTGAGGTCTTGTCGAAACCGCCACCCGTGCATTGTTTGAAATCACGCCTGCGGACTTCCTTGCCCCCGAGTATCAATTCCGCTAGCCTAAATTGGTAATGGGTAAAAACTCCTCTAAATTGCACCTAAAGGTCTGTCTTCTTTCACCGCACCCGATGGTATTAGACGAGTTCCATCGCCTGCTGGAGGGTTCCGGCTTCCAGATCGTTTCCAAGCAGTTGGATTCGATGCTCGCACCGGATCTCCGCAGCCTCGACGTTCCCAAAGCATCAGTTTATGTGGTGGATGCACATGCAGCGCGGCAGGCCACAGGAGCGCTTCTCGGCAACATTCTCGACCGCTTCGCCTCCGCCCGGCTGCTCGTCGTAGGAGATAAGCTGAAGGAAGCCGACAGTTACGCCCTGCTCCGTCAGGGCGTCAAGGGCATCCTGAACTATGGGGAGGCCCGGGAACAGCTTCCACGGGCACTCCCGCTGGTTGCCGCCGGGGGTTTTTGGGTGCCTCGCACGGTGCTTTCGCGCTTTGTGGATTCCATCCTTACGGCTACGCAAGGGCGCCGCCTGCGCAGCGATTCGCCCACTGAGCTCAGCCGCCGCGAGCAAGAGGTTTTGAGCGGCCTGCTCGAAAACCTGGCGAACAAAGAAGTAGCCGACCGGTTGCACATCTCCGAGCGTACCGTGAAATTCCACGTCTCGAACCTGTTGGCAAAATTCGGCGTACGCCGCCGAGCCGACTTGATTCTTCTCTGCTACCAGCGCCGCGGCGCAGGGGTCTGAAAACGCCTGGTTGCAGTCCTGTCGCTTCCCCTCTGATTCAGAAACGCAAACCCAATCGAGATTCGCTGCTATAATTCCCGTTTTGCTGCACCCGTTTGAGCGGGACCTTCAGATCCCATGACCACATTTTTCATCGAAAATTTCGGCTGCCGCGCAACCGAGGCCGATGCTGCTGCGCTTCGCAGCGCATTGCTCGCAAGCGATCTCGCCATCGCGAGCGACCAAATGCGCGCGGACGTCGTGGTTTTGAACACGTGCACGGTCACGGCTGCCGCCGACTCGCAAGCGCGCGAGACGGTGCGAAAAATCCACCGCGCGAATCCTGCAGTTCAAATCGTGGTCACCGGCTGCTACGCGCAGCGCGCGCCGGAAGAAATTGCTGCGGTGGAGGGTGTTGCGTGGGTGATCGGGAACTCGCACCAAACGGAAATCCCCGGTGTCGTCCGCTCGCTGATTTCACCATTTCCGGCCCCGGGCGTCGCCGGTACGGATTTCGTTCCGCTGGCGCGGCTCGGCGACGATGCGATGTCGCTCGCCCGCGGACCGGCGAAGATCCTCACGGGTGATATCTTTGCGCAGACGGCGATGTCACTTGCCCCCGGCACGGCGCCGGGACACCTCACGAGCGACCGCACGCGGCCGATTTTGAAAATCCAGGACGGCTGCAACAACCGTTGCGCCTACTGCGTGATTCCGTTTGTGCGCGGACGAAGCCGAAGCCTGCCGCCGGAAGTTGTCGTCCGGGAAGTGCGGAAGCTTGTCGCGGAAGACGCAAAGGAAATCGTTCTAAGCGGAATCAATCTCGGCGCCTATGGGCGCGATCTTGCGCCGCGCGTCGCCCTTGCGAGGATTGTGGAGCGCATCCTGGATGAAACTGCGCTCGAACAACTGCGTCTCAGTTCGATCGAGCCGCAAGACGTGACCGACGACCTCGTTGCACTCATCGCGTCCTCCGGCCGGCTCGCGCCGCATTTTCATGTCCCGTTGCAATCGGGGTCGGACCGCATCCTGCGGGCCATGCATCGCTGGTATCGCGCCGGGCATTACGCGGAGCGTGTCAAACTGATTCGCCGCCGGATGCCGGGCGCGGCGATCGGCGCGGACGTCATCTTGGGTTTTCCCGGCGAGACAGAAGACGATTTTCACGCGACTCTTGAGTTCATCGGGCGCTTGCCCTTCACTTACCTCCACGTATTCTCTTTTTCCGTGCGGCCCGGCACGGAAGCAGCGGACCTGGACGGCGCTCTGCCCTCGCACGTGATTCGAGAGCGCGCGCGGACTCTACGCGCTCTCGCACAGGAGAAATCGTCAATTTTCCGCGCTTCGCAGGCAGGCCGCCCCTTGCGCGCGCTGACGCTTGCACGAAGCGGGGAGAATTGGACGGAAGCTCTGACGGGAAATTATCTGAAGGTAAGAATTGCCGGCCGCCGGCCTGCGAATGAATGGTGCAACGTGACGCTCGCTGCCGATCCGCTCGAGATGGTCACCGCGTTCCCTGCTTCGAGCAGTTGCAGTTCGGATCCCGAGCTCTGTCCCGCTCATTCGTAGCGCAGCGCAACCAACGGGTCGACCCGTGCCGCGCGTCGCGCGGGAATGTAGCAGGCCCACAGCGCAATCGCCGCGAGCAGAAGCGTCGCGATGCCGTAACTGAGCGGGTCGGTCGAGCTGATTCCGATCAGCAGCTTCCCCATCGCGCGCGTAATCGCCCAGGTGCCGGCGAGGCCAAAAATCACGCCGGTGACCACGAGGCGCACCCCCTGTCCCAACATCATCTTCATGATGTCGCGCGGATCGGCACCAAGTGCCATGCGAATCCCGATTTCATGCGTTCGTTGTGTGGCCGCGTAGGAAACAACTCCGAAGACGCCCACGACGGCGAGAATCAATCCGAGGACTCCCATTTGTCCGGCCCGCTCGGCTCCCCCACGAAACATGAGAAAACCGTTCGCCCCTTGGAGACTTTCCTCCATTGTCGCCGTGTTGAAGATCGGAAGATCGGGGGCGAGACTCCGCACGACCTCCTGCACGGGCGCGATGAGCGATTCGGGCGGCGCCGATGTGCGAATCTGTAGGGTGCGCATTCCCACGAAGTTCTGCGCGACCGGGACGTAAAAAAACGGAAGCGGAGTTTCCGCGATAAACAGGTACTTGCCGTCTCCCGCTAATCCCACCACCTCGAGGAACGGCCCGGCGGCGCTCTTCAGGCTGAAACGCTTTCCGATCGGGTTTTCATTCGGCCAGTATTGAGCGGCCATCGTCTGGTTCACGATCGCCACCGGCGTCACTTTTTCGTCGTCGTAGTCCGTAAACGCGCGCCCGCGCAAGAGAGGCACGCGCGTCGTCGCAAAGTAATCGGAGTCCACATTGTTGTAGAAGATTGTGGGAGGCTGCTGACCGGGAGGAGCGGGTCGCCCTTCGAAGTAAATCGAGCTCGCGTTGACGCTCCCGGATATGGGCGTGCTGAGCGCCAAGCTTGCGGACTCGACACCCGGCAGCCCTCGAACCTTCGATTCGAGCTCCTTATAAAACTCCTTCGTGCGCGCCTCGTCGTAGCCGATTTCGCGCGGATAGACCGTCACATTCAACACATGGCCGGGATCGAAGCCGAGGTACATCCGTTGCGCTTTTTGCAGGCTGCGCGCGAAGAGGCCGGCGACGATCAACAGCATCAGTGAACCCGCCACCTGCGCAACCACCAGAATGTCGCGCACGCGCTGGCGTCGCGCGCCGGCGGAAGCGCCATAGCTTCCTTCGTGCAGAACTGCGTTCACGTCCGCTTGCGCGGCGCGCAGCGCAGGCCATACACCCACAAGGATTCCCGTGAAGACGACCGCAGCGAAAGCGTAGGCAAACACTTTCCAGTCAAACCCGAAGTCCAACAGAATCGGAACGCCCCCTCCGAGGCGCTGGGATTCAACTCGCCCGGGACTGGCCCAGACGGCCAGGAGCAATCCGGCGGCACCCCCCAGAATTGCAAGAACGAAAGTTTCAGTCAGCACCTGTCGGGCCAGCCGCCCGCGGTTTGCTCCAAGCGCCGCGCGGATGCCCATTTCTCGCCGCCGCACGGTTGCACGCACGAGTAGCAGGTTTGCCACATTCATGCACGCAAGCAGAAGGACGAGCCCTGCCAGAAATAAAAATAATCCCGCCACGGCCGGAACGAGGTTGTTCATCAATGGTTCCGGCCGCGCCAGGCGCTCGGGCACCACGTGCACGGAAACTCCCCGATCGGTTGCCGGGTATTGCTGCGCCAGCCGCTCGGAGATCACGTTCACGGTTCCCTGCGCCTGCGTCATGCTCACGCCGGGTTTTAGCCGCCCGATCACGCGCAAGACTCTGGCGCTGCGGTCGGTCATGGGGCTGCTGCTCCGAGTGGTTTCCGCGAACGTCTGCGCACTGCTCAGCGGCAAATAGCCGTCCATCCCGACCATGGAGTACGCTCCGTGAAAATTCTTTTGCGTCACTCCAATAATCGTCGCCGCCTTTCCGTTGATCAGGATTTGCTTCCCGATCGTGCCGGGATCCCCGCCAAATCGTTTCTGCCAGTAGTCATAGTCCAGAACAACGAACGGACTGCTGTCCCCGATTTCCCCTTCCCTCGGAAGGAAGAGCCGCCCCAGAGCTGGCTTCACGCCCAACGCTGAAAAATAATTTCCCGTCACATAGCTCACGATAAACCGTTCCGCCTTCCCGTCAGCGCTCAGCCCCTCCAGGCTGATGTCGTACGCAATGAGGTCGGAAAACACATCCGCCTGATTTCGAAAATCAACTAGATCCGCGTAAGACATGCGCGTGGCGAATATCGGCGCGGCTTTCTGCTGGGATGCCAGAACTACGAGTTGTTCGGGCGCGCGTACGGGCAGCGGTCGCAGGAAGCCATTCACGATGCTGAACATCGCGGCGTTTGCTCCGATCCCCAGCGCCAGCGTGATCACCACAATCGCCGTGAGTCCGGGAGACTTCCCGAGCATCCTGAGCGCGTAACGAATGTCCTGCCAGAAGGATCCCATCGCACACCTCGATTAAGAAATCCGGCCGATTACGAGGCACGCCGGACTCCTTGGCTAGTTGGCCCGTATCATGCTGGTACGGAATGGTTTAGGTGCACTTCAGAGCATTTTCAGAATTCATTCTTGCGCGGTTGTGGGACGGTTCTGTCGCTCAACCGGACACTCGCGGTCTGTTTCTTTGCCGCGCGGAGTCAGTTTTCAAAAATGACTTCAGCGAGGGCGAGATTGCCGCTGTGGGTAATCGTGAGCGAAATATTCTTTACGCCGAGGCGGTCGGCGAATTCCCGCGCGACGCCTTCGAGGTGAAGCGTGGGTCTGCCGCCGGGCGCGTTCGTCACTTCGATATCGCGCCAGCGCACGCCATGCCGCCAGCCGGTCCCCAGCGCTTTCATCGCAGCCTCCTTCGCGGCAAATCGCGCGGCGTATCGCTCGAATTTATTTTTGTGTCTTTCGCAGTAGGCGACTTCACGCGGCGTGTAGAGGCGGTCGAGGAAATGCGCCCCGTGGCGCGTGATGGCGGCGCCGATCCGGTCGATTTCCGCGATATCCAATCCCAGTCCGACGATCACGCGCGCCTCGGCCGCTCCCGCGGCGCCGTAAGGAATCTTAATAATTTGCAGGACTGCGCCGCGACGCGATTATACCTATAATCGACGACGCGATATGCCCGCCGGAGCCGACATGGCAAAATGACTACTCTCGCAAAGGCAACTGCTCGAACCAGAAAGATTGCGGCGAAGCGGCAGCGCACCGCACCCCCGTCAGAATGGACGCTGCGCCGCGCGGGCGGCTTGCAGATTCTCAAGGTGCCGGCGCTTGCGCGACAAACCTGGCTCGTCCACGGCTTCAGCACGCGTCCGGGCGGCGAGAGTGAGCTTCCAGCGCACGGCGATCGCCGCAAAGTGACGGAGAAAGTTCTGAATCTCGGGTTCATGGATTGGGACACGCGCGAGCGCGTGCTCGGCAATCGCTCGAAATTTTTCCGCGCCATCGGCGCAGGCAAGATGCGAGCCGTCACGCTTCTGCAGATTCATTCGGACGTCGCCCATCGCGTGAATTCTCCGAAGCCGGCGTGTCCGGAAGAATCGCCACGTGGCGATGCGCTCATCACCTGCGAGCGCGGTGTTCTGCTCGTCGTGCAAACGGCCGATTGCATCCCGATTCTTCTCGCCGACACGAAGCGGCGCGCTGTGGCAGCCGTCCATGCTGGCTGGCGCGGGACTCTGAGTTGCATCGCGGAAAAAACGCTGGGCCGAATGCGTATGGAATTCGGCACGCGTCCGGATGACGTGATAGCGGCGCTCGGCCCGGGCATTGGCAAGTGTTGTTATGAAGTAGGTCCCGCAGTCGCCGTTGAATTTCAGGCGCGATTCCCGAACGCGCGGGAATGGTTCGACGGCCCCTTTGACGCGCTCGCTTCCGACGAAGACCCGAACCCGCTACCCTGGCTCACGATGATGCCCCCAGGACACCAGCCGCCTCCACCCCGCGTCCATCTCGATTTGACTGCGGCGAATCGCGCGATTTTGGCCGCTGCGGGAGTGCCGCCGGCAAGAATTTTTTCCTCCGGATACTGCACGTCTTGCCGGGCCGATCTCCTCTTCAGTTATCGCCGCGAACGTTTTACCGGCCGCCAGATGGCAGCCATCGGCATTCGATGAAGTTGCGCCGTAGACGGAGCTATGCCGACGGTGAGATTTGAGAGAGGGCTGCGCTCGGCGCCGCGGATTCGAGCAGGGCGAGCTGGCCGCACGCAGCCATTACGTCCTGGCCGCGCGAAAAGCGGACGAAAACGGGAAGTCCTTTGTCGGCCAAGATTCGCCTGAATTCTTCCACGCGCACCGGGTCGGGTTTTTCGTACGGAAGCTCTCCGGGATTCCACGGAATCAGATTCACTTTCGCGCGCAGATGGGAGAGCAGTCTCGCGACGCGACGTGCATCCTCGGCCGAATCATTGAACCCACCGAGCAATACATATTCGAACGTCAGCTTTTCCCAGGGCCGCAGCGGATAACTCCGGCATGCTTCGAGGAGATGCTCGATCGGGTATTTGCGATTGATCGGCATGATCTGATCGCGCTGCTCATCGGAAGACGCATTGAGCGAGATCGCGAGCTTCGGGCGCACTTTTTCCTGCGCGAGACGTTCGATGCCGGGAATGATTCCGCTGGTTGAAAGCGTCACGTGTTTTGGTGAAATCGCCATCGCGTTTGCGTCGAGCAAAATTCGCAGTGCTGCCATCACGGCATCGTAATTCAGAAGCGGCTCACCCTGGCCCATCAGAACGACGTTTGTTTGCGGTTTGAGCGCTTCGCGATTGTCTTCGAGCGCGACGAGCGCTTGCCCGAGAACTTCTCCGGCGTTGAGATTACGTATCAGCCCCAGCGTCGCCGTCAGGCAGAAATGGCAGTCCACTGCGCAGCCCGCCTGCGTCGAAATACAGATCGTTTGCCGATTTTCTTCCGGCATGAAAACCGTTTCGATCGTCGCCGGTTTTGCCGCAGCACGCGGTTCGGTTGAATCCCTCGGCGCAAGGGAAAGCACGTAGCGCACGCTGCCATCCGACGACCGATAGCGGCGCAAAATCTGCGGCAGCGCGATGGCCGCTTCGCGCGCCAGGCGCTCGCGCAGCGCGGCAGGCAGGTTCGTCATGGCGGGGAAATCGAATCGCCGCTCGGCATAGAGCGCGTGATAGATTTGCGCGCCGCGATACGCAGGCTCGCCGAGCGATTGCGCGAACGCGCGCAGCTCCGGGATGGATTTTCCGAGCAGGTTTTGTGCGGCCTTGGGAGCGTGCGAAGACATCCTCAAATTATCATAGCACGCCGCGCGTGCCGCGATTTTCCACCGCTTGCACAAGCGGTGGAGAGCTATAATATTGCATTTGGACGGGCTCTTTGCGCGCACGCGGGAGGCGATTTCATGGAAGTTGTCTCGATCGACGATTGGGTGAAGCAACTGGAGGCCATCCCCGAGGAGCAATTCACGCTTCCGCGGGTGCTCGAGTTCACGCAGCAGAAGGCGATTCGCCCGGAATCACTCGCGCCTTATCTCTTCTACGCGAAGAGCCACTACACGCGAAATTTGATTTATAAGTGCGAGCTCTTTGAAGTGCTCGGCATCTCCTGGGAAGTCGGCCAGGTAAGCCGTATCCACAACCATCGCGACCAGAATTGTTGGATGGTTACGCCGATCGGGCGGCTGCGCGTGCAGAATTTTCGCGTCGACAATCGTGACGCCGCGCACGGCACCTGCAAGCTCGTTCCCACGGATTCTTACGTAATGGACGCCGAACATCCCGCTGCAGTGCAGCCCAAAGAGCCGGTGCACCAGGTGCAGAATCTGAGCGAATACAACCAGCGCTCCACGAGCATCCACATCTATTCGTATCCATATTCGAGCTGCGAAGTGTATCAGGCCGAAAAAGGCGTCTACTCCGACGTTCCGCTCCACTATTCGAGCGAATACGGCAAGCTCTCCCCTGACGAAAAATTGATTTAGAAGAGATTTTGACACCGCCATGCCCGCATGAAAATTCCGATCGGCGGCGAAATGGCTTTTGTCTCTGCGGCATGCCAAAATAGACGGAGAAATGTCCGATACAACACCTGGAGTACACAAAGAGGTTCTTCCGAACGGCCTTGTCGTCATCACGCAGCCGATGGAGCACGTACATTCCGTTTCCGTCGGGATTTGGCTGCGAACCGGATCGCGGCGCGAGCCTGCAGAGCTGAACGGCATCTCGCATTTCATCGAGCACATGGTGTTCAAGGGCACCAGGCGCCGCTCCGCCGAGGATATCGCGCGCGAGGTCGACAGCGTCGGAGGCCTCCTCGACGCCTTCACCACGAAGGAATTGGTCTGTTTCAACACGCGCGTCCTCGACGAGCATCTCCCGATTGCCTTCGACGTCATCGCGGACATGGTGCGCGAGCCGAAATTTGCCGAGGAAGATATCGACCGCGAAAAATCCGTCATCCTCGAAGAAATCCGGATGACGCAGGACAATCCCGAAGACCTGGTTCACGAGCTCTTCACGCAGAATTTCTGGAAAGCGCACTCGCTCGGAAAGCCGATCCTGGGGACGCCGGAAACTGTTTCTGAGTTTACGCAAGAAAAACTGCGGGCGTGGTTCAGCCGCATGTATGCGCCGAACAATTTGGTGATTACGGCAGCGGGCCATCTCACCCACGCCCAGCTCTTGGATCTCGTCGCCGAGCGATTCGCGAATCACGCCCCTGTCGAAGTCGGCGTCGCGGATTCGAAGCCCGAAGCTGTGCCTCACGTCACGATGCGCACGAAGCACGAGCTCGAGCAGGTGCACATTTGCATTGGCTTGCTGGCGCTGCCGATGACGGATCGCCGGCGATTCGCCGTCTCCGTGCTCAACAATATTCTTGGGGGCGGCATGTCGTCGCGGCTTTTTCAGAATATCCGCGAACGGCAAGGACTGGCCTACTCGATTTTCAGCGAACTAAGTCCCTACCGTGACACAGGTTCGCTTTCCGTCTATGCGGGGACGTCGCTTGAGACCGCGGCGCAGGTGGTCCGGTCGGTGCTCGATGAATTCCGCCGGATGACGGACGAGCCGCTTCACGTAGATGAGCTGCGCCGCGCGAAGGATCACCTGAAGGGTGCGACGCTCCTGGCACTTGAAGGTTCAGGCCAACGGATGAACCAGCTCGCGCGATATCACATCTACTTCAACCGTTATTTCACCCCGCAGGAATTAATTGCTATGCTCGAGAGCGTCTCGACCGATGACGTTCAGCAGGTCGCGTGCGAGTTTTTTCAGCCCGGGCGCCTTGCTGCGAGCGTTGTCGGCAACCTCGATGGCTTCCAGCTCACCCGCGATGACCTCAACTTCTAATTCGCCCGTATTGACGCGAGCGCGTCACTTTGCCATCATCCTTCGTTGAGCTGTGCGCGTCGAATGCGCCGGCCGCGGAGCGAGGACGCATCACCTTTCGGATCTCCATCCTGGCGTCGGGAAGTTCGGGCAACTCCACGCTGCTCGAAACCGAGCGCACAACCCTCCTGATTGACGCAGGCCTCGGACGCAAGGAGATGATGCGGCGCTTCGAAGCGCTGGGCCGGGCTCGCCCGGAGCGCGTGGATGGCATCCTCATCTCCCACGAGCACAGCGACCATTCGAGCGGCCTCGGGCAGATGCAACGCGAATGGAAGTGTCCCGCGTATTTGACGGAGCCTACGCATCGCGAAATCCTGAAAATCCTGGCCGATGGTGCGGGAAAGAAGATCGAGCGTGTGGAGTACATCCGCGCGGGCGAGCGATTTGAGATAGGCGACATCGAAATCAAACCGTTTGTGATCCCGCACGATGCCGCCGATCCGGTCGGCTATTGCTTCCGCGCGAACGGGATCAAAGTTGTAATCGTCACCGACCTTGGCTATCTCCCCGAGCTTGTAAAGCATCATCTCCGCGAAGCTGATTTCCTGATCCTGGAATCCAATCATGAGCTCGATTTGCTAAAGGCCGGGCCGTATCCGTGGTACATCAAGCAGCGCGTGATGAGCAACACCGGGCATCTTTCGAATACGGCCGTCGGCGAATTTCTCGCCGATGCGGAGGTCTTCGACGCCCGCGCGCAGCATCTCGTCCTCGCGCATCTTTCCGAGCAGAACAATGCGCCCTACCTCGCGCAAATTTCCGCCGAAGAAGCGCTCGGCCGGCGTCCCGCCGATTTTGCCTTTCGCGGCACATTGCACGTCGCCTCACAGCGCGTCCCCCTTGGTCCCTTCGAGCTATAACGCGGCTCTTCGCGTGCAGCCTACGTTTCGGGTATCATGGGACAGGGAGTTTCCCCACCGGTAACCTGAATTCAAGGAGCCCAGATTGATCGCACGTTACACGCGCTCGGAGATGGGCCGCGTCTGGAGCGAAGAAAATAGGTTCCAGAAATGGCTCGAAGTCGAGCTGGCCACGAGCGAAACGCTTGCGGAAGCAGGCATCGTCCCGCGCGAAGCCGCAGTAAAGTTGCGCGAGCGTGCACGCGTGGACGTGGCGCGCATCAACGAGCTGGAAGCAAAAGTGAAACACGATGTAATCGCGTTCACAATCGTCGTCCAGGAATCCGTCGGCGACACGGAAGCGGCCCGTTGGCTGCACTACGGCCTCACCTCAAACGACGTAGTGGATACGGCGCAGGCTCTCGTCGTGCGCGAAGCTTCGCAGCTCATCGAAAAAGGGTTGGAGCGGTTCAGCGAAGTGCTGGAGAAGCGCGCGCGGGAATTCAAGGACACGCCTGAAATCGGCCGCACTCACGGCATCCACGCCGAGCCCATTACGTTTGGGCTGAAAGTGGCAAATTGGTACGCGGAAAATCGCCGCGACATCGCGCGTTTCCAGGTTGCGGCGCAGCAAATGGCTGTGGGAAAAATCTCGGGTGCGGTCGGCACGTGCACGCACCTCGGACCGGAAATTGAGGAGAAAATTTGCCGCCGCCTTGGCCTCGCAACCGCTCCGATCACGTCGCAAGTGATCGAGCGCGACCGCCACGCGCAATATCTTTCCACGCTCGCGATTCTCGCCGCATCGCTCGAACGACTGGCGCAGGAAATCCGCCATTTGCAGCGCACCGAAGTGCGCGAAGTGGAGGAGCCTTTCGGCGGCGAGCAGCGCGGCAGCTCCGCGATGCCGCACAAGCGCAATCCGGTCGGGGCCGAACAAATCTGCGGCCTCGCGCGAGTCGTGCGGACGAATTCGCTTGCGGCCATGGAAAATATCGCGCTGTGGCACGAGCGCGACATTTCGCACAGCTCGGTCGAGCGCATCATTTTGCCGGATTCGACGATCCTCGTGGATTACATGCTGCACCGCGTGACGGAAATCGTTGCGAACATGAAGGTATTTCCCGAGCGCATGCGGCGGAATCTCGACGCGACGAAGGGGCTCGTCTTTTCGGGGCAACTCCTGCAGGATCTCGTCGAGCACGGCGCGCCGCGCGAAGACGCTTACAAATGGGTGCAGGGTCACGCCATGTCCGCGTGGGAGTCGGATTCGAGTTTTCGCGACCGCGTTGCCGCCGATGCGAATATCGGAAAGTTCCTCGACGAAAAGGCGCTCGCGCACACGTTCGATCTGCAACGCCAATTGTGCGGCGTGGACGCCATTTTCCGCCGCGTCTTCGGCGCGAAATCCTCCGCTGCTTCTTGATGCTCCGTACAACCGGAACGCGATCATGACTCCCCATCGCGCGATGCGCCGCAAAGCACCTCTCGCCGCCTTGCTCGTGCTCTTCTTTTCGTGCCTGGCCTTGTCCGACGAATGGAAGCCGCGTCACGCTCTATATCCGCCGACCGGTGTAATGAATCTGGGCGAGGTTGCGGGGCCGCAGGAAGTGTTTCTTGCCGGACCGCAAAGCCCCGCTGAGTCCGCGACGTGGCTCGCCGGCCTCAAGGCCTGGCGCACGGAGCGGCTCACGCGCCTGCGATATGACGGTTCAGAGTATGACCGTCCCGAACTTGTGTGGACGCAGCGCGTGTTCTCACAGGACCAAATGCTCATCTGGGACCGCACGTTCTACGATCCCGAAAAAGATGAATACACCGTTGATCGTTTCCTCGCCGATGTGGAGCACCGCATTGGCCCGATTGATGCGGTCCTCATCTGGCCGCTTTACCCCAATATCGGCGTTGACGACCGCAATCAATTCGACCTCCTGCGCGACATGCCGGGCGGAATTCCCGCGCTGCGTGGCGTCGTCGAGAATTTTCATCGCCACAACGTAAAAGTCTTCTTTCCGACCCTCGCGTGGGACAGCGGCACGCGCGACGAAGGAATGCCGGCTTGGAATGCTCTTGCGGGACTCCTGAAGCAAATCGGCGCCGACGGAATCAACTTCGATACGCTTGAGAGCGTACCCGCCAATTTTCGCGCAGCTTCGGCTGCTGCGGGTCACCCATTGGCGCTCGAGCCGCAATTTGACATTCGCGACGAATCGCTTGCCTGGAGCACGATCGGCTGGGACGACTGGGTGGCCTGGGAAGACATTCCCTATCCGTTCGTGCCGATGGTCACGCAATCGAAGTGGCTTGAGCCGCGGCACATGACCAACGTCACTGACCGGTTCACGCGAGACAAGACCAACAGCCTGCAGCACGCGTTCTTCAACGGTTCAGGCTACGCGACGATGGAAAACCTGTGGGGATTTTGGCACGGCATGACGCCGCACGATGCCGAGGCTGTCCTGCGCATCACTCGGATCGAACGCGCGTTTGCGGAAAATCTCGTGAATGCGGATTGGGAGCCGCACACGGCGACGCTGCAAGCGGGCGTTTTCGCGAGCAAGTTCCCCGCGCCCGCGCAAACGCTCTGGACGATCGTCAACCGCAACGAATACGATGTTGCCGGCGAGCAGCTCCGCGTGTCCTATCGCCCGGGCTTGCGCTATTACGATCTTTGGCACGGCGCGGAACTGACACCTCAGATCAGCGGCGACTCAGCGACGCTGCGCTTCCCTATCGAAGGCTTGGGCTTCGGCGCCGTCCTGGCGACACAGGAAAACCCTACCGGCGCGTCCATCCGTGACTTACTCGCATTCATGAATGCGCGGTCGGTGCGGCCGCTCGGCGACTACACGCGGGAATGGAAATTCGCGCCGCAAACCATGGTCGAGCTCGCACCGACGAAGCCAACGGCCGCTCCGCCGCCGGGCATGATTCGCATTCCTGAAGGCGAGTTCGATTTCGAAGTTCGCGGAATGGAAATCGAAGGCGGCAACGATCCCGGCGTGGACGTGCAATATCCGTGGGAGGATGCGCCGCGGCGATTTCATCGTCACCGCATTTCTGTGAAGAGTTTCTACATCGATCGAGCGCCGGTGACGAACGCCGAGTTCAAGAAATTCGTTGAGGCTGCAAATTATCATCCCAAGGACGACCACAACTTTCTTCGCGACTGGAAAAACGGCGTGTATCCGGAAGGCTGGGCCGACAAACCGGTGACGTGGGTTTCGATTGAAGATGCGCGAGCTTACGCGGCATGGGCTGGAAAGCGTCTGCCGCGCGAATGGGAATGGCAATACGCCGCGCAGGGAACCGATCGCCGCGGTCTACCCCTGGGGCAACGACTGGAACCCCCACATGCTGCCGCCCGTAGATCGTGGCCGCACCATGCGTGCGCCGACGAATGTGGGTGAATTTTCACAGGGCGCGAGCCCGTTCGGCGTCCTCGATCTCGTGGGGAATGTCTCGCAGTGGACCGATGAATTTCGCGACGAGCATACGCGAGCCGCGATCATTCGCGGCGGCGCTTACTACCAGCCGCGCGGCTCGATCTGGTATTTTCCGCAGACGTACCGGCTCGACGAGCACCAGAAATTTCTCCTGATGGCTCCGGGCCGCGATCGTGCGGGCACGATCGGGTTTCGCTGCGCCGCCGATGCGCCGTAATTCTGCGCTTCAGCCGGCGGCGAGATAAATGTAGCGAAAAATGAAGAGCGCCGTAAGGATCCACAGCAGCGCGCTGATTTCGCGGATTCTCCCCGCTGCCACTTTCACGAGAGTGTAGGAAATCACGCCGAGGCTCAGGCCCGTGGCGATGCTGAACGTAACCGGCGTGGCGAGCAGCGTCACAAACGCAGGAAAGGCCTCGCTGAATTCAGACCATTGGACGCCCGCGATCGATTGCGTCATCAGCGCGCCCACTAGAATCAGCGCTGGAGCCGTGGCATATCCCGGAATGGCGGCCGCGATCGGCGAGAAGAACAAGGCGACCAAAAAAAGCCCGGCCACCACCACATTGGCAAGCCCCGTGCGCGCGCCAACGGCCACACCCGAGGCGCTCTCGATATAGCTCGTGATCGTTGACGTGCCGGTCAACGAGCCGAACAGTGTGCCCACCGCGTCCGCCAGCAGGGCGCGCCCGACGCGCGGTATTTTGCCGTTTTTCACGAAGCCGGCCTGCTCGCAAACACCCACCAGCGTTCCCACGTTGTCGAACAAATCCACGAAGAGAAACACGAAGGTAATCTCCAGCAGGCCGAGGTGAACCGCGCCGCGCAGATCGAGTTGCAGAAGCGTACCCGAAGGATGCGGCATCGCGACGATCGAAGAAGGCCAATGCGCCATGCCGCGAAGAATTCCGAGAAGCGTCGTGGCCAAAATGCCGAGCAGGATCGCGCCATTGATCTTGCGCGTCATTAGCACGACCGTCAGAGCCAGTCCGAAGCAGGCCGCTTGCACTTCGTGGTCGGAAAAATTCCCGATGCCGACGAAGGTCGCGGGATTCGCCACCACGAGCTTCGCATTGCGCATCCCGACGAACGCGATAAACATGCCGATTCCCGCGGCCGTCGAGTGTTTCAGGCAATCGGGAATCCCGTCGACGATCTGTTCGCGAACGCGCGTGACCGTAAGGAGGACGAAGAGCACGCCCGAGATGAAAACCACGCCGAGTGCCGTCTGCCACGGAATGTGCATGCCAAGGGAAACGGAATACGTGAAATACGCGTTGAGCGACATTCCCGGTGCGAGCGCAATCGGATAGTTCGCATAGAGCCCCATCACGAGCGTTGCTGCGGCGGCAGAGATGCAGGTCGCGAAGAGGACGCCTTCGGGGGGCATTCCCGCCTGCGCGAGGATTTGCGGATTCACGACGACGATGTAAGCCATCGTCAAGAACGTGGTCAGGCCGCCGAGCAGCTCCCGGCGAACAGTTGTCTGATTTTCCGCAAGCTTGAAGTAGCGCTCGATCGCATTGCTTTGCTGGGTCACTGTCGCGGCGCCCCTCGATTTAGACCACGGAAGCGAGAAAAGGATGCGCCACTCTAGGTTGTGCTCATCGCCAAGTCAATACGCGCAAGAGATTGCCGGTGCAAGTTTGGCTTCAGGAGTCGCTGCGATTGAGGAAATCGTGAGCGCGCCTTGACGGGATAGGTTACAGAGCGGGGAAAAGTGATACACCCTGAGTACGAGCCCGGAAGATGTCCGGTAATCCGACTTACCAGGACTTAGGACTCGGCCATTACATTTCTGGTTCTGCAAAAATGCGAACAAACTTGACTCCGTTCCACTGCAGACTGCGTGTACTTGCGGCGGGGTTTGTTGCGGCGCGGCAGGGAATCTGCCGCAGCTAGGCTGGCGCGTACATCTAAGCAAACGCGGTCTTCCAGCTCCGACTTCCGCAGTCGGTCAGTTTCCGATTACGCGGGTGGTCTCAACGAGTCGACGCAACACTAAGCTCGAACCCGCCTCGCATTGAAAACAAAAGCTAAAATCGCTCGCTAGGACCAGACACACCGGAACGCTTCCCTGGCTAGGTCTTGACCGAGTACATCCAAACAGATGGTTCTCTCGCCGGAGTCATTGTCGAATCAATGCACTGGATGGTGTTGCACCGACCGGTTGAACCCGGACGACTTACCAGGCGTTACTAATTCTTTCGCTGCTGGACCCGAGCTGTTGACGGCGGAACAAGACCCTTCAGACGCATGTAAACGGCGAGGTTGCCGTAGTGCTCGTTATTGTGGGCGATGTTGTACATCAGCACTGCGCCCCGGACGGTATTGGTCGACCCCGTGCCAACAACATGCGCAATCTGCACCGGCTGAATGAAGTTAGCGTCGGTGGTCGCTGCGTACACCCGGTCGCAATAGACGAGCGAATCGTTCAACGCCTTAACGAGTGCAGCCTTGTCAGTGATTTGCTCGTAGTCAGCGGTTGCTGGCGACTTTTCGCCCGCAGCTTGCGAACAGAAGAAGAAGTTCGCATCGACCACGTGACCGATAATCTGACCGAAGGTCCGGACCTGCGGCGTCGGTCGAAAGGCGTATTCATCCGCAGGCATGTTCTCTGCCGTTTCCGCTAGATCTCGGCGAATCATCGCGTGCATCGCCTTGGCACCGCCCGCCAGCGACGGCGACAACTCATCGGAATAGCCAGCGTCCGTCGCTTGAGCCGAGGCCGCCGGCAAAGTCACATACGCAAAGACAAAAGCCAACATAAGCAGACGCAGCATCGGGTTTCCTTCACCGTGCGAATCGTTTTGGACCTTGCTGCCTGTTAGCCGCAAAGCCGCTCTGAGCCGACCCACAGTTGAGCCAGATCTCTGAGGTTGTGTTTGTATGTACGCGTTACAAAGTATTCCTTCCCACCTTTTACACGCAGCCTGTACTCCCCCGTCGGTAAAGGTTGGATCTCCTCCACGGCCGAAATATTCACGACGACCGAGCGGTGGATGCGAATAAAACCGTAGGGTTTGAGCTTCTCAGCCATGGACGAGAGGGACTCGTGCACCAAATAGGGATTAGTCCGGGGTCGCAACGAAACGTAATTACCTTCGGCTTGCACCGCCAAGATGTCGGCTAAATCCAAGAGTAGGATGCTACCCTTTGCTTTAAATGCGATTCGTGGCATGTCGTCCGCCTCTCCGAGATTGACGAGGCGCCCGAAGAGACCTCAGCCACCCCACGATATTTCTGATTCCCACTTCCCACACCTTCGCATCTTGAGCATTCTTTGCTAACGAGACGTAGCCCTCGACCATCGCGATCAGAAAGCTGGCAGCCTCGTCTGGATTCAGGTTGCCGCGAACTGTTCCTTGGGACTGCCCTTTCCGCAAAAGCGTAGCAACTCCTTCCTGCCAGGCAAGGAATATCCTCTCCAGTCGTTTGCGGAATTGCTCGTCCAGTGGAGACATCTCCTGTGCCAAATTGAGCAGCGGACAACCGGCTCGAATGTCTTCGGGCCGAACCGGTATCCGCCGGACAATGCCGATCAAAATGTCGATGGGTTGCCCGTCGCCAAGCAGAGGACGCAACCACCCGTCGCGGACAAGTTTTGCGACGATCTCTTCGACGATGGCATATCCTAGGGCTTCCTTGCTGTCGAAGTGGTAATAGAGCGCTCCCTTGGTGACGTTGGTGGCGGCGAGAATTGTATCGATGCCCGCACTCTGGAATCCTGATCTGTGGACTTCCCGAAAAGCCGCTTGCAGCAAGCGTTCCCGTGTGCGCTCTGGATCACGGAACCTTCGCTTCCTCTTGTGACCACCTAACATACCAACAAGTATGTATGTTAATTATTTGAGAGTCAATCGAAACGACCTGCCTGACTTTTGGCTGCTCGGTGTTCTCGAATTTTGTAACCTCTCGCCAGTGTGTGTATGAAAAGTTGGAGAAACAGTCTCTCTAGTTGTTTTGGGATCGTCTTACGAGGTTGTTAGTCCGCCACTCGTCTTCCGAGCTCTGAGGTGTTGGGCTGTTGTCTCACGTAATCGTTGTGAACGTGGAACACTACATGCTTCCTCAGTGCTCAGTCAGCAGGAATTTGTGAAGTCGTGAGCGAATTCTGCTCTCAATTGCACACTAACTGTCAGAGCGCCGGGCGGTAACTGACGCAAATCGCCAGCCTTCTCGGCACGGAGACTTTGCTCGGACGAAAAGGAGAAGATATGAGCGCACTAAGACGGTTGCGGAATTTCTGGATGCCGTGGGTTGCGATGATTGTTCTGGGTTGCTTCAGTGATGCGGCCGCTCAAACGAGCTACAAAATTACCGATTTGGGCATTAACAAAAGCACAGACAACTTCAGCATGGCCATGGGCCTCAATAATCAGGGCTGGACGGAGAACATGGATGGGTTCGTGAACCCTCCCGAGAATAGTCTGTTTACGACAGTTGCAAAGGGCCGCGCGGTGATAAGTATCTACGGATTCAACATCGACCTGGGCACGCTTGGAAAACCCGACGGCAACAGTTGGATTAACTGGGGCGGGATCAACGACCTCGGGGAAGCCGTTGGTCAGTCCGAAACAGCTGAACCAGATCCGAACGGCGAAGACATTTGCGGCTTCGGCACACACCTTACGTGCGTTCCATTTCTTTGGCGAGACGGCCACATGAGCGCTCTTCCGACACTGGGCGGAAACAATGGGCAGGCCAGCGCCATCAATAACCGCGGAGAAGTCGTCGGATATGCCGAAGACGGTGCCGTGGACTCAACATGTCCAGCCGGCACAACCAACAATCGGATTGACTTGTCGGCGTTGTGGGAAAACGGCAAAGCTGAAGCTCTTCCTCTGGTGGGTAACGATCCAGACGGTGTCGCATTCGGGATTAACGATCTAGGCCAAGCGGTAGGCTACTCGGGAAACTGCACCACAGCGACGCACGCCGTAATGTGGAAAGACCACACTGCCTTTGTGCTTCAGGATCTCGGAGGTACAGGTTCCAATTTCGGCTACGCCATTAGCAACCGCGGCCAAATCGCCGGGCAAGTCGGCACTGCTGACGGCACAACCTTCTATGCCGCGGTTTGGCAGAACGGCGCGGACGGCGCAGTCACAAACATCGGCGTCCTGCCGGGAGATTTTGCCGCCTTTGCCACCGGCATCAACAACCGGGGCCAAGTGGTGGGAAACAACTTTGACTCCAATTTCAACTGGTCCCACGGGTTCATCTGGCAGGATGGTGTGATGACCGACCTTAACACGCTAATTCCCGCGGATTCCAACCTCTTCATAATCTCGGCTAGCAATATCAATGAGCGCGGACAAATCTCGGGTATGGGAACGGTGCTGAGCGGGCCGCATGCGGGCGACATCCACGCCTATCTTTTGACCCCTACAGACGGACGCATAGGCGCCTCCATGGCAGATTTCGCACGTACACACCCGCATTCCATTTTGCCCGCGAATGCTTGCAACCACTCTTTGCAGAGATTCGGACCCGGCCGATTCGCGCGATAGAGGGTATTTTCGGAGCTTCCGCGTTCCAGCCGTATGCTGCGCGAAGGCGCAAGGTTGGAGATTGTGCGGGACAACATGGGTCACGTCGATATTCGACGTGACCCAGAATGTTACGGCGAGAGCTGGCGGGAAGACCTGCTACGGCAGGCGTGAAATCTATTTGTCCCGTAAGCGCGCTAATCAGGGGTTGAAAACGCTGATCAAAAAGAGGGCGCGAACCGAACAGCTCGCGCCCTCCCCATTCATCTACCCGGCCTTGTTGTTAGCACCCGTTGCAGGAGGCACAGCAATCGGCTGAATCGCAGCATGACGCATTCGCTGCTTTCACCGCTCCCGCAAAGCCGAGCGCGATTACCGCCATCAACACAGTTGCACGCATCTTCTTCATGGATTCTTCTCCTTTGAAAAATCATTTGTGGTGGTTTCTGTCGGCTGATAGCAATGCCATCAGCGAATTTCGAGGGAAAAGTCGTGGAAAGATTTCTAGATTCGTAGCAGCTGTGTTTCGAGGAGTGTGTCTCTGCCGCTGCGCCCGAAGAGCGGAGCAAATTCCGCTGAATGAAAAAATCGAACCGTCATCGAACCATGATCGGATTCCAGAACGAAATCGCGAGCGGCAGCGAGGTGCAGAATTACCGTGTCCGGTTTCCAAGCGACGGTTACTTCCACAGGACAACACGACATCCGACCGCCCCGGACTGGTTTGTCGTCGTTTTGTTTCTGTGGAGCATTGCTACCGGAACGATGAGGGCAATTTTCCATTCTTGCCATCAGATCCGGCTGATTTTGTTCCGCTGAATTCTCGTGGATCGAAGACGCGCTGACTAAACCAAAGCTCGCGAAACTCGGAAGGGTGCAACCGATGAGGCACGCCAAGACAGCAATCCAGAGAGAGGTTCCGGTGGCCACCGCTGCTCTGAATGTCTGAGATCGAAAACGCATCACATACAGCCTATACCCCTCCATTCTCCAAGACAATTTGTTTGGAGATTGCCCGCGATTTAATCCCAACCTCTGATAAGTCGGATTACCGGACATCTTCCGGGCTAGTACTCAGGGTGTATCACTTTTCCCCGCTCTGTAGCCATACGCGAACGCGCCTTGACTTGAATGTGGGCGCAGCCTAACATGCCGCGCTTGCGTTATCCGCCTCCAACCCCATGATCGGTAAAACTGTCTCCCACTATCTCATCCTGGAAAAGCTTGGCGGTGGTGGTATGGGCGTGGTGTACAAGGCCGAGGACACCAAGCTCGGTCGTCAGGTCGCGCTTAAATTTCTCCCCGAAGGATTTTCGAACGACCGCGCGGCGCTCGAACGCTTCCAGCGGGAAGCGCGAGCCGCTTCGGCGCTGAATCACCCCAACATCTGCACGATTTATGAGATCGATGTCGCCAGTGACGGAAGCGAGCCGGTTCCTTTTATTGCCATGGAACTGCTCGAGGGGCAGACGCTCAAACACCGCATCACGGAGAAACCGTTGCCTTTCGAGCAGGTCCTTGATTTGGGCATTCAAATTGCCGATGCCCTCGACGCGGCACATTCCAAGGGAATCATTCATCGCGACATCAAGCCCGCGAATATTTTTGTGACGCGCCGGAGCCAGGCCAAGGTCCTCGATTTCGGTCTCGCGAAACTCGCGCCAGATCGCGTTGGTGTCGGCGCCGGAGTTTCGGCTATGCCGACGGTGGCAGCGGAAGCGCTGCTCACGAGCCCGGGAACAGCCGTAGGAACGGTAGCGTATATGTCGCCGGAGCAAGTGCGCGGCGAAGAACTGGACGCGCGCTCGGACCTCTTTAGCTTCGGCACTGTGCTGTACGAGATGGCAACAAGCCGGCAGGCATTCGCGGGAAACACAGCGGGTGTGATCACGGAAGCGATCCTGAACCGTTCGCCCGCGCCGCCGACACGCGTGAATCCAGAACTGCCCGGGGAATTTGAAATCATTTTGGCGAAAGCGCTCGAAAAAGACCGCGAGATGCGCTGCCAAACGGCCGCGGAACTTCGCGCGGATTTGAAACGGTTGAAACGTGAGACGGAATCAAGCCGGTCGGGAATTCGATCCGGCTTCTCGGAAACCGGATCGGCAGCATCGCGGGCGCCAGCCGCACCCGCAAAACGGAGTTGGACGGCGGTCGCAATCGCCACGGGGCTCGCGCTGGCGGCAGGACTAGCGGCTGGAATTTTTGTTGGCAGGCGTCAGAAGGCGGTTTCGCAGCCGGTCTACCATCAAGTGTCTTTCCGCCGAGGCACTGTTTATGGCGGGCGCTTCGGGCCGGATGGCCAGACGCTCTATTTCAGCGCGGCGTGGGACGGAAGTCCCGTTGAAATCTACTCCACTCGGTCAGGCAGCCCCGAATCGGCGTCCCTGGGTCATCCCGGAACCCAGCTCTCGGGTATTTCGTCGACCGGCGAAATGGCCGTCTTACTCCAAAGCCGCACAGGGCTGTTCCAGCAATTTGGCACGCTGGCGCGAATGCCCATTGCGGGCGGGGCCCCGCGCGAAGTGCTCGACCGCGTGAATTGGGCGGATTGGGCGAGCGATGGATCCACACTCGCAATCGCTCGAGGCCAGGGTGGATTCAGCCAGCTGGAATTTCCGATTGGTAAGGTACTTTACAAGACGGCCGGTTGGATTGGCGATCCACGAATTTCTCCAAAGGGCGACCGCATCGCATTCCTCGATCATCCCGTCGTGGGTGACGATGGAGGAACGGTCGCGGTTGTCAACCTGACCGGAACTCACAAGACGCTTTCAAGTGAATGGATCAGCACTGACGGTCTGGCCTGGTCTCCGAACGGCGAGGAAATCTGGTTCACCGCGACCCACGAGGGACTCGGACGGGCTCTCTACGCAGTTGATTTGTCCGCTCACGAACGCTTGCTGGCGCGCGTACCTGGCACTCTTACGTTACTCGACGTCGCTCGCGATGGCCGCCTGCTGCTAAGGCGAGACGCGAATCGCCAGGAAATAAAAGCTTTTATAGCAGGCGCTTCGCAACCGCGGGAGTTGTCCTGGTTTGACTATTCTCTGGCCTCTGGGCTCACTCCGGACGGCAAGACGCTGCTTTTCGCCGAGGTCGGAGAAGCCGGTGGCGCAACGTACGGAATCTACATTCGAGGAACAGATGGCTCTCCCGCCATCCGCCTAGGAGACGGAAACCCGCAAGCGCTTTCACCAGATGGCAAATGGGTGCTAGCGCTGACGCACACTCCGCCGCTGCAAATGTTTCTTCTTCCTACCAAAGCGGGGGAACCTCGCGCCATTTCGAACGACTCCATCGACCACATTGCCGCTGGCTGGTCTCCAGACGGGAAACAAGTGATCTTCACGGGAAGCGAACCTGGGAAAGGCGTTCGGCTGTACATTCAAGATCTGGAAGGCGGAAAACCGAGGGCGATCAGCCCGGAAGGGGGAGGGATCCCGAACGTCCAAGTCTCGCCGGACGGAAAATTCGTGATGGGCGTCGGGCCCGATGGAAAGCGCTGGTTTTTTCCTCTGGACGGAGGCGAGTCGCGCCCCGTTCCCGGCATTCAACCCGGGGAAGGTCTCGATGGCTTCACGGCGGACGGCAAATCGATCTTCGTTCACAATTTCGCGGGACTGCCGTGCGTGATTACACGAGTTGACCTTGCGACCGGGAATCGCACGCCGTGGAAACAGATTGTTCCCGCGGACGCCGCCGGGGTCGATGCGATTGGCGGCATCGCAATCACGCCGGATGAAAAGTCTTATGTGTATTCCTACGGGCGGACCTTGTCAGATTTGTATGTGGTGGAAGGATTGAAGTGACAATCCGACAAGGATTGTCATCCTGAGGAGCAGCGCCACGAAGGATCTCTATTCCGCTGAGGCGTCACACCGATGTGAGGGGAGAGCTTTTCGCGGTTATTCCCGCTCTCACTGTACGCGCTGGATGTAGCGGCCTTCCGATGTATCCACTTTCACTTTGTCACCGGTGCCCACGAAGGGCGGAACGTTGATCACCAGCCCCGTTTCGAGTTTCGCCGGCTTCATCACGGAGCTCGCGGTCGCCTTTTGAATGCTGGGCTCGGTATCCACTACAGTCAGGTCCACCGTGTCGGGCACCATGACGCCGATGGGCTTGTCGTCGTAATACTCGATCTTTACGGTCGTGTTGGCAACGAGGTAGTCCTTCGCATCGCCTACGATGTCGTTCTGCAGTTGAAGCTGCTCGTAGTTCTGCGTGTTCATGAAGTGGTGACCGTCGCCGTCGCTATAGAGGTACTCGAATTCGATTTCGTCCACGACGACTTTTTCGACAAATTCCTCGGCGCGGAAACGGTAGTCGATCATCGACCCGGTGCGCAGGTTGCGCATTTTGGTCTGCATGGCGGCGCGCTTGTTGCCGGGGGTGCGATGGTCCACGCTGTAGACGTGGCACAGGTCGCCTTCGTGCTGAATGATCATCCCCACGCGCAGCAAGGTAGCCTTCAAGGCGCTCATCAGGTGCTCCTGAATTCTTCTTGGAAATTCCCCGCAGTGGGGCGTTTCAATGGGGCGGGCGGTGCAGCCGCTGGCGCCCTGCTCGGCACGAATTTCGTGCCACACGGAAGCCTCGATTATAGCGGCGCGCAGCGCATGCGGTCAAACGGGCCGATGAAAGCAGCATCGCCCGCCGGAACTGTGCTGCGGAACTACTGCTGAGGATTTGCGCGGCCTTCGGCCATTATTTTCTCAACTTCATCGACATTGCGGGGGAGCCGCTCGGTCATCTGTTTGTGGCCGTCTGCGGTGACAAGGATGTCGTCCTCGATTCGCACGCCAAGATTTTCTTCGCGAATGTAGATCCCTGGCTCGATGGTAATGGCCATTCCGGCCTTGAGTGGCTGGTGGAAATCGGTGGGATCGTGAACGTTGAGGCCCAAGCCGTGGCCGAGGCCGTGCACGAAGTATTTGCCGAGGGGCTTGCCGTCTTTGTCTTTCCCGTGCGTATTGATGTAGTCGTACGCGACCTGTTGCAGGCTGCCGGAAGCGCCGTACATCCATGCCCCAGGCTTGACGGCGGCAATGGCCGCATTCTGCGCGCCGAGCACAATTTCGTAAATTTCACGCTGGCGCGGCGTGAATTTTCCGTTCGCCGGGAGCGTGCGCGTGATGTCCGCGTCGTAGCCGCCGTATTCGCCCGCAACATCGATTACAACGACATCGCCATCTTTGATTTCGTTGTCCAGCGCATCATAGTGCAGAACGGTGGAAAAAAATCCGGCGCCGACGATGGGTGCATAGGCTTCCCGCGAGCACCCTTCGAATTTGTGGATCTCTTCCATGCGCGCGGCCACCTGATACTCGAAGAGGCCAGGCCGCATGCGCTTCATCGCGTCGAGCTGCGCGTCGACCGAAGCGTCGACGGCCTTTTGCAGCAGAGCAATCTCGCCGTCTGATTTCACCATGCGCAGCGCAATAAGCGACTGAGTCACGTCCTGGATGTTCGACTGTGGCAGCGCGTCTTTCACCCAGGCGCTCCAGGTGGCGAGGTGCGGGTAGCCGTTTTCAGGTCCTTTGGGCAGCAACGTGTAAAAGTTAGGATTCGTTTTCGCGAGATTTACGAGATCGGGGCGCAGATCGGCGAACGGCTTGACGGCGGCGAAGCCGGTCTTCTCGGCGGCGCCGGGATCGTCCGGGCCCAGCTTCTGGCCTCCCCATATCGCGCTGCGCGGATCGCGGGGCGGGAGGTAGAGGATCTCCGTGGGGCCGGAGGATTTGCCGCTGGTCGAGTCGGGGATCAGGAGCAGAGCGGCGTCAGGCTCGTTATAGCCCGTGAGGTAATAAAAATTCTCTTCCTGGAAAAAGACGGCGACCTCGCCGGCGTCGTTGCGGCTCGTGTAGCCAAAAATGACAACAGGGCCATCCACTTCCGAGCGCAGTTTGGCGCGACGCGCCTGATATTCCGCTGCCGGTTGCGGGAAACGAGCCTGAGCAAGGTACGTGCCGAGCGCGAGGACGAGAAGCAAGAAGCTCGCGCGAATCGCAAGAGTGCGTGATTTCATGATTGCTCCTTAGACGCTGTGCGCAAGGGGATGTGAGCGGCCTAAAAGCCTGGCACTCCGGTCGCAGCCGTTCTGGTTTCCGGCGCCTCGACGCCGAAGCGCAGCCGCTCGAGATATGTCTGCGTGAGCGACATCAGGCCCGTGTAGAGGTAACCCCAAACGAAAAGAGCTAGAAACGGAGTGGTGGCGTAATTCTCGTTCTGAATGGCGTACACAACGGCGGCGGCGAAATAAAGTCCCAGCATGACTTCCGCGAAGGGCATCCATCCGGCGTTCTTGCGGTAGGTTTTCTTCGCCCAAGAGCCATGCTCTTCGGCGCCCGCGCCCACGCGGTATTTCGGTGTGCGCACGAATTCCGATTTCACTCCGAAAATCGCTTCGAGCACGGCCAGCGCGTTGCGCACGGAAAGTCCGATGCCAACCGCCATCACGAATGGGAGGTACAGAAACGTGCGCGTCCACGTCTTGGGATAGAGGGAGCGCTCCGCCGCGAGATAAAAAGCCGAAATCGAGCACGTGGATGCAAGAAACAGGGGCAGGTCAATTACGAGCACCTGAAGCCATCCCTGATAGAAGCGTACGATCATTGCCGGAAGCAAAATAATCGAGAGAAGGACCATGAGCGGATAGCTGATGTTCGCCGTCAGATGGAAGAACGCTTCGGCCTTAACGGCCCCCGGAAGATCGGCGCGCATCACGCGCGGAAGGATTTTCTTCGCCGTCTGCATCAGCCCCTTGGCCCAGCGCGCCTGCTGCGACTTGAAGGCGTTCATTTCCACCGGCAATTCGGAGGGACATTCGATATCCGGAAGGTATAGGAATTGCCAGCCGCGAAGCTGCGCGCGGTAGGAAAGATCGGTGTCTTCGGTGAGCGTGTCGTGCTGCCAGCCTCCGGCGTCCTCGATGGCCGAGCGTCGCCAGATTCCGGCTGTGCCGTTGAAATTGAAAAACAGTCCGCTGCGAAAGCGCGAGCAATGCTCGATCACGAAGTGGCCGTCGAGAAGGATCGCTTCCACTTCTGTCAACGCGGAATAATTGCGGTTGATGTAACTCCAGCGCGTTTGCACCATCGCGAGCTTCGCGTCCGCAAAATACGGCGCCGTGCGGCGCAAGAAATCCGCAGGGGGAATAAAATCCGCATCGAATATGGCGATGAATTCGCCTGTCGCGGACCGGAGTCCTTCCTGCAAAGCGCCGGCCTTGAACCCTTCGCGGTTGTCGCGATGAATGTAGGCGATATTCACGCCCAGCGCTTGATAGCGTTCCACGCAGTTGCGCGCCACTTCCTGGGTCTCGTCCGTCGAGTCGTCCAGCACCTGGATTTCGAGCAGCTCGCGCGGGTAATCGAATTGCGCGACGGCATCCACCAGCCTCTCGATCACGTAGCGTTCGTTATAGATGGGAAGCTGAACCGTGACTTTGGGCCACGCCGCCACTTCCGGCGCCGGGCCGGGAACGCGCTTGCGGTTCTTGTAAAAGTTGTAAACGAGAACGTAGCGATGCAGCCCGTAGGCCGCAAGAATCACGAGCACGATGAAGTAAGGCATCATGACGGCCAGGTCGAAGGAATTGAGCTGATAGATCCCGCGAAACGGGTTCGCAGACGGGTCCATGTTCCTGCGCCAGTAATCCGAAAAGGGATTTCCTGGCCCGAGCCAAAGCGCGGCGCTATGGAGCCACATCAATGTTCGTCAACCCCCGATTTTTCGAGCCGGTCGCGATTCCCTGCGGGTCTCTTATCCGAGGCCACGATTATACGGTCGTGCCCGTGCCTGTCAAAGCAGGTAATCCCGCACTTCCGGCAGGGTACGGCGCCTGTGGTGAGCGGGGCCGAATCCATGTCGAAGACCCGCCGCTGGAGGGCCGTTCCCGTTTTACGCTGCGCACAAATCCTCACTTCGCGTCTTCGAAAGGGGCTCACCGCGGGACTCGCTCGAGACGATGAAGAGCAATCGCAAGATTAGCCTGGGTCCATGCCAGGGGAGTATTTTCGTTCGGAACATACTGCCCCCGTTTCAAGTAGTACAGCTCCGGACATTGGCCTTCTGGTGTGATCTGTGCGATGGCCCGATTGAAGTGGTACAACTGGCGCTCGAATGCTTGCGCGGAATTTTGCAAACAGTCGTACGAGTAGATGACAGACAGCAAAGAATCAAAAATACACCACTGCGCTTCGCACCCCGGCTGGAGGTACTCATCGCGGACGTCAACGCCCGCGCTAAAGTCCGCGCTCCGCACCTCGGGAGGAAACCATTGGTCGTAGTCCTGACAATAGTAGGAATCCCCGATGTAGCGGCGGATCCCGAAAGCCCCCTCCAGCCTCGCCTGAATCAACGAAACAATCATCCGCGCGGCTTCTTTTTCCTTGATAAGCCTGAAGGGATAAATGAGGGACAGCACTGCAGAGTCTGTCCTTCGAATCGGCGGTGATTCAAACGGAAGTTGTTTCTTCAAGGTACGCTGGCCAAGCTCGATAAGCTTTCCGAGCGCGCGTAGATCAAAGCCCCGTGTCTGTTTCCCATGATGAAGATACCGCTCGATTTCGGCCAGAGAGGCCACCACGGCGCCTACACTTGAGGAGTTCAGCTTCCGAGTCTCCTCCCAAGCGCCGCTGTCCCGGTCTTTCCAGAATTCGATGGCCTTGAAGTAGCGTGGGAAGAGGCCGAACAGATCACGCTCATCTTTCGTCAGATCGAATTCGGCATCACCCCGGGCCTCGTCCGCCAATAGAAACCGAAACCAGACGACATAGGCGAGGGCATCGTTTTGCGCATGGGGCCAGGTCTGCCCAATCTCACGGAGCGTCCGAGCGTCAAAGCGCACGTGGGGTCGCCGCTGAATCTTTTCCTTGTTCGCAGGTCTCGCGATGATCGCTTCCATCTTGGAAGCCTGAGTCTGAAGAAATTTCGTCAGGCCGCGAAGAGTCTTTAATGCGGACTCACGCTCTCCACACTCCCAGCGGGAGAACGCAACCAGGACGTTATCTCGGAGCCACGCGTTCTGGTAACCGGATGAAGAATCGGAACCCTGGCTCGCGCTTGCCGCGTAAACGCCATTCGGGCCCGGTTTTACGATGAGGGTCCCGAATTTCTCAAGCTTTTCGCGCAAAGCAGGAAGCTGAGTCTTTAGATTGGCAGGCGTTATCGGGGGGAAAAAGCGCTCGGATGGCGAGTTCATTCGGGCTGAAGATCCTTCTCGTGATGCGCCATGCGCAAGAGCGCAAACCTGGCACTTGCCCGCCGCAATTATACGGTCGCCCGGGAGCATGTCAACGAGATGCCATTCCGGGTAATGGGTCAGTTTCCGATAACCGCGTTAATTGTCCAATTGGATTATTCCGAGTTCCGTCATCCACCCTCAATGGTCGGCGTCATTCTCGATTCAGGCTTGTGTTCAGCAAATGACAGGGGGCACATGGAGCACCTAGCCTGCTCGATAGAGGCCGATGGCTTGCAAGTCTTCGTCGCTGTGAATCCAACCTTCTTTGCCGTCGATGCGGACTTTTACCCAGATGTCGTCGGCTACTCCGAGCCCGATTCCATCTTTCCCTTCTTCCCACGTCACCAGGATCTTTCCGGCGAGGATTTCGACTCGGGAATCTTTCTTGACCACAACGTGGGCCGGCGGGCCGATTTGCTCGTTGGATTCAGTAAACATCCGCACGAAAGTCAGATCCTGTTCGCCTGGATGTCGCTCAACTCCTTCGATGGGCATCTCACAGCCGCCCTCGGCCATCCCGTGGCCGGTTTGATAGAGACAGTGCTGCGCCAACGCCAGCTTGCCTTCCATCCAGTTCACCCGGACCGGCACGGAGACAAAAAAGTAGCCGGTGAACAGGCGGATCCTCAGTTCGTCGGGCAGAATCTGGGTGACGTTGCCCATATGATTGACCTTGCCGGGAACGAAATCGCCCATTTCGCCTTCCGCGGAAAGGGGCTTTCCGATGGGAGAAAGCTTTCCGTTCACAATGCCGAAAATCTGCCACGGGCCACCGCTCACCGGTGCGGACGGCAGGCATCCGGTGTCAAGGAGCAGACCTGCCCCGTTGCTTCCGGTAATCGGATTGACACTCACCGAGCAGGTCTCCGTGAACTCGCCGTTTTCGACCGGATGGGGAAACTCTTCGTGATGCAAGACCGCTCCGGCGGCGTCAGCAATATCCAATGACGCGAGCGCCAGCGCAAACTCGCCTTGCTTGCCAGATACGCGCATGTTGTGTGTCACAACGGTGAACGTCTGGCCGCCGAACGTGAACGGTCCTCTACGTTCCTCGACGTCTTGAAATTCCGGCTTTCCAGACGAATGGGTCGCCTTCTGGCTCACTTGTTGAGTATTTGGCGCTGGCGATTCACGCTGCGGCAAGGAGGCTTGCATCGCCGCGGAAGCGCTGCCCGCCACGGCGCGCGCGGGTTCCTGCGGTATGGTACTCCGCTGCGGCGCTTGCCTACAGCCTCCAGAGAAGGCCGCGAACAGCAGGAGAACTCCCGAGACACTGCGAATCGAAAACATAGTTCGTGAGCCGCGGAATGATGCAGCTCTTTTGTTCATTCTAGGTGGCATGCGCAACCAGCGCCACAGGCACGCGCGCAAGCGCAACGCAAGAGGTACGATGCCTTGGCACATTCACAAAACGCACCCGGCGGGGAGAGCCCAATATTTTGTGGTCTCCTGGGACCGCTTAGGTCCTGATAAGTCGGATTACCGGACATCTGGTTGGAGGCGAGACATCGGGCTACAATCGCTTCTTTCAATCCGTCTTGACATGAGAAGCGTATTGAAGTTGGGAGGAGCCTTCTCATGCCAGCACGTTTACTTTTGATTCTTGGATTCTCGCTCGCAATCTTGGCTTATGTCGTAAAGACCGTGCCGCAACAGCCAATCCCGCCGCCGAAGGTTGACACGCCGCTTGCGGTGGCGGCCGGAAAAGAGACGGCCGTTTTTGCCGGTGGCTGTTTCTGGGGCACTCAGGCCGTGTTTGAAAGGCTGAAAGGCATCATCAAGACCACCGCGGGGTATGCAGGGGGTTCGGCAGCGACCGCGACTTACGATCAAGTAGTCACCGAAACAACCGGACATGCCGAGTCGGTGGAGGTGGTCTACGATCCGTCCCGGATTACGTATGGCCAGCTGCTTCGCATCTTCTTCTCCGTAGTTCACGATCCAACAGAGCTCAACCGACAGGGACCGGACGTCGGCACTTCGTATCGCTCCGCCATTTTTTATACCAACGATGATCAGAGGCGCGTGGCCACAGCGTACATCGCACAGCTCGACGCCGCGAAAGCTTTTCCGAAACCGATTGTGACGGAAGTCGTCCCCCTGAAGGGTTTCTATCGCGCCGAAGATTATCACCAGGACTATGGCCTGAAGAACCCCGGCAACCCCTACATCCAGATTTGTGACCTGCCGAAGATTGGTGCGTTAAAGCAGCAGTTTCCCGATTTGTTTGTTGATTACAAAGCGAAATAGGGCGCTGTCCGCTGGCGCGAATTCCCGTCTCCCACACTCCGTGCAACTGCCCTAATTTGCGGGCACGTTGACACCGCAGCAGACCGGTGCATAACATAACCGGCCAACGAGCGCCGGGAGAAATCAGTTATGAAACGGACGGGAGACCAGCAGGTGTTGCATCATCGCGGAAATTACTTGGTCCGGCGGCAACGCCTGGCGCCGGGCGAGGTGTCGCCCTGGCATCGCGATCCCTTTCACCGCGTGACCGTAGTCTTGAGCGGCGACCTGCTGGCCATCGAGTTCCGCGATGGCGGAGAAACTCTCGAGTGGAGGATGACGGTTGGCGAAGTGGATTGGATTGAGCCGAGCGATCGCGTCCACCGCGCGGTGAACATCGGCAAGGAACCGTTTGAGGAGGTCACCACGTTTTTTCTGGATCGCCCTGACGCGGACCCGCAGCCGGAAGACTCGTCCGGATCTAGCTCAGGCTTGCCCTGAGGGATGAAGGGTCTTCAGACCTGAGGCTTCTCTTCGCCCTATCCGTTGCCGTTGTAGCGCTGGCGTCCCGCCGGCTTATTGCCCTTGCAGTCCGCTCCGCCCGTCATTGTGAGGAGGCCGATTCATCGACTTGACGAGGAATCTCTCTTCCGTTCTACGCTTCGCGCTGGCAGCACCGATTTCGGGAGTGCCTCTTGCTCAATGGCCATCCGAGCCAAGTCCTTGATCACGCGCAGGTCAGAGGCAAGCGACCGTTGATGCCTCGGATCGTCTGGATTTAGAAAAGGGGGGCGGAATACATGCTTAATCGCGTTCAATCGCTCCTCTCGCAGATACTCCTCCAAATCAGTCGCCGACTGCAGAATCTTGTCCACCTCTTCTTTTTCCCAGGTCTGTGTTGCTCCGACAGTATTGATCCAATGCTTCTTATCCGCTGCCCTCGGGAAGAGCACGTCGATCACCTTGTAATAAGACAAGAAAGCATAGAAGTTACTCTTTGAGTTTAGAGCCTCCCTGTAGAGCGCAAGAGCGAGCCATCCTGCGTCAGCTTTAGGCTTCCTGGAATCATTCCACAAAAATTCTGGATCGATCTGTATTCCCCTTTCCATTCGAGGGCTGTAGGCAACGGGGAATGGCTTCCGATTTCCGGATATACCCCACACCTTGCGGATTGGGTGTTTGTGTTCCCAGGCAATTGTCGTGAGCAGGCGATTTAGCTTTTCCTCTGCTTCATCACAAGACTCCGAATCCTGAACGAGAATGCTGACAATCGCGCTCCTTTCTGTGGTCCCGTTTATCCACCTAACTGTAAGCCCCTCAAACTCCAAATAGACCTCATCCTGATTTCCGACTCGCACAGCTGAGTCGACCACGAAGTCTATCTGGTACTTCGCGGAATTACTCATCCAGATGTCGTCTGCCGTCCTCGTTTCCATCCTCTTTCTATAGTAATCAACCTGGAGAGTGTCGGTCATCGTCGCCAGCAAATCGGAGCCCAGCCAAAGAGCGTCACAGAGGTTTGAAATTGGCCTCCACCTGAAACTTCTTGTCCGCTCCTGGAATACGAAATGCCACCCATGGCCGATTCGACCGTGTTCCATTCCCGTAATCTGTGCCTTCATTGCCGGTGGACAGGCCGAGCGATTGACCGCGAAATCATCGGTCACCGCGAAAAGCGCGAACAACGCCAGGAACTGATGTGCGAATCCATAAGAACGCAGAATTTGATCCGTGGCAAAGTCAATGCGGGTCTCTTGCAAAGTTCTCGCACCGTCTCCGAGAATGCGTATCAGTATTCCGTCTGGGTCTCGTCGATAATAGTTTCCTTCTTCATCGGCCAATATTTTCAACCGTTCCGAATGCTCCCGCCGCCAAGATGTCGTCCATCCCGTAATGTCGTCAATATTCTCTCTGAGAAATTCCCTGAGGTCAGACCAGGCGGCTTGATGCGGCCTCCGCACCATTAGTTTGAGCGCCTCGATGCAAAGGTCCATCCAGCCCGAAACGTCCGGCTTGTCTCCCGTTCTGTAGTGAAAGAAGCTGCCCAAGACCGCAAACCATGTTGAGTGCGGAAGAACTCCGTAATTGCCGCGATAGCTGCCCTTCTCAATCAGTTGGTCGAAAGTCAACGAGATCTCTTGAGTTCGCAGCCTTTCTAGAACGACTTCGGCGCTCTCGTACAAATTGTTGGGGGGATATAGTGGTGTTCCATGGTCGTAGCGCACGAATGGACTCGCCTCGGGATCCCCAAGCTGCTCTCTAATAGGCGACACGTGCGACCTGCCTCCCTTTGCTCATGGGGTGACATGAACGCAAACACTGCTTGTCAGCGTCGAATTTTTCTTTACACAAACACATACTTGAAATCGGTTCCGCGATGTGGTATTCAGTTAGTCAAGTTATATCGTACGGTAACCCAAAAATAAGAAGAAAAGGCAGGCAAATTGGCTCTCTGCGACCCAGAGACGGTCGAAATCTTATTCCCCGACGGGAGCGGCGCCTCCCCTCGCTCAATTTCTAATCGCAATGACGCCTCGACCCGTCTGCCGAGGAAACTCGCGAAAGGCCCAGAGGCGAAGAAAAATCTAACCGCAACAGTGCCCAATTCAAGATTCTCTCTAAGCCCTTTGGTATCTGTTACATCACCTTTTTCTAATCGCAACAAAACACGTGTTTCTGAAACTGACGCGTTTCAAATCTCGCCACTTGTGCGGGCCACGGATGCGGGTCGCTCCGCCCCTTCGGCCTGCGGCGGTACGGTTCTCTGCGGTATGATGTTCGCGTGGAGGAACCATTGATGACATCGCATCGGAACCGTCTTCCATTTGTGCTGCTAATCGTGCTGGGACTCGCCCTGACCGCGACGCAGCTCCTCGTGATCGGCGGGCAGCAGGTGGCCGAGGCGGCTGGCCTGCGAATCGCGGCCGGACGCGGTTCGGACGATGCGACTCTCGAGAAGGCCTACCGCTTCGAGCGCGGCGGGTGGATTTACGTGCATCTTGAGGGAACGCCACACGACATCGGCTATCAACACGGCTATTTGCTCTCGCCGGAAATCTCGGATGCTTTTGGCGCTGTGCGCCTGGAGATGATGCATTCCTCGGGACGCGATTGGGAATTCTTCCGCCGCGCCGCCCGCGAAATGCTCTGGCCGAAAATCGATCGGGAATACCAGGAGGAGTTACAGGGCATCGCGGACGCATTGGAAATCCAGAAAGTGAAGATCGACCTCTACGACATTGTCGCCATGAATGCATTCATGGAGCTGCCCGATTACTACGTGCCGTGGCTGAACGAGCAGACGAAAGCCCTCAACATGCCGGATCACATAAGCCCCGAGCATTGCAGCTCGTTCGTGGCCACGGGCAGCTACACGAAAGATCACCAGATCGTGATGGCGCACAACAATTGGATGAGCTACATCGACGGCTCGCGCTGGAACATCATGTTCGACATCGTTCCCGAGCAGGGCTACCGCATGATCGGTGACGGCTTCCCCGGAGTCATCGTCAGCGACGACGATTTCATAATCAATTCGGCCGGGCTGATGGTCACTGAGACGACGATTTCCGATTTTCACGGATGGGACCCCAACGGCAAGCCGGAGTTCGCGCGTGCGCGCAAGGCCATGCAATATGCGAGCTCGATCGATGAGTTCGTGAAAATCATGCTCGACGGAAACAACGGCGGCTATGCGAACGATTGGCTCCTCGGCGACCGCAAGACCGGCGAAATCGCGCGATTTGAGAACGGGCTCAAGCACACGAAAGTGTGGCGCACCAAAGACGGCTATTTCGTGGGTTCGAATTTTGCGAGCGACCCCGCCTTAGTGAAGGATGAGACCACGTTCGACCCGACGAACATGGCGGCTTCGGCCAACGCGCGGCACGCGCGCTGGGACATGCTGATGGAAGCGAACAGGGGAAAAATCGACACGGGTCTCGCGCAAGTATTTTTGGCCGACCACTACGATTCGTACACGAAGAAAGAAGGAGCGAACCGCCGCACGCTGTGCGGCCACGGTGACGCTTCAACTCCAGGCGATCCGGGCGACGCGAAGAGTCCTTTCTGGCCGAGCGGCGCGGTTCAAGGAAAAGTGACCAACAGCAGCATGGCGGAATCGATGACTCTGATCGCGCGAATCGGACATCCCTGCGGAATGAATTTCAACGCCGCGAAATTTCTGGCGGAGCATCGCGAGTATTCGTGGCAGGCGTCCGTCTTGCGCGACATGCCCGCCGGTCCCTGGACTCAATTCCGCGCCGGCGAGCATCCCCCGCAATCACAGTAGTGAATCTACCTTCCGCGAGAATGTCTGCTATCCAATTGGAATCACTGCGGATAGGTTAACTGGGATTCTACTACTGGAGGTGTTACAAAATAATAGAAGCCAAAGATAGGTGTGTCTGTGCCAGAAATATGCAGCGCAAAAGGATGCAAAATTTCCGTGGCCGCGGGCCTCGCCGCGGAGAAGTTGTGCATCCTTCATTTCACCCTCTTCATTGAGCAGGAATGCGCCGAGATGCGCCGCGAAACTGCGCTGGGCAATGCCAACAACGAACGATATGTCGAATTCATGCGGAAGATTGTCACGCGCGGCGAGACGCTCGTCCGAGTGGCCACGAGCGGCTACCCAATGTCCGATGAGATCAAGGCGCGCATCCTGAGCACGCTGCTTACGCTGATGAATTGCCGCGAGAATATGGACCGGTCGGCCATGCGCCAGTCCGCTCTCCGCCGCTTCGCAGGGTAGTTCTTTCGTCGTCCTGGCGAATTTCTACATGCCAATGAACCGCGCGTAAAGTGAGCGGGCAACGGCGGGATCTTGTGTACCTTTGATGATGGCGCGGCCGTCGGCAAAGACAGTCATCTCGTACGGCGGAACGCGGAAGCGCAAGAGAAAGTCGTTGTGACGGACTTCGGCTGCGGAGGCGGCTGCAATGCGGCGAGTGAGTTCGCCGAAATCAAGGCGCCGGCTGCGCTCGTGAATTTGCACGGAATCGCGCCCACACATCGTGACGTGCGGCTGCGCTTCGCCGTTGAGATAGGTGAACTCATGGCGCCCACAAGCACGGCATTCTGGGTTGCGCGCCACGCGAATGGATTGAAATCGCCCGCTCCAGACGTCGCTCGAAATCAGGCGCCCGTGCAGCATCTCCGCCCTCCCGGCAAGGAGTTTCGTTGCTTCGGCGGCTTCGATGGAAGCGATGACGCCGACCGCGGAGTTGAGCACACCGGCGGTGTCGCACGTATCTTCCGCGCCGATGGCTGCGGATTTTTCTTCTCCTTCGAGCAGGCAGGCGAGGCATGGCGTCTGTCCCGGGAGAACCGTCATCGTCACGCCGTAACTCCCGACCGCTGCGGCATAAATCCAGGGGACATTCAGCGAGATCGCGGCATCGTTCAGGAGCAGGCGCGTCTCGAAATTGTCAGTCCCGTCGAGGATGAGGGGAAATCCCTCGAGCAATTCGCGCGTATTTGCGGGAGTGAGATCCGCGACGATGCCTTCGACACGGCTGTCCGAATTGATCGCCCGCAGATGTCGTTCCGCAGCAACAGCCTTGGGGAGGGCGTCGCGAGCGTCGGACTCCTCGAAGAGGGTCTGGCGTTGCAGGTTCGATGGTTCGACGAAATCGCGGTCGACAATGCGCAGGCGTCCCACTCCCGCCCGCACCAGTAGATTGGCAGCAACTGTGCCCAGAGCGCCGCAGCCCACCAGCACGGCGCTCGCTGCCATAAGCTTTTCCTGTCCCTCCTCGCCGATTCCCGAAAAGAGAATCTGGCGGGAATATTTGTCGTGTTGCACGCGATTCATTTTGACGTTTCTAACCTCGAACTTCCTTCATGATATCGCCTTTTCGCGTCGGGCAGGCAACGTGGCTGTGCTAACCTTCCTTCTTACTTATTTTGCAAGCGAATGAGAATCGGGTGGAAATCATCGTACCGGGAGGCCAGCTTTCCGAACCGGGTTATTGCCTGGATTTCGGCGGGGCTTGTCTCGACCCTTCTCGCGACCGCGCAGCTCCGGGCACAAGAATCGGTAATCGAAGGCCGCAGCATTGTGGAAATTCGCGTTCTGGATGAATCCGGTGCAGCCGTCGCAGGAGCCGCACCCGCCCCGCCACTTGAGATCGGAAAGCCATTTGATTTTGCGGCAGAGCGCGAGAGTTTGCGCGCGCTCTATCGCACCGGCAACTACTCCGACATCCGCGTGAGCGTCACGCCCGAGACGGATGGCCTTCACGTGGACTTCATCATCCGGCGAAATTTCTACAACAACGTGATCCGCGTCGAGGGGCTGAAGGAGCCTCCGAGCGAGCCCGCAGCTCTCGCTGCATTGCGGCTCGGGTTGGGCGAGCCGTTTCGCGACAGCTTCCTCCACGAAGCAATTGGCCGGCTGCAAGACGCGCTTCACGATGACGGCCTGTTTCAAGCGAAAGTCGACTGGACTCTGACGCCGCACGAGGACACCCGGCAGATGGATGTCACGGTGCGTATCGATCCCGGCCTGCGAACCCGCGTCGGCGTCTTTACATTCCGGAACCAAACCCCTTATCCCGATGACGAATTGCTGCACCGTTCCAAGATTAAAGAAGAAAACGAACTGACGGCCGCCCGGCTCACGCGCGGTGAGCAACGGCTGAAAAAATACCTGGTGAACCAAGGGTACTTGGGCGCGAGCGCTAAAATCACTCCCGGGATTTACGACCCGCAAGCCAACCGCGTACCTTTGACGTTTGAAGTGACGGCTGGGCCGAGGGTTCATATCGAGGTGAGCGGGGCGAAAGTTAGGAACGGCCGCCTTCGCAAGCTGCTTCCCATCTATGCCGAAGGCGCCGTTGACGAAGATTTGCTTCAGGAAGGACGGCGAAACCTCCGCGACTTCTTCCAGCGCGAAGGCTACTTCGATGCGGATGTGCAGGTGAGCTCACATCTGGGAGGAGCGAACGGCGAGCGCGTGATCAACTACCAGGTCTCGCGCGGAGACCGCTTTCGCCTGGTTCACATATCTTACGATGGCAACAAATATTTTGGCGACGCACTGCTCTCGAAGCGCCTGCAGATTCAGACCGCTTCGTTCGCGTCGAGCGGCCGCTTCAGCCAGCAATTGGTGCGCGGCGACACCGACTCGATCCGCGGCGTGTATCTCTCGAACGGTTTTCGCGACGTCCAGGTGACATCGTCGGTGGACGACGATTATCAGGGGAAAAAGGGAAACCTTTCCATTTCCTTTCACATCGTCGAAGGGCCGCAAACTCTCGTCGGGGAATTGAAGATCGAAGGCAATCACGTGCGGAAAACCGATTCGCTCCTCGCCGTCGCCGGCTCGACTCCGGGACAGCCGTTTTCGGATGCGGGCGTCGCCAGCGATCGCAATAATTTCCTCGCCATGTATTACAACGACGGATTCCCCGAGGCGCATTTTCAGGAGGAAGTGCTGCCCGGCGACGCTCCCAACCGGGTCCTTCTCGTTTATCACATCACTGAGGGTAGAAGGATCGAAGTATTGAATGTCCTGCTCACCGGCTACCAGTTCACGCGGCCCGGCGTGATCGCCCGCGAAGTGCAAATTCATGCGGGCGACCCCCTACGCGAAGGCGATGTCGTCGAGACGCAGCGACGACTGTACAATCTGGGCGTTTTCAACCGAGTTCAGATTGCTCCGCAAAATCCCAGCGGAACCGACCCTCTGAAGACCATGGTGGTAGATACCGAGGAAGGCAAGCGCTACACGATCGGCTATGGAGGTGGATTCGAGGTCCAGCGGATTGCCGGCGGGAGCGAAAACCCCACCGGAACCACAATCGGCGCCAGCCCACGAGGCATCTTCGAAATTTCGCGGTCGAATATGTTCGGACGGGCGCAGACGCTTTCTTTTAAGGTGCGCGCCAGTACTTTGGAATACCGCGCGGTGCTCAGCTACACGTGGAACAATTTTCTTTCCCAGCGAAACTTGAGCCTCCAGCTGGCCGGATTTGCGGACAAGACGCAGGATGTGAACACGTTTACATCGACGCGCTACGAGGGATCAGTCCAGCTGGTCGAAAAACTGTCGCCCTTCAGTTCCCTGCTCTACCGCTATTTCTATCGCCGCGTGGAAGCCGCACAATTGAGAATTGATCCCGAGGAAATTCCCCTTCTAAGCCAGCCCACGCTGGTTTCAGGTTTTGGAATCACTTACGCACGGGACCGTCGCGACAATCCGGGTGATCCCAAGCGCGGGAATTTCAATACGGCCGATGCGAGTATCGCCTCCCGAACGCTGGGGTCGAGCGCCGACTTCTTTCGCGGCTTCGTGCAAAATTCTTCCTATCACCCCTTTGGCCGTTCGTTCGTGTTTGCGCGGTCCACGCGTTTCGGTGTCGAACTTCCGCTCGACGACACGCATGAATTGGACATTCCACTGCCGGAGCGATTTTTCGCCGGAGGCGGAACTTCCCTGCGCGGCTTCGGTCTAAATCAAGCCGGCCCTCGTGACCCCGACACCGGATTCCCCATCGGCGGCCTTGCGCTTCTCATTTTCAACCAGGAATTGCGTTTTCCCATGAGGCTGCCATTCATTGGGAATCGGCTCGGCGGCACGCTGTTCTATGACGGGGGAAACGTGTACAGCGACGTCAGTCACATTTCGTTCGCGTGGAAACCGAGTTCGACTGCAAGTCTGAATTACTTCTCGCATACCGTGGGCTTCGGCGTGCGCTATCCCACGCCGGTCGGACCCGTGCGAGTCGATTTCGGATACCAGCTCAACCCGGCACAATACCAGGCGACGATTCCGCCTTCCACTACGTCCGAGCTATTCCGGGTGCCGCATTTCAACTTTTTTTTCAACATTGGACCGGTATTCTGATGGGTCGAGCAATTTTTATTTTCGTTCTGGCGTATGGGGTTTTCGGACCGGCCGCGGGGCACGTCTGGGCTCAGACGAATTCGCTTCCGGGATCGCCGCAGGAAGCGGCGGGCGCCCGCGAGCAAACGTCCGACGGCATTGCCGCGCGAATCGAAGACGACATCCTGACCGACAGCGAGCTGCGGGAGCTTGCCGCCTTCCAACAGCTTGTGGACGGCCAGGCCAAAACACGGCCCGAGTTGATCCGCGAGCTGACTGACCAATGGATCGTTCGGGGCGAGGCGAATACGGCAAAGTTCCCCTCTCCTTCGCAAGCGGATGTAGACCACGCCTTTGCCGAATTCACAAAACAGTTCGGATCACCCGAGCGGTTTGAGGCGCGCCGCACCGCAGCAGGGATAACCGAAGCGGCCGTCCGCCGGATTCTGAAACAGCAACTGTACCTCTCCCATTTCCTCGACTACCGCTTTCGTCCAACGGCGCAAGTGAATGAACAGCAAGTGGAGGAGTATTACGACAAAGAATTCGCACCGCAACTCAAGGCGCGGGGCGAATCTGTTCCGCCGCTCGAAGACGTGGAGGACACCATCCGCGAAGTTCTGGTGCAGCGCGGCATCAACGACCGCGCCGCGAAATGGCTGGATGATACGCGCGAGCGGCTGAAGATTGACATCGTGTCGAAAGGCAGCAGCTCATGACGGGGCGCTTGGCACGATGGACGAAACGTGTGGTTTTCCTTGTCGTCTTGGCGGCGATCGTAGCGTTTTTCTTCTTTGAAACCGGCCTCGCGGAACTGTGGGTCCGCGGTGAATTCATTCGCCAAGTCGAGTTTAGTACAGGCGCGCGGGTCGAAATGGGCTCGTTCCGTTTTCATACCTGGCGTCTGCAAGCGGAGATGGACAATCTGACACTGCACGGACTCGAAGCCGCCGGAACTCCGCCGCTCTTTCATGCCGACCGGATGGATGTGGGGATTCGTGTCCTTTCCTTCTTTGGAAAGAGGTATACGCTCGATGAACTGATTGCAATACGGCCGCAGGTGACCGTGCGAATCGACAAGGACGGCCACAGCAACCTCCCGACCCCGGTCCGCACAAGCACCCGCCCCTGGCGCGAGGAGCTGTTTGACCTGCAAATCAACCATTTGGAACTGCGCGACGGCAGCGCGAACATCAACGACAAACGAGTGCCGCTCTCGCTCACGGGCCAAAACCTTGAGTTTAAGCTGCACTACAATGCTCCGGCATCCGGCGCGGAATCCTACGCAGGGAATTTCCAATGGAAGCAAGTCGAGTTGGCCGAGCGGCGTAACACGCCCTTCCGCTTCGATCTCTCCGCGAAATTCACTCTCCATCACGATGCCTTCGAACTCGACGAACTCGTCTGGAAGCTGCCGCATTCGGAGCTCAACCTCCGCGCCGAGCTTGCGACCTTCGCCAAGCCGGATTGGAATTTGCGATACCGCGGGCGGTTGTCGCTCGCGGATATGCGGATGATCTTCCGCGAGCCACTGGTGCCCGATGGGATCACGGACTTCTCCGGTCAGGCGAGCTATGCCTCAGGCAAATGGAGCGCGGGCGGGCACTATGACGGTCACGACATTCATTTGCCGTATCAATGGTTCCACGAGAGCGGACTGGAGACGTGGGGCGATTACGGCGTGGAGAAGCGCCGCTTGGTTGTGCCACAACTCAACATCCGAGCCCTGAACGGCATGGTCAGCGGCCACCTGGAGATGGATTTCGATAAGCTGGCATTCCGGACGGAGACGCATATACGGGGTACCAGCCTTCCCTTGATTTTCGCCGCCCTGGATAACCGGGAATTTCCCGTACGCACCCTACATTGGGACAGCCTGGTAGATGTGGATTCTGTGAATACGTGGAATGCGAATTTCAAACATTTTCAATCGAGGGGTGAATGCCGGTGGACTCCTCCGGAAACCGTTGCCGCGGGAAAAATCCCTGCAGCGGCACGGATCGAATACGACACCTCGGAAGATGGCCGTATGGTCGCACTGGGGCCGAGTGAAATCACGATGCCCAATTCGCGGCTGGAGATGGAAGGCACACTCGGCGCCGTGGACTCCACGCTCGAGCTGAAGCTCCAGGCCGAGAAGCTGCTGGAATGGGACGACTTCATCAATATCCTGCGAGGCGCTGACGAGGTACCCCATCCTGAAACCGGTCAAGTGAACTGGCGCGGACGCATCCTCGGCCCGCTCGGTGGACCCACTTTCGTCGGGCACTTGCGCGCCACGGAGGCGCGCTACGATACGTTCTACTGGGACGAAATTGAGGGCGACCTCGAGTATTCGCCGGATGCCTTCCACTTCACGAATGCGACTGTGCGGCGCGGACAGGCTTCGGCCAACCACGTGGACGTTTCGCTCCAATTTGATGGCGATTGGAGTTTCCTGCCCAAAAACACGTGGACTGTGGAGGGCCAATTGGAACGCGCCCCTCTAGCCGATCTGCAGGCCATTTTTGAGACGAACTATCCAGCGAGCGGACTTCTAAGCGGTACCATTCGAGGCAGCGGGACGCGCGAGGATCCGCGGTTCGACGCCGACTTCATCCTGGATGACGTCGAGGCGAAGGAGTACCACTTCGACCGGCTGACCGGCCAGCTGCATCTGCAGCACGAGGAATTGCGGCTCTCCCGAGCCGAATTGACGAAAGGAACTGGGAAAATCTCGGGCGACGTCCTATATCGCCCTCGGGAGGAAACTGCGGACTTCAACTTGAGCGGCTCGGGGATTCCGCTCGACGAATTCAGGATTCTTCAGAATTCGTCTCTGCCGATCGGGGGACGCCTGGATTTCGATTTCCGAGGCCACGGGCCATTGCGGGCGCCGTCTGGACAAGGCGATCTGAGAATCGTGGGTTTGCGGGCCGGTTCAGACGTAGAAGGAGATCTCCGTGGCCAGTTTTCCTCGGACGGCCAGAACCTGCACGTTACATTAACTTCGGAAATGGCGCATGGGAAATTGGGCGGCGAGGTGGACATCGGATTGACGGGCGACGATGCCATCTCCGGCCGCCTCACCGTGGAACAGCTCGACATGAATGCCTTCATCGCTGCGGGAGTTCATTTGAAGCAACTGACAGCCCGCAGCAGCGTCGATGGGACATTCACTATTTCCGGAGCGCTGCGCCAGCCGAACACGATTGCCGTGGAAGCCGATATCGCGCGGATCTCCTTCGACTATGAATTCGTGCAACTGCAAAACGACGGACCCATCCAGCTCACCTACAAACGCAATGAAGTGCGCATCGCGCAGGCGCATATCCATGGGCCCAACACCGATGTCAAAATGAGCGGATTCGCCCGTTTCGATCGCGATCGTCCGCTCCATTTCGATCTTTCCGGAGGAGTCAATCTGCGGTTTTTGTCGGGCGTGATTCCGGACTTGGGAGCGCAGGGCGAAGCGCAGGTGAACGTGTCCGTAGAGGGCACGATTTCCAGGCCAAAGATTACGGGCCGCGCGACCGTTAGCGGCGCCTCCGGCAGCTACGCTGATTTTCCTGCGGGGATCAGCAACGTGAAAGGTGATTTCGTTTTCGATCGAACCCAGCTCTTGTTTGATCACGTCACCGCGGAAACCGGCGGCGGGCAATTGACGCTGGGCGGCAGCGTGACCTATGGAGAAGAAGGACCCGTGCGCTATGAGATCAACGCAACCACGCCGCTTGCGCGCATCCGTTATCCGGCCGGGATGAGCTGGCTCGTGGGAGGGAATTTGCAGCTCAGCGGGACGAGTGATGAGGCGACTCTCAGCGGGCGGATCGACGTGCACCGCTTGCTCTTTGCCCAAGGCGTTGACATCGCCTCGCTCTTCGCCAACGTGTCGGAAAACACCACGAGCGCCCCATCGTCGTCCCAATTCCTTCGAAACTTGTCATTCGACGTGGAGGGCCATACGACCCCCGGCGCGCGAATCGAATGGACGGGAGCACAGGTGGACGTGGAGGGCGACTTCCGGCTTCGCGGCACATGGGACCGTCCGATTCTGCTCGGGCACGTCCACTTGCTCGGCGGCCAGATGGCGTTTCGCGGGAACACATTCCAACTGAATCGTGGCGATATCAATTTTGCGAATCCGTTCCGGCTTGACCCCGTGCTGAACATCGAAGCAACAGCCACGATCAGCCAGAACCAGGTGACGATCAACTTTTCCGGACCCGCCAGCCGCCTGACACTGAGCTACCGCTCCGATCCGCCGCTGCCGGATTCGGACATCATCGCATTGCTCGCGCTCGGCAGTACGGGCGAAGAAAGCGCCCTGCGCTCGCAAGCTTCCGGATCGCAGAACTACGGCGCGACGGCGCTGCTTTCCGAAGCGATTTCGAGCGGGCTGGGCGGGAGCGTCGAGCGACTGTTTGGCGTCACAAACTTTCGCGTGGACCCGTTCCTCGCGGGCACCACAACGGAGTCAAACGCCGCCGCGCGCATAACAGTCCAGAAGCAGGTCGGACGCGATCTGACGATTACATATTCGTCGAATGCAGCCACCACGAACCAATATCAGCTCATCCAGGTCGAATACGCCGTCAAACGCGACCTTTCGATCGTTTTCCTCCGCGATATCAACGGAACCTACGGATGCGACATCAAATTCGTGAGGCACCTCAAGTAAGCGCCGCCCCATTCTTCCTGAAGCGCTCTTCATTCCGGAAGCAAAAACAACGAATCCGGCGAAAGTCGAACGTGCCACGGGAACGGTCGGGCGCGAAATCGCTCCCATTTTTCTTTGAATACTTCGGCTTGCAAGTGAAACGCACCGGATTGATCAGGCGGATTGTGAAGCCGGAGATAAAGGGTGATGCGAAAGGGCGTCTCGGAGGAAGCGACCAGCCAGCAAGGAAAGATATTTTCTTTCGGTACGCTTTCGGCGGAAGAGTCGACAAAATCAATGTGATGCGCACGGATGCCAACCCATGCAGGCGCTCTTGCGATCGCATGCCCTACTTGGAGGGTGCAGCCCCAATCGAGCGCTTCCACGGTGGTCGGTGAATTCCCTCGAGTCCGCGAAAAATTTTTGCAGCCCGTGAGCCGGGCCACTTCCAGGCTCGGAGGGTGGCGGAACACATCTTCCTTCGGCCCAAACGCGGCAATGCGTCCTCGGGAGAGGACGAGCAACTGCCCGCACAGCCGGTAGGCTTCTTCCATATTGTGCGTCACAAGAAGCGCCGGACGCCGGAACGCCGCGAATGTTTCCTCAAGCTGCGCCTCGACCTGACTTCGCAAATGTGTGTCGAGCGCGGAGAGAGGTTCATCGAGCAGCAGCGCCTCGGGTTCAATCGCCAGCGCCCGCGCCAGCGCCGCGCGCTGCTGTTCGCCACCGGAGAGCTCGCGCGGATAACGACGCTCCAACCCAGTGAGGTGCGTACGTTCGACCAGCGCCGAAACGCGTGCCGCCTTGTCCGCCGGCGCCAAATGATGCAACCCAAACGCGATGTTTTCTGAAACCGTGCGGTGCGGGAAGAGTGCGTAGTGCTGGAAAAGCATTCCGACGCGACGCTGCCGTGCCGGCAATTGCAGATCCTGGGCGGAATCGAAGAGGATAGATTCGTTCAACGCAATTCGGCCGCGATCGGGGCGTTCAAGCCCTGCGATGCATCGGAGCAACATGGTCTTGCCTGCGCCGGAAGGCCCTAGAATGCTCAGCGGCGTGGCTGCGGCTGTGAAGGAGACTTCCAGCGTGAAGTCCGGGAGCTTCTTCGCGATTTGGACTTCCAAAGCCACGTCAGCGCCGCGCCCACCGTGCGCGTCCAGGCCCTTGCGCATGCGTCCAGTAATAGAGTCCGCCGAGCAGAGCCAGAGAGATGGCCACATCCATCGCGCACCACGCCGCCGCGCGCTGCAACTCATCAGCTTCCACCGCGAAATAAATTGCGATCGGAATCGTTTCCGTTTTTCCGGGAATGTTGCCAGCGAGCATCAGCGTGGCTCCGAATTCGCCGAGAGCGCGCGCGAAGGAAAGAATCGTTCCCGCCAGGACACCCGGCCACGCGAGCGGAAGCGCCACTTCCCGGAATACGCGCCACTCGGACGCGCCCAGCGTACGCGCCGCTTGCAGAAAATGAGCGTCCACCTGTTCGAGAGCGGCGCGCGCTGTGAGGTACATCAAAGGGAACGCCACGACGGATGCGGCAATCACCGTAGCCGGCCAAGAGAAGACAACCGTTGCGCCAAGCTTGAGGAGCAATTTACCGAGAGGGCCGTTACGCCCGAACAATACCAGCAGGAGAAACCCCACAACTGTCGGCGGCAGCACGAGCGGCAGAAGGAAGATTCCGTCCACAAGTGCCATCGCAGGACCCGTGCGACGCTCCCGCCAAACGGCCGCGGCCAATCCCAAGACGAGCGTGATCGCCGTCGCGGTTACGCTCGTCGCAAGCGATATCCAGAGCGGAGACCAGTCCATCGGCAGAGGATTGTAGCTGGATCAGTCCTTTCCGGCTTGTTTTTCAGGCGCGGTGAACCCGTACTTCTCGAAAACTTTGCGTCCTTCGGGGCTTCGAACGAATTCGAGAAATGCACGAGCAGCAGGAATATCCTGGGAGTTCTTCAAAACGGCTGCGGGATAGACGATCGGATCATGGGATCCTGCCGGCGCCGTCGCGACGACGCGTACCTTAGATGAAGTCCGCGCGTCGGTCTGATAAACAACGCCCGCATCGGCGTTGCCGGTCTCAACATAGGTGAGCACCGCGCGTACGTCCTTTGCGAAGACGGATTTCTTCTCGACTGCAGCAAGCAAGCCAAGATGCTCGAGAGTTTGCCGCGCGTACTGCCCGGCAGGCACGGTTGAGGGTTCACCGAGCGCGATGATTTTCACGTCCGGCCGCGCGAGATCCTGAAAACTCTTGATCGCATTCGAAGAGGCCGGCGCGACTAGGACGAGGACATTCGCAACGACATCGCTTCGTGTGTCCGGGACGAGCAAGCCTCCCGATTCGAGGGCGTCCATTTGTTTCTCGGCAGCCGAAAAGAAAATGTCCACCGGTGCTCCTTGCTCGATCTGGTGCTGCAATGTTCCGGAGCCGCCGTAGTTGAAAGTGATTTTCGCGCCCGGATGGCCCTGCTCGTAAGTGTGTCCCAGCTCGTCGAGTGCGTCCTTCAAGCTGATCGCTGCGGACACAGTCAAGGATGAGCGCTGCTGAGCAATAGATGGCGAGACGGTGAATCCAGCCGTTACTAAAAGCAGGGGAAATACAATGCCAGCAATTCTGGCGCTTTTCGAGATCATTCGATTCCTCCGCAGTGCGCAAATTGTAGCGCTCGAAGCCCGGTCCGAACTCTTGATCTATTGCGTCGGCGGACCCGGCGCCGGTGCAGGTTTTGGCGCAGGCGCCGAACTGGGAGCAGGTGCTGGCGCAGCCTGAGGCGTCGTTTCGTCCGGCGGGAGTATCTGCTTGAGTTCCGGGTAGTCACCTGTCATCCCATGGAGCACGGCCATGGCGTCATTCTCGCCGATCTGCATGCCGGTCGACTGCGATTCCTGGACGACCACCGCCAGATTTTTCACGACCTTTTGGCCTAGGGGTGACTCGTAAAACTGAATCAGCCCCTGGATATCCTCCAGCGCAAAGTGCCTTGAGTAAATTAATACGATCGCGTCAACGATATTGCCCGAGGGAGACAGGGATGTGAATTCCTGGGAAAAAGTGGCCATGAATTTGTCTAAACGATCCGGGGCGAGCGTCCGGCCCACGACCGTGCGGACTTGCCCCGTGATTCCATTCGACACTCGCTCCCCGAGCCTGGAAACTTCGGTGATGTCCATCAGATGGCGAATGGCGGCATCTTTTGCGGGGTCAGCTTTTTCTGGTGCGGGGGCTTCCTTGCCCGGCTGCGCAGCGGCAACCGTTTGTCCGGGTTGCACTGGAGTAGCCGGCTGGTGCTGCGTCGCGGGCTTTGGGTCGGTCGCGCTCGCGGGAGTTTGCGCCAGGGCTGGGCCCGACGCGAAAAGGACGGCAGCAATCAGGGCAGTTCGCAATCTCATCTGTATCTCCTGTCCTTAAGTCCGGGCTTTCTTCCCGCCCTGACAAATGGAACCTTGGCATCGTATCCGACGCAATAGTTGGATGCAATTTCATGGCACGGCGCGCCGAGGGCGATTGGCGTGGCCCGCATTTCGCCCGGTGTGGTATTTTGTGTGGACACGCCGGTCGAGCGACCGCACCTCAAGGATACGAATCGAATGGATGAACTGCTGAAGTGGCGCGGGGAATTTCCCATCCTTGAGCGCACCACCTATCTGATCAGCAATTCACTCGGGGCCATGCCTCGCGGCGTTTACGGCCGCCTGGAAGAGTATGCGGACACGTGGGCGTCGCGCGGTGTACGGGCATGGGAGGAGGGCTGGTGGGAGATGGGCGTGAGCGCCGGCGACAAGATCGGCGCGCTCATCGGCGCGGCACCCGGCGAAATCTCCCTGCATCAAAACGTCACGCTGACACAGGCCGTCATTTCCTCGTGCTTCGATTTCTCCGGGCCGCGCAACAAAATCGTGCTGATCGATCAAGAATTCCCGTCGATCCTTTACTTCTATCTCGAGCAACAGCGGCGCGGCGCACGCGTAGAAGTTGTGAGGTCGGAGGACTGCATCCGGCCGCCGATGGAAAAGCTGCTCGCTGCAATTGACGAAACCACGTTGCTCGTGCCGATTTCGCTGGTGTTGTTTCGCAGTTCCACGATTGTCGATGCCCAAACCATCATCGAGCGCGCGCATCAGGTGGGCGCGCACGTGATCCTCGATTGCTTTCAAGCCGCCGGGACCGTGCCAATCGATTTGCATGCTCTTCACGTCGATTTCGCCGTTGGCGGAGTGTTGAAATGGCTCTGCGGGGGACCCGGCGTGGCTTACCTCTACGTTCGACCGGATCTGCGGAAGAAGCTTTCGCCGTCGCTAACCGGCTGGGTCGCGCATCGCCGTCCGTTTGAATTCGAGGTCGGGCCGATCGATCCTCGCGACGATGCCTTTCGCTTTCTCAACGGTACCCCACAAATTCCGGCACTGTATGCCTGCCAGCCGGGGCTCGACATTCTCGCGAAGGTCGGGGTAGCGAGCATTCGCGCCAGGTCCATCGAACAGACCGAGCGGTTGATCCAAGGAGCCATCGCGCGCGGGTGGAGAGCCAATACACCGCGCAAACCAGAAGAGCGCGGAGGCACAGTCTCGATTGACTGCCCGAACGCGCGCGAAGTGAAATGCGAACTGATGGCCCGGGAAGTCCTGGTGGATTATCGTCCCGGAGCGGGCGTTCGGCTCTCACCTCATTTTTACAATCGCGACGAAGAAATTGATTTCGCACTAAAGCAGATGGAAGAAATCCTCCGTACCAAAACTTGGGAACGCCATCGCCCCGCCGCCCAGGCATCGCCAGCATGAGCGAAAATGGAAACCGCGCTCGAAAGGGCAGTGCGGATTTCGAGACCGCCCGCCGCGAGATGGTGACGCGGCAAATCCATGACCGCGGAATCCATTCGCAGCGAGTGCTCGACGCCATGTCGGCCGTTCCGCGGCATTTTTTCGTGCCGCCCGAGCATGTCCCTCAATCGTATGCCGATGAGCCGCTGCCGATTGGCGAAGGCCAGACGATTTCGCAGCCATTCATGGTCGCAGCGATGGCCGAAGCGCTCTCGCTCGACGGCCACGAGCGTGTGCTGGAAGTGGGCGCAGGATCCGGGTATCAGGCAGCCGTGTTGTCGCTGCTCGCGCGAGAAGTGATTGCCGTGGAAGCACAGACACCGCTGGCCGAGGCAGCACGCGAGCGGCTGGCGCGGCTCGGGTATGCGAATGTGCGCATTGAGGAAGGAGATGGCTCGCTCGGCTGGGCTATCGGTGCGCCGTATGAGGCGATTCTGGTCACGGCCGCGGCGCCGGCTGTGCCGCCGCCTCTCATGGAACAGCTTGCCCAGGGCGGACGGCTGGTCATTCCCGTGGGGAGAACAGAACATCAGGAATTGCTCCGCATCGTGAAATACGAAGGCCGAACAACGCAGCAATCTCTTTACTCCTGCCGTTTCGTGCCTCTCCTCGGGCGTTACGGATGGCCGCAGGACGCGCCGGAACCGCCCGACGAATGAACGCGCCCGCACCGGAACTATCCATCATTATCCCCGCATACAATGAAGAGTCGCGCCTGCCGCGCGGGCTCAAGCGCATTCTCGATTACGCCGCGAGTCGCGGGATGAGCCCCGAGCAAATGGAAATCCTCGTGGTGGACGATGGTTCAGGCGACGGAACGGCGCGCGTGGTGGAGGAAGGGGCGCGTCAATGGCCTTCGATGCGCCTCGTCTCAAACAGGCAGAACCGTGGGAAGGGCTTTAGCGTTCGTCATGGCATGCGCGAAGCGCGAGGGCGAGTGGCGCTTTTCACGGACGCGGATCTCTCGGCGCCCATTGAGGAGGCGGATAAACTTCTTGCGGCGCTCGCCGCCGGAAACGAGGTCGCCATCGGCTCGCGTGCTCTTGACCGTTCACTCATCACCGAACATCAATCGCGCCTGCGCGAACTTGCCGGCATCATTTTCAACGGCTTTGTCCGAATCTTCACCGGCTTACCGTTTCACGATACGCAATGCGGATTCAAAGCGTTCGTAAGAGAGCCTTCACGCATCGTTTTTGATCAGCAGCGCATCGAGCGCTTCGGCTTCGATCCTGAGATTCTCTTCCTCGCGAAGCGCCACGGCTTGCGTGCCATCGAAGTGCCAGTCCGCTGGGCGCACGACCCGGCAACAAAAGTCCACGTCATCCGCGATAGCGTGTTGATGTTCGGCGATCTTCTTTATATCCGCTGGAATTGGGCCCTGGGCCGCTATCCGAAACGCGCTGTGAAAACAGACAGCTAGTCCTTTTTCGGCTGCGCTGTCGGAGGCAGCAGTCCATTCAACCGAAGATAGATTGCGGCCATGCCGTAGTGGTCGGCGTAACCGCTTGCGAGGCCGATCATGGCGCCCGCGCGTGAAGCCGTGCGGCCACCGAAAAGCGTGACTTGCTCCCCCAAATTCGAATCATCCATTTTAGCGAGCGCCTGCGTGCAATAGTCGAAGGACGCCTTGAGTGCCGCGACCAACTTGTCCTTCGAGTCGGTGTCGCCCAACTTTTCATCGGCGGGCGCAGGTGCGCCGGAAATTCTAGAGCAGTAGAGACCGTTCGCAGCCACCATGTGTACCACGAGGTGCGCAAATGTCATCTGGTCGGGTGTGGGGTGAAAGCTGTACTTGTCGGCGGGCATTGCCTCGGCGGCCGCAACGATGATCTTCGAATTTCGATCGACGCTTTTGCGTACGGCGTTTGAGACAGGGTTGGTTTCGGGCGCCGCCTGTTGAGCGGATATCAGGAGCGGCGTGAGCGCAATCGCTAGGATCGTCAGTATTATTTTTTTCATTTTTGTTGTCTCCTTTTTCTTCGTTTGTTCGGACGATCGTCTCAGAATCGATGCGTCACGAGTAGCAAAAGTGCAGAAATATAAATGAGTCATTTCGAATTGCCATTGCGCTCCCGCGCCATCTGAAATGCTTTTTGGATCACGCGCGTAGCGGCTGGCGTGAGAGAGTACTTTGGGAGATCGACCTCTTCGGCCCAGACAATGTCCGTCACATCACTCCCGGCGCGTGCATTCCTGTCTGTTGCCTCGCAGAGATAATCAAGAATCACGAAGTGAAACCTCGGCCGCCCTTCCGCATCCAGAAAAATCCGCTCGAACACTTCAATCAGATCGAGCACGTGAACCTTGAGCCCGGTTTCCTCCTCCAATTCACGCCGGACTCCCTCGATCAGCGTCTCGCCAACATCGAGCGTTCCGCCGGGAATGGACCATTCGCCTTCGAGAGGCGGGTTGCCCCGCCGGATGAGCAGCGTGCGCCCTCCGGCAATCACGACTCCTCCGACTCCCACGATCGGGCGCTCCGGGTATTCACGGCTTCCCGTCACCTTTACACGTCCCCCTACGCCAAAGCTTGACACCGGCGTTATATAATACGCTGACCGGTGGCGGATCGCCCCGGAAGGAGAGAACCGCCGTGACCAAGTGCCCGGATTGCGACGCCGAGATTGACTTGGACGAAGACGAAGTGGAAGAAGGCGAAATCCTGAGCTGCCCGGAATGCGACGCCGAGCTGGAAGTAACGCAGACGCATCCGGTGCATCTCATCGTTATCTCCGAAGAGGAAGAAGAGGAAGACGAGGCGGACGAGGAGTCGAGCGTCAAGGAAGAGAAGGAAGAGGAGGAAGAAGAGGAAGCGGAGTAACAACGCTTGAGGCGTTTCCCGGCATTTTTTCCTCTCTACTCTCCACCACACCAAAGAGTTCGATTTCGGGCCGTCGCCAACAGGACCTGCCGAACCAATCGGACAACGCGTTGCGCGCACACTGGGCCAAAAGGGAATCGTGACCATTCGCTGGACTTCTTATTATTTCATACCCGTGCTCTTGCTGGGCCTGCTCGTCACGCTATCCGCTGGCGCTCGGGATAATGAGCAGGATAAGAAGGGGGAAGCGCAGCTCCGCACGGTTCACGGAACTGTGGTAAACACGAACCAGGACCCAGTCGCCGGAAGCGTCGTTTACATGGTCAACCTGAGGACGCAGGCAGTGAGGACTCTTTTTGCTGACGACACGGGCCACTACCGCTTCAGCGGGCTTGATCCCAACGTGGACTATGAACTCCACGCCGAGTACGGCGATCTGGCATCCCCCACGCGCACGATTTCGAGCTACGATTCCCGCCGCGATCTCGAGGTTGTCCTTAAACTCGCCAAGAAGAAAGCCGCCCATTAAGATCGTTGACTCGCGGTTCGCTCTGACTTCCATTTCGGCGTCATTACTCGAATGGCTCCCGGCAAGACTTCGAACTCCGCCGGGGATTCGCCGAGCAATTCTCCGTCGCCGTGCACCCTCGCGGGCCGAATCGTCTGCAAAGTGACGCGACGGCAACGATAGCGCAGCACTTCCTCGAAACGCAGATCCCCTGAAGTAAGCAGAATGGGAATGGCCTCGAAGAGCCGTGTCCACGCGATCTCGCCCACGAGAACGACATTGAGCCAGCCGTCGTCCATCTTCGCTTCGGGCGCGATACGCAATCCGGAGCCATAGCTCGCGGCGTTGGCGACGGCGACAAATCGCGCGCTTCCGGCCCAGCGAACTCCCTCAAGGTCCGCACGCAACTCGATCGACGGCTCCTGGAAAAACGCGCAGATTGCGCCGGCGATGTAGCGTGTAACTCCCGGCCAAGCGTTGAAGCGCGTATTCGCCAAATGGGCCGCCTCGGCGTCGAGCCCCATTCCTCCCGCACCGACGTAGTGCGCTGTGCTGCCGCTGCGAAAACGCACGCGCACCAGGTCGATTGCGCGTGGCGCGGAATGCAGAAATGCGTCCGCCGCTTGCACAGTGTCTTCGGGAATGCCGAGCGCTCGGGCGATGTCGTTCCCATTGCCAGCCGGGAAAAATCCCGCAATCGCGCTCGTGCCGTTCACTCCCTCGACGAGATGATGAAATGCGCCATCGCCTCCGAGAGCGACGACGTAGCGATATCCCGCGGCGGCTGCGCGCGCGGCCTGCTCGCGCACATCCTCGGAACTGTTCGAGTGGCTGAAGTCGAAGCTCAGGCCTCGCGTGGCGAGATAGCTTCGAACAAGCGGTTCGGCCCGCAATGCACGCCCGCCGCCTGCTGCGGGATTGACGATCACGAGCGTGTCAGCTTTCATTAGAGCGGCCACCCGGGCGCTTTTCTATTTAGTGAAAGCAAAAATCGCGCGTCATCCTGAACGAACTGGCCATGGAGTGTCAATGGTGGCGTGAGGTGTGCGGGCGATTCCGGTTTCCCAGTGGGATTCAAGAGGGAGAATTCTTATTACAGCGTCGTGCTTCGTGCGGATGCTGAATCGGCGAGAAATTGCGCGACTGTCTGCCTGATCGAAATGCACGCAAAGCTGGTATGCCCGCTGGGTGAATCGAACTTCACAGCGGGATAACCGCGCCCTCAATCGCGATAGACAAATTCGAGTTGAATGCCTGCTACTTCGATGATGTCGCCCGAAGAGAGCAAAGTCGGCCGCGTGATCGGCTGGCCATTCACGCTCGGAACTTTATCGACTGCGTTGATGTAGTACGCATTGTCCTCGCGGCGGTTGATCTGTGCAGCCGCCTTCGGTGCGAACCACCCCTTCAGCTTGACCGTAGCCAAGGTCGATTTCCCGATGACGGTAAGCTTGTCGCTCAGCGTGTATTCGCGCTGGTCCGTTCTGCCCTGGAGAACGAGGAGCGTCGGCACTTTCAATCGGGCGGGAGCGACTTGCGCGCTTTCGCCGACGGCGGCGACCTTCTGTAGGAATTCCCGACGCTCCTTCGTGTCGAGCATGACGGTCTCGTTGATTTTTGGGGCGGCCGGCTTTGCGCCGCCGTTTCCGGGTGCCACAGCGCGCACTTCAAGCGATTCGGTAACGACGATCGTGTGTTTGCCAATAGCCACGGAATCGCCCGGCTTCAGCGTTACCATTTTCACGCGTTGTCCGTTCACGAAGGTCCCGTTCATGCTGCCGAAATCTTCCAGCATCAGCCGGTCCTCTTCTTTGAAAACGCGAGCGTGGTAGTGCGACACCGCCGGATTATCAATGACGATGCCGTTGTCGGGAGAACGCCCGATACTTACTTCCTTTCCGCCCACGGAAACTTCCTTCAAAACCGATGCTTCAAATTTCAGTACAAGCTTTGACATCGCAGCACCCTCCTCCTCAAGATGGGTCCCCTGAACCTTTGAACCAACGGCCGATCCGCGCGAAGGCGCCCGCTGGCTTGGGGGCGTAGCGCACCACAATGGCCGTGATGTTGTCCTCACCGCCTGCCTGGTTTGCGAGGTCCACCAGACGATCAGCGGCGGCCTGTGCATCGGTGGCGTCGCTCAGAACTGCCGCGATTTGCGCATCCGAAAGTTCGCGCGTCAGGCCGTCGGAGCAGAGCAGCACCGCGTCTCCCTCCATCGCGAGCTCTTCGTTCACTTCCACCTCGACTTCGGGATCAATGCCCAGCGCGCGAATAAGTACATTTTGCAGGCTGCTTTTCGCCGCCTCATCCTCAGTCATAATTCCCCGGCGCACCTGCTCGGCGATGTACGAATGGTCGTTCGTGAGCTGCTCGAACTCGCCGCCACGCAGGCGATATGCCCGGCTGTCTCCGGTGTGCGCGAGACTCATGCGCTCGTCCACGAACCAAACCGCCACAACTGTGGCGCCCATTCCGCGCTGCGCCGCATTCCGCTGTGCTGCACGGTGAACCTCGGCATTGGCAAATCGAATCGCGCTCGCCAGACGATTCGACGCGGCGGACACCCCGGCGATCCGCGCGCCGACGAACTGCAGCGAAAGGTTTTTATCCGCTTCGCGGCAATGTGCAACGATCGCCTCGGTGGCGAGACGGCTGGCCACTTCTCCCGACGCCTGCCCACCCATCCCGTCCGATAGGACGAACAGGTTCGTTTCCGGCGCCGTGCGAAAACTGTCTTCGTTGGTTTCGCGAACTCGTCCCGTATCGCTGCGCGCTCCGAATTCGATCGCCATTTTCTGCAGGACGGTCACTTCCGACTGTACCCCTTTGTCGTTCGGCCCGGATTGCTTGTACTAATTGAGTGTCCTCATGGCTTCTGGTTATGCCCCGCGTTGGGCGATCCAACCGCGCGAACATCCCGGAAGCCCTGTGCCTCGAGCCACTGCATCACACTCGGAACCCTCTTTGTTCCCACCGGCCCCGCGAAAACGACGAAGAACTGTCCAGTGAGGCCGTGTTTTGGGATCACCACAACCGGCAGTCCAAGGTCCTCGATTTTCTTTGCGGCGCCCTGCGCCTTATCTTCCTTTAAGTACCGGCCGACCCAGAGATACGTGAGCCCGTTAGCCGCCGCTTCCCCAAAGGCTTTTCCCGTGCGTTGCTGAGCGTCTTGAGGTGGTGACGCGTGAGCTGGCTGATCGGCTGGCTTTTTCGGCTGCGCAGTTTCGACGCGCGGCGAAATCTCCGCGGTCGCAGCCTTGCTCGGTGCCGATGGCTTGGATTTTGCAGGAGCCGGTGACGCGGCGGGATTTGCGGCTGCCTTCTTTGATTCCGCAGGTGTCGACTCAGCGGGCTGCACAACCGGAATATCAAAAGCGAACTCCGGCGGTTTCGGTGCAGGCATTCGAGCCGGCGGGGGAATTTGGTCCGCTGCATTCACGGACGCCAACCATTTTGATCCGCCAAGACCGGCGAGAACCGTCAGCGCTCCCAGCAGGACCCATGCGAATGGAGAAGTGCGCTTCGTTTCGGACTTTGCCGCAAGCGCTCCGATCGGGAGCGCCGCTGCAGCGTGGCTCGAATGTGTTGTCGAGATGTTTGCCGGTGCCACTGCCGGAGTGTGAGAGCGGAGAGCATTCTCAAGCTCCGAGATGGATTGAAAGCGCTTCGGGGGTTCTTTCTCGAGACACTTCAAGATGGCGCGCTCAACCGGGACGGGGATGGATGGCTCGACCTCGTGCGGCAACGGCGGAGACTCGCGGAGTTGTTTCAAAGCGACTGCCACGGGCGTGTCGGCATGGAATGCCTGCGCCCCGGTGAAGATTTCGTACAGCATCAAACCGAGAGAATAGATATCCGTGCGGTAATCCACGGGCTTCCCCGCCACCTGCTCCGGAGCCATGTAAGCTGGCGTGCCGACCATCGAGCCCGTAAGTCGCGTGACTGCCTCCATCGAACGCGCAATGCCGAAGTCCATGATTTTTACGTTTCCCTGGGCATCGATCATCACGTTCTCCGGCTTCAAGTCCCGGTGCACGATTCCTTGCGCGTGAGCTTCCTTCAAGCCGGAGCAGATTTGCTGCGCCACATCCATTGCTTTGCGCGGTGGGAGGCTGCCGAACCGGTTGAGCACGGAGCGCAGGCTTTCTCCTTCCACGAATTCCATGGAGGTGTAGGCGATGCCGCCGATGCGGTTGAACTCATGTACACGACAAACATTCTTGTGCGTGATCTTGCGGGCGAAGAGCAGCTCGTTCTTGAATCTGTCCATCATGTTTTGGTCGGACGCAATCTCCGGCTTCAGGAGCTTCAGAGCGACTGTCTCGCCGGTCTCGCGGTCTCGCGCCTTGTACACGTTGCCCATGCTGCCGTGTCCCGCTTCGGCGAGGATGTCGTAACGCTGTCCGAGTGCCGCAAGGACCGAAGAACTGAGATTCAGAGTGGAATAATCCAGCGCGGCTGGTTCGGCAAGAAGTGTTTGAGCGTCCGGGACATCGCTCAGGAGCACAGTGTCCTGGCGTTGTTTGGATCTGCTAGGCCCTTCTGCCCGTGGCGGCCCCGCATTCGGATTGCTCGGTTGGGTCATTGCAGCACTATCCAGAATAGGGGAGAAAGGCAAGGTCAACTACGAGTCAGAGGAGAAGTGTAGAGAAAGAGTATCTGGTACTTTTTTCTGCTGCAGGTGGCTGGCCTGCACCTGCCGGCAGTGTGGAGGAAATCGGCTGGCAAGGCAGCCTTTCTGGGAACTGACAAGCTCCTGAAATGCCCCATAATTTTCAACAGTGCGGACGTAGCTGTGATCACGAAGGTTGACTTGGCGACGGCAGTGGAGTTTAACTCTGTTGCTGCGGATCGCAACATTCAGGCGGTGCGGTCTGGGATGGCAGCCCTTGACGTGTCGGCAAAGTCCGGCGAAGGCGTGGAGGAATTTCTCGATTTCTTGCGATCGCGCCGGACCGCCGCTCGCGTCGTGGCGACTTCTCAAGCTGCCAGCGCTTTCGCGGCGCCCGATTGATGGGTGACTCCGGACCGCAGGACGAGCTCACTGCACAAAAATGATCGGCCTACTCTCCATCATCGCGCTCGGTTTCTTCCTCGGAATGCGGCATGCCACCGATCCCGACCACGTCATCGCCGTTACAACCATCGTCGCACGATACCGAACGATCAGCCACGCCGCGCTTATTGGTGCATTTTGGGGAGTGGGTCACACGCTCACGATTCTTGCGGTGGGAAGCGGAATCATTCTGTTCGGCTGGGTGATCCCAACGCGCATCGGCCTCTCGATGGAGTTTTCCGTGGGCTTGATGCTGATTCTCCTGGGTATTTTGAACCTGACCGGCATCCTCCAATGGATTACCAACGCGTCTTTTCCGGCTAGCGCAATCTCGGGAGCGTCTCATTCCCACCCTCATAGCCACGGCGACTACATTCACACTCATCCGCACCAACATGACCCCGAATCTCATCCACACGCAGCAACGCAAACACCATTGAGTTGGCTTGATCGCCATTTCGGTCGGCTAGGTCTTTATCAGGTTGTGCGGCCTCTCATCGTGGGGCTTGTCCACGGGCTTGCCGGCTCGGCCGCGGTTGCGCTGTTGGTCTTAACCACAATTAAGAATCCGAAATGGGCGATTGCGTATCTCCTCGTGTTTGGGATCGGCACGATTGCAGGAATGATGCTCATCACCGGAGCGATGGTGCTGCCGTTTCTCTACGCGGACAGAAAGTTTTCGCGACTCAGTCGAGGATTGCGCATTGCCTCGGGCCTGATTAGCGTGGCGTTCGGCCTTTTTCTTGTTTACGAAATTGGCTTTGTGAATGGACTGTTCTCGAGCCATCCGCAGTGGACACCGCGCTGACCCAACGCTAGCTCTTCCATACGCCTAAGGTTCGCGCTCGTTCGCTTTCGGCGCTGCCATGAATTCAGTTGAGGTACACGGAAAACCGGAGGGAACAAGTTGATGTTCTCTAAGATGGTTGGAATGGTGCCGGCGGTGGGACTCGAACCCACGACCTAGGGATTATGAGAACAGGGGACTGTTTTAATGGGTTCTGAGAGTTTTAGATTGTACTATATTTCTCAATCACTTAATATTTTGCGCCCTCTAGCCGTTTATCCCCGTTTTGAACCGATCTGAACAAGCAACTACTACGAATTTACTACAGTGCTCCCGTAGTTTCGGGGCAGGAATCCCATAAAGCGGTGGGACGGTGGGCCGCTGCAAGACACGGCTCAAAGTGACGAAGCACCAAGCATTTGATCATGAGTTCCCCTGGGCCCTGTAAGGCCAAAGAAGATCAAGTCTTTAGCCCTGCAAAGCAAGGAAAAGTCCGGCAGAAACTGCAACCTGGGCGCAACCGAGATTCCGGAGAAGAGTCTGCTTAACATCGGCCTGATTCAGCCCCGATGGTTGGACTGGATAACTGGACGTATAAGGCGCCTATCGAACAATCGAGCTTTCACTCGTCGCTGCCAAATCCGAATATGCGAAGCTGCAATGAGCGGAATTAAGCTGCCGGAGTGGGGGTTTTGTTACAAGCTCTTTGGGCTCAAGGCGGCAAGACGCATGACACCGGTTTTCGCCCAAAGAATGGCCCGGCGTATCCCTTCCTGAAATAGAATGAAAGCAACCGCAAAAACAAGAATTGTCGCCGTCGAAACGGCAAGTAGGAACAGCACTACAAGAAATTCCTGCACAGTGTAGAAATTCATTGCAAACCCCATCGCCGTGACCGTTCGCCGCAACATCCTTCGATAAGGGAATGACCTTACGACGCCTAACCTACCCCCTAGCCCATACAAAACAAAATTGGAGACAGGTAACGAAAATCCGCGCAGGTCCCTTGGAGCTTGAGCAATTTGAGCCCCAGTATTCATATGCTGGGAAACTAACGACTTCGGTAAACTGTCCTGAGGAAACCGGGCAATTCGCTGCACTTTCTCGGCAAATGTTTCGCAAAAAAAGCGCGGCCCTTTCGAGCCGCGCCCTTCGTTCCACCCTAGCCCCTACGTCGATGTTAGATTCGCGGCAGTGCTCGTGAAGGTGTTGCTGATAGCCCCCGCCAACGCGCCGATCGCAAGGACCGACGCGAGAGCAATTAACACGACCAGCAGGGCATATTCCGTTAGATCCTGGCCCAATTCGTCGCGCCAGAGTTTGCGCAGTTGTGTTGTGAGTTTGGCCATTCTGAATTTCATCCGAAGGCGTGAGACATCGATAACCGGAGTGCTTGACCGTCTAATTTCTACGCTCATTGGCGTGCTCCCTCTTGTGGGATGGTGGGACATCGGGCGTGTTGCGGAATGCGTCTTAACCATTCGAGCCTTCAATCTAAGTTCGGGTCGCTAGGGGCGCGTTCGATGATCGCACGTCGGGGGCGTCGTGCTTCCTACGCGGAAAACCTACTCTGCAAGTTGTCTAATGTCAAATTGTAATTCGATAACCCCACAGGTAGAATCCGACCATGGCAACAAAACAGCCAAAGCGCGTGAGATTGTCCAGTCAACAGACTGAGATTGTCGGCCAATTCAACGATTATGCTTTCGAGTATCCGAGGCTGCTGTTCTATTGGCGCATAAACGCGGGAGAATTATGAAGACCAAGACTTTCACTATCTTGGCGGCATTGGGAACGCTTGGTGCGGTCGGTTACAACCTTGGTACGCGCCTGCTTCACGCAGATGCATTTCGTTCCTTCACAGCAACAATGACCACCACAACCTATACGGCTGACTTCCCCGGTTTGTCTCTAACGACCAGTGAGGATGTTGCGGTACGAGCAGATGGCTCAAGCGTTCGCGTCCAATATCCCCGTGGAGCTAGGATAGGCAACATGCCCGCGACTTGGCGCGGCGTATTTGATTTTAGCACCGGACGGCTTACGGTGGTTCACCCTGAGATAAGCGCAACGGTAACTACGAAGCTAGGTGCGATTCAATACGCCGTGCAATACCAGCCTCAGTACACTTGTCCTGGAAGCGAAGCGGGTCAGATTCTCGGATTCGATGTGCAGTTGAGTCAGCAGACGGAAACCTTAAATCCATCCTCTGGCCCGGGGCCGCATCGGATGACCACGAAAACTTGGGCGGCTCCTGCTCTTGGCTGCTTCGTACTTCGCCAAGAAGAACTCACCGAGAAGCTTACATCGACTGGCTGGGTGATGGACAGATCAGTGGTGAGACAGGCAGTGCAGGCGGCTTATGGACCGGTGGATAGTTATTTCGAGATTCCAGCGAACTATTCGGAGATGGCTACCGGTGATGCGCTCGTCCTACTGCATCAGATGCACCCAGACACCTATCCAGAAGAACCGCAATCGGCTCGCGTGGAGCAGTTGAACAAAATTTACTATGCAAACAGACCGTGAAGGTCTACTTGAGGCCGAGCAATTGCTGAAGGCTTCAGGTACGTTCGAGTGTCGGCGTCAGTGACTTTTTGCATCACCTTCTGCATAAACCCAGCCGAAAGATGTGTCAGTTTTTCTTTTCCTACGGTGCCGGGCTCGCAGGACCCCACAGTTCCTGACATTGTTCAACGGTCGCCGGCCCGTGGCCTGCCACGATGCAATAAAGGTCGCAGAATGAGTTTGGTGGTGATAATCCCTGTTCTCGACACCTAATCTAAGCCTAGTGTCCGATTAATGCGTTAATCGGGCAAGTGATCCCAACTTTGCGTACGTCGTCACTGGGGATTTTCTTTTACGGACCGCTTATTCGGTGGGCGATGCGGTCCAGCTGGGCTATTCGTGTCTCAACGCGACCAAGAGGTCAACGCGGCTAGCGCGCCTGGCAGGAAGATAGGTTGCCAAGAGGGTGACCGCGCTCAGTAGTCCGGCGACAAGAATTATCGTTACGGGATCCCGTGGCTTCACGCCGTAGAGCAGGCTGCTCATCAATCGCGCCAATGCGAGCGATGATCCCACTCCCAGAACCAAGCCGACAAGCGCTAGCCGCATGCCCTGAATCACCACCATCCGCTGCACCTGCCGCGCGGTAGCGCCCAATGCCATGCGCACACCTATCTCCTGCGTTCGTTGCTGCACTGAATATGCCATCAGTCCGTAGACGCCGATGGCTGCCAGGAGCAGCGCCACGCTCGCGAAAATCGTGAGTAGCGTCATATAGAAATCGTTTCGCGCCGTGGATTCGCCTACGACCTGCTGCATGCTGCGGATGTGCGCGACCGGCAATCCGTCGCTGGCCTCGCGCAGCTCGCGCTGAATATCGGCGCTCAGCGAGAACGGCGGCAGTTTGGTGCGAACCATCCATTCGGCGGCTCCGATTCCGTTGGTCAGGGCGACGACGCCGTCATTAACCTGCGCGTTTGGAACATACATTATCGGGGATGGAGGCTCGTTCAGCGCGTCCTCCTGCACGTCGCCGACGATGCCCACGATTTCCCTCGGCGGTTCATCGAATTCCGGGCCCACTCCTTGTCCGATCGTGATGCGGGATCCCAAAGCATCGCCCTCGGGGAAGAATTTCTTCGCAAGTGTCTCGTTGATGATGACAACGCGAGGCGCAGCGCCGCTGTCCTGGTCCGTAAACGCGCGACCTTTCACCACCGGAATGCGGAGCACATTGAAATAACCCGGCGATGTCAAAACCCAACTTGCTCCTGCCGGCTCCGAGCCGTCCTTGGTTGATTGACCCTCGATGTCGAACGGAAGTCCGTATCCTCCTTGGAGCGGGAGACAGCAGGTCAATGCCGCAGCCGTCACGCCCGGCAGACTTTCGAGGCGTTGACGCCCTTCGCGTTCCATGCGATCAACTGCCGCGGCTGTCTTGAACCGCGCGCCTGCAAGTGACATCTGCAGCGTAAGGACGTTGTGCACGTCGAATCCCGGATTCACGCCACGAAGCGCGCTAAAGGTTCGGATTAGCAAAGCGGCGCCGACCAGCAGAATCAGCGCGAGCGCCATTTCCGTGATCACCAGCACCGATCGAGCCTTGTTGTGTCGCATTCCGCTGCCTGTGCGCGAACCGCTTTCGCGCAGTGTGTTGCTGAGATCCAAGCGAGAAGCGGTGAGAGCCGGCACCAGTCCGAAAAATATTCCAGTCAGCACCGCCGTGATGAACGTGAAAGCGAGCACACGCCAATCCAACGCCACGCCCGCCCCTTTCTCTCCAATTCGCGGAATATCCCCCGGATTCATGGCCAGCAGGGCACGCACGCCCACGTAACCGAGCCCCAGTCCCAGCACTCCCCCGGCCAACGAGAGCAGCAAGCTTTCCGTCAGCAATTGCCAGACGATTCGTGCGCGCCCCGCGCCCAGCGCCGACCGGATGGCGATCTCGCGCCGTCGGATCGTCGCTCTTGCCAACAACAAATTGGCGACGTTGGCGCACGCGATAAGCAGCACAAAGCCCACCGCTCCCACAAGTAGCAACAGCCCAAAACGAACATCGCGAATCACGCTGTCTCGCAGCGGTACGGCTGTGAAGCTTTCACCAGGTCCCATCCCCTTGGAGTTCGGGAATTTTTTCTTGAACTGTTCCGTCGCAAGCTTCATCGCGGCCTGCGCTTGCGAGACCGTCACGCCCGGTTTCAACCGCGCCGTCGCTCGCAGATAGTGACCCTGGTCCACGCTGTCTGGGTCCGGCTTCAGCGGCAGCCAAATATCGCTCTTCGGGTCGTTAGTGAACGTCCGCCCCAAGACTCCAATCACTGAATACGGCTCTCCACCGACATCGATGGTGCGGTTGATAATGCCTGGGTCCCCGCCATATCTGCTGCGCCACAATCCGTTGCTGATCACCGCGACAGCGGGACTCCCCGGACGATCTTCTTCAGCGCTAAACGTTCGGCCGATTGTCATCGCCGCGCCAAACACGCGGAAATAGTCCGCCGACACGCGAATCCCTTGTATCTGCTCCGGCCGGTCTCCTCCGGTCAGGTTGATTCCCGGACCCGCGAAATCGTATGCCGCGACCGAATCGAATACCTGGGTCTGTCCTCGCCAAACGTTGAATTTCGGGATGGAGGTGACGTCGCCGTTTCCTTGCGGCCCGCTAAGTTCGAGTTCCACCAGCCGCTCGGGATTCGGATAGGACAGCGGTTGAAGCAGCACGGAATTGACAACGGAAAATATCGCGGTGTTCGCGCCGATGCCGAGAGCGACCGTCAGAATTGCGACAGCTGTGAAACCAGGGTTCTTGCGCAGCATGCGCAATCCGAAGCGAACGTCCTGCCAGAACGTTTCCATATATTTATTAAAGATGGAGTATTCTGCCGAGCAATCTTATGCCGCTACTCCACACGGCGTCAACGGACCCGGATAACCGTTGTGAAATCCTCTTCGCACCACTAATCCGGGATCGTCGCATTCTGAGATAAGTCGTGATAACCCCTGTTCGCAACATCTCTAACGAAGTCGACCCCGTCAAGAGTGTTTAGCTCTTGTTTTTGTTTCTTTCGCACACACCTGTGCATCATCGCAGTCCCGCTGTTTGCTCCGGCGGGTGATGCGCCGCCATTCTCGAGTTCTTGTCCCCGTCCAACCTACAGGCTCGGTTCGTGTCACTTCATCGTCTCGGTGTTGCCCACCAGACATCTCTCCGGTCACTCGCGACCATGATGATTGATTCGAACTCCCCTACTGTTCCAGGGAGGCGGGTAGCCTATTCAGTTGATGCGGTCACTGCGTTGCAGGACCACTGTTGCGATCAGGCATCCCCGCACGGACACTACCGCTTTCCTGCCGCGTCTGGCCGCGACGGCAGAACTCTTCATAATCAATTTGATCTCGCAGCATGATCCACAAGCGGATCCCTAGTTTTCTTGCTGCCGCGACTCTGGCTTTCCCCAGTCCTTTTTGCACCAGTTTCCGCCGATAGAAGCGTTTCAACTCCGGATCCCGCCCCACCGCGTGCATCGCCGCTTCACACCACAGATAACGCAGAAGCGCGTTCCCTTGTTTGCTCATCGCCCCCAGTCGCTGCCGGCCTCCGCTGGAGTGCTCACTCGGAATCATCCCGATATAGCTCGCCAGCGCTTTGCCATCCGCGAACCGCAGCGGATCACCCAGGAACACTTCGGTGGCTAACGCTGTGATCGGCCCCACTCCCGGATGCGTCAGCAACCGTCTGGCCTGGGGATGCTGGTGGACCTCTGCGCAGACTTCCTTGTCGAGTTCATCGATCGATCCCTGCAAGCGAGGGTACAAGGTCAGCAGTGCGGCTCGTCGCTCGCTGGCATAAGGAGCCAGAGGCAACGCTCGGAGTGCGTGTTGGCCGACTTGGCTCCACAGCGAGTGGCCCAACCGCAGGCCGCGATTCAGCGCCATGGATTGCAGCGTGTGCTGGACTCGGGCTCGCAGGCGCACCCATTGATGACGGTGCCGCAGTAAGGTCCGCAGATCGCGTTGCTCGGTGGAAGGCATCCAGATCGTTGGGAAACGATTCTCTGTCAGCAACTTCAGAAGCAAGCGCGCATCCCGCCGATCATGTTTTTGCTTCCGTGTCTCCGCCTTGCGGATCTTCTGGGGATGGCCCACTCGGCATTCGATCCCCAGCTCTTCCATCAGCTCCAGAAACCACTGCATCGATCCCGTGGCTTCGATCCCCACCAGCACGGGGCCGGGGAGCGCGGAATAAAACTTCCGCAATTCCTCGCCATCGTGCTCCAGGGTCTTCTCGACCAACTCTCCTGTATCGGTATCGAGCATCGCGATCGACTGTTGTCGAGCGTGTAGATCGCAACCTATAATCCGCATCTCGGCCTCCTTCGATCCGAGCTCTGTACGTTGGACACCGCACAGTTTACTCGGCTCGTCGTGAGGCCGACTTCGTTATGCCATCAGTTATCTCAGATTACGGTAACTTTCAGAGTGAGGGCAGGCATGTTCGGGTCTTGGCTGGTTCGGGCCCGTTAACTACCTCATTTCGCATTTGGATCTTGCAGGATGTAATCTGGCGGCACTTGAAAGAGTGCTGGATTAGGCTCGGAGCGGTCAAGGCTCGTCACGCGTGTGACCCACTCGCCACGACGCGGGTCAGAATGCTTTTCCAGCAGCGTAAGACCGAGCTCGTTCGAGACCCACGTTTCCCGTACGACTAGAATTGGCCTGTCGTTCCCTTGCGAGCCCACAGGAAGTATCGTAGTGGCCCGCACGCCTTCGGCCAGGACTCCTTCAATCGACTGGGTGCCAAGGTCCTCTGAGGTAGTTTTCGGGCGCATCTGTTTCGGAGTGATAGGCGGATTCTGCACGACATTCGGATTCATTGGAAGCCCCCTCATCGGGACCACCAGCTGAGCTACGCGTTGCTGCACGTGAAGGTTATACGCTGTGCCCGCGACGGGATCTTCGATTCGAATGTCAGTCGGCTCGTTCGCCGGCATTCCGGGAGGACTGAAAAACGACTCTGTTCTCGTCCGGCCATATGAATCGCGGTACAGGCGCGTCTTGCTTTTTGTCACAATATGTGTGCCATCACTGAGCGTCTGTGTTTGTTCCGTTTCCTGCACTACCGAGTACGGTGCATTTAGGGTCGGTTGCGGACCTGCGATCACGGCCCCACCCGATGTCAATACCTGCGCGAGTGCTGGAATTGCCGACAAAAACATGGAGGTGCCCAACAGAAGGCTTGCCTTCGCCCACGGCATCGGCATGCTCCATTTGGCGGGGGCCATTACCGAATCGCTAATCAACCGAGATAATACTCCTCGCTGTTATTCCCTTGCAAGAATTGTCGCAAAAAGCTGAAAACCGTCGGCATGGACACGGCGATTGCAGGAACGCTCATCGCAACCTCGGACGTGTATCAAGCATTCGCCCGGCGACTCATGGGGCGGACCATCTTCCGAGCCATGAACAAGAGTAGCTTGCGATCGCTCTCATCTGTTCGCTTTAGGAGACTACGAAATTGGTTCAGTATCCGCGAATCCTTCCCGGAACTGCCCCACGCTACATCGTCTCCGGTCTTACGCTTCGGAAGGTTCGGCAGTTTGGGCGGTTCCTCACCATCATAAAAGAGTTGATAGAGAGGAACCTCCATAGCCCTCGCCATCTTTTCCAACGTCTCGATTGCCGGAACGGTGTGACCGTTCTCGACACGCGAGATATAGCAACGAAGAAGCCCAGTGCGCTTCTCGATGTCGCCCTGCGAGAGATTCTTTTGTTCCCGTAAGGCACGAAGACGTTCGGATATGATCATGATTCACCTTCACCTTTCCTGCCTTCTGAATTTGAGAAATACAATTCGGTTTCTTCAATTGTGACGGGCATCATACGCGGTGATTCAAAACGCGGCAAGCCAAAGGCATCGGTTCAGCGAACACGACCCTTCGAAGAAAGAGGCAGATGAGAATGTGCAAGCCTTCGGTCGTGCTCGTGAGGCATGCTATGTCTCTTTGTTGTCCTCTGACGCGCCGCATTTCTCCCAATCGCCAAAGCGAGTCGTCCCTATCGGTGTAATGGAAGAAAACTTCCAAACGTATCGGAATCTGGTTTCCCGCTCATTGTTGAAAACATCTAGGTAGTTAATGAACCCTCTAAACTCGACGAAGAGCCTGTCCTCGCTGATTTCCCTAAGAAGATCTGCAGATCGTGCGTCGTCTGACCCTAAAAGGAGAAATGTGAATTGGTTAAACGGTGTGGTATTGGGAGGAATTATTTTAGGAAGTGCGAACATCGAAACCATATGGGGCTCAGCGTCTGTAGAGCCGACTTGCTCCAAGGGACGGAAGTACGCGGTACATCCGGATTCAGTGACAAAGGCTGGAGTCAGTCCATAGATACTGACGATAAAATCGACGGTGTGGATCGAAGGGGCCTTGGGAACTAAACTCAATTCCTTCAGCTCAACTCTTAATCTGGCGCGTTCTGTACTTATAAGCATATCGATGTTCTTACCGACGACCTCGGCACTGGCTCTGGCAGAGGCTGCATTATCATTTGCGGCGGTAGTTTGACTTTGCATGATGCGAGCTTGCCGCCGCATGGCACTTAGCGTGAAGAACGCACCAATGATTGCGATTAGCCCCACAACAACCAAGGCCCAGGTAGACCATGTTGAGGGAGCAAAAGCATCGCGCCAATCGGGGGTATTGTTCGCAGAGGATTGTGCTATGACAGTGGACGCCAAGACTCCGATGAGGGGCCAAACTCTCATAACAGCGAGACGGTAACACAATTCGGAGTACGTTGAATCCCCGCCGATCAAAGCGAATAGAAAATTCATTGTTAGACCAAAAGCGCGTTATGGGGCTGGCCTGCAATTTACTTCTTACCAATCCGGTCGGTCTTTGTGGAATCTCATTCGGATCGGTCGAACTTCCTCCTGTATCCATCCGTGTTGGGGGCATTCTAGACGTCGGGGAAATTGTTTTGCGCCCGGCACCGGCTTTGCTACGAGTTCGACTCCACAGATCGGGCACTTCATCGTGGTCAAATCCTTTCAGGCAGGCTGAAGTATAAGAGGGACACCGCAGTGGGACAGATCGAATTTAAATCGCCCGAGAAACTGTGTGGTCGCTCGGTCCTTCGCACGAAAAACGGCTGATGCCGCAGGAAACCAGAAGCTGGCGCCTTTCTCGGGGGATTTCATTGGGGGAGCGCATTTTGATTTGCACAGGCTTAGAAAATTACAAATTTCTAATGCTACGTTCGGCTGCGATAAACTGTCGATTTTGCTACGTTTTCGAGAGGCGAACAGGACCGGGTTTTCTAATCCAGCGATTTTGGGTGAATTTCGAGCCGTCAGGCCAATCTATTGTTTGAGGGCGACATTCGCCGGTCGGTTGTCGGCTGCGGGCGTGCCTGATGTTTTTATCTCGAGATGATGGGACATGCAGGTGGGCTCCTGCAAACCTACGCCAAAGCAATCCCGGAATATTGCCGGGATGCGGTCAAGAATCTTGAGGAATACCGGCAATCGAAAATCACCACGGAAGCATCGACAATTGGCCGACCGAATTAGGCTGGGGCGATGGAGCCTCTAAGTAGTCTGCATATAAATGGAGGCTTCGGTGACGATGCGTCTCGCCACTATAAAGACTCGAATCAAAAAGTGCGGCAGGCATTCTTCCATGGGCTGCTAACGGGCTACGCAGTCGCACTCACACTCCGGTAGGCAAGACGTTGAATCGCAACGTCACCTTTGGGATTGTGCTTAGAACTACTACGATTTTACTACACTTGCCCTTTTGAGGCGCTCCGGCGTGGAGCGCCAAATTGTCGGAACTTCTTGAAAGCCAAGAAAGTATAGGTGGTGCCGGCGGTGGGACTCGAACCCACGACCTAGGGATTATGAGACCCTCGCTCTACCCCTGAGCTACACCGGCACGTGGACAATCTGCGATGCTAAGGGTTGACTCCATATAGTGTCAAGGCGCGCGCGAGCCGGCTGGCAAGCCGCGCGGCTGATTGGCCAAATCCCCCAGGTTCAGTGTGTAAGGCCGCGGAAATGGGCTATCGAGATTAGTACTTTCGTAACATTGACCCGATCTGCTTTGGAACGCTAGATTGCCCTCGACAATTCGAAGAGGCTCTGGTTCTGCCAGAGGGGGAACGGGTGTGTACCGTTTAGGCACACGTTCGTAAATTTCCCCCTTGACGGCACCATTCCACTTATAGACTCCGCCGCGTAGTTACCTACTCGGAGGATACTGTGAATAGGTGGATGGTGGTCGTGGTATTGGTGTTGTTGGTTCTAACCAGTGCGGCGGGTCTAAAGGCTTTAACGACCCATTCGACACTGGCGAATACAACAGCTCCAATGCCGCCAACGCCTTGGGCAAACACGACGGCTCCAATGCCGCCGACGCCCTGGGCAAACACGACGGCACCGATGCCGCCAACGCCCTGGAACATGTAATAGGGCATCCCCGGAAGCGGGGGGTTGGTAGTGGCCAGGCCTCAGAAGTTTAGCTGAATGGCGCTTGGCCCATTTGATTACGTGCTGTGGTTCGTTGGTTTCCTTGCGGAAGCCTACGTTGTGGTGTGTTCGGTCTACCGTAAGGATTTTCTCCGTTATTTACCCCTTAATTTCTATATGGTTTGCGACGCCATGGTCACTTTCGGCTTGTATTACTGTCTGCACCGATTCGGTTTCGGCTCTCAAAGTTATGTCTATTTTTATTATTACTCCGACAGCCTCTTAATGATCCTTATGTTCTGGGTGATCATCAAGCTCTACCAGCAAGTTTTCGACGAGATGCGAGTCAGCAGACATATTCGGGGCGCGGCAGTGCTGTTGCTCACCGCTACTGCCCTGTTTTCTTATGCTGTCGTGCACGAGAATCGGAACCACTTGACGAGCCGCTTTGTTGTTGAGCTCGGTCAGAATCTCTACTTCGTGGGAGTCGTCCTCACATATCTCCTTTGGGGCGCTATCTTGAAACTGAGAGAGACCCGCACACGGTTGATTCAACTCGTTCTCGCGCTTGGTATATATTTCAGCGCGACTGCCGGCACGTATGCCCTTCGAAATCTCTTCCCGGGCCTGCAACTCAACCTGTTGCGTTGGGTTCCTCCCGTCGTGGGATTGTGGCTGCCACTTGCCTGGGCATACACGTTTACAAAGGTCCCCGAAGATACGCGGCTGGCGCCGGCCCGTTTGGTGGTGAAAACGCGATGATTGCTGCGCTGATTTGCGTCATTTCCCTTGCGGCGTTTCTCCAGTTCTTCGTTTCTTATTGCCGCTCGATCCTGGCGTCCAGCCGCAAGGTGGAACTGTCCAGCCGGGTGCGGGAAGTCACCGGCATCGCAAACCAAAATGTTGCTGCGGACGATTTCCAACGCTTGTTGCAGCTCGTTCGCCTGTGTCCGGAACGAGGCGACGATCAGACCGAGATCCGCGCCGTTGGCACCTATTATGGCCTGCTGTATATCCTCGGACGTGCTGCTCAACCGTTGATTCCGAGCGTGTCCTCGTGGGCAGAGCAAGAGCGCCAGAGCTGCTCTTATTTTGCCGCGGTGGCACTCGACCGGCGCATCTCCTACAGCCGTGATTTGTTCACGCAGCAAGTCGCCGACCGCCTCTAGACTTTCGGCCCGAGACGGTCTCACTCAGCGCGGCACGCCCCTCGACCCTTCCCGACCGGGCTGTTACGATAGAATCATCCCGGCAAGGGCCCTCGAAAGCACGACTCATGCGAAATCCGCTTGCACAAAACGTTCTCGAAAACATCCGCCAGTATTCGATGCTCGTCCCGGGGGACCGTGTGGGCGTCGCCGTATCGGGCGGGGCGGATTCGCTTGCGCTACTGCGATTGCTCGAGGATCTTCGCGCCGACCTTGGCATCACTCTGGCAATAATTCATTTCGATCATTCACTGCGCGGCGCCGAGTCGGAAGCTGATGCACAATTCGTCGCCAATATCGCTCGCAAAAGCGGTGTCGAATTCATCCTCGGGCGCGAAAACGTTGCGGAAGAAGCTCGAAGCCAGGGCTGGAATCTGGAAGATGCGGGACGCCGCCTGCGTTACGCATTCTTCGAGCGTCTCGTCAAAGAAGGCCGCGCTACGCGCGTCGCCGTGGCGCACACGGCGGATGATCAGGCGGAGACAGTTCTCGCGCACTTGATTCGCGGAACCGGACCGACAGGTCTCGCGGGAATCTACCCGATTGTGGGGTCGATCGTTCGGCCGCTTCTGGATGTGCGAAGGCAGGAAACGCGCGAGTACCTGCGCGCGCTCGGCGAAAAGTGGCGCGAAGATTCATCGAATCGAGATTTGCGGCGTCTACGCGCGCGCATTCGCAAGCAACTCGTCCCTGTTCTTGAGCGCGATTTTTCACCCGCGATCGTGGCTCACCTCAACGAGCTTTCCCGATTCGCGCGCGAAGAGGAAGTGTTCTGGGACGCGCTCGTGGAGGATCGCTTTCGGGCCCATGCGCGCAAGACGGGTGAGGACCTGACGATTCGAATTCAAGATTTGCTCTCGCCACTTTGGCTGACAGCGATGGCGGCCGAGAATTTCATGGCGTGGCGGGCGCTTACCGAACGCTTGATCCGGCGTCTCTACGAAGGATTGCGTGGGGACCGTCGCGAGCTCGGCGCCAGGCACGTGGTGCAGGTGATTCGGCTTGCGAGCGAATCAACGAGCGGCCGGCGAGTCGAGCTCCCCGGTGGCATCGTCGTCGAGCGAAGTTTTGGCGACTTAATTTTCTCAAGCGGGGACGCGGAAAAGCACACTCGAACGGAAAACGAAACCATCGCGCGCCGGCACGTGTACCAGTATTTTGTGAACCTTCACGATAGTGGTGCGGCGACTATTTCTGTTCCGGAACTTGGTAGCCGCTTCCGCCTGAAAGTAATTGACTGGCCCTTGGCGGAGAGCGACACTAAAAGGGGCGGCGAAGCTCTCGATGCCGACCTGCTCCGCGCCCCCTTAATTCTGCGAAACTGGCGGCCGGGCGACGCCTACCGGCCCCGCGGCCGCCGCCAGGCCCGGAAACTAAAGCAGATGTTTCTGGCGGGACGGGTCCCCAGCCGCGAGCGCTCTTGCTGGCCGGTGCTCGAAAGCGGCGGGAGAGTAATTTGGGCGCGCGGGATGCCCCCTGCGGAGGAGTTTTGCGCGCGCGAAGGGACGCGGTTTGGAGTGGTGATCGAGGAAGATCGACTTTGAGGTGAGGATGAAAGTCGCCTTTACTCGTAAACGGCTTTCCACGCGTGTGAGTCAGTTGGGCCGCAGCATTTCCCGGGATTATTCCGGGCGAACATTGGACGTGGTCGTTATGATCGAAAATTCATTCCTTTTCGCCGCCGATCTGGTCCGCGAGATTTCTCGTCCGGTGGTTTGCCACTTCGTTCGTTCGGAAACGCGGGACATTCGCATGGGCGGCTACGACCGGCGGGAAATATTTTTCAGCTCGCCGCCGACCCTGCGAGGCCGGGATGTTCTCGTGGTGGACGCCGTGCTCAATACGGGCGTCACGCAGGATTTCGTGTTGAAGCGGCTGGAAGAAGGTCGGCCGCGTTCCCTGCGTCTCGCGGTGCTGTTTGACAAGCCGGAATCACGCAGAGTGAATTTGCAGCCTGAATACACTGGCTTCGCTGGCGCATCTAAGGAATGGGTGGGGTATGGATTGAGCGGCAGGCAGGGGTTATATCGGAATCTCCCATATGTCGCGACGACGGGTACGGGCGAGCGCCCAGGCGGTGGAAGGCGACATCGGAGTGCCCGAAGCGCATCTAAAAGGGTGAGGTAAGACGGTGAACTCTACAGTACGCACCATTTTATTTTGGCTATTAATGATTCTGCTGGCGGTCGTGTTGTGGAAGATGGCCTCGACCGGCGGCCAAACGGCCCATGAAGCAGAGCCAACCTACACTCAGTTTCTTACCGATGTGCAGTCGGGGAACGTCGAGCGCGTCACGATCTATCTCTCGCAAAACAGCGCCGAACTTCAGGGAGACTACCGCAACTCGACCCCTGACAAGGGCAAGTTCAAGGGCGTAACCATTGCCAACACTGCGATCCCCGACGTCACGAAGGTGCTTCAGGATAAAGGCGTCCGGTACGACTACAAGGAAGTAAAGAACGCCGACTGGCTCACTTTCATGGTGAATTTTGCTCCCCTGATTCTTCTCGTGGCCTTCTGGATCTTCATGATGAGGCAGATGCAGGCGGGCGGAAACAAGGCGCTCAGTTTTGGAAAATCGCGCGCCCGATTGTTGACGGCTCAGCAGAAGAAAGCCACGTTCAAAGATGTCGCCGGCATTGACGAAGCCAAGGAAGAACTCTACGAGATCATCGACTTCCTCAAGGATCCTCAGAAATTCCAGAAACTCGGCGGGCGCATCCCCAAGGGAGTGCTGCTCGTCGGGCCTCCGGGGACCGGAAAAACGTTGCTCGCGCGCGCGATTGCCGGCGAGGCGAACGTTCCGTTCTTTTCAATTTCCGGGTCGGACTTCGTTGAAATGTTTGTGGGCGTCGGCGCCAGCCGCGTTCGCGATCTATTCGAGCAGGGAAAAAAGAACGCGCCTTGCATCATCTTCATTGATGAAATCGATGCGGTCGGGCGCCACCGAGGCGCCGGCTTGGGCGGCGGGCACGATGAGCGCGAGCAAACCTTGAATGCGCTGCTCGTCGAAATGGACGGATTCGAATCGAACGAAGGTGTCATCCTGATTGCGGCCACGAACCGGCCAGACGTTCTCGATCCCGCACTGCTGCGCCCGGGCCGCTTTGATCGCCGCGTGGTGGTGCCACGCCCGGACGTCAGAGGCCGCGAAGAGATTCTCCGCGTACACACGCGTAAAGTGCCTCTCTCCGATGACGTGGATCTTTCGGTGATTGCCCGCGGCACGCCCGGATTCTCCGGGGCGGACGTCGCCAACCTCGTGAACGAATCAGCACTCTGGGCGGCGCGGCAGAGCCGCAAATTCGTGGCCATGGTGGACTTCGAGATGTCCAAGGACAAAGTCCTGATGGGCGTCGAGCGGAGGTCCATGATCCTTTCCGACGAAGAGAAGCGCAACACGGCGTATCACGAAGCGGGCCACGCGCTTGTCGCCGCCATGACTCCCGGCACCGATCCACTCCATAAGGTAACGATCATTCCGCGGGGCATGGCGCTTGGCGTCACCATGCAGTTGCCGATCGACGACAAGCACACCTACACGAAGGATTTTCTCGAATCACAACTGGCCGTCCTGATGGGCGGGCGCGCCGCCGAGCAATTGTTTCTCCACCACATCACCACCGGCGCGGGCAACGATATCGAGCGCGCCACCGAAATCGCGCGCCAGATGGTCTGCGAGTGGGGCATGAGCCCCCTCGGGCCGCTCACGTTCGGCAAAAAAGAGGAAGCCATTTTCCTCGGCCGCGAAATCGCGCAGCATCGCGATTATTCCGAAGACACGGCGATCAAGATCGACGTGGAAGTTCGCAGCATCGTCACCTCCGGATACGACCGGGCACACTTGATCCTCGAAACGCATCGCGACGCGCTCGAACGCGTGGCGCAGGCGCTGCTCCAGCGCGAAGTCCTCGATGCGACCGAACTCAAGCTGGTCATCGAGGGCAAGCCGCTCCCGGATAAGCCGCCGGCACCGCCGCCATCGGCTCCGCCGCTGCCGTCCAAAGAGCCGCAGCTCACATTGCGTCCCGAGCCGCGGCCCATCCCCGGGCTTGCCAAGGGCGAAAAGCCCGCCCCGGCCTGAGATCCGGCGTCGCGTCGAATCGCGTTGCGATCTGGCAGGTTCCGTTGCCGGATAGTTCCGGCTAATTTCCATTTCGCATTTCTTTTCTTCCGGACTTCCGTCCCGCATCCAGAGCATTTACTCTCGTCGCCGAAAACTAGCGTAAAATACGGGCATGTCAAAGAAGCCCACGGAATCCTTCGATGTCGATTGCCCGTGTTGCAAGGCGAGACTGACTGTGGATCGCCAGCTCGGGGCCGTGCTCTCGCACGTGCCGCCTCCAAGGCCGCCATCTTCCGTCGACCTCGATGACACGGCGCGGCTCCTGCGTGAACAGTCCGAAGCCGTGGAAGCGAAATTCCGCGCGTCGGTGGAAGCCGAGAAAACGAAGGAAGACGTCCTCGCGCGGAAGTTTGCAGAAGGCCTGAAGAAAGCCAAAGATGGGCGGATCGAAAAGCCGCTCCGCGATTTCGACCTCGATTGAAATTCCCCATGCAAGTGCCTGCAAGCTACCCGCGCCCTTGCTGCGGGACACGGAAAGACCGCGGTTTTCGTTTACCCTTTTCCCTGGTCATTTTGGCAACGCTTCTGCTGCCGCTCTTTGAAGCGCAATTGCAAGCGCAGCAGCAGAGTACGAAGCTTCCCCGCCCGCGCCGTCTGGATGAAGGAATCATCTGGCGACGCGATCCCTCGACGGGTGAGCTGAAATCCGCGAAGCCGGGCAGCGCGGCGAACGAGGAAAAAGATAGCGCGCAGCCGGGCGCTCATCCGATTCGGGTCACAACGCAGATGGTTCCGGTGACCTGCAGCGTTCTCGGCGCGGATGGCGCAGTCCTCCGGGACCTCCAGCGCGCTGATTTCCGCGTTACCGACAACGGCGCCGAGCGTCCGCTCGTTTTTTTCGATGCGCCTTCCAAAGAACCGGCAAGCATCGCCCTTGTGATTGATGCAAGCCCCAGCGTCCTGCGCGATTCGGAAGAGATGAAACAAGCCGCGCGCGCGCTCATTGATGGTCTATCCTTTTCCGACGAACTGGCCTTGGTGGATTTCTCCATGCACACATATCTTCTGCTTCCATTTTCGCGCGATCGTGAACTTCTCGAACGCGCCATGACCCGCGTGAATGTTCGCCGGCTTTTGGGCGACACCGGCGGCTCAAGTATCTACGAAGCGGTTTATCTTGCGGCTCGCGAGGTTTTTGAAGGGCGGGTCGCGCGCAAGGCGATCGTATTGCTCACGGACGGCCAGGATAGCGGCCTCGGCCTTACGCTTGATCCGGCCAGCGCTTCGCTCCGGCCGGGAACGCCGCGCGACCGGCTCACGTTTGACGATGTTTTGCGGATCCTCGCAGCAGAAGATATTCAAGTCTTCGCCATCTCGACGGAGAATCGTCCGAAAATCATGACACCGGAATGGCTCGCTGCACACGATGAGATCACTCTCATCACAGCCGATGCGCGTTCGTGGGGCATTCCTCCCTACACGCTTTACCTCGCGGAATTGACGCAACGGACCGGAGGCCAGCTCTATTTCCTTCGTGAAGCGAAAACGCTGGCGGACGCGTTTCGCCAGATCGCACAAAGAGTTGGCGCCGAATATTGGCTCGGCATCTCTCCCACAACCGCTGCCGCCGGCGTTCCCCGCGCGGGATGGCATGCGTTACATGTGGAAATCGTAGGGCACCCCGGCGCAACCGTAACGCATCGGGCCCAATATTATGTGCCCGCCGGCGCGCCGTAAATTTAGCCGCCGAAGGAATGACTCAGCATTCCGTTCGCCTGCCGGCCTTTATCCTTTCCTGGAAACCGTGCTTCAATAGCGCACAATGTTTCGACGAAGGAAATTCAGGCTGCGGCTGCCGTCGCGCACGCTCGTACTTGGCGAGCGCACTCTTTTGATGGGCGTCCTGAACGTCACGCCGGATAGTTTTTCGGACGGCGGGCTTTATTTCGATGGGGATGCGGCCGTTGCGCGCGCTCTTGAAATCGAGCGTGCGGGCGCGGACATTCTTGACATCGGCGGCGAATCCACGCGCCCCGGGTCCGAGGGAATTCCTGCAGAAGAAGAGCTTCGTCGAGTGATGCCGGTGCTCGAGAAGCTTCAGGGCAAATTGAGGATTCCGATTTCGATCGATACAGCTAAAGCGGAAGTGGCCGAAGCCGCTGCCGGTGCGGGCGCAGAAATCCTGAACGACGTGACGGCTTTGCGGCAAGATCCGCGCATCGCCGAAGTCGCGCGGCGAAGAAAACTTCCGCTCATTCTCATGCATATGCGCGGCCAGCCTCGCACGATGCAGAAGAATCCGTTTGCGCGCGATGTTTTGCGCGATGTGGTGAGCGGACTTCGCAAGGCCATTGCGGTGGCGCATCGCGCCGGCGTCCGAAAGTCGCAGATCATCCTCGATCCCGGCATCGGGTTCGGCAAGAGCTTCGCGCAGAACTACGAATTGCTTGCGCGCTTGCCCGAACTCGCGCGACTCGGCTTTCCGATCCTGATCGGCACTTCGCGGAAATCGTTCATCGGAAACGCGCTGGGCGGAGTCCCTAAAGGCGAGCGGATTTGGGGCACTGCCGCGACTGTGACGGCAAGCATTCTGCAGGGCGCCCACATCGTCCGTGTCCACGACGTCGCCGAGATGGTCCAGGTGGCACGGGTCACCGATGCGATTGTTTCAGGCAACAGTTAGCCAGGGGCAGGCGCCCTTCGGCCGGGTGCGAACTTACGACGGCGCGAGTTCTTGCGTTTGGAACGGCAAACGGCGCAGGCGCTTTCCGGTCGCCGCAAAGATCGCGTTTGCGACAGCAGGTGCAATCGAGGGCACGGGTGGCTCGCCGATTCCACCCGGCGACTCGTGGCTCGGCACGATGTGGACTTCGATGCGCGGCATGTCCTGGATTCGCAGCATTGGATAATTATTGAAATTGCTTTGCTGCACCTGGCCGTTTTCGACTGTGATCTCGCCATAGAGTGCCGCGGTCAATCCAAACACGATCCCGCCTTCGATCTGCGCCGTGACCATGCCGGGATTGATCACCTGGCCGCAGTCGATGGCGCAGACCACGCGATCCACTCGCACGCCGCCATCTTTTGCAACGGTGACCTCAGCGACCTGCGCGATGTAAGTGTCCCACGAGCTCATTCCCGCGATGCCGCGCCCACGGCCGGCTGGCAGGGGCTTTCCCCACCCTGATTTCTCTGCCGCCAAATCCAGCACGCGCCGCAACCGCTCAACATTTACCGGCTTATCGTCTCCACCTGTACTCTTGGGCGTTTCTTTCGCCGCAATAAGTTGTCGCCGCAATTCAAGCGGGTCCTTGCCCGCAGCCGCCGCGATTTCGTCAATGAAGCTCTGCACTGCAAACTGGTTCCAATTTGCATCCACGGCCCGCCAGTAGCCGCGCGGCACATGCGTGTGCAAGAAACTGGCTTCGAGCAGGTAGTTCGGCACTGTGCCGTTCGGGATCCCTGGGCCGGCGATTTCCGTGCCTCCAGTGTCAGGAATGTCCCCGCCGACATAGAAGCCGTCGGTCATCGGCCCGGCGATATGGTGCAACCACACCGTAACTTGATTTTGCGCATCCAGTCCTGCGCGCAAGCGATGATGGCTCATGGGACGGTAGTAGTCGTGTCGCAAATCATCTTCGCGTGTCCAAAAGACTTTCACGGGCGCGCCCACCGCGCGAGAAATCAACGCCGCTTCGACACCGTAATCGATATTCAGGCGGCGGCCGAACCCACCGCCGAGCAGCGTCACGTGAATTGTAATTGCAGATTGCGGCACTCCCAGGGCGCTCGATAGAGCCGCCGCCATCCCTCCGGCATTTTGCGTCGGCGCCCAGATTTCGCACTTGCCGTCGCGCACGACGGCCGTGCAATTGGGCGGCTCCATCGTCGTGTGGGCGAGGAACGGAGTTTCATACTCCGCTTCCAGTTTCTTCGCAGCGCCAGAAAACGCTGGTTCCGGCTCGCCAATTTTTCGCAGTTCCTTGCCGGGGCCTTTCACCATTTCCGCACAAGAAGCTCGCTGTTGATCCGTGGATTCAGTCGCGCCGGCGCCTTCCGCCCACTCCACAGTGAGAGCGCGACGGCCGGCAATCGCCTGCCACGTGGAATCGGCGACCACGGCCACGCCACTCCACAGATAATGTTGATGCCCGGAATTCGCCGCACGGTCTTCCCCGAACAGCGGTGGCATTTCGACGGCCGGAACTTCCACGACCTTGCGCACGCCTGCCACTGCCTGTGCAGGGGCGGCATCGAATTTCTTCACGCGTCCGCCAGGAACCGGGCTGCGCGCCACGACTGCGTAAAGCATTCCTGGAACCTTCGCATCGATTCCGTAGTGCGCCTCGCCGACGACGATGTGCGGCCCATCCACACGGTCCTTCTTTGTACCAACGATCCGATAATCCTTTGGATCCTTAACGGGAACATCCTTCGGGACAGGGAGGGCGGCGGCCTGTGAAGCAAGCGCGCCGTACGCGATGTGACGGCCGGTTTTCTGATGCTGAATTACGCTGCCGCCCACTGCGCTGCACTCCTCCTTCGGGACTTTCCATGATTCGGCGGCTGCGCTGAGAAGCATGTCGCGCGCCGTGGCGCCCGCTTTGCGCAGCGGATCCCACGAACTCCGCACACTCGCACTGCCACCTGTAGTCATGTCACCGTATTTCGAATCGAAATCGGCTTGCATGACTTTCACCCGCGACCAATCCGCATCCAATTCCTCCGCGAGGATCATCGCCATGGAAGTCCGCACGCCCTGGCCCATCTCGGACCGCGCCACCCAAAGGAGGGTCTCGCCAGTCGGGTCAATCTCGATGAACGCATTGGGCGAAAAGCCTCTTTTTCCCGCATCGGCTCCGGCGGCGTATCCCGGCAAATAGAAGCCGAGGATCAAACTGGTGCTGCCGGCCGTGCCGGCTTTCAGGAAATCGCGTCGCGTGAGCTTCACCGAGGCGCTCATTGCGCTCCTCCGCTCGCCGGCTTTTTGGACGAAGCCTGATGAACGGCCTGGCGAATCCTTTGATAGGTTCCGCAACGGCAGATGTGGCCGCCGAGGGCTTCATCAATGTCGGTATCGGTGGGCGCTGGATTTTTTGTCAGCAGTGCCGCCGCCGTCATGATCATGCCCACCTGGCAGTAGCCGCACTGCGCCACTTGCGCGTCCAGCCACGCAACCTGCACGGGATGTTGGCCGTTCGGTGACAGGCCTTCGATGGTCGTGATGTTGCGTCCGGCGACGTTGGCAATACGCGTGGTGCAGGAACGCGTCGGCTCGCCATCCACGTGCACCGTGCATGCGCCGCAGAGGGCCATGCCGCAGCCGAACTTCGTTCCCGTCAAGCCGAGCGTGTCGCGCAACACCCACAGGAGCGGCGTATCCGGGCTGACCTCGACCGAACGCGCGCGGCCATTCACGGTGATCGAAATTGCGTCCATTTTTCCCCCCGAGCGAATCATGCGTGGAACTCTACGTTTAGACTCAGTGAAAATCAATTTGTCTTTCGTGAATTCCCGGGGCTTTCGGTCTTCCTGAATCCGGCTCGCAGACAACGGCCGAAAAAGGTAAGATTACATTTCAGGCATACCAGGCAAGGAGCATCCATGAGCGCGCCATCACCTGCGGGACCATCCGCATCCACCGTGCAAGCCATTCAAGAGAAAGCGAAGCGGTTGAGCGTCCTTTCGATGATGTCCACTACTGCCGCCGGCTCGGGCCATCCCACCTCGTGCATGTCGGCTGCGGAGCTCATTGCCGGAGTTTTTTTCTACGCGATGAAATTCGACCCGAAGAATCCGAATTCACCGGATGGCGACCGCTTCGTGCTGTCGAAGGGCCATGCCGCCCCGGTGCTCTATTCCGCGCTCGCGGAAGCGGGAGTCTTTCCCCTTTCGCGCGTGATGACGCTGCGGCAATTCTCAAGCGAGCTCGAAGGCCACCCCACACCGCTTATTCCGGGTGTAGACGCGGCGACCGGATCGCTCGGGCAGGGGCTTTCGGTTGGCGCAGGCCTCGCCATTGGCGCCCGCCTCGACAAGAGTCCCACACGCGTTTACGTCATGCTCGGCGACGGTGAAATGGCAGAAGGGCAAGTTTGGGAAGCAGCCGAGTTTGCCGGCCACTACAACCTCGAGAACCTGACGGTTCTCGCCGATGTGAATGCGCTCGGGCAGAGCGAGCCGACGATGTACCGGCACGACATGGAAGTTTATCGCCGCAAGTTCGAATCGGAGGGCTGGGCCACGGAAGTGATCGATGGACACGATGTTGCGGCGGTTCTTGCGGCGCTTGATCGCGCCAAAGCGACGAAAGGGCGCCCACAGGCCATCGTCGCGCGAACGGTCAAGGGTCACGGCGTCAGCTTCCTGGCGGGCAAGGAACATTGGCACGGCAAACCACTTTCGAAGGAACAGCTTGCGGAGGCCATCAAGGAAATCGGCGTTTCGATTGAGATTACGCCTGATCCCGACAGATCGTATGCGCGGACGTCGCTGCCGCAGCCACCCGAATTTGCCGCCCCCGCGCCGCCGGACTACGCTGCCGGCGCAAGCGTCGCGACGCGCGAGGCCTACGGGTTTGCACTCAAGCGACTCGCACCCGTCAATCCGCGCATCGTGGCGATTTCAGGCGATGTGAAAAATTCCACTTTTTCGGAGATCTTCGGAGATGCATATCCCGACCGCTTCTTCCAGGGGTACATTGCCGAGCAAAATCTTGTGAGTGCCGGCGTCGGCCTTGCTGCACGCGGCAGAGTGCCGTTCCTCGATACTTTTGCTTGTTTCCTCTCTCGCGCGTATGACCAAGTCCGCATGGCCGCCATCAGCCGCAGCAATATCAACCTGTGCGGCTCGCATTGCGGCGTTTCCATCGGCGAGGACGGCCCGTCTCAGATGGCGCTCGAAGACATCGCGATGTTTCGCGCCGTGAATGGCTCGGCTATCTTTTATCCGAGCGATGCCATTTCGACCGAGCGGCTGACCGAAACGATGGCGCGCCGCGGCGGCATCAACTATCTGCGAACGTCGCGCCCGAAGATGCCGATTCTCTATTCCAAGGACGAAAAATTCCCTGTGCCAGGATTCAAAGTTTTGCAGCAAAGCGGCCAGGACCGCGTGACCGTTATCGGCGCGGGCGTTACGCTGCATGAAGCGCTCAAGGCGGCCGACTCGCTCAAATCGCAAGGCATCGCTATCCGCGTGATCGATCTTTATTGCGTGAAGCCGATCGACGGCAAGGCGATCGCAGAACAGATCAACGCGACCGGCGGCCGCATCGTTACGGTGGAAGATCATTGGCCCGAAGGAGGCCTTGGCGAAGGCGTTCTCTCTGCACTCGCGCAAGAAGGTGTCGCGCCCTCTCGCTCACGGCTCCTCGCCGTGACCGGCATGCCGCATTCTGGCAAGCCCGATGAACTTGTGGACGCATTCGGAATCTCGGCGCGGCACATCATCGAAGCCGTCCGCGAAATCGCGCAATAATCCTCAGCGTTTCTTACCCAAGGTTTTTCCCCCGCAGCGAGCCTTGCCCACGCTGTATCGCTTTGGCCCATGATGCGCCACTCCGGCGCATTCGTCCCGCGAAGCAGTATGTATTGGCTTGCAATGCCTTTAAACCGATAGATTTTCTGGAAAATTGTTTTGGGTATGGAAGTGCCATGAATTCTGTCGGGATGAGTATGTCTTCTCCAAATCAGAGAGCCATCGAAGCAAAGAGTGCGTTTATTTAGAGGAAAACGACCTGACCTTGACGGGCGATTCCTGTTGATGACGGGCAATCTCGCCGATGCCGATCAGCACGCTGTCGAACTTGCCTCCGTACCGGTTTTGTCAAAGCCCTTCGCTCTCGCCCAATTGCGCGAAGCTGTTGAGCAGATTTTTCGAATCCGCCCCCCGGCCTAACCTGAATCGCCCCCGCGTCCAAATCACGGGATTTCATAAGCAGGGAGCCCTTGATTGGGAATTTGGATTGCACATATTAGGGCTGAGGTCTTTTGGCGCAAGCCCGCTGGATTAGAGCTCATGGAAACTTTTAGCCCATCCTACGGGTCATTTATCCTGTAAACCTCACATTTATAGTCGTTTACGGGATGGGCCAAGAAACCCTCAGAGCTGCGCTTGGAAAGCGAAGTGCTAGACCCGCGTCTCTGAATGTGAACGCGTGGCGGGTTCGGGTGTCTCTATCGGCAAACAAGTTCTGTTGGTTATGGGCCTTACATCCCCAGATACACCTTGTCGCTCCCAACAGGCTCGCCTTTCCAGGGCTGGACAGGGCTCTGCGGTTTGTGCTGAAATTAGGGCCATTTCAGAGCGATTCCAGTCCATCGCTCGGCCGGGCTTCACAGCGGGAAGCCAATGTGGTAACCGAGGAATTTCGATGAGACGCAACAGCGAAGCTGGCCAGACACTCGTTTTCGTAGCCTTTGGAATGGTGATAATTGGCGCCATCTTGGGGCTGGCCATCGACATGGGGTACATGCGGTTTTTGAAGCGCCGGATACAGACCGCTGCGGACAGCGCCGCCATCGCTGGCGCGGCCGAGATCAAATATGGAGACGCGGCGACTGCAGCGAAAGCCGATGCCGCTTCAAATGGCCTCACGGATGGATCCAACGGCGTCACTGTCACGGTGAACACTCCTCCCGCGTCAGGCCCACATCAAGGGCTTTCGGGTTACGTGGAAGTAGTGATTTCGAAAACACAACCCACATTTTTCATTCGCATTGTTCCGGGGGGCGCCGCCAATTCTACGGTGCAGGCGAGAGCCGTAGCGGGGAGTGCGAAGAACTGCATCTACACCCTACAATCCTCGGGGACCTTATCGATGAACCGGGGCTCGACAATAGATGCTCCGAACTGCGCCATCGTCGACAATGGAGATCTGGCCTCTCAGGGCACAATTACCGCCTCTTCGATCAGCGTTGGCGGGCCCGGTATCGCATGCTCCTCGTGCACGCCGACACCTCAGCAAGGCATCATCCAGGCAGCCGATCCGCTGGCATATCTCCAGCCTCCTGCTACGGCGCCATGTACAACCCTGCCAACAATTAGCAGCGGCGCTAGACAGATTTTTCCAGGCAGCTATTGCGCAATCAATGTCATTGGGACCGCCACCGTAACTTTTCAACCGGGACTCTACATTGTCAACGGCAACGGTGCCCCTCCCATAGATTGTCCAGGTGCCCCGACGAGTGGCCTTTGCATCGATACCTCGGGCACGGTGACCGGCAATGGGGTGACTTTCTACAATACAAATAACACGTCTATTTCGATCGCGAACACTGGGACTATCTCGCTTACGGCACCTACGGCGGGAACCTACGCGGGAATCCTGCTCTATCAAGATCGAAGTGATTCTAACGCTGCTACTATTCGTGCGGCCAACGGCCCAAAATTCGAGGGTGCGCTCTACTTTCCCAGCGCCACGCTTTCAATTCACGATATAGGATCAGCGGCAGCCTACACAATCGTGGTTGCCGGTTCGCTCAACGCTCACAACAACAACACTTTTAATAGCGATTATTCATCCCTTTCCAATGTGTCACCGATAAGAGAAGGCGTTTTGGTGGAATGAGAATGAATACGAGAGGAACATCGAGGCTGAAAACTCCGGGGCCGCGCGCGATTCTTCGAACGGAGACGGGCCAGAGCCTCGTTGAATTTGCGATACTAACTCCCGTCGTCTTGCTCTTACTGGTGGGAGCGATTGAGATTGGCCGATTGGCTTATCTTAGTATTCTTGTCAACAACGCTGCGCACGCTGGAGTTCAATACGGGGCGCAAAACCTGGCTACTGCCGCGGACAATACCGGAATGCAAACCGCAGCACTGAACGACGGGCAGAATATTGCCGGTTTGACCGCCGCCGCGTCGCACTACTGCACGTGCGCCAATGGCTCGTCTTCCTCATGTCTGGCAACCGACTGTGCCGGAAGTCACCGGCTCGTCTATGTGCAAGTAAATACCACGGGGGTGTTCCGATCCATGATCGGATATCCGGGACTCCCTGCGTCATACACTGTGAACGGCCAGGCTGTGCTGCGTGTTGCTCAATGAGCTGCGGATTCAGATGGGATGTACCTGTGCAAGAGGCGGGAAGAAATTGAGCCGGTCATCCAGACATAGCATTCTCTCAAACGCCCTTCTGCGCTTCCGTAAGCCCGCCCGGTACTTCCGGGGTGAAGAGGGCGAGCGGGGCAGCAATCTGGTGGAGTACGGGATCGTCCTGACTCTCCTCCTGATGATGCTGTTTGGTTTGATCGATTTCGGGCGGGCACTTTACGCCTATCATTTTGTTTCCGATGCGGCGCGCGAGGGTACCCGATATGCAATGGTTCGCGGGAGTACCTGCACATCACCTGGGTGTCCCGCGAGCGGCTCGGACATCCAGAATTATCTCAAGAATGTGCCGGCGGGAATTGATCCTGCCCAGCTCACCGTGACGCCGACGTGGAATCCGAATGGCAACCTAAACTGCACGGGTGCTCAGAATGCCCCTGGTTGCGTTGTCGAAGTACAGGTCAGTTACAACTTCAATTTCATGCTGCCGTTTCTCCCCCGATCCACCGTCGTGATGCAGAGCTCTTCTCAGATGGTCATTTCGCAGTAACTCGCCAGTCGAGTCCAAATCAGCCGGGAACGATTCATCCGCCGAACCTTGCATGTGTGTGGTCAATTGGGTCGGCAAAAAGGGCGGGCTGCGAGAAGGTAAAGCGTACCGCAAAATATATCAGGCCGTAGGTGCCCGGAAATTCCTCCGGATTCACCTACTTCAAATGCACTGTCGTAAATGCAGGCAGATCGTTTAGCACGTACGCCCTGGAAACCAGCTGGATCTTGCCCGGCTCATTGCGATGCGCGCAAGGAAGCAATCTCCATACGATCTCCCACCTGCGTCCCGGAACGATAGATCGTGTGAGGAGGAAGCTCCAGGACGCTATCCGCCTTCAGGGAAACCTTGGAAATTCGGAAGGGTCGAACGTGCTCTTCGACGTGAACGACCTCTTTTTCTTTGCCCAGGAAGATCAAATCGATCGGGAACATCATCCCGATCGTGTGCACGCCACGGGACGGCACGATCCAAAGGCCGCAGCCCTGGCGAGCCCACCTCTTGGTCTTTCCAAGCAATCCGATGAGCCGGCGCAGATAGCTATCTGCCACGGCGGCCTCGGTGGCGACGAACGTCTCACGCGTTTTGTTATAAACATACACGGCTCGATTATTGTGATTATTTGCCATCGCCGCCCTCACCGTCGTTCTTTCGGTTTCCTGGTTCAAGACAATTTATTCCCTTACTCAATCGCTCTCCGGCGTCGCCGCCAGACAATCACCAGCAGTACGACGACGGCCAAAGCGCCGGCCACGACTCGTATCAAGGTTACGGTGTCCATTCTCGTGCTCCTTCAATTTTAGAATCATCCTTCAACGTGCAACTACAGGGCCTAACGGATTGTGGCATTTACTTCAGTGCGGTCCCCAACTCTCGCATGAGAGTGAGCACCGCGGGGCCGAGGATTACAACCATCAACGCTGGAAAAACAAAAAAAACCAGCGGTGGAACCATTTTCACAGTCGTCTTCGCGCTCATTTCCTCCGCGCGCTGGCGCCGCCGCGTGCGCAAATCATCCGAATGGACGCGCAGCGATTGGGCGACGCTCGTCCCGAATCGCTCCGTCTGAATCAACATGGCCACGAGCGCCTTGATTTCTTCCAGACCCGTGCGCCGAGCCAGCTCCCGCAGAGCTTCGAGCCGTGTCTTGCCTACGCGCATTTCCAGGTTCACCATCTGCAATTCTTCGCTCAGTTCGGGGTGGACGATCCGCAACTCCTGGGACACGCGCAAAAGGGCCTGGTCCAGTCCCAACCCCACTTCCACGCAAATCACCAGCAAATCTAGACCGTCAGGAAGTCCCTGCCGAATGCGATTTTGACGCACCTGAATTCTCCAAAGGAGCCAGCCCTCAGGAAGAACGAACCCCAGGACCAAGGCAAACAGCAGAATGGAGAAAGGGCTGTAACGGTACAGCCCAGTGAACAAAACGAGAGCGAGAAGAAGAATAGGCAACAGGATCTTCATTCCTTCGATTGCCTGAACGGACTCCGGACTCCGGTATCCCGCTCGAATCAGCATGAGCTGCGCCCGCGATGCCCGCTGAGGAGCAGAGGGCATCAGCTTGCCGATCGAAGCAAGGGCCTCTCTCGCGCGCACCTTTTGTTTCTCAGAGAATGCGTCTTCCCGCGGGGCAGCCGTAGTGTTCAAAAGGCGCGTTAGGCGCCCGGCGACTCCAAATTCACCAGGGGTGAACGCGAAGACTAAGGCCAGCAAAACGAGGACCGTAGTCAGAAACGTAATGCCTGTGACAACCCAAATCATTCCGACTTCTCCTTCAATTAAACCTCGATGTGCACAATTCTCCAGATCAGTATGGAACCAATGACCTGCATGACAGCCGCAACTCCCAGGACGGTCGGACCCATCGGATCATCGAACAACACTCGCACGTACGACGGGTTCACCCCTTCCAAGGCCAAGAGCATGAAGACAGGCAGTGCGATCAAAATCATGGCCGTCAGGCGGCCCTGCGCCGTCTTCACCTGAACTTCGCGATGGATCCGGAAGCGATCTCGAATCACGCGAGCCAGCTCATCCAGGATTTCCGCGAGGTTTCCGCCCGTCTCTTTTTGAACCAGCAGAGCGGTAACAAAAAAACGAACGTCAACCAATGGCATGCGTTCGGTCATGTTCAAAAGGGCGTCTCGCATGGGAAGGCCGAAGTTTTGCTCCTCAAAGCACGCCCGAAATTCGCCGGCAACCGGTTCGGGTGATTCCTTGGAAACAATCTCGAGGCCAGTTGTGAAAGCATGACCGGCACGAACGGCGCGGCCCAGCAAGTCGAGCGCTTCCGGAAAACGCTCCTCGAATTGTCGCATCCTGCGCTTGCGCTTCCACGCGACAACGGTCAGCGGGGCCGCCGCGGCCAGAAGTCCTATGACGGCTGCAGCGAGAAAACGGTGAAAGAAATGGTCGGAAACAATATAGGCGCCCAGTCCGGCTACGGCGCTTAGGAGAAGAACCTTTCCTGCCTTGGTTTCTAGACCTGCCTGAGCGATAAGTCTTTGGACTTTCCCGGTCCAGGATACGTTCATCATCAGGCGATTCAACAGCGGCACGCTGCTGAGCATTTCATCCCGAAGTAATGCCAGGTCCACGGCGATTTCGCCCCTCCGCTCCGCCTTCCTTACCGCTTCGATCCGGCTTCGCACGACGCCCTGCTGCGTCTGGTTTGCGAAAAACAGCCAGATCACCAGGAAGAGGATCGCCGAGACCAGAAACGTGACTAGGGCAACGAACAGCGCCACATGGGCCTCCCTGCTATTGACCACTCCATCGAGACAGCGCACGAACTCATATTCAACGCTGCAACAACTCCTTAGTGCCTGCGCGGAGGCTCGAACATGGTCGCCGGGAGTTTGATTCCCGTAACCGCGAGTCGTTCCGCAAACTTCGGGCGAATTCCAGTCGGCATGAAATCACCGAGCACTTCGCCGTTTTCTTTTACGCCCCACTTCTGAAAGGCGAAAATGTCCTGCATGGTCACAATATCCCCCTCCATACCCACGATCTCAGCCATGCTGGTCACCTTGCGGGTTCCGTCACTGAGACGGCTGACCTGCACGACCACGTCGAGCGCCGATGAGATCTGCCGGCGCGTGGCATTGTCGGGGATATTCAGGCTCGCCATCGCCACCATGGTCTCCAGGCGGCTGAGGGCGTCGCGAGGGGAATTCGCGTGTATCGTAGTCAGGGAACCGTCGTGGCCCGTGTTCATGGCCTGCAACATGTCGAGCGCTTCCTCACCGCGGACCTCACCCACGATGATGCGGTCGGGGCGCATGCGCAGGGAGTTGATGACGAGCTGCCGCTGCTGAATCGCACCCTTCCCTTCGATGTTCGGAGGCCTCGTTTCCAGTCGCACCACGTGGTCCTGGTGGAGCTGCAATTCGGCGGCGTCCTCGATGGTCACAATTCGTTCGCGGTCAGAGATGTAAGACGAAAGAACGTTAAGGAGAGTCGTCTTGCCTGCTCCTGTGCCGCCCGAAATCAGGATGTTGAGACGCGCCTTCACGCATCCGGCGAGCAGCTCCAGCATGGGACGGGTCAGAGTGTGGTTTTCGACGAGGTCGTCCGCCATCAACCGATCGCGGCCAAACCGCCGGATGGAGAGGCAGGGGCCGTCCACCGCCAAGGGAGGAATAATGGCATTCACGCGCGAGCCGTCGGCAAGCCTCGCATCCACCATGGGTGAGGATTCATCCACGCGGCGGCCGATCGCGGACACGATTCTGTCAATGATACTCATCAAATGAACGTCGTCACGAAATTGGATCCCCGTCATTTCGAGCATTCCTCGGCGCTCAACATACACGCGCTTGTAAGTGTTCACGAGGATATCGGAGACGGTCGGATCGGCCAGAAGCGGCTCGAGGGGGCCGAGCCCGAATACCTCATCGAGGACTTCCTGTGCCAGGCGTTCCCTCTCCTGCAAATTCATGGGAGTGGATTCGCCCACCACCAGCGCTTCCAGAATCTGCGCCACTTCGCGCCGAACATCTTCCCGACGGATTTCAGTGAGGCGTTCCAGGTTCAGCTTTTGAAGCAGCTTGCGGTGAATCGTAGCCTTCACTACACCGAAATCGGTTCGTGCCGCCGGAATGGGAATGATTGCCATTTGCCCTTACCTCTTGGCCTTCGCCGGAAACGAAAAAAGATTGCCCAATCCGCTCCGCTTTGCGGATGGCATTGCGTCGGTTCCGGCCAACTGCATCGCGAGCTGGCGATAGCGGTGGGTGAGAGTGTTGTTGTGGTTCTCCATCAGAGGCATTCCCAGGTTGACCGACTCGCTGGCCTTTCGAAAGTCGTTGGGCAGGCACGCGAAGACAGGACGCTTGATGTTTTTCTCGATGCTCTTCAGAACTTCTTCGTCACCCTTGTGCCAGCGATTGATGATGACGCGGATCCGATCCGGGTCGATCCCGAATCCGGTCAAGGCCAGCAAACGCCGTTCCAGCGTCCATAGCGACGGCACGTTCGCCTCCGCCACCAGCAGGATCATCCGGGCGGTCTGCAGCGAGGGGCTCCAATCCGAGGAGAATTGCGAGCCTAAATCTGCCAGAACGATATCGAAGCTGGCTTGAGACACATTGATTATGCGTTCGAGCGGGGGAACCGGAATGGTTTGCCATTCCTCGGGCTGCAGAGCGCCGCCTAGGATTTCCAGTTTCGTCTTGTGTTGCGTCAGAAGCCCACCGAGAAAATGGCTATCGAGACGGTCCAGGTTTTCGATGGCGTCGCGAACTCCGAAGCGCGGGTGCAGATCAAGAAGGAGGTGAACGTTTCCGAGGGGACGCGAGAAGTCGAGCAGGACGACGCGCTTCCGCGCGTACGTGCAAAGCTGCACGCCTAGGTTCACCGCAACCGTCGTCGCTCCCACTCCTCCCTTTGCCCCCATCACCACGATCAGCTTTTCAACCGACCTGCGTTCGGTTGGCTGTCCCTCCTGATAGAGGCGCGTCAGAATTTCTCGCAGAACCTCTGACTCGACGGGTTTGGGGATAAAATCCTGGACTCCGCTGCGCATGGCATCCAGCAAGAGCTGCTGATTCGGGGGAAAAGTGGCGGAGCAAGCAATCAATCGCACCGCCGGCCTGAGCCGCCGCACGTGCGCGCCAAATGCGAAATAGGGCTCCGGGTCGCGCGATAGATCCAGGAGAATGATGTCGGGAATGATTTCTGCAGCGTCCGGAAACTTATCCGCCGCAACCATCCAGTGTTTTATGGAACTCACCAGTCCCGTCTGCTCCAGACTGGCCTTCAACTGTCCGATTGCGGAGGCGTCGCTACTTGCAATTGCTGCTGTCAGCATAGGCCGAGTTTCCTTGCCTTAGAGTGCAAATGTTGTCCCATCAAAATTGGAAGCACTGGCGATCCCCTTACTGCTTTCCCGGTGATTTCTGATGTTCCGGCCCAGTCGGCCCAAGAAATGGCACGGGGAATGTCGGCCCGGGCGGAACCTGATCGGGCGTGAGTGGCAGCACGATCCTTGGCGTGACGAGGACCATCAGTTCGTCCTTGCCCTTGTTCACCGATTTACTCTGAAAGAGTTTTCCTAAGATGGGAATGTCGCCGATCCACGGTATTTTCTCCATTGTTTGGGTCACGGTGTTGTCCACCAAGCCCGCAATGGCGAAGCTTTGCCCGTCTTTCAGGTCCATTTCCGATGACACCCGTCGAGTCGAAAGCGCCGGAATTACGAAACCTTGAATCGTCAGCGCATTGGAAAAATCAAGGGAACTGACTTCCGGACTTACCTTGAGATGAATCAAGCCATCCGCTCTCAGGGTGGGCGTAAAATTCAGCCGAACGCCGAATTCCTTGAACTGAATTGTGATTGCGGGGAAAGATCCAGCTCCGCCGGTCGATTGGATCACCGGAAAGGGAAACTCTCCACCGGCCAGGAAACTGGCATCCTTCCCCGATGCCGTGAGCAGATTCGGCTCGGCCAGGATTTGAAGCACATTTTGTTGCTGAAGCGCCTGGATCGTTGCCGCCAGATTTATATCCGGTCGATAGATGAAAATGTTGAGCAAATTGCTCAGGCCAATATCGCTTAGCGAAGTGCCCGTCGTGGTTGTGCCGTTTGCAGCGGTAGAAGAAGTGGTCGTCAGCTGAGGCGGCGAAAATTCCTGGGTCGAGGAAGTGCCGATAAACTTGTTCCCGGGAAGCCCCAGGATATTTATTCCCAGCTGGGTGATCGCCGTCCGATCCACTTCCGCGAATTTCACCTCAAGGAGAATCTGTCCGATAGGCGGCGTCGGAACTTCCATCAGGCTGGTGACTTTAGGAGTCGCGTTCTTGACGACCTCGAGAATCTTGTCTGCCACCGCAGCCGACGATATCTTCCCGGAAAGCATCACGGAGTCTTTGGACGTCTCCACCTGAACCGGTTCATTGGGGAATACCTCATGAATTTTCTCGCTGAGGCTGAGGATATCGATGTCCACGGAGACTTCAAACGCCTGACTCTGATCTGCTTCATCCCAGATCAGGAGCGAAACGCCTCCCGGCGCTTTTCCGTTTACCAGGACCTGATAGGGGCTCACGACGATGGCTTCTGCGATCGAAGGATCGGCGAGAGACACGCGCTTGATCCGCGTGGGTGACGTGATCACCAGCGAGCGGCCTACCATGAGGTGCAGCGACTGCGGTGTTTCGGATGCCTGTCCCGCGGGCTGCTGTGTTTCCGGCAGTGCCGGCGCCGCCGCCGCAGACAGATTCGCTTGTGTTGAGTGAGTGGTCTGCACGGACCCGAGCGTGTTCGGCGTAGAAGAAACCTGCTGCTTTGCTGCGGACCCCGAACCTCCGACAAGCAGCACAATCACGGGGGTGGCGAGGCCGCGAATCAGTTTCCGTGTTCTACGTTTATCGGGCATTGGATTTTCTCGTGGGTCGCTCACGGTCTTGGGAACTCCTTCGTTTCATGCTTGGTTCCGGTAATGACCTCGACTGTGTATGGAGGCGGTGGAGCAGCTGGCCTCTGAGCGACAAAATGCTTCTCCGGTGCTGGTGCTGCTACAGGAGCGAAGATTGTGGTCTGGAGCACCGCCGGCGGACTAATCATTTTGGTATCGATTGTATTCCGAAGGGCAAGTTGAATTTTTCCCTCGGTGCTGGCCATTGCCAATTTCGAGGCATCCTCTGGCGTAACCAGAAGTGTGATCACCTGAACGGCTTGTGGCTTCCCATCGCGGTCCTGTTCGATTTTTTGATTCGCGGCGAGAACGCGCACATTTTCCAGTATCGTTCTGGTTATGTTGGCGGCGCCGCTTTGCTGGCTCGGTCCGGCGATCGCTCCGGTGACCAGGACGTCCACCATCGTCCCTGGTGTTACGAAACCGGCCACCGCGACGACGTCAGTCACGGCAACGGAGAGCGCTCTCATTCCTTCCGGGATCGTTGCCGAAAGTCCTGCGCCGGCTTGGACCGGGGCCAATTTGCTGTCGAGGATCGGCTCATTCTCGGCCACCGCTGTAATCAAGGCCCGGTTCGTACAATCGCCCACCCGCGTGAACATACCCAAAACGGGTTGGCCCGCTGGCCAAGGAATCGTCCGCAACTTTGAGGCATCGAGCCGGGTTCCCAATGGAAGGGGCTCGGCTGCAACCACAATGCGTTGCATCTGGACCACGGGCCTGGCAGCAGAAATCTGCTTGAATTCGCGATAAATGAAGACGCTCAGAAAAAACGCCAGCACAATCGCGAAAACCAATCCGATCATCAGCCGATTTCTGTTCATAACTCCGGTCTCCTTTGGTCAGCCCTCACACACCCCACCGGGCCGCGAGGAAACAAATCAGCGTGCCGATCGCGGCAGCTACGCCAAATGGCAGTCTTAGCAGTCCGGGATTGTCGAGCGAGATCTCCGGATGAACTCGCAGTCCAAAGGTAAGGAAGCCTTGGACAAGCACGGCCAGATTGCGAAGGGTTGTTTTCACTCGCTTGGTTTGAACCATCAAAACCATGGCCATCAGCCCCGACACGAAAATGCTGGCGAGCAAGACGAACAAAAACATCCCAGGGCCTAAAATCGCTCCGACCGCACCCATTAACTTCCAATCCCCGGCTCCCAGCGCCCGCATCAGAACCAGGGGAAGCAGTATGATTAGTGCCAGCCCTGCTCCTTCGAGTGCCGTTGCCGCGCCGCGCCAACCCGCGATCCAGGTGTGCAAACCAATCCCGGCGAACAGGGCCGGTACGGTGAGCCAATTGGGAATTCGGCGTGTGCGCAAATCCAGCCAGCCGGCGAAAGAACAAAGGGCCAGTGCAAAAGCCCAGATTGTTGTCTGCTGTGAGTTCATTACCGTCGCGCAGAAACCTTGAAAGCCACTCCGCTTGAGCTGAGAGTCAGGCCGACTACGTGCCAGCCGAAGACAAGTTTGCCGCTGCGTTAGTAAAAACGCTGCTGATCGCCCCGGCCAGGGTATTTATCGAAACAACCGCAGCGAGGGCGATGAGAACCACCAGGAGAGCGTATTCCGTCAGATCCTGCCCCTCTTCTTCTTTCCACAACCTCTTAAGGATTCCCTTCATTCCCGTCCTCCGTGATTTGAAATCCCTCAGTTCTTCATGAGATCGACGCGCAGCCGACTGCATCGCCAGACCAGCCTTGCCACGGCCCCGTTAGAATCCGACATCACTCGACTAGGTGGCGGTGCTGAGGTTCGCCGCTACCGAGGTGAATGTTGTACTGATTGCGGTTGCAAGGCCCTTCATAGCTGTTACCGCAGCCAAAGCGATCAAAACCACCAACAACGCATATTCCGTCAGGTCCTGGGCTTCGTCTTCCTGCCAGAGCCTGTTCATTAGGTTCTTCATGTCCGTCCCCTCAATAGATGGAGTAAGGCAGGCCGCATTCGGTGCCTGGTGCAGCGCAGTTGGTTATGCACCTTGCGCGCCATCCTCTCGCCGCTCCCAAATGCGGCTAACCCATTCAATAAGCTAGAATTGCGGAGCTTGGGAATTTCTGGTTCTTATCGCGGCCATAAGTGCACTCAAAAGCGTGACCGTTTGTTGACACTCGCTTCTTTGGAGGGTGTTCTTTGGTGACGAATCAAGGCTAGCGCAATAGCTTTAGGAAGACGGTGCTTGCAGCTTTACCCGCGAACCGACACCGGCGCAAGAACAGGCGCTCGGTGAAGTTGGAAGAGAAGAAGTCTAGTGCCCGGTCGCGGGGAGGCCGCCTGAAGCACCTCTCCGAACAAATATTACGCTCAGATCGTCACCATAGACTCGCTGCCACTCCGGTAGCACTGCCAGAACCGTTGCAAGCGGCTCGTCGCGCACAAGAAGACAAGACTGGACCCCGTACCCTCGAAGAACGGCGAGTGCTCCGGGTTTGAGCAAAGTGATATGCATGTAATCTGCGAGCACGCCGCCTCGTTCGAAAACATCGGCTCGCCCGTCAATAAAATCCTTCTGTCCCGGCCCGACTGTCCAGACAAGATATCCGCCATATCCGTAGTTGTTGAACATCGGTCCGGGAATCGCATGCGCTTCGAGATACTCGACAGCTTTCACTGGGAAGTGTTCTGCAATGTTTTTTTGAATGTCGGCTCGCGATGGGAAGTAATGCGCGAGACTCGCCAGCAAAATGCCAAGGATGGCGGCGTTTAGAAAGACTCGATCCTTCGCACGATCGTAAGCCGGGATCCAGCGAGCAAGGATTCTGGCGAACAGCGGCGCAAAGAACGGCACGAAGATCAGAAGAAAACGGATGTGAAGGCACGCCATTGCGGTGCCAAACAGACATAACGCCAATTCCTCCAGCCGCCACGAAATGCGAAACATGACCTGGAAAAAAATGAACGCGATAAGGAGTGCCAGAAACACCTTTCCCCCGAGGATACCAAACGGCATCGACTGCCATTCCTGAATGCTCGCCAAGTTGACAGGCTGCGAAAACGCAATGCTGAACGGATAAACGGCGAGCTGCGTGCCGTACGGCGTGATGGGCAGCACGGCGAGACAAAGAAGGAAAACGAGAGAAATGCGGCGGCGGTCGGGGGCAGACCATCGCCGGGCCTCAATGCCGCCCACCCGAAAGTTTTTGAGTCCGCTCAGCCAGTAAACGAAGATGACTCCCAGTCCGACCACGAACGAGCCGTGCGTATTCACCCAGGCAAGGAAGAGAACCGGGAGAAACCACAGTGCGCCGCGCTTGCCCTGGCGAAAAAGCTCGAGCGAAATCAGCGTGAGGATTAGAAACACGTAACCAAGCATCTGCGGCCGCAGGCTGAATGAGGCGTTCGCCAGTACGAGCAGCACTGCGCAAGCCACAAATCCAGCTTTCGAATTGCCCGAACAAAGCGTCGTGTAACCATAGAGAGCCAGCATCACGGCGCTACCCAGAACGAGCAGAAGGAGTTCAAGTCCTCGAACGCCCCCCACGCGCATCACGGCGGCCCAGAGCACTTCACCGAGCCATTCATAAGCGATCCATGGCTGGCCTGCTACGGTGAACGAATACGGGTCGGTCGTAGGCCAACGGTGTGTTGCGAGAATGCTTTCTCCCACTTTGATGTGCCACCAGACGTCGGGGTCCACGGAGAAGAGACGCGCGGGAACAAAGACGGCCCCTACAAGCAGCGACGCCAGCACAACGGGAAACGAAAACACGCGGCGAAGAAGCTTGAATATCGCCGATTCGCCGGAGACTCGGTGTGAGGGTATGGAACGGCCTGCGGCTGTCCGCGCAGAGAGACCGTCCGCTCCCGCAGTTGACCGCATCGCGATGTCGGGTTCACTCACGATCCCAAGGCCTCTTTTTTGTCGTCGTACGAAGACACTTCAAGCACTTCTGCCATGGCCATATGCACTTTTCGGGCCTGCGCCATGATCCTGAAGTCTTGAGAATGCTTCCAAGACCGCAAATGGCGTGCGGCAGCTCGCTACGGCTCTCCCCAAGTTGTTGAATCTGCTCTTCCTGAATGTGCCCCAGCAAGGTGGCGGCTTGGGCGATATATTTTACTTTTTCGGGCAACAGTCCCATTACGCGGCAGCAGGTGGCATCCACGGCCACAGGATCGTCACCAAGAATTAACACCCCGCATGATTTCGGTGTCCCTTGGATGGGGCCGTTCCCCTCCATCCCCAAGATCCCGTCGACAATCGCGAAATCCGGCCGAACGGCGGCGGTAATGTCCAGGATGGCGTTATCAATGCCCGCCCAATGAAGCACATTCTTGGGCCAACCGTAGCAACTCCCCGGCACGATCCCGAACATGTTTTTGAGCGAAAGCGTCACGCCCGCCCAGTGATGTGTCTTGAGTTTGGGCATCGACACAAGGAAATCGACGCCCAGCGCGGTCTTTGGAAGGTAAAGCTCCCTCAGTCGCGATGCACGAGTCTTGAATGAAACTCTTTCCACGTCGTCCACATTGAGATCCACAAACGCGCCGGCGAGTGGACCGGCATACTCCCGGAGTCGCACGGATTCAATGATGGCTTCGGTGTCCCGATCCAATGCCGGGCCGTCGCCGATGAGGACTTGTGAAGCCCCCAGGCGCAAGAAGCTCTCGCGCGCCGCGGCAATTACCACCGGATGCGTGTTCATCACACCGAGAGGATCCAGGCCGACGAGATTTGGCTTCAGCAAGACAGACTTGTCTTTGACGGGAAGATTGAATTCGCGGAGCGTTTCGTAGATCAGGAGTGCAAGGTCCTGCTCATAGTTTGCTGCGCGGCGGATCGCCACGTGCGACGGCGGACGCTGGAAAGACGGGATCAGTGCGGTCGCGCGATTCGGCGTCATCGGGGATTGTCCCGAGACGCATTCGCGAGCCAGTGCTCCCCTGTGCCGGACGCCAAGCACGCCCAGGCGATGACGGGAATGTTCTGCAGGAATTCATTCTTCCCGTAAACATCACGGAGTCGGGGGGCGCTTGTCGGCCACTTGTGGCCATAATCTTCGATACAGATCCGCGCCAGCGCGAGCGATCCGGGCCCCTGAATGCTTTCAAGGTTTTTCTCGAGCCAATCGAGGCTCAACACGTTTTCCGTTCGTTCTGATTCACCGCGCAGTGCCAGCAGCGCCCAGACGGTCGGGATCACAAGTGGATCGCCGGGGACGCCATAAATCATGGGGTTCCCGCAATCCCATCCTCCTCCAGGACACATGCGGTCACGCAGCATGGCTTCTGCGAGCTGGCGCCGCCGTCGGGTGCCATTCGGGAGCAATCCGGCCGGGCTGAGACTCAGGGCAATGAGCGCGAATGAAGTGGGCTCTACCCAACTGCTCGTCCGCGGAGTCCATCCCCATCCTCGGTATGAGTCGTTATGCGTCGATTCGTTGCGCACGGAAGAGAGCCTTCGCAATAAACGCACCCACGGACTGCTATCCCGCGGCCAATCCTTGTGCACCCATTTGAGGCCTGCTTCAAGGGCTTGCGATGTACCGCTTTCGAAGTTTAGAACCCAACACGCGAGCGAGGTAACCCAACAACCGGCTTCTTCCCCCGGCGACGAAGGCCAGGAACCATCAGGCAATTGCGCTGCATGAAGAAACCGGAAACCGCTCGAAATCATTTCTTCCGTTCTTTGCGGAGAGGAAGAATTCAGTAGTGCCAGAAGAGCCCAACATGTGGGTTCGACGCGGCTTTGAGCTTGAGGATGAAACCCCCAGCCGCCATCTTCGTTTTGGGCGTTCTCGAGAAGAGGGATGCAGAGGCGTTCGATAAAAGACGCTTCCGATATCGCTTCCATGGGATCAGAGAGAAAGGCGTCAACCAGCGCCGCATCCATCGCGCCCGGATTGCCGAGAGTCAATTCACAGGTCCGGCAGGGGGAAACTGTTCGGGCTTATCCAGAGGGGAATCCTCATCTCCTTGCTGGATGCCCAGCTGATTGATCAGCCTGTGCAGGTACCCGCGAGCAACGCCCAGCGTCCGCGCACTCTCTGCCTTGCGCCAACCGCATTCGCGCAATGTCCGAAGAACGAGTCTCCGCTTGAACTGGCGGACTTCCTCCTCATAGGAACGGCTGAACTGAGGTCCGTCGACGCCGCTTCGTAGAGCCGTGGGTAATTGCCAGATTTCCACCGTCTGACCTTCCGAGAGCACCACGGCGCGTTGCACCGCGTTCAGCAGTTCGCGCACGTTGCCCGGCCACCGGTATTCCTCCAGAGCATGCAATGCCATCTGTGAAAAGCGTTTTGCTTTTTTCTTGAATTGCTGCGCGGAGTCCAGGAGAAAGTGTTGTGCGAGAAGAGGGATATCGTCGCGGCGATCTCGCAAAGGAGGCAGATGCATCTGCACCACGTTCAGCCGGTAGTAGAGATCTTCGCGAAATTTTCCTTGTTGCACCATCTCGTCCAGGTTGCGATGGGTGGCGCAAATCAGGCGGATATTGACGCTGGTTGTCGCGTTGCTTCCGAGCCGCTCGAATTTTCTTTCTTGCAGGACGCGTAAGAGCTTGGGCTGCAACCCGAGGCTCAGATCCCCGATTTCATCGAGAAACAGCGTGGCATTGTCTGCCGTTTCTAGTCGGCCTCTCCGCATCGCCAGCGCACCCGTGAATGCGCCCTTCTCGTGACCAAAGAGTTCGTCTTCGATCAGGGTCTCGGGCAAATTCGCGCAGGAAAACGCAACCAGAGAGCGCGAATTTCGCGTGCTCATCTGATGAATCGCGCGTGCGAGCAGCTCTTTACCCGTCCCGGTCTCTCCCGTGATGAGGACGTTCACGTCGCACGGTGCAATCTTTTGCGCCAGTGCAAAGAGCTCCTGCATGGAGGGTGCGGTTCCGATCAGTTCGTGGAGCCGTCCCGTGCCTCGCGCGTTGCCTCGAAGCTGTTCCAGCTCCTTTTGCGCCGTTTGAACCTTATGGGCTCGCCGCAAGACCAGGCGAAGTTCAACCATGTTGGGAGGATTGGTCACGCTGTCATAAGCGCCGTGGTCCATCACACCGAGGAGAAGCGCGCGGTTCTCGGCGTCGCAGAGAGCAACCATCGGAGGATGAGAGACCGTCTTGCTCATGTCATCCATCAGGTGGAGGAGGGACTCGTGGTCCCCATGCGTGCTCGCGGCGCGCAGATCCAGTAGCACCACATCACACCACTCGCGGATTTCAGTCAATCGGCCTAACTGGAGTTCGCTACTCGCCCGGGTTACAAAGCCTTCGCCCAGGGCACGAGCGATGACCTCGCCAAACCCGGAATCCTGACCCAGGAAACAGACATGAATAACGCCGTCGATCAAGGCCTATGCTCCCCGCCCAAAGGTCTGATTCGAATGCTGGTCCGGTTGCCCCAATCGTCTCTCCATTTTAAGTCGGAAGCGACGGGGTTTTTGCCGTCTGGGGTGGCTTTTGGGCCGAGCGCCCCATCCCCGTCATTTGACGGGACGACTCTCACATACAAACTCGATACATGCTAGGCGCAAATCGGATGCCACACCGTTTCGAAAAGACATCATATTACAAAATGGCGCTAATGCACGCACTTTCAGGTGGATATAGCTCGATGAACGGGTCGATGTCCTCGAAAGGAGACGCCGAGGTACTTCAGTAGGAAACCCAATATCCAAATTAGGCAAAGGATTACCACGTGACGGGCCTATGGTATTTTGGAGGCTTGCCGCCCGGATGGGTGAAGCTCCTGAATTAGACTACTTGCGGCACTTCTCTAAGTTTGAGAAATACTTGAAGTGAAGCCTGTGTTCATCCCTCCTTCTAGCCTAAGGTGTGCTCAGAATCTCCGGAGGAATTCCAACCAGGATTTCCAGCGTGACAGGTTTGCCCGCCCGAAGTGCCGGCTTAAATTTCCACCGACTCAGAGCGAGGCGCGCCGCTTCGTCCATTTGGGGCACGATGCCTTGATAAACCTGGACCTGATCGACGGTTCCATCCTCTCGGATGATTCCCTTGAGGATGATCAATTTGTGTGCTTTCTCCCGAGGAACCGGCAAGCGCTGAAAATCAAATCTTGCCTCGGCATCGGGAGGCATTAGTGCAGGCTCCATATGAATTACGGTAGAGTGAGTTTCCGGCGTGGGCTTCACGGCCGAGGTTCGTTGCTGGCAATATTGCAGAGTCCAGTCTTTTCCTGGCATCGGCAAGAAAACCGTATAGATCTTGCCGCATTGCATTGCACCGTAAATACTCAGACCGCCTCCGCCGATTGGCCCCGTCGAAACAACCAACTGATTCTTGCGAACCTTCAATGAAAAGTCCGCGGAGACTGGAAAAACCATGCTAGGCGCAAGGCTGGGGTCGAGCATGCCATGTCCTTCGCCGTTGGTTCCTGTTCCGCTGATACTCAGTGCTCCCTCCGAGCCTTTGGTTCCGCCTCCGCCTCCACCGCCTCCGGGTCCGACTCCCGTGCTCCCGTCGCCGCCTGTTCCCTTGCCACTGCCGTCGGCGCTTCCTCCACCCACGACTCCGTTGGGGCTCCCCCCCGCAGATCCCGGCTGTCCTCCCGCGGGAGATATCGAAAATTCACCCAAGCGATTCCCGGGCGGCAGCACGATTTCAGATGACGGATCGGAAGGGCCAATGCCGATAGCCACGAGACCATAACCTTCTCCGGGAGATCCAGTGGCTGGATCGCCGGGCGCCGGGACTTGGCCAGCACTATTGGATTGTCTTGCAAGAGGCGCTGACGCAGAGGCAGCCGGAATAGGGAGTCTAGGTTGAGAATTGGAGGGTTCAAGAAAAGTCGTCAGGGCGGCGTTTGGTTTTGAAGGAGCAAGAGAGGGTGCCTGATCCGGCGAATTCTGCCGGTTGGCTTGCGTGGGCTTCGCGTCGCTGGGATTGAATTTGAACGTCGGTTTGGGAATATCCGGAGTTTTTCCCAGGACGATGTTCGGGACTTTCACATCGCTCGTAATTTTCACATCGGGAGGCGAAAAGGGCTGGAGAATTGTTTGCCGGAAATTGTCGGGGTGCGATGGTTTCGAAACGATTGTGAGCTTGCCAAGCGCTGTGGTGCTTCCTAATTTAGGCAGTTTGTCAGGAAGATGCCCGCTGCCGGGCCGCGCGCCTGGACCTGCCGGAGCAATTCGCGGCAACGTCTTCGTCGAATCCAGCAGCGGCACGCGAAAATAAATTTTCTCTCTTCGGGATGGTCCGGCCTCAAGCGAAGATGCTCTTGTCGGCAGTGCTTGGGGCAAATAAATCAGGAGCAGGATCATGGAGCAATGGAGCAGAACGGAAGCCGTGAGAGAGCGGCCCGCCAATTCAAATCGCGCAGCGCGCGAACCGCGAAACAGGTAGATTGAATTCTTGGAGGGTTGTGAACTCCCGGGCGAGCACAGAACCTTCAGAGAACGCCACCAGCCGAAGAATGACGACTCGCGCTTCACAAGGAAGTTCAAAGCTTTCCCTGGACCGTTCGATGCGAGAGCCCTTTCTTGGATGATTCCCGGTCCTCCCGATGGACGCTCTCGAAATATCGTGTAGTCCGACCCCATACCTCGAGTCCTCATTTCGCAGTCCAGCCGCTCCGAAGCCACGCTACTCAGTTGCCCAGTGTATCAGCCGAAGCCGACGGAGATAATGCACACTTGCACCTGCGGCGACGGCTTCGAGAAAAGCACGTGTCATGCCAATAGCTCAACTCATGTAGGTGAATGCAGAAACGTTTAGAAGCCTTTAGAAACGCTGCAAAAGTCACCATTTGAGGACGTGCCGGATACACGGTTGAGCGTTTTCGGTCACCAAACGGGCTCCTCCGCATGAAACCGTCAAAGATGAGCGTCCTGAACCTTGCTAAGTGACTATTGGGAAGGTATTTGCGTCGCCTGCAGTCAGCCTCTTGAAGGGGCTTTGGTATGTCTCCTGCTACAATCAAGCTGAAAAGCAGAAGTGGGTCCTGTTGTGTCTTTGAGATCTGCTTGAAGGTTCGCAAACGCGCTGCGCACTCGGGGGTGGCAAGTGATGGAGCGGGGTAACACGCAATTCTCCGAGAGAAGCTGATGCGATCATGGAAAGGCAGCTCCGCGCTGTTGCTGATTTCCTTGGTTCCCTGCGCAGCCCATGCCCAGGCAGCAAATGGTTCGCCAGGAACCGCTTCCTCGACCGGCACCACTTACACCGTGATGGGGAGCACCGCTTCTTCGGCATCGCGTCCCCAGGCGCAAAGCAAGTCGCCGCACATCACGGATTCGGGAGGTACTCCCGCGGATCAGGTAAATCGAAACGCTCTCGAGCAACGCGCAGGAAGCGATGGCGGAAAACTCCTGTTGCGCTCAGTGCCCAATGGGGCGCAGGTCTTCGTGGACGGAGCGATTGTCGGCCGCACGCCGCTGCTGTTGATTGTTGCCCCCGGAAAGTACAAGATTCAGATGCGCGGTCAGCGTCAGGAATTCGGTGAACGCACAGTGGGATTGGCCGCGAAGGAAACGCAGGAAATCTCACTCACGTTAGCGGCACGTTACCCGGAACGTGTTGCAGCGCGGTGATGCACACCAGATTGTGAGCACAGCATATGGATCGCAAATCGACAGGAATCGATTTTGATCGCGAGGCTTTCGTAGCCCCGGCCGAGCAGGCGTCGCCGTCCGGTTCACGTTTGCCCGGGGTCCTCTTGCTATTGGTAGCCATCGGCGGACTTGGCTTACTAGGATACAAATTTTTGATCCAGAGCGCTGTGGACGATCCGGGAGCAGATCGCCGCACTTTGGTCCAAATCGAACAGCGGATGGCGGGAATCGAAGAAAGACTCGAACAAATTGAGCAAAATCACACTAAGACGGCGGGAAATTACGCACCCAGCGAGAGGAAGCAGGAACCAGCAAACGCGAACGAAAGCGACGCTCACAACCCGACCCGATCCACGTACCACGTTTCCCCTTCGCCCGTTCCTCAGCAGCAATCGCGCGGGAATTCGCCGTCCGACCCTGCCATAAGTCAGAAAGTTGCAGGGATCCAACAGGGCTTGGGAAATCTTCAGCAGGACACGGCGGCCAATCGTGATGCTTGGCAAGCAACGACGAACCGCCTCGCGGACGTAAGCGGGCAAGTCGGAAACCAGCAATTGCAGATGCTACGAAGCCAGGATGAGTTGAACGAGTTGCTCGTTCACACGCAGCGCACTGCACTTCCCTTCGAATTGCACCGCGGGTCGGAGCGCCAGCCCGTGGGCCCTATCTCCCTTTCATTGAAGTCGGTGAATCCGAAGACACAGCGGTATACCCTTTGCGTGTATGTCCAGGAATCATGTGTGGAACTGAAAGAGCGGAATCGTTATGAAGTCGTGCAGTTCGTCATTTCGCGATATTCGGCGCCTCTGGAAGTCATCGCTACGTCCATCAGCAAGGATGGAGTCACCGGTTATCTCGAAGTCCCCGTCGAAAAAACCAGGCATTAGGATTCGTCGGTCGATAGAAAATAATTCCGGCAAGCCGCTTCAATTATTTTTTCACCCAGCCGAAGCTCTTCCTGCCGATAGGCCGCCGTCCAAAAGACTTGCTGGAGAATGTCCCGGGCGTAGCAGGGACGAAGCGGCTGCTTGAACTCCCGCGTGATCAAGCGAATCAGGCGTTCCACCACTCCATCATCGCAATCCAGCAAGAGCGCATCGGCAGCCCTCCGAAAGATCTTCTCAAACTGTACCGGAGTCACATAGCCGAGTTTGATCTTGTTCGGAATTCGGCGCAGGAAGGCTTCATCGGCGAGGTCGGATGGTTCCAGGTTTGTTGCGAACACGATGAACACGTCAAATGGAACTTCAAATTTTCTTCCGCCGGGAAGAGATAGAAAATCGACGCGGCGATCGAGGGGCGTCATCCAACGGTTCAGAAGCTCTTCGGGACGAACCCGCTGGCGTCCGAGGTCGTCAATCACCAGGACACCGTTGTTTGCCTTCATTTGCAGCGGAGCGGAATAGAACCGGCTGGCGGCGCTGAATTGCAAATCCAACATGTCGAGAGAAAGTTCGCCGCCCGCGATCACTCGCGGCCGGTGGCAAAGCACCCACCGCTTGTCCAATTCTTCCGGAAAGGATCTTTCAATCGGACGGTGAACGCCCGGGTCGTAAAGCGCGATCACCTGATTGTCCACTTCCACGGCGTGCGGAATCCAAACGGCGTCGTCGAAGATGGCCGGGATGCATTCCGTCACGCTGGTCTTTCCCGTCCCGGAAGGACCGTGAAGGAATAGCGAGGTGCCTGAGACGACAGCCGCCCCGATTCGCGCCACGATGTCTTCATCGATAACGATTTCCTGAAACGCTCGGGCCAAGTTCTGCGGATTGATTTCTGTTTGCTGAATGCTTTGGGCGCGAACCCGCATGCTGTAACTCTCGAGCGGGACCGGCGCCGGCCCGGCATATTGGCTCAAAGCCAGAAGCTCCGTCGCTCGCGCTTTTCCTCGCGGGCTTGAAGCAATCCTGTGGCTGCCCCAGTCCATGCCCTTCACTTCGCAAAACTGCTCCTTGCGCAGGAACTGGAAGATCTCTTCGACAGTGCCGAGACTGAGACACATGCGCTCGGCCAATTCGACCACCGTCAGTTCACTGCTCAAAAACAGAATCTTTATCGCCAGATCCTCGAGGAAGCCCCGGCGAAGCCCGGTCTCGCGAACTGCCTGAGGAGCCGCCAGGGGGACAGTTTCCATCCGCTTTATCCTTTGCTCGGCAGTCAAGCCTTCGACCTAACTTGGGGTGCCGGAACACAATTGGAGACAGTTTCCCAAAGCATGTTAGCAACTCCGGTGCCACTTTAGGAAGCAATGGAAGGAATCTGCTGATAAATCTAGAGTTATACTGCCATCAGAGAGTGGCAATTCAGGTGCTCCTAAGTGAACTGGCAGGGTGCCCGAAAACGGGGGAAGCGATGAAATTTGCAAAATTAATGGCTGTATTCGCACTCATATTTGGTCTGTGCCGTCTCCTCTTTCAGCCAGCCAATCGGCGATTCACGGCTCGATCTTGGTGGCGGCGGCCGGAATTCTGAACTACGCGATGGGCATGAAGGGCCGTGGAAACCCACTCATCAAAAGGGTGCCCGCCACAGGGGACATAAAGGCACGAAGCACAGAAACCCGCACGGAAGAGTTCGCCACTGAAGTAGAACCGGCGCTCTCCGATTTCCGACCACATACCTGCCGGCAGCTTTGATCGCACTCCAGACTTCCTCTTTTGCTGGGCTTAATTCGGGGTCTTCAATATTGAGGCATGAATCTGAGTGAAGACCATTTTCTTCGGGAAGAACTGCCGCAAGAAAATGCCCCACGACGAGGAATGCTCAACGAGGTCTTATTGACTACTTCCGCTTCACTGGCTTCCGCCACTGCCCGGTTGGGGTTGTTTTACCGGCGTCGGATTTGTGGGGAATTGGCCCCCATTGCCACCGTCGCCGCCACTGCCACTTCCGCTGCCACCGGTACCACTACCGTCGCCGCCACTGCCACTACCGCTTTGGCCGCTGCCCCCACTACCGCTTTGGCCGCCGCTGCCACTACCACTGCCGCCGCTACCGCCGCTGCCTCCGCCACCCGCTTGGGCGGAAGACGGAGCCGCAGCATTCAAGCCGTCTGTGGCACCGCCAAACGTGTTCGAATTCGCCAACCCATAGGTGTAAATCGCGGCAAGAATTCCGATGGCAATCAGGGCAACCAGAAGTGCGTACTCGGGAATATCCTGACCGGACTGCTGATGCCATAGGCGTCTAAGCATCGATCGCATGGCTTCACCTCTAATTCGGGGGCCCAATTAAACGTCGAATCCCACGAAGCATTTGATTTATTTATACTGCAACTTCATCGAAAGTGCAATGGCGTTAGAAAGCACCTCCCGAATCAAAATTTGGAGATTCATGATCGGGACGCGCATTTCATTGTCGGGCCGCCTCGTGCGACAGTCGGAACTCAATGTTGATATCCGTTTCGCTTTCGACCGGCTCTCCATTGAGGAGGGCCGGGATGAAGCGCCATTCGCGAGCCGCACTCATCGCAGCGGAAACAAGTGGCGGCGGCCCGCTCACTAGCCCGAGGCCTCTGACTCGTCCATCCCGTCCAATGACGGCACGCAGCTTGACAGTTCCTTCGATGCGGTTCTGAACCGCTTCCGGCGGATACATTGGCTCGACGCGGTACAGCAAGGAAGAAGCCACGAGACGATCTCCCTGCTCTGAGATCTGCGGCGTGGGCTGAGGTGGAGCGAGTTTTACAGACGAATCCCAAGAGCCGACTACAGCGACGGGAAGCGAATCACCGTTCGCCTTGTCGGGTGGAGCTTGTATCGCGGGTGGGTCTTCATTCTCTGGCGTGCCACCTCGGACGGTACGATTTGCAACAATCGGTGGAGACAAAGTCCAAACAAACGATTTGGGCCTTTGAGGTTCCGTCGCTTGGCCGCTTTGCGCGTGTAGCTGCGGCTTCTCCGGGGGCGCAACGCTCGCGCTAACAGCGGAGGACAACTTTTGCTGAGGAGTGCTATTCACTGCTTGGTCCGTTTTTTCAACTTGCGGAACCTTAACTGTGTTGTCGGGTGTCGGTGGCGTTGCATCGGCCACCGGATTACTCGTGCTTGAACTCATCTTTTCGCGCAGCCCATCGAATGCGCCCCGCTCAAATGCCATCCACGCCGCCAGAAGCACAACGAAGATGAGTCCAAATACAGCCGCCGGCCTCCAACCGGCGCGAATCAACGTGCGGCAGGTCATCCAGAAACTCGAATTGATTCGGCTGTCTTGGGCTGGCCTGTTGTCCACTGCAAGCGGGATGCGCGGTGCCCGATAGAATTCCCTCTAATGGCGACTTGACTCGAGGCTGTGTCAGATCGGATTTTTCAGCTCGTGATATTGAAATACCGGGTGCGTTGAGGTTGGGGGCAACGGACCGCGGATTTGCAACTGGCGCCGCTGCCCCTTGTCGACCGCCGGCGGCGTCATCAAACTGGGGCATGGCGTGCAGCTCTTTTTTCGTCTTCTCATGAGATGTCTGCGTCTCGTGAACCGGGTTTGTCGGCTTAATGATCGCCGGCATGTCGGAGAGCAGTTTTGCCGACGGTTCGATTTCGCTCTCAGCGGCGGACAATGAATTCGCCGTCGGAGAATCGACATTAAATCGAGGAGGAGCGGGGTCCTCGGAGTCGAATGGTGAGCCATCGGGTGCCGGAGGAATGGGCAGAGCTAACAGGAAGCTGGCGTCTGGCGCCTTGGCTTGGGAGCGTGCAGGCGCTGCGGTTTCAATAAAGAACGGCGAAGCCGCCGCATCGTCGGGATTTCGCATTTCCGGTGTCGGATCTATGACGGGTGCCACGACTTCGGGCTGACTGAGCGTGGCATTATGAGAGAGGGGCGGTTCGACGCTTGGCGACGTAGGAATGGGAGCGACATCCGACCGGGACTTTGCGCCCGGCGCATTTACTTGCGGCGGCACGGGACCAGACTTTTCAGAGGGGAACTGCGCCAGCAATTCCTCGTTCGTGATCTCAGGCGCAGACGGCGTGAACGAGGGAACAAGTTTCGTGAATTTTGCGGGATTCAGCAGGCCGGAAAGCTTCTCTCTCGTTGCTTTGATCTCTCGCTCAATTGCGGACAAGGAATCCGTTATCGGTGTCTCGACTTCGAGCCGATGGGGAGTCGCGCTTTCAGAGGGAACAGGTGAAATATTCGTCGCGGCAGGAATGGAAACAGTTGCAGTGGAATTTGCGACCGGCGGCGCAAACTCACGCGGGAGAGCAGGAGCGTCTTCGGCCGGGAAAATTGCTTTGAATCGGTCGTTGGCCATCCCGTCGGTCATGCCAGGTTCGGAAACCGGCGTTTTCGACTCCCGAGCGGGACGCATTTGCAGGACCTGCTTTTTCTTTTCCCGGGCTGTTCCTCCCTCGGCTTGAGGTTCAGCTTGGGGTGCCTGCTTCGAAACCCATTCTCTGATCTGTGTGCGCACCTCTTCAGGCAGGTCGACGAACTGAATCCCTGCTTCCCTCGTCGACTCGCACGTCCACGCCACTTGGCCGCTTGCTGCCAATTGCTCGTCCGATTGTGGCAATTGGAAATCGATTCGCAGGAGGGGATTGTCGATGAAGATTCCGACTGCCTGCACAGCCAGACCGCCTTCACTGATGTTGAGCACGATCCCGCCATTGCCTGGACCTAGGTCCAAATAAGACAGCGACTTGATCCGCTGGCGCGCGTGGCGACGGCGATCAGAAGTTTGGAGAGAATCTTCGGAAGCCGATGACATGTGTGACATGGCTTGGTTCAGGTGCGGCAGGATTCCCGCTCCGTTTCCCTTTAAATCCTATTATTTTTCAACCCTATACCCGCGGATTCTCGATTCCCAACCCGCCTCGCTCAACTTTGCCTGGGGCCCTGAGTACCTCCGAGGCGCGACGGAGCAGGTCCTCAAACTCACTCCGATTAGGTCCGTTATCGGGCACGCAAGTATGGGATATCGGTGATTCGCTGCGACTAGATTCTGCCTCCATCATAGGCTTAAGTCTCCTTAAAAAGGGGGATCCCCCCTCACGGCCTATGCAAGTCGATGCCCAGCGATAACCTACCATTATCCACGCCTCCTAACTAGCTGATACGCCTAAAGAGAGGGCCCACCAGCCATACCAGGGCTTTCCACAATCCCCTTTAACACAGTCTCCTAATGGAGACATATTCAGCCCTATCTCATATCCACAAGAGCACATACCCACCGCTCGACTGCCGTCCAATTCGAGTACGGATAGGCCCCATAGGACCGGCCATGGACATGACCTGGCGCGCGATTCCGCATCTGAATTCGCGTCGAAAAGGCTGCCGACTGGGCAGCGGCGGCGAGGCCTCGCTGGACATTTTTCGTCATTCTGACGGGGAACGTCCCGTCGAGATGGGCCGGAAGGATCGAACCGTCGCAGGAAGCGAAGGGGTTTCAACCCTTGAGGCCTAGCGGCATGCTTAAGTTGCGGTCGACTGTGCTATGTTCTCGGCTCCGGAAATGCATGCGCGGCGCACCTGAGTTCGCGCAACTTTCGCCTTAAAGGATCGAACGCGTGGCTGAGAAGTTCGTGATGGTGGGCGTGCTTCCCGAGGTGATTGTGCTCGACCCCGGCGAGCAAGTGGTGTGGTTTTCGAATGCCGGCAACATCAAAATCGAGTTCGACCCTCAGCGATGCCCCTTCTCTTCGAATGTCTTCCAGGCGCCTCCCGGCGTGCGCTTGGTGAGCGGCGCCATGCGCGCGGGACTCAATCCCGGCTCCTACAAGTATCGCCTCTCTCTCAACGAGCAGGTCGTTGCCCACGGCGAAGTCCTCCTCCGCGGGAAGTAGTTCCCTGTAGCGCCGGCATCTTGCTTGTCCTGAGCGCAGCCGAAAGGCGACCCGCGATCCGTGTCCCGCGTCGAGTACTCGCACATACTCGTCCCTCAACGCAAAAACCAATCTCTCCCTCGATGGATTTCAGCCCCTCTTTCCCAAAGGAGCCGCGCTTCGTGCATGATTCGGTGAATGCACGTCAACCGCGCGCTGTTTCTTGACTTGCTTTGGTGCGCCGCCTAATATCGCTCGCCTAGGAAAATCTCGAATGATTGGACAAACCATCTCGCATTACCGCGTCATCGAAAAGCTCGGCGGCGGTGGGATGGGCGTCGTATATGAAGCCGAGGATCTCACTCTTGGCCGCCACGTCGCGCTGAAGTTTCTGCCGGAACAGTCCGCGAGCGACCCGCAAGCACTCGAACGTTTTCAGCGCGAAGCCCGCACCGCCTCCGCGTTGAACCATCCGAACATTTGCACGATCTACGAAATCGGCCAGCACGATGGCCGACCCTTCCTCGCGATGGAGCTCCTCGAAGGCCAAACTCTGAAGCATCAGATTGACGGCAAGCCGCTCGCGCTTGATCTGCTCATCGAACTCGGAATCGAAATCGCCGACGCGCTGGACGCCGCTCACGCAAAAGGCATCGTCCATCGCGACATCAAGCCCGCCAACATCTTCGTCACGCGCCGCGGACACGCAAAAGTCCTCGACTTCGGCCTCGCGAAGCTCTCTGCACCCAGCTATCACGCGGAACGCGTTGGCGCTTCCACAATGCCGACAACCGCGGCTGAAGCAATGCTCACGAGTCCGGGGACTGCCGTCGGCACGGTCGCCTACATGTCGCCCGAGCAAGTCGCGGGAAAAGAGCTCGACGCCCGCAGCGACATTTTCTCCTTCGGCGCGGTCCTCTACGAGATGACCACAGGCCTGCTGCCTTTCCGCGGCGACACTTCCGGCCTGATCTTCGACGCGATTTTGAATCGCACTCCTCTCGAACTTGTGCGACTGAACCCCGATGCGCCTCCGCAGCTCGAAGGCGTCATCAACAAGGCGCTCGAAAAGGACCGCAATCTGCGTTACCAGCACGCTTCCGAAATGCGCGCCGATTTGCAGCGGCTCAAGCGCGACACTTCCTCCGGCCGCGTTGCGAGACCGAGCGCAACCATCGCGCTCGACGAAACTCCCGTTTCCGCAGAAACTCGCGCTAGCGCTGCACCTTCTTCATCCTCGTCTGCTCGCGTGCCCGCAATGCCGCCGTCGTCGTCTTCTTCGCGAACGGAAATTCAAAGCGGAGCGCTTCCGCTCGCTGACAGCGCAACCGCCGTCGTCGCGAAATTGCCGTCGAGCCGAAATAAAATCTTCATCGCTGCAGCAGCAGTGATCGTCGTTCTTATCGCAGCGCTTTTCTGGAAAGGTTCTTCGCTGTTTCATCGCGCCGCTGGACCTGCACCTCCGAAAGCGATTGCCGTCATCGAAATCGAAAACCTCTCCCAGGACCCGTCGCTCGCCTGGCTCGGCAATGGCGTCGTTGACTTGCTCACCACCGACCTTGCGCAAACCAAAAATCTCGACGTCATTTCCACCGAGCGCATCCGCGGATTGATTTCGGGAAGAACAAAACCTGGCGAGAGCCTGCCGCCCGAACAAGCGCAGCGCGTAGCCAAAGAAGCCGGCGCCGATATGTTCGTCAGCGGCGGGTTCTTGAAAGTCGGCGAAGGATTCCGGCTCGATTTGCGCGTCCAGGACACATCCACCGGCAAAGTCCTGCTCGCCGACAAAGTGGAAGGCGAAAATCCGCAGGCCGTTTTCTCGATGGTTGATAAGGCCACGGCCCGCATTGCCTCGGAGCTTGCGCCGGCGGGAGGTCCTGTCGAGGTCAGCGCGGCCGTCCTGACTTCCAATCTCGAAGCGTTGCACAATTACGAGCAAGGCATCAGCTATGGCGAGCGTTTTCTGTATGACCAGGCGACAGCTTCGTTTCGCCGCGCCACGCAGCTCGATCCGCAGTTTGCCATGGCGTATTACTATCTTGCGCACGCCATCCTATTCGACGCCACTCCGCGCGAGCAGCAACAGACCATTGACCAGGCCGCTCAGCTTGCCCAGCGTCTCGCACTTCCCGAGCAGCAGAAACTCCTCATCCAGGCCAGTCAGTACTCGATTTATGGACGCACTGAAGATGCAGCTCGCCTGCTCGAGACTGTCGTGCGCCAGTTCCCAAGGGAGATTCAGCCGCGTGAGGATCTTGGCGGGGAACTCACCATTTTGGGAAAAGATTCGGAAGCGATACCCGTTTTCGAGGAGGTTGTGCGGCTTGATCCCAAGCAATCTCGAGCCTTTAACTTTGTCGCCTACAATTACGCACACGTAGGCGATCAATCCAAGGCCCTCGCCGCCGTGGACAAGTATGCAGCTCTTCTTCCGCCCAACGACCCCAACCCGATTGACACACGCGGCGATATTTATATGGCGGCAGGGCAGTTCGATGCTGCCATTGCGGAGTATAAGAAGAACTTAACCACTTCCGCATTCGCATTTGACCGTACAGCGCACCTCAAGATTGCCCTCGCTTACCTTGTGGAAGGGCAAATACCCGCTGGCGGAAACGGCTGCGCACGCACAATATGAGAAAGCCGCGGGGTTCGATCGTGCGCACTTTGCCAATGCCCTGGGTGGCATCGCGGTCGCGCAAGGAGCGTTCGATCGCGCTGTCGCATACTACGCGGAAGCAGCCAAGCTTTTTGCGCCGACGAGACCTGATCATGCTGAAGCGCAATTGTGGAAGGCGGCCGGACTTTATTTCGAGCAGCAGCAGCCGCAAGCGGCTCTCGCCTGGGCGTCCCATCAGTCGGGCTTTGGCGCTGCCGAAATACGCGGGGTCGCTTACCTTGTCCTGAAAAACCAGCCGGCGGCGGAGAAAGAGTTTGCGGCAGCGCAGGCCGCAGCAACGGCGGCTATGGGCGACTTCATGGCGGAGAAACAAATCGCGGCCGATCGCATGCTTGCCGCGAGTTTTGCGGGGCACTGGCCGGACGTAATTTCCGGCTTCTCCCAACTGCCCGGCGATTACCAGCAGCCGTACGCCTTTCACCCCGGCCGCGCCTATGCCGAAACTGGCATGACAACGCAGGCGGAGCAGCAGTTGCAATTGGCGCGCCGGAACGGCCTCGACCGCTCGAATGACCTTGTCCTCGCCCGGCTCGATTTTCTCCCGTACATACTGGCGGGCTACTACCTTGCCAAGTTGGATGAACAGCAAGGAAAGAAAACCGAGGCCATCAATCTCTATCAGGAATTCCTCAGCCACTTCGAGAATTCCGCAGTCCGCCTGCCGCAAATCCCCGAAGCCCAAGCCGCCCTCAAGCGCCTTCTCTAGCCTCTCTGCCGCGGGTTCCCGTGCTTCGTTCTTGGAACCGGGGGTGCTATGAATTTGGTTTCATCGCCCAATGCCAAACCATTGAAGAGTCCTGTACCGGGGCCAGCCCTCAGAATTTTTACGCGCGCTCATGCTTGACAGGCGCGCTACAGAGAGCATGCTTATCCTGGAATATTAGAGGTGCGAGACATGAACGGGAGGATCGAGATCAAGGGCGCGGTCAGGACGATGCCATCACACGCAGAGCTATCCCTCAATTCTGATCGCAACACATCGGAATTAGAATTCACTCTAACTCATTCAAAACAAACGATCGCGTCCCTTTCTAATCGCAACTTTTCGAGGGTCCTTTCGAGCGATCCTTTTCGCGGGGTGCAGGGTCGCGAGCCGCGTCACTCGCCACGAGTCGCTTCTTTTTGGCGTATCATCCGGGCGCGAGACAGAAAGGGAGCGATAAACATGGGACACACACCGGCGATGCAGACTGATGCGATCCGCCACAGCTTTGCGGACGTCAACGGCGTGCGTCTGCATTACGCGAGCGCTGGCGTTGGCGCAGGCACCGGTGTGGGCGCAGGCAAGCTGATCCTCTTTCTGCACGGCTTCCCCGAATTCTGGTACGCATGGAGAAACCAGCTCGATCGAATTCGGAAAAAACTCGCTCGCCGTGGCGCCCGATCTCCGCGGCTACAACCTATCCTCGAAACCGGAGCAAGTAGAACGCTACAAGATCAGCGAACTCGCGAGAGACATCCGCGAGCTTATCGCGCATCTCGGCGCGAGTCCTGCTGCCTGGTGGGACACGATTGGGGCGGAGTGGTGGCTTGGGCCGTCGCTATGGCATTTCCCGAAGCGGTTGAGAAGCTTGTGATTATCAACGCTCCTCATCCAGCAATCTTCGAGCGCGAACTCCGCCAGAACCCCGCTCAGCAGCAGGCCAGCCAATACATGCTGATTTTTCGCAACACGCAGGCCGAGGCGCTTCTGACCGCGAACAATTTCGCAAATCTGGAAGAGACCGTACTGGGCGAAGGACTGAGGCAGGGGTTTTTCACCGAAGCCGACCGGCAGGCGTATCTCGAAGCGTGGTCGCAGCCAGGGGCAATCACTGGCGGTTTGAATTATTACCGAGCGTCCGAAGTTGGCCCGCCAAGCGGCGCGGGAGAGGAAGGCTCCGGCTTGTCAGCGAATTTTCCTTCGATGCAGGTGAAAGCGCCCACTCTGGTGATTTGGGGGGAGAAGGACCCGTATCTGCTTACTGGAAATCTGGACGGCCTCGATCGCTATGTGAGCAAACTCTCCGTCGAGCGAATCCCCGACGCCACGCACTGGGTGGTCCACGAAAAACCTGCGCTCGTCAATTCACTGATTCGCGCGTTTATCGCGCGCTGATTGACCACGATGAGGAACGTTGCGTTTCAATCGCCGGCGAGCGCGGATGCCGATGTGCGCTCCTGGGCCATCGAGTCCGCCAAAATCCGCCGCACGGGGGCCAGCAGCGAAGCAGGCACCGCCCGCGCGCGAGCGACCCCGACCTCAGCCACTTTGCGCGGAAATTCCCTTCTGCGATCGAGCCACAAGCCGAATTCGTGCAGGAGGTCGCCTGCCATGTTCGGATCGTCCGTGCGCTCGACTCCGAAGAATCGCAGGCGCTCTTCATTCCTCTGGAGCGACTGGAGAGACTCCTCCAGCTTCTTCATCGCTGCATTGAACGACGAAGCGAGGAAATAGACCGGCAGGGTCCAGCCGTCGTGGCCGAAAATCGCCCGGACGCGGACGTTGTATTTCCCGTTCTGGTTCTTTTCGATGGCGCAGAGATACTCGTTTCCAGAGGCATTGCTTCTTGCGGACATGGTGCTCCTCGATTTGCCGTTTCCTGTGAGGACGCCGAACGCCATTCGACCAGCAGTACGGCGACGATTTGTTTCCGCTTGCAGATGAACTTCGATCCGACGTGCCTTTGACCTTTTTGCCGGCATGGGAACGCTCCTTGAGGGCGATTTGTTTCCTGCCAGTCGCTCATCAGGCCGGAGAGGATCCGCCTTCTGGTCACGTCCCGATCAACCGGGACAAGGCCCCGCTGGCTTCGGGGCAGGCGTTGCGGATTGGAATATTCTAGCGGAGCGCAGATTCCGGGGCAAGAGGGTAATAATATTAATGTAAGTCAATTATTTACAATACGTTAGCTTTTACGTGGATTTCGTCAGGCGCTTCACGACATCGCTGTTGATGGTCAGCTTGCCTTCTTTTTTCAGGCGATCTTCGAGGGCTATCCGGAATGCTTCAAAGGCCGCCGCCTGCTTGGATTGGAGGAGTTGCTGTTTGATTTCCGCGCCCTGTTTGGCTAGATCCGCCGGATTCGCCGCCTCATGCGCGACCACGCGATAAACCAGCCAGTTGCCGCTCGTCTGCGTGGGTGAGCTTGTCTGGCCAGCAGTCATTCCGAAAGCAGCTTCAAGCTGCTTGCCGGAGCCTAGATCTGGGATTGACCCCGTCCGCGAGAACGAAGGAGGTGACTTAACTTCGAGTCCCAGAGCCTTTGCCGCTTTGTCGAAGGCCTCACCGCCTTGAGCGCGCTTCGAGAGTTCGTCCGCCTTTGCACGAGCAAGCTCCACTGATTTTTCTTCCTGGTAATCGGCCAACACGCGGTCGCGGACTTCTGCAAGCGTACCTTGGTGCGCCGGGAGGACGTCTTTCACTGTCAGAATCACAATCCCTCTCTCGACTTGCAGAGGCGCGCTCAACTCTCCGGGGCGCAATTCAAAAAGCACCTGGTGCAAATCGGAGCTCATCCCAAGTGAAAGGATGGGATCGGCGACTGAAACCGGAGGTATTTCGCCCAGTTCTAGATTGAACTTTTTCGCAATATCTTCGATCGGCTGCCGATTCGACTGCCGGACAGCCGCAGCCATCTGGTTTGTAAGATCGTTTTCCTGGGAGCGGAGATTGTCCTCCGCAACATTGGGCAGAATTGTGCTGCGGACTTCTTCGAAGCTTTTCGTGTGAGCCGATTCGCGATCGATAATCTTGAGAATATGGAAGCCGTACTGCGTTTTCACCAGGTCGGAAATCGATCCCTTGGGAAGGCTGAAGGCGGTCTGCTCGAACTCCGGCACCGTCTGGCCCTGGACGATCCATCCCAGGTCGCCACCCTTTACCTTGGAGGCGTCGTCTTCGGAGTATTGCTTTGCCAGGTCTTCAAAGTTGGCGCCGTGCTTCGCCTTCTTGAGCACATCCTCGGCTTTCTGACGGATTTCCGCTACTTCCGCATCGGTCTTGCCGATTGTCTTGAAAAGGATGTGTTCGACGTGGACACGATTCTCGACCTTGTACTGATCAATGTGTGCATTATAGTAGGCGCGCAAGACGTCATCGCTCACTTGCGTGCGTTCGCGCAACTTGGCCACGTCCAACAGGGCATAGCGCGCAGAGCGCTTTTCCGGCACCTGATAGCGCGATGGATTTTTGGCGAAAAAGGCGTTGAGGTCGGCTTCGGCCGGGTGAATCGAAGAGGCCAGATCCGTTGGTTTTACCAGGGCGAATTCGATCTGCACTTTTTCGTTGCGGCGACGAAATTCCTGTGCGATTTCTGGAGTGCTCACGGAGATGTTGTCGGTGACGAGCGCGTGGAATTTCTGCATGAGCATTTGATCGCGCAGGAATTCCTCGAATTGCTCAACCGACATTCCGGCCCGCGTCTGGACTTCGGTTTGGTAGCGATCCTTGAGCCAGGTGTCTCCGGACCAGGCGTCCGGCAGGAGCTGCTTGATTTTCTCCGTCTCCTCCTGCGGAGTGACACGGAGACCAAGGCGGTCTGCTTCGACTTCCAGCGCGCGCTGGAAAACCATTTGATCCACAATCTGCTTGACGTAGTAGCCCTTGAGAATCTCTGGCGCCGGCTGTCCGTGCAGAGCCTCGTTCAGCTTACGTTGGACTTCCACGATGCTGATGTCTTGTCCGCCGACGGAAGCTACCGTGTCGGGACGAACTCCACCGGCCGAGCCGCTATTCAGCCCGGGGATGAGCGTGAGCACCATGGTGACCGAGATGATGACCAGGACGACGCCCATGGTGATCTTGATCCACCGGTTCCGATCCAGGTCTCGCTGCTGAATGCTTCTCAACATAGCTCTGCGCGGCCCTGCCTAACCGCCAAACCAATCAATTATAGAGGACTTTTGTCGCACGCCTCAACGACATTCCAATGTGTGGTTGGCCGCCCTCCCAGCGAGGGGGATCAGCCGCCGTATTCCCATGGAGAACCGGCGACCGTCAGTGGATGGACTCCTTGGTGAAAATGGGCTTCGACGACTTCCAATACCACCACGGCGTGATCGCCATATTCAGAGCGGATATCCACCACTTTGCATTCGACGTGGGCGGGGAGGTTCTTAAGGATCGGCGCGGAGGTCTTCCCTTCCGTATAAGGCTCACCGTTGAGCGTGTTTCGGTTCTCCTTCGTGGGAGAGAAAAATTTTTGCGCGATTTCCTTCTGATCGCTGCCGAGAATGTGCAAGGCGGCGATGCGGCTTTCCGAAAGGCAGCGGAACACGTTGCTGTTTTTTCGCACCGCGACCATGAGCAGCGGGGGCTTAAATGACGCCTGCGAAACCCACGTGACCGTGGCGACGCCGAAGCGGTCTCTGGCGCGCGACGTCAGCACATACATGCCGTTCGTGAGCAACCGCAGCGTTTTTTGTTTGATTCTTGCGTCCATACCTCGGGACGCATCTTACTTCACCATTCCTGCCCTGCCCACCCACATTTCCCGGGCAGGATTTTTTGGCTTCTTCGACGCCACCTCCTTCGCCTGCGATGTCGACGTAGAAGTCGGAACGACAACGGCTCGTTTTCTAGTCGGGCGCGATCGGATCACGGCGGTCGAGCAGGCCGCCTCTCCGCTGCGTGCGAGACCCAGCGCGACGGACGGGTTTTTGAGTCCGGTCCCTCCATAAATAAAGGGGCGATCGATATTCCCGCGAAAACTGATCGTAGATGATCAAGAATGCCGAAATCATCGCGCCCTGCTGGAATTCGTCCGGTATCGGCTCGTTCCCAATGCCCAGAACAAGACGCCCGGACTGGCGGACAAGCTAAGCCTTAACGACCTCACGAGTGTTTATACGGAGAACTGTCCCGGTTCAAAGACGACCTGCATATATTCCCAGGCCCGCCGCAACGTGCACGCATCGGTATCCGACTCGAACGAATAGGACAGTACGCCTAACGGCGCAACCTCATCGCTCGCAGTTGGCCGCAACAGAATTCGGGACCTGTTGTATCCTGCTTGGTCGTCCAACGCGAGACCGCTTCGACTTAGAGTCAAATGAAACGCAAGATTGCCGTAATCACGACTTCTCGTGCCGACTACGGACACCTGTATTGGCCGCTGCGGGATCTCTCGAACCACGATGAAGTGGACCTAAGAATAGTCGTCCTCGGATCGCATCTGTCACCTGAGTTTGGTTACACAATTCAAGAGATTGAGAAGGATGGTTTCAAGATCGCTGCCCGAATCGAATGCCTGTTGAGTTCGGATAGCGACGTGGGCATGGCGAAAACGATCGGCATCGCGACACTCAGTCTCAGCGATCTTTTTGGAGAGATGCGGCCAGACCTGCTTTTGTTGATCGCTGACCGTTACGAGATGCTCGCCCCGGCGTCGGTCGCGCTGGCACTGCGTATTCCGATTGCGCACATCGAAGGAGGAGAAATCAGCGAAGGGGCAATCGATGATGCTGTCAGGAATGCACTGACAAAAATGAGCCATATCCATTTCACATCGACCCACGAAGCACGACGGCGAGTAATTGCCATGGGAGAGGAAGAATGGCGCGTTCATCGAGCTGGCGCTCCTTCACTAGACCATCTGCGCCGACAAACGCTGCTAAGTCGCGAGCAGGTCGAATCCCGAGTCGGAATGGACCTCCGACTGCCAACGATCCTCGTCGTGTACCATCCGGTCACCATAGCCCGCGATACCGTCCAAGAAGCGGACGCTCTTTTTGCCGCCCTGGAAGCTCTTTCGGACCAAATCTTATTTTGCTACCCCAATGCCGATGCCGGAAGCCGGACTCTTATAGAGCGCACCAAAGCGTTCCTGGGTTACCGAAAACCAGAACGACTGTTCGTAAACCTTGACGCGCTGACGTATTGGAGTCTTCTCCAACACGTGAACCTCTTGATCGGGAATTCGAGCAGCGGAATCATGGAGACGGCCTCCTTTGCACTGCCCACGGTTAACATTGGCTTGAGGCAGCAAGGCCGCGAACGCGCGTTAAACGTACTCGATGCTGCGCCTGAGATGAATTCGATTCTGGAAGCCGTCACCAAGGCAAGTAGTACGGCGTTTCGTGATTCACTCAAAGCTATGACCAACCCATATGGCGAAGGCTGCGCTTCCGAGAAAATCGTGCGGGTGTTGACCAGCGTTCCCCTTTCACAAGACTTGCTGATGAAGCGTCATTTACCATTGCCAACCTCAGTTGAATCTGCTCGAAGCGCGCAGTCGAAATGAGAATCCCTCGCGCGGCGCCCGAAATCTGCGAAGCCGACATCGAAGCTGTGACAAACGTGCTCCGCACTTCTAGTTTGAGTCAGGGACCCAAACTGGAGGAATTTGAACACGCCGTAGCTGAGTACGTGGGGGCATCCCACGCTGTTGCGGTTAACTCGGGGACGAGCGGCCTTCACCTATGTATTCGCGCACTTGGGATCGGCGAAGGTGATGAAGTAATCGTACCCTCTTTTGCATTCATAGCAGTTGCGAATGCGATTCGCTACGAAAGGGCAGTTCCTGTGTTCGTGGATATCGACCCAGTGATGCTGAATCTCGATCCCAACCTGATCGAAACAGCGATCACTCCGCGGACACGGGCGATTCTTGTCGTGCATACTTTCGGATGCCCCGCGGAGCTTACAGAAATCGTTCACATCGCTCGTCGCCATAACTTATTTGTCATTGAAGACAGCTGTGAGGCTATTGGCGCGGAGTACGATGGGCGAAAGGTTGGAGCGCAGGGTGAGGTCGGAGTTTTTTCCTTCTATCCCAACAAGCAGATCACGACCGGAGAAGGCGGAATGATCGTCACTCAAAATCGTGAGATCGCCACTCTGGCCAGAAGACTTCGCAACCAAGGGCGAGGCAATTCGGAGGATTCGTTCCAGCACACCGAACTCGGTTATAACTACCGTATTTCGGAATTGAACTGTGCGCTTGGAATCGAGCAACTGAAGAGGATCGAGGATGTCCTCGAAAGGCGCGAGGCGATTGCTCAAAAGTATAGTGATAGGCTCAATGGTCATCCGAATCTAAAACTGCCACCTTTATGCATGTCGCGCCGCAGACTGAGCTGGTTTGTGTATGTGGTCCGATTGGATTCCCGGTTTGATCAGGTCCGCCGCGATTGGATTGTCAAAGAGATGTCTTCTCGCGGAATCGGTTGCGGCACCTACTTCTCACCAATCCATTTGCAACCGATCTACAACTCGGGGTCCCGCCGGAGAACTGACCTGCCGGTCACTGAATGGAATGCGGCGCGCTCACTTGCGTTGCCATTTTTTAATCGCATCGTGGATGCTGAGATCGATGAGGTGTGCAAGACGTTAGACGAGTTAATCCACCGGGCGAGTGGACTCGAACCCAGGAATTAAGTGGGCTATTTCATAGTAGAGCTTTAAACGGGGTGTATCCGTCTGTATTTATTCGAGAGCACGGGGATCGTCGCATTCTGAGATAGGTGGTGATAATCCCTGTGGTTGTTGAAAAACTCGCTCATTGTTGGGGATTTCTGACCTGAGATGATTTCCTGCGGGGGTTATCGCGCCTTGTTCTTCTATCTCAGATGGGAACCGTGGCCGATTCTAAGGATCTCCACCTCAGGAAGCGAGCCAGTCGTTTCACGTTCTGGGCTGTAGCCGCGAGAAAGAACTGTTCGCGAACATACTTCATTCTCCGCAAGCGGACACGGCGCAGTCCGATCTGGTTCTTAAGTTCTGCAAAGAGTGCTTCTACTTTCCGGCGTTGGCGTTGTGCTCGAGCAAAGGCTGGAACTGTCGCCCGCTCGCGCGCCCGTTGTCGCGCAGGTTCGTGGACATGAATCGCAATTTGCCGATAGTGTCCGGTGGTGCACTGCGATTTGTGCGCGCACTCCCGACACCGCTTTCGCGTAGCCCGGTAGATATGGTTTCGGTTGAGCGGGTTCACCCCGAGGTAGGTCAGTTGCTTTCCTTCCGGACACTGATAGCTGTTTGTTTCCGGATCGTAGGTGAACTTCTCGATCCCGTACAAGTTGGTTTTTGGAGCTGGACTCTCTTTCACGCGGATATAGGGAGTGATGCCACGTTCCTCGAGCCAAGCCAAAAGCTCACCGTTTCCATACGTCGTGTCGGCGGCAACCGACTGTGGAAAGCGCCCTCGTCTCTCCGCTGAGTGCGTGATCATCTCCCGAGCCGCGGCACTTTCCTGGCTCAACCGAGCTGCCGTCGCTTGCACGCCCACAATCACACAGCTGCGGTTGTCGACCAGATAGTTGTTGAAGTACCCCAGTTCCGCCGGACGGTCACCCTTGGTTGAATAGGTTGAATCCGGATCCGTTGTCGATACCTGGTCTTGTTGCTGGGCCGGCTCTTCGACCGGGTTCTCTTGTTCGAGGTCCGCCAAGTACTCCCGCACCGTGCGCTTCACGTGAGCCACTTCCGTCAACTGCTCCCGCGGGATGCGGCTCGATCGGCTGGCATTGGCTTGGATGAAGCTGCCATCGACCGACAGATGCTCGCCTTCGACCAAACCGGCTTCCCTACAGCGGTCCACGATCTCTTCAAACAGCTCCTGAAACAGGTTGGACTCCAGGAAGCGGCCATGACGGTTCTTGGAAAATGTGGAGTGATGGGGAATCTCCTGATCGAAACTGAGCCCGGTAAACCAGCGCCAGGCCAGGTGCATCTGCAGCTCCTCGACCAGTTTGCGCTCGCTGGTAACGCCATACAGATAGCCGATCAGCAGGATGCGCAGGAGGAGTTCCGGATCAATCGAGGGTCGGCCCGTATCGCTGTAGGAGTTTTTCAGCTTCTCCCGAACGAAATCGAAGCGGATGTGCCGGTCGATGAGACGGAGTAGGTGGTTTTCAGGGACCTGATCTTCAATGCGGAAGTAATAGAACAGCGACTCGGAACGGGCGTGTTGTCCCATCATAATCAGCAAGCCTCCGTGAATGGTGATGAAGAAGAGCATCTGCGGAACACTTACACATATAGACGTTGCTGCTCGCTCTTCCGCTCAGATCCACGCCCCAAATCACGAAGACTTTTTCAACAGCCACCCCTGTTCTCAACAGTTATCTGGAAATGTGCCAGTTTTCCGTTTAGGGTGTTTATTAATTGCGTTGACGCGCAGAACCCTCATTGCTGCGAGCGTGACGGCAGTCACAGCACTGGGTGGCTCTTGTCACTGCTTTCCACGGAGTAAGGGGTACCGACCGTGATTTCCGCTCGCCATCGAGCTGTTCGGATTTGGGCAAGCAGTATTGCATCGTTGGCATGAACGGACCACCGAGTTTACAAGACAATGACCCAGTCTTCACATCGTATGCAAACGATCACAAGTACCATGCATTACGGCATCACCAATCTGCAGGGAATATCTTTCTTCTTAAAAATTATCCCGATTACTGCGACTGCACCAGCGGCAACTCCGACATCAGTTGCAGGTCGATCATCGACTGAATGCGCCTGTCCAGTTGGAAGAACGTCGCAGTCTTCTTTCCCGGCAACACTCCCAAGAAGATTGGGACGTAGCGTGTGCGCAACTGGGCCACCTGCTCATCAACAGACAAGGCCCTCTTCATCAAATTTAGCGCCTGCTCATCGGTAATCGTTCCCCAGGTATCCGCATACTCTTTAATCAGTGCGTACTTCTCGTTGTTAATTTTAACGAGATCTGCGGTGTATTGGTCATAAACCGGCCAGAACCTCGTCGCATCAGCATCGGTGAGCGTCAAATTGGCGGCGATCAGTTGTTTCTTTTTCGAGCGGATATCCTTTCTGAGCAGCTCAATGTCTTGGTTCATCTCAGCTTGCGAGTTTGGGGCCGGGGTGGATATCGCTTGCGTTCCTCCGGACGTCTGTGCCCGTGCACTCCCGGTCGATACTCCTAATACACCCATCAGCAAAATCCCTGTCATTAGCTTATGGTTCATGGATCGGTCTCCTTAATGTGTTTTCACTTGGCCCCACACAAGATCTGTAGTTCTGGCCCGGACAGGTGTTGATAAATCCTCTTCGCACCAGTAGTCCGGCACTGTCGCTCAATTCCCGATAAGCGCGGGGAGCGGACATGTCCCGTGACCCCACTTATCAAGACTTATCGACACCATCCTGCCGGAGACGTGGCACTCCCCTCCTACGCGGAATGCGCCGCCGCGGTTGTCCCAACAGCCGTAGTACGAATCATGTAGTGCTGTTCCGGAACGGAGAACCCTGCCGTCGTAAACGAATCCTTAATCAGCGTGTTGGTGTCGAAATACACCTGCCAGTAATCCTTGTTGTTGCAGAACGGACGTACTGCCAACACCGGCCCGGCCAGGTTGAAGGTCAGGATCTCGACGCTAGGTGCCGGATCGGCCAACACGTTCGGAATTTTCTTAAGCCCAGCCCTAAGGATAGCGATCGCCTGGTGCGGATCTACTCCGTGCGACAGTTGTGCCGTCAAATCGACGCGGCGAAAAGCATTGGTCGAGAAGTTCTGGATGACGTCGCCGAAGATCTTACCGTTGCCGATGATATTCCGGATATTGTCGAGGGTGTTGATCGAGGTCACAAACAGCCCAACCTCTACTACTGTGCCCATAACTCCGCCGGCCACTACGAAGTCTCCCACCTTGAAGGGCTGCAGGATAATGAGGAACACCCCTGCGGCGAAATTGCCCAGCAATCCACTCCACGCCATGCCGATGGCTACCCCAGCAGCGGCGAGTAGAGCGGCGAAGCTCGTAGTCTCGACCCCGAAAAAGCCGAGGATCGCAACCACCAGCACGATATTCAGAATGGCGGCGACAGTGTTATTGAAGTAGCGGATCAGGGTCGGATCGATCTTCTGCCGTGTCATTGCGCGGCCGATCAGACTGACGGAAAATCCGATGAGCCAGCGGCCCACGATCCACAGCGCAATCGCTTCTAGAATCCTGATGCCGAGCGCGATCAGCAGGCCATAGCCCTGCTGTGCCAGGTGACCCATATTGGTTGTGTCCATACTCTCCCCCTTCCTCTCTCTCCGGAGCTCGAATCTAGCAAGGAGCGGAAATAAGCTGCCGGAGTGGCGGTTTTGTTACAAGCTCTTAGGGCTCAAGCCGGCAAAACGTATGACACCTGTTTTCGCCCAAAGAACGGCCCGACGTATCCCTTCCTGAAATAGAACAAAAGCAACCGCAAAAACAAGAATTGTTGCCGTCGAAACAGCAAGTACCAGCAACACTCCAAGAAATTCCTCCACCATGTAGAGATTCATTGCAAACCCCATCGTCGTGACGAGTAGTAAAGCAAACATGATCCGAACCCCGATCCGTCATGTTTGCCTTCCGATGCTCTCTCGATAACTTCCTCTACTGGCATACAGTCCCCCAAATCAGATTCGTTTCTTGCCGCGGTAAGGTCAAAGGGGAGAGAGTTTACGTGATTTGACCGGCATTCTTATGACATTTTGAAAAAGTGTGCGGTACTGTCAAAAATGCCAGTACCGTGACCGTGCGCCGCAGCGCCCTTCGATAAGGGCCTTACCCTACGAAGCCCAATCTCGCGTTCAAGTGGACAATTAGCTGGGTAGTCGGAAACTACGTTCGGCAGGCGTGCCCGAATGTTCCGGTTTGGATAGGTGTTAATAAATCCTCTTCGCGCCACCAATCCGATTGGTGGTGGGAATGTTTGTTAACATCAGTTATTCGTGAAATCTTGCCTGCAATCTGGGGAGAGCGTATATTCTGGCCCACGGGTCGCAAGAATTCTTCTGGACTGGACATCCCAGAACCAATATGGGCCTCCAACTCTCTATCCGGCACGCCACCGACGTCGTCATTGTTGACCTTCAGGGAAGAGCGACGATGGGACCCGACAATGATTTGTTAAGCAGTCAATTACGAAAGCTGATTGGCGACGGCGAACGCAAGGTGTTGTTGAATCTGGCGGGGTTGACGCAGGTGGATAGTTCGAGCCTGGGCACCATCGTACGTGCGTTTGTTTCCCTTAGACACAAAGGTGGCAACCTGAAATTGCTGCGACCGCGTGGGAATGTGCGGTTTGTACTGGAAACGATACGCTTGTTGGACGTAGTTCCCAGCATTGAAGATGAGGCGCAAGCGATTGCCAGTTTCCGCTAAATAATTTCACTCGCAATAATCAGATAGAATCACTAACGGAAATCCGCGGAGCGGAAACTTATCGTGTCATAGCCTGGATGTTTAGGATGGGCGGACCGGTCAGTTTCTTGGCAGGAAGGTCAGAACTACCCGTCCAAGAAGGAACTGCCGGACAAGCTTCCGATACCCTGTGCTGGCAGTTCCACTGACGGTGAAGTGCAGTTCTATGCATGGCAGTCACGGAAGCGCTGCGCCATCAATCTCTACAAACACTGCGCCCTCGCCTTTGCAGTCTGCTAGCCCAAACACGGCGTTTGCAAGGTGAGCGATGGAAAGCACGGCCGGGAGCTACGCCGGTTTAAGCGTATGCGCCGATTGGGCGCGCGTGGGCGCGGCGGCGATTACGAGAAGCTTCGCGAAGAGCCGCTGTAGAACGCGATTACAGTCGATAACTGCGACGGGGTTTGTGGGCAGGATGGCCGAACCTACTCTCTCAGGTTCGCGAGCCACACGTCTTAGGACTGGCTGGCTGCTTGGCTCAATCGTGATGAAAGCGATTCCCATTCCCGAGTTGGGCCGGGAGTAAGTCACCTTGCCTTGGGCGACTAAGTGCGACTCACCACGCGATATTTTCAGCCTGATTTTCGTGCCCTCCGGGAACGGCGTTGTTGTCTACAAAGCACCCGAACAGGCTTAGGTCCTTGGTATGTCCTGAAATGTGCTTCTCAGACTGCATGTCTGTCAGTTCAATTGTGGCAATGAACTGATGACGAGACGCGCGCTTACGTTCGAGGTACATCGTGGAACGACCTCAGCGTAGTCGGATCCTATTCCAAGCCGATTACTCGTGGCTGCGCCATTTATCGATGTCCAAGGCCACGGGGAATTCTTTTCGTCTCAATCGCCTCTGCCGCAGCAAGCCTCCGGTCTACGTGTAGTTCTGAGCGCAGGCCACCTGAATGCAACAAGCAACGCTCCCCAGGACCGACACCGCAAGTGGGGCAGGAGACAGAGGACAACTGTTTTGGCGACAGGTCTCTCATTCTCATTCCAATATGGTGCGATAAAACCAGCCGCAAATCTATTCGATTAGGGACACTTTCGGTACTTTCCCCTAGCGAGCCCATTCGCGCGAAACTAGCTCAAGCGGTGGCCCGCCGCCATTGGAAGTGCGTCCTTAAGCTGGATGGTGAACGAGCGCTTCTTGGGCGTGATCACAATTTTGCCTTCACGCGCAAGCCAGCCGATGGCCCAGTCAAAGAGAGGTGTCTTCCCCTTCACCTCTCTCTGAAGATGTACAAGGGACAATTCACCTGTGATGTTGAGTGCGCTCCAAATCGCACCGGCGGTCGCCCCAATTTCCTCTTGCATAGGCAGTTCCTTTCTTTGGCAGGATTGCCGCGAAGAGTAAGTGAAAAGGGAGCGGGCCGCGCCCGCTCCGGTGAGAAGCTAGAAAGTTTTTTGGGCTCTATGGTGTTGCAGCGGCGGCCGCGGCTCGTTCCAGAATTGGTGCCACATGACCGACTTCCGTGACACCAAAGAAGACCAGTGGCGCATTCGTACCTGATTCCAAGCCGCAGTATGCGTAGTTGATATTGATGTTGGCCTCGCCCAGGCGCGACGCCACTCGCGCGATCTCGCCGATCGGGAAGGAATGAAGCGCGAGAATACTTACATTGCGATCGGCGAGGGCGCGGCAGACTTTTCCGAGCGTGCCGGGCCGATCCTCCATGAGCACGGTGAATTCATTGGTCACAGGCATGGTGGGGACCTCCTTTGCCTCTTCCGAGAATGCAGGGTGCATTCTCGGTCCGATGCGTAGTGGCAGCATCATACGCCGTGGCACTGTGGGGTTCAAGGCTGGGTGATGGGGGCGGAGTAGAGCGGGGATTCGTCTCGAATTCCGTTAGTTGAGCTCCTAGATTTGGAGGTCCGGCCCGCAGACACAGAGGGCCTGTGTGGGTGTAAAATCCTGGACCAGGAACGACTCTTTCTCTCCGGAAGTTGGACATGGACGCCAAGGAATTGCGGAGATACAAAAAGCTGCTGGTCGAAAAGCGTCAGGAATTGCAGACACCGAGCACCCACGGTGGTGCCTTGATTCCGGGAGCTGGGAGCGCCGCAGGAGAATTCTTGGATGATGCAAATGCGGACGCCGAAGCGGAGCTCGAGATTCAGTTACACCGTACCGACGGGCGGCTTTTGCAGGCTATCGAAGAAGCATTGAGCCGGATTAACCATCGCGGCTACGGCGTGTGCGAGTCCTGCAAGAAGCCGATCGCAAGAGCGCGGCTTAGAGCTGTCCCCTGGACACGCCACTGTCGAGATTGCAAGGAACGAGAGCACGCCTATCGACGAATCCAAGAGAACGTAACGTCACGCCTACGATGAGGTCCACGATTCCTATGTGTTGCTTGCGTTGAATTTCTCTACTGACGTTGATTTATTCAGTGTCTTTTCGGCTTGGCTGGGTGCGTGGAGGGAATCTGGGCGTTACAACCTCTACATTCCAAGGGGGCTGAGTTGCGGCCTCCTTCGACTGGACATTGGTTCCTGGATTCCTTATGAGGAAATGACGGCACGTGAGGGCCAATGCGAAAGAAGGAGAAAATTCATGGCAAGCAAGAAGCTCAAGAAGGCCAAGAAGCTACAGTCGACGAAGACTCTCAAATACCATCCCCTCACCCCCAGGTAGTGGTTCGAAGACAGGCTCTGGCGTAACTTTCATGGGCTCTCAGGTTCCGGCGGCAGCCCCCCGCACACCAGGAGGCATGGCACATTCGGAGGGCGCTTGCATCGACCCCTCACTTGAACCGCCCGCCGAAATCATCCGCTGAACCACATCTTGGTTTTCCGAATGGCACCAAGCATAACAGTTCATCTTTGAACAATCGCGGGGTCGCTTAACGGAGGAATCTAGAGTAACCTTACCGCCCTGAAGCCCCAGTTCACGGCCGGGCCGACTGCAGCGCCACACCGAAGAAAATCTACTTAAGGAGTGTGCGCGATGCAAGTTGAAACGGCAGTCTCTCTCCATTTTGAAGCGACTCGAGATAAGGTTCGTCCTAGCGATTGGCGCGTAGAGACCATCAATCCCAAGACAGGGGATGTTTTTGTGGCGATCTTCTGTGACCCTCTAGCCCAAACGCGGGCAATTGAATACGCCAATTTCAAGAACAACCCTCAGAGCTAATAGGCAAATTCAAGCTCTATCCCGTCCACACACATCTGTGGTCGCAAAGGCGGGTGCGGAGCGTTACCGTTCGAAGGACAGCTATCTCTACCTGGGTCAAGGGGGAAAGGCGTGAGCCGCATTTGGGATGCGCTCAAGGGAGCACAGCAGGAAAAGGCGCGCAAATCCTGGCCCGGACCTTCCGGTGTCGCCAAGAAGGACAGTTTCGACCGGCGCAAAAGTGAGCGGCGAACGATCCACATTTCCCTGTTCCTGTATGGTTCGGATACGAATAAGCAGCCGTTCCACGAAGAGACGTATATCCTGGAAGCGAATGAAGCTGGCTGCTCGCTCGCCCTCGAGTCCGGAGTCATACGCGGGCAGCGGCTTTTTCTGACGAATATGCACAACCAAGAGGAAGAGGAATGCCGCGTGGTTTACATCGGCAAACCCTTTCGCGGAAAGACGCGGATCGGAGTGGAGTTCGTTCGCGCCGCCCCGAAATTCTGGGACGGCTCCTGACGCGATCACTTACGAACGGAGAATCAATAGCTTACAACACCAAAATGGTTGAAAAAAAAATTCGCTGGCCGCGAAGGATGATTCCCACCTCTTCCCGTTCAATCAACGGTTTCCTGTCCCGGAAGCGTCTCGTTCTGAGATAGGTGGTGATGATAGCTGTTCTCTACAGTGGTCCGGAAACGCGCCAGTTTCCGGTAAGTGCGTTACCGGGGCATTGGCTTATTGCCGGGGTCTCAATGTCACCGGATCCCAAACCTTCGTTTGTAGCTTGGCTCTTTAATTTGTCGCGGAGCAGCCGCATATCGATAAAGTCTGCTGTCAGATACCCCACTGATTGCTTCTCTCTCGCCGGGCTTCCAAGGCCAGGCCGGCTCAAACAGGCGCGCAGAGCAAACTCTTCCCGGTTAGGCGGGTGGGCGGGCTTAGCCCCGAGCAACTGCACGATGGTGGGAACGACGTCGAAGGACGAGCGCACACCGCGCTCTCCGGGCTCAAGGCCTGGCGCCGCGAGGTACGCTATCCCGTGGCGAGTGTGCCCACCGGTCCTCCGGAGTGGCACAGGACCGATGAGCCCCAGGCGCGGGTGCTCGAGGGCAGCGACCACGTCGCGCCAGACGACGAGCAGATCCGACTCTGAACTCGCGAGGGCCAGGGGGTTCGCGGTCGACGCCCTCTCGATCGTGGCGACCGCCGGCTCGCCGGTGCGGGGGTCGCGGCACTCGCCGAGCAGGGTCTCGAGCGTCCGGCAGGTCTCCTCGTACTGCGACAGCTCCACGATGCCATGCCGTTCACGGCCGCGCAGATTAATGCGGATGCGCCCGTCGAGGAACGAAGGAAGCGCGAAGGCCGGCATCCGCGGCCAGTGGTGCCGGTAGCGATAACTCGGCATGTAGTCAAAATCTCGCCTCTCCGGCGGTGCGTGGTGGGAGCGCCAGTCGGCAGCCGCGGACCGAGCCACTTTCAGCAGACCCTTGACAGGTTCCGGCAGGCGATGGGCGATGGCACTAAGAGTGCCGGCCGCCGCCGCGGCCTCAGGCTCGCGCGGGGGCTCGGGAACCCATGACACTCTCGCCGTATCCCAGCTGTCGTGCTCCTCCAGGATGGGCAGGCGGTTCGGGGTTGCTGTCCATGCCGGAGGGACTGTGAGCAGCGAGTGACCGAAGGCGTGGCGGTAGAGCAGCTCGGGGAGCAGAACCATCGACTGGATATCGCAGTGGTTTGGCCCCATCCCCCCCATGTTGAACGCGATGATCGACGGCATCGCCGGCCGCGTTGACGAGCTGCCCGACCATGTGGTCCAAGGCCCGGTGTATGTCCAACAATGCAGCGGCGGCCGCCCCGGCTGAAGGATGCGTGTTGAGGGGATGGCCGGCGTCTACGCCGTGCCATAACCCCTCCACGCCATCGTGGAGCTCGCTAGCGACGGCGAAGAAGAAGTCCCACTCCGGGAACCGCTCAGCGGCCAACCAATGGGCCGCGCGGCTGCGCACATCTAGGGCCTTACTGAGACCTTCTCCCATCAGCCGGGTGCGCGCTGCGGAGGGCCACGGCGTCCCATAGGTCCACTCGACGGCTGGATAGTCACCGAATCGTTGCACGAACTCAGCCAGCAGCGCCACCGGCCGGGCGGCTCTGCTGGTCCCGGGACTGTGCGAGCCCCACGCCACGATCCCTTGTGTGTTTCGGGCGCGACGCAGATCGACGTATGGCGGGTCGAACACTACCACGCGAAGGTCGGTGTTGGCCCACCACGGCGCGAAGTGAGCGCCATCCTGCCACGCCGTGTAGGAAGTCGGATCGAACTCCACGGACCCCCAGCGGCCTGCCGCTTCCGGTGAGAGCCCCGAGGCCACGTGCTCCCACGGGAGACCTGTGCGCCGGGCTGGCCCCTCGTCGAGGAGAAAACGCGCGGCGCGCTTTCTCAAGTTCGCCAGGGCCGGCATCTGACCCTCGGCCATGAACCGTTCGGCCAAGGTGAACTCCAGGCCATCAAGGCCGATAGCCAGTACCTTACGACGCGGCATCCCGGAACGTCCCTGCCTTTCACTGCGAGCTCGGAGGAGACAGTCGCCGTGGCTCGCTTGCGCTGGCCAAACTCGCCGACGAGAGCAGGAGTGACCGCCGTGCTCACTGGCGAACCGTCCATGTCTCCCCGGCCACTGAGCGATCATCTTACACGACGCTCCAGCGCCGGTTCGGCCGGCGACGCGACGATGCCCAAATAGTACCTCGTCAGCGTACACCGATGTGCAAAGGGAGGTTACTCGACCACGCGGCTAACTCCCGATTAGTCGGATACAATAGAGGCGGCCAAGGAGGCCCAATACTGAAGTCCGGAGCGCACGACAAGGCAGCTATTATCTGGCGCAGATGAATAGGAATATTCTGTGATTGGGGCAAAAAGGGCAAAATCCATTCTCAATTATGATGTCAGAGCAAGGGATAGGCGGTAAGAGTTGTTCCGAATGACGGGCACGCGCCAAGGGCATGCGCACTTTGGTTTATTTATAACTAACTCAACTTCAGATAGATAACTACATAGGTGACTGTTGGTGCACCAAGGCGCCTTTTGGGCAGCCGAGTTTGGCGGGGAGTGTCACAAGGTCTGGCTATAGTTACTGACCAATGCCTAAAAATCATTCGAGTCACATACGTCTGTACTGGACTGCGGCGCTGCTGGTCGCGGCGGTAATTTGGGTGGTCTTTGCCTATTTTGTGGCTCCCATAATGATTGCAAAGGCGTACCGCGGCGAAAGTCTGACAATTTTCAATCGCCTGATCACAGGTCAGGCCAACCATCCGCTGACCGAATATCTCGCTGACTGGAGTCGGTTGGCGAGCAATGTGTCCTTCGGTCTCGCTGTCCTCGGCGTGTACATGCTGCTCGCCGTGGTGGGCTTGACAAGAGAAGCGACGGTTGAGCTGAGTGAACCTGCGGGCAAAGTGGCGATGTCGAAGCCGCGCCTGTTGGTCGTCTACGGACTAGGTGCGATTATTTTCGGTGGCGCGCTCTCCGATCTCGTACGGGACACCGAACATTGGCCATTTTCTCAGTACACAATGTTTTCTCAAATCGAAGTGTCCAAGACTTACTCGATGCTGCGTCTCTACGGCGTGGTGCAGCGCTCGCCCCTCATCGAAATACAACTGGACAGCAACCTTTATCTGCAACCCTTCGACAATTCGCGGCTTCCGTTCGCGCTGGAACGCGGGCTCCGGGAAAACAGGCTGGATGAAGAGGTGACCGATTGCCTAACGCGATATGAAGCCTTGCGGCGCGCGGGACGTCACGATGGGCCTCCACTCGTCGCGATGCGGCTCTACCGTCTCACGTGGACACTCGACCCTTCAGCGAGCAACGTTGATCGGCCAGACCGCAAGGACTTGTTAACGGAAGTGCCTCCACGGCGCGAAGGAGGCGATTGACATGACTTCACTTCGCAAACACTGGAATCGCTTTTGGTTTGAGGCCGCCTCACCTGACAACCTTGGCCTGTGCCGGATCGTGCTGTTCGGCACCATGTTTCTGTATTACGTGCTTACGCCTTGGCTCTTCCCTTCGTGGGGCTATCTCGAGGATTTTGTCCCCTGGGGATCAGTTTCTCGCGCATTCTGGAGCCCGGTTTGGCTGATGTCCGTTCTTCACTTGCCGCCCGCATCCACGCAAGTGCTGGAGGCTATACAGATCGTCTGGAGAGTGGCGCTCCTGCTCAGTTGTATCGGCCTGTTCACGCGTGTCAGCACAGCGATTAGTTTTGCCTTTGGCCTTTATCTTTCCGGCGTGCCGGTCAGCTTCGGAAGGAGCCACCACACAGAGCATGTGTTGATTTTTTCGTTTCTGATTATGGCGTTCTCGCGATGCGGTGATGCGTGGTCAATTGATGCGTTGATCCGCAAGGCAGGAGCAGGTGCCGTCCAAAAGCCGCCCGTAATGAGCGGAGAATACACATGGCCCGTCCGAATGATTTGGGTCGTCATCGCACTTATGTATTTCGCAGCCGGCGTTTCGAAGTTGCGACACTCCGGCTTTGAGTGGATCAATAGCGACAACATGAGTTACTTCCTGACGAGAGCGTACTACCACGTCTCCATGGCCGATCCGCTCACCTCTTGGGGCCTAGCGATGGGGCGCGGAGTGATGATCCCGCGGCTGCTGGCCGCGAGCGGCGTGACCCTTGAGTTAGCTCTGCCCATCGCTTTGTTCAGCCGCCGATCTCGTTGCGTGCTGGTGCCGAGCGTCGCAGCGATGCAGTTCGGCGTTGCCGTTCTGATGGGCCCCAACTTCTATGAGCTGATTTTTTGCCAATTGCTGTGGGTGCCGTGGGACCGCGTTGTAGCTCAAGTGACCCGGCGAAGCGAGGACCGACACAGATATGCCGTGGTTTACGATAGGGCCAGCGAGCTTTGCCGACGCACGATAGGCGTCATCCGTGGTCCTCTACGATATTCATGAATCCTCCTTACGACAGCGCTGATCCGGGTGTCAATTTCCCATGCTTTTGTTTTTGGATTCCAAACCGTAATTCTGATCTGTGGAGGTCTGTCCCTGGCAGGTGCAGCGGTCGCGGCGCTAATGATTCCTGCTAGAGCCGAGCAGTTCGCGCTCAATTCGGTTCGAACCGGCGGGTGATAACTCCCTCGTGGTCGCCCACTCTGAAATAATTCTCGGTCGATTCCTGGCTGGAAGTTGGATAGATTGTTGGCAAACCCCCTTCGCACCACCTATCTCAAAATGCGACACTGCAACCGGACTGCCAGCCATATTTCGCCGATTTAATTTATCATCTACGTCCTCGTAGCTTGCTGCCCAACTTCTGCGAAATACAGAGGGGAAAGTAATCTGGAATTCACGGGGCCAAGGGCAAACTCAGTGCTGAAATAAACTAACTCGGCAGCGAGGCAAGCTTCTTCTTAGCCAGCGGTACAGCATACGCGGCAGCGGGATTATGCGCGACTGCTGTCGAAGCCTTGCGGTAGTACTCCAAGGCTTTGTCCATGTCGCCTAGTTTTTCGTAGGTCTGGCCAATCATGCATTGGATGAATGGGTCGTTTTGGTTCGCCTTCAGCAGTTCTTCAAGCGCCGTCTTGTAATCTCCCGCATAGAAGGCGACGTAGCCTTGCAGGTAGGGAAGAAATTGCGCTTGCTCGGGATTAGTCCCCTTGTCGAGGACGGCTTTGGCGGCAACGACATGCTTCTGCGCTTCAGCTTGATTCCCACGTCGGGCAGCGATGCGGGCCTGCGCGTGCTCCAAACGAAACTGCCAGAGGTCTTGGCGAGCCGGTTTGAGGTCGGGTTCCTTTAGTCCAGTGTCGTGGCCTACCTGATACCAGTGATCAGCGGTGTCCAAATCACCTGAGTCAATACAGACTCGAGCGGCCTCGTCGGCAATCTCGCCCTGCTGAAAAAAATTCTTCACGCTCCCGTAGTAGTCGAACACTTGCTGTTCGTACTGGACGGTTTTCTTGCAATTTCCCTCGAAGGCATACGACATCGCCATCGCCCTTTGCGCCATTGCCTTGTTCTCGGGCGTGTCCGCAACTTGGATGGCCTTCGCAAAATACGTGCGGGCCTCCTCCTCCTGACCCATGAGGTCAAGGACACTCCCCGCCGCAATGTTGGCCGGAACGGAAGTCGGCGAGACCTGGAGAGTCTTGCGATATAGCGCGAGCGCGTCATCCAACTTCCCCTCGCGCATCAATTGCTGGCCCTGCTTTATAAACTCAGGCTGTTGCTGCTGGCTGGCGACCTGCGCGATCAGGGGTGTGAAGGAAGCTAAAAGGACGAGGAAGATTCCGGGAATTACGGCGACAGACGCTTTCATGGGCTTGATTATCTCATAGAGCCGCCCGCTTGAGACGAGGGCACCTCCTGTTGTCCCAATTGGGACAAGGCGATGATCATTGTCTGAAGAAAAAAACAACAAGCGAAAAATTCTTACTTCAGGAGAGAAAATTTCCGCTCCGTGACCGGCACTGTTTTGGTCGGCCGCGAAGGATGATTCCCACCCCTTCCCGTTGAATCACCGTTTTACTGTCCTGGAAGTGTCTCGTTCTGAGGTAAATGGTGATGATCCCGGTTCGCGACAGTTATTTGAAAGCAGGCCTGTTTCCGGTAAGCACGTTTGTCGGGACAGGGGGCGAACTGCAACTGAGCGACGAAACAGGAGATACAAAGGACGGAATGGATACTAGAATTGTGCCTGGCAATGTCAATCTCCCTGTCAAGACGACGGAATCGTTACGCTGACCTGCTGCGATGGCTCGCTCTCATCTCCATCAGACGCAACCGCGATGACCACGTAGAAATACGAGTTGCTTTCCTTCACTGTTGTATCGACGTACTGCGTCCCCGAAATTGGTGACGAGTTCATTGGCTGGTACGGGCCGCCGGACACTGTTCCACGATCGACGATGTAGCCGGCTATATTCGGGGAATCACTCGGTGTCCAAGACAGACCCACCGAATGTGAAGCCGTTTGAACACCAAGTCCGGATAATGCGATCGATGCCGTTGATTTGCCGCCAGTGATTGTAATGCTTCCCGAGACGTCACCCGTCGATCTTGGTCCAAGCGTAACTCTTAGCGGCGTCGTTTGGCCAGGCCCGAGGGTCATTCCAACCGCCACTCCGCGAACGCTGAGTCCTGAGCCCGTGACCACGACCCGCGAAATCATAGCGCTTGAGTTTCCAGAATTGCTTAGGACCACATTTAATGAACTGTCGCTACCCACATTTATATGGCCGAAGTTCAAGAGGGCGGGATTCACAACGAGGTGAATCGTTGAAGCAACCCCAGTTCCACTCAGCGGAATTGTTAGAGTTGTCGGCTTCGTACTCGGCCCGCTGGAAGCAAACGAGACTGAGGTGGCGACTTCGCCGGGCGTTGCGGGCCTAAAGGCGACATTGAATGTGGCGCTTTTCCCAGGTTCGATTCTCAACGGACCGGGGAAGTCGGCGATACTGAAACCGGCGGCAGAGATGCGACTGTGTGAAACAGCGATAGGGAAGCCGCGATGGTTCGTAAGTTTAAAAGTCAGCGAATTCGAGCTGCCTATTGGGACTTTGCCGAAGCTGGCTACAGAAGGCGTGATCGTAATCTCATCGTGCACGCCAGTTGCGCTCAGTGCGATATGCAAAGTGGCGGCGGAGCCTTTGCTCGCGATCGTAATATCTCCGGTTTGCCGTCCGGTGACCCGAGGAGCGAACTCCACAGTGAAAGTCGTGCTCTCCCCCGCTTGCAAAAGAAATGGCGTGACAACGCCGGTCGCAGTGAAATAGTGACCACTGACGGCTACGGCCGTAATGGTCAGGGTTTCGTTCGCGGAGTTGGTGAGCTTCACTGGCTCGTGAGCACGGCTGCCAACATTGACGGTGCCGAAACTGATTGTGCCAGGACGAACTGTTAGAGCAGACTCAGCCGCGGCATTCCCTGCAAACCCAAGGAGCAAGAAGGGAATGACGATTGTTGCAAAAACAACGAGCCTCATGCGCGCAACGGCTAAGCTGCCCAATGCCGGAGAGGAACCAACGCAGAATGAAAAATCGCCCCGGTACACATGAGAACTCATAACGCACGAAGTCTACAAAGTGTCCGCGGCCGATACCTACTGGTCTGGAGATCAGGGCGAGGACAGGATCTGAGCCCTGTTCCGCGGACAACTGGGGTGACGCTACCCGGGAGAACTTCGGTTCTTAGACTCAGTGGTCGGAGTGAATCTAACCTTATCTGCCTGCAATGGAGTCATCCCTAGTTCAAGCAGAAATCCCGACTCGTCGCATTCTGAGATAGGTGGTGATGATCCCTTTTATCGACACCTATCTGATTTTCAGTGTCCAATTACCGCGCTAATCATCCAAGTGGGATATTTTCGGGGCACAGCAAATCGTGACTTTGGGGCATCTCACGTTAGGAGTGAGGGAAGAAGCACTTCCTACGGCGCATCGTTTTGAACCTTACTGCTCGACCTCAAATCCCGCTATCGCGTGGCTTCCGGAATTATCGAACATCCCTAGGTGCAAATGTAAAAGGAGCCGAGAGCTTGGCTGAAATCAGGCCTTGGGCGTACTCTCCCGGCAAAGGCGTTGGAACTCTGGGTGGTCGCGCAAGGAAATCATATCTGGGTCTCGTAAAGCCCAATCCAGGTTGCCCCAGCCCGCGTCTTTTGCGGCTCTCAGCATCTCGATCGCTTCGCTGGCCTGCTGGAGTAGGGCGTAAGTGCAGGCGGCATTATAAAGAACGTTCGAGTCGCGCGGCCGCAGGGCCACCGCGGTTTGCAATTGCCGTACTGCGTCTTCCCTCCTGCCGACAGCCGCATAGTAACCGGCGAGGAGCATCCGGGCGCGGACGTCTTCAGGAACCGTATCGAGCTGCTTCTCGAGCGCGCGAATTCCCCTCTCCCGCATCATCCTTGCAAGTTCCTTCTGGCCTAGTTCTGCGAGAGAATTCGTGATGGGGATGTAAATGTTGTAGTCGTCTCCGCTGGCTTGCAGGGCGCGGTCGACCAAGGCAGCCACCTCTTGGTATCGGCCGGAGGAAAAATAGGTTCGGGCCAGGACCGTGTAGGCGCCCTCGCAGTCTGGCTTACAATCAATGGCTCGCTGGGCGAATTGGATGGCCTCGTCGTACTTTTTTTGGCCGGAGAGAATCCAGGCGCGGGCGGCCAGGACTTCGGCAAGGCCAGGTTCGAGCGCCAGTGCACGCTCGCAGGCAGCCAGCCCCTTTTCGATCCAGCGGGAATTTTGCTCGCGAAACTGATAGATCATCCCGCAAGCAGTAGCCAGTCCCGCATGAGCCAGAGCGAAATTCGGGTCCAGCTTGATGGCGAGTTCGAACATTTGCAGAGCGAAATCCAGGTCTAGCCGCCTCGCGTAACTTCGGCCGCGTAGATAGTAATCGTATGCCTGCGGGTTTTCCGTGGGTTTACGCGAGATCGTTTTTTCTTCTTGCGGCGTCAGTGTGATCCGCAGGGCCTGGGCGATGCTCCGGGCAATCTCCTCCTGAATCGCGAACACGTCTTCCAGTTGCCGGTCGTAGCGCTCGGCCCAGACCGAATGCCTAGTCGAAGCTTCCACCAGCTGCGCAGTGATCCGCACACGGTTGCCGGCGCGGCGGATGGAACCTTCGAGCACATAAGCAGCGCCAAGCTGTTGGCCCACCTGTAGCGCCATAACCGGCTTGTCACGGAATGCGAGCATCTCCGAGCGCGGGAAGACCTCCAGTTGCTTGATCTTTAAAAGCTCCGTGACAATGTCCTCTGTAATCCCGTCGCGGAAGTATTCGTCCTCTTTCGCGCCGCTTTGGTTCTCGAAGTAAAGCACCGCGACTGATTTTTGCTGGGCTGCACCCACGTGTGCCCCGGAACTCGCGCCGCTCTTCTCAGCGGCGGGCCGGCGGCTGGATTCAATGTCTCTCTTGACTCGATGCAAATCCGTGCGCAGATCGGCGGCGTGCTGATAGCGCAATTGAGGATCTTTTTCGAGAGCCTTGCCGAGAATGCTATCCGTCGCGACAGGTAGGCGCGGATTGAGTTCCTTCGCCGGTGTTGGCGTCGAATGCAGGATTCCATCGTAGATCACCGCGGTGGTGGAGCCGGAAAACGGAACCGACCCGGTAGCCATCTCGTAGAGCACAACGCCGAGCGAAAACAAATCCGAGCGCGCGTCGAGTTCTTCCCCCCGCGCTTGTTCCGGCGACATGTAAGCGACCGTGCCCATCGAGCTCCCCGGATTTGTCAAGTGCTCGTCGTGGAGCACATTAGCAGCCGTGCGCATGGATGTGGCGCCCACCGATTCGGCGGCATGTCGCACCGCAGGTGCCAGCTTCGCCAAACCAAAATCCAGAATCTTTGCCTGCCCGCGTTCCACGAGAAAGATATTCGCGGGCTTGATGTCGCGGTGCACGATGCCCTTCGCGTGCGCCGCGTCGAGGCCGTTGGCGATCTGAATGCCGGTTTCGAGGAACTCCGATATTTCGATCGCCTTTCCCTCGATGCGATGCTTCAGCGTGCGGCCCTCGAGCAGCTCCATCGCGATAAACGGCCGCCCCTCGAATTCCCCGATATCGTAAATCGTGCAGATGTTCGGGTGATTCAGCGCGGAGGCAGCGCGCGCTTCGCGGCGGAACCGTTCGGTCGCCTGCGGGTCGTGGGAAATGTCGTCCGGCAGGAATTTCAGTGCGACGCTTCGGCCGAGGCGAGTGTCCTTGGCTTTATACACAACGCCCATGCCTCCGCCGCCCAGTTTTTCCACGACGGTGTAATGGGAGATGGTACGGCCAATAATCGAGGAAGTATCCGCCACAGGCCGTGCATCTTACGCTAGCGCTTCCCTGGACGCAATCGCGCGAGATGCGATCCCGTCACACGGCTGAGTCCTGGCAAGTCGCGTAATCGGAGCCTAGATTTCGCAGATGAGCCGGTACGATTTGACCCGAGAGATGATAAATCCTCTTATCACCTATCGGAGGTTCCGAAAACCCTCCTGGAATCATGCCTGTAAGTTACTGATTATGCTCGGAGCCGAGAGGGCCGCGTGCTGTTCCGAAATTAAGTGTTTCCCGAATCCTAGAATGAAATGCGCTTCGGCGGATGATTTCGGCTGCCGGTTCGGGCGAGGGTTTGATTCTAGCGCCATCGAACCGTGACTGCCAAGGGGTTCGGAGACAGGGTAGTGGGCTACTTTGATTTTATCGGCTGTTTTAGTAGCACAAAGACGTGCCCATGAGCATCTGGCGTAGGCGATGGAAAAGCCGCTACTATTTCCCATCCCTCACCGCCTAGATGATTCAACTGGCCTTCGAGATCTTTGACTGGCTGACCGAACCTTATTTCTTCGATATAGTATTTCCACTTCATTTTAATCTCCCAAAAAGCCTACGCCACTCTTTCCGCCGCCTGCTCGTCTGCCAAGCGTAGTGCCGAGGCGGTCGTCAGCTACTTGCCTTCTGATACTTGTCAGGCTGAAACTTGCCGTCATCAACGTAATTCTTGTTGATCTCGATATACGCGTGCCACTTCTCCGGCAGATCATCCACAAAAAAAATAGCCGTCACCGGACAGACGGGGACACAGGCGCCGCAATCAATGCACTCAGTAGGGTCGATATACAGTTGAGGCACTTCGTCGAACGTCGGGCGACCATCGTCATAGGTTCGGCCTTTCGCCGGATGGATACAATCCACCGGGCACACGTCCACACAGGCGGTGTCCTTGGTTCCGATGCAAGGTTCAGCGATGATGTATGCCATTGCCCTATCCGCGGCGAATACGCTCGGCAGGAACCTCCAATTCGTTGATTCCGCGGAAAGAGAACCGTAGCCGCACGAGATATCTGGGCGGGTTCTCCGAAGTCTGTTTCACGATGTTTCCGACTGCGTCGGTGACGGCGGCGTGAAACAAGGTTCCCTCAACCTGCATGCCGGCGAGATTCGCTCGTACGGACTCGCCCGGCTTGAATGGGGTTTCCATCGGAAGTTTTTGCTTCCTCGCGACACGCTGATCTCGTCCGGGAGAACCGCTGAAGAGGACAGGAGGAAACTCGTATTGAATTTCCTCCTCCGTTTGCTCTCGCGTTGTGTCGTGTCGTGGACCTTCGTCCCGCTAGGTCTTCAACTCGACCAAGATCACTTCAAATGAGGTATCACCCACATTTTCGGGCAAGTGTTGATTGGCATCGAACCACTGGGTCGTCCCGGCCTCCGCTGCGATGTTTTCGGTTTTTCCATCCGGATAGGTGAATTTCGACCGTTGTTCGGTCAGGAAGACCGCTACGCCCGCAGGATGTCCGTGCATCACCGACTTCTCGTGCGGGGCGTATGCAATGCGCAATACTCGAACGCGGTCATTCTCGAACTCCACTTTGTAGTGTTGCGGGTCAACCTTGACGGGATCCGCAGCTATCGGTTTGCGTTTAGGAGCGGTAGCCATGTTCGCCTCCATCATCCGAAAGATTTGAGGTTTGCTGGGGTGGACACGAGCATAGTCCTCATGCCGGCAGAGAACAAGCCCTCGTAGAGGTCACAGTCATCCGACTGCAGTTAATTCTGTTTGGCCCTGGTTTCCATTTGGGTATCGGTCCCTCGATCCCATTAAGCGGCTGAGTGCTCGCGCTCCTTGCAGTCGCGGCAGTGGCGCGTCCAGGGCACTGCTTCGAGGCGTTCCTTAAAGATTGGCCGCTTGCAGACCTCACACACACCGAATGTACCTTGTCTGATCCGATCCAACGCCTCTTCGATCGCTCGTAAGAGCCGACCGTCAGTCTGATGGAGTCGGATCTGAAGTTCCGCTTCGGCATCAGCATTGGCATTGTCGATAGGATCTCCCTCGACATGCCCCGCTCCCGGAATCACTGCACCCGCGCTCGTGCTCGCGGTCAGTAACTCCTGACGTTTCTCGACCAAGAGCAGCTTGTATCTCCGCAACCCCTTGGCGCGCATGTTGAACTCCCGGAGAGGAGCACTCGTCCTTGGCCCAGCATTTTACACCCGCGTGAACCCCGTGTCCGCAAGTCGGACGGGAGCGCTAGTCACCTGCTTCCCACGCACGTTGTATTCAGATTTCTGCTTGGAAAACCGAGCGGGCTGCATCCGCTCTTAAGGGAATCCTGCGGGCAGTGTAAGAGCATTCGATGCGTCTGCATCCTTCCCTTACTCTCAACGAGAGGGAGTTTGGCCAGGAAGACCACATATATGCGGCGCCGGCGGGGCCGCGGAGATGATCTTGGCGGCCCCGCCCTCTTATCTGGAGATCCGCGGCGGCTCACCAGATAGGAATCCCCTCGCTGGACCTGACCTAGCCGGTCCGCATGCTTCGCTTAGGCTTGACTCATTGGTGCGGTCTCGTTGGTGGTACACTCCGCGCAGCATGAAGCTCCGAGATCACAGCGCGCTCTTGGACGGATGGTTTCCGGAACCCGTCGGCGGTTCCTTCTCAAGATCACACGTTGCCCCGATCGATTGCCTCGATACCTTGCGGGAAGTTTTCCTGCAGCGTGCAGTTGGGTCGGACGTCCCGAGCGTGGCCCTTCTGACTGTCTACTGCGGCGAAGAGCACGCCCGGGATCTGCGAGTCCGCAGCGGCGGATTCGCGCAGCACCTTTTCGATTTCTTGTGCGCACAAAAGGGCAAGACGATTCGCGAAATCGGGGACCACGACGTGGATATTGGGTAGAGCCTCTATTTCTCGAACCGGTTCAGGCCGCAGTTCAGATGTGGAATTTAGCCGTAGGATGTGGGGTACGATTTCCTCCCTCGCGCTCCGGCCACCTTCCGCCGACGAATCACAGTCATCCGATCCTAGTTGATTCTGTGTGTCCAGGGTTCCTACCGCTGGCATCCGCAGAAACCGTTCTTATCCGTGCGGTTTGTCGTTCTCGAGCCCGAACCGTTTGCAGGACGATCCCTCTCGGGTCGGCTGTATTGCACCGAACGAGCACTCGGGAAACTGAATTAGTCGAGACGCGCTCTATTCGGGCGACCAGTGCCTGAGGATAGCTTGGAAGCCCTGCTTTTCGAGCTCCTTCTTGACCGTGACAGTGGAATCGGCATCACTGAAAGGTCCGACGGCCACTATGTAGAACCGGTCGGTGCCACGCTTGAACACAAACGCTTGAAGGTTCCTCCGACGCAAGGCCTCCGCTAGTGCATCCGCATTTTCTTCATGTGCCATCGCACCAACTTGAAGCACGAAACCGGGAAGGTCCAAAGAAATCGTGGGATTGAGAGATGGGGTTGTTGCGGGCGACTGAGTTACGGGTGCCGCTGAGCTCTTGGATGGAAGCGAAGACACTTTCGCCGCAGCCGTAACCTCCTTGGTCCTCGAGTTCTTCCGCCTGCTGTTGAAGTAATAGCCCATGGTAAAAATGGAGGCCAAAGAAAAGAGTACTCCAATCAGGACAAGCCCGATCAGATGACGTGATTTGCCGTACCGCTTGAGCCCTTCATCGTCCCTTACGTCCGGCTTCTCTGGTTCGGATTCGCTACCCAGTTGCAACCGAACCTCTGCGGCCTTCAGTAGGTCGAGCAGAGCATCCGTCGCGTGGCTGTTAAAAACCGGGTCAGCAGACTCCGCTTCAGTCGCAGCTAACTCCGCAATGGCGACTCTGGCTGACATCCAGTCCCTCAGCTGCTGCCGCGAAGTCTCGGCAAAATCCACAAAGCGGAGGCCGGTTCGAGGTCCCGAATCGCATGTCCAAGCAATTTTCGCTACAGCCAGGATATAACCATTATCCTCGGGCAGACCGAACGCCAGGGGGATAACTTCGTCTCGACTGTTGGGAGCAAAGACGTCCACTGCCAGGCCGCCTTCGGAGAGATCAAGCAGGACCCCGCTTTTCGATTCGCCCAAGCAGACTGGCACCGGCGGATCAGGAATCAGCCGCGGATACTGTCGGCGGTCAACCATATGACCAGATAGCCTCGTTGAACGGGTTCAGACCTTGAGCCCGATACTAGGCTCAACCTCTGCTGGGCAAGGTTCTCTCTCAGGCGGGAATTGCCCAATGGGTAACGCTCTAGAACTCAGTAGGAAGCCCTTAGCAGCAGGGTCTTGCAAAAACTTGCGACGTGTTCAGGGTGGAATTGGAGAAGCTAGATTCGGGCCTGGATAGATGGGAGTTCACAGGAACCAGGGCGGCGCTAATCTTCGGCCTCACCGTAGGGATTCGAGATTACGTTTTGGACGAATTCGCGCCAAGTTCGTGGCCGGGCGGAACTTCGACACACGCATCGCGCGAGTGGCCGAGCTTCTTACCAGGCTCGGTCCGTTTCTGCACTCCTCTGAAACCGCCATCGGGGATTGATAGACAAGCCAGATCGAGTGTCGCTCTAGAACTCGGTGTTGCTCACCTGGAACAGGGAGTTCCATTGGTTTCTTTACTGGGAGGGATATGAGTCAGATGATGCTGTGATCCTAACGCTAATTTCAGTGTGGTAGGACGTAAATGTACGAGAGCTTCTTCAGCCTGCGCGAGAATCCCTTCAACGTCAACCTGGATCCTCGCTACTTCTTTCCCACGCGTCAAACCCAGGAGACTCTGCAGAGGCTTGCCTACGGGATTCAGAATCGCAAGGGTTTCATCCTCCTCACCGGCGAAGTCGGGACGGGCAAGACGATGCTGATCAACCAGTTGCTCGACTGGCTGCGCCGGCTGGGGGCGCCGACAGCATTTGTTTTTAACCCGAATTTGGGCGCCAGTGACCTGTCCTATTTGATGTCGTGCGATTTCGGAATCACAACCGACCCGAGAGATAGAACGAATGTGCAAATCCGGCTCAACAGCTGGTTGCTTGAGCGCTACCGGGCTGGCGTGACCCCGGTCCTGATCGTGGACGAGGCGCAGGGCTTGTCGTTCGAGGGACTCGAGGAAATAAGGCTGCTGCTCAACCTCGAGACCCCTTCCAAGAAGCTGCTCCAGATCGTGCTCGCGGGCCAGCCGGAACTGGAGGACAAGCTCAACCGACCTGACGCGCGCCAGCTCCGGCAGCGAATCGCGGTCCGCTGCAAAGTTGACCCGCTGACGCTAGAGCAGACCCACGGTTACATCGAACAGCGGCTGCGAATCGCAGGCGCCAGCGGCGGACCGATCTTTCTGGATCAGGCGATGGATGCAGTTTATTTTTATGCGCGTGGGATTCCCCGTGTGATTAATCTGATCTGCGAGCACTCGCTTATCAATGCCTACGTCGACCAATTACGGCCGGTGCCGGCACACATAGTCGAGATGGTCGCGCGCGAGTTCCAGCTCGACGACGTCCGGCCGTTCTACCCGACTCTAACTACCAGCCCCGCGACTGCTAACCAGACGACAATCCAATCGATCTTGGAGAGAGTGCGGCCGCATCCGGTTACAGCGCAGGATTCGGCTGAAAGCCAACGAGCTCACGCTGCAGCTGCCGGCGCTACTTGCGTCCCTGTTGTCAACTCAAATAACCAACCCGCTCGAGCCTTCCCGGGTCCCAAAGAACTCTCGGCCGCCCCAAGCAGCTCGGAGGCGCCCTCCTTGATGGACGTTTCCTTTCGGCCAACGGCTGCATCCACGCCAAAAGAGCAACGGAGACAGTGGCCTTTGATTTTCCCTACGCCCGCCCTCACCCCAACTGCTCAACATGTTTCTGCAGTCGTGATGACCCCGGCGCGGAGCCCATTCTCTCCTGCCGTTCCCTCGCAGGAAGCGAATATGCGGTCGGACGTTCCGTCGGCCTCGACGCACAATCAGGTTTTGGCTTTTCATGAGGGCGCGCTCGGTCCGCATGAGATCCGCAGCACCGAGGAGGTTGCCCACCGGTCCTCATTGGATGCCCCTTCTCCGTGCGCGGCAAACGTTGTTCCGTTGGTGGTCCGTTTGCCGAGATGAATGTTTGTCTATGGTCGCCTCCCCTGCGCGACGGCGAATGACATCGTCTTTGTTACAGTGGTTACGATCATCAATGCGTCAAGTGCACGAGCGCCGAACAAGCCAGCGCTCGAAAAATGTGCATCATGGGCCCGACTGGGTGCCGATTCTGTTGTATCGGTATTGGCCGAGGTGGTTGGATAGATACGTGGCTGATATCGCCCAAACGACGCGGCAGCGAATGACGGCATCTGTTCGATGGTTACAACAACCACTCAGTTCAGCGCACCGGCGCTAACCGACACAAGTTTCGGCGAGTCTTTGCCACCAATTTCTGCTCGGGTCCGAGCTGACCGGAAACTTTTGCACCAGTGAAATAGCGCGCCGTACACTAAACCTGCCCGTCATTTGTAATTTGCCAAGCCACGATTTGCTCTTCGCAATCCGCACACCTCGGCCAGCTTGTGCAAAGGCCGGAGCTCTCTTGCCTAGGACTCGAATTGGAAGAGAACTGAAGGCAGATAGGCACCGGCGGGTTCGTTGTAAAGTCCCATCGTCATCAACCTCATCGGCTGGACAACACGAAGTCCATTTTCAAGGCACCAGTGAAGCAGGTCGGCGTTGCGAGTAGGGACAAGAAACCCTGACCAATGAAAAGCCGGGGCTGAGGCGATCAATGCCGTCAAGTCTTCGTTCGTCTCGCCAACCGCGTGGCCGAAAAAGGCAACTGAGGAAGCGTAGGCAGTGATGCGACCTCCCGATTCGACGACCAGGGCTGCGCCTTGATGAATCGCATCGCTCAGTTCGCCGCCACGGTCGTGGCCGTGGACTCTGAGACATAGCTCGTTGCAGGCCGCAAGGTCTCCCGCTTGCGCGGGCCGAACCCGATAGCCCGGCAGGGTCTTCTGAATCGCTGGCCCCTGCATACAGGAGAGCGACTCACGCACGACGAAACCGAGTTCCGCATACAAGGAAAGCGAACGAGTGTCGTACGTCGCCTGCACCAGTCGGATTCCCGCAATCTTCCGTTCGGCTGCGCGGGCCATGACAACCTGCATCAGTTGGCGGCCTACCGTTCGATTCTGCGCTGCCGGGTCAATCGTGAATGGTCCGATACCAGCAATGAGGGTTCTTTCATCCAAACAGTTGCTTCCGATGACCTTTCCGTTCTGTTCAGCCACCACACAGAAAAATCCCGGGTGCGAGAACATCATCGAGAGGTCGCCCATGGGAACCTCGGAGTTGGGAAGATCCTGATGGAAATTGCGGTCGGCGAGGGTCCTGAAAGCTTCAAAAAGGATTTTCCCGCACACTTCGGCGTCGGCTGGACTAGCTCGGCGAATTAGAAGTGATTGCCTGCGGGGGCTGACGGCTTGCGATTGTCCTGCCATGGAGCTTACCTCCCTACTGAAATCGCGGCTCGAAGCGAGGAAGGGCCACTTTTGCTTGAGCGGCTGACCGTTATGAGACTACCGGTAGGGGACGTGGGCAAGCCCACAGGGCAATGCCAGTGCTCAATATGTTACGCTGCTGACCTTTATTATCCATTTCAGGATTTGGCAGAGGACAGGAAGAGCTAAAACGGCGGTAGGAACTGCCCCAATTGAGAATGCCCACTCGGACGAACGGTCTAGATGTGAAGTTGGTCGAGCAGCTTAGCGGAGATAGGCGTAGATGCGTCGACGCCGCGCGCAGATGGCGAGTGGTGAGGAATCCAACTCGCGAGCATGCACTGTTTGGGCCCAGATCCCGTAGTCCCGGAAGCGAAAGTCGCGGTGTTTTCCGGTTGGATGCCGCTTCTTCCAGCCTCGGTGGGCTTTCGAAACTCCCGCTAATTATCCCTTTTTGAGTGCACGAAGTTCACTATGTTCACTCCGCTAGCCTTCCGGGCCAGCGCCCGGAAGAGCTGCCCGAGACACCGGACTCACCGGGTTCTACGTCTCAGCTGTTAGTGTTTGTTAATGTCAACTTTGACCGTCTTCGTCATCGCCAATTTATCTCTAAACTCTAGAGAAGCGTTGGTTTAGGGTTCTTCCATTGTCTACGGAATTGGAAATTTTTATTCCCGCGTTCATTTCAAGTCCGAACATTTGCGCGCGTTGATCGTCGAATTCAAGGCAGTGCCCGACGTCCATGCATTGCGGGTAATTCCCGCAAACAGCTGCGTTCGGACAACTGCTTGGAATCATGACGAGAAACGGACGGAAGTCGACGATCCCGAGGCTCAGCCCAAGCGAACGTTCCGGGTACCGAGACAGCTCGAAGGCGGCCACTGCAACCGCGATTCCCATGTCATCTTTCGAAGAACGTGGAGGCCGGATATCGGTGTTCCCATTCGGGGCCCTTATCTCTTCCAAGCTCATTAGCTGGCGAAGCAATTCCGACTCATCTACAAACTTGATTTTCTCCTGGGTCATAAGTTGTCGCAAGTTGCCATAAATCGACGCTCGAGTGTGAGCGCCAAAAGGAAATTCACGATAGTAGATTCCTGATTTTTCGAAGTGCTGACGAAGAACGGGAAAACAATATTGGTCGCCTACAAGGGAGTTGATTCCGTATCGTTGCAGAACATTGTTGATTTGTGCGGAAACTGATTCAAGATTGACAGGTGCGTTGTGAGTTCCCGTCCACCGCGCTGCATGTGCCACAGTGACGTTCCCGTCATCGGAGCGATGCAGAACGGCAAATCCGAAGTCGCTGCTCCTGAATGCCGGGTCGACGGTCGCGACGTAGGTTCCATTGTAGACTCGCGGCAATTCTCTGTGGCCTCGCATGACACATGGGTCCAGAATCTCGGGGCTGATCCAACCGACTAGGCTGTCTGTGAACTCAGCCAAATATTCGCGTCGGAAATGCTCTCTATTTTCGAGTTCCGCCTCTTTGAGAACATCGTCAGAGATTGTTGGATTCATCTCTTTCGACGACGCCTGCCACACGAGGTGCCTGAGGCTCTCGCGCTGTCGAAAATCGTCCCAGAGGATTCCTTCTTTGCGATTAGGTGTAGATATTTTGATTAGCTTGGCATTGGGGAATGTAGCCATCGTTGGCCGCAATGCCGCGATGACCTCCCGCTCGGGGTTGGCGGCGTTTTCTTCATGCTCCCAGAACCCCAGTTCGTCGCAAATCACGCAAACGACCGAGCCCCCACGAACTGTTTTATAAGAACAGGGTTGGCACGCTATTGTGATGCCGTTTCGTAATTCAATTTCGCTTTTTCGCTCCTTAACAACAAGGTCCGAAAATATCGGCGACCCGGTCACATACTGGCTAAGATAGTCGAACGCGATTTGCGCTTGATCGAGAACGGGAGCAATCACTCGGATGAAGCCGCGCTCGCCTCGCGGGAGTTTCTCATATCGAATTGCTTCGTATGTGGCGATTTGAGCGGCCAGTCGGGTTTTTCCACCGCGCCGACCGATGATCGCTGTTATCTCTTTCTGTTCGCGTGGATCATAGGTCTTGCGCCCGGTGGCGCGACGATAGAAAGCGAGTTCGGCGTCGTCGAGCTCAAGACCATAAAACGATTTAAGAAACGCGCGGTGCCCAAGGGTTGGACCGTCAGGTTCAACCAATTCCAGTCGAGTTACAAATTCAATGATGTTCAACTTGAACTCAGCCATTTTTGTTTTCCTTTCCAATCCCATTTTTGACTCCTGCGGTCGCGCGTACCCAGTTTTCTAGCCCCGTCTGGCCTTCGCTCCGCATCGCCAGCAGTAAACTCATTGCACGGTACATTTCCCGGGCCGCCGACCGGTCATAGCGCGCAATGAGACTGAGCCTCCGAAATACCTCGGAGTCAAAGTCAAACGCTCTTTCGGGGTCGTCCTCAGAACCATCGCCATCTTCGGGAATAACCAGAATCGGAAGAGGCCCTTCTCTCAACGACGGCATGGAAGCTGAGTTCTTTGTCGCGATTCCTTGCGGTGCTAATCCCTCTTTTTCGAGTCGAGCTACAAGGATGAGCCGTAAATAGCTCTGCCAAAACCTGTCGAATAAGAGTCGACCCAAGGCCCCCTGTGGTTTTAGAGCCGCTCGCAGCTCACTCTCCCATTTCCTGAGCGCTCGGGGATTTTCTCCACGCCGCTCAAGAGTCTGGATCAAGCTGCGACTCAGAACAGAACCGCGAACCACGTGCCGGCAGCCTCGATCCTTGCGCCCGGAGGCTTCCTTTGTAAGTGAGTCAGGAACTTCCGAAGTTTCTACGGCATCGGTTCGCGAACTGTCGGGCTGCCCTGAGGCGTGAGGAGGCGTCTCGACTGTGGTCTGGATCAGTTGAGCAGATGATTCAAGATCGTGTGGCGAGTTGCTTATCCGTTGGGTCTGCTTTTCTGGTTCGGGAGAGTGATTGCTGAGTACGTCGTGAGTGCCGTCGTGGTCCACCGAAAATCCTCCGGATTCGGATTACCTTGTCGCGCCCGGGAAGTCCCCGCAGGGTGGTTGAACTCTGCACCCTGGCCGCAAGGTGGATTTCAGTGGCTAGTTCTCCGCTCTAGTTTCCTCAGAGAACTAATTAAATGATAGTGCTCCCAGAGGCCTCTCTTGAATGTTCTGTAAGAATCTTCACCGCAGATGTGTCGAAAGAGTCACTCAGAGAGGCATCGCGCGGCCCACCGCGCCTTCGGCCACCTCGCGACTACTTAGTGCGAAAACTCGGAACCAAACTCATCGAACTGATTCCTTACAGACGGGACCTGTTGCAGATTCTATTCGAGGGAAGCACCCCTCAGATCGGTAGTGTGCCGAACCTCGGCAAAATGTCGAGGCCCTATCTCCGCGACTCGCAGTGTTCTCTGATGTCGACGTCTACATGGGCGTACAGTAGGCGAGTCGTTTCGATTATTGAGCGGGCTTCGGTTTTTTGTAGGTAGGAAAGGTGATGATCAGAATCTTCCTGGGTTTGTCCCAGACCTTTCTGTCGGTAGGCTGCGTAGTCGGTTTTTGCTTTTCCATAGCTGTCTTCCGAAATAAACTCCACGTCGCGTTTCCCCAGTTTTAATTTCGAGACGCGATGAGCATCCTAAACTAGAGTAGCCTAAGTTCTTGCTCCCTGACTCAAACCTCTCGATTCAGCACAGATTTCAATTGGACCTATTCCTCGCCCGTGAGCAACCATTCCAGCGACTTATTAAATTCTCGACTTATTGCGAGCAAAACTTCCGCCCCGGCTTCGTTGCGCCCGTGCTCGACAGCCGACAAATAACTCTGACTTACACCAATCCGACTCGCAAAATCTGCCTGCGTCATATCAAATCCTCGCAGACCCCTAATCCTTCGACCAACCGCAGTCCAGTCGATAGCACGGGCTTTTGGCTTCAAATGTTTCCTTGACATGTTAACTGTATACAACTAAAATAGACGTATGCAAGTTAACGATGCCGGTCTCAAAAACCATGGTTTCTTACCTTGTCCCTTTTACCCCCGCTGGGCGGCAGAAGGCAATCAAAGAAACTGGCTCGAACTCTTTTCATTAATGAACAGCATTCGTTTTAGAGGCGCAACAAGGGAGGATTCATGAAGAGGAATGTTGTTAGTTTTCGCTCCAATGCGAAGCTCGCGCGTCAATTGTGGGGCGAGCCTTCGCGTATGGCCCTTCGCGGTCTTCGAGAGCTTACTGCTAGGTATTCTCTCTCAGTAGCTGCGGGCGATCTTCAGTTCTTGGAGGGTCGATGGTATGTGACCCACTCCGGACTCCTGCACCTTGCTTCGCGAAGAGGTTGTCGTGGAATCAAGACGATCGTACAGGACCAGTTCTCCGATGTCCTGGCCGGTCGTTGGGTCTTCAAAGCCATCGTTTATAAGAGCGGTCTCTCTAGGGGCTTCGTCGGTTACGGAGACGCCGATCCCTCCAACACGTCTCCTCTGGTCCGCGGCGCCGAGATGCGGGTCGCCGAGACTCGCGCCGTCAACCGGGCTCTCCGAAAAGCCTACGGAATCGGCCTCTGCAGTGTCGAAGAGCTCGGTTCGTTCTCTGCTCCTCAGAAGCCTCTGGCGGCCACGCCGCATTCCAATGACCATCTTGGACCAAACGGCTCAAGCAACGGCCAGCCCCGTCTTCGCGACCAACTCTGCCTGCTGATCCGTCAATACAATCTCGATCCCACACTCGTGAAGGCCTACGCCGCCGATTTCTGCGGCACGGAAACTCTCAAAGAAGCCAGCCGCGATCTGGTCGAATCCTTCATCACCGAGCTCGCAGCCTCGGCCAAGAAAGATCGAGAGGCCCTGGTGTGCAAACTGAACTCCTACGCCCAACCTGTGGAGGCAACACCATGAAACGACACATTCCCGGTCTGCATTCACGCGAGCTGAATCGCGAAAGTCTTCTCGAAGGCCTGTTCCTGGTTCGAGTCGATTCAGCTTCCTACCGCTGGCACCCGCAGAAACCATTCTTATCCGTACGGTTTGTCGTTCTCGAACCTGAACCGTTTGCAGGACGATCCCTCTCGGGTCGGCTGTATTGCACCGAACGAGCGCTCTGGAAGCTCAATTGGTTCCTGCGCGATTTCGGCTATGACTCCGATCTGCTCAGCCAGGATCAAGTGGATGAAAAAGCCCTGCTCAAGCTTCGCGGAGTCGTTCGGACATCTCACGTCACGCTGAACGGTCGGTCTTTTCAGAACCTCGAAGCCTTTGCGCCTGCAGCGGAGTGGGAAGAGCTTTCCTGCGAAACCGTCGGGGGTGAACAAAAGCAAAGGAGCGGCGATGATCTTTAGCCATACGCAGATCAGCCAGTATCTTCGCTGCCCGAGAAGTTACCGCTATCGGTATCTGGACGGGTGGCGAGAAAAGGAAACGCGCGCTGCGATGGCCTTTGGCCGCTGTTTCGAACGGGCTCTCGCTGCTTACTTCTCCCGAGAGGACTCGTCGGCTGTGCTATTCAAGGAATGGGGCGCTTTCCGGGACACTCCCTTCGAATACAAGAAGGGAGAATCCTGGGATCGCCTCGTTCATCAGGGAGTTCATCTGCTCGAAATGTTCGCGCGAGAGGATCGTGTCCAGATTCTCCGCCCGGAGCAGGATCTGCAGGTGAAAATGGTCCGAAGCCTTCCGGGTGGAAATGAATTCGTCGCTTACATCGACGCCCTCGGCTCGCTCGACGGCACGCCGTGTCTGATCGACTGGAAAACGACGGCGAGCCGCTACCCGGAGGAACCGGAGGGATTGTTGTCACTCGACCCGCAGATGATCTGCTATTCCTGGATCAGCGGAATTCGGGATGTTGCACTGGTCGTCTTCGTTCGAAAAAGCGTTCCTGAGATTCAGTACCTGAAGGCCTCCATCACCGAAGACCAGTGGCGTGATTACGGCCGACTCGTCGAAGCCACTGTCAGCCAGATCGAATCCGGACAATTCCCTCCGCACAGCGGCATCCGTTTCCCCCAAAACGGATGCATGAGCTGTTCTCATCTGGGGCTCTGTCTCGACAGTCAGGAATTAATCACCACGAACCTAATCCGAAAGCCAGGAGCAAGCACCCTTGATTGGCTTGACGACCTTGTGGATTGACAGGCGGACACCGGTGTCTCCCGAACTCAATCGCCGGCGGGCCTTGATCGTTCTCGGAAAGATCGATGAGATCTTGGCCTGGGAACAGGGGAAGGAGCACGAGCGTGATGTGCGGTTCGTCGAACTGGGGCAGTACCTCTGTGAGGTTCGAACCGGGCAATACTGGAGACTTGAGAATCTGAAGTCGTTCGATGAATTCCTCGAGAAGCGCTTCCCCGAATCGCGCCGAAAGGCTTATTACCTGCTCGCGATTCACGAGCATCTGACCCGGATACCGAAGCGGCAGCTTCGTGAGGTGGGGTGGACGAAGGCGAGAGAACTCGTGAAGGTAGCGCGTCGAGAGGGGCCCGGGTTCGACTGTGCACCCTGGGTGCACAAAGCCAAGGAGCTCCCCAAGGAAGAGTTTAAACGTGAAGTGGAACGCTACCTGACGGGGAAGGAAACGGAGGCCTGGGAGATCATCTATTTCAAGCTCTACAAGAGCCAGGTGCCGGTGGTCGAGCGTGCGCTCGAAATCGCGGCTCTGATGCTGGGCAGCGACAAATCCCGCGGCTATTCGCTCGAAATGATCTGCGCGGATTTTCTGGCGGGCGCTGCTTTGGCGACCGGAGGATCCGAACAAAATCTCGGATGCTCAGGATCGGGCGATGATTCATTGGCACCCTCTGAGCAGTCGGCTTCTACGAACAGCGGGCAACATGAATAATGCTTCATCGGAAAAAGGGTCTCGAATTCGAAAGCAACCTGAGCTATATGCGAGGCTGCGCAGGGAAATCTTGGAACGTGATGGATGGCGCTGTCAGAAATGCGGATGCTCCAGGAATCTCGATGTTCACCACATAAGACGGCGCAGCGCCCTGGGTGACGACCGAGAGACCAACCTGATCACGCTTTGTAGGGAATGCCACCAAATCCTGCACGGGTCCGCCAGCGGACTACCGACGGCAGGTTGATTTAGTTTCTTCCCATTCGAAAACTCAGAACCAAGTTCAAGTCCGAATCCCCCAAAAATCGAAGGATCACCCAAGAAATATGCGCAGTATCAGTCAAAGGCGCCCCAGAGAAATTGGTAGTGGCGAGTGGTTCTGTCGGGTTCTTGTGCCGAACTTGAAGCGAACGAACCACCTTCACCCTGTGTCATATGTTTTTCATCCTTCAACTGTCAATTGGATGCCCTCTGGAAATTTCCTGTATTTAAGCCCACATTTCCATTTCGAGTCGTAATTCTGAATCCTCCGATCGTCTCAATCGTCAATGTTTATGAGGGTGCGATCGCGGTGAAGACGTTCCGGAGGCGAATACCCAATGGGTGAGAAACAAAACCGGCCTTTCCACTTCTCCTTCAACTCGTCGCTTAAGGTTGATTTTCAGGGATCACGAATTACCTCCGACGCCGGCCTGTTGCTGGTTAGGGAGTTGGACGAGCGGCTCGGGCTCGACCAACTCATCTCCGACAACCTGACCGATAATCGTCGCGGCAAGAACACGCAACTGCCTTTGCCGGATTTGCTGCGCCAGTCGATCTACAGCCGCCTGGCAGGATATGAAGACCTCAACGACGCCGAGTGCCTTTCCCATGACCCGACCTTCCGCCTGATTGGCTCGGAGAAGATTCGCGACCGCGGTGCGGCCCTGCCCTCGCGGCTCCATTGGTTTGAGACTCAGGTGCTGACGCAAGCTGCGAACCTCGACGGGCTTGCGGCCATGAGCCGGGAACTGATTGCCAGGGCAGAAGGACAGGAGCGGGCCTCGCGGGCGGTGCTGGATATGGACTCGACCGAGATTCCGGTCTACGGCGAGCAGGAACAGAGCGCCTACAACACACACTATGCATCCACCTGCTATCACCCGCTGCTGCTGTTCAATAGCGAGGGCGACTGCGTGGCCGCAAAACTGCGGCCGGGCAACGTTCACAGCGCCGACGATTGGAAGCACCTCCTGACTGCCGGAGATTGAGCGGCTGCAGAAACTGGGCAAGGAGGTCTGGTTCCGGGCTGACGCGGCCTTTGCCAAGCCTGACATCTACGAAGCATTGGAAGAACATGGAGCGAAGTACACGATTCGGATTCCGGCCAATGACTGTCTGTTGCGGGACATTGCAGAGTTGCTCATTCGGCCAGTAGGCCGTCCGGGACATAAGCCCGTTGTGTGGTACAAGGGTTTTCTATATCGGGCGGCCAGTTGGACGACGGCGCGGCGCGTGGTTGCCAAGGTGGAGTTTCATGCCGGGGAACTGTTCCCCCGGCTGGGCTTCATCGTGACCAACACGCAGCTCGCGAACCGGAAGGTCGCAGGATCGCGCTGTTGCCGCTTCCGGCAAGCTAGCCGACCGACCGCAGCGCAGCGAATCGCCCGGCTTTTCCCTTGAAACTACCGCGTTGGTCTTGCAATTTGCGCCACCGGGCATACAATTGCCGGGAATTTGTTGTCAAAATGGAGATTCCGGTCATCATGTTAAATCAACGAGAAATGGAGAATCCAACGGGTGCAAGTAAAAACCAGGCTCTGCGGGTGAGATTCGATAGTCGCTTGAAGTTGAAATTTCACGGCGCACAGGTCACGTCCGACGCCGGGTTGTTGGCCTACCGGGAACTCGATGAGGCGCTGGGTCTGACCGACCTGGGGGAGGAACTGCTGAGCGAATGGTGCACGGGTAAGAACACGCAACACTCGATGCTTGCGCTGATGCGGTAGTCGCTCTTCAGCCGTCTGGCGGGCTATGAGGACACCAAAGATGCCGAACGGCTCTCGGTCGATCCAACGATGCGGCAGGTGGTCGGCGTGCGAGCCACGGAGCGCACGGCGGTTCGGATGGGAAAAAGCTTGCGCTTCATTGGCGCGGAGAGAAAATCACGAAAAAGTGTCCACTTGGATCGTGGGCAAGAAACCAAATGGGAAATATCAGATCAATAGTTGCCGAGAGAATGTTTCGGGCATTGAGCGCGACCGAAAAGTCGCCAGGAGGCAACTCACTCGACCCACTCTCAAACGGCACTTTTAGAATGGATGTTTGATGCAACCGAATCCAAAGCAACCTCTTGAGAATAGTCTAGCGTGGCGATATCTGTCCTTCCGGACATTGGACGTGTTGGAAGACAACGCGTTGGAGTTGTCGGAACTCGCGAACTTGCCGGTAGCGCAGGCACGAACATTGATTCAGAACGTCCTCGACTACTATCATTACCGTCGCACGGGCTATCCTGCCGACCTTGATCGATGTTTGTTTCATCTCATTCTGCATCTTACCCAACCCTTCCGAATTCCGGTGATGACAAGCCGAATCGACAGCGTGCTCGATCAACTCAAAGGTATCCTACCTGGAGCCACGCTCCTGGACTATGGCGGCGGCGGCGGCAAGGACTCAATTATTCTGGCGAAGGCAGGGTGCCAAGTAACTTTTGCGGATTTCTCGAACAACACACTGATCGCCTACGTTCAGAAGCGATTCGCGACGCGGGGTTTAAACATCCCGACGTTGGATGTGCGCGATGTTGGCGGACGCCGGTTTGATATGATCAACTGCCTTGATGTCATTGAGCATGTCTACGATGTCGAATACGTGGTGGCGGATTTGGTTGCGCACCTAAACGGGGGCGGCCATTTACTCTGTTGGCCGGCCTTTTTTAATGATTGGACAGGCGAACACATTGAGAAGAACTGCGGTTATGGAGCCTATTTTCCCACCTTGCTCGAACGTGCAGGACTGAGACTGGTTGAGGGAAGAATAGACATCATGGGTCTAGTGAAGGAACGACCCTGTTGCGGCACAGTAGAGGCGGAGCGCGAAACCATAAGAAAGGGTCTGTATAGCATCTCCAGACGATTGGCGTTGCGGTCAGCTGAGAAGGCAATCGTGCTGTTGCCGTTGCGACTGCTGAAAGGGCAAATGTCGATCCGCGACCCGCAGCGCAGGACAGACGCTCGCCACAACGCGATCAGTAAGATCATAGACAACTTGGCGATATGGCGGTTATCGGACCACCGGTTGAAATCTGATATGAAATAGAGAATTTCCCCTCAAATCAAATGGCTTATTCATCTTATAATCTCTCGCGCTTTCAAAAGATCTATGAGGCCAGGGGCTGCAAGCAGTTTGTCAGCCGAGATTTTGTGATCGACGTTGATCTCGTCCCCCCGGCAAATGGAGGATTAGGCTTAAGATACCGTTATGGACCTTCTATCTCTGTTTGATGAACATCCTCGTTTTGCGGTGTGATGTGCCGATTCTTCGTTGACTATCATTCTCGGGGGGCGTATTTTCCGCGGTGGGTCTTTCCGATCTGGGCTCAATCCAAAATGCGTGGTTAGGAGAGTGCCATGGAAAAGCTGATCGTCCGTTTGAGCTACTGGCTGGGGATCGCTTTCTTGGTCACCGGCGTGTTGTGGAAGGGAGTGAACGCGTTAGGGCAGTGGATGCCCGTGGCCGTTACCCGAGGCAATTCCATCTCGTATTGGTCGTTCTTCCACGCCAGCATCTTGTTTTTTGTTACGACCATCGCGACGGCGTGCCATGCCTGGGTCAATTCGCAGCAGCATTAGCCAAGCCAAGGTGAGCGTGCTCGGCGCCAAGGATCCATCCTGACAAGATACCCAGGGGCGATCCTATGGTGGGTGACGATCCAGAGAAATGGTTAGCCTTCGGATCGTTAATTTCTTTTCAGACCGTGCGACTCCCCAACTCCAAGTCATTCAGCACGGCCGTCGCATTTTCGGAGACGGCGCGAAACATCACTTCGCGAGGACCATCAGTAAGTATCCGCCCAAGACACGAACCGCCAGATCCTTGTGGATCGCGAAGGAGATCGCCCTGGGGAGACGAAAGGTTTTTGAAGTAGGGTTGGTCGGATCTCATTAGACCGGGGCAAAAAAAAATAATCGAGCGCTTGATAACTGGTATCCTTATAAGGTCTGAAGCGCTGTTTCCTTCGAAAAATAGTGCAGGTGCGAATGCAACTCCCGCCTTTTCATGAGTCCGTTCTTGCGGAGGACGGCTTGTACAGAAAGATCCAATGGGAAGTGGAAAATCTCATGCTGAGCCAGTGGAGGGATTTGCCTAAGAAAGGCGAAATAATCCTCGAGATGTTCGACGACATCTAGCACCAGGAGGAGATCAAAGTAAACCCCACGCTCATTGCCGATGTCCGCGAGCTTGAAGTGCAGCTTGTCATTTTCCCGAGGCTTACAAAAATCATACGCTTGCGGAGAAATGTCGTATCCCCAGAATTCCCGGTCGGCGCTCATCTGGAGTTGGAGCTGCCGTAATACCTCGCCCGCACCACATCCCGCTTCACAAATGGTTCTGGGCGAAGGGTTATTTCGCCCCAGCAACGCAAGACAGTGGTTTCTGATTGCGTTTGCATTTTAGTGAGCCCACAGCAGGCGCATGCGGAGTGCCACTAATTGGCGCAGACAGCGTGATCCGACTTTGATCCACTTCCATAATCCACTCAGCGACTGTTCGCCCCCGCGGCGCGGCAGATGCTCCACAACCACCTCTCTGACGCGATAATTCATTTTCCGACAGATGATGGAGAGCATGACCATGGGGATAAATGAGTCACGCGGGATACACATCAGTACCTTCTCCATTGCCTGGCGCCGCATTAGCTTAAAAGGGCAGTTCGCATCTCGAATCCATAATCCCCAGACGACGAAGTTCGTCAGCCGCATGACCGTGGTGATGAAGACACGCACTGGTCCGTCGGCGCGACTGGAACGCACACCTAGCACAAAGTCGGTTGTTTCGCGCTGTTCCCAAAGCTCTCCAGAAGTCTGACGGGATGTGCTGCTGGTCGCTATCGGTTTGGAACACCCACTCCTGGGAAGCTCGGTCAAAGCCATGCCGCAACGCCCTTCCATGACCACCATTGCGCTCGGGAGTCAGAGGACGAAGCGCCGGAATGTCCTTGGCGAGTCGCGCCAGCACCTCACCGGTCATATCCTTGCTGCAGTCATTGACCACGATCAACTCGGCGCCCGGTATTCGGGAGATCACTTCTCTCGTACCACTCCCGCACCGTCTTTTCGATGATTTCCTCTTCGTTATAGGCGGGCATGACGATCGAAACCATAAACGGACCTCCGGATCAGTGCCGGCTCCCATTGGCAACCGCCGGGAACCAATAGGTCACCTCCGGGGTTCCGAAGGCAAGACGATTTACCAGTTCGACGCCCTGCATCAAGGAGTGGTCTTGATTGGACACTTCGTATTTCCATCCGCCGAAGCGTCCACGGCTGTAGATGTTCACGTTCTCCAGTTCAGCCAGAATCGGCTCTACCAAACGGTCGCGGCCTAGAAACGGAGTCGGGTAACCGTGGCACGCGGAATGCATCCAGACGCTAGCGACGTCGTTTGGCGACTCGATGAGCTTCGTCGCCAAGAGTCCCGCAATGACGGAATCGAGTAGGTCGGCCGCGTCCACGGGCTTGTAGGGCGACTCCGAGACCTCGACCATCAGTGACCAGAACCGAGTAATGTCGGGCACATTGTTTGGCGAGTAGTTTGAAAAGACCGTGGCCCGATAGAAAGGGCAATTGTCTTCCGGAAAGTACATCCAGCACTTGGTTTTCAAGTGCGGCGGCGGCGCCCCTTTCAGGCCAATACCCACTACATGTACGGTGGAGTAGCGAAACTGTTTGATGCACGGTTTCAGCGATTCGATGTCGGCGAGAGAGATGAGCACGTCCAGCGGAATGGTTGAAATCAGTCGATCATATTTTTCGCGGGAGCCGTCTTCGAAATGGACCGTCCGCTTTGCTGTCTCGATGCGCACGCAACGGCGGTTAGGCTGGAAAACGCCTTCCGGCAGCCGGCTGGCGAGAGTCCTCCAGATCTGTCCCGTTCCGCCGCGCAGCGGAAAACGAAAGCGGTTGTTGGGCCCCCAACTCTTCTCTTCCTTTCCGTCGAGCGCGTTGGAAATGACGCGCATCAGATCGACGGTGGCCACTCGCTCTCCCACCCAATGGTAGGACATCGAGGCGGGCTGATGCGCCCACACCTTAAAGTTATACGGCAGCAGGAAGATCTCGGCTAGCCCCGCGCCGAAACTGGCCTCAATCCAGTCGTGGAAGTTGCCCAAGGCCGCAGTTCCGCGCTTCATCGAGTCGATCAAGCCGCGAACGCATTGTTGGAACTCATCGCGCGGAAGCATGTGAATGTTATTCTGCAGCGGATAAGGAATGAAGCGGTCGCGCATCCATACCCAGGATTCCCGCATATGTTCCAGCCACTCATCGCCGAGCAAATCGTTCATCAGGTCGTCAAAGTACCGATAGTGCGAGAACTGGACATGTCCACCAATGTCCCAGGTGAAGCCATGGTCATCGACGAATGAAGAAGCGAGGCCGCCGGCACGCGGATTCTCGTCGAATACGCGAACTCCTACATCGCCAATCTCCGTCAGACGACGGGCCGCACCCAAACCGGTCGGTCCTCCGCCGAGAATCACCACAGACTGATTGATAAGGTCGTGCATGGCTCCTCAAGGTATGCTTCGCTGCGAAGCTCACGCCCAGCCTCGTCCTGGCCACGTACGTCGTCGAGGCGCAACGAGCAACCGTCCAGCTAGTCCTAATATTACGATAGGGACTCGGTCATCTATGGAAAACGACGGGTTTAATCGATCCGGTAAATTTTAAGGTCGCCGCAGTTTGCTGCTCAACCAGCCATGCGGGCAATGGCCTGGGCAGGGCGATGTCGGTGCCAGGACGAGCGACAAGCCATCGGACGCGCCAGGTCTTGGCGATGTCGCGCAGTGTTTCCGGGTCGGTGGTACTGAAGATCAAGTCGTTGTCGCGAAGCAGGGTCTTAAACCCCGGGAGCGCTGACACACCCTGATACAGGTATCCCTCGAGAAGCACGGGACGCTCGGACAGCGTGGCGTAGGCGTAAGAGCGCTCGCGGCAGGTCACCAGGCTATCCACGGCGTGTTTGTTCGTCGCAAACCGCTCGCCCGGCGCGGCGAGCTCGCCGAGACGATTCAGGCCTCGAACTTCGCCGGGCGTAAGAGTTATGTCCATCTTCATCCGTCCCAGACCGAAATTGAGCCAAGGCGTAATCCAGGCCAGAAAGCCGATCATCAGCACGCTCATGAGAATTGCGGAACCGACCATCGAAAAGCGGCGGCTCCGCTTCATTAGTGCCGACGTGCCGGCCAGGAGTGAGAGCAATAGGAAGGATAGGAAGATCTTGAGGCGAAAGGATGCAATCCCCGTGTGGCTATGAGTCGCATAGCCGACGATGCCAATCAAGACCCCACAGTCGACGAAGAAGATCATGCCCTTTTTCGCCAGCCTGAGCCACTCCGCGATCCATTGGGAGCGTTCGACGCCGCGCCAACATCCGGACGTCAGGCGGGAGAAGGCAAATATGCTGAACATGCTTTGCAGAAAATATATGCCGTAACGCTGCTGCGCCCCGCCTCGAATTGGAGCAGGAGGTTAAACGACAGCAGGCCCAGGACACTGGCTAGGACCAGGGCGGAAAGAGGATCCCTTAAGGGTTGTGAGATCCAGCGGAATCCCACGATCCGAAATCCCAGGCCAACCATGAACCAGACCGCAAGCATCCACCATTGCCCACTCGGGTTCTTATTGATCGTCGCTAGCGCCGCGTCCGGGGCATGTCCATACCCCATAATCTTCCAAGCTCCGAGAAATAGGCAGAACATCAGCATGATCGCCAGCCACGAACGTACCGCCCTGAGACGCCCCCAAAACAAGAGAATGCTCACTACGCCGATGCAGTACAAAGCAGCCACCGAGTGTACCGCGACCGCAAGAGCCGGCAGTCGCCACCAAAATAAGCCCTCGCCCAGCCCAGAACCTTTCCCTGCTCCCTTTGGACCAGGCATAGGCCCATGATCGCCGTGATGGCACCAAGGCCGTGAAGCACCGAATGCCCGAGGATCAGATGGCTGAAAGGTCCCCCATCCGCGAGTACATCCACCCCAGGTATCTTGAAAAGAATGGCTCCGGTGACATAGCCGGAGCTAGTTGGCTCGTCGGTGAAGAGGGACAGCAGCGAACCGTAGAAGAATAGTCCAACAACGGACATGATTCCGCCGAATTTTTCGCCGGTGGCTTTAAGTGATAGGAGCGTGCCGAGCCCAAAGCACGAGAGCACTAGTGCCCAGGACGATGCGCCGCGCGTTACGCGAGCGAAGGCGTCGCCCAAGTTGAGTCCGTCGAGGCGGGAAATGGCCGCGGCCGGCGCATAGGCTCCAAAATGGTAGAGAAGTTCAGCGGTCGCCGTTCCAGGTTCCTTCGGCGGGCTGACGCTACTCTTGATGGCCGCAGCAACACCGTGGTTGTATTGCGTATCCATGTAAATCCAGTTGAAGCTCCCGTCTCGCCGCAGGACGGCGTCGTTGCGAGCCCCCGGCAGGAAGTACACTGCGCAGATCAGCACGGAAAGGACGACGAGCGCCCCACCATAGGCGACGGTACTTTTTGCCCAGAACGCACGATCAGTCCAGAGGCCCCACGCACCGGCCGCCATCGGTGCAAGCCAAAGAAGCGTGACCCACGCCAGCGGAAGCCCCGCCCTCAACCAGAACGCTGTGAGAGCTGAAATCGCCAGGATACCGATCGCCGGGGTGAGAAAGAAAGCTTGAATTCGGACAGGAGCAGGCAGCGCTAAGCTGACGATACTGTAGCCGACTGCGATAACGACAATCGCGTAGCCGAGGAGGTTTAGCGTAGCCGAAGCTCCCGCGGTAAAAAGCACGACAGCCAGCCAGGGCAGATACGCGAGCGACATCACGACCGGCACTCGGGGACCGTGCCCCGCAAAAACACCGATTTTGGAATCGATGGGCAGCATGCCTTTTAAGTTCTGCTCAACTCAAGCCTCACTTACAAGTCGAAAAGCGAGGGCTCTGTAGTGCTCCCCGCTAAAACTGAACACCTCAGTTAGGCAAGATCAGGGCCTCCACACAGGAGGCAACATGGGCAGGAAACCACGCGTAGATCGATCTCCGGAAGAGAACTGGCAGATCGTGTAAGATGGCATCAAGAGTGGGAACGTCTCGGAAACGTGTCGGCGTCACGGAATCGCTCCGCACGTGACAGGCGGAAGCATTCCAGCATCGTCCCGGCCACGCACCAAGCATGGAGTTTGCTGAAAAAGCGTCGCGATGGGACGATGCCGCACATCCATCGTAGAGTCCAGACCGCGAGCCTACGAAAAAGGTATAGCGGGATGCCTGCGACGAACCATCTGGTATCGCTGGGAACGCCAAATCCCCGAACATCTGCACGTGCTTTGTCAAACCACCAAGCCAGAAAATAGCTTTTCCGAATCCGGTCTGGCGGAACCGCGTGATAGACGATGGCGGACGGTTCATACCGCAGCCGCTCACCTGCCGAAAGCAGTCGCTGACCAAACTCGGTATCTTCGCTCCGAATCTCGCTTCCAGGGCGGGGGCCTAGCTCGGCTCGGAAACCGCCGTACTTCTCGAACATTTCCTTTCGATAGGCCATGTTGTTACCGAATGGAGGCTCAGTGAGTTCACGTTCCCCGGCACCGAGATCGAAAAGGGCGAGAGGACCCAGCGCATGGGGGTTATCACGATCTAGCCAACGGGGAGGCGAGAAGGTGCGCTCCGGCAGGGTTCGCCCTCCCGCGCCCACCCATTTACCTTTGTCTAAGCGGGCAGTCAAGTTCTGTAGCCACGCCGGCTCAACCATCACGTCGTCATCTGTGAAGGCGAGAACATTGCCACGGGCCTCTTGAATTCCGGCGTTGAGCGCATACGATTTACCCTGCTGTGGTTCAAACAGGTAGCGGAAACGGCCGAGGTAATGGCGGCAGAACTCCTCGACCACCTCCCGGGTCCGATCAGTCGAATTGTTGTCCACCACGAGCGCTTCCCACTCGATCGAATCGGGGAGTCTCTGGGCGGCAATGCTTTCCAAGGCCTTTGCCAAGACCGCGCAGCGGTTATAAGTACACAGAATAACCGTGATGTTCATCTTGTCGGTTGTGCGTTCTCGGCCCATTCCAACATGAACAGACGAACAGACTGCCTCATCGGCGATACAAATGATCAATGAGTCGCAGAGGCGCCTGTAAGCGGACAACAGCCTAATCTTGGTCGTCAATCAAGACGTTCGCTTGAGGTTGTGTGTATCTTGCTGACTTGGGCGAAAAGTTCGGCCGTTACGAGGTTATCGCACTGAAAGTGTCCTGTTATTCTCAACCACAAGTCGTATTCTTTGGCTGGCGCAAACGCGCTCCAATATCCCTTTGTTAAGGGGCGAAATTCGGCCCCGACCTATCTCGCACCGGTCAACGCTTGAACACGATCATACAGTTCGTTCTGTCTTTACGTTTGATGATGAATCCTGCTTTTGACCGCTTGTAACAAACCATCGGTGGTAGATTTCCACAATCTCCCCGGCGGTATACCACACCCAGCACTTACGATAGAATCTCTCTTGCAAATTTGAAGCAAGCAGCCACTGCAGCGTCTTTACGGGTGCAAGAACTATCGCGTGTTTCAGCAAAGTCAGGTAGTGTCGCGGAATCCCCAAGATGTCGGGCCGCCACGCTACTTCACGTATAGCGGCGCGACCACAGTCAAACGAGAATGCCAAGAAGTATTCTTTGCTTAATCGGTGTTCGGGCACTGCGTGGTAGACGACTGCCGAAGGCTCGTAGAGGAGCCGCTCGCCGGCAACTAACAAGCGGCGACCGAACTCGGTATCCTCATTGCGGATTTCGCTACCAGGACGGGGACCTAAGTCGGTTCGAAAGTTACCATATTTCTGAAACATTTCATTGCGGAACGCCATGTTAGTGCCGAGGGGAGGCCGGTCTAGTTCTACCCTCTTCTCCCCTAAATCAAATAGCGCAAGAATGCCCCCCATATTCTGCGGGCCCTGAAGCGGCAGCCAGCTTGGCGGTTGGAAGGAGCGTGCAGGCAGAATGCGCCCTCCAGTACCTACCCACGCACTTTCGCTCAAAGATGCTGTCAGATTTTGCAGCCACATAGGATCGACAGTTACGTCGTCATCCATAAAGGCCAGTACTTCACCGCGGGCCTCGCGGATTCCCGAGTTGAGTGCGTGAGACTTACCTTGAAGTGCTTCGAAATGGTAACGGAAACGTCCAGCATACCGATGACTGAACTCGTCTACTACATCACGCGTTTGATCCTTCGAGTTATTGTCCACCACCAAAACTTCCCACTCCACCGAATCAGGCAGAACGGAAGATGCGACGCTGCACAACGCCTGCGCTAGGCTTTGGCAACGGTTATAAGTACAAATTATGACCGAGATTCTCAGCGGTCCTCCACCACTAGGTAGCGACGATAGCTCGACAATTTCTCGAATCTTCAAAGGCCTGCGCGTCGCTTCAATCCGCTGGAATCCCGGCGGTGATGCAATACCTTTTCCCCGGTTTCCATCGACGTCAAGAAAGCGCGCCATCGGCTCCTCCCAAGGTCAAGGAGTGCGTCTCCGGCCCCAAACGGCAAACGCCGAAGCAGATCCTTCGCTGGCCGACCGAACGACTTCAACCTCAGCCAACGCTCTAAGCGATCACTTCTTAGGTAGTCTGGTGAGTGTGCCAATTCTTCAAAGAACGCGTCTTCGTCAGCCGTGGTGCGAGACCGTTCCTCCTCCGTCGGGCAATCAAAGAGGGGGCAACCCTTTATCAGAAAATCGCAGATATGGTCCAGCGAATCATCCTTTCCTGGAGCCAGATCTTGCCGATCTACATAATTCAACTTGGCCCCGAATTCAGATACGCTTAACACCTTCACCGCCTGGAATGGGAGTTCGAATCTGAAAATGTAGTAATACGCCAATCGAAACGCTTGACGTTGAATCTCTCTGTCAGTGTGAGCATGGAGGCATTTTTCCAACATTTCCGGCAATGATTCCTTGGAGCGCACCGTCAAGATCTCTGATCCGAGCTCATACATGCATCTTGATGCCAAAAGGACTGGCTTGCCCAGCATTGCCATCTCGAGACCTATGGTCGACCCAAAGGTCAGTCCAACGTCAGCTTCCTGCGCCAAGGAATACGCGCTCACCGAATCTTCCGGCAATACGATTCGAACATTGGCAGGTAACGCCAATTTCATTTCTTGATAGATCCGCAATTCGTCGACCGCCTTGCCGATGTAAGAATTTCCCCCAAGATTGGGATGCACTTTGATCACGAGCTCCACATCATCGCGTAACCCCACCCAATGCACCACCTCATGCACCCAGGCAGCCTGTGATTCATAAGGACCCTGCATCAGTGGATCGGCGGCTACCTCGTCGGTGGAGGAGGTGAACAAGGCCCAAAGTCGCTTGTCCTGACCGAGATTCATGCTTGCCCTTAGAGATGAATTGCTAACGGACGACTTATTAAATGGAATCCAGGCAAGATTGGCGCCGTACCGCCGTTCGATCAACCACTGGGAAGCAGCATCCAGTGATTCCCGCGTGAGCGGTACCCGTCCCCACATGTTCCAGAAAGCCTCAAACGGCTCCGGGCTCATGCAATGCGCATTGGGTTTTACGTTGATGTAGCCGCGTTGGTATTCAGCGCGCTCATGGGTCAACACCCGAATGCCGCGTTGCTGAAATATTTCTAAGGCAACGCGGGTGATGGACTGACGCCCGTTGAACAAGACTGCTGCATCAATCCTGTTTGCCTCCAGATAGTTCCCTAAGCCCGTTGCCACGATCGCTGCGCTGAACAGAAAGCCCCGATACACACTGACGACGTGCCAGTTGTTCAACTCGGGTGGGTACTGCCGAAAATAGGAAACCACGGAAGACAGCACCCATTGCCCTATGGGGAATTCATTAAATGAAGCCTCAGGCAGTTCAGAAGGCTTCACGCCCTGAGCCCATGCAAATGCAGCGGCCTTTTCAACCGGACTTACAAAGTCACCCAACCAGCGAAACGGGAAACCAAGATCGCCCATGTTGGCCTTCGCCTTGGTCTGGCAGCGCTGGCAAAGGTCGAAGGGACGGGGGGAATTCGTTTTGGAATCCCAGTGCTGATCGCATTCCGGCAATAGGCCATCGCAGAGAAGATACTCAACTGTCGCACCCCGGACATGACACGCTTTCGCAATTGTCTCCTCATAGATGGTGTGGATCCCCCACAGCTGGTAGGGCGAAAATATCAGGATTCGCGACATAGGTTTGACTCAGGCCTATCAGCCTGAGCTCTTTCTGATAAAGTCGGCTGGGTTTGGCTGGAACCTAGCAGATCTTTTACGCGACGGTACGCCGCTCGGCTCTCTTCGATTTGACGGGCGGCGGAATGCAACAGGGGCAATCGCACAGCTGCTGCCGAATTCCACGTTGTTTCGATCGCAGTCGCCAACCTGCCCGGCCAATCGGGTTCGCTTAACATGACGATAGCACAACCAAGACCGAAAAGATCTTCCAGCCCCTGGAATTTGGCCAGATAGTAAGCAGAGTTGGATAAACATACAACCGGTATCCCCTGGCCGAGCGCAAACACCGCAACATGATATGCGCCGGTGACGACGATCCTGCATCGCGCCGTCTGTTTCACTAGCATCAGGGGCGTGTCCAAGGACAGCCCACCGTCCGATTCGTTATCAAATCCCGCCAGAAGTTGCCGGATAGTCTCGTGATCGCGGGCATATTCATGAACTGCGATCGGGATTGGCAGAAGAGCGGTTTTGTGCCGCCGGGCGAATTCTTGCAAGACCGATGCGACCTTTTCAATGGTGTCCGACTTCACGTCTGCATACGATGCGACCCGCAGGTTGATTCCGACCGCATTGCCAGGTGCTTTGACACGCGCTGCATAGGCAAGTTCAATCGCTTCGTCGCCGGTAGTCAGCACGCTCGCTGGAGTTACTCCAATCGATTCGAGTAGCGGCAGCCCGCCCCTGTTGCCCCGCAACGTGATCAGGGTGATTCCAGGAAATACATCTCTCGCCCTGGACAGTACATTCGCATCGTTCAGCGGTCCCATTCCCTGCCCAAACATGACGACAGGTATGCGACGTCGAATGGCCGCCTCCATCGTGCCCAGGGTCGAGAAGTTCCACTGTCGGCAGCTATCGGCAAATCCACCTGAACCGCAAACGACCAGCAAGTCAGTGTTCTTAAGCGCTTCCAGGAAGAGTTGGAAGTCGCCGCGTCGGCCATTCCCATCCCGCAAACCCAGTCTCAAGCGGATCAAGAGCTCAAGGAGTCTCGGCCAGTGTAGTCCAATAGCCCTTTTCAAGCCGCTCAGTCGAACTGAAACCGAATTCGGCAAGAACTGGTGATACCGTCCCAATAAGACTCGATCCCCCACCCAGCACTCGCAACCGGCACGAGGCAATGGTTTCGCGCCCGGGCAATAACGGGCCAGATTGGAGGGTGACTCGGTCAGGACTTCGATTCGAGCATCCGGCCACAAGCTCAACAGCCGATCAACCGCCACCTGCAACATGGCGACGTCGCCCATGTTCTTGTATTCCGCAGCGCCTGTATTCAAACCGGTGGCGACGATAATGCGCATGTTTTACTCAGTTCCGATTCTGGTGACGGCTCGTGCTTGTCGGTTAAACGTCGGCCGAGAGGGATCTGGGCTGGCCCATGACTTGTCTGCTTCTTCAAGGATTCGGGCAGCAATTCCCTCAGGTTGGCGGCTTCGTTGTATGTGGGGATGAATGCGCACGCAACCCTTCGTCCTTCTTTATTATGATCTCTCTTCCATTTCAGAGTCTCAGCAAATCCATCGCCTATTTAATTGAAAGAATCGCAGCCATGGGGGCTCATGGCGCGGTCGCCGAAGTAGATAAAGTCACCACGCTTGATGCTGGGATCGTGTAAGTGAACGATCCAGACGATACGGCGACGGGAGTCTGCGGAGCCAGATCTGCACTAGAGGACGTGACCCAAGGAATCACCGACGCCCCCATCGTTGTGCCCACGACAAAGACTTGGTTGCGCGCCACCCATCCATTATTCACTACGACGATTGCTGCACCTCTTGCCGGAGATTTGTACGCTGATACCAGTAGCCCGGTGCTGTTGATAACTCCGACAACACTCCATCCGGGCTGTACAAATCTGGAGAAGTTTCCAAATGTGTAAGCACGCTTGGCAAGATGGCCGCTCGCGTCGGTCAACCCTTCGTTGTCGGTAAAGCCATCTTGTCCCGTAAGCAACCAGTAATGCCAGGCGTTTACCCGCGTGGTCGTCAGCCAATCGTGAAGCATCGTCGCATAAGTCAGACCGCTTGCGATCGAGCCATCATAGGTATTAAAGTCGCTCACTTCCGTCTGCCACTGATGCTGATTCGTAATGTTGCTGTAGGAAAGCGGAGCCCCGCTGCCTCTATAGCCGTGCGCAGCAAGAATGCCAATGTCTGCCGCCACTGTCGCATCATTCATGGCAGTTGTGGCATAGGTATTTTCCCACGTCGACGGTTCTGCAATCATGATCTTTGTAGAACTGTACCCTGCGCTCGCCAAGGCAGCCGAGAGATAAGGAACGTAGTCGTGAATCTGCTGGGCTGTCCAAGTGCAAGATGGGTAGCTCTTGCTTTCGTCTGGCTCGTTCTGGACGCTGATGGCGTAGATTGGAATGCCATAGGTACCTGTCAACAAAGTAACAAAGCTGGCTTGAATCGCTGCTAACGCTGTAAAGTTGGCATTGCCAGTGCCATTTTCCATCGCTCCGCCGGTAAGAAAACTTCCGTTAGACTTCATCGAACCGGGAGGGCTCCACTCTGAAGCCCACACCACCGCCCCACGAGCCACGGCGGCTTGGGCATTCGCCAAGTCTTCGGTTGCCAGAGTTGCCCCGGAACTCACGCTTACGCAGTTCCCCGAGCCTTCATTGGCATTGCAATCGGCAAGATCGGGATAAATATCCAAGCGAATAAATTTCAGATGAATGCCTGCATCGGTGTAGAAGAAATCCATCTGGGCAGCTGTGAGCATTGGCACGTTGCCCGCTGCGCCTGCTCCAAAACCGTCAATCGTCTGCTGTGGTGAGGCCCAGTTAACGGTAATCGCTGCCGTGTTGATGATGTACGCGGAAAACAAAAAGACGGCGACCGCGAAGCCCACAACCAGCGGAATTATGACGAAGAGCGCCTTGAGTCTTGGCGCTTTGGTTCGACCTGCTAGCAACGCGGCGAGTCCAGCCAGGAAGACCAGCATAAACAGAAATGCCAATCGGCGGGCACCGATGTGTGACAGGGTCCAGTCGAGAGTAGTCCACCTAGATCCGAGCGGGCTCTCGCGCGCCTTCGCGTATAGTAGAGATGGAGAAAGTCCATGCTTGCGCTGGAACCGAATGGGATCGCCCCGAACTTGTCCACAATACAAACAGCTTAGCAGCGTCGCGAGGGCAAGTTGGAACACACGAATCGTGAAGATGTCCGTCACGTGGCGGCTTCACATCACCGCAAACTTAGCAGGGGCGCTCCAGGGACCGTCACGTACGGTAGCATCGATCTCATAACGTCTGCGGTGAAGCGAGGCCGGTGTGACGTATGCCGATGTCGCCAGTATTCGTGGCCTCGTTTTGGCAGTTCCCCCACGGTGGAACCCGGTAGTATCACAGAAGAACAGCGTACCCGGCGGGCCTTTGAGAATCACGAGCTGTGAGGCTGGAATTTGCCGCTCCACTTCCCCGTCGGGCGGGTACGGTATTCCGAGCGGATCCTTCCACTCAAACACGTGTCCGTAGGGTCCTCCGAACTGGCTGCCCGCAAGGTACTCCATTGCGCCAGCGTCAGTGTCAACCTCACTGAAGTAAAGAAAGGTGCGGATCTTCCTGCGGTCCTCAGGATCCCGATGCCAACGCTGTGAAAGGATTCGTGTATCCGTGTCCAGAGGCAACGTATGCCACATGTCGAAGTAGATCAGCTTGGACCACATGCCCAGATACGAATTCACTACGTCCAGGATCAACCGGTTGAGGTGGAGATTCAGCAGCGGGTTATCTACTGTGATGAGCGGCTTCCGATCTTTGGGGTACTTCGTGATGATGTAATGCTCGACGGCCCGAAAATCCTGCTTCTCTCCAAAATCTTGCTGCCGCTTCCTGATAACCGATTGAACCTCAGCGCTTGCGCTGAACTCTGAGACGTGTGCGGAGAGGCTACGCCACAACTCGGGGTTTTGAAACAGTTCGTCGAACTGGCAGCTCGCTACGCCCGTAGCGTTGAGTTCTGAAACCAGCCGCTCTTGTAGTGTGTTGAGCTTAAGGGGCGACTTGCGGAATGACCGACTGCTGGCGGGATTCCGCACCCAACGCCAGTTAACGTCATATTTCAGCCTCAGGAAGTTATCGTATTGTCGACGAATCAGATTACCGCATCCAGGGAGTTCCGACATTCGGGTCACTAATTTTGAGCGCTCGATTCCCCACTTCATTGAGACCTCCCACAGAAATTCTAAGCTCTCTTGGAAAGAGCTAGAGTGATTTACTAGCTGCTGGTCAAGTGAATCTGATGGAACTCTGCGCAGATAGATTGCATACCCTCGAACCTAGCGGCTCGATTTCGAACATCAGCACCGCAGCTCCCTGGGGAGCAGTGTTAGGCTCTGGCGCCGGCATATTCGACAAGGTCCACTGTATCTATAAAAATGTGCTCCACTATTATGTGCTCCATGGGCCTGACTTCTTGTCAAAGATTACCTAGTCCACCAGACCACGAGCATGTAATTCATTAATAATCTTCGTGGTCGCCTCAAAAGAAATGCCGCATCTGCTCGCAATCTGCGCGACGGCATGAGTGCCGTCAATCAAATCCATAACATCGAAAAGCGCCCGATAACCTTCCGGATTGGAGGACGCATCAAAGGACATACCAAACCTAGAGCAGAACACTTCTCCTTTGAACCGATTGATGGGCGCTCTATTATTTTCGATCGTATCTATCATGCTTAGAACCATGTCACAGGAAGCATCTAAACTGTTGACCGAGGTCACGCTCGGTGTGTCATGGCTGGAATGATATTCGCGGTAAGGCCAATCTGCCGCCGTTGGTGGAAGGACCCGAGACAAAGACAGCATCGGGACCCTAACACCTGGCCCGTTAAACTGGCGCTCATCATTGCCGATGATGGTGCGGTAGGCACCAGTCCAACCAAATGGATCGTGGTCCTTGAGTGCCTGCGAAAAGCAGAGATCAATTTCCGTGTTTCCGGAAAATGAAAGCTGAAGCGCATGGGGGTTGTCCAGTCCCAGCATCTCCAAGAACAATCCACCTTTCATTTTCGGGATTAGCTGTTCGTTGTGGCTCAAATAAGCCACAGAGCCAATGGTCTCAGGAACAATTAAGAAGCGATATGTGTAGCGCAGGTCGCTCCGGCCTAACAAAGCCTGCATCACTTTGATCCCCACAACGACTCCGGATAAATCGTCATTGACCATCGCGGGGTGACAAAGATGGGCACACAAAACTATGCAGTCGTCACTCTTGCCAGGCGCGACGGCCTCTCCAACTTTCAATGTTCCAAAGCTAAAGTCGCTCCTTATCACTACTTTGTATTTATCATCGTGTAAAGTATCTTTTACATTCTTGCTGCAGCACAACCCCCAGTCGCGCTCATAGTATTTGAAAATGAATGGAACTGCTTCCGGGATTTTATGATGAACATGCAGATGTTCGAATAGATCCCTTCGCGTCACTTCCCCTTCAAACGGCAAGGAATAGGAGACTACGTGGAGCGGATTGTCTGCGTACGAAAATAGCCGCTTACCGTCGAGAGACTCGAGATAGGCCTCGTGGCATGTCCATTTTTCGGGAATAATCCAACTCCAGCATTCTGTTCCCGTGGGATATTCGCAGATCTTCATCGGCACCTGGGTTGCGATTGCTGCAAGCGCGGCATCATATCCTTCCGAAACGATATCGCGAGGCAGTTTCCATAGAGCGCGAATCAATTCCGATATTGACGCATGGGACGGAAGATTAACCTCATAGCGAGGACCAGCCACTCTTACCCGCTCAAGTTCAACCGGGTCATCCGCGGGGCCCCGAGCAGTAAACCAGGGATCCTCGGACAGAGCTTGCGAGGTGAATTCAAACAGTTCACGACTATCAATACCCAGAATCTTACCGCGCCCAACTGGTGCTGCACGGCATATGCCAGCCTCGCGCGCGTTCTTTTCCAGTCGGTGCTCGTCTAAGGAACCGTTCGTCGCAAGAATTCCAACATTGTAAATCCACCCCTTCTTCTCAGTGACGCCATTACTTCTAATTTGACCCGTGAAAAGCTTTTTGAAACGAAAGGGCACATCAAGCATCTCTTCAACATGATGTTGAAAGTTAGATTCGTGCAAGCCTACACCAATAGCGCAGATCTTAGCGCCCATTCGCCTCAGCCGGTGGGGAACGCTGTTTTCCCCGAAGCAAGTGGGCGGCACATTAGATAGTATTTCTGCGGCCCGAGGTCCAATGCCAGCCACAGAATGTATTGGATCCACCGATCGAATGGCATCCGGTAACCGGCGGAAGTATTCAAGGAACTCCGTGGATGGACTCCACGGCCCCTTGATCGAAGGCGTCCTTTGAACGTCGAAGATTTCTCCACGGCAAAAAGAGAATGTATACGTCGGCACGAGAATTGTTCCGCTTGGACCCACTGTGTCCTGGAGAGCTCTCAAGAGGCAATGGCACTGTTCTTCTGCGGTACGACAGCCCTTCGCCTTTCCGAGCGTCGCCAAATTCACGACGGCATAAACGACGTCGCCGAGCCCAATACCAATTTGTTTCAAGCTATCAGTTAAGTCCGATTGCGAGTAGTCTCCGTCGACATCAGCGATGTTCGCCAAAGCCGTTTCCTCCCTGACATTATTAGTTGTTGCTCTGACTTATAGCCGGCGGCAAATATTTCGAATTGATTTGTGATAAATCCGGGTTCGCGCTTAGATACGTCAGAATATCCTTGGTCGTGAATCTCTGGCCATTTCTGTAGAGCGCTGAGTAAATAGACTTGATCAACTCGTAGTCTTCAATATAATCGAGGGTCCAACGGTTGGAATAGAACAACTGTCGAGGATCCTCGAAATTATGGACGCGCATTCCGGACTCCCAAAAGAACGGAACAACGTGCTCCCGTTGATGCGATGCACGCGCGGTTCTCCAAGCAACATCTAACGCAGCCAAAGGAATCAAATCGAAATCCAAGCCATCAACGTAGGTCAAAGGATGACGATTCGTAATTAGGTCATACTCATCCAACTTATTCATGAAGCAGGATATCTTGTCATCTATAAGCTCGGGGTCGATCAGGGGACAGTCGGAGGTTACACGGACGATACATCTAATTCTGAAAGCCTTCGCGGCCTGATAGTACCGATCTAGGACGTCGTATTCGCTTCCGCGATAAACCAATACACGGAGGGAATTACACAAATCTGCGATGAGATCATCTCGCTCATTTGTGGTGGTCGCCACGATTGTCTTTTCCAAATGCCGACAATAGCTCAAACGTTCGAGCAGATGACCAAGTAGCGGTTTTCCCGCGGCCTCCATCATGACCTTGCCGGGAAGTCGCGTGGATCCCATCCGTGCCTGGACGATGGCGCCTATCATGAGTGCCGTTCTCCGTCGCAACACTCCATCTTCACTGCGTCGGCATACAGCCTGCCACAATGGCTTTGGAGGCAAGCGTTGAAGGGGCGGAACACTGGCTTGACGGGGGGGCCGGCGAACGACTCGCGTATGCGCCCTGTGGCAACAGCACCCGAGATTTTCCGCATGGCCATTTGCAGCCCCTCGAAAGTTTGATCCAATTCTGCCTGTCCATGTGAATAGGTGATGGTGATCCAGGGCATGAGTACCCCCCAAGAGATCAATTCTTCGTGGAAGGACGTGATAAGCTCCGGCCAGGGCGTGCCATCGGGATGGGTGCAAACGATCTGCGGGTTGCAATCGAATCCAATGATTCGCACATAATCTGCAACTCCCTCTGCACGGGCCAAAGCACGAAATCCCTCAACCAGTTTGTTACCTAAGGGCCAGATGTGCCGGCTTATATCAACACGAAGACATTCCTCCAGGGTCGCTTTGCATGCCGCCAAACCGAGCGTCTCTGAACTGTGTGTCTGCGAGAGCAGAAACACCCGGCGCTTGTTATGTTTCAATCCGCCCAACTCCATAATGTCGCGTTTGCCTGCCAAAAGCGAAAGCGAGTAACCATTGGCATATGCTTTGCCGAAGCAAGCAAGGTCGGGATACACTCCTTGCAAATGGTGAGCTCCCCGGATATCGAACTTCACTCCGCTAATCATTTCGTCGAAAATAAGGACGGTTCCTTCGCGGCGAGTAAGTTCACGTAATTTTTGCAAATAACCGTCTTTGGGCTCATCGTTTTTTATCGGCTCTAAAAGAATCGCCGCAATTTGGCCTGGATACTGTGCGAACAGCCTTTCCAAAGCTGGAATGTCGTTGTAAGGGAATTTCAGAGTAAGGCCGGAAATCTCGTCGGGAACTCCTGCATTCATTGACGTCGTCCCGATGAACCAATCGTTGATACTAAAGAATGGATGGTCTGCGCAACAGGCTACATATTTCCTGCCAGTATATGCACGTGAAAGCTTGATTGCGGCAGAAGTTACATCTGAACCATTCTTACCAAATTTGACCATCTCGGCCACAGGCAAAAGGTCAACAAGATACTCGGCCAGTTCATATTCCAGGATTCCGGGGCGGGTGAAATTGACTCCAATGTCAATTTGGCGTTTCACAGCGTCGTTGACTGCAGGATAACAGTGGCCCAACACGATCACGCGGTTTCCCATAGCCCAATCAAGATAGCGGTTGCCATCCGCATCCCAACAATACGCCCCTTGGGCGCGAACTATGATTTTGGGTGACCGTAAAGGAAACTGGTCCTCGCCCTTGCTGTATGTATGGCTGGCTCCGGGAACGAGTTCATGAAACCGTTGGTTAATCCGGTCACCTTGAGTAAAGTTGTCAATCCTTTTGTTCATAGTTTTGCCAATTTTTCGCAGTTGCATTTGCGGAATCTAGCGTCATCCTCCGGTCCCTTAGGAGCCATTTTGGCTAGCGGACCGAGATCACGACACAAACGGTCTGGTATCAAAGTCAATACACCGCCGGTCGTCTATCTTCGAGTGAAGGTATTCGTGACCTTGATTCATTCATCGCTCGGAAATTAATATCGGCTGTGGTCAGGGCGGCCTCCCCGGCTCCTTCCCGGAGAACATTTGCCCAAGGGTCGACAATCATCGAGCGTCCGCCAAATCTTGTTCCTTGAGACGATCCGATCCGATTAAAGGCGACGACAAAGAATTGATTTTCGATGGCCGGCGCACACACCAAAAGTGCGCCAGTATTCCAATCTAGGTCCAGGCCACGGCACGCAAAGGATTATGAGCTGTGCACCTTTTAAGGCATAATTCCGGGAGAGCTCGGGAAACCTTAGATCGCAGCATATCGCCAAAGCGAATGCCCCAAACACAGGTGAAAGATCGGCGTCGTGCGGGCCGGTGTGAGAAATTGGGTTTCCAGCATTGGGCAAAAAAGATGGATTTTACGATAGACTCGGCTTGGTCCGGCGCCGGGATCGAGAAGCATCGCCGAGTTAAACACTTCGCGGAGGGCATTCGCTTTAAGCACAGAACCAACCATATACAAGTGGCGGCGGGCCAATTTAGTTAATGCGTGAAGCACCTTCTCCTGACAAACCTGCGCACGCATTTGACAGCGCTCCAGGTCGTAACCGCTTGACTAAAGCTCTGGCAGGAACCACCAGCTTTGCTCCTCGCCGGGCTGCAAGCGCGACATATTCAGACGCCGTTGCGAGTTTGGAATTCGTTTCCTCTGACTTCACGTCGAACTGCCCAAGTGCGATTCGCGTGGATAGTTTTCGTTGTGTCATCCTGAATCGAAGAAACGAGGACTCTTACGGACCCGGCCAGGGTGCCGCTCCTCGAGTCTCACAATTTGGAGGCCCGGGAACCGCCACGTGCAGAGGTCGCCGGCGAATCGCCCATTCTCACTCCAATGACTTTCCAAGGTAGAAAGATTGGGCCTGTAAACTGAAGGCGCTTACCATCCTCAAGCTTGCGTGTGTAGGTGCCTAATCCTCCATTTTCTGGAGGGGGCAGATCAACGTCAATCACAAAATCGCGGCTTACAAACTGTTTGCAACCCCTGGCCTCACAGGCCTTTCGAAAGCGTGAGAGACTATAGACATTGTAATTACCTGGATTCGGACAGTCCTCTGGCCACGTGTAGTCCGTTACTTCGATGTTTACGTCAACATTGAAGTCCGTGAACATCGCGCTTACAAACAGCCAACCTTTGGTCACCGAGAGCAATTGATCCAGAAGCGCATCATAGGATTTAAGGCTGCCGAACGTATGAATTGCGAGAGCCAGGTCGAATTTCTTCCCGCCGAAATAATCCTCAAGTTTATAGAAATCTCCGGCCTTAAGGTCAACCTCAAGGCCCTTGCTGCGAAAGAACTGACTACCGATTGGGAAGAGCACCTCACCTGCAATGTCCACCCCAGACCAATGGAAACCAGGGACTATTTGAGCTAAGTGAAAGATGTTGGCCCCAGCGCCACAGGCGACATCAAGTGCCTCGCCTTGGGTCGAGCCTATCAATGACTGGATAAAATCTCCCAAGTAGGATGTACTCCGATATGCTTTCGCGAATTGGCGCCGGTGGTAATCGATGTCTTGTTGAGCGATTCTTTCCCATCTTGCGATTTGGGTTGCATCAAGTACGTGTTTCATAGACTTAGCCTTGGCGGAGCTGGTTTATTACTTTTTGTTGTGCGTCTTTGGACAGCCCTACCGAACAGGGTAGGCACAAGGCCTCTTTGCTTAATTGTTCGGAGACTGGCAATTCCCCCGCGCGACTGAGGGCATGTGCCGGCGATCGGTGGATGGGCTGCCAAAGGGGACGGCATTGAATTTTCTGAGCGGCGAGAGCCTGGAGCAAATGACGGGAGTTGATGCCAAATTTTTCCTCTTTGATCAGCACGGTATACATCCAAAATGTGCTCTTCGCCCACGACGCCTGTCGCATTGGCACGATGCCAGAAATATCACGTAACGCCAAGGAGTAGCGGTCGGCTATTTCCCGCTTGGCAGCGACATACGCGTCCAATTGCTCCATTTGCGCGCAACCGATCGCGGCCTGGATGTTCGTCAGTCGATAGTTATAGCCAATTTCCTTGTGAATATACTCAATAGGATCGTCCTTTGCCTGAGTGGTCAGATATTTCGCCTTCTGCGCCCATTCTTCGTTTGAGGTCACAAGCATGCCACCACCGCCGGTAGTGATGATCTTATTGCCATTGAAACTCAAGCACCCGATGTCCCCGATCGAACCCAACGGACGACCTCTATATGTTGCGCCCAGGCCCTCTGTTGCATCTTCGATGACCTTCAGGCCGAATTTTTGCGCCGCCGTCAAAATGGGGTCGAGATCGACCGGATGTCCAAGGACATGGACCGGAACGATGGCGGTCACGCGCCGGCCTGTACGCTGGTTATAGAGCGCTCCGTTGCTCCATCGGCATCCTTTTTCCAGAAATTCGACGACCCGAACTGGATCCATCTGCCAATAGTCGGGTTCCGCATCTACGAATACGGGCCACGCGCCGACATACCGAATCGCATTGACGGGGGCGATAAACGTCAAGGTGGAAACAAGCACCTCATCATCAGGTTGAACACCTGCCACAAGGAGCGCAACATGAAGCGCTGAAGTGCCGTTCACCGTTGCAATGGCACGTTGGCATCCGCACTGGTGGGCAACCATGTGCTCGAACCGGTCCACAAAGGGCCCGGCCGATGAGACCCATCCGGTTTCGAGACACTCCTGGACATACTTCCATTCGTTGCCGCGAATTTCCGGCTCTATTAATGGGATAAATTCACCAGTTGGCGGAGTTTGCAAGAACGTAGATTCAGTCATATTGGCTCATCTTTGCGCTATGAACAGGATTACCGATCGAGGGGAAAAGACAACCTCAGTAGCGGTGCTTTTGCGTATTTGTTCAGGAGCGGTCAGTTACGATACTTCTGATCTGCGAAGTTATCGACAACATTTTCACGAACCAGGTGCGCGATTTCCGCAATTCCCTCCGCCACTGTACGGGTGATCTTGAATCCAAGCTGATCGGTAATTCTCGCGAAGGATACCCGGTAGTCGCGAGGGTCTTCGGCCTTGAAGACGAACTCAACTACGGCATCCGGGGCGTAAGGGTGAATCATTGCGACCAATTGCTGTTTTTGGAAATTCTGGTCGGTTGCGCCCACATTGAATGCGCGCCCCCCTACCAGCGCCGGTGAAGAATTCAGAACCAGGTCGATGGCGCGAGCAGCATCGCGTGCGTGCACATAGGGGCGCCAGAATTGCTCACCGTATACCTTGAGACGCTTCTTCGTAAGTATCTCCATAGTGAATTCGTTCACTGTAAGATCGAAGCGCATGCGTGGCGACACGCCGTAAATTGTCGCGAACCGCAACGGCGTCGGGCACCAATGTTCGCTGCGGCCGCTTTCCAAGAGCGCGGTTTCAACAGCCACTTTTGTCTCAGCGTAGAGAGATACGGGGCTCAGCTCGGATTCCTCGTCCACATATTGACTGGTGTACTTCATTTTTCCGTAGTTGCTGCATGTCGAAGCAAAGATAAACCGCTCAACGCCGGCCCTCTGGCTCTCGGCGATGAGAGCCAGCGATGCGTCAAGATTGGTAGAGCGGGCTAAGTCGGGTTCGCGGGAGCAAGCTGGATCCCCCACAATCGCCGCCAAGTGAACGACTGCGTCCCGATCTGCCACAGCGGTTCGCAACATCTCGCGATCGCGAATATCTCCACGGATGAATTCAAAGCCTGGATGAGTCCATACGCCAAGAAGGGACTGGCCGCCATATGCGAGATAGTCGAGAACGCGAACCTGATGGCCAGCCGCGAGCAGAAAAGGCGTGAGCGTTGAACCAATATAACCGGCGCCGCCGGTTAACAGGATTTTCATAGTGTGATTTCCAAGGATTAGCCCCCCGTTAGGCGAATCGGCAATCGCCGTTCGGCTCAATTAGAGGCGGTTCTAGAACATTGAACTGATCTTTGTAATCGGACCGACGTCCCTCACGAGATTTAGCGACGTACAAAGCATTTGGTTTGCTCAACCTGCGTCGTCGTTGGCCGCGGCAAGATGAATGACAGCCTGCATTCCGGATAAAGCAGACGCTACTGCAGAGCGGCACCTGATGTCGCCGCACCGAAAGCCGCCGGCAGGATCCGACCATGCGGCGAGGGGGCGGGCCCCTCCATGATTTAGATTTTCTAAGACGCCTACCGAGTGATCCTCGTTCAAAAGCAGGGGAACGAGAGTTGGACCGAAGCAGCCAGCACCGGCTGTAACACAATCTTTCATATCAACCGGAATCACCTTGCTTCGGACTGCTTCACTCGAATTTTACCGTTGGTGGGGGTCTATTTGGAGATGTTGCTGTGAAGGCAAGCGAATTGATCGATGCCGTCAAGCGGTTTTGTATCTCACCCACTGGGTATTCACATCACCAACGTCTTCATCACGTTCGCCCCCTCATCAACATTGACGATTGCGACGATCCGAGGATTGAGAATTACAACTCGGGGGAATGTGGGTTCAAAATACTCCGTTGCGAACATCCTCCTGGGCCTTGGCGTAATCTTCGTGACGTCCTATGTCGAGCCAGTACTCCATGATCGGAAAGCTTACGACGACTTTTCCGGCTTCGATCAGTCTTTGTATCAGTTGGGTCATGTCGAAACGCCGCCCTGAGGGAATGAAATCGCAAACCTCAGGTTCGAGGAGATAAGCGCCCGCATTAATGAAGAAATTGAACGAAGGTTTTTCCCGAATATGGTTGACATGAACTTCGTCCAATTCCACGACGCCGAATGGTACTTCGACGTCATACTTGCGCACCCCCACTGTAAGCAACGCATGGTGCTTGCGATGGAAGTTGAGCATCTCCTGAAACGGGACACCGGTGATGATGTCCCCGTTGATGACAAGGAAGGGATTGTCGGTCCGTTTCATCAATTTTACCCCGCCCGCCGTGCCGAGCGGATAATCTTCCTTAAGGTAATTTAGCCGGACGCCAAAAGCGCTGCCATCGCCAAAGTACTGAATAATGCTTTCCGGTAGATAGTGCGTTGTCAGACTGATGTCGCGAATTCCCGAGCGCCGCAGCTGCTGGATTGTACGCTCTAGAAGGGGTTTGTCGCCGACAGGCAGCATCGGCTTAGGCACTTGTTCGGTGAGGGGGAGCAGCCGCTTCCCATAGCCGCCAGCCATGATGACAGCGGAGAGGTCCGTGCCCCCACGTTGTGCAAGGTTCCTCCGGAGCAAGAACTTGATCACGCGGCCTGTGGCATCTACCACCGGAAGATGGTTGATGTCATTTTTCATCATGAGTTCTAGCGCTTCCGTTGCGCACATCGAGCTGTTGACGGTCTGCGGCTCGAGACTAGCAATGTACTCGCACGGAGTTTCCAAAGACACACCCCGTAGAATCGCGCGGCGGATATCGCCGTCGGTCAGCAGACCAAAGAGCATCCGGTCAGCGTTGCATAGGACCAACGCACCAGTCCCGGCCTTGTCGAGTTGAGCAATAGCTTCCGCGATCGAAGCAGCGGGAAGGAACGTCACCATGTCTAACAGCTCGGATGCGTCTGCCTCAATTTCACCCTGCACAACAAGATCGCGGCGAAGAAACAAATCCTGTAACACGCCCTGCTCATCAATGATGGGAAGATGATCAATGTCATGGTGGTTCATCAAATGAAGAGCTTGCAACCGCGTCGTGGATGGAGACGCAACGATTGGATTTCTAGTTGCAATGGCCTGGCATGGGGCATCCAGGGGTTTCGCTTTTATCACGGCGCGGCGCAGGTCGCCATCCGTCAATATGCCGCAGAGTTTGTATCCGGCAGAACAGATAGCCAACGCGCCAATCCCGGCCGCATCCAGGCGGGCAATAGCCTCTGAAATTGTCACATCGGCTGAAATGACAAAGTTCATAAAATGCTCTTTGGTAACTGTCTTAAGCATGGATTAGTGTGCTCCCGGGCAACGTTTTGTAATGACTTCTTCAACTCAGGTTTGGGCAGTGGCAAAGGAAATCAAGACTGATCAGGAAATTGCAATCAGCCGGCGGTTGCCATTCAAAATGAGAGGCGTTTTCCGAACAGTGAAGAACCTACGAACCAGAGGCCCCATCTGTTGGCTATCGATGTTGGTTTGGATTCAAACTCAGCCTTCAGGCTCTTAGATAGCCGTCCACCCACCGTCCACAACTAGATTGTGGCCTGTCACATAGGCGGAAGCATCCGAAGCCAAGAATACCGCTGCGCCTGCGATATCGTCCGGCTTGGCCATCCTTCCGAGCGGTGTTTTGCGAACGTAGTTTTCGACGAACGGAGCCGCCTGGTTGTTTTCAACACCGCCTGGCGAGATGCAATTGAACCGAATACCGTCCTTGGCATAGTAGGATGCAAGGTAGCGCGTAAAATTGATGATACCGCCTTTAATCGCCGCATAGGCTGCGGGCATGGTGAGCGCCGTCCCTTCATAAATTGAAAAATCGGGGCCGACCATTCCATAGGTGGAACCGAGGTTGATAATTGAGCCGCGTTTTCGGGACCGCATTGCTTCCGCGGCCTCCCGACAGCACAAGCAACAGCTGGTCATTTGACTATCAACGGCGGTGCGCCACGAGTCAATCGAGACTTTCTCAAAGGCTAGACCCCAATCCTTGGACTTCGGGTAAGCACTGTTCACCCATACATCGAGCGCGCCGGTCTTTGACAAGATTTTGGTTATACCGGCCGAGATGGAGGCCACATCCAAGATGTCCAGCGCAACGGCCGAACACCGCAGCCCTTTGGCCGTCAATTCTGCGGCACATTTTCCGGCTGTGTCTTCATTAATGTCAGCGATGAAGGTGTGCGCGCCAAAGGTCGCGAGAGCTTGCGCCAGCGCGTAACCGATCAAACCAGCCCCGCCGGTGACAACCGCAACACGGCCATCCAAATTGAACATATCCTTCACGTTGAAGAAACCTCTGAGTAAGTTGAGATGGGCCCGGCTGTTTGAACAGAATTCCTCGATTGCCAAGTATCGTTGTAGGTTAGCAGTTGGGTGCTGCTATCGTTTGTATGGCTGCCTCGGCCCCCCCCACAATCTACCTTGCCTTCCTGGAGTCGTCGCAACAGTTCGACGCTGGGTTCCAAATCGAGGTGAAAGATTTCGCGAATACGCTCGAATGTGGCTTAGATCGATTCGTGGAGTGGTCCTTCGGTATCAAGGCAACGGACGATGTAAACTGTATTCGACATTTGGCTCATGGTTTATCGGAGGTTTTGTGCAAAGGTTCTATCAATGGTTTTTGCCGGCACTCCGACCGTCGTGACGCCGGGGGGCACATCTTTAATTACGACCGCTCCCGCGCCGACCACGCTGGCGGCGCCGATGGACAGTCCTTGAATGATACATGCCCCTGCGCCGATATGCGCTCCCGAGTCGACATGGACGCCGCCGGAAAGAACTGCCCCCGGGGCAATGTGCGCGTGAGCGCCTACGAGGCAATCGTGATCAATGATGGCACCGGTATTGACTATGGCATTGGAGCCAATGCAGCTTCCGGGCTGAAGAATAGCCCCCGCCATAATTTGGACTCCATCTTCAATTTGCACTTCAGGAGCGACGATCGCCGAGGGATGTATCACGGTCGCAAAGCAATACCCTTCATGGGTGAAGCGATCGTAAATATCCTGGCGACTTGCCGTGGAACCGGTGGAGCCCACACCATTCACCAGCCGCACGTCGCCAGGTGCATGAAGCAATACCTCAGCGTCGCTGCCGAGACACCTGATTCCGAGCAATGGAGGGGCTGTTGGGTTCAAGTCAACGAATCCGAGAATATTCCTGCGGCACAGTAGAAGCGCACTGACCAGAACCTTGGCGTGTCCGCCTCCCCCGATGACGATCACTGGCAGTTCCAAAGTGTCCATCCGTCGATTACTGCAAGTGGCTCCAGTTGAGGACTTGATCCGCAATCATGTCGGATGCAAGTCGGCGGCCGAGCACATAGCCGATTTCGTCCAGACTTATTCCAGTGCCGGGTCGCTTCGCGTCCAGGTCCGACACGGTAAGCACATGACCGCGCTGCAATTGCCGAGTGGTTACCAGGCTTCGGCGAAACTTCTTCCGTTTTTCGATCTCTGCAGCACTCACCGTTCGCTTGCTGTCTCCGAGGGCTGTAACGATGTGTCTCCCCTCTTCGACAATGGTTTTGAGTTGTTCAGGATTGGCGGAGATCGCGTGGTCCCACCCTTCCATGTCCTGATCGAGAGTGAAATGTTTCTCGATCATGCACGCGCCAAGTGCGATGGCAGCGAGTGGAATCGCAGTTCCCAATGTGTGATCGCTAAAGCCTACCGGCACACCGAAGGCTTGCTGCAGTGTGGCCATGTTGCGCAGATGAATGGTGTCATATTCCGGAGGGTAGATCGACACACAATGCAGCAGGACAATCTGCTCATTGCCTTCAGCACGCACTGTTTCGACGGCTCGCTCAATTTCGGCCAACGTAGCCATGCCTGTGGAAATGATCACAGGGCGCTGTTTGCGCGCGACGTACTTCAAGAGGGAGAGATGAATGATGTCCATCGAAGCGATCTTAAAGAACGGCACATCGAGCCTCTCAAGCAGGTCTGCTTCCTCGACGGCGAACGGTGTCGAGCAGAACGCGATGCCGCGAGACTTGCAATGAGCGGCAGCTTCGACGTGTTGCTCCGAGGTGAACTGGTAGGCGGTTACCATTTCGCGCAACGAGCCGAAGTGTTTCTTCTTATCGGAGTAGGAAGTATTGCGAGCATACTCTTCTTCCGCGATGAGCGATTTGTCGGTCCAGGATTGAAACTTCACTGCTTGCGCACCCGAATCTGCGGCTGAATCAATTAAGCGACGACAGAGATTAATGTCGCCATTATGATTTGAACCGATTTCCGCGATGATATAAGGTGGATGTCCCGGTCCGACCGCAACGCCGTTAATTCTTACTGGCTTCATACCGCACTCCAGCGTAGTCCTTCCACATCCACTGCAAAGCAGGTTGCGCGACATCCCACCACCAGACAACCTCCGGCTCCAAGGCGTTGAGGTTGCGAACGTAGTTCTCCAGCTTTTTTGGTTGCGAAGCCACCTGTTCGGAAAAGAGTTGAACATCTACGGCAGCTTCTTGTACCTGTGCCCATCGATCAGGCAGCACGTTCTCCATTCGCGAGGCCTGAAGCAGGTAATAATGTTCCCGTACTTTCTTTGTGTCTCGAATCACTTGGTTCGCGTCGAAAGGAAAGCGGATGGCAGCCATGTTTGCCCCATGCTGCCGGTAATCCATTCGTACCACTGGGTCGAACGCCAGCCTCGCCCCCATTAACCATGCCTTGGTAGCTAGGAACCAGTCAACCAAGGCGATGCCCGAAGGAACCGGCAAACACCGCCGAAGCAATTCCGACCGATAAGCGGAATTGGAAAAGCCAAACACATTATTCCGCGGCAGAATGTTGTCAGGAACGGCTCGCTCGGGAAGCGTAAGAGTCGTCCCCAAATCTTGCCTATATTGATCGACTAGTCGCAGAGCGCATGCGGCGAGTTCGGAGGTCTGCAAAGCCGCCCGTGCCGCCGCGACCCGGGTCGGATGCAGAATATCATCACTATCCACCAAAACCACCGCATCAAAATCTTCCACGATTTGTGCCAGGGACAGTTGTCGGATCCGCGCCGGAGTGTTGCCCGGTTCCGACGGTACCCAGACCACCTCCAAGTGTGTGCCAATCGCCGTCTCGACTGCGCTGGCCTCAATCCCGTCGAGGCCTATCCAGAGTTGAAAGTCCTGATCGGTCTGGTCCCGCACCGAGCGATACCAGTCCGGCAGGTACATCTCGACGCCTGGATAAATTGTTGTGTAAACTGCTATTCGCTGCATTGGCCAGACATGTTCAGATCGTCGAAGCCGGGACGTTTAGGGACACCATGGCGGTTGTGCCGTCCGGCAGCTGCCATTCATAAGGAATGACCACAGAAGTAGCCTCAGAGGCGCGCGTCTGAAACTCGCCTTTATAGCCATAGTCCACAAGATCAGCCTTTACGATAAATGATCCAATATCTTCGTAATCCATTAAGACATCTTTTCCATTACTCGCTCTTATAGCCAATTGGACTGTATAACGCTGAGGCAACAAGGGAATCGACTTGAATCTGCACGAAATTAGTCCTTTGCCATTCAGGACTCTTGGCCGATGACCGTCCAACTGCATGTTGGCGGTGAAGCAATTGCCTTTTTTACTTTGGACAGCCAGAATGAAATATGGCTTTTCCAAACACTCTTGTGCATCGAATGTGATTTCGATGATCAAATCCTCTCCTGGACAAAACTGGCGTGTTTCCTGTCCTCCGTCATTTTTCAACACCACTTTTTCTATCGCCAACCCGTAGGCGCCGCGTAGCTGCGGGCCGGAACTGGTCGAAAATCGCGCGAAGTAGTCTTCCACGACGTTCTCCACATTCCCATCGGCTCGAATCTTGCCTTCCTCAAACAGGATCGCGCGTTCGCACAACGTTCGCACAGCATCCATGTTATGGCTTACAAACAAAACGGTTCGCCCACTCTGAGCGAGATTCTCCATTTTGCCGAGACATTTTTTCTGGAAGGCGGCATCGCCGACCGCAAGCACCTCGTCAACAATTAACACCTCTGGTTCAAGATGAGCTGCCACCGCAAACGCCAACCGGATATACATGCCGGAAGAGTAACGTTTGACGGGTGTGTCGAGAAAATCCTCAATTTCAGAGAAATCGACAATCTGGTCGAATTTCTTGGCAATTTCAGCGTGCGCCATGCCCAAAATGGCGCCGTTGAGAAAAATGTTCTCGCGCCCTGTGAGCTCTTGATGAAACCCCGTGCCCACTTCCAGCAGGCTCGAGGTCCTGCCATTCAGCCGGAAGCGACCTTCTGTTGGAACCGTAATGCGGCTCAGTAGCTTGAGTAGTGTAGCTCTTGCCGGCTCCGTTGCGGCCGATGATTCCCACTACCTCGCCTTGATTGATGCTGAGCGAGACATTTCTCAGGGCCCAAAAGTCCACCTGCCTCAGTTTTGCTTCCCGACGCGATCTGAGCCATGTGCCTGGGGAACGAATCACTCCCTCAAGGACATGACGCATTCCGTCAACTCCTCCTTTGTGTTTGCCGATGATATAACGCTTGCCGAGGTTCTCGACGACGATGGCAGTTTCAGACATAGCTTTTGTCCAGTGCACCAATATCGTCTGACTTAAATCACATCAGCGAAGGTGCGCTCCATTCTCCGGAAGTACAGAACGCCTGATATGAGAATTGCGGCAACCTCGATGATTGAGATAGCGAGTGCCGGCAGATACAATCTGTTCTGCGCACCCAATAAGGACCATCGGAAGCCGTCAATGATTCCGACTATTGGATTGAGCGAATAGAGTAAACGAAAACGGTCAGGAACGACGCTACTTTGAAAACCCACAGGTGATAGATATAAGCCGAATTGGGCGATAAATGGAACTATAAAGCGAAAATCCCGATACTTGACCATTAGTGCGGCGATCCACAATCCAATACCAACAGAAGCGCTAAATGCGAGCAAGGTAAAGAGCGGCAGAAGCAGAGCAGATATGGGAGGAACGAACCTGTACCAGAACATCAGGCCGACCACGAGAAGCGTCGAAATCAGGAAGTCAACGAAACTGGTGATGACTGAGCTAACCCCGATAATGAGCCGCGGGAAATAAATCTTCGAGATCAGGCTGGAATTCGTCACCAAACTGTTGCCGCTGTCAGAAATTGCCGTAGAGAAGAAATTCCACGGGAGCATGCCGCAAAGGACTAAAAGTGGATAGGGCGATCCTCCGGACGGCATTCTGCCCAGTTTTCCAAAAACAACAGTTAGTATAAGCATCGTAAGGAGCGGCCGAATAATCGACCATCCCACGCCCACGACTGTCTGCTTATACCGCACTAAAAGATCGCGCCAGGCAAGAAAGAAGAACAATTCTCGATAGCGCCAAAGATCCCGCCAATATTGTCTCTCGGTGCTTCCCGCTTCGATGAACAATTGACCCGAAGATAATGTTGCGAATGCATCGGATGGGGGCACGGGCTTGGCCGCGAAAGTTTTTGTGAACATAGAAAGGCTCGGGCTTGGTTAGTTTTGATTTGGGTTCGCGCTGTTCGTCATTTTTGTCGACCTTGGTAAGGCGTTCCTAAGCACGCCCTCTTCGTTTGTGGGCGACAGACGGGTGCAAACCGATTTTGAAAGAGCTGTTGCGAGGTCCAACTTAACACAGGCAGGCTACCGCCATTAGGCTGTCCAACATCGATCACCGAATTAAGAAATAAGAGCAATCGCGCTGCCAAAATAGAGTGGACTGAAGGGCAATTCGGGAAGCGGGATACTGTTAAGTCATTACAAATACAAACCTTATCTTAATTAAGGCCCTAAGGAGTCAAGAAGCGAGTTCCTTGTGGCTCGTCACGCCGCACCCTTTGGGAAAAACATTTCCACAAGTAGAACGTTTAGATGATTGGGAAACGTCCAATTGTTAGGAGATCGTCATCGGGAGCGGTCAGACCAAAATTTACGTCGCAGACTTACCGGCAACGTGGCGGATCAAGGCGCGCGAAGCAAAATGCGTACCAGATACAAATTGCATGAGAGGGCCAAAGCTCCAAGCGGCCAGTGCGGCCGAAAAACCTGCGCCGGATCCGTGTACTACCCCTCGGGGCGTCGCCTACTTGTCAATTCGAGAGTTGCTTCTATGACCTGACACTCGGCCTTGTCATGGACTACAACCCAAAAAGAAACAGACTCCGACCCGCCGACACGGCGATTACTTGTCGTCCGTCCAAAGTGAAGGAAATCGGAGCTGCGCGAGTATCCCCACCGAGAAAAACGTGCCATACCTCGTGTCCATTCGTAGAATCCAGTGCAAACAACGACCCCCCCGAGGCCCCAAAGACTAGGCCTCCGCCCGTTGCGAGAAGGCCGCTATAGTAAAAGGTTTCGTGAATCGGTGGTGAGAAGCATTCCCACTTTCTTGTTCCGGTGGCAGCGTCCAGCGCGCGCACGACGGGAACCGGGAGGTCGATATCGGCCCCGAAGCTACCATAGAAAAGTCCGTTGTCCGCACGAACCGCTTTGAGAGACTTTGTAAATACGGCAGCACTTTCAGTGGCAGCTACGAATATCAATCTCCTTTGTGGATCAATCGCCCCATTTTGCCAGTTTGTGCCGCCTGCGACACCGGGTCTAGTAATCCCGCCGCCCTTCGATGTATTGGCTGCGTCCGTCAGAATCGGTCGACCCGTGGAGTCGAGGCCCTGTGCCCAATTCTGTGTGACGAAGGGCACACCCGCCAAAAATTCTCCAGTAACCCTGTCCAGCACATAGTAAAAGCCATTTCTGTTCGGCCAACAGATCACCTTACGATTTCTTCCGTTGATCGGAATGTCTGCCAAAATCGGAGTCTGGGTTGAGTCCCAGTCATGTACATCGTGGGGAGTGAATTGGAAGTGCCAGGCTAGCTTCCCTGTTCTGGAATGCAACGCGATCACACTTTCGGAATACAGGTTGTCGCCGACGCGATCGTCTCCTAAAAAGTCTGGCGACGGATTCCCGACACCCCAGTAAAGAAAATCGAGCGATGGGTCGTAGCTTCCCGTAACCCAAGTTCCCCCTCCGCCGTTTCGCCCGGAATCGCCGCTCCACGTCTCGTGACCGGGTTCGCCTGGGCCGGGAATGGTGTCGAACTGCCATTGTTTCGTACCAGTGTCGACGTCGTAAGCAGCTAGGAAACCGCGAATTGCGTATTCTCCTCCTGCAACCCCAACGACGACGGACCGATTTACAATCAGCGGCGCCACGCTCAGCGAGTACCCTTGGGAAGGGTTTGCTACTTTCGTTTCCCAGACAAAACTCCCGGTGTTCGCATTGATGCAAACTAAATATCCATCCAGACTAACGAAATATAAATTGCTATCAAGAATTGCGAGTCCTCTGTTCATTCGGCCGAACAGCGATGGCACATCGGCGAGAACGCTTCGGGAATATCTCCAAATCAAGTCCCCCGACTTGACGTCCAAGGCGTCAACGGCCATCGTATCGGAAGGTGGCTCCGTGATGAATATTATCCCGGCCACGACAAGCGGAGTCGCTTCGATCGTTGGCAATCTGGTATCGAACTGTCGAACCCATCGGATTCGAAGTTGCGAGACGTTGGCGCGTGTAATTTGGCTTAGCGGCGTGTAGCGGTGCCCGTCAAGAGATCCCGAGTAAGTCAACCACTCATCCGTCTTGCTTCCAGCTGAGAGGATCCGATTGCTACTTACTTCGATGTCTAACGGGGCTCTACCGGTATCCAAGCCGGTACTCTGGAGCTGCAGGTGCCTCACATAGCCTACGAGCTGCCAACGCTGTACCAAAGAAAGGGAAGGGGCCTCCATAGCGGTGTTAGGGATACCGTCCCGCAAGACTTTGTAAATGGCTAGCTCGCTGTCGCCATGTCTCAGTCCTGCGTGATTAAGCGGTGGAGCACCGTGCCCTCCCCCCGCTCCATCGCTACCATGGCACATCGCACACTGTACGCCAAAAATGCGTGAAGCAACTTGACGGTCGGGGACGGTATTGTATTCGTTATGGATGCTGCCATCGAGACTTAATCCTTGCACAAATCCTCCCAACCCAAAACCGCCTGGACGGCGCACCATCTGCCAAAGCTCACCCCACGACAGGTCGGGAATGCCGCCCCTAGCCTTGCGAGCGAATAACTCGATGCGCCAAGTGATCTTCCCCGCTACGTGTTTGATCGGCAATCGATTCGATTCCGAGATCGATTTCAAATAGAGAGCCCACACAACTGTCACGGCCAATATGACGACAGCCAAAGTGAGCACAGCCCAAGTGGCGGCACGCCGTAATGCCCTCCAGCGTTGGCGGCTTTCACGGACGCTAGGATCTTCGGATTTGAGCAAATGTACTGGGCCCATGGGTCTTCTTTATCACTCGGTTCTGGTGGTCGAGCGCCTGATTCAGATGATCCTCGGGGACCGAACCATCCCTAGGAGGTTGCGTTGTGTACTCCTACCAGTCCGAAACTCGTAAACGGAAGACGCACCAGTGGGTGACAAGGCCGCCGCCCGCAAACCCGGCTCTTTCGGTTGGCCGTCACGTCAATTCGGGACATTATGTGAGATAAGCCACAGGGCGAAGCCAACATCAACCGCGTCCATTCTCGTCGATAGATGCGCTCGCGTGACGGGTGTAGAAAGCCAGATTTCCGGCGCTTCCAGCGCAGGTTTTCTGAAATTCACCGGTTGCGGCGTCAACAGCGCCAGAGCATCCAACGCGGAAACGATCATGGGTCTCGACCACCAAGGCTTTGACGAAAGGTAGCCAATCATAGGTGCTAAAGACTTCGACCTCCGAACCCTCTATGTCCACTTTCAGGAGGTCAATTCTTGAAAGTCTGAATTGATCTATGAGGGAGCGAACACTGACAGCTTGAACTTGCTCTCCTGGGCCGTTTTCGATGGTCGTTGTCCCCCATTTGTTCCACTGTCCCTGCTCTCCCAACGGGCCGGATAGGTGGATCAATCCCTCATGATTCCAGAGAGCGGCATGGATCGGAGTGATTTGCCCATAGGGTCGTACGTTTCTTTCAAGCATGGCGAAGTTGGAAATCTCGGGCTCAATTGCGATAATCTCAGCCGAAGGGTAGCGATTGGCATAATAGATCGAGCTCAAGCCGATATTTGCACCCGCGTCAACGATGATCTTCGGTGTGAATCCGAGATCGAATTCGTAATCCTTATCAAGAACGACTTCCTCGTAGACGCACTGATCCGACGTGCCGAAGCGCATGTAAGCGCGCTTCCCGTGATACTTAACTCGAATGTATCGAGGGCGCCCGGTGGTGTGATGGGCGATCGTGGCAAGAATCCCCCGCATCCCAAAAAGCCGGTAGCAGCCTGCGACCCTTTCCGCGATTTTCATCCTGAATTTCCATTTTGGCTTGCTTGAAGAAACATGTCAGCATCAATCAGAACTGCCAGTACAAGAATTCGCTTCCGCCACCCACGTGGAGAATCGCGATTGCCCCAATGACGGCTACGGCCACTGACCATGCCAGTGATGCGTTCCATACAATGGGTTTTTCAATGGTGCCTATATCGTTTGGGTTCGGCTTCCACCCTAGCGCAGGCTCGTAGCGACCGAGTAGTTGCAGCGTGTTCGGAAATAGTAAGGCCACGATTCCCAGTATCAGAATCCAGAGCAACGTCCCTTTGGAATCGACGCCCATATCAAAACCCCGAGTGACGCCCGCCAGATGAAGCAACCGTACGAGGGGTTGAACACGATCGTAGATCGACGCCGGCAGCGCGATGCCATTCAGGCCAAGCATGCCCGCAAGCAAATGGAAAGCGGATTTCACAGTCGAAGAGCGGAAGACAACCATTGAGGCCACGACACACAAAAAGGTTAGCACGAAACCGACGGGTTGCATGACGCGCTCGTAGCTCGCTTTGTCGCGCCACAGCTTTGGGCCCACTAGTCGCCACCCATGATTGACAGTGAGAAACACGCCGTGGAGGAGACCCCAGAGAATGAACAGGTAGCCGGCGCCATGCCACATGCCAGACACAAACATCGTAAACAGCATCGGGAACATCAACAGCTCTACGAACCCGCCGATGGTCGTGTGGCCGATACCAAGGCCTGCCTTACCGTTGGCCAGGCGGCGCCGGGTCAATGAGAGCGCCAACGGATTGTAAATATACGCCGTCAAGAAACGCGTCAACGTCATGTGCCAGCGAAGCCAGAAATCAATGATGCTCGAGGCACGAAGCGGCGAGTTGAAGTTTGGTGGCAACCGTATTCCAAAGCACCGGGCCATTCCGAGTGCCATGTCGGTGTAGCCTGAAAAATCGAAATAGATTTGCAGTGTGAAGCCTAGGGCCGCCATCCAAGCTGGCAAGAAAGACACGCTGCGACCCAAAGCGGCCTGATCGTAGATCGAGGTCACCAGCGGTGCGATACTGTCGGCGAGAAACACCTTCTTGGACAAGCCGAACACGAATAGCGTCAGCCCCACGGCGACGTTCTCCTTGTCGAAGACGCAAGGAGCGCCGTGGAACTGCGGCATCATTTCACGGTAATGCACGATCGGTCCAGCGATGAGCTGGGGGAAGAAAAGCACGAACAAGCAGTAGTCCTGCAGTGTGAATGCCTCGATCCGCTGCGCGTGAACATCAACCAAGAACGCAATCTTCTGAAACGTGATAAACGAGATTCCAAGCGGGAGGATGATCTGCGCCAACGCCATCTGCGAACCGAACACATCGCCGACTACGCGGACGGCAAAATTCGCGTACTTGAAGTAGCCGAGAAAGGCGACATTGAACGCAATGCCAAGCAAAAGAACCGCCCTGGAGGCACCCCGCTTGTCCTGCCTGCCCAACCGCTGGAGCGATCGCGCCACGATGAAGTTGACCAAAATGGACGGCGCGATGATCAGGACGTTCAGAGGTCGCCACCAGGCATAGAAAATGAGCGATGTGACGATGATCCAGCGCAGTGCCCACGTGCGAGAAGTGGCGCCCAGCGCGAAGAACACGCACAGGGTTACCGGCAGGAAGCCAAAAATGAACTCGTAAGAGTTGAACAGCATTCTAGCGGCTCGCAGTTAGCGAAGCAGTGCGGATACCCGGTGGCAGTATACCCCGCTGACGCGGCTCATCGATGCACGGAACGAGCTGGAACAACGGGGCGCGCTGTCTCATCGAAGCGGAGGATAGGCGATGCGCGCGGGTGATTCGGATGCTAGCGAAGAAGACGGCCATGCGGGCCCCTGGAGCGCCTTTGATCCCGTGTCGCCGCTCTCGCCCAGTCGTGCCGAGCGGCACGGCTTTGAGTACTAGCGGAGGCATGCGGTTGCTGCTTGCCGCGCTCAATACCGCCTTCGCCGATTTCCTGGGTGACATCGTGAGTAGCCTGCCGAAATGACGAGATTGACATGGTACGTCGCGAGTGCGGTCGACTAGGAATTCCCCTAGTAAGTATGACCACTGGATGAGGATAGCAGCGCTTTGGTTCGCCGGACAATCGCGCCCACGTTCTCGAACGACTCGAGTTCAGCCACACCAAACTTCACGTGAAATTCGATTTCGACCGTAACGATGAAGTTGACGTAATTGAAGGAGTCCCAATTGGCCACTTCCTCGCGCTTGGTCTCGAGCGTCAGAACGATCGAGTCGTCCGCCAAAAGTGCGCGGAGAATGCGGGTAAATGCGTCCAGAATCTCTTGATCCGTCATGTTAGCCCGAGCACCGTACCATATGCGTGGGGTGGCATACATAATCAGGCACGTACAAGAACCATTGTGTGGCGCCAGCAGCGGGTGCATCCCTTTGCGCGCGAGTGAAGCCTAGATTCGGGTACAGCTCGCTGACCACGCCGTTCTTTGCGGTGGGGATGTAGTCGGCGCGAAGCATTCGGACTCCCTGCTGACGCGCAGCTTCCACGGCGATGTTCATCGCTTCGAATTCGAGCTGCCGGCCGAAGACCCGGCAGCTCATGACCCACGTGTCGATCTGCAATACATCCGCCTCCTCAGGGTCTGCGCAAAGAATCATCGCGCTGACAAGACCGTTATCACCGAATTTGTCGACGAGGCGAAACTGCAGCGTAATGCATCTCTCAGAGGCCATGAATGCCTCTACATCTCGAGCCGAATGTCGGCGAGTTGTCGGATTGAACTGATTGGTCTTGGCGATCAGCTGTGCAATGCGCGCCAGATCCACTTTTTGGAACGGCGTGAACACTACGGACATCTGGAGCCCACGCAGGAAGTCGTCCAAGCTCTCTGACGACTGCAGCAAGGCGTCTCGCGAGGCATTGACCCGGTACTGCTCGCCCCGTTGACGATCGTCGGCAGTGAACACGACCGCCTCGAAATATCCAGCGTCAGCCAGGCAGCGGACATACTGGGCTGCATCGGCAGGCAGCTCGGGTACGGCCACGTCCGGAAGGCTCTGGCGAATGCGTGCTCGTTCCGCGGGATTGTCATCAACAAACACCAGGCTGTCCATCCCGATGTTCAAGTGCGCAGCAATGCGCTCGAGGTTGATCGCTTTATCGTCCCAGTTCGCAACGAAGGCCGCCAAATCAGACCGTTTCAGCAGCATTTCCGGATGATCGCGAAACACGCCCTCTGCGGTCGCAGGGTCGTTCTTGGAGCAGACGGCTAGAATCACACCGCGTTCCCTGAGCTGAAGGGCGTACCGCTGTAGGGCGAGGTGCGCTTCACCGGCTCCGCTCCCTTCCCCCAGTACAATCCCCGCCAGCCCGTCGTCACCGACAACGCCACCCCACAGCGTGTTATCGAGATCAAGCACAAGGCATTTCTTGGAGTGCCCGCGCTCGGCGGCGATGATCCGGGCGACGAGCTCACCGAAGGCGGGTGCCGCCTGGGGAGCGATTTCAAACTTCCCCTGGAGCCAGCGTGTGACATCGAACCACGCCTCCATTCCCTGGCGTTCACTGGCTCGCGCAATATCGACAAGCAAGACACCGTCCTTTACTGCGGCCTCCAGGAGCCGGTCGTTCAGGCGGGCAATGAGCTGTGCGGGCGCGCCCGGCACAAGGCAGTCATAGCTGCCGAACAGCGGATAAGCGAAGTTGAGAAACGTCTGTTGGATTACAGTCGCTTTGAGACTCTCGCGCGCTTTCCGCCAGAGAGCGCGCAACTCATCGATCCATCCTCCGATCACCGCGTCCGCTTCGGCCGCCGTAGCTGTCAGGGATACACCTGCGATAGCCTGATGGGCCGTAAGCGATAGCAACACGATCCCTGGATGGAATTGATAAAGGGGGGAAGCCGTATCCAGCAACTCCTGGCGATATTGCCCATACCGACAGATGTGGGCCTCGATCAGCAGCTTTCGGCGCAGACCGGCGACTCGGATGGCAGGCGCCAAGTGGTCGACCGTCGAGGAAGCAAGAATCGCAAGCCGCAGCCTCGAAAAACCGGTGCTTTGCTCGACAGAGAACTCACCAAGTGCTCGATCGAGCTGGATCGTCTCGAGAAAGCTGAGGCGGTGTTGAGCAAGCGCGGCGAGCTTGTGGAGTCGATCCGCTAGCGGCGCCTCGACTGCCGCGCGCAGATCATTGCGAAAATCCGGAGGTGCGGGGAGCCAATTCATCTTCGTTCACGTGTGAGACTAGCGTGTCCAATGATCGCGACTAGGCGCTGAGTCATCGAGACACTGCCGAATTTGGGCGCCAGCGGCTTCACTGAAGGCAGCGGACCAGCGCTCGGCACTCTGGGGATCAAGATGCGATCCATCGAATGTGGTGAGTCCGGGCAGTTCCGGCGCAACCAGATTACGTCCGAGACCCGCTGCGATGGCCCTCGCTGTACCAATCGATGTCGCGCCGAGCTCGCTCCAGGACCTTGTATCGCCGGTAGGAACAATTGCAAGTATCACGCAGTCACGACGGACAGGAAGGTTGGAGAAAAATTCGTTTGCCGAACTTATGTAGGCCTCCACCATACTCTGGTTGACGCTCTCATCATACACGACCGGCCCGCTCGTGATCGGGCTGCCCGTCAAACGCCACGCACCTGTCGCTCGCGATCGGACGAACGCGTGCCTGTTTCCGCATATGGCCGGATGGCTCCCACAAATCACCTCGTGGATCACTTGCCATTGGCGCTTGCGTTCATACCGAGACCGCGCTCCATTATCCTGCATGACCGCCCTGGCAGGTAGGGTGTCGGCTTGCTCGAAGAATAAGTCAAGATTGATTACATAAGCCTTAGCCTTCGGGCGGAGCTTGCGCAAAAGCGGCTCTTCAAACTTGTAATTCGCGTTGTACGCAAAGCCCAGTAGGTAGTAAGTCGCAGGGAGCGACGAGAACAAATCCGCTGTCGCCTTAGTGGACAACCCGAACTGCATGCGGCTGTTCCCAAGGAAAAGCACCTGAGCGTTGGCTGCAGCATACGTTGCTTCGGGTTCCATTCCAAACCAGAAAGCGCCGTAATCATAATCACCGTAGGCCGTCGTCTGGCAATAAGCAACGTATTCGTCAGATCCGTGCCCAGGAGCTTGACAGGCAAAGATGCTGTGTGCGCGAAAGCTGTAAGGCCACGCGGCCAGCAGCACGGAGAGAACGATCAAAATGTAAACACCGTACCTGGCGGTAAGAAATCGGCGCTCATATTTTGGCGCCAGCACGCCGGAATGTGCAATCGATTCAAGATCCGTAGCGGGCATGTTCGTGTTCATGGACAGTCCACGCAGGTACTGATCGACCGCAACACCTCAGAGGTAATGCATTCGACTAGCGCGCTGTCCCTCTGGGCCGTTGATTTCCCAATCAGAATGCTATTCTGTCAAAGCGCACAGCTTGAATAAAGCTTCAGCATTCCAGATGAGTGTCTCGGCGGAAACGAATCCGACCAAAACGCTTCAGTTGACAACGAGGCAAAGAACAAACTTTTTCCACATAGATTTCAGGAAGAGATGGCCCGCCAAAACAGTCGTAATCAGCAGTGCAAGGCTGGAACGTATCCCGCTACATTCTTCAGCCACACGAATGGAAACGCCAGGCAACACAAAAACGAGATCTTGCCGCAGATTGGGGATACCTGCGAGCCGGAAGAATACTCCGGCGGCGTCTGCACTCTCCTTCTGTAGAAAGCGGATGATCTGAGATAGTATCGGTTCCGGGATTGGAACGCCGAACAGCAGAAACATCAGGGGAAATCGTGCGCGCTGAAATGCGCGTGTCCCAAAGAAGAATCCGAATGCCCCAAGCCAAAACAGCGCAATTCCAAATACGAAGAGAGCGCCTTGATTGGTCAATCCGAGGGACCACACGTTAAGCCGAGCAGCAAAGAGAAAGATCAAGCCAGGAATAATCAGCGCGGAGCCTACAACCCAACCGACAGAGACTTCTGAGAAGATCGTTTCTCTGCTGTCATAGATGAAGAACAGGCTCACAAACGGAACGATCAATATCTGCGAGAAACTGTCATTCGCAAACAACGAGCGTAGACACGCCTCTTGCCGAATCCCAGGCCAGGGCAAACGGCAGCGAGCAAACCCCCAGGAAGCCGAGAACAAGCAGATACGGCGCCTTGTCACCCGCCGCAGCCGCACCATTCATTTCCGAGCTTTTGCTCGAGAAAGGCACGGGGCTAAGAGTGCGCTCGCTTTGGAACGAGAGTATCAGCCACCTCGTACGTTAAGCGATCACCGTCCAAAACGGCGTATGCGATTCGCGCTCTTTCGCTTTGTGGGCCTTCGATCTCCCAATCCGCACCCTTACGAACCAGCTTCATTTGGCTCCTGGCTCTCCACCACTGATCGACGTCCCTCGGCAGCGCCGCCCAGATATTGTCCCGGGCGATCATCTCTCTTAAGTAATCGAGGAGTGACTCGTATACCTTTCTCGCAAGACGGTCGATCAAATAATCCGGGTGAGCGATAAAGCTCATCAGGCCATTTCTTTGCCGAATCATGCCGAGCTGTTTCTTCCACAGGTCAATCGAGTATTCACCTAAAATGTGAAAGAGAGAGTAGTCCTGCACGGTGGTCAGCGGGAGTTCAAGAATTCTTCCTATGAAAAAAGGCATTACGGTGCAGCAGCCGCCACGTTTCGGCTCCAGATGCGCAACGTTCGGCAGCGACATGTCGTAGGAGAACTCGAACGCGTCGTACCAATCCAAGTTGCGATTCATCGCTCCCGCACGGAAACCTTGGGCATGATATTTGCGAGCATAGTCGTTGATGGTCGCCGCCCGCCGCAGAAATTTCTCGCGCTCCTGATACAAACGCCCGTCGTGGTTGAGATCGTGGATATTGAACTCGAACCCGCGGCGCCTGATTTCCTGGACGTAGTCGTCCGGAACTTCGTAGCGCTTTTCGGGGATCACTTGAAACGATCCCATGATTCCGTAATTCTCGTCGAGATCCATCAATTGCGGTGTGAAGTTGCGGCCGACGGAGGTTTCCACGTCGTGTGTCATGATCAAGCAACTGGGTGCGCCTTCGGGCCAGAACCAGACGAATGGCGTTTTCTGAATGCCGGCGGCTTGCATGGATAGCTTTAGGAGATCCTCATGCAGCGTATCCACAGTGAAATCCACCGGCCATGCTGGGAATGGCCTGCTCCGCCAATCGCTGAAATAAGCTCTCTGGAGATGACGGCGAATCGAAACCGGCAATAAATTTCGGACCGAATAATAGGCTTCGAGAATCCATTCCTTGGTTACAATCCTCTCTCTGCCGGGCACCAAGCTTGCCACGTATCGTTCCCGGCGGAGGTTCTCAATCACCTGTGCGGGACTGAAAGGAAGGTGAATCTGTAGCCCGCTGATGCGCGCGTCCTTACGTGCATCGTACAGTGTTGCCGAACCGATCCTCGCTGCAACGCCGGACTCGGACTGTCCGTAACAAGTCACCTCAGGGCCGAACCGAAAGTAACCTGCGTCCCCTGACAATTCTGGTTCTAGAATCTGCCCGAGCGAGCAGTCAGAAACGCGATAGTAGTCGGATAGGGATTGATTCACAGTTGGGTTTGCCCTATCTCTCCTGCGGAGGAGTTAACTCAAGAAGACTCGTATCAATGCCTCGAAATGATCCTCGATGGATTGTCAACCAACCCGCCTACTCACAACCAACTATTCGGCGTGATGGAGAGCTTCTTGCGATTAAGAGACCCTTTTTTCGCCGGGGCAAAACTCCCGTCCAGGAACGATTCGCTCCACTTCAACTGCTGGCGTTCGTTCAATTCGCTCAGGAACGCACGCCAGATATTCAGCCAGACGCCTTGCTCGTCCCAGTCCCGCAGCCGCCGCCAGCAGGTCGAACGGTGCGGATATTTCTCCGGCAGATCCTGCCAGCGAGCCCCGCTTCGCTAGATCCACAGAATCCCTTCCAACACAGACGATTCTCGATCCACGGGCGGCCGCCCTTGCGCTGCTGACCCTGCTTATGCCTCATTTGGAAAAAATCAAATACTGTCATTTCAGAGCTTCGCACTGGGTTATGCAACAGCTTCTAGGCACTTTTCGCCAAACCATTGTGCTGCAGTCTACCCGATGTGGCGGTAAATGAGTCTTCCGGTGATGGCTAATAGCTTGTCCGGCATACACGAAAATATGCGTTTCGCCATTTTTAATCTCCAGCCACCGGCTAAGTCGAGAGTCGAAGGGCCAGGAAAGTTCCAATAAACCAGCCGCTTGGACTGCCGGACCCAATGGTTCTTGAATGCAAGAAGCCCCACGTGGTCTTCCTGGGTTCGTCCCATGTCGAATTCGTTTGCTCCATTCGATTTCCCGGCTGCGATGGCTCTCCATAAAAGCCATGGAGTTGCCCCAAATTTGTTGAACCGCGCATCAGAACATCCATATTTGTAGTAGACGACGTCTCTGAATTGCAAAGTGAGAATGGCAGCGATTGGAGTTTTATCCTTATAAGCCACGCGGATTTCTAGCGCTTTGTCCTGGCAATGAATTAGGTTCCGAAACCAGCCGTACGGGATGGGAGGCACACGGTGCCGGCTCCGCGTAATTACGAAGAGAGCGTAGAACTCTTTGAGCAGGTCATCGGACCTTCCGCATTTCTCAATTAGACCGGCCCGCTCAGCCCGCTCGATCCGGCGCTGAACAGAATCTTTGTCGAGACTCCGGAACACCTCGTTTAAACCTGGACGCAGATCAAGCGTATGTAGAAAGTACGTCGCCGAACGTTGAAAGCCGATCACGTTACCTGGTTGGCCGAAATTCCCGTTGATTGGTCGAACTTCTAGATACTTCCACTTCTGATGTTCCAAGGCAGTTTGCAAATAGCGAATCAGGAATTTCACGTCTTCGGGTGAGTCGCAAAGAGGTTCGCAATGATCCGAAAAGGGTAGCGATACAAGGCGACGTCCCGTAAGCCAGCTGTTTATACGACAGAACACTAGGCCATTCTTCAGCTCACTGGTCGGCGGCGATGTTGTGAAAGCCACCGGTTCATACCCGTACGTGCGTCGAAGTGCCTCGAGCCAGCCTACCGTGTGGAACACGGACGCCTTGGGGTGTCGCGCCACAAGCTCCGCCCACCGCGAGTCTTTTGTTGGATCAAGTTGATGGCAACAAAAGCGAGAAACAGGCTGGATGTTATCTGCTGTCAGTGGACTGCTCATCTTTGTACTCGCTCGGAATTCTTAGCGATCCTCCCAAGCAGGTGATCGAATTTCGGAAGCTATTTAGACGGATGCGACTGTAATTGATGATCGCAACGGGTCAGAAGGGATAGATAATAAGATTCTCTGACCCGCTCAGCGTCCAGGTACATACTGAAATTCGATCTCGTTCCGGTCCGGTCTCAGCTTCCTGTTCGTCTCAATTGGCCTTTCTGAGCACGCTTTTCAACTTGTCTGCGGGCGCACTTAGGAAGCCGATTCTGGACAGATAGTCATCTCTGAATTCGGAAAGGATCCGTCTGAAGGCCACAGCCAGTTCGAAGCGCAACGACCGGCGCACGTTTACGGCAGGGGCCTGCTCTTGGTAAACCACTCGGAAGCATTTTTCGCTATCGGCCCAGATCCGTTCGTCAAAGACAATGTGGTCGACCTCGGTCGCCCAAGTGACCGCCTTCTCATCGCACAGTATTTCGGAAACAAGATCATCCTGGCTTTTTCTCTTACTTATCCTCACTTCAATCGCTTGATCCGAGGGGTTGCCTATCAGCAGTTCATTGCCGTACATCTCCAGCTCTTCCGCGCCCGCACCGCTCGCGCGGCGGCGGCAGGCACGTCGGATAACCTGCCCAAGCGGGCGCCAGCGAAGGCAACAGTTGAGGGACTCGATTTTCTCAATCAGCTCGATCAGCGCAGCGCCGCCATCCTTGAAGAAGTCATGGTGGGCTACGATCAAGCAGGGCTTCCCTAGGAGAAGGTCGAAGGCAAAGTTCTCCAAACCATGGAAAGCGTACCTTCGCGTGAATATCGGAAAGCCGCCGTATGTCATGATGGCGATGTCCCAAACATCCCTGATTCGCGTCCGGGCATTTTGGGAGTCCACGGGGACTATCTCGGTGTTGACCGCCGCAAGAAAACCGTTGCGCTTGAGAACTTCGGGACATGCGGACGAGAAAGCGCCCTGCGGGAAGACCATGATGGAATCGTGTTGGATGCCCGTCCGCGCTTCATGATTTCGCATCCTGGATCGAGCCAGCTGGGCTCTGGTGTGCAGGACCTCAAGCGAAGTCGCTCCAAACTCGCCTGCAGTGTGGTCACAGCCATGAATTGATACGGAGAAAAGTCCTGACTCATTACTGAAGAACTTGCCGGCAGCAGGAGAGGTGCGTCGCCAGTTCCAGGGAATAAAGGCGATGTTTGTCGTGAACCCGTGTCCTCGCATGAGATCGCGCAGTTTTGCAAAATTGCAGAACCCATACTGGGGTTTCAACAGAGGATCGTCAATGATTAGGCAAGCGCCAAGTTCCTGCGGCCGCCAGGCAACGTCTGGGAACATAAATCTGATGAACATAACGAGGGGAACAACCGAGCAGAAATGGTCTTTGACGTCGTAGAAGCCCTGGCCTACTGGCTGATCGATGTCAACCATTTGCGAGCTTGTGCAGAAGAAAACGGGAGCGCCATTATGCTGGAACCGAAGGAACACCGGAGCATCTCCTGCCGAGATGACAGTCGCAAACATCGGATTCTCCGCTGGCCGGGGCACCAGTCAGAACGGCATCTTCACTGTTCAATCGCAACGAGAGTTTGAGACCGGCCATTGGTCCGGCCAAATCGGCGAGCTCATCGGATATTCTAATTGAGAGATTGCCTGCAGGCGCCTCTTGGAGTGACAAATTTGCATCCCCGAACAGAGACTGGAGCGCACTTACGCAAAGACTTCGCTCGTCGTCTGCGTACGCGTAAAACGCGGCCGGCCGCAAAACTGGGGGGTTGGGTCCTGGGCACTGTTTCAGCGTGGCTGCGACTGCCCGGATCGATCCGAATACGGCATATTCCAAACAACTCCCATCCATGTCCGTTAGCTTGGAAGGTTCGACCACCTTCCAGGGCACGCCGAAGAAATCGAGAATACGGCAGAGCCGGAGTTCTCTCGATCCGGGGCTGCCTTCGTGTAGAATGATTGCCAGTCTCGCCAAGAATAATTCCTCTTGTTCCGGAGCCTGAGTCCCACTTCGCCTAAGTGGTTTTCCGCGCTATCACGAGTGAGCGCATGGCGCGGCTGGGAGCCACAAGATTAAACAAAGGACTCAGGAGTCGGCAGCAGAGGGTGAGCGCCCGCCCAGCCGAGTGTGGAACCCAGCAGAAATTTTCCTTCCTCGTGATCTCGAATCCGGCTGCCTTGAATGGAGAGGCGTATTCCTCAAGAGAAGGCACATAGCACTCGATCGGATCTTCGACCGAGCGTCTAAAATTACTTCGAAATGCGGGAAACCGGTTATTCATGTCGATGTTGATGCACACTCCTCCGCGTCGCAACAAGCGATAGATGTCTGCGGCACAATCCTGTTCCTTTCCGAGCCGATGGCAATACCGAAATGTGTTGACTCCCACGATTAGGTCGAAGAAACCCTCTAGATCTTCGACCGGCCTGCCGCGCGCCGCGGCTAGGTCTTCCGCCAGCCGTTCATTGCGAGCAACATGAAAGTCCAGTTTTTTCTGCAAGAGCAGGTGCTCAGAGACGCCTTTGCCTCCTGCGCTGCTGATTGCACCAGGCGCGGCGAGAAGTCCGTCCCGTAGGCACATTCCACAGGGATTCTCCTCTGCTCCAAAAGCGAAACTAGGCCGATGATGTTCATCCCCGCGCCACAGCCGAACTCTAGCAGGCGAAGCGGGCGTGGTGGCGAGGTCTGCAAGTAGGAATCTACGGCGCTTAGATACACCTTGGCATAGTCGTTGCGCAGCAGATAATTGATCCCGAATCCTGCTGTCCCCGTGGTGTATTTGCGTACCGCGTCCTCCGAGCCATATTCCTCGAGAAACTTCTCGTATATCTGCACGCTCTTTCCCAATGTTTTTTCTCACTTCCTTTGAATTTCGTAGGATCTGTCCACTACCCTACGTGTTTCACAACACATCTCCCGCCAGCCTAAGTAAGTGATCCAGAACGTAGGAGAACACTGTCCGGGTAGTTTGTAGCTTCCAGCCGATTTCCACTAGACACCCATGGCCGCGGGTAAGCGATACTAAGACAGCATGGGATGCTACACAACTCGATGCTCTTTGCTTGACAAATATAGAGCTGTATCAATCCACTCAACACACTCTCGCTCCGAGGTTACAAAGCTATAGACTCCCTGCCAGGCTCACACTGCGCAGCAAGTTAGACGATTCGGCTGGACAATCGCAACTCGCTCGATAATTTCTTAAGGGACACGATCTCCTGTCGTACGGGAGGCATTAATGCCGAGAGCGAATAAGCCGCTGCAAAGCTCAGGGCGACAACTAGGAGCTGCGAAAATTTACGCTCTGGACCGATTAAGTGTAGGGCAAGTTCTGCAACAAAAACACCGGCAAGGCTCAGTGCAATCGGATACAAAAGAACCCGTCCAAGTCGCTGCAAGGTCAATTGCGTGCCGCGAAAGGCGAATCTGAGCATCCATGGGAGAATGCCAAGCAGACCCAGGGAGCCGGAAAGGGCCACCCCTTTGATACCGAAAGGCAGGCCGATCGCATAGCTGGCGACTATGATGGGAGAAATGACTAAAAAGAGTTTGAGAAGCTGCTGCGATTGCCCCCGACTCACAAATAACCAGATGGTCGAGTCAAGAAGCAGTTGCCCCAGCGCGGAGATTGCAAGGATCTGGAAAACAGGCGCTGCCTCTCTCCACTGATTTCCAAGCACCAAGACAATGACCGGCTGTGCAGCAACGAAAAGAAATCCGAAAACGGGAGCACTGATCCACAGGACAAGGTTAACGGTGCGAAGATAATAACGTGCAAAGCGCTCCGGATCGTCTTGAGTTCTACTGAAGGCGGGGATAGCGACGCTGCCGGCCGGCGCACTGAGTTGGCGGACGGGTAGCATGAGGAGATTATAGGCCCTCGAATACAGCCCCACTGGGCCGGCTCCCAAATGCCGGCCGATCAGAACGTTGTCGGCGCTGCGGCTCAGATAGACTATGAAGTAGGAAGCGGCAACGTTGCCGCCAAAGGCGATCATGGAACCAACTTCGGCGTCGCGACGTGGCAAGCCCGGCCGCCATTTGACCATCAACCACGAAAGAGCCATCTGAGCAAAACTCAACATCAGGGGGAGCGCAACTAACGCCCAATAGCTAGCTCCTCGCCAAGCCATTGTGATAGCAACAGGGACCGCGAGAGCGTAGGAAGCCACATCCCGAATGGCTAGGGATGAAAAGCGCATTTGACGCTTAAGAATGGCATCGGGTTGCACCCTCAAACCGCCGATGAGGAACGTGAGAGACATCAGCAGAGTGATGTTTACGATCCGCGGGTCCCGATAGAACCGAGCCAACACGGGGGCCAGGGTCATTGCTACGAGCATGAGTCCCAGTCCGATCGCGACATTTATCCAAAAGAGGGCGCTGACCTGATCATGGCTGATCTCCTTGCGCTGGATGGTGGCCTCAGACAGGCCGAGATCCGCAAAGGCTTGGCCGAATCCTGTAACGGCGGAGACCATGGCCACCAATCCGAAGTCGGCGGGGGTCAGCAGTCTCGCCAGGACCACCGTTGCGACTGATTGAATAAGGAATTGGGCGCCCTGTGACGTGAGATTGTGCAATCCTCCGCGAACAGACCGTCCCCTCAGGTCTGCATGCAGATGATCGGTGTTCAGCGCGTCTGAAAATTGTTGTTGCGTGGGCATTCCGGATCCCTGAGGTGGTTCAGTTCGAAAAGTTGAATCAAGTAAACTACGCGACCTCGATTGGCACTGGCGGATTCACGATGGAGTCTTCACACGCATAGAAGCTTTCGATGAATCACTATTCGACAATTTTCCGGATGACGGCAGTTGAATCAAGTCCTCATACACATTCATAGTCATTTGACCAACTATGTCCCAGGAGTGTTGCTTGGACGCGTAGTCTCGTATCTGCTGCCGTCGGCTGTGTAGGTTTGCGAACAAATCACTCGCGAAGTACCGCTCGATGGTCGTTGCCAAGTCAACGGGATCCTCGGACCTAAATACAAACCCCGTCTTGCCCTCGACGATCTCATCCTTGAGGGCACCCACATCGGCTGCGAGGACAGGCAGGCCGAAACTGTATCCCAGAAACAAGACGCCGCTCTGGTAGATGTGTCGGTAAGGCAGACACGAGAACGTCCGCCGCCTTGAAGTAGAGCTCGGTCTCGTCATCTGGAATGTAGTCCGCCCTGAGCAGTACTCGTCCTCTGCTGCACGTCCTCATGGATCGCTTTCCTGGATTGTGCTCCAGTATCGTCTCGCAGTGTTCTTCGGCCTAGCCGGCGATGATCAACCGATAATCGTCACGCCGGGTCAGAATCTGTTGAAATGCGGTGATCAGGTATTCGAGCCCTTTGTAAGGTGTGATTTGCCGAAAAACAGAATCGTCCTTTTATCATCCTCGGATGCCCAGTCGCTGCCTTGCCTCGCTCGGAGTGAGACGCGTGTTCGGAACAGCATTGTTGATCCCGAACGGGATGACAGTGACCCGGTGCCCTTGCACGCCAAACTCCTCGATGAGTTCAAGCTTCATCTTTTCCGTATGAACGAAGATATGGTCGGCCAGCCGATATTGGATTCGCAGCGTAAGCCGATTGAGGGGCGTATCTTTGGAATCCCGCCTGCCTGCATTCACATTGTGCACTGTAAGGACGATCCTTTTCCCCAGCAGCCTGTAGAAAAGCATCAGCAGCGTTCGATCGAACAGCTCGAACTTGTTGTTCCACAGGATGTGAAAGATTCTCGGCTTGGCTGTCGCGGCATAGCGAATCAGCTTGGCGTAGTACTTCGAAACCCTGAGACACTTTTCTTGTCAAGCTGACGTCAGGGCGCTGATCGCCTCGCAGATTAAGAAAGTTCATTCCGGGCTTGCCGTGGAATTCAGGGAAATCCACATCGATCGCTACCAATCAGGTCCAGAGCTGCTCCCTTTGGAGATGAGCTCCGTTGCCAGGCCGAATACGTAGGGCCTGTCGCCACCGCCGGTAAGCAGGGCCACCGCGATCTCAGGGGCCGTGTCGGACACCGTCAAATTAGGCAAGCCTGCTGGGTTTCGGCGGTCCACATCATCCTCACGGATTTGAAGATTCTGTTTCATGCCCCCGCCAGCCTCTCTTCCAGAAGCTCGCAGATGGTGTGGCCGATCGTGATATGCATCTCCTGCATCCGCGGTGTCGATTTGGATGGAACGCACAAACAAAGATCGCACGCCGCTCGCATTTGGCCTCCGGTTTCACCCGTCAGGCCAATGACCGCGACCTTGCACTGGCGAGCCGCCTCAATCGCGCGCAGAATATTCGGGCTGTTGCCGCTGGTGGAGATCGCCAGCAGCACATCGCCCGGCCGGGCATGGGCGGTGAGTTCACGAGCAAACACGTGCTCGTAGCCATAATCGTTGCCAACCGCCGTGAGACTCGACGTGTTGGCGTGCAAGGCGAGAGCCCGGAAGGGGCGCCGCTCGCGCAAGAAGCGACCCGTAAGTTCTGCAGCGATGTGCTGCGCATCGGCCGCTGATCCTCCGTTCCCCGCGATGAGCAGCTGGCCGCCAGCGGCCAGGGAGGAATAGATGAGGTCAACGGCGCTGGATACGGCCGAGGCCAGACTCGGAAGAGTCTTGGCAACCTCCAGGTGCTCGTTCCAGATAGCCACGATCTTATCTACTTGTTGGCTTGGACTTGCCATGTTCGTCCTCCCTATCCTGATGGTGCTCGCTGGGAAGCGCACGTCGAATTCGCTGCCGCGCAGCGTCCATAGTGGCTTGCGCCAACAAACGAAGAGCGTCACGCACACCGCACTGGAATGGTTGAAGGAATCTCCTTGGGTGGACTAATGCCAACTGCCGAAGGTTAGTTTTCTCGAACTCTCGGCGCAGGTCCGAGTTTTCCAGCATGCAGCCGGCGCGGGCGAAGAGCAGTAAATTCTGAACGTACCAGTACTCCACCTGCTCATTCCCCCAAATCCTTCCACGAATGCAATCAATGGGCAGGTAATCGCGGGCCTTGAAGAGGGCGGCCCAATAGTCGGGCCACTGCTCGTTCAAATGCTGAGTGCCACCTTGTAAGGGGATCGCCGCCGAGAAGAGCACCGCAGGCGCCAATTGTGTAAGGGAATCAACGAAGCCCACCGCTGATTGCGGCGGAAGATGCTCGGCGACCTCAAGGGATACTGCTAAGTCAAAAGTGCGAGGAAGTCCGAACGGTGAAGACAGATCTGTAGCTCTGAATTGATCTTGCGGGATCTGAAGCAGTCGACGGTCGACATAATCGCCGTCAAGGCCAAACGTGTCACTAACACCAAACTCCCGAAATACAGCGAGCCAAGTCCCATCACCGCAGCCGACATCGACGATAGATCTAGGCTGGACCAGCTGAAGAACAATTGGTACCACTGCCTGAGCAGAGCGTCGGGAGCCGCCCCGGATAGTGTTATAAAATTCGGCTGCATACGAGGCTTCACTCATTTTACTAGTGGAAGATTCTTGCAATCGTCTATTTAGCAAAGACATAGTGTTTTACTGCTGCAATCGTCTTGGAAATGTGGGCCTAATCCTTTTGAGCGACACCCACAGTTGGTCTTATCGATGACGACGCTTCGCGAGTTTCGAGCTTAAACATTGCTTTGTCCCAATGTCTTAACAATGACATCTTTGTTTCCGGAAGCACACTCTGGGCCCATTTCGCAGCTTTCCACCCAAACACCGGTTTCATCCAGGCATATTTCCATCGCAAGCGTGGTTCCTCCAGGCGACCCTGAAGTTCTGCGGCCAGTTCCTGCAACTCTGCAGACAATATCCGGTCGGTCCGGATAGAAACGTCGTACCAATTCTGCATATAGACCAAACAAGCCTTTCGGACACGTTCACTATCTTCAAGCGAGCGGAGGTACTGAATGTGCAGCATCATCGAAAGAAGCAGGGAGTTTTTCTTCTTGTTCGACGTTAGCCAATGTAGCTGATGCGGTCGGAGCCGACTGACCCTGTAGAAGATTCTGCCTTCGGGTACGAACCGCGTACCTTCGGATGCTCGCGAGCACGCGGGCAAAATATTCGCCGTCTTGATCGTAGTGAAGACGTTCGTCCCAAGGCCCTGCGGCCTCGGCCAGTTCCCGGCTCACCAGCCAGGTCGCGTTTTGCATGTGGAGGTTTTCGCTCATCTTCCTCAGCAGCCACTCGACGGGCGAAAGGTCTTGCCATAGGGAGTTGCGAACGAAGCGGGCACGGCTGAGGCCGATAATAGAAGTGGGCCCACGGCGAGGAAAGAAGTATTCGCTTGCTGTCACCTTCCCGCAGCGCCGCAAGCTGTCTCTCGATCTTATCCGGCGACAGAAGATCATCCGAGTCCAGCTCCTGGATGTAGTCACCTTGGCAAAGCCGGAAGGCATGGTTTACGGCCCCCGAAAGGCCGTGGTTCGCTGTGGACACGACTTCGACCCCTTTCGAGGCAAATCGCCGCGCCACTTCGGCCGTCCGATCCGTGGAACCATCGTCCACGACGATGATCTCCTTGCGTTGCCAAGTCTGGGCAATCGCGGATTGGAGCGTACTCGGCGATCCACTCTTCGGCGTTATACGCGGGGATCAGAATCGAGACCAGTGGTTTCATAGCAACAGGCTCCTCGGTGATTTCGTCTGGGTGTGTAAGACCTTTTTCAAGTTAGGTTGTCCCAGACCCTGCGGGGTATACGCCGAGAGTGCGGGTTTACTTTGGACGTTTTCACCGTACCACCAACCTCGACACGCTCACATCTCGAAAGGCCCTGAGCGGCTGATAATTGGAGGGTTATGCGACCTGCTCGGGAACGGTAAGGTGGCACTGTCCTAACACTGTCCGCCCGTACAGTGGAATTCGTTGTTGTTTGCGCCCAATATTGGTATTGAAGGCCGGAGAGGTCGGTATATTCAATGATCAAAATCATAAAGACGTTACTGTTGTTCGCCTTTCTTTTAAGCGCTCTTTTTGGTCGGGACGCACGGGCCCAGACCATCAATGCGGCAAGCTGCTCGCAGCACGATGTGGTAGTGGCTCTTGGGAGTGTCGCGGCAGAACGGGACGACGGTTGTTGTGCCAACATGCAATGTTACTTGGGCTACCACGACGGCATTCACCAACGGTAGCGCATCAGTGAACGCAAATGGATCGGTTTCATACAACCAAGTCTATTCAACAATCCTTCAGGGGCAGACGACGATTACCGGGACATGTACCCCGGGCGGTTCGTGTGTCGCCTCCGATAGTACCATCATCATAGACAACACTCCGGCAACTGCTGACGGCTATCAGCCAATAATTGGAGTGACCACCGCCGCCGGAAAAAGTTTTCGTCTTACCGGATTTACGTTTGAGACCAATGGAAGCAGTCAGCCAAACTATCATGGAGCGATCCAAGTTACAGGCAATTCAGCTGCGGTTCGCTTGGACCACTTAGATGTGAATATGCCAGTCCACTTGACAGAACTGGGGGTTTTTGGATGTGTATACGGAGTCTTTGACCATTCGATTTTAACTCTTGGAGCTGGAACGGTAGATAACGGAGTGCGATTCTATCAAGGCACGTGTGGCGGAGATGCAACTTCTGTAGGTAACGGACAATGGAATGAGGCAAGTTCTTTAGGGTCGGCCGGTTCTTTTTATATGGAGAATGATGTGTTCAATGGTGGGACGGCAGGAACCGGGGCAGGTATTCCGTTTGTCAACGATTGCTTGAATGGCGGAAGATTCGTTGTTCGTTTTAGCACGTTAAATGGTGCACAGGTTCAAGAGCACGCAACAGGAGCGGTACAAAATCCTCCGCAGCGTGGTTGTAGAGTCTTCGAGGTCTACGAAAACACTTTTGCCAATGGCGGCACGATGTCGTCAACCGTTCCTGGGCAACGGGGACTGTTTCTCACGAGCGGTACGGGAATGATTTGGGGCAACAGCGTAACAGGTTACTACTACAGTTTTGTCGATGGGCTGATCGACATTGCCGCACCTCAGTCAAATTATAACCAAGTTTCTCCTCCTGCTGGATGGGGCTATTGCAGCACCGCTCCCCAAAATGGCGTCGTTGGCCCTAGCAATTGGAATGGAAATAAATCCGGACAGAACGGCTATCCTTGCATCGATCAGATGGGCCGCGGGCAGGGAGATTTGCTGCAAGGTTCGTTCTCGACCGTGTGCGATGTAACATCCGGTGGGTGCACCGCAGGTACCTATACCGGGACTTGGCCGAATCAGTTCCTCGAACCGATTTACGAATGGCTAGATTCATGGCAAGCACCGCCTGATACATCCAGTGGATTTTGGTCGCAGGAAAACCAAGTGACGCAGAATCAAGACTATTATCTCAATTCCAATTTGGCCTCAGGTTCTAGTTGCTCGGGGTTTACCGGGGTGAGCGGTGTGGGATGCGGTGTGCTTGCCAGTCGTCCTTCTACTTGTACAGCAGGACCGGGGGGAGCTTTTGGCATAGGAATTACTGGTTCTCCTGGTGTGGCTTATTGGGCCACCGATCAAGGAAGCTGGAACCAGAGCGGTAGCGGTGGACAAGGAGAACTTTTCGTCTGCACGGCGACGAATACTTGGACGCTCTATTACACGCCCTATACCTACCCGCATCCGCTCACGCAGGGCTCGAGCTCGGGGACACGCCGCCCTTCCCGCCCCTCCGACGAATCTGACGGTTGTGGTTCAGTGATCCACTCCCATGTCGTTCTAGCCTCGTTGTTCGAAGCAAGACTGGATTGCCAGACCAATGCATCGCCAGCATGAGGAATCGCCACCGATTAGCCCGCAGGGAGAATCGCTCTGTTTGAAGCCTCTCCTTGAGCACTCGATCACCCCGACGGTCACCTTTCTATTTAAGCGGCCGAGGTTCTCTAAGAATACAGATGAGGTCTCCACCCATCCCCGATGCTCTACTCAAGAGGATGTTTATACGTGTGAGAAACGCATTGAACGAATACTTCCGTAACAGAAATGTCACAATTTTGTTCAAGAAGAAAATCTGCGCACTGTGGTAGCTACTGAAGTGTTGCTTCACGTCTTCAAGAGAGTGATATCGCCATTTTGGACTTGGCTTGGAAGAGAAATTGGAATTATACGCGAAGATGAAGGTGCCACTGCTTTTCAGATGCCTTAGGAAATTACGAGTTACATCCATTTGCGCTGGGAAGGCGTCGGTGTTGTACAAGGAGCATGAGCGTGCAAAAACACAGTCGAATTGTTCTGGAAAAGTCGACGTTCGGATATCCGCAACAGAAAAAGTGATTCCCAACCGGCCGTATAGATTCTTAGCGGCACGTATGCCTGTTTCCGATACATCTACGCCATGCACTTTCATGCCCTGCTTGCTGAACAAATAGGAGAAGAAGCCTTGTCCACATCCAACATCCAAAACAGAAGCTCCTTTTTTTAAGCCGCAAAATTCAATCAAGCTGGAAACATAGGGGGCGTACACCCATATCGGATAACGAAAATAGTTTTGCCGTTTGTAGGTTTCATCGTAGAAATCTGCTAAATCTTGCATTGCCACAGAGCCACCCCTTGAGCCTGAGTCCGTCAGTGGAGCCGGACTGGCTCCCAATCAACTACCCTTTTCGCACCGGGGTCTTCCAAAAGACCTCTATGCTTTCGTCCGTGCATGATTCAAGTACATCCGAGAATTCGTCTTTTGCAAGCCAATGCTTCAGTACAAGACCTCGCCGACAGTCAGGTGTGTAGTTGAACTTGCCATCCGGAGCCAGGCGTCCCAGCACCTGGATGCACTCCAGTCCTTCTGGTCTGAATTCGGGTAGATTGACCTCGAATGAAAGGTAAGGTACTGGCCGGCGCATACCGCGCAAAACGCTTAGTTCGTGCCCTTCGACGTCGATTTTGACGAAGAAAGGCAAGCCGTGCGCGGCGATTAGTTGCTCGATCGAAATGGTCTCGACCTCTTTCCATTGTCCAAAGCTGAGCCTATGCCCAAACCGTTTCTCATCATCCCTCAAGGTCTCGGCCCATTTCTGACTGAGGGTGTTCTTCGCACCTCCTGGTGCATCGATCCACATCGTTTCGGTCGAGCTTCGATCACTGATCGCTTTGGAGACTATGACCAAGCGCTTCCTTTTCAACCGATATTTCAGGAATTTCTGTTTCAGAATCTCTTGGCTGGTTTCGTCGGGCTCAACCGCTACCACCTTAGCACCGAATCTCAAGAAAATATCAGCCTTGTAGCCGTTGTTGGCGCCGACATCGAAAATCAGGTCACGTTCGCGAAATCCGTCTAGGAGATCCCGATAGAAATCAATTTCCCTACGCCTATCATCGATAATTCGCCTGTCAGCTAACCTCCAGTAGAAATCGTAAATCCATGAAGCCTTCGTGCGCTCATAAACGCCAACTCGTCGGAGTAACCTACAAAGGGAGTCTTTGACACGTGGGGAGTTGACTTTAGTATTCATGCACACTTCCTCCGCAGGCGCGCCGAGATTGCCGCAGGCCTGCGGCAAATGACTGTGGCGTTCATTGGATGCAACGATTCCATGTCATTCGGAGTCCAAAAAGAGGCGGTGGACAAGTTCAAGGGTCAGCACCTTGTGGATCTCGGTGGTGTAGTTCCGATCGCCCTTCAGGTGACCCCGAACCACGTCCTCGAGCCGCTTTCGTTCAATATATGGCCTGCTAAGAGCTGCGCGGGTCGAGCAGCATTTCCCGAACATATCCAGCGAGTGCATCCCGGTACCAGATCCGGAAATGGAAGACCTTGTGTCTCCCGAGGAAAAGACGTTCGAGGTGGAAAGCGGAAAAGACATGGTCTATCCGGGCCACCCACTGGGGCATTCCCATGTCATATGCATACTCCGCTTTAAACAGGAATTCGAGGAAACCCCGGTGGGCCGCACTCGAAAAGCGTCCCCGTTCTCCTGCCAAGCCACGGTCGGTCGGAATCCGCAGGAGTTCCTCTTTGCCGTCAGCAATCAACCGCAGGGAGTCCTCGTTGCTGGCGAGGGCAGATTCGGGCGCTCGAAATACGGTTCGAACCAAATCGTTGTCGAGGAATGGAGACCGCAGAGAGAGCTGCGTCTGCTCCAGCGCGAGCACCCCGTAATGATGCCACGGAGCCTGCTTGAAAACGGCAAAGGAAAGCCGGGTGGCCGCGAACGAGCCCTGCGTAGCGTCTCTCCCGCTTGGTGGACGTAGGAGAGAAACTCGGGCTGGAACAACCCTGGTAGGGGCTCCACGGGCTTTGAACGTCCGACCCGGCGGAGGACTTCTCCCCCATAGTTTCCCGTCATTCTGACCGGCGCAATTTCGCGCGCCCTCTCGTTTAAATAGAGGTCGGGGGCACGGCTCACATCCACGCATCCGTCGGTGAGGTACACCGCACGCTCGGCGTAGTGCGAAAATCGCGAGAGGAATTCTTCTCCCACCTTTATTACTTGGTGGGACTGCCCGCACATGCGGGCCACGCGTCGCGCCAAGGTGACGTCCTGACAATCGCGAAACATTCCTCCGAAGGTATAACAGGGAAGGGATCCTGGTTGGGACTTCTGCCAGGCCATGATCATTCGGGTGTCCAATCCACCCGTCAATGACATTGCGATCCGCTCATGGCCGTTGAAATACCGCGGGAGGTTTCGCGTGAAAACCTCCCGGAGTTCCCGGTAATAGGATTCCGGATCGAGCGTTTCCTGGTCTTCCCACTCCTGCGGATGGAAATAGCTGCTTTTCCGCTCGAGTGAGCCGTTCCGAAAGACCCACGCCGAAGCTGGCGGCAGCGCGTGGATGCCCTCGAAAAGCGTCCGGTTCTCCAGGACGCAGCCACAGGCGATGAACTCTCCAACCCCCCGCGGGTCCATCCTCCTTAGTTCAGGACGCACGGCAAGAATCGCCTTGGCTTCGGCAGCGAAATAGAACGCGTCCTTTGACTCGTGGTAGTAGATCCGGTGCATCCCGTACCGGTCGTTGAAAAGCATCGCAGTTCCGCGGCTCCGGTCCGTCAGGAGCCCGTGAAATCTGCCATTCAATCCCGCCGGAAATGACGGGTCTTCCTCGTAGAGGTGAGCCAGATAGGAAGGCCCGGCCACGTCGAGCTCGTGCCCGCGCTCCTTTAGGCGCTGGGCCGTCCCCGGTTCCGGAAACTCCTCGCCGGAAAAGACGAGCACCACGTCTCCCCGTTCGTTTCGCAGGGGCATTCCGTCGGAGAAGGAGTCCTTTCGCGCGACCCAGCCGACGTACACCCCCAGCGACTCCTCCGCCCATGTGCCCTGTCACGTAGAAGTCCTCGTGACGCAGAGCCTCGACCATCTGGAGAAGCTCTTGTTCCGCCCGCTCGCGCGGCATCCGGCTAATAAAACCCACAATTCCTGGCATAGGTGGTTTGTTAGTGTCCGAACTTAAACGATTGCCGTGACGCCAAGATATGTTTGGACGTGATGCGGATAAAAAGCATCCGCGCATTTTCTAAGCATAACCTTATTCGCAACAAATTATAAGTGTCTGCCAACGGTTCTGAACTCGCATAATGTGTGCCTGAAGCTTGGCCGGTCGAACGGCTTCCATGTTCGTGGCTGGGAGTTCCGCCGGGCTTCCTGCTAGGCGTTCTTTGGGCCTGGGAATCTTTTTGCATACCAGAAAGTACGGATTCTGCGGTATGAGGCAGCCACCGGCTCAGGAATCCAATCAACAACGCGGTGATGGAGGCCCAGGCGGAAAGCCATCCGGCCCGCAACGGTTAGCGGAACATAGTATCTGGGCAGCTCAATTTTCTGAAATCCGTTGTGTCGCTTGAAGTCGGCCAGAGCGTCGGCCTGCTTTTTCCCGTAAGACATGTTCGCGTACCAGAGGTATGAGATCCCTCGCTCGGCGCAGGAGCGAACGGCTTGGGCGATCAGTGCATTTGTCGGAGCCTTGTCCCGGTGCCGAATCATAGAAACAATCTGCATCAGACCCGCCTGACTTCGATTTTCGTCGCTCACGAGCTTCACGAAGCCGATCAGGTTTCCTCCGAAAAAGGCACCGATGAAGATGCTTCGATCCAGGAAGGTCGCGTTCATTCTTCGCACGGCCTCAAGGTCTTTCCCGTAGTGCCAGAACGGCTTCCCCTGACGGATCGGGGACTCGTTGTAGATGGCGTGTATCCCCCGAACGAGAGCATCGTCGAAGGGCACCTCCCGGACGACGACCCCGTTTTTCGTGGCTTTTCGAACCTTATTCCTGACCTTAAGTCGATTTGCTTCGTCATCCAGTCATCAAAGGTCGAAATGCGAAGGGCGGCCATGTTGTCCCATTCCATTGGGTAGTTAAATTTCGTCGAGGTATCAGACAGTCTCGTGATGAACGTAAACAGGTCAATTCGGGCTCCAGAACTTCGGAGGGATCCGAGCGCTGCCTCCGGGTCCTCCAGAAATTGGTACCCTTCTCCATCAAGGGAAGCGATTCGGATCAGCCTTCCATCGATTAGGATTTCCTTGCCGCAAACCTCCAAAGGTCACCTGCCTCTCTTCTAATGATCAGAGTGCGACGCAATCAAAGATAGATCGCGTTCAGTCGCAAGAGATGCCCAGGCCGACAACTTTATTTGCATCTCTTGCAAGAGTGCTCCGAATAGTTACTGGCGGAGATTGAAGTTGTGTTACACCGTGAGATAATTTCTGTGCTTGCTCGACCGGTCGCGTGATTACCGCCATTGAATTCCCGCTTCTAACGAGAAAATCCTGACCGGACCGCTGATGCCATAGGCGTCTAAGCATCGATCGCATGGCTTAACCTCTAATTCGGGAGCCCAATTAAGCGTCGAATCCACGAAGGATTTCATTTCTTTAGGCTGCAATTTCATTGGGAGCGCAATGGCATTAGAAAGCGCTTCCCCAATCAAAATAGGGAGATTCATGATCGGCTCGCCGCATTTCATTGTCCGGGCCGCCTCGTGCGATAGCTGGAACTCAATGTCAATATCCGTTTCGCTTTCGACAGGCTCTCCGTTGAGGAGGGCCGGAATGAAGCGCCACTCGCGAGCCGCACTCATGGCAGCTGAAACTAGTGGCGGCGGCCCGCTCACTACTTCGAGACCCATCACTCGCCCATTCCGTCCAATGACGGCACGCAGCTTGACAGTTCCTTCGATGCGCTTCTGAGCCGCTTCCGGTGGATACATCGGCTCGACGCGGTAGAGCAAGGAAGAAGCCACGAGACGATCTCCCTGCTCTGGGATTTGCGGCGCGGACTGAGGTGGAGCGAGTTTTGCAAACGAATCCCAAGAACCGACCACAGCGACAGGAAGCGAATCACCGTTCGGCTTGTCGGGTAGATCTTGTATCGCGGGTGGGTTGTCCTTCTTTGGGGTACCACCCTGGACGGCACGATTTGCAACAACAGGTGGAGACAAAGTCCAAACAAACGTTTTGGACCGTTGAGGTTCCGTCACTTGGCCCCCTTGCGCGTGTCGCTGCGGCTTCTCGGGGGGAGTAGCGCTGGCGCTAACGGTGGAAGGCAATCCTTGCCGAGGACTGTGATCCACTTCCTGGTCCGCTTTTTCAGCTTGCGGAACGTTCACCGTGTTGTCGGGTGCAGATAGCGTTGCATCGGCGACCGGATTGCCAGTGCTCGAACTCGTCTTTTCGCGCAGCCCATCGAATGCGCCCCGCTCGAATGCTATCCACGTCGCCAGAAGGACAAGGACGATGAGGCCAAATACAGCCGCTGGTCGCCAACCGGTACGAATCAACGTGCGACATGTCATCCACAAGCGAGCAATTTTTCCGCGGAGTTGAGCGAGTAGTGTATCCGCTGCACGATGAACGTGGGCACCCGATAGAATTCTTGCCAATGGAGACTTGAATCGGGGCTGCGCAGGAACGGACTCTTCAGGTCGCGGCAATGAAGCACTCGGCGCGCTCAGAATGGGGGCAACGTACCGTGGGTTTGCAACTGCAACTGGCGCCGCCACTTCGTCCCGAACGCAGCAGGCGTTATCAGACGGGGGCGAATCGTGCAGTTCTTTTTTCGCGACCTCACGGAAGATTTGCGATTCGTGAACCGGGTTTACAGATTTAAATGTGGCCGGCAAGTCGGAGGTTTCCTCTGCCGACTCATTGTCTCGGTCTCGGCAGCGCAAGATGATTTCTCCATCGGGAAATCGACTTCAAGCCCAGGAGGAGCGGCACCCTCAGCTGAGAGTGGCAGGACATCCGGCTCGACAAAAATGAGTGGAGTTAACAGAAAGCCTGCGACTGGAGCCTCGACTGCAGGCCGCTCTGGTGCAATGCGTTTCAGTGAGGAATGGCGAAGGAATTTCACTCGTCGAAAATCCGGATCTCCGGCGGAGGTTCTGTGGCCGTCGTTTCGATATTCAACTCACGGAGTGTGGCGTCGTGAGTAAAAGACAATGAAACAGCTCGGCGTCTCAGGAATGGGCGTGGCCCGGCGGGAGTGTGCAGCCGCCGAATATGACTGCGGCAGAACGGGAGCAGACTTTTCAGCAGGGGAGCTGAGCCAGCAATTCTTCATTCGTCGTCATGTGCGCAGGGATCGTGGGCGGGGGAATCAGCTTCGAAGATTCTGGCGGACGCAGCATTTCGGAAACATGTTTCTCGTGGTACTTTGGCTTGTTCGCTCAAGGATGGACAACGAATTCATCGTCGGTGTCTTGGCTTCAAGCCGAGTTGAGACGGCGCTCTCCGATGGCAATGCGGAAATACTCGGCGCTGTGGACAGGGGGACAGACACTGTGGAACTTGCGGCCATTGATTGCAGCTCGCGGCGAGGAGCAGGATTTTTATCGGACGGGAACATAGCGTTGAATTCTTCGTTCGTCATCCCGTCGATCATGGCAGGCTCGCGAACCGGCGTTCTCAACTCACGAGTGGAGCGTCATTTCCAGGTCTAACTGTCGGCCTGAGGAATCGCTCTGCAGCGCCTGCGTTGCCGAATGCAGCGACACTACGCACTCGATCCTCGGCGCACTCGGGGACGGCAATGGCTCCCAGCAGGAACGCGAGCCACATCAAACCGCTCCGTGAAGCCCGCCTCGGTGACATTGTAGAAGAGCATGAATGGTCCACAGAGCCAAAGTGAGCGAGGCGAGGCTGGAAAAGGGCCTGAGCCTTCTGCAAATGGTCCGGTAAGCTGGCGATCAGGAATCCACAAAGAAGGAAGAGCCCGATGATACCCAGGTTGAGGTAGACCTCGAGGTAACCGTTGTGTGCCTCATTTAATGCTCCGAGGCCAGCCGTCTGCCAGAACCATTGGAGCCGAGGGCCCAGCCAGAAGCTTTCGTAGCCGGTGCCAAGGAGCGGATTGGTGTGCATGCTGAGAAGAAATGCCCATATCTTGGTTCTGTCGGTGAGCGTTGGGTCCTCGCCGACGGCCTCGGCTAAGTCCCGCATTCATCCCGAAACCGAGTGCCAGAATCAAATACAGACAGAAGCTCGCCGGAATCAGCACCTTGAGGAAAGCTGGGATGGCGCCGGAACACTCTGCTGTGAGCCGCTGCGATTACCAGGCAGCCAAGCACCAGGCAAACGCGGCGAGGTCGCGCTGTTAGCGAGTATTCAGCAGCCAGAGCGTCATGGCGATGAAACGCGATGTTCACCAGGATGATCCGTCTCGTCCGTCGTTCCTTACGATCGGACCAGCGCGTCACCGTATCCCAGAAAAAGAAGATTCCGCTGAGCAGGCACACGACGCCGAGCATGTTCTTGCTCGTCGTAGCTCCCGACATACATGGCGAGCACCTGTCCATGGATCGTATACTGTCTGCCTATATCGGGGTAGTACTTGATCGAGCAAAATGCGAAAGCGGGATCAGCAGGTAGCAAAGACGTCGAAGCAACGTACGGACAGCTTCGAGCGGACGAGGATCGGAGAGAGCGACGAGAATCACGAGGTAGTTGCCGAGGTCCCGAAACCACCGCTTGAAGGAGACGAAGGGGAAGTCGGACCAAAAGACGCTCACCAGAGCAAAAGACAAGAAATGCCATCAGAAAAAGGTTGCGCGCGAAGAAATCGCCCCATTTGAATGATCGCGAAATCAGGATGCCGATCGCCAGCAGGATCAAAATGAAATAGATAGTGCGGTCCAGTGGATTCCCTTCCTCAAGCCGCCTGGGCCTGCGACACTCACCTGGCACGCCGAGCCATTGCGAAGGCAGGCGAGATCCGACGATGAACATCCAGATCAAAGGCACCCACAGAGCTAGCGAGGTGCGCGAGTCCTTGGCGGGATCGAAAAGCAGCAAGCACCAAAAGAAGGATAAGCCAGAGAATCAGCGCTAAAGAAGGAGGCATCGTATCAATCCCCGTGCCGCTGCCCGCGAATCACCAAACTACGCACGGCGCGGGCCCCCCCAATGAAACGCGAGGGTCCAGTTAAGAGGGTCGGATCGTCCGCGGAGATTATGAAGAAATCGTGCTTTCCAGTGATTGATAAATGGCGTGGCTTCGATCCGCGTTCGTGGTCTGCGATACCGGTCCCGAGGGTATTCATCGCTTGGCCTCAGAGGTAACAGTGGTGTCAATCCATTTCGTCGACAGCCATGTCGACGTAATCTTCAGAGGAGTGAGCTCCGATCGCACTTGTCTTCCGCCCCTTATGGATTCGCAATCGCAAACCAGGAAGATCATCGCCTCGCTCAACCGCGACCTTGGCACGCACAGCGCCCGGCTCAATCAGAATCCGTTTCGAACACTGCTGATCGGCGCTTTCGAAACCAGGAGATCGCCTGCCCGGCCGTTGAGAACCACGCGCCTCGACTTTTCAGCTCCTGAATCAAGTCACGATAGCATCTCGCCCCACAACCTCTCCGGGGCCAGGCTGCGATCATGCCAGTTGATCGTCAGGCAGCCTCCAAAGTGGACCGCATTGTCCACCATTCGGCCAAGGAGTGCCCTCGCCTCCTGTGGAGATAGCCCGAGATAGCTCGGGTAGAACAAAGCCGTGTCCATCACATGTAGCGGCAATTCGAGCAGCCGACTCACATCGAGCGGCTTGTATACTTGCGTTGTGCCCGCGCGATATCCCACCGTCTCGTTGTAGCCAATCGTTGAGTCGTAGGCCGCGCCAGCCGTCTCCAGGGCCGAGGGCGATTGTTGGTCATAGTAGAGCCAGTGCATCCGCACACCGATTTCGGAGACTCCCGTTAGGCGTCGAATCTCTTCTAGTTCCTCGCGCCCTCTGGAGCTGTCGAGCCATGCATCAATCCCGTGCAGCCCGACTTCGCAACCTGCAGTGGTCAGCTTCCGGATCGAATCGGCAATATCTTGAGCCCCATAGCGAGCAGCGCGAAGCGTAGGTGCCGGACCATGAGAGTTCTTCCGGGTTGATTCCTGAAAGGAATCACGAAAAAGGTTGAGCGAAGGCCCTTTTCCAATTCCAGGTAACGATCATCGAATTCGCGCCAGAAGTCTTTCGCAAGGCCCAGGTGAACAAACGGTAGCTTCAAAGCCGCCGCCCAGATTCGTGAGCAGATCTTGGACGGACATTCGTCCGCGAATGAGGTTTCGCAAAGAACCGAAGATGGCACGATACAGAAAGCCGAACATCGTGTGATCCCATTTGTGTCGGCGGATCGAAGGATGGTCAACATCGTGGGTCAGGCAAGCTATGAATCGATAACCGTCCGGAACCGGTGGAATCTCAACCAATGGAACTCCGCACCCGGTGATTAAGTCCCTCAGGAATGCGATGTGCAGCTCCAGTGCCGGCATATTGGCGTTGGCGGGCGGCTGACCCACCGTCAGCAGCGTGCGAACCTCACTGAACAGGTCATAGCCGATCCGCGCCAGCACTCTGTCTCCTGACTCGTCTAGATATGCCACGCACTCCTGGGAGTCTTCATCCGTCAGGAGGCCGTTCCCTTCTTCGGGAAACGTGATGGTGTCCCCATAGATTGGGATTCGATTTCCCTCGATACGAGAGGACGCAGGTATGCCTCCGTTGGCGGCCAGTTTGGATCTTCTGTTCATCGTCAAAATGCATCCTTCTGCCGGCATAAAAGAGGACGAGCTTCGCGGTTCCGTCGAACTGGCCATCTCCGGCACAGAGCACAACGTCGTACTGCCGATCCCTGCGATAAAACTCCCACGGAGTTTTGAACAGCTCGAAGAACTCGCGGACAACATCGTGTTCCGCAGGATCTGCAATTACGCCTATCATCGCGAGGGCTCCTAGCTCAACGCCGCTACGGGTTCCTCGTGCGCCCGAAGCCATTCCTCAAAAACGACGAGGCTAAAAAGGATTTTATGATTGTCGTTTTGACCGGAGCGATGTTCCTCGAAGATTTGCTTTACTGCGGACGGGCGCAGGTAGTTATATATTTGGCTTTCTCTGTCCAGTAGAATTTCTTCCATTTTCCGTCGAGCTGTGCCGCGGAACCAATCGTCAACAACATTCACACCAAATCCCCTTTTTTTTCGTTTTCAGGATTGCCGCGGGAAGTAGCGCTTGGCACACCTGGCGATGCAGCCATTTTCCTGACCCGTTCCGGACTTTCAAATTCGAAGGTAACCGTTCGGCATATTCGACGATTTCTTTATCCAGAAAAGGCACTCTGACTTCGAGACCGTGAGCCATCGAGAGCTTATCTGCGTACATGAGGAGCTCGTCAGGAAGGGTAGATCGCAGCTCCAGGAACTGAAAGCCCCCGAGTTCGTCGGTCTCCTCCATGAGGGCAGGCAGATCCTGCCAGCACTCGAGGATTTTATCGCCTGTCTCCGGGGGAAGAATTCCGTCCTGAAAGAGTCCATCGATCTCACTGCCCGGCAGAAGCGATAAAACGTGCTGATACCGTCTCATCCGCTCAGGAACGTCCAGCGAGTGAACACCTCTTTTCAGCGTCTCATTTCGCGGCAGCGCGGTTATGACCGAGCCAACAGCCGTGCGCACCGACCTCGGCAACCCTCCCCAATACGCGCCATAGCGCACCCCAATATGACGACGATAGCCACCGAACAACTCATCCGGGCCCTGGCCGACGAGTGCAACCTTGACATCCTCCCGGGCCCGTTTACAGACAAAATACATGGGGACAATCGATGACGACGCAATGGGTTCTTCCAAGCATGAAACGATATGGGGAAGAGCTTCCTCAAAGGTCTTCCTGTCGAGGATCACGGATGTGTGCTTCGAAGAAAATATGCGAGGCGGTCTCGGCCGCGTCTTTCAACTCGTCATCAGCGAAGCTTGAACCGTATCCAACGGTATAGGTGTGCCACGATTTCCCGTACAGATTCATGAGGGCAAGCAACAGCCCGGAATCGACACCACCGCTGAGCAACAGTCCAAGCGGCACATCGCTGAGCAGTTGCCTTTTCACGGATTGCTTGTAGAGTTCAAGCAACTCTTCCTTGGCTTCACTCACGGACTTCAGTCGGTGAGAATGGTGTCGGCTTATAGTTGATACCAACGCCGCAAGCTATAGCTTCCCTTTTCAAATACCAGCATGGTTCCCGGGGCGAGCTTTCGAACGCCACTGAAGATCGTATAAGGTGACGGTGTGTAGCGATATCGGAGGAAGAGATTCAACGAAACCGGATCAACTTCAGCCTTTTCGTTTGTCGCCGCAACGACAGCGCGAATTTCTGAACCGAAGCAGACGCGGTCTTTGTCGATCTTGTAATAAATCAGCTTGATCCCGAACGGATCCCGAGCGATGACGAGTCGCTGCTTGCGCACATCCCAGATCGCCAATCCGAACATCCCATTCAGGTGATTCAGCACCTCGTCGCCCCACTGCTTATACCCGTGGATAATGACTTCCGTGTCGCACTTGGTTCGGAATACATGCCCAAACCCTTCCAGTTCTCGCTTGAGTTCTGGGAAATTATAGATTTCACCATTGAAAATCACCCAGACGGATTCTTCCTGATCCGACATGGGCTGATGCCCGCCCGCAAGATCGATGATCGAGAGCCTGCGAAAACCGAATCCGAGCGGTCCTGCGACATAGTAACCTTCGTCATCCGGTCCGCGATGGATGATGCTCCGGGTCATCCTCTCTACATCCTGACGGAGTACCGGAGCCTGACTTCTAAAGTTGTATTGTCCGCAAATGCCACACATGTGATTGCCTAGTTCCGTCCTATGGATTTAAGTTCGGGGTTTTGAGTGCTTCGATAGAGCAGAAAGCAAAGGCTTCGAAACAATTGCGACTGAGCCCAGCGATGCATCGGAGTATTGTCCCAACCAAGCAGAAGCTGACGGCTTCGGAAAGAGCCATCCGACTTTTGCCATCCGTCCAGATTGATGACCCGCGATAAAATCTCGTCGAGTGCGGGAAACCGACCCTCCAGTAGGACTCCTACATTAATGCACTCCGCATAATCATACAGCTCCCGTCGATATACGGTCATTCGAGGCCTACGCGAGAAGGGCTTGGGCAACCCTTCTTCATCAAACAGATTTCTGACGTAGTAATCGACCCCGCGCTCAATCGCTTTGGTGCACCCCGGATTCTTAGTAATGGCCTCGATCTTTGCGAGCGCTTTGAGGACAAAGCATGTATGAAAGTGATCGACAAAAAGTCTATCTTCATCCGTCGAGTATGCCCAGGAGCCGTCTGAATTTTGAGATTCTAGAACAAAATTCAGGTTTCTCTCGGCGACCTTTCGGTAATGATCCTCGGAAAAATCCACTGCTGCTGTTGTCAGGAGAAATGCTCGATAGGCGCTCGCGTTTATGACGCCACTCGAGTTTTCAGGCCCAGGTTTATAGGTGCAGGTAGAAGCGTTTGGCGAGGTTTCGAAATCGTGATAGTCCTCGACGGCATGCCGCGCGATCGACTGCATGATTTCCCGCCACTTTTGGTCTCCATCAATCAGGTAAACCTCTCTAAAGGCCTCGTATACATAGGGGACCGTGGTTATGAGAGGAGTTCCTTGCCACATCGTTCCACGTCTGGTTTCCCAGTTGAACGGATAGCCCCAACAGTAGTGATCGTAGCCCCGAGACCGCGTTTCTTTGAGAACCTCAAGAAAATGTACTGCTCGTTCATAGTACCGCCTCTGTCCGAGTGCGCGCGAGAGGAACGCGAAGCCCATGGCATAGTGCGCGTCCGCAATGGGGAATCTCTGTGGTTTCCAAAAGAGTCTGCGGGCCGAGGGTACAAAAGCCTCGCAGAAGATCATGGGGAAAACCGCCAGTGTTCCCAGGAGTGGCTTCTTGTAATACAAAGACTTAGCACCGCGTGCTAAATCGCTCGCGAAGAAGCTCTGGTGATCGTACGATATCTCGCCGTAGTGGTCGAGCCACTTCGTAAAGCGGACGACGGCTGCTTCAACTTTCGCAATTTGAGTTTCGTTCAAGATGCCGAAACTTGGCCAAGGATCAATAGGATGCCTATTCAGGAAGGACTTTGAACTTATCAATGGATTTGAACGTTAGGAGAGATTTCAGAATGGCTGTTAGCTTTCGCATCTGTTCTCTGCGGTGGAACGCCATGAGCTCCTTCGAAATGGGCCTCTTAACTCTTCGCAACATTGCCCACCCATAGCCTGAACCTAGCGCAAGTCCATCCAGTAGGTAGGGGCGCTGGGATATTCGATAAGTGACTCGGAATAACTCCCAGATCGGATGACCACCAAGGTAGTAATCCTTCTCACCATACGAAAATGACGAGGCCAATACACCGCGCTCGGCCGTGCCCAGATGCCTGAAGTGGAAAAACGACTTCTCTCGAAACGATCGTGTTTTCCAGCCCATCATCCGGGCAGTGGTGACTGCGATCCAATCGATGCCCCCGGCCTTATTTGCGAAATACCCGCCAATTTCCTCGAAGCACTGACGCCGGAACATCTGGCACTGGCCGGAAACGTGGTTCTGTCCTTCAAAGCTATTGGTTTCCGAACTGTAGCCGCCTTCCTCTCTGAAAACTGTTCCCGCGACCCCCAGATGAGAGTCTTCTCTGAATTTATTCAAGAGAAATTCAAAATGATCTTCATCCAAGGCGACGTCTGCATCTAAATTGCCAATGATTTCGTATTGAACGTTCTTTCAGTCTCTCCTGGCCAGCATTGAACGCATACACCTTCGCGGCAAAATTTCGATCGTTGCGTACCGGAAGATTCACCAATTCCACCCAGTTATGGCTCGCGGCATATTTTCCCACAATGCTTCCCGTTGCGTCCGTCGATCCGTCGTTCACGATCACCCATTTTGCGGGTAGGACTGTCTGACGAATTACCGTCTCGATCGTCTTCTCGATGAACGCCTCTTCGTTTCGAGCAGGGGTGACTAGAACATAAGGCGGAAGGAAATGCCGTTGATCCATATTATTCTCAGTTATTGTGGTCGTGGCCATGCTGAATTCGCCCTCAAGCGCCTCGTGGCTGGTATATCGTTCGTTCCGCCCGGGCCAACTCTGAGTCATAACTCCGAGCGATGTCTTTAATGGGAACTGTTGCTAAGGACAAATAAGCAGGCACTCCCTGCACCAAACGCCAGAGTAGTATATCGGCGCGGCGCTCGGTGAATGATCTGCAGAAGTAATCCAAAATATACTCAACTCAACCCTCACATTTCATAGCCGATTTTCTCAATCCGTCTTTTTGTCTCCGCATCGAGCCCATCGATGAAGTCTCTGAATCGAGGAACTTTTTCTTTAACAGCCAAATAGCCATAAGGCTTGCTTCTCGGAGGGGCTACACGGACACGGCTCAAATCAAGATCAACCGACATGACTCGAGCGATCTTAGAAAACTCCTTCAACGGATCATTCATGAAGTCCTCAAGCCGCAACGAGAGCGCGTCGGACTGCAGATAAAGCTCAATTTCCTCAACAAATTCCGGGAAAGATAAAAACCGCGGGCCTGGTATGCCCGCCCAAAAATCAGGCCCGCCTTCAGCAAAGGCTTTGAATTCAAGAAAATTCTGCTCCAAATCAGCGCATAGCTCGTCCGTGTTCTTATAAACCTGCGAAATGCTAGGAACCATGATGTTGTCGCGAAGATATATCCGCCACCAGACCCAATTTGTCAGCAACGAATCGAGGGGGTGACGATAGACAAAAATCAAATCGGCAAATCCCGATCTGACCGATTCCAATATACGGCCCGTTACCGCTGGCAGCACCATAAGGCGACCAGCATGCCTGATTGTGGCGTGGTTGGTGTAGATCAGAGATGTTGGATATGGATGGAAGCGGAGCTCTTGCCTAAGATATTTCGCCCTTTCGCCAATGTTCTGCACCATCAATTCATTGATATATGTACGTCCGTTGCCAAACAGTCCAATAACATAAGCTGTCCTGTCGTTCCCCGGACGATGGATTTTCCAATACCAATCCCTTACTTCCAAACGGTAGCGGACGCTGTGCATTTTTTCGCGAGGGGAATATCGCGCGAATTTGATGAGCTTCTGAAATATCTGCATCTGGCTCCGCATTTATCTCCTCTATGCTCCCCCGCACGTGCCGCCCACCCTCGTTTCGCTCGGGGCCGTCCTCAGATCCATTTTGATCGGCTCTGCCAACCAGGGCACAAGCTGGATGAGCTGCCGTGCCAGGCTATTCGGGCGGAACTCTAAACGAAGCCCTGCGATTCAAATCTTCACCGTGTTAATTAGCTCCGCGGCGTAGCTGCTGGGCGTACACCTCGGACCGCTCAGTGGTAAGCGACTTGTCGTACAGCTCTTCTGGTTCGTGTACGACGACATGGCTGCCTCGATTGGAGAACTTTATCGGGACGCACAGGAGGTTCTTCAGCCGCATCCGCAAGGCTTCCCGGCGGTCAGGCGGGACGAAGAACAACATGAAACCGCCGCCGCCCGCTCCGAGCAGTTTGCCCCCAAGCGCGCCGGCGCTGCGTCCTGCCTCATAAATATCATCGAGCTTGGTGTTCGTGATTGTCTTGGTCAGCGTTCTCTTCACCTGCCAGCATTCGTGCAGCAAATGGCCAAATTCATCTAACGAACGATTCGGATTCGTGACGATGGCCTCGGCTTCATTAACCATCTGAAACATCGCTTCAAGCTCATGCTTCCTGTGTGGAGTCATTCTTATCTGTTCTTGGGCAATTTCGGAAGCCATTCGTGAAAATCCGGTGAAGTAGAGCGCACAGTGTTGCTGGAGTGCAGCCAATCTGTCTGGTGAAGTAATGACCGGTATGACCTCGAAACTGCCGTCAGTATTGAAGTTGATGCGATTGAATCCCCCATATGCAGCGCTAATCTGGTCTTGTGACCCAACCGCCTCTCGAATCACTTCCTGCTCAACATGGATTGCATCGGAAGCGAGTTCATGTTTATTGCGCATCTGGCCTCTGAGCGCGTACAGACCCTGCAAAAGACCGACCGTGAACGCCGAGCTTGTACCCAATCCAGTCCGAGCGGGCAGATCAGCGATGTGGTGAACTTCAACTCCCTCCTCGACTCCTAGATACTGTAAACACCCACGGACGGACGGGTGTTCGATCGCACCGTTTTCGTTGACGTTTTCAATTCTCGAATACGAAATACGGCTATGGTATTCGAAAAACGGTGGTAAGCGTCGACAAGTAATGTAGCAGCATTTATCGATCGCGGTGGACAGTACAGAACCGCCGAATTGACGGTACCAAATAGGATAGTCGGTGCCGCCGCCAAAGAAAGAAATGCGGAGCGGAGTGCGGGTCGTTATCATGTGCTTCGTTTCCTTTTCTTCATGTGGAATAACTAGGCTTGCGCAGCGGATCTATGTAGCCGCGGGGCTGTCGATAACGCGTCGATTTCGACTCCCTCCCGATGCAATATCTGGCGAATAGCATCGAGAAGCGATGGCGCAACAATATCAGCATGATTCGGCGTGGCAGAACAGCGTCCTGCTTTGTCGAGAGTCTCATTGATCGCCGACAGTCGCGCCGTTTTGCATCCGGCGTTTCTTCCAGCCTCTACATCGACATCGGAATCGCCAACCATCCACGATGCAGGTAGCTCAATGCCGCGCAAGCGAGCTGCGTTTAGCAGCATGCCTGGCGCGGGTTTACGACATTCACAGGAAGTCTCCATTTCGTGGGGACAGTAAAAAGTTGCATCGACGGTAGCCCCCGCCCGCGCGAGCAGGTCGGTCATTCGCTCATGCATCGTCTCGAGCTCAGCCACAGACATAAGCCCTTTCGCGATACAGCGCTGGTTGGTAACAACGATAACGGAAAAACCGGCGCGGTTTAGCAGAGCAATGCCTTCGACCACGCCTGGAAGAATATGAAAGTCTTCCCAGCTGGTCACGTAGCTGCCTTCTGGGGGGTTTCGATTGATGACGCCGTCACGATCCAAAAAAACAGCTCTAGTCATTAAACATCGCCTTTCCCGAAGTTGCTGAACTGATGTGGCCTACTAAAATGTGGCACCCTTGAATCCGTAAAGTTTCGTTCGAGGGTACGCACAGACAGGCATTCACGTGTATTCTTAGGCTTCCTGCCGGGCAGCGGGTCAATGCGACAGTGCATTCGGCACATCCTCCAGATCGAATAGCCGTCCCGAATCGGGCTAGCAGGGCCGACGATCGTGGGGCCTAATTTGCGATTCGGAGAGAGCTGCCTGATAGAGGCTACGAGAGAGTGCTTGAGCGCGCGCGTAATCTTCGGGTGTCCCGATGTCGATGAACATTCCGTGCTGCTCGAGGGCATACGCGCCACGTTCGAGCAAGCGCGGAAATACGTCCTTTTCGAAGCTGGCCGGTCCCTGAGGAATATGCTCCAGTATGGCCCGATTAAACACGTACACGCCCCCATTTACGGTGCCAGGAACCTGGGTCCCCGTCTTTTCACTGAAGCCAACGACTCGATGATGCGTGTCAAGCTGAACGGTTCCGTATCGCGCCGCATCCGGAACTCTGCATACCGCCATACTGATCAATCCGCCGTGCTCCCGGTGAAAGCGAATGAACTGATGGAAATCGAGTTCCATAAATGAGTCGCCATTAACGACCAGGAAGTCGGAAACCTGCTGGAGATAGCGCTCCGCGAATTTCACGGCACCTGCCGTTCCGAGCGGGTGCGGTTCCTTCGAATAATCAATCGCAACGTCCCACTTATGACCGTCGCCAAATACTGCTTCGATCTGGTCGGCGAGATGCCCGGTACACATCACCATGCGGCGGATTCCCTGCGATCGAAGTTGCAGCACGAGCAGCTGAAGAAAAGGCACATTTCCAACTGGAGCCAGCGGTTTGGGCGTAGATGGCAATATTGGTTGCAGGCGTGTCCCCATCCCTCCGACGAGCAGAACGGCGGGTAGGTCTTCTTGAGCAACATTCAATCGTGATGGAATCTGGGCTTTGCGGTTCACTGGGAGTACGCGATTCACTTCAAATTCGTGGAAGCCATCGTGCCAGGCTCTTCCAGAGATCACTCGACTCCGTTCCAATATTCCAACATAGAGCTCAGAGTTTGCTCGAGCGAATTCAACGGTCTCCAACCTGTATCTTTACGGATTTTGCGTGTGCTGCCGAAGATAATTCTTTCGTCAGATGGGCGCATGAGGCGCGGAACGGGCCGAATCTCTGCTTTCACGCCGGATAACCGGATCGCCGTTCGCAAAACTTCATGAATCTCATATGTCCGCGTCGCACACAAATTGTAAGCCTCGCCTCGTTTCCCATTCATCGCGACGAGATAAAACCCCCGCACCGCGTCGTTCACGTCGAGAAACGCTCGGCGCGGCTTCAGGTTTCCAACTTCAATCACCGGCTGGTTGCAAACCCTTCTTGATGCGAACCAACTGCCGCACGAAATCCGAGGGCGCATCGTTCGTCTTGCCTGAGCCCGTGGTGTTGAAGAGCCGCACATTAACGGCCGGAATGTTGTAATCCAGGAAATATTCCCGCGCCAGCAGGTCTAGGCAAACTTTGCTGATGCCGTAGGGATGCAACGGCCGAAGCGGCTGCTCTTCAGTGACCGGAATGGCTGATGCTGGAACGTATCCGTATTCTGCACTCGAGCAAGCCGAAACGACTACGGGAGGCCGCCTCAAATGACGCACTGCCTCGAACAGGTACAAGGAGCCCATGATATTCGACTCGAAGGTCTCGACTGGATCCGCCCAGGACAAGGTGGGCAGGCTCTGCGCACCAAAATGAAATATGTGCGTCGGCTGATACTGAGCTAAAACTTGCGTAACGCGCTGGCCATTCCGCAGATCACATCGCGTGAAATGTAGATTCGGCAACCTCGGAGAGGAAGCAGGGCCGTCCTTAAGATAGGATCCGATTACACTCCAACCCTTGGCACGCAGGAACTTGGCCATATGAGACCCAATAAATCCCTCTGCGCCCGTTACCAATGCGATCTTTTTCATTGGAATTGTAAAGTCGCTTTCGTCGATACCTTACGGCAAAAAAATCGAACCCGCGATTTTAAGCAGGCAGTGTCCCACTTGGTGTGTGCCTTCCCGAGATATCCTGTTGTCCATTGAGGATTCCACTCACGCGATCGAGCAGCGTCTCCCTCTCACAGTCCCAAGTATGCTCCAGGAAAACCTGCTGTCCTCTTCGCACAATCTCCTCAACTTCTCGGGGGTGGGAGATTGCGTACTCAATTTGCTGTGCCAGGTCGCCGGGCTTCCCAGGCTCGAAAAATAGAAGTGAATCTTTGTCGAAGTAGTCTTGTATCCCTGGCGTAGATGGTGCGATGACTGGCTTCCCCAAAGCCAGATACTCGAAAATGCGAGTGGGAGTATTGATCTCTGTAAATGCATTCCGATGGTTGGGTATGACACCCAGATCGCAGTTTTCGATTTCCGTTACGAGATCCTCCAGCTGCCTTGGTCCAAAATAACGAACCGATTCATGCAAGTTCCTATCCCGGGCCGCCTCCAGCATGCGCTCAAGGAATGGCGTATTTGCGCCGAAAATGCGCAGTTCCACAGTAGGGATAGTCTCCCGAACTCGCGATAACGCGTCGATGGCGACGTCCAACCCGTTTCGTTCAACGAGCGATCCGTGATACATGATTACGTAGGGTTTATATGCCAATTTTTCCTGTAAAAGTCTCTGACCGTGTCACACGGAGACGGAAAAATCTGGCCATCCGGAGAATTCATGACAACTGCAATCTTCTCCGGCGGACAGCTGCGAGAGGAAAAGATTCGTTTGCACGCGAGATTGACCGTGATCGCCAAATCCGCCCGGGCGATGCTCCATTTCTCAAGACGCTTCAACAACTGAACGCTTTTATTACTCTGGGGAGCGCGAAAGATCGTCATCATGAGTTCGGGCATCGGATCGTGCAAATCGAGGACGACCTTTGCTCCCAATGCCTTGGGTATCAACGAACTCAGCACAAGTATATCGGGCATATTGTGCACGTAGACCAAATCATAGCGGCGGCCTAATGAGCGCAGTGCAAAGATCACCGATGAAGCTCAGAATGAAGGCGGCATATCGGCACGCGTATTCGAACTTCCCGCGCCGGGGATGTTGAAGTGGAATACGAAAAACTTCGATGCCATTCAGGGTCTCGCGCCTAGCAGCATTCTCACTTGCGAGGCAAATCAGATCTACGGTCGCACCTTCACCTACAAGTGCATCCACAGCGCGACGTGGTCTAGGATCGAACGGGTAAGGCGAAAAAGTAACCATCGCCACACGCTGTCCTGCAAACCGCCTGCGGCTCGCGGTCACCGCAGTGTGAACACTCGAGGCAGGATCGATCGGTCGGGTCATGGGAGGATGAATCATTGTCAGCGCCTAATCAGCGATGCGAGCCGCGTTCTCGCATAAATCCGCAGTCGCGGCGTGAGCTTCAACTCTTTGACTGAGTCGCTTTAATAGCTCTGATCGCTCAATTTCTTTCGCGACTCACGTTCGATTTTCGCACGATTGGAGGTTTCAATTGCCCTTAGAAGTGAGGAATCATCGAACCTTCGCAAGATTTCGATGTTCGGCATGACACAATGGCCGCCGATGATTCCTGGGAAGTACTTCGTCGTTGGAAAAAACGGGATCTCTTCATAGAAAGAGGCGATTTCATCGTAAGCCTGACCGCTTTGATCACAGTACCTCTCAAGCTCCTGCGCCCAGGCAATCATCAGGCCGAAGTAGGTGGTCTCGGTTAGCTTCGCTAGTTCGGTCGCTTCCGGAGCCGACAAAATCCTCGTCTTCAAGCCTGCAGACTCGAAATGCTCAGCGGCGTACTTCCCGTCGGCAGGATCTATGGCCCCCACGAATTTTGTGTAGGTGCGGAGCTCCTCCAGCATACGCGCGTGCTTGCCGCGCACCGGGCTGTGCGCAACGGCGGCACCTGTTCGCTGCGCTATCGCTCGCGTTGTTCCGACTGCCACGGTGCTGTTGATAACCGTAAGCCTGGGCCTGAAAAGTCCGATGTAGCGAGCTGTCTCACCGACAAAATCCTTGATCTCGAACGGGTAGCAGACATGCAAAACATCGACCTTTCCTATTGGCGCGATCGGCGGCGAGATGTCCACTCCGATAATTTGGTAGCGCTTAGACAGGAGTTCAAAGAGAGGTCGGCCCACTTCTCCGAGTCCGACGACAACGACTCTATATTCTTCCCTCACTGCCTGGCCTCCTTGAAGATGGGTTCGAACTCGTCAGATACATTCACCCGTCGGCCTTCAATTTCACGGCGCAGTCAGCTGTACAGCGCAGAAGATGAGGCAACCAGACTTCGAGCACATGTCCAGTCGCCGACGTGAAATGCCAACCGCGGTATCCGGCATGGTGGCCGATTGGATTCGCATTAGACCGCCAACGCGTTTGGGCGCCCGTTGCACTGTGCGCTTCGAACGACCGCATTCACGACCCGCGCTTGATCTGCTTCTGAGAGACCTGGGAACATAGGAAGGGACAGGATTCGTGTCGGCAACTTTTTCAGACACAGGAAAATCGCCAATCTCGTACCCGTGACTACCGTAGGCCTTCTGCAGATGCAGGGTTACAGGATAGTGAATCCCTGTATCGATATTCTCCTTCGCGAGGTCTGCTCGTACCGCTTCCCTATTCTCCACCTGCAAAACGTACAGGTGATAGACGGCCTTCGACCAGGCAGGTTCGAACGGTGTAGTGATGTTCGTCTTCGCCGTAGCAAAGAGTTCGTTATATTTGCGAGCGTGCTCACGACGGCTTTGGTTCCACCTCGGGAGGTGCTTCAGCTTGACGTGCAGAATGCCGGCCTGAACGGCATCGAGCCGGCCGTTGTAACCCTCAACGTCGTGGTAATACTTCTTGGATTGTCCGTGATCGCGAAGCATTCTGACCGTGCGCGCCATCGCTTCATCGTCCGTCGTAATCGCGCCGCCTTCGCCGCAGGCGCCTAAGTTCTTGCCGGGATAAAAGCTGAACGCGGCCGCGCAGCCCATCGAGCCAGCCGTGCGCCAGCGATTCTCCTTCTTCGAAAAATACTGCGCTCCGTGTGCCTGACATGCGTCTTCGATGACGCCCAGGTTGTATCGTCCTGCCACCTCAAGGATCGGATCCATGTCTGCCGTCTGGCCGTACAGGTGAACGGGAACCACGGCGGTGACTGGTTTCCCGAGAGTCTGATGCACAAATCGCCCGGTTGCGGGATCAAACGCGCACTGTGTCTCGAGGTATTGGCGAAGCTTCTCAGGGTCCATCGTGTACGTGCGCGCATCAACATCGACAAAATCTGGACGAGCGCCAGCCTGCGAAATGGCTTCGGTTGTGGCAATGAAGGTGAGCGGGACGGTCAAAACGATATCGCCCGGGCTGACCCCCGCAGCTGTCAGAGCGAAGCGCAACGCGTCGGTTCCACTGCTCACTCCGACGCAGTGCTTCGAATCACAATAAAGAGCAAATTCGCGCTCGAATCCCTCCACCATTGGACCACCGATGAATCCGGCCGTCGCGAGCGCGGATTTGAAAACACTTACCAATTCCTCTTGGAGTTCTCGATGAGGTGTAACGAGATCGACAAAGGGAATCTTGGCATTTTGACTCATGGAGCCATCCTCGTTCATGGATTGATGGAACGCAGTACCCTGGCCGGGTTGCCAGCCACAACTGTGTTGGGTGGCACTTCGCGGGTCACAACGCTGCCAGCGCCGACTATGGCGTTCTCCCCGATAACGACATTGGAGAGCACGGTAGCCCCCGAGCCAATTGAGGCGCCTTTTTTCACGAGGGTCCGCTCAACTTTCCAATCCTTTTCTGTCTGTAACTGGCCATCGGGCGCCGTTGCACGTGGGTAGGAATCATTAATGAAAGTTACGCCATGACCGATGAACACGTTGTCCTCGATCGTGACACCCTCACAGATAAAGCTGTGGCTGGAGACTTTGCAGTTCTTCCCGACGGTTACGTTTTTCTGGATTTCAACAAATGCTCCGATTTTCGTGTCCTCTCCGATTTGGCAGCCGTAAAGATTGATGAATTTGGAAAGCTTAACTCCACGAGCCAATTTCACGTCCGCAGCAATCGAGCAGAATTCATTCACAGGCGCACCAGCTCTCCTTTCTCTTGCATGGAACCGTCCGCTACTTCCAGAGTATCGACGGCTCAAAGGCCGGCATGGTTGTTCTGGACGGATGTCTTGTTTTTCGTATATCGCATGCACGTCGAGCCTTGTGTCCTAATCGCTCTTACAATCCGTGTTTCGAGTGAATTCATCGGCTCGTTCTCTAGCGTGCTGTAGCAGCCATAGCAGCAGTCGCTTGCTTCGGGAGGCCAACCCTGCCAAAGGCGTAGAGCAACCAGCCGAAGTGATCAGGCCGTGCCTCATACCGAATTCTGAGGCTCTCTTCCTGCGACGAATGGGAAATGTTCATTAAGCTGAGCGCGGCGTCGCAAAAATTTACTATCCGGCTTCGCCGCCCGATCGAATCCCAAATGAAACCCCGATCAAAATTCCGAAGATCAGCTGCAAGTTCATTCGCTCCAGCAATCCAGGATAATCCCCTGTATATCGGTTCGTGAAAGGTCTGGCCAGTGTCCTCTCCCAAAGCGAGGAGGCCAACAGGCGCAATTCCGCTCTGATGCAGGGAACACACAGGATATCGGCTCACGACGCGGCATGCGCGCTTATCATAAAGGAACCACCATTGCCCCATTTCTCCTTGCAGAGCACGAACCGAATTCGCACAGCCCAACGCTGACGCGAGTGGTTCCTCTATCTGAAATGCCCGTGCGAAAGTTGTAAGCGCGTAAATTGCGTAAATTTGATCGGCGAACGTTCCAAAGCGATTACAGAAGGTTCGCTGAACGAACCCGGGAAACGTTGCGTGTCCGAAGATTCCACCCTCGCTTTGGTTGTTCTGAAGCAAGCGGTAGGTATCCACGGCGATGTCTGTCAAATCCGGAAGCGTTCCAGGACACGCGAGTCGTGCGTGCGCTATGCCTGCGAGAAAACACGCTAGCCCCGCGGTGCGAGCTTGACGACCATCCGAATAAGTCTCGAGCGCCTTCCCGAAATCGAACTCGTTGAACAATCTTCCGAGTCGCTCCGGTACACACTCGGCTGTGAACCAAGTGAGTAGACCCAGGTCTCCGACACTCCTGACCCAGCTTGTGTCTCCCAAGACCGCATCCCGAATTGAAGCGACATCAAACGGTTGTGGTCCTCCGGACTCTGCGAGCCGCTGTAAACCTAAGAGCGCAATAATCGTATGTTTCCTTGAAGTCTCTTCTTGGTGGAATCCATCCACCGTCAAAGTGACGCGGCGATGAAAGAGCTTTTCTTTCTCCTCAAACAACGAGAGAAGTGATCGCAGGGCCAGAGCGTTCAGCACGGGAATGTCCGGTTGTGAGCCACGGACACCTGTATGAACGTCAATTCGCTGCTGAACAGGGGCTGGTTCGGCGAGTGGTCGCGGAGACATTCCGATTCCCGACGAGAATCCTTGCGCCAAGGTTGATTCGATCAAAGCGACTGCTGGAAAGGATGGAGGTTCAAGAGACGGACGAATTCATGGTGATGTATTACCCGTGGCAGTTTTCGAGGCTTCCGTGCATTTTATCTTCTGCGAGCGCCTCTAGCTTGCAACACGACCTAAACCCGAACTTTGCATTTATCGAACCCGCGATGGGAGGGCCGCAGGCTGTCAGTCGTGATGAAACACGGAGATTTTAGGGGGTTGGCTGGCGACTACATTAGGTTCCAACCGGGCAATGCGCCGCAGGTCGCGACCGCGATCCTGAGTTATGTGGGGCGCGATGCGGCCAGCGTCGATGCCATCAATGAACCTTGACCGTCGTCTGAGGGCCCGAAAGTTTCACGGGGATCATAACCATGTGCCTGGGGCGGCAGAATCCGACTTTCAACAAGATTATTGTCATTCATGATCGTCAAACAGGGAATCGTGTGTCAGGATATGGCTGTGAACGCCAGCCGGTTTTTTCAACGGCCAATGGAGCAAACCATATTCTAGTCGAATACGGGACATCGATGACTTCATAATGCATTAGGAGCTTTTGAATGCGCTCCAGCACTGATGCAAATTTCTGACCAGCTTGTCGTTCCAGGGTTGCGTGTGATTTCCAGCCTTCAAAAAATATATTTGAAGGCATTTCCACTTTGAAGTTCTGTTTAAGGTAACTCACCTGCCCAAACAATTTGCTCTCATTAATTATTGCAGTGGGGTCTTCACGGCGGCTTCCATAATTATAATCAGGTACCATTTGTCGAATTATCTCTTCAATTTCATTCTGCAAATGATCGTTAAGATCCCGATGATTCCACATACATGCAAAATATCCATCTGGAACAAGTATTCTTGCGACCTCAGAGAGCGTAGCTTTCTGATCGACAACGTTAAAAGAAGATCCAAAAAAGGTGGCATGAACAGACGATTCTGGAAGATCTGTTTTTTCGCCAACTCCCTTCGTCCAAGTAACTGACATGCCTTCTGTATTTTTAACTCCAATAGCCATCATCGCATCATTTGGCTCAACCGCACGAACAGTAAGCCCATACAAAGCCAGAAGCTTAGTTAGTTTGCCCGTACCAGCTCCAATGTCAGCCACTGGATTCCAAGGAACTGCGCCAATGTTTTTGAGTAATGTCTCCACGACTTCTTTGGAATAGTCCGCCCTTTTATCATAATGTTCAGCTCGATCAGTGTAATCCCATTTAGCCGTAGTCATCTCGAACATTCCATCGATCGATCATTTATCTTTATAGTACATCTGGAACATTGGAATGATAATAGAGGTGGGGGGCGTTGTGACCTGCCCCCCGTTCTTGGCCTCTTGGTGTTCCCACCACAATTACGCGGTGGTGCCGGCTGAATCCGGCCCCAGATAGTCCAGTAATCCAAGATATATTCACTAAACTTATTCTCTCTAGCTGCGCTCTTGGCATGTGGGATTCAACGAGCAGGATCTGATACTGCGAATTGGGAACTGGTCGCCGCATGGCCGTGTTCCACGTCCGGCGCGATCGAACAAAACTCGTTCACAGTCGAACCAGCGCACCTCTCTTGCGAATCGAAGCTTCGGCGGCTTCCAGCATTCGCACCACGCGCAAGCCCGCATGGCCATCGTTGAAGGGAGTCTTGCTATTCCTGATGCATTCTGCAAAGTAGTCCAGTTCCACCTGGAGCGCCTCCAATTGCTCCACCTGCGGCGCCCACATATCGCCCGTGCGATAGCTCACAAGAAGATCCCGGATTCCTTCTTCTCCTGGAGTGATCTGAACGCCCTTGTCGTACACGCGGATTTTCTCATCTGCCACAAGATCATTCCAGACCAGCATTTTCTTTTGGCCGCCGATCAGGGTGGTCCGAATCTTCACCGGCGAGAGCCAGTTGACATTGATGTGCGCGATGACGTTTCGCGGAAAGTAAACCGTGATGAATGCAACGTCTTCGACTCCGTTCAGATGCTTTTCACCGGTTGCCACGATGGCTTCTGGCTCACCCTTGATGATGTGATCCATGATGGACAAATCATGCGGTGCCAGGTCCCAAATTACGCTCACGTCGTGCTGGAATAGCCCCAGATTTACACGCAGCGAATCGTAGTAATACAGGTCGCCGAGGGCGCTGGCTTCAGTCAACTCGCGGATCTTGCGAACCGCGCCGGTGAACAGGAATGTGTGATCCACCATGATTGTCAGTTTTTTTCGAGCTGCCAATTCAATGAGCTCTTCCGCCTGGGCCGAGTTCGAGGTAAACGGCTTTTCGACAAAAACGTGCTTCCCGTTTTCGAGAGCCCTCTTAGCCAATTCAAAGTGAGTCCAAACAGGCGTGACCACTGCAACTGCGTCAATCTCGCGGGAACACAAAATTTCGTCTGGATCCGAGACTGTTCGAATGCCCGGATGCGCTTTCCGCGCGCGGGCCAACGCTGAGGGACTCTTGTCGCAGACCATCTCCGCTTGCGCTGAGTTCAGTCCGTTCAAGTTCCGGACAATATTAGGTCCCCAATATCCGTAACCGATCACACCGACTCGAATCATGGATTCCCTAGAACTTGCGGAGTAACACTTTAACGGCAGTGTGTCGGCAATTGAGGCTTGCGGACTGTTCATGTCGTGACTAAATCCTTTCTCGGCCATCTCAGAAACCAATGTCTCGCCGCCGTTTGAAATCGGCTCGAGGAGAAAGCAATTGAATCTAGGAAATATTGAATGTCCAGCCCTGCTGGACCAGCGCCGTTCTCAGATGTCAGAAGGCACCGTCACCTAATAGAACCTCAAGTGGAGTAGCGAGAAGGATCTTGATATCTAACCAGAGCGACCAGCGCTGGCAATAACGCAGATCCAACCGGACCATATCCACAAAGCAGATATGACTCCGGCCACTCACTTGCCACAATCCTGTGACACCGGGCTTCATCTCGAGAAGTCTGCGGCGTTGCCAATAATCATAGACTTCGAACTCATACGGTATTGCAGGACGCGGGCCCACGAGAGACATCTCGCCGCGCAAAACATTCCAGAATTGTGGAAACTCATCGAGGCTAGTTTTGCGGAGAAACTTCCCAATCCGTGTGACCCGCGGATCACTCCTAATCTTGTATACAACGGGTTCGGCCTCGCTCTCGTTCTCCCTAACCTCGTTGCCTGCGATGAGGCGTTGGACGAAATCACGATGAATCTTTGGATCGTTGTTCGTATACATCGTTCGAAACTTGAGGCAGTTGAATCTTGTTCCAAACTGTCCTACCCGTTCCTGACTGAAAATGACCGGACCTTTGGAACTTAACTTGATTGCCAAAGCGATAGCCGCTAGAAGGGGCGAGAAAACAAGCAACAATATGCTGCCCCCCACAATGTCAATGCCGCGCTTAAGGATGATCGGGAGCCGCTTTTTTGAAACCTTTCGAGAGTGATCTTGAGACATCTTGATGTCGGCCACTCGATCGGGGCGGTGCATATCCCAACTTTCTGGAAGGAGGTGGATCGTAACCACGAGTTTCGATGCGAGCGAGTGATCGAGATTTTCCCGCAAGGCTGTCACAACTTTGGAATGCAAAACTTCGGTGATGGAGGTCTTAACTTCTAGACTGATCTCCGTAAATATCACGGCAAGGATCCTGTCGTCCTCGTACCATCCGATTATGTCGGTCTCTCGAGTTGCATCGGAAAGGACAGACGTGAGTTTTTTGAAGAGGCTCGCGCTTCTCTCATTCTTGCGCACTGCTTGTGATTCAAGCAGCATCAAAACGAAAGGTTTGCGGGAACGCTCAGCTCTCCGTCGTTCGAGAGTCAATATCGCGTGGAAGGCTTCTTGTCCGAGAACGCCATCCTTCCCAGCTGACAGATGGCCAAAGGGCGACGATACGTTGCGGCCATTTCCTGTCTGAGGTGTTTGCTCTCTCGGAGGAGTTTACATTTAGGTTGCTATCGGCCATTCGGGTTTCCGTATCCTAATACTTTCCGCTCGATATGGCCCAACAATTTGAATGCCGTGCGAAATCTTGTCACGACCGCAAACGCGGGACACCTTGCCAAGACCGCACTTCGGTCTAGGCCACCACTCCTTGCAATAGAGGGTGAGAAGTGATCGGCTCGAGACGTGGGGCCCGAGCTGGGCCAACGGGTCGCACGCAGGAGCGATCAATTTCTAAGGCAACGGATCGACGAAGCAACGAAACTGAGACCACGATGCGATGATTCCCTTTGAAGTTAATCAAAATCCCTTCCAGACCCTCCAAAGCGTCACTCTCAATCCGAATTTTCTGGCCGATTTCAAGGTAAGGCCACGGTTCGGCGCGCAAGCCCGAGGCAACAACCGCTTGAATGGCAGCGATTTCACCGTCATCCACCGGAAGTGGAACCCGTCCTCGGCCGACTACTGCGATCACACCCGGTGTAACAAGGATTGGTAAGCGATGGAGCGCATCGAACTGGCAGAACACATAGCCAGGAAAGAGCGCAGCGTTTAGCTGTCTGAGTCTACCATTCCAGCGCTTCTTCGTCTGATAGGTAGGGAGAAGAGTTTGATAGCCCTTGCCCGAAAGCAGCACTGCCGTGGAGCTTTCCCAGCGAGTCCTGACTTGCAGGGCAAACCATCTCTGGACGCCTGCTCCCTGACTCATCACCTATTGCTTCCTCCCAAGGCTTTCTGCCTCCGAAGCTTTAAGTTGCCCTTTAAATGGGCTACCGCCATAAATGGGACATGTCGCCTTGGTACTGCTCGCAACTGGCGTGCCAAATTGGGGCGCGAAGTGGCTCGGGACGCATTGGAATATCCACAAGGCAGGAGAATGAAAACAATCGGCTTAGCCATATAGGTTTTTCAGCTCTCATCTTGGAAAGTCGGAAGAGTGCCAGATTAGGCGAGAGAAATGCAAAGCGTTACCACCATTTGCTAAATGATTTCCTCGATTGCGTGAGTGATCCGTTTAGCTGATTAGTACACTCTGTCCATTGGATATACGGTGTGTTAAGCCGCTACTGATAGAAGTGAGCATCCTATAACTTTCCCAGTGGAAAGGGTGAGAAATCCGGCAAAATTCAGTACCTTCGACGTTGGATTTGCCGATGAAGAAGAGCTCTACACCGAGGAGCAGATGGAGTTCGCACGAAAGAATGCGCGGATAACTACCCCGCAGGAAGCGATGCATCGCAGCATTGCACTCCGAATCGCGAAGCACTTCCTCAGTGCTCTCTGTGTGGTCGGCATCGCGCTCCTGTTCATCATTTTCAACGGAGGGATTGACGTGGGCTATTCGAACCACTCAAACCTCCTCCCCGTCGTGCGCCGCATCCTCAATCCCGATTATCTGCCAGGAGATTTCGGCATCACGCTGCGCTTCTACCATCACCGCGTCTTTGCCTATCTGATTGCCGGATGCGCAACACTTTGGGGAGAGAATCGAGCGCTGATCATCCTCAGCGTGGCGGGAATGTTGTGCCTGAGCGCCGCTCTCTATTACCTGTGCCGGGTCCTACGAATTTCTCTCCTCGGGTTTCTGGTGGGCGGGATTTTCATCGCGTTAAACGTGGGCTGGGCGGGTCTGGGCCTCGAGTGGAACAACTTCGTGGGAAATAGTGAAATCCAGACGCCCACGTTCGCTCACGCGTTCATGCTGATGGCAGTCGCGAGCTTGCTCCAGAGGCGATACAAATTGACGGCTTTGCTGGCTGGTCTGGTGACACTGGCGCATGTGCAGATCGGGATCATCTTCGTGATCGTCCTAACCCCTTTCTACGTGGCCAAGATCAAACACTTTCGCGCCAAGCAAATCTTGTACATGGCCCTTCTATTCCTGATCCCCGCGTCGTTTTCACTCTGGAATCTTTTCCGGATGACGCAGCAAGGCTTGATAGCCTCAACATTTTCCCTTTACTACATTAACTTTCGGCTGCCACACCATTTTGAGCTTTGGTCCATGGCAGCGGCCTCATGGGTCACCGCGCACTTAGTATTGCAGGCAGGTGTGTACGAGTGGTTGCGCCGAACTGGCAGGTCTGAATCTCGGATGATTGGGACGTTGCTAGTGATCAGCCTCATACTGGCGATTCTTGCTGCGGCGCACCTCCTCGACTATTATTGGCTGAAGAACATAACCCTTCTTCAGTTTCAGTTTCTCCGACTGAGCCCATTCATCACGGTCTTTGGCGTGCTCTCATTACTCGTTGCTCTTCAGGTCTGGGCAGAGGCAGGAGTCAGACGTAAAGGTCGCGCGTCGCTTGCAGTGCTATCGACTCCAGCGCTGCTCGTGGTCGCAGCGCTTTGGTCGCCCGCGTTGCTGGTTCAGGAAGCACACCTGGAGAGGCATCGCTTGGTCCAAGTGAACATATACGAGGATGAACATTCGCCGTGGGTCGAGATATGCCGTTGGATCGGAGCACACGCCCCCAGCGACTCCGTTTACATCACGCCGCCGGGCAACGAGGGCTTCACTTATCTTTCCAATCGCTCGACCATTGTCGAATTCAAGACCGATCCCGATGGAGCAGAATATTTGGCGGAATGGCTTGTTCGACTGCGAGACCTGGCAGGTGGCAGCTTGCCTAATGGACGCGGGTTCGAGAACCTCAAATTGCTCAACGATGCCTTCGCCGCACTTCCGCCCGCGAGCCTAATTGAGATTGGAGCGAAGTACCACGCCAGGTATGCGGTCTTGCCCGCTTCATCAGCGGTAAATTTTGAGGTCCTTTATCAGAATGAGGAATACCGACTCGTGGGACTACCCTCGAAATAGCGTTATCCCGGTTTATCTGTTTAACTCCAGAAATGGGTTTCGAGGCATGGATCACTTTCCGATTATCCGACTAATCGAGCACAAAACAGAATCGTGCAATGTTTTTTCAGGGGTTTTGGATGTGTTGCGCAAAGAAAACGGGCCGCTTGACATAAGCCTCAGTCAGCACGATTTCATCGCTTTACTCCGGGGCTTTTGGCAACGGCAATGAAGACTGACCAAATACATAGCACCATCCTGTCGCAGTGCGCACATAAGTGTCCGTGAACCAAAGTGTATAGTCGAACGGCTTTCCGTTCTCCGTACCCTTCTCCCACAGCTTAGCGGTGATAACCGCGGCATCGCCCCAAACGCGAACCGTCTGCGCGCTGTCTTCTTGATGCTCATAGACCATCCGCGCACTCCGCGCTTCCTCGAGCAAATCAGCTTTGGTATAAGTCTTGCCGGAACCTGTCACGAGGACGAAATCGTCAGCCAAAATACGATCCATCGCCGCGGCATCGTTCTTTTTCACGGCAGCTTGGTATTGAGTGTCCAGCGCAGCGACCAAGTTTCCATCGTCGGCAGCAGACGCGTTCGTGTGGGGACGGAACACAAGGTCAAACCACGGTTTCCACGTCTTGCCGCCATCGGTCGAAGTTACTGCGGTCTCACGAACGCCCCCGCTCATAGGCTTCCAGGTGCCGCGAACAAGAGGTCGCTCACTCGCTGAGTAATCCACGCCGCTTAGAACCATTTCACCAGCTTGAAATTTGCCTTCGATGACAAGAAGCTTGCCTCGATTGGTTACCCAACTTTGGTGCCACATCCCTCTTGAACTATCGTAAACACTGAAACTCTGACCTTCCGCCCCGTTTGTGCCTTTATAATCCTCCTGCAAGACACAGCCGTCGAGAATGCGATCAACCCGAGTACGCGCGACTTTGGTGGTTGAGTTGTCGACTTCAAATGCGTCCCAATCACCAACCCAGAAGTTATACTGCCGGTACTCGGGCGCCGAGCAGGGGGCTGGTTTCGCAGATTGTGCTGGAGAGACAGGCCCGGTGACTCGTCCCTCCATGCCAGCAAAGACGGCAACCATGGTAACAAAGCCGACCTTTAGCAATAGAGCAAATGGATTCACTTCGAGCCCTCCTTCTCGCGATGGGCTTTTTCGCGGCAGGACAATAAGCATTGGTTGATCGCACGCGAGAAACGAGGGTAGGAGATTTTTCCTACCTTCGTCAGTCGCGGTTCCCGCCGATTGACTTCTCGCGGTGGATACAACATTCGCGACTGCTATCTTCTCTCGGTTAATGATTGCGATCTTGCCGCCTCAGTTCCGAAGTGGCCGAAGGCTAGCTTGCGCATCACTAGCTGGCGGACGCTGTCTGGCACGGTGACATTTGCGGCTTCGTTGTTGGTCTCCTCTGCCGAAGCATCTGCGCTGAAGCCTCCGTCCGGAATGGCCAAGAAAGCTGGCTGATCAGTCGTGCATGCCCCATTGGCAACTACACATGCCTCGCCCGTAATCTCTCCTTCATCGTTGACGCCACCGGCAAACAACAGAAGCAGAGGAGAGTCTTTCGGCAGGAGACTGTTGAGGTCGTACATTTTACCGTTTTCGTAGATAAAAGCATGGCCAGAGGGAAATGAAACGCCCACGATCTGGCCTTGGTCGTTGATGTCCAAGGCTTCACTAATACTGTCTCCCTGAAGCACGCCGATGTCCGTCATTTTCCCGCTCTCTTTGGTCCAAATAAAAGCGTGGAAATTTGCGTTGAGTGTTCCGTCACTCACGTCGCCGGCCAGGTCGGAAAATCCGACGATGTCACCCCGCTTATTGATGGCCATGGGAGTGTTCCATCCCTGGCCTCCGAGGCTGCCCAGGTTCGTGATCGTGCCGTTCTGCCAGAGCACGGCGTGCATCGCGGTAAATGCTCCAACAGCAACGTCGCAGGTGCCCGAGATGCCCACGATCTGGCCGTTGTCATTGATCGCTGTGGCCGCTCCATCCGGGTCCGGGACACCGTTCGAGACATACGTCGGGAGTTGCTGGATCTGCCCCACCCCGGGCCCATAAACGACGGGCAGGAACTGCAGGACCTGAGTACCTGCGGGCGGGGCTGCACAGGTTGGATCATGAACTGTAGTCTCCGCCCACCCGACAATCTGGCCCAGGTTGTTTTCGCCGGCGGCAAAGCCGTTAAAGCCCCCCAGCGTTGGCAGCGCAGTCATGACGCCGAACTGCCACACAAACCCAACACAGTCATGGCCGGTAGCGAGGCTAGGGATAAAGGCGGTGCAACTCCATGATTCGTTCAATGGATTCAGATCGGCGGTTTCGGAGAAACCCGCAATCACGCCGTGGTCGTTCTTGTTTGGCCACTGCACGTCGCTGTTTGGCCCCCCGAGCGTGCCGAGGTCGAATCTCAATCCGTAGATCCACACGGTGGCGTGCTCGGTGGTATTTCCGGCTTGGTCCGCGGCGCCGATTGCCCAGCCTATGTTGTTGATCGTATTGCCCTCGCTAGCCGTTCCGCTGAGGTTGCCAAGGTTAATTGCGCGGTAATGTTGCGGCTGCTCTTGCGCTGCCAGCCGAAGCGGAAGCGCCAGCACGGCAAATAAAAGGGCCATCGTGATCACGCATGTCACTCTCCTGGATTTCATGTTGTCTCCTTCATTGGATCCGCTTATCCGTTACTCTTGCGACCGGACTCCCCAGGCGTTTGCCAAGAGGAGAATTCGATACGATGCAAGGAAAGCTAGGATGTCGGCTGGGTCAGCGCAATGGGTTTGCGACCAGCAGAGCTTGGAACGCGATAGGAGGCGGGTCTACTGCGTCGAAAAGATACTTGCGGCAATCCCAGCGGAGGCGAAACCTGTTTCACCCATTTGTTCGCGCGCTCAATGAGCGTTCCCCGCCCAGCGCGGCTTGCAGACTCGCTCGGTACGTGCGGCTCATGGTGAGTTCCGTACCGTCGCGCATCAACACCGAATAATCGCCACCCCACAGGGGGCGAATCTCGCGAACGTGGTCCAGGTTCACAATTCGGGAGCGATGGATGCGCACGAAACG
>CAWEVR010000005.1:0-556444 GCA_963812565.1 uncultured Acidobacteriota bacterium
AGCTAAATATCTTGGCGTCAGTCCGCAGACGGTGTATCTTTGGGTTGAGCGAAAGCAGATTCCCCATCTCCGCGTGATGGGTCGCAACATCCGGTTCTTGAAATCGGATTTGGACTCGTTCCGCGCATCCTTCAGACAGGAGATGGAGAATGCCTAGATCACGAGTGCACGACGGTGTTGTCTTTCGGAGAAAGGAAAGCCGGGTCTGGTGGATTCGTTATCGAGACCGGAACGGCGTTCGTCTAAGGGAGTCAACACTCACGGAAGACTGGAATGAAGCCCAGAAGAGACTCAGAGACAGGCTTCAGGCCAGAGACAACAACGTACTTGATGTCGTAAAGAAAGGGGAATCCTTGAGTTTTGGACAATGGGCTGACTTCTTTTTGGAAACTTATTCGAAGCCACCCATGCGAGCCGAGAAGACTCACGAGATAAATCTACGCGCTGTGAAGCACCTCAAATGTGCTTTCGCGTCGAGCAGTTTAGTGGACATCACTGCCGACCACGTAGAAATCTACTTGCGAGATCGTCTCCGCCAGCGAGTCCGAATCAAGTCTTCCATTGGATTCAGAGAGAAAGGAGTTCTGCAGCCCGCGACGGTACACCAGGAGTTTCGCGTCCTTAGGCGCGTGTTGAACGTTGCCGTAAGGAAGAGACTGCTCCCGGCTAACCCATGTTCCGGTGTCGAATTCCCCGTTCGTGTGAAGGGTCTGTTCCGGCCACACTATGTCAGTTGGTCAGAGCAGAAACGAATCGAACTACACGCCCAACCACACTTGCGGAATATCGTGCGGATCATCACGGAGACCGGTCTTAGGGTCTACAAGGAACTGATGTCCATGAAGAAAGACCAACTAGACCTTCCAAACGCAGTCGTTTGGATTCCGGACTCCAAGACTCCGAACGGAATCGCTGAGGTACCACTCACGCCTCTTGCCGTTGATGCGTTCAGAGATCAATTGTCAATTGCGGGAGACGGACCATTTCTATTCCCCAGCGATTTGAATCCGACCGGACACCAAGTAGAGTTGAAGACCGTTTGGCAAAAGTCCCTCCGACGAGCGAAGGTTCCTTACTTTCGGATTTACGATTTGCGATCCACGTATGCCACTCGCCTCAGTGCGGGCGGCGTAGCCGATGAGTGGGTGACACAATTGCTTCGCCAAGGGGACTCTCAGGTCTTCAAACGCTACTCGCAAATGAAGTTGCAGATGAAGAGAGAAGCTCTGGAGAAAATCAACCGCCAGGCCAATGAAATGCCGTTGGATTCTGGCACAGCGATGGTTCAGTGAATTCTATTTGGCACAGTTTTGGCACAGTTGGAGGCCAAATTGGACTGAGTGGAGCAACAGTTCTGTTGGGAAGTGCTTTATAATCATGTACGCACTTCATGTCGGGGCGTAGCGCAGCCTGGTAGCGCGCCTGCCTTGGGCGCAGGAGGTCTGGAGTTCAAATCTCCACGCCCCGACCACTAACTCACTGAACTAGCTGAGTTTCTTCCTGCGCGGTATTCTCACTACGCTCCAACTTGGGAACATTTGGGAACAATTGACTCTCAAGCAAGATTCACGGCCTCTCTCTGGGCGCTCGCACTGGCGTGGGTGTAGATTTCCAGGGTCGTCGCCATGTGCGAATGCCCGAGTTGAGCTTGCGCGACTTTCAATGGTGTTCCTTGCGTGTGCAGCAGCGTGCCGTGCGTGTGGCGAAGCGTGTGCCAGTCAATGCGCGGCAAACCAGCCCTCTTGCATGCGGAACGCAATAGCTTCTTCCTGAGATTGTCCGCCGCAAGTGGACGGCCCAAACGCGTAGCGAAGACCAGAGCGCTCGGAGGGTGATCTGCCGAACGAGAATAATGCGCTTTCAGCTCACGCACGACTGCTGGAGCCAACGGAACCTCACGTCTGCTAGCGCGGGTCTTTGGTGATCCGAAGTGACCTTTGTAGCAGGTTTCTGCCACGAGCAACGTTCCTTTGATGAAGTCAATGCGCCCCCACCGCAATGCAAGAATTTCGCCAATCCGCAAACCTGTCATTGCTGCTAGCAGGATGATTGTGCGGGCTGGCTCCTTGCTCGCTGCGATAAGGCTTCTGACTTCATCTGCCGCGAGAAATCTGTGCGGGCGCTTAAGTGTCCTCTCGGGCATTTTTACACCGCGCACTGGATTGCTCAGAATGTAATCCCAGATTCACGGCTGTTCCCATGACTTTGCTCAGCAGATGACGCAGATGGTTTGTGGTTTCCCATGCGAACCCTTGCTTAAGCTTCTCCAGAAGATACTGCTGGATTTCGACCCTGGAGATGTCACACAGGCGATGGTCACCAAACCGTGGAATCAAGTGCTTGCGTAGCAGAAGTGAGTAAATCTCCTGCGTAGCAAACTTGAGTGTCGGCAGCACACCCGGCTCGAAATAGTCCGTAACGAACTTGGAAAACAAGATCGTTGCTTCCGGGCGGTACTGCCCTTGGTTAACGGGGTTGAGGCGAGCGTCCAGGAGTCTGCGGGCTTCACGTCGGCCTGCGATCTCGCTCACAGGCCCGAGCACAAGAGAGCGCATTACCCGGTTGGTCGATCCATCAGCGAGTATCACGTTTTCTCTCCAGCGTCCAACCCAGACTTTCCTACGCTTGCCGCGAATAAACAGACAACCGTTCTGATACTGGCAACGAGCCATGTTTCTCCTCTCTATTTTGAGGTTGGCTCGTCTGCCTTTTCCTATGTCATTTCTAAGTGTAGCGCTGGTGTCAAGCTGCACGGCCGCCTCCGCGCTGACATTCGACCCATGCGAGTATTTCGTCTTCTCGGAAACGCCAGTACTTCCCAAGCCGGTAACCTGGTATTCGCTCCAAGGATCGTTTGCGCGTGCGTCCGTAGACCCAAGACACAGGAACGTGCAACAAGTCAGCTACTTCATGAACAGTCAGGAGGTGGTTTTCGTGTCTCTCTTCTCCCACTGTGGCCGCGGTGTGTGCAGCATCGTTCGGGGAACTGAATGATGATTCTTCTGAAAATGCCAATAGAGGGGACACATCTTCCTGTGAGACCGTTGATGGCCTCGCGGATTGAGCTGGGATCGGACGCACTGCAAAGCGCGGGGCATGCTGTCTTGGGGACGCTGTATTCTCGCGCACGCCGAATTGGGTTGGACGGGACTTCATATTTGCTAAGCGGTCTTTGTAAGAGCGTCTCCTTGCGTTTGTTCTTGGTTGCCGTTGTTCGGATGTTGTCCTAGCCAATGCTTGAACTCCTCATCCTTCCGAAACAGGAGCTTGAGTGCTTCACTCACGACGTAGGAAGCGTTCGCGTCGATGAACTCGGCGTATTTGTCTAGGTTGTTTCTGACGCCCTCCTCCAAGCGAACTTGAAGGGTTGTAGTTTTTGGTTGTTTCGATGGTGCTTTCAGTAGTGTCATGTCCTTTCCTCCTTCTCGCTTTCGAGATGTAGTACAGCCTGCATTACAAATTGTTTGCCGCATCCCTGCGCGGCAATCCTAGAGCACGCGACCAGCGTGCCGAGGGCGGGAGCGACCCCACGAACTTTTTGGGCGGCTGAAAGCCGAAAAAGTGGGGTCGCTCCCGCCCGATTTGATGTTTTGTCCATAGCATCTTTTCTCTTCGCAGCGTTTCCGTTCCTCTGTCGGACAAGGACTTCGCTCCGCTACAAGGTGAAGAAAGTGACAAGGAAAAAAGTGCAGAGCGTCATTTCTATCCTCTTCACCCTGTCTCAGCGGATTCGTCGTCTGCTGCGGTCGACCCGGCGGAGGACCTGCACAGCAAAATACGCGGCATAACTGCGGTCGTTGCCTCGCTATTCAGGGGATGTATACCTACGCTAATCGCACAGCCTCCTACCCGCAGGTGCTCGAATTGCTCCCGCAAGACCTGCCCGTTCGTCGCCCTGGGTGCTTGACAGGTTACAGCGACGGTCCCACGCTCGTGGTTGGGCATTGAGCAAAAACTCCCCTCATCTATACAGAGGGGGAAAAACGGGGAAACCTCACCAACAAAATCCGGTTTTCGGTGATCTTTGCGGTTTGGGTCCACGACTATGACCAGGGCTACGTGCGGTGCTAAGGCGTCGTAGAGCACTTCCACTCCTTTTACCTACAAGATGTAATGCCGTGCGCTTTACAAATGTTTTCTGGGACTCCGTGGCGCGGCCCAAACAGGTTACGCGCAGCGCACAGGAGGGGCGGGAGCGACCCCACGAGCAACCGTGACGCACGGTGCGTCAAAGGGTGGGGTCGCTCCCGCCCCATCCGATTTTTGCCGCGTGCTTCCGGGCTTTTTTTCACGGTGTATTTCTCCTGTTTTTCACAAGTTCTCCCCACCGCCAAGGTGAAGTGAATAAAGGCTATGGGTGCAGTGCCGGGGTGAAGTCCACTTCACCCCTCCGACCTGAAGCGGAAAACTCCTGCGCCTGAAGTCTGGTACTGAAGTGCACTTCAGGTAGCCTCTTACAATCGGGTCCTCAAAGCGGCTTTCACTCATCAGGCGGCTGTGAAAACGATCCCGTGGGTATTGGGTTGCAGCCACATCGGGTCCTGATATTTTCATAGGGTCGATAGGCCCACAGTGAGGGGGGTGCCGTTACCGGAACGTTGCCGCGCCAGGGCAAGCCGAAGTGGGACGGTCTGACCTAGGTCGCTGAGGCACGCGACGAGAATTCTCGTCCCCTCATATATATAGAGGGGTTTTTAGAGCAAAATCTCTCCAATTATTTTGAGAATCTTCGATTTTTCTTATGCCAGGGTGGACCGTTCGGGGTTACATCGGGCGCCATGTAGCGCGTGTGGGACAGCTCTCATTACCCTGCTCTTTCAGCTAGGACGCTGTGGGGTTGGGAGGTTTGATGCTCCCATACGTTGGTGTACAAGTATTACAGCCGGCTTTTTCAGGTTCACTTAATCTGTTCTCCGTTTATTTCCACCTCCTGTCTTGCCGAAACGAAATGGGCAAGAAGGAAGTCTCCAGTCATCATTTTGGCTTTGCCTCGGGTTGCGTGGCGACGCAAGAACGGGACGGTCTAGGCGGGGTCGGTTTGGGCCCGAAAGCCGGAGCCGTGTCGCGCTCGGCCCGATTGGCCAATGATATTCGCGCTCAGATTCATTGATTGGCGGATTATCTCAAGTCCGTTCACATCGGCTGCATCGGTCCATGCACGAAAGGATTTGCGGAGGTGTATCTTTTTGAATGCTGAAGAATCCTATGGGGCGGGCGCTATCTGACCCAGCATAAATGAACGCAGACTTCGAGGCCCGTCGTGCGGAGCGATCTTGAGAGAAAACAAGGCGCGCGTTGTTGCAAATCTCACCAATGAAAGGAGCACGGAATGGCGAACGTAAAACTTGTCGTGATATATCCACGCCCCAAAGACATAGATGCCTTCGAGAAGGTCTATCAGAACGAGCACGTACCTCTGGCTGTCGCAAAACTGGAGGGCAAGACTAAAATACTCGCGACCAAGGTACTGGCTTCGCCGCAAGGTACCCCTCCTTTCTACCGTATTGCGGAGATTCATTTCCGGTCGATGGCGGATCTGGAAGCATGTGCCGCGTCTGATGGTGGGAAGCAGGCGCTTGCCCACGCCGTGTCGATTTCCTCTGGGGGGCCGCCGATTTTCTTGGTGGCCGAAGAAGAAACCTTCACGTTCGCCCAGACGGCAGGTGCTTAGGTTTTGAAATGTACGCGGTCCGATTGCGGACAGTTCATCCAGCTTGATGACAGTTGGGGCCGAGCGACTCAAGAGTCCAGCAGTCAGGCTTCGGATTTACGGCGTTGGTTGAGGTCTGGCTGGCCTCGGGGTACCGACTTGAGGGTCTAGTCCTCTGATTTGGCCGACCCTAAGATTGCTTGCCGCGCTAGCGGCTGCACGCCCCGGTTCGGCGGAAGGTCCCTCCCCAGTGATCTTGGGCGAATACGGAAGTACGCTCCATACACATGAAAATCTATTTTGGATTCACCGTAGCGGGGGACCGCTCCTCCGTGATGGCAGCCACAAAGATTGTTGAGCTGTTGGTGGAGAAGGGGCACGAAGTGCTCACGCGTCATTTGATCCGCGAGGACGCGTGGGAGGCGGACCGGTCTATCTCGCCTCAAGAAGTATACCTGCGGGATATGGCATGGCTGAAGCAGTGCGATCTGTTTATGGCCGAAGTTTCTGGCTCCTCATTTGGAGTGGGCTTTGAGACTGGCTACCTTCTGGGAGCGACAACAAAGAAAGTAGTCTTATTTTATCGGCGGGACGTAGAGCAAAAGATATCTCTTATGATCACTGGCGTCACGCACCCGAATTGCAAGTTGGTTCCATATTCGCACTTCGACGAAATAATGGATTGGATTAAGTACAATCTTTACTAAGCGCAACCTTTATGGCCGAGCGGTAGTATTCGACCCTCCTCCGGAAAGTGCCCTCAAGCAGCGTATCGATTGCGCCCAGCGACTACGCCGCCGTCGACGACCCAAATCGCGCCGGTAACTCACGACGCGCTCAGCGGTTAGCCACGTAAAGACCAGGAAATTCTTGCTGCAGATGTTTGACCTTCGGAAGGTCATAGATCGCGATGTAAGGATAGTCGGGATGAAGAGCAGCGTAGTCCTGGTGGTAATTCTCAGCTCGATAGAATGCCTTTAGAGGAGCAATCTGCGTGACGATGGGGTGTGAAAAAAGCTTGGCTTGATCGAGCTGGTCCACATAAGCCTGCGCAATCTGCTGCTGGTCGTTGCTCGTGAAAAAGATTGCGGAGCGATACTGAGTGCCAGTGTCCGGACTCTGGCGATTCAATTGCGTCGGGTCATGTGCCACCGAGAAAAATACCTTCAGTAGGACACCCAAAGTAATCTGTGACGGATCGTATACGACCTCGACTGATTCGGCGTGTCCCGTCGTACCGCTGCTAACCTCCTCGTAGTCAGGATTCTCCAGGGTGCCCCCGGAATACCCCGAGGTAGCTGAGATCACGCCCTTCACGTGCGCGAATACGGCCTGCACTCCCCAGAAACAACCACCTGCCACGACAACCGTTTCCTGGCCTTTTTTCGAGGCTAAAGTTTCGTCCACTGCCGGATCGGGAATAGCACTTACTGCGCTTGCCGCATCGTGGCGTATCATGCCGAACAGAATTAGCAGGACCGCGAGAATGGTTAATGCCATCAACGCCGAACGATTCATCGATCGCTCCTCAGACCAATTACCACGAGAACTGTTCTTCTTGAAATCAACCAAGAATCCTTAAGAAGCTCTCGCGAATCTCATCGCCACAGAATTCATGCAGTAACGCAAACCCGTCGGGGGAGGCCCATCGTCGAACACGTGCCCCAGATGAGCATCACAGCGCCGGCAAGAAACTGCTGTTCGCACCAGGCCGAAACTGTTGTCGGTGGTTTCCAGAATATTCTCTTTCGCAATTGGGGCCCAAAAACTTGGCCAGCCTGTGCCAGACTCAAACTTGGTGCTGGAATCGAACAAGGCAGTGTCGCAGCAAATACAGCGAAAAACACCTTTCGCGTGTTGGTTTGGATTTTCATTCGTGTAGGCGCGCTCGGTACCAGCACGCCGCGTGACTTGAAACGAATCGGGGGAGAGCTGCTTCTTCCACTCGTCTTCGGTTTTTATGACTGTGGTAACGGATACCACCGTTTTGCGCTGGCCTGAATCCGAAAACTCCACGATCGCGACGTTCTTCGGAAGATCTGCGGACGCTGCTGCCGCAGGCGCTGGCTCACTCCTCTGAACGTACCAGTAGGCAAGTCCGACGGCCGCTGCACCGGCACCGATCAAGAATGAGCGACGACCCATCGCCGTTGGAAGCTGATCCTCTTTTCGATTCAATGAAAACATATAGACCTCAAGCGATTTGCCTCCATTCGACGCGAAGGCAATCGCAGCAGGCCGAGCACAAAGGCGGGAAGATACAGCAACATGCTACGGTCCTTCGCCATGTTAGATTGGTGATCCGGGAATTAGTTACAGAGTTTCCGACTGTAACCCGAAACCTCTCATGTCTACTACGCCACAAATGCTCTATTCGGATGAGCATAGGTTCGTCCGGCTGGGTTTGTGCCAGCCCAATCCTGCTTGTAGAACTGGACAAGGCGCTGGAAGAAGTTGCTTCTCAAAACGTAATTGCTATTGACGCCTGAGCTTTGCCCATTCGCAGGTGGTCAGAGTCTTGAGGATATCCTGGACCAGCCCGAGCATCCTTAGACGGAGGCGCGACGCGCTGGCGATACTCTGGGGAAGTCTACGTCCACCTGGAAGGCCATGTTAAAATAGTTTGTAAAGATATTCAGAACTGTGAGAGCCACCACTTCGGCGATCTCGCCATTTGTGAGTCCGCCTTTGCGGGCTACGTCGATATCAGCCTCGCTTACAGCGCCGCGCTTTTCGACGACTAGGCGGGAAAAGTGAAGGGCCGCATTCGGTTTAGCTTCTCTTGCATGCGCCTGGCGGCTCTCAAGAATCTCGGTATCGTCTAGCCCAACCATCTTGCCAATCGCGGAATGCGCGGAGAGGCAATATTCGCATTGATTTGCATCAGCTGTTCCCAAGGCAATGCGCTCGCGGCATTTTGCATCCAAGCTTCCGCCCTCAAGCGCAGAACTGAATTGAAGGTATGCATCGAGGGTGGCAGGCGAATTGGCCATGACGCGCGTCATGTTCGGTACCAGACCAAGTTTCTTTTGGACGTCAGACAACAGACTGCGCGCTTTGCCCTTGGCCTCCTCAGGAGCAACGATAGGCAGACGAGCCATTGTGAATCTCCTTTCCGTCTCCGTTTGTGCAACCTCTGGGACGCACACATCTGATTCTCGGGAATCAAAAAAGTTTCGGTAGGAACTGCAAACCACGAAAGCGCCGCGTCAAGACTCTGCCAGCTCTCCCAGAAGCGAAAACTGCGACCCTATTGGTCACCAATCATTTGCGCTGTTCGACTGCCGGTTATAACCCGCCCGAGTTAAACCGCTGGTCCCCAGCGGACGCGTCGGATGCTGGCTTGGGGTGCCGTTGCCACTGCTTGTGGTGCGTCGGGCATCAGAACAAACTCCTCCCTGACAGATTGCGCCGCCTCGCCGGCGTCATCCTTCCAGCTGGCGTAAGATGAAAAAGCTCTGGTCATCATCCCTCGCCGCATTTCCGCGAAAATTGTGCATTGCTGCGAGCAGCCGATCTGCCATGGAAGCCGGGGATGCGGCCGGTAGATTCCGGGCGATCTCCATCAGTCCATCTCCGCCGAGCATGTTGCCGGCTTTATCTCTGGCGTCGGTGACACCGTCGGTGTAGACAATCATCACATCATTTCGGTCTAACTGCACCGCCACCTGCACATAGTCTGTCCCGGGAATCAGCCCGAGCGGCAGCCCTTCGATCGATCGCGCGAATGGCGTCGCGAGTTCGAGCCAATCCCAGGTGTTGCTCTTGGCGTGATACCACAACGTCGGCGGGTGCCCGGCGTTAGTGAACACCAGCTCGCGGGTTGATCGGCAATACGCAAAGAGCGCCGCAGTGGCGTAATGCTCTCCCTTGCTCTTGTAGCTTCGCAGCGATTCATTCAACTCGCGCATGAGTTCGGACTGGTCCCATGTGTTGATGTGCTTGAGGATTAACTCCCGGAGCAATTGAGCGACGATGTTGCTGGACTGGCCGTGACCCGAAACATCAGCAAGGGCGAAGCGCGAAATAGTCCCGCTAGAACACACGGAAATGTAGTGAACGTCACCTCCCCGGGTCGTCAGCTCGATTGGATCGGAATAAATCCACCCGACCAAGCCTGGAAGTTCAACTGCGTGATTCACGCGCCGATTTCCGCCCCACACCTCCAGGCACTCTAATCGGACTTCACCCTTGGATTCCTGGGGTTCGGCGTCAGGCAGACGAGCCATTGTGAATCTCCTTTCCATCTCCGTTTGTTCAATCTCTGGGACGCGAACATCTGATTCCCGGGAATGAAAAAGGGTTCGGCAGAGACTGCAAACCACGATAGAGGTGCGCAAGACTCCCGCGGCTGTCCCGGAATGGAAAATTCCGATCCTATTGGTCACCACCCATTCGCGCTGTTCGACTGCCGGTTATATCCCGCCCGAATTCAACCGCTGGTACTCAGTGGACGTGTCAGAGAAAAAACCGTGTAACTGTATTTCGAATGATTCATCAAACGACTGGTTCGCTGAGCTTCATCTTCATCGAACGGGGGTGTTATGCTTTCGCGTCAGGCCCGTGCTTATTGGCATGATCTCGGTGCCTGTTCTAGGGGCATCGTTGAGAGACGGGCGATCCTTGCAATTGAGAGCGCAACGAAGATCGATGGATGGCACCTGAGAAACACGGACAGATGAAAACCGTTTTGCCGAAGCAAACGAAAGCTGCACAATCACCCGGTTGCCACTTAAAGGGGAAATTTCGATTGCGAGGGGATAGAAATGGAAATCCTGAGGACGCCGGAAGAGCGGTTTGCAAGTTTGCCAGGGTTTGCCTTTGCTCCGCACTATGTTGAGAATTTGTCTGGATACGAGGGAATCCGCATTCATTACCTGGATGAAGGGCCGGGGGACGCTAAGCAGGTGTTTCTTTGCCTGCACGGCGAACCAACGTGGAGCTATCTCTATCGTAAAATGATTCCCGTATTTACGGCGGCGGGACATCGCGCAGTGGCGCCGGATTTTATCGGCTTTGGGCGGTCGGAAAAGCCGGTAGACGAGGCGGTCTACACGTTTACATTTCACCGCGACATGCTGCAGCGGTTCGTCGAGCAGCTGGACTTGCGGAATATCACTCTGGTTTGCCAGGACTGGGGCGGGTTGCTGGGTATGACGCTGCCGATGGACATGCCAGGACGATTCGCGAGGCTGCTAGTTATGAACACGGCGCTGGGTACCGGGGACGTTCCGCTGGGGGCGGGATTCCTTGCGTGGCGGGCGTTTGCGGCGATGAATCCGGATCTGGATGTAGCCAGGTTGATGGCGCGGGCGTGCGAGACATTGTCGCCCGAGGAATGTGCGGCATATGCCGCGCCGTTTCCGGACGTACGGTACAAAGCCGGAGTGCGAAGCTTTCCTAAGATGGTGCCGGACAGCCCCGATGCGGAGGGGGCGGAACTCTCGCGGAGCGCGCGGCGCTGGTGGAATACGGAGTGGCATGGACAGACGTTTATGGCCGTGGGCATGAAAGACCCTGTATTGGGGGCTCCGGCGATGAAATACTTGCGCGAGCAGATTCGCAATTGCCCGCCGCCGATGGAATTGCCCGAAGGAGGGCACTTTGTGCAGGAATATGGAGAGGCGATAGCAAGGAGGGCGCTAGAGAGGTTTCGTTGAAAAGCTTCCGGCTAGGCAACCGGCCCATGCGCCAAGACTCCCGCGGCTGTCCCGGAAGCGAAAATTCCGTCCCTATTGGTCACCAACCATTTGCGCTGTTCGACTGCCGGTTATGTCCCGCCCGAATTCAATCGCTGGTACTCAGTGGACGCGTCAGAGGCGAAAAAGCTGTGTAACTTTATTTCGAATATTGAATCATACGAATGGTTCGCTAGGCTCCATCTTCGTTGAGAGGGGGGGTTGGCATGTTTCGCGTCAGGCTCGTGTTGATTGGCATGGTCTCGGCGGCTGTTCTAGGGGCACTGTTGCTTCCGCGTCTGGAAGCCGTGGGCGGGGGCACACACCCTGCGAACGACAATGCGCAACGTACTCCTGTGCTTGTGGAATTGTTTACTTCGGAGGGGTGTTCCGACTGCCCTCCTGCTGATGCCCTGCTGGAGAGGTTGGACCGATCCCAGCCGGTAAGCGGCGCGGAGCTGATCGTTCTCAGCGAACACGTGGACTATTGGAACGATATTGGGTGGAAGGATCCCTTTTCGTCTCACGAATACAGCGAGCGGCAAGGCGCCTACGCGAGTCACTTTCGCCTCAGAGGCGTCTATACGCCACAGATGGTCGTTGACGGACAATTCGAGCTGGTGGGTAGCGATGAGAGAGGGGCGATCACGGCAATCGAAGGCGCAGCCAAGACAACAAAGATACCGGTCAGCATCTCTTCGATTCATTTGGAGGCCGGCAACGTCGTCAGTCTACACGTTAGCGCTGGTCAGTTATCTTCCTCCAGTGCTGCAAAGTCTGGGGAGGTCCTGATAGCAACTGCTGATGAAAGCGATGAGTCACACGTAAGTCGCGGTGAAAACGCCGGAAGGACGCTAAAGCACATCGCGGTTTTGCGGAGCCTCACGCGAGTCGGAACAGTGGATCGGTCTGGCGAATTCTCTCGAGATGTCAGGATCAACATCAATCAGGGAAATGCCGGAAACTTAAGGGTCGTCGCCATCGTTCAAGAGGGGCCTGTCGGGAAGGTGTTGGGAGCGGGATGGGCGCGACTTTCGAATTAGCCTTGTCTGCGCCCCGCAGTCCGCGTCCAGTGGTCCAGTACGCCATCATGACAGAATCCGAGGGGAGCAAATGAAATACGGAGTTGTGCTTGGATTGTCAATCGCCATCTTTGCGCTAGCGAATATGAAAGAAAGCCCATCAAGCAAGCAGGCAGACTCACCCTCGATCGGACTGCAAGTGGGAAATAGAGCGCCGGCTTTTGCATCTCGCGACCAGTTCGGTCATGAGCAATCAATCGAGAGCCTGAAGGGGTCGAACGGCACGGTTCTTCTTTTCTTCCGCTCCGCCGATTGGTGACCCTTCTGCAAAGCGCAGCTCGTGCAGCTGCAAAATGCCAAACAAAGATTCGAGAAACAGGGAATCAAGCTGGCTGCGATCAGCTACGATAGTCAGGCGATCCTCAAGGATTTTGCCGAGCGGCACAATATCGAGTTTCCGCTATTGGCCGACCCCGATTCTAAGATTATTAGCAGCTTCAACGTCCTGAACGCGGAAGCGACGGGGAAGAACAAAGGAATGGCGCACCCCGGATTTTACTACATCGACTCGGGCGGCGTTATTCGTGAAAAGTACTTCGAGGCGAAGTACACCGATCGATTCACGCCGAATAATGTGATTGGGAAGCTTTTCCCCGAACTCACCGAGGAAGTGAGCCAGAAGATCGAGGCGCCCCATCTTCGGCTTACGCTTGAGCAATCAGATCGCGACGTCGTGCCCGGCAGCCGGGTGAGCCTGATTGCCGAAATCGAGCTTCCACCAGACACTCACGTTTATTCTCCGGGAGTGCAAGGGTATAAACCGATTCAGCTCATCGTCCATGAGGCTTCGGGAGTTGAACTTGCGCCTGTCACTTACCCGAGTTCCAAGATCCTGTACTTGGAAGCCATCCAAGAACACGTGCCGGTGTTTGAGGGAAAGTTCCGTATCATCCAAGACGTCACAGTAAACTTCTCTCGAACTTCCGATATTGTCCGGTCGCTGGTTTCCGCGGGGAAGACGATTTCGATCAACGGAGAGTTGAAGTATCAAGCTTGCGACAAGACGGTTTGCTATCCACCGACATCCGTGCCCGTAATGTGGACTTTGAAGGTATTTCCCCTGGATCTCAAACGGTCTCCGGAGGGCATTCGACATCAGTAGCTGTTGTAACGATCGGAAGCAACCAATAATTCATTGGGTTTCGAATGGAGGAAACAATGAGTGAAGTCGTCTATGTTTCGAAATCAAGTATCGAACGAAAGCAGGGACCGCTTCGCATCGCACACCTGCCAGGGGAATCGCAGCCTGTTATCTTCAGCGTGCACGGGGCGATTGCAGAGCACTACAAGGTTGATCCGGCGAAGCTAAAGGAGTCCCATTCTTCGACGATTGATTATGTCATCTCCGCAACCGCTGGCTGAATGATGGGTACCTTTGGAGGTGCGCTGGATGCGCGCCAAATCGATGCCAGCAATGGAAAGCTGACAGCAGATGTCACTGGAGAGGTGGAGAAGGAGGAAGGCGTACTGGTGATCCGCCGGATCCATGTGGCGATGCGACTGACGGCGCTCGAAAATGTTAATGAAACGGTGGAGCGCGTGCATGGAATTTACGCCATGCGCTGTCCGCTGTATCGAACGTTGCACAAGGCGATCCAACTCACGTCTTCTTACGAACTGGTGGCTCCGTCAGCCGCGGCCTAATGACCCTCATGGGGAAAAAGCGGGTGAGAGGTTCGCACCACAATCCGAGCGAAGGTGAGGCGGCGTGAAGCGCGCCATTCTGGGTGCGGGAGGAGTGGGTGGACTAGTCGGAGCGACTCTGGCTCACGAAGGTGATCAGGTCACATTACTGTTGCGACCTGAAAGCGTCGCCCAACATCCCGGGTACCTTCGGCTCGAAAGACCCTCTGGTAATATCGAGGCACCAGTCCGAACCGATGCGGAACTCCGCGAACCCGCGGATGTGCTCTGGGTAACTGTCAAAGCGTACCAGCTTGTCGAAGTGCTCCAGGGAGTACTACGCAATTGCCCCACGGTTGGAACAATCGTCCCTCTGCTGAACGGGATCGATCATGTCGCGTTGCTGCGATCACGCTTCCATGGCGCGCGGGTTGTGCCGGGGACGATCGTAGTTGAATCCGAACGAGTCGCACCCGGTCACATTATCCAGCGCTCACCGTTTGCACGATTGGCACTTTCGGCGACTGGAGAGCGACAGCTGGGGGGCGTTGCCGCACGGCTTCGGCGCGCGGGATTTTCTTGTGAATTTCAAACAGATGAAAAAACGATGCTCTGGAGCAAACTCTCGTTCCTGGCGCCATTCGCGCTCACAACCACAGCGGGTAATAAGAGCAAGCAGGAGATCTTCGCGGACTCTGCATGGCGGGCACGGCTCGAATCGGCGGTACACGAGGCCTGCGCCGTTGCAGCTGCGGAAGGAGCGACGGTCGATCAGGCAAGAATCCTGACGACCATCGAATCGTTACCTCCAACGATGCGAAGCTCGATGCAAAAGGACGTGTCGGCCGGCCGCACGCCCGAACTCGACGCAATAGGTGGTCCGATCGTTCGGGCCGGAAGAGCCCATGGGATCGATGTGCCTACAACTCGCGAACTGATTGCAAGAATCGAAGACCGCCTGAGCCACTAGCCCCTTGTTGCCCACCTCAGATGCATACAAAGCTAACCGAAACGCAGCAAAGCGGATACGCGGGACCTGGCATTGGGTCACGCCCGGCCGGGCAAAGCGAACCAATTTGTTTACACCGCGATGAAACCTTCTGGAGAGTCGAGAATCATACCGCAGGTAGTCCGATGCTAATTCAACACAGCGGATCGTCTCCAAATCGTCCTAGGGGCGAACAACTTCGAACTTGGAATGGAAAGGGCGCTCCGATTTAGTACGGATTATCTTCACGGATGAACTTCAGCCTGAAGGACATGTTGTAGATCTCAAACTTCGAACAGGAGCTAATTAAGGACAATGACAAAGTCAAAGAAAGCCATGATGGCGGGCGCTGCGCTTGCGGGTTTGCTCGCTGGCACTACGCAAACCATCCAGGCATCGAACCTACTCCCCGGGCTGAGGTCTTCGTTTAGCGCACAAGACCAGTCCCAGGACCAGAAGGCCGACCAGAAGGTGAAGGAAAAGCACGCCTGCAAGGGCCAGAACTCATGTAAGGGCAAAGGCGGTTGCAAGGCGAGCGACAATGGTTGCAAGGGCAAGAACTCCTGCAAAGGCAAGGGTGGTTGCGCTACAGACGGCTCCAAGCCGCCAGCAGACAACTAGCCCCCACAACAGTAGTTCTAAACTCACATTCACGGCCTCCGAATGGGGCGGCTGATTCTTATCCGCCCCTAGGGAGGCATGGGACATCAAATGCCGGCCAATGCCTTCAATAATTTTACGGACTATGGGATCGGGATCGGATTGCGATCCCCGCATTACAATCACATCCTGACTCGCAAACCCGTCGTCGACTGGTTCGAAATCATCTCTGAGAATTTCATGATTGATGGCGGACGCCCGCTGCGTATCCTCGATCAAATCCTTGAGCAGTACAAAGTGGTGCAGCACGGCGTATCGATGTATTTCGGGTCAGCCGAACGAGCGGACCGGGAGCATCTTCGGCGGTTGAAGGAACTTGTGAAGCGCACCAAGACGCCTTGGCTAACGGATCATCTTTGCTGGGGCAGCGTGGACGGGCGGTACACGCATGACCTGCTCCCGATGCCCTACACATTTGAAGCTGCCAAGATTACCGCCCAAAAGATCCGGGACGTGCGCGATTTCCTGGAAGTGCCTATTGCCGTTGAAAACGTAAGCAGCTACGCCGAATTCCACGTTTCCGAAATGACCGAGTGGGAATTCCTGACGGAGGTTGTGGAACGCGCGGATTGCGGGATCCTGCTGGATGTGAATAACATCTACGTTTCGTCCCAGAACCACTCATTCAACCCGCACACTTATATCGCGGAAATCCCGGCACAGCGTGTCGCACAAATTCACATTGCGGGCCACTCAAAATATCGCAAGTACATTCTGGACACGCACGATCACCCGGTGATTGATCCGGTATGGAAACTGTACGCGGATGCGATCCACCGCGCAGGCCACACCGCAACTCTCCTTGAGTGGGACGACAGTATCCCTTCGTTTGATGAAGTTCACGCGGAAGCCTTGAAAGCAAACAAATTTCTCGCGACTGAATCGCTGGCAATGGCCGTATGAAACTTCTGACTCTGCAACGACGGGTGGCTCGCGCCGTTATGATGCCCCTCACTGCATCGGAGGGGATGCGACGCGTTGCGAAGAATGGCCGTCCAATGCGGGCAGTTGTGGCAGAGATCATCAAGCCGAACGATCGGCTGACTTCATTTGAGCGTTTGGAAATTTACAACCGTCAATACTGGTTTCGTGTTCTCTCAAGCTTCTCCGAAGATTTCCCGGGGCTGCGTGCGGTTCTCGGGGATCGCCGCTTCGACGCCGTCGCGAAGGCCTACATCGCCGATTGCCCTTCGCGGTCTTTCACCTTGCGCAACCTTTGCTCGCGCCTCGAGCCCTGGCTCAGAAAACATCCTTCCTGGGCCGGCCCGCGCCAGAAACTCGCTCTCGATATGGTCCGTCTCGAATGGGCGGATATCGAAGCCTTCGACGGAGAGGCGAAGCCCGCTCTCACGCCGGAAGATCTCGCGGGCGCCACGCCCGCGAAGCTCCGCTTGCAGCTCCAGCCTTACATCCAGCTTCTCGACTTGAGCTATCCCGTAGACGACCTGCTGCTCGCCGTCCGCACCGACGAGGACTCCGATTTCGCCAGCAACGCTTTCAACGAGCGCCACAAGCGTAAGAAAGTCCAGGCTGTCGCGCGCCTGGAGCCTTCGCCCATTTTTCTCGCCGTGCATCGCCTCGACGATTCCGTCTATTTCCGCCGGCTCGATCGCGAAGAGTTCTTGGTCCTAAAAGAACTTCGCGCCGGTAAGACTCTCCATCGCGCCGTCGAGTCCGCGCTGCGCAAGAGCGCGATCCCCGCGAAAGATCGCCCCAAGACCGTGCAGCATTGGTTCCAGACGTGGGCTGCGCTGGGCTGGTTCTGCCGTCCCGAGCACGACCCCAGCGGAACGCAATGTCAACTGACTAAAGGAGCGTCGACTCAGATATGAAGAGTGCATCGAATCTAATTCAGAAGCTCTACAATTGGTTCGCGACAGCAATGTCTCACCTGCAGTCGCCCTTTCTTCTTGTTGTGCGGCTGTATTGGGGCTGGCAGATTTCGCAGAACGGCTGGGCGAAGCTGCACAACCTTCCCCGCGTGACCGAATTCTTCGCCAGTCTGGGTTTGCCGGCCCCCGGCCCGACGGCGATTTTTGTTTCTTCTACGGAGCTGGTCGTGGGGGTCCTGCTAGCCCTCGGGCTGCTCTCGCGCATCGGCGCTCTCGCACTCGCCATCGATATGACCGTGGCCTACATCACTGCGGACCGCGTGGCGCTGCTCGCATTTTTCTCGGACCCCGGCAAGTTTTACACCGCCGATCCGTACACGTTTCTCTTTGCCGCTCTGCTCATTCTGATTTTTGGACCAGGAAAGCTTTCTCTGGATACGTTGGCGGGGTATCTCGTCAGCAAGCAGAAGGTCGGACAGGTGCAGATATCGGCAATCTAATCGCCGATCGAGTCTTACACTTGCCCTCTCCAAGAATTGTCAGAAGCAGGGTCTCTCCGGGCAGAATTGTGTCTGCGGCCTCGCGCGTTTTGGCGCTACTTGTTGTGCTGCCCCTCTTGGCAGGTTCGGGTAGTGAAATGAAATCAACCGTTTTAGTCGGGGGATCCCGTCTCGACATCGTCGTTGAAAAAGGACGATTCGGCGTTCCCGAGGACGGCGTGCTGGATTGGGTCCAGTCGGCCGCAGAGTCCGTGACCGTCCATTACGGGCATTTTCCGCTGCCACGTGTTTTGATTCGCATCACTCTCGCTGAGGGTGCAGGCGTTCGGGATGGGATGACATTCGGGAATTCAGGCGGGTTGATCACAATTCGCGTAGGTGCGGACACGCCTCCATCGAGTTTCCAATCCGATTGGCTGCTCACGCACGAGATGATTCATCTGGCTTTTCCCTCTGTGGCGGAGACCCACCACTGGATCGAGGAAGGTATCGCAACCTATGTCGAGCCGATCGCTCGCGTTCGGGCGAATCACCTGGATGCATCGGAGATGTGGTACGAGTTGGTCCGGGACCTTCCTCAGGGCCTGCCTGCTCCGGGCGACAAAGGTCTTGACCACACTCATACCTGGGGACGGACGTATTGGGGAGGAGCCTTGTTCTGCCTGCTGGCCGACGTGGAGATTCATCGCCAAACTCAGAACGGGAAAGGCCTGGACGACGCTTTGCGAGGGATCCTGGAAGCCGATGGGAACATCGGTCGAGACTGGGAGCTGCAGAAAGCTCTTCAAATCGGCGATCGGGCAACCGGAGTCCAGGTGCTGACCACGCTCTATAACAAAATGAAGGGCCGTCCCTTTGACGTGGACCTCAATGCCTTATGGAGGGAACTGGGCATCGAACGAAACGGGCAAGGTGTCCTCTTCATTGATGGCGCGCCGCTGGCCGCCACGCGTCAGGCGATTACTTACGGTAAAGGCCAACCTTCGTCCAATTCAACCGCCACGTTCGGCGCCATGGCTGTCTTTGTGTGCCGCAGTACGGGCGCAGCGCGAGCAACTGTAGATGCGATTCCGACGGAGAATCAGAGCGGCATCGTTTATCCGGGCCGGCCAACGAAGCGAGAATAAACGCGTGAACCGATTCCTCAGAAGAAGCTTACTTGGGACGCTGGCTGGAGCAGTTGCCAGCGCGGCTCTGGCGCCTACTCTCGGCCACCCGCTATTGAGTATTGTCTGGGGCATGGGCGTGGGAGCAATTTATTCTGCGAGCCTGCGTCCCACGCGTTGCGCCTATGTGGATAACCTAATGACAGGTGCCGCGCTGGGAATCCCGCTATGGGGCCTGATCAGCGTAATCGCAATTCCGCTCCTTTCCGGTCAGATGCCCGAGTGGAGCGCCGAACAGATGCGCGCGCATTTTCCCGCGCTCGTTGGCTGGGTGTTATATGGCGCTTCGCTGGGGCTGGTCACCCAGGGTTTGACCGATATCGCCGAGAAAGTCCTTGGTCCCGAGATTGAGGGAGCGTCTCCGTTACCGCAAGAGAAGAAACGGATCGTGATACTGGGCGGTGGCTTCGCTGGCATGCGGACCGCAGAGTGTCTGGAAAAACAATTCCAGCGTGACAACGCCGTTTCGATTACTTTGGTGAGCGACACGAACGCGCTCCTTTTCACTCCAATGCTTGCCGAAATCGCTGGAAGCAGCCTCGAACCCAGTCACATCAGCACACCTTTGCGTAGCAGCCTGCATCGGACGGAGTTCATCCGCGGACGTGCCAACAATATTCATCTCGAAGGGCGCCGAGTGATTCTTGACATTGGTCGCGCTCCCGATGGGAGCACACCGCGGCGCGAAATTCCTTACGACCAACTGGTCCTGGCCCTTGGTTCAGTTTCAAATTACTTGGACATGGTGAATATTGAGAAGCTCGCGTTTAACTTCAAGAGCCTCCTTGACGCCATCCGAATCCGCAATCACGTCATCGAGATGTTTGAACGCGCCGACCGCGAGCCCGATTCCGCTCATCGTCGCAGTCTTCTTACCTTTGTAATCGCGGGCGGAGGTTTCGCAGGCGTCGAACTCGCGGGGGCCCTCAACGACTTCGCGCACGGGATCCTGGCCGATTATCCCAACTTACATTCGGAGCACTTGAGTGTCGTGCTGGTCCATTCACGCGACCGTATCCTGCCAGAACTGAGTGAGTCGTTGGCCCGCTATGCACAGGACAGGATGGAAGCACGCGGAGTAACTTTCCGCCTGAATACACGTCTGACCGATGCGAATCCTGGCGTCGTCGTCTTGAGCGACGGTGAGATCCGTTCTCAGACTCTTGTGTGGACTGCGGGAACAGCGCCGAATCCCCTGCTGAAGTCGCTTCCAGTCGAAAAAGACGGGCGCGGCGCCCTCGTGGTGGACAACACGCTTGGGTTGCCTGGTTTTCCAGGGTTGTGGGCTTTGGGTGATTGTGCCGCAGTAGTTGATGCGAAGTCGGGAAAGCTCTGCCCGCCTACCGCTCAATTTGCCTTGCGCGAGGCAGAAGTTCTCGCGAAGAACATTCGTGCTCACTTGCAAGGCCGACCCAAACAGAGTTTTCACTTCGATTCACTCGGAGCACTTTGCGTGGTTGGTCATCAGACCGCATGTGCCGAGTTGACGGTGCCGTTTGTGAGGAGCAGGCCTATGCGTTTTTCCGGCCTGTTCGCTTGGTTGATGTGGCGAGGAATTTATCTTTCGAAATTGCCAGGACTGGAAAGGAAGATTCGCGTGCTTGTGGACTGGACGATCGAACTTTTCTTCCCGCGCGATATCGTTCAAACAATCGACTTGCAGTGAGGAGAAATCCATGCTTTCAGGTCCAAGAGTAGCCGCGCAGGTGAATGAAGGCGCCAGGTCCTTCAATTGGATAGACCCACTGCTCGGTCTCGCAGTCGGTAGCGCGGGCGGCGCACTCGGAAGTGCGCTCCTCGCAACATCGCTTGTTCGTGGCTCGTTGCTTGGTGGTCTGTTCGGGCTCGCCTTCGGACTTTTCTTTGCCCATCGTGCCACAAGCGCGGGTGCGGGATTAATCTGGGGACTGGGCGCAGCTTTCTTTCTGTGGTTAATTCTCCCGGCAGGGATTCTGCCTCTCTTGTCAGGCGCTGCCCACTCAATGGCCCAACTCAGTGACGCACGCGATCATTTTCCTGAGCTAGTTGCGTATCTGATTTGCCTAGGAATGCCGGTGGGCGTGACGCTCGGCATTCGCGGCGGCATAAGCAGGAAGCCGGGGACGTCCCCGTTCCACTGGTGGCGTGCGATTATCGTCGGTGGGTTTGCAGGCGTGCTCGGCGGGATGATTTTCGGGCACTGGTCGTCCGCCGGTGACTTCTTCCCTTTGATCGCCGGGCTTAGCGTGCCTAACTCTCGGATTGCGACCGTGGCCCTACAGTTTGGCGTTGCCATGTTAATTGGTTCCAGCTTCGGGCTGCTCTTCCAGCGTGACGTCCGGGGTTATGGTTCGTCCATGGGCTGGGGACTGGGGTTCGCAATCTTCTGGTGGTTCTTGGGCCCGCTTACACTTTTTCCGCTCGCCTCAGGGTTGACATTGGACTGGTCGACAGATCATGGGAGCGAACTTTTTGGCTCACTTGTCGGGCACATCCTTTATGGACTGATCCTGGGCGTTGCGTACGCTACGATCGACCGCTTGTGGGTCAAATTGTTCATCGAGTCTGATCCACTAAATCGGGAACCCGAAGGGCCTGGCCTTCTGGTATTGCGCTCGCTCAGTTGGGGAGCCCTCGCTGGTCTAGTGGGCGGAGTCGTGTCGAGCCCGGTGATGATCGCCACAGGAGTTCTGCCAAAGATCGCTGGCCTCGATACTCCGCTCTCCATTCTTCGCGGCTTGCTTCTGCACCTATTGGTAAGCGCAGTAATCGGTATGACATTCGGACTGTTGTTCCGGCGAGAGTCTTCGAGTCTCGGGCTCGGCGTGATGTGGGGATGGCTGTTTGGAATGATTTGGTGGTATCTAGGACCGATGACTTTCCTCCCGTTGCTACTCACGGGTGAGACTGACTGGCGCGCGAGTGCTGCTTCCGTTCTGCTTCCGTCCCTGATGGCACACTTGATTTATGGCGCGATCACGGCGCTAGTATTCCTGTTGCTCGAAGGCCGGTATACCCGCAGACTACTCTCCAATCCTCGTACCGCCACATACGAACTCCGCCGCATCCGTCCCGTGGGGACTCCCGCACCTGCCTTGTGGTTTTTCGCGCTGGGCACTGGCGTCCTATTGCCCATTCTGCTGGGGTAGCTGTCGAACCCCAACGCGCGCCTCCGCGCGATCAACTCGGCTTGGCTCGGGCATACAGTCGCAGAATCGTTAAATAATTTAGGGCTTTCGTGGAACTTCACCCCTCTTCAGCAATCTCACTTGTAGGCCCGTTTCCGGCACTCTCGAGTACGGACGGCAAGAAGGAAAGCGAAGGCTCGAATGTTGCATGTAGTAGCCGACATAACAGTGAAGATCACTGCCAGGAGGTTGCGAAAAATGGGTTCCCCGAGCGGCATCAAGTCGTTGATTGTTGAGCGCGGCTTTACTGGCCCGACCCTTTACGTGGGCCTGACGATGCGAAGTGAAATCGAGGCGATCTCGCCTCTTGTGGATCGACTTATGAAACTGTTCAAAGTATCTCACTGTGTCCCCGGAGACGGATGCGATGTTGAGATCGCGCTTCGCGAAGCCCTGGCTAATGCAGTTCTCCACGGAAATAGGCAGGACCTACGGAAGAAAGTCCACATTTCTTGCCGCGTCCATCCCGGTAGAGAGTTTTCCATTCTCATAAAGGATGAGTCATAAGATAGCCTGGTGACAATACTTAAACGAGTCTTACTCTGACTTTCTAGCTGGTCCGATGGGTCCGAAGAATCACCCTTGAAACTATTTGCTGATTTCTGAATCCCACGAAGGAATGATATCTCTGACAAACGGAGGAGTTCAGTGGATTCAAATGTAGATCAGGCGAATGCGGCGTCCCTTCGATTCGCGCGTGCGGAGTTGAAGCTAGAGACGTTGGGGGTTTCGATTACGAGGTACGGTTTGGTGGTAGTTTTGTTGCTCATCGGGTTTTTGAAATTCACGGCAGCAGAAGCAGCGGGCATTCAGCCGCTGGTTGCGCACAGCCCGCTCATCTCCTGGATGTATGCCATCCTGAGCGTGCAAGGCGTATCGAATCTGATCGGCACGATCGAGATCGCTGTTGCCGTGCTGCTGGCGCTCCGGCCGGTTTCTGCGAAAGCATCGTTCGTGGGCAGCCTGGGGAGCATCGTGACGTTTCTACTGACAACCAGCTTTCTGTTCTCGACGCCTGGTGCCGTGCAACTGATTCACGGCTTGCCGGTATTGGGCGACGCGGGGCAGTTTTTGATTAAGGATGTGGTGCTGCTCGGCGCATCGTTTTGGACTGCTGCAGAAGCATTAGCGGCAATTTAGAGGCAAGGAATCTTGCAGCCCATCATTCGACAAAAAGGGCGATTTCGCTCACGGTTTTTTTGGCAATGTCGGGGACCTCAGCATGCTCCGCGGGAAATCCGACGGGAAGCAGCAGGAAGGGCTTCTCGTTTGCCGGCCGCTTAAGAACCCGGCTTAGAAAGCCCATCGGGCTCGGTGTGTGAGTCAATGTGGTCAATCCCATCCAATGGAGTGCGGCAATCAGAAACCCGCACGCAATGCCGACTGACTCCTGAACATAGTAGTGCTTGATCTTTCGCTCATTCCCGTCTTCGTCGCGGTCGATTCCGTAGTCTGCGCGAAACACAACAATGAGCCAGGGAGCAATTTCGAGGAACTCTTTTTGCCAATCGGTACCTAGAGCAGCCAGGGCATCCAGCCACTCTTGTGGGAACCGTCGCTCGTAATTGTCTCTCTCCTCGGCCTCGGCGGCGACGCGGATCTGCCGCTTTATCTCCGGATCCGAAACGACCACAAACCGCCAGGGCTGCTGGTTGGCTCCGGAAGGTGCGCGGGAAGCAACTCTCAGAGCCGCCTCAATGAGGTGACGGGGGACTGGTCGAGGTGAAAATTCTCGCACGGTGCGACGCGTCTGCATGCGCAGTTCAAATTCTTGTGCCCGTGAAAGTTGGTCTTTGGCCGAAAGGTGCTCAAATTCGAGCGGAATGAAAGAATGACCGTTTCGCTCCGACATCTTGGCCTCCCAGCCTCGTCATAACCAGCCTTCTGCAGCAGAACAATTTCCAGCCCCTGCGCTGTTTCGAGCCAATTACAGCCCAGCCACCTTTGCGGATTTGAGCCGCAGATCAAAAACATCGGGCCGGGCGTAATGTCCAGTGACGTCAAGAGTGAGGCTTTCCTTTGTTACTGACGAGAAGTCGAGCTCGGCGATCAGGATTGTCTCTTCGTCAAAAATCGGTCCCGCAAGGACTTTCCCATCGGGCCCGACGATCACACTGCCGCCCCTAAGTACGAAGGCATCCGGCTGCGATCGTAAACTCTCCAGCGGCTCCAGTTCCTGCGGTAGATCTCTTGCCCGCAGAATTCCACCACAGGCTACAACGAAGCACCGACCTTCAAAAGCATAATGGCGGCTCGCCACCTGATTCATTTCTTTCACCCAAGGCCAAGCGGCGATGTGGACGTCCTCCCGCGAGACGTGCAGAACCTGCCGGGCCAGGGGCATCCAATGCTCCCAGCAGATGAGTGCACCCACACGCCCCGCTGACGTGTTTGCCGCGTACAGGCTCCTGCCATCGCCCATTCCCCAAATCATGCGCTCGGTGAAAGTTGGCATGATCTTGCGATGGCAATTAACAAGTGCTCCATCGCTGTTGAAGAGCAGATTTGAATTGTAAAGAGTTCCGTGTCCCGGCCCCTCTTTGACACGTTCGTTGACACCGATGCTGAGCACAATCCCCAATTCCTGCGACAAAGAGGCGAGTGCCTCGGTGTGTGAACTCGGAACCACTACGCTGTTTCCCACGAGACGCGCGAAGACGTTCTTCGTCGGTTCGTGATCCCAAAGGCCCGCGTCGCGGCATGAATCAAGCCACGCGGGATAGCCCGGAAGCCAAGCCTCAGGAAAAGCGATCAGCTCCGCGCCCCGCGAAGCAGCGTCCCGTATCAAGCTGCGAGCTTTTTCCCGACTGCCTTCGAGGTCCATGAACACAGGTGCAGCTTGAACCACGGCAACGCACGCCTTTGTTTTCATCCCAACTCCCCGGATCCTGAGGCCGTTTGGTTCGGCATACGGATCGGCAGCTAAATTCCACCTATCTGGCTCCTATTTGGAGATCATATTAGAAGCTGTTGCACAACCTGGGACAAGCCTCTGAAATGACTATGGTTGAGTTTTGTGAAATGAGGGATAAGCAAGGTCAGCAGCGCCGCAGGAGGGCTGATGGCGCGGTCCGGTCCGTTGCTGACCGAAGCACAGTGGAAGAAAATCGCGCCCTTGCTCCCCAAACCACCCAAGCACCGCAAGGGTGGCCGTCCGTGGATCGAGAACCGTCGGGTGTTGGAAGGGATTCTGTGGATTCTCCGCAGCGGCGCTCGCTGGCAGGACCTGCCGGAACAATATCCACATCCTTCCACGTGCTGGCGACGACTGCGGGACTGGGACGAGCAGGGCGTTTGGCTGGCGATCTGGCGCACGTTCCTGAGCGAGTTGAACGAGCGCCAGCAATTGAAGTGGAGCGAGTCGTTCTTGGACGGCAGTTTTGCTCCAGCGAAAAAAGGGGCGCCGGAGTCGGAAAAACCAAGCGGGGCAAGGGGACGAAGTGGATGGTGGTGGTCGACGGCGCGGGTGTTCCTCTGGGAGACCACCTTTGTTCTGCATCCCCGGCGGAAGTCCGGCTCGCGGAGATGACGCTGGCGACGATCCACGTAAGCCGGCGCCATCGTGCGGGAAGACCACGGCAGAAGCCGGTGCGCGTGATCGCCGACAAAGCCTACGACAGCGATCCGCTGCGAAAGCGGTTGCGGCAGCGCGGCATCGAACTGATCTGCCCGCACAAGAAGAATCGCGTTCGTCCGGCGACACAGGATGGTCGCGCGTTACGACGATATCGACACCGCTGGATCGTCGAACGAACCATCGGCTGGTTGGGGAATTACCGGCACCTGGTGGTGCGCTATGATCGTTCTCTCCGAATCTACCGGGCGTTCTTTCACATCGCCTGCTTCATGATCGTCTTACGGAGGGTTGTGCAATAGCTTGTAGAAGGGCTGATGTCTTTCTCCGACACGATGTCAATGCTTCGGCCCTCCATCAAAACCATGGACAATGGACGCGGCCAAAACAGGCGTACCACAACGCGGGAAGCTTAGGACGCCGCCTCGTCTCTCGCTCGTGATGACCGGCCTTGAACCGCAACCTGCTAGACTACGAGCTCAATCAGATCGGTGAGTGATTTCAAGGTGACATCGGGCAGGATCCCGAGCTCATCCGGGGGAGCGCCCGCGCGGTTGATCCAGTGTGTCCGAAGCCCGTAGGCTTTGGCGCCCGCGTCATCCCAGAAATTCGAGGAAACAAACCCGATATTGCCCTTCTCGAACCCCAACTTCTTCACTGCGAGCTCGTAAACCACGGGAGAGGGCTTGAAGATTTTCACCTCATCGACGCTGATGATGTGACCGAAGATTCCCTGCAGTCCCGCGCTCTCCACCACTCCGCTCAACATTTTCGGACTGCCGTTGGAAAGAATCGCAAGCGGAAGATGTGAAAGTGCCTTCAGCGCCTGCTTCACCTCGGGAAACGGATCCAGGCGAAGGTAAACTTCCATCAACTCCGCTCGCGTACCGGCATCAAGCGGAAGCTTCAGGGCATTGCAGGTGGCGACGAGCGCGGACTCTGTGACATGCCAAAAATCCTCGTACCGGCCCATCAGGGAACGAAGCCACGTGTATTCCAACTGTCTGGTTCGCCACCCGGCACTGACAGCAGGGCCTTGGCCCGGAAATTTCTCGTTCACGGCTGAAATCACCGAATGCACATCAAACAAAGTTCCAAACGAATCAAAAACCAGCGCTTTTAGCTGCTTGCCTTCTGTTGGCGCCACTTCCATCCCTTCGGAAAAACCCAGCGTAGGGGCAAGCCCCGCTGCCAGGGCGCCGCCGCCGGTAGCTTTGATAAATTCCCTTCGCGTTATCTCATCGATTTTCACAGGCATTGTGGTGCTCCTCTCTCGCTGGAATCAGAAAAGCTTGCCCCCAAAGTGTAACCCGGAGTCTCGTTCGCGATATTCAAAATGGAAATACACTGCTCGGATTAAAGAATCAAAGCTCGCGGCAGGTCTTCGAGCGGCGTGCTCCGTGATCGCTGCTCGGACTTTGCTCGATTCTGCAGATCTCCCTGAATTACTGACAGTTTGCGAATTCGTTAAAGGCATCTTCCGTGGAACAGCCATCTCTCTTTGAAGCCGCCGCCAGCTCCGGTTGAAGCATCAGTATCCAAAGTCCTTCGCTGTTGGTAATGTAGATCAAGTGGCGACGGTCATCCGAGATAATGCCGTCGATTTCGGAGAAATCTTGAATCTTCCGCAGACTCGCCGGTTCGATCAAATCGCGCACTGAAACGAGCTCGTTGGATGTGCTGCCAGCCACTGCCTGGGAATGCTCGGCCGGCGCTTCCGCGGAAGTGAACTCGCCTCCCACCATCTGCAATTTCCCATCGGATGAATCCTGAGGCGGAGCCATGGTCTCGATGATCTTTGGCTCATTCGGCTCCGTGACATCGACGAGTGTGAAATCTTGCTCGGAGTCGTCACCCATAAACAGGTACTGCCTGTCGCCGTGTTCGTGAAGGAACATCCGGCTCGATGGATTGCGCAGCAGGGCCACATGCGCAATTACCGTCACCGCCTCCACACGCGGCTTGACGGAATGATGTTTTGCAGCGGCGCTGGGTGTCAGCGCCACGAACAGAGCGAGAATCCCGAGCCCAGCACTCAGTCGGTAGTGCAGGTTTGTTTTGTAGATCGACTTCATTGCTTTCTCCTTTTACTTCCAAACTGCTTCGGGTTTTACGATTAGCTACAGCTTATTACTTACGTTACGTTTGATTGCCGAATGCGAGGAACGTTTCAAATCCGCTTCCACCCGAATTGCTTGCAAAACCAGAAAGGCCAGTCCGCAGAAGCGGCCCGACCGGATTGAATTACCTGGATTTTGTTAACTTTCTGCATCCCAATGGCCGTGAGGGCTGCTGCGGACATAATCAAACTCCGACAAGACCGTTTTTGCTAAATCCCGGTGTGTCTATTTCTGACCTCCGTCTTTCACCGATTCGGTAGCAACCGACTCTTCTCCGATCGCCAACTCGTATTTCTTGCCGTAGAAATAGATAGCCGTCAGCGACGTCGTTCCGCCTTCTTCCATTCGTGTTCCGTATCCCTCCCCCTCCCCGGACGGTTCAAATCGACCAACCGTGCTGGCACAGTTGCTACAATCTTCTTGGATCGAATGATGCTCAGTTCGACGTTGGGGCCTGTCCCCTCCCAAGTGACCTTGTACTCCCCTTTGGCCAATTGCATCCCATTGACAGAAACGGCTTCCTCAAGTTTGAGCGAGCCTTTGGTGGCTGCCGATGCGCCAGTAGTCAGCAGCAAAGTCATCCCCAACAGGAGGCCGGTAGATATCTTCGATAACTTCATGTAATTTCCCTTCCTCTTTCGATTGTCGCCATGCTGAAGGCTCGCGAGAAACCACGGTCCTTCGCGGTCGGACGATTGAGATTTGGTTCCCTCAATGAGATGCGAGGCAATCGAAAATGTTACATCGTTCACGATGGTTTTGTTGCGGCATGGCTATCTGATTTGCTTCGTGAGAAATCGCTCGGGCCAGACAGGCACCCGTTGTAACCTTCTCAAGACGTCCGCATCAGACAGTAAGAGACAGCATTCGCTTATTGTTGTTCGGGATAAACATGCCACAGCCGAAATTGGAATCCACCGAGGCAGAACTGATTAGGCGTGTTTGCGACGGAAACCCTGAAGCTTTCGAAGAATTGGTCCGGCCCTACGAACGCTTGGTCTACGTGACCGCAATTTCTATCTTAAGAAACCAAGCCGATGCAGAAGAGGTTGCACAAGAGGCAGTTCTGAAGGCCTTCTCTAGACTCTCAAGCTTCCGGGCAGAATGCAAGTTTAGCACCTGGCTCGTGCAGATTACGTATAACGAAGCAAGGATGAGGCTGAGGAAGGATCGTCGGCACCTTTATGAGTCGCTTGATGAGCGACCGCAGGAACCGGAGGCCGACTATTGGCCAAAAGATTTTGCAGATTGGCGCCCGATACCTTCCGAACTGCTCGAAAACAGCGAGGTGCGTGAGGCATTACAGAACGCAATCAATTCGCTCAGTCCCACATATCGAGAGGTTGTGATCCTAAGGGACATCCAGGATTTGAGTCTCAAGGATGTGGCAACCATTTTGGGAGTCTCGGAAGGAGCCGTCAAAACTCGGCTTCACCGGGCGCGGCTGCTCCTGAGAGATGCGCTGGCTCCTGGAATCGACGGTTGTTGGAGCGCGGGACAAAGTTACCAGAAGGTGAGACCATGGTGAACAAAGAAGGATGCAATGGCCACAATTGAGATCAGTTGTGTCGAGGTCTGGCGGGAAGTATCCAATTATCTTGATGCGGATATCTCTCCTGAACTGCGCGAGAGAATGGAAGCACATTTCAAAATATGCGCGCACTGTTCCGCGGTACTCGACGGGATGCGGAATGTCGTGGGGTTGGTCGCCGACGGAAGGTTGTTTCAAACGCCTGAGGGATTCAACAAGCGTCTGTACAGCAAAATTAATCCGCGTGATTAACCTCATCCTGTGCCAGCTGAAGCTGCGCGGGGCAGAACGGGTCAGCAACGTCTCGATTATCCATGTACATCCACAATTTCCAGTTCCCGTCCCCGGTCTTCCGCCAGATATCGACGTAGCGGTCGCGGCGGCGAATCGGCTGACCACCATTCTTGGGTGTGAGCGTCAAATCATGCCATCCATAATCATAGGCGACATCTCCTTTTATGCGGACCTCGACAACAATCACATCTAGCTTCGCTGCAAATCGCTCGAAGAGACACTTCAGACGATATTCGAACGCATCCAATCCGCTTTTACCAAACTCGCTGGGATCCCCGTCGGAGAAACTGATGAGGTCAGGATCCGCAATCGCCAAAAGTCGCGCAACGTCTCCAAGATTGAAAGCATCTCGAAATTCGGTCTTGGCCGCATTAATTGCAAATAGTTCGTCCATCTCTTATCTCCGGTGTTGAATCGAGACGGGGAATTATTACCTGTTTCCCGATCAATAGTATCAAAGCATGGCCTCGGCTAGGGGGCCGACCTTGAGGGAACTCAACCCCCCAGTCGATTCCGCGCCTGCCTGCCGTTTGCCCGTCGCTGCCCACAAATGGGGTTCTGGGAAGCCTTTGGGGCCACGGCAAGTGTGCCCAAGGATTTTGTCTCACTCTAAGGGTTCACCCCAATAACTTGGGAACAACTTGGGAACAAACATTGCCGAATGCCGTACAAAACCGTGATGCATGACATAGGAAAATGCTAGACGAGCCAACTACTTAGCGTTCCTACTCTTACCTTGGGCGCAGGAGGTCTGGAGTTCAAATCTCCACGCCCCGACCAAAGTTCTCAACGATTTAGGCGCAGCCAAACATTTGTGGCCTTCGATTCACAATACCCTTTTGCTGGGACCAATCAAAGGACGGCCGAAAGAGACGTTCCAGCGGCGGCGAATACAGCGCTCATTTCCGCTCGGGCGAGCGGCAGGAAATGCCGGACCACATCGGGATCGAATTGAGTTCCGCTCGCCTGCAACAGCCGGCGTTCGGCTTCCTCGAAGGGCAGACCTTCACGATAGGGCCTGTTTGAAACCATCGCATCAAACGCGTCGATGACCGAAACGATGCGGGATCCAATTGGAATCTCTTCGCCTTTGAGCCCGCCGGGGTAGCCTGTCCCGTCGAAATTTTCGTGGTGGTGAAGGATCAGCAAGCTAGCTCGTTCCATTCCCGGCACTTGGTGCAGCACGGCCCAGCCATATTCGGGATGCTTTTTCATCAGCGCGTATTCTTCCGCAGTGAGCTTGGCAGGCTTGTTGAGGATTGCGTCGGGAATGCCGATTTTGCCGATGTCGTGTAGAAGCGCCGTGATCTCGATGTCTCCCAGTGAGTTTTCATCCAGGCCGAGTTCGGTAGCGACGTGAAGAGCCCATTCTGCCAGCCGTGTACTGTGAACTCCCGTGTTGAGGTCTTTGAGGTCCAGCAGTTGATTGAACGCGCACACGACGGATGTGCGTAGAGCGATAAGTTGCTCCTCGATCACCTTCACCCGAAGCGGCGAGAGACACCAGCCCGATGCCTCGTGGACGGCCTCTCTCGGAAGAGGCCGACTGGAAGCGACGATAAACTGTGTGTCTGTGATCGACATGAGGATTCGGGTACGAGCCTATTGCAGCAAACCCGAGAGGCCCTGCAGTGGGTTCAAAGACCAGAGTGTGTTGTACACGTCGATGCGCCCATTTCCCATGTTGGCGCCGACCCATTTCGCATGGCTGGTCGCCCACGCGGCTTGCGTCGGATTGTCCTTGGGCTGCATATCCAGGATTAGTGCAGCGGTCCCAGCAGCAAACGGCGCGCTAAATGACGTTCCCCAGCCCGCCGCATAATTACCGAACGGATATGTAGTAATGATGGCCTCGCCTGGAGCCGCAACATACACGATCTGGTTTCCGTAGTTCGAGAACGTCGAACGCTGGTCCTGGTTGTTCGTCGAGGCAACGCCCATGACCCCGTGCAAGGCGGCGGGATAGACGATCTCCATTTTGCCGTCGTTGCCGGAAGAAGCCACGCAAATCACATTGTTGCTCGAGGCATAGTTAATCGCGTCGCCGAGTTCGGTCGAGCTCTGCGTGAGGTCAAAACTCATGTTGATGACGTTGGCCTTGTTCTGCACCGCATAATAGATGGCGCGGAGGATATCGGACAGATTGCCCGTGCCGTCTGCATGAAACGACTTCAGTGGCAGAATTTGCGCCGTCGGAGCCGTCAGGTGGATCACTCCAGCCACCATCGTGCCGTGGCCGAAAGCTGCATACGCAGTGCCGTCCACCATCGCAGCGGTGTGCTGGTCGACCATCGCCACCGTGTGCTGATTCACGTACGCAGCCACGCATGTATTGCACGGTGGCGGCGTCGTGCCGGAAATATCCCTCAGCTCTGAGCCGCCCGGCAAGTTGCGGGTAAAGTCATAACCCTGAAGCAAAACGCCTTGAAAGATGGGGTGGTTTGGGTCGACACCGGTATCGATATCCGCGACGATTCCCGCGCCGCCCACGTTGAACGTGCTTTGCGCTTTTGCAAGATGGATGATCTGAACAGCAGGTTGATTTACGTACCCGTCCCAAGCCTTCGATCCGTAGTAATTATCAGTATTTGTGTCCCACAAACCTGCTGGAACATTGGCCGCGAGAGCGCCATTCGCGGGGTTCGGTGGAACCGAAAGAACTTGGTCAACTTCTGCGCCGAGAATCCCGTTCACGAGCTGCAACACCGCTGCCAGTAGATTGGGAAGAAGCCCCTTCTGAGTCGGCTTCACCAAGAAGACCTGGTTGAGGCCTCCATCCAGATTGCCGACGACACTGCACCCTTTTTGTAGGCATACATTTTGCAATCCGGAAGGGCCAAGGGTCGTCCGGACGATCACACCCTGCTGCTGACCCGAAACCACATTCGTCAGGACTTGGCCGAGGTTCGTGAGCAGACCGCCCAGTCCCCCTTGTGCTGAGGCGGGTTGGCCCCACAATCCGACGAACAGAACCAAGATGAGCCAGATTCGACGATTCATGATTGCATTGACTCCTTAGCGTGCCTGCTCATTGCCCGTGCGTTTAGGAGTTTTCGACCGTCCTAGTTTCGCTGCGACGGCCAACCCCTCTCAATGGTACGGACGGTCCAATTGAAGTAGGTCACGCGTTAGCCCTTCTTCCTGCTATGCTTCCTCACCTTTTTTAGGTGACGTCTAACACCAATTGATTCTATAAGATCGGAACCAGACGCGCGCGCGTCTCCGGCGGGTTCGATGAGGGGGATAAGAATCTCCGCCACGTCCGGGAGCTTGATTCGCAACTTCAGTCCGCTTTCCAAGCTGCACTCGAGATGAAACTCACCGAACTGGTTCGTCCAACACTCAGACAGGACCTGGCCATCCTTCAATAAGACGACTGGCAAGGCCTGGACACCTTTTTCAGGGTTGGTCGAATCGAGGACTTGGCCGACCAGAGATACCTTTTCTGAATCGGTTTTGGGCTCAAACCGCACGTCTATTCGGTGGTCGCCAGCCCCGTAAAGGAGCTGTCGCGGAGTAGCGGATGCGGCTCGAATCCCGGCGGGAAGCGGATTTCGCAGGCTATCAAATATCAAGTGAGCGATAGAAGGCTTTGCGCCCCGCGACTTTCCCCATCCGTGGATGGCGTACATGCCCTTCGCGGTGCGGACGACGCTGTCCGGCGGCCCGATAGCCGCCTGTCGCCGGGCAGTGTCATGAACGCGCTGCCACAAGCTCAAATCTTTCGCGCATTTCGCGCAGCCGCTTTCCAGATGGCTTTGCATGCCGTCCTTTTGTTCCTTTCCCACTACATTCCGAGCAAAATCGGCCCATTCCTGTGATGAATAATGCTTCATAATCTCCCCCCAAATCCTCCGAGCCGGACCCCATGCTGGGAGCCTTCCGGCCTCTCTTTTTCCACCTGCTCAAAAGGGTAACGGGCAGTGCAAAAAATATAGGGGACACGAAAAAAATAGCCGCGAGGGTCAGTTGGGAAAGACGCCGCCAATCAGCGTAAAGGGAGCCCAGTAATAGGGGTGGGGATGGTGCTCGCGCAACCCCTGCATGGCCCCCTGGAGAGCCAGCGCTTTATTTTGGGCGGCACCTAAGCGTCGATAGAAGGATGTCATGAATTCAGTCGTGGTCTCATCGTGGACATCCCAGAGTGTCAAAAGAAGTGACCGCGCCCCTGCAAAGAGCAGGCCCCGGATAAGGCCCAGCAACTCGTCACCGGCGGCAACGACGTTAAGTCCAGTGGCACATCCGCTCAGCGTGACCAATTCGGCTTCGAGCTTGAGCTGGTAAAGATCGTAGAGATTCAAATAAGAGCTGCCGAGGCGAATCCCGGAAAACATCGGATTGTCGTGCCGGAAGCTGCCATGCGTGGCGATATGGACAAGGCGGCTTTTGGTGCCCTTTGTTCGCAATGCTTCCGCCCCGGCCTCCGCTCCCAGAACGAGCGTAGCCCCGGAGAGAACCTTTGCCACGGATTGAACTTCCTCCTGAATCGAGGGCGCCCTCGAATCGGGAACGCCCAAGACAAGAGGGGGACCGGATGCCTCCGATTTTCTTCGATGGCAGAGCGCGTAAATACCGGCGCTAGGAGCATGGGAAATTGTAAAGGAGTCGATCAGATATTCGTTTCTATCGAACAAGGCGTGGAAGGGAACATAGTGCAACACTCCATGCGGAACGATGATCAGGTGCCGCGCCCGAAGACGGTCGCGCAAAGGCGCGAAGAGTTCCTGGTATAGCTCCTGGAGATGGGACCGGGTCGCATCCAGGAGGGTCTTCTCGAACTCTCGAACATATTCAGCGCCCAACCGGAACTTGGAAATTTGGAATCGCAACATTCGAACGAGATTGGCCACGCGGGAGACGGGTGTGACAGGAACGATTTCCAATCCTTCGCGCGTAACGATGGCGGCAATGAACTGGTCTTTGAGTGTGAAGTACTCCACGAGCGCAGTTTGCGGCGCGAGACAGTCGCGAATGCTTTCGAGCTGGCTGGTTGCGGAACCTTGATCCGTTCTTCCCTGCGTTTCCGGCGAAGGGAGCTCACGCAAGACGCGAAGCAATTTGTTCTCGTGGTCCAGCGCCTGTTTCTGAAGCTCCTCGATGCGCCCCGGTCGCGGCGCCTCCGCGCGCAGTTGCTCGATTTCGATGCGGTGGTAATACCAGTTGAGATCCTCGCGCATTTCCCGGATCCGGCGAACCAAATCGCTCTGCCCCTCCTCCGTGGAGGGAAGCGGATGCCCGGGCTGCATCAGAAGTTCGGCGAGACTGCGAGACTTTGCCTGCTCGATATAGCCGAATGATTCCTCTGCCGAATTTTTCCTTGTCATGTCGCTCAGGCAAAGCTCAATCAGGGTTTCGTACACCTCGAGTCGGTTTTTCATGAATGCAATTTTCAGTTCTTCGCCGCGCAGATTGCTCCTCAGTGTTTCCAGGGCTTCTCGCGCCTTCTGGCTGGAATCGTACGCGCCGCGAAGGTCGCCCGAGGCTTGTTGAATCTGACTCATCAGGTACTGCGCCTGGTAGTGGAGCACCGGGGCGTCGAGGCCCGCCAGCCGTTCCAGAGTTTGCGCGCACTCTTTGCGGGCGGACGCGATGTCTCCCGTGCGCAACGAAAGCCTGGCAAGCAGCAGCTGGCAAAGAGCCGCTTTTCCCGGCAAGTGGGAAGTAGCGAAGAAATCGGAAGCCTGGGAACAAGACCGGCGCGCTTCGAAAAGGCGGCCTTCGTTGAAAAGAACAACGGCCTGATAGAGGTCGATCAAGGATGGCCAGACGAGATTTTTCTCACTGACAAATTTCGCTCGCGCTCGCGTAAACAATTCGAGTGATCGGAGCGCCTTTCCTAATTGGCTGTGCGCCATCGCCTCATTCGCCTGGCATTTCGCCTCCTCGTAGCCCATTCCCAGCTTCTGGAAGCGCAGATACCCCTCGTGCGCTGTCTCCATCGCCTCCGCGCTCAGGTTGAGTTCGAGATAGATTTCGGATAAATCCAGGTAGCAAAGCGCAAGAACGTGAGCGTCACCATTCTTCTCGGATTCATCCCGGGTTGCGCGCAGCATCTCAATCGCGCGGGTATACTCCCCTCGGAGGTAATACAAATACGCGATGTTGTAGTCGCTCTGGGTAACCAGAAGCGTCATTCCATGTCGAACGAAAACCTCTCTTGCTCGCTGGTAAGTGGCAAGTGCCCGGGGGAAGTCATTTAAGGTGATCAGGCAGACCGCCATGTTGTAGAGAGCTACGGCAAGACCCTCGGTGTCCCGAAGAGGCAGAAGCATCTCGTAGGCGCGCTCGTAGCATGCGAGGCCGTCTTCGAACCGGTCCTGCCTGTGGTAAAGATTGCCTACGTTGATCTCCACGTGAGCAAGATGGCGCTTGTCACCGAGGCGTTTGAAGATTTTCCGGGCGCCTTCGGCGGCTTCGAGGGCCCGGTCGTACTCGCCGAGAAGGAGGAAGGGTTGAATCGAGGAATTCAGCGTTCGCGCTTCTTCTTCTGCGTTTCCGAATTTCCGGAAGATGGCCAGAGCTTGGCCGTGATATTCGAGCGCCGACTTGTTTTCCCCCATGTTGTAAAGGGCATTGGCCTTGGAGCGAAAGCTGCGGGCGAGGACTTCTTTGTTGTGTAACCCGAGAGCGATGGCCACCGCCGCTTCCGCCAGCGAGAGCGCCTGGCGCGAGTCGATGCGCAGTTTTGCTCTGGCTGCTTCGATGAGATGTTGAACGATGCTCGAGCGACGGAGTTTCCGCCGGTGCGCAAGATATTTCGTCCGGCTCGCATCATCCGTAATATTCGCAAGGTGCTGGAGCAAGTCCTCGGAAAGCGGGACCTCCTCACTTCGTCGCGTCACTGGAAACCTGCATCTTTAAGCTGGAGCCGCAGCCGATCGAGGCACCTCTGCCGTATGAAACCAATCGAGCCCGTGGCAATTCCCAAACTCTGGGCGACCACCTCGTAGGGACGCGCCGGCTCTTCAAAGAACAGCATGCGAACAAGATCGCGGCATCGAGGAGGCAATCCGGCGACAGCCTCCCGGAGAGCCTGCTCTTCCTCTGCTTGGCGCAGAATTCCTTCGGCACGGGGCGGCGTGCTTTGCTCGAACGTCTTGTCGTCATCGGATGTTTCCGTCCGCAGCATTTGCCGTTTCCTGTGAAAACACTTGTGGGACGTCACCTGCATGATCCACTTGGGCAATGCTTTCGGCATTCGCAGCTTCGGCAAGTCGGAGAGCAGCTCGAGACAAACCCCCTGAAAGATGTCGGAGGCATCGTCCGCGGAAAACCCGTACTTGATTGGGATGGAGAAGATGAGGCTCTTGTATTTATCGATCAGCGCGGACCATGCCTCTTCGCTGCCTTTGAGGCATTCCTTTACGAGGCGGGCATCCGGCCACGCCAGTTGCAACTCTTCCCGAGTCGCTGATTTTGGAGGGGCCATCACGCGATCACCCGCCCATTTAGTGGATGTAGAGTTCTTCAATGTTCCACAACGCGTACGGATCGAGAATCGCGGGCCGGAAATTTCCGACCCGGTCCTTTGCCCCCACCAAAATGTTGGGACTCGCCAAACAAATCACCGGCAGATTCTCAGCAACAATCTCCTGGACCCGATCATACAAGCGGTTTCGCTTCGCGTAGTCTCGCGTGATCAGTTGCTGTTCCATGAGGCGATCCATTTCTGCTTCCCATGCCGTCGCCGGCTTGGTCTGGTTGAGGTCCCAAAGATGTGTTCCCCCGCTTGTGACCCAAATGTTCATCTCCGATGTGGGGTCCGCGTCGCCGCTCACGAGGCCCATCACAGCGGCTTCGTAGTCCAGGCTCTCGAGCAACCGGTCCACCATCGCACCGAAATCAAGCGGGACCACATGAACGTCCATACCCAATTGGCTTAAATCATCCTGAATGATTGTTGCCATCTTTGCGCGCTGAGCATTAGAAGAGCTTGTCAGGATCGAGAATTCGACCCGATTGCCGCGTGCGTCCACGAGCGCTCCATCGCTCTTCCAGGAAAAGCCGGCCTCCTGAAGGAGCTGGCGCGCCCGGTCGAGCGATCGCGCTGGATGAGGAATCTTCTCATCCACCCACAATCTGTTTCCCGGGGTCACGTGTCCCCAAAGGGGAGCCGCCCGGCCACTGTAAACCAGGCGAACGATCCCTTCGCGGTCAATGGCTGCCGAAACGGCCTGTCGAAACCGCACATCCCGGAACCAAGTTTGCTTTTTTTCAATTTCAGGCAACCGCTTTGGCGCGAGATCGTTCAAGTTGAAGAAAAGGAAGTTGTACTCGAGTCCCGGTCCCAGATCATAGAGACGGTATCTCCTGGCCGCTTCCTGTTTTTCGAGAACAGCGAAGTTTTGCGCGCCGAACCGGCTAATGATGTCCGTTTCTCCGGCCTCAAATCGTATGGCCTGCGCGTCCTCGCTCGGGACAAACAAGAAGACAACTTCATCGAGATAGGGCAGCCGGTTTCCCTTTTGATCTTCCTTCCAAAAGTATGGGTTCTTCTCGAGAACCATGCGTTCGCCCGGTACATATTCCTTCACGCGGAAGGGGCCAAGCCCTGCCATCTGACCCGGTGGCGTTGACAAATTCCATGCCGAGGCGAAATTGCCTTCGCGATACGCGTTCAGAAGAAGGTGTCGCGGAAGAATACCCACGCCGTCGAAAAGCCTTTCGGCTGCTGCATACGGCTCGGCCAGCTCGAATCGCACCGTAAAGTCATCCAACTTTCGGACCTCGATAGGTCTTCCGGCCACGATGAGCAGGTCGCGCTGCGGAGAATGAACCTTTTCATCCAGGTACACTTGAAATGTGAACAGCACATCATCCGCATTGAACGGCTGCCCATCGGAAAAGCGCAGGCCGCGGCGAAGGTATAGCGTGTACTGCCTTCCATCGCGAGACACGCTCCACGACTTGGCAAGAGCCGGTTCGGTCTTGAGGGATTCGCGGCTGATATGAATCAGGTCGGCCGTTAGGCAGCGGATCACGTCGCGCGAGGAATCATCTACGGCAAGGACTGAATTCAAAGTCTTGGGTTCCGGTCGAAGAGCGACGACAATCCTTCCTCCGGCGCGCCCCGGCGCGCTATTCGTGACCATCCGCTCTTCGCTCGACCGGGCATTCCCTGCGGCTTGGCAGAAGAAGGCGGAAAGGACGAGAAAGACCAGACCCAAAGCAAGGCGCTTCCAGGAATTGACCTTCTCCATACTTCAACTCTTAACAAAGGTTGGTTTCTTTTTACAGCGGCACGGACTTCCAGCGTTCCTGCAATGCATCAGCAGCCTCGTAAAAAGCGAGGAAAAGAGGAACGAGAAGGAGCGCCGGCAGGACCATCCACCAATACGAGGAGAGGACGTAATATTGTTGCAAGGAAGACAGCAGACTGCCCCAACTCGGCATCGGCTCGCCAACGCCGAGCCCCAGGAATGTCAAAGTCACCTCGGCGAGAACGTACTGCGGAATCAGGAGCGCCAATTGCGTGAGCACTACGCCGCCTGTCTGGGGAAGCACGTGCTGTCGCAGCAGGTATGCGTCTGAGACGCCGAATCCGCGGGCCGCGAGAACGAAGTGGCGCTCTCTGGCGCTCAGGACGACGCCCCGTATCAATCGGGCTGGCCGCGCCCATCCGATCAGTCCGATCACAGCGATCAGCAAAAGAAAAACCTGCCACTCCGATATGTGCAGCGGCAGTGCGGCTCGCACGGCGAACAGCAGATAGAGCCAGGGCAAAGCCAGGAATAGCTCTCCGCCTCGCATGAGGGCTTCGTCAATCCAGCCGCCATAAAATCCTGCAATCGCTCCCACTACGACTCCCAGGAATAGAGAGAGTGCCGCCGCGAGCAATCCTGCAAGCAAGGAAATCTGGCCGCCGTAAAGAAACCGCGAGAACTGATCTCGGCCGTAAGCGTCGGTGCCCAGCAAAAAGATTCGGGCCTGGTCTTCGACGCCGAAAAGATGGGTTCGTGACTCGAACACGCCTGCCATCTTGTAATGTGAGCCGGTCACGAAGAACCGGAGCGGATGCACTTCCGTCGAGTCGATCTCATAGGCGCCGGAATTTGTGGAATCATTCCTCAAGCCATAAACAAACGGTCGAGCATGGAAGTGACCTTGCGCATCGACGAGATGAAGGCGTGTTGGCGGAGCGAAAGGAAATTCGCGGTTCTGGGCCGATGAGCTATAGGGAGCAAAAAAACCTGCGAACAGCACAGCCGCGTGAAATCCCGCGAGCAGGATCAGTGCGCCCCAAAGTTTTTGCCGATGTGTCACGAGATTACTCCACCCGAATCCGCGGATCGGCCGCAAAAAGAAGCATGTCCGCAAGCAGGTTTCCCACCACTAGAAACACGGAAGACAACATCACGACGCCGACGACCACAAACACGTCGCGAGCTTGAATCGCTTCCACAAGTAGCGGGCCTAGACCCGGCCAGCTCAGGATGACTTCCACAAGCAAAGAAGCGCTCAGAATCGTGGCTGCGCAAAATCCTAACAGCGAGATGAGCGGATTGGCGGCAGCCGGAAGCGCAAAGCGAAGGAGCAGACGGAGTCGTGGAATCCCGTGCCCGCGGGCCGCGCGGATAAATGGAGAATCGAGCGCTTCAATCATGGCGGACCGTATGTGCCGGACCAACGCGGGAAGTATCACGATCGCGAGCCCCAATGAGGGCAGAAATAAATGCAGGGCAACGTCTCTCGCTTGGCCCCAGAATCCTAAGCTTTCCATTCCCGGCGAGAGCATTCCTCCCGTCGGAAACCATCCCGTGCGCGCGGCGATCAAAAGGAGGCAAAGAAACACAAATAGATCCGGAATCGTCAAAAGAGCGGACGTTGCAAGGCCGCACACTCGGTCGCCCCATGTTCCACGCCTCGCCGCACTCCAGATTCCGATGGGTAGCGCCAGAAGCCATGCGAGAAGAGTCGCCACGCCCGATAAGAGAAGCGTATTGCGTGCGCGGACCCAGAGCAGCGGAGCTACCGGGCTGTTATAGGCAAGTGAAAATCCCATCTGGCCATGGAGGACAGACTGCATCCAGCGTTCATAGCGCACGGGCAGGGATCGATCCAAGCCATATTGTGATCGGATGCCCTCGATTGTCTCCGCGGAGATGCGGGGATTCATGCGCATGGACGAAAAGAAATCGCCCGGCGTCAACTGGATCAGAGCGAACGAAAGAATGGAAATGGCGGCTAGGAGAAACATCGCGTGGATGAGGCGTCGGCTGATGTATCTCATGGCAGAGGCCTAGCCGAAGCGCTCCTCGTAAATGGACTCGAGAGTTGGCATCGCGGCAAGAAGCTCCTTCGTGAAGCTGTGTTCCGGCCGGCTGAACAATTCCAGCGCCAGCTTCTGCTCCACAATCTTCCCCTCATGCATCACCGCGACGTCGTCTGCGAATCGGGAAACGAGGCGCAAATCGTGAGAAATGTGCAAGTAGGTCAGCGAGTACGCCTCTTGAAGCTCATCCAACAGTTTCAAGATCATCTCTTGATTCGCGAGATCGAGATTCGAGAGAGCCTCATCGAGAATTAGAAGCTTGGGTTCCAGCGACAGCGCTCTTGCGATGGCCAGCCGCTGCCGCTGTCCGCCGCTGAACTCAAGCGGTAATTTCGTCTCCCACGAAGGCGAGAGTCCTACTTGCTCCATCAATTCTCGCGCCCGTTGGCGCCTCTCCGCTTTCGTCCCAGCACGCTGGATTTCGAGCGGTTCCGCGATAATTTCTGCAGCAGTGAGGCGCGGGTTGAGAGCGGAAGTGGGGTCTTGAAAGGTGAGTTGAATTCGACGGTGTGCGGAAGCTATCTCTCCTCGATCGAGCTTGAGCAAGTTTTGTCCTTCAAACCAGATCTCTCCCCCTGTGGGATCTTCAAGCAGCGCGAGGCAACGAGCCAGCGATGACTTGCCTGCACCCGATTCCCCAACCAGCGCGAGCGTCGTGCCGTGATGAATCGTCAGGTTCACGTCCTCAAAGGCCCGCAGCTCGAACTTTTCGCGCGAGAATTGCCGCCGCTGGACGTAAGTCTTGCTGAGGCCTCGAACGCGGACGAGCGGCTCGCTTTGACGGATCATCGGACGAGAAGCTCCTGCGTTACGGCTTTTCTCATGCGGGCGTCGATCTTTTCTGCTTGCGAGTCGCGTCGCAGCAATGCTTGCGTATACGGATGAGAAGCGTCTCGGTAGAGTTCTCCGAAGCTTCCCTGTTCCACGATTCGTCCCGCGTTTATCATGAGAATGCGATCCGCGAGGGCGGCTTGAATCTCCGGGGAGTGGCTGATGAGCAGGACTGAAATCCCCAATTGGGCTTTCAAGGTTCGCAGCAGAGCCAGGAACTGGGCTTGGTGGCGCGCGTCGAGAGAAGCCGTGGGCTCATCGGCAATCACCAGCTCGGGTTGGCATACCAAAGCTTGAGCGAGAACCACTCGCTGGAGCTGCCCGCCGCTCAATTGGTGCGCAAAAGCGGAATAAAACCGATTCGTCGGAGCGAGGCCTACACGCGCGAGCCACGACTCCGCCTCCGCGCGGCATTGCTTCGCACTCCAGTTCCTGTGCGCGCGAAGGACCTCCGCAATCTGGTCGCCCACGCGCAGAACGGGACTGAGCGCGATTCCGGGCTCCTGAGAGATCAGCGAGATGTCCGCGCCGCGAATCTTCTCGAGCGAGCGCTCGTCCATTGAAAGCAGCTCTTGCCCGCGAAATTGCACCGATCCATTGACGGCGCAATTTTTCTTGTCGAGCAGTCCGAGCAGCGCCAGTGCGGTCGTTGACTTCCCGCAGCCCGACTCGCCCATGAGCCCTACAACCTCACCGGGTGTTATGTCGAAACTGATCTCGGCGACTGCCTCGTGCGTCTCCGCTTCACCAGGCCGGTATCGAACACTTAGATTTCGGACTTGGAGTAACTTTTCCATCTGACTCCGCAAGATGTGAACGCAAAGGTGCGATCCGCCCTGGCCCCTACTTTTTGGATCGCCCGCACAAGCCGAGCCTCAGTTCAAAATCACGCGGCTAGCTCCGCAAAGGGTCCTCCATGCTTTTCGAGGCTCCCTGAAATAGGTTAGTGGGCGATTCTGCAGGAGTCGATGGACCGTCGGTTCTTGGTTGCTTGGATGGCTCTAGTACAAAAGTACTGTAGGAATGAATCAGACAGGCTGCGAAGAAGGCGAGCAAACCGGCCGAAATGATCCGGACCGCGGTCCTGCCCGAAGTAATCTGCCCTGCGTGGACGGCATCGCCTTAGCGGTTCGCCCCGCGCTTGGCTACGATCCTGCGCGCTGCGTTCGATCAGCGCTTTGCTGCACGGCGAGCTGCGCCTTCAGTCGCGCCACCTCTTGCCGCAGCAGCCCGGTAACCACGCGCTCGTAACCAGCGGCGGCGCGCACGGCGAACTGGTCCAGCATCTCGCTCTCGTCGGCGTCAATGTCATTTCCCGTCTCGTGCGGCCCGAACAGAACCACCGCCGTAGCTTCCGGAATCCCGCTGCGTACCGGCACGGAAAGGCAAGGCGCCTCCAGGCCGCCCGGCAGGTCAAGCGAATTCCAGCCGCCTAGACTGAGGCGAACCGGCGCGCCAACTTCCAGACTGCGCAACGCGGCCGCATCCGATTCCCGGCGCAACTCTGTCCTCATGGAAGCGTTCCACCCCTTTGTGTCCGGCGTCCGGCGGAACACATTCCCATCGCTTCGAAAAATCGCGCCGGACGACAGCGAAAGCGACTGGACCGTGCTTTCCACCACCAGCCGGTCAATCTCGGCCAAAGTTTCGGCACGCACGATCGCTTCACCGGCTTCCTCTAGCTTTCGTTGCGCGGAGTGGAACTGGCGATTGAATACGCGGTCCACCAGCTCGACGCCGATTTCGTGCAAGCGATTCAGCAGGAGCAAAAATAGAGGCGCCACCACCAGCAGCCAAACCCAGGTTGGCAGCCGGAATTTCTCCTCAACGAGCGACAGTTTCTCGTGCAGCTCGAAGATGGGTATGCCCACGGCGAAGCTCAGTGCAGCCAACATCGTCCCGTGCCGAAGTGGAATCGAGACACTCACCACCCGGCGCTGCCACACGGCTTGCGACGCGAAATAGGCAAGCACTCCGTTGGGCAGATACAGAAGACCGATAAACGCCTGCGACGGCGCGATTCCCCACAGATGACGAAACAGGTCCGACGATTGGCATAGCTCCGCGAAGATGTAAGCCGGAATTCCGATGGCGCATCCCCAGATCACCCAACGCATCCGCTGCTCTTCTTGCGGCGGCAGCCTCCGGCGGCGTTCGAGCAGAATCAGCAGCACGGCCGCATCAACCGCTAAGCCCGCCAAGAAGCTGACCTCGGTAATCCTCTCCGTCGGATATCCGAACATGTTGAAAAAGCACAGCAGCGTGAGCGCGGTCATGGCGGCGAAGAGCAGCGACACCACCCATTGCACTTTTCTCCAGTGCGGCTCGGTTCGGTCCTCGGGAAACCGCAGCGCGAACATCACAAGACCGGCGAACGCCGCCCCTTGCGCCAGCGCCTCAGTGATCTCCTGAGCGAGCACGGCGACCGGCCAGCGCTGCAGAAGCGCATAATAAGTGTACGACTGCCCCGGATTTATCCAGATCACGTAGAGGAATAATCCCCAGGTCATCCAGCTCGGCTGCGTCCAAACGAGCCAGAATGCAATGACGATCACAACCGCGCCCATAATCGTGTCCGCGAGAAGCACAACTCTCTCCGTCGAATCGAGCGGAGATGCAACGGACTGGGGGCTCACGGTTTTAGGCGGCCCGCCGGAGCTCGGCCGCAGGATCAGAGTGGTTTGGCGGTCCGGCAACACGTACTGCATTCCGCCCAATCCGCCGAGAACAGTGACCAAACTGGCGCATTGCGGAGTGCCGGGTGGAATGCAGCGCATGGCTTTCAGGTCTATCCGGTCACCGGGGACGATGCCGGCAGCGGCGGCGGGAGATTCCGCAGCCGCTCGAAAGGGCGAGACAACATCCGTGACGATCCCATCATTGTCCAAGGACAGGCCGAACGAGCCAATCGAATCGAACACTCGCTGCAGCCCGGGAAGGATCATCGCCAGCGCCCAGAGAGTTAGCACAAACAGAAGCACCCGGCCCGCGCCGGTTCTACCACCGCCATCTGCCTCCGTTGCGACGTTCCGCGACCCCATGCAGCCGCCTCAACAACCGGCCAATCTTGCGGCCACATTCCTCCCGAGTCAACTTGCCACCCGCTTCTTCACCTCTGCCTATGCAGCGCCGACACCTTGCTTGTCCTGAGCGCAGCCGAAGGGCCGGCTCATTTGCCTTTTCCCCGTGCGGCCACCGCACGCGCCCGTCATTCTGAGTCCGCCTGGGCGGAAAGAATCTCTCTTTTTTTGCCTTTGGCTTTCTGTTGCTTACGTAGCGTTCCGGAAGGATTAGCGGGACGCGCCCGGCCTTTCGTATCGTGGCCTTCTGCGATCTAGAATCAGACCAGGCACTCTACGAGATCCACTTTCTTGAAAGCCGCCTCGAAGGTTGTCGCGAGTGAAAGGCAATCATCCGCTGCGAGGACCGGGTTCCGCATGCGCAGAGGGAATTGGTCATATGTCCGCCCATCAAGCTTCCTTCCCGACGTGGACTTGCGAACTCCACCCCACTGTTTGAAGAAAAATGGCACTCTGGCGCGACGACACTGATCCCTCACTGACACAACCCACTCTTTTTTCATGGGCCTTGCGCCTGGACCACTCTCCCCGCCCACAATCACCCAACCGAGTCCGTCTAAATTCAGCTTCCCTACGTCCTCGAGTAGTGGCTCGACGGAGAGAAAACGGACTGCGGCATCGGCATTCCGCAAATCTTCGACGCGCGGAAGACCGTAGCCTCGATCTTCGACACTCACTCCCCACCATATGTGAGGCTCGTTTGCCGCAAAGCTCAGTGTCGAATTCAGAAGCTTGCGAAGGCGTTCGGATCGCTTGGTGAGAACTTGGTAGGTATGCCACTTTGCTGTCACCATGACATTGGCGACCGCACGGATGTAGTCTTCCGGCACCGCATCGTGGAATAAGTCGCTCATTGAATTCACGAAAATCATCTTTGGAGTGCGCCATCGCAAGGGTTCGCAAAGTTTCTCAGGCACTAAGCGTAGATCGAACCCCTGCTCATAGGGATGGCCCTTGACGCCCCGAAAGCGCTCCGCGAACGTCTCGGCATAGCAGTGTTTGCAGCCGGGGCTGATTTTGGTGCAACCCCTAACAGGATTCCACGTCGCATCTGTCCATTCGATACCTGACTGAATACTCATCTGGCAGTTCTCCTCAGAAATACGACCACCACACTATCAGCGAATGTTACCTGGCCGTTCCTCGTAGGCCTCTTATCGGCGGGCGGAGTTGCGCTAATCTTTCCAGCTGCTTCGAGGTTCGTGAGAGCCCTCTTGTAATTAGTCTTGACGTACGGCTTGCCCACACTGTGCTTCATGTAGACTGCTTCCATGGTCAGCTTCTGCCCAGCAAAATCCATTAACAGACTGTCCTCCAGGTCGTCCAATGGCCTCGACAAAGCGAACAGCAAAGGGAAATTCTTCGAAGCCGGCGAATAGTCAAAAGATGAGACTCCTTGCTCGCGCTCCGAACTCTCGTGCGCCATGATCTCCTTCATAATCTCGTATCCTTTGAAGTTCTTGGTCGCGAAGATCAGGTGATGCGTCGTTCTCGTACCCTGCTCGTTTTTGAAACAGAAGGGAAGAACATACGTGGCTCCCATTGCTCTGAGAGCTTGGGACAATTCTTCGATGATGAGTGTCTCGCGTTCGTCTGGCTTCAATCCGTCAAGTTTTTCTCGGATACGATCCGCCCGTTCCGTACCAAATAAGACGTTCATGTGCTCGCGAACCGCAGCATTAGTCAGCCCCATATTGATGCGGTTGTAATTGAAGAAAAATATACAGTCGCAACCCCAATCCTTTAGCACCGAGTTGATGAGTGCGAGCGAGAGTCCCTTATAGCCCCACGGATCGACAAAGAAAAGCGTGGGAATGAGCCTCATCTTCTCGAACATCTTCACGATCTCAGTCCCAACTTCTTCGCTTCTTACCTGAGGTTTGTGTTTCAGTTGCTCGATTCCCGGCAGCGCGCCGATGGCCCCGCTGAGGGAGTTGGCATTTTGTTGGTCTCTGTCGTTGAACACCGTTACCAACATATGCCTCATATCCGGGTCAGGGATCGCCTTTTCAAGCACCAATATGGGAGTCGAGACAGTTCCGTCCCTGTAGCGGCCTGGCCCGGCAAAGAGATCAATGTACGCAATGCGGTTACTGTGGATTTTTGCACTCGGGATCACTACTTTCGCCCAAGCCCAAAAGTATTTGGCGACAATTCGAGACTTGATCCCAGATTGCTCACTCGACTCGTCAAAAAAGGAAGTGTCGCCCATGGTTTTGCATGCGGTCTTAGCCCACTTATTTGAGGGTCAATATTCGCTTTTTCTTCGCCCATGTGTCAAGCTGCGCAAAGGCGAGGTGCCAAGTATTGTCATCAAGTTATTTCCGCAATGGAGGGCTCCCGCGCTAGGATGATACCATTACGATAGTTCACTTTAGAGTTCATTTCGTGTGGAAGGCATGGTTCTCCGTTACTCACGATATGCCGCGTTGCGCCGTCTGAAAGGGTGCGAGAGTTTGTACGTGGCGTGTGAAGCATCCGCTCAAGCGTTGCGAGCTGAAGGGTCTCTTCCACTAGCCAATCGTCACTCGCCACTTCCACCTCCTTCCTCCGCAACCCGCATCCTGATCTCCTGAAGGAGCCTGAGGATGTCGCCCTCCCTCACCTTCTGCAGCAGCCGGCTCAGCGTTTCCTGTTCGTGACCGTCGAGCACGTGCATGAACGACTTCACCACCTTCACGTGGTGCGGAAAAACGTTCTCAAAAACTTCCTTTCCGCTCGGCGTCAGGCGCAGCAGGGTGATTCGGCATCCTCTCCTCGGCAGGCCCCTTCTTGCTATGGCGATGTGACTCGGTTTGATGTCCACCGGAGGGAGCGACGTATTCACCCGGCGCAGCCAGCCCTGTTCCACGAGCCGGTCAATCATGGCCTCCACGTTTGGACGCTCGCATCGCATCCTCGTGGCAGCGGCGACCACGGACATAGGCCCGTCGCGGTGTAACATTTTGAGGATTCGAAAGCCCCCCATCGTCAAATCAAACGATCGGAGCTGCTTCGCCATCTAGCCCCGGAACCAAACCGCCGTGTCCAGCAAATCGAGGTAGGCGCGGTAGGCTCGTAATGCCTTCCCTCGCTGGTCAAGGCGCTTTGCCCGCGCGCGCGGGCGGTCCGATTTCGCCGGTTGGCGCTCAGATTTCGTCGACAAACGCCTCGTCATTGCAAAAACCTCAAAAAAGAGTCCTTTTTGCCTCTTTTTAGGCAAAAACAGCGAGCAATACACGCATGTTTCATAATGTCGTTGCCGCCCGCCTTTTGCCGTGCATATCCTAATTTCGCTTGGACTTTGACAGTTGCGATATTCCCTGTGGACTTTGTTACGAACGCGGTGATCGAGGTTGGCTAGTCGCGTAGAGAAAGTCGGCGAGGTCCTTCCAGGCGGGGTTACCAGACTCGATCAGCGCGATCTTCTTGGCGCGGAGCCAGCCTTTGATTTCCTTCTCACGCGCGATGGCGGTGCGGATGTCTCCGAACCTCTCGTAGTGCACGAGGCGCGTAGCATTGTATTTCGATGTGAACCCTTCGACGACCTTCTCCCGGTGCTGGAGGATTCGACCGCCCAGGTTACTCGTTACGCCGGTATAGAGCACTCCCGACTTGCTGGCAAGAATGTAAACGAAGCCGCCTTTCAAGCGCCACCCACCCCGCGCTACGTCATTCTGAGGCCCCAAAACTTGGGCCGAAGAATCTCTCTTTCTTTTGCCTTTGCCAAGGATCCGGTGATTATGCACTTCACACGGAAAGATTAGAGTGAGCCTGCGGTGACAGGGCAGCCCTGATCGAAGCGCTTGTCTTCGGTGTGAGACTGTTTCGTGATGTCTGTGGGCTTCATGGCTACATTCCCTTTCGATAGAAGTACAAAGTGGTGGCGGCTAGGCCAAGCCAAACTACGGTGCCAACGGGAAAAAGAAAGCGATAATAATGAGAGCCTGTGACTGCGATGATGCACACAACCAGCGAGAAAAACCCGAATAGCCGCGACTTCTTAATCCGTTCCATGCAAAAACGCTATCAGGAACGTTGTCCTGTGTGAAGCGCATAATCACCCGGGAAAGCCCAAGAGAGAGCCTTCGCTTGCTCAGGATGACGGGCGGCGCGGCTCATGGCTCAAAAAAAAAGGCGTCGCGGTGCGTTGCACCGTGACGCCCTCTGACTTTTTGGGGCCGACTGCGTTCAGTACATGCCGCCCATTCCGCCCCCGCCTGCTCCGGCGGCGGCCATCTCTTCTTCTCCCTTGATGTCGGCGATCAGGACTTCGGTGGTCAGCATCAGTGAGACGATGGATGCGGCGTTCTGCAGCGCAAGGCGAGTGACCTTTGCTGGATCAATTACGCCCGCCTTGATCATGTCGCCGAACTCCCCGGTCTCGGCGTTGAAGCCGAAATTTTCATCCTTTGATTCGCGCACACGTCCCACGATGATCGCCCCTTCATGCCCTGCGTTCTGGGCGATTTGACGCGTGGGTTCTTCGAGGGCGCGCTTCACGATGCTAACGCCGGTCGCTTCATCATCCTCGAGTTTGAGTCTATCCAGTGCCGGGATGCAGCGAAGCAGCGCCACACCACCGCCGGGAACGATGCCTTCCTCGATCGCAGCGCGTGTGGCGTGCATGGCGTCTTCCACGCGAGCCTTCTTTTCTTTCAATTCAGTCTCCGTCGCGGCGCCCACCTTGATGACCGCAACTCCGCCCACGAGCTTCGCCAGGCGTTCCTGGAGTTTTTCCTTGTCGTAGTCCGAGCTGGAATCCTCGATCTGCGTGCGAAGTTGCTTGATGCGGCCCTCGATTTCGGCAGCCTTGCCCGCGCCCTCGATGATCGTGGTGTTGTCCTTGTCGATGATCACTTTCTTGGCGCGGCCGAGTTCCTCGAGCTTCACGTTTTCAAGCTTGATGCCGAGATCCTCCGTGATGGCCTTCCCGCCGGTCAGGACGGCGATGTCCTCCAGCATTTCCTTACGGCGATCGCCGAAGCCGGGAGCCTTCACTGCAACGCACTGCAGCGTGCCGCGGAGCTTGTTCACCACGAGCGTTGCGAGCGCTTCGCCTTCGATGTCCTCCGAGATGATCAGCAGAGGCTTGTTCAATTTGGTCGTCTGTTCGAGCAGCGGCAATAAGTCCCGCAAGGAGCTGACCTTTTTCTCGTGAAGCAGGATGTGAACGTCCTCCAGCACGCATTCCATCCGCTCCGGGTTTGTGACGAAGTAGGATGAGAGATAGCCGCGGTCGAATTGCATTCCTTCGACCACTTCCAGCGTCGTCTCCATCGTCTTCGATTCCTCAACGGTGATGACGCCGTCCTTCCCGACTTTCTTCATGGCATCGGCAATGATCACGCCGATGTGCTTGTCGTTGTTGGCGCTGATGGTCCCGACTTGGACGATCATGTCGCCCTTGACGTCCTTGTGGAATTTCTTGATTTCACCGACGGCCACTTCGACGGCTTTCTCGATGCCGCGCTTCAGTGCCATCGGGTTTGCGCCGGCCGCGACTGTTCTTACGCCTTCACGAAAGATGGCCTGCGCCAGCACGGTTGCCGTAGTGGTGCCGTCGCCGGCGATGTCGGAAGTCCTTGAGGCAACTTCTTTCACCATCTGCGCGCCCATGTTCTCGAGCGGATCCCGCAGCTCGATTTCCTTGGCGACAGTGACGCCGTCCTTGGTAATAATGGGCGCGCCAAATTTCTTTTCGATCACCGCGTTGCGTCCCTTCGGGCCGAGCGTGATCTTTACGGCGTCCGCCAGAATGTTGACGCCGCGCAGGATCGCCTGGCGCGAATTTTCACCGGTAACAATTTGTTTTGCCATTGAATTTCACCCTCCTGGGTGCATGCAAATCTCTGCCCGGTCCAAAATCCCGGGATTTGGTGTAACTACCTCTTGCTCGATGCCGCTTTGGCCATTCCGCTGACCTTCGCCAGGATTTCCGCTTCGCGCAGGATCAGGTATTCCTGTTCGTCGATCTTGATGTCGTTGCCGATGTATTTGCCGAACAGAATCCTGTCCCCCACTTTCACGTCGAGTGGGATTCGCCGGCCCTTTTCGATCTTTCCGGCTCCGACGGCCATCACTTCGCCTTCTTGAGGTTTCTCTTTGGCCGTGTCGGGGATGATGATGCCGCCCTTCGCGGTTTCTTTCTCTTCGAGCCGCCTCACAAGGACTTGATCGTGCAGTGGAGTTATATTGAGCGCCATTTTTCTAACCTCCGTTTGATCCGTTCTAAAATTCTACATAGTTGCGTGATGACGATGAGCCGGCATCAAGGCTGAAACGACTTCACATTGGCCTGGCGCATTGTTTCCAGGTCGTCGGCCTCTTTTTTCACGCGTGCGATTTCCCTTTGCGGAGCGTCTTCGCGTAGCTCCCGCACGGCTGAGGCAATTGCTGCCTCGGCTTGGCCATTCAATTGTTTTGCAAACAGGACAAGCTGAAATGAATTCGAAAGAGAAGAGCGGGAAAGCGTCAGCGAGTCCTGCGCGTCTTCCCAGACAGCGATCATTTCTCCCGTGCTGCTGTAGGCCTCGTTCGCCCGTGCAGGACTTGTCTCAACAGCCCGCTTGGTTGCCGTTCCGTATTTCGCCGAGACGGCGTGGACCATATCTTCGACAGTCATGCCCTGCGTGGAAGCTTTGTCATACGTCGCCACAATCCTGTAGAGCTCGCCGTTGTAAAAGGAAAACCGCAACTCCTGGACCGCTTCGAGTTGCGCCGGGGACTTGCTCGATGGTACGGGCCAAAACGTTAGCTCTTGAATCGTGGGTGAGTTTTGGTGGATTACGCTCGCGTCGGCCGCTGTTTCGTTAATCTGTTTTGAAAGGTCGGCCAGGCTCGTTCCCAGAGAAAAGTTCCGATACCTGGAAAGATCCTGGGCGGAAAGTATTGGAGTTGAAAACAAAACGAGCGCGAGAGAAATCATCGATTTGCGCATTACCTTCATTTGAAAATCTCCTTCAAACAATTACAGGTTCAGGACCGCTCGTCGCGTGTGTCGGCTTGAGAGATTCTTCCCGGGGCCGTTCCTCATTCTTTGCGCGTCCCACGCTTGGGCTCACGCTACTGGAAACCTTTGTTTGTTCCCACTTGAGGATTTGCCCGTCCCGGAAAAGGGAGATGCTTTCCTGGATGTGTCGACGATGGGCGTAAACGACCGCGTAAGGCACACCCAAGAAACGGTTCGAGACCATTCGCGTAATTTGCAGGGAGTTAAACCTCTCCGATTCCGAGTTGGCCAGGATTCGCTTGATGGCCCTGCGAACCATAGTTTGTCCATCGATACCGAAAGCAATCGCCTTCATTTCTTCAGCCAACCAGAAGAAGGTCCATCCTGTGCACTGGATCCTTCGATCCAGTCCGTATCCGTCGAAATCCTTGACGAGCCTCCAGCCCGGCGTGCAGGGCTCGCTTTCGAACTGCAGCCCTTTCGGGAGGAGCGCGCTCTCCTTAACTAGAATTGATCCCGCCCTGATTTCATGCGTCATTGGTAACTTTTCGGAGCCTTGGGCTAGGCATGGAGCCGTTGAACATGCGCTTAAGAGTGACTTGCTTGAGGCAAACGGAATCCAGCCATCGAATCATTCCACGAGTCAGCGCAACAGGCACGAGAGGCCTGTAGGACCACGAGCAGCGCCGCAGTGGAAATCCACCGATGATTTTCGTGGCCATTGATACTTGTACCAGATTCCCCCGAATACCGAGGTTGCCTTCATACGGCTAAGAGCTTTGCTTGCAGTTCTTTCGTCGTTTACAGATCAGAAGGCCGGAATTTTCGCTCGCCCAGCCCCGAGAGCGGTTCACTTGTTGGTCAGATGACCGGAAGGATTCTTGATCCAACTTAACCAGTTTAAGTGAATTAACTTGACGTGTCAATAGCAAATATGAGAGTATCTATAGACTTAAGTAGCGCCAGTTAATCACTCTGGGAGCACCCTGTGGACGTCTGTCTCGTGATCAAACAGCGGCTGGAGGAATTGGGGCTGGAGCAGAGAGATCTGGCGGCCGCCGCCGAAGTTACGGAGTCCTACATTTCCCAGCTGTTGACTCGCAAGAAACTGCCTCCCGCACCTGACCGAACGGATATTTACGGGAAAATGGCCCATTTCTTGAAGCTCCCGACCGACAAGCTCTCGAAGCTGGCTGACCTACAACGTATCGAAGAATTGAAGAAGAGTCTGGGGGACCCTCCGGCGCCCTTGTTTAAAGAAGTTCGAGAATTGATTCTCCGCAAGTGCGCATCCGAAAAAGAAAAACAGATACGAGCGATTTTTGAGAAGCAGCCGTTCGGGGAACTCGAGCGCCTCGTCACACAAAAGCTTTTCGACGTGGCCAAGGGAGTTGCCAAAGAAGAATTGGAAAGCCAAGACTGGCTCCGCCAAGTGGCACGGCTCAGCGGCCGAAGCTACGAACAGATGCGAGTCAGCATCCTCGAGTTCCTGGACGCAGACGCCTTCAACGCATCCGTCGATAATTGTGTTGCGTTCCTCGATCCGTTGATCGAATGCTGGGATATCGACATTGCAACCTTTGCCATGGAAATTGTGCTGAATGAGAGGCTGGCCCCAGGGCGGCCTAAGAAATTTGAGTTTGTTGAGACGGAACCGGAACATTCTGAGGAAGAGTCAGGGCTCAAAGAATTCCTTCGTGACGCTTCCCTCTGCGGCGATGCCACACAGGAAGAAGTCGGATTTCTGAAGAGGCTGAGGTTCAACGGGAAACGGCCCACCCCGCTTTACTACTATCGGGAATTACAAAACCTCAGAGACCCACTCCATTTTCGAGAGCCTTTGGGGCAGATCCCACGGATAAAAATATTTACCCATTCCCAGGCGGAACAATCAGTCGCCTCCATTCAAAAATATCGGGAGGCCGGCGGCGCCGGGAACCAACTGCAGCTGGAAGGCGGGAAAAAGACGATGTCGCGCTGGGCAGGGAACAAAGGAAGCCGGGGCAAGAAACAAAGGCCAAAGTCATAGGTAGATCCGATTTGCGCCGCCGGCTAAAACGAAAGAGGCACTAATGAAAGCACTCCCGAAAGGGCAATACATCAAACATTTCCAGTACGGTCTTGGCGTCATCACGGAGTCAGACGACCAACGCACGTCGATCGATTTCGATGTTCACGGAATGAAGAAATTTGTCACCAGCTTGATGGTTGTGGATATGGCCGAGGGAACCCCTCCCAAACGTGCGCGCAAGAAACGCAGCAAAATCGCGGTCCCGGTATCGGTTCCCGCGGTGACTGCAGGCGCGAAATGAGCGACACCGTGATCGTCCAGTACGTTGGATTCGAGGCCAAAGCGATCGTCCGCGAGTATAGCTTCCTCGTGAGGCAGGCCGAGACCGAGCCCCGCGAATTTACGCTCACAATTGTGAACGAGGCATTCAATTCCCGCCGAATCCGCTACCAAGATGCCCCCGACATCTGCTCGATCAAGCTCCGCCATGAGCTGGCTGCCTACGCGAACCATCCCCTCGCGACACACTTCCGGATCAGCGAAACCGATTTGGATGAGTACCGCGCCTCTCACGCAACGAAGGCATCGCGCAGCCTCTATCCGAGGAAGGCATCGCCGGAGGTCTAGCCATCTGGGCGGCGGCTTTGGGTTATCATCATCCTTCTGACCCCTCTCCATGCCACGGAATGAAATCCTCCTTCGTCTAAAAGGTGGGGATCGACGGACGATCGGCCGCTCCGACCAAGTAGCATCCATGGTGTCCAAGAATCCAAAACTGTTTCCCATGTTGATCGCTGGATTGTGGTCCGAGAGTCCCCTCGTGCGAATGCGTGCCGCAGACGCAACCGAGAAGGTCACGCGGAGGAATCGTGAGTTGCTTCGGCCCTACAAGAAGGAATTGCTGGGATTGTTGGCTGAGGCCAAAGAACAAGAACTACGCTGGCATCTGGCGGTCATGGTTCCACGGCTTTCGCTAAACGCCAAGGAACGGCAACTCGCGATTTCCTCGTTGAACAGCTACCTGGAGGATCGCAGTTCCATTGTCAAGACCTTCGCTCTTCAGGGGCTGGCCGACTTGGCGCAGGATGACCCAAGTATTCGCCCTAAAGTGATTGAGCTTCTGCGCGAGTCTGCTCGAACAGGGACACCGGCGATGAAAGCTCGCAGCCGCAAGTTGCTTTTTCACTTGGAACGTGTGTAACGAGGCGTTGTTTTTCCAAACCATTACGCCGATGCCTGCGTGGCCCAGGTACGCTCTAATCAACTCCACATGAGACGGTACTTCATTTACAATCTGCAGTCAGCCGGCCTCGCCGGTAAAGCGAAATGACACGCTTTCTTGCCCACCAATTGGCCGATCTCGAAAGTGGGAGCTTTAACGAAGAAACGGAACGCCTCTTCGCTTATCACCAAGCCACCAAGCACAGCTATCAATCTGTTCGCACGAATGCACATTTTCTCGACTGGAAGAATCAGCCCGATCCTTTCCGCACCTATGAAGGCACCAAGCTGATCGCGCTTCCGCCGGAGCCTCGTCTCCCCAATGTTGGAACATTTGCTGCCATGGCAGCGCTCGAGGAAGGAGTGAGAGCGGCAATCACGAGCAAGTCCGAATCCCGAGTACAAGTTCAACTCGACTTGACCTGGCTCAGCTGCTTCCTCTGGCATTCGATGGCGGTCAGTGCATGGAAGGAAATTCCGCAGACAGGAAGCCGGTACAGCCTGCGCGTGAACCCCTCGTCAGGGAATCTCCACCCCACGGAAACACACCTGGCGGTGCGCGGGTTCAGCGGAATCGACGAAGGGCTTTATCACTACCGCGCGGATCGACACGCGCTCGAGGTTCGCGCCCAAGGCGCTTGGACGCAGCAACTCGCTCGCGCGCTCGCGATTCCATGGGCATCGGAGTCACCGTTGATTGTCGGATTGACTTCGATCTTTTGGCGCGAGGCGTGGAAATACCGCGATCGCGCCTACCGCTATTGCTGCCACGATTTGGGGCACGCGATGATGAGCATGCTCCTGGCAGCGCGCGCGCTGGGACTATTCGGCGGCGTGGTGAGCCACTTCAGCGATCTTGGCCTGACTCGCGCGCTCGGCTTGACCGAAAGCGACGAAGCGCCCATGGCCTTTCTAGTGTTTCCGCCGCAAAGCCAATCGGAGCGGCTTCCCTCTTCGCACGAGGAAACATTCGCAGGAATCCCCAACCAACTGTCGAAGGAAGAAGTGCCCTATGAATTGCTTCTCGGGTTTCATCGCTCGACGATCCTGCCCGATCCTGCCGGCCCTCTGCCGTTGGTTCGACCGGCGAATGCAGGGATCGCTGACGATCAGACGCAAGTTCCCGAAGCTCTCCCAGATCCAGCGCGCGATGCCCCTCTGGGACCCACCGTGCGCCGGCGGCGCTCTGCGCTCGATTTCGATCCTCGCACTGCGCCCATGGGGCGCGACGAAGTGGAGCAGCTTATGGATTTCGCCACGCGAGATTGGCAGGCCGATTGGCGCGGAAATTTTGGCTGCGAGAGCGCAGCAACCGGGAGGGGCGAGGATTTCGTAACCCTTTATCTCTACGTTCATCGCGTGCGCGACTGCGATCCCGGCGTTTACCGCTGGGATAAGTCGAATCGAAGGCTGGAGCAGCTTCATCGCGGGAATGTCGAGCGTGTGGCGGCGTATCTCAGCCTCGAACAAACGCTCGCGGGGAACGCCTGCTTTGCTGTTTCCATGATCGCGGACCTGGCTCGCGCGGCGCGCGTATTCGGTAATCGCGGTTACCGCTACGTGCATTTCGAAGCCGGGGCCATCGGGCAGAGGCTCTATGTCGGAGCGGAGGCACTGGGCTGGAATGCCACCGGCATCGGCGCGTTCTACGACGACGATGTACATCGGTATTTGGGCTTCCTTGAAGAAGGAGAAAACTCCGTCGACGTCTCGCTTCATGCGGCGGAACGCGCGGCGCTTGTCATGCTGGGCTCACCGACCAGTCGTTTCGCGGTCCGCGAGAGAGACCGGCAGGCATCGGCTCCGGTGATTTCCGAATCCCGCGAAGAAAAGTTTTCCGGTCCGTCGCAATTACCACAGGACGAAAAGGAAGCCGCGCCACGCAAGGATTCAAGCACGCTCCCGCAGCAAGTGATCTATCACTTCGCGGTCGGCCGCGCCATTCCCGACCCGCGGCTCAAAGCTTAAGTGTGGTATCTTGCGTCCATGAGCAATGAAACTGTGAACCCTCCCGCAGAAACGAGCCGACAACTTCTGCGCCATGCTCTTGCGACCCTAGCCTACCGGGGCGGCAAGGCACTTCGAGGAACGCCCGCGGGGTTCGCTGAATTTCGAGCCTCCGAGACGACTCGCACACCCGGGCAGATTCTCGCTCACATCGGCGATCTCTTCGACTGGGGACTTTCCATGGCACGGGGAAAGCAGGAATGGCACGATTCACCGCCGCTGCCATGGGAAGAAGGGACGCAGCGGTTCTTTACGGCCCTGAAAGCGTTCGACGATTACCTGACTTCCGACAACCCGTTGCAAACACCGGCCGACAAGCTCTTTCAGGGGCCGATTGCCGACGCCCTCACGCACATCGGTCAGATCTCGATGCTTCGCCGCGTGGCCGGCGGTCCTGTTCGGGCCGAAAATTACTTCCGCGCGGAGATTGTGATCGGCCGAGTTGGCCCGGACCAAACCCCTCCCCGGCGCGAATTTGATTAGCTCGAAGGACTAGGTTTTGCGTCTACGGTTTTCCTGCGATTTTCCGTACACGGTTACTTTGCCATCGACAACGACGGCCATGTAGCGCCCGCGCTCGAGGAATTGCATGACGCGCTTGCCGGCGCGCGCGAGTTGTGCCCAGCGCGACTTCGTTTCGGGGTTCTGCTCGAGTCCGCGCAATTCGTGGCCTTCGAAAGTGAAATCCACCTGACGGAGTCCGCGTCGTGCGGTCGAGCGCACAGAAAAATCCTTTCCGGCGAGCTCGACTTCCCCGGCCCTCTGGACGAGCGTCTGCCGCCAGACCGAAACGAGCGTTTCTTCGAGTGTCATGTTTGAGCCGTATTCTAATCGATGAGGCGGTCCATCGGAGACGTTGCAATTTGTTATGTCGCCGGTGGGCGCGATTCAGGCAGGAAAATAAAGTAGCCGGGGGCTAGGCTGAGGGACCCGAGCCGCCCGGCTTTTCTCACCCATCTCCGCAGGGTCTGGGTAAGAACTCGTTATGCGAGAGCTTCTTCGTTGCGCATGAACTCGTACCGCTCGATCGCCGCCGCCACACCCACCTCACCCGCGTTTTCTGGGCTGCTCCGCAGCACGCGTCCAAGACAGCGAACGCGAACCGGGCCTGCCTGGGTCAACTCATGCGGAAGGGTCATGACAATTTCGACCGGCGAACCGCTCCTCAACCCCTTGGGCAAATGGAAATAGAGACCACGTGAGCTCACTTCGCGAGATTCCGTCGCGGCTTCACCCACAACACTCTCGTCCGTCCAGCGGACGGTGAGGGGCAGGCGCATGAGAAACCGCCGCGTTGTGCGACGCTCTTTTAGAGCCACAGGACACTACCTTTCCAGTTCGCATACAGATTAGGCTTCTATGCTTTTCAAACCAATAGAGCTTTAGAGTCAATTATCGGGCACTTGGCTGGTACAAAAGTACTGGGAGTACGTTTGGCAAACCCCTTGATTTATTGGGGTTTAGGCGATGGGCGCCCCCGGACGTCATTCGGCGGCAGCCTGGCGAAAAGCGCGAAGAATATCGGAAAGTGTGAGAACCCCTTCGAGCTTGCCAAGGTCCGCTCGGTTCACGACGGGCAGCACCGGCCAATCCCCCGCCCAGCGAAGGACGTCCTCGAGCGGTTCGTCGCGAAAGATCATCGGGAGTGGCCCCTTGGAATCGGCTTGTCCGGCGGTCTTTGCGCCCGATGAATCCGCGTCTAGACTCCGCACCACCTCACGGTCAAGAAGCCGCCATTCACCAGTGCGCATGCGCAGAAGGAGCGCGCGAGCTTCGTTTCCCTCGATGCGCCGGGCTACGTCGGCAATCGCTTCGTTCGGCTCGATGACCACGGCGCCGTCCATTTGCATCGCATCTTCAACAAGGACGCTCATCTGCTCGCGGCGCTCTTCGATCGAGGGCAGAATCAGACCCTCCTGTCGAGCCAGCATGTCGAACAGCGGAGTCTTCTGGTAGTGCCGCGAAATGAGATATGCCACCGTGGTCGAAATCATCACCGGAAGAATCGCCGTGTAGTTGCCCGATACCTCGATGACCATAAAGACGGCCGTGATCGGTGTGCGGAGGAATCCCGCGAAAAGCGTTCCCATCCCCACCAGCGCAAAAGTGCCGACCGTTCCCGTAAGGCTCGGAAAAATATGGTGCTCGACGGCGCCGACAGCGCCTCCCAGCATCGCGCCGATGAAAAGCGTCGGCGCAAACACGCCTCCAGGAGTCCCGCTCAAGAATGAAATCCCTGTCGCCACGATCTTCAAAGCGCCAAGAATCAAAAGCAGTTTCCACGTGAATTGCCCGTGCAGCGCCTGATCAATAACGGGATAGCCAGCTCCCATCACTTGAGGAAGCCATATCCCGATGAAACCGATAATGAGCCCCGCCAGGGCAGGTTGAAAATGCTGCGTCCATCGCGGCAGTCTTTGGATTCGCGGACGCGCGTAGGCAAGCCACTTCAAAAACAGCAGCGAAGCCACGCCCCCCACGATCCCCAGTGCCACATAGGCCAACAACTCCGCCGGACGCGCGACCCGGAAAGGCGGAACGCGAAACATCGATTCCGCACCGAGAAACCATCGCATCGTCACGACGCTCGAGACCGCCGCAAGGACGATCGCCCCGAGCACGCCTGCGCTCCACGTGCCGATCACTTCCTCGATCACAAACAGCACCGAGGCGATGGGGGCGTTGAAAGCGGCTGCAAGCCCCGCGGCGGCACCCACCGGCGCGATCAATCGAATTTTTTCCTGCGAAAGCTGCAAGCGGCGGCCGATGGCCGAGGCAATCCCCGCGCCCATTTGAAGCGAAGGATCCTCCGGTCCGAGCGATTGCCCGCTCCCAATCGCCAGCGCGCAGGTCACAAACTTTCCAATCACAGTTTCAAATGGAATGTAGCCGTTTGAGATGTACACCGCCGATTTCGTCTGATTCACTCCACTTCCACGCGCGCGCGGAAACACGTAGAGAATAAGCAGGGCCACCACGAATCCCGCCGCGGCAGGCACCAGCAGCAAGCGCCGCGGGTCGGGCGTTAGCGAAGAGCCCAGCAGGACGAGATGCGTCCAATCAATCGCGATGCGGAAGCAGACCACGGCGAGCCCGGAAAAAACGCCGATCAGGACAGAAAGGAACAAAAACAGGCGGTCCTCGGGCATGGCGAGCATCCCGCGGGTCCACGTTTCCCAAAGCGAGCGGAACCGGCTTGGGGGCTGCGGCGCCGGCGAAGGTTCTGGCGGCAAGTTGGGAACCAGGGCAGGGTTCATCTCGCTCACTGGATCGTGCCCCCGCGCGTGCGCCCCAGCAACAAGAGTGCGCGATCATCGCCCTGCGACTCACCGCATCGTTGTGCCGTCAGATTCTCCACTTGAAAGACCAACGACATTGCCGGGCTTACGCGATCTGGATGAAGCTCGAGCATGCGTTCACTCCAGTCCTTCCGGTTTTCCTGGCGCGTTGCGTACAGATTCTGAAAATCCGTGCCCGGCGAGTTTGCGGTGAGCGATTCACCCTTCTGGCTTGCGCATTCTTGCAACCGCAATTCCGCCTGCGCCAGTGCCTTCGTCGTCCTTTGCGCTTTTTCTCCGGCTGAAAGGTTCGAGAAAAATGGATCGCTGTCGAGAATTTGCTTCGAAGTCTCGATCATCCCTGCGGTTTTCGCGTCCGCCCGCTTGTCGGGAGGCAGCCGATCGAGGTATTCGAGGGCTTGCGGGTATTCGCTGAGCTCAAATGCGGTACGGCCTGCGCCCGCGAGTGCATCGGCATCCTGTGGATCGGTTTGGAGTACGACGCGATACACATCGAGCGCACGGCTCCAGAGCTGTGCGCGAAGCAAAAAATCTCCCGCCACTTTCAGATGATCGATTTCTCCCGGCGGCGTGTTGTTGGCGAGCCCGATCACTTCCTCCTCCGCCTGGCCCTTCATTCCGTGATCGAGCAGGTATTCCGAGAGCTCCCTTCGCGCCTGCCATCGGGCTTCCAAGGGATTGTTTTCCCACCCCCCGTATATGGCGCTGTGGTAGTAGCGCAAAGCTTCGGCCATCGCACCTTGCCGCGCGGAAATCCTCGCCAGCGCAAGATTGATCTCCCCGTCCCCGGGCGATTCCGACAGAAGACTCAGCAAGTACGACCGGGCCTCGTCACCATGGCCGGCGTCAGCCAGCGCCTGCGCCAAATGAAATTGGAATTTTGAGTTGCTGGGCGAGTAAACCAGAGCATTGCGATAGTCATTGAGTGCCGCCGGAACATTCCCTGATTGGTAGCTCGCTTCGCCCTGAGCGAACCAGTCGTCCGCCAGGGTGTGGACTTTCTTGCGATACATCCGATTCACAAACGCGGTAGCGCCGAGCAGAAGAACGAGAAGCAGCAGGCACGCCAGAAGCACCACTTCGCGGGAATAACCCAACTCGCCGTCTTGTTTCGAGACTCGCTCCTCAGCGAAAATGTTCATCCTCGATTCCAACTTTAAAATATACCGCATCCGCTTGCCGATGAGGCGGAGACATTTCGGGACGAGGACAGCGGAGAGAAATTCGAAAATTAGGCCTGATCGATCAAGCGATGGTGAATGGCGTAGAGGGCAAGCTCAAGCCGGTCGGATACGCCAAGTTTGTCGAAGATGTTGTGCAGGTGATTCTTGACCGTCTGCTCGCTGATGAAAAGTTTCTCGCCGATTTCGCGGTTGCGAAAACCCTGCGCGACGAGTTGGACGATTTCTTTCTCCCGATCGCTCAACAGCGGCTTTTCGCGCCGCTGCCCGGACTCGGCGGACTTCTTGAACGCATCGATCACTTCAGCGGTCATGCGATTGTCGAGCCAGATTTCGCCGTCATGGACCTTGCGAATGCTCTTCAAAAGCAGGTCGCTCGCGGACTGCTTCAGGACCACGCCTCGGGCACCGAGCCGCATGGCGCGGACGACGTCGCGGTCGTCCTCTGCCGCAGTCAAGACGATCACGCGCGTCGGCAGCGAATCGAAATTCACCTCTTCGAGAACGCCGAGCCCGTCCTTTTCCGGCATGCGCAAGTCCAGCAGGAGGATATCGGGTTTGAACTTCGCGAGCATTTTCGTACATTCGACGCCATTCGATGCTTCGCCGACGATCTGTACGTCGTCAGCGACCTCCAACAGCTTGCGGAGACCGTCGCGGAAGATGGCATGATCGTCCGCAACCAGGATGCGGATTACCTGTTTTGCTTTCGTCATCTTAACTCAATGGAATTTCTATGGTTAGACGCGCCCCGTGGCCGGGATTCGATTCCACCGTCAGCGTTCCCCCCACGCTTCGTGTCCGTTCCTTAATCGAAATCGGCCCAAGACGCAGCCGGTCTAGCTCTTCGCTTGTGAATCGCCCAGAGAAGCTGAAACCACGGCCGTTATCGTCCACGACGAGGAAGACTTTCGACTCGTCTTGACCTAGTTTTACCACGACGTGGCTTGCGTTAGCATGCTTTTTTATGTTGTTTAGTGACTCTCTGTAAATCTGGAAAATGTCCCGGCAGATTCGGTCCGGGAGGCGCAAATCGCGGTCTTCAACGAACAGGTCCACCGCCAGTCCTGACTCGCCTCGAAAGCGCTCGGCGAACCCGAACATCAACTCCCGCATATCCGCGCTCTCGACGCGCAGCGGCCTCAGGTCGGTAACCATCCGCCGAAGCTCCTCGCTCTCCTGCTGCACCGTCTTTTGAAGGTTGGCCAGCTCCGTGGCGGCTTGTTCCGGCGTCTGAGGCAGCTTGTGCCGCAGCACATCGAGCTGAATGTTCAGGCTCAGCAGCGTCTGCAGGATTCCATCGTGCAAATCGCGGGAGATACGGCTCCGCTCCGCTTCCACCGCTCGTGCCCGCAGATGCCGCATTAAAAAAACGTTTTCCAGCGGCGGCCCAACATGCTTCACGATCCGCTCGAGCCAGCGGAGATCGGCCGATGTAAAGCTCTTGCGAGGGTTGATCAGAAGCACGCGCCCCGTCGGACGCCCTCCCGCCTCGATCGCAACCGCCAGGAGCGAACGGGCGCCCAATTCCGTGCACGTCGAGCCGGGTGGCGGCTGGATCGCTCGGACGGACTGACCGGTGCGCCGATCCCACCCAAAGCCTTTGCCATTCCCATTCTTGAATTCCCAACACAACGAGACTTCCAGGCTATCGGCTAAAAAAGTTTCACAGCGAGTCAGCGCCAGCGTCTCAGGCGAACCCGGCTCGAGGTCGTTGGGACGAACTTTCCACACAAACAGCCGTTCGAGTTCTTCGTCGCGGATCGCGAGACACGCCTGCTCGCATCCAAAATCAAGTGCGACTTCACCAAGCGCTTGCCGTATGGACTCCGCAAGCCCTCGATCGAATTGCAGGAGCTTCGAGACTTTCTCAAGGAATTGATGCCGCAGGAGATGCTCTCTTTCGCGAGCGCCCAGATACGCCAAGCCCAATCCGGATACAAGCGTGCCCGATCCAATTGCGATCCAGTGGACGAGGCCTTTCCAGCCAAACGGGTCAGCAAATCCCACCCGCACCACGATCCCCGCCGTCCCAGCAGCCACAAGCCCGAGCATCGCGCGCGTATTTCCTCTCGTGGCCAGCGCAAACACCGCGGCGAGGAAGAGAAACCAGAACGCCGGCACAGATGGCGTGAGAATAAGGAAAGCGGCCAGCGCAAGGAATTCGACGGGTTGCGGAATCTGGATGCGTTTGCCGGGGGCGAAGCGAGCCATGAGTGCCACAGCCAATGCCACCAGCAGATATGCTCCAAGGAAGTAAACCGCAACTCGCCTGGCGGGCGCCCTCGTTGTCTCAAACAAGGCGACCAAAGCCAGGGACACCAAGGCGATTCGTGCCAGCGTGACCTGGCGCTCCAGGTAAATACGATCGGTGCTATCAAGAGGCATTGTGGCGGGCGGCTTTACTCTCAAAGTCTAGCAAGCCCCCGGCTGCGTGCAACCGCGTGTCATCTTCTGGTAATCGCAGGGAGTGACGGATCGAATTCTTTACGCGAAAGAAAAGCGCCTTGAATTGACAGCGGGTGCATAATCTTTGGCGGCAAAGCGCATTTCTCTGGGGGCCGCAGGCTTGTCGCAGCGATATACGCGGAGGGAAGTCGGACGCATTCTAGGCCTGAATGCGGGGCGTCTTCGCTATTGGGAAAGGCTGAGGTTGGTTTGTCCCCGGGCGCGATGGGGCGAGCATTTTTATTCCTTCGGCGACCTTGTTGCCGTCCGCTCGATCAAGCGCCTCACGGAGAATCGAGTCCCGGCCCGCCGCTTGCGCCAAGTCGTTCGAGTCCTTGAGCAGCAGCTCGGCGCAGATTCTCTTCCGATTCAGGAGCTTCGCCTCCTCGACCACGGCCGCGAGATCCTCGTAATTCCTCCTGGCGCGACGAGGCCTTTCAACCCGCTCCGGCAGCAATGGGTTTTTCCGTTCGACACGGCCCTTCGTCCCGTGAAATTGCATCCCATGATTGGGCGCTCACCCGAAGAGCTGTTTGAATTGGCGCTCGAATGCGAAACTCGCCCCGAAATGATTCCGGAGGCAATTGAAACCTACCGGCGGGTCGTCGAACTCGCGCCCGATTGGATTGAGGCGCGCATCAATCTCGGCGTGGCGTGCTACCACACCGGCCAGCTTGCGGAGGCGCGCGCCGCATTCCGCGCCGCTGTCGATCTCGATCCATTGAACGGCATCTCGCGTTATAACCTCGGCTGCACGCTCGAGGAACTCGGTGAGATCGACGAAGCGGTCGTCCATTTGCGCCGCGCTGCTCGCGCGATGCCTGCGCACTCCGACGTCCATTTCAATTTGGCGCTCGCGTACGAAAAGCGAGGCGAACGCCGGCTCGCGCGCGACGAATGGGCGCTCTATTTGCGCTACGCGCCGTACGGTCCGTGGGCCGAGCAAGCTCGCATACGCCTGAGAAATTCTTCCGCCCGACGCAAACTCTCCGCGCCGATTCCCTTCCGCCGCCGGGGCTAGTGCTTCCAGACGCTTTCGTGCGCCAACCAGTTTTTTGCCGCGAGACGATCTCTCGAGGGTGTCCAGATTTGAACAGACATTCCGCCCCGTCCACGATATAAAGCGCCCGTGGTTCCACTGACGTCGATTTTCGGACTTAACCGAGGGTCGAGGGGGTGACCGACATGATTACTGAGGGAACCAAAAAGTTTTCGCCTATTTATTCTTCGTGGTTCGGTAAGTCAGTGGTCTTGCTCGTTGCAATCCGCCGATGCAAAATCCCCTTGCCTTGCAGCATCGTCGGTGAATCCGTCGCCGACGTGCGCGTTCGCTTCAAGCCTGGATGGGAGATGGATCTTCGCAAGGAATTGATTCTAGCCGTTGAAGAATACGCCGCCGCCCCGGACAGCCGGATAAATTAATACGGTGTCAGAAAGCGGGAGCGAACGGAAACAGACCGAGTCATCGAATCTCCTGCCGCCACATCTCCTGACCCACTCCAGTTGGGCGGAGTTGAAGTCGCCTCGCGCGTGGCGTAAAATATCCGCAATCTGACAGTGGTGAGCGTAGCTCAGTTGGTAGAGCATCGGTCTGTGGCACCGAGGGTCGTGGGTTCAAATCCCATCGCTCACCCCATCTAACTCAATAAAGTAAGTATACGGGAACGCTCGATCTCTATACTTGCACCTGAGAGTTATTATTGACCCGCGCAGAGAGGAACTCAAAAATCGCCTGATGCGCGACATCCGGCTGGTCGGTCGAAAAAATGTGGCTTGCGTGTGGAATCACGACAAGTTTGGCGCCCGGAATCCGCTGCGCGATCAATCTGGCATTCGCCGGCGGTATGAGCCGATCAGATTCACCATGTATCACGAGTGTCGGAGCGGTGATCTGGGATATGCGGCTATAAGCTTCCCAGGCGATGATGCCCTGAAGCTGAGCCGTCTTGCCTTCCACCGTGGGATACCATTCCCTGCGAATTTCCATATCTTCATTGATCCGTTCTGGCGGCGTATTCGCGTCGTAAATGAACGGATTAATTGCGAGCGCTGCCTCTTCCGAGCTCATGCCGACGCGAGTCATAATCTGCAGAACCCCCGGCTCTGCCTGCACGGCATGAGGTCCACCCGACGCCGTGCAACCAAGAATCAGAGACCGCACTCGGCTCGGATATTGCAGCGCAAACTCCTGCGCGATCATTCCTCCCATCGACATGCCGATCACATGCGCGCTCTCAACGCCTGCTGCATCTAGCACGGCGGCGGCGTCGGAAGCCATCAGAGATATCGGATACGGCCCCGCAGGTACATCGCTTCGGCCGACGCCCCGATTATCGAGAGTAATGGCGCGATACTGCTTTGCCACTAGGGGCCTCGTGCGGTGCCATAAGTACGAGGCCCAACCCAGCCCCATAATCAGGAGAACGGGCTCGCCCTGCCCCTCTTCCTCCCAGTAGATTCTAGTCCCCTGATTTTCCGCGAAGGGCATGGCAACCTCTGGATCGAGCACTTAAATACAGCTACGAACGTGGCGTAAACAATTTTGCAACCTATGCGTTATGCGTTCGCAACTTTGAGAATCAACTTGCCGATGTTTTCGCCATTGAAAAGCTTCAGCAGCGTTTCGGGAAACGATTCAAAGCCCTCGACGATATCCTCACGCGTTTTGAGTTTGCCGGCGGCCATCCATCCCGCCATTTCCCGCACGGCTTCGCGGTAGCGGTCGGCGTAGTCAAAAACGAGGAAGCCCTTCATGCTTGCGCGATTGACCAGGAGGGAAAGGTAGTTGGAGGGCCCCTTTATGTGAGTGGTGTTGTTGTACTGCGATATCGCGCCGCAGATGGCAACGCGCGCGCCACGTGCGAGCTGCGTGAGCACACTGTCGAGTATCTCGCCGCCGACGTTGTCGAAATACACGTCGACACCTTTTGGGCAGTGCTTCTGCAACGCTTTCCGGACATCCTCCGTCTTGTAATCAATCGCGGCGTCGAAGCCCAGATCTTTGACGATGTAACCGCACTTCTCCGCTCCTCCAGTGATACCAACCGCACGACAGCCCTTAATCTTTGCGATCTGCCCGACGACCATTCCCGTAGCGCCGGCGGCCGCCGAAACCACCACAGTGTCTCCGGCCTTGGGCTGGCCGACTTCCAGCAGGCCGAAATATGCGGTCATCCCTGTCATTCCCAGCGCCCCGAGATAGACGGGCAGCGGCGCGATTGCCGGATCAACCTTCATGAGGGCTTTACCGTCCGTTACCGCAAATTCCTGGACGCCGAGTAAGCCGTACACATAATCTCCGGTCGCAAGACCCGGATTCTTCGACGCGACTACGCGGCCCAGGGCTCCTGCGCGCATCACTTCACCAATCCCGACCGGTGGCACATACGATTTGCTGTCGTTCATCCAGCCGCGCATTGCAGGATCAAGAGAGATATAGAGAATTTTAACGAGCAGCTCGCCATCCCCCGGATCACGGACGGGTTCTTCCGCATATTTCCAATCGCTCCGCTTTGGAAAGCCGACAGGGCGGGCAGCGAGCTCGAACTTATGATTGAGAGTAGTCACCACAACCTCCGGTGCAATTAATTGATGACTTCGGCCAGCTTCCGCGTGCTCGGGACTTCTGATAGTCGCTCACAGATGAAAGTGACTATCGTGCAGCGCATTGTATATAATCGCCGCCATCATGCCAAATCAGGAAACGCTCTACAGCATTGCGGACCGTGTCGCCACGATCACTTTGAATCGCCCGGATAAGCTGAACGCCTGGACCGCGATCATGGAGCGTGAGGTGCGGTCGGCGATCGAGGAAGCGGAGCGGGACGATCACGTTCGCGTAATTGTGCTCACTGGAGCAGGCCGGGGGTTTTGCGCAGGCGCGGACATGTCGCTTCTGAGCAGCGTCGCGGAACATGGCTTGGACGAAAAGGGACGCGAGCAAGCATTGCGTAATTCGGGCAGCGGCGCGGCCGAAGGCGTGCGGTCTGACTTCCGGAAGAAGTACTCCTATTTCCCGGGTGTCGGAAAACCAGTAATCGCCGCGATTAATGGCCCCGTGGTCGGACTCGGCCTGGTCATCGCGCTCTATTGCGATTTGCGTTTCGCGTCGGATGCAGCACGCTTCAGCACCGCATTTGCGCGCCGAGGCTTGATCGCCGAATACGGACTCGCTTGGATTCTTCCACGTTTGGTCGGACACGCAAACGCGCTCGATTTGCTGTTTTCCGCGCGGATGATCGATGCCGCGGAGGCGCTGCGCATGGGTTTGGTAAACCAGGTTTTCCCGCAAGGCGCGTTTCTCGAAAAGGTAAATGAATACGCGCGCGATGTGGCGGCGAATGCCAGCCCTCGATCGACGCGCGTCATCAAGCGCCAAGTGTACGAGGCCATGTTCCAAACGCTTGAGGAGGCGTTCGCAGCGTCTGAGCGCGAGATGCTCGCAAGCCTGCAGTGCGAGGATTTCAAAGAAGGCGTCGCGCATTTCCTGGAAAAGCGGTCCCCCGCTTTCACCGGCCGATAGACCACCGATGAGCTTCGAATTCAACGAGAAGACGAAGGATCTACTGCAGCGCCTTCAGGTTTTCATGGACGAGCACATCTACCCGAACGAACACCGCTTTCACGAAGAAATTCAACGCGATCGGTGGAAGCCGGCAAGGATCATCGAGGAGTTGAAGCCGAAAGCGCGGACGGCGGGGCTATGGAATCTGTTTCTGCCAAACGACGAACAGGGTGCAGGACTCACAAATCTCGAGTACGCGCCGCTGTGCGAAATTATGGGCCGAAGCTACATGGCTCCCGAAGTGTTCAACTGCTCTGCGCCGGATACGGGAAATATGGAAGTGCTTGCACGCTACGGTACACCGGAGCAAAAAGAAGCTTGGCTGAAGCCGTTGCTGGCGGGCGAGATTCGGTCTTGCTTTGCGATGACGGAGCCCGCCGTGGCTTCCTCGGACGCAACGAACATCACGTCGAGTATCGTTCGCGACGGCAAGGAATACGTAATCAACGGGAGAAAATGGTGGACTTCGGGCGCCGGAGATCCGCGATGCAAGATCGCGATCTTCATGGGGAAGACTGATCCCTCGGCGCCATCACACAAACAGCAGTCGATGGTCCTCGTGCCGATGGGTGCACGCGGCGTGAAAATTGAACGCCTGCTCACGGTGTTCGGCTACGACCATGCGCCCCACGGCCACGGCGAAGTTACCTTCACGGACGTGCGGATTCCGGTTACGAATATGCTGCTGGGGGAAGGCCGCGGATTTGAGATTGCACAGGGCAGGCTGGGGCCGGGCCGCATTCATCACTGCATGCGCTGCATCGGCGTCGCAGAGCGTGCTCTGGAAACAATGTGCAAACGAGTGCAAGCGCGCGTGGCTTTCGGAAAACCGTTGGCTGAACAAGGCACGATTCGCGCCGAGATTGCGGCCTCGCGGATAGAGATCGAGCAGGCGCGTCTGCTGACGTTGAAGGCTGCCCACTTGATGGACACCGTGGGGAACAAAGCGGCGCGCGCGGAAATCGCGATGATCAAGATTGTCGCGCCGAACGTGGCGCTGAGAATTTTGGACCGCGCGATCCAAGCGCACGGAGGCGCCGGGGTTTCGCAGGACACGTTCCTCGCCGCGGCTTGGGCCGGCGTTCGATCGCTGAGATTGGCTGACGGGCCCGATGAAGTTCACGCCGAGGCAATCGCAAGGGTCGAACTCGGCAGATGGGCTAAACCCGCCCGCCATTGAGTCCAGCGCCAATGCACTCGCCTCACATCTTGATTCACAGTTAGCGTTCGAACCGAGCTTGAACCGGCCCGGACACTATGCCAACCGGAGATTCGCATGCCGCTCGTTAAAATTGAGACACCGGATTCGCTGAAAAACCTCATCGGACGCGAGATCGCAGTCACCGATTGGTTCGTGGTGGCGCAAGACCGCATCCAGCAGTTCGCCGAGGCCACGGGGGACACGCAGTGGATTCACGTCGACCGCGAACGCGCAGAACGAGAATCGCCGTATCGCACGACCGTTGCGCACGGATTTCTGACTCTTTCGTTGCTCAGTTTTCTGATGGAGCAAGCGATCGAAATCGAAAATGGAGTTCGGCACGCGATCAACTATGGGCTGAATCGGGTTCGCTTCCCTTCACCTGTACGCGCCGGGTCGAGGATACGCGCTCACTTCACGTTGATGAGCGTGAAGGACCTCGCTGACGCTGTTGAGCCTGTTTTTTCTGTGTCGGTGGAGTGCGAGGGCTCTGATAAGCCATGCTGCGTCGCGGAGTGGATTGTTCGTTACTACCGGTAAGTTTGCCGCACGTTTGCCGTTACTCGGATCGCGGCGAGAGAAGCGCAGCGACGCAGCTTCAGATCACGCCGGTTTCAGCGCAGTGCAATGAAGCACGCAATAGAATTTCTATCACTGCGGGCATGGATGCAAACCGCTCGTCCTTTGTGAGTCCCTGATGGTAACGGTAATAGATTTGCTGGACGATGACGGCAACCTTAAAGCGCGCAAACGTCAGATAAAAATTCATTTGGGAGGTGTTCCGGCCTGTCTTCTGAGCATAGCGCTCGACCAGTTGAACGCGCGTCATGCTACCGATGTGCGTGGTAGGACCCCAGCGAATCTTCTGCAAACCTTCCGGATCGCCGGCATCTACCCAGTACGCGAGGGCGGTGCCCAGATCCGTCAGCGGGTCGCCGATGGTGCACATCTCCCAGTCCAGCACTCCAACAATTCTTGTTATCTCATTCGGGTCCAAAACTAGGTTGTCGTACTTGTAGTCATTGTGAACGAGCGCGGCATCGCTACTCGAAGGGATGTGCTCTTTCATCCAGCCAACAATTCGATCCACTTCCGGGAAGTCATGCGTTCGAGAGCCATGGTATCGCTCGGTCCAGCCTCGCACTTGGCGTTCGAGGTAGCCGTCCGGTTTGCCGAGATCAGCGAGACCGATACTTCCAAAATCCAGGCCGTGCAAGCGCGCGAGGTTATCAATGAAGGACTCGCTCAGCTGATGGGCAGTTGCCGCCGAAAATTCCAGGCCCGGGGGAGGGTCTCGGCGGAGGATGATTCCCCGAATCGGATCCATCAGGTAGAACGGCGCGCCAAGCACGGATGAGTCGTCGCAATACAGAAACACCTGTGGCGCCGGTGGATACACCGCGTGAAGCTTCGACAGGACGCGGAATTCGCGACCCATGTCGTGGGCGGATTTTACTTTGCTGCCGAAGGGAGGGCGCCGCAGCACAAATTCTCTGCTGCCAAAATGCACGGAATAGGTCAGGTTCGAATGGCCGCTGGGAAATTGCTTTACGTCGAGCGGGCCACGTTCATCTGGGAAATGTGCCTGCAGGAAAGGCTCAAGCGCCGCCAGATTGAGATCTTCTCCGGCGCGCACGGCGGCTGGATGGTCCTGAAAATCCGGCACCTCTCGCTCCTCACGGCTGAGCTACTGCCGCGCCCTGCTCCCTCTTGAACTCGGCGAACGTCTTGCCTTGCTCGGCCGATTGTTTCAACAAAGGAGCGGATTCCCAAATTTCGCCGTGCTGCTTTTTGAATTCGCAGATCTGGTCGTAGACGATTTTCAGGCCCACGGTATCGGCATACCACATCGGGCCGCCGCGATACGCAGGAAACCCGTAGCCATTCAGATAAATGATATCGATATCCACGGCGCGAAGTGCATAACCTTCCTCCAGTATGCGGGCGCCTTCATTGACCAGCGCATAGACGCAGCGATGGACGATCTCCTCGGCCGAAATTTGGCGTTGCGGAATTCCTGCCTCGGAAGTCCACTTGCGTATCATCTCGGCAACTTCTGGGTCGGGAATCGCGCGGCGGTTCTCGTCATACTTGTACCAGCCCGCGCCGGTCTTCTGCCCGTAGCGCCCCATTTCACACAATCGATCCTCGGCTAGCGGCTGGCGAATGCCGGGCTTCTCGAGATGGCGGTACTCCTTTCGAATGCGCCATCCAACATCAAGACCGGCGAGGTCACCGGTCGCGAGCGGGCCCATGGCCATTCCGTAGTCGACCAGCGCTTTGTCCACGGCTTCCACGCTGGCACCCTCTTCGACGAGGAATTGCGCTTCACGGCGGTACGGGTGGAACATGCGGTTGCCGACAAAGCCACGGCAGTTGCCCACGAGCACGCCAACTTTTCCAAGTTTTTTTGAAAGTTGCATGCAGGTGGCGATCACTTCCTTACCGGTGGTCTCACCCCGGACAATCTCGAGCAAGCGCATCACATTCGCGGGGCTGAAGAAATGCGTGCCGATGACAAATTCCGGGCGCGAAGTCGCTGATGCAATCTCGTCGACGTTCAGCGTGGAAGTGTTGCTCGCGAGAATTGCGCCAGGCTTGCACGCGCGATCGAGCTCTGCGAAGACTTGCTTCTTGAGCGCCATGCCCTCGAAGACAGCTTCGATCACAATGTCGGCGTCCGAAAACCTGTCAAAGCTGAGTGTCGGCTGAATCCGCCTCAGGCAGTCGTCAACGAATTGCTGGGTGAAACGGCCGCGTTTCACTGAGCTCGCGTAGTTCTTCTGGATATTTGCAAGGCCGCGATCGAGAGCTGGCTGATCGGCCTCCTTGAGCAGGACGGGTATTCCCGCATTGGCAAGCACCATCGCAATGCCGCCGCCCATTGTCCCGGCTCCAACGACCGCTGCTTTATTTACGGGTATGGTTGGAGTTTCTTTCGGGATGTCGGGAATTTTTGCGACCTCGCGTTCGCCGAAGAACACATGAATCAGGGCTTTCGATTGGTCGGAGAAGAGACATTCGGCGAAAAGCTTTCTTTCCGTCTCGCAGCCCTCCTCGAACGACAATCTCGTCGCTGCTTCCACTGCGTCAATCGCAGCCAGCGGCGCCACCATTCCGCGCTGTTTGGTGCGGGCGGCTTCGCGAGCCGCAGCGAAGATGGGTGCATTCTGCTCAGCCGTTCCAAGCCTTTCATTGCGCTCCCTGGTTTTTGGCGCAGGCTTTCCAGAGATTTCACGCGCGAAGGCTATCGCCCCCGCAAGCAAGTCGCCTTCAATCAGACGATCGATAATTCCGGACTTCAGAGCGTCTTGTGCTTTCACCGGTTTTCCGTCAACGCACATCTCGACGGCTTTGGCGACGCCGGCAAGCCGAGGCAAGCGTTGCGTGCCACCGGCTCCCGGAATGATGCCGAGCTTGACCTCGGGCTGACCAACCTGCGCATCGGGCGCGGCAACGCGGTAATGCCCAGCCATCGCGAGCTCGAGACCGCCGCCGAAGGCAGTGCCGTGAATGGCCATCACAACAGGCTTGCTGCAGTCCTCGATTTGGAGAAGAAGCGGAAGCAGCCCCGCGCCGCGCGGAGTCTTACCGGAAGTCATTTTCCGGAATTCCTTGATGTCCGCGCCGGCGACAAATGTGCGGCCGCCTCCGATCAAAACGGCTGCCTTCACGCTGCCATCTTTGCCGATCTGCTCGATCGCGTCTGAAATGCCTTCCGGGATGCCTGGGCTCAGTGCGTTCACCGGAGGGTTGTTGATCGTGATGATGGCAACGTCGCCGTTCCGGGTGATTTGAACTAAGTCGCTCATGTGAGTGGCTCTCTGTGTTGGATTCCTACGCGCTCTTGGCGACTGTCTCGCCCGCATCTATGACGAGGCGCGCGATACGCTCACGATGAAAAGTCGCGTCGCCGAAAGCCGTTTCTGACGATTTCGCTCGGCGATAGTAGAGATGCACGTCGTTTTCCCAGGTGAATCCCATGCCGCCGTGCACCTGAATCCCGCGATTGCCGACGGTGCGGCCGGCGTCACTGGCATACATTTTGGCGATCGAGACGGCAACCGATGCGTCCGGCGCGTTTTCTTCGAGCGCCCACGCAGCATAATACGCGGCGGAACGCGAGCTTTCCGTTTCGAGGTACATATCGGCGCACTGGTGTTGCACCGCCTGGAACATTCCAATGGGCTTGCCGAATTGTTTTCGCATTTTGGCGTACTCGACAGTGATGTCGAGTGTCCGCTGCATCCCTCCGACCATTTCAGCAACAAGCGCCGCAGTCGCGACGTCGAGCGCTTTTGCCAAGGCGCTCGCATCGCCGAGTTTTTCGGCGGGAGTGTTTTGAAATTCGACTCGATAGAGTTTTCGAGTAAGGTCCATACCCGTCATCGGAGTGATTCGCATTCCTGCCGCTTTGGAAGGCAGGGCGAAAACTCCGTTGCGCGCTACGACGACGATGAAATCCGCTACTACTGCGTCCGGTACAAACAGCTTTTCGCCCGTGAGACGTCCGTTTACGGCAGCCATCTGAATATCCGCTGGGTTCCAACTCGCACTGGATTCAAGGAATGCAACCGTGGAGCGGGCGTCGCCGGAGCATATGGGCTCAAGATATTTCTTTTTCTGTTCAGGGTTGGCGACAGCATCAATCACAGTCCCGGCGAGCGCCACCGTCGAGAAGAATGGCCCAGGCAGAAGCGCGCGGCCCGCCTCTTCCATTAGGAGAGCGAGTTCTACTTTTCCGAGACCGACGCCGCCGAATTCCTCCGGAAAAATGATCCCCGTGTATCCCTGTTCAACCATCTTTGACCATAAGGCCTTGTCGTACGCTGTATCGGTCTCCATCAGCCGGCGGACTTCCTCCATCGGACACTCACCGGCGAAAAACTTCCGGGCATTGTCCTTCAGCATCTGCTGGCTTTCGCTCAATCCGAATTGCATCGCGTCTCTCTCAGTAGCTTCTTGGCAAGCCGAGCACGAAATGTCCAATGATGTTGCGCTGAACCTCCGACGTGCCGGCTTCAATCGTGTTGCCGCGCGTTCGAAGATAGCCGTATGACCAGATACCGTTGTCGACTGCGTACGCGTCACCGGCAAGAAGCTGACCAAACGGACCAAACATTTCCTGCGCGATTTGCTGAACGCGTTGATTCAATTCGCTCCAGAAAATTTTCTGAATAGATCCCTCGGGGCCGGGAACGCCTGTCGCGGTGATCCGGCTGAAAGCGCGAAGCTGATTCCAGCGCATGATTTCGATTTCCGCGTAACATTGCGCGAGCTTTTGACGCGTGAGGGGATCCTGAGCAGCCGAATGCCCGTTCTTTTGAAATGTGCGGGAAAGCTCGATCAACCGGTTGATACTGCGCTTGAAGAGCAGATGAAGGCGCGCGCCATACGACCCGCGCTCGTACATGAGCGTGCTGACTGCCACATTCCAGCCGTCATTCACTTTACCCAGAACATTCGCCACCGGCACGCGCACGTCGCGGAAGAAAAGCTCATTGAATTCGCTCTCGCCGGTCATTTGCCGCAGTGGGCGAACCTCAACTCCGGGCGATTTCATATCGATCAGCAGGACCGTGAGCCCTTTGTGCTTGGCTACATTGGGATCTGTCCTCACGACAAGCTCACACCAATCCCCAATCCAGCCGTAGCTGGTCCAAACCTTCTGTCCGTTGACAATGTAATGATCGCCTTCCAGACGCGCCTCGGTCTGCAAGCTCGCAAGATCGGAACCCGCATTTGGCTCTGAGAAACCTTGGCACCAGATCTCTTCGGCGCTCAGAATCTTGGGAACGAAACGCTTCTTTTGCGCTTCCGTTCCGTAAGCGATGATGGTCGGACCGATCAATCCGAGACCAAGAGAGTTGGCCATCGGAGGCGCCTCGACTCGCGCCATCTCTTCCCAGAAGATGGATTGCTCCATCAGGGTTGCGCTCCGGCCACCGTACTCTTTCGGCCAGGACACGGCCGCCCATCCGCCTTCATAAAGCTTGCGCTGCCACGCTCGGAGATATGAAAAGGATTCTTCGAGCGGCTTTTCTCGCCAATCATTCCAATCTTTCGGGACGTTGGCCTCGAGCCAAGCGCGCAACTCATCACGGAACTGCGCTTCCTCAGTGGTGAGGTTCAGATCCATTCAGCGGTCCTTTCGTCCCCGCGGTCCTAAAGGTTATGCCCGTGCTCCGCTGCAGTTGCAGCTTTCCTATTTCGGAACTTTTCGCGCGTCGGCAGTGGATAGCGGCCGGATCGTATCCTGACCTTGCCAGAATTTCTTGCGCAGCTCTTTCTTCAGAATCTTCCCGGTACCCGTTTTCGGAAGGCCTTCAAGAAACTCGACGGACCGAGGCGCCTTGTAATGCGCCACGCGGGCACGGCAGAACTCAAGCAACTCCGTCTCCGTTGCTTGCAGTCCGGGTTTTAAGACCACGAGCGCCCTGGGAACTTCGCCCCACTTTTCGTCGGGAGCCGGGACCACGGCGACTTCGTAGACGGCTGGATGTGCCAGCAGAGCCTTCTCCAATTCGAGCGAAGAAATATTCTCGCCACCGCTGACGATAATGTCCTTCTTGCGGTCAACAATCAGGATGTAACCCTCTTCGTTGATCGTAGCCATGTCACCGGTGTGAAACCATCCGCCGCGCAAGGCCACACGAGTGGCTTCTGGGTCTCCCCAGTAACCCAACATCACTCCGTCGCTGCGCGCGATGATTTCGCCCATCGTTTTCCCATCGCGCGGCACATCCTTATCGTTTGCGTCTACGATGCGCAATTCCATCCCCGGCGCAGCGTAGCCAGTCATCGCCTGGCCCGCAAAGCGGTGGTCTCCTTCCCATCGAAGCCACGGCTTCATCGGAGAAATGGAAAGCATTGGCGCGGTTTCGGTCAGCCCATACCCTGAAAAACAGGTGCAGCTTAGTTTTTCCTCGACCTCGCGCACCAGGGTCGGAGAAGATGCCGCGCCGCCGATGACAATTCTTCGCAGGCTGGTCAAATCGTACTTCGGCCGTTCGGGGCAATTCACAAGCGCGGTGGCCATTGTCGGAACAAGGCTGAGGGAGTGCACTCTTTCCTGCTCGATGAGCCGGAACACTTCACGCGTATCGAAGCGCTGAATCATTACGTGCGTACCGCCCATCAGCGTGAGAAACTGCGCGACTCCCCATCCATTCGCATGGAACAAAGGAATCGTGTGGAGTTCGACGGTCTCTGCTCCCGTCTGGAATGCCAGGCACACACTCATGGCATGGAGATAAATGTTTCTGTGGGTGAGCATCACACCTTTGGGAGTAGCGCTCGTCCCGCTCGTATAGAACAGCTCAGCGAGAGAATCTTCATCAACTTTCGTGATGTCGGCGCGGAGGGGTGTCGCGCTCGCCAGAATATTTTCGTAATTCTGTGGAGTAAGCCAACCTGCCTGCGGCGAACCATCCAGCAAAATGAAATTCTCAATGGCGGGAACATCCCGGCGGAAAGAGCCAACCAGTTCGAGAAAATCCTTGCCGAGGAAGAGAATTCTGACATCCGCGTCCTTCAAGATGAATGCCAGCTCATGTGGCGCGAGACGAATATTGAGCGGCAGCAGGACAGCGCCGGCTTCTAGGACTCCGTAATACGCCTCGAGCAAACGGTGGCAATTCATGCTGAGAAACGCGACGCGATCGCCGGGCCCGACTCCCAGATTCCGCAAGCCTCCGGCCAGCCGGCTGGCGCGTTCTGCAAACTGCGCATAGGTAAAGCGTTCACCTCCGCAAACGACAGCCATCTTTCCGGCGAACTGTTGTTCTGCGTATCGCAAAAAACGAATTGGCGTAAGAGGGATGTTCATCGGGTATCGCGTCCTGTTTTTAGGCTGTTTGCCCTCCGTCCACCAGTAGTACATGTCCCGTCACGTAATCCGAAGCGCCAGATGCCAGGTAGACTGCGGCTCCCTTCATATCATCGCTGCCGCCGAACCGGCCGAGCGGAATTCTTTTCAGAAAGTAGTCTTTGTTCCGTTCGATGACAACCTCGGACATGTTGGTGGGAAACCAGCCGGGGGCAATCGCATTCACCTGAATATTGTGAACGCCCCATTTGCACGCCAGGTCTTTCGTAAACGCAATCACGCCGCCCTTGCTAGCATGGTAACCGATCGCCTGGAGCTCCGGCGGCGCGCCATGAAGTCCGGCAACCGACGCGATGTTGATGATCTTACCTTTGCGCTGCCGGATCATGACCTTGCCCGCAGCCTGAGAAAACAGAAACGTCCCCGTGAGATTCGTTTCGATGACCTTGTTCCAGTGCTCGAGTCGCATCTCTTCCACCGGCGCGCCCCAGGACGTGCCCGCATTGTTTATCAGCACATCGATCCGCCCGAATTGGGAAACTGTTGCGTCAACGACTTCCTGAATACTAGCCGGATTTCTTACGTCGCAGCCAAGCGCCAACGTCTTGACGCCAAGCCGCTGTAACTCATCGGCCGTTTCGAGGCATCGTTCCTTTTTTCGCGCGCACAACACGACGTTTGCGCCCATCTCCGCCAGAGCTTCCGCCATTTGGCGTCCCAGCCCGATGGAGCCGCCCGTAACGATCGCTATACGTCCGTCCAAATCAAAAAGCTGCTTGGTGTGCATTCAGAAATCCTGCAGACGCGAGACGCCGCTCGTATCTTGAAATTCGACTGTCACTGTTGGAGAAAGAAATCTCCAGTCAAATCAGCACAGCTGAACAATTGAGCGACGCCTGGCGCCGGAAGCTGAAACCGCCAACATTCATCTGCATTAAAATTAGAAACTAAACCGAACGCCCAGTTGAATCTCCCGCTTCGGCAAAGCCGATGTGAAGGCCAGGGGCGTGCTCGGCGAGGCGATGCTGCCGTCGGCAAGAACGGTTCCGGGACGGATACCATGAACGTTGAACGTGGTGTTCCCACCCCCGCCGACGGCGGTGGGAAGGCCGAATAACGGGCTCACTTCATTGTTGACGCTGGCAAAGTTAGTGCGGTTAGCGAGGTTGAAGCCCTCCGCCGTGAATCGTACGGAAGCCTTTTCGCCGAGCTTGTGTTCCCAACTCAAGCGCATATCGAAATCGATGAAATTGGGACCGAGGCCGGAATCGCGCGGCGCGCCGATGGGCCGTTCATTGGTGGTGTGATTGTCTCCGTTGACTTCAGTTCCCGCGAGGAGGTTGAAAGGATGTCCGCTGTGGTAATTGAAGATCGGAGAGAGCTGGAATCCGGAGAGGATGGGCCCCCTCCACGGGCTATCGAAAATGCCAGCGACGACGACCTTGTGCCGCTCGTCAAATTCCGAAAGGGCCCGATCGAGGCCGAGGTTGGTGGGATCCTGCGGGCCATAGTCCGTGTTGAAATCGGTAGATGTGTCAAAACCCTTGCTGAAAGTGTAGTTGCCGAACAGGGTGAAGTGATTGCTGAAGCGTTTTTTCGCTTCCAAGATCAAGCCTTCGTAAAGAGCCGACGCCGCCGCTGTGTATTGGTTATTCTGCGTAATCAGCGGATTCACGAAGCAAGGCGAGACGGGCTGGCCAAAGCCGTTGGGAGTTATCGCGCATGGGTAAACTCCGCCAGCGCCCGGGCCCGAGATTTGCAAGCCTGCGGCTGGATCGGCCAAAAACCCGGTATTCCAGTTCCGGTAGGAGAATACCTGCCCATTGGCCAATTGGATGGTGCTCTCCGGTGCCTGCAACAAGTTCGTATCAATCGCGACCGGGAGCCTAAGGGTATGGGAGTAAATGCCGCTGGCCGCAATGGAAAAGCCGGGCGTGATTTCCCTCTCGATTCCGATGGAAACCTGTTGCGAGTACGGTGGCTTGTAGTTGGGCGGATTGCTGAAGAGCACTTGCAGCGGCGAGATCGGGCCGCTGTTCGACGGAAAGATGCCGGAACCCAACGGGTTGGGAAAAAGGCCGCCGGAGGACATTGGGCCCAGTGACTTGGGCGTAATGCAGGCGGAATTCCCTGGTGTCGGTACCGTACACTGAATCAGCCCCCCCGCGAACAGAGTCTGAAAAACCACAGCCGAGTTTTGGATGGGAAGACCTGTGGGAGTGAGAGGATCTACATAAATGGAGATGAAGCGGTTGCAGGGGCTGCTGCCGCTCCCCGGGAAGATGGGGCTGCCGGCAAATGAAATGCCGCAGGTGTTCACGACGTTGTTGACTTGATCGGGAACCTGCGCGGTATTGCGCTGGTTCTCGACAGTGCTGCGATTCTTGTTCAGGACTCCAAGGCTCAAGTCCACCTGAGCAATCTGGGCATCAATTGGTCCGTAGAAAATCCCGTACCCACCGCGAATTACCGTTTTGTGATCTTTGAAGGGATCCCAGGCAAACGAAATGCGGGGCCCTACGTCGCCGAGGTAAGTGTTGAGGGGTTTGTATTGAGAATCGATTTCGTAGCGCACGCCGTAGTTGAGCGTGAAGTTCGAGGTCACCTTCCACGAATCTTGAATATAGAGACCAGTGAGCGGCCGGGTGTACGCGGGGTAATCCGCGTTGCCGAAGGCTTGCTGATAAACGATGGGTTGCCCCAGCGAGGCCGCCTGCAGCGAATTGATGGCGGCTCCCGAGGTTGACAGACCGCAAGGGTTCAAGGGCGCGGACGGCGTGGAGGGCAGGAAGCAGTCGCTCAACGCAGCTCCCGGCAGTGAACCAAAAACAAAACGGCCCGGCAGGAACGTGTGAGATTCCGTGTGATTGCCGCGGAGAAGTTCGGAGCCGCCGAACTGGATGGTGTGAGTGCCGCGGATCATAGTCACATTGTCCGCAAATTCGTAGCGGCGCAGAATCGTCAAATTGGGCAAGAAAATGTTCGTGCCGAGATTGTTGGCAAAGCCTGGAATCTGGAGTCCTACCTCTCCCGGTTCATTGGGGATTACATTGAAGCTGTCATAGTTCCACTGAAACCGGAATTCATTCTGGGTGGTCTGGCTGATCTGATGAATCCAGGAGGCCTGGAGGTTGTTGTCGTAGTTGTGGATGGAACTACCGGCGGAAAAACCCGTCAATGATTCCACGTCGGGATTCTCGACCAGAGAATGCCCGAACCGATAGGACAAGGAAACAAGGTTCGCGTCGTCGAAGCGGTGATCGAAGCGAGCGGAGAACAGGTACTGGGTCGTATTGTAGTTGAACAATCCGCCGTTCGATTCGAACTGGTTCACCAGGAAGCCGTTGAGCGCAGCCTGGCCGGGGGTTACGAACGCTGTCTCCATCCCCACCGGATTTGGATTGACCGTCAGGAGGCTTTGAAGGCCAAAAGCGCAGGTTTGTGCGGGCAAACTTGTGGGGGGGCCAGTGGGATGATTGATGCAAGGCACCATCGGATTGCCCGGGAGCGCTGCAAGCCCGCCAAAAACCGAGTTCTGAGGTGTCGTTGTCCGAAAAATACTCGTGTCGGTGAGAAGAGGCACGGCGTTTTCCGCATCCTGGTTCAATCCTTCGAATGCCAGGAACAGGAAACTCTTGTCCTTCTGGACCGGAAAGCCGACCGAGCCGCCGTATTGATAACGCTGCAAGGAATCCTTGATCGGCGAGCCGACCGAATCAGGAGCAGTGGGATCGAACACCTGTCCGGGCTGGAGCGCCTGGCTGAAGGCAAAAGGATCGCGCGCATCCATGGCACTGTTGCGGAAGAAGCCAAAGAGGCTGCCGTGGATATTGTTTGTCCCGGAGTTGGAGACAATGTTGATCGACGCGCCACTGGCCCCTCCCAGATCGGCCGCGTAGTTGCTTCGGTTGACCTGGAACTCCTGCACCGCATCCTGGCCCAAGGTGGGGCGAACGCCGCCGGCGTCGTCGCCCGCCTCGCCGCCGTCGACGGTAATGCTGTTTCCACGGCCGTTGCTTCCGTAGAAGGAAAGACCGCTCTGGGGCGTTTGCTTCACTCGAAAATCCTGGTCGTCGGCCAGTCGGGTGGAATCTGCGACGCCCGGCATCAGCAATGTAAAGGTCAGGTAGTCGCGGCGGTCAATCGGCAGGTCCTCGATGTACTGTTGGGTGATCGTGTTCGCCTGACTTCCTCGTTCCGTTTCCACGACAGGCGGTTCCGCGGTCACCTCGACCACCGATTTAGAAGTCTCGAGCGCGAGATGAAAATCCACGACCGTGATGCTGCCCACACTAACGACTAAGCCCTTCTGTTCGACGGTTTCGAACCCGGGCGCCCGCACGGTAACGTTGTAAGTCGTGGGGGGCAGTCCAGCTAAGCGATAGAAGCCGCTGGGGTCTGTCTCGGAAGCATGCGAGATTCCTCTGTCGGTTTCGACGGCGACGACCGCTGCCTTCGGTATTACAGCACCCGTTGGATCAAGCACGGTTCCATGGATCGTTCCCGACGAACCCACCCCCTGTGCTCGCGCCGGCGGGGCTGCCGCCAGCAGGCACACCAGACATGCGACTACACCGGCCAGAAACGCTGACTTCATAGAACCTCCTCGCAAGGTCAAGGCATCGCCTAGCTGCTTGTGAAGTCGACGCAATACGCCCACGCTTCCAACGACTCGAGTTCTCTCGAAGTAACCTAAATCCAACCCATCCAAAATTGTGATAGGGAATATTACATTTTAGTGACTAACGTCAAGTCGAATTAACGGGGGGTGTTGAAATTGTTCGCGGCAGGGTCCGGCGCCGGCTCAGACTGGCAGCCAGCGGGGGTGCGCTCAGGTCTCAAATGTCAAAACGATTCGGCCCGCAACCTGTCCGTTGCGCAAAAGTTGAAATGCGTCATTCGCAAACGCGAGCGGATGTGAGGTCACTTCGCAGCGGATTTTTCCCGCAGCAGCCATAGCCAGGACTCCGCGTATGTTCTCACGGGTGCCCACGGCCGAAGCTCTGATCCGAACTTCGCCGGCTGCCATCAGGATCGGAGGGAAACAGATATTGTCCGCCGGCAAGCCCACGACCAATAGCGTTCCGGTCGGTCGCAAACAAGAAAAAGCCGTATCGTAAGCGGCTTTGGCGGCCGAACAAACAAGCGCCACATGCACGCCTCCGGCGCTCCGCAATTGTTTCACAACGTCAGCCGTCGCAGCATTCAGAGCACTGGCAACCCCGAGAGATTTCGCGTGGGCTAGCTTTTCTTCCGAAATGTCGATCGCTGTCACTTCGGCGCCGAACTCACGCCCGATTTGCACCGCGATGTGCCCCAAACCGCCTAAGCCGAAAATCGCAAGGCGCTGACCGTGCGAAACTCCAGCCTGCTTGAGAGCACGGTACACCGTGACTCCCGCGCAGAAGAGCGGTGCGGCTTCCATCGAAGACAGACCGTCTGGAATCTTGAGGGCATGGCTTGCCGGAGCTTTGACGAATTCCGCGTAACCGCCGTCTACCGTGACTCCTGTTATCTTCTGTTTCGTGCAAAGATTTTCATTTCCTTCTTTGCAGAACTCGCACTCGCCACACGTCCAGTAAATCCAGGGCACTCCCACCCGATCCCCGATTTCCAAATTTTGAACCGTTTCGCCCTTCTCGACCACACGTCCCGCGATTTCGTGCCCAAGGATCAATGGCCGTTTGACGATTCTCGCAAACTGAGGCCAATCGCCATCGGCTACGTGCAGATCGGAATGGCAAACTCCGCATGCCTCCACCTGGATGAGAACATCATTCGCTCCGGGCTTGGGGCGGTCGACTTCCTCGAACAGGAGCGGCTTCTTGAAATCGTGGAGGACGGCAGCTCTCATTCGCATCACTTCGATGGCTGATCGCGCTGTCGGAGATGAATACGTTCAGGGAGGAGCTTTCGGATTCCAAGGCGCCGCAATCTGGGCCCTAGGGCTCGACGCCGCGCAGGAAAAACTCCACCGCGTTGCGCACGCGCTCGCTCAATTTATGAGGTCCGGTAAGATCCACCACCCAGTGGCGAACAGCCGTGTTGTACAGAGCTTCCATGAACTCCGCCAAATGAACAACGGGGAAAGCGCGCGTGATTTCTCCTCGCTTCTGCCCCTGCACCAGGATTTCCTGCAACAGACTTGCCGCAATTCTCTCCCGCTCACGCATCTGCGGCGACCGCACCGGGTCCATGGCTCCGGACAGCACGACGGCGTGCCACAGCCACCGGTTTGCCTCCACCTCGCGCGCGAATTCCTGATAGAGCCGGCGCAACCGTTCCGCCGTGCTTGCCTGGCTAGAAAGTTCCGATTTCAGTCTTTCGGTAATGCAAGAATAGCCGCGATTTCCAACCTCGCAGAGAACGGCATCCTTCGTGGGGAAATAACGAAAAAATGTAGGCTGGCTGATTTCGAGAACCTGGACGATATCCTCGACGCGCGTGTCCTCGTAGCCGCGCTCGCGGAACATCTTCAACGCTGTTTCTAAGATTTCTTGGCGCAATCTCGCCTTCTTGCGTTCACGAAGGCCTGGTTCTCCCCCCATGCCGATTGCGTTGGCACGGGGACCGAATCTCTTGTTTGCACCGTGGCTCCGTCCCGCACTTCTAATTGCAGCGGGAGACTTGCCTCGAACCTTAGCGTTAGCCATGACTTGATTCTCTCCGTTCGGCCTGCATACCCGTCCGCGTGCACCGCACTCGACTAAAAAAGTGAAAGTTACCATAACATATTAGCGACTAACTTGAACAACGCAGCGAGCCACCGAGAGACAGCTCCCATTTTCGCTTCGCTCCGATTCCTTAATACGGCCATCGGCTGGGAATTACCATTTGTAGGAACCGGGGAGCATAGTTGGAATGTTAGAATCTACCGAGTAATCGCACCGGAATGGAGGTCCAGGGATGCCTCATGATGTTTTCGTCAGCTATGCATCGGAAGACAAACTTGTCGCCGACGCGGTTTGCGCGATGCTCGAGTCACGGGCCGTCCGTTGTTGGATCGCCCCGCGCGACGTGCTTCCTGGCGTAGCGTACGGCGAGGCGATTATTGATGCGATTCACGGCTGCCGCATCATGATTTTGGTTTTTTCTTCAAAATCAAACACATCTCCTCATATCCCGAAGGAGATCGAAAGAGCCGTGAGCGCGGGCGTGGCAATCATTCCGTTTCGCATCGAAGACGTGACGCCCGGCAAGTCCCTCGACTACTTCATCGGCAACGTTCACTGGCTCGATGCGCTCACTCCCCCGCTCGAACGCCATCTCGAGCGGCTCACACAGAACGTGCAAACGCTTCTTTCGCGCGACATCCCGGTGATCGAAGGAAAAAGTTCATCCGCACCTGCAGAGCCCGCCGCATCAAGCCCCGTGCCATCTGTCGCTGCGTCCGCGCGGACGGAGGGTGTGCGTGCTCCATGGCTCTATGTTGCGTTGGCTATATTGACGGTTCTCGTGATCGTGTTTGCGGTTCTATTTTTCACCCGGAAGCCATCCACAACCGCGCAGATCTCTACTGCGCCGGTCAGCTCGACACCTCCTGCCGCCATCGAACCTCCTGCGGCGGTAGCATCCCAACCAAGCGGAACACCGAGCGCAGGCAACAACGCCGCCGCCGTTCGATCGAAACCGGAAGGCGGTGCCGCCGCGCATCGGTCATCGCGAAAGGATTCCGAGACCGGTGCAGATGATGCACTCTCAACCCCGGGCCCACCGCTCTTTGAGCAAGGACTTGCGGCGTACAAGAGCGGAAATTTTTCCCGGGCCGCGGAGCTTTACCTCAAGGCTTGTGATCGCGGCCATCACCAAAGCTGCACGGATCTCGGCTTGATGTACTACAACGGCCAAGGAGTGACGAAGGATCTGAATCGCGCCGCCGATCTCTACAAGCGCGCATGTGACGCAGGCGGTGCACCCGCATGCACGAATCTCGGCTGGATGTACGCGAGGGGAGAAGGCGTGCCCAAGGATACGAGCCGCGCCGCGGATCTTTTCAAGCGATCCTGTGATGCAGGCGGTGGATTAGGATGCACCCATCTCGGGACGATGTACGCAAAAGGTGAAAACGGGACGCGGGATGAGAATCGCGCCGCCGATCTCTACAAGCGCGCTTGTGAGGAAGGCAATGCACTGGGTTGCAACTTCCTGGGCATGCGGTACGAGCGCGGTCAAGGTGTGGTGAAGGATTTCAGTCGTGCCGCCGATCTTTTCAAGCAAGCATGTGACACGGGCCTTCAGCTGGGATGCGAAAATCTTGCCCGCTTGAAGAAGCACCCTTCCAATTGACGGGTGGACTGCGGCGCATGCGATTTGGTCCTAACGAGCGCCGGCAACCATCCGCGCGAGGGACCGCCATATCTGTGTTGGGCATCCGATCTGCGCGTCCCGTCCAAAGTGAAAACTCAGACTGAGTCCGTAGAGATCGACCGAACGCGGGCCGCCCGGATAGCCTTGTCGCGCAGGAAGGAAATCCTGCAGGCCACCAGCAGCGGAAGGACCAAGCTGCATATTCCGCATGTGAATCGTGCTCGCAAAGCCGTCAAGCCTCAAACGCCCAGCCCAAAGTTGCACGAGGGGCAGACTCAACTGCGTGAGAAATAAAGTATCAACTTGTCGCATCGGCGAAAGGCTCACGAGGCTCGGGTCAGGCTCGTAAACCCCCGCGAACTGGTAACTGAAATTGCCGGCGGATTTTTCGGGTTTTTCGTGCAGCGAGAGGGATACCACGACGAATGGGGCCAATATTCGATCCATCGTCATCGTGGCCGCAACCTGTTCTTGCGCCTGGACAATCTGCTGTCCGGGTGTTTGCGCCGACATCGGCGCATGGCTAATTAGTAATGCGCCGAGCAGCAGAATGAACTGTTTGTACATCACCGCCTCCGCTAGCGCGGGGAGCCTTTCACTGTTATCCGAAAAGGGCGGGCCGGATGCAGCCAATAGATAAAGTTTACTCAGCCGGTGATTCACTGTCTGTTCCAATATGCACACATCCTCAAGCAGACCTGCGTCGGTGACGCAGTCTGGTTGCCGAGACGCGTAGAGTTGCGAGCCAGCCCCAACAATGTAGTCTTGAAAGTTCGACGCTGCGTCGGAGCAACATCCCCTGAATATCTCGGGAATGCCGCCTTGGATGCGGATGCGTTCAAAATCACTTCAACCTCGCCGAGTAGCTTGTCAATATACTCGCAGGTGACACGAAGCCGCCGCGCTTGAAACTCGTTCAAGCGATTTTCTCCGGATGACGGGCTGGCGCCGCCTTCGGTCATCGCACAACCATCACCGGGCAATGAGCGTATCGAAGAACTTTCTCCGAAGTGGACCCCACAATCATCATTTCAAACCTCGACATGCCGCGTCGCCCAAGCACGATCAAGTCGACGTGATCCGTTGCCGCGCGATGGACGATCTGTTCCACCGGATGCCCCACCGCAATATCGGTTTCCAGCTCGACATCCAAATCCTTCGCTCGCTCTATTATTTTCTTGAATTTCTCCTCGAAGTGCTCGCGCGCATCGTCGAGCATGGCATTCAGTTCGACCATTGTTGCCGGCTCGGGCGGACGTGCGACGGCAAAGAGCAGCACTTTCGAATCGAGCGATTGGGCAAAAGAGAGAGCAATCTCCGTCGCCTTCTCCGACTGCGACGAACCATCGAAGCCAATCAGAATCTTTTTTGAATGGAGAATGTCTGCGGCCCTTCATATAATCTCCTCCTTAATCCGCACTGACGGCGCTGACTTCCTTAGTGGCTGACTCCTCGTCGCTTTTTGGCAGCAAGTGTCGCGGCAGGAACCATGCGTTGGCAAACATGGTTGGGACTACCGCGCTTGCAATTACCGTTGCCACGATGTGCGAGTACTGCGCTTGATCGATGATGCCGTGGCTGAGCCCGAACAACGCCGAGATCGTGCCAAAAGTCAGGCCTGTTGACATCATCAATGTGTAGTAAAGACCTTCCTCGCGCTGATACTTGAACGCCTTTACCGTAGGAAAGAGGCCCGCGATCTTAGTTATCAATTTTGACCCGAAGAGAATTGCAAAAACGAGTGGCGCCGCAATCAGGACAGGCACCGACACGAAGGAGCCCGCTCGGATAAAGTAGAACGGAGTGAGCAATCCGAATGTGAGCGTCCGCAGACGCCGGATCAGCACATGATCTTTCCCCACTGTGCCCGCCAACACCATTCCGATAATGTATGCAGGCAGAACAGCCTCGCTCCCCGACCAAACAGCCAGGCCGCCCATGCCGAATAAAAGAAAAAGCAGGTACTTGGCCTCCAGTTCGGACACACGACCCCCATAGAGCTTGAAAAAACGAGGTGTCAGGAACGGCAGTATGAAGAACACGACAGCGCTCATTACGACGAAGATCAGCGTCCGAATCGTAAAGGGCGAGAAAATCAGTCCTAGCGCGATCACGGTCCCAAGGTCATTGACGAAACACGCCGCGAGGATCGCCTTTCCGAATCCAGTCTTGTTTAAGCCAAGTTCCAACATCACGGCGTACACGACCGCGACGGATGTTGTCGAGAGAGCAACACCAACCAACCAACTCGATCGGACCGTCCAATGCAGGATGTAGTGCGCGATTGCCGTGCAGCCCAAAAAGGGCCCGAAGAAGCCGACTAGGCCAACTACCATCGCTTCCTTCCACTTCGTTCGGAAAATCACGGGATCGAGTTCCGCGCCCGCGAGGAATGTCAGGACGATTGCACCGGTTCCGGCAAGAAACGTAATCCACTCGGATTTCGAACCGAGGCCCATCGGTCCGACGACGGCGCCAATGATTAATTGAGCGACGGTCCCAACAACGATTTCTGACAACGCTGTGGAGATCTTGAACCAGATCGCGAGGAGAGTGGCGATGAGCGCCAATCCGACCCACAAGGAAGCTAGTGCCCAGACATTTTGCATGTCAGTTCTCGCTTCTATCTCAGTTGTGGAATCGTTGCCGGGGACATGACTCCGCGACAAGATTCTTGTCAGGAGTCATCATCTGTCCCGGCCCAAGAGGGACAGCGGTTAAAGGGCGAACTCCTTCGCCTGTGAAAACAGCATATCAAGACCTATCCTTAAGTCAACTACACGCGCCAACCCGCTCATTCATCATGTAATCGCTCGAGCATCAGGCGCCAGCCTCTGCCGAACGCGCCTAATCCTCGCGTTCTGCAAAGAGTTTCTGGTGCGATGGCACTGTCCTAAAGGTCAATTGCGCTGTCCAGAGGGAGCGTTATGCTAATTGTGAAGGCAGAATGGCCTTTGACGGCATTTCCATGCGAATGAGATCAAATCGCGAAATGGCCGCTTTAGCGCTCGCGGCCGTGGCTTGCACTTTGTGGCCCTTCGTGATGCGTGCAGCATCCGACAAGCCCGCAGACGACGCGGCTCTATCGGCCGCAATCTGCCCGATTGTTTACCCTGTGGATCGATCTCCTTCCGACAGAGGCTTTCACTACCTCTTCTACGGGAACGGCTTCTTCATCAACGAACAGGGTTACCTCATCACCGCCGCGCACGTCCTGAGCCAGCTTCACGGCGGCCAGCCTTACATTCTGCTGCGCCAACCTTCGGGCCCGTCCCGGTTTCTTCTGGCCACGCTCGTGGCTGTGGATCGAGATCACGATGTCGCCATACTGCGGGCGACGCCGAATCCATTCGACGGCAACTATAAAGTCGGATTCCTGCCGCTCGGCTACGACTGGCTCGTGCGAGGCCGCGCTGTGCTTGCCGCATCTCTGCGTCCTTCGAAACCTCTCGATGCTTACACCCTGGATGCGTCCGTGGACGACCGCTCATCCGGCGAGGTGTTCGATTTCCAATTTTCTCAACTGGACAAGGGCCGCAGCGACACCGAATTGTTTCTTTTCAATCATCAAGTGCGACGAGGCCAGAGCGGCGCTCCGATAGTTTCGGTCGAGTCCCAGGGGGTGGTTGGTTTTGTCGAAGGACAATGGCTGAGATCGAGCCTCGTCCCACTTGCGACAGCTTCGGACGAGGGCACGCCGGGCGTGGGCGCAGCCGTGCCCATCCATTACGCGATCGCACTCTTGCAGCAAAGGGGCATAACCTGGCACACAGCTTCGGGAGCTTTAGCGCCTCCTGACAACTCCGCGGGACAAGCCAAAGGTTTTTCCGCGCCCGTTCCGCTATCGCTCGTCGCGTCGCCTTACCCTTCGCAAGCGCTTTTCGGCGGCGAAGTCGTGCTCGATGCCCTGATCGACAGTCGAGGGAGACTCGTAGAAATAAAGGTCGTGCGCGGGCCGTCTCCTTTCCTTGATACGGTCCTGAGCACGGTGCGAACCTGGAGCTTTTTCCCGGCACGCTTGGATGGTCATGCGGTTGCGGCAAGAATCGGGATCACTTTCCAATTTTCGCAATCGTACGAGCCACCGCGGCCGACTCCGGTGCGCACGTACGATGAACCGTTGGCAAATTCAGCCGAGCGGGGAGCGCAGCCGGTTGTTACCGTCGAGCCTAAATACCCAGCCTCAAGCGCGGGGGATGGCAGCGTGATCCTGTACGACGTTGTCGGGCGGCAAGGCCAGCTCACTTCCGTGCAAATCTTGCGTGATTCGGAATCGCTTACTTCGGCAGCAGTGGCCGCCATGCATCAGTGGAGTTTTGTACCGGGAAGGCGCGCGGGAGCGGACGCTGATTCGGCAGCGATCGTGGTGGTGGCATTTCGCCATTCCGGCAGCACGCAATCTATCCCGCGGACGAAATAGGTCGCGCGTCATAGGGAGTTCCGCACGGTTCCCTGCTCGGGTCGTTGCAAACCCGACTTGTCTAGTCCCATGGGTCTTGGGGCACGGATGAGCCTGTGATGGCAGGAGCCAAATTCCGTGTCTTTGGGCACAGCAGGTCTAGTGATAGTCTTGCCAGCATGTGGGAGTTTAGCAAATTCGTTACGTCCGTGCTGAAGCACTGGGGCAGCATCGTTACCAGTGGCGCTTTGATCGGCGGACTTGGTTTGTGGCAATCCACTGGGCACTTTGTCGCTCACTGGGTTTACTGGTCAGTTGCTGCTATCGGCCTTTTGGTAGCTCTCTATCGGGCTTGGCTAGGCGAGCGTCAACAAGTAGTGGCGCTCAAAACGCGCCTAGGCATTGAAACCACGAAACTGGGACAAGAATCTGAGCAAACTGCGCAGTTGCGTAAAGAAATCACCAACCTTGCAGTACAGTCTGAGAACGAACACAAGAAAGAGTTAGTAAAAGCCATTACCGTTTTACACTCCATGCAAAGCAATGTGCTCTATTGGAAAGACATTCTGAAAGATCGATGGGGAATGGTACCAGCTTCAGTGAAACTACTTCCTGACGATTGGTCAACGATTGTTTACGCAGCAGAAAAGATATCACCGGAATTACGCAAGAATGTCGATGTTCTTGAGAATTATCTCGTTCAGGCCAACTCCCTAGTGCAGCAATTCCTAGATATGCCGGTCACTTACCGTGATCAGAAACTGCCGCCCCGAGCCTACATTCTCCTTGACCAAGCTGCGCCCATCCTGTTCACCGTAACCAGCGAGATTGAGGCTTTTGAAAAGTCTTTGCGTTCCAGAACAGTGGCGTAAGGAATTTCAGCCGGAGATTTCAGGGGGAAATCGAAAGGTCAATACAAGTTGCGCACAAAGGGAGATGGAAATCGAAGACTGACCTTTTCGTAGTGAATCCCGCAAGATCGTTCCTTCCGAAAGACATTAAGTTACATTGAGTTGTGTCAAAGAGGCCAGAATATGCTGGTAAATCACCTTGCCTACTCCCAGATTATCAACTCGGTCGCGAATGTAACAGACTTCGAGCAGGAATCTGGTTGATGCAAGGATTGCTGCGGGAACATTTCTGGCGTGCTCGCGAGGTTCTATGTCTTCTAAGTTTGGGTCATCATTGAAAAGAACCTTCATCGAATACCCGCCGTGCGTAGAGCCGGACAGAAGCCTGTATTGATCATAAATCGGATGTGCGGCAAGTGCCAGAAGCTTCTTCGGGCCTTCATATTCCGGCTGATACCAATAAATGGCTGGCTTCGCTTCTGCAAGAAGTATGCACGCCCTAGTTTGGTCTGATGGCAGTAGTCTGCTGACCAATTCATCGATGATTGCGGTTGCGTTCTTGCGTTCAGGATCTGTGATCTCCGGGTCTTTCAACCAGCCACGGTGAAAATGCGTAAGGTACTTGAAACCCATGTAATCAGCATCTGCTGGTCGATTAACTACAGCCACACAATTTGCGAATATGTCCATCAACGCCCGAATAAGCACTGACGCAATTGGCGTCCATCCTTCTTCGCAGAGAGTCCGCACACTCCTGTGCGTCAAAATTGCGCTGAAGGTCAAGACGTTCAACGCCTCTGAGGCTACATTCTTGCATCCACCCCTCTCTACAATCTTATTTTGAATGACCGCGGCATAAGCAATAGTATCGCTGTGAATCTTGTCTAAATCCGGGCGCAATGGAAACTGTGCCATTAGCTCGGAGCGTAGCAATAGCGGGGCATGCAATGCCAGGCGAGATTTCTTTTACTGATTTCCTCCGCTGGGAGAATTTCCGGCGGTCCTGCGGATTTCGAGGGCGACCGTTGGCGTTCCATCGCAGGGAATATTGGTCAAAAAGCGAAGTGTTCCCACATTATCCTCAAATGCGAGCCCTGATTGTGCCGAACCACCCCGAAATTGTCCCCACGCTCTCGGCACGGATGACACGCATCCTGGTGTCCAGATTTGCGGATGAGATTCCGTGGCTTTGGTCGTATAGAGCTTCAGAGAAGCGAACGTCAGGATCACAAGAAGCACGATTGCGATTTTTCCACGCAGCTTTTTCAAAGCGTTTTCTCCCTTTCCCATTCCTCGATCTGCTTTCTTTCGGTGGAAATGTTGCATCCAAATTCAACTCCGTAAAGTTATGGCGAATGTTGCGGAACTGCAAGATACTTCCCGAGGCTGAAGGGGGATGATTCCCTTTCGGATTTCATTTTCCCGGCCGTGTCGTGGCCCCGCATTGCTTGACTTCCAATTGCCCGAGCGATACTCTCCGCCCGCGAAGCAGAGGTGTTCCTTCCGCTGTCGCAGGCCCGTGTAGATCAAGGCGCTTCCGTATCGCAATCCGCCCGAATTACAGCCGAGGAGGTCGGCATCCATGAGAAAAATAGCCGGGATTTTGCTGGGATTGTGTCTCTTGCTGGGAACTGCAGGCATTGCCGGGGCCCAAGAAAAATCATCGTCCACCGCGCCGCCCCCAAAGGTACTCGTCATCATGCGCGAGTTCCTGAAACCGGGCAGAGCTGGTCTGCCGCACGAAAAAACCGAAAGCGCCTTCATCCAGGCGTTTACCGCCGCCAAATGGCCGACGCACTATCTGGGGATGGAATCTCTCTCGGGAAAATCGCGCGCACTTTTTTTCACGGGCTACGCCACGTTCGATGCCTGGGATAAAGACAATCAAGCGACCGCGAAAAATGTGGCACTGACCGCCGCACTCAGCCGCGCCACTATGGGCGACGGCGAACTGCTCGATTCGTACGACACATCCACGTGGGTGTATCGCGAGGATCAGAGCCTCCGCGCGGCTGTTGATATCGCGCACATGCGCTATTTCGAAATCGAGAGTTTCCACGTCCGTCCTGGGCACGAAAAGGATTGGGACGAAGCCGTCAAGCTCGTTAAGGCTGCCTACGAGAAAGGTGTCCCCGACGCTCATTGGGCGATGTATCAGGCATTCTTTGGCGCGCCGGGCGGCAGCTACGTTGTGATCACGCCGCTAAAGTCAGGCGCGGAGATCGACAAAGGGTTCGAGGGAGACGCTAAATTCATGGCCGCGATGGGAGAAGACGGCATGAAAAGACTCAGCGAGCTGTCGGCTTCAGCAATCGAATCATCCGAAAGCCAACTCTTCAGCTTCAACCCACGAATGAGCTATGTGGGTGAGGATTGGATCAAGGCCGATCCGGATTTCTGGAAGCCCAAATCAGCCGGCAGGCCCGCTGGTGCTCCCAAGAAGACCGAAGAAAAGCCGGCTGATTCGAAGTAGCCGACCTCCGGCCCTCGACAACAACCACCTGCTTCACTTGCCGCTCCGGCGGCTGTGCGGGTGTGTGTCCTTACAAGAGGAAATTTCGCGGGAGAATTCTTCGGCGAGCAGCTTCGTAGGTCATTTCTTTTCGAGTTTCGCGTCGAGGTTGATTTCACTTCCGGAAAGCACGTGCACTCGCCGGACCCATTCTTGATAGCCCGATAGCATCACGTTGATCTGGTGGTCGCCCGGCGGCAATTCGAACGTTGAAGGCGTCAAGCCCACCATTTTTCCATCGAGATAGATATCGCCGCCTGCGGGGTCTGAATGAACGCCGACCTTCGCAGGAGGCTGACCCGATTGATCCACCGAGGCCAACTTGCCGCCTTCCAACACTAAAACCATGCCGGGATAGGTCAGCCAGATCCGGTCGCCAAATTTCACTTCGCGCTGCGGCGCACCAAGCGCGGCCACGACTTGGTCCCGTGTCATTCCAGGCGATAGGTCTGCAGGCGCGCTCGGGGGCGGCAGTGGCGGCGCCTGCTGAACGGGGGCAACCGCAGGAGAAGCTACAGCCATTGACGCCGGCGGGGCTGGAGCACCGGACGTAGCGCCGTACATTGCATGCCCTTCCGGAACGAACCAGGGATCGATGGCGCGAAACACGGCGTCCTTATCCGCATTGGTCAAAGTTTCCTGTGGGAATTGGAAGCTTACCGCGGTCCAAAGGCGGCCCGTGCCGTGTTGTACCGTGATCAAGCGGCCCGTGATCAAGCCGAACGTCACCGAAGTATCGCCCACACTAACGCTGAACACGTAAAAGCGTTCCCCTGCCGGAACCGCGTAATCCTTGTTTCCTCGAATTAGCTTTGCGTCCAGCCCGTGCATCGTGCTCGAAGCGATTTCATTGCGCTCGAGCGAAGCGTATAGTCCGGGCCGTTGCACCACGATGATCACGCCCGCACGCCGTATGGCGTTGGCGGACCCGACTCCGAAAAGCCCCTTGCCGACGTCAGAGGGTTGATAGGTCTGCTCCAGGATATGTTGGAGAACGGCCCGCTGTTCGGCCGCAGGCGATTCTTTCTCTTGTCCCAAAACGGAACACGAAAACGCAAGCAATCCCAACAACAATCCAATCGCGCGTCGTGGCAACAATCGGCTTCTCCTATTTGGCGTGACGGAGTATAAGACCACTCAATCCCTCTTTCAAGGAATCACCGCTTCCGAATCCTTTACTTCCGATCGCGCAGCCTTGCCGACGTGGGCACGCGGGGTGGGAATCTTTGCCGCAAGGCTCGATTTCCGCGCGCCACAAAATGTAGGATAGCTTTCATGATGCGACGCGCACACATGGCGTTGTACGTATTGCTTTTCTTTGCGCCCAATCCTGTGCGCGCGTGTACTTGTTCGAAAGCGCCGCCCGGCGCGTGCCCCGGCTTGCAGAAAGACGATGTCGTCTTTCTCGGCACAGTTACCGAAATCGAAAATGTGCCTGCTTCGCTTTTGAGTGCGCCCGGCGGCACCACTTCGGCCAATTCGCCCGTGATCCGCTACCATTTTCGCGTTGACGAGCGATTCGCTAGCGCTGACGCACCCGAAATCGACATTTTTTCGGGCGGTGACGACGGCGATTGTGCGTTTCGCTTCCAAAAGGGTGAGCAGTACGTTGTCTTCCCCAACCGGGCCGAGGATGACCGGCTCTTTGCCACGATTTGCAGCGGCACGCGCCTCGCAAGCGATGGCCGAGCGCTTCTTCCTCAGTTGCGTGCCATGCGGAATGACGAGCGCGTCGCGTCAGTGTTCGGCGTCCTTCGCCGCGCGGACCCGCCGCTCCTGGCTCCCTCGGACGACCCCGATGACCCGCTCCCGCATATTCAGTTGAAACTGCGCTCGCACGACGACCGCTTCTCGACAAGCACTGGCCCGGACGGCGTGTATTCCTTTTACGACGTTCACGCGGGCGAATATATTTTCTCGGCGTCCCTGCCCGCACGCATGGAATTCACGCAGAAGACTCTCAAAGGTGGGCTGCCGCCTTTCCGCATTCCCAATGGCGCGTGCTACGAGTACAACGTGGACGCCCTGCCCACGGGACACATCCGCGGGAGCGTTCTCGGTCCCGATGGAAAACCGATCGAAATTGCGTCCGTCGAGCTGTATCGCGCCGGCCGTTACGACGATTCGCGTCCTGGGCTCTGGGCCTTCCAGGGAGACAGGGGTGTCTTCGACTTCGATCACATCGGCCCGGGGGAATATCTCCTCGTCTTCAACCGGATGAATCGCTTGAACCCGAACTCACCTTTTCCGCGCAGCTTTTATCCCGGGACGCCGAATCTGGACGAGGCCCATAGCATCCATTTGAAAGACGCTCAGCAACTCTTTAGGGTGAACATCAAATTGACTCAAGGCTACCCGGCGCGGAAAATTCGCGTCCTGTTGAAATGGGCTGGCGGAAGGCCTCCCGGTGAGGTCACCGTAACTGCCACAGCGGACCAGGGCGAAAATCCCGCTGCCCGCAAAATTGACGACTCCGTCTATCAATTCACTTTGCTTGAGTCTACGCAGTACACAATTTCGGCCTGGGAAGATCTCGCCCCCCACCGCGGCGGCGCTCGCCGCGGGGCGAGCGATTGTCTCGCTCCCGCTCGAATTGATGCGCACCCCACCGTAGTTTCGGGTTCCGATTTAGACGCGAGACAGATCACTCTCACTTTCGCCAACCCGGAATGCACAAAGCAGTAATTCTCTTTTGCATGGGTATGAAGCCCCTGAGGCTGGTCCCACGAAAATGCGTCACAAAAAGAAAGCGGGCAGGACCGATGTCCCTGCCCGCCTCTATAACGCACCATTCTGCGGAGATGAGAACGCTCGAGCTTATGTCCGGCCCTGCCGGCTACATCCCGGAAGCTGGTTTCATTGTTATGGAGCTGACGTGAATCGTGTCGCCATCGAGCGTGCCCTTAACGGTCACTTCGTGGCCCGCATGCCCGGCAGCCTTGTCTTGCGGGTCCAGGATATAGACCTTCTTGTCTGCTTCGTTAAACAGCGCGTACTTCCCGCCATGCTCCTTCACGCATTTGTCAGCGCAAGCCGCGTGCTCCGGCTTCGCACCCTTCGCTGCACACATGTCGTCGGTGATCCAGCCGGTCCACGAACCGGACTTTGCCGCATCCTTCTGGCCCGTGAAAGCGATGCCGGCAAGAAATAGAACCGCTACGCTGCACATCAAGAGACGCTTGACCATGGTCAGTTCCCTCCTCATCACGAATCTCAGATTCATTCTCCGGCCGCCCCAAACCGTCGCGCAAATCACTTTGTCACTAATCTCTTTTTTTGTCTAGCCAGTGCCGCGACGCATCGTGTGAGCCGCGTGACCCAATTGTTCTGCTAACTAGAGCGAGGGTAGTACGTCTACCCTTGTTGAGGTAGGATGCCTACCATCATGACATTTGGAAAGCTTCCAAAACGGGCAGAGTTATTGCAAGGCACGCTCGACATGCTGATTCTGCGCACGCTGCTTTTCGGGCCAGCTCATGGCCATCAAATCGCAAAACATATACAACGCACCACGGAGGACGTGCTGCAGGTGGAGCACGGCTCGTTGTATCCGGCTCTGCATCGCATGGAGCGCAAGGGCTGGATCGTCGCGAAGTGGGAGATGGCCAAGGAACGGAATCGTGAGTTCAAGTATTACCGGCTAGCACCGGCGGGCAGGAAACAGCTTGTTCGTGAAGAATCGAGATGGAAACAACTGGCTGCAGCCGTGGCGACGGTGATGTGGCCGGCTCCGGGAGATCAGTCATGAGGGTTTGGAATTGGTTTCGCTCACGCCTCGCTGGGGTCCGGCGGCAGCGCAACCACGAAGAGGAGCTGGACCGCGAACTGGAGTCGCATCTCGAACTGGAAGCGGAGGAGCAACAAGACTCCGGCTTGCCGCCCGAGGAGGCACGCTATGCCGCTCGACGAGCTTTCGGCAACACCACGCTGGTCCAAGAGGACGTGCGCGCAATCTGGAATCTCGTTTGGTTGGAACGATTCGCTCAGGACGTAAAGTACGGTGTGAGAGTTCTTCGTAAGAACCCTGGCTTTACAGTCATTGCCGTTCTCACGCTCGCTTTGGGCATTGGCGCCAATACCGCAATTTTCAGCGCCATTGATGCGCTCATGCTGCGGCCGCTGCCTTTCACTGCTGCGGACCAACTCGTGCGTATCTACTCCATTCAGAAAGGCATGTTTAATACCTTTGCAAATCCTGATGGACCTTCGGCACTGGACGTTCGGGACTTCGCGCAGAGAAGTCGCAGCTTTCAGAAGATGGTGGCTTATGACACCTGGCGCAAGAACGTGAGTTTCGGTGAGTCCGCGGGCCAACCGGAGCATATGGCGGTCGGATTGGTCCCAGCAGCGTATTTCGAAATCCTCGATATTCGACCCATCATCGGCCGGCTCTTCTCCGAGGATGAAAATCAAGAAGGCAGAAACTACGTGGCCGCAATCAGCGCGCAGCTGTGGAGAAGCCGGTTCGATGGCGACCCGTCCGTACTGGGCCACAAGATTCGCATAAATGGGGAGGCCTACACCGTTGTCGCAGTGATGCCGGACGTGATTCCGGCATGGGTGGAGCCTGGGCGCCACAGCGAAATTTGGACTCCCTTTCCATATCCGCCTGACATGTGGTCGGAAAGTGGGAGAGGAGAGCGCGGGTACGCGGTGTTGGCGCGGCTAAAGCCTGGAGTGTCGCTCGAACAGGCTCAGGCAGATCTCTCGGTGATCGCCGCTGCGCTCGCAGCAGAGCATCCGGTGGACCAAGGTGTCGATGTAGCCGTGAAGAGATTGGCTGACTCCCGGGTAGGAGCGCTGCGGCCGATGCTGTATCTGTTAATGGGAGCCGTGAGCCTGATCCTGCTGATAGCCTGCGTGAATCTGGCTAATCTGCTCTTGGCGCGCAACTCGGCGCGTCAACGGGAGCTGGCTGTGCGCGCGGCTTTGGGTGCGGGACGAGGCGGCCTTGTCCGGCAATTGCTTGCGGAAACGCTATTGCTGTCGCTCATCGGCGGAGCGGTGGGATTTGCTTGTGCCGAGATTGGACTGAGAGCGCTCGCGAGGATGCACCCGGAAAATCTACCCCAACTTGGTTCGGTGGGAATCGATTGGCGAGTGTTGACGTTCACTTTATTGGTATCTCTTGTCACAAGTTTGCTTTTTGGGCTAGCGCCGGCGTTCATGGGCACTCGGCTGAACCTCGTGGATGCACTGAAGCAAGGCGGGCGATCCGGGACGTCCGGACGTTCGAGTCAGCGTGTGCGCAGCCTGCTAGTGATAACGGAAATGGCGATGTGTTTGATGCTTCTGGTGGGAGCGAGCCTGCTGGTTCGAAGCATCATGCGTTTGGAAGGTCAGAATCTGGGTATCCGTCAGGACCATTTATTGAGAGGCCGGATCTATTTGCCGCCTGTCCGCTATACAAACCCCGGGGTAAGAACGCGCTTCTGCGATGATTTTGCAACGAGGGTCCGGGCATTGCCAGGCGTGATTGAGGCGACGGTGACAACCGTCTACCCGCCAAATAACGGGTGGATTCAGATGTTGGTTATTCCGGGGCATCCTGTCACACGAATTCAAGATATTCCGTCGGCGCAGTTTGGAGTTGTGGACCAACATTTCCTTCGAACTTTGGGAATTCCGCTAATTCGCGGAAGAGATTTCGCGGAGTCGGACGGCGCCACGAGCCCTCCGGTGGCACTGATTAGCGAGGAATTCAAGCGGCGCTATTTCGCGACAGAAGATCCCATCGGCCGGAAGATTCACATCGGGCCTCCGCAATCACTGCAAATCGCTGCTGAAGAGAATGTAACGGACGACGTGGACGTCACAATCATTGGCGTTGTTGGCGATTTCAAAAATGCTGGTCTGGCCCTCGCGCCGCAACCACAGATTACCGTACTGTATTCCCAAAACCCCCTGGTGAATGGCGGGTTCAAGGATATCGTGATTCGCACAACATCAGAGCCCCGCTTATTGGAACCTGGAATACGGACTCAACTTCGTGAGATGGATTCCGACATGCCCTTCGCCGAGGTGCAAACGATCACCGAACTCGTCGAGGTCCAGACCGGCGGACAACGATTCACGACAGTTCTGTTGGCTTTATTTGCGCTGGCCGGTTTGGCGCTCGCCGTTGTGGGCATCTACGGTGTTGTTTCATTTCTCGTGGCACAACGGAACCAGGAACTGGCGGTGCGAATGGCACTGGGTGCGAGCCGGATTAATGTTCTCTGGCTTGTACTGAAGCAGTCCTTGGAAATGGCCGCCATTGGCGCGACCATAGGGCTGTTTGGCGCGTGGGCTTCGCAGAAACTGACGACTGGCCTACTGTTCGGTATTTCAGCAGTTGACCCGGTCACCTTCGCGTGTGCGGCCTTCTTCTTGCTCGCAGTCGCAGCAATCGCAAGTGCTATCCCCGCCGCGCGAGTTTTGCGGATCGACCCGGCAGGGGCGCTTCGTCAAGACTAAGGCTGCGAACGACGAGAAGTCTGGGAGCACGCTGTCAGGGCACTTGGACGATTAACTCAGTAATCGGAAATTCACTCCCCCAGGATCGCCGGGCCGCGACTCGTTTCGCCCCCATTGACAATCCTCTGTGCCGCAATTTAGGCTCCCCCGCATGCCTTCGGCGAATCCCTCTTCTCTTGCTTTTCCTATGCGCGCTCATCCGCATCTCTACGAAATCAACACCTGGGCGTGGCTCGACCAGCTTTCCGCGCGCCTTGGCCGCTCGATTTCACTCGGAGATGTGCCCGACGCGGAGTGGGATGCGCTCGCAAACCTGGGGTTCGACATCATCTGGCTTATGGGCGTCTGGCAGCGAAGCCCGGAGGCGCGCCGGATGGCGCTTGCCGATCCCGGGGATGTCACGCAGTTTGATCGCGCCTTGCCCGGCTGGCAGCCGAGCGATGTGGTCGGTTCCCCTTACGCTGTAGCGCAATACATCCCGGACCCTCGCATCGGCGACTGGAAATCTGTCGATCGTGTCCGCGAAAAATTGCATGCGCGGGGAATGACGCTCTTTTTCGACTTTGTCGGAAACCATACTGCGTTCGATCATCCCTGGACGCGGCAGCATCCTGAATTCTACGTCCAGGGCACGCGCGAAGAGTGCGAGAAAAATCCGTCCGCGTTTTATCCGGTGCGCTCGCCCAAAGGAAACTACTTCCTGGCTCGCGGAAAGGACCCCTACTTCCCTCCCTGGAAAGACGTCGCGCAACTGAACTATTTTTCTCCGGAGATGCGCGCCGCTCAACTCGCCGAGCTGCGCACGATCGCGAATCATTGCGATGGCGTGCGCTGCGATATGGCTATGCTTCAGCTCAGCGATATTTTTGCGAACGTTTGGGGCCACCTTCTCGGTGGGGCCCGGCCGCCCGAAAAAGAATTCTGGCAGGAGGCGCATGCAGCTGTCCCGAATCTGATACTTCTTGCCGAGGCTTACTGGGGCACGGAGCCGCGGCTACTCGATTTAGGATTTTCGTTTGTTTACGACAAGGGATTGTACGACGCCGTGCGTAACACGAATGTTGAAGATATTCACACGCGGCTTGCGGCCCCTGCCGATCTTCAGAGCCGCCTCGCGCGCTTCCTCGAAAATCATGACGAAGAACGCTGCGCCAATGTTTTCGGAGACGCGCGCTTGCCATCGGTAGGAACTCTGATGGGCACTCTTCCCGGAATGCGTTTCTACCATCAAGGCGAGCTCGAAGGCTGCAGGATCCGGCTTCCGGTCCCGTTGCGCCTCACCGTGGAAGAGCCGCCCGACGCGTTCACCGTCGGCTTCTTTCAAAAGATTCTCGAGATCACCAAGCAGGAAGTCTTCCACTCGGGCCAGTGGAATCTTCTCCCGATCGTGCCGGAAGGCGATGACTCTTCACGAAATCTGGTTGTGTACGAATGGTGTTCGAATCAGGCGTGGAAAGTGATTGCGGTGAATCTGGTTGGCGGAGCGTCTCAGGGGCGCGTTCGATTGGGTGACCGCGTTTCACCCGGACGGGAATACATTTTCTTCGATGAACTGAATGGGGCTCGCTATCCGCGCAGCGGCGACGAACTTCACAACCTGGGGCTTTTTGTGCGCCGAGAAGGATTCCAGGCGCATTTGTTCAATGTCACGCCCGCTTAACCAGGAGTCTTAATTCTGGAAGAGCGCGCGGCCGCTTCCCGCGAAGCGGCCACTCGACTCTCGCATCCTTACTGAACGTTGAATTGGATCGGGATGTTCTGAACGTTCCCATTTGCACTTGCCTGCACGACGATGTTCTTCAACCCCGGCTGCGTTGCCGCCCCGCTCGGCGATTTCGGCAAGCTGCTGCAAGCCGCACCGGCAAACACCACGACTATCAGGATCGCAAACGACATCGCCCATCGCGGCCGCCGCCTGTTCATCCACACCCCGCTGCCCAACAGCAGCGCCAGCAACATCAGCCCTAGCCCGCCTCCCATGCCGCCGGGATTCGGGCTCAAGGCCGGAACATTCGCCGTGCAGAATGTGTTCACCACAATCGCCACTTGCGTCGTGCCATTCCCGGTCAGCGTCACCGAACCGGGCTGGATCGAGCATGTGACCGACGGGTCCGTCGGATCCGAGCACGTCAGCGTCACCGTCCCGCTGAAATTGGGGCCTCCAGTCAGGACCAATCCCACCGCCAGACTTCCTCCCGGCGGCACGTTCGGCGGCGTTGCCGGCGGAGGCGTTGCGAACGTCACCACAAACGGCGCGACCGTGAACCCGCCTGCGAGCGTAGCCACTTCCGCGCCCGTCGTCATGGATACGTTGCGTGCGCCGAGGGCGGCTGTCGCACTGATATTTAGCACCGCGGTTGCGCTCGTCGCTGAACTCACTGCGAGCGACGCGACCGTAATCCCTGCACCGAAGCTCGCTGCCGTAGTTCCTTGCACAAAGTGAGTATTCTGCCCCGCGATCACGACCGACAGACTCTGCGCACCGAGTAGTCCCACGTTCGGATTCACCGACGCCAGCGTGGCGGCCCCTACCGCCACGACCGTGAACCCATTCGCGAGCGTTGCCACTTCCGCGCCTGTCGTCATCGTCACGTTGCTCGCACCTACGGGTGCTGTGAGAGTGATATTCAGCACCGCCGTCGCGCTCGTCGCTGAATTCACCGTCAACGACGCCACCGTTATTCCTGTGCCGGTGAAGCTCAGTACCGTCGTCCCTTGCGCGAAGTGAGTGTTCTGGCCCGTGATCACGACCGACAGGCCCTGCTGACCCTGCTGTCCCGTGGCGGGGATCACCGACACAATCGTCGGCGCCGTGGACAACGTTGCCGTCGCCGAAGCTGAGTTATTCGTCGGGTTGTTGTCGGGAACACTCGACGTCACACTCGCATTGTTTACAACGGTTCCGGTTGCATTCGCGTTGACAGTTACCGTGATTGTGACCACCACTCCCGGCTGAATTGGCCGCTATCGTTCCCAGATTGCATGTCAGAGTCGTTGTGCCGGTGCAGGTTCCTCCCGAGAACGTCGACGACAAGAGCGTGGCATTGGCCGGCAGCGTATCGGTCACCACAACGCTGGTCGCATCCGCCGGCCCCGCATTCGTGACCGTCAGTGTGTAGATTTCCTGCTGACCTGGGGCTACCGGGTTCGCGGATTGGCTCATGGTCAGGGCAAGATCGGCGTCCTGTACCGATCCACCCCTCACCTGAAACACGTATTGTCCGGGCACGGCTGTCGTGCCTGGAGCCGGCAGGCTGTTGTAGATGAGTCCCGTTGACATATTTGTGTCGAGCAATGCTCCACTCGTGAATGAACCAGCAAGCTGGAAGTTCGTTCCGGCCGTCCCCGACCCATTCGAGTAGCCCACGGCCGCGCACTCTGTGGGGTCCGTGCAGAGGCCGTCCGAGCCGCCACTGACATCACCCGCCTCCCACTGGATCTTGTTGTAATTGAATTCGATATCGAAATTACCCGCCCCGGTATCCGAGCGGTCAATCAAAATGAGCTGGAAGCTATTGAGTTTGTCCGTTTTGCTGGCAAAGTAGCCGACGTCTTGCCAATCTACGCCGAACGCCTGATGACCATTCACTGTGTCTGTTCCGTACGTCAGCAAGCCGGAACCAGTCCCATCCGTGTCCACATCGGCCCAGTAAGCAGCAATGATGGGAATTCCGCCGTTAGCGGTGTTCAAACCTGTGGGAGTGAATGTCCCAAAAGGCTGGCCGAACGTCACATTTCCATTGTTGTTGACGAACAGTTGGTTATAGGACGTCCCAAAGAAATTGACGCTGAAGGGAAGCGTGACCGCATCTGTTGACCCATCATCATTGGCGGCTAGTTGATTGGCCGTGAAACCGGGAAGCTGCAATATCGTGCTGTTACCGATCAGATGGCTCGAATAAGTCTGGCTGGTTTGACCAGACTGACCGGTCGTAAGCGAGAACGCCAGGTCAAGGGGCTGCAAAGTTGTCGAACCGTTGAAACTCTGTGCGCTCGTGCCATCGCCCCCTGTGCCGACCAACCAAGCCCAGTAAGGCGGGAATGGCTGCGTCGGGACAATCGACACCCAGTACGTTGTGTCGCTCTGAGCAGCGAATGGACTGGAAAGGTTCGCGCTATAGGAGTAGACGGGCAACCCTGTCTCAGTGGAATAAGTTCCGGTTCCAATCTGAGTCTGATTTGCGTTTCCGCTGATGGTGTTGCTAGCTAGAAGGGTGCCCGGTGAACCCGATGCGTCCGAATAGAAGTTGATTTGGAACTGCGCAATCGCCGCTGGGATGCAAGGAGAACTCGGACATTGTTGCCCTGCCAGCGCTTGGAACCCCATCCACTGTATGCCGGTGATACTTGATGCGCTGGCGAGCGTGAAGTTGTCATAGGCCGTAACGGGCGCATTAGGAGTGGAGGGGCTTATAGATGTGAGCCCTCCCAGGTTCGTAAGCGAAGAGTCGGGCTGGCTGAAGGCCACGTCCGACGAGAGGGTCACGATTACATCTGCCGTCCTTGCCCCCGTTCCATGCGGCGTGAAGGTGACCGGAATTGCGCAAGTAGCACCGTTCGCGAGAGAGCTGCTGCTAGGGGGGCACGTGCTGTTGGTTTGGGTAAAGTCCGCTGCCGCATTTCCCGTGAACGAAATCCCGTCAACCGTGATTGCTCCGCCGCTTTGGTTGGAGAGGGTTACAGTCTGCGGCCCATTGGGAGTTCCCACTGGAATCGGCGATTGCGCGGAACCGAAATACGTCTCGAACGGAGTCAAATTCACCGGACCGACACCAGTTCCCGACAGCGGAACCAATGTGGTGCCGACCGTCGCATCGTCCGTGATAACGATAGCTCCTACGTCCAACGCCCGGATACTCGGCGTGAACGACACGGTGAATGTGCATCCCGGAGGACCGACTGCCAGGGAAGTCGGGCAGTTGTTGGTCACGATGGCGTAGTCCGAGTTATTCGAGGCGATGCTGATGCTCCCGAGTGGTCCCGTGCCTACGTTTGTCAGCGTCACAGTCGGCGTTGTGCTGCTCGTCGTGCGGACAAGCTGATTCCCGAAATTTAGACTTGTAGGAGCAACTTGTGCTACGCCCTGACTTCCCGCTGTTGCGCCTGTCACTGTCAAGGCACCGACGTTCAAATTGGGGACACCGCCTTGAGTCGCCTCGATATTAGTGGCGCCGGAAGCGACTCCCGTAGCAAGACCCGGGGTCGTGGAGCTCATCATCGCGATGCCTGAAGGCAAAGCATTCCAAACGACCGAATTCGTAATATCTTGCTCCGTTCCGTCGCTGTAATATCCCACGGCATGAAATTGCTGCGTTTGTCCCGCGGCGATAGTCGCGCTGGTAGGCGTTACCGCGAGTGACTGCAGGGTCGTGCCGGATGCTGCGGTCCCGCTTGCGATCGAAAACACTACGGCGTCATCGGTAGGGACCGAAGAGCTGCAACTTGTGCAGGTCGGCTGGAAGCCGGTTACCGTCGTCGTTGGACTCGTGCTGGCGAAGAAACCCTGCGCCGAGTTTGTCAGGCCGACCGCATAGACCGTATGATTTGCATCCACGCCGACGCCGGTGATTCGGTCGTCTTCAAGGATCGTGCCATTGATAGAAGCGGGCGGGTTGGCTCCGCCGATGTAGGTCGAAAAAACCAGGTTGGCGGGCGAGGTCTGGCCTGAAAGCGGCACACCGAGCACAGAAACAAAACCATCCGGACTGCCGGAAGCCCCCACATAGGACTGGATCGCGTTGGCTGTTGGAAAATCAGTGGAGCTCGTCTGGCCGCCGAGGATGATACGGAAATCCGTGGGATCCCCCGCGTCGTAAGCCACCGCGCTAATTACGTCGGCCCCGCCGCTCCCGCCGAAGTACGTAGAGCATACCAGGCTCGCCGCGCCGGTTTGCGACGTATCTAAAAGGAGGAAATAGCCTGTCTGACCGCCGCCTTTGCCTGCCGCAGGATTTGCATTTAAATATGCGTTCTGGAGTGGAATGTCTCCGACGCTGGTATTCGATGTCGTTGCGCCGACGATGGCCACAACCCCGTTGCCAAGATCAAATGCCCCGTTTGCAGCCTTCGTGACTCCTCCACCGCCGAAATACGTGGCGAAGACCAACTGGTTGGTGAGGCTCAAGCCCGGATTCAATTTCGCGGCCCAGGTGACTTCCGTGGCGGTCGCCGGAAAGTTCGGCTCAAACCCGTTCGCCAGATTCACGCCACCAAGATTGAAAGCAGTGGCCGATACCGTGTTCCCGCCGGCCAGAATATTTCCACTCGAATCCTCGAATGCTCCGCAGCCCGAGGCGTTGAGATTGGTGCTCCCTCCGCCAGTATTCATGTAGGTCAAGTAGGTTGCCTTCAGGTCCGACCGTTCAAGCTTCCCCACATAGCAGTCGGCAAACCCTGCGTTCCCGTTATTGAGTGTGCTTACATAAGCATTTTGGACCGGAAGGTTTGTCGCCGAGGTGGAACCTGCAATTAAAACCTCTCCCCCGTTGCCCACGGATACAAATGAGCCTGAAACTTGAAAATTGCCACCGAGCAATGCGGATTGATCAATAGCGTTGCCAGTCGGCGTTAGTCGCGTCACCACACTGCCAAAATCTTTGTTCGTGGGAGCGGTCACAGGGTTGATCACCGTTGTAGTGGGATAGTCACTACAGTTGGTCTCTCCACCCAAAACGGGCTGCACGCCAGAGGCTTGAGTTTCGTCGAGCGATAGCCAAATAACTCCGCTGATGCAGCCAGTATCCGCACTTTGGAACGGTGTCTTGCCCCCAATAAAAGTCAGATATACGAGCGATCCTGCAGAAGCGGTTGGATCAATCTCGGCGACAAATCCCACTTCACCCACGACCGGCGTGGTGGAGGTGCCCGAACCGATTACGGTCACATTGCTGGTTTCTGGGAAAGTCGCAGAGTCTGTCGTGAACCCCGACACGTATAGCTTAGGGCTGCTTGGCGTGGTGTTGTCCACGACAAAACCCCCAGTTACCTCGACCCCATTGCCACCCAGGAACGAAGCGAACCCAATCTTAGGATCAATCACGAGCGGCTGGCTGCGATCGTAGGCTCCGAGTCGGAATGCGACCTCGCGTTTCCCTTTCCTCACGAAGCCGCCTTCGATGGTTCGGCGCTCGGAAGCAATGGTTTGGTAGATGACGGGCTTATGCATGCGGAAATCCGAGTGCGCTGTGCGCAGTACCAAGTCGCCCTGCGTGTCAATTTCCATTCGTGTGGCGCCGCGGATGCGAAACGCAATCTTCGACGGATCGGCTCCCGGCGCAACAATGAAGTCATATTCCAATTGATTCTGGTCGCCGTGAAAAAGCAAATCCACTCCCGGATAAACTTGCTCGGCCCTCACTTGTGAATACAGTGCAATTCCGGTGTGCCACTTCGCCGGGTCATTGCCGATCAGGTAATTTACTTTGCCGGAAAATTCCTCAAGACCGTTCATCAGTGGGGCGGAATTGGCACCGACCAATTGCATTCTCACCGCAGCCTGCGTCGTCATTTTCGAGTCTGGCGGGGTGGCGAAGCCGTTTAAGCTCCCTTCGAATTGCGTCTTCGCTTCGGCGAGCACGGTTTCAGTCGGCGTGAGAAAAAGCGTGTAACCTTTGCTCCGCGTGAGAAATTTTACGCTCGAATCGGCCTGGCCTTTGTTGGCTTCGAAAAAGAGAGGCAGGTTGATCGACTTGGGAGCAATCCTGCGGGTCGCGGGCGCGACAGTTTTGGGCGCGGCTCCGTGACTGTGCGGAGGTGTGCGAGGCTCCGCCGAAAGCCTCCTTTGCGGCAGTGCGCTAGAGAAGTGCAACAGAAGGCAAACGAAGAGCGAAACCCAGGAAAGGGAGTGGGACCGCGAGATCGACTTCATGATTCCTCCTGCCGCGATTGCGACATGGCAATGTGAAAAAGTTTGCCCATTACTAGAACCAGACCTGATTCCACAGCCCTTCGGGCAAAATCCACCCTTAAGACATGTTCATGTCTCCAAGGGACTTAGCAGCAACCCACAATGCGTCGCTTGAATGTCGCCTAGCAACCTGGCACGAATGGTGCAACTCACAAACCAAAGATCTTAGAACCACGGGAGATGTCACGATTAAGCGCGAGCGAATAACCCTCGACGCCGCATGGAATTAGGCCGCATCCCAAGAAATAGCGACACACTGAAAGACTCCTCAACCCAGTGAGTAAGAGCATCGCGGAAGAGGCGGAATTCTTATCCCGTCAGTGAGATTCGTCAAGCAAAAGTTATGAGAAGGAGCCCACGCCGCTATGGGCCTCTGGTTGGAATTGGATGTTTCGCGACAGCGCGCGATCGCTTTCTATTCTCAGTAAAGAGACGCATTCTTTTCCATTGAAAACCCTGCTGCGGTTCACTAACATGCCGCGCCCTTGAGACGGGCTCGATGCAAGAAACCTCAGGCGAAGGAGATCGAGCGAAAGTTTCCGGCGGAGCTCACCTCCGCCAGATTGGTTTTCTCCCGCTCCTTGCAATTTTCTACGGCTATACCGCTGGTGGACCCTTCGGCTACGAGGAAATCTTCCACAGCTCCGGTCCAGGGATGGCGCTTCTTTTCCTCGCCTTCGTCCCTCTCTTCTGGAGCATTCCGATTTCCTTCGCTTCCGCGGAACTGAACAGTATTCTTCCGGTGCAGGGCGGGTTTTATCGCTGGAGCCGCGCGGCCTTCGGAGATTTCTGGGGGTTTCAGTGTGGCTGGTGGAATTGGACCGGCACGTTTTTGCTCAACAGCCTCTACGGCGTCCTTCTGATGGATTACCTTAGCGAATATCTTCCATGGTTGACCGGGAACGTGAAGTGGGCGGGAGCGTGCCTCGCGTTGTGTCTTCTCGCATTCCTCAATGCTCGCGGGATTCAAGTGGCCGCATGGCTGTCCATTGTCCTCTTGATCGCCGTGATGATCCCGGTCGCTTGGCTCTGCGTGGTTTCGGTCTTCCATTGGCACTACAACCCGGTCGTTCCGTTCGTGCCGCCGGGAAAGCCGTTCGGCAGTGTGTTCGGAAAAGGCCTCGCTCTTGCGATGTGGAACTACGCAGGCTACGAGCAGCTTTCGAGCATGACGGGAGAGATGAAGGACGCGCAGAGGACCTTCGTGCGCCTGCTCGCCTGGATGACGCCGTTGAACGTCCTCACCTACATTCTGCCCACGACGCTCGCCCTTGCCGCCCTGGGAAACTGGCAGGAGTGGAAGACGGATTACATCGTGACCGCATCGCGGCTGATCGGCGGCGAATGGCTGGGCGCGGCGATGCTGATTGCCGCCATGATCGGCACGCTTTCTCTATCGAACAGCACCATCCTTTACACCACGCGGATCCCTGCGACGATGGCCGAGGACGGTTACTTGCCGGCGTGGCTCGGCAAAATCCACCCGCGATTCGGCACGCCGGGACGCGCCATCGCTGTCTCCACAGTGGTCTACTGCGTGCTCGCGAAATATCCAGTCGCCGACCTTGTGAACATTTACATCTGGACGCGCATCGCGACCACACTGCTCACGCTGTTTGCTGCGTGGCGGATGCGCAGAAAAGCGCCCGACGCTCCGAGAAGCTTCCGCATTCCCGGCGGCGCGGTCGGCATTGCTTACATTCTGATTTTTCCGACGATTTTGTGCGCGGTGAAGATTTTTCAGAGCGAGGACTACGTTTTCAAATACGCGCCGTGGCTGCTGGCTTCAGGCCCGCTCGCTTACATCGTGCTGCGATTCGGTTTTGGCCTCAAGCCCGCGCCGCAAAATATTCCATGATGCCAGCCGCGAGCGGGTCCCCTATTTCGTTGCGCCGATTTTTTCCGAGACCGTCTTGGCCTGCAAGAAGAGCAGCAAATAATCCTGCCCGCCGGACTTGGAATCCGTCCCCGACATATTGAATCCGCCGAAGGGATGGGCCCCGACCATCGCGCCGGTGCATTTGCGATTCATATAAAGATTTCCGACGTGGAATTCTTCGGCGGCGCGCTCGATCTTCTCCGGGTTCTGTGAATACACCGCGCCGGTGAGGCCGAATTCCGTGTCGTTGGCCATTTGAAGCGCCTGGTCGAAGTCTTTCGCCTTGGTCACGGCCAGCACAGGCCCGAAAATCTCCTCCTGAAAGATGCGCGCCTTGGGGCCGATGTCCGCGATCACCGTCGGCTCGATAAAGTAGCCGTCGCTGCCCGCGGATTTCCCTCCAGCGACGAGCCGCCCTTCTTTCCTGCCCACTTCGATGTAATCGAGAATCGTTTTCATCGCAGACTTGTTGATCACGGGGCCCATGTAGTTCGCGGGATCTTCCGAAGGACCAACTTTCATTTTTGCGACGCGCTCGACGAGTTTTTCGAGGAAGCGGTCGTAGATTTTTTCGGCCACGATAGCGCGCGAGCACGCCGAGCACTTCTGCCCTTGATAGCCGAAGGCGGAAAGCGCCACTCCTTCGACCGCCGCTTCCAGGTCGGCTTCCTCGTCCACGACGATCGCGTCCTTGCCGCCCATTTCCAGCACGGTGCGCTTGATCCACATCTGACCGGGCTGCTTCCGTGAAGCCTGCTCGCTGATCCGCAAGCCCGCTTCTTTCGACCCTGTGAAAGCAATGAATCGCGTCTTCGGATGATTGACGAGCGCTTCGCCAGCCGTGCTCCCCGGTCCGGTGAAAAAGCTGACCACGTCGCGCGGGACGCCTGCTTCGAAAAGAATGTCCACGAAGATTGCCGCGATCGTCGGCGAATCGCTCGAAGGCTTCACGACCGCCGTATTCCCCGTGACAATCGCGGCCACGGTCATTCCGCCCATGATGGCCGCGGCAAAATTCCACGGTGGAATGATGACGCCCACTCCCAGCGGAATGTACCGCAAATAATTTTTCTCGCCGCGCATGGGCGTGAGTTTTTGCGGGCCCGCGAGGCGCAACATTTCGCGGCCGTAATATTCGCAGAAATCAATCAGCTCGGCGATATCCGCGTCGGCTTCGGGCCACGTCTTCCCGATTTCGTAGCACAGCCACGCGTTCAGCTCGAACCGGCGCTTTCGCAGGATGTCCGCGGCGCGAAACGCGCACTCCACGCGCTCTTCATCCGGGACTCGCTTCCAGCGCCCGAATGCACGGTCCGCCGCTTCCACGGCTTGATTCGCCATTTCAACCGTGGCCTTCTGGAAAATTCCGATGATTTCTTCCGGATGCGACGGGTTGCGCGACTCGATTTTTTCTTTCGTGGAGATTTTCTCGCCGCCGATGATGAGCGGGTACTCCTGCCCAAACATTCCTTTCACCTGCCGCAGCGCGTCATCCATGGCTTTGCGGTTTTCCGGCTTCGAGAAATCAACGAACGGCTCGTTCTGAAACTCGCCGCGATGGAGTGCTGTGGCTGGTGATGTCATAGTTTGTCTCCCGATCGTTCGTCGCGCAATTGCCGGGTTGCGCGCGTCAATGCATCGCCTATTTTATCGCGCGGCGCCTACCCGGCACAAGGCAGGCTGATGCCTAGGCGCTCGCACGGCGGCATTCGGACGCAGTCGAATTCGAGGTCGATGACCCTCGATTTGTTGCGATTAGAACCGAGTGCGATCGTTTGTTTTGATTGAGTTACGGGGAATTCTAATTCCGGACTGTTGCGGTTAGGTTTGTGGGTAGCTGTGCCTCTTGATGGCATCGTCTTAACCACACCGTTTATCTCGGCCCTCCCGTTCAATTTCTGTGCCCCCCAAGAACATTGCAGTTTAAGCATGCGCTTCGTAGCGCGCCTGTCAAGTACCAGGGTGTGTAAAAAAAGAGAGCGACTTGCGACGGACCTAAACGAAGGCTTCAGCGGGAAGGAAAGGGCGCCGAAACCATAGCGTATGCGCGACGAGCTTCCCAAGCCGCGGGGTTCTCCAAGGCTGCGCTCTGCACTACAATGTGGTGTAGATTACGAGCGGAGGGAGCCATGCGTCCAGATCATGTGGAAGTCTCATGGGATACGACCAACTCGAAGTGGCTGATTCGAATCGAAGTTGGTGAAGAGGTGGTTCGCCGTCATTGCGATGCGCCGAAGAACGCAGACGACCAGACTCTTCGCTCGGCTGCCCAGAAAACCGTAGCGGATGAAGGCTACGAAATGGACCTCGCGGACATCAACATTCAACGCTAGCAGACCTCACAGTCTCGATTTCCCGCTGTGATCGTTCTTGCTCTGAATAATGGCGGGTACTCGCGCACGTTCGTCCGCCGCGGCGGGCTCAGTGTAAACAAAAGGAAGTGAGACGAATTCGGACCGATTTACAGAGGGGACGAATCGCCTCTCTTCCAGGATGAACGCCTCACTCACATTGTGTTGAGGAGTGCGCCACCCGCCCTTGGTTTTGCGTTCGGGATCCTTGCAGCCGAGAATGACCCTAACCTCGAAGAGGTGTATTGTCTTCACGCACCTGCCCTTATTACTATTGTGAACGCGAATCAGGAGCCTTCCGCTTGTTTGGTCTAATCCGCACCCTTGTTCGGCCCTACCGCGGCACCTTACTCGTCATTCTGCTAGCCATGATCGTCCAGACCACGATGAGCGTGGCCGGGCCATGGCCTTTAAAGATTGTTCTCGACAATGTGGTTGGCAGTCACAAGCTGCCCGCTTGGCTCGACCATTTGCTGAGTCCCTTACTGGGGAGCGGTACCAAAATGCAAATCGCGTTTGCGGCGGCAATCGCGGCGGTGATCATCGCTGCGCTTGGCGCTCTCGGATCATACGTCGCAAGCTACTACACAACGAGCGTCGGCCAGTGGGTCGCAAACGATCTTCGCGTGCGGACGTACCATCACCTTCAGCAGCTTTCGCTCAGCTATTACGACAAGCATCAAACCGGTGCGCTCCTTAGCACGATCACTTCAGACGTCCAGACGATCCAGGCTTTCGCTTCCGCTTCAACCCTGGATATTGCCGTCGATATGCTCACCATCGCAGGAATGCTTTTCATAATGTTCTGGCTCAACTGGGATTTCACTCTGATTGCTGTTTCCGTGACGCCCTTCTTGCTTCTCTTCGTGTCCCGATTCAAGAAGGCGGTCAAAAAGGCGACTCACGAGGTGCGTCGGCAGCAAAGCAATGTCGTCGCAGTCGTGGAGCAGGGATTGCAGTCCATGCGAGTGGTGGAGGCCTTCGGACGTCAGGACCTGGCGGAGGCGGAACTCGGAACGGTGAGCCGCGCAACCGTGGATGCAGCGCTCAAAGCCCGCCGCGTGAAGGCACTGCTCTCTCCGATTGTGGCCGTCACCGTCTCTCTCTGTGTGGGCGTCGTGCTCTGGCGAGGCTCGGCGCTCATTATCGCCGGAACGATGACCGCAGGTGCACTGACTGTTTTTCTTTCCTATCTCACTAAATTCTTCAAGCCCGTGCAGGATCTCGCCACGATGACGAATTCCATAGCCCAGACGGCGGTCGGAGTGGAGCGTGTCCAGGCGATTCTGGACGCCGACACCGTTATTCCTGAACGCCCGGACGCCCGCGAACCGCAGGCGCTCACTGGCGATATTGTGTTCGATCATGTGGCTTTCGCCTATGACGCCACGTCTCCCGTACTGCATGAAGTCAGCTTTCACATCAAGCCCGGCCAGATGGTGGGAGTCGTCGGCCCTACAGGCGGTGGTAAGTCCACTATCGTAAGTTTGATCCCTCGGTTTTACGACCCGACGGCGGGTAAAATTCAGATCGATGGCGTTGATATCCGCGATTATAAACTGCAAGGTCTTCGCAACCATATCGGCTACGTTCTGCAGGAGACCGTGCTTTTCGAGGGAACCGTGCGCGACAACATTGCCTACGGCCGGGCGGGCGCGACGGAGGATGAAATCATGAATGCCGCAAAACTGGCCGACGTGGATGAGTTTGTCGGGCGTATGCCTCACGGTTACGACACCATGGTGGGCGAGCGAGGCGAGACTCTTTCCGGTGGTCAGAGACAGCGCATCGGAATCGCCCGGGCAATCATTCGCAATAACCCCATCCTCATCCTGGACGAGCCCACGGCCGCTCTCGACACCGAATCGGAGAGCATGGTAGTCAAGGCTCTGGAACGGCTGATGAAAGGAAGGACAGTGATTACGATCGCGCACCGGCTCAGCACCATCCGCAATTCGGACGTGATCCTGGTACTGAAAGAGGGGGTTGTGGCAGAGCAAGGCACCCATGACGAACTCATGAATCTTGGGGGCGCGTATGCGGAACTTTATCGCGTACAGTTCGAAGCGCCTGCAAGCAGCACTGCATCATAAGATGTGAATCCTGCGTGGCATTGTCTGCGGCATCTTGCTGACGGGTCGGACAAGATTTTCTTACGGCTTAGGGAGATTTCATGTCGCGTTCCTTGATTGTTCTGCCCGATGATTCGGCCAAGCCGATTATTGACGCCATAAATACAGCAACAAAGTCGCTTCGAGTAAAGATGTTCGTATTCTCTGACCCGGCGCTATTAAAGGCCGTGATCGCGGCGAAGCGTCGGGGCGTCAAGGTGCGGATCATGTTGAATCCCAGCCGGCGCAGCGGCAAAGCGGAAAATCAACACTCCCGAAAAACCCTCAAAGCGGCAGGTGTGGATGTCATTGACAGCAACCCCGCTTTCGGTATGACGCATGAGAAGTCAATGGTTGTGGATGACACGAGCGCGTTTGTGAAATCGCTGAACTGGGAAACGAAGAATCTTACCGAGACCCGCGACTACGCCGTCGTCACCTCCCACAAGCACGAAGTGGGCGAAATCATCGAATGCTTCGAAGCGGACTGGAAACGGAAAGCGTTCGATGCCGGAGAGGATGCGCATCTGATCTGGTGTACGGGTAACGGCCGGGATCGTATCGCGCAGTCGATTGACGATGCCCGGCATTCTATCTTCCTTCAGAACGAGCGTTACCAGGATGCCGTTATTATCGAACGTCTGGTCCGGGCGGAGCGCCGCGGAGTGAAGGTCCACGTGATGGCTCGGCCGCCTCATAAGCTCGAGAAGGAGAAGCTCACCGAAGGTGTCGGGGGGCTTCGCATCATGGATGATGTCGGAATCAAGGTTCACAAATTAAAGCATCTCAAGCTTCACGCAAAGATGCTCCTGATTGACGAGAGCCGTGTCATCGTCGGCTCCATAAATCTCGCACCTGGCAGTTTCGATAGCCGGCGAGAGTTAGCGATTGACGTTCGCGATGAGGACGTTTTGAAGCGCATGACGAAGATCGTGCACCATGACTGGAAGCACTCGCACCCGCTCGATTTGACGGACGAAGGTCTTCTCGCCGAACTTGAGCGCCACAAGATCGACGCGGAAGACGAGCTCGCGATCAATGATGGTCGCATGAAACACAAGCGGGAATGACGCGGACGAGCCAAGCCCGTCCCACCCTTTTCAAACCAAAGGTTGGGGCAGCCTCAACAATGAAGCGACGCCAAGGTCATCCACCAGCCGCTGCCGCCTGAGCCTTTGCTTCCTGCTTGACATAAATCTTGCTCGCCAGTTCGACCACTTGTTTCAGATGCCACCACTCGCGCTCATTCATGAGTCTCCCGTCGCTGCTCGAAAAATAAACGGAGACAAAACTGTCCTCAGACAATGGAGCGCGAATTACCAACAGTGGATCTCGCTTTTCTGCCGCCGGTTCGGTCATGGTCTTCTCCCAAGATTGCCTTTTGTCGCTCGTCCTGCAGTCCTTCCCGCTCGCACGATTGCTTATACCAGCGCCACAGTATAGAGGCAACGCCTCATGCGAAGATACGGGCAAAAGGCGCGCTCGAGAAAGTCAGGCGAGTTACTTTCGGAGGTCTTTGAGGATTTCGCGGGAGGCGTTGGCGCCGGAAGCGCCGGTGATCCCGTTGCCGGGATGCGTGCCGGAGCCGCAGAGGTAGAGGCCGCGCACGGGCGTGCGATAGCGCGCCCAGCCGAGCAAGGGGCGCATGGTGAAAATCTGATCGAGCGAAAGCTCACCGTGGAAGGGATGGCCGCCGGTGAGGCCGTAGGTGTCTTCGAGGTCCTTCGGCGTGAGCAATTGCTGCGCGAGAATTTTTCCAGGCAAATCCGGGGCATACGCGGAGAGCGTTTTGAGAATCGTCGAGGCGAGCGCATCGCGCTGCGCGGCCCAATCGCCGTTCTTCAATCGAGAAGGGGCGAACTGCATGTAGATGGACATCACATGCTTGCCCGCGGAGGCGAGCGACGAGTCCAGGATCGACGGGATGGAGATATCAAGGAACGGCGCGCGAGAAAACTCGCCATATTTCGAGTCGTCAAATGCGCGCTCGAGGTAGTCGATTTCCGGACCGATGTGTATCCGGCCTGCGAGTGCGGCTTGCGCGTCGGGGGAATTCTTGAGCGCGGTGAATTCGGGCAAGCGGTCGAGCGCGAGATTCATTTTCGCCGTAATTCCCTGCGAGCGGAAATGCTGCATCTTTACGACGAAGCTCGGTGGTAGATGAACGGGATCGAGCAGCCCGAGGAAAGTGCGGCGCGGGTCGGCGCCGGAGACGACCGCCTTTGCCTGGATTTCTTCGCCGCCCGAGAGCACGACGCCAGTCACAGCGCCGTTTTTTACGAGGATGTGCTCGACTTCGGCGCCCGTGCGAATCTCCGCGCCCGCTTGCCGGGCCGCACCGGCCATCGCCGCTGTGAGCGCGCCCATGCCGCCTCGCGGGATTGCCGAATTGCCGACGGGATAAGGGTCGGCGGCAGCGCGGAGGAGCAGGAGGGCCGTGGAACCGGCGGACCATGGGCCCATCGCGGCGCCGAAAATTCCGCGAGCGGCGACGGTGGCGCGCAAGAGATCCGTTTCAAAGAATTCTGCGACGAAATCTGCGACGGCCATCGGTCCCCAGCGCAGCAGGCGCATCATTTCTTTTTTGCCCATGCCGCGAAACTTGCGCCCCAGCTTCAAGAGTTTCCAGAGGTCTTCGCTCGACGGCTTCTCGATCTCGGGCGGAGTGAGCACAAGCAACTGGCCGATGATTTCAGCCGCGCGCTCGAGCGCCTCATGCAGCTCGATATATTTTGCTGCGTCCTTTTTCGAGAAATTGCCGATCTCGCGGGCAGATTGGGCGGCGTCCGAATAGAGCACGAGCGCGCGGCCGTCTGGCACCGGAGCAAACAAACGGACGGGTGATTCGAGCTTCTGTAGGCCGAAGCGCGCAAGCTGCATATCCTTGACGATCGAGGGCAGCGGGGGACCGCCGGCATGGGCGAGCGTGGAGCAGCGGAAGCCGGGATGAAACTCTTCGGTGACGGCAGCGCCTCCTACGATGCCGCGGCGCTCGAGGACGAGCGGCTTGAGGCCTTTTTGAGCGAGGTAAAAGGCCGCGACGAGCGCATTGTGCCCGCCGCCTACGATCACGATGTCGCGCGGTGCGGCCACTCAGTGCTTCTCCGAGGCTTTGAGGATTTCAAGCGCAGCCAAGCGGCCCGGTGCGCCCATGATTCCTCCGCCGGGATGCGTGGCCGAGCCGGACATGAAGAGATTCTTGATGGGTGTGCGGTACCGCGCCCATCCGGCCACAGGGCGTAGGAAGAAAAGCTGCTCGAGCGAAAGCTCACCTTGAAAAATGTTGCCCTCGCTCAAGCCGGTTACGCGCTCGATATCGAGCGGCGTAATCACCTGCTTGCCAATGATGATATTTTTCAAATTGGGCGCGTGTTCGGAAATCGTGTCGATGACGGTATTGCCGAAAGCTTCGCGCTGCTCGTCCCAAGTGCCCTTGGCAAGCTTGTAGGGCGCGTATTGCACGAAGCACGACAGGATGTGTTTTCCGGGAGGCGCGACCGAGGGATCCGTCAGCGTGGGGATCACCATGTCGATGTAAGGGCGGCGCGAAAATTCGCCGTACTTCGCCTGGTCGTAGGCGCGCTCCATATATTCGATCGAAGGCGAAATCGACATAGCCCCGCGCAGGTGGCGGCCCGGGCCAGGCAGGCACTTGAAATCCGGGAGAGCGTCGAGCGCGAGGTTTACCTTTCCCGACGACCCGCGATACTTGTAACGGCGGACTTCCTCGAGAAAATCAGCGGGCAGCTCACCGGGCTCGATGAATTTCAGGAACGTGAGGTTGGGGTCCACGCTCGACGAAACGATGCCAGCGTGAATTTCGTCGCCGTTTTCAAGCGCCACACCCTGCGCCACTCCCCGTTTGACGAGGATGCGAGAGACAGGCGCTTCGGTGCGAATTTCGACGCCCGCTTCGCGCGCGGCGGAGGCGATGGCGTTCGAGATTGCGCCGGTCCCGCCGCGGCTGAATCCCCAGGAGCGGAATGCGCCGTCAATTTCGCCCATGTAATGGTGAAGCAAAACGTAGGCCGTTCCGGGCGAGCGAATTCCGAGGAATGTGCCGATGATTCCCGAAGCCGACATCGTCGCTTTCAAAACGTCGGTCTCGAACCACTGGTCGAGAAAGTCGGCCGCGCTCATGGTCATCAGCTGGACGAGATTGTATTTGTCTTCGGCGGGAAGCGTCTGAAAGCGCTTAGCGAGAAACGCGAGCTTTTTCAAATCCCGCGGGTCAAGGGAAGACGGATCGGGCGGAATCATGCCGAGGATGGGCTTCACGAACCGGCACATCGCGACCATGGACTTGCCGAACTCTTCGTAGGCCTCGGCGTCGAGCTTCGAATGCCGTTCGATTTCGCGGCGAGTCTTGGCATGGTCGTTGACGCGCCAGAGATGATTTCCATTGGGCATGGGCGTAAACGTGCCGTCGAGCGGAAGAATTTCCAGGCCGTGGCGCGGAAGGTCGAGATCGCGGATGATCTCCGGGCGCAGGAGCGAAACGACGTAGGAAAAGACGGAAAACTTGAAGCCGGGAATGATTTCTTCGGTGACGGCGGCGCCGCCGAGAACGTAGCGGCGCTCGAGGACAAGGACCTTCTTGCCAGCGCGCGCGAGATAGGCGGCGTTGACGAGGCCGTTGTGGCCGCCGCCGATGACAATGACGTCGTACTGTTTGGTCATGGAGATTTTCTTGCGATGACTGCGCGGCGCTTGCCGCACCACTTCCAGGAGTGCGCGAGCGGAGTCGAAGCATTCTACAAGTCCGGCGAGCGAGCGACAAGAACCAAGAGCGCGAATCCTTGACCGCAAGTCATCGAAATTCGCCGGAAAACGCGCGAGCGGACGGATGCGCGGCGGGCCAGTTTCCAGTAAGTCTCAGCGGGTGGAGACCTGTCCGAACTTCGGGAACTTTTTTGCTGGCTGAATGGAATACTAGATAGCAACGACGGAAGTCACGATACGGGAGAAGATTCATGAAAATTTACTCGAAGTCTGGTCTTGCTTTGTTGGCTCTGGTACTTAGCTGCTCACCTCTCCTGGCACAGAGCGGCGCACAGGATCCGCCTCCCGACCAGCAAGGAGCTCGGGATGGGTTCGGCCAGCGTGGCCCAAAGGGACGGATGGGGCCAGATGGGGAACGCGGCGGATGGGGTGGTAGGCGCGATGGCCGCGGCCGAGGCGGCCGCAGGGGACATCGGAAATTCGGTCTCTCACGCCTCTTGAGTGATCCGGCCATTCGGCAACAGGTCGGGATCTCAGACGAACAAGCAGCCAAGATTCGCCAGATGGAGTCAGGCTTCCGCAAGACAGAGATTCGCGGGCGAGCCGATCTCATGGTGAAGCGGATCGATTTGGAGGACCTGCTCGCCGCCGACAAGCCGGATCGCGCCGCGATCGACGGCAAGCTGCAGGAAATCAGTGTTGCGCAACTCGCCATGGCGAAATCCAGGATCGACTATCGGTTGAACATGCGCGACGCAATTTCCCCCGCGCAACGTGAGAAGCTCCGCCAAGTGATGAGGGATCGCTGGCAGCGCGGTCGCGGCCCCGCACGCCCGGGCCTTCAAGGGGCGGGACGCAGCGGGCAGCGCGGTCCGCGTTCGGCGCCCAATTCGCAGGGGCAACCGCGTGATGGGGCGCCGGCTCCGTCGTCCCCGAACGACTAGGCGAGTCCAATCGGACGCCTAGCGCACCGAATGTGAAGGCGGATGGCATTGTTTGCCTCGGAGGCGGGCAGTGCCATCAAGCGTTGCGTCGAATCCCGCGACGTTTTCGAGGAAGGTTAGGTGTCCCGAGATTATCGCATGCTGTCCTTCAACGCGTGGTCAGAATTGACTTGCTGGGGTAGTGGGCAATGGCGGGAGATGCGGTATCGGTTTCGATTGAACCAACGATAGGCTTGCCAAAGCACCCAATTAAAACCAGGCAGACGGAAGATTGCATAGAAAGGCCATGCCCACCAGATTCTCTGTGTCACAAAGAGATATGCATCCGCCCCGGATTCCAACTGGCCATCGTGGGTCAATACGAGAATGTCATCCAATAGTTTCTCTTGCCGGATTCTTAAGCTGCCGTCATCCAAAGCGGACTGCAAGTCCTTAAGAGAAAAACCCCGTCTCCCAATTACCTTTTCCCACAGGTGAACCCAGCGAAAGCAGAACCCGCACTCACCGTCGTAAAGTACCCAACCCACAGGAGGGACCGTCCCATTCGATTCTTGTTCCAGCTTCCTCATGGGAGTTTGCTACCTCTGAAAACGGTGACTGGCGAGCCGTCGGCAATGAACGCAGAGCTGGGGTGACCTTGAAGAGCTCGGCCCAATTCGATGCCGTATAACCAGCTTGCATCGCCTTCGAGTCCTGCCGTAGTGCTCACCCACACCCGCCAAGGCACATGTGAAACATGGTATTCGATAGCGCCTCCGCGCCGTTGACTCGAATAGCCCCAATAGTGTTCCGTAATGAATTGTTCCAGACTTCCTTCTCGAGGTAGCTCGGGAGCGCCCATTGCTTCCGCACTAAACTGGCACCACTGATTTTTTCCCTGCCACTGATATCTAACGACCTTTTTCGCCCCATCAGTGCAAATGTAGTGCTTCATCGGAAGGCACACATAGTTCTCTCCATATATAAGCCGTGCCATCATAGCGACCGCTTCCTTGGGCACAACTTCGGCGACGAACACAACGCCCCTTCGGCTTTCATCGCCTTCCTTGCGACGGACGTAAAAGCGGAGGTTTACCTCGTCGAAATCAGAATGAAGTGGGATCGAAAGGGACCCAAAGAGTTTGGTGCGGCAAAACCGAAAGCCCACGAGGCTGGCGTATGTTTTTCCAAGGAACGAGTCCAGCACCGTGCCGCAGGGGACATACTTGTCGAGCCAGCGGGGGTCAACTTCGTAGTTCAACATCACGAGGTCTCGCCATTCAGCGGTAAGAAATGCTCTTCTTGTTTGAGACATGGGCTTATTCAAGCGCAATACCTATGATGATCCAATTTATCAGGCCCATGACCAGCGGTACGATATTTCTATCTCTTGGAGTGCGGCGGGTAACCCCAAGAGGTTTTCCGTGATTGGAACAAGCCTGCACCCTAGCGTCCAATAAGTCGGATAATCGGAAACCGAGCCACTGCCGGGGGGCGGTTCGCCTTGCGGCGGGCACGATGCGCGCACTATAATTCGCGGACTGATTTTTTGGGCGCTTCACAAGAGGAGAAGCTGTGCCGATTGGAACTGCATTTCACGAGAAGACACTCCGGCTGTGCGAAAGCCTGAATTACCGCGAGTGGTCGGGCTACTACGCGGTGAGCGTCTATGAGATGCACCACGAGCATGAGTACAACGCGATCCGCAATGCGGCGGCGCTGATCGACGTCACACCGCTTTTCAAGTACCGCGTCAGCGGGCGGGACGCGACAAAGTTCGTCAATCGCGTGATTACGCGCGATATCAACAAGGTCACCGTGGGGCAGGTGATCTACTGCTGCTGGTGCGATGAAGACGGCAAGGTGATCGACGACGGAACGATCACGCGCCTGGAAGAAAACATATATCGGTGGACGGCCGCCGATCCCAGCCTCCGATGGTTTCACCAGAACGCGCTCGGCCTCGACGTGAGGATCGAGGACATTTCCGATCAGTTGGCGGCGCTGGCGCTGCAGGGACCCACGTCCGGCCGGCTGCTGAAGCAAGCCACGGACGCGGACATCACGAACCTGAAATACTTTCGCCGCACGCACGGAAAAATCGGCGGCGTGGAAGTGGACATCTCGCGCACGGGCTACACCGGCGACCTGGGCTACGAGATCTGGATTCCGTGGAATGACGCGCCGAAGGTATGGGACGCGCTCGTGGAGCACGGACGGCAATTCGATTTGCACGCAGCGGGAATGCTGGCGCTCGACGTGGCGCGGGTAGAAGCGGGGCTGATCCTTATCGAGGTGGACTACTTCAGCAGCAAAAAGGCGCTGATCGAATCGCAAAAATATTCGCCGTATGAAATCGGACTCGGCCGACTGGTGGATTTGAAGAAGGAATATTTCATCGGTCGCACGGCGCTCGAAGAAGAAAACCGGCGCGGGCCGAAGCGACTGCTCATGGGGCTCGACATCAACTGGGACGACATCGAACGCCTTTACGACGAGATGGGGCTCGCGCCGCAAGTGGCGAGCACGACTTCGCGCGTGCCGGTGCCCGTCTATCGCGGGGGATTGCAGGTTGGCAAGGCCACTTCGACGACGTGGTCGCCGACGCTGAAGAAGATGATCGCACTCGCGAGCCTCAGCCGCGAGCACGCAAAGCCGGGGACCGAACTCCACATGGAACTGACGGTCGAGGCCGTGCGTCACAAAGTACGGGCCACAACAAGGGAATTGCCGTTCTTCAACCCACCTCGTAAGATGGGAACACCTATCACGTAGTGGAGCGTTCGGAAATCCAGCAGCGGCGGAAGCGAAGTGCTCCGGCACCGGGCGTGGCCGGGGGAAATATCTCCAATATCGATTTTAACGCGCAGTCCAAGGGGGAAGAATGTCTCGAATCCGCAGGAAGAATGCCTGGCAGGCGGCTCTTTTGGCCACGATGCTCTTTTTCGCCGGAGTGAATGTGCATGCACAGACTCCGCCAGGGGCGATCCGGCTGAGCGTGGACGCAACGCAGGCGCCACAAAAAATCCTGCACGCACACATGCAGATTCCCGTGCAAGCGGGGCCTCTTACGCTGTATTACCCCGAATGGATTCCCGGCGAGCATATGCCGGATGGACCGATCATCCAGGTTGCGGGAATGAAGTTCACTGCGGGGGGAAAACGATTCCATGGCGGCGCGATTTGGTGGACATGTTTGCGATCCATCTCGACATTCCGCAGGGCGCGAAGTCGCTCGACGTGGACCTCGACTTTCTTCTCTCTGCGCCCGCCGTTGGATTTTCCGCGGGGGCCTCGGCAACGGCTTCGCTTGACGTGCTGAGCTGGAATCAAGTGCTGCTGTATCCCCAGGGCTTTGCTGCGCGGGATTTGACGTTCATCCCAAGCCTTCGCCTGCCTGCCGGATGGCAATACGGGACGGCACTTCCCGGCGCGAAACAGACGGGCGACCGGATCGACTTCGCGGCGGTCCCGCTCGACACGCTGGTGGACTCTCCGGTGATCGCCGGGCGGTATTTCCGCGCGATCCAGCTTACGCCCGGGCAGAATCCTCCACACGAAATGGACATCGCGGCGGACAGCGCAGCGGCTCTGGCGATGCCGCCGGAGATGGAGAAGGAGTTCCGCCAGTTGGTCGCGGAGACGGGCGCGCTATTCGGCTCGCGCCACTATCGCGATTATCACTTCCTGCTCACGCTCAGCGACGACGTAGCGCACTTCGGGCTCGAGCATCACGAGTCGAGCGACGACCGCACCGAGGAGCGCAGCTTGATTGACGACGGGCTGCGCATGGAATTCGCCGGGTTGCTTCCTCACGAATTCGTGCACTCCTGGAACGGAAAATACCGCCGCCCGGCGGACCTCTCGACCCCGGATTATCAGCAACCGATGAAGGATGACCTGCTGTGGGTCTATGAGGGCTTGACCGAATATCTCGGAAACGTCCTGACAGCGCGAAGCGGGCTCTTGACGCCCGAACAATCCCGAGAGGGACTGGCCTTGATCGCGGCGACGTACGATCGGCGCCCGGGACGCGAGTGGCGGCCTCTGCAAGACACGGCGGACGCGGCTCCGTTTCTTTACGACGCACTCGGCGAGTGGGCGAATTGGCGCCGGGGAACGGACTTCTACGAAGAAGGAGAACTGCTCTGGCTGGACGTGGACACGACGATGCGGCGCCTTTCGAACGATCAGAAATCCATGAATGATTTCTGCCACGTGTTTCACGGCGGACCGGGCGGCGAGCCCGTGCTCAAGACGTATACGTTCGAGGATGTGGTCGCGACACTCAATGGCCTCGTGCCCTACGACTGGGCCAGCTTCCTTCGCACGCGCCTCGATTCGGTGTCTCCCAATACTCCGATTGAGGCGGTGGAAAACGGCGGATGGAAGCTCGTATACAACGAGGAGCCGAACGAATTCGAGGCAAATGCGGAGGGCGTGGCGCAGAGAGCGGATTTGCGATTTTCGTCCGGGTTGATCATAGGCGACAACGGGACCGTGTACGACGTCCTTCACGGCAGCCCGGCATACGCCGCCGGAATCGGGCCGGGAATGAAATTCGCCGCAGTCAACGGCCAACAATACTCAGCCGAGTCGTTGAGAAATGCGATTACGGAAGCGAAGTCGTCGAAGGAACCAATCCGGCTGATTATCGCCAACGGCCCGCAATACCAGACGATTTCGCTCGATTATCACGGCGGCCTGCACTTTCCGCACATCGTACGCGACGAGAGCCGTCCGGATTATTTGAGCGAAATCATTCATCCGCTTGCGCCGTAACTCGAGGCCAATCCCTGCGGCCGGGGCGGCGAGAGTCTTGCTGTGAAACTGAGACCATTCACGATTGCGGGGCTGCTGATGATTCTGCTCGGCGTTGTGACGCTGGCTCACCCGGACTTCCGAATGGCGGCGAAGGAAAGTGAAGTCGAGCTGGGGACAAGGAAGATGACGATGGAAACGACGCGCATCGTCTCGATTCCGCCGGCCTTGAGCGGCTTCGTGATCCTCGCCGGCGCCGGCCTGATCTACCTGAGCACGCGAAAACCATGATGAGCCGCTGGCGGGGAAACCGATGACCACAAAGCGCACCGGCGAGCCGTGGAAGACGGCGGACGAATACGGCCGTTCCCTTCCCCGATTCAGCGTTAACCTGCTTGCATCGGATCTCCCGAAGTCGCTCGCTTTTTATTCGAACGTACTGGCAGCCGCTGTGATTTACTCCGATTCCGACTTTGCAGCGCTGCGGCTCGATGATCTCGAGTTCATGCTGCACGCCGATCACGCCTACGACCACCATCCGTGGCACGAACGGTTGACGCGAGGCGAACGGCGCGGCCTGGGCGCGGAGCTGCGATTATTTGGCACCGATCCCGACGCCGTGGAAGCGCGCGCAAGGAAATTCGGGGCCGCCATCCTGCAGTCTGCGCAAGACAAGCCGCACGGGTGGCGCGACGTGATCGTCGCTGATCCGGACGGCTATGCATGGGCCGTCGGCGTGACGCACGGAAAGTGATTTCGGATGGCGGCAGCCAGGAAGAGATTACATAAAATCCCACGCCGCTGTTTACTGGGCCTTCGGCTTGATCGAGAGCAACTCCACCTCAAAGATGAGTGTGGCGTTGGGGCCAATGTCCGCACCCGCGCCGCGGTCGCCATAGGCAAGGTCAGGGGGAATAAGAAGCTGCCACTTTGAACCCACCGGCATAAGCTGCAGAGCTTCCGTCCATCCCTTGATCACTTGAGTCACGCCAAAAGTAGCCGGCTGGCCGCGCTTGTAGGAGCTGTCAAATTCCTTGCCATCGAGAAGCGTCCCTCGATAATGGCAGACGACCGAGTCGCTCGCCGTGGGCTTGGGTCCATCGGCTGCTTTCAAAATCTTGTATTCGAGGCCACTTGGTAGTGCGACCACGCCCTCTTTTGTTTTATTGGCGGTCATGAATGCGTCTCCTTCTTTCTTGTTCGTCTCTCCGGCCAGCTGCCTTTGCGCCTGCTGTTTATTGCGCACGTCGTTCTGGATGGCCATGATCGTGGCCTGTGCTTCCTGGTCCGTCAGGAGTGTCTTGCCGCCGGACAGGGTGTCTTGCATGCCGCGCAGTAAACTGGCCGGGTCAATTTCGATTGAATTCTTTTTCATGCCCTGTGCGATATTCATGCCGATGGCGTAGCTGGCTTTTTCTTTTTGCGTATCGAACGGTGCTGGACTTTCGCTCTTTGCCGCAGGAGGTTGCGTGGCGTCTTGCGAAGGCGCTTTTTGCGCGCTCGCGGCGGGAGTTTGCTGAGTGTTCGCCGACGGTGTCTGTTGTGCCTGGGCGGTCCGAACCAAGCCTATCGTCGCTACCAATATTGCCATTGCGGTGATGAATGAATTTTTCATACTCGTATTGTCACACTGATTGGACGCCTCTGCAAACCACAGGTGGTGGCCGCTTCATTCACTCAGACGAATTATCTTGAAACTGCCCATTGCCGACAGGCCGTTTCGCTTGGAAAACAGGCGCGGAAGTGCAATCATCACACGTTTTGGCGAGTACGATTGGATGCGTAAACATTCGGGAGGACAAATGAGTCTGCACACGCGCGGCGTCGGGATGGCGATGGCCGTTTTTGTCTTTGCAATTGCGAGCCACGCGCAAGGTCCCGAAAAACGCGCCGTCACATTTCAGGATTTGATCTCCATGCAACGCGTGAGCGATCCGCAAATTTCGCCCGACGGGAAGTGGATAGCCTATACCGTCGCGACGCCGGACCTCGCAGCCAACCGGATGTCGCGCGACATCTGGATCGTGCCGACGGCAGGTGGCGAATGGCGGCGATTGACGCGCGGCGGAACCGACATGCGGCCGCGTTGGTCGCCGGACGGAAAAAAGCTAGCGTTTCTCTCCTCGCGCGATGGTACGGAGCAGGTGTATTGGATTGCGCTCGAGGGAGGCGAAGCGAGCCGCGTGACTTTTCTTTCCACGGGCGCGGACAACGAGCTGTGGTCACCCGATGGGAAATGGATCGCGTTCGTGTCAAGCGTCTATCCCGATTGCAAGGACGACGCCTGCAACGAGCAGCGCGACGCAGAAAAAGAGAAGAGTAAAGTGAAAGCGCGGATCTACGAAAAGCTGCTCTATCGTCATTGGACCACGTGGTGGGATGGAAAGCGCAGCCATCTCTTCGCCGTTTCCGCCGATGGCGGAGCGCCGCACGACCTCACGCCCGGCGCCGATTACGACGTACCTCCGTTCAACTTGGGCGAGCCCGAGGCCATTGCGTTTTCGCCCGACAGCCGGGAGCTTTGCTTCACGGCCAACACGGACAAGGACGAAGCGCTGAGCACGAACGGCGATCTCTTCACCGTACCGATCACGGGAGAAGGCGCTCCCAAGCGCATCACTACGAATCCCGGAAATGACTGGGGACCGGCCTACTCGCCGGACGGAAGCTGGATCGCCTATCGCGCGCAGCTACAGCCGGGATACGAGAGCGATCGCTGGCGGCTGATGCTCTACGACCGCAAGAATGCAAAGCACATCAATCTGACCGAGAAATTCGACCGCAACGTTGGCGCGATTGCCTGGTCTGCCGACAGCAAGGCGATTTACTTTGAGGCCGGAGAAAAAGCCGCAGAACCCGATCTATTCGATCGCCCCGAGCGCCGGGAATACACCGAAGGTGGTCTATGGGCAATAGCTTCAACACCGATTTGGCCGTCAGCCAGGACGGCCGCACGCTCGCGTTCACACGCACGAGCTTGACGATGCCCGCCGAAGTGTTCACGGCGAATTCGGACGGCGCCGACGTCCGGCAGATCACGCATCAGAACGGCGCGCTTCTCTCGCAGCTCGAACTACCCGCCCCCGAGCCGATCTGGTTCGCTGGCGCAGAGAACACGCAAGTGGAAGGGCTGCTGCTCCGGCCGCCGCATTTCGATGCGTCAAAGAAATATCCGCTGCTCTTGCTGATTCACGGCGGGCCGCAGGGCGAGTGGGACGACGCGTGGAGCTATCGCTGGAATCCGCAGGTGATGGCCGCGCCGGGATACGTTGCGCTGATGATCAATCCGCGCGGGTCGTTCGGCTACGGCGAGAAATTCACGCAGGAAATCAGCCGCGACTGGGGCGGAAAAGTTTATGACGGACCTGATGAAAGGCGTGGACGCCGCACTGGCGAAATACTCGTTCATCGATGGCTACACGCATGGCGGCAGCCGGAGGGTCCTACGGCGGCTACATGGTCGACTGGATTGCCACACACACCGGCCGCTTCAAATGCCTCATCAGCCACGCCGGGTCGTACGACGCTGTCAGCATGTACGCGACCGAAGAGTTGTGGTTCGAGGACTGGGAATACGGCGGAACGCCGTGGACGAATCCGGAGACTGTATCGGAAGTGGTCGCCGAGTAGCTTTGCGGGCGCGCTCGGAAAGTACAAGACACCGACGCTCGTGATCGGCGGCGAACTTGATTTCCGCGTGCCGTACACACAGGACCTGGAATTTTTCAGTGCGCTCCAGCGGCAGGGCGTGCCTTCCAAGCTCGTCATCTTCCCCGACGAAGGCCACTGGGTCTTGAAACCGCAGAACAGCCAGCTCTGGTACAAGACGTTCCTGGATTGGCTGGCCCAATACTTAAAGTAGACGGGAGCTCGAGGTTCCGGGTGGCGGGCTTCCCTCGGGCGGGCTCAGCTCTCCCTTGTGCGCCCCGGCCTCAATACACCGAATGCGTAGTTTCACGGATTGACATCCCCACTTCGGAAGTGACATGGATGCTGCACCTGATCCCCTCGGAGGCCTCAGATGCAGGCATCGAGGCGTTACTGTCTCTATGCATCGGTTGGGCTGGCGGCGCTTGCGCTGCTGGCTTCGCGGACGCGTGCGGAAACGCTGAAAGTCACGAGCACACCGTCGGGCGCCACCGTTGAGATTGACGGCACAGCGGTCGGAACAACTCCCTACCAAATCGACTACCCAGGTGGGTATTTCCACAAAACACATTCCATATTCGGCTCGCGTCTCGAGCATTCCATGAGCTTGCGCGTCTCCAAGCCCGGTTACTTGACGCAGCAAATCTCTTTAACGAGCGGGCCGTTCGAGTGGATTGCGGTCAACGGACGACATCGCGGGAACTACTACCTTCTGAAATCCGAGAGTTTTGAGGTGAAGCTCGAGCCGGTAACTGAATTGAGTTCAAGTTCGCCCGGACCTGAGGAAAGAATCGGCCCGTTGCGCCTGCACCCCGAGGCATTTCACACAGAGACAAGCAGCGCTGTTTCGGGAACGGGCAACGTGATGATTGCCTCGGATCCACCGGGCGCGGAAATCTACGTGGATGGAAAGTTCGTGGGGCAGACGCCTTCCACGATTCCCATTGCAGCGGGGTCGCGGCACATTGTGGTGAAAGCCAGCGGCAAGAAAGCGTGGGAGCGCGACGTGGAGGTACGAAAAGACGGCCAGATCACGCTACATCCGGTCCTGGATCAGCCAGCTCATTCGCCTTGAGGCTGTCTAGTCTTGCGCCCCCAAAACAACTTAAAGAGTCGCCGGAGATAATGGCCTGTTTCCGGAACGCGGAAAAGTTTGAGGAGGATCAGCAATACGATAATCCCTGCGGCGCTTACGAGAGTTAGCAGCAAGAGCGAGCCGATCGTTCCCTGCCATGCGATGTAATTTTCGAGCCATCCGGCGAGCTTGTAGCAGGCCACGCCGGCGATGCACGAGGCGGCGCTGACCTTCAGAAAGAACATGACGAGGTTTCCTTCTGCGTGGCTTTTCGTCCGCCGATTCAGCAATACGAACAGGAAGATTGTATAGGCGATGATGCCGAGCGAACTCGCGAGTGCTAGTCCCAGGTGCTGCGAGCGGCGCACGAGCCACCAGTACAGAGGAAGATTGAGCGCGGTCATCACCGTGCCGACGACGGCAGGCGTGAGGGTATCGCGCGTGGCATAAAATCCGCGCGCGAGGATATACTGCGCTCCCCAAGCGAACATCCCGATCGAAAAATATGTCATGCAAGCCGCAGTAGCCTCCAGATCCGGGGCAAGCAAACGCGTGTGCGAAAAAACAAGATGAACGAGCGGCAAGCTCTGCGCCATCGTCAGCGCCGAAATCGGCACGAGCAGGATGATGATGCCTTTGAAGGTTGAGTTCAGAAGACGATTGAGATCCTCGAATCTCTTCTCGGAGTAGAGCTGCGCCAGGAGGGGAAACGATGCGACGCCGAAGCCCTGACCCACGATTCCGAGTGGCACGCGCATCAGCGTCTTGCCGTAGCTCAACCAGGTGATCGAAGCGGGCCGGAGGTAGGACGCGAACCAGCGGATGATCCAGTCGTCTGCAAACGAAAGCGAAAGCGCGAGCATGATCGGCACAGAGAGCTTCAAGAACATCCAGAATCCCGGATGGCCAACCCCCAGGTTCGGCGAATAGATCGCGCCCGCGCGATGCGCGCCATACACCTGCAAAAGAAGATTTCCCGCGATGGCTCCGCCGACCACGCCGACCGCGAAGCCGGTGATCCCGATCCGCGAAGACAGCAGGACGCCGCCGAGAATGATCCCGATGTTATAGACGAGCGGCGCGAGCGAGGGGATAACGAACTGCCCTTTCGCATATTGTACGGCACTCAAAATGCTGCCTTCATAAAAACAGATTTGCGCAGGGAGCATGAGGCGCGTGAGAAAAACGACGCGCGCGCGTTCGGCGGGACTGAATCCCGGCGCAATCCAATTGACGATGTGAGCCGCGAAAATTTCCGCGGCGAGAACCAGCGCGAAAAGAGCGAAGCCCATGACCGTAACAACAGTCGAGAAGACGCGCCAACCCTCATCCTCGCGGTTTTCCGCGACATATTTGGCGAAAACGGGGATAAACGTGACGCTGAGCGATCCTCCGGCGATGAGGTAGTTCAAGAAGTCAGGCAGTGTGAAGGCGGCGTAGTACGCATCCGTGACGGCGTTCGAGCCCATCTGATGCGCGACGGTCCAGTCGCGAAAGAATCCCAGGACACGGCTGAGGAGAACACTCGCCATCACGATGCCCGTCGCCGCGGCAACGCGACGGTGCATGGCCTCGGTCGTCACGACCGACATGGTAGATGGTTTGCGGGGCCCGGACTAGACCCTTCGAGGGGAGTGTTTCCGACGCGAACCTGCCTGCGGCTCGAGACTGCAAAACCTTCGCTGGACCCCAATGCGCCTACGACTCCGGAATGGCGTGGTGTTCGGACATGCAGCGTTTCAGATCCGGCAAATTCACTGGTTCCCGAGCGGGAGTGCCATCGGATGCAGCGCGAAGATACTGCACGGGCCACGGAACCGGAAATCCCAACTCGCGCGCCACGCGCAAAGGCCAATAGGGCTGCCGCAGGAATTCGCGGGCGAGCAAGATAACGTCCGCTTTTTCCTCTCGAAGAATTGCGTCCCCTTCGGTCGCGGTGGTGATCATGCCTACTGCGCCGGTCAGGATTCCAGCTTTGCGCCGGATTTCATCAGCGAACGGGACCTGGTAGCCCGCGCGGACGGGAATCTTTGCCCCCGGCGCAATTCCACCAGACGAACAATCCACGAGGTCTGCGCCGAGTGCGCCGATCTGCTCTGCCAGCTCGATGGATTGATCGAGGTCCCATCCGCCTTCGATCCAATCCGTCGCGGAGATGCGGACCCAGAGCGGATAGCCTTCCGGCCAGACCTTGCGGACAGCCGCGATGACCTCGCGCAAAAGGCGCGTGCGATTCTCGAACGATCCGCCATGAGAGTCGGTGCGCTTGTTCGAAATGGGCGAGAGAAACTCGTGAAGCAAGTAGCCGTGCGCGGAATGAATCTCGATCACCTGGAAACCTGCCTCGCAAGCGCGGCGCGCCGCGGCGGCAAACGATTTCACGACGGCTTGAATTCCCCGTTCATCGAGCGCCACGGGAGTTGCGTACCCTTCAAACGAGACCGCACTGGGCGCGACTGCCTTCCAGCCGCCTTCGGATGCCGGGACCGACCCCGACTTTTCCCAAGGACGGTAAGTGCTCCCTTTGCGGCCGGCGTGTGCGAGCTGAACTCCGGCAAGGGCGCCCTGGCTACGAATAAATCGAGTGATGCGCGCGAGCATCTCGATATGTTCGTCCTTATATATCCCCAAGTCCTGCGGACTGATGCGACCCTCGGGCGAGACAGCCGAAGCCTCCGTGAAAACCAGAGCTGCTCCACCAACCGCCCGGCTCCCGAGGTGGACCAGGTGCCAATCGGTGGCAAAACCGTCCATGCTCGAATACTGGCACATGGGCGAGACAACGATGCGATTGCGCAGCGTCACATCGCGGATTTCCAGCTCGTCAAATAGATGCATGAGCAGAACCTCCCTGAAGTTGATTCGAAGCTGAGGTATTCAGACCGAACAACAGGATCAATCGTTGCGCCGGTGATTTTTCAAATGCTTGTGATTCGCCAGCGGATCGACCAAGCGGAGAGTGTGGACGCCCGCTAGTGGGTCGAAGCGATACATGAAGACGGCATCCGCAGCGTTGTCATCCCCTACCAATTCGAGTTCCGGGTTGCCGATCACAATATCACCGTTGTTCTTGATTCGAAGCTCGCTACCGACCTGCAAGACGATTTTCGTTCCGTTCATTCCTGCCCTCATTATTGCCTCCGTGAGCGTTGCCATGAGCAGACCACAGGCACGCAGAAGAACTGCGGCGCCAACCACCTGAGGCATTGGATGTCGGAAGCATGTATCCGGTGACAAAAATTATCTTGCGGCAGCCCGGGCGGGCCTGCTCTTGCGGTAGCCGGACGTCCAGGAAGGAGAATCACTTGCCGGAAATGACTCTTGCGAGGCCTCGTCAACGATGTCCAGTTCTTCCGACGTTTGAGGCTTGGCTATGTCAGTTTCCCGCGATTCCCAATTCGGGCGCGACGCAGAATCCATAAAAACCGCTCCCTGATAAGGTCTATCATGCCCCGAGTGAGGAAACAAGATTGGCGCTCGACCCGCAGTCGTCTCTTCGTGTCTCGAAACAATTTGAGTCGAATAGACTGCCAGCAGAATCTTTACATGGATAGCGTTCGCAAGTGAATCAAGCGCTGAGAGCGAATCCGCGTGCGCGCGAAACCAGCAAATCCACCGGAATCGAGGAGAAAAAGACCGGACCGTGAGCAGCAGTGAAGGAGCTATTTCGAGCAGCGTTGCGGCAAATTTTCTTGAGGCGCCCAGCGCTTATGTCAATCCGTGGATTGTCGCGATTGCCGTCATGCTCGCGACCTTCATGGAGGTGCTCGACACTTCGATCGCCGCCGTATCGCTTCCGTATATCGCCGGGAGCCTTTCCGCGACCACGGATGAAGCCACATGGGTACTGACGAGCTACCTCGTCGCGAACGCGGTCATTCTCCCCGCCAGTGGCTGGTTCTCCCTGCGCTTCGGACGAAAACGTTTCCTGATTACTTGCATCATCATCTTCACGGTCTCTTCTTTTCTGTGCGGAGCCGCCACGAGTCTCACCATGATCCTGATTTCGCGCGCGATGCAGGGCGCCGGCGGAGGCGCTTTGCAACCCCTCGCGAATTCGATCCTTCTCGAAACCTTTCCGCCCGAGAAGCGCGGCCAGGCCATGGCGATGTACGGTTTGGGAGTCGTGGTCGCTCCGGTTCTGGGTCCGACGCTCGGCGGGTGGCTCACGCAAACCTACACGTGGCGCTGGTCTTTCTACATCAATATCCCCATCGGCATCCTCGCCGTAATTCTCATTTCGCGATTCGTCACAGACCCACCGTATATCCGCAACGCGAAACCGGGCAGATTGGACGCGATTGGCCTGGGGTTGCTCGCCTTGTGGCTCGGGGCGTTGCAGATCATCCTCGACAAAGGGCAGGAGGACGATTGGTTCGGCGCCACGTGGATTCGATGGGCCGCCGTCGTCCTGGCGATTTCCTTCGTGGCTTTCCTCATTCGCGAGCTGACGCACGACAAGCCGTTGGCGAATCTTCGGATTTTCAAAGACCGGAATTTCCGCGTCGGCTGCATCTTGATCGGGCTGTTCGGGGCGGTCGTTTATGGCGTCGTAACTCTCCTGCCACTTTTCTATCAAACGTTGCTCGGCTACACGGCGTTTTCGGCGGGCTTGGCCGTCAGCCCGCGGGGCGTGGGCGCCATCATTGCGATGCCACTCGTGGGAGTCCTCACGGCGCGGCTCGACAATCGCTGGCTTATTGCCACGGGCTTTCTGGGAGTGGGGATCTGCAGCCTATGGCTCGGGAGGTTGAACCTGGAGCTTGGTCCGTACTCCCTGTTCTGGGCCATCATTATCAGCGGGTTCTTCATCGGATTCATTTTTGTGCCGCTGGCTACCATTGCGATGGGCACGCTGCGCAACGAGCAAATTGGCAATGCGGCGGGGCTTTATAATCTCCTGCGCAATGTCGGAGGAAGCATCGGAATTTCCGTGGTGAACACAATCGTCTCACGCCACGAGCAAATTCACCGGGCAGAATTGGCACATTGGATCTCCGTGGGAGCAGTCACAATGCAGCAGCGCCTTCACCAACTCACGCAAGCCATGGCGGCCCACACCGATCCCGTCACGGCGGCAACCCGAGCTGAAAGGCTAGTGGATTTGAGTCTGACGCAGCAGGCGCAGCTGTGGTCCTATGTGGATGACTTCCGCTATCTGGCGATTGTGTGCTTCGCTTGCATCCCGATTGCGTTCACGATGCAACGAGTTCAACGGCGAGGCGGTCATGCAATGGTGGAATGAAGTGCAGGATTTGAGCAGCGGAAGCTCGCAGTCCTCAAGCCAGAAAAATAAATAAAAAGAAGATGGTGGTACGCGCCGGATTCGCTAGAACTTAAAGACGATTCCAGCGGAGACTTTCGGGCTGAACTGGTAGGTGTCGAAGAAGCGTGACCCGAGCGCGTCCACCTGAATTCGATACGCGAAACGCTGGTGATGCGCGTTGACGTCGAGGCCGCCTCCGAGCGTGTAGGCAAAAGCAGTCTTTCCGCCGTTCGCCGTCTGCGGAAGGAAGTCCGCGTATCCAAGGAGGGCGTGCCCCCAGATTTCAAGCCCGCGCGGCAAGGACCATCGGAACCGAGGGCCTCCAGCCCCGTAAAGAAAGTGTTTGCACTGGCCACCCCAGGTCGCCATCATCTCGCCGTCCGCGCCAATCCAGTCTTTGAAATAATACGCCATCGAATAGTTGAAGCCGTTCACGGTCGGAGTGACGTGGGGAACCTCGAAGAAGCGAAAGAAGGTGTAGCCAAAATATGCCTGCCATGCGTAGGTTTCGTAGATTGCCTGCACTCCCACTTGGGGAACGGGTGCCGGGCTGGGGGCAAGTCCAGTAGAAGAAACCGAGCCGGGCGCGAGAAGTGGGCTGGGCAGATTTACAGACGGCCCGCCGAATGTTGGCGCAAGGCTGGAAGTGGTCAGGAGCAAGGGAGTGGCGGAATTCGTCTGCGCAACGGCACCGGATGTGACGACTAAAGCCATCCCCAAAAGAAATATTATGCGTCGCATCGCCTAATCCCCCCAAGAGGGCCCACCGCCCCAGTCCTGCCCCCCTTAATTTGACTGAGGAGGGGTGCGGCTGTCTACTCAAAATTCGAGGACATCTCCCTTTCGTTTCCAAAAAGGACCCCTGCGATGGGGGAAGAGCGGCCGGTGGCTCTCCCGTGGCGTTACACAGCTTGACAAAAAGCTTTCCCTGCCTTACCTTCGGGCAAGCTATGCAACTGCGGGCACATCGCCACCATCGTCACCACACGAAACCGTGCCCGCGGCGGTGTGGCTAGCTTGTAATTCACAGCTGGACTCATCAGCCCGCCGGCACCGAATGTGCCGGCGGGCTTTTTGTTTTTCAGGAGACAACGTGGAGCTCGACTTCGAAAAAGAAAATGGCCTCCTCCCGGCCGTGGTGCAGGATGCCTCGACCGGTGAAGTGCTCATGCTGGGTTTCATGAATCGGGAAGCACTGGCGATAACGACCCAGACAGGGAACGTGACCTTCTACAGCCGCTCCCGGAAAAAACTGTGGACCAAAGGCGAAACAAGCGGCCAGCGGCTACTCCTGCGCGAATTGCGCGTGGACTGCGACCAGGACGCTCTGCTGGTCCGGGTCGAACTGGCAGGGTCAGCCGTGTGCCACGAGGGCTACCGGAGCTGCTTTTTCCGGCGGCTGGAGCCGGACGGTGCGGTCCTGGTGATTGCCGAACGGACGCTCGCCCCAAAGGGCACAATGGGGGAGAAAAGGCAAAAATGAACCTACTCAAATTGGGCATTCCGAAAGGGAGCCTGCAGGAATCTACGGTTGAGCTATTCGCGCGAGCCGGCTGGCGCATCGGGGTGAGTTCGCGAAGTTATTTTCCCAGCATCGATGATCCCGAGATCGAATGCATGCTGGTCCGCGCACAGGAGATGCCGCGCTACGTCGAGAGCGGGGCGCTCGATGCCGGCCTGACAGGCAAGGATTGGATCCTGGAAACGAGCGCGGAGGTGAAGGAAGTAGCGGAGCTCGTGTACTCAAAAACCAGTCTCGGCCGCGTGCGTTGGGTCCTGGCGGTTGCCGAGGATTCGAAGATTCAAAACGTAAAGGATCTCGAAGGAAAGATGATCGCGACCGAGGCGGTGGGATTGACAGAAAAATATTTGGAACGGCACGGAGTTCACGCTCGCGTTGAATTTTCCTGGGGCGCAACCGAAGTCAAAGTTCCACAACTCGCCGACGCCATCGTGGAAGTGACGGAAACGGGTGCGTCCTTGCGCGCCAATCATCTTCGAATCGTCGAGACGCTGCTCGAATCCGCTCCCTGGTTGATATCGAATCGCGCCTCTTGGGACGACCCCTGGAAACATGAAAAGCTAGAAAACATGGCGCTGCTGCTCGCTGGCGCGATCCAGGCTTATACGCGCGTCGGCCTGATGCTGAATGTGCGCCGCGGAGACCTTCCGGCGGTGCTCGCCGCCCTGCCCGCACTGCGAAACCCGACCATCGCCCAGCTGAGTGATCCGGATTGGGTAGCGATCAACACCATCGTGGAGGAGAGAACGGTGAGGCAACTGATTCCGAAACTCAAATCGGCGCGGGCCGAGGGAATCGTGGAATATCCCTTGAACAAAATCGTGCTCTGATGCGCATTCTTCGGCTCACTCCGACGACGCAGGAAAAATGGCTCAGGGCTCGCCATGCCCGGGACCGCACGGCGGAGCGCATCGCTTCGCGCATCGTTAATGACGTGCGACGCCGTGGGGATGCCGCGCTATTTTCCTGGACTCTCCGCCTGGATCGGCTCGCGCTCGACAGTGAGAATGTCTGGATCTCGCGGAAGGAGCTGCGAGAGGCACGGCGGCATGTTTCGCGCGAATTTCTCAACGCCGTGGACCACGCCGCGCGCAACATTCGCACGGTTGCGCGTCGCCAGAAGCCGCAGGATTGGACCGTCCAGGTGGAACCGGGCGTGAGTGTGGGGCAGCGCGTACGTCCGATCGAAGCGGTAGGTTGCTACATCCCCGGCGGCCGATTCTCTCTCGCATCCACAGTCTTGATGACCGTCATCTCGGCGCAAGAAGCCGGCGTCCGAAGGATCGTTGTTGCAAGCCCACAACCAAGCCCGGCGCTCCTTGCCACGGCCGAAAGACTGGGAGTCGAGTCCATCGCTCGCGTCGGCGGCGCGCAGGCGATTGCCGCTCTTGCGTACGGGACTCGCTCAATATCTCGCGTGGACAAGATATTTGGGCCGGGCAATCGCTACGTCACCGCGGCGAAAAGTATCGTCAGCGCGGATTGCGCGATTGACCTTCTCGCAGGCCCCACGGAAGCGGTAGTCCTTGCGACGGGAGGAAATCCGCGCTTTATCGCGGCCGACATGATCGCTCAGGCGGAGCACGATCCGGATGCCATCGCGTTGTTCGTCACGCCCTCGCAGCGCCTCGGCGATGCCGTCGCCCGGGAGATTGGCCTGCAATTGCGTCAATTGCTTCCATCGAATCCCGCATGGCGCTCGTCTCGAAGAAACAGCGCGGTGTTGATTGCTCGCGATCTCACGGCCGCGATCCATTTTGTGAATCTCTTTGCGCCGGAACATTTGAGTTTGCCGGGACGAGCGAACGGGATTCTCAAACGCCTGGACTCTGCGGGCAGCATTTTCTTGGGGGACTGGAGCGCGCAGCCGGCCGGGGATTACGCGAGCGGCACAAATCACGTTTTGCCCACTGGCGGTATCGCACGTACACGAGGAGGCCTGTCCGTGACCGATTTCGTCAAATGCATCAGCGTGCAACAGGTCTCCCGATCAGGACTGCGCCGCCTTGCTCCCGTCGTGGAGGAGTTTGCGAAAGCGGAGGGCCTTGTGGCGCACGGCCGGGCTGTCGAGGTGCGGAAATGAGAACCAGTGTGCCCGTACGTCGCGCTGTCGCGGGGATGCGCCCTTACAATCCGCCACTGGGCGGCCGGCTCGACAAGGTGCGCCTGGATTTCAACGAGAACCCATTCGGTTGTTCTCCGGCCGTACTCAGGGCCTTGCGAAAACTCGGCACGGCATCGGTTTCCATCTACCCGGAGCAGGAAACGGTGCGCCGTAAAATTGCGCAATATTTCGGAGTGCGGCCAGAAAGGCTTTTGCTTACCAATGGAACTGATGAAGCGCTGAATCTCGTCGTGAACACATTTGTCGAACCCCGGGACACGGTTTTAATTGTCGAGCCCACCTTTGCCATGTACCGCTTCTATTCCGAGATCGCGGGAACGCGCATCCGCGCGCTTCGCTATGACGCCGCGCTGCAATTTCCAATGAAGGAGGTGTTGGCAGCCCTTCGCTCTTCGCCGCGCGTGTTCTTTCTGGCCAACCCCAATAGCCCCACAGGAAACGCGTTGTCGCTTCGTGAACTGAGACGGATTGTGAAAGCGGCGCGGAATACACTTTTCGTCGTGGACGAAGCCTATTTTGAATTTTGCGGAGTGACGGTGCTTCCGTGGATTCGGCGCTTCAAAAATTTGGTGGTCACGCGCACATTCTCGAAAGCGGCCGGCCTGGCCGGATTGCGTCTCGGCTGCCTCTTTGCTCACCAAGATGTTGCGGCGGCGTTGAGAAAGGCGGAGTCCCCTTATCCAGTAAACGTCGCGGCGCTGGTAGCGGCCGAAGCGGCCGTCCGGGATCGAGCATTCCTCCGGAAAACTGTCAGTGAAGTTCGCAGTAGCCGAAAAAATCTCGAGCGCGGTCTCGCCCGTTTACACATTCAACATTTTCCGAGCGCGGGAAATTTCATCCTTGTAAACCTCGGTGACCGGATGAAGGAAATCGTTTCCGCCCTCGCGCGGCGAGAAATTCTGATCCGCGACCGCTCGTCCGATTTCGGCGGCGCGGGCTACGCCCGGATCACCGTCGGAACGGTTTCGCAGACGCGCCAGCTCTTGCGTCAACTGGAAGAAATCCTGTGAGAAAAGCAAAGCTGCGAAGAACCACGAAGGAAACGGACATTTCCGTGCGTTTGAATCTGGACGGTCGCGGAAAAGCCCGCATTGACACGGGGATCCGCTTTTTCGATCACATGCTCGAACAGATCACGCGCCACGGTGCGCTGGATCTCGAGCTTGTGGCGCGCGGCGACCTCGATGTGGACCAACACCACACGGTCGAAGATGCCGGGATCGCGTTGGGCGAAGCCGTGAAGCAAGCGCTCGGGTCGAAGCGCGGGATTCTCCGCGCGGGTTATTTTCTCATGCCCATGGATGAATCGCTTGCTGCCGCGGCAATCGATTTTTCGGGCCGGGCGCATTTTGTTTGCAAGTGGCGGCCGATCGCACGGCGCGTGGGCGATTTCCAAACCGAACTGCTCGAAGATTTCTTTCAAGCATTCGCTCAAGCCGCTGCGGCCAACGTTCACTTGCGCTTCCTGTACGGCCGCTCTTCGCACCATCAAGTGGAAGTCATGTTCAAGGCCTTCGCGCGAGCGCTTCGTTTCGCCGTCACGCGTGACCGCCAGCTTCGGCGGGTTCTGCCGTCAACAAAAGAATTGCTGTGAAGATTTCGATTATCGATTACGGTGCGGGCAATCTCCCCTCGGTCGAGCGCGCCCTTGCAAGCCTCGGCGCCGATTGCGAGCGGGCCACTTTGCCGGAACAGGTAGCGGCCGCGCGGGCGATTGTTCTCCCCGGCGTGGGACATTTTGCTGCTTTCGTGGCGGGACTTCAGGAAAAGGGGCTTCATCCCTCTCTTCGCGCTGCCTGCGACTCCGGCGTGCCCATCCTTGGGATTTGCCTCGGGCTGCAAGCCATGTTCGCATCGAGCGAGGAAGCTCCCGGAGCGCGTGGCCTCGATTTCATTCCGGGAGAAGTTCGCGCGCTGCCGAAAAATGTGAAGTCGCCGCATATCGGCTGGAATCAGGTCGAGCAAATCCAGCCGAGCCGACTTCTCGACGGAATCGCGGAAGATGCCTACTTCTACTTCGCCCATTCCTTCGCTGCGCCCGCCGCGGGGACGCACACGGTGGCTGTCTGCAACCACGGCGTGCCGTTCGCTGCCGTGATCGAACGCGAAAATCTGATGGCCGCGCAATTTCACCCCGAAAAATCCGGCGAAGCAGGCGCGCAAGTCCTGCGCAACTTTCTCGAGTCCGTGTCATGACGCTCGCGCGACGGATCATTCCCTGTCTCGACGTGGACGGCGGGCGGGTGGTGAAAGGGATCGAGTTCAAAGGCTTGCGCGATATGGGAGATCCAGCCGACCTGGCAGCTCGCTACAATCGCGAAGGGGCCGATGAACTGATCGTCCTCGATATCGCCGCATCGCGCGATGGCCAGGCTACGTTTCTCGAAACAATTCGCAGAGTGGCGGAACAATTGAGCATACCCCTGACGGCCGGCGGCGGAATCCGCAGGCTGGAGGATGGCCAGGCGGTCCTGCGCGCGGGAGCCGACAAAGTGACCGTCAATACCGCCGCGGTCGAGCGTCCGGGACTCATCTCCGAGCTCGCGGGGCAATTCGGCTCGCAAGCGATCGTGCTCTCGATGGACGTCCGACGCACAGCTTCCTCCTTCGAAGTGTTCATTCGCGGCGGGCGTGACTCGACTGGAATAGATGCCGTCGCGTGGGCGAAGGAAGGAATCGCGCGCGGCGCGGGAGAAATTCTGCTCACCTCGATTGACCGCGATGGAACCTGCAGCGGGTTTGACTGCCGTCTCACCTCTGTGATTTCGGACGCAGTGACTGTGCCTGTGATTGCCTCCGGAGGCGCGAAGACGTTCGAGGATTTCCTAGCCGTGTTTGCCGAAGGACGGGCTGAGGCTGCTCTCGCCGCCTCGATCTTTCACACGGAGACACATTCGATTCATGCGCTCAAGAGTTTTCTCGCGGAACACGGGATTCCAGTTCGGCTGAGCCGATGATTATTCCTTGCATCGATTTGCAAGGCGGCAAAGCGGTGCAGTTGATTCGCGGTCGGCGGCTTGCTGTTTCAGTGGACGATGTGCTCGGATTGCTCGAACAATTCCGGGACTACCCCATCCTCCACGTGATTGACCTCGATGCCGCACTGCGAACGGGATCGAATGGCCGCTGGATCAAGCTCCTGTGCCGGCGCGCGAACAACAAAGTGCGCGTGGGCGGCGGAATCCGGACCGTCGCTCGCGCGCAGAAAATCCTTTCCTGGGGCGCAGAGAAAATCATCGTGGGAAGCGCCGCGTTTCGCGACGGCGAAGTCTCCCGCCATTTTCTCGGTAAGCTGGCCGCGCGGGCCGGCCGAAAGCGAGTGATTCTTGCGTTGGACACCAAGGGCGGAAAAATCGTCGTGCATGGGTGGAGGCGCCGCCTTGCGCTACGGCCGGAGGATGTGATTCCGGAGCTTGAGCCTTTCTGCTCGGAGTTTCTTTCCACCTACGTGGACAACGAAGGCACGATGAAAGGAACGAATCTTGCGTGGTTCAAAAGGCTCCGGCGAGCAACGTCATTGCCAGTTACAGCCGCGGGGGGAATTCGCAGCCGCCGCGAAGTCCTTGCACTCGAGCGACTGGGCATGCATGCCGCCGTGGGAATGGCTCTCTATACCGGGAAACTTGCAGGGAAGAAGAAGATGATATTTCGGCCGGACTGACTGCGTTTCTTTCGACTACCCGTCATCTGCGAGCAGAAGACTTCTCTTTCATTTTGAATCCGTCCTCGGCAACCGTGAGGCAGCGAATCTCGGCAGCCAGTTTGTTTCGGCGAAACTGCTCCGCGATCGCATTCCCGATTTCATCGAATTGGCCGGTTGCGAGCGCGACCACACTGGGTCCCGCACCGCTCAGAGCAACGCCGAGCAAGCCGGGCATGCGTGGCATCGCCAGAATATCCACCAATCCCGGGATGAGTTTCTGGCGATACGGCTGGTGCAGCCGGTCCTGCATGGCGTCCCAAATGAGGTCGTAGCGCCGCTCCCCGAGGGCCGCGACGAGAAGCGCTGCTCTCTGCAAGTTGTGGACCGCGTCGGTTCGCTCCACTGTCTTTGGAAGCACCGCTCTCGATTTCGAGGTTTCGAGCGGCAGGACCGGCGTGACCACGACCGCGCGAACTTCCTTCGGCCAACGCATGCGAATCGCCGCGACGCTTCCGTCCGAGCGAACCAGCGTCAAGACGAATCCGCCCAAATACGCGGCTCCGATATTGTCGGCGTGCTGTTCGATTTCCGCGCCGTAGCGGAGCGCTGCGTTCTCTGAAATCTTTTGGCCGCACACGGCGAAGCCGAGGACAATCCCGGCAACGATGGCCGCCGCGCTGCTACCCAGGCCGCCGGACACGGGGATTTGGTTTTGGACGGCCAGCCGGACAGGAGGCAGGCGGAGGCGCTCGCGCTCTGCCGTATGCCGCATGGCGCGGAGGATCAGATTCTTTTCGGGGGTCGAGGGAAGCCGCGAGCTGCCGCTTACGCCCCGGATGCGTACTTGCGTGCGCGCGCCGGGTGAGGACAGCACGGTCGCCCGCACGGTCAAATGCAGATTGAGAGCGATGCCAAGACAATCAAAGCCTGCGCCAAGGTTCGCCGTCGAGGCCGGGACGCGAACTTCAAACGAGTTTCGGCGCGCGGAGGTCATCGCTCTAACTCTTGCGGTGTAGACATTCCAGGATGGCGCTTTTCGTCGCGGCGACTTGCCGCGGAGGGTTTCGAAATGCTCCGGGGCCCGGCTGCGTTGCGTCCGCTCCGTGCGTCGCAGAACCGAGCGGCAGCGTCCCGCGATGATATTGGCTCACGTAATCGGGGTCCTTCAAGACATGTCCCGTGAGCACGGCAACCACAGATTCTTCCCGCCGGATATGTCCGGTCGCAACCAATTTGCGGATGCCCGCGACCGTCGTTGCCGACGCGGGCTCGCAGCCGATTCCGTCGCGACCGATCATGGCTTTGGCGTCGGCAATTTGCTGCTCGCTTACGGTCAGGATTTGCCCGCCGGACTCCAAAACGACTCGCAATGCTTTTTCCCACGAAACCGGTGAACCGATTTTGATCGCCGTCGCGAGCGTCTGGGGATTCTCGACAGGAAGGAGCGAATTCGGAAGAGGCGCGGCGCCGCGAGCGCAGTCGAGGCCTGCGAAGAGCCGCGCCAGGGGTGCAGCGCCTTCCGCCTGCACGATGCTGATCTTTGGCAAGCGCTCGATCAGCCCGAGCTTGCGGAGCTCTCCGAATCCTTTTCCGAGCGCCGAGCTGTTGCCCATATTTCCCCCGGGAACGACAATTTGGTCCGGCACTCGCCATTGGCATTGCTGCATCAGCTCGAACGCAACCGTCTTTTGCCCCTCGATGCGAAATGGATTGATCGAGTTCGCCACGTAAATTGAGGGATCGTCGGCCAGCTCTCGCATCAAGCGCATGCAATCGTCGAAATTGCCCTCGATCTCGCAAATCACCGCGCCGTAATCCATGCTCTGTGCGAGTTTCGCGGCGGTGATCTGACCGCGCGGGATGAGAATGGCGCACTGCAAACCCGCCCGAGCCGCATATGCAGAGAGGCTCGCCGCCGTGTTTCCCGTGCTCGCGCAGGCCACGGTGCGCACACCAAGCAGAACCGCCTGCGTGACGGCAGTCGTCATCCCGGTGTCTTTGAACGAGCCCGTCGGATTGCATCCCTGATGCTTGAGGCGCAGCGCCTGTAAGCCACAGTATTGCGACGAGCGCGGGGCGTCGTACACCGGCGTGTTCCCTTCCGCAAGCGTTACGATGGGCACGCCCTCCTCGAAAGGAAGCAACTCTCGATAGCGCCACACGCCGCTGCGGTCGCGTGCGTCTCGCGAAGCCAATCGAGCGTCCCACTTTTGCGGGAGGGCTGCCGCTTCTCCCGGCGATGCGAGGCCGCACTCGATTTCGAGCGGCCCATTGCAACGGGCGCACACGTAAACGCGCTCGCGAATCCCGTAGAGGGCTCCGCACGCAGGCGCGATGCAGCGCTGGACGGCATTTTCGCTCGCCCTCTGCGCAGCCTTCGCGTTCTCTTGGTCCATCATGGAGAGCTTGTTTTCATTGATTGGGGAACGGCGCCGCCTAGGGCGAACTCGTGGTGCGTGGCTTCGAGCGCGGCCTTCATGGACTTCCGCTCGACCACAAAGGAAATATTGCACTCGGAGGATCCTTGGGCGATGGCAATGATATTCACACCTTCGCGGCCGAGCACGCTGAACGTCCGGCCGGCGACACCGGGAATGCCGCGCATGTTTTCTCCCACCACGGCCACGATCGCGATGTTCGGATCGAGAGTGATGTGCTCCACCGTTTGATGCGCCAGGTCCTGCGCGAACTCCTGGCGCAACGCGTCGGCCGTGGCTTTGGCATCCTCTGAGGAAACGATGAAACAGATGTCGTTCTGCGAAGACGATTGCGAAATCAGGAGAACGTTCGCGCGCATCTCGGCCGTAGTGGAAAACGTTCGCGCCAGCACGTCCGGCACGCCGACAATTCCGGGGCCTCCCACGGTGATGAGCGCCACCTCGCTGATCGCCGTCAGCGCCTTCACTCCTCCGCCGATGCTGCGCCCCTCGCGCGTGATTTTCGTCCCAGGCCGCTCGTGGGCGAAGCTATTTCGTATCCACACGGGAATTCCCGCGTCCATAACGGCGCGCAGCGTTTTCGGATGGAGCACCTTGGCACCGAAGTAGGCGAGCTCGGCGGCTTCACGGTAGGAAATTTCCGGAATCGTGCGCGCGCCAGGAACCAGCCGCGGGTCGGCCGTCAGGACGCCGTCCACGTCCGTCCATACAATAATTTCGTCCGCGCCCAAAACCGCCCCCAGGATCGTCGCTGAGTAATCCGAGCCCCCGCGACCAAGCGTCGTGAGCACTCCCTCCGGAGTTGCACCGATAAAACCAGTTACCACCGGAACGATTCCCCGCTCGATCAGCGGCCCTAGGCGTGCGACGGACCGTTCTCGCGTTAAATCCATGTGGGGTTCTGCGCGGCCGTGATAGGGATCGGTCACAATTAATTCGGTCGCGCTCACCGCCTCGCTTGGAACTCCGAGCTCGGCAAGTGCACCGGCAACGAGCGGAGCCGAAAGCTTTTCTCCGATGCTGGAGATCGAATCGAGCGTGCGCGGCGTCAACTCTCGAAGCAATGCTGCGCCATCGCAAAGACGCTGGCCCTCGGTAAGAACGGTCGTCAACCGGTCGGCGATGGCGGCCCGCGGCTCAGGTCGCCCGACGAGCGCCTGGAGTGCGGATTTGTGCTGGCCGCGCAACGTGTTCAAAATGTCGGCGCTTTTTTCACGATCGCCTGCCTCAGCCCGCGTCGCGGCTTCGATCAAGCGATTGGTGACTCCGGCCATAGCCGAAACCACTACAACGACCGCACTATCCCGGGCATCCTTGGCGACAATCTGGGCGGCGCGCGCAATGCAAGCGGCGTCTCCAACAGACGTGCCACCGAACTTCATCACGCGCAAGGTCTTTTTCATTTCACGCGGTCCTAGCCCGAAGCAATTCGAGGTGTCCCTTGGCGGCGAGCAGTTCGGCATTCAGGATGGCCGCGCCCGCGGCGCCGCGGATTGTGTTGTGGCTCAGCGCGACAAAACGATAATCGAGCACGCGGTCGGGCATGATCCGTCCTATCGTGACGCTCATACCACCGCCCGCGTCGCGGTCGAGTCGCGGCTGGGGCCTGTCGGGCTCGTCGCGCACGATCAACGGCCTTTCAGGGGCTGTGTGCAATCCCAATTCCTGCGGCAGCGAAGTGAACGAGACAAAGGCCTCGCAAACCTCTTCCACACGCGCCGGGCGCGCGAGCTTCACGCGCACAGCGCCCATGTGTCCATCGGAGACATTCACGCGATGGCACTGCGCACTTACCGGAAAGTGTGCCGATTCGATTTCGTCCGCGTTCATCCGTCCCAGGATTTTCAGCGTTTCGCGTTCGATCTTTTCTTCTTCGTTTTGGATGTAGGGCAGCACGTTGTCGGTCGAGTCGAGCGAGGACACGCCGGGATACCCGGCCCCCGAAAGGGCCTGCATCGTGGTGACTACGACTGCGGTTATACCGAAGTGTTTGTGCAACGGGGCTAGCGCGAGTGCGAGCATCACGGTCGAGCAGTTGGGATTTGTAACGATGAATCCACCCGGCCGGAATCCGCGGGTGGCTCGCTGCACTTCGATCAATCGCAAGTGGTCGTGGTTGACTTCCGGAATGAGCAGGGGCACATCTTTCTGCATACGGCACGCAGAAGAATTGCTGATCACCGGATAACCCGCCCGGGCGAAATCTTCCTCCACGCTTTGCGCCATCTCTGCGGGCAGGCTCGAAAAGATCAGGTCGCAATCGAGCGGCGGCCGAGGCGCCTGCACACGAAGCTTTCGAGCAGATGCGGGCATTTCTTCCGCGAGCCTCCAGGTACATGCCTCAGCGTAGGTTTTGCCCTCCGAGCGGTCCGATGCTGCGGCGGCAGTAACTTCAAATTGGGGGTGGCGTGCCAGCATCTGGATAAACCGCTGGCCTACCGTCCCGGTCGCGCCGAGAATTCCGACGCGAAATTTCGAGGACATCGAAATTCCTTTCAGTTGTTGCTTGCCGATCTCGAAAGGCGCGAAGCGCAGCTGCCTCACGTCCAGATAACGCTTCAAAAACTATACACTATCACCTCGCGCTTCGGAGCGTCACGTTGGGTGGCGCCTAACTGGAGAGCAGAACAACACGACAGGCCTCGCAACCACGCGGATAGTGTCATTCCCAATCGGCGCGCTCGACGAACGGCGCTGCCTTGGTCGCCTTTTAAGCCACACTGTCCATTAGTACAGTAGACTTCGCGCAGGGGGACTCTATAAAGTGGTGATTGATTGACGTTCTTGGCTTCCAATACAGCGGTTAATTTGAATGGCCGAAAAAGTAAAAAGCCCGACGGAACCTGATCCGGTCGCCGACTTCAAGGAAGGCATCGAGCTGCTCAGGAACGGGTACCCCCAAAAGGCGCTCGTGCGTTTGCGGCGCGCTTTTGAATGCGAGAAGCGCAATCCGTACTACCTTTCATTTCTCGGACTATCCATTGCCCGTGCGGAACGCAAGTGGGATCAAGCCTCAGAGCTTTGCGAAATCGCGGTGCAACTCAAACGCAGTGAGGCCCAGTTCCATCTCAATCTGGCGGAAGTGTATGCCGCGGCCGATCGGCGCACCAAAGCGATCGACACGCTGGATGCAGCCATGGAACTTTTCCACAATGATGAGCGCCTGAAGCGCGCAAGAAGTCGAGTGGAAAAGCGCCGCTCTCCCGTATTTTCTTTCCTCGACCGCGACAATCTCTTAAATCGACAGCTTGGCAAGTTGCGGCATCGCGCCCTGAAACGCCTCAAGAAAGACAACCAGTAAGTCGCTGAGTCCAGAGACATTCGAGTGGATGGCGCGCCCGGAGGGATTCGAACCCCCGACCCTCTGCTTAGAAGGTAAGAGCAGAAACGCTAAGTAGTTGGCTCGTCTAGCATTTTCCTATGTCACGCATCACGGTTTTACACGGTATTCGGCAGTGTTTGTTCCCAAGTTGTTCCCAAGTTCTGGGATGAACCCTTAAGATGGCACAATTTTATTTGGGCACAGTTTCCGTTTCATAAAAGTGTTCTTGCATCTCCTAGCAGGAGAAGGGGCCTGGGGAAGAGGACGGGAATTGAGTTCTCACAGAATCATTTGAAAAACGCAAGTCTCTCCGGGCGACCAGAAAGTAGAGAAAACGAAATGATGAATGCCAGAACAAAAGCAAGCCTCGGTGCAATCTTCAGACTAATTGCGATCGAAGTGATACGGTTGTGACGTATTCCGAACTGCGGCGGCGGTTTGCTCTGGCTTCAGGTAGATCGCATACGCGTGGTCCCTGGCCGACTCCCCAGGATCAGAAAACTGGCCATCGACCCATCCCCCCGGCGGCATCTCAATCCATGCAAGGTTGTGGTCGATAAATTCCGGGCCAGCAGACCCTTGCTGTTGCGAGGTAGCGGATAGAGTCATCCACTCCGATGATGGAGACGTTCGCGCGACAATCTGTCCGACCGGAACATCTGTCCCGGGACGCACGGGGTAAAAGACAGGATGATTTTCCATATTACTAAGTCGGAAACGGACGACCACGCCAATCTGATTCTCGGGGTGCTCTTGGGTGTAGAGAGCCAACTTGACGCCTGCTACAGAAGCTGCGGAGGAGTTTGAATCAGAATCATCTTTTTTAACGTGGCCCAGCTGATTTGCCAGGATAAGTAGAATTGCAACTCCCGAAAAAAAGAACACTCGCTTAAGGTTGGCCTTCCGTCCTTCGCCAGGCGCAGTATCGGTAGGCGATATCAAATGCGACTTGCTGCCATTTCCATTCCTCGAAGATATGGGCTTGATTGAAAGGCGAAAGAAAGAGAACTTGGGCTCGTCAGACATAGCCATCTCCCGTTGCCCGCAGCGCCATCGTCGGTAGTGAACCGCTTCTTCGTTGAGCCCCTTGGCTAGGCCCTGTTGTGTGGCTAGACAACCTCGTGCGCCAAACCATTAAGCTACTTGACATAGTAATATTCGCAGATTAGAGTATGTAGGTACAGAGGAATCTCATGCCACAGCAGCTTGCCAACTTCAAAGCGGAGTTTTTCAAGGCCCTCGCGCACCCTATCCGAATTCGGATCCTCGACTGCCTTCGCGACGGCGAGAAAGGCGTGAATGAGCTCAGCGAAGCTCTGCAAATTGAACAAGCGAACGTCTCTCAGCAGCTTGCGATTCTACGAGTGCGCAATATTGTCGTCGGCCGGAAATCTGGCAGCAACGTGTATTACTCCGTTTCCGACCGGACCCTTTTCAAGCTTCTCGATGTAGCGAAGAACATTTTCAACAATCATCTGGTCGGTGTACGAGACATGCTGCAGCAAATGGAGGCAGCGTCATAGAGTAGGAAGCATATTTTTTTGCGAAACATATGCAAATATTCGCATATGCATATAGCGTCAGTGGAGGAGGTCGATAGGAGCCGTGGCAGACTACTACACACCCGCGCAGTTGGCTTTGAAGCTCGGTATCACCGAAGCACAAATCGCGGAACTTGAGTCGAAGGGGTTTCTTCACCCGAAACTGAAGGACGGGAGGCGATTCTTTTCCTCCCGCCAAGCTCACGACTTACAGGTGGCCCTGCGACTCGCCCGGAAACAGAAAGTCAGTTTGGAGCAGGCGTTCGCGCGTGTGGATGACATGCGTCTCTGCCAAGCGAGCGCGATCAGGGAGCTAAGGTATGGCCGCAAGAGGGTGGTACTCGCTTCACGGGACAACTTGGCGCATTTGGTTCATTTCTTGTCTTGTCACCTTGCGAAACAGGAAGAAGCAATTTTTGGCTCACCGAATGGAACTAATCCCGGTGGGCCTCCCGTTTGCTGTCGGATTACTGCTTTTCTTTGCGGTTTCCATGTTCTGGCGAGCCTTCCAGCTGGCGGCGGTGGGCGCAACACTCGTCCTGATCCTGCAAGGGATTGCCGACCGATCCCCCCTCCTCTGGACAGTTCCTTGGGAAGCACTGGAATTCATTTTAAGCCGCAAGGTGCGTGACAACCACTTCTGGCTCCATCGGACACAAGAGTTGCTTCGAGAGTCTGCAGGCAGGCGCACCAAAGCAGACGGCTTTGCGACCCGTGAGGGGTTTGTCTTGATAGGAGCCAGCCTTACCGAGACTCAGATTCAAGGGGCATCACAGTCTGCTTGGCGAACTATGTGCCAAAAGTCCGCCACGAAAGAAGCTGCGATTGGCTGCAAGACGATGCAGTTTCTATTGGCTTTGTGGCTGATCACTGGAGGGCTAACCCTGCTCAGTGTTTGGCGGCGAGTCGATTTCGCGAGCGTGTTGTTGCTATCTGCATTATGTGGCGCTGCTGGCCACCTCCTAGCCAGACCGGTTGAACAGCTATTGGCCCCGTGGGCTGATTACGTGGCTTGTTCCAACAATAAAACTTGGCCGAGCCGTCTGGAAGTGGAGAGCTTCGCGATCCCGCGCTTCCTGTGGTTCAAGAAGGGCCTAGTTTTCCAAGTGCGGCGAATTGCGGGGAACGAAACAACTTCAGGTGCAGAGGCATGAGCGCGCGTTCCGATTTGCTGTTCCAAGCACACGGAAGGATTTCCAATCCCCTCCTGTTATGTGCCGTCGTATCGAATCGCGTTCGGCAGCTCATGATAAATGGCAGCGGAAATCGGAGCACGGCAGAAATAGTGGACTATACCTTGAACGAATTGCTAGCTGGAGTTCTTGAATTCGAGATGCATGCGGAGAAAGAGCCGAGAAGCAAAGCGCCTCTGCCGCACAGCCCGAATACTGCGTCCAGAGAGGTATAGGAAGTGGAGGCAAGATGACAACCCGGATCAAAGTCAGAGAACTAATGGAGAGGGAGGGACTGAAAGGAGAAGTAGTCAATCTCTTTCCTTCATGGCACACCGGAACCATTCATGGAGATGATGGGTACGTTGTGACTTTCAGCGATGATTCGCTCGTAGTGGGATTCAGCTATGGGGAGTTGTCTCCAGGACTGCGCGTGTCTTACGGCGTTTTTTTTGCTACAGGGGCCAAGGTTCCCACTGCGATTAATATGCAATCCGTTCGGGAGAATCAAACAGAGAGGGCCGACGGAACTAGCGGAAGCAGTTACTCCGCGACTGGTCGGGTCAGGGATGACATCCTGAGGGGCGTTCTCGGGCATGTGTCTGCGTGGGTGGGAGTTCATCTCCCGGCAGCGGAGAATTATTGGAGTCGCGCAAGGAGAAAAATTAACGATGGAAGGAGTGATTTGACACATTTACCGAAGGCAGGAGAAGGGCATGATCCGGTGCGACGACGGCCTGCAATTGCCTCTCCGCAAGTCCGCGTTGTATGGAGTGGAGTTTCTCGGCCTTTGCTCCGGTCAACGTGTCAACTATCTGATTCAAGAGGGTTGACTCGGCAGGGAGGCTGTGAACGTCCGCCCGTTGTCAGCAGATCAATATCCTGGAAATGGAGATCTGAATGGCTGGGGCGCTTTCCCTGGTGAAAATTCGAGCGGGTGAGAAGTGCATCTCTGTTCCTGGAGCCCGTGCCATTATCAGTCCGAAGGGTCTGTTTGCATGGGACGTTTGGTTGCCGACGGGTACACCCGTAGTGGTTGAACTTTTCGATGGGCAGCACGAACTGACCTTATTCGGAACTGTCAGTACAAGCGATGCGGATTTAGGGGTTGCCATCGAATTCAAGGAGACGACGGAGAGCATGACCCGGAGACTCGTAGCCATGCTAGGTGCTTAGCGAAGCTAAAGCAGTTTGAACTTCAATTCCCCGGCGACGAGAAAAAGGGTGACGATGGCTAGGATGTTGCTTCCAGCGACGGTTTGCTCATGGCGAGACGTGTGTCCGCTGTCGAGAGAACAACCGCTGGAGGGAGAGAGAACCAACATGGCGGAACCGCAATTGCTCGTGAAAATTCAAGTGGGTCCGACGTGCATTTCCGTTCCCGGCGAGCACGCCCTTATCGGCGCGACTGGTTTCTTCGCGCGGGAGGTTCAGTTGCTGGCGGGCACACCCGTAGTGGTCCAATTCTGTCGAGGGCGAGACGAGGTGTCTTTGCCGGGAACCGTGTATGCACACTACGCAGACTTGGGGCTCTCGGTGGAGTTCAAAGAAAGATCCGGGCTTGCGGTCCGAAGGCTCACTCTCATGCTGGCTGCGTAGCGAAGGACGCCTTCGGCTGAAATTTTCATCGAGGGGATAAAATGCGAAAACATACTTGGACCGGTTTGGTAATGGTGATGGCACTTGGATTGTCGCTCACAGCGTGCCAGCAACTCAATCGGGGTGCCCAGGTTTTCGTCGCAAATTCCGTTGCCACCGGAAACTAGGAGGACCTGGAGATGACGAAATCCACAGAAGTGCGACTAATCAACCCGAACGCTCTCTCTGAACTCGCGCAAGAAGCTCTGCAGGAGGCATCGAATATCAAGAACCCTTACCTAAGCGCGCTCATGTCACGATTCGGACTCATAGCTTTGAAACTGAAAGCGGTGCTGGAAACTGAGCGCAAAGTTTAGATGAACAGCGAATGACTGCAACACAGGCACGAAGCTGCAGACCAAGAAGTTCGGCCGGCAGCCAAAGGATTCACGGGCGGAAGCTTTTGGAGGAGGACGGACTTACTTGGCCGTCTCAGATCTGCAAGCAGCAAGGCGAAGTCACTTTGCTTCCGGGTTGCCTGTGCCAGCTGCAGGGGTTGGGGGATCGCTATCTTATTCAAGGAGACCACAGAGTGCACGGTCGAAGACCTAATGGCCCTGCTGGCAGCCTAGCAGGCGAAGACACTTTGCAGTTCATATTCTGATGGAGGAGAAGCGATGCGAAAACAAAGTCTCATTCCACTGGCGGTGGCGCTAGCTCTAGCGCTATCCAAGCGCGCAGAACTGAAGTTATTGACGGTAAGAACCTGACCGGCTCAGCTGGAACGGAAAGGAGTAACACGAAATGGCGATCTACTGTTATGAATGTGGAGTAGAAGTTGCTGATCCTCAGCAGGTCTTTCGCAACGGCCATATCTTTTGTTCGCAATCTCACGCGGCGAGTACAAGGCAAATGCCCGCGCCGCCACAAGTCAAGTCCGCAAGTCAACCGAAGCCAGCCCAGAATCCCCCTAGGCCGACACCAGCCGCCCAACCAGCGCAAGCCCCGGCCGGTCCGAAAGCGACTGCGAATCCTCCAACGACTCCGGGGAAGATACCGGGGAAGACTTAGAGCTAGCGGATCAAGGGCGGAATTCGGAGTGGCGCTGACTGGGTGACGAGGAAGCTTTGCCTTTGTTGTAGGCATTACCGAGGTGGCTCGGCAACATCGGCGCGACTTGGTGTTGTTCGCGACGATCGTACTTTTCATCGAGCGGGGATCATAAAACGCCTGGTTACGCGTGAACGGCCCGATGCAGGAAAGAAATGGCCGTATTCCGAGGCCGCACCGGGGTCGGTCTCCATGACATGTAGATGCACGGTAAGGAAGGAGAGGGAGAGCATGCGCGGCTCGGTGATCGAATTGATGAATAACCCCTAGGATACGGTCACACGCGTTCAACGGGACGCTGCCAACAAACTGGGCGATCTCTTGTGTCGCGGCAGCAACGCCGCTGCGTCCTTCTGCTTGACACGCAGGCGGCCCGCCATCTTGAGTACAGATGTTCGAACTCCTTAAATCGGCAGTCGGGCCGCAAGGGCCGCAACGATAGCTACACGGACGATTTACATCGGAATGTAGACTAGCTTCAGCTTCTACACCCAATGTGACGACATTAGCGTCTCAGAACGCTGGCGTGAGGTCATTCTAAAGAACCTTCGCCACTGCGAGATCTTCATACCTATCCTGACAAAGGCATTTGCGGAATCGGAGTGGACGGATCAGGAAGGTGGGTTCGCGCTGGCGCGAGGAAAGCGAAATGTCCCGTTGAAGGTTGACGTGGCACCATACGGGTTCATCGGAGCTTTCCAGGCATTGCGATTGAATCAAAAGTTACCCATACAAACCGGCTGGATGGTTATGGAAAGCCTAAAAGATCACGAAGCCCTCGGGCAGAAGGTCAGAGCCGACATAATAAGAGTTTTCTTTCCAAGCTCCATGTTTGAGGAAGCGTCAAAAAACCTTAGAAAGCTGATGAAGTTTCGGCCATTCTCGGCAGAAAAATTGGCCGATCTTATCCAAGGCAGTTCCCGGAACCAGAATATCTATGGGTGCCATCGTGCCCAGCCCCGGATAGAGAACCGAGGGGGAAGAGGACATGAGAATCGCCAGAGACGTAAAGCAGCTCATCGGGCGCACTCCGCTGGTCGCTCTGAACAAAATAACCCAAATGAAAGTGAGAGGTCGAATTAAAGGCGGCTTGGCAGTCTAGTCGGGCCGGGACGCACTCGCTTGGGAGGGCGCCTATCCCTTGAAGTAATGGAACGAATTGAGTGAGACTTGCTCGATTCCTGTCAATGCTTGAATGACACCAGCCCGAACGGGCACTGGAGATCGCCTGTGACAAATTCCAGGTTTGGACCAAACCTGTGTATCTCGCGGGAAATGCTTGACAATCGGGCCGGTCAGAAGTATCTAAGCGACATTTCCGCCCTGACTTGGGGGATGGCTGTGGTTCGTTGTCTCGAGAACCCAGACCCGGGGATTTAGGCTCCTCCTCGGAGGGGCCATCAAAGAAGGGTGTCCCGGTTTTTTTGTGGTGATGGCTGCTGCGCTGGCACTCGCACAGTCCTCACCGCGCTCCTAAAGTGAGGTTTCATCCGAGGATACTCTGCCCGAACTGAACCGGCAGAGGGCTTTTGCACGAGGTGATCTGTCGGTCGATTCCCGAGATCACAAGGGGAGAACGGGCAGAACCGCAGGCCCATTCTTCGAATTGGAGCGAACGGGTGGCTGAGGCTCTTCTCGCCGCAACGCCCGCAAAGGAGAACTGACAATGGCTGACGCCGTGAAGATAGCAAACCCAGCCCCTCTAGGACTGGCAGGGTTCGGACTCACAACCGTGGTACTGAGTTGCATGAACGCAGGTCTGTTCCCGCCTGAGGCAAGCACCGTGGTTGTTCCTCTGGCCTTTGCCTATGGAGGCTTGGCGCAGATTATTGCGGGGATCTTGGAATACAAGAACGGCAATACGTTCGGCATGGTGGCATTCACCTCTTACGGAACTTTCTGGTGGTGGTACGCCCTGCTCATCTGGTCCATCGGAGCAGGATGGATCAAGCCACCCAGTCCCGCAGGTATTGGCATTACGTTGTTGCTCTGGGGGATATTCACGTTCTATATGTGGATTCCGACCTTTCGCACCAACACTACGCTGTGGCTCGTATTCCTCACGCTTTGGATCGCTTTCGTCCTGCTCGCAGGGGGCGACCTGGGCATGGGCCCAGGGTGGCACAAGGCGGGTGGGTGGGATGGTTTGCTGTGCGGGATTTTGGCGTTGTATCTGTCTTTTGCAGAGGTGACAAACGCTACCTGGGGACGGTCTGCGATCCCAATTGGGGGACCGATCTTAAAGTCCTAAGCCGGCTGGGGCGCAGCTCTGACGGGCAGTACGGATCTCGATCCCTGGTGCGAAAATCGGCTCACAAAGGGGAGCGACGGCGAGCGCTCGTCTGCGCGACCTGACGGGCAGCCGGTTTCTTTCTCTCCGCTGCCTTAGAGGTTGACCGCAGCGGGTTGGGCTGGGCCCCGATCGTCTGCCAACGACGCAAAGAATCGGGTTCGATTGCGCACCAGCAAGCTAGAGACGTAGAATAGTGTCCAATCAGCGTGACCAAGGAGATCATCACAATGGCTACCCGTCAAAAGCCGGAACGCGGGAGTGAAGCGAGCGAAGCACACATTGCGGTTCACTGGAAGGAAGAAGAACTTTACCAACCGGCGAGGAAGTTCATAGAACAAGCAAACCTGAAAGACCCGAAAGTGATGGAACGCTTCAGCGAAAAAAATTTTCCGAAATGCTATGAAGAGTATGCCGACATGCTGACATGGAATCAGAGATGGCATACGGTTCTTGATACCAACGATCCCCCGTTTTGGAAATGGTTTGTCGGCGGAAAGCTGAATGTTTGCTACAACTGCGTGGATCGCCATCTTGCCAAATACAAGAATAAGGCCGCTCTGATTTTCGTTCCCGAGCCGGAAGACGAACCTCCCTACGCCATCACCTATCAGGAACTCTACAGCCGCGTGAATGAGTTCGCGGCGCTGCTCCGTGATTTTGCCGGATTGAAAAAGGGTGACCGGGTCACGATCCACATGCCCATGATCGCGGAGCTTCCCATTACCATGCTGGCCTGCGCCCGGCTGGGCGTGATCCATTCGGTCGTTTTCGGCGGATTCAGCGGAGAAGCCTGCGGACTCCGGGCGGCCGATTCGGGCAGCCGAGTCCTCATTTACACGGATAGCTACTATCGCAGCGGCAAGCTGATTGACCACAAAACGTCCGCGGACATTGCGGTTGAAGCTGCCGAGCGCGATGGCCAGAAGATCGACAAGGTGCTCGTCTGGCGCCGTCATCCGGGCGAGTACGGCTCGGCGTCGCCCATGGTAAAAGGGCGCGACTTCTTCGTGGACGAAGTCTTAAAGGATTTTCGAGGCAAGAAGCTTGAGCCTGTTTCCATGGATGCCGAAGACCCGCTCTTTTTGATGTACACAAGCGGAACGACGGGGAAGCCGAAGGGATGCCAGCACCGTACTGGTGGCTATCTGGCCTATGTCACCGGCACTTCTAAATACATCCAGGATATCCATCCCGATGACGTGTACTGGTGCATGGCGGACATCGGGTGGATTACCGGTCACTCCTATATCGTCTATGGGCCGCTCGCGCTGGCAGCTACAAGCATCATCTACGAGGGCGTTCCCACCTACCCCGACGCCGGGCGTGTCTGGAGAATCGCAGAGCGCCTAGACGTAAATATTTTTCATACATCGCCGACCGCGATTCGAATGTTGAGAAAAGCCGGACCCGAGGAGCCGAAAAAGTACAACTATCACTTCAAGCACATGACTACGGTGGGCGAGCCGATCGAGCCGCAGGTATGGAGATGGTATTACGACACCGTTGGAAAACGCGAAGCCGTAATTGTGGACACCTGGTGGCAGACGGAGAACGGCGGCTTCCTGTGCAGCACAAAGCCCGCGCTCGATCCGATGAAGCCCGGCAGCGCCGGGCCGGGCGTACCGGGAATTTACCCGATCATCTACGATGAAAACGGAAAGGAATTACCAGCCGGATCCGTAAAGGCCGGGAATATCTGCATTCGCAACCCCTGGCCCGGGATCTTTCAGACAATCTGGGGAGACCGGGACCGCTTTGTCCGGACGTACTACCAGAAGTACAACAAGAATCCCAAGAGCAAGGACTGGCACGACTGGCCATATTTCGCCGGCGACGGCGCGCTGCTTGCCAAGGATGGATACTTCCGGATCCTCGGGCGTGTGGATGATGTGATCAACGTCGCGGGACATCGTCTGGGCACGAAGGAACTTGAATCCGCGTGCCTGACGATCGAAGAGATTGCGGAAGCCGCCGTCGTTCCCGTGGTGGATGAAATCAAGGGGCGCATGCCGGAGATTTACATCGCACTCAAGCCGGGCGTGACCACTTCTCACAAGGAGATGGCTGAAAAGGTGACGCACACGATCGAAACCATGATTGGAAAGATCGCGCGGCCCAAGGCGGTCCACGTTGTTCCCGATATGCCCAAGACACGCTCGGGCAAACTAATGCGGCGTGTCTTGGCGGCAATATCCAACAGCATGAACGTCGGGGATATCACGACGCTGGCCAATCCGGACGTCGTCGAGCAGATTCGCGTGCAGGTGCAGGGAGAGGGGCCGATCGAGAAGAAGGAAGGGCCGGAGGATATCAAGCAGTTCGGGTCGGTTGAGTAAATTGCGTGGGAAGAAATCCAGATGATTAATCAGGGCGAGAAGTTAAGACAAACTTTTATGCACAAGCTGACAAGCACCGGAAACCCTGCGTGCGGAACCGATTCTCTGTGTTGCTGACAACAGCGGTACGTTGGCCTTACCCATCAGTCTGCAACGGCAACACGAACGGTAGAGCTAAAGCCGCATACCTTTCAGGAAGCGGCACGCCACTTTCCGACGACGTAACGCAACCAATTGACTGGCCCGATGCACCGGACGCCGACTGATATGATGGCAAGACTCAAATCCGGCGCCTGCGACGAGCATTCCTGGGCCACGACAAACGCTGGCCGGGTATTATAGAAACAAACGTTCTGCCAACTACCTGTTCTTCTGGGCGACTGATTTCTTAGGCCAGAGCGTTCACGCTCTCGCCTCCCCGGAACGTGGGGGCGCTTTGCAGTGAATTATGCGATTCGTTTCACGCGAGTTTGTGATGGCCTGGCGTCAGGGCACGGAGTTGTGCGGCAAGCTGTCTTTCCATAGGAGACTGGGTTGAGTACGAAGAACAGTACTGGGGCGAATGTCTGCGAGCACGCAATGTCAGGTACATCGCTCGCCCCGAAAGATTGAGCCGCTAATCAGCTCTGAATGGTAATTCGGAAAACTATCTTGGGCACGTAAGAAACTGGGGGCAGCAATGAAAGTGCGTGAGTTGGTGGCGCGGTTGGCAAAGGCCGACCCGGAGGACATCGTGGCCATAGACGGGGATTCGCAATGCCTGTTCTTGCTTAAGCAGAGATCGGGGATGTTTCAGCCGTTGGATCTTCTTGAAGAAGACTCGGCATTGACTGAACGGGATAAGGAATTCCTGTGCTCTTTGCGTGTCGGATTTTAGGGGGTCTTTCGCTGTCCGATGAAATCTCCTGGGAAGCTTCTAGTTTGGGTGACGGCGCTCAATTAAATCTTGATCACACTAATGTTCTATCTTCGGCGGCTCAAACGGCTCACCCCATAACAGCGTCCCTGTCAGGTAAACGGCCACGGCCAGAAGGCAAGCAGCTATGAAAAGCAAATCAGGGTCGTTCCAAAGCTGAGCAAGCATCGGGGAATTACCTTCGGCCACCGGGTTTAAGCCGCAACCCTGCCAGCGAGCACCTTATCTTCCGGGGCGACATATTCCCGACCTACGCACTCTTTCGACAGCCTCACGAGTCCACGTCCACTGACGACCTTCTTGCAATTTATATGGCCATCTGGATGCCCACGGCGTGTAGGCCGGAATTTCCGTTTTGAGCTTCCCCTTTGCCCGAAAGCCTAGCCCTCCTGTCCCGTCGTGTCAACCGCAAGTCACGCTGGCCCCTTTGGGGTGGTAGTGCAGCTCGTTTTGGCCCTTCTGCGGAGCCGCTGTGCTGGTTTTACCCGCCCCAGTCTGCCTCGCCGCTGACACTTCCGCGCTGGATGGCTTCCGAGCGCTCGTTTGCTTTCTGTCCTGGTTCGCTAACCGTCCGGCAGCGGCAACGCCGCGATCATTCTCAGCATGCTGCCGAACAGCCCCCGACTCAGGTGTCCCTCGGCTAGCAAAAGCCAGTAATAGCGCACATGTTTCACCAGCCGATCGCCGGTCTTCACAAGCCGCTGCTGCAACTCGTCAGCGACCAGTTCCCGATTCTCCTCGGCAACGCTAGCCGCCGCCACAGGTTCCCCAGGTTGTGGGCGATCACGTTCAGCCAGAGCTTAAGAACTGACAAGTGACTGGGCATTTCGGTCAGGCCAGCCCCTCTGATCTCACTGAGGAACGTTGTTCTCCTTCGGTGACCGGAAAGATATCAAAGACATAATCATGGGCGGCAAGGGCGCTCTTGTTCAGAGTGCCTCGTTGAACCCGCTTGAGGATTTCCTCACGGGAGAGATCGAAGATGGCATCCAGAATCTGCGCCCGCTCCTGGTGGTTCGCCTGCCCCACGAGAAAGAGCACGCGGGCGCTGTGCTGGATGTAGCGCGATGAAAGCAGCTGCCGCTTCAAGATTTCCATGATGATGGGCGCTTTGGTGCGGTCAAAACGGCCGGGATCCCCGCGGCGGTCCAGTTCGGCGAAGAATTCAGACGTCCATTCGTTGTGGTATTCCCACAACTTCTCGAACACCTCTTTGGTGAAGCGTGTCCCGGCATTGACCTCGTAGGCATTTGCAGCCGGCACGACGCCATCCTCGGTGAGCGCCGGTCGTTTGAGGTAACCGTCCTTGGTGATGGCGGCCTGGTGATGGACGAGGCTCCACAGCCACGACACATCGATGCGGTAAGTGGCGAGGTCATTCATGAATCGCAGTGACAGTTCATAGTCGTCGATCGCCGCCGCGAAGTTCCCGTTGAGGATCTGGAAGCCGTAGTTCGCCGCCATATAGAACGCGTGCTGGATGTGCTCAATGGTGATTTCACCCTTGGGCACACCATAGATGGCGTCCCAAAGTTCTTGCGTGAAGATTTTCTCAGGAGCGTCCAGCATGTCCTTCGTTCTGACCCAGGGTGTGATCTTGCCTTGCGGGTTTAATAAGCCGCGTGATTGCAGCAGCAGCCGCTCCGCGTCAACCAGACCACTGGCGACCGTTGGCAGCCGTTTGCCATTCACGTCCACCGTCTCTTGCGGCGCATCGAGGATTGCTTGGAGCTGCGCGACCGGGGCCTGCAAAGGTGCATTGCCGGCGGCGACGTAGGCTGGCTCTGGGCTTGCGACCCAGCTTTGCCGATAGGAATCGTAGAGCCTTCCCTTCACCCGGCCTGCAAGGATGTCATCCAGGGTGGGCTGTTGACCTGCGGGCAGGGGCTTCTCGGGAATAAACATGAGACCCAGCAGTCGCTCTCGAAGCTTGTCAATGACCATCGCACGCAAGGCCAATGGGTTATACCTCGAGCGGCCGTAGGGATCAGTCGGCTGGTAAATCATCACTGCCGCCATCCCGCCAATCGGTGCGCCCTGGCTGAGCTCGCCATTCTTCATGCCGGCCATGAGCATCATCAGCGCGTTGTACCGCTGATATGCAATCATGTTCGGAGAGGCCATGCCGATCAACTGTGGATCCGGAAAGACGCCCTGCGGGTCGTCCTTCCACATCTCAATCAGGCTGCCCAAGTAGTCCCAGCGGCCGACATTCGTTCCAAGGAGCCGGCGCCGCAGGACCCAGGCGATCGCAGGCAAGAACCGGCCTGCATTTCCCTCCTCATAGAGGACCTTGATCTTGAATGTGCCCGCTGGGACGCCGATCATTTCTTCCAGCCGCGCCAGGAGTTTCTCCACGATCAGGGCTTCCTGAGGAGTCTGAATTTTGGGGATGTAGTAGTACACCCCTGTGCCAGCGCGTGTGAGAGACTCGTAGTTGTTGAGAGTCCATAGGACAGTGATAGGAATCAGACCGGGCACAGGTTGGCCTTCGACTCTGATGTGGTCGAACTGCACGTGGATTCCGGGAGGCCGGGCAAACCGGGTCGGCCAACGGGCCTGCGACGTGTTGATCCTGTACGAGCGCTGTTTCCCCTTTTTTACGACCTCGTATGCGTGGTCAGCCCAGCAGCCATCGAAAATCTCTTTGGCGTTCTGCATTGCTGCGAAAATCCCAACCGACTGATTCGTGGGGTTACCATCGGGTTGGAAATGCGGCGGTGAGGCGTCTTCAAAGTCGGGCATATTCATGGGCGCGGGACTATTCAACGCGTTGAAGGCCATGTCCAGCGGATGCCACGGCCCGGTGAGCTCCAAGCCAGGATTCGTCAACGGGTGCGCGTCCGCCGGGATGGGCACCTCCTCGTTGAGCCGCCAGCACCTATCGCTCTCCCGACCGATAACGTTATCAATCAGGCCTTGGACGATCTGGCGAAATGTCCAAAACTGGCCCGTTACGGAATCCTCAAACTTCTCGTCCCACTTCGGCCACGCATATTTCTTGCTGGCTGGCGCCGGGGACTGCAGTAGCGCCCGGCGCGCGGTAAGGGCCGCCGCGATCTCGGGACCCAGCTCCTGGGTCAATGTCGCAATCGTCCGTTCGATATTGACTTCTCGGCTGTTTACCTTCTTGGTCCCGAAAAGGTGGGGAAACTTCTGAAGAATATCCTCACGGATCATGGCCTCGGCCCTCCTCAGCTCTTACGTACGGACGCGCCGAGCGCGCAGTCGAAATAGAGCACCATTGCCCGCAGGGCGTCAAGCCCCCAGCCGGCACACGAGGGTGGCGCGGTGGGTCAAAAGCATTCGAGGCTGTTGAAAAAGTCGGTTCCCCCGAAGAAAACGAAAAATTGGGAGATGGAATATGTCTATGAGAGCCGAGAAAATCGTTTGTAGAGCTTCTTGGCGCGATCCAATTTCGGCAAATCTCTCGCGAATGAGTTTTTCAACAGTCTCATTCCGTTGTGACACAACCGCCGCGTTAGGTCGGCAGGTGCAGAACTCCATGCCCTCTTGCTGCACTTGGACCTGTCTAACGCTTCAACTCTTGCGGGACGTCGTCTAACGTTCGGCAGGGAAAATGTCGATAACGCGGTAATCGTTCCAAATATCTGCGGGCTTCCAAGAACTTAAGGCGTGATAACTCGTCGCGTGGAAACTGCATGTCATCAGGTACGCGATTCATTAGATACGTTCCTACGTCCCGGGCTTGATCTCGGATCAGGTCTAAGTCGGCCGGGTTGTTATCAACAACAAAAACTTTCTCTGCAACCGTTTTCATGTGCTCCTGAGCAAGCCTGCTTTTCCCCTCGGGCCTCGCGGCAAAGAACATGTCATCAAAGTACGCGCTCACAGCGCAAGCCGACACCTTATAGCGTTGCCATTCGCAATCACCGAACGATAGTAGATATATGCGTGTACCCTTCTTCTTTGTCCTTTGGAGAAATGGCAGAACATCCGGAAAAAGATAGCGTCTCAAATCAGAATAGGAGTTCTGGAGGGTGCGTTTCATCTCCTGCAGTGGTAATTGGCTTCCTGAACGACGGAAGACTTCTTCCGCATGCTTCTCAAGGGTATATCCAGTTGGCCAGACGGCAGCGTAGCTCTGCTCCCAAACCGTGCCGTCAATCCCGAGGCGGAAGAATGATTGCCTGACATCGACGTGAAAGAACTCATCCGTACGGAAAAGGGTGTGGTCGAAATCAAGGAAGCAAGCCGTATTCGATAGCTCCATGGTCTAGATCCGGCCGCACCGTGGGTACATCAAGATTTTACCGCAACGTCGCTTCCCAAACCTCCAACGCGAGGACGTCACGAGCCTGCTAGGCAACCCCGCGTTCTAGAGGTCGAGCACATCGGGTCTCGGCCACCGGTTGTGCCGGGATCATTGCGTTTCGAACTTTCGCTTTGCCGGACGAGAACGGGTTCTACATTGGGCGCGTAGCCCATGCTGAAACCCCTCAGAGGCTTTTCGGCACACTCCCCAGAGTTATACTCAGATTCTGCGGTAATGTCTCCCCTCTCCCGTGCGGGGAAGAAGACCCTGCAAGTGTGTCCAAAGAAATTGTCTCACTATAGGGGTTCACCCCAAAGATTTCGGAACACTAAGAGCCCAACAGCAGGGGAAACCGTGTACTAAGCCGGAACAGAAAGGAAAGCGAACCAACAGGATAGCTAAATTTCACTGAACTCCGAAAGAAGGCGTCCACAAAACACTTCCGTTGGACGCACCACTGCCACAGGTCGCGCGTCGTGTTCAATGACGACTTCCGCACCCTCGCGCGCTCGAGCCAGCAACGAAGCGAAATCGCTCGCGGCTTCTTTGTCCGAAACGTGAATCGCATCCTTTGCCATAACCCCATTATGTCCCCTTTCCCCGGTTTCAGAAGGCCCCCAAGCCCAACTGAGAGACCACATGGACGTTTTAAGAGGTCTATAAGTATTCTATAGTTGACATATAGACCTTAATAGACTACCATGTGGCTGTGTGGAGGAACTGAGCCATGACAGTCCAATCAGATGCCCAGTCTTCTAGGAAACAACGTAGAACCACGCTACGCGTGTTTTACGTTTTCGTCTTCTCTGCAATCGCGGCATTTACCCTGGGAGTCCGTGCAAGTCACTCTGCGCAAGAAGCGCTGATGGTGCTGGGCATTCTCTTGGCGGGGGGAGGGATTTGGAGCTTCGTTCGATTCCTCCGAGCAGCAGACGCACATCAGAGACTCATCAACCATGAAGCCACGAGCTTTGCCTTTGTTGCGTCCCTGCTTCTCACGCTCGTTGTCGGTCTCCTCCAGCGATTCGGGTTCCTTTCCGGTGCCTCACTCTTGGTCCCGGCATTGATGATCGCATTCTGGAGCATCGGCCTAATTCTCGCTTCCTGGCGGTATCAATGAAGACCCGCCTTCGTGTGTTGAGAGCGGAGAAGGAATGGTCACAGGCCGAACTCGCCGAGACCGTCGGTGTGACGCGGCAGTGTATCAATGCGATTGAGACGGGCAAGTACGAGCCGGGGCTCGACTTGGCCTTTAAGATCGCCCGCGTGTTCGACAAGAACATTGAAGAAGTCTTCCTTTACGCGGAAAGAGAGCAAAGCTCGTCCTCTTCTTGAGGCCGTTTCGAGGTAAGGCAGATCGATGTTCAGCAGTTCGCACCTCCGAGTTTTCCGTTTTGCTCCGCAGGAGAATTCTGTTCCTGCCGCCCTTAGTAGCTGAGCGTCCTGGAGTGCTGCCATGGCCCGAGGCTTTGACGGATTCGAAATCGACGACTTTCGCGACTCTGATTTTGGCTCTGGGCGCGATGTGGGCCGGGGTTCATCCTCCGATTGGAGTAGCCGCACCAACCTACACAACATCCACCGGGAGGAAGATAGGGTTGACAGACTCGACCGTGAGGGACGGGAGCGTTCCAGCAAAGAACACCCGCCGCTGGCACGTGAAGAACGCGTCCAAGCAATCCTTTCTCAGTGCACTCGAACCAAGTACACGGATCGGGATAAAGACTATTCCCTGCGAGATTCCGAGATTCATACGCTCTCGGAAGTCGGCAAGTTCCGCGTGGTAGCCGCAAAGGACCTGGCCGAGTTCGCTTACAACGGCGACCGCTCGCGCATGGAAAATGATGTCGAAAGCCTGGCACGTCAGGGTCTCGTGAAAGCGACGAGCATTGCCGACAACGAGCACAACCCAACCCAGGTAGTGACTCTCACGAAGGAAGGCCACAAGTTTCTGTCTCGCGGCAAGATACTTGGCCCAGATCAAACCATCTACCACGGACTCAAGAAGCCCAAAGAAGCGATCCACGACGCGGAACTCTACCGGCTCTATCACAAGGTAGCGGATGAGATCGAAGGACAGGGCGGCAGAGTCCTCCGCGTCAAGCTCGATTACGAAATCAAGCGGGAACTCTACGCCCGCCTCGCCCGTCTTTCGGACGATAAGGGCCACGCCCCGGAAGAAGTGAAGGAGGAAGTTGCCCGGCGGTACCACCTCAAGGTTGTGTCTGGCGAGATTCCGATTCCCGATCTGCGGGTCGAATATCTGCGCGAGAACGACAGCGAAATCCAGCGGCGCGACCTCGAACTCGCTACGGACCATTACCGTCCGCGCGGGCTTTCCCAGAAGGCTCGCGCTGGCTTCCAAATCTACGCCCGACGTGGTGAGACGGACCGGCTGCGCAGTATTCGAGACGACCGGGAGTTGAGCGCGGCGATCTTCAGTCTATAAACCATGAGCATTCACGAATCCCAACTCGCCAACCTCCATGCCTTCGGCTATACCCAAGCCGAAGCGCGGTTTCTCTACCTTGTGGCAGTGCATTCCGGTTATTTCACGGTGCGGCAGTTCCTCGATTTCAGCCATGCCCGGAGCGGCAAACGGAACGCCCGTTTCGTCGAAAAGCTGTTTAGCTTGGGTCATGTCTCGGTCCAGAGATACATGCGGCGTAGCCTCGTCTACCACCTCCGTTCTCGCAAGCTTTATGAGGCGATTGGCAAGGCCCATCTCCGCAATCGCAGGGAGCACGAACTCGATTACATCAAGACGCGGCTCCTAGCCCTCGATTTCATCCTTGCCAACCCGGAAGACAGTTATTTCGAGACGGCGGAAGAGAAGCGGCGCTATCTGATTGAACGGTTCAAACTCAGCGAGAGTTTGTTTGTTCCATCCAGCGAGCATGGCAAGGCCATCACGTTCTCCGAGGCATTTCCGCTCTGCGTAGCCTATCCCGCTCCCGATTACATGCCTGTGGTGACTTTTACCTATCTTGATCCCGAGCACCGAAACCTCGACCGCTACATCGCGCACTTGCGTACCTATCGGCCTCTATTCCGGCAGCTTTCGAGCTTCCAATTCATCTACATTTCGACGGCAGCAGGCCTCCAGCAGGAAGCGGGCGAGCTTTCTCATTCCTTGTGCAGGGCAGGGGCCTCTCGGATTTGACCCGTTACTTCGATATCCAAACCAAGTGGGATAGCCGGAAATACAGCCTTGTCACAGAGGATGACATGATCTTTCGGCACCAGGCGGGGAAGCGTTTCAACGGTCAGATATTCGACACTCTCTTCCGTCTGTGGAGGCGAAACCAGTTGCCGAATGACCTCCGAGCCGAATCAGCGGCCACCACAACGAAGCAGCCAAGAATCCTATTCCGAGCTGTCACCGTGCCGGGCCAGGAAGCGGTATTCGGGGACAGCAGGGAAAGATGGGGTGACGGCTCACAAATACGCAGTACTTCAGGTCCGGCTCGAGTCCCAGCGTCACCCACAAGCCAACCACAGACTCTTCAAAGAACGGCGGATGCGTAAATGAAACAGGTGACATCTGCACGCGGACAAAACGTCAAATCGGGCGGGAGCGACCCCACCTTGTGCGGCTTTCAGCCGCCCAAAAGGTCGTGGGGTCGCTCCCGCCCGGCCCCGAGCCGCTCGGGGCCGTGTTTTGTCCGCGTGCAGCGATCGGAGCCGATAGTTTGTAGTGCAGGCCGTATTACACGGCGAATGAGAAAAGGAGGAAGACAGTTGCCACTGCTGAAAGCACCATCCAAACAACCAAAGACTACAACCCTTCAGGTTCGCCTGGAGGAAGAAGTCAGACACAACCTGGACCGATACGCCGAGTTCATCGGCGCAAGTGCATCCTACGTCGTCAGTGAAGCGCTCAAGCTCTTGTTCAAGCGGGATGCCGAGTTCAAGCGCTGGCTTGGCCAACACACGAGCAACATCAACCAGGAGCAAGTCGGAGGAGACGTTCTTACGAAGATCGCGTAACAACCATGAAGCCTCGTTCAACCCAATTCGGAGCGCGCGAGAATACAGCGTCCTCAAGACAGCATGCCCCGCGCTTTGCAGTGCGTTCGATCTCGGCTCAATCCGCGAGACCATCACCGGCCTCGCGAGAGGGTGTATCACTTCTATGGGCATCATCCTCACAAGAACCCGGCTTCAGTTCCCCAAACAATGCCGCACAAACCGCGGCCACAGCGGGAAACGAAAGGCACGAAAACCACTTCCTGACTGTTCATGAAGTAGCCGACTTGTTGCAGGTACCTGTGTCATGGGTCTACGCACGGACACGCAAACGATCCTTGGAACGATTACCAGGTTACCGGCTTGGGAAGTACTGGCGTTTCCGAGAAGACGAAATACTCGCATGGGTCGAATGTCAGCGCGGAGGCGGCCGTGCAGCTTGACACCAGCGCTACACTTGGAAATGACATAGGAAAAGGCAGACGAGCCAACCTCAAAATAGAGAGGAGGAACATGGCTCGTTGCCAGTATCAGAATGGTTGTCTGTTTATTCGCGGCAAGCGTAGGAAGGTCTGGGTTGCACGCTGGAGAGAAAACGTGATACTCGCCGATGGATCGATCAGCCGTGTAATGCGCTCGGTTGTGCTCGGCCCTGTCAGCGAGATTAAAGGCCGGCGTGAGGCTCGCAGGCTACTCGACGCTCGACTCAATTACTTCAACAAAGGACAATACCGCCCGGAAACTACAATGTTGTTCTCGAAGTTCGTTCAGGATTACTTCGGGCCGGGTGTATTGCCGACACTCAAGTTCGCTACGCAGGAGAGTTATTCCTTTCTCCTGCGCAAGCACTTGAACCCGGGGTTTGGTGACCATCGCCTGTGCGACATCTCAAGAGTTGAGACTCAGCAGTATCTCTTGGAGAAGCTCAAGCACGGGTTCGCTTGGGAAACCACCAATCACTTCCGGAACTTACTCAGCAAAGTGTTGGGAACCGCCGTCAGTTGGGATTACCTCACAAACAATCCCGTACGCGGCGTGAAGATGCCGGAGCGATCACTGAAGCGTCCGCATAAGTTTCTCACAGCGGAAGAAGTGAAGCGTCTCATCGCAGCTTGCAAAGAGCCAGCCCGCACGATCGTCTTGCTTGCGGCCATGACGGGCTTGCGAATTGGGGAAATCCTTGCATTGCGTTGGGGACGCATAAACTTCATCCGAGAAACATTGCTGGTCGCCGAGACCTGCTACATGGGCCACTTCGGTACGCCGAAGACTCGTGCCAGCCGGCGAGAAGTTCCGCTTTCACCAGCAGTCGTGGAAGCGCTGAAGGCGCATTATTCTCGTTCCACCAATCGCTCTGCCGAGGCCCTTGTTTTTTGTAATCGGCAAGGTGGACCTTTGGTGTCAAACAATTTGCGGAAAAGAGGACTACGGCCAGCCTGCGAACGCGCAGGAGTCCCGCAGATGGATTGGCATGGGCTTCGCCACACGCACGGCACGTTGCTCCACGCACAGGGAACTCCATTGAAGGTCGCGCAGGCACAGCTCGGGCATTCGCACATGGCAACAACGCTCGAAGTCTATACACACGCCAGTGTGAGTGCGCAAAGAGAGGCTGTGAGCTTGCTCGAAAATCAATTGTTCCCAAATGTTCCCAAAAATGCTGAAGAAGGCAGCAGCACAGCAGAAGTCGTCACGCCAACTAATTGATTCTTCGAGGTTAGGTGGCGCGCCCGGGGAGACTCGAACTCCCGACCCTCTGCTTAGAAGGCAGACGCTCTTTCCAACTGAGCTACGGGCGCGATTTCCCAAAACCCTTCCAATCCTAGCAGTTTACGCCACTCTTGCCACCTCAATCGACACGACGTTCTTTGACCACATTGACACAACCGAGAATCCGAGTCCTGCACCCTCCGCCCAGTGTTGGCGGAAGGCAACGTCCTCGCGAAGCTGTGAAGCATAGTTGTCCGTCAGGTTGCGAGCGTGTCCGAGCCAGAATTTGATGAGGTCTTCGGGCACCCGTTCCCTCCGGAGTTGAGCGGTTCGGAATCGTCGGAAGGTGTGGAGCCCACAAACCTTCTCGGGCAAACCGCGGTAGAGGATGCGTAGCACGTTACGTTGAAGAAGCGGCTTGCCTTCTCGAGTGCAAAATAGGTAACCGCTCTTGCCCACAATGTACGTCCTCAGGATTTTCGCCAATGGTTCCGCCAGGTCCACCAAACGGATCGCGTTTGGCGTCTTCGGAGTTTGTTCCTGGCCGAACCAGACGCTGCGCTGTACGTGAAGCACGGTGCAGTCGTCGGTCAGGTCAGTCGTCTTGAGTCCGAGTGCCTCCCCGATACGTAGGCCAGAGCCAGCCAGCAGCGCGAACAGAATGGAATACTTTTCCTTCACGCTGCCGAGGATCCGCTCAATCTGAGACGCTGTTATCGTCGGACGTCGCTGTGTCGTTTGATCAAGCACGGGGATGCCGACGAAGTCGTGGTTCCATTGACGTGGGTAAATCTGGTCGCCGTTCTCATTCACTGCTGAGGCGACGACCATTTTGACCACGTTGCTGTAGGCGATGATGGACTGCGGTGCGAGTCCGGCTGACGACATCTTCTCCACGAGTGATCGGAGCGCCCCATTGGAGACTTCCGATAGGAGTTTGTCTCCGAGATTCGGAAGCACCCATTTATCCAGGGCATGTCGCCAGCCGTGAATCGTAGCGGGTTTGACCGGCTTCCTTCGGCGATTCGGCAGTGATGCAATCCAATTCTCCGCCTGCGTCCGGAATGTTGTAGCCGGTGATGTGTTTTCAATGAAGGATTGTTTGCTATTGACCCCGGTCGCCTCAAGATGTTCCCGGAGCTTTTGTTTGGCGATACTCGGTGTGCGGCAAATCCCAAGCGGCACAGTCGCCCGTTTGCGTCCTGATCCTGGTACGTCAATCAGGTAGCGCCCGTAGCACGGTGCCTTGGAATTCCATGTCTTGTGATTCGGTTGATACACATTTCCTGTCTGTCCAGTTCGACGGGACAAAGATGGTCCTCTCCGTCTCACTGGTGTCGTCGACAGGGGTCGTACTACTTCTCGATTGTGCAAAACAAGGAAAGTTTGATTCGACATCGGGGCACACGAATCCTGGATTGGATTCGGTGCCGCCAAGACGTTTGTCTAGGTTAGGTTTACCGTTCTGGGGTCCCGGCTGCTGGAGTTTCGAGCGCTCATTTGCGGCCGCCAGTCGGGTGAGCCGCTGCTCTTCCAATAACAACATAATACAACGAATGAGCGCGCAACGCAAGAGCAGCCCCAGCCGCTAGGCGATGAAAAGGCGAACATCGATCTTGCGCTGACGACGGCGAGGGTGTAGTTTTGAGGAGAAGGAGTGCAGGAGCAAGACAGCAATTGAGGGGCTAAAACGATGAACGTATTCGGCTATCAGTGCAAGACACCTGGCTGTTCGACTTGGCTCACGATGGGAGAGATGCCAGAAGACTCCGCTCGTGCCTTTCACTTTCCTATCAACCTCGGTGCCGATCCGCTAGAGCTTACATGCCCTGATTGCTTGCAGGCTCACGACTACTATTTTTCGGAGAAGGAAATCCGAGGATTGGTCCACGACTGACGATGACGCAAATTGGATTCAAACTCAGCGAGCACAGGAAGTGGCAGTTCACTCTGTGCGGAAAGCTCGGCACAATCAGCGAGACGGTGACGCCGAACGGCTTCTATCTCTACGACTGGCGGTACGACGTAGGCGGCAGCACGACGCAGATTGGTGTTGCACAGAGTGACCACCATCTATCGAAGGAAGAGGTTGAAGCGAAGGCGCTCGCCAGGCAGACGAAATTTAGTTCGTAAGTTTCGGCCAGTTCTCAAAGTGTATGCTTCTGAAAACACGAAGGGCGGATCGGGTTTTTACCCGGCCCGCCCCTTACGCTCTACCGCATCCAACTCTGAGGGTGTGTGCTTCGTGGGTGCGTCGCACGATGAATTCGCAGAGAACGGTTATCCCGTCGACGGTCTCTAAGGTCTCGCGTTTCAAAATCTTGCTTGTGTAGTCCACAGTAGTAGCTTCCTTCACTCGTGCCATGAGTCAACGGCGTGAATAGCTTCTCGGGGCCGCGGATGCACAGCGGGCAGAATGCGGCTCCGCTACCGTCTTTCGACCAGTAGATATTATCGTCTTCGGGTCGGCATTCCAGGCCAGCCAGCTCCCGTTTGAACTCTGCCTTCTCATCCAACTCAGCTTTCAAGACTTCGACCTGAGCATTCAAGACTTCGACCTCTTTACTCAGAGCTTCGTTCGCTTTCACGTCTCCGTACCGAGTGAATAGCTTGCGCACAAAATCCCACACGGTATCAGTCGCCTTCTTCCCGAGCACGCCGGTGATGGGGTCCATACAGAGTCCTTTCTCGGGGCTGAATTAGGAAAGCCCCATGTAGCTGAATTTATCACGATTCGACTAGACAGAGAAGAAGCGAAGACCGCCAGTCTTGCAAAGCAACTGACCCGTGACCAGTGTCGTTTCGGGAAGGCGTGCTTAAAGTGAACAGGATTCGCGGTACAATGCGCCACAATCCACGCTAAACGCAGCGTCCGTAGAGGAAAATGAGGACAACGTCCAAACTCGCACTAGTGGGTGCCGCAATAAGTCTGATAGGGCTTACGTCGATGTCTATCCCTCAGTTTTACAATTCCTATGCCCCTCGCGTAAACCCGGACCGAGTGCAGACTTTCTATTTCAAGAGCGCTCAACCGCGACTGCTGCCTGAGTGTGCAGTCACGCTTCAGGAAGTTGATCGCGAGGTCAAGCTCGACAGCTCCTTTAACATGATCGCGGATGTGAGCTTGGATCCTTCAGCCGTTGGCTGTAAGACACGGTTGCAGCTATCGGCTGCCGCTTTCGATGTCAAGCCCGAGTCAGTCGAATGCAATCTGTCCAAGGACTCGGCGCAGCATACACAGCGAGTTTACTTTAATGTTCTGCCAAAAGAGGCCGGAACCCAGCAAGTTGTCTTTACCCATAGCGGAGACGGGGGCGGTGCCTCGACGACGATGGAATTTACCGTCTACGAATATCCCCACGTCCTTCCGGCCGTGTCTTTCTGGTTTCCACGGATCAGTACGTGGTTTGGCCCCATGCTGACGATACCGTGGTGGATTGATCTGTTCCGCAAACGTCGTAAACGGGCTCAGTGACAAGGCCTGCAATCCGTGATACACCGGATCCCGCCGCTTGTCCTTACCCGCGAAGCCTCTAATTACGCAAGCTTCAAGTAATCTCTCCGTGATGCTAAAATTCTAACAGTCGTTTACTCCCTAGCTGGCGAGAGGGGTTCAATGCCTGTCACGCTTGACGACAAGCTAGTTGTAGGTATTGCCTCGACAGCGCTGTTCGACTTGTCGGAAGCCGATCAGATCTTCAGGGAACAAAAGCTGCCCGCTTATCGAGACTACATGCGCAAGACCGAGAATAAACCACTGGACCCTGGAACTGGCTTTCCGCTCGCGAAGGGTTTGCTGGCGATAAACGACCTCGCTCAGGAATACCTGGTCGAGGTGGTACTCATGTCCAAGAATGATGCTGACTCCGGATATCGAATCCTCAACTCAATCGAGCACTGGCAGCTTCAAATTAAGCGCGCGGCGTTCACGGATGGACGACCTCCTTTTGAGTACCTCGAAGCTTTTTCGTGCAACCTCTACCTCACTACGGTCCGCGACGAAGTCGTGAACGCACTTCGGGCCGGGTTCCCCGCAGCGTTGGTCTATCCCCCGCCTCAAAACGTAGACCTCACTAGTAACGAAGTGCGAATCGCATTTGACGGAGACGCCGTTCTATTTTCCGACGAGTCTGATAGGGTTTTCCAAAAGAATGGATTGCATGCTTTCGAGAAGCACGAAACAGCATTCCAGGATATTCCTCTCAAGCCAGGACCACTAAAGGGTTTTCTCGACGCGTTGAGCAAGATTCAGGAGCGGTTTCCTGAGAACGGCCCGATTAAATGCCCGATCAGAACATCTCTTATCACAGCCCGAGGCTTTCCAGCTCACAAACGGCCGATAAACACGCTTCGAAGCTGGAACATCAGGCTGGACGAATCATTTTTCTTGGGAGGACTGGACAAGGCGCGCATCTTGCGGGTACTCAAGCCGCACATCTTCTTTGATGACCAACGGGGAAACCTTGAGCCGTGTAGTGCTGATATCCCCGTCGCAGAGGTACCACCAGCTGACCTTAAGGGGACTGGTGGGGTGAAATACGACCGCTAGCAAGCAGCCTGTTCCACAACCGCTCACGGCCGGATCGCTCTGATCTTCTTCGCGCTAAACCACCAAAACAGGCTCAAGACGACCGGCTAATCCCAATATCTAACAACTGCAACACAAAGGAAAGCCCCAGCAGAGCGAATCCCCAGCCAATAAATTTTGGATGTTCGGCAGAAACCAAGGCGGCAGGCTTCTCTTCATCCCATCCCGGACATGGGTCAGAGCTCAGTCCAAGTGGTCCTCCGTACCCGGCCGCGAGCAATTTCCCGTCGAAACAGAGATGTGCGCCATCCGACGTCAGAATAGGCTTAAAACGAGAGGAAGTGACGGTGAGTGAATAGAACAGCAGAATGCCTGCTGCAAATCCGCAGATTGCAGCACCGTACTTGATGAGGCGTTGAACCGTCATTCTTTTGACCTCCGTGAGCCCTAAAGAATAGCCCCATTGTCCTTCCCCGTGAAGTTAGGGACGCTGGTCACATGGAATTCAAGCTCGCGTCCGACAATCATTTCGGCAGACCATTCACTCGAGCCGAAATACGCCGGCGATTCAATGAGCGACATCCCGGATACGTCGTAAGATACAACCAACGTTATCGCGGCCGACATCGACGCTTCAACAAACTGCATCCAGAATACGGCCAACGCTACCGCAAACTGCATCCAGAAATCGTAGCGGCAATCAGCCGTCGTCGTGCGAACAAACGTGGCAACCACGGCCACTACACTCATGCCGAAGGACTAGCGCTCAAGAAGAAGTACGGCTTCCGCTGTCTCTGCTGCGGCAACACCGAGAAGCAACTGAAACGTCTCGGCCGTGTCCTGCTACTTGATCATGTCGTTGCTCTGTCCGATCCGAGTCAAAAGCTCAAGGGCCGCAGGGATCTCATCACGAACATGCAACCACTCTGCCATTCATTAACCGGCTTCACAGGCGGCTGCAACAACCGCAAGAACGCCAAACACATCGACTACCGGCCGCGACCATAGGCCAGCACCTCACGGGCCACTGGTGCAGTACGAACAGACGCTTGTCTTCCTTGTTGCATTGTTTGGATGCTGCGAACCAGGAGGAAACGCCAGCATGAGCACAGTGAAACAGTTCAACGTCGGACCGGCCACTCGAGGACGGTACGACAAGATCATTCGAGAGGCCGCCAAGCCGAATGCGGTCGAAGAGAGGCTGGGCTGCCGATACACGTCGAAGGAAGGCTCCTACGGGGCTTATGAACGCTATCTGTTGAGCAATGGCCACACGTTGTTCTTCAGTCTGGATACCGAAAAGGCCTCCGTGAGCAAGGAACCGGACAAGTTCGCCCAGGCAAAGGTTGAAAAGCGTGAAGCGAAAGCCAAGAAGCGACTGGAGCGGAAGGTGAAAGCCGAAGCGAAGACGGTCAAGGTCGTGGAGCATGACCCGAAAATTCCGACTGTGCCGAACCAGCCGACGAGGATGGTCAAGAAGCTGAAGAAGTAACCCTCGAAACAAACTGAACTACCAGGGCCGATGCCTTCACGGATCGGTCCTTTTCATTTGTGCCCGTTACCAGATTGACAATCACCGCCTTGACTGATACAAAGCCCTCCAATGGAGGATCAGCATGGCAAAACACATGAGCGTCTTGGGTCAGAAGGTGAAGAAGGGAAAGAAAATGACCTATGGTGCGGGGTGGAGGCTTGTTGTAACCAAGGGAGACACTCGCGCCTTCGTTGGATCATTGATCAGAACTTTCAACCTCGATTCAGGTAAGCGTCTCGCGCTGTTCAGCGTGCCGAAGCCTTAGCCTGCCCGGATCCAATAGGGAGCCAAGATGTACGCCAGCGGAGAAAAGCCCGAGGTTGGCGATATTGTGCGGGGTAGTGGCGGCGAAGGCGAGGTGCTGGAACTCGTACCTGCCGGCATTGGCGGTCAGGAAAACGCTTTAGTACAGTGGTCCACCGTCTACGAAGTGACGCCAGGATACCGTGCACGCAAAGTTCCTGTTCAAGAGCTCACGCGGGCGCTCACGCTTGTCCGCCGAAAGACTTCTTGATTCCCGCTGCCGCATCGCCCTACGAGCTTTCGTGTTCGGCGTCGATTATTCCTCAACCCTGTAGCCGATTGGCGTGTCGTTGCCGTCGTAGCCTTCCGGTGGCCCGCTCACGATCACAACCTGGCCAAGCAATGGATCCTTTGCCCCTGCTGGTGCTACAGTCTTTTTCGTGCTCTTGCCAAGATACGGGTTTGGGATTCCGGCCGGTGCACTGGCCAGCACCTTGACGTGACCGATGTACGGACCGCCTGTATCGGTGGCGGATTCTGAGATACTGCCTAGGAACGGGATCGTTGGGTCGTACGTGTCGTACGTTCCAGCCGCGCTTCCCATTGCAAAGTTTGAATATTGTGGGTTAGTGGCTGTAGCGTTGCCTGCCCCCATTGCAGTCAGTCCTGATGCATACGTTGTGTCCGTAAAAGACGTGAGCAGCGTTGAATTTTGAAACACGTAGATCGTTGTTCCAACAGCGGCAATTGTGAACGTGTCGCCGGGAGATACTGTTAGGCCTGTTCCATTTGCCAGAGTATTTTCTGCGCCCCACTCAAAGACCGTCCAGTTACCCGTCGTCTGCCGAACCTGCAGCATGTAGGATGGAAAATCTGTGCCCCAGTGATTGCCTGCGTCAGTTGCCCGAATGCCTACATGTAGTTTGGTGCTAAGAGCAGCGGCAAGCGTTAAAGAAGCATACTGGTCGTTCGGTGTCCCACCGGGAAGATCGTAAAGCTGCACAGGAAAACCGAATGATTCCGTCTCGTAGTTAGATGCTGGTTCGGCAACATCATTGGCAATTTGAAAGCCTGCATCACCGATTTCGTCAACGGTCCATGGTGCGGCGAGCAGCGAAATGTTGCTTCGTTGAAAATTATCACTTGCAAGCTGCGTAAGTTGGAATCCCATGATCGTCTCCTAAAGAATAACCGTGTCATTAAATTGTTGTGAAAGTGCGTCGAGCGTGTCGCCCACGCCATCTGACGAGCTGACGCTGGAAAGATCGAACGGCCCAAGTTGCGATGATGTGGAACCGCCAGTCGATTTATTTCCTTTGCCAAGGCCTTGTGACTGGCTTGGAACGACAGCAGCTGCGCTTGTATCCCCGATCGCGCTGTCGAGCGTGATTCCACTTGCAAAAATGGCGCTGCCAGTTGAACCAGCAATAGCTTGCATCGCAAGAAAGATGGTGGCGATCGTCTGCAACGCAGCGTTGAACGTCATTCCTGCAACAATCTGAGTCGACGGAACATTGGCAGTTGCGAGATACGCGGCCAATGCCGCCACATCTGCATCCTGCATTACAGTCGTGAGGTCCGCAGGAAAAGTGAAAACGTCGCTTTCGGCAGAGAGGGCGGAATTGGCATTTTGCAATCCGACGATCCCCCATCCATCTCGGCCATAAGGAAGGCATCGAAAGCCGGCATTGGCCATGTCAGTCTGAAGATACTTTGGTGCATTGATCGTCTTTGCATCAATCGTCTGTGACGTGATCGGCATGATGAAGTAAAATGACATTTGTTGCTCCTTATCGATCGCGCTTTGCTCTCGCGATTCGTTTCCGTCGCCGTTCCCTATAGAGCACGGCATCTTCACGCCACTTGCGTCGGCGCCTTGTACGCTCAGTTTCTTTCCCGCGGGCCGGGTGCCTTACGAAAGTTTCAAACCCTAATTTGCGAGCTACCTGGCAAAGACGATAGAGAACGATGCGCACGTTCTCCGGGCGCATGAACAGCTGCTGAGCCACCGTTGGTGAATCCCAGCCAAGTCGCCAAGAGCGGTAAGCTATTGCCGCAAGAACCTCGAGGTGCCCGCCGTTCCAACTATTTGTGAACAGGTGCCTGCAATGCCTTCGCTTCTGTACATCTGAATAGTGTTCCAGCGACTGCACACGCTTCTTCAAATCCATGGCTGTCACAAGTTTCTTTAATTCATCAAGACTTGTGTTCGCAGGCACCGGCATCCTGCCGCCGCACGCATACTGATAGGCGGCCACAGTTAACACCTTCCTCAACTGCTCGTCGCTTGCGGCAAAGCGGGGCGTCCAACGACGGCCGTTCCGTTTGCCGATCAGTCTCTGAACTCCCATTCGGGAGTAGTCGTCAAAACTAATTTCGGTTGTAGCCGACACCGCGTTCGGTCGCCTGTCGAACTGGTACCGATCGAAGCAGAACGGTGGATCTGGTGCTTGCAAGACTGCAAGGCCGATACCTGGCATCGTGGAAACCTCCACGATGCGTCTTTTGAGATGTTAGGGCTGTTCAAACGGCCGCCGCTTGACTCCTTGCCGCACGCCATTCGGCAAGTGCAGCGGCAATCCTTCTGTCACTATTCGCTGGGGCACTGCGGTCACCGTCGATGAAAGCCTTGTAACCTTCCTTTTTGATCTTCCAAAACGTGGCCTGCAAATTCTCGTCCAGAACTCGATCGCGCAGCTCTTGACGTTCCTGCTTCGTCATCTTGTTGAAAATGGCCAACACACAAGCTTCGTCGGAGATGTCGAAGTTCGCCGGAAAGTTCAGGTGTGCCTCGGCTTCCCGCGCCGGGGCCTTGATGTACGGATAGAAAACGATCCATGACATCGGATCCTCGGGCCAGCCAGGATGCGTCTTCTTGAATGCCGCGTACATCCGTTCGTGAATGATCGGATCCATGGTGACACACGTGTCAGTTTGATCTGTGCACTTCTCTTCTGGAAATCCAAGGATGCGGCAGACCACTTCGGCAACCGGATAGCTTTCATTCATTTGAATCCTCGCCTGGCTTGATAGGGATTATGCGACTCCTGTCTAAACCTAAGATGCGGTCGCCGTACTCCTGAATCGTTTCTTCGGCAGCGTCTGCGTTTCCTTTTGTCACTTTGATCTTGTCGCGCGCCATAGGCGACAAGCCGAGCTGCTGCAGAACAGCCAGGAACTGCTTCTCACTGGCCTGTGCAACTTTCAACCACGGACTAATTTCTTCTTGCGTGTACGGTGTCCCATCCTTGGAATAGAGCTGAACAGTGATCACAGCGCCTTCCTTGATGACGTGGTCGTTTGCCGTTTTCCATCGATCCCACAACGTCGCAGCCATTGCCAGAAGATCCGCGTCACCTCTCGTCGCAACCTGACGCTTCACAAGTTCTTTCGACAGCTCGACGAACTTTCTTCGGGCCGAGGCGGTGAGCCAACGCGGCACTCGAGGTTTGCTGCCCTCGATGTGCGACTCATGTGCGCCGGTCGGATAGTTGATCTTTGTTCCCTGCAGGTTGTGCAGAACAGGGCTTTTCCTGGGTGTTGGCATTCAGATGCTCCAAAAGGATTGCCACCTGGCGACGCGAACTGGTGAGGGATGCGCCGCCAGGCAGCCGGGTTCTCTTGGGTGGCAAGAGAAGATCGGTGAAGCTAGGAATTGTTTGGGAAGGCCACCCGACTGAACCCGAATCCGCAAGTCGATTCCGACTCGCAATGCTGTTCAAATTGTGACGGGCTGTAAGTTTCTTTTCGATGCGCTTGAAAGACAACAGCGAAGCCGGCAGCAAGCCTGGTGCAACAGACTCGCATCGCGGCTTGATGCCGCGGACAAGCTCAGGGCATGCCGCAGGCAAGGCGGCAGCATCGTTCAGCAACTGAACAGCTCGGTCGCTCAGTTTTATTTCATGCGCCATCCGACGTGGAAAGCGCAACCAGAAATTCCTGCTCAAGCGAGTTGGTGTGCAAAATACTTCGCGAACGGTAGTTTGAGCATCGCGCTTAGAAAAACAATAGCCCATGCCGGTCTCATTCTTCAGGCGTTAGAGGTGCGGTGAGTGACATTGATAGTGGCAGGAGCCTTCATCAACGCGTGTGGAATCGGCGGGAGTTCGTACGGAACTCGACGTGTTTCGTCCATCTTTGATGGACTTTTCAGCACCTTTTGATCGGTGTTCTGTTGACCTGTGGGCGGGCCTGTCGCAATCCAGGAAGATGGCTGCCACAGCGATTTGCGAGGATCCAAGGTCGTCGTGACTGTAGACCGCAGGATCGGGAGTGCCACTTCCCATATTCAAAGTCTACCGGGGAATCCGCGTACCCTGGGACGATGGATTCGGTGACGTGGGTCGTGACCGCGTGGTAATTGAAACGACCTTATGCCACAACGCTTTTCCTCTCACCTGCAAGTCGGCGCCGAATCCAGATGCCCAGAGTTAACACGCCAGAACCCAGCAGAAGCGCGGACGGTGGCTCAGGAACCGTGTTCACATAAGTTGTGAAAAAGGTGTCATTACCCTGGCCGTTGGGGGCCCACGTCACTCCACCGTTCAGGCTAAATACGCTGCTTCCCCCGGGGTAAAGACTGTCGACCGTGCCAGTCCATATTCCAACATACTGGCTTGGCCCGGGCGGTGGCGCTCCAAGGAAATCCACGACTATGGCGTACTGGTCGCCAGCCACTTGGGGAATGGTTCCGGAAAAGGCGATAAAGTCGTTCAGACTGAACGCGGTTGTAGTCGTTTCCCCCAGGATGGTACCGGTGGGCAATCCGCCGGCCGCGCTACGAATCTGCACCTGCAAAGGGAAGTTGTCGCCGGCCCGCTCAGCTATATCGACCGACACGCCAGCGAGCGTACCCGTAAGTCCCGCGGTGTAAGTTTGCCCGATAAACGCGCAGCACTCGTTGACATCAGCTCCGAGATCAGCAGGTCCGGTCAAAGATTGATCGATGGTATCGGCGAGCGCCACCTTGCCAGTTCCCATCAGAAGGGCCGCTGAGAAGAGAAGAACAGCAAGACGAGTCAGGGGTTTCATAGAAGAACCCTCCTCACAGAGTTCCATCCACTCAAAGAATTACACTACCAGCTAGTTATCAAGCAAGTACATTGCCACACCATTACACTGAAAACAAACCCAGTTACGAGACAGACTGGTTGAAAACTCCGCAACCGACTTCCCATTTTCCGCAACTCATTTCCCTGCCAGAAGGCGGGTTGGTCGGATAAATGCAGTGTGCTTGGTCAGCGGCGCCCTATCCAAGGCCGAGGAGATCCCAGCGATCCTTGTACTCGTTTTCCCGGTCTCTGAAGCTCCGCAAGCTCGTGTCGCGGTGGGCCTGCCCGTGCTTGCCAGGTTTTTTCAGCCATCGCCGGTGACTCTTGCTAACGTACTTCGCGACAACCTTTCTCGGTACGACGTAGTAAGTGGCCGGGGCGTGCGGGGGCAGCCACACGAAGACGTAGAACAGGTTCTCGGCAATGTCCACCTCAGCCTTTTTGCTCATCATCCAGCGCGGATGCGCACCCTGGCTGGTCTTGACTTGAATACCGACCGACCTTGTAGCGTCTGAGTTTGAGGTGAGGATGTCGATGCCGCGCGTGTTGCGAAGTGTCAACGAGGCAACGTAACCGCGTCGGGTAAGCTCTGCGGCGACTAAATACTCGCCCGCGATCCCTGCCTGGATTCCTGGGAGCTTAAGCAGTCTCGGTTTCTTCATAATGTTTCAACCTCCTCGATTTTCATTCCCGGTCATTTGCTGACACGCTCAGTTTCTATTCGGTGATCCAGGGCCATCACAAGGTGTACTGCTCGGCCCAGGTAACAAGGAGGCATAATGGCCTCGGAGGCCTAGGAGTCAGTTGCTGAACGACTCACTATGCCTCCTATGCCTCCAATGCCTCCAAAAGGTCTATGGGGGAAGGCCTAGTAGATCGTTCAGGGTCGACCAAAGTCGCTGTTTCTGGTTCCTGGCCGGGGAGTTTTAGTCCAGGACAACCATTCCTGCCACAGAGTCTCGGCTGATTTCCACACTCCGTTCTTTATCAGATGGCGATACAACCACGTAAGACTTGTCTGTGGCGAGGAGCAACTTATAGGGAATGGATCGTTTGGTAGATTGGTCGTTCCTCTTAATTTCATCCGGCATTCTTTTCTCTCCCTCGAAAAATTCCACCGTTAAGGGTCTCCCACCGCCTAAGGAGAACGGAATTAGAGGGTATATGCGCACAGAGAACCACACGGCGTAACTGATCACGATCATCAGCAACAGCGCTAGGTAGAAAGGTGCCGCGTCTCTCCGATTGATGAAGAACGATTCTTTATCAGTACCTGCTTGCCTGGAAGACCAAAACATCTGAGCACAAATCACCATCCCCAGATAGAAGGCTATGAGGCGAAGACCCTTTCCCCAAGTCAAACCTTCTAAGACCTTTGGAATGGCAAGCAGTAGTGCAAAAAATAAGCCAGTGGGCGTCCCTGTAAGACACGAGGAAATGAGGAAGCGACGCCAATTGAATTTTCCTGTGATCGGGCTGGCTCTGTCGGAAAATCTCTGCGATGTGTAGACAATGGAGGCATGAACCAATGGTGGTCCAAGAACCCAGGTTCCCGCAATCAGGTACTGGAGCTGCAATACGGAAAAGCTGGAGACTCCAAATCGGGAAAGATAAGAGGCAACCACGAGAAAGCCCAGGAGATATAGAACACCGAGTACAACTGCGAAAATCTTCGACAAGGATTCGAAGAGACTAAGCTCATTTGCTAGCTGGGGATCGGTCACGGGAGAATTCTACTCCGATCTTACAGGTTCCTGCGTTCCCGCTGCACGCTTAACAGGCAACTTGAATCCACTTCTCGTATTTGCCTCCTAGCGATCCCGTTGGGTTGCTGGCTCGCTCAGTTCCTGTCATCGCCAAGGTGCGGGCGGCTTATCTGCCATTCCATCGCCGTCATACCACTCTTCCAGCTTCTCCCGTGGCACGTCAGGGTCGGCGGCGAACTTCTGCCAGGCGTCGCGGCGACAGGTCATGCCCTGTTCCTTTAGCCAGTCGTCGCTCCACTTCTCTTTCGGCTTCCCCGGTTCAGGTTCCTTTGGAACGAGCATGATCGTGCCACCGTGCTCCTGGAAATCCTTCATCACTTTGAAGAATGCCTTCGGTGCTTTCTTGCCACTCTTGGCGGCGATAGCGATCACACGATTCATAATTCCAGCCAGCAACTTACGGTCGGTGAGTGGCGTGTCGCCGTATTCACGAACGGCCTCCATGACGTAGCTGTTCATCAGCCACAATGCATCGTGCAGCTCATTTTGTTTGACGTGTTGGAAAGGCCTATCATGATCCGGAGTTAGTTGCTCAGGAATCGGCAGCACACCATCAGTCACCAGCAAAACGGCATCGTCGCAATTCTCAAAGTGCTGTCTCACAGTCACCCGTTCAGGAACTGGGCGCCCGCCCAGGGCAGATACAGTTTCAGCTACTGAGTCCGGGTTTGGGTGAGTGAGTGATTGCTCCACGCATTTGACTCGCTCTTCGCCTTTGACTTGCTCTTCCTTAGCATCACCATCGCTGCCGATTTGAGTCGCCGGGATCGCGGGGATTTCCGGATTCATCAGGCTACCCGGGATCACTGACTCACCAGGATATTGTAAAACTGGCTGTAAAACCGTATGTAAAACTTCGACCCTCCCTTCCGTAACCCTCGGAGTTATAGAGCTTTCGGCAGGCAACCCAGTAGCGTCTTCGGTAGCGTGCCGGTCCACTTTTCGGTAGCGTGCCGGTCCACTTTTCGGTAGCGTGCCGGTCCAGTCTCGGTAAAGTCTCGGTCCACTTTTCGATGTCCTTCGCCGTATTCCTTCACCCATATTTTCGGGCACCGTTCGGACAGTGGGAAGCCTGGAATCGGTGGGTTAGGAAAGCCCGCGAAGTTGCACCAGTGACCGAACGTGTCGTTCCTTTCCGTCATAAAATCGTGAGGTGCAACGATCCAGCCGCCCCGCCACACTTCTCTGCCACCGATTTCGATTGGACCTCTACAATAGTTGCTCACAATCTTTTCTTCTTTGAGCATGGCAAGAGCATTCATAACAGCCTGCTTACTGAAAGGCCGAGCGCCACCCTTGCGGTATTTCCCGTTGCACTTCTTCACAAGCCAGGCAACGGACCCGTAGACAAACCGATGAGGATTCCAAGCGGCCATCTTGTCGAGAATACCGATCAGCTCCCGTAAGCAACTGCCACCGGCGAAATGACGCTTCCAGGAACAAGCTTCATCAGCCGTTCGGAGATTCACGGGACGCTTAAAGATGTCTGGCTTAGTCTTCACGCCACCCTCCTAGCAGATAGGATCGGGTAGCAGGTGGGCTTAACGGTATGGTGGTTTGGCATGGGCTTTTTCCCTGTCCCTGTATTCTTCGTCGTTCTGCAAGCGGCTTGTCTTTGTTTCGCGAATCACAGTGGCGCAGCCACCACGTAATTCGACTTCGATGCAGCCGAAGGTTCCTTCCTTCTCGGCTTTTTCGAACAGGTCGTTCAGTTTCTTGAGCAACTCTGGTCTCGTCACCGTGATCCCCTCTGACCTGTCCGCAGGCGTACCGCGGCCTGTGACGGTAGGATCGGATTCAGCTATTTCGGATGAGCTACTCAGGCAGCGTCCGATACATTTGAGGAATGGACAAGCGAAAGATTTAATGCCCTACGGGTGATCTACTCGCTGTCGCAGGCCGAGCGGATCGTAGGCTCGTGCTGTTCGGATACCAGCGCGTCGTCGCCGCTGATACGTTCGCTCCTCGGCTACCGCGAGTTCGGCATCAGCTAACGCGCTTGCCTCGTCGCTTGCCAAATAGTCTGTCAAGAACTCCCCTGCGACAACCTGGACCGTAGACGCTCGCCCGCGGGCGATGTTGCGCAGCTTTATGTAGAGAAGATCGGGCAGCTTAACCACGAACGACTTCGTTGGGTTCGGCTTGGGCCGGTCAGGATCGCAACTAGCTCGCAACCTATCTTTCAGCTCGTTGACGCTCAGTTTCTCGGCGACCGCGATATCTACCCAAAGCTTCTTGGTAGCATCGTCGGCGTCGGGCAGCCCGTTCGCGATGACACGATGATGCGTAAAGGGTAGTTTCTCTGTCCGGACAGAGACAGGAATGCGCTTGGCCGTAGATGCCCAATCGTATAGGGTGCTCCGTTGTATGCCAAGCACCGATTCCGCAAGGTCATAAGGCTTCGGCACACCATCTATGTCGTCCGGCAGCGGGCATCGGTTAAACCAGTCGCCGACATCCCATTGCAGGGTTCCCGTCTGGTGCTTCTCGGCAAGCGCCATGCCTTCGTTAATCCAGTCGCCAATGTTGAATTGCAAGCTGTGGGTCTGATGCTTCTCGGTGAGCGCTTCACCTTCGCTGAACCAGTCCGGCGACGCTTCCTCTATGCGATCCGAGGCAGGCGTCGTGGACATATCATCCCCAAGTTCGAACACGTCCATATCGTCAATCATTTTAATTCTCCTTTTGGCAAAAGCGGCCACTACTCGGGGCGGTTTGTCCCGCCCCGAGCCGAATTAGTTGAGTTGACCGCGGAGATTAGAGCCTGAGATTCGACATGTTGGTACGACGCCGAAACCCTCGAGTGTGTTCCCGGCAAATATACCGGGCGTTGGCACTCACTGGCTCAGTGGTCCGGAACGAGCGACGGCACTTTTTAACGATGCACGGAGTGGTGGTCACCGTATCGAGAGACACATCGAGCGCAGGGGCTTCAATTTGATTGATCATCGGATTTCTCCTATTTAGGTTTTTAGGAGAACCGATCCGGAGAACCCGGTCGGTAGTGAACGAGGGATAAAACCCGAACACCTTTACAAGAGGTGTTTGAGGTTCACGCTGATATTCTAGCAAGAGCTGCGAGCCTGTCAATAGGAAATTTTTACTTTAATGCTAAGAGACGAAAAGTACTACAATCAGCTAGTACTTTTTGACCATTCGCCTTGGGCGGCCATCCGCGATTGCGGAAGCAGCATTTCGGATCCCACCTAGCGGCTGTAACCACTTTGACCACATTGAGGAAGGGTTTTGAGGCGATCGTCATCCCGAAGTGACGACACCAGAAAGACTTGGGATTTTCTACCTTCTAATTAGAAGGCAGACGCTCTTTCCAACTGAGCTACGGGCGCTCGATTGATTCTAAAAGATTTCACGCCTTCGCGACCATCCATTTGTTCCCTTTCGTATCAAATGGAGTGAACCCCTATTTTGAGACAGCTTTTGGTAGCCGCACTCCGAAGCTTGACCAGCTTCCGCGTGGCCGACAATCCGGAAACTACTCCGCTTAATGGACACAAGCGCGTTTAGCGGTACTGATCCGCACAACCTGCTAAACCGCCGCCGTGACAGGGCACCAATGCTTTTGTCATTCTCAGACATCGCTAGCTCATGTCAGCTTTACGCGGGTTTCGACTCACCTCTTGTTCTTCCAGCAGCCCCGCCCGCCAGTCCAGCAGGTTATTGAGCACTCCGGCGCGGTTGATCTCGTTCAGCATTTCGTGTCGCCCACCAAGATCTTTGCGAAGGCCTTCCACTTCCACCCAGCCACTTCGTCCAGAGCGACTCCCAAGTATTCCAGCCTGAATTTATTGAAGTAATCGAGGTAGCTGTCGGGCCTAGCGGTGTGTATCAGCGCAGGGATCAAGTCGACGAGAAGCTGAATATTCAAGGACTCGGATTCCCGCCCTGAGGAGGCCATGTCGGGCATTATATTCCCTTTTTCCGTAAGCCAGTTCTTGACCCTGCACGCCGTTGACTGCTGCCCGAATCCGATGGTACGTTCCTTTGATTGAGGTGGCTTTCTTCATGTCTGTCAACGGATGGGCAAATGCGAGCATGTTGACAGCGATTCTTGACTTCGAAACCCACTCGGGAAGATAACGCTCCTCTCTTCAGCAATCTAAAGCTAGAGGGCGTTTGGCTGAAGAGATGCATTGGAGGCATAGCCTGGAAATGGAAAGGTTGGCCACCCGGTAGCAGTAAACGGATGGCCGCAAACTCAAGTTCTGACGCTTCGTAAACCGAAAGGAGAAAGTGAGGTCATATGCCTCAACAACTAAGAAACGGAAATCGTCCGAAACTGAGTGAGAAGGGACTCTTGACCCCTGACAATTGCGTCGTGGCGCTGATCGACCATCAGGGCCAAATGCTGTTCGGAACAAGCAATTTCGACCGCCAAGGGATCATCAACAACACTGTGGCATTCGGAAAAGCCACAAGGGTATTCGACGTGCCTGTGGTTTTGAGCACAGTCGAGACGAAGTCCTTCAGCGGGAATATGTGGCCTCAGCTGCGAGCCGTATTCCCGGGGAAGGAACCCATCGAGCGTTCGTCAATGAACTCGTGGGACGACAAAAACTTTGTCGCCGCGATCGAAAAAAGCGGGCGCAAAAAGATTGTTCTAGCCGGCCTTTGGACGGAGACGTGTGTTGCCCTTCCGACCGTGCAGGCGCTTCATGACGGCTATGAAGTCTACGTGGTGGAGGATTGCTGCGGCGACGTGAGCCAGCTTGCCCACGACAACGCGATGAAGCGCGTCATTCAAGCCGGCGCAAAACCCGTCACGTCTTTGTCGGTCATGCTCGAATGGCAGCGCGATTGGGCTCACAAGGGAACCTACGATGCGGTGATGGACATCGTGAAGAGTCACTACGGAGCATACGGGATCGGCGTCGAGTACGCGTACACGATGGTGCACGGCGCGCCGGCCACGAAATTTCCGGAGTACGCTGTTCCCGTTCCCGTTGCTGCCGCAGCTCGCAAGTAAAAACTCAACGGGCGGAGCCTCCTCCGTCCTTCTCAATCCATTTGGAAGAGCGGAAAGGAGATTCTCGTGCCTGCAGAACTCATATTGCATAACGCCAAGATCGCCACGAACGGGGTGCCCTCATTCGTAGAAGCGATTGCAATAACGGCCGGAAAGATATCGGCGGTCAGTAAGGACGACGAGATTCTGAGTCTCCGAAGTCCACAAACGCGCGTTATTGACGGGCGGAAACGAACCGTGATTCCAGGTCTCAACGATTCACACATGCACCCCATCCGCGGCGGCCTGAACTACAATATGGAACTTCGCTGGGATGGCGTGCCTTCGCTGGCCGACGCACTGCGCATGTTGAAGGAGCAAGCTGCACGAACTCCTGCGCCACAGTGGGTGAGAATCGTAGGAGGCTGGACCGAGTTTCAGTTCGCCGAGCGACGTATGCCAACGCTGGATGAAATTAATGCTGCCGCCCCGGACACGCCCGTGTTCGTAATGCATTTGTACGACCGCGCATTGTTGAACGCAGCAGCGTTGCGTGCGGTGGGCTATGACAAGAACGCTCCGGATTTTCCGGCCGGAGAGGTTCAGCGCGACAGTCATGGTAATCCCACCGGTCTGCTTATCGCAAAACCCAACGCGAATATTCTTTATTCCACACTGGCTGGGGGACCGAAGCTGTCGCGCGAGGACCAGCTCAACTCTTCGCGCCTATTTTTCCGGGAACTCAATCGTTTTGGCCTGACCAGCGCGATTGATGCCGGCGGGGGCTTTCAGAACTATCCCGATGACTACGGAGTCGTGAACGAACTCCACCGAAACGGGGAGCTTTCCATTCGCCTCGCCTATAACCTCTTTCCGCAAAAGCCAAAGCAAGAATTGGCGGACTTCCAGAACTGGACCAAGATTACGAAACCCGGCGAAGGAGACGATGTGTACCGTGTGAATGGTGCCGGCGAGATGCTCGTTTTCACCGCCGCGGATTTCGAGGACTTCCTTCAGCCACGGCCGGACATGCTCCCGGTCATGGAAAGCGAGCTGAAGGCAGTGATCCGTCATTTAGTGGAGAATCGATGGCCGTTTCGCCTGCACGCAACCTACAACGAGACCATCGAGCGGGCACTGAATGTCTATGAAGAGGTGAACCGGGAGATTCCCTTTGACGGCCTGCATTGGTTCTTCGATCATTGCGAAACAATTTCGGACCGCAACATCGAGCGCGTGAAGGCACTTGGTGGCGGCATCGCGATCCAGAACCGCATGGCTTTTCAAGGCGAGTATTTCGTCGAGCGATACGGTTCACAACAAGCCAAACGCACTCCGCCGATTCGACGCATGCTGGAGATCGGTGTTCCAGTGGGCGCAGGCACCGACGCAACCCGCGTGTCGAGCTACAATCCTTATCTTTCCCTCTACTGGCTTATCACGGGCAAGACCATCGGGGGTCTCAGTCTCTATCCTGAAGAGAATCGATTCGATCGAGCGGAAGCACTCAAGCTCTACACGATCGGAAGCAGTTGGTTCTCGACAGAAGACGGCAAGAAGGGGGCGCTCGCGCCAGGGCAGCTGGCGGACTTGGCAGTTCTGTCCGCGGATTATTTTTCCGTTCCCGAAGAAGAAATCAAGCATCTCGAATCGGTGCTCACGATCGTTGGTGGGAAAATCGTTTACGCGACCGCAGAATTCTCAAAGCTCGCGCCGCCACCGCTACCAGTCAGCCCGGATTGGTCTCCCGTGAAGCCGTATGGTGGGTATGCAAACTCGAAGAGAAAATCTGCACGCGGCTCGATTGCGACCGCATGCGAGGCGACTGGAGAACGCGCCGGCGGACATTCGCATTCCCATGGCGAGAACGGCTCTAAGTGGGTGCTAGGAGAATCTGGGCTCTGGAGTTTCGCTTGCGATTGCTTCGCGTTTTGATTGAGTTGCGCCAGGAGGAATCGAGATAAAGGTTTTGTTGTATCTTTCGCTGTCGGTGTTGGTGTTATCTACGGGCTGATCCGAGTAAAGAGCCCGGCGCCACCCATCGTAGCGTTGCGTGGCCTCTTAGGCATGGTGTTTGGCGAACAGCTCGGGATATGGATCCAGGCTAATAAGCTAAATGTTTCACACAGCGCCTCGGTGTGCCCTGTCGGTGGGCGCTATGATAGGCAGCAGCAGCCGCAAGTGCGTTAGAGTGGAGAAGCGCAATCATCACTTCGACTGATAGGAGCAATTGGCAACGAAGGAGATGTGATGCGTTTGAATAAAATCCTCGCCGCAACAGCCTTTGCGGCTCTTCTGGCTGTCGGAGTCGTTAATCGATTTCTGGTGACGAGCGCCCTCGCGCAGAACGCGCAAATAGCTGGAACTGCGAACGTAGCGGTCGGACCGCAATACGACACTACGCACGTGTATGTTGCTCCCGAGGATTTTGACCGGTTTGTCGCGAGCCTTGTAGCAACGTTCGGGGGCACAACGTCGAAGCAAGGCGTCTTCACGGTAACTCCGACTCCGAGCAGCACCATGTCACAACTCGTGTTGACACCCGTGGGCACTGTTTCGGTCTTCGGCTTCAAAACACCTGTGCCTTATCCATTCGGCGTGGAGCGCACCGGCTACCTAGTCAAAGACTTGGACGAAGCCATCAAGGCCGCCCGCACTGCAGGAGGGGATGTTCTCGTCACCCAGTTCAATGATCCGATCGGACGAGACGCCATCATCCAGTGGCCTGGCGGCGTCAATATGCAACTCTATTGGCATACGACTGCGCCCTCTTACAAGACGCTGGAAACCATTCCAGAGAATCGGGTTTATGTCTCAGCGGACCGCGCGGACGATTTCACACGGACTTTCGTCGCGTTTTCTGGCGGTAAAGTCGTCTCTGACAATCCACAAGCTCCCGGCATTGAGATCGGGAAGCCGGGTGAAAACTATCGGCGAATTCGGATTGAATCGACTTTCGGAAAGCTGGCCGTGTTCGTGACCGACGGGCATCTTCCTTATCCCTACGGCCGAGAATTGATGGGATATGAGGTTTCGAACCTGAAGGATACTCTGACGAAGGCCAAGGCGGCCGGCGTGGAAATTCTGGTCGCTCCCGTCACAGCCGATCAGCGTACCTCCGCCATTGTACAATTCCCGGGCGGCTACATTGCTGAGATTCACTCTATCGCCAGCAAACCGAATTGAAGTTGAGCAAACACCTTGATGCGGTTCTTCGCCATATTAGGACTTGTGTTCCTCGGCGCAGCGCCTGCTCGCTGCCAGTCTACATCTTCTGCCAGCCCGGACGTTCCGGACCGCAGCTACAAGTTGTTGCGGGAGGACGAAGACTGGAGTTTTCTCGCGGATCCTGCCAAGCGCCAGGATTTCTGGGACCCGCTCAAATATATCCAGCTACGCGAGGGGCGTGACGATTGGTTCGTGACCATTGGCGGTGAAGCCCGCGAGGTCTGGGAGCAGATTGGAAATGACAATTGGGGACAGCAGCCGTTTTGGAACGCCTACCTCAATGAGAGGTACATGCTCTATTTCGACCTCCACTTCGGCAAACACGTTCGGACCTTCGTAGAACTGAAGAGCGGGATCAATTCCTTCCGAATTGGCGGTCCCCGCCCGATTGATGAGAAAAAGCTGGATTTTCAGGCGGGATTCCTTGAAGTCGGAACCTCCTCAGAGGAAAATTCCGTTACGTTGCGAGTTGGTCGGCAGGAACTCGAGTACGGCTCCGGCCGCTTGATTGATGTTCGCGAAGGTCCGAACGTGCGGCTCAGCTTCGACGGTTTCATGGTTAAGAGCAAAATCAATTCCTGGCAAATCGACGGATTCGCGATGCGCCCGGACTTGGACAATTTCGGGTTCTTTGATAACGCGCCCAATCACGCCGTTGGATTCTGGGGAGCATACGCCACCAAATCACTCCCTCGCACGAATTCTCTAGAGATGTACTATCTCGGCCTCGATCGCAAGCAGGCGACTTTTGAACGAGGCACAGCCCAGGAGGTGCGTCATTCGCTCGGCGCAAGATTTTCTCGCGCGGTCGCAACAGACCGGCCAGCGTGGGATTTCGATTACGAGGCCTTGTGGCAGTTCGGCACATTCGGCTCAGGTAACATCCGCGCGTGGACGGTTGCATCCGAAACGGGCTATCGGCTTCCGACGGTTCGGCTGAGACCGCGATTCAGCACAAAGGCGGACATCTCGAGCGGTGACCACCCAAACTCGAACACGCTTGGCACTTTCAATCCTCTCTTTCCGAAGGGCAACTATTTTGGCGTTCTGGCCACAACCGGCCCCGGTCCGATCAATTTCATTGATATTCACCCGCGCGTTGAGGGGACATTTCCTCATGATGTGACCGCGTCGTTCGACTGGATCTTTCAGTGGCGCGAGAGTCTCGAAGATGGCGTCTACGCCGTGCCTGGATTCTTGATCAGAGCTGCAGACGGGAGTCGAGCCAGGTTCGTTGGGAACAGGCCCGGGACGGAGATCCACTGGCAGGCGAATCGCCACCTTTGGTTTCAGGCGGACTACGGAATTTTTTATGCCGGCAAATTCCTCAAGCAAACGCAACCAGGTCGCAATCTGATTTACTGGGCGCTGTGGGCTGGATACAAGTTTTAGCGATTAGGTAACGAGAAGTCGGCTTGTAGAAAGTGATCTCACACTTGGCATCGATTCAGGCGGATTACGGCGTACTCGGAAGTAATGGACTTGTTTGCAGAACGTGATTGCCGCTCACTGTGAATCCTGGCTGAGAGCGAACGCACAGTGTGCCAATAAAACTGTCTCACTAAGGGGTTCACCCCCGGCTTCGCAAACTCAGCTGTGCCAGAACTGTGCCAAAACCCTACTCATCTGTTTCGTTGGGGCTAGCTTTGAGCGAAAAGCAGAATCCCCAAGTAGTTGAAAAGATTGAAAAGCCAAAGGAACAGATAGAAGATGTGGAATCGAGCTTCGTGCTTAGAAGGCAGACGCTCTTTCCAACTGAGCTACGGGCGCTCTCGGTGGCTCAATTCTAAAACATTTGCAACCCGCGCAAACAATCTTTTGCACTCATTGAGCCTCAACATAGAACTTCACGCCTAATGACGCGCGCTTTGGGTTCGCGCGGATTGCGCACTCTGCTTCGATTATGAATCGAAATGCGTGAAAAGGTTGTTGAGGGATTCAGCAAGCGTGGGGTGAGCAAAGACGGCATCGCGCAAAACGGTGTAGGGCAGTTCGCCCATCATCGCCAATTGCAGCATTGTCATGATTTCTCCGCCTTCGAGCCCGAGTACGCTTGCGCCGAGAATTTGACCTGTGCCGGCATCGACGATAGCCTTCATGAATCCGCGGGTTTCATCCACTTCCCGTGCGCGAGCCACATTGGTCATCGGCATCCTGGCGACGCGGATTTTTTTGTTTTGCGCGCGAGCTTCGGCTTCGGTCAGCCCAATGCGGCCGAGTTGCGGATCAATGTAGACGGTATATGGCACGAGCCGTCCGTCGGTCGAGGCGCTTCCCTTCTCGATCAGGTTGGTGCGGAGAATGCGAAAGTCGTCGTAGGAAATGTGAGTGAAGGCAGGGCCGCCTTTAATGTCCCCCAAAGCGAAAATGCTTACCGCGGTGGTTTCCAATTTCCCATTCACTTGAATGAAACCGCGGCCGTCAGTCGCGATGCCTGCGGCAGAAACACTGAGCGAATCCGTGTTGGGTATCCGCCCCGTGGCCACCAGTAAGTGAGAGCCATCGAGAACGCGGGATTCGTTGCCGGTACGGACGGTGAGATGGATCTGAGCTTCCGTTTTTGCGACGCTCGTAGCTTTCGCGTTCAGGAGGAGTTCGATGCCGTCCTGCTTCAGGATGGAAGCAACTTCGCCGGCCACGTCGGAGTCTTCGCCGCTCAGTAATTGCCCGCCGGACTGAATGATCGTCACGCGGCTGCCGAAGCGGCGAAACATTTGCCCGAACTCCAGGCCGACGTAGCCGCCTCCGAGAACGAGCAGATGTTCCGGAACAGTCTCCAGCTCCATGATGGAGGTGCTGTTGAGAAAAGGCACGTCCTTGAGGCCGTCGAGCGCGGGCACAGATGGCCGCGCACCGGCATTGATGAAGATCTTCTCACCGGTGAGTTCGCGCTGGCCCCCGCCCTTGAGCCTAACAAGCACTGACTTCTCGCTGATGAAGCTAGCCTCACCGAATATCAACTCAAGGTTTGCCGTTTTCTCCATGCGAGCTTGGGTGCCATTGCGAAAGCTGTTCACGATGTCGCGCTTGCGCTTTCGGACGCGTTCCATGTCGATGCGGATGCTTCCAGTTTGAACGCCATAGTCAGCGCCTCGCCGGGCGAGATAAGCCACGCGAGCGCTAGCGACCATGGTTTTCGTTGGCGTGCAACCTTCGTTGACGCACGTTCCGCCCACATGCTCGCGTTCGACGAGCGCCGTGCGAAATCCGGCATCCGCGAGAGCGAAACACAACGGGGTTCCCCCTTGGCCTGAACCGATAACAATCGCCTGGTATTGCTCGGGCGCACTCATCGAAAAGCTCCTCGAGTTTGGAGAATCATGTGCGGCGCGAAGACTCGATGCGCGTGGCGCGCGGTTAGAATCGGGTCACTATAAACAGGCCCCCGCCAATCGCGACCGCGTCTTCCAAACAAGCGATCACGAAATCCGGAACCTTGAGAGCCTTCACGAGACCTGTGCGAACTTGGTAACCCGCAAACGCGCCTCCAACGCCGCCGGCCACACCCAAAAGAGCGCCGAGCGCGAAGGATTGCGCCCCCGCCAGCGCAAGACCCGCACCCGTTAGGCCGCCGAAAAGGATGCGGGGAATCAGTCCTGCAGGTTTTGTCCGGCTCGGCGTGGAAGGAAGCTGATCGGCGACCAATTCGACAGCTGCCAGCAGTGTGAAGAAGGCAACTGCAGCAGTCGACCCCATGAAAGAAAGGGGTGTGTTGTGGAGGTTGATCCAATTTTGGTGAGCGGCCCAAGCTACGACGGCGGGCGCGGTCAGAGCACGCAAGCCGGCAATGACGCCAATCAGAAATGACAGGAGCAGCACTTGAGAGGGACTCATCGATGATCTCCTTTGTAGGCCTATTGATCTTGGTAATCGCTACTTCTCGAGCGAGAGCAGACCTCAGGCAGCGGCTGCCGTTAAAGGGGCCTCGACCTTGGAGTCCAGGTCCTGGGCGACTTTGAGAGCTTGTGCGTTTCCATACGAGACGAGAAAACTGGCCATCCTGTCGTAAGACACGTGCACTCCATCCGGCCGCTCGTCCACCAGAATCGTCACCGGAGCATACGAACCAGCGTCCGGGACATGCTCAACGAGCTGCTTCATGATGAGCGGGTTTCCCACAACGAGACGCAGAACGCGTGGCGCTTTCTCTCCGCGTTCCTTGCGCAGGAACTCGCCGAGGTCGAACCGCGCGAACTCCATAAGACCCGCTGCTCCAATCACTTTTTGAATGACCTTTTCCAGGTCCGCGTATGATTTTGCCGAACTTACATCCCCACGAAACGCGCTCATCTCGGGATGGCCAATCGCAGCTTCGAGTGCTTTTACGACCTCGTCGAACGGCCTGGAAGAAGTCACGCTGAACCGTTGCACGCTGATTGGTTTCGTTGTCAATTTCCATCTGCCTTTCGGTTTCGGTGCCAAGTATATGTTTCTCACTGGCCAAAACCCTAGACACGAATTGCGGCGTCCCGGATGTTCGACATCGATTAGGAAACATCCGGTTTTTCGGAGGCACTTGACAAGATGCCGGTCTTTGTTATATTTAACCAATAGGTTAAATACAACATGACGCCTGATCGTCTCAGCACGACCTTCGCGGCGCTCGCCGATCCCACCCGGCGCGCGATCCTGGCCCGCTTGATCTCCGGCGAGGCCTCGGTCACCGACCTAGCCGAGCCATTCGAGATGAGCATGCCGGCCGTTTCCAAGCACCTCAAGGTGCTTGAACGTGCGGGCCTCATCGCACGCGGGCGCGAGGCGCAATGGAGGCCTTGCAGGATCGAGGCCGGGCCACTCAAGGATGTTGCCGATTGGGTGGACCACTACCGGCAGTTCTGGACAGAAAGCTTTGATCGTTTGGACGACTATCTGCACAAACTGCAAACCAAGGAGAAAAGACATGCCCGCAACAAGCGTAGGAAGTGACGCTCCTAAGAACCTAGGTGAGCGAGAAATCGTCATCACCCGCGTGTTCGACGCGCCGCGCGAACTCGTGTTCAAAGCGTGGACCGATGCAAAGCACCTGGCGCAATGGTGGGGTCCGAAGGGGTTTACGAACCCAGTCTGCGAGTCGGACGCGCGGGTCGGTGGCGCCTGGCGGATTGTCATGCGCTCCCCCGATGGCGTTGAATATCCCTGCGGCGGCGTGTATCGCGAGATCGTGAAGCCCGAGCGGCTCGTTTTCACAAATAATGCGACGGACAAAGATGGAAATCCCATCCTCGACGGGCTCACCACCGTCACTTTAGCCGAGCAGGGCGACGAGACAAAACTCACTTTGCAGACGCGTGCCGCCGCCCTGGTGGACTATGCAGTCGCGTACCTTGGCGGAATGGAGGCGGGCTGGACGCAAAGCCTGGAACGCCTGGCCGAGAAGCTGGCGAGATCCTGAGACGTCCGCCGATTGCGGCATGAAATTATTGAAAGAGCGAAGGAGAGAATATGACGAAAAAAAAAGTAAATGACCAAACCTCAAAGCAGCCGTCTGGACCGAGTCCTGAGCTCAAACGGCTGGAGAAGTTGGTGGGCAAGTGGAATCTAAGAGGCCGTACACCCGACTCTAAGGTGGATAACGTTACTGGATGGAATGCTTTTGAGTGGATGCCGGGCGGTTTTTTTCTTAAATCGAGCGGCGAGATTAATTTTGGCGGCTTTACTATCCAGAGTGTGGAAATCATTGCCTACGACCCCGCGAGCAAGACTTTCCCCTCGAGCGCCTATACAAATATGTCAGGAGTTGTACTTCCGTACGTATGGGACGTTCGAGGCGATAAAGTAATGCATTGGATGGACACGGCGAGGTATACCGGCACTTTCAGCGATGGCGGAAATACTCTCACGGGCGGTTGGAGGCCGATTGATGGTAAGACGGGCTCTGGAAACGGAGCATGGGACGCGGTCATGACCCGGGTGGACTGAATTTCATCCTTGGTGTCATAGGCCTTTCCAGGCGACGTACGCCGCGCCCATTAAAGGGCACTCTTCGTTCAGTACAACATGGATTGGAATCTGCGCGAGAAAATCGCCGAGTTTCTCTTTATTCTTCACGGCGGCGGCGAACCGGCCGGTCCTAAGTTTGGGAAGCACCTTCACCGCGATCCCGCCTGCGATGTAGATCCCGCCTCGCGCAACCGCATGGAGGGCCAGATTCCCGGCCTCCGAGCCATAAATTTCGACCCACAGATCCAGTGTCGCCGCGCAGACGGGACATTCTCCGGACAATCCTTGCTGCGTAATCGTTGGTGCAGGATCAATGCTCGGGTCGTCGAATCCCGGGTGGCGTACTGACGGATTCAAAAATTCGTGGATGTTCCGGAAACCTCTTCCCGAAAGAATCAGCTCGGCACTCACGAATTCATTGCGCGTCTTGAGAAATTTCCACAAATCCGCTTGCTGCTCCGTGTTCGGGGGCAAATCCGCGTGGCCTCCCTCGGTGGCGATAGGGACATGTTGCCGCCCGTCCCAGAAGAGGATGCCCTCGCCGAGGCCGGTCCCCGCGGCGATCACCACGCGATTCGCTTGCGGCGCGGGAACGCCCGCATGCAAAGTCTCGACGTCGGCCGGCTCGAGCACGCCGATTCCGTACGCGGTCGCCTCGAGGTCGTTCAGCAGCCGCACCCGGCTGAGGCCCAGATTTTTCGCGGTTGCTGCTCCGTCCACAATCCAAGGGAGATTCGATGCGCGCACCGTGTTGTTCACGACCGGCCCGGCGATTCCGAACGAAGCGGCCGTAATTTTCGTTGCATTTACGTGAAGGAAATCCCGCGCGATCTCCTCAAGACCCGAATGATCCGCACTCGCATAGCGCTTGTGGGCGGCGCGGACGAGTTTCCCGCTCTGCACGTCATACAAGCCAAGATTGCACTTTGTTCCGCCCACGTCGCCTGCCAGAATCATCGAACCCTCCCGCCCGGCGAGAGCCTATCACAGACTCGCCCGCTGCTCCCGCCGTTATGGGAACCCCTTCTCAACTGGAGTTTCCGCGCCTGTTGCAGTATCTTGGAGTCACTCCGCAATTTTAAGAGGAGGCATTGATGGCCGACGAAAAGTGCTCGGACACCCCGGCGGCGGTTCCCTCGCCGCAGCCCACGGGGCAAAACGTACGCATGGTGATGTGCGTCAAATTCGACCGGGAAATGCCCGGGCTCGATCGAATTCCCTGGAAGGGCGACATTGGCAAGCGCATCTACGAGAGTGTCTCCAAAGAGGCCTGGAAGTTGTGGCTCGAGCACTCGAAAATGATTATGAACGAGTACCGCTTGAATCCGCTCGACCCGGGCTCGCAGAAAATTATGGAAGACCAGATGGAAATGTTTTTTTTCGGCGAAGGCGCAAAGCTCCCGGAAGGCTACGTTCCCCCGAGATCGAAAGCCTGAATCTTATTATTGCAGGGCCGGCTGCAGGCCGTCCCGTTGCCAAACCCTTAGTTGCTCATTCTCTTTGTGACCGGATGTTCCACAGGAAATCGTGGAGAGAATTTGAACTCAAGCTTTGCGTGCGCCGCGCGCAGCGCTTCTTCCACTTCTGCCGGAGTCTTTCCGCGCGCAAAAATGAATCCGAGATAGCTCGATCCTTCGGGCCACGCCGTCACATAGTCCCGCAGCCGCGCCGTAATGCGGATCTCGTCGATGTCGGCCACGTTTTCCGCGCTCTCAATTCCGTCGACACCTTCGAAAATTCCGCTTCGAGGCACGGGAACCATCATTACCCCGGACGCATCTTGCTCGCGCGCGAGATCGCTTCCGCCGAGGTAAAGCGCATGACGCAGCAGTAGCTCCTCGAGCGAAATCCGCTCCGGTCCGAACCGCAGCGCGCGCGAACAAAGGCCGCCGATCGGACGCGGCGCGATTTCGAGCACCCACGGCCCGGCATCGTTAACGCGGAATTCCGCATGGATCGGGCCGGTCACGAGGCCCAGTGCGCGGATAGTTCGCATCGTGCATTCCTCGAGAGCCGCTTGCGTCTCGCGCGGCATTCGTGAGGGCGTGACGTAGATGGTCTCCTCAAAGTACGGCCCTTCGAGCGGATCGGGTTTGTCGAAAATCGCAAGGATGCGAAGATTCCCTTTTTCGAGCAGCCCTTCGATCGCCACTTCCCTTCCCGGAATATATTTTTCCACCAGCAATTGATCGAGCGCCGCCTCGCGAAGGACCTGAATCTCAGGGGATGCGAGAAGCATACGGATGCGTTCGACGGATTGCTCGAATTCCTGTGGATTGTTCGCGCGGATCACGCCCTGGCTCGCCGCAAGCGAAAGCGGTTTGAGCACGCACGGAAACGGAACGCGCGGCAGGATGCGGGAGAAATTGTCGGACAACGAAAAGGAGAAAAATTCCGGGACGGGAATTCCCGCTGTGGAGAGAATTTCTCTCTGGCGCAATTTGTTTCGGCAGGCTTCGACTGCCTCAGGCGGATTTCCCGGTATGCCAAATACTTTCGCTGCGTAGGCGGCAGCCGGCGTAGGCCGGTCGCCGAGAGCGAGAATCGCGTCAGGAGGATTGTCCTGGAAGTGGCGGGCGATTTCCTCGGCTGCCTGGCGCGGCGCTTCGAAATGCACCGGCAGCGCATCGTCGCCCCACGGATTGTCGAGTTGATGGCACCGGTCCGTGGCAAACTGCACCCCAACGCCCAGCTTTTCGGCTGCCTCGGCAAATCCGCGTGTCTGGTATCCGAGCTTACTCGCGAGGACCAGCACCTTTTTTCTCGGCGAACTACCCCGGCTTTCGCTCATTCGATGGGAAGTCCATGCATCTTAAGGAATGACAGCTTGTCCCAATAGCCGCGTTGAAACGCAATTTTCCGTTCCCGAATCTGAAAGAACCCGCAGCCTCTCAGACCGAGCGGATCTCGCCATTCCAAAATCGCCCAATCGCCATCTTCGAAGATGTTCTCGATCAAGCAAACCATTTTCCCCGCCGCGAATTCACGCGTGAACATCGCGCGAATGGCGTCGCGGCCCTTTACGGGGTCCTGCGTCACCTGGTGATTGATTGCATCCTCGTGATAGAAGCCCGCGAGCGCATCCGCGTCGGCACGATTGAAGGTTTCGACCCACTCTTTCACGACATCGCGAGCACGCATTTCACTCCCTCCGCATTACCGACCTCAGACAAACGTGTCCGCTTGCCGCAGTGCCTTGCGCGCTTGAACGATGGGGGCCAACTGGTCCCCGGTCGGCTCCGCTCAACAATACCAGGGCTCATTCAGGTACGGAATCGCCGCGCGCGAAGCAAGAATCGGCATGACGGTCTCCGGCAGTAACGCGTTGCCGCGCAGCCCCGCTGATGCATGCGTCGCCTGTTCGATGCGTTCGAAAATCCGCCGCCGGGAACGATTCTTCTTTTCTCCGGCGTGAACGATCGCTTGAAGCTCTTCGCACAACCGATCCACGCGCGGATCCGGATTCTTCCATGGATAGACCAACTCGCTCTCATCGAACGGGCCCACGAACTCCAACACGTCCGGCAATTCCAGCAGGCGCGAGCCCGCCGGAATCAGCAGGCGAATCGCGAGTTGGATGGGCGCAACATTTTCAATGAGGTCGTGCTCTCGGAGCGTCTGAAGCAGCTCGCAATACCCTTCGAGCGTCGTCCACGGAGTGAACGGAACGAATGTCGGCTGAATCGTAAGGCCAACTCCGCGGAATTCATCAACGACTCTTAGAAAATCCGCGCGCGTGTGATGCTTGTCTAGCTTCTCGAGCACAGCGTCGTCTACCGATTCGACCGCGCTCGTCACGAACAGGCATCCGGTATCGCGCAAAGTAGGCAGAACGTCTTGATGCTTCAGCAGGTGCTCGATTTTGATGGTCACGTCGTAGGTTAGGTGAGGAAAGGCTTGATGCAACTCCTCGATGAGGGGCAAAGCATGGCCGATTCCGTTGAAGAAGTCAGGATCGCCAAATGTGATGTGCTGCGCTCCGGCAGCGACTTGCCTTCGGATATCCTCCAGCACGACATCGCGATCCACGACTCGAAACACGCCTTGATAAACCGGGACAATCGGGCAGTGCCGGCAGAGATGTTTGCATCCGCGACTGGCTTCCGTGTAGCCCACGGCGCGTGAAGGGCCAGCCGGCATTACGAGTCGCGCATATTTCTCGAGTGGTACGAGATCACTCCGGTCCGGCACCAGAAATTTCTGGCGTGCAAGAGAGACGACTGGCTCAACTTGCGCTCCATTCGCTCCGCCACTCCTGATACGAGACATCAGTGATGCGAGGCCCTCCTCAAATTCACCGCCGAGAATGGTTTGGATTCCCAACCGTCGCAGATGCAGTTCGTTCACCGGCGCGTACAGTCCATAGGCAGACAAATGTGCGCTGGGATTAAGCGCTCGGATCATCGGCAGAAGCGCAATCGCAAGCCGCGTGGCCGTGTGCATCGGCAGATAAACCGCAATCAGGTCCGCTGTCCGCACGGCATCTTCCCGAAGCGGCTCGCGCGAAAGATCCAGGCAGGCTACTTGCGCGCCGCGGCTTCGCAGCCAAGCCGCCGGCGACGCCAGTCCGAATGGCTGGCGCCCAAGCTCATATGTAGATATGAGAACGATGTTCATCGAAAGTTAAATCCTGTTACCGCTCATTCGAGTGTACAGCCATTCGCGGTGCGCTTATGAGTGTGATATCATCCGTAAATAATTTAATTTTCAAAATCTAACTTCATACAAGAGAGAATACTTATGGGATTTTTCAGGATAGCTACCCGACGGGTTGGCATCGCCGGAGAACTCGTTTCCTTTTTTGCAAGCCACAAGCGCTGGTGGATGCTGCCCGTAATCTTGATCGTTCTTCTTACCGCGACTCTCATCATCCTGGCGCAAAGCTCGGCTATTGCGCCTTTCATCTACACTCTGTTCTAGTCGAAACGCGAGTCCATGATTGGCTGGATGCTGGACAAGCTGCAGGTGGCCAGCACATTGCGATCGGAATCGAGTATTGACCGGGGAAGGATCGTATTCCCCGACCATCATCTGTCCCATGCCGCCAGCACATTTCTTTGTTCCCCGTTTTTCGGAGCAGGCGTTCTCACCGTAGACGGCGTTGACAAATGAACAAGACCATCCCTGTCGCGGCGCCCACAGCGCGGCCCCGTTCGCTTCTCAGGGCTGGATTGTCGGTTCTGCGGCTCATAGCGGTCAACGTGACTATCTTTGTTGTTCTGGCCGAGCTTTTCTGCCTTCTATACATAAATGTCACGAACTGGCCCGGCAGCAAGCCCAACTACCGGCTCAACTACAACTCGTTCTGGGCCGACATCAATCCGGTGTTCGGAGTGTGGCACCGTCCCAACGGTCACTTCATCCACAAAAGCGGCTGCTACAGCGTCGAATACGTCACCAACAGCTATGGTGCGCGCGACGTTGAACGGAGCCTCCATTCGTCGCTGCCTCGCACGATCGTGCTGGGCGATTCCTTCATCGAGGGCGTGGGGCTGCCGTCCGCAGATCGATTAACCAATATTCTGGAAAGGGAGACCGGCCGCGAGCACCTCAATTTCGGGGTGGGTGGGAATTTCGGACCGCTTCAATATACCTTGCTGTACAAGACTATGGCCGCAGCTTTCGACCATGATTTGGTTCTGGTCGGGGTGCTGCCCGACAATGACTTCCATGACATGGATCTGGCCTACTGGAAGGCACATGGATGGGCCGACCGCTATCGCCCGTATTACGCGGAAGATTTTTCCATCATCTATGATGGCCATTTCCAGCCGAACGCTGGGGAAGGTCTCTGGGATCATATCGAAGCCATTCTGCGCGCCTATCTAGCTTCCTACCATGTAGGCCAATACATTTATTCCCGGTTGTATTGGCGCACGCACGGCCCCTATTCAGGCTACAACGACTATGGTGATGTGGATCTCGCCCGCCTCAAAAGGGCGCTCGAGGACATCAAAAGCACTGCCGATGCGCACGGCGCCAGGATGGCCGCCTTCCTGATTCCCCGAGCCAACGATTTCATGCGCCTGCACCAGTCGGGCACGAACCGCCTGGGGCCGGTGATGGAAAGCTGGGGACACGACGTGGGAATCCCGGTCAAGGATCTGCTGCCGGACATGGAAGCGCGGTCGGATGGCGACTACCGCTCTTATTTTCTCACTTGCGACGGTCACTGGTCAGCCCGAGGTGATGATGTGGCCGCCCAGATCTTGGAGCCTTGGCTGGGCGAAAAAAAGTTGCCCGGCAGGTGATCGTGGACGCAGGTCCATCCCGCGATTCGTCTCTGCTCGGCCTCGCAGGCTGCACCACCGCTGTTACCTTCCACTCGCGAGTGCGCTAGAATAGTTGTTTCGTAATCCAGGAGACTTCACCAGCGCATGAGCCCATCGCCGAAGAATTCTTTTGCCGCCCGGTCCGCATTGCGCGTCGGCAGTGACAACTTCGAAATTTACCGACTCGATGCCCTCGAGCGCGCCGGCATTGGCAAGATGTCGCGCTTGCCGTTCTCGCTGAGAGTTCTCCTCGAGAATTTGCTTCGCCACGAAGACGGTCGATTCGTTTATGCGGATGACATTCGCGCACTCGCAACCGGGGACGCATCGATCGCTTCTGGCGCTTCCGAGAAGGAGATTTCGTTCATGCCTGCGCGCGTCCTGCTGCAGGACTTCACGGGCGTCCCGGCGGTCGTGGACCTCGCGGCGATGCGCGAGGCGATGCGCACACTCGGCGGCGATCCGAAGAAAATCAATCCCCTCCTGCCCGCCGAGCTGGTGATCGACCATTCCGTACAAGTGGACAAATTCGGCGCTGCCGATGCCTTTGCTTTCAACGCCCAGCTCGAATTGCACCGTAATATCGAGCGCTACGCATTTCTCCGCTGGGGCCAGAAGGCATTTCAAAATTTTAGAGTTGTCCCGCCGGACACCGGCATCTGCCACCAAGTGAATCTCGAATATCTTTCGCGTGTCGTTTTCAAAGAAAAGCAAGGTGATACGTGGGTCGCTTTTCCCGATTCGCTTGTCGGTACGGATTCGCACACGACGATGGTGAACGGACTGGGGGTTTTCGGCTGGGGCGTCGGTGGAATTGAGGCCGAGGCAGCCATGCTCGGCCAGCCACTCTCGATGCTGATCCCGGAAGTGGTCGGCTTCAAACTGCACGGTCGGCTTCCGGAAGGCGCCACTGCAACCGATCTTGTCCTGACCGTGACGCACTTGCTGCGGAAGAAGGGCGTTGTTGGAAAATTTGTCGAGTTCTTCGGCACAGGGCTTTCCAGCCTCACGATTCCTGACCGCGCCACGATTGCCAACATGTCGCCGGAATACGGCGCAACAATGGGTTTCTTTCCGGTGGACTCGGAAACAATCGCTTATCTGCGGTTCACTGGACGCAGCGAAGAACAAGCGCGCCTCGTCGAAGCCTACACGAAGGAGCAGGGCTTGTTCCGCACCGACGAAACGCCGGATCCGATTTTCTCCGACCGGCTCGACCTCGACCTCGCAGATGTCGTGCCGACAATGGCCGGTCCGAAGCGCCCGCAGGACAGCGTGCCTCTGACGCAAGCGAAAGCATCGTTTGAAAAAACTCTCACGGCAGCTCCCAAGCACGTCGCCGTGCAAAACAACGGCGACAAATTCGACCTCGCCGATGGCTCCGTAGTTATCGCGGCGGTCACAAGCTGCACGAATACCTCGAATCCGTCGCTGATGCTCGGCGCCGGCTTGCTCGCGAAAAAAGCGGTGGAGCGTGGATTGCGTTCACAGCCCTGGGTGAAAACGAGCTTTGCTCCCGGATCCAAAGTCGTGACCGATTACCTCGAAAAGGCCGGCCTCTGGCCCTACCTCGAACAACTTCGCTTTCATCTCGTTGGCTACGGCTGCACGACGTGCATTGGCAATAGCGGGCCACTATCGGAGTCGATCGGCAACGCCATCAAGGAAAACAACCTTGTCGCGGTTTCCGTGCTGAGCGGAAACCGAAATTTCGAAGGCCGCATCAATCCGCTCTGCCGCGCAAACTATCTGGCATCGCCGCCGCTCGTCGTGGCCTACGCACTTGCTGGGCGAATGGATTTCGATATCGTCAACGAGCCGCTTGGCAACGACAAGTCCGGCCACCCGGTGTATCTCCGCGACATCTGGCCGACGCCGCAAGAGGTCGAATCCGCGATGCGCGCTTCCGTCTCGAGCGACATGTTCCGCAAGGAATACGCCGACGTCTTCACTGGGGATGATAGCTGGCGCGCGCTCCCGATTCCCCAAGGCGATCTCTACGCCTGGGACGGAAAATCCACATACATCAAGCATCCGCCATTCTTCGAAGGCATGCCGCTCAAGCCGTCATCGCTTGCGGACCTGCGGGGACTGCGCGCGCTTGCCATGCTGGGCGACAGCGTCACGACCGACCACATTTCTCCGGCCGGCTCGATTCCCGCGGACTCTCCCGCCGGAAAATATCTGATCGCGCACGGCGTCCAGCCGAAGGATTTCAATTCCTACGGCGCGCGGCGGGGCAATCACGAAGTGATGATGCGCGGGACGTTTGCGAATATTCGCCTACGCAATCTGCTGGCTCCCGGCACTGAAGGTGGCTGGACCATTCACCAGCCCAGCGGCGAGAAAATGAGGATTTATGACGCGGCCATGAAGTATCGAGAGGAACGCGTGCCGCTCATCATCATCGCGGGCAAAGAATACGGTTCAGGCTCCTCTCGAGATTGGGCGGCCAAGGGAACCATCTTGCTCGGCGCCCGCGCTGTGCTGGCCGAAAGCTTTGAGCGCATTCATCGAAGCAACTTGGTGGGCATGGGTGTCGTCCCGCTCGAATTCCTGCCCGATGAGAATCCGAAATCGCTCGGCCTGACGGGTCTCGAGATTTTCGACATCGAAGGCCTGGCGCAGAATTTCGAACCGCGCAAGAAATTGAAAGTTCGCGCGCGCGATGAGAGCGGAAAAGAAAAATCCTTTACGGCCATCGCGAGGGTGGACACGCCCTTTGAGGTCGCTTACTACCAACATGGCGGGATTTTGCAGTACGTGCTCCGCCAGATGTTGTAGCCATGCGGCGCTGGCTTCTGCAGTTTCCCTTCTTTTCTTCGCGCTCACCGGCGCTATATTTGCCAGCCTATTGGGATTTCTTCTTCCCGAACAGCCCGCCAAGTGCACCCGTCGCCGACTTCGCCGCACCGACGGGTGCAGTTGCCCCATTTTTCACGACATTCCCGGCCATACCGGCGACGTCTGGAATAAAGATGGGATTCGACGTCGTACCTTGAATCCGGAACGGAATTCCGCCGCCCTGCGATTTACTGCCGCCGATGGCGCCTAGACCAGAAGTCACTAGCCCGACCGGACTGCCCCCGCTTCCGAGTTTGGCGACCATCTTGAAGTCGAGCTGTCCGCTCGAGCTGACGGTTCCATCACCCGTAACAGTCCCAATCGACGGCAGGACAACATTCAGGTTTTCTGTGCGAGTTCCGCTCGGATCCACACGGACCGTGGCGCTGAGCGTCTGAATGTCCGTATCGGAACCGCCGCTCTTGCCACCAAGCCCAGCAAACGACGAGAGCGCGCCCAATTTTGACGCCATATTGAAGCCCGCGATTTTAGCGTTCGATAAATTCACGGGCCCCGTGATCACAAGCTTGTCCGCCGGCCCGTTGATCGCCAGATTCAAATCAAGGGACCCGCTTTGCAGCGACGCACCAGGCGGCAGCTTTACTCCGAGAGCAGGCAACATCGCTTCCAGGTCCGAAATTGACATGCCCTGCCCATTCATTTTCATTTGAAGGACCGGTTGCTGGCCGGCCGTCTCGAAATTGCCGGTCAATCGAGCCAGCGCCTTGCCAATGTGAACGTTGCCCTGATTGAGGACACCTGACTGCTTCTTCAAATCATAAATTGTGTCGTAATCCACGTTCACGGGCACGCTAGCGGGAGATCCGTTCGCCGCCATCTTCATTTTTTGTGCCTTCAAAGTTCCTTTCGAGCTCGCTTTCTGACCGTCCGACGCGACGTTACCATTGAAATCGACCATTCCGGCGATCCCCGCGGATGGATTGACGAACCCGGTCAACGCAAGGTCCAGGCGCTCGACTTCAATCTTCGCATCGAGCGGCGTCAAGGAGGGGTCCGCCTGGTTGATCGGGCCGGCCTTCCCGTCCAATTTCAACGTCCCGCCTCCCGGAAACTTGGCCGTAAGCTCGAAGGGGAACTGAGTCGTGTAAGACAGATCGGAGGCCTTGAGATTGACGCCCTCATAGACTTGCGGTTTCGCGCTGGAGCCGGTCGTGCCAAGGATGATCCTACCGTTCGAAATCTCGAGTTTCTCAACGGAGAAATTCGCCGCGCCTGCTGTATCGCTGCCCTTCGACTTCGATTTCGAACTACCCCCGCCGAGGCTTGCGTAATTCCAAGTGCCGGACGAGTTGCGCACCAGAGAAACCTCGGGCTGCTCCACTGTGAAAGAGCGCACTTGAAACTTCTTCGTGAAGATTAACGGCAGCAGGTCCACCCCCACCGTCAATTGCTTTGCCGTCAGGAAGGGAGAGTGGCTGAAGGCGGGATCATCCGCAATCGAGGCGTCATCAACCGTGACTCCCCCCGAAAATATCGCGAGCTTAATGTTTCCAATCGCGACCTTCCGGCCGAGCGCGCTCGTGATATCGGTTTCAAGCGTCGGCTTAAACTTATTCACATCAATAATCATCGGCAGGACAAGCACGATAAGGAGCAGCACGACGACTACAACAGCAATGATTATCAGCGGTTTTCTTTTCATCTTGAGCCTCCCAAGAGAGTCTCGGGGCGGGATAGGGTCCAACTCCCGTGCGATGACGAATCATACTCCTGAAGGATTTCTCTCGGCAATCACACGTCTTCCAGAAACTCATCCGATTCCTGCGCGAGCCTGACCCCATCCAGCGTTGTGGAAGATTCGCAGTTTGAGAATTCCATTGGCATAGAATCGAAAATATGGTATGGTGGTTTTGCGTTTGTTGCTCTTGTAACACCTTTAGATTCGTTTGAAGGGGCTGCAAGTTAACACTTGCGGCCTCTTTTGCTTTACGGCTGGAGGCGGTCGAGAAGCACAAATAGCTTAAAAAGAAGGAAGTAAATAAGTGAGAGAACAAGGAACAGTGAAGTGGTTCAATGCCAGCAAGGGATTTGGGTTCATCCAGCGCCAGTCCGGCGAGGACGTTTTCGTCCATTTCTCCGCCATCCAGGCGGAGGGCTACAAGTCGCTGAACGAAGGCCAGGCGGTTGAATTCGAAGTGACCAAGGGCCCCAAGGGCCTGCAGGCATCGAACGTCACCAGCCTCTAGTCCAAAAAGGGCGGGCCGGCAATCGCCGGTCCGCCCTTTTTCTTTGCACACCTCGCTTCGATTTCCCCGCAAAAACAAGCAAGACCGGCAATCGCTCGCTCGTGGAAAGCGCTCTTCGATCCTCGGACGAACGGCGTTGATTGCGGCGGGGGCTTTCGTTTAGAATGCGTCTCCGTGCAACCGGAACCATTTCGAATCATTCCGCAGGCAGGCTCACATGGTGGGCAGTACATCCTAGTTGTAAAGGGGCATTTCTCCTCCGCGTCCTCGAGCGCGTTTCAAGATGCGATTCTCACCGCGCCCGGCCAGCGTGTGATTGTGGAAATGTCAGAGGTTCCCGGAATTGACTCCATGGCCGTGGGAGCGCTCGTCCGCGCCTTCGTGTCTTGCAACAAGGCAGGCCGGCGGTTGGCCCTGGTCGGCCTGAACCATCGAGTGAAAAACGTACTGCAACTTACGGGTATCGATCCGTTGTTTGAAATATATCCGACGGTGCGCGAAGCAGAAGAAGCAATTGTCTGATCGGAACGGCACTTGAGATTTTATCGCTTCTCTCGATTTTCAAATTCCCCGCGTTCCGCGCGATGCACCGGAGTTTCCCTCGCGACTCATGATTATGTTGCTTCCTGCGAGCCGACGGGATTCCTTTCGTAGGGGCGCAAAGATTGACGCTTCGAATGGATCCAAAGGCCAATTCCGCCAGTAGCCCCGCCGGCGAACCTCACCCACAAGCGAGATTCCATTCCTCGGCGCTTATGCCATCCACTGCCTTCGTTCGCGAGCACTGGCTGAAGCTGCTTGCCATTTCTGTGATCATCCTGGTGCCCTGTTTCTGGCACCCCCATATTGAAGCGGGAGACCTCGCGAGCCATACGTACAATGCGTGGCTCGCCCATCTGATCCGCCTCGGTCAGGCGCCCGGGCTGTATGTTGCCTGGCGATGGTCCAACGTACTTTTTGACCTGTTGGTGAGCGGCCTCGGTTCCATCGTCGGATTGCCAGCAGCGGAAAAGATCGCTGTTTCGCTCTCTGTCCTGATTTTCTTCTGGGGAGCATTCGCTTTGGTCTGCGCGGTCACGCGGCGGATTCCCTGGTTTCTACTACCCCTCATCGCCATGATCACGTATGGCTGGACGCTTGAAATGGGATTTATGAACTACTACCTTTCTCTGGGCCTGTCGTTTTTCGGGCTGGCGATATTCTGGAGTGGAGGGTCGTGGGAGCGCCTGTTGGCTTTTGCACTCGCGCCATTGATTCTGCTGGCGCATCCGTTGGGGCTCGTCTGGTTCATCGGAACGGCCATCTATATCGGAATCGCGGAATATTTGCCGCGCCGTTACCATCTCCTACTGTTGCTCGCAGCAGTCGCTGGGTTATTTTTCATCCACCACTACTTGTGGCACCACTTCATTGTGGAAGCTCAGGACGAATCGTACTACCGTTTCAACGGCGCGGATCAATTGTCCCTCTACGGCTCGCGCTACAACTTTGTGGAGGGAGCGCTGATTGGCTTCTTTATTATCTCGATTGGCGTGGATGTAGGCCTGAGGCGGCACGATCCTGAACTTTTGGCGTCCTACGCCATCCCGCTGGATCTATATCTCATCGCTATAGCGGGAGCCTACTTCCTTCCGGAAGGAATCCACTTGCAGGAGCATGTCGCGCCACTCGCACTTTTGAGCGAGCGGCTCACTTCAGTTTCTGCCGTCATTGCTTGCTGTCTCCTGCGCGCGATGCGGCCGCGGAAATGGCATACCATCGTACTCGCGTCGATCGCGGCCGTCTTTTTTGTTTTTCTGTATCAGGACACGGCGACCGTGAACCGGATGGAGGCCGAAGTGGAGAGCTTGGTGGGAACTTTGCCACCGAACCAGCGTGTGATGGCAACGATCTTCGTGGGGGACAAATCGCGCGTCCTCATCCAACACATTGTGGACCGCGCCTGCATCGGTCATTGCTTCAGCTACGGCAATTATGAACCGGCGTCCAACGCGTTCAGAGTCCGGGCGGTTCCGGGCAATCCGTATAACATGACCGACTACGACCTCACTTCATCGATGGAGGAAGGAACCTATATCGTGCTCGATCAGGATTTGCCTGCGTACCAGGTTTACCAGTGCAGCCCCGATTGGACGAAATTGTGCATCCGGCCTCTCGAAGCCGATGAGGACAACGACAGCACGGGAATTCACCCCCAGGAGTAGCCGCTCTTATGAGAAAGAGTGCTCTCCGAAGTTTACCGGAGTGGTTTGCTATTGCAGCAGGCCGAAAACCACGACGCTGTTGGGCGTGCTGACATACACTTTCCCGTTGGCGATCATCGGCGTGATGAATTTGTTGTCTGAAAATTGATCGCGGTTATTTGCGGCCTGATTGCTGTTGTAGAGCTCGGTCGCAAGGTTCGTGGCATCGTACGCGTGAAGCACGCCCGTGCTGCCGTTCTGCACGGCCCAGACAATGCCATTCGTGGTTCCATTCGCAGAAATGCTCGGCGACGTTCCCGGGTAACCGAAGGAAGTTGCGCTCTTCGAGGCTGCCGAAGAGGCGAGCTTCGCATTCACGATCGAAAAAGACTTCAAGGTATCTCCCACGGCGCCAAAATAGACAGTGTTGTTGAAAAACGCCGGCATCGAAAACACGCCGCCGCTCAATCCGCCGTCAATCTCCTGGTAGATGGCGCTGTCATTATTCGTGTTGAATTTGCCCATCAAGTCACGATTCGCCACGTAAATGTGCGCATCTTTTCCCGCGCCGACGGCCAGGTGCCATGTGTTCCCCGAAGCATCCTTCAGATCGGGCAGAACCATCGCGCCACCCGAACCCAGATCCTCATCCGCGTTGGATTCGGCGTCGGTATTGAACATGGTGAAATAGTCGGCCACGGCGAGGCTGTTGCCGCTCGTCGAAACCTTCAGAAATGCGTTCCCGAAATCCCCATGCACGGGAAAGCCGCTCGAATCGAGAGTGTCATCAAACGTTCCATTGGCATCGAGGAAATAAATATTTCCGAGTGTATCTGCTGCAAGCCCCGCGCCTGCCATCCAGATCGCGCCTTCACTCCCGTTTGGGGTGACGTTAAGCACGCTCGCCCGCAACAACGTGGATTCGCTGTAGCTGATGAGCCATCCGGTGTACGGTCCGTCGTCACAGTGCGACGCCCAGCTAGTGTAAATTTCGTGGTTCATCAACAGCAGGCCTGCCCGCTCCTTGTATTGCGCGGGATCGAATTCCACGTTTCCATTCGAACTGTTTGCGCCTGTCCCGGGGAAACTGGCCTGAATTGTCACGGGGCTGCCGGTGATTTCGGCGCCCGTTGTGATGTCGAGAGCGTGCAGGCGCTGGTGATAATTTCCTCCGTTGTCCTTCGACATGGCCACGGCAAAGATCGTCCCATGCGTCCCGGCGCTCAGGTCAATCACGGGTGTGGAAGTGATTCCAATTTCGGGCGAGACTTGACCGCACCCGCGGTTGTCACTCGTCGTTTCATTCGAGCCGAGAAGCGAGACCCTCCATAGCTGGGAAAACGTATCGGCGTCGAAGGCATACACTGAATCGTGCTCGGTGACGACGAACGCCACGTTGTGCGCGCTTCCGGCCACCGTCAGGTTCGAGACATACAGAGCCTCCGCGTCCACCAATCCGTCCACGGAAAGAACCCCCAATTTGCCGAAGTTGCCGGAATTCACATTGGTTGTCGTCAGGATGGTCTCACTCAGGTTCTGTCCCGTACGCGCATTGTCGTTGTGCAACGTCAGCACATTGACCGCACTCGTAGACGCCGCACCGCCCGTTCCCGAAAGAACGACGGATTGCGGGCTTCCCGCCGCGTTGTCGGAAATCGTCAGTGTGCCCGGCCGCGTTCCCGTCGCAGTGGGCTTGAACGTCACGTCAATCGTGCAATTGCTCCCAGCTGCCACTGAGGCGCCGCAATTGTTGCTCTCGGCAAAATCCCCGCTCGCCGCAATGCCTGAAATCGTCAAACTGCCCGTCCCGATGTTCGTCAGCGTCACTGGCTGCGCCGTGCTGGTCGTCCCCACGGTTTGGTTCGCAAAGGCCAGACTCGTGGCCGACAACTTTATGGCCGGCGCCGTCGACACAGGCGTAACCGTGAGCGTCGCCGGCGCGCTGGTTTGGCTGCCCGCTGAGTTGCTCACCGTGACTTTGATCTGCGCTCCATTGTCCGCCGATGTCGTCGAGGGTATCGTGTAGCTGCTTGCGTTGGTTCCTACCGCCTGCGTGCCCATGTACCACTGATAAGTCAGAGGCGCCGTGCCGCTCGCCGCTACGGAGAACATCGCAGTCTGGCCCACCGTGACCGATTGGCTCATCGGCTGCGAAGCAATCGTCGGCGGCTCGGGCGGATTGGTCTGCACGGAAGGAGTCCCCGAGTAACCGCATCCCGTGAAAGACACACCCAGGCCTGTCAGGATGAGGGCGGAAACAAATATTCTCGTTCGAATACCCAAGGCTGCTTCCCTCTCGGACGATTTACCTGGAAGCAAGATTCAAACGTAAGACTTCCATATTTTAGACGGGAATAAAGGAAAACGGACCTGTACGGAAGGCCAAATACGGGACAGTCGCGAGGCAGCGGGAATTGCGGCTTACTGCCTTTTAGGCCTTTCGAGGGAGTACCACGGAATACAGGACGGCAAAATAGTGGCAAATACTTCCAGCCAGAACGAACACATGCCAAATGGCATGGTTGTAAGGAACCTTGCGGCACGCGTAGAACGCGATCCCAATCGTGTATAAGATCCCGCCGGCCAGCAACCAATAAAGCCCGCCAGCGGGAACCCGCTGAAACAGCGGTTTCTCTGCAATCACTGCGAGCCAGCCCATGGCGAGGTAAATCACCGTGGACAAAATCTGAAAATGATCCACAAACCAGAATTTGAATACGATCCCGGCCACTGCAAGCCCCCACACGATCCCGAACAGCGTCCAGCCCCAACCTCCGCGCAGGTTGACCAGGGTAAAAGGTGTGTACGTTCCGGCAATCAACAAGTAGATCGCCGCGTGATCCAATATTTTAAAGACTCGTTTCGCGCGCCCCAGCCGGAAACTGTGGTACAGCGTCGATGCCGTATACAGGCAAACGAGTGTGCTGCCGTAAATCGCGCAGCTCACGATCAGCCACGCGCCTCCGCGCATTACGGCAAGGACGACGAGAGCCACAAATCCGGCAATACTCAGCGCCATGCCGATGCCGTGCGTGATGCTGTTGGCCAGCTCTTCGACGAAGATTCGATGTTTGGTCGCTCGTGCCATTCGATTGTCCCTACTAACCATTGTCCGCTTCCTCAGCACTTTTGGCGAATCGGAAATGCGGATGAATTCTATCCGCTCGCGCGATGGCCGTACGGGCTGCGCGGCGCTACGCGGTTTCTGCGGTCGTGGGCTCATCTCTTGGAACGCCGCTTGTGGCGGGCCGCTGCCACCGTCCGTAGAGCCATGCTCCCAAGCGCCATGCAAGCAACAGACCCACCATCCAGGCGTACTCGAGCGGTTTGCGCTCATCGGATTTCACGAGCCAGTAGTAATGAATGACGCCGGCCACGGCGCTCAAATAGATCGCGCGGTGGAGCAATTGCCAGCGCCTCCCCCCGAGACGACGGATCCAGCCCTTTGTGGACGTGATGGCCAGCGGAATCATCAGCACGAAGCCGGCGAACCCAACGGTGATGAACCGCCGCTTCACGACATCCTTCCACATCTCGCTCCAGTCGAAGAATTTGTCGATACCGATCCACGTGCTGAAGTGAAGGAAAGCGTAAAAAAAAGCGAAGAGCCCGAGCATCCGCCGAAAGCGGATGAGTTGTGGCAAGCGCAGGGTTTTTCTCAACGGAGTAATCGTAAGCGTGATGATAAGAAACCGGAGCGTCCAATCGCCGGTTGTGTGCGTGATGAACTCAATCGGGTTGGCGGTCAGGTCGTGGTGCAATCCGCGCCAGACGAGCACCCCGAGCGGCACGAGACACAGCAGGAAGACGAAGACCTTCGTCCACTTACTGGTCAGGATGGAATTCAAGTCGCGGCTCCGCTTAGTAGTTCTTCCGAAGGTCCATCCCGTTGTATAGGCTGGCCACCTGATCGCCGTAGCCATTGAACATCAGTGTCGGTCTCCGCAAAAACTCGCCGAGGCGCCGCTCTTTCGCCTGGCTCCAGCGCGGATGATCGACGCTGGGATTCACGTTCGAGTAGAAGCCGTATTCATGTGAGTTCGCGATATTCCACGTCGTCGGCGGCTGACTCTTCACAAAGCGAATGCGCACCAGCGATTTGGCGCTCTTGAACCCGTACTTCCAGGGAACCACCAAGCGCACGGGCGCGCCGTCCTGATTGGGAAGCGTTTCACCATACAGCCCGACGCAAAGCAGCGTGAGCGGATGCATGGCTTCGTCGATTCGCAGGCCTTCGACATAGGGCAACTGAATTCCTGCCATGGGCCCTTCGGGCATCTGTTTCACGTCGTAATAGCTTTCGAAGGCGACAAACTGCGCCTTGGGCGTCGGCTCGACGAGCTTCGCCAGCACGTTCAGCGAGTAACCGACCCACGGCACAACAATGGACCAGGCCTCGACGCAGCGGTGCCGGTAGATTCGCTCCTCCAGCGGCGCGAGCTTCAGGATTTCATCCGTCGTGAATTTTCGAGGAGTTTTCACTTCGCCATCGACCGACACGCTCCACGGCGAGGCTTGAAAATTTTTCGAATTTTCTGCCGGGTCCGTCTTGCCGGTCCCAAACTCATAGAAATTATTGTAGTGAGTAATGTCGTTCAAGGGAGTGGGAGTTTCGGTTGTGCTGCCAGGCCACTTTACGATTCCGTTCAATTTCACCGGGGTTGAACCCGTCGCGGGGCCCTCAATCATTCTCATGAATTTCTTCCAGCCGGTGACCGCTCCGCCCGTGGCCACGAGCCCCAGCAGAAAATTTCGCCGGCCCATGTACACACCCTTCGGCGTCACATCTGCATAGGTCAAATCCGGCGCGCCCTTAATGGCCACTTGCAGCCTCCTGATTCAATTACCTCAACCTCATATAGTACGCATTCTATGACAAATTAGATGCGCAGAATGCCCCGCGGAGTCGGACCGGTGTATGAGAATGGGCCGCTCGCTCAACCTATTTGGAGCGAACATTTGTACCGCCGGCCAGGATGTATGCCTCATTGCGCCTGATTAAAATAATGAAAACCTGAGGAGCCTATGCGGCATTGGTTCCTATCTAACGCGTTTTCAAAGCGCTGGAACTCAACTCTTACTGCCATGCAACTTTTCAGACCTGTTCGGGTTTAAGCGAGTGTACGGCCTTTCATAGAAATCCCGGGGCCGGCACTTAAAACGAATTCGACACGAGAGAGAGGAATACGCTCATGAAGACCACGAAACTGATTTTAAGTGGTGCGGCTCTGATTGCTTTGTTTGTGCCGGCAGCCTTCGGTCAGTCGGTTACACCAAGCACCACGGCGCCCACGGGCCAATCGATTCAGGACCGCAAGGACAACCAACAGGACCGCATTGCCAACGGCGTCGAAAGCGGCCAGCTCACGGCTGGTGAGACCAAGAACCTGGAAACCAAGGAAGCAGGCCTGAACAAGGAAGAGCACGCCATGCGCTCTGAAGACGACGGTCATTTGACGGCGGCCGACAAAGCCAAGCTGACGAACCAGCAGAACAAGCTGTCGAACAACATCTACGATGACAAGCACAACGACAGGACGGCGCACTACGGCAACAATGAAGTCGGCCAGCGCCGCCAAGACCAGCAGGACCGCATCGCCCAGGGGATGAAGAGCGGGCAGTTGACCGCCGGCGAATCGGCCAAGCTGGAAAAACAGCAACAGGGCATCAATAGAGAAGTCGGCGGAATGCGCGAGGCCAATGGCGGCAAGCTGACACAAGCCGACAAGAAGGCCGTAAATCAACAGCAAAATCAAGCATCCAAGAACATCTATAACAAGAAGCACAACGCCGCTCATCAAGCGGGCAAGTAACGAAAAAAAAGAGTCCCGGCCGTGTGGCGACCGGGACTCTTTTTATTTTGCGGCTGTCCCTTATTTCTCCGAAATGGAAAAATCCACAGTACTCGTTTGTCCCGGCCGCACACTTACCTTTTTCGCCCAAGTTACCGCATCGCTGTAGAGGGGCCGGTGAACTTGCACTTGAGCCGCCACGTCTAGTACAGATTCCTCGGAAATGATCTTCCAACCTTCGTGCCATGCTTCAATCTCGTATTCCCCGGGCGGAACGTCGGTCAATTTGAAAAATCCGTGTTCGTCGGTGACCGCGTAATAGGGATGCTTCACCACGATGATCTCCGCGTTCATCCAGATGTGCCCGGCATTGCACTTCAAGTTCACGACGCCAGTGCGAGTCATCGTCTTCGGAATATACTGGTCCTGGAAAGGAAATGGAATGTTGTAGTCGGCCGCACCGGTCATGTGGACCGTGTGCAATACGGGATCGCTGCTCTTGATCTGGAGATTGCTGCCCATCGGGACAAGCATGATGTGCGGAACGTACCGGCAGCTCTTCTGGTCCAGATGTGCTCGTGCCTCGGGGAGCTGCAGGGCCTTTCCTTTGGTGATGTCCTTCAAGAACACCACGGTATTTTGAACGCCTCCGTCCGAATCGATCACTAATCGCTCGAGGTCTCGGGTCTTCTGCGAATTGGGATCGCAAACGTCATTGTTTTTCGTGATCGGCATCTTTGGAATCTTGGGCACCGGGCCCGTCCACTTGATCGTCCCTGTAATCGTCCCGGGATTGTCCACCGTTATCGTCGTGTACTCGGACTGAGCCGACGCAGGCCCCGCCCATGCTGCGGCCAGAAATAGGAGTATCAGGGCCGATTCTGGTTGCCTCATTCTAATGTTTGCTCTCATCGTTATCTCCCTGCACCTCAATCATTGGAGACGAAACTCGAATCACCGAAGTTGTTTCGATAAACCCATTCCCCCAGCCCAGCCTCGTCCGGCGAAAATTCGACATCCCTTTTGTAAGAAGTCGAGCCCGCGCGGAGTTTGATCGCCGGAAGGTGCGCCTAGTGGGGCTCTTCTGAAAACATACTCTCGGAGAGAGCACGTGGTGAATTCGTTTCGAATCGCCTTGTCTTATCAGTAAAAACAAAATGGCGAGCCGCTCTGAAAATCAGGCAGGGACGAAACGGGATGATGCGCTCTTCACGTCGTCACGTTAGGAAGGATAGCCGCGCGGGTGGTTGAGCCGCCATTCCCACGCCGAGCGGATGATAGAACTCAACTCGGACGCCATGGGCTTCCAGCCCAGAACGGCCTGGGCCTTCTGTGAATCAGCAACCAAACTCGCGGGATCACCCGGACGGGGAGCTTCGATGCGGATGCGGATCGGGCGCTCTGTAACCTGGCGTGCCGATTCGATCACTTCCAGGACGGAATAGCCATGCCCCGTCCCTAGATTAAGAAAATCCGACGAGCCGCCCTGACGCAGGTGGTCCAGGGCGCGTATGTGCGCATCCGCTAAGTCCGTAACGTGAATGTAGTCGCGTATCGGCGTGCCATCGGGCGTCGGATACTTGTCGCCAAAAACAGCGAGCTCGGGCTTTTCCCCTGCGGCGACCGTCAGGACGTTCGGAATCAAGTGTGACTCTGGTTCGTGGTGCTCCCCACGCTCTCGACTGGCGCCCGCCGCATTGAAATAGCGGAGCGAAACAAACTTCAGTCCGTGGGCCGCGTCGTAGGAATCGAGCAGGCGCTCAATGAGAAGTTTCGTCCAACCATACGGATTTTTCGGCCACTGCGGGAATTCCTCTCGAATGGGGGTCTGCTCCGCCACCCCATATACGGCGGCGGTGGAAGAGAACACCACGCGTCGCACACCGGCTTCGAGTAGCGCTCCCATCAGCGCGATTCCCTGCTCGACATTGTTCTCGAAATACAAGGCGGGTTTTTCCACCGATTCGCCCACAAAAGTCACCGCGGCAAAATGTATGCACGAATCGATCTCGTTTTCCTTGGCAATGCGGGCCACGAGAGCGCGATCCCCGGTGCGGCCCTGATAGAAAGGCACGTCCCGATCGAGGGCCGCGCGGTGGCCGCGCGCCAAATCATCCAACACCACAACTCGTTCGCCCTTCGCGCGCAGGATCTCTACGGTTATGCTGCCGATGTAGCCTGCCCCGCCTGTCACCAGGATTGCCATCGTTGTCTTTCTGAGTTCCCTAGAATCTCACTAGAAATCCTGGTTGGAAAGACTCCATCGTTTTCAGGCGCTCACGTTTCACTGTTTTGAAGGGCCGAGTGCAATTGCGTCCGCCAATCCGGCAAATGAAATCCGAAGCTTTGTTGCAAGCGCGCATTCGAGAGAACCGAGTAGGCCGGTCGGCGCGCCGGAGTCGGGTACTCCCCCGACGTAATGGGGACCACCCGCTGAGCGATCAAAGGGCGCTCTCCAGTCGCCGCGGCAAACCATGGGACGCTCCGGTCTGTCCTCGAGGCCTCTTCCAAAATCGTTTTCGCAAATTCATACCAATTCGTCTCGCCGCCAGCCGTCATGTGGTACGTACCGCTGACTCGTGAAATCGCAAGCGCGTCGCTACTCGGATCCACAAATTGTGCCAGAATCTTGAATGTGGCCCGAGCGATCTCCCGACTCCAGGCAGGCGCGCCGACTTGATCGCAAACCATTCGCAATTCTTCCTTTTGTGCCGCGAGCCGCAGAACCGTAAGCAGGAAATTTCGGCCGGTCGTTGCATAGACCCACGCCGTTCGAAAGATCAGGTGAGGGACGCCCGAACCCCGGATGGCTTGCTCGCCCGAAAGTTTCGTCCTCCCGTACGCATTGACCGGGCTCGTCGAATCGTTCTCCGTGTAAGGGGAGTTCTTCAAGCCATCGAAGACGTAGTCGGTCGAGTAATGCACGAGCGCCGCACCAATCCTCTTCGCTTCCACAGCTATCAGTGCCGGCGCATCCGAGTTGACGGCGCGGGCGATGCTCTCCTCTTTTTCCGCTTGGTCCACAGCGGTATAGGCAGCCGTATTGACGATCCAGTTCGGCCGAACTTCGCCAATCACTCTGCGGACTTCCTCGGGCTTGCTGAGATCCATTTGCTGGCGATCCAGCGCCACGATTCTACCCAAACTCGTCAGGAACCGGCAAAGCTCCGAGCCGATTTGGCCTTTTTTTCCGGTCAGCAGAATCGTGGGCTTCATTTCACGGCAAATCGTGGCAGGTTTTCCCGCCGCACTTCCGCGAGCTTCGGAAACTTTCCGTCTTTTTCGGAAAGGATCGGCTGGACCGCGCCCCACGCGATGTTGAGGTCGGGATCATTCCAAACGACCCCGTATTCATCCGCGACATCATAAAAGTCACTGCATTTGTAGAGGAATTGCACGTTGTCCGCCAGTGCAAGAAACCCGTGAGCAAACCCCGCGGGAACGTAAATCTGGTTTTGCTCTTTTGCTGAAAGTTTCACGCTGGTCCATTTTCCGAATTGTGGCGAGCCCAAGCGAATGTCCACGACGACATCGAGAGCCTCTCCTTCCACCACACGGCACAATTTCGCTTGCGGACGGTGCAACTGATAGTGGAGGCCGCGCAGGGTGTCTTTTACTGAAGAGGAATGATTGTCCTGCACAAAGGAATCCGCGATGCCCAGTTCGGCGAATCTCTCCCGCTGATAGGTTTCCACAAAAGAGCCCCGAGCATCGCGGAGAATCTTGGGACGCATCTCCCAAACGCCGGAAAGGGATGTCTCAATCCGCTGCAAGGAAATCAAGCCCCCGTAACCGTTGAGAATCGTTTCGGCGAATCGGGGCCCGCGACAATTCCATCACGTGCTTATCACCGATCGCTGCCGCTCGAAATCAATGGGATGACTTTCGCCCAACCTGTGCCATCGCCCTCAGACTCGAATCGCGTTTTTCATAATACTTTTCGCAATACGCGCGATATTCGCCGCCACGAATTCCTCCCAGCCACTTGTCGTTCGCTTTGTACCAATCGATCGTTTGTCTCAACCCCTCATCTAATCGAGTCGCGGGCGTCCAGCCCAGTTCCTTCTCCATTTTCTTGGAGCACAAGGCATACCGGCGATCGTGCCCCGGACGATCCGACACGAAACTGAGGAGCGATTCCGGCTTGCCTAGCAGACGAAGCACCCGGCGTGCCATCGCTAGGTTCTCTTCCACATCCAATCCGCCGATGTTGTACGTCTCGCCCACGCGTCCCCGCTCAAGGACCGCCAGAATTCCGCGGCAATTGTCTTCCACATGCACCCAATCGCGCTGCTGCAATCCGTCTCCGTAAATCGGCAGTGGCTTGTCGTTGAGCGCGTTCGTGATCATCAGCGGCAAAAACTTTTCCGGAAACTGATACGGTCCGTAGTTGTTGGAAGAGCGCGTGACCAACGCGGGAAATTCGTAGGTGCGCACAAAGGAACGCACCAACAAATCCGCGGCAGCCTTCGAAGCTGAATACGGACTGTTGGGTTGCAATGGTGAGCTCTCATCGGCGAAAGTTCCGGAGGGCAATTCTCCATAGACTTCGTCGGTCGAGACGTGCACAAAACGCTCCAGGCGAAGTTTTCGCGCCACCTGCAACAAAACGAATGTTCCCGCGACATTTGTTTCCATCGCCGGCGCGGGCTCATAAATGCTCCGGTCCACGTGAGATTCTGCCGCGAAATGGACCGCCACATCCGAACCGCACATCGCCGCTTCCACTGCTGCGGCATCGCAGATGTCTCCTCTCACGAACCTGTAGTTTGGGTTTGCGGCGACCGAATCGAGGTTCCCGAGGTTTCCCGCATATGTCAGCTTGTCATAATTGACCGCCGCGTAGTTCTTGCCGAGTGCGAGAACATGCCGGATGAAACTCGATCCGATAAATCCGGCGCCGCCTGTAACAAAAATCTTCATGGCGCTGCTTTCGCTCGGACGTTCATCTCCGCCCGATTCACGCGAATGATGTTATTGGCGCCGGTTTGTGCCACGAGGTGATTCGCGCGAAGCAGGGAGTCAAATGTGCCCGCATCCGTCCACCAGCCTTCGAGGATTTCGTAGGTCAGCTTACCTTCTTCAATATAGAAGTTGTTGACATCGGTGATCTCGAGTTCGCCCCGCCCAGAGGGCTTCAATCTGCGGATTTTCTCGAATACGGTCACGTCATACAAATAAATGCCGACAACGGCATAATTCGATTTGGGAACCTTGGGTTTCTCTGCAATCCCCACAACGCGATTCCCGGCGATTTCCGCCACTCCGAACCGTTGGGCGTCGGGCACTTCCTTCAGTAGAATCTTCGCGCCATCTTTTTGCTTCTTGAAGCTTTCGACAGCGTGGCTAATATTGTTCTCGATGATGTTGTCGCCCAAAATGACGCAGATCTGCTTTCCCGAGGCGAAATATTCGGCAAGACCCAGCGCTTCCGCAATCCCCCCTTCGCCTTCTTGGTACGTGTAATTCAAATGTTTCAAGCCAAAATCCCGCCCGTTCCCAAGCAGTCGCAGAAATTCCCCGGCGCTATTTCCGCCCGTAACGAGAAGAATGTCATGGATCCCTGCATTCACCAGCGTCTGGATCGGGTAATAGACCATCGGCTTGTCATAGACCGGAAGCAGATGCTTGTTTGTCACCCGCGTGAGCGGGTTCAATCGGTTTCCAGTCCCACCCGCAAGCACTACACCCTTCATGGATTCCTCTTCCCCGACGCAAGCCGGAACTTCGTGTAACGATCCCGGAGGGTCGGATTATCGCGGCAAACGATAGGCCTCGCAAGCGCCTCGTTCTTTGGGACGTATGCGCTGGAAAAGCGTTGCCTCAAAAGGGACTGCCATGGCAATGGAGATCTGCGAGTGATTCAGTTCTCGTTTCGCTCGAAAACCCGGGAGGTGCCACCCGCACCCGTGCGAATGTGCCCGGCCGCTGCTATCCCGTGCAATTGACAATTCTTCTTTGCGGAGCTAGGCTCCGCGCAGTTCACCAGTTCCCAACGGCGAATTGATCGGAGAAAGATTCTCCATGCACATTTTGAACAATTGGACTCGGGCGATCTTTTTCTTTTTCGGGTTGTGCTTTGTCATGCTCGCGGCCGGCCCGAATGGGCTGGCGCAGGCTCCCCCGCAATACAAGGTCGATCCCTTCTGGCCCAAGCAGTTGCCGAACAATTGGATCATGGGACAAGTGGGCGGCCTCACGGTGGATCGCGAAAATCACATTTGGGTCTTGCAGCGCCCCAACTCGGACACCGTGGACGAGTTAGGCGCAGCTCAGACACCACCGCGTTCGGAGTGCTGTGTTGCCGCACCGCCGATACTCGAATTTGACGCGCAGGGAAATTTACTGCGGTCGCTCGGGGGCCCAGGTGAAGGCTACAACTGGCCGACTTCCGAACACGGCATCCACATCGACAAGAAGGGAAATATCTGGGTCGCAGGAAATGCTCCGGTGGATCGCCAAGTGCTCAAGTTCGGCCCCGACGGAAAATTCCTCATGCAAATTGGCCACCCCGCTCCCGCCACGCAGCCGGCCGACAGCTTGACCCGCGATTTATTGGGTCGGCCCTCCGGGATTGCCGTGGATGATGAAGCGCACGAGGTTTACATCTCCGACGGATATATGAACAGGCGTGTGATTGTTTTTGACTCCGAGACAGGCGTGTTCAAGCGCTTGTGGGGCGCGTATGGCAACCCGCCGAACGATGCCGACCCCGGAGCGTACAATCCCTCGGCGCCCGTTGATCAGCAATTCCGGAATCCGGTTCACTGCGTCCATATTTCGAACGACGGGCTTGTCTACATCTGCGACCGCACGAACGACCGAATTCAAATTTTCACGAAGCAAGGCAAATTCGTAAAGGAATTTTTTGTGCGCAAGGAAACGTTAGGCGCGGGATCCGCTTGGGATTTCGCTTTCTCTCGGGACGCCGAACAAAAATTCATGATTTTGGCCGATGGCGAGAACAATGTCCTGTGGACACTTGAGCGCAGCAGCGGAATTGTTCTTGGCACGACCGGCCACAATGGGCGCAATGCCGGCCAATTCCACTGGGTCCATCAAATCGCCTCAGACTCGGACGGAAACCTCTACACGGGCGAGGTCGACAACGCCAAGCGAATTCAGAAATTTGTACTGGTTTCCGGCGACGAAGGGAAAATTAAGAAGCACTAATCGCTGTATCGATCAGCGAATGCGCGAATCGGCTCGGATCGCCGCTCGTGGAATTACAAGGACTTCAGAAACTCAATGATCGCCTCTTGATCGTCTTTTCTCAGCTTTTCAAATTTCTGCGTGACGTGGGTTGCTTCGCCGTGGTGCCGCGCGATCGCGTCGCGCAGTGTTACCGACGCGCCGTCGTGCATCAAACGATTGCGCATGCGCACACCCCATAGAGGTGCGGTTCGAATCTTGTTCTGCGTGCTGTCGAAACTTTCCCAGAGAAGGTTATTCCATACGATTTGTTTGACGCGGCGCCCGTAGTGCTCTTGCACCGCTTGCACGATCCCATCACCCGTTCCGACGTCATGCATCAGGAAATCTCCCCAGGGATGAAACGTGATTCCACCCAGCGCGGTCGGAATCGTAAATGTTCCGCCATTTATTTTTGTTCCCGTGGGAGCCGTAGTCAGCGACGCGACGTGGCAAGTCGAGCAACCTATTTTGTCAAACAACTCAAGCCCTTTCCCTGCGAGCGGGCTGCCGGCAAGTTGCGCGTCCCGCGCCGGAGCTTTCGTGGCACGCATGAAACGCGCAAAGTGATCGATATCCGTCAGTCCATCCGGACCGGGAGTGTCGTTCGGTTCGGAAACGGTGTTGCAAAGCTTCGTCACCTCGTCGGGCTGAAGCCGGTTCGTGATACCCATCTCATTCAGGTAAGCGTCGGCAGCGAAGGAGAGCAGGCTTGCGTGCTGGTCCTTCCATCCAAACCGGCCCACGCCCGTGTGTCCCGGGGCCTCAACGATTGGAACGTACAGCAGCTCGCCGCAAATCTTTCCTTTCGACGATTTGCACTGTTGGCGAGTCAGATCGATGAACGTCTGATCGGCTACCGCTTCCACAAATCCGTCGCCCAGTACATTCAAAGAGACTCGTGTCGTCCGAATCGTCTCGGTTTCAGGAACGCGCTCTTGTATCTCGGTGTTGGGAAAGGCGCCGCTGGGGCAAATGGCGCGGTCATTCACGAGCGACCGGCCGGTGATGACTTCGGCTCCGTGAGCGATGGGGATTTCTGGATTGGCGAAGCGCCCATTCGGCCCCATGTGGCCAACGCGCAGTTCCGTCACCTGGCTCGCGGCGCCTGAAACGGGATTCTGATGGCATTCACGGCAGGACTGCGCGTTGTACAGGGGACCAAGGCCGTCAGCCAGTTGCTCGACTTCCTCAAAATGTTGTTGGTCGGCCTGATGAGTCGCATCGTCCACCATGCCGTTGCTCTTGTTATCAAATCCCGTGGGGGCTTCTGGCAACGAAGCGAAAACCGAAACCACAAGAAGGCCAAGGAGTGCCAAAGGGATAAGAGGTTTCACTGTTTTTCTCTCTTCCTGATGACGTGCGCGTGGCGCACACCATCGCCCGGAGCATATCTCCGCTCACTCGCAAGCCGGTCCAGCAAGTGTCCGCCTTCGGTCTGTGAATCAGCGCCCAGGTTATGGGCAGGTTCTCTTTCGTAAATACCACTCTTGTGTTTGCTCCCCAAGACGAAAGGGGAATCATCTGCCTAAACCGGCAAGTCCTACTGCCCTGCGGCAGGCTCGGGTCTGATTTCAAGACTCCCGAATTTGGAGATGACAAATAAAACCACTTTCTTCGCGGCTCGCCGGAGGACGCGTATTGCGCCGACACGGTTAAAACACATTTGCGGCTCCTCGCAAAAAAGCGCGATTGGCAGGTGGACCAGACATCGGACCATTGCTTCCGTGGAAGCCGCTCGCCTTCATTTCCTGTTCAGTTGTTTTCCAGATGAATGAGTTGTAACCTCTTGGATCTACGGAGGAGTTCCATGGGTTTCAAGGAAAATCTGCCCAATTGGGTTGCATTTGACCGAATACGGCCCGCCCTGATTGCAGGTCTCGCAATTTTTGCCCTCAGCGATGTGCTGGACTTAATCCTGTTCTGGCTGGGTCTTCCGGCAGCGGCGACGATCCTCAACAGCGTGGCGATCGCGATTCTTGGCGCTTTGATTCTGCTTTTCTATTTGTCGGCAACTTATGAAAGCCAGAACTATGCCCGAGCGAAGGAAAGAATGATCCTTGTGGCGGAGTTGAATCATCACATTCGAGGCGCGCTGATTGTGATCGAGCATTCTGCTTTGCTGGAAGACCGATCCGAGCGGCTGCGCAACACCGAGCAAGCGGTTGCTCGCATCGACTCGGTGCTTACGGACTTGCTTCCCACGATTGGGAGCGCTGAAAAGCCGCGGTATTCGTTGCCATTTCACAACTGAGTGGGTGGCTCGCCCATCCCCCAATGCGGGTCACACTCTGAGATGCGCCGTCCATCCGCTTGCCCAACCCCGCGATGAAAGGGCCGCAGACCAATCGCCGCGTGTCTTCCCCGCCCTCGAATTCATGTGACGGCCGAGGGATTTGTGCTAGAACTCAGCCCTCTCCTATCGAACAGCCGTGACGAAAAGGAGCAAAATGGACTCCCGTCCCAAAACAAACCCGCCGAGCCGCCGGGAATTTCTCGCGGGCTCCGCCGGCGCTTTCCTGGCCGGAGCAGTCGGTGGACTTTCGCTCTCAACGGCAGCAGCTACTCGTGATTCCTCCGCACGCATCGGAATGGCGGCATCGCCGGTGCGCCGCATCATTCTCGACACGGACCCCGGCGTGGATGACGCCATGGCCATCCTGCTCGCACTGCGGTCCCCGGAGCTGAAGGTAGAGGCGATCACTCCGGTCGCCGGCAATGTGCCTCTTGACTTCACGCTGCCGAATGCCCTTCGACTAGTCGAAATCGCAGGAAGAACAGACGTACCCGTTGCCGCGGGTGCCAGCCATCCGCTGGTGCGCCATTTGGTGACCGCGAAATACGTGCACGGAAACAATGGTCTCGGAGGAGTCGAGTTCACTGCGCCGAAGATCAAGCCCGTTGCTGAGACCGCCACTGAGATCATCCGCCGCATCGTGCGTTCGAATCCCGGCGAAATAACGATTGTCGCGGTCGGACCTCTCACGAATATCGCCACCGCACTGCGAGCCGATCCGCAACTCGCCGCGATGATCCCGGCTATAGTGCTGATGGGCGGGTCGCTTTCGGGAGGCAACATTACTCCCGCGGCAGAATTTAACTTTTATGTGGACCCGGAAGCCGCACGCATCGTTCTCGATGCGGGAATACCGCTGACAATGGTCGGCCTCGATGTCACACGGAAGGTTCTGCTCCGCGACGAGCAAATTCAGGTACTTGAGTCGGGCAACACCGCAGTGAGCCAGGCGGCGGGAAAGATTATGCGTGCCACAATCGAGCGGATGCGCAAAGGCAACGATCCTACAGTTGTCGCTATGCATGATCCGCTCACCGTGGCGAATCTGATCGATCCGGGAGTTCTCACCCTCAAGGATTATTATGTAGAGGTCGAGACGTCGGGTGAACTCACGGCCGGAGAGACGATCGGATACTCTCATGCTCCGACGCGCAAGTCCGCGCCTCTCGAAACGGCCTCGGCGGCTGCAGATTCACCGGATGAGCCATTCCGTCCCAATGTAAGTGTTGCCGTGGATGTCGATCCCGACCGCTTTTTCCGTCTCCTCATGGCGCGATTGGTGGGACCAGCCTGAGTCCGCCAGGCGGGACCAATTCGGCACACGACTCTGCCTGTCGCGTTAATTAGGGAAGTCTGCATGACAACCCCACATGTGCAAGCCATTCAAAACAAATAAGTTGCCGCGAAGAGTCTGCCTTCCGCTTGGAACAGAGCGTGCCACGAAACTCTAGGAAACTTGTGTCGATGGTCAAGCGCTCTGAAATAGTGGGGCTTGCGCACAGGCCGCTTTGTCTTGTTCATGAGGGAGGATCGTTGGATCGTCTTGCTCCAGTGGCCATAACGCGATGGGGATCGAGGGGTCACCGTCTTCGGCGCCTCAGCGAAAGGAGATTTCTGTCCCTTTTCATCTTTTCCTTCGGCGCTGTTCTAGGGGCATCATTTTCGATGAGCGCTCCCGAGGACGCCCAAGCGCAGACCCAAGTCGAGGAATACCGCGTCAAGGCCGCCTTGCTCTTCCGTTTTGCGCAATTCATCGAGTGGCCGCCGGAGGCGTTCAAGGACGCAAACGATGCACTGAATTTCTGCACGTTCGGTGACGACCCGTTCGGCGGCGCACTCGAAGAGACGGTCGCGGGAAAGAAAATTGAAGGTCGTGCGATCCGCGTGCAACATCTCCAAGGGCCCGAAAGTGTGAAGGGGTGCCAGCTTCTTTTTGTCGGAGCCAAACAGAGCAAACGCATTCCGGCCGTACTGGCAGGCGCCCGCGATTACTCCGTCGTCACCGTGGGAGAGAGTGATGGCTTCGCGCAAGAAGGGGGTGTGATCGGTTTCATATTGGAAGAGAAAAAAATCCGCTTCGAAATCAATGTGAGAGCAGCTCAGCACGCAGGAATCAAGATCAGTTCACGGCTGATGTTGCTCGCCAAAAACGTATACGGGAACCAGGGCTGAGGCCGGACGATGCGGTTCAAGGATTTGTCCATACTGCGAAAATTGACGCTTTTGATGCTCGCGTCCAGTATTTTTGCACTCATCCTGGCGTCGATTGGATTTGCCCTCTATGAACGATCGAGCTTTCGGGCCGCGACAGCGAGCGAGCTTTCCGCCCTCGCCGAGACGCTGGGCGCAAACACGGCGGCATCGATCGCCTTCAGCGATCCGCGGACCGCGACGGATTTGCTCGCAGCGCTTCGCGCGGAACCTCACGTTCTTACTGCCTGCCTCTTCGACGCGAGTGGAAACATTTTTGCTGAATATCGGCGTGCGGATATTCACGATGATTTCCCGATGCCTTCCGCGCATGAGGATGGGGTTCTATTTGGCCAGGAGTCCGTTGCGCTCTTCCAAGGTGTTTCTTTGGGCGGTGAAAAGATCGGTTCGATTGCGATCACCTCGGATCTCGCCGGATTCCACGCAGAGATTCACCAGTATGCCAAGATCGCAGCATTGGTGCTCGTTGTCTCCCTGCTAGTCACGTTTCTGTTTTCATCGCGGCTCTTGCGGGTTGTCACCCAGCCCATTCAGCGTCTTTCCGATGTCGCCGCGCGTGTTTCCGCACAGAGGGATTATTCCATCCGGGCCGTCGTCGAGACCAACGACGAGGTGGGAGTGCTGGTTGGGTCTTTCAACCTGATGCTGGAAGGCATTCAACAGCGCGATGTCGCTTTGCTGAAGTCGAACGAAGACTTGGAAGAGCGAGTTCAGAAGCGGACCGCCGAGCTGCTTCGCGCCAAGGATGCCGCGGAAGTGGCCAGCCGTGCCAAAAGTGAGTTCCTTGCGAACATGAGCCATGAAATCCGTACGCCTCTCAACGGCGTAATCGGAATGACCGACCTGGCGCTCGATACCGAACTCACTCCGGAACAGAGGGAATACATGGATACCGTGAAACTGTCCGCGGATTCTCTCATCACCGTCATCAACGACATCCTCGACTACTCGAAAATCGAAGCCGGAAAAATCGACCTCGAATCGATTGATTTCAACCTCCGTGATTACATGGAAGCAACGCTGAAGACGCTCGCGCAGCGTGCGGATCAGAAAGGACTCGAGCTCCTTTGCGAGATCGCGCCGGATGTCCCGGAAATCGTTCGCGGAGATTCCGGCCGCCTGCGCCAAGTCGTCGTAAATCTCTTAGGAAACGTCATCAAATTCACGGAAAAAGGTGAGGTGGCGCTCAAGGTTTCCATGGAAAGCAACAGCGGCACGGAGTGCGTCGTCCGCGTCACTGTTTGGGACACGGGGATTGGGATTCCCCCGGAAAAACAGAGCCTGATCTTCGAACCATTCGCGCAGGCGGACTCATCCACAACGCGAAAATATGGAGGCACCGGTCTGGGCCTGACAATTTCCGTCCGTCTGGTCGCCATGATGGGCGGAAGAATTTGGCTGGAAAGTCAAGTTGGCCGAGGCACCCGTTTCCACTTCACCGTGAAATTAAGTACGGCTGATAAAAGCGGGGAGATGGGAACCATCGCGCCGCCCCAGCTCCTTCGTGGCGTGAGGATCTTGATCGTGGACGACAACTGCACGAACCGGCGAATCCTCGAAGGTATGCTGAACCGTTGGGAGATGCGCCCCACCTCCGTCGAAGGCGGAGAAGAAGCCCTCGCTGGGCTTTTTGCCGCGCAGCAAGCAGGGAAGCCCTACGAACTCATCTTGATGGACATGCACATGCCGAAAATGGACGGCTTCGCCCTGGTCGAAGAAATCCGGCGGAGGCCCGAATTGGCGACTGCCACGATCATGATGCTGACTTCGGCGGGGCACCGCGGAGATGGAGAGCGTTGCAAAGAGCTCGGAGTCGCTGCGTACATGCTGAAGCCGATCCGGCAATCGGAGCTCCACGAAGCCATCGCCCGCGTGCTTGGGGCACGCGAGCAAACCGGAACTCTCCCCCTGATTACGCGCTATTCGTTGCACGATGAGCACGCACCGGATTTCTTTTTGCACGTGCTGGTTGCGGAGGACAATCTTGTGAATCAGCGGCTCGTGGCCAGACTGCTCGAAAAGCGCGGGCACCACGTCGAGGTGGTCTCCAACGGGCGCGAAGTGCTCTCTGCCCTCGAGAAGAAGCCATTCGACTTGGTTCTCATGGATTTGCAGATGCCCGAGATGGATGGGCTTGAGGCTACTGCGATAATTCGCGAAAAGGAAAAAACCAGTGGAACCCACCAACCGATCGTCGCTTTGACCGCGCATGCCATGAAGGGTGATGAAGAAAGGTGCCTGGCTGCGGGAATGGACGGCTACATTACGAAGCCAATTCGTCCACAGGATTTCGATCGAATCCTGGAGATCTATCTCGCGCGGCGAAAGCAATCAGCTACCAAGCTCGAAATTCCGGTGCAAAGCAAATAGCGTCGACCAGCATGCGGAAAGCATGCCTCTTGCGTACCGAACAGTCTTGCGCGAGGCATCTACCTTTCGCGGCCTGTCAGAGGCTGTTCTTCAAGTCGGGGCCTATGCGCTCAAGGATGGGCTCTCCGGGATCGTCTCCTACGTACTGCTGAAGGACTCTGCCGTCTTTGCCAATCAAAACGTAGGTCGGCAGTGATCGCGCTCCAAACTGCCGCATCATTTGGTGATTTAGATCCAGCCGTTGCGTCCAGTTCATTTGATTTTGTGCGACGAAATCGTGCCAGGCGCCTTCGTTCTCATCCTCACTTATGCTGATTACCTCGAGCTGGTCTCCTCGGTACGCAGCCTGGAGCTGTTTCAAGCCCGGCAACGCGTGACGGCACGGGCCGCACCAGGTGGCCCAGAAGTCCAACAGAGTCACCTTTCCGCTCGAAGACGAGCCGTGGCCTGCAAAGTCGGGAGCCTTTTCCCCGGCGCTAACTGGGGCCCTCGGCATATTCTCGTCGTCAAATATCTTGACTGCCTTGGTTTGGCTGCTCTTTTTCGCCCGCGCGAGGCGCGCCAGTTCGCCAAGCGTCATCGGCTGCTCAGGCTGAATAGTGCCATCAGCTGTGCTTTGCGCGCTCTCGAACGAAGAGGCTTGCGGCAAGCTCTTCGAGGCGGTTGGTTGTGCCGCCGACTGAGGAACATTCTGGGCTGCCGCAAAGCTCGAGACCGCGAGCATCAACGGTCCTGCCACAAAAGTGAGAAGGAACGGCTTTTTTTGCATGGACGGAGCCCTCCGAAACAATCCCTTGTTTTGTTTCAGTCTAGGTGGCGGCGCGGGAATGCCCAATGGTACGAGAGGGCCATTTGTGCTCAAAAAGGCTCTGGCAAGACAAATCGAGGTACGATTCCGCGAGAATCATCCGGCGTCGTCTGGTGGAACTTCGAATTGAACGAGATCGCCTTGAAATCCGCGCGTTTTCACCGCGCCGTAGGCAATCCCGGCGATCATCCACACAGTACCCAGCAACTTTGCGTGGGGATCGAGATTTTGCCAGATGTAGAAACAGATCGCGAAACCCAGCAAGGGCGAGACGAGATTGGTCCAGTGCTTTTCCCGGGCGCGCAGGAAATAGCGAACGAATGCGGCGGCGTTGACACCCATGAAGGCGATCAAGGCGCCGAAGTTGAGCATCTCCGCTCCGCGTTCGTATGTGATCAGGAAAGCGCCGATGAGCGCAATGGCGCCGACGAAAATCACGTTGTTGCGGGGAATGCGGTGCTTGGGCTCGATCGCGCCGAAAAATTTCTTGGGAATTCCGTCGCTCCGCCCCATGCCATAGAGCAGTCGCGCAGCGCCGAGCTGCGCTCCCATGCCCGACCCGACATTGGCGATCAGAACCGTGAAATTCAGGAGATGGAAGAGAAAGAATCCGCCCACACGGCGGGCCACGAGGGGAAATGCCGACTCCACCATCTCCGGCGGGAAGGGCTTTGATCCCCACACGAGCTGCGCCGCATAGACTTCGAGCGACGAAAGAACGCCCGCGATCAAGCACACAATCACCGTGGCGAGCATGATGTTGCGCCGAGGATTCTCCACCTCTTCGGAAAATGTCGAGATGGCATCGAATCCGATGTAAGTCAGGACGGCGATTGAAGTGCCGCGAAGGATTTTCGCGAAGTTGAAAGTTTCCGGGTTGTAAAAAGGCTGCGTGAAGAAGTCTGCTCCGTACTCGTGCAGATTCCAAACGAAACGGATAACGAATAAAAAGAAAATCACAACAACGATCATCATTCCTGTGGCCAAAACTTCGTTGATTCGGGCGGAGGTCTTGATGCCCCGCAGGTTGATCGCCGTAAAGAAACCGGCAAAAGCAATGGCCAGCACCCAATAGGGAGCGCTCGGCAAAATATTTTGCGTGAGCTTGCTGCAAAGGACTGTGCAGATAAGCGGGTTCAGGATGTAATCCATCACCATCGCCCAGCCGGTCACGTATCCCAGCGCCGGATGAATTTCCTTCCCTACGTAGGTGTACGCCGAGCCTGCGCTCGGGTATGCGCGAGCCATCTTGCCGTAACTCACCGCCGTGAAGAGCATGGCCACCATAGCGATCAGGATCGTGGTGACCACGTGCCCGCCGGCGTTGTTGCTGATGACGCCGTAAATGCCCATCGGGGCAATCGGCTGGATGATCACGATCCCGATGATGATCAAGTCCCACAGCCCAAGCACCCGCTTGAGCCGGACAGGGGACGGCGCAAGTGGGCTCGCCCCGCTCATTGGGTCACTCCAGTACCAGCCAAGGAAAGTGTCTCGGTTTCAATATTCCATCCTGCGACGCGCAATTCCAGGTTTCCACTCAGGGCGTCCCGGCTCCGATACCGTGCGACGATTTCGCGCGTTTCGCCCGGCATCAGCTCGATGTAGTTATCGTCCCAGAGCACAGGAAGGATCTCCCGCTCCTCGCCCTGGTGTTGAACCGCAAAATGGATCTGAAAGGCCAGATGGTCGCTCGGATTCTGAAGTTTCACGCAGATGCGCGCTCCCGGCGCGGGCCCGACCACCGCGCTCGCGGTCAGGCGAACCTGGGGCAGCTCAACGAGCGCCTTGAAATCGTCGTAGGGTGAAGCCGGCGTATAGATGGAAGCCTCGTCCGTCGGATCCGCAGGCGGTGGATCATCAAAATAAGCCGTCTTTTTCCATTGAATTTTCGCGGGCTTGCTCGAGAGCCAGTAGAAATTGGAACTGAGCATCTTACCTGTGGAATCCTGCAATGCCAGCCGCACAAAGTAAACCGGCGAATCGGAGCCGTGCGGAAGGGGAGGTACCGTCAGTACACGCTCGACTCCGTCTTCCTGAATATCCACTTCTTCCTGACGGTAAAATTGTTTTTCTAATTTGAAATCGTAGACTTCCACGCTGACCGTGAGCCCCGTGAACTTCTGATAAAGATTGTTGACGACAACGACGCTTGCGTCGTCGTAGGAGTACTGCACGTGCAGAGGCTCGCAAGCCTTCTTCGTTCCGAAATATCCGCCTGCCGGCTGGAGATAGTAATCGAAGAGATGCCAGAAAATCGAGGACCACGCGTTGTTCAGCATCCACTGGATCACGCCCGTGGAGGTGTATTTGTTTCGGGCGTACGCCTCAAACATGGCGCGTTCGCCGTCGTAGGCCATCGCTTGCGCTCTATTCAAGTAATCCGGCAGTCCGGAGGGGGTTCCGAACATTTCATTCATCGCCTCGTTGAAGCGGTTCACGTTCGAAAAGCTTTCCGACGCCGCATGATAATTCCAGAAATCATCGATTGGCCAGAGATGGTCCGCAGGAAGCATTTTTCTGAGGCTTCCCATCTGCGGGATCGCAGGGCCAGGACCTGTTTCCGTGTTGAAACCGTAAGCTCCGCCGTACTTGCCTAGATCGGTCAGCCAATACGAGGGAGGCACGTAATCGTAGGGCCCGCTCATTTTCATTCCCGACTTTCCGGTCAAGGTTGCTGGCGTGGCCGAAGCGGAAGACAACACGGGATTCGGCCAATCGGAGTCCTTCAAGACTTTGAGATAAGCTCTTTCGACCCATGCGGGCGGCGGAACATCGCTCCCATTGAGCCACACAAAAACGCTGGGATGATGACGCAATCTCAAAATCTGCGAGCGGAGCGATTCTCGAGCGATCGGGAGGTCACCCAGCTTCCACTTTGGCCAGAGCTCCCAGTAGGTGCAGCACACCCAGCCGGGCATGACGAGAATTCCCAGTTCATCAGCGACGTCATAGAAGTCGTCGCTTTCCATCTGACCTTCGAGGCGGATCGTATTGAGATTCATTTCGCGGACGTATGTAAGTTGAGCTTCCAACCGCTCACGAGAACGCCGCAGCAGCATGTCCTCCGCCCAGCCGCCGCCACGAATCAAAATCTTATTTCCGTTCACACGGAATACCCGATAGCCTTTTGCGTTTAATTCCGACGTGATTTCGCGGATGCCGAACCGGATCGACGTCGCATCGGAGATCTCGTTCCCGATCATGACGCGCAACGAAAGCTCATGGAGATTCTGCGGACCCACCTGTGCGGGCCACCACAGCTTGGGGTTCCTGATGCGTAGTTGCGGATACTGATCCGGGACGAACTTCACCGTGCGCGTCTCGTCCGGTTTGAGAATAACTTTCTGACGAAATTGAATGTCCTCGATCTCTCCCTCTACCCAGGCTTCGACTTGCTTTTTCGCGACGTTGCGCAACCCGACAACTGCTGTGAGATCCGCCTGATCGAGCGAGATGCCCGGAAAATGCGTGACAACCTCAGGCCACTCGATTTGAATTGGGCCGCTTTCATCGAGGTAGACGTCACCGTACAAGCCCAAGTTCTTGTCCGGGGGAGCTGGGTTCCAGTCTTGCCAGTTTATGCCGAGGTCCGTCTCGGTCTGCGCGAAAGTCTCCACCGCCAAGACGTTTGTTTTACTCGAAACGAGCCAGGGCGTCACGTCGAACTCGTAAATCCGGTATGTTCCGGCGACGTCGGGCGCTTTGGCCAGCTTGTGTCCGTTGAGCCAGATATTGGCGCGGTAATTGATGCCGTTGAAGTGCAGCCATACATGACGACCGGTGGAATCGCCGGGAAAAAGAAATTCAGCACGGTACCACCAGGAGCAACGAAATGGGCTGTCCTTCGGCAGGGGCAGCTCGGCGAAGTTCTTGCCGATGGGATACGTCGTCCCGGGAATCGAGCGCAAGTTCATTCCGAAATTCGGGTCCGGATAGGTCTTGTCGGCGACGAGCGCGGCCACGACGGTCGAAGGCACATCCGTCTTGTGCCAGCCGGTGGTCATGAAACCGGGACTGGAAATCTCCTCGCCCGCCGCCTTCACCTCGCAGGAGGATTGCAGCATCCAGCCTGAACGAAGGAACAATGGAGAACCCTTCGGATGGGCGGTGTCGGCGTGGGCAACCGGAGCGAGAAAGGCGAGAGCGAATAAAAGCGAGAAAGAACGGCGAGCGGGAAATGCCATGAGCGTCTTCAATAATTTCCGCCGATCCAATGCGCACCCGTCAACCAGCAGGATGAAAGCGGCATGAGGATAGCACGGCGTGATTTCCTGCGAATGCGAGGAACTTCGCGCGAAGTTCGAACCTTCTATTGAGGGGAAATCGTCCGCTGCGTTTACCTCTTACCCTGTCCCTCAGTGCGGACTTTCACTATGCGCTTTTCTTGGCGCCGGCTACTAGCAAAGCGACTCCTGCGACGAGCGCCAACCCTCCGACGATCGGTGAAAGGGGAATGTGCTCCTGCCTATCCTCGGTGGCATGAATCGGCCCAATGTCCAAGACCTTTTCACGATGCGTGTAATTGATTCCTTGATACGCGAGGGCCAGTGCACCCAGAACGATCAAAATTACTCCGGCGATAGAGATTGGTTTCATCTTCTTGATTCCGGGATCAGGAAGCCATTCTTCGACCTTGGAGGACTCTGATTAGAAGGGTCACGACCGCCAGGACCAACAGTATGTGAACGAATCCGTCCAGAGTGTACGAAGTGGCTATGCCCAATAGCCACAAGATAACTAAAACCACAAAAATTGTCCAGAGCATGTGTTGACTCCCCATTCCTCTTGCTGAGTGCAGGTTTTGAACCAAGGCGAATCGCCTGAAGCGAGAGGGCCCATTTGCACACCCGCACTCTTGTTCCCCCACGCAACAGAATTCTAGGCGGACGGGGGATGGTTATCTTTACCGTGGTGAACACATTTAAATTTTGGTTTTCCGGTCATTTGGCAGGGCTGGCCGCGAGAACCGGAGCAGGATCTACGAGTTTCAATTGATCGAGCGAAGTCTGCACACTCTGCCAACGCACCGCATCTTTTTTCGTGTCGATCGGGGCCGAAAGATCGCCATAAAACTGCAGAATATTGCCACGAAGGTCAGGCGTGGTCAGATCGAACTTTCGCGCCGTCAGTTGGGCCAGCAACTGTGCATAGGTCTCGTCTGTGAGCATGTATTCCGCTGCCTCAGTCTCGTTCCCGCTATCCAAATCACGGTTCGGAAGCTCGAGTGTGCCGGCGCGAACTTCCTCGAGAAGAGCTCGATATTGGTCGACAGTCGTATTGATGCTCTTGAAATACATGTCTTCTGTCTTCGCGGTAGGATTGTCAAACGACATGGCCTTGAAGGGCCCTATCTTTGGCATGTAGCGCAAGAGCACGGACAACATGCGAGTACCGATTCCGGGCTTCTTGTAGTCCTTCCCCCACTCTTTCTCGTACTCAGAGCGCGAAAGGCGGTACAGGAACTTTTGTTTCGAGAAATCAGGCGTCTCGCGCATCATGTCCTTTTCATGAGTTCGCAGCGCGACCTGCGTCATTTCCGGGATCAGCTGGCTGACGGAGTAGCGATAGGAACTGATTGCGATATCTTCATGTGCCAGCACGTCTTTTATCTCCACGCCGTATACAACAGGGAAGACCCTTTCGAGCAGCGGCTTTGACACTTTGAATCCGATGAAATCGTGGTACTGCTGCGAGGCATATCGATTTTTCGCCACTTGCACCGTGTCGAACCCGAACTCCGTTTTCAAATGCGCAGTTCGGTTGTCCGCATATGTCACCGAGTTGCCAAACTTTGCGCGCAGCTTCGGATATCGCATCGCAACGGCTTGATTGACCGCGGGGTGGCCGTCAATATCAGACACATAATGTGCGAGAGCGCCGAGTGCGAACCCATACTCGTTGGCATCCTGGCTCTCGAGCAGCAATTCACGAACGAAATCTCCACTGCGAACGTAGTGCACCAGGTCGCTGAACTCCTTGCTGCCGAACGGGTAGTACCCGAGATCCTGGATTACGGCGCCTCCATAAGCGTAGGCATGCGCTTCCTTGAGTTGGTCTTCCGACAACTCGGGGAATCGCCTCAGCAGAAGGGGCCGGATCTCATCCGTCCAAAGAAGATCCACGATTTCCTCATGGGTGAGAACGGAGTATGCGAACGAGCCGCCGCCGGATATCAGCACGACGAGGAAAATCGCCAGTACACGGATGCACAAGCGGCGCCAACCGGCGGGAATCGCGGCCTGAGATGGCAGGCCACTAACTGGGTTTCTTGAGTTCATGCACAAGTCTCTTGGCCTCTTTCATTCTTTCTCGGTAGAAAGTTGGATTGATCACGACTTTCTTTCCCTCTAACAGCACACGCTGCCTTGCCTCTTCCCTCGTCAAAAACAGCGCTAGCGCCGCATACGTCTTGATTTCTTTCTCGAGGAACTCAATCACGTGCCGTTTAGAGTCATCCATTTTTCACCTCGTGCTTGTCACTGATGATTCAGGTTGAAAGCGAGAGAGGCTCGACTTCCGTCGAGCCTCGATTGATCCCGTGCTCTCATTCGAGCGCGATGACTTGGACGGAAAGGACTCCATCATCCGCATCACTGACGGACGAGCTCTAGATTCGGCCGATGAGCATCAGAACGATGACGATGACCAGAATCAATCCCACTCCCCCCGTCGGGGCATAACCCCATTCACGGCTATGCGACCACCTGGGCAACACACCAAGAAGTGCCATCACCAAGATTACGATCAAAATAGTTCCGAGCATTGTTTCCCCCCTCTTTCAATCTTCAGACGATGTCTAAATGTAACGGTGCCGTTCTCCCGCCACTGCCGGGGCGACTCGATCCGCGTGCGTCTCCGTCGCCCCTGAAGCTGGATGAAAAAGCGGGTTAGATCACGACGCTAATAGCAACGCGAGCGCCGGGATACTCCGGGTTATACAGGTAATATCCGCCATCGACGTAGTTCACGTAAACCTGATCGGTGTAATACCATTCCGCCGGCCACGGATTGTTAAACCCAAACCAGAAGCCGCCGTATTGGAAGCGTGAAAACCCGCCGACCATCACCGGCTCGTTGATTACAAACCTGTGCCCTTCGCCGAAATTGGCACGGAACCGATCGTCAGGTATGCGACCACTGCTTCTGGCGCTGAGCCGTAGAGCTGGCGCTGAGCGCTGCTTCTGCACTTCGGTTGCACTCCGCTGAGCGTGTTGCTGCCCCTCGGTCTTGCCGCGCTCTTCTTGCTTCACTGGTTTGGCCTGTTGCTCTTGCTTTTCGGGCTTAGCCTTCGCCTGCTCCTCTTGCTTTGCTGGCTTCGCTTGTTCCTCATGCTGAGCCGGCTTCGCCTGCTCTTCTTGCTTTGCTGGCTTCGCTTGTTCCTCGTGTTGTGCCGGCTTCGCCTGTTCCTTTTCCAGCGGTGGCTTGGCCTTTTGCTCGTGCTGTTCGGGCTTGGCCTCTTGATCGTGGTGCTCCTCCTGCGCGAAAGCAGGAATAGTGGCTCCGAAAAGTAAGAGCAGGGCCGTTGTACTGATGACTCCAAGTGCTTTCATGAGTGTTGCCTCCATTACCGCGAATTCATGCGCCCGGCGTTGATCGCCTTGCGCGGTTTGTTGTTTGTGCTCAATGACACACAGCTCATCCTCCCGCCGTTCATTCAGGCTTGCTTAAGCCCCAATGTGGATTCGTGAAAGAGAATGGAATAGTCCGAAAATATTCAGTAGCCACAAAACTACGGCGATGACTACCACTGCATTCAAGATGGACTTGATCGTTCCCTGCATCGGTATGAAGCGATTGACCAGCCAGAGCAGGACGCCTACCACGATCAGGACCATTACGAGTTGAAGTAAAGGCATTGTCTGTTTCACTCCGATTCTGCGCAGGAATACGCTCCCCAACCTGTCCCAAGATCCTGCGCCTATGTCTATGTTCGTCCCAGAGCTTCTGTGGCCGTATGGAGCGGAGTAGAGAGGGACGCGTTATTTCCGTGTTCTTGCTCTGAAGCCTGAGGGCTCGTTTTTGTTTCGACCTACTTACTCGCCCCCACAGGACAACATGCTAGATGATGCGACAACCTATATCTGTCCCCTTGTGCACACTTTCTTTTTCCCAGCAAATGTCCCATTGCGGACACTTTCCCTTTTTAGCATTGCACATTTGCCGTCCGGTGCTACGATTGATGCTTCGCACAGGAATAGAATCGAAATGAGCACTGCTCCAACTACAAAGAAACCCGAAAAAAAACTGATCTTTAATGCCCAGGCTTTTCTTGATTCGGCAGGCGTGGCAAGAAAGGTCGTCGAGTTTCGCAGAAAAGCGACCATCTTTTCGCAAGGGGATCCCGCCAAGAATGTCATGTACATTCAACAGGGGGGCGTGAAACTTTCCGTGGTCAATGGGTCCGGCAAGGAAGCCGTCGTGGCGATTCTGGGACCGGGTGAATTTTTCGGAGAAGGCTGCCTCGCAGCACAGCAGACTCGGATCGGTGTGGCTACCGCGATTGCGCCGACCTCTGTGCTCGTGATCGAAAAGAATGAGATGATTCGCGTACTCCACGCCGAGCACGAATTCTCGGACCGTTTTATCTCGTATATGCTTACCCGAAACATCCGAATTGAGGCGGATTTGGTCGATCAGCTCTTTAACTCCACTGAGAAGCGGCTGGCTCGCGCCCTATTGCTGCTGGCTCGATACGGAAAGGAAGATCATCCTCAACGAGTTCTTCCGAAGGTATCGCAGGAAACACTTGCGGAAACGATCGGGACGACGCGCTCCCGGGTGAATCTCTTCATGAACAAATTCAGGAAATTGGGTTTCATCAAGTACAACGGCGGTCTTCAAATCAACAGTTCGCTCCTGAGTGTTGTCCTGCACGACTGATAAGCAGCATTCGTATATCGCGTTAAGAACCGCCCGCTTCTCCTGTTCGGCGATTTCTCGAGCGTCTTGAATTCTTCATCGGTCACCTGATGCGCTCGTCTCCCCTTGTGAACTCCTGACAGACTTGTGCAAAGGTGTGCTGAAGGGAACAGCCGTCAATCCTGATTGCTTGCATAATGTTCCCGTGGAGTGCGAGGATTGGATGGAAGAAATCCGAATCCATGGCTGGGACGGTTTCTTCTCTCCTCCTCGCTACTCCTTAAGTTCGAATTGCGGAGATGCGTGTCTCAGATGCGCTCCGTGTCGGAGATTTGGGCCCTCGATGGAATTCAAGACCAGCGACTATGTGTGGGGAGTGGCTGTCTTGGCTCTGGGGCTCGGCATGGGTCTTTACAACGCGGGCGAAATCCTCGCTTGCCTGGTGCTGTCGTCGTTTCTGATTTTCTCCGTTGGCTTGATGCTATTGGGCGGGTACTTCGCTTGGCATACGGGAAAGCTGGCTCTGGCGCGGTTCGCACCGGAGGTTCCCGATGCCGCGAACGGCCAGGGCATGGAGGTTGGGAGCCATCCAGTTTCTGAACTTGAAGAACCTGACTTAACATAATGCTCGCCGTTTTCACGCTCCTTCCCCCGCTATCGATTCACTCCAAAAGGGCCGCTTCGCGCTAGTATTGCAATCATGAGATGGAAGCCAATCGAGCCACTTCGATGAAGACCGCACGGGTCGTTTCACCCGTCTCATATAAACATCTGGCCGCTGCTTTGATGGTTGGGCTTGCACTGCGCCTTTTTTTCATCGCTCACTTCTCTGCGTATTCCGGTGACACGAAGTTTTATGAGGAACTCGCGCGCAACTGGCTGGACCACGGTGTTTATGGCCTCTTTTTCCACGGCCAATTGATCCCCGTCGACATGCGGATGCCGGGATATCCTGCTTTTCTTGCCGCCATTTACGCCGTGTTCGGACGTGCAAACAAAACAGTAATGGTTGTCCAGGCGGTCGTGGACCTGGCAACCTGCGTCTTGGCCGCCCGGATTGCTGCGCGCCTCGCACCTGCCGCCAAACAAACCCTTGCTGCGACTGCCGCTCTTTGGATGGCCGTGCTTTGTCCCTTCACTGCAAATTACAGCGCAATCGTGCTCACCGAGGTTCTCGCCACGTTCCTCACGACCTTGGCAATTTTCATTTTTATCTGTGTCCTTGGGGATCCTTCAATGGATCATCCGCTCAGTTCGTTCGATCGGAGAGGATTGCTTTCTCGCGTCGGGTGGTGGCTCGTGGGGGGCATGCTCGTAGGCGTGGGCGCATTGGTTCGTCCTGAGGCACCCCTCATGCTCGTCGCGGTGGGGCTTGTTCTTGCGATCCGCTGGCGTCACCGGGCCGATTGGTCGCGGCTGCTTCTCGCGTCCTCCTGGATGGCTGTCGGCCTGCTTCTGCCCTTGATGCCCTGGGCCGTGCGAAACGCGCGGGTACTCGGTCGAGCCGAATTTCTGGCTCCGCGTTACGCGGAAACGCAAGGAGACTTCATTCCCCGTGGCTTCTTCAATTGGACGCGAACATGGATGGTACAGTTTGGGGATGCTTATCTTGTGCCATGGAAATTGGGGAAGGCGGCGATCGCCATCGAAACGCTGCCCGCTTCGGCTTTCGATTCTCCGGCGGAGCGCGGTCGCGTCGAAGCACTCTTGAGCCGTTACAATAGCGACTTGAAAATGACGCCCGCGCTCGATCGCCAATTCGCGCTCTTGGCACGCGAGCGGACTGCGCGGTCGCCTCTGCGCACTTATCTCTTCATCCCCGCGTCTCGGGCCTGGATGATCTGGTTCACGCCGCGAATCGAATTGCTCCCCTATTCGGGAGATCTCTGGCCGCCCGGCGAGAAATGGCGAAGCAATCGAATCGATTTTGGCACCACGCTCGGGTATGCAATCTTGAACTGCATTTATCTGGGCCTGGCATTCGTCGGCGCGTGTCGTTATCGCGCTCATCGGGCAGTATCTTTTCTGCTTTTATTCCTCGTCATCCGCACGGCTTTCTTGACTCAGTTACAGACTGTCGAGCCGCGCTACGTGATTGTTTGTTTTCCCGTTGTTTTGGCGCTCGGCGCTCTTGCGTGGGCCATTCCTCAACCAAACACCTCGGCCTCGAGGCACACCGCTCTGGCGCTCCCCGATCTGTATTCGTAGCAAATCCAAATTGTCGTGTTAAGGATTGTCCTCACGATGCAGGATCCGGCTCGTCACCCTAAATCGCTTGTAGTTCGAGTAATGAATCGTCATGCGAATATGAACGTCGCCGCTCCTGAAGTGAAGCACGTCGTCCGAACGGGTGAAGGTCGGGAACCAATAGTGGCCCTCGATGTTTTCCCGGTAGGTTTCAAAACGCGGAAAGACATTTTCGCTATTGCCCTTGCGAATGTCCGGCACGGCTTTTCCGTATGTCTTGACGATCTCCAGGTCCTTGTCGTCTACCCAGATGCGTCCCTGAAAGTAGCGCTGATTTTTCTCTAACGTTTTCGGCGCCACATCAAATAAATAAGTGCTCAGCTCGTCCACCTGTTGGCGCCCCACGTACGTGATGTCATACTTCGGCAGCTCCCCGGTCGTAAGCACGAAGGGCTGAACATTCCTCAGATCGTCAAGATCCTGCTCGGAAAGCGATACGCGCTCGAGCGTCGGCGGGGGCGCAAAGGTGATTTTCTCCAAGCGCTGGCCTGCAGTTGTGAAGATGATGTCGCTCGTCATTCGATATTCGCCGTCCGGCTGGCCCGCGTTATCAATGGTCTGCACGAGGAAGGTCTGCTCGTAGGTGTAGTTATCGCGTTCCGTCCTGAACTCGGCTTCGCGCGCAGCAAATTGCTGGATAATCTGGTCCGCTGGGATGGAGGGAGGTCCCTTCGAGATGCCGGAGGAGGTTTGCTTGGAAGTTGCAGCCTTCTCGGGGGATCTAGTCTTCTCGGGCTGGTTTGACTTCGGCACGACGACCGGTGCGTCTCCTTCGTCCGCTTGCGGAGGGGGCGGGGGCAGCGGTCCTTCCTGCGCGGCAAGCGGGAGAGAAAAAAATGAGCCCGCGACCAGTACGAGGGCCATACCAAGCGCTCGCGCTCCAAACCTTGTGAACCAATTATTGATACGGTTTCGCACCTTTTCCTATGATGAGCGCTAGCGACTTGCGGTTACCTTCCCACAACCGCGCCCCGCGTCTCACTCCGGAAAATTCATGCGTCGCATGACGGCCTCAAAACCCGGCTCGGTGCGCATGGAATCGAAGACCGGGTCACTCTTCAGTCTGACCATACCGCCCGACCGGTTGGTATAGGCTTTCTCGAGCCAGTTCACTGCCTCGCTCTTCTTCCCCAGCAAGGCGTAATGCCGCGCAACTGTATAAGCTCGCTTGCCCACTTCGGGATCCTTCAAATCGTTATCAAGCCATGTCTGTAGAAAGCCCGCGAAACCGGACGCTCTGTAAGCTTCTCCGACGGTGGCGGCCAATGCCGGATGGCCGGACAGGTTCATCACCGTCTGCCACTCCGCGACGGCTTCTGGATACATCTTCTTTTGTGTGTAGGCATCCGCCAATATCGCGTGCTCTGCAATGAAATTGGGATCCATTTTCAACGTATTCTTGCTTTGTGCGATCACCAAGTCGAACTTGTGCGCATAAAAATAGGCGTCGGCTACCGATCCGTTGATTGCCACTGAAAGCGGGTCAAGCTCCTGCGCCCGCTTTGCTTCGGCAATCGCTTCATCGTGGCGCCCGATGGCGTACAGATACTCGGAGTACCACTGATGCGCGGTTGGATAGTTTGGATTCGCCGCTATGGCCCGCAGAAATTCCTGCTGCGCCTTCGGGAAATCCCAATCGTAATAGAGATAAGTATCTGCGAGAGTCGTGTGAGCTTCCGCTAGGGAATCGTCAATCTCAAGTGCCTTTATGGCCGCAGCTTTTGACTTCGGCCGAGCCTCCTGTGGGGTCAGGCCGAGATAATCACCATTTCCGACCGCATAGGAGTCCGCCACTCCGGCATAGGCAAGGGCATACCCCGGATCCTTTTCGGTCGCCTGCTCGAAGTATTCCAGGCCCTTCTTCACGCCTTCGTTGGTTCGCTGGTTCCAGTAATACCGTCCCTTCAGATAAAGCTGGTATGCCTCGGGATTTTCCGTATCGCGTTTGGCTATTTGCTGTTTTTCTTTCCCATTCAGTTCAATTCGCAGGTTCGCGGCGATTGCTTTCGAGATGTCCTCTTGGATGGCTTGGATGTCCGCCAGCTTTTTGGAATACTGATCACCCCACACTTGCGACTCTCGGCCGACGTCCATCAGTTCCGCACTGACCAGAAAGGCATCGCCCCGCCGCGCCACCCTTCCCGTCACCACCGCGCGGACGTTGAGTTCTTGTCCGATTTTCTCGGGCGAATTCTCCCGTCCTTTGTAGCGAAACACCGTACTGCGAGGCACAACTCGCAGCTTCGACACGTGCGAGAGGCTGTTGATCAGGCTTTCGGTTATGCCGTCGCTCAGGTACTCCGTATCCGGATCTCCGCCTCCATTGGCAAACGGCAGTACCGCCACCGAATCCATTGGCCCACCGCCAGATGATGAGTGATTCGCCCGGTAAAACCAGAAACCGACTGCAGCAACGAGGACGGCGACGATGGCGAGCGCAATCGCAAGTTTCTTCTTATGCCGTTTCGCCAGTCCGACTGCCAGAGCTGTGTCGGAACTGTGTTCGGCCGGCACTTGCGGTTTTGATGTGTGCAGGTCCTGAATGGTGTCCACGTTTACCGTCGCCGACCGACTCGAATCCGTGTCGCGCTTCAGCCGCTTCAGGTCAGCGCGCATCTCAGAGGCGGTCTGGCAACGCAGGTCACGGTCCTTTTCCAGCGCCTTATTGATAATCTCTTCCAGCTTGACTGGCAGGTCTGGATTCAATCGCACGGGAGGGACCGGCGCGCGGTTCAAAATTCCTTCGGTGATTACTCCTGAAGTTTCCCCACGGAATGGAAGAGTGCCAGTGGTCATTTCGTACAGCACGACTCCGAAAGAGAACAAATCGGTACGCGTGTCCAATTCCTTGCCGCGCACCTGCTCCGGCGACATGTAAGCAACTGTGCCCACGGTCGTGCCGGGGCTTGTCAGTTGTTCGCCTGTAGCCGCCGTCGCCATGGCCGATACGCCCGGGCCTCCCGCAGAGGTGGGCGCAAGCTTTGCCAGTCCGAAGTCGAGAATCTTGGCATGGCCGCGCTTGGTGACGAAGATGTTCGCGGGTTTGATATCGCGATGAATGATGCCGTGCGCGTGGGCAGAGTCCAAAGCATCGGTAATTTGAATCCCCAGCTCCAGCGCCTCTTCCAACGGAATCGGCTTCCCACCGATGAGATGCTTAAGTGTTTGGCCCTCCAAGAGCTGCATCGCGATAAACGGCTCGTTTTCGTACTCGCCAACCTCGTATATGGTGCAAATGTTCGGATGGTCGAGCGCAGAAGCGGCCTGTGCTTCGCGCTCGAAACGTTCCACGGCTTGATGATCCCGGGCAAGGTCTTCTGGCAAGAATTTCAGCGCGACAAAACGGCGGAGCTTGGTGTCCTCCGCCTTGTAAACCACACCCATTCCACCGCCGCCGAGTTTTTCAAGGATGCGGTAGTGTGAAATCGTGCGGCCGATGAGAGGCTGCGAGTCCGCCATGAGCCGTTCATCTTAGGGCGCGCGCACTGAGCAAGTCAACGCCGAGCGATGAGGGCTGCTCGTGTTAGAAGCGAGCCGCTGTCTAAGAGTTTCTTGCGTTTGCAGAACTCAATTCGAAGAGTGTGAACGCACCGAGGGCAATGCCGAGGGGCCCGTTGGTTAGACCGAAGAAGGCCGCCACGAGCCCAAGCCTTCGCGCGGATTGTCCGCCGGACATCAAGGCCATGCCCGCGATGATGGAAACAACACCGGCAACGATCCCTAGAATAGTCACGAAAATTAAAAAGAAATGAAACAGGTCCATCAAGGTAAATGGATTCGGAACTCGATTGAGCAGCGCACCCCACATGAGTGTCAGCGTGCTGCTGTAGAGAAAGACTCCCAGTGCGCCGATCAATCGGAGAAGACCATATAGAATCCAAAAAATCCCAAGATTTCGCATGAATTCTCCAGGGCTGGAATATCTGTTTCCACTTCCCAGCCGACCGATAACGTACCCCGGACACCATCTGTATGCAATGCTCCCTCTCTTTTTTTACGCCGCGCAATCCACCGACAATTGATCCGCGAGACACGGGACACGGCAGCACTTCAGAGCTATACTGCGCTGCGTCACCGAAGCGCCTGGCACACGCACAGATTGGTTTGCTCTATCGTCGAAGAGGGTTCGCATGAGAAAAAACTTCGCGCTGCTATTCTTCCCTTTCCTGCTGAGCCTCCTCGGCGCGCACCAAACTCCCAGCGTGAACCCGGGCATCCTCGCCATCACTCACGTCACAGTGATTGACGTCACCGGGGCACCCGCCCAACCGGATATAACCGTCGTGATCACCGGCAATCGCATCACGGAGATGGGCGCGAGCGGGAAGATTCGTGTATCGACGAATGCCGAAGTGGTGGACGCAACCGGCAAGTTTCTGATTCCCGGCTTGTGGGACATGCACGTTCACACCTTCTTTGGCAAATGGGTGCCCGGCGGAAGAGAAATCACGCTGCCTCTATTCGTCGCTAATGGCATCACTGGTGTCCGCGACATGGGCAGCGACCTTGAGCCCATTCTTGAGGCGCGGAAGGAAATTTCGCAGGGAACGCTGCTGGGCCCGCGCATGGTCGTCGCCGGTCCGATGCTCGACGGTCCCAAGACTCAATTTCCGGCTTCGATCGCAATCTCGACGCCGGAAGACGGCCGCCGCGCCGTGGATATGCTGAAGACTCGCGGTGTGGATTTCATCAAGATTCAATCCTACGTTCCGCGCGAGGCCTACTTCGCCATCGCGGACGAATGCAAAAAACAAAACATCACGTTCGTCGGGCACGTACCGGATGCGATTCGTGGCTCTGAGGCATCGAACGCCGGCCAGAAGAGTTTTGAGCACCTCATCGGCATCTTTGAGGGAAGCTCGACCGCGGAAGATGAGTTGCTGAAAGGCCCGAAAGGTCCCGCGCGCTTTCTCGAAACGTACGACGCTCCGCGGGAAGCCGCGCTCATCGCCCTTCTCGCGAAAAATCAGACCTGGCAGTGCCCCACACTGTACTGGGAGCGCGGCCAATGGCTGATTGATGCACCCGAGCTGAAGGATGAAGTAGCGCACGATCCTGACGCGAAGTACGTTCCCGTTTTCTGGCGCGAGAAAAGCTGGCCGGAGTTCACCGCGGGCATCATCAAGAACCTCGATACCGATCCGCTTGCCGTTCGCGAAAAGTTCGTCGCGCACGAACTCGATATCGTAAGAAAGCTCCACATGGCCGGCGTTCCCTTTCTCGCCGGAACGGATTGCCCGGCAGGTGTGGACGTGCTGCCCGGCTTCAGCTTGCATCGCGAACTCGAGCGCTTCGTTGCCGCCGGGTTCACGCCGCTCGAGGCTTTGCAAACCGCGACGATCAATCCCGCTAGATTCCTGGGCAGGCTCTCCGACCTCGGCACGGTTGAAAAGGGAAAGATCGCCGACCTTGTTTTGCTCGACGCGAATCCGCTCGACGACATTCGCAACACGCAGAAGATTGCCGCAGTCGTCCTCAACGGGCGCTATTTCTCGCGCGAAGACCTGGATCGCATCCTCCGCGATGTGGAGCGCAGTGCCCGTCTCGACTTCTCGGCCGGCCTGTAAGGTGCGGTCGTGATCCCACGTTTCGACCGGCGCCAGGTTCGTGTCCTATTGCTCGACATCGAAGGCACCACCACGCCTGTCGACTTTTTCTCTCGAACTTTGCTTCCTTTTGCCCGCAGGCGGCTCGAGGAATTCCTCTCGCTCCGCGGAGGAGAACTCGGCGTACGCGAAGACTTGAATGGCTTGCGAAAACAACTTGCGGCCGATGTAGCGGCAAATCTCGAACCCCCGGCTTGGTCGGCAGGATCTCCAGACGCCGACCTCGCCTCGGCTCTCGCGTACATTTACTGGTCGATGGACCGCGACAGCAAATGCGCGGCCCTCAAATCTCTTCAGGGCAAAATTTGGCGCGACGGTTTCAAGATGGGCGAATTGCGCGGGGAGGTCTATCCCGACGTGCCTCCGGCCCTTTCCCGCTGGTCGCAGAATGGGACGCTGGTCTGCATCTATTCCTCTGTCAGCGTCATTGCGCAGAGATTGCTATTCTCGACCTCAACAGCGGGGAATCTGACTGGATTCATCCACTCGAATTTCGACTTGGCCGCGGGCGCGAAGAACGACCCACAAAGCTACCTGCGGATCGCTGGCTCACTCACATTGCCGCCGCGACAGATTCTGTTTATTTCCGCCGTCGTGGAGGAACTGGACGCGGCGCTCCATGCGGGAATGCGCACGGCTCTTTGCCTCCGCGGACAGCTTTCCGAGAAATCACCCGGCAAACATTCGGTAATTCAATCATTCGACGACATTTTTCCCAGTCCATAGATTTTGATCAACGGCCCCCCGCGAACAGCATTCGAAGCAAAATTAGCATCACTAGTACTAGGACTTCATTCGGCTCCAGTAGGAATTCCTGATGGAATTCATGAGCGGAAGGGTATATAAACTACACCAGTCCCGCAGAACCGCTTAGGTCACCCCTAGCCTGTGCGGCTTCACTCGTAGGATCGGAGCAGCTTGCAAAACAATCCTTACATTCGCTTCTTCAGTTTCTTCGGCCTCCGGGAAAATCCGTTCACCGTTAGCCCTGACCCCCGTTATTTGTTTATGACCGGGCAGATTCAGAAAGCCTTGGACGCGCTTGCTTATGGGATCCAGTCGCGCGAAGGAATCATGCTCCTCACTGGCGAGGCCGGCACCGGCAAGACGACAGTGATCAACCGCTTGCTCGACTGGCTGCACGAGCGCCGGACGCCAACGGCGTATATTTTTAACTCCAATTTAGAACCCAAGCATCTCTTTGACTTTATGCTGGCAGATTTTGGAGTGCCCCCCGACCCTCGCTCGAAGGGTAACGCACTCATGTGCTTGAATCAGTGGCTATCCGAGCGCTGTCGCCAGGGCGAAATCCCAGTGCTCGTCGTGGACGAAGGGCAAGGCCTGCCCCTCCATGTGCTCGACGAGATTCGAATGCTCCTGAATCTGGAGACTCCGCACGAAAAACTGTTGCAGATCGTTCTCGCCGGCCAGCCGGAACTCGAAGAGAAGCTCAAGCGACCCGAGCTGCGCCAGCTCAAACAGCGGATTGCACTCCGATGCAAAACCGGGCCCCTTAGCCTCGAGGAGACTCACGATTACATTCAGGCGCGGCTGAACATCGCTGGCGCCGCCGGCAAACCGCTCTTTGCGCCGGAAGCCGTGAATGCCGTGCATGTTTATTCGCGTGGGATCCCCCGCGTGATGAACCTGCTCTGCGAACATTCGCTCATCCAGGCCAGTGCCGGCCAGGTGCATCTAGTGCCCGCCCGCATCGTGGAAGATGTCGCCCGCGATTTTCAATTCGACCAAGGTGCGCATGCTCCGTCGGCACAGTTTAGAGCCGCCTGGAATCCAGCCTCTATTTATGAGCCGTCGGTTATTCCTGAAGCGTCGCTGCCTCCCATCCAAGCACTTGCAGCATCCGTCGCCGGCCCGCCAAAGACCGTGGTACAGCTCGCTTCCGCGGCGCTCGTTGAGCCAAGCCCAACTCTGGCACCTCCCGGCAAACGCGGCGTCTCGCAGCCTGATCGCAATGAACCGGCCCGCAGTTCGCGTCTTGCTGATAACTTACCCATCGTCCCTGCACACGCATTAGCCGTCCGCGAGGGCAGCAACAAAATCGCGAACAGGACAACCGAAAAGAATGTCGCCTCCCGTCCTCAAATGATCGCGAAGGTTGCAGCCAGTCAGCCGCCGATCGCGCGGTTTCCCGTCATTCGATCAGAAGTAACGAAGAGGCGACGCGAATTCCGCAAAGCGATTTATCACATTTGGGCGCGTGTTTTCGACAAGCGCGACTTGCATCGGCTCGCCGTCGGCTTCGCCTCAGGAGTTGACCGTGCGTCGCGCCGATTGTCAGTTTTGTCTTTACGCCAGGCACGCTCTTGGCGTCACTTGAGGCGAAATGCCGGGCCCACTTGGCAGCGAATGGAAGGATCTTTGTTACAGTGGCTCGAGCGGCCGCTCGCTCAGCGGCACTCTTGGACTGCGCGCCTCCGTAATAACCAGCTCACGATGATGTTGGCAGCGGTTGCATCTTCGCTCCATTTCCCTCGTTCCTGGAAAAGGTCGCGGGATAAATTCCTCTCCACTGTCTTACCCGCGAGTCGGCTCAAAATGAAAGCATCTTTGCTGCGATGGTTACGCCAGCCCTTCCGTCCCTCCCACTTGCGCCATCCCAATCCGAGGGCAACGGGTCCGCGGAATCCGATGTCCTCGGCGCTTTAGACCACGCCTATCCTTCCCTTCCGAATCTTTTTGATTGCGCGATGGTGAATGGTATATCGCCGGGCGAGGATAAACTGATTCTCATCTCCTCGGCCTTCGCGAGGACTATTTGGCTGGGGCGCGGCGGGCCATGAATGTCCACAGCCGGTGAAGAACCCCTGGAAGCGCCAGCGGCCATAGGAGTGGCACGACCCCCGCGAGGCTTTGCACCCCGTCGAGTCCCTGCCGCAGGCCGGAATGCGTTGCAACCAGCAACCGCTTTCGATCTGCTTCTGGAGGGATATCGTATTGTGTTCGTGAATCGCGCAGATCGGTGAGTGAAAGTCGGCGGAAGATGTCAATCGCAAGCAGCACGTTGGCAATTCTCCGGAGTCGCTCCGAGCCGCCATCGTAAATCACGGTCACCGGTTCGCCGAGAAGTACGGCCGAGCGACCACGTATCCAATTCCACGCGCGCGCCATATCGGCCGGATAGATAAATAGAACGTACGCCGACAGAACATCCCATTGAAAAAGAGGAACGTTTAGAGAGTAATCAAGCCAGAGATGAAAGAGCACTCCAAGTGCCAGGAGATAATAACGGAGGTCCTTGAACCAAATGAGAACACCTAAAGAAAATTCCAGCGCAAGAGCCGTCCAGCTCTCGAGCTTAAGGATCATCGGGTGGAGAAGCCACGAGGGCACGGGGAAGCGCTGAAGCTCATCGAGATGATACACGTAGTACAGCGCTGTTCCCTGAATCCAGGGGACGCCCTGTACCTTCCAGCAAAATGTTGCGAAATACAGGAGCGCCAGTTCAAATTGAATCACACGCTGTGCCCACGGGCTGCGCGGCTGTAGGCTGGCGTCTTCTTTTCCCCGCCAAATCCGAATGAGGCGATCCACAGAAAAGGCCGCCCCCGCGGGCGCGAAGATCAGGAAAAATCCAGCCACTCGCAAGAACGTGTCTCCCCCATGAGTGATATACAAATTCCGTTGCTGGATTGAGGTGAGGCAAAGAAATACGACCACGCTGTTGAGGCGAGTCAACAAACCGATGGTTAGGAGCGACGCCGACCCCAGGAATATCCAGAAGAATGCCTCGATCCAGGTATCCCTCTGCGGAATGATCATAAACAGGTTTAGTCGTGTACCTGGCTCGAGAGTATGCATGGTAGGCAGACTTACCCACGCATGCGTGCCGTACCAGGCCTGCCAGTCGGGCCGGAGCAGTAGGAGGGTAGCGATAACCAGCAAGCCATAAGCGATGCGAAACAATGCAATGGGCGCGGGCGATTGCGACGCAAAGAAAAACGCATCCCACGCTTCAAACAAGGACCTCAGCTTCACTTCAGATCCTCAGGCTGCACGTCATAGCTGAAGAAAACATTTACGCCCCAAGGCCCGCGGTCGTATGTGTCATCCGTGCGGGGAATTATGTCCGACCACCTCGCGACCAGCATGACCGTTTGCGGAGGATTTGCGTTGTTGTTGTTTAGCCGCGCGATGTGCCGTGCGGCATCGGGCCACAAATCGGAGTGTTCATTACTTTGGAGGCTTTCCTCGTACTTGCGGTAGCGTTCCTTAAAGAAGCGCTCGCGTAAACTGAGCAGCTCCATTCTCGGGAAGGTCCACAATTGAGTCGATCTGTCTTTGTAAATAATGATCGCTTCGAGGTAGCTGTTGGCTGCCTTGGGTGTCGGGGAAAACATGTCCCAGGATTGAAATAGTCCGGACCAAAGAAAATAGGGCCGCAGCAGGTTCCTACATTGGGAGATGAGCGGATTGTTTATTGGTAAAGCCCAGCAGGAGATAGCCAGAATGTGAAAGAGCAAGAAAGCGTTGATGGCGATGTATTTTGCAGTCTGCAGCCCACGAGATCGCTTCGGCCGGTTGCGGGTGGTCTCAGAACCTGGGGTCTCGGATGTCATCGATCACATTTCGCGACAAGACGCCTTCGTTGTTGTGGTCCGCTCATGACCGTGCCGAGTTGTTGTACCGCGGCGAATGAGAGAGTCTACATCACTGCCATGGGCTGCGAACTTTGATTTGCTGGGACTGGAGGGATGCAGGCCGCCGGTTGTTCTCTCCCAACCGGTCAGTTCTGGCGCTGTTAGAAACTCTGTTTCGCTTGCCTGCCGCGCTTGTGCTTCACCCGCTTATATCGGCCCGTAGACATCGCTCGCATTCCCAGGGCAAACAAGCTGACTACGCAAGATACCCAGAGCAACAATCCGAACAGAACCACAACCCAGTCGCCGACATCGGATACTCTCACCGGCCCCTGACCAAACACGGAACTTGCCATCAGAACAATAGTTAACGCCACCGGTGCGATCAAATCCTTGCGGATATTCAAGGAACCCTGAACTGTAGGATTAACTCTCAAATGCTTCCTCCGGCTCGGGGAGCTTGTCGCCCTCACGCGCAAACCAAACATAGAAGGTGGGCAGGATAAAGATGCTCATCGCCAGATTGACCATCAGGCCTCCAACAATCACGATCGCGAAAGGCCTTTGTGAATCGGAGCCAATGGCATGCGACAGCGCTGCGGGCAGCAATCCCAGGGTTGCCACGAGCATCGTCATCATGATTGGGCGGAGCCTCAGGACGGCTCCCTCAATCGCGGAATCCTTTATCGAATGCCCTCGTGCGCGAAGCTGATTAATGTATTCGAGCATGATGACGCCCGTTTGGACTGAGACGCCGAACAGTGCCAAGAAGCCCACGCCGGACGAGACACTGAAGTGGGTTCCAGTGAACAGGAGGGCCAAAAGTCCGCCCACACTACCCATGGCAACCGTGACGAGGATGAGCGCAGCCCATTTGGGTGAGCGAAACATCGTGTATAGAATGAGGAAGATCACCAGGATCGTTAATGGAACAATGACGAGCAGTCGCGCTTGGGCGCGCTTCTCACTCTCGTATTCGCCTTCCCAATCGATGTGGTACCCGCGTGGAAGTTGAACCTGCGCATTGACCTTTTGCATCGCTTCCTCGACAGCACTGCCAAGGTCGCGACCGCGCACGCTGTACTTGATTGCCACATACCTTTGGTTCCCCTCGCGGTAAATTTCCGAGCCACCATCCTCTTCTTTGATTTTGCAGAGCTGCGCGAGCGAAACCCGTTCGCCAGAGGGAGACAGCAAGCGAATGTTCTCAATGGCTTCCTTTGTTGTGCGGTATGCAGGGAGGTACCGCAGAACGAGGTCGTATCGCGCCTCCCCTTGTAATACTTGAGTGAGAGCCGTGCCTCCGGCGGCGGTTTGGATAGCGTCTTGAATATCCGCGACGTTGATCTGGTAGCGCGCGGCTTGCTCGCGGTCCACCTCGAAGTTGATGTTTGGCTGACCGAGAGCGCGAAAGACCCCGAGATCCTCGATTCCCCTAACCCGGCGCATCGTGTTCATGATTTGGTCGGCCTTTTCCTCAAGCAATCTCAAGTCGTCGCCATAAACCTTTGTTGCAAGTTCACCCTTCACTCCACTGACCGCCTCTTCCATGTTGTCTTCAATGGGCTGAGAAAAGCCCCAGTTGACCCCAGGGATTTTGTTCAGTTCGCGATCCATGGCAGCGATCAGTTCATCTTTGTTCTGGTGAAAGACAGGCCGCCACTGTTCCTTGGGCTTCAAATCCACGAAGTATTCGGTGTTGAAAAAACCTGTGGTATCCGTTCCGTCGTCTGGACGCCCTACTTGGCTAGTACATTGAGGCACCTCTGGAAAAGAGCAGAGCAGGACGCGGGTCTGGTTCGATAGCCGGATACCTTCTGTCGGCCCTGTGCTCGGAGCAAGAGTGCCGCGCACCCAGAGGGCACCCTCATCGAGGTGGGGCAGAAACTCAGAGCCGATCACTCCGCTCACCGTAAGAAAAATGGCGACGAGTGATCCGAAGGCCGCCACTCCAACCGTTATAAAGCGATGCTCAATCGCCCATCTCGTGCCGTCGCGATACTTCGTCTTCAGGAATTCCATCACCGGGTTGCGTCTTTCGCTCACGCCCTTGCTGAAAAAGAAATTGCACAGAACTGGCGCGACAAGCATGGAAAATACGAGCGCGCCTAGCAGTGCGAATGCCACGGTCCAGGCCATCGGTCTGAACAGGCGCCCCTCTACACGTTGCAACGTGAAAATGGGCATGTAAGCCGTGATGATGATAGCGATCGCGTAAAACACCGGGCGCTGGACCTCATGCGCGGCCTCGCCAATGACTTGGATCGTCGTCTTCGAGCCATCTCCGTTTTGACGCTGGGTCAGATGGCGGACAATGTTCTCGACCATCACAACCGCGCCATCCACAACCATTCCGAAATCCAACGCGCCAAGAGACAGTAAGTTTGCGGGAATACCCTTCAGGTTGAGGCACGTGGCGGCGAACAACAGCGCAAACGGAATTGTAAGGGCGACGATAATTGCTCCCCGGACATTTCCGAGAAACAGAAAGAGGACGATCGCGACAAGAATCATGCCCTCCGTGAGATTGTGCAGCACCGTATGCGTCGTGTAGTGCACCAAATCGCTGCGGTCAATGAAGGGCACGACCTTTACGCCGGGGGGCAGGATGTGATCATTCAACTCTTGCACTTTCGCGTGGATCCCTGCGAGCGCCTCGTCCGCATTTGCGTCCTTACGCAGAAGCACGATGCCTGAGACCACGTCGTCGTTGTCGATGATCTTCCCATCTTCTCGGTGAATCGCCCGGGCGAACTGGCCGAGCCGTATCTTCGGGCCTTGTGCGACCACGGCGATGTCCTTCACGCGCAGCGGGGTGCCACTCTTGGCATAAAGAACCGTGTTTTCGATATCCCGCACGTTTTTGACCAAGCCGACTTCCCGAATATTTACTTCCTGGAGGCCGGCTTCGATAAAGCTGCCGCCCGCATTCGCATTGTTGTTCGTGAGCTGCTGTTCCACCTGGGCGAGGCTGAGTCCGTAGGAAATCAGCTTATTCGGATCAACGAGGACTTGATATTCGCGGGTGGGACCACCGAAACTGGCGACATCCACGACATTGGGGACGGCCTTGAAGTTCTTCTCGATCACCCAGTCCTCAATCGACTTCAATTCCATCACGTCGTATTCAGGATTGGTGCTGTGGAGCGTGAAAAAGTAGATTTGGCCTACTGGACTCCAGTCTGTACCCATCTGGGGCGTTACCCCGGGTGGCAAGGTAACTTGCGAAAGCCGTTCGAGAACCCTCTCCCGGTCCCAGTCATTTGCCTCTTCATCATCGAAAATCAGCTTCAAATCGGACAGCCCGAACAGCGAGAACGAACGCAGGTGCACAACATGAGGGATCCCATTCATCACGATTTCGAGCGGTATCGTGACCTGTTGCTCGATTTGCTCTGCCGAAATGCCGGGCCACTGCGTGATGATCTCCACGTAGTTGTCCGCCACGTCGGGATACGCTTCGACGGGAAGCTGATGGAACGAAATCGCACCCCAGCCAAACAGCGCAAGTGCGGTTGCGAGGATAAGAAACCTGTTCTCCAATGCAAAATCGACAAGTTTTCGAATCATTTACTGCCCCACCGTGTTCTGCAACACGAGCGCATCTTGAACGACTTGCGTACCGGGCTTGATGCCCGAGATGATCTCTTGCATGTTTCCGGGAAGCATATTTCCCGCGACCACTTCTAAGCGTTTGAAATGCCCCGCGCTCACCGGTGTGTAAACCCAGTCGCGATCGCGCAAGTGCAGGATGGCTGTTGCGGGAACCGCCGCCCGCGTTTCCGGTTGCTTACCGTAGAAGGTGGAGGTAACGAACATGCCGATGCGCATCAGTCCAGGATTCGGGACTTCAAGCCGAACCTTCGCAGTGCGGATGCTGGGATCAAGAACCGGCAGTATGTTGTCGATCCGGCCCTTGAACACCTTGTCGGGATAGGCGTTCAGGCGGATATCGGCGTACTCGCCGACGTGCACGGCGTCGAGATCATTCTCGTAAACGTCGCAGATGATCCAGACATAGGACAGGTCAGAAATTGTGAAGGGGTTAGGGCCAGAAAGGCCCTGGATGCCCGCCGCGTTAGTGACCTGTTGGTCCGTAATCACTCCTGATATGGGGGCTGTAACGTCGACGATTCCCGAGGGATGGTCCTTGTCCACGCCGAGCAACCGCAATTGCTCGGTCGCCGTGTCCAGATCGACTTTGGCGTCCTGTTCTGTGTCCTCAGCTTGTTCAAGAAGGCTCTTTGCTGTCGCGCCCCTTTCGTAAAGATCCTGTGCTCGTTCGAGCTGCTGACGCGCCAACCTCTCATCGTTCGTGGCCTTTAAATAAAGCTGATACGCGCCCGCCACATCGTTGCTCCGAACCCTCAGCAGCAATTGGCCTTTCTTCACCGAGTCACCAAGCCTGGCCTTGATTTCCACAACCCGTCCTGACGCTAATGAAATTACAGGGACGGCACGCGCTATGTCAGGCTGCACCACGCCGGTGACATTCAGCGCAGGCGCCGCCTTGTGCTCCACTGCCGTCGCCAAGGGAAACTGCTCCAGGTGGTCCACCTTGAAGTTGTTAGCATCCAGGTCAGACTCGACGGTTGTTTTGGGCGGCGCTTCCGATGCGGGGTCTCCTTCCCTGCTGCCACAGCCCCCGAAAACAAGAGCCGTGACAAACGCCACAACAAGCACTCGACATTTCATGGATCTCATTCAGTAACCTCACGTCTGACTGCAAAATGCAGTTGGTTTGCGCCATCAATCCCTGCGAGCGCTCGAGCCTGCTCTAAAATGTAAAGTTCGAAAAGATGTGCGGCTTCGTCCTACAGACCCACATGCAAAATAGAGACACTGGGAGGTCTACAGGTCGATAAGCCGAGCGATTAGAAGCGGGGGATTTAGACTGGCGGTGCGCGTCCTGCGTGGGATGCTAGGAACGGATTAGGAAAAAACCCTGCACTCAAGCGCGGAATCGAATCCGTGTGCGAACGGACATTTGCCAGGGCTCGTGCCTCCGGACAAATCCCTGCACGCGACTGCGGGGGAACCACAACAGCATCCGTGGAGTGCTCGAAGGCTGAAGCCCAATTTGTAGTGGGTTCGCTGAATGCCTCGGGGAAGGCAGTCGGTTCAACCCGTGAAAAACTGCCATGGCCATCATTGAGAAGTATCGCTACGGGTTGTCTAAACCAAGCGGTGACAAGGACCAGGTCAACTGCATGATCTCCATTGACATCGCGCGCTTCGATTCGGAGGCCGCCAACAGGCCCGACGACTCGAATGGATTGCCGTCCAGCTGCCGAAAGCTGAAGCTGGATCCAGTAGTCGGTACGAGAAAAGTCGCTTTGGCCGGCCTGAATGCTGGCTACATCAGGGCGAAGGTCCCCGTCAAAATCCTCAATTGCAATCTGTGGGCCCGGCCCGATCGAAGTGACCGGTCCACCTTGAATCTCTGCGGCCTTCGCCGTAGTGCTGCTTGCGAATCCAAACAGCAACAACAAAGTAATCCACAGAAACAAGCCGCGCAGCGCCCGGCGTTTATCCCCTAGGCCTGCTCGCCGGCCCAATTTGTGTTTGATGTCAGACATGGTGCACTCTCAGATCCCAGCCCCTAAACTCAGCATAACATTTCGCGCGGGCCTCAGAAAGCGGGGAGATGCGTTCGACACGACGAAAAATACAACGTGCGGCTCTGGCGCGGAAGGAATTGAAAAGATGGCGCGCCCGGAGGGATTCGAACCCCCGACCCCGTGCTCCGGAGGCACGTGCTCTATCCATCTGAGCTACGGGCGCGAAATGTGCGTTCCGAATGCATCTGCGGAACGCGTAGTGTGCGTCTCCGGATTCGGGAGTCTGACCTGTGGTGAGCGCCGCCGAACCATGGACTCCACCCGAGTCCCGAAATCGGACCCGAATGATTTCCCTCACGCACCGCAAAACATCCGCTTGCAGATTTTACCCTGCTTCCCGCACGGGAGCAAAAGCAATCGGGCGATTCCTATCCGCGGGCAAGATTCTTGATCTGCTTCGCAAGCTTCTCGATTTCTTCCGCCTTCTGCACCAGCGGCAACGAGAGGACGTTCGCCGAATCCGTCTTCGTAACTTGGTCCTTGAGCTGTCCCGCCAGCGCATAAAGCTTTTCGACGTCGTCCTGAATTTTCTCCTGATTGTGTTGCAGGATTTTTTTCGGATCGATCTTGGGCAAGTCATCGGGATTGGGATTATCCGGATAGGGCGCCGCTTGGCGTGGCGCCCTCGTCCCCATTTCCTGTGCGATGCTTCGAGCGTAGATGCGGCTCGCCAAAAGCCCAAGCGGCGCCGTCAGTGCCAGGGGAATCGTTATCGCCAGAAAATCACGTTTTTTTCGGTCCATTTCCATTCCACCCCGATCGCAACGAAATGCGGGAGGCCACCGGCGCCGCGCCGCGCGAGTGGTATAATCCCGCTCCTTCTATTTTATGACCGATTCGCTCGCACGATGGACCGAAACTGCCGGAACGCGCGGCCTGCGCCTTTTCGCGATCCTCCTGATTGCCTTTCTCGTCATTCGAATCCTGAAGGCCTTCACCGCCCGCCTGGTCCATATCTCCAAGACGCAGACGCGCGTGGCGCAAATTCGGGAGCAGCAAACCCGCACGATCGCCGGCCTGCTTTACAGCGTGGGTACGTCGATCATCATCGCCGTCGCCATTTTGACGGCGCTGCCGGAATTCGGTTTCAACGTGACGCCCGTGGAAGCAGCCGCGGGATTTGCCAGTCTGGCCATTGGTTTTGGCGCGCAGGGACTCATCAAAGACGTGATCAACGGATTCTTTATCGTTTTTGAAGATCAATACGTCGTCGGCGACCTCATCCAGGCGAACGGCGAAATCGGCCGCGTCGAACACATCACGTTGCGCCGGACCGTTCTTCGCAACGTAAGCGGTGCGACGGTGACGATCCCCAACAGCCTCGTCGGCCAGGTGGCCAATCTCAGCCGCGATTGGTCGCAAACCTTCGTGGACGTCACGGTCCCCTCCGATGAGCTGGTCGGCCGCGCGCTCGCCACGCTCGAGAAGATTGCGGGCGACTTCCGCAGTGACGCGGATTGGTCTCCGGCGCTCATAGACGGCCCGCGTGTGCTGGGGGTAGAATCGTTGTCGCTCGATGGAACGGTCTTGCGGCTTCAAGTCCGGACGGCCCTCAATCGCAAGGATGATGTCGCGCGGGAACTGCGCCGTCGGATCAAGATGGGTTTCGAAGAGTCACGCATTCCCCTCAGCCTCGTGCACAAAGTCGCATGGCAGGGGGGATCGCCGGCATCCAACCTATAAATTAAATTTAGCTTGGCCATAAGGAGGAACAGATGGGAGACGTGACGCACGAACAAGTGAATCTATTGCTGCGATTATACGACATCCGGCGCGAACCTCGTTTGCGGGAAGCACGCGAATGGTACGGGAAAAACTTTCACCCGACTTCCTTGGAGGATGTCATGAAGCAAGCCCCGCCGGGAAGCACGGAAAATGCCTTCATGCGTATGGTGTTCAGCTATTGGGAAATGGCTGCGAACATCGTGGATCGCGGATTGATCGACGAGGAGTTTTTCTTCGAGAATACTGGCGAGCAGTGGATGGTCTGGGAGCGATTGAAACCCATCGCTGGCGAGATGCGAGCGCTGTTCAAGAATCCGCACGCGTGGGAAAAATTAGAGCAGCACTGTAAACGCCTCGATGCCTGGCGCGAGAAGCGCGCACCAGGCTCAACCGAAGCCATGAAGCAGATGATGGCTCGCATGGACCAGATGACACAATCCGCTCCGAAGGCAAAGATTGCCGGGAACTGAACCGGATTCATTTCCAGGGATGGGGCGCCGCCGGGACGCCCCGGAAACCTAGCTTCTCGGAATTTTGCTAGGCATCTCGCGGGAAAATATGATAGTTTTTGCAGACCCCGCGAGTGAAACATTTTCCAATCGATTTCCGGACGCCCGGGAGCCTTTCGCCTCATGCGCAAAGTTCCGGGAAGGGTTTCCGGGGAGGATAAGCCAACATGAATGCCCGCCATCCGGTTTGTGCCGCGATTGCCTTGGCGATCTGCCTGCTGCTCGCAACCCCGGCTGAAATCGTGGCACAAACGGCTCAGGAGGCCGGAAAGATTTCTCTGGCCATGCCGATCGCTTACCTCCTCCGCGGATCGCAGCAGATCAACGCGGAAGCTACGCTACCGGTCTTGTGGGGCGACATAATCAATACCGGCCACCTGGCGCGCGTCCGCGTCACTCTCGAAGACGGCTCGGTTCTGAACGTTGGTTCGGATTCAAACCTGAGGGTTGCGAAGCACGACGCTGCCGCGCAGCAAACCGATCTCGAGCTGAATTACGGCCGCGTTCGCGCTAAGGCCGTAAAGTTGGTGAAGCCGGACGCGCACTTTGAGATTCGCACGCCCGTGGGCGTTGCCGGCGTTGTCGGCACGGAAATCATCGTCGTCCTCAACCCCGACGGCACTTTGAATGTGCTCTGTTTGGAGGGCGCTTGCCGGGTCTGCAATAACGCTGGAGTTTGCGTAGTGATGAAGGGCGGCGAACAGACGAGCATTCGCGGTAATTCGGAGCCTTCTCAACCCACCACCATCTCGCCTGCGAACGAAACGGATTTCGTGAAATCCACCAACGTCACGAGCGGCGCTGGTGCCGCAGGCGGCGCGGGAGGTGCGGCGGGAGGTACCGTCGGAGCAGTCGCGGGAATTGCTGGCGCCACAGCGGCCGCAGTTACCACAGTTGTGGTTCGCTCCGTGAGCAAAACAAAAACCTGCCCGACGCCCACATCTTCAGGATTGGCGCGGTCGCCCGCAGCAAGCTGCACAACAACTATCCAAGGTGGCGTGCCCCGGCTCCCCGGCCAAAAACCTCTTTAGCACCTCTTCTCGTCAGGCGGCGGTAGCCCGCCGCCCGCCAGCAAGAAATCTACATCATTTTCGGTTGCAATTTCGTGCGCGCGACAATCTGATCTAATAGGTTCTGGATCGCAACGAAGCGAAGGTCGATGCTTATCTTCCGCGGGCTGGCAAACACTTCAAGATAACTCTGCTCCGTGTAGAAACGAATTTCTGTGATTTCCTCCCAGCGGACTGAACGGGACAAACCGAATGTCTTCTTCGTGATGCCATTCTCATCGGTGGTCACCGAACCGGTGGCAATCCCGAGGCCAAGAAAAATGAGAGCGACCGGAATCCAAACTAGCCAGTGGCCACTTCCGTCGGTCCATTCGTGGCGGAACGCAACTAAGATTGAGAGAAACACGAGCGACCCCATGGAACCGATCGCACGCATCTGGCACTTAACGCCATAGATGTAAGCGTTACCACGAGTCCGCGGGAGCTGGGTTCCCTTTGCGTTGAGCAGCAACCGAACGGCGAAAACAACCGTCGCGACCTCGAACGCTCCCAAAACGAATCGAGATGGGTTCAGCTCCATAAATGTCGCCTCAGCTCTTCATTTCTGCGTCAGCTTGTACTCGACGCGCCCTCCGGTTCCCACGGCATGTTCAGCGCTTGCGCTCGACAGCAGGATCGCAGATCTGTACACTTTTCGCGTTCACTTCCACGTCGGTGGGCAGCTGCAACAGCACCGAACCCTTTTCGACGCTATCGCAATTGCAATTCGAGTCGCATTTGGAGGGCAGAAGCTTGTATTGGAAGGTCGTCTCGAAAGTCGTCGGGCTGTGCTGTTCGAACAGCCACGTCCTGACGTTTTCTTCCGCTGCTGTTATAAGCATCGGGGGCCCGCCCTTAACGGATATTGCTGAAACCCGCTTCCCGTCCGTTGAAATTTGGAGCCGGACGACTCCCTCGATGTGTGCCAACTGAGGAGTCCGCGGATAAAGGGGCACGTTAGCGCTGGCGACAGTGGGCAAAGGCCCCTTGGATTCCTGGGCGATCGAAATCGTCGCTATCAGACCCAACGAAAACAAAATTAATGCTCGTGTCATTCGGGCACTCACTTGATGCCACCGTTTTTGTGTAACGTTCATTGTGGCTCCTTTATGAACTCTTTCCGGCTCATTTCACGCGCGACAGCGGAACCGCTGTAGAAATCAATCCTCGCGTTTGTTGCCAAGCTTGTGGGGATCATTTGACACTCTCGCACCGTTTCCGCCCGACATTCAGCCTTTGCTCGCAATACCAAGCGGGCGACCGGCTAGGTGCCCCGCTCTAGCCGCACATGGTTGAGGCCTTTCGTTCCCCTGTTAGCTTCCCTGCGACGCGCCGACAGCAACTGCAGCCTCTTCGCGGATGCGTTTCCACGCGTGTTCCACGTGGCGCAACTCGGTGTGCGTCTGTCCCACGCAGAGTCGCAGCGTGAAACGATCATTCAATCGCGTGTGGGTGACGTAAATGTCCCCACTCTGGTTCACTCGATCGAGCAGCGCCTGATTCACGCCGTCGCCTCCGCGATGACGGAAACACACGAGGTTCAGAGGGGCAGGCGCAGCAAGCTCGAATCGATCGTCGGCGCGCACCCATGACGCGAATTGTTGCGCCAATTCGACGTGCCGCCGAATGTGATGCCGCAGGCCCTCCACACCGTAGTGGCGAATCACGAACCAAAGTTTCAGCGAGCGGAAGCGCCGCCCGAGAGGGATGTGCCAGTCGCGATAATCGATCACCGAACCGGATTCCGTGGCCTGGTTGCGCAAAAATTCCGGCATTATACTCAGCGCTCCGATTAAGGCCGCGCGATCCGTGACGTAGAAGCAGTTGCAATCGAAATTCGTGAACATCCATTTGTGCGGGTTGAAGGAATAGCTGTCCGCGAGCGCTACTCCTGCATAGATGTGCCGGAACTCGGGACACAAGGCGGCCGTGCCCGACATCGCCGCATCCACGTGTAGCCAAATTCTCTCTTTGCGGCAGATTCGCCCGATCTCTTCCACCGGATCGATCGCATTCGATGACGTTGTGCCCACCGTTGCGCACACGAAACAAGGAATCAGTCCCACCTCGCGATCCTTTTTGATTTGGGCGGCGAGAGAATCGGCGCGCATCGCAAACTTTTCGTCCACCTCAATCAGCCGCAAATTTTTCCGGCCGAGCCCCGCTATCTTGACGTCCTTCTCAATCGAAGAGTGAGCCTGTGCCGACGTGTAAGCTACCAGGCGTCCGTCGCATCCTCGTTCATTGCTCGCAAAACCGGTCGCACGCTCTCGCGCCGCAAGCAGCGCGCAGAGTGACGAGCTCGACGCCGTGTCTTGAATCACCCCTCCGCCGGCCCCGCGCGACAAAAATTTCTCGGGCAAGCCCAGCATTCCAACGAGCCAGTCCAGCACGTGCGTTTCAAGTTCCGTGCAAGAAGGGCTTGTGGCCCACAGCATGCCCTGAACTCCCAGACCGGCCGAAAGCAGTTCGCCCAGAATGGAAGGCCCGGATGCATTGGAAGGAAAGTAGGCGAAGAAATTCGGCGACTGCCAATGCGTCACTCCCGGAAGAATCAGGTTTTCGACGTCCTTCAGGATGCTCTCGAACGGCTCGCCGTTCATCGGTGGAGTTGGCGGGAGCGAATCGCGGATCTGCCCGGGCTTGGCCTTCGACAATACGGGAAACGATTCGATGCGTTCGTAATAGTCGGCGATCCAATCCACCATCGCCTTTCCGTGGCGGCGGAATTCATCCGAAGTCATGTGGAATGACGTCTGTTCGGACATGCGATTCACCTTTCTTTGAATTCGAAGGGACGCCAGATGCTAACGCGGCGTGTCCGCGGCAGGGCCAAATTTTTGAAATGCTGGAGGCGCGGGTGGGAATCGAACCCACGTATAAAGGTTTTGCAGACCTCTCCCTTACCACTTGGGTACCGCGCCTGCACACACATTATAACGAAACCAGATGACGGATTCAGCCTGGAGGGTGCAAAAAGCGCGCGATTCGCAATGGCTCTTCCGCCCGGCGGCCAAACAATCAGCGAATGTGCAGCTCGAACGGAATGCGCGCTTGCACCGGCTCCATCACACCCACGATTCGGCGAAGGACTTCATCGAGCGAGCGCCCTTCGTTCAACTGGTCATTCTGGCGCTCGAGGAGTTCTTCCCAGAACGTTTTATCCTCCGGGAAACGCACGATGCGGACGGATGCGCTCGCGGGGATGTGCGCGAGTTCCTTCGCTACTTCGACTGCGCGATCAAGTCCGCCGAGTTCATCCACCAGGCCCAGCTCTTTTGCCTGCGTTCCCGACCAAACGCGGCCTTTGCCGATTTTGTCCACCGCCTCCACCGACATTTTGCGCCCGCTCGCAACGCCTTTCGTGAACTCCGAGTAGGTTTCCTTGAGAAATCTCTGAATGTATTCGCGCTGCGCCGGCGTAAAGTTTTGCTGACTCGAAAACAGCGTGGCGTTGTCGCTCGTGGCTACGTAGTCGGTGCTGATGCCGAGCAGATTGTAAAGCCCCGAGACGTTCAGCTTGCCGATCAGTACGCCGATGGAACCCGTGATCGTGTTCGGGTCGGCGACGATTTTGTTTGCCGGAGCCGCAATCCAGTAGCCGCCCGAAGCTGCCACGTCCGACATCGAGACCACCACCGGCTTCGTCGCAACCGCCAGTTCCACTTCGCGGCGAATCACTTCGCTCCCCACCACGGAGCCGCCGCCTGAATCCACGCGCAAAACGATCGCGCGGATGCTGTGGTCCGTTCGCGCGCGTCGAATGTCGGCGGCAACGGAATCGCCACCCATAACGGAGCCACCGCCGGGCGTGTTCCCCGATGAGCCCGAGACGATGAGTCCGGTCGCAGCGACGACAGCGATCCGCTCCCCGCCAAATGAATTCAAGAACGGCCGATAGTGATTGAGCGAGACTGGATTCCACGAGTTTCCGCGGTCCTTGAAGTAGTCCTGCACTTGGTCCCAATACCCCAACCGGTCCACGAGTTTGCTCTCGACTGCTTCGCGCGTGGAGAACGGGCCCCGGTTGACGAGCGCTTCGAATGTAGTGCGGTCCATGTTCCGGCCGCGGGAAACATCCGTCAAATACTGGTTGTACACGCTGCGCATCAGCGATTCAACTTCCTCGCGGTGCTCCGGCGTGAATTTTTTCTCCGTCAGCGAATTCGTCGCGGTCTTGTACTCGGCGATGTGGTAGAACTCGGGAACGATCTTCAGCTTATCAAGCGTGCCGCGGAGAAACACCGCTTCGGCCATCATCCCGTGAATACTCACAGGCGCTGTGGGAACGAGCCAGATTTGCTGGCAGGCGGTGGCGAGGTAGTATTCGCGGTTCCCGATGCCGTCGTAGCCCAGATAGCAGATGCTCGGTTTTCCGCTCTTCCGGAACTCCATCAAATGAGAGCGGATTTCTTCGAGTTTTCCCCAGCCGGTTTCGAGCGGGCCGATCCGGACGACAAGGCCCGTGATGCGGGAATCGGTGCGGGCCGCGTCAATTCCATCCACAAAATCATGGAGCACGGGAATCGAAAAACCATCGAAGGCGCTGAAGAAATCAACGGGCCTTTGCTCGTTGATCTCACCGCTGGCATCGATCACGAGGACTGAATTCGATGACAAATGGACCGGATTCCGCCCCCATCGCATCGAGTGCGAGGCCGCCAAAACGAACACCACGAAAAACAAGATCACAATCAGGATCACGATCGCGCGTCTTTTACCCCACGTCATAGCCATTCACCTCGTCGCCGATTCCAGGGGGAACGATCCCGTTGCACCAAGGTAGCACCCGGCCGCCGAAAACTCCACAGAGCCGCGGTCCAGGTGTGTCGCCGACGCGCTGAATTTGGGCCCGGAGGCACCCCCGTTTTGTTGCGATTAGAACGGCCTGCCGTCGTTTGTTTTGAATGAATTAGAGGGAATTCTAATTCCGGACTGTTGCGATTAGAAAAGCTGTGAATAGTGACGAATGATTGGTGATTCGTGGGGGCCGCCGAATCACTTGGTGAAGAGTGGCCCATGGATTCGAATCTCGAGGCAACACCAACAGCAGATCCCTCATGGGCCAGAAAACGGCCTCCATCGGGATGACAACATCGGCGGGAGGGGCGGTCCAGGAGGGCATCAGCAGATCTCTCGGTCCGCAGCACTCTTCGCATCGCGCTCACGAGCCTCCACATTTACGGTTGCACAATGTAAATGGAAATGCAAATGGCAGCACGCGTAAGGAAGTGTGTCAGTCTCTGATTAAGCCGCTAATTGGGCAGTGTGCGACGGTCCCGAATTACCGATGGTAATCGGATTTATGAACAGTAATCGGGTCCGCACTTCTCCCTATTTGATTGTTTACGAGATCATCCGCCCTACTGCCCGCCGTAGGCACGCCCAAACCATCCGGCCAACTGCATTCCCATCAGCAGGCCCCCCGCTCCGAGAATGAGGACACCGGATGTTTGATGGAAGTTGAACTCACCTACGTGACACACGAGAAGATACCCGATTGCCAGATTGAGCGTGCCCCAGAGCACGTTGACCGTTGGCGAAGACTCTCCCTTGCCAGGCGGGGAAGCGAATGGCGTCGGGAAGCGGCGCCCGGACACGCCGTTCGTGAAGTGCGGAACGGCGTTCACGAGAAAGGCGCCCCCAAAGAAGTAGGCGACATACGTATACCATTGCATAGTCCCCTCTTTGCTGAAGGCCCGGGCAAACAACACCAGACCGACGGCTGGAGGATAGCACGCTGCTCCGGTATTTTCGCTGCGTAGGGTATGCCCCGCTGAACATATACCAAGTTTAACTGATGGGTTTTCCTCCATGATGGACTTAGCGTTGAAAACGCCATGACAAACCAAGTCCGTCTGGAACCGTGCATCACCTGCGACAGGCCGGATTGTGGCGCAACTGTAATCTTGCCAAGTCTGGCCTCGGGAAGAATACATTTCAACCAAGCAGCCGATTGCCTCGATCTGAAGTGTCCGGCGTGCAATCGGCCTTTTTCAGTCTCGATCTCCAAACTGGAGTGGTTGGAGTTTGACGAATCGGACTTCGCAATAGGCTTTTTTGCCAGCTCTCGCATCTTGAACTAACAGGGCATGACGCTCAGCGGCGCCGAAGAGGAAGCGCGAGAGCAAGAGGACTCGAACAACTACAAGGAGGAAACTACCAAATGCGTTTCCTATCACGGCACCTTATGACTCTTACGATGGCGGCCGTTCTTATTTCGCCGGCGGTTATCATCGGCTGCGCAGCTCGCGTGGAAACGGGCTACCGCGTCTACGATCCGGGCTACAGCGACTACCACACCTTTGACAACAACGAGGTTGTCTACTACCAGCGATGGGAAACGGACACACACCGTTCTCATAAGGATTTTCGCAAGCGCCACGCCGATGAACAGAAGGAATACTGGAACTGGCGCCACAATCAACATTAGCTGATCGCGCCAACTCCAAACGAATGTCACGGGCGCCGGCAATTCAAGTCTTGCGGGAGTCCCACCGCACAACTATCATCCATCGCAGACAGTGTCTCGGGATGAGGTGGGCCATGAAGCGATTCGCAGGAATGATATTCGCAGTGATGGGGATATTGTTGGCAGCGCAAACGGTTGCTGCGCAGGAATGGTCACAGCCCTGGGCGCGGGAGCGAATCGAGAAATCGCCGCGTCATAGCGAGTGGGTTACGGTGAAGTATGGTGGTCGAAGCGTAGAGACGCTTGTCGTCTATCCCGAATCGAAAGAAAAGCGGCCCGCGGTGCTCGTGATTCACGAGATTTTTGGATTGAGCGACTGGGCGCAGGAACTTGCCGACGAAGTCGCCGCAGCGGGCTATATCGCTGTCGCGCCGGACCTTCTGAGCGCCATGGCGCCGAACGGCGGCCGGACGAAAGATTTTCCAACAGGGGTTACTGAGGCTATCGGCAAGCTGAATCCCGACCAGGTGACGGCGGACTTGAACGCCGCAGCGGACTACGCCCTGAAGCTGCCCGCCTCGAATGGCAAATTATATGTCGTAGGATTCTGCTGGGGCGGCGGACAATCTTTCCGCTTCGCAACAAATCGGGGGGACCTCTCCGCAGCGTTCGTTTTTTACGGCCCGCCGCCGGACAAAGACGCGATGTCGCGCATCAAGGCACCCGTATACGGCTTCTACGCCGGGAACGACGCGCGCATTGATGCCACAATTCCGGACACAATCGCCGCGATGAAAGCTGCAGGAAAAACGTACGATCCCGTGACCTATGAGGGCGCGGGTCACGGCTTTATGCGCGCCGGCGAAGCTCCGGACTCGAGCGACGCCAACAAAAAAGCCCGCGAAGACGCGTGGAAACGCTGGAAAGGCCTGCTCGCGCGGTAAGATTTCTACGAAACACCTTCGACGCGACCGGTAGCCACCGCTTCGATTCCAATTTTGTCTAACGAGAACGCTGCGGCAACAAGCGGGTCAAATGCGCTCAAGCCTAAGGAAGCTGCGCGAAGGTTTGACGAGCGCGTTCGAAACCACGCGGCTGGATATGAACCGTGCCTTGAAAAGGGCGGTCGATATCGGCTATGGCGACGAGAATCAGCGAAACCAGCAGCGTCAGGGAAACTACCTGAACGCAATGCAGTCCGAAGTTTTCTATTCCAAACAGGCAAGAAGACAGCATCGTTATGGCGCCCCCCACAATCAGCACCATCCACAGAATTCCCGGTAGTTTGGATTGGCTCTCGAGTTGACGCACGCGGCGATGTTCAGTCATCGTGGAGATTTCCGCCAGCGCCAGATTCATGCTCGTCTGCTCTGCGAATGTCGCGGGCTTGGTTTGCAGTAAGGCGGTCCACAACTGCTGTATGGTGTTGTGACCGGCTATGCCCAGGTCTCCTCTGTGCATCACTGGCCACTCTTCGCTAATGACTATATTCGCGTATTGGCGCGCAAGGTGATGAACCTGATCGCGTTGCGCGGCAGGCAGTCCATCGGCGAGCCGGAAAACGCTGACCAGGCAGTTCGCTTCAGCTTCGGCGTTGATATCTGCGTCCTGGAACGATGTCCACACCGCGTACAGCATGAACCCCATGATCACGGCATAGATCGTGCCGAGCACGCCGACTTGCCAGCCAATGATATCGTTGTGAGTGCGGCGCATGCTCGATGGCCACCAGAGATCCAGGATCCACAGAAACAGCATGGCCCCCGCCGGGCACGCCAAAATCACAATGATATCTTCGAATTTCGTCAACACGGTTGCATCCTCCGGTTTTTCCGCGTTTTGTTGCGCTCGCAGAGACTCCTCGCGGGTGCAAAGATACTACGGCCGCGGTAGTGAGTCACTTTTCGGTAAGCCCGAGAGTAAGCAGTTCGCCCGCAGCGCCAATGATCCCGAGTGGCGGCAGCTCTTCTGCAGTTTCCGAAGAGACGAATTCTGCCCTCGGGGATTGCGGAGCTCGGTCAGAAGTTCGGGTCGGAGTCAAACGCCTTCTTGAAAATGCGATGCTGAATGCGGCCCAGGAGGGTATGCGGGCCGCCATAGAGGAATTCGAGCGCCTCATTCTGTCCAAACTGGCCGAGCAAATTGTAAGCGCCCAATCGAAATCCTAGAGCAGGACCATTGCGGCTGGGAATCCAGGTATTTGCTGCGGTCGCCGCGCCGATAAAAGGCGAAGCGGTCAGCGCGATCGAGAAGGAAGTGTTGCCGTCACTCCCACGACGCGCGACAACGGTCGAAAGCGCCGCGTGCCAAAAACGCGGCAAAAAACCGGCGCAGGTGCACCGATAGTAGACAGTATCTTCGTGAAAAGCTTCGGCCAACGAGTATTGGGCTGTTGCCGTGACCAGGTTGATCCCGAGATTGCTGGCAACTCTCGCGCCATACGCACCCGCCCCTTGTCCCCACTCGTGTGGGAAGTTGCGTCCCTGATCGATCGCGGCTGCGAACGAAGACCCGACAAAAGCAACTGGCCCAACGGCATTCGAGGCGAAATTGTAAAATTTTTGCGACTCCGTTGGCGGGACGTACAGAGCGAAGGGACGGATTGGAATATCGGGCGCGGTGGAGGACGGCACCGCCGCTGACGGAAGGAGACTCGACGACTCAGCGGAAGTGTTGCCATCGTCCAGTGAGGCAGATTGCGCGCCAGCTGGACCGGCTACAAGCAGAATCATCGCTAGGAAAAATAAACCGCTGAGAACTCGTGAAATGATTACACCCCATAGCGTTGCCTTGAGGTCCGCCAGGTCAACAGTTCATTCCGGATGGTTGAACTGAACGATCAGACCAGAATCGAGGGCAATGAGCTAGCAGCCGCGAACTGTCAGTATACTCGCAACCAAATTGAACCTCGATTCTAATCGATCCCCGAAGTCACCGCAACCCACCGGCCAAGTACACAACCAATAAGATGAGCAGAACCGTCCCGACGACTCCAAGACCGCCGCCTGTGCCCCACCTGGAATAGCCGTAATAGCCACCGCCGCCCCCGAACAAAAGCACTAGAAGAATGATTAGCAGAATCATCGAAAATCTCCTTCAGCGTGTTAAACGCCTTTGCTATCTCAGCTGCGACAGGATGCTATACGTAACGAAAACCGTTATCTGTCCTGTTCTGGACATGCATGCGTTACGCCTGACGCCTAGCCAGTGCCCGATGAGGACGCTTCTCGGAAATTGACGTGCATCCAAGTAGCTGATGCAAACTGAGATGGGCGGGACGCTTTCCTCCGTAACACGATTTCCCCGGGCAATATACAGGCCCTCCCGTATTCGCTCCAGGCGCCAGCGCAGGTAGGCTGCCAGCGGGTTGTAAATACGTGGACGTCAAGCTCACCTTCGCCAGCGACCCAGCTGGCCTTGGAGACGAGCGAATGACGCGAACGAAATGCCCTAGCCTATAGCACAAACGACTGGGAGGAGACGTTCATGAAAATCACCACCCTAATCGGAACTTCAATTCTATTGGCACTTTTTGGAATCGCCGCGCCAGCATACGCTCAGGAGCAACACGAACAGGAGCCCGCTAAGCCGGCGGACGCCAAGGCCCCCCATGAGGAGCCCAAGCGGGAGGCCGAACCGCCCAAGACTCCGAACGATCAGCCGCATCCTGACGCTAAAGACGCAAAACCGCCCAGGGACGAGCATTCCAAGCTGGAAGAGAAAAAAACAGTTCATGAGGAAACGCGCGTAAGCAGCAAGCGGATTCCCGACGATAAATTCCGGGCGCACTTCGGCCGTGAACACACGTTTCACGTCGGTCACCCGGTCATCGTAGGAGGTCGGCCGCGATTCCAATACGGCGGCTACTCGTTCTTTATCACTCAACCGTGGCCCAGCGGCTGGGGCTATAACGATGACGTATACGTCGTGGACGTAAACGGCGTGTACTACCTGGTGGATGTTGCACATCCCGGGGCTCAACTCGCGCTAGAAGTCGTAATTTAACAGCTGCAGGCCCGGACGCTAAAAACACAACGCAATGGGCCCGACCGGGAGGTTATCGCTTTTGCAGGACTTGGCGTTTCCGGCATCTGGAGGTTTTGTTTTCCGCATAAGTCCATCCGCGCAGAAGCGGTCCTATCCTCGTTGGGTCCACGGCTGCCTTTTATTGGGTGGAGCGATCCTTGTGTGGGTCTTTCGTCCGTAGAGCCATTTCAGCCCTGCGTTGGATTTCTCGGTCTCTCAAGGCAGAAACCACTTCACGTGGCGGATAAACCTGATCAATCTCTCAGACGGGCTCAGAGGCGTTCCCAGCTCCGCCAGTGCCAAAACGATCAGGCCCAGGAAGGGCACCCATCTCAGTCCTTTGATTGAATATTGCATTTCAGTCTTATTTCACCCGGAGCTCGGTCGCAAATAAGGTTCATTCGAACTCCGCGCCTACTCTCTATTGTATTTCAGCCGCTACTTGCTGAACATGGAGCTTCTACTACACGAGTCGTTTATGTTACTAGCCCGAGCGGGCGGGTTCCGTTGGTCCGCTGCGGCGGACTCGTGATAGGCGGGAGTGGCGCGCCGAGCGGTCTTTTTGCGGTGCTTTAAGGCGTCGTGACCAGAGGCAGTTCGATGAAGCTGGCTTCGGCCGGCGTGTGATAGACGCGTTGCACGGCCTTGCGGTAATCCCCTGGCTTGGCCCAGAAGATGTTGGGAACGAATGTCTGCGGATTGCGATCATAGAGCGGGAACCAGCTCGACTGGACCTGAACCATGATCTTGTGGCCCGGCAGAAAGACGTGATTCGCCGTGGGCAAGCTGAAGCGGTAGAGCAAGGGCTTATCGGACGCGATGGGCTTCGGGGTCTCGAGGCTCTCGCGATAGCGGCCGCGGAAGATGTCGGCCGAAATCATGAGCTGATAGCCGTCCAGGTTTGGCTGGCCGCCCACTTCGTCGGGATAAACATCAATCACTTTGACGACCCAGTCGGAGTCCGTACCGCTGGTGGAAGCGACCAAATTGGCAACCGGTTGCCCGCTGATTTTTACCGGCGCGCTTAAGATCTCGGACACGAACACCAGGACATCGGGGCGACCGGACTGCTCACGCTGGTCGTCCACCAGCCACTCGGACCAAGTCATGCCGGTGCTATAGCCCATGGGCTGAATCGGGCGAGCGCGATACGGCACGGGCTTGGCGGGGTCGGACACATATTCGTCGAACGCCGCATCGCCGGCCGTGGGCGCAGCAGAGCCCAGCTTCAGACCGGCGGTGAAATAAAGCGGCGTCGCCCGGACCGTACAGCCGCTCGCGCATCCCGCAGGCCACGCGGGCAAGCTGCGCCATTTGTTCGTACCGGTTTCAAATGCGGTGACGGGCGAGATGTTGGCCTTGGGAGCGCCGTCTTTGAGGTATTGGTCGAGAAACGGCCGGAGGATTTCCCGTTGGAAGTAGAGGCCGGTATCACTCGAGAATTTCAAAGCTCCGAGCGCGCTAGCGTCTTCGATCTCCTGCCCGTGATGCCATGGGCCCATCACCAGAAATACTTTATCGTTCGCGGTGTCCTTCGGCTTGATCGCTTTATAGACAGCGATTGCGCCGTAGATGTCCTCTTGATCCCAGAGGCTGTGCACCAGCATCACCGGAACTTTGAGCGGTTCCATCGCCAGTATTTTGTCCATGGCTTGAGCTTGCCACCAGGAGTCGTAACTCGGATGCTCGAGAATCTTGCGCCAGAAGCCGACCTGTTCGAGGCCGCGACTCCGCCCAAGCTCGCCTGCCGATGCAAACTGCATATACACGTCGTAATCATCGAAGTAGCTGGTCCACCACTTGATCTCATTTTTGCGCGTCGCTTCCTGCTCGAGGATGTACCCCATGTTTTGTTCGCGGAAGGCGCCGTTATGAAACCAGTCATCGCCCATCCATCCATCGACCATGGGATTCATCGGCACGGACACTTTGAGCGCGGGGTGCGGATTGACGAGCGCCATCAAAGGCAAAAATCCGTCGTAGGAAATGCCCAGAATGCCAACCTTGCCGTTGCTCTCGGGAATGTTTTTCACGAGCCAGTCGATGGTGTCGTAGGTGTCGGTCGAATGATCGACCGGCGTCGGGTTCAGTGGTCCGTGTAAGGGACGGTTCATCACGTAGTCGCCTTCAGAGCCGTATTTGCCGCGGACATCCTGGACCACGCGAATGTAGCCGCCTTCGAGGATCACATCGAGAGCATTATCGTAGCCGCTGAGGCTCGGGCCGAGATGCGCGCTATGCGCATGCGTCGTAAGCTCATTGGCGCTGTAGGGCGTGCGCGTAAGAAGAATTGGCGCGCCTTTGGCGTCTTTCGGCACGAGGATAACCGTGTGCAGCTTCACGCCGTCACGCATGGGAATCATCACTTCGCGCCGCGTGTAATCGAAGCTGTCGGTAGCGGGGACGAATTTGGCCGGCGTCTCGCTCGGCAACGTGGCAGCGGCCTGAGGCGGTGCGTTCTGGGCCACGGACGATGCGGCGAAGAGCAAGGTGCAAAGCACAAGCGCGAACAGGGGCAGCATGCGAACACGGTCGACCATCTTCATCAGGATCTCTCAGAGGCAACTGGGATAGGGCGCGCTAGCGATTGTTTTCGGCGCGGCCAACTGGATGGACCGTGTCAGTCTTCGCGAGCTTGCAGACTTGCGCCATGCTCTATCGATTGAGCGGCGGGATTATATCTCTGCCTGCCGTCCCGCACCACTCTGGGATCTCTGCACATCGAGTCCGATGTGACTTGTCGAGGAGTCAGGCGAATCGGAAGTGTCGAAGATAAATCTCGCGCCGCTAAGAAGACGGCGGAGGGTTGCTGGGAGGCGGGGCGGATGTGGTCTTCAGCTCAGCCTGCAGGGAATTCACGAAGTGACAAACGTCTTTGACGGCATTCGATAGCATCATGGTCGTAGTAGCGTAAACAGCCGTGCCGCCACGCTGGAACACCGTGAATTTATAGTTGCCGGACCAGCCCCATGCCTGGAGCATGAAGTCGGATTTTTTCGGATCGATGGTAATCGTGGTGTTCGGACATTTGGAGACCAGATTTTTCATGATGTCGGGTGGGGGGACGCTCGAATTCGGAGCGATATATAGCCGAACCGTTTTGTTCTGCGCTTGAGCCACCCCTGCGCTCAACAACAACAGTGCGAAAACGCCAAATAGAATCTTCTTCATTGCCGAACCCTCCATCGGACGAATGCCACGATAAATTCTACATATATTGAGACGCATTTTCGACCTGCAAGGTTGCCGCCCGACCGCGAAATCATCAACCGGAAAGCGGAGCAAACCACTACCGCTTGCCTACTTTGTATAGAACCCTGAAGCTGCGAATTAGTTGCTATATCTTTTCAAATTCCGGCGCTGTCGCGAGCGTATTGATTTCCAGGTGCTTGCTCTCTCCGATGAATTGCAGCCCGGTGCCAAACTTACCGCCGCCGAGCGAGTCGCAATAGGTCACGCGCGCCACGCTGGTGAAATGACCGGACGGCAAGGCGACCAGAATCGTGTCGTCCGGGTCCCATTCGTTCGCGGAGATCACGCGGGCTCCGCTGGAACTCACATTTTCTGTGATGGCCTTTTCCACTCCCAACTGGCCGTGCCTGCCCACGAGCAGGGCCGTCACCTTCATTCCGAAACGGTCTTCCGCTCGTTGCGCCACGTATTGTGGTTTCATTTTGCGTTCCTCCGGAAAAGTGCGTGCAGCCCCATGTCGCATGGCGTCAGCCTTCGGGTCGAGGCCATTGCGTCCTTTCCTGAATCATAGCCGAGAGCGGTTCCGGGCAATCAGGAAGCCAATAGTACTTCTGTCCAAAATGACACCGGGGGCGCCTTTTGGGGGCTCAGTGTTTCCGCCGGGACAAGCGGGCGTATACTCGCGGTTACCAAGAGGCGAAAATAGAAGTTTCGGCCAATCGGTGGGAAATCCTTGCGAGAAAAAGTGACAAGCATTGACGAGAGCCACCCGAGCGGGCTTGGACCGACGGTCGAGGAACGCATGGCTGCGGGCAAGTCTCTGCGCGAAAAAGTGCCGCGAACTTCGCACGCGAAGTGGGCGCCTGCGGCCAATCGTCCCGACCCGATCGAATTGCTGAGGAAATCCGATCAAGGAAGGCTGCCCGAGCTTCTGCCGATTCGGTACGGGCGGATGCGCAAATCGCCGTTCGCATTTTTCCGCGGAGCGGCGGCGCTGATGGCGGCAGATCTTTCCCCGACGCCGAGAACCGGACTCCGAGTGCAGGCATGCGGTGACTGTCACGTCAGCAATTTCGGCGGCATGGGCTCTCTCGACCGGCGGCTCATTTTTGACATCAACGATTTCGACGAGACGCTTCCGGCGCCGTGGGAATGGGACGTGAAGCGCCTGGCAGCGAGCATAGTGCTTGCGGCCAGGCAAAACGGCTGGCGCGCGCGGGATTGCGTTGATGCGGTGCGTGTTGCCGTCGAAAGCTATCGAGCGCACATGCGCGCATACGGGTGGATGCGCGCGGTGGATGTGTGGTACTCGCGCCTTGACGCCGAGCTTTTCGTGGAAGAAGCGAAGACGACCGATGCCAGGAAATACTGGAAGCGCACCCTTACAAAGGCCAGACAGCAAACCGACGAGCACTTAATGCCGAGGCTTACGGATGTGGTGAAGGGACAGCTGCGAATCACTGATCACCCACCATTCATTTACCACCCGCTCCAGTACAAGCAGAAAGCACGAAACGTGCGCGACCTCTTTCACCGCTACCGCCATACTCTGCCAGAAGAGCGGCGCGTGCTGCTCGATCGCTACCAGATCGTGGACATCGCCCGGAAGGTTGTGGGCGTGGGAAGTGTGGGAACGCGTTGCGCGGTGGTCCTAATGATGGCGGGAGAACACGATCCTCTCTTTCTTCAATTCAAAGAGGCGCTGCCTTCGGCGCTTGAGCCGTATGCGGGCAAGAGCCGTTTCACCAACCACGGCGAGCGAGTGGTGACGGGGCAGCGAATGCTGCAATCGGGGAGCGATGTGCTTCTCGGGTGGACTCGCGACGATGACGGCCGCGACTACTATTTCCGGCAGCTTCGAGACATGAAGATGAAGATCGACATCGAAGACATGTCCAAGCGGGACTGGATCGAGTATGTCGGATTATGCGGGTGGGCGTTGGCGCGGGCGCACGCGCGAACGGGAGACCCCGCGCGAATCGCCGGCTATCTCGGAAAAAATGAAACCTTCGATGAAGCCATCGAACAATTTGCGGTCGCCTATGCCGATCAGACGGAACGCGACTACGAGGCGTTGATCAAAGCGATCAAAGCGCGGCGCATCTCTGCAGGCGCGAACGCGGCTGCCTGACCTCGCGATGTGCTTTGCGAACCGGGTGGCCACACGGCCGCTCCCCGCAAGGTGACCAGTACGAAATCAACGCCGTGAACTGCCTTGACCGTCTCCCCGGCTCAATTTACCGTCTAATTAAGACCACCCAGCTTGGGAGAAACCCAATGAGAGTCGGTTACCAGAGGCGAATGTTGAGTACTTCCCTCATTATTGAGCGGGCTGTTCGCATGGTGCGGCAGCACCCGCGAAAGGCCGCATTTGCGAAATACATTTTTATTTTGCTGGCCATGGTGCTGTGGTTGCCGATCCTGACGCTGGGACAGTCGCAAACGCAGCCGGCAGGTCAGTCGCAGCCTACCACCCAAACGCAATCGCAGTCGCAATCTCAGACTTCCACTACAAAAGCTTCACAGACGCAATCGCAGACAACTTCTGCGTCGCAGCCCCAGATGCAGGACATGACGCCACCTCAAGAAACTCTGGCCGATGCGGCAAAACGAGCAAAAGCTCAGAAGCCCAAATCGGAATCGGGCAAGGTGTTCACCGAGGATGAGGTTTCGGCGCTCCCGGGCCATGGCGTCTCCGTCGTCGGAGATGGACTTGTGGGCGGATCGAGTTCGCCGGAAGCGGCGAATTCAAACGCCGGCGGCGGCTCTTCCTCAACAGCGAACGACGAAAAGTATTGGCGCGGAAGGGCTCGTCAGATCCACAATCAGATGGACTCTATCGATCAGCAAATCAAGCAACTTCAAGAGGACATCAGGAAGAATGGCGCGATCGGCTTCGATCCTTCGACCGGGCTGCGCCAAAACGTGATCATCATCGATGACAAGAACGCTCAGGTGAAGTCGCTGGAAAGGCAGAAGCAGAGCTTGCAGAATCAGTTGGATTCTCTCGCAGACGAGGGCCGCAAGGCAGGAGCGGATTCCGGCTGGTTCCGCTGACGCGATGAAGTTGTTTCCTGCCGGGTACTCACACCAAGCTCTACGCGGACAATTCTAGAATCCCTCGGCTTAGGGATTGGTATACGCTTGATATGGCCCGGTCCCGCCCGGGGTACTCTTTCCTTCGATTGCCGTGAACACGTTGCGCCCGAAGAAGAACGGCAACCCCCAGTCAAAGGTTCCAGGAAATGGCCCGCCCAGATTGGGGACCACGCCGTTATTCATGTTCGAGGTCAGCGAACCGGCGTTGCCCACGCTGAAACTGACTGGGCCGGTTGCGCCGTTCGTTCCCATGTTCGTTGCCATGAGACTCTCCGTCGAGGACGGGCAATACCAGAAGGTGATATCAGGAGGGCAGGTCGGAATCCCGGTGGTGCCGCTGTCGAGGAAATAGACGCCGTTCGATCCGGCATCAATGAAGCCACCGTCGGTCACGGTCTGCCCGTTGAAAGTGGTCGAGAAATTCCCGGTCGAAGGGTCCTCGGCGAACACGGTTGCGCTGCCCAGAGTGTTGTTCGATCGCGTTCCAATGCCAAAAATCATCGAGCCCGTGACACTCGCCTCAGGCGTCGAAACAGACGGCAACTGGATAAGCACGCCGTTGTTGTCGCCGGTGAACAGCGTTACGGGATGTTGTAATTGTTGCGCAAGACTTTCCGTAGTCACTTCGCAGCCGGAGGAGGGGCACGTGTAATACAGGCCGTTGTTCGATGCGCCGCTCGCCTCGCAGCCGCCGCCGCAATCCTGTGCGAAGACTCCCACCCCCAATATGCCGTTGGCGCCGAAACTTGCCAGGCTATCCTGAGGAGGGCCAAACATATTGCAAGCTGCGGGAATCGTTGAAAAATTGGGATCCCCGATCACCTGAATCGGGAGCGAACTTGCCGTTTCACCGGAGATGGTCAAATCCGCGGTCCTTACAGATCCCCAGATCGTGCTCGACACGAAAGGGAAACATTCGGCGATCGGATGGCTGTTGGAATCGTTCTGCTGCGGCAACGCAAGTGTCAACGCGGAAGACAACACCCTGAATCCGGTTGAGCCGGTATCAACCAGAATGCCGTCGATCGTCTGGCAATTGGTGGTACTCCCGGGAACGCAAAGAGTAACGCTGGTAAATGCGACGTCAACACTTGGCTCGTTGATCGGCGCCGCGGCGACTGGTCCCGTGTTGACCGTAATCGCTTGCACGTTTGAGCCAGTGGGAGGGTTGGTCGGATTGGTTGGAGGTGTTGTCGTGCTACTGCCACCACCACCGCAACCAACTAAAGCCCCGAACAAAATCAAAATGAGGATTCCGCGCACGCGCTCTCTCATCGGATCTCCTCAGCACGAACTCCCGCCGGCATCATCTGAGGGACGTAGACTTTCCCGACGAATGCCCTCATATGCCCGCCCAATTCCACGACGAGTCCAGGCGTTTGGATCACCAGCGGGCCATGGCCGGAACGGTGGGCTCTCTCGGTCTGCACGGCTTGCGTGAATTGGTCAAAATAAGTGCCCAGAACCTGCTGCAGGTCTGGATGCGCCGGCCCTTGCCACGCGACGCCGAAGACTTTCCCTGCAGGCGAAACAAATTCCCTGACGGCGACTCCGTTCGGGGCCTGAATCTCGTGGACGGTGTATGTCTGTGTGTTCGTACTCCGCAGTGTTCCCTGCATGTGCATCTGGTCGGCCTGGACGGTTGTCATATCGCCTCCCAGAGACGCGGGCGCAGGAAAAGGAAGAGCGAGGGCAAGTAGTGCGATGCCGGCCATTCGCCGGATTTCCGGCAACAAGGACAGCGCTCGGTATTGTTTGCAACTTTTCATATGAACTTTTCCTTAGGCATCTCCCCGAATATGTTTCTTACCGCCGGAAAGCAGCTTGATACCGTTTCAGAAGTTCCCTCAGGAGGACTGAAGAGCAGTAAAGAGGGACCTGACAACTATTGTGGATGCAAATTGCTCGCTCACGGTTGCTCCAAATCACTTATTCACGGTTGCAAGAATAACGAGAAGGCGCAAAGGATCAAATGGCCCGGCCCGCCGCGCGAAATCCGTGAATGTATCAGTTGGGCAAGCTCGGGCGGCAAACTGCCGGGTTCGTCGCTCCGCGCTGCTAGGATGAATGAAGCGGGGCTTGGGAGGCCCGGTCGAGAGCAAGGGGACACACGCATGAGAAGCAAGTGGCTCAACCAGCTGATGAAGATCAACCGGGAATTGCTGTTGATCTTCTCCATCATCCTCTTCGCAGCCATCATTAATTTCTTCGTCTCCGGGCAGAAATTGGTTCTCTCCTTCTACAATCTCCCGACGCTTTTCGCGGCCTACTGCTTCGGCCGGACGCGGGCCGTCCAGACAGCCATCGCTTCGATCCTCATCGTCTGCTGGCTCAACCTGATGAATCCGGTAGCGCTCGCGGGCGGATTGAATGTCCCAACGCGGCAACTCTTGGCGTGGTCGGACGTGGCGGTGTGGAGTGGATTCCTGGTGATCACGGCTTACGCCATGGGCTCGCTCTATGAGCACAAACAGAAGAGCCTTGTCGAGCTTCGCGAAACTTATTACGGCGTGCTGCAAATCCTCTGCGGCGTGGTTTCAAACGACAAGTACACGCAAAACCATTCCTATCGAACTTCCATCTATGCCGCACGGCTGGCAGAGGAAATGGGCCTACCCGAACAGCGCGTCGAAGACATCCGGGCGGCGGCTCTCCTCCACGACATCGGCAAGCTCGAAGTGAGCCGGCAGATTCTCTACAAGGCTGCCAAGCTATCCGACGAGGAAATTGTGGAGATGCAATCGCATTTGACGAAGGGAGTTGAAACGCTCAAACCAGTGGGGGGCACGCTTCGCCGCGTCCTTCCGATTATTTTGAGCCACCACGACAAATTCGACGGCAGCGGCTACCGGCCCGCGAGGGGTGACGAAATTCCGCTCGAAGGTCGAATCATCACCGTAGCGGATGCTTATGACGCGATGGTCAGCGACCGCCCTTATCGCAAGGCCATTTCTTCATTCGAGGCCCGCGACATCATTGTGAGAGGCGCCGGCAAGGATTTCGATCCGTTGGTCGTCGAGGCATTTCAATCCGCCTTCCGCGCAGGACAAATGGAAGTCCCCGAAGTTCTCGTCTGAAGATTTTCCTCTAAATTACGATTTGGCTTCGCGGAGGAAGCGAGCGGCTTCTTCGGGCGGCGTGGGATTGATGTAGAACCCGGTGCCCCACTCGAATCCCGCCACTTTTGTCAGCTTCGGCATCATCTCGATGTGCCAGTGGTAATGGTCGTTGATTTCCTCGCCGATGGGCGAAGTGTGGATGACGTAGTTGTAGGAAGGACACCCGAGCGTTGTGTCCAACCGCACGAGAAAATCTTGCAGGAGTTTCGCGAGGCTGCCGTAGTACGGCGTGGGCATGTTTTCAAACGCGGAGCTGTGCTGCCGCGGCAGGATCCACGTCTCGAAAGGGAAACGCGGAGCGTAGGGCGCGAGAGCGATAAAGTGATCATTGTCGAGGATCATGCGGGTACTCGTCTCGATTTCTTGCCGGATCATGTCGCAAAAAATGCAGCGTTCCTTCTCTTCATAGTAGCGCTTGGAATTGTCCACTTCCTCGCGCACGCGCTTCGGCACGATGGGCAGCGCAATCAATTGCGAATGGGTATGCTCGAGCGATGCACCGGCGGGCTCGCCGTGATTCTTAAAGAGCAGGATGTAGCGGAATCGGTGGTCGTTCTTGAGGTCGAGCATGCGGTCGCGATAGGCCCATAAAACTTCCTCGAAGGACTTCTCCGAAATCCCCGCAAGCGTCTTTTGATGATCTGGCGTTTCGATAATCACTTCATGCGCGCCGACGCCGTTCATGCGGTCAAACAGGCCTTCGCCTTCGCGGTCGAGCCCGCCTTCGATTCCAAGCGCAGGAAACTTGTTGGGCACCACGCGCAGCGACCATCCGGGCGTGTCCCGGCCGCTGCCGTTCCGGCCGTAAGCGAGGATTTCCGGCGGAGTCTTCCCCTCGTTCCCCGGGCAGAAAGGACAATTGGCGCCCCCCTTGATCTGAACGCTCTCGCGGACGAAATCCATGGGCCGCTTGCCGCGGTCCGTCGAAATGATCACCCACCGCCCCGTAATTGGGTCTTTGCGAAGCTCAGGCAAAACAATTCTCCTTAGCCGGTTAAAACTACAGCCAAACCGGAATGAGCCTACAATCTAACCACTGATTTTACAACGGATGACAAATCCCCGCGTGTGTGGACATGCAACTCGTGTGCCAATCCGCTTACCCTGCTTCCATGCCAAACGCGCCCTTATGCAGCCGCACCTCAGGTTTGCTGCCGGGCCGAGTTTCAATGGCGAGCACATCGAAGCGGCAGGAAGACGACTCGATTCGCCGGGCACGGAGGAATCCCCGCGCCATGCGCGTGAGATTGCGGCGCTTGTCCCAATTCACGGCTTCTTCAGGCTTTGCCTGTCCGGACCCATCTGCCGAGCGGGTCTTCACTTCGACGAACGCGAGCACGGGGCCATTGTAGCCCACCATGTCGATTTCGCCTTTGATGCCAGGCGAGGTGTAGTTCCGCGCGACGAGGACATACCCCTGACGGCGAAGATACCAGTAGGCATAAGTTTCGCCGCGGATTCCGGTCCGGCGCGCCTGCTTTTTCAGCGACTCCTTCGCATCCGCATCGGCCAAGCCTTTACGGGCGGCAAAATCCACTACGGCGAACATCAAGCGCGCAATCAGATACAATCCCGTCCTGCAGTTTAGATCGTGCGCTCGACCTCAGTGATGCAGGCGTCGAGCGTCTTCACGGCGAAATCGGCTTGCTCTTCGTCAATCATGAGCGGCGGGCAAAGCCGCAGAGTCGTATCTCCCGAGCCGAGAACCAGCAAACCCCTTTGGAATGCCAACTGAACGATGCGGTTGCGAACCTCGGGCGCCTTTTCTTTCGTCTGCTGATCGCGCACGAACTCGATGCCGATCATCAAGCCCTTGCCGCGAATGTCGCCGACGGTTTTGTGCCGTTCGCGCCAGTTCGCTGTCTGGCGGAAAATGAATTCGCCCATACGAGCGGCGTTGGCCATATAGCGGGTTTCGATCAAGCGAATCGTGCCGAGCGATGCGGCGATGCACACAGGGTTTCCACCGAACGTTGAAGCGTGCGCGCCGGGCGTCCAGTTCATCACGCTGGCCCGCGCGATCATGGCGCTGAGTGGCATTCCCGATGCGATCCCTTTCGCGACGCAAATGATGTCCGGCTCGATCCCGGCATGTTCCGAAGCCCACCACTTTCCGGTTCTCCCCATCCCCGATTGCACTTCATCGGCCACGAGCAGGATACCGTGTTTGCGGCAGATGCGCTGGAGGCCTTGAAGGAATTCCGCAGGCGCCGGCAAGTATCCGCCTTCGCCCTGAATCGGCTCGATGAAGATTCCCGCAACCTCGTCGGGATCCACTCGGCGCCGGAAAAGTTCGTTCTCAAGATAGCTGAGGCAATCGGCCGACGCGTGTTCTGGGCGCACTCCATACGTGCCGCGATAGGTGTCCGGAAACGGCATGTGGAAAACGCCGGAGAGAAGCGTGCCGAATCCCTTTCGCTGAATCGATCGGCTCGCGGTCAACGAAAGGGAGCCGAACGTCCGCCCATGAAAGGCGCCGTGAAAGGCGATGAGTTTGTCGCGCTTGGTGTGGTATTTCGCGAGCTTGATAGCTGCTTCCACCGCTTCCGTGCCCGAGTTGCCGAAATAGACGCGCTTCGCCTCTTTCCCCGGGGCGATCGAAGCGAGCTTCTCGGCCAGCTCGACCATGTTCGGATAATAGAAATCGGTGCCGGACATGTGAATCAGTTCCGCCGCCTGCTTCTGTATCGCGGCGACGACCTCGGGATGGCAGTGCCCCGTCGAAACGACGGCGATGCCGGCGGCGAAGTCGAGAAACGTGTTGCCGTCCACATCTTCAACCAGCGCGCCGTGCCCCTTCTTTGCAACGAGGGGATAACTGCGCGTGTAAGACGGCGAAACAACTTCGTGATCCTGTTCCACCACCCGCTTGGCCTTCGGGCCCGGCAGTGGCGTTACGAGCTGCGGTAGTTTCGTATCAATGGTCTGCATCCCTTCCTCCTCGGTGCGGATTTTCTCGAGCGCGCGCAAACCGGTTTTTGAGCGGGGCGCGCCGGGCGGATTAATCGGAGGAAGGGGGCTTAGTCAACGCCGTAAAGATTCGGGCGGTCGTGCGAAGGCTTGCTATGCAGCGAAAGCGCGTGTTGTGCGGAGATGATCACTTGTATTTCCAGCGGACACTGCCATCCTTCGTGTCTTCCAATAGGATACCAGAATCCGCAAGCTCCTGGCGAATTTCGTCTGAGCGTTTGAAGTCACGTTGCTTTCGCGCGGCCTGGCGCTCCTCGACGAGAGCCTCGACCTTTTCCGCAGTCAAGCGCGGCTTCCTTGGACCGAGACCCATCTTCCCGAGTTTTTCGGCATCGTCATTTGCGAGCACGGCAAGAATGGCGTCGAATTTTTCCATGGAGGCGATCACGCGTGGCGCGTCCTGCTGCAGGAATTCGCCGCGGTCCATCGCCGTATTCGCTTCGCGCACCAGATCGAACACCGCTCCGAGCGCGGCCGCCGTGTTCAAATCATCGGCCAATCCGGCGTCGAAATCCTTCTCCGCTTTTTCGGCGCGTTTCTCGATGGCCGGAGTCGAGCCCGCGGCGAATTGTTCGGTCTTCAGCCGCGCGACGAAATTCCGCAGCCGCTCGACCGAGCTTTCCGCCTGCTGCAAACTGTCCGTCGTGAAATTGAGCTGCCGCCGATACGGGACCGAAAGCAGAAGGAAGCGGATCGACGAGGGCTTCTGGCCTTTGGCGAAGAGATCCCGGAGGGTGAAGAAATTGCCGAGCGACTTCGACATTTTCTCGCCGTCAATGATCAAGTGCTCAGCATGCAGCCACGTGCGCGCAAACGGCTTTCCGGTGGCCGCTTCACTTTGCGCGATCTCATTTTCGTGGTGAGGAAACGCCAGGTCCACGCCGCCGGTGTGGATATCCAGCGTATCGCCGAGATACTTCATCGCCATGGCCGAGCATTCGATATGCCAGCCGGGACGGCCGGGACCGATCTCCGTCTCCCAGAAATGCTCGCCCGGCTTGGGGGCTTTCCACATCGCGAAATCGCGCGCATCCTCTTTTTCATATCGATCCGTATCCACGCGCGCGCCGGCCCTGATGCCGGTCAAATCGATCTTCGAGAGTTTTCCGTAACGCGGAAATTTGGCGATGCTGTAATAGATCGAGCCGTCGCTTGTGTATGTCATCCCCTTTTTCTGCAGGCGCTCGATCAGCGCGACCATGTCGCCGATGTGGTCGGTGGCGCGGACCACTTCCTCGGGCATTTCCAGATTCAGTGACTTCATGTCTTCGAGAAATGCTTCGATGTATTTCTCCGCATACTCGCGGATCGGGACTCCGGCGGCGGCGGAATTTTGAATGATGCGATCGTCCACGTCCGTAAGATTCATCACTTGCAGGACGCGATAGCCGCGCGAGTGAAAAAATCGCCGCAAAACATCTTGAAACACGAACGTGCGGAAATTTCCGATATGCGCGAAGTCGTAGACTGTCGGGCCGCACGTGTAGATGCGGACTTCGCCCTTATGCAGCGGCTCGAACGGCTCGAGCCGGTTCGTGTACGTGTTGTGCAGGCGTATCTCGTTCATTTTCGCGGCGGATGCAAGAGCGTCATTCTATCCGACGGCTTGCTCGCCAGCAAACCGCTCGGGCGAGGGATGCGGCGAAGACTGAGAGCTTCGACGAATGGGTGGAGCTTGCGAACTTGTATCAAAAAGAAGGTCGAATCGAAGATGCACAATGAGCAAGAGAACGCGCCGCAGAAGTTGCCAAAGGTCAAAAACTGCCCAGCTCGCGGAGCGATCACTAAGACTTCCACGTGCCCGTTTTGGTCAGGGGAGGCTGAAGGCGACGATCTCGTCTGCCTGCTTTTCTTCCGTCACCTTGGGATGTCCTCCCGCGGCAATGACCAAATATTGCATGCCGCCCGCGCGCGTCTGGTCGGTCGTCGGCGTGGCACCGCCGCTCGCCGGAAGCCGAGCCTTCCAGACTTCCATTCCTGTCTGGACGTCGAATGCGCGAATCGACGGATCAATCATCAGCGCTTGCCCACGTGCGGTCGAGCTCACAAGTACCACGCATAAAACAACAAGCAGTCCAAACACGCTGTGCGTATGACTTCGTTTGCGCATGGGCGCACATGTTTGATGAATTGTCCCCCGAAAGCAACTCGTATTGGCGGCGCTGGGCCTGCACATGCTTCTACTTGAATGTGAAGTCGGCAAACTTTGGTGTGATACGAGCTGTATACCTCTTGCGATGGCACCTCGGTGGCGGTGCACTCATAAGCAATCGACGGGGCCGCCTGACGCGCTCGTCGGAAACTGCCTCTTGACCCGCTGGCTGACCCAAATAGTGATTTTGAGCCAAAAGATAATTGCGCGAGGGGCCTGGTACTCCTGATACCACAAACACTCCAAAATCGACCTGAAACCTCGAAATCGTTAAATATCCGTGGGAATTGCGGCACCGCAACCTGCCAAACGCTTTAGTACCCACGGTACAGACTGCCCATTTTTTATTTACTGTCCTGGACTAGCATCAGACCAGATGTTTCGGCTTCCTGCCGGAAGCACTCGGCAGCCAAGCCAGAAAATGCGGGGGACTATGAAAAAGATTATTCTTGCTGCAGCTTTTCTTTTTTTGGCGGGCGCCGGCACGGCCCAGGCCCAGTGGTTCGCGGAAGAGGTCACTCCGACGTCCAATGTAAGTACGATTAACGGTGGGTACATCGCCAGAAACTGGGCTTCGTCACTTCCTAAAAAGTACGGAGTCGCGATTCAAAAGAACGACGGCAGTTTTGTTCCTTCCTCCTTTCTGGAGTATACGGACGCCGTAAAGCTCGGCGAGTCGGATTCCAATTCCGCTGCTCCCAGCGTCGCCGAAATCGCACGTCTGGCTCGAGAGCAGAGGAACGCCGAACCCGGGAAAGCCCGCGTTGTTTTCGAGCAGGATGGCGACGGAAAGATCCTGCCGAACCGCGCGGAGCCCTAACTGGCGCGAGCTGTAGAGGGACTGGTCACGGAAGAAGCTGAACGCGGCGGCTGACGAGCGCGGTGTCGCCATCCTGGTAGGCTGTTGCGGCGAGCGGCCGCGCCTTCAGGAGAAAGGCGCCTTCGGACGGCAGTCCGTACGTCTGATCGAGTGCATACACCACGACCGGTTTCCCCTTCGGCAGCGTAAAGCTGATTTCGACACCCTTCGCGGGCATCGTCAAACAAGCGTAAACCACCCAGCCATTAAGGAATCGCCGGATGCGCTCGGATTCCGGCTGCACCGGTTGCCCCTCGACGCGGGCCGATTGCACGTCTGCATCGGGCGGGAAGAAAGCCATTGCCACGGGTGCGCCGCGTTCGGAGCGTAGAAGCGTGCGATACGCGCGTCGGGCTCCCGCGTCCGAAACCTCGAGAATTGTAAACGTCGGCGCGGGGCGCTCGAGTGCAGGTGCGTCGGCCAGGAAGGCCGAGCCGATGCTCCAAGGGAAAGGCCCCTTCCCTGTGCGTAGAAAATTCGTTGCCAGGCGAATCGGCTCCGGCAAGCGTCCGGATTCCGCGTTGACGATCCACTGGGCCTTGCCGGAATCGCCATCCTGCCAATAACCCAGGTTCACATGCTCGGGCGACTTTGTGGAGTACGCCGGAACAGCCATGGCCACAAGCGCGGCGAGTATGGTTATCGCACTCGGAATGCTGGAGCAGGCCAGACGCGAAAGTCCGCGCTCCTCCTTCAGATCGGCTGCGAGCGGAGAAAGCGCTGTCAGAATCAGCGCGACAAGAATCGCTATTCCGGGGAGGACCCGGTTGCCCAATCCGTCGAAAAGGATCAGAAGGGGCGCGAAGCTGATAAGCCCGGCCGCGGCGAGAGGAAGAATTGCCGCGAGCGAGGAAGCTCCGGCGGACTTACCGCGTAAAATGATGGAGGGCGCAGCCGCGAGCACGGCCACGCATGAAGGAATCACAAACAGGTAGCTGATCCCCGTGTTCTGCCAGCCAATCACGACCGCCAGGAGCGCCCACCAGGTCCACGCGCTTGCCCAGAGGCCCCAGAAGCCTGCTCGGGAAGAGAGCGCGAAAGCAATGGATGAAACCGCCGCGATGGCGAGCGACCAAAAGGCGATTTGTAGCGGCAGCGGATGTGCCACCCAGTTGATGGGCATCGTTCCGGCCTTGCGCATCAAAAAGTCGAGAAGCAACGCACCCACGGTCGTTACGAGAACCACCGAGGGCCAAACCGCGAGCCCCCAAAGGTACTCGACTGCGCTCAGTCGCTTGATTTGAACCAGCCCGCCAATCTCAAGAAGCAGCAGAACGCCGGCGGCGGCCGCAATCATCAGCGTCCAATTCGCCGGCCACCAGATGGTCCAGCGCTCGAAGAGATCGAAGAAGACCGCTTCGCTTGGCGGCGGGTCCGAGAGATCGGCGTTGGCCAGAGCGAGAATTGTCGAGAGCGCGTTGTCGCCATGATGCTGCAATGTCGCGGGACTGGCGTTCTCGAAATTATCAAGCGGCGTGTGGTAATGCGAGACGTCACTTATGTTGGCAAAATTGAATCCCTGGTAGCCCGCGGCCTTGAAAATAGTGAAATCGGTATCGTTGGGGAGCTGCTTATAGGCCGCGTAGAAGATCGAGCTGGTGGCCGGATGCGAAACGTGCTGCGCAAAGAGGCGCATGAGCCATTCGTTCGCGGTTCCGGTTTCGAACATCAAGCTTGGACCGGAAGTTCCGCGCGCATCGACATTCACGACGGCGCGCACTTGCTTTGCCGACGGATGCTGGTCCACGAAGACGCGCGCGCCGAGCAGGCCCGCCTCTTCCCCGTCGTCAATCAACAGAATAATGGAGTGGCGTGGCGCGGGGAGCAACTTGAGCGCCCGCGCGACTTCGAGCACGGTCGCCGTGCCCGCGCCATCGTCGAAAGCCCCAGGCCCCGCGGGAACGGAATCGTAGTGTGCGGCCAGCAAAACGGCAGCGTCTGGCTGAGTGCCATCGAGGCGCGCGACGACATTCTTCACGCTTCCGCAGCTTCCATACTCGTCGCAGGCGAAGCCCGCCTGCGTTTCCGGCTGATAACCCAGCTTGCTGAATTCTTCGAGCACGCGCAGGCGAACTTCATCGTTGGCTGCGCTTCCGGCCGGATGCGGAATGCCATCGCCCACGAGCCGCCTGAGAATTTCCCGTGCGCGGCTGCCGGAAAACTGCGCTGCCGGGGCGTTCGTAGACTTTGGAGCGGGAGGGCGCAGCCCCGCGAGCGACAGGACGAAGATCACCGCGAGAACGGCAACCGTAAGCAGGATTCGATGGATTCCCGGCGGATTTTCCGGTTTCAAACGCCCCCTCCGATTCGCGCCATGCTAGGCCGCGACCTCTTGCAAGTCAATCCGCAGATGAAGTGCAAGGTTCGCATATGTCCGAAAACCGCGCTTTACACGTCCCGCGTGCCATGCTAACTTGACGGTTCGTAACCGCCGATTCGCACGCGCCAGGCGGCAGGGCCATTCATCATTCGACCCTCCTGCGTTTTTGTCTCGAAAATCCTCCGACGAAAGCTTAAATTGAAGTTTCCTCTGCCGATGAGGCATTGGGAGCGAATCGAGCGAGGCGCCGGGTGCTAAAACTCCGTAAAGTCGAGTTGCTGGGCTTCAAGTCTTTTTGCGAGAAGACGCCGATCACATTCAGCGGCAGCGGTGTCACTTGCATTGTCGGCCCCAACGGGTGCGGCAAATCGAATGTGGTGGACGCCATTTCCTGGGTGCTCGGCGAGCAAAGCCACAAAATGCTCCGTGCCGAACGAATGTCGGACTGCATCTTCAACGGCACAGCCAGGCGCCCGCCGATGGGTCTGTCCGAGGTCACGTTGACACTCGTGGACCCTGAGCTTTCCGAGGCGGTTGCGAAAGTCCTCGGTGCAGCGGAGGAAGCGGAGCCGGAAGCCACGGCGAGTGACGACCTTGTCGTGGAAGTCGCTTCGCCCGAGAACCAGAATGAATCCGGCCCTCCTGCCGTAGATGGAATCCCCGAAGACGCCGCTAACCGCAAGCCGTGGCGAAAGCGCGCGGCAGAAAAGCCGGCCGTCGCGCTCAAGCCGGGCGAAGTGGTTGTGGGCCGGCGACTCTATCGCTCGGGCCAAAGCGAATACCTCATCAACGGCCGCGTGGCTCGCCTGCGAGACGTCCAGGAAATTTTCATGGGCATGGGTCTGGGTCCCGATAGCTACGCCATCATCGAGCAAGGTCGCATCGGCCAGATCCTGAACTCCAAGCCCATGGATCGCCGCGCCATCATCGAAGAAGCCGCGGGCATCACGATGTACAAGACGAAGCGGCGACTTGCGGAAGCGAAGCTCGAGGCTTCCAAGATCAATCTCTCTCGCGTCAACGACATTCTTGTGGAAGTCGAAAAACAGCTTGCTTCGCTTAAGCGGCAGGCATCGAAGGCACGCCGCTATGCCGAATTGCGCGAGCAGATGCGTGCGTTGCTGCGAAACGTGCTCGCGAGTAAAGCGGAACACCTCGATATCGAAGCTGCGCGCCTGGAAAACCTCTTGCGCGAAATGGACGCTGCCGAAGAGCGCGATGCCCGCTCCGTTCACGAGCTGGAATCCGAGCAGGAGCGCTTGAGCGCGCGAACCTACGAGCTCGACGCCGAGTTGCGTCAGATCCAAAACCTTCTCGGACAGACGGCGCTCGATCTGGATCGCGCGGAAAATCGCATCACGTTCAATCGCGAACAGGTGGCGCAGCTTGATGTGCGTGCGTCGCGCCTCACCCTCGAAATCGAGCAGGCCGAAGGAGCAGCAGCAGATCTCAACGCGCGGCGGAAGACGCATGGCGAGTCGCTCGCGGCGCTCCGCAGCGAAACGGCGACGCTCGAAACCGTCCTTCGCGAAACCACAGAGAAGACTTCCCAGAGTGCAGCTGCGCAGCATGAGCTCGAAGCCCGCATGGAGGAACTGCGGCAGCTCGCCGGACGCCTGGTCGAAGAGTCCGCGCGCGAGCAAGCCGAATCGCTCCAGGCCGAGGAAGCCGCCACGCGTCACGCGGCCTCTGAGGCGCAGCGCGCTGAAGCACTGCGCGTGCGAGAGGCCGAATATGCCTCGCTCCAGTCGCGCGTGGCAACTGCGGATGAAGTTTTCCTCGAAGCCGAGCGGCACGCGCAGGAATCCGCCGCTGCAGTTCGCAATGCGCAGGCAAGCCTTGTCGAGCTTCGCCACTCGCAGCAGCAAACCGGCCAGCAGCTCGAACGAACACGCGAAGGGCTTTCCGCCGAGCGTGCGCGGCACGCATCGATCGAGCAGATTTTGAGCGAGCGCGCCTACACTGCCGATGCGGTTCAGAAGCTATTCAACGCGAATGGCGAAGGTGAGTCGCGAGGCTTTCGCGCCGTCGGTCTCCTTGCCGATTACGCCGAGGTCCAGGAGCAATACGAAGGGGCGATCGAGCAGTTTCTCCGCGAAGAGCTCGAATACGTGGTTGTCGAGTCGTTTGACCACGCGCGCGCCGGAATCGCCCTGTTGCGCGACGAAATGGGCGGCCGCGCAACGTTTTTCGTGGATTCCGCGAGCACTCTCGACGTGGGCAAAATGGAGAATGGCGCGTCGATGCCCGGAAACTTCATTGCGCGGCTGGATCGTCTCGTTGAATTCCGCCAACCGCTCGGGCCCGCGGCGAAGCAATTCCTGCCCAAGCTGCGTGCCACTTTTCTCGTGGAGACGTCCGGCGAAGCAGAGCGGATGTCGCGCGAAAATCCGCAGCAATATTTCCTCACGCTTGACGGCACCTGCTATCACGGCCATCTGGTTGCTGGTGGCCGCCCGGGCGAAGCCGGGCCGCTCGCGCTCAAGCGCGAACTCCGGCAACACGAAATGGAAGCAGCGCGGCTGGACCACATTGCGCGGGAGCAACAATCGGAATTAACGCGCCTGGAAAATGAAATTGCATCGGTGGAAAAAAGCCTTTCGTCCGCCATGGCCGAGCACGTGGAAGCGGAAAAATCGCTCGTAGCATCCACTCATCAACGCGATCAGGCGCGGACCGAATTCTGGCGCGTCGAGCAGCAGCTCGCTTCCGAGCGCGAAGAAATCGCACGTCTCCAAGCCGAAGCCGAATCCGCTCGCATGCGCGCCGACGAGGCGCGAAGGCAACATGCCGAAGCGCTTCGGTCGCGTGCCGAAGCAGAAAAGGAAAGCGCGGAAGCCGCTGGCCGGCTCGCCCGCCTACGCCAGGATTTTCAAGCGTTGCAGGAACACGTTGTCGCGCGCCGCGAAGAACTGGCCGCGATGTCCGAGCGCCTGGCGAGTGCCGAGGCGGCCGAGCAGCACTTATCGGAAGAGATTTCAGTTGCCGGCGAGCGGGTAAATTCCTTGCGTCAACAGCACGCCACGTTGATCGAAGAAAGGGCCGAGATTGAGTCATCGTGCGCGCAACTCTTCCAGCAAGTGGAAGAGCTTCGGAAGGAAAAGAGCCGCCTCGAAGAGCAGAAGGCGGCGCTCGAAAAGGAATGGGACGAGGCGCGGTCCCGTGCGGGCCAGCTCGACGAATTTTTGCGTGGCAAGCGCCAATCGCTCGACGATCTGCGTGCCGAACGCAGCCAGCGCCAGATTGAAAAGGCGCGCAACGATGCCGACCGTGATTACCTCCGCCAAACCTGCGTGGCCGAACTGAATGCGCAGCCCGAAGAGCTGATCGCGCAGGCGGAGAATCACCTGATCGGCGAAGAACTAGTCGCCGCGGAGACAAATTACAATGAGATGAAGGCGCGTGTGGAAGCGATGGGCCCGGTGAATATGATGGCGCTTGAAGAATTCCAGGAATGCGAGCAGCGCGAGGGCTTTCTGCGGCGCGAGCGAGACGACCTGGTGCAATCCATCGAGAATACTCAGCTCACGATCAACGAACTCGACCAGGTGTCGCGGCAGAAATTCGAGGAGGCCTTCCACGCCATCAATCGCCACTTCGCGGTCGCTTTCCAGACTCTCTTCGGCGGCGGCACGGGCGAGATGCGGTTGAGCGAGCCGGACAGCTCCGGCGAAGCCGGCATCGATATCGCGGCGCAGCCGCCAGGAAAACGGCTTCAAAATATTTTGCTGCTCTCGGGCGGCGAAAAGGCGCTGACGGCGCTGGCCCTACTGATCGCCGTGTTCCATTATCAGCCGAGCCCATTCTGCATCCTCGACGAAGTGGACGCACCTCTCGATGAAGCGAACGTGGGCCGCTTCAACAAGATGCTCCGGGATATGTGCGGGCAGACACAATTCATCGTCGTCACGCACAATCGCAAGACGATGGAGATGGGATCCGTGCTCTATGGCGTGACGATGCAAGAACCGGGCGTCTCCAAGCTCGTCTCCGTCAAATGGGAAGACGCGGAAGCTGTAGCTTCGCCAAAGGCCGCAAGCAACGCCGCATAGTTCCCCCGCAGTCGATTGGCGCCACGACGCCGACTTTTCGCCGGCAGTCCCTCTTCTTCGAGCGGGACCACTGCGAACGACTTAAATCCACTGGTTAATTATTCCTGAGGCTGCGGTGGCCCTGAACTATTCGGCCTCCTTCTCCATTGACAACATGCCGCCGTGCGTTAGAATACCGGCTCCTCGGCGAGGAAAAATATTCCGTGGCTTCTCCTAAAATGAATGCTGCCATCTCTGAAACTGGTTTCCCCGGACTGAAGCTTCGTGCCCGCGGCAAAGTTCGCGATATTTACGAGCTCGATGACCGCCTACTGATTGTCGCGACGGACCGGCTTTCAGCATTCGACGTTGTCCTTCCTACGCCGATTCCCGATAAAGGCCGGGTTTTGACGCAGCTCTCGCTTTTTTGGTTTGAAAAACTGGCGGGCATCGTTCCGAACCATCTGATCTCCGCGGACAATTTCACGGGGGAACTGGCCCCCTTCGCCCAATCACTCGAAGGACGGGCAATGGTGGTTCGCCGGGCCGAGACGGTTCCCATCGAGTGCGTCGTGCGCGGATATTTGTCTGGCTCGGGCTGGAAAGACTATCAGAAGACGGGCGCGATTTGCGGAATCCGGTTGCCGTCCGGCTTGCGGGAATCGAACAAATTGCCGGAGCCGATCTTTACGCCGTCAACGAAAGCCACCACCGGTCACGACGAGAATATTTCCTTCGACGAGACGATTTCGCGCATAGGACGCCCTCTGGCGGACCGCCTGCGGGAAACGAGCCTGAGCCTTTATCTCCGCGCAACCGAGTATGCTCTCTCGCGCGGCATCGTGATTGCCGACACAAAATTCGAATTCGGGCTGATCGGCCCGGAGCTGATTTGGATTGACGAGGCGCTCACGCCGGATTCATCGCGCTTCTGGCCCGGAGATGAGTACGCCCCGGGAAGATCGCAACCATCTTTCGACAAGCAGTACGTCCGCGACTATCTCGAAAAGATCGGCTGGAACAAGCAGCCCCCGGCGCCGGCATTGCCTTCTGAGGTCGTGGCCGCCACTCGAGAAAAGTACAGGGAAGCCTATCAGCGCATCACCGGCCACGCACTCGACTGAGCCCAAGGGAACGGCCCTCCCCCGTTCCCCAATGCGGAGTGAGCAATCGTGAGAGAAGAACTGGAATCGTTGATCGGATTGATGGTCGAGCGCGGCATCTTGCTCGAGGAAGCCGTGACCGAGTTCGAGAAAAAATTCATCAAGCGAGTGCTGGAGCGCTTCAACGGCAACCAGTCCCGCGCCGCGAAGGTTCTGGGAATACATCGCAACACGCTCAGCCGCAAGGTAGACGTGTATAAACTCGACCACAGGCCGCGCCGCCGCGTTTGATTGGCGGACTTCACAGGTCCACTCGGCAGCCTACTCGACGGCTCCGCCCGAGCGTGCTCCCCAAAGAAATAAAAATGGCCGGCCCCTTTCGAGACCGGCCATTCTTTTCTAGACCGCTGGAAAGCGAATTCTACATCCCCTAATTTTTCGCGGGAGTCTTGTGCGGCGCGTGTTTGCCCTGGGCCTCCGGAATGTCGTCCGGATTCACCTTGGCTTTCTCCCAATGCAGCATGAATGCGGGATCGGGGTCGTAACTGACCAATGTTCCGCTGAAGCGCACGCCGTCGTCCTTCTGCAAGCGGCTCGCTTCGGGCTGCCCCTGTAATTTCACGTCCATGTTTGCGGTCGTGGCGGCCTGCATTTCCTCCGGTGTCGCGCCGGTGTAGGCATGCAGCTCGACTGTATCCGTGCCGGGCGTCACATCGATGATCTTGCCTACTACCTCCGGGAACTCTGCGCCGCAGATCGCAAGCCAGGTCAACTTGGCCTTGTCGCCCCCGGCCTTGAGGTCGGCCAAAACCGTCAGGATATTGCTGGATTGACGAACTTTGTTGAGGTCGTCGGCGGTGGGAATGGTGTACGTTGCCGGGCGATCCCCCGGCGTGCTGGCGAGCTGGAGAAGCTCGTTCAGTTGCGCCGTTGCCGTAGCGTCACAACCAGGCTGCTCGTAAGCGAGAATCTGTTTCAGGAGATAGTCTTTTATTTTGTCGCTGTCGGGAACCTTCAGGTTGATGGCACGCGCCAACGCCCAGAAACCATCAAGCGATTTCGGCGGAGCCATTTGCAAATAGGCCAAGCCGAGGCGATAAGCGCTCACCGCATCGGTCGGATTATTCTCCAAAGAAGCTCTGAAGGCATCCGCCGCAGCGCCATTGTCCTTCAATTGCAGATCCGCGAATCCGGCGGAACTGCTGAAGAGAGCGAGGCCAGGCTTCTTCTTGGCCTCAAAATCTGCATCGGTGGAGTCTTTCGGCTTGGGAAAGCTCTGGAGCAGGTCCCTTCCCTGGATGGCGGCATCTCGTTCCTTGATCAGTTGGTCGTGCGCATCCGGGGCCTTGGGATCGAAGACAAATGGGAACAATTGGACGCGCGTTTGAATGGCCTGAAGGCGGGTGGCCGCATCCACCTTATCTCCCATAGCCACCAGTTTGTCGGCGTATTCGATCGATTTCTTGTAGTTCTTCAGCTCGTAGTAAGTCGTGTAGTAGAGCTGATAAACATATTGCACCAAAGTGGAGTTCGGGAATTTGGTGACGAAATCGTCTAAGCATTTTATTTTCGCCTGCGCATTCGTTTCGGTCCGGCATGCTTGGAATCCGTTGTATTCAGGGACGGTGTAAGTGGGCTGCTGGGAAGCCTGCTGCTGGGCCTGAGCGGCGGCAGGCAACGCGGAAGCAGACAATAAGAGAGCGATCAGTACGATTCGATGAGTGCCAAAAAAATTTCGCGTCATTTCTTCCCTGCCTCCTGGGCAAGTTTCGATTTGAATAAAAAGGTCGAACTCAGGGTCGCAACCCCTGCAGGTCGTGGGATAAAACAAATCCCCGGGATTATAGGGAAAGCCTCCCGACCGTGCAAGTTCAATTCATTGATACGCGCTATTCTGAATCCAAATCGTCGCAACTGAACGTCAATGCCTAAGTGATAAGATGTTAAAGCGGGGCGAGACGTCGCCTGGCCGGAGTGGTTCCATGAACGCGAAAAAACATCTCGATGGAGTCGTGGCACTCGTTACCGGCGCGAGCCGCGGCATTGGGCTCGCGATCGCCCAGACATTGGGACGAATGGGCGCGAAAGTCAGCCTCTGCGCCCGCGATACAAAGCGGCTTGAAGACGTGGCTGCCTTGTTCGAGCGCCAAGGAATGCGCGCTCTCGCGGTTCCCGCCGATGTCACTCGCGCGAACGAAATTGCCTCTCTCGTCGCAAAAACAGAACAATCGCTCGGCCCCATCGAGATCCTCGTCAACAACGCGGGGATCGGATACTTCGGTCCCACGCATGAAGCCAGCGAGAAGAATTGGGACGATGTATTGGACACCAATCTGAAATCCGTGTTCCTCATGAGCAAAGCCGTGGCGCCGGGAATGATCCTGCGGCGGAGCGGCCACATCATCAACATCGCCTCGCTCGCCGGAAAAAACGCTTTCGTCGGAGGAGGTATCTACTGCGCTTCCAAATGGGGCCTCCTCGGCCTCACGCAGTGCATGGCGGAAGATTTGCGTCCCAATGGAATCCGCGTGAGCGCCATCTGCCCCGGCACCGTCGATACCGAATTTTCGTCGCACGTGGGAAGGGACCCTCGAAAGATGCTCCAGCCGGAAGATGTCGCGCACGCCGTCGAAATGATCGTCACGCAGGAACCGCAAAGTTTTATCAGCGAAATCCTGCTACGCCCAACCCAAAAGCCGTAACTCCTCGCGGTTGAATCTTCTCGGCGGCGAGGAGCATCCAATCGTTTAAGCTTAAACAATCTGAGTTTGAATGTTTGAGCGAGAACGATATGCCGACGCATTACAGGGGACGCGAAAAGACGGTCCGGGCGCTCAACGCCTACATCAATTTGGCGCGCGCCACGGATTCCATCTTCGGACGCATGGCCGCCCAGCTGGAATCGCAAGGCTTGACGCCGGGCCAGTTTGGTGTGCTCGAAGCCCTGCTCCACCTGGGGCCGATGTGCCAGCACACGCTCGCGGAAAAACTGCTGCGCAGCGGCGGGAACATCACGCTCGTGGTGGACAACCTCGAAAAGCACGGCTGGGTCCGGCGCGAGCGGCAGAAGGCAGACCGGCGTAAGATTCTGATTCATTTGACGGCGGGAGGCCGGCAGCTCATTTCCTGGGTTTTTCCACTTCATGCCAAGGCAATCGAAAAGGAAATGAGCTGCCTCGATGCGCGAGAGCAGGAAGCTTTGCGCCGCATTTGCCGCAAGCTTGGGCGCGACGAAGAAAGATTGTGTGCGGAACCACGAAAGAAGGATAAAAATCATGGTGGAAATTCGACCCAGTGAGGAGCGCGGCCACGCCCAGCACGGGTGGCTCGACTCGCGGTTTACGTTTTCGTTCGACCAATACTTCGATCCCGAGCACGTGCAATTCCGCTCGTTGCGAGTGATCAACGAGGACCATATCGCGCCGGGACAGGGCTTCGGAATGCACCCCCATCGCGACATGGAAATCCTGACGTGGATCCTCGAAGGCTCGCTCGAGCATCGCGACAGCATGGGCACCGGCGCCGTGATCCATCCTGGCGAGCTGCAACACATGACTGCAGGGACGGGCGTCACGCACAGCGAATTCAATCCGTCAGCCACGAATCCGACGCACCTGCTTCAAATCTGGATTCTGCCGGAGCGGAAAGGGCTGAAGCCGGAGTACGAGCAGCTCGCATTCACCGACGCCGATTTGCGCGGAAAATTCCATCACGTCGCCGGTCCCAAGGCGCCAGTGACGATTCATCAGGACGTGGGACTATACATTGCCCGGCTCGACAAGGGCAAGGAAGCGAAACACACGCTAAAGCAGGGCCGCCATGCGTGGGTCCAAGTCGCGCGCGGAGCGATTCGCTTGAACGGCACGGAATTGAATGCGGGCGACGGCGCCGCGGTTTCGAACGAAACCGGGGTGCGCGTCGAAGCCATCGAAGCATCCGAAGTTCTGCTGTTTGACCTGGCGTAAGAGAATCTTTAAAAAAGGAGAAACGAAATGTCGAATTCATCGAATGGTGCGGTGCCGCTGATCGGACGGGTCCTGTTCAGCGTTCTGTTTCTGGTCAGCGGTTTTCTGAAGGTGACGCACTACTCGCAAATGGTGGGCTACGCGGCTGCCAAGGGGGTGCCGATGGCCGGAGTTGGAATTGCGATTGCCGCAGTCCTTGAATTAGTTGGCGGTCTCGCCATCCTGGCCGGTTTTCAGACGCGGATTGCTGCGTGGGTCTTGATCCTTTACATCATTCCGACGACTTACTTCTTCCACAATTTCTGGACGATGACGGGCATGGACCAGCAGAATAACCTGGCACACTTCCTGAAGAATTTGGCGATCATGGGCGGGCTCTTGCTCCTGGCCGCGAACGGCCCGGGCGGCTATTCTCTCGATGCGCGGAGCAGCGCGAGGGCTTGAGATTGCGACCAATTTCAAAATCTCGGTTTTTTCCGACTCTTTTTAAGGAGAAAGACATGATGGTTTCGCACAAACCTGCTGAGACAAGCGTACCCGTCCATGACATTATCCGCGACCGCTGGAGCCCACGCTCGTTTGACGCTCGGCCCGTGGAGCCGGAAAAGCTGCGCAGCCTCTTCGAGGCGGCTCGGTGGGCGGCGTCGTCGTACAACGGGCAGCCGTGGTACTTCATCGTGGCCACGAAGGATGACCCGGAAAATTTCAAGCGCGTCCTCGAGTGCTTCGTGGAATTCAACCAGGGCTGGGCGAAGAATGCGCCGGTGCTTGGTTTCAGCGTGGCAGGGCTGAAGTTCCAGCACAACGGCGAACCGAATCGGCATGCGTTCCACGACGTCGGCCAAGCCGCGGCGAATCTCGCGATTCAGGCGACGGCGCACGGTCTCCAGGTTCACCAGATGGCCGGGATTCTTCCCGACAAGGCGCGCGAGATTTTTGGAATTCCGGAAGGCTTCGAAGCTGTTGCCGGCTTCGCGATCGGTTACCCGGGTACTCCCGAGTCGCTGCCGGACCCCTTGCGCCAGCGCGAGGTCGAACCACGAGCGCGCAAGCCACTCGCGTCATTCGTCTTCACCGGAAAGTGGGGCAACACTTCGCCGATCGTCAGTGCGAAATCGTGATGCCCAGGCACTGGTAGAGAGAAAACTCGATTCATCGGCTCGGCTCCCATTTCAGTCAGAGCTGGCCGTTGTACTGTCGGATGATCCCGTAGCATTCACAGGCGAATTTTTCAAGTTTCATGCGCTCCAAAATCTTCACCGCTCCACGTGTGTAGCCGATGAGCTGCAATCTTTGCAAGATACCGGCTGCTACGGTCACGCTAGGCCGGTCCGTTCCAAGCATTGTCGCAAGGAAATCGTGCGTGATGGGCAAAGATCCGGAATCCACCCGGTCCTGAGCCATGAGCAGCCATCGCGCAAGGCGCTGCTCGACGAGGTGCAGCCGATTGCATGCGGCTGTTTGGGCGACTTGCATTCCCAATACCATAACGTAGCGGCCCAAAATATTTCGAAGATGTGGAGTCGATTCCAAAGCTTTTCGCAACTCAACGACCCTTACTCTGAATCCATCACCTGCGATTTGCACGATCTCGCGAAGCGGGGCTCTCGTCAGGTCGACAGCAGCTGCGATGCCTGAAGCCCCTTCGTTCCCAACGATCCCGGCTTCGACAGTTCTTCCATCCTTCATTACGACGACCAAAGAAATTAAACCTTGATTGAGAAAATGGACGAACCTCAACTTTTGGTGCGGCTCGTGAAGGCTACGATGACTTGGCAATCGGAGATATTCCAGGTGAGGACGGATTGAGCGGTATTCGGTATCGGGAATGGCCAGAAGGATTCGATTGCTTACTGGCTTTCCCGCAACATTGGTCCGTTCGCCCGGCCGCACGGATTGAAGTTGTCTGATCGCCACAACGCTCCTCCGCTGCGTGGAAATCCAGTTTGCGAGGCCCACCCGCGAGATGTGTGTCTATACGCTGCGTGGTGTATTTACAAGCAGAATTCGCTTCTGTAGGGTATCCTACATTCGATAATTCAGGGCCTCTCCGAGCGGGCTACTCAACCTGCTTGCCATGACGATTCGAATATTGGTCGCCGACGACAACGCGCTGGTGCGAAAGCGCCTCACAGCCTTGCTCGAAACTCATGCTGGCTGGAATGTTTGCGGCGAAGCCGAGAATGGCCAGGAAGCGGTTGCGATGGCAGCAGAACTTAAGCCACACCTAATAATTCTTGATCTCTCGATGCCCGTCCTGGATGGACTTCGCGCGGCTCGTGAGATTTCAACAATCATGCCGGCGCTGCCGATTCTGATGTACACCCAACACAACTATTGGGAAATTGAATTGGAAGCTAAGAAATTCGGCGTGCGACGGGTGGTGTCGAAGGGGGGAGATGCTGCCGAACTAATCAGCGCGATTGAAACGATGTTAAGCAGCGACCTTTGAGCGCCGGGCCTGAACCAGGGCTTGCCTCACGAATGAGGTCCTTTATTGCGGGGTAACGCCGAAGATCTTTTATGCAACTAGCGAAAAAAGCGCGTTTCAATCCTCAGAACTTCTTTCCACCCTCCCGATTCTCGAAGATGGTTACAAACTATCGAAAGGGCCAAATCATTTTCTCGCAAGGAAAATCCGCAAAAGCCGTATTCTACGTTTTGAAAGGCACAGTCAAGCTTACGGTGATGTCCGCCCAGAGCAGAGTAGCCGTCCTCGCGGTTATAGGCGCGGGCGACTTTCTCGGTGAAGGATGTATCGGGGCTCGACCTTTGATGACGGTAACAGCCACCGCAATGACGCCCTGTTCAGTGCTGCAGGTCGGGAAAAGCCTGTTTGTCCGGCTTCTCCGCAGAGAGCCGAGGTTTTCCAACTGTTTCATCCGCAATTTGATTTCACGGAATCTCCGGATGGAGGAGAGCTTGACCGCTCAGCTTTTCGACTCAAGCGAGAAACGGCTGGCGCGAGCGCTCTTGCACTTTGCTGGCTACGGCAATGAAAGGAAACCTAGACCGATAATGTTTACATGCAACCAAGACACCCTAGCGAAATTCATAGGCACGACACGGTCGCGAGTCAACTTTTTCATGAATCGATTCCGCGCACGTGGTTACATTTCCTACAAGGGCAACCGCGGATTGAGAGTTCATCGTTCCCTCTTGAAGATCCTTCTTCACGCTTGATATTGCCCCTGGCCGCGCTCGGCACTGCGTTACTAAAGTGACCGTTCCCGCAAACCACTCGCGTCATTATCACAGAATGTTGCCACCACTGCGTCCGCAGGAATGGTGACCCTCGTACGCATTTCTCGGTCTGGTGGGCGGCAACGCCAGGAATCAAAAATTATCGTGCCTTCCTACTCATCCCTTGCGAATCGATAGCGGTGAGTTACCGATCACCGAGGCGGACGCGGCTTTGGGTGCTGCCGGTTGAGTTGGCTTCTGCGCCTTCGCGGGCCTGGTGGGCGCGGCCTTTCTGGTTTCCCAGGCTTTGCACAGCTCCTCGCGGCGCGCAAGCACGTAGGCTTTGGCGTCATCCAGATTGCGATAGACGCGCGTGCCCTTGATCATGTTGCAGGAACGACAGCAGGCCACCAAGTTGTTTGGATCCTTTTTGCCCTTCCGAGCGCGTGGAACGACGAAATCAACCGACATGGCCAGAGCGTTTTCGAAGCTGGCCATCCCGTCCAGCCCGCAATACTGGCAGCGGTACTGATCGCGTTCCAGAATGCGCAGGCCTTCTTCCCGGGTCACCGGTCTTTCTACCAGCGTCAGCGTCGTAAGATCCAATGGCATCGCACACCTCCCAATCGGAAATCCTCTTGCTCCGTCCAGGATTTTCGATCTCGACTCCGTCCTTGAGCAAGACCATATGGCAGCCATGCTCTCGTGTCAAGCTCCGGGGAGTGTTCGCATAGATCGCGGATGGGACCCATGCTTCGCCTAAAATCGTAAAAGGAAATTTGAAAATGGGAAAACAAAGATATGCGCCGCGGAAAGGGCCTCGGAATTCCCGCTCGAAGTGAGACCAGAATCCCTGTATTCTTTCTTGTAGTCAGGAATCATGCCTGGCTGCGATCGCTGCCGCCCGATCAGCCACCTCGGTTGCCGCGAACGTCCGCAATAAGGAACGGGAGGAAGAAAGACACATGCCTGGCTTCTTCTCCAATCTGCTGCGGGTGCTGCGAAACCGGCGCGGCTCGGACATGTCCTTTCTCTGCCGCCACTTGCTCTCTTCGCGTGGCGAGGCATCGCAGACTGCGCTGGCGCAAGAAATCATCGATGCCTACCGTTCCATGAACTCCTCCGAACGGCTGCAATTTTTCGAGATGCTGTGCCGTGACTTTTCGCCAGACGCGGGCGCTATCCTGCGCGCCGCAGCCGAATACAAACGCGCGCCCGATCCCCAGACCCTCACCGCACTCTCCCAAGCCGTCGAGCCACCACGTCAGGAGTTGATTCGCCGCATCAATACGGCGCCGGGCGGCACACAGACCCTCGTCGCTTTGCGCAAAGATCTGCTGGAGCTTTCCTCGGAGGGCGAGGAATTCGAAGTGCTGGACTCCGACCTGCGACACGTGTTCCGATCCTGGTTCAACCGCGGCTTTCTGCACCTCGAGCGCATCAGTTGGCAGACCTCGGCGCTGATACTGGAAAAGCTGATCCGCTACGAATCGGTGCACGAGATCAATGGCTGGCCGGACCTGCACCGGCGCCTCGAAGCGGATCGCCGCTGCTTCGCATTCTTTCATCCGGCGCTCGTCGACGAGCCGATCATATTCGTGGAGGTGGCGCTCGCGAATGAGCTGAACGGAGAATTGGATTCGATGCTCGACGTGAACGCTCCGGTGCTCGCGGCGGAGAAGGCCGATACCGCCATTTTTTACTCCATCAACAATTGCTTGAAGGGCCTGCGCAACATTCCCTTCGGCAATTTTTTGATCAAGCAGGTGGTGGAAGAGCTTGCCCGAGAACTGCCGAATATCAAGAATTACGGTACGCTTTCGCCGCTGCCGCGTTTTGCCATCGCGTTACGCGAGACGGACAACGAAGATGGGTTCACGCCCGAGCGGATCGCGCGATTACTGGCCGAGTATGCGCGGGATCTGACCGCGGCCTCCAGGCTTCGCGATCCCGTAGACGCGCTGTTTTCCTTGTTGGAGCAGCCACTCGAGCATCGCGACGTGCTAGCGGCCCCGCTTGAGCGCTTGGCGCTCGCCTATCTGACCAAGGCACAGTCTGACGGCAAGCTCTACGACCCCGTGGCCATGTTTCATCTCTCGAACGGCGCTCGTCTGGAGCGCGTCAACGCGTTCGGGAACCTGCGGCCGTATGGTTTGGAGGCATCCTTCGGTGTGACGGTCAACTACCGCTACATGCCCGCAGAACTCGAGGAAAATCACGAGCGGTTCGTGCGCGGCGGGCAGATTCGCGTCTCGAGCGGCTTGTTCCGCGAAAGCAAGACTGTGGCCGCGGCGTGGCAGACGACCCGAGAGCTTGTGCGCAGCCGCTAGGCACATTGAGAAACATGCTGGCTCAGTTTTTTTCTTACTGTTTGCGGTACTGCTGAAGGAGCCGCTGAAAGCGCGGGTCGGAGCGCAGGGTAGCGAAATAGGGGCTGGCATCGAGAGCGTCGAAATCGCGGAACCCCAGTTTGAAGGCTTCTTGGATGGCAACCAAAGCCTTCTCCTTATCACCCTTCGCAGAGTAGATCGCGCTTAACCAGTATTGGTCGATGGCAATCTTTCCTGTGTTGGACCTCCGCAACAAATGCGCAACGGCTTGATCGTAGTTGCCCTGGGCCAGGAATAACTGAGCCCTGCCGAGGTTCGCATATTCGGCGCTGCCTAAGTCTTCGGCGTGCTGAAACGCAACGGCGGCTTCCGAGTAGCGTCCCTGAATAAGAAGCGCACGGCCCAGATGATACTGGGCGGCTGGCGAGGAGGGCTGGAGCCGCATCGCCTCCCGCGCGGCTTTCTCTGACTCGAGTGCATCGGGAGGCTGCTGATACGCAAGAGCCCAAGACAACAGGTCCCACGCCAAAGCGTTCTGGGGTTCCAGGCGCGTACCTTGGCGGAGTTCGTCTACGGCGCGGGCGTAGTCGAATCGCAGCGCGTCCGTCTGACCGAGGGCCACGTGAGCCTCCGCGAGCTCAGGATCGATGGCGATCGCCCGCCGGGCGAATTCCTCAGCGCGCTGCAGGTGAGACGGGTCGGAAACGATATCGCGATAGTAGAGGGCTTCGACGTGAGAGAGGCCGGCTAAAGCGGGAGCGTAGTTGGGGTCGAGTTTCAGCGCCTGTTCAAAACTATCGCGCGACGCCTCGAATTTTTCGGGTGTTTCCACCTCGAGCAGTGCGCGCCCCACGAGAAAAGCCTCGTAGGCCTGGGGGTTCTGCGTATAGCGCTGCTGGATGGCTTTCTGCTCCTGAGGGCTGAGGTGCAGATTGAGCGCCTGTGCAATCTTCAGAGCCGTTTGCTCCTGCAGTGAAAAAACATCCTTGAGCTCGCCGACGAAGTCGTCGGCCCAGACCTGGTAGCCGCTGGACGTGTCGATCAAATGCACGTTGATGCGAACTTGATTGCCGGACTTGCGCACGGTCCCCTCAAGCAAATACCGCACACCTAACTGGCGGCCTAATCCCGCAGGATTTTGATCAGACCCTTTTATTACAGCGACCGAAGAATGTGAAGCCACATCGATTCCCTGAATCTTGGACAGCTTGGTGGTGATTTCATCCGTCATCCCGTCGCTGAAGTACGAACTGTCCGCATCCGTGCTCAGATTCTGCAGCGGGAGAACCGCGATGGACGGTTTACTGGCGACCGCTATGACATGCGGCGCGGAATGTTTCTGATACCAGACTGCTCCGCCCGCGACAACCAGCAACAGGAGCGCGGCGCCACCTGCATAGACGCCCCACCGTCTCGATTTCGCGGAGCTTCGGCCAGGCTCCTGCGCGACAGCCGTTCGCGTCGACTCGGTTTCCCGCTTCACGCGCCTCAGGTCCGCTCGCAAGTCGGCGGCAGACTGGTAGCGCATCGTTCGGTCTTTTTCGAGCGATTTGTTGATGACGCGCTCGAATTCGATGGGCAGCACGGGGTTCAAACGCATCGGTGGAATCGGCGCGCGGTTCAGGATGGCGTCGAAAATTACTCCTGAGGTTGCGCCGGGAAAGGCCATGGCGCCGGTCGCCATCTCGTAGAGCACCACGCCCAACGAGAAAAGATCGGTTCGCCTGTCGAGCTCGTCGCCGCGCACCTGCTCGGGAGACATGTAAGTAACTGTGCCAACCGCTGTGCCCGGACTGGTGAGGAACTGCTCGGCGGTGGTGGTTCCCGCAGACACGGTGGCGCCTTCCGCCACGTGTTGCCGGGCGGGCGTGAGCTTCGCGAGTCCAAAGTCCATGATTTTCGCATGCCCGCGGGCGGTGACAAAAAGATTGGCCGGCTTGATGTCGCGATGAATGATTCCGGCGGCGTGAGCGGCATCGAGCCCGTCGGCAATCTGCATGCTCCAATCGAGGAGCGTTTCAGTGTCCAGGGGGCGCCCGGTGATGTGGTGCTTGAGCGTCTTTCCATCCAAAAACTCCATAGCGATGAAGTGGCGGCCTTCGTATTCGTCAATTTCGTAGATCGTGCAGATGTTGGGATGGTTCAGTGCGGATGCGGCCTGTGCTTCACGCTGGAATCGTTCAAGTGTCTGGTTGTCCTGAGCAACGTCTTCGGGCAGGAACTTCAGCGCAACAAAACGGCGGAGCTTGGTGTCCTCTGCCTTATAGACGACTCCCATGCCGCCGCCCCCGAGCTTTTCCAGGATGCGGTAATGAGAAACGGTTTGACCGATCATATTCAGCGTGTCGTGCCGCTATTGAGCTGCTTTACCTTCGCGAAGAAGGAGGACGTCGGATACGGTGTGGAATCGAACGACCGCGAGTGTCTTGCCGTCCGGCGACCACGAGTAGCTCCGGATATGATCGTCCGTGAAGTGGGTGACCGGACGGCCTGGTGAGCCGTCAACGGGCTGCATCCAGATGTTGTCCGTTCCATTGTCAACCACGCGGTACGCCACGTTCTTGCCGTCCGGCGTGTATTCTACAGGGAAGGTAATGGTGGGTTGGGAGGGGAAGACCCGTTTGGAATCAGCGGTGTTGGTTGCCACGTCGAGCAGTGCGAGCGCGTGGATATCCACCTGAGTGACGGGATCGACCGTGGTGACAATGGCGGGCAGCCAGTGACCGTCCAGCGAAAGATTCCTGCCGAGGCCGGCAACAAATCCATACTCCATTACGCTTGATTTGATCAACTCAGGTGTTCCCCCGTCAATAGGCATGCGATAGATGTCGTATTTCTTGTCGCTGTCCACGTAGTAAAACCATTTCCCGTCCGGCGAACAGACCGGGATCCCGTCGTCTGTCCCATGTGTGAGCTGCTTCGCATGCGAGCCATCCGCATCCACGCGCCAAACGTTCGCGGCATTCCGGCCATCCCGGAAATACCACCTCACCAGGATGGGCCCGCCATTGGGGCAGGCATTTGCCAGAGTAATGAAAGCGTTCGGCTCGGAAAACAGTGTCGTCTGATGGCTCCCATCGAGGGAAGTGCGCATGACCGCGTTTCGGGTAGCCACCAGCAGGTTCCCGTCCTTATCCCACATCAAGGTCGAAATATGCTCTGCGTTCGGGATTCCCGGGACTGTCGTCGGAGTTCCTCCGCCCGTAGCCGAAAGTAGAACGATGGAGTTTGATTCCTGGCGCTGGATGGCGGCAATAGCTTTTCCGTCGGCGGAAATGCTCATCGTCTGGTACCCGTTTGTGTCGTTCGTAAGCGAGTGGAATTGGCCTCCGGGAAAGGATACGAAACCAATTTGAGAATGATTGAAACCCGTGGAGCGATCCGAATAGACAATTATTAGACCGCGGCCGTCGGGCATCCATCCAAGGCTCGTAGCAAATTTTTCCGTCAGCGTCGCGAGCGAATGTTCCTGCCCGGTCGAAATCTCGAGGGTTCGGACAGCGCCCTGAGCCTCCTCCGCGGACTCTTGAATGTAAGCGATGAGCTTGCCGTCCGGCGACCACGCCAGCCACGAGGGAAAAGGGGTCGGCCCTGTGTAGAGGATCTTCTCGTCGCTGCCGTCCTGATTGGCACTCAGGATCAGGTACTTGCCAACCACCGGGTCGTTTGCCCGGAGGTAGGCCATTCGTTGCCCGTCGGGTGAAAAGACCGGCCCGACATCCACGTCGCGAACAACCTGCACCGAAGCTCCGCCTAACACAGGGATGCGGACCAAGTTGCTTAAGTTCCCTGCGGCATCGAAGGCCTTGCTGTAGTAGATGTAATTCCCGTCCGGTGAAAATGCCGGGTTCTGATACAGAGCGGATTCGGGCGGGAGAATTTGTGTGTTGCTGCCCGTCGGGATGTTGCGCAGCCATAGGCTCTTTTTCCCGCCGTCTTCCACAATACTGAGGACGTATTTTCCGTCTGGCGAAATCGCTGCGTTCAATACCTTGCCGGAATTCGTCACCTGAGTGATCGTGAAGTTCTGGAAAGGTACAGGTGCCGGTTTGCCGCGCAGAAAGGAAAAGATTCCATATCCCGTGCCCACAAGGAGCAAAAGCACGATCACCGCGCCAGCGATCATCTTGCCCTTGTTCTGCTGCGCCGCTTCCGCAACCACCGAACTGCCCGAGCCGGGAGTTATGGCGACCGCTCCCAATGGAGGCGCCGCTTGCACCGCGCGTGCAGCTGCGGTCCCCGACCGCCCCGAATCGGTGTCGCGCTTCAGCCGTTGCAAATCGGCGCGCAGGTCCGCGGCGTGCTGGTAGCGCAGCTTCGGGTTTTTCTCCAAAGCTTTGGCGACAATATGGTCGAATTCAGCGGGCAGGTCGGGATTGAGTCGCGATGGCGGTGCAGGCTCCCGCTCGAGAATAGCGGCGAAGATGACGCCCGAGGTGTTCCCTGCGAAAGCTTGCCGGCCCGTCGCCATCTCGTACAGCACAAGGCCCAGGGAGAACAAATCGGAGCGCCCGTCGAGTTTTTCTCCGCGCACCTGCTCGGGAGACATATACCCGACTGTGCCAAGCGCCGTCCCGGGGCTCGTGAGGTTCGGATCACTATCGAGTGTAGCGCCGCCGGCGGTGACCGTTTCGCCCACTGCGCGCCCGACCATCTGTTTCGCCAGTCCGAAGTCGAGCACCTTGGCTTGGCCGCGTTCGGTGATGAAAATGTTTGCCGGCTTGATGTCCCGGTGGACAATGCCCTCGGCGTGCGCGGCATCCAGCGCGTCGGCTACCTCAATGCCAACCTCCAGCAGAGTGTCGAGCGGCAGCGGCTGGCCGTTGATGCGGTGCTTGAGCGTCGCACCCTTCAGCAGCTCCATAGCGATGAACGGCGTTCCGCCTTCTTCGTCAATGTCGTGGATCGTACAAATGTTAGGGTGGTTGAGGGCCGAGGAGGCTTGCGCCTCGCGCCGAAACCGTTCCAGGGAGGCCTCGTCCTGTACGACATCCCGCGGCAAAAACTTCAGCGCCACCTGCCGGCGAAGCTTTGTGTCTTCAGCGCGATAGACCACACCCATTCCGCCGCCGCCAATTTTTTCGACGATGCGGTAATGCGTGATGACCTGCCCGGGCTGAAGTTGCGAGTCCGTCACGTGGCGGACATTTTAGGTTGTGACCTAACTTAAGTCAACGCGGCCGGAGAAGTGACGCGCTCCAAGTTGCGCCGAAAATAGAAATTGGAAAATATAAAATGGAAATGCGAAGATACCCCACTTGGAAAGATGACGGCTGGGACAACCGGAATCGGAGCGATCACCTCGATGGAATCACGCAGAGTTCATGTCGGTGCGGCCCCGGACGTGGGTTTTACGCAATAAGAGAAATGTGTGTCTTTCGGGACAGATTTCTTCTGCGCCGACGCCCACACTGGTGGCGGGAGCTTTAGCATATATGCGTGCGTTGCGATTCAATAGCTCGCGGCAAGATCAGGCCGGTAAGAAACGGTTCAATTGGTTAATCGCTACTTTTATGATGTTGTTTCACGTTGGCGCAGTGGCGGCACTTTTCTTCTTCACTTGGAACGCGCTATTCGTCGCAATCTTTTTATACTGGGTGGCGGGTAGCCTGGGAATCGGGATGGGTTACCACAGGCTGCTCACGCATCGGGGATTTAAGACTCCCAAATGGGTCGAGTACTTTCTCACGGTTTGTGCGGTGACTGCATTGGAAGGCGGCCCACTCCTGTGGGTGACGACGCACCGAATTCATCATCAATTCCCTGATAGGGAAGGCGATCCACATTCTCCCCGCGATGGGAAGTGGTGGGCGCACGTGGGCTGGATCTTGGTTGGCAATGCTATGCGCCAGGACGCTTCGGCACTCGAGCGCTACGTCCCCGATCTGGCTGAGGACAAGTTTCACGTCTGGATCACGGAGTACCATTTTGTGCCCACAGTTATCCTTGGGCTCGCGCTGCTCGCTATCGGCGGCTTGCCCTTCGTGTTGTGGGGCATTTTTTTGCGTATCGTGGTGGGACTCCATGCGACGTGGCTCGTCAACTCCGCGACACACATTTGGGGTTCGCGCCGCTTTGATACCCGGGATCTGTCAACCAACAGTTGGTGGGTGGCGCTGCTGACTTTCGGCGAGGGGTGGCACAACAACCATCACGCTTATCCTGTCTCGGCCCGGCACGGACTGAAGTGGTACGAGATCGACTTCAACTGGTACGGCATTTGGATTCTCCACAAGATTGGGCTTGCGTCCGGTATCCACCGAGCCAAATTATCCACCCGCACGCAGTCCAACGAATCTCTCGCCCTCCAGCAAGGGGCGGATTAGTTTCAACGTAGACATAAATGGTCTAAACCATCTCCCTCGCTCACAAATTCGGGAGACGAGAGAGCCTTGAGTGTTCGAAACGGGTAGGGACTACCAGGATTTTACGATGATGCGCAGCACTTCGTAGAGAATGCTCGCTGCCGCCATCATGGACAGCGCGAAGCCAAGCACGAAAATTCCATCGACAACATCAGCCCGCACGCGACGATTCATGCCTCATATTTTTACGCGAATGCAGGCAAAGCACCCAGAAAAGCCGGTAGTTTGTGCCCAAACGATTCCCTTTCGAGAAGATCTGCACCGCCGTCTGGCAAATCGGCATGTGTGCAACACGCCGCTCGCTCCTGAGTGAATGCAATAACCGGCGCGGACCGTTTGCGGCGGTCTTCGCACGATTCTTGTCGTCCTACTTGGATATCGCTACTTGGCGGCCGCTTTTAGCAGGGCGCGAAACTTGTTCATCTCATCCAATTTGCGCTTCCGCGATTCGGGCGTGGGTTGAAACTTACCTGAGGCGCACTCGGGAGAAGTCTTCGAATAGACGATAGCGACGGTGGCTTGCTGAACTCGGCACGCGAACGAGCACGAGCCGTCGCCGCTGTAAGTGTATTGCTCGCGGTAGTACGCGGACGGATAATAGGTTCGCGCTGTGACGTAGGTGTGCGTAATATTCTGATCGAACCCCGCCCCTGGCACGAATATTGGCGTCGGAGTCGTTCCATCATCCCAATCCATCTGTCCGCCGCGAGCAGAGATATTGTTCCCCGCCTTATCTAACGTTCCGTTCTCCAAGCGCACGTTGACGTGAGCAATATATTCGCCCTCGCACGCCTCGATGGGAGTGGGAGAGATGCGAAGAGGAGCATCCGCGCACCAACCCGTACAGCCATTTTTGGTCGTTGGGTGATCCGCATCGTGACTGAGGTCTTGGTCGCAGGTCTTTGCCCGGCATGGTGGATATTTCGGGCCTTCTGTTTGCTGGGCCGCTACGAGAACTGCAGCCGTGAGTGTAAACAACAAGAAGCCTGCGTGCTTTGACGAAAAGCCTCTCATCGACTGCTCCGCGAACCCACAAGGATTGTGAGAAAAGTATTTATAGCTCAGATCGTGAAACAGTCAAGGATGGAAAGAGCGCACTGTGCGGAGAACAGATCCTGACGGGCCGCCCCGCACCATATGGCGCGGGGCAGCAGTGGGGGATGAGGGCGCCTAACATGGGCCGTGGTAAAGGAGCTTGGCTTCGTGAGGTTCCTTGACACGGGCGTGGGCGCGGATAAGGGCGGCTCCTTCGCAAATGAATCTCGCCGTGACCATGCAAATGAGGATGGCAAGAAGGAGTCCGAGATATCCCGTCACGAAGATCAAGAAAGCGGCAACTACTTGAAGCACACTGTTGAAGCTTGCAAAAATACTCATCGCCGTACCTCCAGCTCGATCGGGCTTGCCGGTGATGGGGCACGGCTCACCGCATCAGGTGATGACCAGGTGCACTCCGCACTATGCCGTCAGCCGTGCGCTCAAGATCATCGAGCGCGGTCTCTACATCCAGCAACAACCTCTCTCGAACCCTGCCCTCGGAATGCTTCGCGACTCGGACAATCCAACGCAGCGTTGCTTCCTTTACCGCCAGTTCTTCCCATGTTTCTCGAATGCCGTTTTTTTCCGCCCTGAACAAAGGGACCGCGGCATCCACCAGGTCCGCGACGACCGCTTCCAACTCCAGGAGCCGTGCGTCAATGCTCCTTTCAAGCAGCCGCTGTTCACGAGCATTCTCGTCTTTTCTTACGACATGCAAGCCAATTTTCGGGCGTTCCATTTCTGCCGTTTGATTCATGACTGAGCTCCTTCCCAATCATTTAATTGAGAACCACTGTCTATTCCTATCGGGTAGACCCTGTATGGAACTATGGCCCTAACTCACAGTGGCATTTGTGGTTAAGGCAACGGACATGCCAAATCGAGGTAAACTCTGGAAAGCCTTTGCGGAGAGGGGCTTATCGTGGTTTTGGCAGCGCAGCAAGGGGGGTACGGAGGGTACTAGTTCTAGTAAATTATTCCCACCACACTCCGGTTGTCCCATGCGTTATTTTCGCGAATCGTACACGAGCGCAAAAGCAGTGAATAAGCCTTAGATTGTCATTCCTAACACAGTGCTCACTTCGCGCATTGAGAATCCGGCGCGGAATTGCTACCGTCATTGGATGGCCGTCTCTCCCCCACAAAAAGAGCGCCCGGAGCTGCGTCGGCGCAGTCAACGCGTGAAGATGCGAATCCCCGTCCTGGTGCGTCCGCAGACGGTGGAAAAGCACCCTGTTACGGAAAAGACGGAAACATTAGTGGTGAACGCTCACGGAGCGCTGCTGCTTCTCGCTACCGAGGTCGCCGTCGACGAATTCGTCGTTCTTCAGAATCTCAGGACAGGGGAAGAACTGTTGTGCCGTGTGAATTTGGTAGGCCCGAGCTTTATGGGCAAGACACAAGTGGCCGTCGAATTCATCAAGCCCGCCCCCGCATTCTGGGGAATTACTGCTCCCCCGAAGGACTGGAAATCGAGCCGCCTTCCGCGGACCCGCGCGTAGGAAGGAACGGCCACCTCACCGCATTGTCATAGCGCCCATCTCTCGCCCGCCGCGGCGGATCAGATTTTCGGAAGGACGATTCCCTGCTGGGCCTGATATTTCCCTTTTTTGTCTTTGTAGGAGACTTCACATTGCTCGTCGGACTCGAAGAAAACCACCTGGGCGAGCCCTTCGTTGGCATAGATCCTGGCGGGGAGCGGAGTGGTGTTGCTGATTTCGAGCGTGACGAAACCTTCCCATTCCGGCTCGAAGGGCGTCACGTTGACGATAATTCCGCAGCGAGCATACGTGGACTTGCCCACGCAAATCGTGAGCACGTTGCGCGGGATGCGAAAATATTCCACCGAGCGTCCGAGGGCGAAGGAATTCGGCGGCACCATGCAGATCGGGCCCTTGAATTCGACGAAGGACTTCGCGTCAAAATTTTTTGGGTCTACGACCGAGGAATTGACGTTGGTGAAAATGCGAAACTCATCTGCGACGCGCATGTCGTAGCCGTAGGACGAAACTCCGTAACTGATCACGCCGTCGCGAACCTGTCGGTCTTCAAACGGCTCGATCATGCGATGCTCAAGCGCCATTCTACGAATCCATTTGTCCGACTTCACCGACATGCAATCCTCCCGAATGTAAAAAGCGCGCCGCGCAAGGCCGCGACTCGACCGCGGCGGCAAATTCCGCGCGAACCGGAGCGGCGCATGTTATTACACGCGGTGCTGCTTGACAACCTGCAACCCCCTGTCTAGCATAGGCTTCCGCGTAAGCTGGAGGGTTTCGTGATCAAGCTCGATATCGTCAATGCCATAGTATCGAAAACCAACATCACTCGCACGAAAGCCGAGCAGGCGGTGGAAACCGTCTTTGAGGCCATGAAGAACGCGCTCGGGCGCGGGGAACGCATCGAGCTTCGGCGCTTCGGCGTGTTCAACGTCAAGCCGCGCAAGACGGGCATCGGCCGCAACCCGCGCACCGGGCAGCAAGTGAGTATTCCGCCCGGAAAGGCCGTCCGATTCAAGCCCGGCAAGGAACTCCAGTCGCTTCCTGCAACTCCTCCCAAGGCCTGAGCGAGGCGGCGGTGCTGAGGCCGCTTCTCGATCACCGGAACGCATTCTCGCGCCGGGGCATCCAACCCTTATGAGCAACGGCAATGGAAATGGCTATATTCGCGGTCCGGTGGAAGTGCTGGACGCGCAATTTCAGCCGCTCGAAGAAATTCCGCCGGCTTCGCCACAAAGACGCCCTCTTTGGCCCGCGTTGATACTCTTTCTCCTCACGATTGTTTCCACACTCGCAGTCGGCTCGGAATTTGTCAGGTCGTATGCGCAGAATCAGGAGCCATTTTCCGGGGACGAGAATCCATTTGTCATGATGCTCTATCCAATCGAGCATCCACGCCTGCTCCTGCTGGGAATTCCCTTCTCGTTTACGCTGCTGGGAATCCTGCTGGCGCACGAGCTGGGTCATTACTTCGCGTGCAAATTCTACGGGATTGACGCGAGCTATCCCTACTTCATCCCGGCTCCGACACTGTTTGGCACTTTTGGCGCATTTATTCGCATCCGCTCGCCGATCACCACGCGCCGTGCGCTGTTCGACGTGGGCATCGCGGGGCCTGTGGTGGGATTTCTCGTTGCCGTGCCGGCGATGGCGTTTGCGATCGCCTCCTCGAAGGTCGTGCCGGGGGCGCAGGCGGATGCTGCAATTCTTTTCGGAAACCCCCCATTGATGCGGATGCTGATGGCGCTCTTTCATCCGGGCGTTGACCCATCGGCGCTGCTGCTTCATCCCGTGGGACGCGCCGCATGGGTCGGGCTTTTCGCCACGGCATTGAATCTGCTTCCGGCGTGGCAGCTCGACGGCGGGCACCTGGTGTACAGTCTCGCGAGCGACCGGCACCGGCGCATCTCGCTGGCCGTGGCATTGGGATTGGTGATGCTGGGAGTCTTTTGCTGGCGCGGCTGGATAATCTGGGGCGTCATTTTAGTCGTGTTGTCGCTGCGATTCCGGCACCCGCCGCTGTTCGATCGTTGGGAGCCGCTCGATCCATCCCGCCGGGCGTGGGCTGTGGTCGCGCTTGTGATTTTTATTTTATGCTTTACGCCGTGGCCTGCCACAAATCCGTAAGGGCTTCCCCCCGTCCATCAGGTCAGATTCGTGGGATCCACATCCAGAATCACGGCACCCTCCGGAATTTCTTTTGCTGTGCAGAAATCGAGGGCGCCGGCGAGGGCGCGAGCGAGCGCGGAACGCTGAGGCGATTTCAGGACGAATTGAAATCGAAAATCGCGGCGCAGGCGCGCAAGAGGCGCCGCCGCGGGGCCGAGAATCTTCACGCCGTGATTTTCAAACGGAGCGAAATAGCCGGCCAGCGCGCGGGACCAGCGAATGGCGTTTTCGATTTTGCGGTCACGCACGATCACGCTCGCCAGCGCCGTGAACGGCGGATAGTGCAGCATGCGGCGGAAGTGCGCTTCCTTTTCGTAGAACGCAGCATAGTCCTGCCGCGCGGCATATTGAATCGCGTAGTGCTCCGGGTAATACGTCTCGACGAGGACTTCGCCGGAAAGCTCGCCGCGGCCTGCGCGCCCTGCCACTTGAGTCAACAACTGAAATGTCCGCTCGGCCGCGCGAAAATCCGGGAGACCCAGCGCGAGATCGGCGGCAACGACGCCGACTAAGGTGACGCGCTGAAAATCATGGCCCTTGGCCACCATTTGCGTTCCGACGAGGACGTCAATCTCGCCCTTGGCAAACGCGCCGAGCACTTGCTGATATTCGTGCTTCGTGCGCACCGTGTCGCGGTCCAGGCGCGCGATGCGGGCTTTCGGAAATTGCTCACGCAAGCTCTCTTCCACGCGCTCAGCGCCATCGCCCACGAAATACATGTATTCCGCGCTGCACTTCGGACATTGTTTCGGCGGGCGCAAGAAAAAGCCGCAGTAGTGGCATTCGAGCCGCTGGCGGCTTTTGTGATACGTGAGCGCAATGCTGCAGTCGCGGCATTGCACGAATGCGCCGCAGCCACGGCACAGAAGCGACCACGAATAGCCCCGGCGATTGATCAAAACCATCGCCTGAGTTCCTTCTTCAAGCCGCAGCGCGATGGCTTCGCCCAGCTTCGCGGAAACGGGCGACCCGCGATGCCGCTGGCGAAATTCTTCGCGTAAATCCACGATGTGCACTTCGGCGAGCGGACGATTCTCCACACGGGACGTAAGTTCGAGCAGGCGAAATTTTCCGGCGCGGGCGTTGTGGTAAGTCTCGAGCGATGGCGTGGCGGAGCAAAGTAGGGCGACCGCGCCCTCGAGACGAGCGCGATAAATCGCGGTGTCGCGACCGTTGTAGCGCGGGGCCTCCTCTTGCTTGTAACTCGCCTCCTGCTCCTCGTCCACGATGATAAGACCGAGATTTTCGAGCGGCGCGAAGACGGCGGAGCGGGTTCCGACGACGACGCGCGCCTCTCCATGTCGCACGCGCCACCACTCGCGAGCCCGCTCGATTTCCGGCAAGCTGCTGTGCAGCACGGCGATGCCTGCACCGAATCGCGCACGCACCAGGCGGCCGAGCCAGAGCGTCAGCGCGATTTCGGGGACCAACACAATCGCGGTGCGGCCGCGCGAGAGCGCGGCTTCAATCGCGCCGAGATACACTTCCGTCTTGCCGCTGCCCGTCACACCGTGCAGCAAACCCGCCGTGAATTCACCCGCCACGAGCCAGCGCCAGATTTCGCCAAGGGCATGCTGCTGCTCGGCGTTCAAGACATTTGCCGACGGTGTGAATTGTGATTCCCAGGGATCTTCTTCCGCTGTCAATGGCTCTTCCCAGGTCAATAGGCGTCCTTTTTTCTCGAGGCGCTGGACAATTGCGCGCGAGGCTTGCGCCTTTTCCGTCAGCAGGCCGAGGGGCATCGGGCCGCGCGTGGTGGCGAGGACTTCGCGGATTCTTTCTTCCGCTGCGCTGGAAACGGGTTCCATGTTTGCGGAGTTCCAGGCGACAATCTTTTGCATTTTCGTCCGGCGACGGTGCGCCACTTTGTGCGCTCCGAGGCACCCGCGGCGAATCAGCCTCTCCGCAGCGGATGCACCGCCTTCCGAGCGGCGGATGCGCGCCGAAGGCGCAGGCTCGCCCGCGACATCGAGACGGCGCAATAGGTCGAGCTCGGCGGATTCGACATCGGTCTTCTCTGTGGCCGTGGTGAGATCCTGCATGTAGGCGCGCCCCGCGTCCGTGAGCCAGTATTCACGGTCGTGGCGCAATTCGATTTCCGGCGGAAGAATGGCGCGGAACGCTTCACCGAGCGGCGCAAGATAGTAGCGGCTGATCCAGTGGCCCAGCTCGATGAGCTTCGGAGGGAGCGCCGGAAGCGGATCGAGCAGCTCTGCGATTTCCTTGACGCGCGGGACGTCCGGCGCGTGGTCGGTGACGGCGAGACCCACGCCAACCATCGGGCGATTGCGGAACGGGACCACAACGCGCCGCCCGACGAGTTCTTCGCCGTTGAGCGCAGCGGGCACAGCGTAGGTGAACGCCGAGCGCAGAGGAACCGGAAGCGCGACATCACAGTAGCGTTGGGGCATGGGTTTCGGGGCGACGCAATAGTGTAGCAGCAGGTGACATGAGGCGGTCATCGCGCGGGCTAGATGCTGACGAGGACGATGCCGGCAAAAATGAGCGCGATGCCGAGCCACTGACTGCGTTCGAGCCGCTCGCGCAAAAAAATCCAAGAGAGCAGGACCGTCACAGCCCCGTAAAGCGACGCGAGGACGCTGACGACGGACACGTGGCCGGTTTTGAGGCCGGCGTTATTGGCGATGAACGCGGCCGTGTCCATGAAGCCCACGGCTGCCAGCAACCACCAAACATTGCCGTGCGGAAGGCGAAGACTCTGACGAGCCGGCGCAGCAACCAGCGCAAGCGTCGAGAACGACGTCAACCGAATCACCCAAACGGATACCGTGCTTCCTACGAGCGGTACGACTTTGAAACCAAGGACCCAAAAAAGCAGCCCGAAGAGAATTGCTGAAACGACGGCCCAGCCAACACCTTTCGACAAGTGGGCTTTGGAAGAAGCCGCGCCGCCGTTCGGCTCGACGCCGGCAGCCGGCGCAAACGATGTGGAGGCGAGTGCGACGCCGACAAGCGTGATGGCAATTCCAGCCCCACGAAGCGCGAGCACGCGCTCACCGCTCGCGAGCGCGAGGGCAACTGTCAGCGCCGGATAGCTCGACGAGACCGGAGCGACGATGCTCATCACGCCGACCTCAAAAGAATGGTAGAGAGCAAGCGAGGCGGTCACATTCAGCAAGCCCGCGCCGGCTGCGAGCGCCCAAGGCTGCCAGCCCGGCGCGATGCCGCTTGCGAACCCATGCGTCCACTTCAAGTACGTCGTCAGCGCCAGGAATCCGAAGAATTGCATGAAGAAAAGCGTTCGGTATGCGCCGACGCGCCGGGCGGCGAAGCGCGCCGCGAAATCTGCCATGCCCCACGTAATTGCACCCGTTAATCCAAGAATGATGTCCAAAGAATATTGTCCCGTGGAATAAACGCTATTTGCGCTTCGCCTGAAGCCCGAGGAAGGCCATCACATTTTGCAGGTCCTTCCAGACTTCGCTCTTAGCGCTCGGATTGCGGAGAAGATAGGCGGGGTGGTAGGTCGAGATCAATTTCGCGCCGCGAAAATCAAACCACTGGCCGCGAAAGCGGGAAATTCCCTGATTGGTCTCGAGCAGCGTCTGCGCCGCGCAAGCGCCCAGACAGCAAATCACTTTCGGCTGGATTGCGGCGAGCTGGCGAAGGAGAAACGGTGAGCACGTGGCGATCTCGTCCTTTTCTGGCAGGCGGTTTTCGGGAGGTCGGCACTTCACCACGTTGCAGATGTAGACGTCTTCGCGGCGCAATCCCATGGCCTCGATCATTTGCGTCAGGAGCTTTCCGGCGCGGCCGACGAACGGCTCGCCCTGCACGTCTTCGTCGTGGCCGGGACCCTCGCCGACGAATACTAGCTCCGCTTTGGGGTTTCCCACGCCGTAAACAATCTTCGTGCGTCCCTGAGAAAGGCGGCAGCGCGTGCAATCGCCGATATCTTCGCGGATGCGCTCGAGAGTGTCGCCTTCGATGCGCTCCTCAAACAAAGACCGGCCGGCCATGACTGGGACAAAGGGAGCTGCGGCGGCAGGCTTCAGTGCGTGCGACGGGACCGCCGGAGGCGCGGGCGCGCGGCGCGGAGTCGCTGGGCCTTGCACGGAACCAGCCTGCGAAGGAGCGGGCGAGGGAACGGGAGAAGTAGCGCGAGCTTTTTCCGGCTCATGCGCCGCAGTTTGCTGTGATGCGCGATCGCGATAGTAAGGGCCGAGTCCGAGATCTTCGGAGTAGCGGAGCCACGCTTCCGCGCGACCGAGCTTGTTTGAGTCCATTGAATCTCCCGTTTCGTGCCGGGAGATTCTCTCACAGATTTGGATTGTTCTGCGCGCGAGGGCTAGGAGCTCTTCTGAATTTCGAGGGCGTGATCGAGGATGCGGTTTGCGACTTCGAATTTGCTCATCTTGGGCAGGGGGATTTCACGGCCGCCGCGAAGAAACAGCGTGACGATGTTCGTGTCCGTATCGAATCCGGCGCCTTCCTGGGTGACATCATTCGCGACGATCAAGTCCGCGCCCTTGCGCACCAACTTCGAGCGCGCATTCTCGGCGAGATGATCGGTCTCTGCGGCGAAGCCGACCAAAACTCGCCGCCCTTTTTCGCGGCTGAGCTCGGCGAGAATATCCGGTGTCGGCTCCAGCTCGAGAGTGACGCGGTCATCGCCGCGCTTCATTTTCATTTCTTGCGCTCGGGCGGGACGATAATCCGACACGGCAGCGGACATGATGATGATGCTTGCTTCCGCAGCGCGGTCGCGCACGGCCTGACGCATCTCCTCGGTCGCGCGCACCGGGACCCAATCCACGCCCTCGGGAATTTTCAGATCGGTGGGCCCGCTGACGAGCACCACCTGGGCGCCACGGCGATGCGCAGCGTCCGCCAATGCGTAACCCATCTTTCCGGAAGACCGGTTGGTGAGGAAACGCACCGGATCGAGATCCTCGCAAGTAGGCCCGGCAGTGATGAGGACGGTCTGGCCCGCGAAGTCGCGCCGCAGTCCAAGAAGGTCGAATACTTTTTGAGCGATAGCTTCGGTCGAAGCCAGACGGCCCGCGCCGGTCATCCCGCAGGCGAGATACCCTTCGTCCGGGTCCACCACATGGACGCCGCGCGCGCGCAGGATAGCAAGATTTTCCTGGGTCGCGGGGTGCTCCCACATGTTGACGTTCATCGCCGGAGCGACCATGACGGGGGCTTTCGTCGCGAGATAAAGCGTGGTGAGAAAATCGCCAGCGACTCCGTGAGCAAATTTTCCCAGAACGTCCGCGGTGGCCGGCGCGACCAGCAGGAGATCGATTCGCTGCGCCACGGCGATGTGCTCGATCGCGCTTTCCACGTTTGCTGGCGCAGCGTCGCCGGCGCTGAACATGTCGGTAATCACTTTTTGGCCGGTGAGCGCGGCGAACGTGAGAGGCGTGACGAATTCCTGCGCGGCGCGCGTCATCACCACCTGCACGTCCAGTTTTTCCTGTTGCAGGCGGCGGACGAGCTCAGCCGCTTTGTAAGCGGCCACGCCTCCGGTAACGCCCAGCGCAATCTTCATCGAGCCCGCGGCGGTTTACGACTTCCGCCGCTTTCCATCCTTCTCTTCCGATCCCTCGGGGAGGTCCGGCGTGGAATATTCGAGAAGCCCTCTTTCGAGTTCCTCTTCGGCGATGCGCGTGTTCTTGCGCGATCTCGGATTATCGAGCAGCGGGCGGCCACCAATCATCAACTGGCGGGCGCGCCGCGAGACGACCACGACGTAGGCAAACTGGCTCTCGGGTGCCTGGTTGAAAACAGCCATAGGAACGTCAGCCTCCAAAGGAATTCAGAATTTCACGGATCCGTTCTTCGTTCCGAGTTACCCGGCAACGCGAGCCGCTCGCAATCGCTTGCGCTTCCCGGCCGGCGCGCTCGACATCGTCATTGATAATGGCGAAGTCGTAGCTGCTGTAACTCAGCATCTCCTGCTTCGCGCGCTCGAGTCGGCGCCCGATTTCGTCCTCCGAATCCTGCCCGCGAGCCCGGATGCGCCGTTCCAGCTCGGCGCGCGAGGGCGGGAGAACAAAAACAGCGACCGCTCCGGGTACCTTCTGCTTCACCTGCAGCGCGCCCTGCACGTCAATTTCGAGCACCAGATCTTTTCGCTTCGCCGACGCTTCCTCGAGCCATTTGCGCGGCGTCCCGTACCAATTTTTTCCGAACACTTGAGCGTACTCCAGAAACTCGCCCCGGGCCGCCATCTGCTGAAATTCGGATTCGGAGACGAAATTGTACCACTTGCCGTTCGTTTCCGTCTTGCGCGGCTGGCGGGTGGTACACGAAACCGACAGCATCGTGCCGGGCACCTCCAAAATCTTCTCCACCAGCGTGGACTTCCCCGAACCCGAGGGCCCGGAAACAATCAGCACGAGAGGCTCCGAAGCGCTCATTCGATGTTTTGCACCTGTTCCCGCAATTTTTCGATTTCGGATTTGAGTTCGAGCGCGAGCCGCGTGATTTCAAGGCCCTCCGCTTCATTTCCCGGAGTCTTCGAGAGCAGCGTATTGGTTTCGCGTTGCATTTCCTGAAGTAGGAAATCGAGCTTCTTGCCCACATCGGACGCGCCGGAAAGAAGCAGCGTGAATTGCTGCACGTGGCTCCGGAGGCGCGAGAGTTCTTCGGAAACGTCGCTGCGTTCCGCGGCTAGCGCTGCTTCCTGCGCGAGGCGGCCCATATCGATCTGCCCTTCGCCGAGGAGTTCTTTCAATCGAGTCTCGAGGCGGCGGGCAAAAGCGGGACGGGCGCGTTCGGCGAGACTCTCGGCTTGTCCCGCGAGGCTTGCGATGCTTTCCAGACGCCCGCACATTTCTTGTCGCAGATGATTCCCCTCGGCCTCGCGCATGCGGTCCAGTTTTTCGAGCGATTCGACCAAGCAGCGGGACACACTGGCCTCCAGGTGTTCCATCTCTTCTTCGAGCGACGCTGCCGGCGGCCCGATGACTCCCGGAAGGCGAAGAATGGAAGCGAGGTCCGGCTCGGTCGAGATGCCGAATTGCTTTCGAAGCGAGTTCACGGCCTCGAGGTAAGCGGCCGCAACCGCCTGGTTGACTCCGACGGCGGCGGGCCCCGCCAGGTCGTGGTGGATCGTGACGTCGAGATGGCCGCGCCGGACGCGTTCGCGGACGATCTGGCGAATGCGCGGCTCGATCGGTTCGAAACCATCGGGAACGCGCAAGTGCAAATCAAGGAAGCGGTGATTGACGCTGCGGACGGAGACGCGCAGGGTCCAGCCATTTTCGAGCGCCTGCGCCTGCGCGTAGCCGGTCATCGAGCGTAAGCCCGCCGTGCGGCCCTTCGAGGGATTAGCGGGAGCGGGTTGGTATTGAGCGCTGGTCATGTTCACATCGGGCCGGCCACGCGCGTTGCCGGTTCGGCATCGCGGAATTGCATGTCATAAAGCCGGGCGTAGATTCCGCCTCGGGCGATAAGCTCTTCATGCGTGCCGCGCTCGCGAATCGTGCCGCCATCGATAACCGCGATCATGTCGGCGCGGCGAATGGTGGAGAGCCGGTGGGCGATGACGAAAACGGTGCGCCCGGTGATCAGATTGTTCAGAGCTCTCTGCACCAGCATTTCCGATTCGGAGTCCAGTTCCGACGTAGCTTCGTCCAAAATGAGAATGGGCGCATCTTTCAGCAGCGCGCGCGCAATCGCCAGGCGCTGCCGCTGCCCTCCAGAGAGCCGCTGGCCGCGATCGCCGATGATCGTCTGATAACCCTTGGGCATTTGTACGATGAAATCGTGCGCCATGGCGGCTTGCGCTGCGGCGATCACCTTGGCTTCGGGCATGTCCGGGCGACCGTAGCACAGATTGTTCCAAATGGAGTCGTTGAAGAGAATCGTTTCCTGGGTGACGATGGCCATTTGCTCGCGCAGGGAGCGCAACGTGACGTCACGCAAATTGTGGCCGTCAATGCGGACGGCGCCGGACGTCGCGGTGTAAAAACGCGGCAATAAATTCACGAGCGTCGTTTTCCCCGCGCCGCTCGAGCCGACAATCGCGACCACAGCGCCGGCGCAAACCTTCAAATCGATGCTCTTCAGGATGAGCGGGCCACCGTCGTCGTACACGAAGCTCGCGGCGTCAAATTCGATGGAGCCCGCAAAGCGTGGCAACGGCTGCGCCCCCGGCGCTTCCATCTCCTCTTCGGGCAGCGCGAGGAACGCGAAGACCTGCGTCGAGACGCCGAGCGCCTGCTGGAAGAGCTGATAGATATTGCTGATGTGCTTGATCGGCTCGTAGGCCTTGAAAAGAGCGAAGGTAAAGGCGCCGAACATTCCGATCGTCAGCCGCCCGATTTTGATTTCGCCGCGGGCGTACAGCAGGATCATGCAGAGAACGGCGGCGCCGACCATGTCCATAATCGGTGAAGTCAAAAGGAAGGCGCGGACCCAGCGCATGTTTTCGCGCAAAAGCTTGCGGGAAGTTTCACGGAACTTGCGAATCTCGAATCCTTCCATCCCAAATGCCTTTACGACGCGGTTGCCGCTAATCGTTTCCTGCAGGATCTGGCTGAGATCGGCGAGGCGCGAGCGGCTCTTCTCGGAGGAATGGCGAATCCGCCGGCCGAATTTTGCGACGGGATAGAGGATCAGGGGAATGAGAACGGCCGCGCCGACGGCCATGCGCCAATCCACAACCAGAAGAACGCAGACGAAAGCGACGAGCGAAAAAATTTGGCGGAAGAAGTCCACCAGGAAATCCGAAAATACGCTACGAAGTTGCTCGATGTCGCTGATCACGGCGCTCATCACGCGCCCCACCGGATTATCGTGAAAAAAACCGACGGGCTGCTGCACCAGCTTTCCATACACCTGATTGCGAAGATCGGTGACGCCGGACAGCCCGACATATTCGATCAGGTTGCCGCCAAAAAATTCCGCCAGGCCTTTGACGAGGAATAGCAGGATGAGTGCGACAGCGAAAACGCTCCAAACATGGTGAATGCGCGAAGGCACGAAGGAATTCAAATAAATCGTGTCGCCCTTCCAGGGGATTTGAAAGAGGACAAGCTTTTGGACCGTGGATTGGGGATTCAGGACCACGTCGAGAGCCGGCCGGATGGCGAAGGCGACGAGGCCTTCCACGATCCCCATCAACATCATCAACAGAATTCCCGTCGCAAAGAGCGCGGAATAAGGGCGCAAATAACGCAGCAAGCGCCGGAGTTCGCTCCCGTGTTTTGCGCGCGGAATGCCTTCCATTCCTTCCTCTACCCCCGGCAGAAATTCTCAACGCTAGGTTTACGATGAGGAAAAGTCAAGCCACCGACTTGTCCAGATCGCGATGCACCACTTTTGCCGCATACCCCTTTTTCTTCAGAGCCCGGCGAATCACTTCGGCGAGCGCGACCGAACGGTGCCGCCCTCCCGTGCATCCGATAGCGATCGTGAGATAGCTCTTCCCTTCCTTGATGTAGTGCGGGATCAGGTAGGTCAAAAGACTCTCGATGCGCCGCAAAAACTCGCCGGTCTGCGGAAACGAACGGATGTAACGAGCGACACGCGCATCCCTGCCGCTAAGCGGGCGGAGACGGGGAACGAAGTGGGGGTTCGGGAGGAAGCGCACATCGAAAACCAAGTCCGCATCGGCGGGAATACCGTAGCGGTACCCAAAGCTGACCACGGAAACGAGCAGCGGGCGGCGTCCCGGATTCTGAAAGCGATCGATGATGAACTGGCGCAGCTCGTGAACGTTGAATTTCGTCGTGTCGATGATGACGTCCGCGAGGCGCCTGATCGGCGTCATGCGGCGGCGCTCTTCGCGAATTCCATCGGAGATTGAACCGTCCTTGCCGAGTGGATGCGGGCGCCGGGTTTCGCTGAACCGGTGGAGCAAGGCTTCGTCGCTCGCTTCGATGAATACGAGCGTCGCGGGATGCTCGCTCGTCAGTTGGCGGTAGATCGCGGGCAACTTTTCGATGTGCTCGCCTTCGCGCGCGTCCACGAGCAGTGCGGCGCGCTCGATTTCAACGCCCTCGCCGTAGAGTTCGCCGAACGTGGGAATGAGCGCTACTGGAAGATTGTCCACGCAATAGAACCCCAGATCTTCGAAGGTCTTCAGGATGGACCCTTTGCCCGAACCCGATAAGCCCGTGAGGACTACAAGCTGGCGCGAGGTTCGATTCCGGGCGTGGCGTGTCACGGGAGAGGGCGGCTACGCCTTCACCCGCCGGCGGTGGGTGCTGGGGATGCGAAGGTCTTCGCGATACTTAGCTACGGTGCGGCGAGTGACGTGAATGCCTTCCTCGCTCAGTTTCTTGGTGATCTGTTCGTCGGTAAGCGGGTGAGTTGCATCTTCGTCTTCAATCATCTTTTTGACGCGCCGCTTCAAGGAGAGTAGCGACATGTCGCTGCCCTGTGGCCCGTTGACGGACTCGGAGAAAAAGTAGCGCAGCTCCAGCACGCCTTGCGGCGTGTGCACGTATTTGTTGGCGACGGCGCGGCTGACCGTGGAAGGATGCACGCCCACTTCTTCGGCGACTTCCTTGATCATCATGGGACGCAGGTGATCCGGACCATAATCGAGGAACTCGCCCTGGCGCCGCAGGATCGACTGGCAGACGCGCTGGATAGTGTGCTTGCGCTGCTCGATATTTTTCATCAACTGGATGGCGGCGGTGAAGCGCTCTTTGACGTAGTTGCGGACGTCGCGATCGGCGGCATCGCGCACCAGCAGGCGGCGATACGTGGCGCTCAAACGCAACTGCGGCAAGTCATCGTCGTTCAGGAACACCTGCCACTCGCCGTCCACCTTGCGGAATTGGACATCGGGCTCGACCAGGCGGGGTTCGGTCTTGTTGTAGCGCAGCCCGGGCTTAGGATCGAGGCGTTTGATGACGTCCACGGCGCGCTTCACCAGCTCGACGGGCCGGTTCAGGGCGCGCGCGACTTCCTTGAGCTGGTTATTCTGCAAAAGCTTCAAATGCTCGGCGACGATTTGCTGCGCCAGCGTGTTTTGCGGATCGATCACCTTGAGCTGCATCATCAGGCATTCCGGCAAATCGCGCGCGGCAATACCCGGCGGATCGAACTCTTGCACCATGGCGAGCGCTTCTTCGATGTCATCCACCGAATATTCGCCGCCCTGGCCGATTTCCTCGAGCGTCGCGGTGAGATATCCGTTTTCGTCGAGATTCCCGACGATGGATTCGGCGATTTTTCGCACGGTTTCAGTGCAGATGCTGACGCTCAATTGCCAGGTCAAATGGTCGGCGAGACTTTGCGGAGAAGACACGAACTTCTCGAACGAAGGCTTTTCGATTTCCTCGCGTTCGCTTTTGGCGATGCGTTCCGCGCCGCTATCGAGATATTGCGTGAAGAACGAGCCGAAATCGAATTCATCAAAAGGATTCGCTGCCTCATTTTCGGGAACTTTTTCCGTCTCGGCCTTGAGGAAAGTCTCATCGGTATAACTATCCGACGCCACGCCGTCTTCGGCCACTTCTTCGAGCACGGGATTCGCCATGATCTCTTGATTGATCATTTCGCGCAGCTCGAGACGATTGAGCGCCAGCACGCTGACCATCTGGACGAGGCCGGGCGTGAGGATCTGCCTTTGGGCCACGCGAAGGTTCAGTCTGGGCGATAAAAAGTTCATAAATTTTGGTTCAGTTCAGCCGAAAGCTCTCCCCAAGATAGACGCGGCGGACGTCGGCGTCCCGCGAAAGGTCCGCCGGCGTTCCGGCTCGAAAAATCTTTCCGTCGTTGATGATGTAGGCGCGTGTCGTCACCGCCAGGGTCTCACGCACGTTGTGATCGGTCACGAGCACGCCGATTCCGGCGGCGCTCAAATCCGCGATGATTTTCTGGATGTCCACCACAGTCAGTGGGTCGATTCCGGAAAATGGCTCGTCGAGAAGGATAAAGGACGGCGAGAGGACGAGTGAACGCGCAATCTCAAGCCGCCGGCGTTCACCGCCCGACAGCACATAGGCTTGGCTGTATCGCACGCCCTCAAGTCCCATTTGTGACAATAGCTCCTCGACACGATCACGCCTCTGCTCAGAGGTCAGCGGAAGCGTCTCCAAAACCGCCAGGAGATTCTCTTCGACCGTCAGTTTCCGAAAGACCGAGGGCTCTTGGGGGAGGTAGCTTATGCCGCTGCGGGCCCGCAGATACATGGGGAGGTCGGTGATATCCTCGCCGTCCAGTAAGACACGCCCGTAGTCCGGACGCGCCAGGCCGACCAGGATATAAAACGTCGTGGTCTTTCCTGCGCCGTTCGGCCCGAGCAGCCCAACCACTTCGCCCTGTTGAATCTCCAGGCTGACCTCATCGACGACCTTCCGGCCTCGGTAGGCCTTGCTCAGATCGGCCGCTTGGAGTTTCAACATTCCGGTTCATTTCTCAACCCGGTGCTTGGTCAGTGTGCGCGAACCCTCTTGCGAATCAACCAAAATCGTATCATTCGCCACAAAGAAGGTCAACGAATGGCCCGTGGTTGTGTCCCTGGCAGCATCGGTTAGCGTCGGCCGGCCGCCTGAAAGCACGAATTTACCATCCGAAGCGGTGTACTCCGCCTGCTCCGCGGATCCCTGGCGATCCGCCTGCCAGACCAGGACGTCGCCCTGAGCCAGCACCCGGTTTAATTGGCGCCCTCCCGAGGCCCCCGCTGCACCCTCAGAGGCACCTGTGGGGGTAGAGGAGTTGGCCTTGGACCCAGAGGGCCGGGAGGAGGACGTGGCCCCCAAGGCCCCTTGCGCGGGCACGGCAGGACCCAGAAAGACGTCCATTTTCTGCGACGTAAGCGACCCCTGCTGGGAGTTGGCGGTGACGCCTCCTTCGAGATGCGCCTTCCCCACATCACTCCAATAGATCAATGAAGGCGCATGGATCTCCCACAGAGTCGGGGCTGAAGTGTGGCTGGCGGCCTGGCTCGGAGAGGTCGCAGCCTGAGAGGACGCCTGAGGGAAAACCGCGACAACGCTCCCCGTGGCGCGCATCTTCTTTTCGTCGCGCCAAACTTCAATCTTATTGGCTTCGAGGACAGACTCCCCCTGCCAAAGTCGCGCGTGGCCCACGTAAGTGGCGTCGCCAGATTTGGACGAACCCGTGAGTGTGTCGGCCGAAATATGCGCGGGGCCGGAACCGAGACTCACGGAGTTATCCTGGTTGGAGAGATACGTCGAGATGACATTTCCTGTCGCATGAATTTCGCCGGTGTTCTGGTTGATGTTGACGCCCGAGGCGGTCGTGCGGCTCGACGAGTCGGACAGAACGGGCGAACCCTCCATTGTAATCGTGCCGGTCGAAGCGACGACGCGGGCTCGCGCCGAAGAAGCCTGCCGATCCGATTGCTGGAAACGGACATTCCCCGTCTCGTCGAGCGTGTCCCATTGCCCATCTGGCCGAAACGTCGCGGCCAGCTCTGCCGCCGAGGTCACCTGAGGGGCAGCGGCGCCGAGTTGCCTGCGGATCTGAACTCCGGAGTGGCCGAAGAGTTTATCGAGGCGGCCCGTGCTCCCAAATTGCGTCACGAATTTCGGGGCGTGAAGAGTAGTCGTTTCCTGGCCCGTCTTTGTTTCGATCGTCGCGGGAGCGAGCGTCTCGGCGGAGAGGATGCGCTGTTGGTCCACTTGGAGCGCGGGGGCGAACTTCACGCGCAGTGAATCGGTTTTCAATGAGCGTGAATCGGCGCCTTGCTGTGAATCTCCTGTCACGCTGCCCGTTGCCAACATTTCACGGACGACATTTTTTTGCGGTTGCATATTGAATTCGGTGCGCGCGGCCGAGAAGTGGTCAGTGCCCGTGGGTGACACTCGCTCTGCCATGATGTGTCCATCGGCGACGATGCGCTCGATCCAGCCTGCGGGATCGAGGAAAGCTTCGAGCACGCCGGCAGTCACCGTGAGCGTTGCGGTTTGCTCGCCAATGCGCACCGTGGGATGGCCGCTCGCGACGGCGTGGCGCGCGCGAAAATCCGTGTCCAGCTCGACAGTTATTTTCTCAGCAGTAAGCTCGCGATTCCCTTGCTTCACGGTCGCCGGACCATCCAGCACAGCTACGTGTTGATTGCGGCGAATCTCCAGACTGCTTCCTTCGGCGGCTACGGGCAAGCCGCCCGAGCGCTCCGAAGGCGAAAGATCCATCTGGATTGAATGCTCGAGGCGCACGATTGCGTCAGTCGATTGGTACGTCAACCCCACGCCGTGGCCCTGACCATTGGGAAAATGAAAATCCACGGGATCGGTTGTGGAGGCCACGCCGGTCCCACGGTTGAACGTGAGATTGCGTGTCTTCACCTCAAGTGATTTTTCGGCGGGCTTGCCGGGCGTAGGACTCGCACCTTGCAGATCAATCTGGACCTCGCCCTCGCAACGGATGTTTCCCGTTTTCGGCTCGTAGCTGCACTCGCGCGTGTGAATGTTGTCGTTGCGATTCCCGTCACGGCCATAGATCGTGACCCAGACGTCCTCGAGCAAACTGCGATTCTGATCCTTGAACTGCGTGGCTTGCGAAGCACGAACGGTGAAAAGCGTGCGATCCTGCTCGACTTTGGAGAAAGAAAATTCGGCGGATTTTTGCTGCACGGTGCTGGGAACCGAAGGCGGCGCTGACCGGCGCGCACGAGTCTCGCGGACGATGCGGCGCGCATACACACCCACGACAATCAAAGCGATCACCCCGGCGGACATCGCCGCCCAACGCGCATAACGCGCCGCTTCCTGATTTCGCAATACGAACGCTCCCTCGTGGCTTAGAAGCCGAGTATAGGCGAGGGGTTATCGGGGCACAACTGCATCGCGGTCACCGTTCGCGCAACGGCTTCAATCGCGGCGCGGTTTTTGCGTCGTGGCGGGAGCCTCGTGGGTCATCACGAAGATATCGTGTTCCGAAGCAAGGTCGCGAGCGGACGGCGTGATAATCGTCTTCGGACCGAGGAATATTTTTTCGCCGCGGGAAAGCGCTGAGCGCACATCGTCCTCGCTCACAAATTCCACAACGCGGATCGGCGGCGCAGGCGATTTCATGGGAGAAGCTGGCGGGCTGCTTGGTCCGATCGTTGCCGCGGCAGCGAAAGAAGCGCTCGACGCCGCGGCGTGGCTTGCGGCCGAGACGACAGGTGCGGGTGAGACAGGCTCGGACTTCACAGCACCGCCGCGGGGAATGCCGCGAGCCGTGAACACCTGTTCCACGATGCGAGCAATCGTCTGACGATCCGGGACACCGGCGGTTCCAGTGGCCGCAGCGACGATGGCAGCAGCTGCCGCGACCACCGGAGGCCGCGAAGCGTCGGCCTCGCGCGAGCCGGAAGCAGAAAGCCGCTGGCTCGCCGGGATCGTGCGGTGCTCGATCGCGCGCGATTCCCACGCGACGCGCTTAATGTTCAGCAAATGTTGCGGGCCAATGTTGTCGGAGGTGATGTTGCCGCCCGGTGAGCCACAACCGAGCGTCATCGCGGGAAAAAGATTCGTCGAATAGCCGATCGAGCCATGCACCGACGATGTGTTGACGATCACCCGGAACGCCGGAACGGCGAGGCCGAACTGCTTCACGGCAGCCTCATTTTGCGAGTGAATCGAGACGGTGTGGCCAAGCCCGCCGAATCGGAGCAGTTGCTGGCATCGCTCGATGCCGGCAGCCAGATTGGCCGCCGAATAAAACGCGAGGATGGGAGACAGTTTTTCGGCAGAGAGCGGATATTCGTGCCCCACGCCTTCGAGCACGGCGATGAGCACGCGCGTCGATGCCGGCACTTTGATTCCGGCCAACTCTGCGATCGTCGTTGCGGGGCGACCGACGATTTTTGTATTGGCTGCGGATGATTCGCCCCGAAAAATCATTTCGCCGAGACGGCGAATTTCTTCCGCGGAAAGAAAATGCGCGTCCTGCCTGCGGCACTCTTCGAGCGCTTGTTCTCGGACCGCTTCTTCCACGACGATGGCCTGCTCCGAAGAACAGATCGTGCCGTAGTCGAAAGTTTTGCCGGCGAAAATGTCCGCGACTGCTTTTCGCACGTCGGCGGTTCGTTCGATGAACGCAGGGACATTCCCGGGGCCGACACCATAGGAGGGCCTTCCTGAGCTATATGCTGCGCGGACCAGGCCCGGGCCGCCCGTGGCAAGAATCACGCCGGTCAAGCGATGGCGCATCAGCTCCTGCGTGCCCTGCGTGGTCGGATGATTGAGGCAGATCACCAATCCTTCCGGCGCGCCCGATTTCAGCGCCGCGCGGATCAAAACTCTGGCGGTCTCGCAAATGCAGCGCATCGCGCTCGGATGGGGGCTCAAAACCACCGCGTTGCGCGCCTTGAGCGAGATCAGCGTCTTATAAATCGCCGTCGAGGTCGGATTCGTCGAGGGAAGCACGGCGGCAACCACGCCGACGGGCTCGCCGATTTCCAGAATTTTCTTTTCGCGATCCTCGCGAATGATTCCAACCGTCTTCATCCCGCGAATCGCGCGTGGAACCTCCACAGAAGCGAGACGATTCTTGAGGATTTTGTCGGGGACGTTTCCGTAGCCGGTCTCTTCGACGGCGATGCGCGCAAGCTGCTCACCGGCAGCGGTCGCAGCTTCGGCGCAGGCCTCGACAACGGCATCCACTTGTTCCTGGGAATATGCGGCGAACTTCTTTTGGGCTCCGCTCGCCCGCTCGACGGCTTGGCGGGCTTCCTGGATGGAAATCAGGTCGCTGTCGCGAAGGCTCAAAGAACCATACCTGATGGGGCTTCAGCGTATCGCAGTTCGGAAACGCCGATGTGGAGCGTTCCGGGCGACGGCGTCGGCCCGGCTACTTCCTGACTGCCGGAGGCTGGCCGCCCCCGGGAAGAATCTTTTCCACGAGCTCGTGTGGCCGCGGAATCACGTGAACGGCGACAAGCTCTCCCACGCGGCGCGCGGCTGCGGCGCCTGCATCGGTGGCGGCCTTCACAGCGCCTACGTCCCCACGAACCATCACGGTGACGTATCCCGCGCCAATGTATTCCTTGCCGATCAGGATCACGTTGGCGGCCTTCACCATGGCATCGGCTGCTTCAATCGAGCCCACGAGCCCTTTGGTCTCGATCATTCCCAGCGCTTCATAGGACATGCGTCCTCGCTCGCCCCCGCGCTCCCGAGATGTGTATTGGACACAGAGGAGAAACCGTGCGCAGCCTAACATGGCGAGAGGGGTGAATCAAGGTGCGCGGTGCGAGCTGTGGAAATTTTCTTCCCCACCGAGCTGTGCGCAGCAGACGGGAGAACAGAATTTACTGATGCGGAAGGAGGCCGATGCCCGCGGCGGCCACGCAGTCGCGCGAGGTGTTCTTGACGAGGTACATGGCCTCGTCCGCCAGGTGCAATAGCTCGGCCTTGGTTCGGGAATCCGTGGGGTAGGAGGCTACGCCTACGCTCGCAGTAAGGTGAACGTTCAATCCGGGCTCTTTCAGCCAGACCGCCTCGCGAATCAGCTTGTGAAGGCGTCGCGCGACGCCCAGCGCGTTCTCTTTCGACGTCTGCGGAAGGAGGACGACGAATTCGTCCCCGCCGTAGCGAAACGCGAGGTCAATCAAGCGGCACTTTTCTTTGATGGCCGTGCCGATTTCGCTGAGCAGCTTCGAACCCATCAAGTGGCCGTGTGTGTCGTTCACGCTCTTGAAATGGTCGAGGTCGATAAAAATCAGCGAAAACTCGAACGCGTAACGGTGCGAGCGGTAAATCTCCGTGTCCAGCATGAAATTCATGTGGCGCGCGTTATAGAGGGTGGTGCAATCGTCGGTGATCGTGAGCTCGTGAATTCGCTGGACGTGGCGCGCGTTCTCGATGGCGATCGCCGCGTAATCCGCGAGGGCTTCGAGCAACGCGAGGTCGCGATGGCTGAAACCTTCTGGGCCGATGCAGTTGATCAGCTCGATGACGCCGAGACAGTGGTCGCGGAAGCGTACAGGGACGGCGACAATCGAACGCGTCGCCATCTTGGTTTTTTCATCCACCTGGGCGAAGAAGCGTGAATCTTTGGCGGTGTCCGGGACGACAACGGCTTCGCCGGTCTGCGCCACCCATCCCGCAAGTCCTTGCCCGACTTTAATGCGAACGTCCTTCAGAGCCTCCGCCCCTTTCCCGGTCGCGATCTGGAAGAAGAGTTCGTTCTTGTCCACGTCCATCAGGAGGAGCGACCACGTGTCAGGGCGAAGGACCTCGTTGATTTTTTCCATGATCGTGCGAAGCACTTGATCAAGTTGCAGGGAAGAAGTGAGTGCCTTGCCGAGTTCATGAAAAACATTGACTTCCGTCGTCTCGGCGGCAATCGGTTCCGCGCCTGGATTGTGACGCCTCTCAACGCCGTCAAAGGGTCTGGAATCCGACGCTCTTTGCATGGGTCCTGCCGGGGCCTGCTTGCTCGTGATGGAAGGCTCTTTGGGCAACATTGACATTATAGTGAACCGTTTTCAGGGTCCGCAATGGACTTCCTGTTTGGATTGACGAAAGGCCAATGGGGTCGAACCGGCATTGACACTCCCCTGACCGACGCCTATATTTTTGTTTGGACCCGGGTCCCTGCGGATGTCTTCGACACCATTCGGCGAAAATCTGAGACGCGAACGGGAAATGCGAGGCGTTTCCCTGGAAGAAATCTCTGCCGCTACGCGCATCGGCACGCGTTTTCTGCAAGCGCTCGAGGCGGATCAATGGGAACAACTGCCCGGTGGCGTGTTCAATCGCGGATTCATCCGCTCCGTGGCGCGATACCTCGGCCTCGACGAAGACAGCCTCGTCGCCGAATACGCGCTCGAGGCGAGGATCCGGGATGAATCGGGCGCCGCCGCGGAGCCGGTTGACGGCGCGCGCACCGAGTGGCTGAAATGGGCCGCTGCCGTCGCTATCCTCGCCGCCGTCGTGGCGGGAGCTTGGTTTGGCTACAGACATTATGGACAGAATATCGCTGCCCTACTCCGCAAGCAGACTGCCGCGTCGGCCGCTACCGAACCAATACCGGCTGTGCCGCCCGGAGTCTCGTCCGCGGACACACGCAAAGGAACCATTGCGATGGTCATTGGCTCGCTCGTGCTGAAGATGGAAGCCGGCAAGCCCGCCGATGTAAAAGTGGTGGCCGACGGAAAGACTGTCTTTGATGGCCACGTCGAGCCCGGAGAAGTGAAGCTATTCGGCTCCGACCGATCGATCGAAATCTCCGCGAGCGAAGCGAGCGCCTTGCTCCTCGAACTCAACGGCCAGACCGTTCCTCCACTCGGCCGGCCCGGGATGCCGGGAAGCATCAAGCTTACGCGGCAAGATCTGAAGCCCGCTGCGGGAGTCTCCCATTAGCGCGGAGCTGCGCGCAGAGATCCGCTCCGGCCACGCAAAACCGGAACGAAAACTCGCGGTTTGTTCCGGGGGTGCTTCGCTCGCTCCGGAAGACCGCACCGAATTGCTGGCTGTCCTGTCCACGGACGCGGATCCCGCCATCTCCGAGCGCGCACAAAATGTCCTCCTCACCCAGCCGGCCACATCCTTCGTGGCTGCGCTGGGCCGAGCCGATGCTGACCCGCGCCTCTTCACCTATTGCAGCGAAAACCTGCCCGAAAAACCCGGCATTGCGGATGCGCTGGCGGCGAACGTGGCGTGTCCCACGGCGATTTTGGCTCGCGTGGCGCGGCATTTAACCTCCACGGGAATTCAATCGTTGCTCGATGATTTGGAGCGGTTTACGTCCGACCCGCAATTGGTTGCCGCGCTACCCCAGTCGCAGGCTGCTTCCGCGGAGCAGCAGGACCTTCTCAAGGAACTGCATAAGGATGAACCGCCTCCTTTAGAGGACTTGGAAAAGGCTATTGCAGAAGTGGAGCCGGACCCGATAAAGCGCCAGACATTGATGCAGCGGCTCGTGCACATGAACGTGGTCCAGCGGCTCACGCTGGCGCTCAAAGGTGGTAAAGAAGAACGGAATTTGCTGATCCGCGATACAAACAAGCTGGTGCAAAGGTGCGTGCTCCAATCCCCCCGCGTGACCGACACCGAAGTGGAAGCCTTTGCCGCCATGACCAATCTGCCCGGAGAGATCCTTCGATTCATTTCGCTGACTCGGAAGTTTATGAAGAGCTATGGTGTGGCGAAGAACCTCATCTTTAACCCGAAGACTCCGATCGATGTCTCCCTTCATCTCCTTCCGCGCCTGAATGTCACCGACCTGAAAATTCTGACCACGAGCAAGAACGTCCCGGATACGCTGCGAGGGATGGCCGTGAAGCTGTTCCGCCAGCGAAAGGGTGGTCTTCCGGGATAGAGAGCGCCCGTCCGAACTAAGCCGTCATTCTGAGCGGAGGGCCGGTTCTTTTTCTTTCGTCCCTGCGTTCTGCGACGTACCGGCCCGCAGTCGAAGAATCTCTCTTCGATTGCGATACGGGGAACGCAGTAAGCCGAATAGTGACCGTTTTCATAGTGCCCGTCAGCAACCCCGCTTATTTTGCCGGCACTGCTGCAAGCGAAGTCTCGATCTTTTTCTGATACTCCCGCGCCTTCTCGAGAATTTCTTTTTCGCCAAGCGTGAGCATCTGGCGATCCTCCATCACGATCTTTCCCGCGATGACCACCGTCTTCACATCGCTTGCCTTCAACGCATAAACGAGCTGCGAATAGACGTTGTACATCGGCGTCGCATGCGGCGCGCCGGTATCGACGACAATCATGTCGGCCTTCTTTCCCGGCTCGAGCGATCCGATCTGTTTTTCGATGTGCAGCGCCCGCGCGCCCGTGATCGTGGCCATCTCGACCACCTGCTCGGCGGGCAGCGCGCGCGGATCCCCATGCGTGATTTTCTGCAGCTTCGCGGCAAGATCCATTTCTTCGAACAGGTCGAGGTCGTTGTTGCTCGCGGCGCCGTCGGTGGCCAAGCCGATGGGCTCGCCCGCTGCCAGCATTTCGATCACGGGCATCACACCCGCGGCTGTTTTCATGTTGCTCGAAGGGTTGTGGATGCAACCGACATTGAAATGCGCCAGTGTCCGGATATCCGCCTGATCCACCCAGACGCAATGCGCGCCGACGACGTCCGGGCCGAGGAGCCCAATGCGCTCGAGATAAGCCACGGGCGAGACACCGTGCTTTGCGCGGCTCTGCTCCAGCTCAAAAGGAGCCTCGGCGATGTGAATTAAAATCGGCGCGCCATTGCGCCGCGCAAGCGAAGCGGAATCTTGCAGCGTTTTCTCCGAGCACGTGAAAATGGAATGCGGCGCGACCGCTGCGACGATCAGTGGATCGCCCTTCCAGTGATCCAAATAATTTTGCACGTAGGCGAAGGCCTGCGCGAGGGTCTTATTGTCCGGCGCGGGAAAATCGATAATCGTCTCGCCAAGCACTCCACGCATTCCCGCTTCCTTCGTCACCCGCGCGACCGCATCCTCGAAGTAATACATGTCTGCGTACGTGGTGATCCCGCCGCGCAGCATTTCCAAAACGCCCAGGCGAGTGCCCCACGCGACGAAATCCTCGGTCACGTTCCGCGCTTCGGCCGGAAAAATATGTCTCCTCAGCCAGTCGTCGAGCGAGAGGTCGTCGGCGAGGCCCCGGAAGAGGCTCATCGCGGCGTGGGCGTGCCCATTGACGAGGCCGGGCATGACGAGCGACCCGCGCGCGTCTATCGTTTTCGGCGCTTCGTATCGCGCTTCGATTTCTACGCGCGGACCAACGGCAACGATCGCATCGCCGCGAACGGCCACCGCGCCGTCTTCGATGATCGCGCGCTGCGCGTCCATCGTGATCACCGTTCCCCCTGTCACGAGCAGGTCGGCCTTCTCCTTGGCGAGCGCTGGCAGGACAAAGAGCACAGCGAGGCAACCACAAGCGAACGTGGACAGGAGTTTCATAGAAATGACGAATCGAAAGGCCGGGGCAGCAGCTTCCCTGCGCGCTCGTGCTCCACCTTCCCTTTCATGTTGGCAAGAATCACGGGGACATCGCCGCAAAACTCCCAGATGATTTGCCGGCACGATCCGCACGGCGGTGTGAGCGTGTCCGTATCGGTGACGACGGCGATAGCGTCGAACCCTCGTTCGCCCTCGGAGACCGCCTTGAAAATCGCCACGCGCTCCGCGCAGCAGGTGAGGCCCAAAGTCGCGTTCTCGATATTGCATCCGGTAAAGACGCGGCCGGATTTCGCCAGCACCGCCGCTCCCACGCGAAAATTCGAAATCGGCGCGTGCGCATTCTCGACCGCCTGCTTCGCCGCTGAGACCAATCCGTCGTATTCAGTCATGCGCGGGATTCTAACCCGAATGGGGACGCGCCGTGTGCGTCCCAATGTGATCGGGACGAGGTGTGAGGGACGCGGGGCGAGCTTGGGCGTACTCGCAACGCATTGCATAAGGTAAGCTTGGTGACCTTGCGCGATCCTCTCAGCACTGGCGTTCCTGTCAACAGGCCGTGCCAGGTGCTATTTGCTAGCCTGATCGGTACTACAATCGAATTCTTCGACTTCTACATTTACGCGACCGCTGCCGTACTTGTCTTCCCCAGGTTGTTCTTCCCAAAGTCCGACCCAGCCTCGGCTACGCTCGCATCGCTCGCGACTTTTGGAATTGCGTTCCTCGCGCGGCCGTTTGGCTCGGCGCTTTTCGGTCACTTCGGCGATCGCGTCGGCCGCAAAGCGACATTGGTTGCGGCACTGCTCACCATGGGGATCTCGACCGTCGCAATTGGGACGCTGCCAACTTACAGCACGATCGGCGTGGCCGCGCCGCTGCTCCTCGCGCTTTGTCGCTTTGGCCAAGGCCTTGGCCTCGGCGGCGAGTGGGGTGGCGCGGTGCTGCTCGCGATCGAGAATGCGCCGCCCGGAAAGCGTGCCTGGTACGGCATGTTTCCGCAACTCGGCGCGCCGATCGGATTCCTCTTCTCCGGGAGCGCATTCCTGGCGCTCTCGAAGTGGCTCACGAACGAACAGTTCTTCTCTTTCGGCTGGCGCATTCCGTTTCTTGCGAGTGCCGCCCTTGTGCTCGTCGGCCTCTACGTCCGGTTGACGATTACGGAGACTCCCGTGTTTCGCGACGCGCTGACCCGGCGAGAACGAGTGAAAGTGCCGATGCTGGTGGTGTTCCGCAAGTACCCGAGAACGCTCATACTGGGAACCTTGGTGTCGCTCGCAACATTTGTGCTCTTCTACCTGATGACTGTCTTCGCCCTTTCCTGGGGAACCACCGCTCTTGGCTATAGCCGTGAGAAATTCTTGGTGATGCAGTTATTCGGCATCGTGTTCTTTGCCGTGACCATTCCGTTCGGCGCGGTCCTCGCCGAACGTGGGCGCCGTCGCACACTCCTCTGGGTGACTTTAGCGATCGGCGCGTTCGGTCTGATCATGGCGCCGATGTTCCTCGCCGGGACGGCCGGCGCGCTGATAATGATGGTCTTGGGCCTTTCTTTGATGGGCATGACCTACGGTCCTCTCGGCACGGTGCTTTCCGAGCTCTTTCCGACGTCGGTGCGTTACACGGGCAGCTCGCTGACGTTCAACTTCGCGGGCATTTTCGGCGCTTCGCTCGCGCCGTACATCGCCACGTGGCTCGCCAAGACCTATGGGCTGCAGTTCGTCGGTTATTATCTTTGCGCAGCGGCTGTCTTGACGCTCATCGGGCTACTCGCGACGCGCGAAACCAAAGACGACCAGCTTTGATCGGTCGTGTCTGATCCTTCAGGGCAACCGGCCATAGCGGCCGCAGGTTTCGAACACGGAAAGAACGTTCGTCAAACTGAGGAGTTCGCGGACGTGCGGGCTCAAGTTCACCAACTGCAGTTCGCAGCTCGCGCCTTTCGCCGAGATGTAAAGCCCCACCAGTGTGCCGAGTCCGGAGCTATCCATGTGCGCCAGCTCGGTGAGGTCGAGGATCACCCGCCGGTTGCTCAGCACCAGCGGTTTCACTTCCGTCTTCAGCAGTGGCGAGGTTTCGTTGATGAGGCGTCCGGTGCAGCGCACCACGATCGCATCCTCCCAAGCATACGTCTGGAGATTCAGCGTGCGCGCGGGGATCGCTGGCTCGGTGAACATGCGAGCCGTTTGTTTACTCTGGACGCGCCGCGAAGACAAGAAATTTTTTGCCGATCCGGCGCGCCGTGCAAAGTAGTCCGCTGCAACCCGCGCCCCTCATCTCACTCACGCAACAATGCTGCGTCCTATAGATTTCGCCGGCGCCTGATCGAGTAGGAAGTTGGTTGTGTCCAGGACAGGAGAAGCGTACCATCCGGAATCCGGCTCAGACCAATTCAACAAGGAGGAAGCATGTTCATGTTCAAACGTCGAGCGACTTTGCTGATTCCCTTCATATTGCTCCCCGTAGTCGCGGGCGCACAGACAAAACAGGCTACAAAGGAGACTCCTGCCCGGGCTTCAAGCAGCCCGATGATTGTGGAGCCGGGTTCGGAAAAGTGGGGCGACATTCCGGCAGCCGCCATGGTCGGCACGCCGTCGGTTGAAATGGGAGGCACGGTGCGCATTGCTATCCTCCAGGGCGATCCGATGACGGCGGGGCGCACGTACACTGTGCGCCTGTCGTGTACCGACGGAGCCAAGATCGCACCTCACTGGCATCCGACAACGGAGAATGTCACGGTGATCAAGGGCGCGGCTGCCATAGGGATGGGATCGAAATGGGACGACGCAGCGCTCAAAGACATCCCCACAGGTGGGTTTTTCTACGCGGCGCCGAAAATGAGGCACTTCGCCCAATGCAAGGGCGATACGATTCTGCAGGTGCACGGCGTCGGGCCCTTGGTCATTAATTTTGTCAGCCCCGACGACTCTCAACCAGCCAAATAACCAATGTAGTTAAACGCAACACGTCCCGCGCCCCTCGCGCCGCAGGATTCCTCGTACTTCTGCCTCAGCAAAGGGCGGGAGCGCAACATCTCGCCCGTCGGCGCCCTGCCGCGTTGTCATTGACTTTGTTTATCTATGAGTCGTCGTTGTTGTGTTCTCCATCGCAAGCTTCTTTCTCGGAGTGATAATGTGGAGATAACCGGAGTCCGAGGAATCTACCCGAGGAGAATCGAGTTCATATGGCTCTTCTTGATTCAATCGTGGGCGCAGCATTTAGAGATGAAAAAGCGGGCCGGGTGGTCCTTTTCCAAGGCGACCGCCGCAATCGAGGCTACGTTGTAAAGTCCGAGGCTGAAGAACTAAAAATCAGATCTTTCTTAAAAATGTTTTATTTTGCTCATTTTTCAATCCTCGTACTCGGTTATTTCTTGGCGTTTGAGTGGTCGAGGGAGCTCTACAATTCATTGGGCAGGCCGTATTTGCATTTATTTAGAAGCATGGGCATTAGTGCGGGATTCTATCTTGTCGTTGTAGGAGTCCCCTATTTCTTGCTTTGGAGATCCTACAAGAAGGCGTTCTTGAGCTTTGCTTCGGCCCAAAATGAGGTTGTGGTCTCGGGGAAGCGTGCTGGACGAAAACGAATTCTTATCGCAGTTGTGCTGGTCGTCCTGTCCATGTTGCTTTTATTGGGGGGCTTTTTGCTCGTTCGCGCCAAGTAATTTGGCTTTGGACCTCTTGATTCCGGCCTAGGATGATTCAGATTCCGGCAGGAGTTCTGCGTCTTTAAGGGGTATCTGTTTTTGGCTTTGCCCCCGGCTCTTTCTTTGCGAGAGAGCGAATGAAGTTCACGAGATTCCAGACATCGTCCGGTTTGGCGCGATTTCCCTCCGGCGGCATTTCGCCTTTGCCGTTCTTGATGATGTAAAACAACTCGCCATCGGTCCTATCTTTCAGAGCCGCGGGATCGCGATAGTCGGAAACCTTTAATTTCATATCCACGGCCAAGTCGCCCTTGCCATCTCCATCGGCTCCGTGGCACATCGCACAATCGTAGCCGTAAATCTTCTTCCCTTGCGCGACAGATGCAGGCGACGGCTTGACTGGATTGGGTTGCTTGACCGCTTCAGGTGGAATTTTGAATTCCGCCCCCGCCGCTTTTTCAGCGGGCTTCTGGGTCTCCTGTGCCGGAGAGAAAAGACCGGCCGGGAGGAGCAGCAGGAACGGGAAGAGTCGCTTGAACATGTCCGCCCCCAGAAAAGCAAGGATTTGATTGTATAGGGCGCATTCTATGCCGCTCAGGACTTCTTGGAGGAGAATTCTTTCAATGCCTGATAAACGCGCTCACCGGAAGCTGAGAAACTGTCCCCCGCATAGATTGAGCTAGGCTTGCTGCAGATTTACACATTCTTGCGAACTCAAACGACCCTCACCGTGCTACCGTGGCCTGTGGAAAGAACGAACAACGCGCGGAACAACAGGCACCAGCACTCTGAGCCCGCCGAAGCGTGGCTGGTTTGCGAAGGCGGCAGGGGTTCCCGACTCACTCGTCACTCGCCACTAGCCATTGGTTTTCTAATCGCAAGTCCGGAATTAGAATTCGCTGTAACTCATTCAAAACAAACAACACGGCCCTGTTCTAATCGCAACTTTTCGGGGGTGCTTTCGTGTAGAGTTTTCTGCCGATCCATCGAGGATCGGCACCCTGAGCGAGCGCACCGAGTCGAAGCGTCTCTCTCGGATCGCCGTTCTCGCGTCCTTCACCCCTCGACCCGGGCCTCTCGCCCCTGCGCATCAATTCACATCGGCGGCGAGTCGCGGAATCACGGCGCGGAGGAGAGCGATAAAATGACCCTTCACGCGCTCGCCGGTCTCCATCACTTCGGTGTGGTCGATCGGCTGCGTCGAGAATTCCCGCGGCCATGTTCGTGACGCAGGAAATTCCCAGGACGCGAATTCCCATGTGCCGCGCGACGATCACTTCCGGCACCGTGGACATGCCCACCAGATCGGCGCCGATCGTCCGGAGATAGCGAATTTCCGCGGGCGTTTCGTAGCTGGGACCGGAGAGCGCGGCGTACACGCCTTCGTGAACTTCGATGCCAAGCCGTGCCGCTTCGGCTGAGCGCGATTTCGCGATACGGCTTCCAGTAGGCTTGCGTCATGTCCGGAAAGCGCGGGCCGAAGCGCTCGTCGTTGGGCCCGATCAGCGGATTCGAGCCCTGCAGATTGATGTGATCGCGGATGACGACGAGCGCGCCCTGCTTGAAATTCGAGATTGATGCCGCCCGCGGCGTTGGTCAGGATCGCGGCGCGAATTCCCAGCCGTGCCGAGGACGCGCATCGGAAACACAACTTCCTTCGCCGAGTAGCCTTCGTAGAAATGTACGCGGCCCTGCATCGCCGCCACAGGGATGTTCCCTACTTTGCCGATGACGAGGCGGCCCGCGTGGCCGATAGCTGTCGAGCGCGGGAATCCCGGAATTTTTTCGTACGGAATTCGCGTCGCTTCCGCGAGGTCGTCGGCAAAAGCGCCGAGTCCCGAGCCGAGCACGAGCGCGATTTTCGGCCGCAGCTTGGTTTTCGCGAGGATGAATTTCGCGGCGCGCTCGGCGCGCGCGAATTCCGTCGGCGCCGTCGGCCGCCTTCCGGCGCGCCGGAGTCATTGCAACATGACTCCGACGATCGAGGCGGACATCAGATTCGCCATCGTGCCGCACAGCATGGCGCGGATGCCGAGACGGGCGAGTTCCGTTCTCTTGTTCGGGGCGAGCGCGCCAATGCCGCCAATCTGAATGCCGATGGAGCTGAAATTCGCGAAGCCGCAAAGCGCGAATGTGGCGATGGTGAACGAACGCGGATCGAGAGCGTCTTTCATCGGGCCGAGCCGCTGGAAGGCGACGAGTTCATTCGTCACCATGCGCAGACCCAGCAGATTGCCGATCGACTGGCACATCGTGCCACGGAATTCCGATGAGCCACGCAATGGGCGAAAAGATCCAGCCGAGAATTTGTTCGACGCTCGAGGGAAACCAGGCCATGCCGATGGGGCGCGAGCCAGTTGTGGACGCCGGCAAAGACTGCCGTCCACGAGGTAGATCATCGCGATGAATGTGATCAGCATGGCGGCGACGTTGAGCGCGAGACTCAGGCCGTCGGTGGTGCCGCGCGTGAGGGCGGCGAGCGCGTTCTTGTCGCGCTCAAGATCGACCATCTCGACGTGGCCGGAGGTGACCGGCTTTTCAGTTTCGGGAACGAGCATTTTGGAAAGCAGAATCGTGCCCGGCGCGGTCATGATCACGGCGGCGAGGACGTGCTTCGCTTCGACGCCGTACGCGATGTATGCGGCCATCATGCCGCCGGAGACGTGGGCCATGCCGCTGGTCATGATGGTCATCAACTCGGAATGCGTCACCTCCGGCAGAAATGGGCGAATCGTGAGCGGCGCTTCGGTCTGCCCCATGAAAATGCTGGCGGCGACGTTGAGCGATTCGGCGCCGCTCGCGCCCATCAGGCTGCGTCATCACGAGGGCGGCCAGCTTGATGATGAACTGCATGACGCCGAAGTAATAGAGGAGGGCAAAGAACGCGGCGATGAAGATGATCGTGGGCAGCACCTGAAAGGCGAAGAAAAAGCCCATCGGCGAGCTCTTTTTGCCGAGGGCACCAAATACAAAGTCGGAACCGTAAAACGCGAAACCGAGCAGCCAGTTCACGCCGTCGCCGGCCTGATTGAAAAATGTAGCGGCCCGTACTCCCAGCGCATCACGAGAAACGCGAAGACGATTTGCAGGCCCAGGCCCCAGGCGACCGTCTTCGCGCGAATCGCGCGGCGATTGGTGGAGAAAAGGTAGGCGAGCGCCATCATCGTGAGCATGCCGAGGATGCCCATGAGGCGGTGCATTCGCTGGTCGCTCCCTTCCGCACTCGGCGCGGGGTCTACCGGGTTTCCTGGCGCTCCGATAATTTTCCGGACCAGCGGCAAGGCGGGCGGCGTTTCCGGTCCGATTTCAAAACTTTTTTCGAGAAGGGCCATGGCGCCGGGAAGACGCGAGTCCAAATTGTAGTGCACGGTGCAGAGCGTCTCGCCGGCCTGCGACCGCGTCGCCAAGCCTTTTTTTCGAGCACCAGGCCGACAGCCGGGTCCACCGAGTCCTCTTTTTTCTCGCGCCCGCCGCCGAGAATCATGCTGGCGACGCCGACTTGCTCGCAATGAATGCGGTGACGAAACCGGCCTGCGGCGCCGTGATGCGCGCTTCGAAATTTTGCGCGCGGCAGCCGACCGGTATCTTCCACCACTTTCGGGTCGCCGCCTTGCCGCCGAATGATCTCGCGGAATGTATCACGGGCGCGGCGCGGATGCAATCATTTCCGCGGCGAGCTCGCGGCCTTCGGCTATGGTTTTCGATCGCTCGCCGAGCAAAAACATCCAGGCCGAAAGTTCGACGCAGATTTCGCGGAGGTCTGCCGGGCCCTTGCCGTCCAGGATCTCGATGCATTCTTCGACTTCCAGCGCGTTGCCGACTTTGCGGCCGAGCGGCTGTTCCATGTCGGTGATGAGCGCGACGACTTTCTTTGCCCATGCGCGTGCCGGTCTCGACCATCAACTGCGCCAGGTATTCGGCGTCCGATTGCTTCTTCATGAACGCGCCGTCGCCGGTTTTCACGTCGAGCACGAGCGCGTCAATTCCCTCGGCCATTTTCTTGCTCATGATCGAAGCGCAGATCAGATACGGGCTTTCGACCGTTGCGGTGACGTCGCGCAGGGCGTAGAGCTTTTTGTCGGCGGGTGCGATTTCCGGCGTCTGGCCGATCAGCGAGCAGTGGCATTGCTCCAGCACGAGTCGGAATTCCTCGAGCCGCAGATTGACGTTGAAGCCGGGAATCGATTCGAGCTTGTCGAGAGTTCCGCCGCTATGGCCCAGGCCGCGACCGCTGATCATGGGAACGTAAAGGCCGGCGGCGGCGACCACCGGTGCGATTACGAGCGACGTCTTGTCGCCAACGCCGCCGGTTGAGTGTTTGTCCACTTTGGGGGCGGGCAAATCGGAGAAATCGAGCACAACGCCGGAATGGAGCATGGCTTCGGTGAGGGCGGCAAGCTCGGCGCGCGTCATGCCGCGCAGAAACACGGCCATGAGCCAGGCGGCGATCTGGTAGTCCGGGATTCGATCGCGAGTGGCGCCCTCGATCAGAAATTCGATTTCCTGGCGAGTGAGTTCCAGAGCGTCGCGTTTCTTGCGGATGATGTCAACGGCGCGCATCGATTGGGGGCGTCGCGCAGGCTAGCATCGCACATGGGCTGCGTCAACGCTCTTGGGCCGCAAAGGAACGATGCGCAGGAAAAGCGTGAAGTGATAAGAGTAGAATGCCAACGGCTTCCGGCGGGTTCGCGATGCCGTGTCCTTTCACAATGCATGGGGCGTGAATGGAGATGAAATGAGGTTACTTGGGCTTGGCGCTTGGTTCGCTATCTGCGTGCTGCTTTTTATGACCGCTTCTTTGCACGGCGGTGATTCCCAGAATCTCGAAGCACGGCGCCAGCAGCTCAAACAGCTACTGGCGGAAGAGTGGGAATACGAGTTGCGCGAAAGTCCTGAAATCGCGACGACGATCGGCGACTACCGCTACAACGATCGCTGGAGCGACATTTCGCTCAGCCACTTCACGCAGAAGAGGCGGGATCTGCAAGAGTGGCTCACACGGTTTCAAGCCGTCGATACAACAGGGTTCCCCGAGCAGGAAAAACTCAATCAATCATTGAAAGTGCGCGATTTGAAAGTGGGCATCGAGAACATCGATCGCAAGATTTTTGAAATGCCCATCGATCAGTTCAACGGAGCGCACCTCGGGCTCGCGCAGTTTGTCGCGGCCATTCCCTTCGACTCCACCAAGCATTACGAGGACTACGCCAGCCGTCTGCGCCGAGTGCCACGTCTGATCGACGAACTGATCGAAGTCCTGCAGCAAGGCGAAAAAGACAAGCTCATGCCGCCTCGCTACCTGCTCGAAAAAACCGTGGATCAATGCAAGTCCATCGCGGAGCCTGCGGGGGAGGCGAACGCGTTTGGCCAGCCGGTGGCGCACTTTCCCGATGCGGTTCCCGCGGACGATCGCAAGCGCTTGCACGATGCCATCGTTGCTTCGGTGGACAATGACGTGCGCCCAGCTTACCGCAAGCTCGCAAACTTCATCGCCATCGAGTACGCGCCGAAAGGGCGGACGGAACCCGGCATCTGGGCGCTGCCGGACGGTGATGCCCTCTATCGATTCTTGGTTCGCGAGATGACCACCACCGACATGGAGCCCGAAGCAATCCATCAACTCGGCATACAGGAGGTCGCGAGCATCGAAGGCCAGCAACTGGCGATCGCCAAGAAACTTGGATTTTCCGATCTGAAGAGCTTCCGAGCGTCGCTCAAAACGAATCCCAAACTCGTCCCTACATCACCGGAGCAGATACTGAACACGTACAGGCATTACATCGAGCAAATGGAACCGCAGCTTCCCAAGCTTTTTGGGCTGCTACCCAAGACTCGGGTGCAGGTTCGTCCGGTGCAGGAATATCGCGAAAAGGAAGCCGCATCCGCTTCGTACATGCAGGGCACGCCCGACGGTTCGCGGCCCGGCATCGTGTACGTCAATACAGGCGACTATCAGCACCGTTCATTGCTCAGCGCCGAATCCACGTCCTACCATGAAGGCGTCCCGGGTCATCATATGCAGATTTCGATCGCCCAAACGCTGCCCGAACTGCCTCCCTTCCGGCAGCAAGCTGGATACACGGCCTATAGTGAGGGTTGGGCGCTTTACTCCGAACGCCTGGGAAAAGATATTGGTTTTTACCAGGACCCTTATTCGGATTTCGGCCGCCTCTCCGATGAAATGCTGCGCGCTGTCCGGCTCGTGGTGGACACGGGCGTCCATTACAAGCACTGGACGCGCCAGCAAATGGTGGATTATTTCCACGAGCATTCGTCCGAGGACGAGCCGGATGTGCAGGCCGAAACCGACCGCTACATTGCCGTTCCAGCGCAGGCCCTCGCTTACAAGCTAGGCCAGCTCGAAATCCTCAAGCTGCGGCAGCGCGCGAAGGACGAACTCGGGAACCGGTACGATATCCGCGCGTTCCACGATGAAATCCTGAACGGAGGCGCGCTGCCGCTCGACGTGCTGGATGCGCGCGTGACGGCGTGGATTGCGACGCAAAAGGCCGGGAAGACGGCCGCGAGCAATTAGCGGTCTTCTCGGGCGCGATTGAGGCGAATCTCAGAGGGTCAATCTGGTGGAGGTAGCACGCTCGGCGATATCCGCGGCAATCTGTTGCATCTCAACATGAATTCGGCCGTTCGAAACGAGAATGTCCGGACCGCCTGGAGTGTAAGGGGCGCCCGAAAAGTCGCTGACCATTCCGCCGGCCTCTTTCACGAGGAGAATTCCCGCAGCGGTGTCCCACGATTTCAGGCCGAATTCCCAGAAGCCGTCAAAGCGCCCGCAGGCGACACTGCAGAGGTCGAGCGCAGCCGAGCCATCGCGCCGCACCCCGTGTGAGCGCAACGTGTACTCCCAGTAGTAATGAATGTTCCTGTTTTCTGTGCGCTTCTGCGAGGGAAATCCCGTGGCAACGAGACTCTTCGCCAGCTTTTCAATCGGTGATACGTGGATGCGCTTCTGACCCAGATAAGCGCCCTGCCCGCGAAGGCTCGTGAACAGCTCCCCGCTGACAGGGTTGAACACAACGCCCAAGAGCGGCTCGCCGTGATCGAGCAGACCGATCGAAACAGCAAAGCAGGGGTAGCCGTGTGCAAAATTCGTAGTGCCGTCAATCGGGTCCACATGCCAACAGTAGCGCTCGCCAGCGGCGCTGACGCCGCTGCCTTCTTCGGCCACGATGGCGTGCTGCGGGAAGCGGTTGCGAATGCGCGAGACGATTACGGCCTCGGATCGGCGATCGGACTCCGTGACAATGTCCACGTCCCCTTTATAGGAAATTTTCTGCGGGCGATCGAATTCCGAGAGCAGGATTGCTCCTGCTTCGCGTGCGGCTTCGACAGCGACTTCGAGGAATTGATCCATGCTTTGTACTTGTGTCCAGCACTAGACCGGCAAAACCTTTGCGCCACTGGGGCACCACCGCCGATTCTATTGCGGCGCCGCCCACGCCAGATACACGCGACGATTGCGGACCGTGTCGCCTGTTTTCACTTTCACTTCCACGTGCCGATAGGTTCCCGGCGGCGGAGACGGATTCGGATAATAGCCCAGCAGATACTGAGTCCGCAGCTCGCGATCAATACGGTCAAACATGGCATCGAGCTGCTGGATTTCGTCCAGAATGAAAAGAGCGCCGCCGGTGTTGTCTGTGATCGTAATCAAAGCATGTTCGCCGGCCGTGTTTCGCCCATTTTCATTCTTCACCGGTCGAATCACGATGGAATAGAGAAGCGCCTCCGAAGCAATCGCCGCGCGCCGCGCATCTTCAAATTTCGAGACGCTCGTCGTTTCTCCGGCGTCGGTGACGAGCACGATGGCCCGCCGGCGGTCGCCCGGGCGCCGCTTGAGCGAATTCGATCCCAGCACGACGGCGTCGTAGACCGAGGTGCCCGCACCGGGTGTGATTCGCCGCGCGGCCTCCTGCAGTTTCGGGACATTGTCGGAAAACTCGGAAAGCTGCGTCACCGAATCGGAAAATTCGAAGACGCCGAGCGTATCGCCCGGGCGAACGACCTGGCGGATGAAGTGCGCCGCCGCCTCGGTCTCAAACTTTAAATCTTTAAACGTGCTCATGCTGGAATCCACCATCAGGGCGAGATCCAGCGGACGGTTCGTCTCGGCTTCAAACCGTTCAATTTTCTGCGGCACTCCTTCTTCGCTCAACTCGAAAGCGTCTTGAGTGAGATCGGGAACAGGACGGCCGTTTGCGTCAATCACACTCGCGAGGATATTGACGAAGTTCACCTGAACATGGATTCCGCCGGGACGCTTTTGCTGCTGGGCAGTCTGGGGGGCGGCCAACGTCGTGGCAGCAAGGACGGCACCGGAAAGGAGGGCGAAGAACTGTGCCAGTGACTTTTTCATTTAGGAAGTAGATTCGTTCGGGCGGGAAATGGCTCCCTGAGACGGCACTTCACCTTCGGCCCAGACCGCGCCGCCCTGAAAATATTCCTTTTTCCAGATGGGGACGGCGCGCTTGAGCGTGTCAATGGCGTAACGGCAGGCATCGAACGCGGCGCTGCGATGGGGAGAACTCACGGCGATCAGCACGCTTGTCTCACCAATTTCCAGGCGCCCCAGCCGATGAACGATGGCGAGGCGATGAATCGAATACTTCCCCCGAATCTCGGCGCCGATTTCGCGCATTTTGGCGAGCGCCATCGGCTCGTAAGCTTCATATTCAAGGTAGAGCGTTCGCCGGCCGCGGAAATTATTGCGCACGAAACCGTCGAACACGACGACGGCACCGTCTTCCGGAGCTTTCAAGCTTTCGATGAGGTTATCTGGGTGGATGGGCTCGCGCACGAATTGAAAAATATCCTCGCCGACGGCTACTTGCTGTCCGCCGCTGACGGGCGGGAGAAAAGCCACCTCGTCACCGGGCGAAAGCGTCGAGCGCCAGTTGGCGTATTCCTGATTCACGGATGCGGCGACGGAGGCGCGAAATTCTGCAAATTCTGGGAAGCGGCGGCCGTAGCGTTCGAAGAGATCTTCCACGCGGGCGCCATCGGAAAGTTCGGCATCTTCTTCGGCAACGCCGACAATTTCCTTGAGCTGGCCGAAAAACAGGACGCGGACTCGCATCACAGGCATTCTATCGCGGTCAAGGCTCGAACGCGAACATCGGCCCGACGTGTAGCGGACGAGTTTCCAATAATCCGATTAAACGTCCTCTGCAACTCGGGTAGGGCGTTGCGAGCGAAAATGTCAATTGCAATTTCGCACCATCACTCGAGTTCGTAGTCGTCCAACCCACAGAACTGGCTACACTAATCTTGTCGTTATGAAAAAACGGGCTATCCTCGTCGTTTCCCTACTGTGCATGCTTGTGCTCGCTTACGTGGCCATCTTCGGAATGCGAAGAACGCGCGCTGGAAACGTTCAGAATCGGGTTGAGATACTTCAGAATCTTGTCTCACAGAACCTGAGAATGGGAGCGTCATCGGAACAAGTGACGAGTTTTCTTGATGTCCAGCATCTAGAACACTCAAAACTGACTAAGTCCGAATTCATGCGATTCAATAGCCACAACTATGCGAATGAGAATGTAATAGTCGCCATCAAGCGAAATACGTGGGTGGAGATGTGGCAGAAAGAATCCATTCAGCTTGTCTTCGTTTTCAACGAAAAGGGCGAACTGGTGAGATTTGACGTGTTTCCGGTTTACACAGGATTGTAATCGGTTTCTAGAATGCAATCCGTGACAGCCCTGCGGGAGATGTCACGATTGGCTTTATCGTTGACTCCCTTCACTGTGCGGGAACAGAGGACGCGGCTGATTGAGCGAGGCGCGCAACTTCGTCGAGGCGGGCGGCGGCGCGGCGAAGGGCTGCGGCGAGCGAATCGGATTCGCGGCGCAACGTCGTAGCATCCCTGCGATCCAAGGCTTCGTTGGGGCCCGGGAAGACTTCCGTGGCGTAGCCTTCGTAACTAGCCGGGGCGAAAATCGTATGCTTGAACCACGGCCGTCCCGCAAGGCCATCCAAGGAAAGCAGAGCCTGTTCGACGTTGACAAGCGCGCGATTGATTTCCTTTTCCTTCGCAGGACTGAGCGGCATAGCTGAGATTTCTCGGAGCGCCTCCGAAGCGCTGGCCGTCGAGGCCGAAAGTTGCGCGGCGGCGTCTGACACCACCCTCAAGTTCGCGTCTTTTTCACTAAGGTGCGATGCCTTGGAGACGAGTACGTTGGTTGCTCGCGCGATTTCGGACGCGTATGCCTCGTAATCAAACGGCAAGACGTCCGCTTCATCGAGACGCAAGGCGATCGTTCCGATGATGCGTGCAAGCGTCGCGTGATACGCAAATGTGGGGTCGCCGAATTGCTTCATCCAATAAAAATCGTCGTAAAGCGAATGATAAACGCCGTAGCTGCCACCAAAACCCATGTCCATTGAAGGAATGCCGGCAAAATCGAAGAAGGGGGAAAAATCCGAGCCGGCCCCAAGATCGGCGACCAGGACTTCATCCAAAGATCCGTCTTTAGGCTCAGGACGGGCGATGCCGGTGGGCTGTACTTTTTCTTGAGCGGCATGCTCACGCCAAGAGTCGTACACACTGCGCTTGCCACCGGGGGCCGGAATGTCGCGCGCGACTTCACGCACGAGCTCTTTCAACGACGGCGTAGCGGAAGCCGTGAAATTCGGACCGGAAACGCCCACATCGGTGTTGATGTAGGTGACCGCCTTGGCCTGTAATGCAACGCGATTCGCTTCCACCCATGCGGTCGAGCCAAGCAGGCCCGCTTCTTCGCCGTCCCACTCACACATGATGATCGTCCGGCGCGGCTTCCATCCCGACCGGACAAGTTCTCCCAGCGATCGCGCCGTCTCGAGCATCGTGGCAGTCCCGCTGCCCGGGTCCACAGCGCCGAAAACCCATGCGTCGTGGTGATTCCCGAGGACGACCCATTCGTCGTCGTCCGAGCCAGGAAGCCTGGCGATCACGTCGTAGATTTGCCTCTGCTGATAATCCATCACCAACTTCATGTGCGCTTCGGTAGGACCCGGACCAATGTGGTAAGCAAGGGGGAGACTTCCCTGCCAGCCGACGGGAACGCGCGGCCCGTTGAGACTCGCCAGAATGACACTTGCATCCTGTCCGCTGATGGGCAACGTCGGAATGTGCGGCAGGCTCGGCGAATCCGCAGGGTCAATTCGCTTGGCGTCGGGCGCAGAACCGAGGGGCGGCCGGAGGGGATCTCCCGGATATAACTGCGAGTAAAAGACCGAGCCGCGCTGAATGCCGTCCAACGGGCGCCAGGGCCCGTCCGGAAACGTTTTACCCAGGGCGAACCCGTCATCCTGAGGATCGGAATAAAGGATCAGACCTGCGGCTTTGTGTTCCTCGCCAAGCTTTGCCTTGACGCCGCGATAGCCGTGGCCGTAGCGCGCGAGAATGATTTTGCCTTGGACGCTGATGCCCAGCGAGTCGAGGTCACGGTAGTCCTCCGGCATGCCGTAATTCACATAGACGACCGGGGCGGTGACTTCGCCGGAAGGAGAATAGATATTGAATGCAACGGAGACGCGGGCGTCCGAGGTGCTTTTGTCCACTGCCACAGGCGGTTCGGGAGATGCGAGCGATTTTCGGGAGGGAGCCGTGAGCTCGAGCTTTACCTCGCGCGGCTGAGGGAGCCAAACGCTGTAAGTGACGATTTCGGCTTCGAAACCATAGCTGCGATATTGGTCGCGCAGCCATTCCGCAACGTGATGGCTTGCTTCCGTGCCAGCCATGTGCGGCTCGCTCGTGAGCTGCCGCAGGTCGGCTTCCGCGCGGGCGGCGTCCGGGATGCTTTGCAATTTCAACTCAAGCAGGCGCTCGGATTCGATGCGCGCAGGCGAGAAGCCGCGAATCGCGTCATGGCCCTGAGCCCGGCCAAGAATCGCGAGGCAAAACAGGGATGCGCACGCGAGAAAAGTTGCCGCGCCGAGCCATCGCACAAAATGATTCATCCCGCCTCGCAATGAAAAATCCGATTCTATATCAGTCCGATGCGCCGGCCTCAATTGTTGTGCCGGATTTTTGCAGTCGATTCGCAACGATCACCCGATTCAAACCCACTGAAGCGAGCGACTGCTTGACGTTGCGATGCACGGGCCGTAGGGTAGGTTCACAGAGCCGCAGAAGCCGTGGGCACCGGGAGGGACATGAAGGTCTTGATTTCTGGCGCATCGGGGCTCATCGGCACGGCGCTGACGGATGAGCTTCGCGCGCACGGACATGCCGTGGGTCATCTGGTGCGGCCCGGAGCGACGGCGCGCGCAGGAGATGTGCGATGGGACCCCGCGGCCGGAAGTGCGGATCTGGATGCCATGGACGGCGTCGAAGCTGTGGTGAACCTCGGTGGCGCAAGCATCGGCGAGGGACGGTGGACACTCGAGCGCAAGAAAATCCTTCGGACCAGCCGCGTGGATTCAACTCGAGTGCTGGTGGATTTGCTCGCTCGGATGAAAAAAAAGCCGCGGACATTTTTGTCCGCGTCCGCCGTCGGGTATTACGGAGATCGCGGCGACGAAATCCTCACGGAAACGAGCCGCGCCGGAGAGGATTTTCTCGCGCGATTGGCGAGCAACTGGGAAGCAGAGGCGATGCGCGCGAAAGCGAGCGGGATGCGAACCGTGATTCTTCGCTTCAGCGTGGTGCTCTCCCGAAAGGGCGGCGCGCTCGCGCGGATGCTCACGCCGTTCAGAATGGGTGTGGGCGGACGGCTGGGCAGCGGGAAGCAGTGGATGTCGTGGATTGCGCTGGAAGATGCCGCCCGGATCGCTCGATTCGCGATCGAGGATGAGAAGGTCGGCGGCGCAGTGAATGTGGTTGCGCCAAATCCCGTGCAGAACTTCGAATTTACCCGCGTCCTCGCAAGCGTGCTCCACCGCCCGGCAGTATTTCCTGTCCCTGCGTTTGCCCTGCGGCTCATGTTGGGTGAGATGGCTGACGCGCTGCTGCTTTCAAGCCAGCGGGCGCATCCCAAGAGGCTTCTCCAGGCAGGCTATGAGTTTCGCTTCGATAGTCTCGAGCCGGCACTGCGGGCAGTTCTTGAAGGCGAAGGTTAGAGATCCAATCGTTCGAGGAGTGAGGCGAGATTCGAATCGTCCACGACCAGCTCCGGGCGCGAGGAGGCAAGATCTTCGACCTCATCGAATGCCTGGAATAAACACATCTTTGCAACCGCGTATTCTTCGGTGCCCGTGAGGGCGCGCCCCATTTGCTTGGCCCAGCGATCGACGGCATCGCGGCGAACAAGGATGCGCAGGGGAAACATCGTCTTGCGATCAGCGGAGACATGGTAAACGTACTCGTTGCCGGACGCCGAGCCTCGGTGCACGGGATTCACTTCCTGGAATTGATATTGGTAAACGAAACCGCTCGCGGCCGAATAGCTCTTGATCCGCCGAACTGCATCCGGCTTCGACATGCAGGCATTATTCTGCTGCGGCCTGTGAGTGTCAACCTGGGCGTAGCCTCCCGAAATGAAATCGTGCGTGTTCCATTCTGGAACCGAGTGATGGAAATGTGTGACATGGATTTTTGAAGGGGACGACATTTCATTTCGAATGGGCTGACGCGAGAGTTTTGTCTAGTCGATTGTTTCGCCAAAGCTTAAGACAGGCTTTTCCTCCGATTTCAGCAAATTCCAGAGACCATGAAAGATGAATTTTCGTGGTGCTCCACTTTGGCACACGCCGTGCCCCGTGCGATTTGGCAAATGCAAATCGCCAACTATCGCAGGGATTTGTTTCTGGGGCGTCCTTTTACCGCGCGCGGGATTAACTTGCAAAGGGGAGCGTGCATCCCCTCGATTCTTGCGGCAATTTTCTCTGTGATTGCGGTCATGCTTTCTGGATGCGGGTATGCGGGCCCGCCGCCCACGCAACCTTCTACTGTATTTGTAAGCATTCAGCCGACGAGCATCAGCCTTTTCATTGGCCAGACGCAGCAATTCCAAGCCAGCGTCACAGGAAATGCCAACACAAGCGTCACCTGGTCGGTGAACGGCGTGACCGGTGGAAGTACCAACGCCGGGATGATTTCCGCAAGCGGCCTCTACGCCGCGCCTGCGATCCTCCCAAATCCAGCCAGCGTAACGGTGGCGGCCGCGAGCCAGGCCGATGCGCGAGCGACGGCCTCGGCGACTGTGAACCTCGAGGACAACATCGTCGTGAGCGTGTCGCCCGCCTCAGCAACAGTTTCAACGGGAGGAACGCAACCCTTTGCCGCGAACGTGACCGGGACGGGCGATCCAGCGACGGGAGTTATATGGAGCGTAAATGGAATCGCGGGAGGCAACTCGACATTCGGCACGATCACATCGAGCAGTACGGACACCGCGCTGTACACGGCCCCAGCGACGCTTCCTACCCCGACCACCGTCAACGTGGCGGCAACGAGCGTGGCGGACAATTCGAAAGCGGGGAACGCGATCGTGACGATCTCATGCTCGGGTACGAACACGATCTCTCCTTCTGCAGCCACCGTTGCGCTCGGCGGGTCGCGGACTTTCACAGCGTCGATCTGCCTCACCTCCGGGATGACGACCACCTGGGACGTGAATGGAATTGCCGGGGGAAGCGCGGCCACGGGGACAATTGTCCCCACCGGAGGGAATACGGCGCTGTACACGGCGCCCGCCGACCTCCCGTCGACCAATCCGGTGACGATTCATGCCGTGGCCGGGACAGCAACAGCATCGGCAATCGTCACAGTCACAAGCAATGTCATCGTGAGCGTCTCACCTTTGGAGGTGAGTCTCGCGATCAATCTTCGTCAGACATTCGCTGCAACGGTCACGAACACGTCGGACGCGGCCGTCATCTGGGCGGTGAATGGCGTGCCCAACGGCAACACAACTGTGGGTCAAATTTGCATGACCGGCTCGAACCCGTGTGCGACTCCCGCAGGTCCTGCGCCCGGGAGCGTGGATTTCCTCGCCCCTGCAGCGGTCCCGACAACGAATCCGGTGACCATGACTGCGGCGAGCCGCGCCGATCCGTCGAAAATCGGCGTGGCAATGGTGTTCGTCACCGCTCCATCGGGAAGCGTGGGCGTCACCATCTCGCCCTCCTTGGCATTCCTGCCGCCGTCGGGCGGAACGCTGAGCACGCAACAATTCTTCGCCACGGTAATCGGAACCTCCGATACACAAGTGACATGGAGTGTTCAAAGCGCCTTCGCGGGGCAAGGTTGTGGCGGCGCAGCTTGCGGCTCGGTGAATTCGAGCGGCCTTTACTCTGCTCCGGTTTCGGCGCCGTCTCCCAACGCGATTTCGGTGATCGCGACAAGCCTGGCAGACGGAACGAAATCCGCGTCAGCCACGATTGCGATCACGAGCGGGCCAGCAATCGAAATCATCCTGCCGTCGAGCGCGATTGCGGGCGCGCTGGAGAGTTTTCCACTGGAGGTCGAAGGCGTGAATTTCGCCCCCGGAAGCGGAAACACGGCATCGACAATCCTTCTCAATGGGATGGCGCGAGGAACGGCGTGCTCGACGGCAACAATGTGCACGACGGAGCTCAATCCCGCAGACGTGCAGTCAGCGGGCACGCTCACGGTGCAGGTGCAAAACCCCGGCGCGCCTGCCGCGCTCTCGAACGTCGTTCCATTCGTCATTGTTCCGTTCGACGCGTCCGAAGCGGTGATTTCGCTAAGCTCCGCCAACCCTGTTGCCAGCGGAGAGAACATTGTTGTCGTCGAGCCTACGACGGCCGCGGCTTCAGCGCCGATCAACGTGGACTGGATCGGCCTCCTCACGGGTGGGAACAACTGCGGTGTGCAAGGCTCGCCGCTCACAATCACGCGTCCATCGAGCGGCTCCGCGACGGTGAGCCTTTGCATTCACGGAAATGGACTCGACCCGACTTTTACGTATGCGTTTACCGGGCCACCGGGCGGCGACATCGGCGTTACCGCCTCTGCGATTGCGGGGTTGTTTCCGAATACGATCGAGCTCGACTTACAGATTTCGAGCGCAACTCTTCCCGGCGTTCGCACGCTGTTCATCACGACGCTGAACAACGATCGAGCGGCGGCTACCGGGATGCTGGAGGTGAAATGAAGATGCGCATTCGCAAATTGGCTGCCATCACATTCATTTGCAAACGGATTGCGATGACATTTATTGTTTCGCTGATTCTTTGCGCCGAAGCGGCGGCGACAACATTTGCGCGGATGTCCGTGGCGAAGATGTCGCACGCGGCCAGCGTGATCGTTCGCGCGCGCTGCGTGGCAAACATGACGGCCTGGGATGCCGGTGAAATCTGGACGTTCACGTCTTTCGAGACCGAAGACGTGTGGAAGGGCGCCGCGCCACCGCGCATTCAAGTTCGCCTGCTTGGCGGGAGGTCCGGAAATCTGACATCGCAGGTCTCCGGAATTCCTCGTTTTCAGGCGGGAGAGGAAGTGATTCTGTTCCTTGAGATGTCGCCGCGCGGAGATTATTCGGTGGTGAGCTGGATGCAAGGGACGTTCCGGATTCTTCGTGACCGGCGGGCACGCAAAGAAATTGTCACTCAGGACACAGCCTCTTTTCCCATTTTCGATCCGGCCACGCATCATTTCGAAGTGGACGGAACCCGGAATGTGCCCTTGTCTTTGTTTCGAGCGCAAGTCGAAGCCGCGCTGCACGATGATGCGAGGAGAAAACCATGAGACAGGCACTTGCCGCGATGATTTCGGCTCTTTTTCTAATGGCGACCATTGCGGACACTTCAGCACGAGGCTACGTCGTGGATACGACCATTCCTCAGGCGGGAGGCTGTCCCGAACCCAACGTGTGGAACCTCTCGACGGCTTCTCCGCTCGACCGCCAATGGAGCACTTCGCTCTCTCCTTCGCCCGCGACGATTCTGACCGCAGCAGCGTCCGGAACGAGCGCGCAGCTTACCGAAATCGAGCAAACGATTTCAGACTCGTTTGGAACGTGGTCAGGCGTCACCGGAACCACGTTCAATGCAACGAGCTTTCCGGGGATGATTGGTCCGCTTTCGCGCGTCACGGATGCGAGTGCATGCTCGAACGATCTGGAAAGCAATGTGGACGGCCTCAACACCATCTGCTTCAACCAGGCCAGCATGGGATTTACGAACGGCGTTCTTGCGTTCACACGCGTGATTACCGCAAACGCTGCGGGAGCTTCGGTAGGATCGAGCGCGATCGCCGCCTTTGCAGGGCAAATCCTGGATTCAGACACGCTGTTTCGCAACGATGGGCAGGCGACGTTCGCCACTCCTGCAGGGCTTGCCACGGCACCAGGTCAGGGAGCCTATGATTTGGAATCGCTGCTGATCCACGAGCTCGGGCATTGGTTCGGTCTCGATCATTCGGCCGTGATTCGGGCGATAATGTTCCCCTTCGCGCCTCCCCCTGGCCAATTTCTTGGCGATCGCCCAACCGCACAGTCGCCCGATGGCCCGATGGCGGATGACGATCGCACCGGCATTCGCGTGCAATACCCCGATCCGGCGGACACGGTCAATGTGGGCACGATACAAGGGCGAGTTCTTCCTGCCAATCCCTTCGCGTTGGCCGCGTTGCCCGCCCCGTCGCCCGGCTCATCGGTGACGGGAATATTCGGCGCGCATGTGGTGGCCGCAGATGCAGACACAGGAACTGTGATTTCCGGAACGCTTGGCGGGTGGAGTTGTAATCCAGCAAGCCCGCCGACGCAATTCGACGGCACCTACAGGATCGAGCGGCTGCCCGTGGGCCACAATTACAAGCTTTATGCCGAGCCCCTCGTGGGGATCGCTGCGCCCAGCGATTTCGGAATTGCGCTGGGAGATTTGTGCAGCTCGGGCGGAAGCGCTGCGTGCACGACGCCGGCAGTGAACACGAATTTCAACGTGCGGATTCTTCCAGCTTCCCCCTGAACCGCTCAGAATCTGCCCACAAAACAAAAGCGGCTCCCGGGGGTATGGGAGCCGCTTTTGGCGTTGCGGGGGTACGAAACCGCTTACTGCGTCGGCAGAATCAATTGCTGCGCCGTGATGGTGTTCAGGTCGCGGAACATCGGCGTTTCCGGCGGCAGCAAGCTCGGCGTCAAGAAATCGGTGTCGAAGTTGTAGCCGCGGGTCGGTGGGCTGTACACGGTGTTGCAGCACTTGTATGTGCCCACCGCCTGGTGGTTGTAATACAAGCTGACGATCGAACCGCGGAAGTTGAGCGTCCCGCCCCAGTTCTCGATGTAACGTAGGAAGTTGTGCGTTCCACCGTCGGTGCCGAAGTCCTGCCCAACGCCGCCGACAACTGGCTGTGTGAAGGGGATCCCCTTGCCGGCTGCAATGGCCAAGCGGTAATTGGATGTAGTCCCCGTGCGTCCGCCGGTGTTGTAGGGAAAGGCAAAGGAGTTTACATCGTTCCAATTGTTCGACAGCAATGTGACGGCATCCGCAATGATGGAGGCTGCCACGTGCGCTCCGGCGAAACCGCCGCCGGACGCGTTGTAATCGCCTTGCAGATAGGCCGGATTCTCCGCAACAACAGTGAGGCCGCAGGGAACAGCGTTGCACACCCCAATCGTGAAAGAAGCACCGTCAAAGAGCTTCAGAGCCCGGCGGAACACGAGCGGCGGATTTTCGCGCATATCCTGCGCGTTGAGGAGCGTTGCAAACGGCCACGTCGTTCCCATTGCGCCGCAGCTGGGATTGGCCTGAATCACCGTACCGAGTACCCCGGCAAGCGGAGTCAGATGGGTGATGGGGAGAGCGCCGCCGCCGAAAGACGGCGTTTGGCCGTAGGTCCTGAACACGGGAGTTCCGTCCGTGCCAGTCGCACCATAGTCACCTTCGACGTCTTCTCCCTGATTCAGAACGCCGTCGGGGCAGCCGTTGGCGCTCCCCGGGTTTACGAAGTCATCGAAGCCAAATGCGCCCGTCTTCGCACTGGCCACGCCAATCGAGGGCGGAGGGGTCGGATCCAGGCGGTCGCCGCGACGGTCGGAGAAATAAAGGCTGTAGCCAGTAACGTTGTACGCGAGCGGACCACTTGCGCCGATTGCGCCGGTGAACCAACGAGCCAGATTGTTTACATCCAGCTCGACGTAATACATTCCGCCGGCGAGCGTGAGCACATTGCCCGCCAAGGCGTTGTCTCGCAAGTTGCCTTCGCGGGGATCAAACAGCACGTTGGGCCAATAGTCCGTAGCGATCGTGGTCCAGGGGGCGACACAACCCGCACCCGTTGAAGGATTGTCTCTCACCCTCGCGAGGCGAATCACGGCGTTGGGGCTGGGATCCGCGCACGCTGACGGGCCGACCTGTGCTCCCGGCAATGCTGTCACGGCAGGAGGCAGAACGGGGGCTCCGCCGGGGCTGTACAGTTTCCTGCCTGTGTACCCGAGCTGCAGCATTTCCTGAGTCACGTCTATAAACGCGCCGCCCGCTGCGACCTGATAGTCAATCTTGAGGCATCCCGTAATGGTCGGAGAATGGGCCTGGATCCAGTTGCCATCTCCCCCTGGAACGTAAGCAGCGCCTGTAGCGTCGGAAGTGGGCAGGGGAAATACGGTCGCCCCAATGGAGCCGGCGGGAATCCACGCGGGTGCCGCAGTAACAGGAGGCACGTCAGTGCTCGCCGGGTCCCATGCCAGCGTTCGGAGGTCCAGCGGCGATCCGGCGGAAGCCATCGGGAGCAATGTGATGTCGCTGCCAGCGCATGAACCCGCCGCGTCGTAGTCAGAAAGCAGGATTCGCACGCTGGTCTGGGAATAATAGCGTTCCGCAAGTTTCGCAGGATTCGTGCCGTTCTCGCCCGGAATCGCCAGGCGGATTAGATCAATGGATTGGCCGCCAATGTTCGGCAGAGCAATCGTTAGATTCAAGGGGTTCACGCCGGTTTCCTTCACGCCGATGTTGCCGTTGTAAGTGCCCGACGCGAGGTTGGCAAAAGTGGGCTCGTTGAGAGTCCCGCTAACCGCGCCGTAAACGCTCGGGCCGGTGACACTGCCTTGCACCTGGGATAATGATCCGTAGAGCCCGGAACCCGGGTTTTCCGTGATGTTTACCGTGCCATTGTAGTTGGTGGTCAGCGGCCAGCCGTTTTCAAGGTTGGTGCGGATGATTTCCTGGGCGGCGGTCACTTTGTTCGCCATTGTCAGCGTTTGTCCATCGCCTTCTGCGAGCCAGAGGTTGCCGTTGGTATGGACGCGGCCGCCGAAATTGAAGGCCGGTCCGGCGAAAAAGGCCAGGTCGGTCTGAGAAAAGATACCGAATTGAAATACGGGAATAGCTACGGTTTGAACGAGGCGGGTCATCTTGACCTCAGAACCGTAGTTCGTCCGGGCGGTGACCGTGAGGTTATAAGGAGTCAGTAGACCCACGAGTCCTGCGTACGTACCCGACAGGATCGTGTGGTTCTGCGCCGCCGGATTGGGATTCCCACCGCCGATTGGCGTAAAGGCTATCTGGTAGCCGTTGGTCCCATCGGGATTCAAGTATTGAATCCCGGGAATGGTGGTCGGAGGCGTGGTCATGATGGTCGTGATGCTCGCGGAGCTGACGTTGTAATTGGCGTTGAACGAATTAGCCAGCGCGGCCGTGAGAGACTCCATGCCCGCTTCGGCGCCATAGAACGCCAGTTGCCGGTCGCCGTTGTTCCCACCAAGCTTCTGGTCGGTCATCACCAACCACGACAAACCCACGATCATGGCTGACACGAGCAACAGGACCAAAAGTGCCGTGGCCAGCGCCATCCCGACTTCGCTACGATTCCTCACGGAAATTCTCCTTTTTATGAGCCGATTACTGATATTCATCGAAGAAGGCTAAACTCTGGACGCTGACCTGCGTCGACAAATTATTCCGCAGGTAGCGGAATGATCCTTGATCAATTTGCGTGTTGTTCAACTGACTGAACGGCGCCTCGGACCTGGCGGCCAGAAAGAGATTCACTTTGCGGATCTGGTTCGGCGTATCCGGAAGAATCGGTGTGGGTGCGTCCTGTGGCCCCGCCGGATAAGCAGAGACGGCATTGTTCAGATCGTAGGAAATTCCGAGATCTTCGAGTACTTCACCGACGGGCTGGGCCGCCCGAAAATTAACCTGACGCATCAGTTGAGGCCTGAATGGGTTCGTGTTGGTGTCCAGATAATAAGTAATCATCATGATTCTTGTCGCCGTCGTGGGCGGGTAAGGACCGCCGGGGGTGGCGACACCGTTTTGAATATTCACTATCGTGCCGTTCGGCTGGGCCGAATTATTCAGCGCAAAAGCGTCGCCCCCAGCGAAGCCCACTGTCTGGCCGACGACGGAGGTGACGGTTTGAATGGCGTTGCCCAATGCATTCTGGAACATGATCAAGTCGCCAGCCTGGATGCGCGTATTGTCGACCGGCATCTGAAAGCACGCGGGATCCAGAACCATGGTTGCGCCATTGGCCGAGATGCTTCCGCCACAGCCGGGGACGGCCGGCGGCCCGACACTGGGCGCGAGATAAATGGGATTCTGATTCAGAGGAATCAGGTTAACGCTTGCATCCAGAAGTGTGTTGTCCGCATAGAGAATCGTGATGAAGTCCGTGTTCGGACCCAGCAAGATCGCGCCGGCGGCATTGGGCGTGGCCGTTTGTAGGCCGAGGGACGCTCCCGGGGTAATGGCAGGCAGCGTGGTGTAAGTACCGGGAAAGATGTAAGCGAGTGTCGGTGGGCTGGGACGCGTGATGGCGGAGACGGCAGCAGCCGAGTGTGGAATCGTGATTCCGCCCACCGGAATTCCTTCGCCTGCCTGGACCAGGTCATGAACCATGTAGTTCATCCCGGCGCGAAGGTTTTCCTGCATGTCCGCCAGCAACGTGACGGCTTCATTGGCGTGGATGGCGTCGGTGAGACCCTTGAGCGTAGCGCCGACAATAAGCAGCATGATCACGAGGGCCACCATCAGTTCGAGCAAGCTGAATCCGCGTTCGCGCTTCATCCTGGATCTCCCTCTAGGATTTCTACGAATATTTCGAAATGTAAGTAGACAGCGTGTACGTGCGCGTAAAATTGGCGTAACTGTAGGTGATGGCAACCGTGATCGTGCGCAGGTCCGAAAGCCCGTTGGGTCCGGGGGTAATTGTGATGGTCCGCTGGAAATTCAATAACCCGGCCCGAATGTCATCTGCCGTCCCGATTTTCCCGTCGGGACCGGGCATGATGATGGCATCCGGAATCAAACAGTTGTCATCCGCTGTGCCCACGATGCCGTCGGGGCCCGGATCGCACATTGGCGTCGGACCATCCAGGAAAATGCCGCCGACGGAGGCGTTGTTGATATTGGTCCATGAGAGTTGCGAAGTATCGCGAGCGGTGAAAATGGACTCAATCGCCTCGGCAGCCTTCTGCTGCGCGATGAAATCGTACTTGGACACGCTCATGAAGCTGAGACTCCGCGCGAGCATCGCGGCAAGGCTGAGAACGCCCACCGCCAAGATCATGACCGCGACGATCGTCTCAATTAGAGTGAAACCCGCGCTAGAACGCCGACTCTTGCGTGCGGCCATCCATGAACTCCTTATCCTCACTGGACAATCCAGGTCACGCCGGAAATACTGTAGGAGCGAACCCGGCCTGTGGTTCCGAGCACTGTTATCGCCCTCGCCGTGCTTGGTTGCCCCGTTACTCCGAGAAAGACAGTTCCATTGATGAAATTACCGTTGCCGTCTGTGAACTCGCCATCGCTTTGAAATTCCATCGTGGGGGGGCCGCCGTTGATTCCTGCAAATACCACACCAGAACCATTCCCGAACCCGTCGGGTGTGTCAGGCTGCCCGCCAAAAGTCTGGAACAGATCGGAATTCTCGATTGGCATGGTGAGCAGGACGGTCGTGCCAGCGGGCTGATTCTGTTGCGTCAAAATGACGTACTCCCCGGGAGTTTGGAGTGGGGGGTTCAAGACAAATTGAACCTGAATGCTCCGCCGGTTTGAGATCGCTATTTCGCGCGCCTGTCGCAGCGCTGCCTTTACCTGGTCCATCCCAGCATTTGCGTGGTATTGCTGCAGCGTCGGGTTCAACTTGATAAGTGAAATTCCCGAGACGACCAGGATGATCACCACGACAATCATGACCTCGACCAATGAGTGACCACTAGACCCGTTTCCTGTCCGGCGCGCCCTCTCTGAATTCTCTCGCGGCATCTGCACGCTTAAACCCTCGAGTCGCCCTCTGAACGGCGGACGATGCTCAAATTCCACGGTCAATGGTGCATGTAACAGGCCACGGAGACGTATCCCTAAGGCAATAGAAATAAAAGCTTTAGATCAAAGGACAGAATGTGGCGATGCTTATTCCGGATTTCGTGGGGTGATTAAGTTACAGATTTGGAGTCGAGCTACAGGCTTAACTGGAAGGAGAAAAGCGCGCTTCAACCACAAGTCGACAGGATTATGCGTGTGAGGACCTCTCCGCACAGGATGACAGAATCGAGCTCGACGTATTCTTCGCTGCCGTGCAACCCGCGACCGCGAGGGCCGAAAACAACACCGGGCGTGCCTGCTGGGGCAAGCAACCCGGTATCCGTCCACGCCGCCATCCCGGCGAGTTCGACGGACCCGGTCACCTGGCGGATCGCGTCGCCCGCGAGTTGGACCAGAGGCGCGCCGGCAGGAATCTCGTATGGAGGGCGAAACCCAAGGGTGCGCGCGGTGGCACGAAAATCCTGGTCGCGCATTTCGAACCCTGCGAGCAGAGCGCGCAGTTCGGCTTCGATTTCGCCGGCCGATTCTCCTGGAAGCGTTCTGCGTTCGAGCTGCAAGCGGCATTGCGCGGGATAACTCGAAAGTTCCTGCCCGCCACTGATGAGCGACGCGTGCAGCGAGCCGTGGCCAAGCAACGGGTGCGGCGCAAGTGAAGCGAGCTTGCGATCAAGAGCGTCGAGAAGATTCAACACGCGCCCCATCATGCGGATCGCGTCGCGGCCTTCGGCGGGGAGGCTGCCGTGAGCCGAGCGTCCCTGCGTCACGATTTCGAACCACGCATATCCCTTGTGCGCAATCGTGAGGCGAAGGTCGGTTGGCTCGAGAACGATCGCCGCTTCCATGGCGTAACGGCGCAGTAACGCCTCCGTGCCGATGCTGTTGCACTCTTCATCCACCACCGCGGCGATCAAGAAAGGCCTCTTGAGTTTGCCTTCGGTGCGCGCAGCAATCGCTGCAGCGCACATTGCGGCGACGCCGCTCTTGATGTCGAGTGCACCACGCCCGTAAAGTTTTCCCTCCCGTTCGCGCGGCGTGAAAGGATCAGGCATGTCGCCCGCGCCGACCGTGTCGATATGCGCGAGGATGGCGAGCGCGGCGGATGGTTTTTGAACTTTCGGCGCGGGCGCACCCTCGGGCGAAATCCATGCCACGACGTTTGGCCGGCCCGGAGCCGCTTCTTCGAGTTCTGCTGAAATTCCGTGGCGCCGCAGGAAGCCGCAAAGGAATTCGGAAGCGGCCGCTTCGCCGTACGCGCCGGGCACGAGCGAGGGATTCACGGAATCGATCGCGACCAGATCGCGCAGCAAAGTCTTCGTGAGTTCCGGGCCTATGGACATTGTTTCAAGGCCGCGCCAGAACTATCAGTCGCGGCTGCGGAGTTTTGAAAGCAGGCGGAGGATTTCGAAATAAAGCCAAATCAACGTGACCATCAACCCGAACGCTGCGTACCACTCCATGTATTTCGGCGCGCCTGCATTGACGCCGCTTTCGATGAAATCAAAATCGAGCACAAGGTTCAGCGAAGCGATGATCACCACGAAAACGCTGAAGCCGATGCCGATGGCGCCCGAGCCGTTGACGGAATTGAAGTGCACACCGAAAAATCCGAGGATGATTTGCACAAAATAAAAAAGCGCGATTCCGCCCGTTGCCGCCACCACTCCCATGCGAAATTTCTGCGTGACCGGAATCAGCCCCGAGCGGTACGCGAGCAGGAGAACAACCAGCGTGCCGAAAGTCAGACTGACGGCTTGAATCGCAATTCCTGGGAATCGCAACTCGAAAATCGCGGAAATGCTACCGAGGACCAGCCCCTCGAGCAAAGCATAGATCGGCGCCGTTACCGGCGCCCATGTTTTCTTGAAAATCGTAACCAGCGCGAATATCAATCCGCCGATTCCACCGATCATCGCCAGCGGAAGCACGGTCGCCTGCGAACGGGCGTGGAAGAAAAGATTCCACGTCCATGCGGCAGTTGCGATCGCGCAGATGAGAAGCACGCCCGTCTTGTTGACGGTCCCCCGGAGCGTCATGGCATCGCCGATTGCCGCGCCTTCTCCCTGGAATGCCCGGGCATTGAGCGCCGGATTGGATGTCCTCATTAATTCCGCCACTAGTTTTCTCCTTTGGCAGGGTTCGCCCGCGAGGTCAGGCAAGCTTAACTCAATTCCGCCCCGCACAAGAATTGGAAATGGAAAAATGGGATTGGAGGTTGCATGTGCGAGCCGGTATGCTTCGCGTGGATTTTATCGCTCTGGGAAGGAGTTGCCTCGATGAAAATCAGTACCGGAAATCGGTCTTTACTCGGCGCTGGCGCTGGAATCGCGCTGCTGGTGACCTGGGGGATTCTGCATCGCCCTCAAGCAGGATCCTTGTTTGACATGCTGAGTGCAAATTCAAGGCGGTTCCTCCAATGGCCGCTTTTCGACCTTGGGAATGTGCCGATCACACCGCTCTTCCTGATCAAATGCATCCTTTACCTCGTAGCCCTGGACGTATTCACGCGCCTGTTCCGGAGATTCCTGGGCCAGAGAGTCCTGAGCCACACGTCGATGGATCGCGGATATCAATATGCTGTCGTCCGCGCCGCTGGGTACGCGGTCTTTCTCCTGGGGCTGGTCGTGGGTCTCGACACCACGGGCTTGAATCTGCGGAGCCTTCTCGTCGTTGGCGGGGCGCTTGGCGTCGGCATAGGCTTCGGTTTGCAGAATATCGTCGCGAACTTCGTCGCCGGGCTTGTGATTCTTTTTGAGAGGCCGGTGAAGGTGGGAGATTTGATTGATGTAGGAAACACGAACGGCGAAGTGATCCAGATCGGCGCGCGCGGCACCTGGGTGCGTACGTTCGACAATGAAGTCATCATCGTCCCCAACTCTGACTTCATCAACAATCGCGTGACCAATTGGACGGCCAACGATCGGACGATCCGTATATCCGTCCCCGTCGGCGTCTCCTATGATTCCGACCTCGAAAAAGTCCGCGATCTCCTTCTCGACATCGCCCGGAGGAATCCCGACGTCCTTTCCTCACCCGCGCCGATGGCGATGGTCAAGGATCTCGGTGATAATTCCGTCAACTTGGTTCTGCGCGTGTCCACCGCGACTGGAACCGACCGCCCGGGTTTGCTTAAGAGCAATCTTCTCTTTGAGATCTTCCGCATATTCCGAGAGCAAAAAATCGAATTGCCATTCCCGCAGCGGGATCTCCACATTCGCTCGGTGGACGCGCCCTTTGTGGTTTCGACTCCGATGAGTCGAGGGACTTCTTCCGCGAGCGCGGGAGAATCCGCGGCGTGATTGTCCGAAGCAACGGGAAATCACAAGGCGCGAGGGAGCGGAGCAAGTGAGAACCAAAAACACCGAGAGTTGGTAGCGCTAACGGGAATCGAACCCGTATTTCGGCCTTGAAAGGGCCGCGTGCTAACCGTTGCACCATAGCGCCACGGTGAAACTTGCAACAACTTTCCTAGATTATCAGAGAACCGGCGTGAATTGACAAGCAGTGCTGGGAGGCAAAGTATCTGCGAGGCAGGAAGTGCCGAAGAGATCCTCGCCGGATCATCATCGCCAGGCGTTGCGTTCGCGCAGCGAAGTGATGTGCGCAACGTGATGTCGGCCATGCCAAGCGTAGAGCGCGAGCTGCTCGTCGAGAGTCATGACGCCGCGTTCGGGATGACGGAATTTCTTCGCCCAATCGGCCGGCGAGAGAGAACGCAAGAGCAGCACCCAGCGCTGATGCAGGCTATCGAGCAGCGTGAGCGAAGGTTCGATGGGAGCGGATTTGGCATCGGCTAACTCGGCCCAACGCGCTTCGTCGTACGGCTTGATCGTGGGCTCGGTCTCGGTGAGCGCGAGCCGGAAACGCACGTAAGCGTTCATGTGGCTGTCGGGAACGTGATGAACCACCTGACGCACCGTCCAGCCGCCGGGACGATAAGGCGTGTCGAGCTCGGCCGCCTTGAGTCCACGGACGGCGTCGCTGAGCCGTGCAGGCGTTTCTGCGATCGCGTCAATACATTGGCGACGCTGGTTCGGTGTGAGATTTTCAACGCGCTGGAATTTCCCGGTGGGATACCGCAGGTCCACTTCCATCGTGTTGCTCCTTAACCCTGGCGATCTTGGAATTCCTCGTGCCAGGCCATCTGAATGGCTTCGAGCTTGCCTTCGTTCGAGAGCTTGGCATCGCCCGTGAATCCCGCAAGCTCGGTGACCCATTTGTGCAGGTCGGTGAAGCGGACGGTCAGCGGATCGAGGCCAGGATATTTTTCGGAGAGTTGAATTCCGATTTCCTCGGGGTCATCCCAATCGAATGTGGGCGGCAAGTGCGCTCCTTAATGTTCGGCTTCCTTGGCGAAATTTTTGTTCCACTCGGGAATCTCGACGACCAGGTCCTTGGTGCCATCCGGCACGCACTGACAACCAAGACGCGATTTGGCCGTGACGCCCGGCGCCTCATCGAGCTGATCAAGCTCCGCATCGGTCGCTTCGTTGCACGAGTCTGCGCCCTCGTGAATGATGACGTGGCACGTCGAGCAGGCGCACACCCCGCCGCAGGCGTGGTCCAGCCCCAAATGAAAGCCCTGCGAAATATCGAGGATGCTGCCGGGCAAGCCGTCGTGACCATACGGAATTTTCTCCGGGTCAATTTCGACGGTCTTCCCCTCTTTCACAAACGTGATCTTGTACTTCTTCTGCGCAGGGGTAAATTTTGTCTCTTCAATGTAGGGATTCTTGCCGCCCATCGTTTCTGCTCCTTGCTACAAGCGCGCGGGGACGATGCTCATCGCATCGTCAGACTTCTTCGAGGCGCTTGCCTTCGAGCGCCGTCTGCAAGGCGCTATTCATCAAAATTTCGGCCAGGTGCATGGTTGCCTGGTTCAGCTCATCCACGAGCTGGAGGATGAGTTTGTAATCCGTTCCGTTCACGGCCGCCTGCAATCGCGAGACGGATTCGTCGATCGAACGGCGTTCCTCGGCGGAAAGCTCGGCGGCGCGCGGATCGCGCAGCGTTTTTTCGGTGGCGCGAAGAATCGTGCCCGATTCAGTGCGCGCCTCGATCAACTGCCGCTCGGCAAAATCCTGCTCCGCGAATTCGATCGATTCCTCCAACATGTGCTCGATCTCCGCGTCCGAAAGACCGTAGCTCGGCTGCACCTCGATGGTCTGCTGCCCTTCGGTCCTCAAATCGCGCGCCGCGACTTGCAGGATGCCGTTCGCATCAATCAGGAATTTCACCTCGATGCGCGCGAGTCCCGCAGGCCCGGGCGGAACTTTCAGTTGGAAGCGCGCGAGCGACCGGCAATCTTTCGCCAGTTCGCGTTCGCCCTGCAGGACGTGCACGTCGATTCCCGTCTGGTTCTCGACGCCGGTGGTGAACAATTCTTGCGCGCTCGCGGGAATCGTGGAATTTCGCGGAATAATCTTCGCGACCACACCGCCCATCGTCTCGATGCCGAGCGAAAGGGGCGTCACGTCGAGCAGGAGCATGGTCTTGACGCCCGTCTCAAGGATGTCGGCTTGCACGGCAGCTCCCAGAGCGACGACTTCGTCGGGATCAAGCTCGCAATGGGGCGCGCGCTGAAAATAGTCGCCGACGGTCTTGCGTACGAGCGGAATGCGCGTGGAACCACCCACGAGCACCACTTCGTCCACTTCGGCCGACGCAAGTTTCGCGTCCGCAAGAGCGAGTTTGACCGGCGCCATGGTGCGCGCAACAATCGGGCGAATGAGATCTTCGAATTCCGCGCGGGTGAATTGGCGGGCGTATGTTTTCCCTCCGTCAATTCTGCAATTCACGGCAGCTTTTTCGCTGGTCGAAAGATCGTGCTTCACCTGAATCAGAGCCTTGCGCAATTCCTGCACGATTTCGCCCCGGCGATCCAGATCCACGCCGAACTTCGCGCGAATTTCGTTGCGCGCAAGCTCCATCAGCGCGTTATCAATGTCATCACCGCCGAGATGCGTGTCCCCGTTGGTCGAAAGCACCTGATAGATGTCACCTTCACCGGTCGAGATCAGCTTCAGAATCGAAATATCGAATGTCCCGCCGCCGAAATCGTATACGGCGACGCGGCCGCGCTTTTGTTTGTGCAAGCCGTAAGCGAGCGCCGCGGCAGTCGGCTCGTTTACGAGGCGAAGGACTTCGAGACCCGCGAGGCGCCCCGCATCTTTGGTCGCCTGCCGCTGTGCGTCATTGAAATACGCAGGCACGGTGACGACGGCGCGATCGACCGGCTCTTTGAAATAATCCTCGGCCCATGATTTCAGCTCGCGCAAAATGAATGCGGAAATCTCCGGCGGCGTGAAGAGTTTGTCGCCCAGGCGCACGCGGATCACGTTTTGACTGGCAGGATCGATGCGGAACGGGAAAATCTTCAGCTCTTCCTGCACGTCGGCGACGCCGCGGCCCATCAGCCGTTTCACTGAATAAATCGTTCGGTCGGATTGCGTGAGCAAGCGGCGGCGCGCCGGCTCGCCAACGATTACCTTACCGTCGGGATCAACGCTGACGACCGAGGGACACAGCGTCGAGCCATGCGGGCCGGGAATGCACTTCGGCGCGCCCGTTTGCGCATCCATGTACGCAATCAGGCTGAAGGTGGTTCCGAGGTCGATTCCGACAACGCGCGTCATGTGATTTCCTAGGCCTCCGCCAATTCCTTTTGCACGCTCGCGACAAGATTGCGGATATAGCTGCGGCGATTGAGAACTTCGTTCATGCGCGCGAGCAATGCTTGCTTCCGTGAATCCTCGGCTTGCGCATCGAGCGCCGCATCCCATTCTCGGCCGACATCGGCAAGTTCCCGATCCACTTCGTCCAGCTTTTGCTGAAAAGCCTTCTGTCCGGCGGTCAGGCGCCCGCGCAGCCCGGCGAGATCGTCGCCCGCCGCGCGCGCTTCGCGCAGTTCGTCGAGCGATTCGTTCAGCTCGAAAACTTCCTCGAGCAGTTCCGCCGGTGCCTGCTGTTTTGTGGCGCCCTCTTTGCGCAACTCGAGGCGCAGAAGCAGGTACTCGACGCGCGAGATAGGGTCGCGCAACGCGCGATAGGCGTCGTTCAGCTCGGAGGAACGCTCGAGCGAAAGGTTGCGCTCGAATTCGCTCGCGCGAACGAAATTGTCCGGGTGCAGCTTCCAGCTCAGTTTGTGGAACTCGGCTTCGAGGACCGCCGGGTCGAGCGTGAGCTTTTGCGGCAAGCCGAAAAATGCGAAGTAGTCCGCGCCCTTCGGCAGCGGTTGGATCTTTCCGCAGGAAGGACAGAAATGCCCGCCACCGGCGGGGGCGCGGCAACTCCAGCAATTCACGGCCGATGCCCGATCGGTTTTTGTTTGCGCTACGCTCATAAAGATTTCTTAAACCTTCGGCAAAACCCAAAGGGCCAAATCGCGCATACTCATCGCCCGCAATTCAAAATACAAACAGTTGAGTGCACCGGGCAGGACCTGCGGGGGAGAGGCCGCCCGCGAAAAATCTCAAGCAGTGAAAGAACTCCCGCAACCGCAACTCCGCGCCGCCTGAGGATTCTGGAAGACGAAGCCCTGTTTCATCAGGTCTTCGAGATAGTCGAGCGTGGTGTTATGGAGGTAGAGATAACTCTTGGGATCGACAAAAATGCGCGCGCCATTTTCTTCGAACACCTTGTCGCGGTTGCGCGCTTCGGTATCGAGCCGCATCGCGTAGGTGAGCCCGGAACAGCCTCCCCCTTGCACCCCCACACGCAGCCCGCCTGATTCAGCGGGCACACCTTCTTTATTCAATAGTTCGCGAATCTTCTGCGCCGCTTTTTCGGTAAGGTGGATCATGGTCAATCTCGTTGTCGCGCAAAAATCAGAGCGAGGATCGCAAATCCTTGAGTGCGCGGTTCGTGCGCGTGCATAGCCGCGCGCATGCGACTGCCAGCGGGAGCTTAGTGCGCGCTGGCCGATTCAGCCGGCTTCGCATCCGCAGGCTCGCCCTGCTTTTTCTTCCAATCCGACAGCGCGGCCTTGATGGCGTCTTCCGCCAGCACCGAGCAGTGGATCTTCACGGGCGGCAGCGAAAGCTCGCGGACGATGTCCGTGTTCTTGATCGCCAGCGCTTCCTCGACCGTCTTGCCCTTCACCCACTCGGTGGCGAGCGAGGAGCTGGCGATCGCGGAGCCGCATCCGAAGGTCTTGAACTTCGCCTCCTCGATGACGCGAGTCTCGGGGTTGACCTTCATCTGCAACTTCATCACGTCGCCGCATTCGGGCGCGCCAACCATGCCGGTTCCCACGTTGGGGTCGGTCTTGTCGAGCGAGCCGACATTGCGCGGATTGTTGTAGTGTTCGATTACTTTGTCTGAGTAAGCCATGGTCCGTATGCTCCTTTAATCCAGAAAAATTGTTTCGGCTCCGAGGTTATTCGGCAGCCGCCTGCCACTTCATCTTGCTGACATCGACGCCCTCTTTTGCCATTTCGTACAGCGGCGAAAGTTCACGCAGACGCGATACGGTTTCCACGACGCGATCGGCGACGTAGTCCACTTCCTCTTCGGTGTTGAACCGGCCGAGGCCGAAGCGAATCGAGGTGTGCGCCAGGTCTTCGCCGACGCCGAGGGCCTTGAGAACGTAGCTCGGTTCGAGCGTGGCCGAAGTACAAGCCGAGCCGCTCGATACCGCGATGTCGTTGATGCCCATCAGCAGCGACTCGCCTTCGACGTAGGCAAAGCTGATATTGATGTTGTGCGGCAGGCGATGACTCCATCGAACCGTTGATGAAGGTCTCATCGAGCCGCGACATGATCGATTTCTTCAGCTTGTCGCGCAGACGGCTCAGCTTTTCGGCTTCTGCCGCCATTTCGTTCTGACAAAGCTCGCAGGCTTTGCCGAGGCCGACGATGCCGGTTACGTTGAGCGTGCCGGAACGCATGCCACGTTCGTGACCGCCGCCGTCAATGATGGCGGCAAGCTGCACGCGCGGATTCTTGCGGCGAACGTAGAGAGCGCCTACGCCCTTGGGACCATAAATCTTGTGGCCGGAGATGGACATCAGGTCGATGCCGTCTTTCTGCACGTCGACCGGAATTTTGCCGACGGCCTGCACCGCATCCACGTGGAAGAAAACGCCCTTTTCCTTGGCGATCTTTCCGATTTCAGCGATGGGCTGGACGACGCCGATTTCATTGTTCGCGTACATGATGGAAATCAGAATCGTCTTCGGCGTGATTGCGCGACGGAGATCGTCGAGATTAATACGGCCGTCTTTTTCAACGGGCAAGTAGGTGACTTCGTAACCGTACTTCTCGAGGCGTTTACAGGTATCGAGCGTGGCCTTGTGCTCGGTGACCTGCGTGATGATGTGGTTGCCCTTCTCGCGGTACATTTCGGCGACGCCCTTGATCGCGAGATTGGTGGATTCGGTGGCGCCGCTCGTGAAGACAATCTCCTTGGGCGTCGCGTTGATGAGCTCGGCGATTTGCCCGCGCGCGTTTTCCACGGCCTCCTCGGCCTTCCAGCCGAATTCGTGGTTGCGGCTCGCCGCGTTGCCGAACTTTTCCGTGAAATACGGAACCATGGCTTCGACGACGCGCGGATCGACCGGCGTCGTCGCGTGATTATCAATATAAATCGGAAGCTTGATTGCCATTCGCTTTCTCCCTCACCCCTAAATCTATAGCCCCTAAACTAAAATCTGAGCTCGCGACTTCATGCAGGGGCGATTCGTCGGTCATCTGCGAAATCTTCACCTTCTCGAGCACTTCCAAAATGCTGTCGTTCACGCGGCGGAGCGGTTCGCGGATCGAGCAGGTGGTGGCTACGTCGCACGTCCCGTGCGAGGTGACACACGACGTGATGAAGAGAGGACCATCGATCGCTCGAATGACGTCGAGCGCAGTAATAGTGAGCGGGTCGCGCGCCAGTGCGTAGCCGCCACTGGAACCGTGTCGCGCGGCGACCAATCCCTCCTTGGCCAGCTTCTGGAGGATCTTTGCCATCAACGGCGCGGAAATGCCGTACATTTCAGCGATGTCCGCGGCACTGTAGGAGCCTTGCCCATCATGCATCGCGAGATGCTTCAGGGCGATGAACCCGTAATCTGCTTTCTTAGACAGTTTCAACATAGAGTGATATACGACTGATTTAGTCGCAATTGAATTCTAGTCCCCCTGACCCTCGGATGTCAAGAGGACCGATTACTGCAACACCAACCAATGCAACATCTTAAACTACGACCATTCTAGTCCGGTACGTCAACCAGGATGCAGCGGAATGCTCGTTCAGGCGCCCAAATAGGGAATTCACGATGCTGAGTGGTTAGATTCAAACCATGGAGTGAGAGGCTCGCGATGTCCGGATGGCCAAGTGGCTGGGGGGAGTTCATTTGGCGGACTGGGATTTTGTCGGGGCGGGCTGGGAATTTCTAGGTTAGAATATCGCACCGGATGGGTGCCGAAATCAGCAGACCTGTGATTGCAATCTATCCGGGCTCCTTCGACCCGGTCACGAACGGCCACCTCGACTTCATTGCCCGCGGGGCGATGATCTTCGACAAGCTGATCGTCGCGGTTGCGCGGAACCTCGATAAGGATCCTCTTTTCCCATAAAAGAGCGCGTCGAGATGCTCGAAGCCGTCACATTCGAATCGAAAAACGTCGAGGTGGATGTGTTCGACGGCTTGCTGATGAACTACGCCCGCTCGAAAAACGCGCGGGTGGTTCTGCGCGGGATTCGCGCCGTCTCGGACTACGAATACGAATTGCAGATGGCTATGATGAACCGCAAGATCGAGCCGCGAAATTGAAACCGTCTTCATGATGCCGGCGGTACGTTCAGCTATTTGCGTCGCGGCTGGTGACGGAACTGGCGCGGCTGGGCGGCCGGTGAAGGATCTAGTGCCCGACGTTGGTTGAGGAGCGATTACGCGCGAAGGTCGGATGATGGATTGAGCTAAGATGGACCCCCGGCCGAGAAATACGACCTGAATGAAAGTAGATGTCGATGGCGGTGCGTCGACAAAGGAGCAACAAATGGAACCTGCCACGGGAGAAAAACGGAGGAAGTTATTCGAACTGGCCGATTGCGTGAATCGCATCAACGCGTCGCCGACAACGACGGTGCTGCAGGCAGCGGAGCGCCTAAAGGCGCAAGGAGTTGATGTGGCCGACTTCGGCGCCGGGCGAGCCGGACTTCCCGACGCCCGACCACATCAAGCTCGCGGCGATCAAAGCGCTGGAAGAGAATCGCACGAAGTACACGCCGACGGGCGGAATCGCCCCCTTGCGTGAAGCGATTTGCGATTGGCACGCCGCGCAGCTTGGGTCATCGTTTCAGCCGACCGAGTGCATCGTCACCGTCGGAGGAAAACATGCCCTCTTCAACGCGGTCTGCTCCCTGATCAATCCTGGCGACGAAGTCGTGATTCCCGCGCCGTATTGGGTGAGCTATCCCGACATCGTGAAATACGCCGGCGGAAAACCCGTGTTCGCGGCAACCGAGGCGGAGGATGGTTTTTGCTTGCGGGCCGAGCAGCTCGAAAAGGCCATAACGCCCCGGACGAAAATCGTGATCCTCAATTCACCGGGCAATCCGACGGGCGCGGTGATCCCACGGGACGAATTCGCACGGCTTCTCGAAGTCTGTCAGCAGCATGAAGTCTGGTTGCTTATCGGATGAGTGCTATTCGCACTTCACGTACGGCGAAACGAGACCGTTTTCGGTGGCGAGTCTGCCGGGCGCCAAAAATGACCGCCTGATCATCATCGGTTCATTCTCGAAAACTTTTGCGATGACCGGCTGGCGCCTGGGCTACGCGCTTGCGCCCAAGCCGCTTATCGAAGCGATGATCAAACTCCAGAGCCAGTCTACATCGAATCCCAATTCGATCACGCAGTATGCCGGAGTCGAGGCTATGCGCGGGCCCGATGGGTCCGGTTGCGACGATGCTTGCCGAATACGCGCGGAGGCGCGAACGGATTCTTGCAGGAATCCGCGCGATTCCCGGAATTACGTGCACTGCTCCGCAAGGCGCGTTCTACATTTTTCCGGACATCTCGGCGCATCTGAATACCGGTGCGCCGGATAGCGCGACGGTGGCGCGCCAGCTTCTCGAACGAGAATCTGTGGCGCTCGTGCCAGGCGAAGGGTTCGGAGCGCCCGGGTATCTCCGGATTTCCTACGCCGCCTCGATGGAGCGAATCGACGAAGGCTTACGCCGCTTGGCACGCTATTTTGGTCGAGCAACGTGATTCTTTGCCCGGCGCGACTCGAACCCATTTTCAGCGCGCGTCCCTGGGGTTCGCTTTCTCTCGCGCCGCTCTTCCCTGAAAAATCCCGTCTCGCGGAACCGATCGGTGAGGCTTGGATGACCGGCAGCGAGTGCCGGTTTGCCAACGGACCTTACCAAGGCAAAACGCTTGGTGAGGCTTGGCGCGAAATGCCACCGGAATGGGCCGGGACGCTCATGGAGCGCGACGGCCCATTTCCTCTGCTCGTAAAATTTATTTTCCCCGAGGACAAGCTCTCGGTGCAGGTCCACCCGGGCGACGAGTACGCCGCAAAGCACGAGCAAGCGGCCGGTGGGCGGGGAAAAACGGAAATGTGGTACGCGCTCGGTGCCCGGACCGGAGCGGAAGTGATGGTTGGGCTCAAATCGGGCGTGACGCGCGAAAAATTCAAACGCGCGATTACGGAAGGGACTGCCGAAGATTGCCTTGAACGCATTCCGTTGCGCGTGGGCGACGCCGTCTTTGTTCCCGCAGGCACCGCTCACACCATCGGGCCGGGGCTGGTTCTCTGCGAAATCCAGGAACACTCGGACATTACCTACCGTGTGTATGACTACAACCGGCGCGACGCAGAAGGAGCTTCGCGTCCGCTGCACATCGAAAAAGCGCTCGAAGTGATCCAGTTCGGCGGGCAAAGCGGCGGCAAAGAGGAACCGGTGCGCATCGCGCGCGGTCCTGTGACGGAGAGTTATTTTGTCGCGTGCCGCTACTTCGCGGCCGAGAAATGGGAATTCGCCGAGCGCATCGCCGCGTCCACCACGCGCGAGCGTTTCGACTTGCTGATATTTCTCGAGGGCGCGGGCGAGATTCACTGGGGGAATGAGCATGCGCGGTACGAGCCGGCGCATGTCTGGATCATTCCCGCCGCGCTCGGAGCCTATCAACTTGTTCCTGAGGCGAGGACGACGCTCCTCCGGACCTACGTACCGAGCGACGTCAATGAATTTGTCCGACGGCTCGCCGATCGGGGCGTTACCGAAGCGGAGTGGTCGAGACTGGTCCATCGATGAGCCAGAGCCGAAAACGAGAAGCGCTCCACGCGTGCGCCGTCCTGCTGGCAGGAGGACGCGGCACGCGATTCTGGCCGCGCAGCCGAATGCGCACACCAAAGCAACTGCTCCGCATCGTCGGGAATGAGACTATGCTGCGCGAGACCGTCACGCGAATCGAATCCGTTTTTTCGCGGAGAAATTTCTGGGCGGTGACGAATGCCGAGCAAGCCCGTGCGGTGCGCCGGGAGATGAGCGGTGTTCCAGCTTCGCACGTTCTTGCAGAGCCGGCGGGACGCAACACGGCTGCGGCGATCGGTCTGGCCTCGATCCACCTGGCGCACGAATATGGCGACGCTTTGATGGCTGTCATTCCGGCCGACAGCTACATTGCCGATGCGGCGCGTTACCGATCGCTTGTGCGCGCGGCGCTCGAGCAGGCTCGCACGCCGGAGAATCTTGTCGTGCTGGGGATTCCGCCGACGCGTCCGGAAACTGGCTACGGCTACATCGAGCGCGGCAATGCTGTGGCGCGGCCTCGCGGCGCGACGGCTTATGCTGTGCGACGCTTCACGGAAAAGCCGGCGCTGCCACAGGCGCGAAAGTATGTTGCGTCCGGAAAATATCTTTGGAATGCGGGAATGTTTTTCTGGCGCGTCTCGACATACTTGGAAAATCTCAAGCGGTTCCTTCCCGCGACATACGCCGCGCTCGGCGAACTCTCGAAGACGATTGGGACGTCGCGCTACGGCGCCGCGCTCGGGCGCATTTATCCGCGGCTTGAAAACATCTCGGTGGATTTCGCCATCATGGAGCCTGCCAGCGAGATCCGCGGCAAGACGCGCGTGTCCGTCATCCCTGCGAAAGTCGGCTGGAGCGATATCGGCTCGTGGGCTGCGGTGTATGAATTGCTGTCGCCGAGACGCGCTGCGAATGTTTCCGTCGGGCCGTTGTTTGCGCTCGACGCCAGCGGAAATTACTTCTGGAGCCCAAAGAAGTTTGTCGCGGCAATCGGCGTCCGAGATCTTGTTCTCGTCGAGACCGATGACGCGCTGCTCGTTTGTCCCCGGGAGCGCTCGCAAGACGTTGCCCAGATCGTGAAGTGGCTGGAAGCAAAGGCAAAAAGAAAGCTGCTCTGACAAATTCGTAATCTGAGTATTGAGATACATGAGTTTCGACATCCGCCTCGAGAGTAAAGAGGGAAAGTTGATCGAGGATATGCCTGACCTGGAAAGCCTGCTGAGCCGGTTGCTGCCCTCCTGGGAGGACTCGAGCTTCCATCTACTCCGCTACCTCGATCCGTGGGGCGATACCATCTTCAATCGTTTGCAAATGGAGGAGCTCATGTTGGAACTCCAGCGAATCCGGCCGAAGGCATCCACAGAGGAAGAGCGGGCATTCGTGGACAGCATCGGAAGGATGGCCGAGCGCTGCAAGGATGGCCGAGCGCTGCAAGGATGGCGAGGGTCTTTACCTCAAGTTCCTCGGCGATTAATACGCGGTAATTTGTGCGGCCTCTTCACCCCGTCACACCCATCGCTTATACTGCTCAGCTGTGACTCAAATCAAATTCGGGACCGACGGTTGGCGCGGCCTAATCGCGGAGGATTTTACTTACGAAAATGTTCGTAAGGTAGCGCACGCGATTGCGCGCTACGTGGTGCGGGCGGAAACTCCCGCGAGCGGCATCATCGTCGGGTATGACACGCGGTTCGGCTCCGAGCGCTTCGCGCGGGTCGCCGCAGAAACCGTGTCGGCGACGGGCACTCCGGTTTGGCTTGCGACGGAGGCCTGTCCCACGCCGGCAATTTCGCTGCTCGTGCGCCAGCGCGGCGCTGCAGGCGGAATCCAAATCACTGCAAGCCACAATCCTTATCGTTGGAACGGCATGAAATACAAGGCGAGCTACGGAAGCTCTGCCTCGCCCGCCATTGTGGCGCAAATAGAAGCCGAGCTCGACAAGGTTCTGCGCGAGGGATTTGCCGCGCTGCCGCCGAGAGAGGACTTGATTCAATCGCTCGACGTGCGCACGCCATACCTCGAAACCCTCAGCAGGCTTGTGGATTGGGACCGCCTGCGCGCCGCGAAGTTTCGTTTTCTCGTCGATCCTATGCACGGCGCGGGACGCGGCCTGCTGTGCGAGCTGTTCCACCGCGAGGGAATCGAATGCGACGAAGTCCGCGGGACGCGCGACCCATTGTTCGGCGGCGTGAACCCGGAGCCGATTGAGCGTCACCTCGACGCGCTGCGTCAGACCCTGCGCTCGGGAAAGTACGACGCCGGATTTGCTTTCGATGGCGATGCCGACCGCATCGGCGCGATGGACCCGGACGGGGCCTTCATCACGCCGCATCAGATTTTTTCCCTCCTGCTGTGGCACCTGGCAGGCACGCGCAAACTTTCCGGAGACGTGGCCAAGACTTTTACGACGACGAAGATGATCGACAAAATCGCAGCGAAATTCGAGCGAAAAGTTTGGGAAACGCCGGTGGGCTTCAAATATATATGCGACCGGATGCTCGAGAGCGACATTCTTATCGGCGGCGAAGAGAGCGGCGGCATCGGAATGAAGATTCATCTTCCGGAGCGCGATGCGACAGTATGCGCGCTGCTGCTCGCGGAAGTGATGGCGTGGCATGGGAAACGCCTCGGCGAGCTGGTGGCGATGCTCCATCATGATTTCGGGGAGCACCACCATGGCCGAGTGGACCTCACGATCAAGAAGGGGCAGAAGGAAAAAGCGATCGATTACTTTACTGATGGGAAATTCAAGCGCCTGCTCGATTGGCCGATCGTGCGGCGCGAGGACATGGACGGCGTGAAGGTTTATCTCGGCGAAATCGGATGGGTGATGGTGCGCGCATCGGGGACCGAGCCGATGCTGCGGATTTATTCCGAGACGACGCGCCCGGAAACGACACAACGCGTGCTCGATGAAGTGACTGCGTTGGTAGAGAAGCTTTGATCAACAACCCATACCGCTCCTGGGGCAGAGCGGATTATGGCAAAAAGGAGAAACGAAAATGGAAGCGGTGAATCTGGAAGCGAAGTTGTCCCAGGTGAAGGAATTTTGGAGTCCCAAGATCGTCGGCGAGCTGAATGATTCCTACGTGAAGGTCGTGAGGTTCAAGGGCGAATTCGTGTGGCACCATCACGAAAACGAAGATGAGCTTTTCCTCGTCGTGAAGGGACGTCTGCGGATGCGGTTCCGCGACCGCGAGGTCGCCGTCGCACCGGGCGAATTTATCGTCGTGCCGCGAGGCGTCGAACATCTTCCGGTTGCGGACGAGGAGGTCCAAATTGTCCTGTTCGAACCGAAGACCACACTCAACACAGGGAATGTGCGGAACGAGCGAACCCTGGCACAATTAGAACGAATTTAAGTTCGACATTCACGCGCCTGTCAGACGGGGCACAGGGTCTTTTTATGAAGCGGCGACTTTACACACTCGACGTGTTTACTTCGAAGCCGTTTGCCGGCAATCCTCTTGCCGTGGTTACGGATGGCGACGGGATATCGCAGGCACGGATGCAGGCTGTCGCCCGCGAGATGAACTTGTCCGAAACCGTATTCGTTCAGCGGCCGACCAACAATCGCGCGCTGGCCCGTTTGCGCATCTTCACGACGACGTGCGAATTGCCGCTTGCAGGCCACCCGGTGATCGGGACGTGGTTTCTACTAGCCGAGTTGGGCGTGGTGCCGGCGTCCGAAGGGCGAGTCCGCGTGCTGCAACAGACGGGCGCGGGAATTTTGCCCGTCGAATTCACATTTCACGACGGCCGGCCGAAACTCGTGACGATGACGCAAAAGCCGGCCAAGTTCACTCCCGTGCGGTTCAAGCGAGCGGCGCTCGCGGATGTGCTCGGATTGAAGGCGGGCGATTTCGATTCCGTCCTCCCGCTCGAATTCGTTTCTACAGGAATTCCGAATCTGGTGGTGCCCATCAAGAATCGCGGCGCGCTGGCCAAGATTCATATGAACATGCGCGCTCTCGCACAATTGATGTCGAGCGCCGGCACGATGGCCTATTGCTTCGCGCTCGGCAAGCGCGGCCAGGCGTTTGCGCGCGGGATGCTGCCCTGGGGAATTCTGGAGGATCCGGCTACCGGATCAGCGGGCGGCTCGCTCGGCGCATATTTGGTGCGGCACGAACGCCTCGGGTCCGGGGAGCCGCTTCGAATCGCACAGGGAGTGGAAATGGGCCGACCCAGCGAAATTCAGGTGGAAGTGACCGCCGAGCGTGGCCGGCTGGTTCCTCAAGTGAGTGGCTCAGCCGTGCGCATCTTCGAAGGACACATCGAAGCGTAGGATTTTTCTTCAGGCTCGCCCAATCACACTTCGACCTTCTTATAAACCGCGTCGAGTACACCATTCAGAAATCCGGGAGCATCGGCCGAAGAGAATTTCTTCGCCAGCTCGAGAGCTTCGTCAATTACGACCTTGGGCGGGGCGGTGCCGAAGCGGAGCTCGTAAACCGCCAGACGAAGAATATTTCGATCCACCACCGCCAGCCGATCGAGACGCCAATTTTCGGACAGCTTCTCGACCAGCACGTCGCTCGCATGCGCCTGCGTAACGGAACCTTCGAAGAGTTGATTGGCAAACTTGCGCGTAGAGTCTGCGGCGCGCGCCGATTTCCAAAACAGCCGTTCGATGTGCGCGGGTTTCTGACGCCCCATATCCCATTCGAAAAGCATCTGCAGGGCAAACTCGCGCGACTTGTGCCGCAGGGTCATCTTAGTGGCGCCGGCGGCGAGCGCCGAGGGAGGAATTCGGGGAAAGTTTACGGACGAGGCGGGCCATCTCGACGGCGCCGATGGCCGACTCGTAGCCTTTGTTGCCGCCCTTGAGACCGGCGCGATCAATCGCCTGTTCCAGCGTGTCGCAGGTAAGAACGCAGAAAGACATGGGTACGCCGGTGTCGAGCTGCGCGAGCTGGATGCCGCGGGCCGCCTCGGAAGCGACGTAGTCGTAATGCGAGGTTTCGCCACGAAGGACGCAGCCGATACAAATGATCGAATCGAAGCGGCCGGTGGCGGCGAGCTTTTTCGCAGCGATAGGAATTTCGAACGAGCCGGGGACGCGAACGATTTCGATCTGCTTTTTTGTCGCTCCCGAATGGCCGAGCGCTTCGAGCGCGGCGGCGAGGAGGCGGTCGGTGATGAAGCTGTTAAACTGACTCACGACGATGCCGAAGCGCAGGCCCGTGGCATCCGCTTTGCTCCGGCCCGCCGACGATTTGAGATTACCGGCCATGTGTCAGCGCCCCTGAAATTTCGCCGGACGCTTCTCGAGAAACGCGCGCGTGCCTTCGCGCATGTCTTCCGTCGCGCAACACAAACCGAAAAGCGTGGCTTCCAGGAACAACCCCTCTTCTTGCGGCATTTCCATGCCGTGCTCGACGGCTTCCATGGCGTACTGCACGGCGAGCGGCGCATTGGCGATGATTTTCTTGGCAATCGCTTCCGCAGTGGGAAGAAGCTCGGCGGGCTCGACGACGCGGTTCACGAGGCCAATGCGCAAAGCCTCATCGGCAGAGATCATTTCGCCCGTGAGAATCAACTCGTGCGCAGCGCCCTTGCCGCAAAGACGCACGAGCCGTTGCGAACCGCCGTAGCCGGGAAGGATGCCGAGTTTCACTTCGGGTTGGCCAAGTCTCGCGTTGCGGCTGGCGATACGGATGGTGCACGCGAGCGCCATCTCGCAGCCGCCGCCGAGTGCGAAACCGTTGATCGCGGCAATAGAGGGTTTTCCCATCGTCTCCAGGCGATGGATGACTTCCTGGCCGAAGAGCGAGAATTCCTTTCCGTTTACTGGAGTTTGCCGCGCGAGCTCGTTGATGTCCGCGCCGGCCACAAACGCTTTTTCGCCCGCGCCCGTGAGGATCACGACGCGGACCGCTGCGTCGGCGCGAACAGTATTCAAGATGTCGCCCAACTCTTCGATCGTTTTGCGGTTTAGCGCGTTCAGCACATTCGGGCGATTGAACGTAATCCGCGCGATCTGGTCTTTCACGTCGAGAAGCAAGTTCTCATAAGCCATCGGTGATTTTCTCTTTTCCCCTCGCCAGGATCACATTTTGAACTTCAGCTCAAATGCATGGCCTTCGGTTTTGCCGAATCGGCGTAATCATAAAAGCCGCGGCCTGCTTTGCGGCCGTTCCAGCCCGCCAGGACCATGCGCTTGAGAAGCGGCGGCGGAGCGAAACGGCGCTCTTTGAATTCGTCGAACATGATGTTGGCGATGTAGTAGGTGGTATCCAGACCGACGAAGTCAAGCAATGTGAGCGGACCCATCGGATGGCCGCAGCCGAGCTTCATGGAATTATCGATGTCCTCAATCGAAGCGACTCCCTCCTCAAGCGCGCGGACGGCATCCAAAAGATACGGCACGAGGAGCCGATTGACGATAAAACCGGTGCGGTCCGTGGTGCGTACCGGCGTTTTGCCGAGCTTTCCGGCGAACGCCACCATCTCGTCGAAAACTTTGGGGTCCGTGGCAATCGTGCGAATCACTTCCACGAGCTTCATGACAGGGACGGGATTGAAAAAGTGCAGGCCGAGGAAGCGGTCGGGCCGCGCGGTCGAAAAGGCCATCTCCGTGATGGAGATCGAAGACGTGTTGCTCGCGTAGATCGTGGTACGCGGACAAATCTTGTCGAGCGCGCCGAACAATTCTTTCTTGGCGGGCAATTGCTCGATGATCGCTTCCATCACGAGATCGCAATCCTTGAAGTCTTCGAGATTCGTGGTCCCGCGCAGCCGCCCGCGAATTTTATCGCGATCGGCGCCAGCGAGGGTTCCCTTCTCAACGAGCCGCGCGAGATTTTTTTCAATCGCTTGCAGCCCCTTCTCCACGAGCTGCGAAGAGACCTCGCGGACCGTGACCTGACAACCCGCTTGCGCTGCCACCTGAGCGATGCCTGAACCCATCAGGCCGCAGCCCACCACTCCTACTTTCTCAATCGGCATTCCACTTCCTCCCAATATTTGATTCCGGTATGGATGCGATGCCGCGCTTGACGGCGCGGCAATAGGGTAAGGGAACAGAGGCGGGGAGGCAAGGAGGGCCGAGACGAGGAGAAAAGCAGATCCCTTGTCGGCCCAGAAGCGGCCTCTGTCGGGATGACACAACGGAGGATGCAAGCGGCGAAAATCGCGTTTTGTTGCGGTTAGGAATTGGCTTTCTCCTTTGGGCTCTTGGAGTTGACTGATTTTTTGAACCGGCGACTGTTGCGGTTAGGTTTTTTGGAGCGCCGCTTTCTCGAGCGACCTGGAGGCGGTGGCTCGAGGTCTTTCGGACCATAGATCGCGGGGGCGGGGCCGCTGAGGATGAAATTGATTCGGGCGGGCTCGAACCAGTTTCCGTGTTCGTCCAGGTGAGAATAAATGCGGGCGGCGCGAATGATTACATCGGCGGACTCGAGTGGAAGGTGCTCGGAGGCTTCGAGAATACCCTCGAGGACGCGGCCGAGTTCCAGCCTTCGCCAGGCGAAAAGGCCGGTCGAGTGAGCGTGCCGATAGATGGAGGAGCGGTCGGGGATTTTGTAGTCCCTCGCAATCAACTCGGGGCTGCGCCAACGGATGAAATCGCCTTCGATGGCGTCGCGGTCGGGGTGGGAACAGACGGAGCATCTTCGGGCGTGACGGGAGAAATCGGGGGGAAGAGGAGAGGAAGTAGAGGAGATCGAGGAGGTAGAGGGGTCGGGGGAAGTGGCGGACTCGGAAGGATTCGTGGCGGCGGCCACGGATTCTGCGATTACGGCAGGGCCGGCGATGGCGTCGCCGGGCAGATCGCTGGGCTGAGCAGGCTGAAGAGATTTCTGGAGAGCGTCCCACTCGTGTTTGTAGTACATCTGACAGCCGCCTGGACTGAATCTTGTGGGCTTGGTTATGACGAAGGAGACGGGAAAAGTTGGTGTTCGTCTTTCCATGTTGCACATCCTCCATTGGGTTGCGGAGACAAGAGTCTCCGGCGATCCGCTGTGGCGGATTCGCAATTCGACTTTAATTTTTCAGGGGATGCGCTTAACGCGCTGGGTCTAGTGCGTACGGTAATACAAAGTGAGTGTCCCATACTTTCCGGGCCGATTGCAAGTGGTTGGGGAGTCCGATATTGTCCTAATTTGACTGCTCATTACTGAATGGCGGGATTCGGCGTGCTTCGAATCCATTTTGAAACGGTTTGATTGCTGGCCCTCGCTGCCGTTGCCAGTCCCTTGAAGTTTTCGAATTCGTTCTGCTTTATTCTTGATTGCCCTTCTTTCTCTCACAGGAACGCACCTCAGTACGTACGATCCCATAGCCCCCTGGCCTGGCGGGGACACCTTCCCATTCGACCGCTGTCGGAGAAAACACAGGTGCTCCCATGGCATAGAGAGGATCTTTGTCAAATGTGAGTGTGGCTTGCTTCTCCTTCTGATCTTCATCCATTACCACGGTCGCTGAACTAGGAGGAATTAGCCATGCACATAGGTTGCTCTGGTTGACTGCGAAAAACTCGAATGACTTTCCGGGGTCGAGTGGTGGCAGTAAGACAACATCTTCTTGGTCGTCCTTAGCGTCGGACGGAGGCATGCAGCCGCCCGTTGGTCCAGATCCCTTGTTATATTTCAATCTAAAAACAATCTTGCCGCTGGTTAGTGTCTGGTGTGAGTGATTGCCAATCTCGACGCGGTACACGGTTTCATGTCCATTCGGCCCCATGCTGTCCAGTTCCTTTTGTGACGGCCAGCAACCTTCCTTGCCTGTATCATTGGCAATTTTCAACAGCCAGTCTTTTTCCGCCGTGGGCACAATGTATGGGTGGATTTGCAGTGCAGAGGCTACAGAGTGCGCGGGAATTGAAATCGGTAAGTTAGATGGGCTGATTTGTATTGCAATCAGTGGAAGAGCTGGACGTGATCTCCGCGCCCAATAAATGAGTCCAACTGCAACAATGGCGAGCGCTGCGAATCTAAGAGCGAGTTCAGTCTTGTGATTGGAATGAGACTCTACTACAGTCCAACGAATCAGGCACACTACAGGGTAGATCGCGAAAAGAAAGAGAATGCCTAGCGTGATCAGTAATCCCTTCCAAGTAGACACCAATATTGCGACGACTATGGTGACAACCGCCCCCAAGCAGATCGAGAGAAGAACCCAATTGGGACGCTTGCTAATCGGTTTTTCTGGAGTTTCTTCGACTATCGTCCTAGGGACACCCCCAAGGCGCGGAAGCATTCGCTTGAAGAGTCGTCTTTGATGGCTATCCATGCCGGGTCATCCTCATGGTCTGGGCCTCCCTGGCGAGATATTCAAGGTAACCATCGCTGCCAAACTCCTTCAATCGCCTCTCACCTTGAGCGGGGTTTCAGTCTGGAAGTTCGCCTTTTTGCAATCAGTCGCAAATTTAGAGCGCTAGCTAGCGTGATATCATGCATCTAAATGACGCGGAAGGAACCCTCAAAGGCTAAGAAATCTCCCAAAAAAGGAATCCGGCAATGGGTCAAGTCTCACAAACTCCCAACCGCCAGCATTGGAACAGCTCTAGGGCTGGTTTTTGCGTATGCAGGGTACCTTAATACCGGTGCAGATTCTCTGCGAACCGACATTTACCAACCGCTGTACCGAGAAATTGGAGGGATGGATGCTGCTATCCATTCAAACAGTATGGGGGCGAATTATTCGTCGGATGTCTATGAGGCTCTGACTCGAAATGGAAGTTTGGCGCGAATTCCGAAATCGCTCCGTGCAGAAATCATCCGATTGTACGGGGTCGAAGGCGAAGCGAGGAGCCACATTATTCCAATTGCCCATAAGATTTCTGTCCTGATTCCGCAGGAGATTGCAAGGGTCCGCACAGAAAGTGATGACAGGATATGGAAGGAGAAAACGGTTGCGCGGCTAAATGCGGAAGCGGCAAGCGGCCTTGGTCAAGGTTCATTTCCGATGGCGTCGTTCAGCTTCAACCATTCGGGAATTAGTCCTTCTCTTGACGTGCGAGACATGGCGCATATTAAAATCGCAAGTCCCGGCACGGTCACATGGCTGGTCGGCGACTGGATGGAGTTTCCCAACAGTGCTTCCCAGATTGCGGACATTTGGCGGGATACCTATTACCTAGGCTTTGATGAGAAAAACGAAAGTTGGAATTACCGCATTACTCATGAAGACCTAACGAGAAGCCATATAACGCTAGAAGGATTCCTCAAGCCTACGTATCAGGTGCTTGCGGGCGATCCTGAATTCCAACAACTTCTGCGCGGCAATCAAATTGCACGCGATCTGTTCCAAGAGGTGAGGTCGTCCCTAGCTAATCGTATCGAACAGCCTAAACACCTTACGGACTTGATCGACGTTTTCTAATGTTCGTGATTGAGAGCGAATAGCCGACTACTCGAAAATTACGATCGGCAGACGGGGCGAGATGTTCCGGTCCGGATAGGTGTTGATAAATCCTCTTCTCACCACCTATCTGGGATCGTCGTACTCTGAGATAGGTGGTGATAATTCCTGTTCGCAACAATTGTCCGCAAAGTGCGCCTTGCATAGATATTAGGCGGATTACTTCCGAGTGCGCTGTCATCCGTTGATGGACGACGCAGATTACAACAACAGCCGAGAGGCCTCTTCCCACAACTCCTGAGAGATTGCTCCTGCGGGTTGATTCCGCGCCAGCTTGGCTGACTGTCCTGCCCACAATTGCATACGATCGGCATCCCCAGCCTTCTGTGCTGCTTCGCGCATCGCGCGAGTCAGCCCGCGCTGAACAGGATACGGTGCTGGACGGGGAGCATCCGGAGCGCTTGCTGCCCGGACATATGCGGTGGCCGCGCTGCGCCCGGGCCGTCCACTGAAGGCACGCGTAATCATAGTTTCGTGGGCTTCAGTACGCGCCAGCCTCTCGGAATAAACGGAATGCATCTTGGCTTCCGGAGATCGCAGGAACCCGGTACCTATCTGTACCGCGCTCGCGCCCAGGATCAGCGCCGCTGCCATTCCACGTGCATCGGCGATTCCACCCGCAGCGATGACTGGCACGGCGACCGCGTCAGCCACCTGCGGTAAAAGTGCCATCAGACCTACCATTTGCCGTTCCGCTTCGTCCGAGTGAAAGGCTCCGCGGTGTCCCCCGGCTTCCATGCCCTGCGCAACAACGGCATCGGCGCCTGCCTCTTCGGCGGCCTTTGCCTCAGCAACCGTGGTTGCGTTCGCAAACCAAAGGATTCCGCGTGCTTTCAGCTCCGATACGAAGGCTGGCGCGTAGAGTCCCATGATCGAAGAGATGGCCTTCGGGGCCAGGGCCAACATGGCCTGACATTGCGCCTCAAAGTCCGGCAGCACGGCATCGCCAGCTTCCGGTGGGACCGGCGGTCCCCACATAGCAAGGAACGCCCTTTGCCGCTCTTCCAAATCGAAGTCTCGGGCCGGCGGTGCCTCTGGAATCCAAAGATTGATCTGAAATTCTCCCGCGCTGCCTTCGCGAAATGAGGAGCCCCAAGCTTCGATCTCATCCGGCTTCATCAGCAGAGCTCCGCACGCTCCCAGCCCGCCTGCATTGGCTACGGCAATCGACAGCGACGGAGGACAGGCTCCGGCCATGGGCGCCAGCAGAATCGGCAAGCGAATGTCCAGACGATGGGCGAAACCCTCCGCGCGCACGCGGGGTGATTGATGGCTTTTGTCAAGCATGTTGAAAACCTCTTTCTCGATGTTCGCGAATCGAGTGGATCGAAGTTAGTCTAGGATAAAGACCCAACCGGCGGTAGCCCAACCCATTGCGTATCGACACTTTCTTCCGATGCGAAGGCAGAGCGACTACAAAGCGAATCATGGGAGATCTATGGCGGATTTGAGCCTGGAAGCGCAGATGCAACGCCTGAACTAAACAACTCCCGGATGGTCGGCTATTCGGCAGTTATCCTCGGTCGGTTCTTGGCGGAAAGTTGGATAGGTGTCGAGAAATCCTCTTATCACCACCAATCCGAGAATCGTCAGGTACTGAGATAGGTGGCGGAAATCCCTCTTATGTAGTTTCAGGACTTGGTGCGTTCAAAGGTTCGACATCACTGACCATATGTGCCGCGCCCCTACTGGGAAACGGCTAGGACACGGATTCGACGATGATGGCAATTCCCTGGCCACCACCGATGCAAGCAGCGGCGATGCCGTAGCGCGCGTTACTGCGGCGCAATTCCAGCAAGAGCGACAACACGAGCCGCGTGCCACTCGCCGCGAGGGGATGGCCGAGAGCGATCGCGCCACCATTTACGTTTGTTCGATCGCGATTCAACCCCAGCGCCTTCTCGACGGCGAGATACTGCGCGGCAAACGCCTCGTTGACTTCGATGAGGTCGATTTGGTCGAGCTTCAAATTGGCAAGCGCCAGAGCTTTTTGGATCGCGGGGACCGGCCCAATTCCCATGATGCGAGGGGGAACGCCGGCTGTGGCCCAGCCGACGATTCGCCCAAGGACTTTCAGGCCCCGCTCTTTCGCGATCTTGGCGTGCGTCACGACCACGGCGGCCGCGCCATCCACGATGCCGCTCGCGTTTCCCGCGGTGACGATCCCGTCTTTGCGGAACGCAGGCGGCAGGGCTTCGAGAGTCTCGATCGTTGTCTCGGGGCGGCGATGATCGTCTTCGCTCACGGTGATTGTCTTCTTCCCCTTTTTCACTTCCACGGGAACGATTTCGTCTTTCACACGGCACGCGCGATACGCGGCCGCGGCCGCTTGCTGGCTGCGCAGCGCGTATTCGTCGCTCGCGCGGCGCGTGATGCCCTGCTCGGCGGCTAGATTTTCAGCCGTTTCGGACATGCTGAACCCGCAAAACGTGTCGTATAGTCCAGACACGAGCGAATCTTCGAGCTTACCTTCACCCAGGCGGAAACCGGAGCGCGCACCTCGGATCACATGCGGCGACTGCGTCATATTCTCCATCCCGCCGGCGAGAACCATTCGCGCGTCGCCCAGCAAGACTCGCTGCGCGGCCTGGCTGATGGCTTCGATTCCCGAGCCGCATAGCCGGTTCACCGTCACCGCGGGTGTCTCGACCGGCAGGCCGGCCTTGAGGCCGACGTGGCGCGCGCCATAGATCGCGTCCGAACTGGTTTGCATGACGTTGCCGATTATGACGTGGTCGAATTCCGACGGATCAGCACCCGAGCGGCGAATGGCTTCGCGCGATGCTGCCGCTCCCAGGTCAACGGCGCTCGTTTCGTCGAACACCCCATTGAAGCGCGCCATGGGCGTACGAGCTCCATGCAGAATCACGGCATCGGTTATGAACATGGCTGATCTCTCTTATGGAGTTGCGAGGGCCACGAGCGTATTCCCGCCGCGCTGGCGCGCCTCATCCACGCCCGCCTCCGCGCGATTGATCCATTCAGTGACGCTGTCTTCGGTCTCGTCGCCCGTGCGCGTAGAAGCTTCCGCCACGACGGCGCTGATGGTCAAGTCCTTGGCTCCCCAGGACGGGCGAACGCTGGAAGCAGACTGAAGCAGCTTTTCTGCCAGCGTCTGGGCATTCTCGAGCGACGTGTCCGGAAGGATGAACACGAGAGACCAGGCCGTGTATTTCACCGCCATATCGGTTTGGCGAATCGCACCGGAAAGAGCGCGCGCCAGTTGCTCCATGTACTGCTCGATGGCCGCGTCGCCGTGCTGCCGCAGGAGTTCGCCGCCGCGATCCATTTGCACGAGCACGAGCGAAAGCGGGGTGCCCTGAGTTCGGGCGCGGTTGGACTCTACCAAAAGACAGTCGATGTACGCGCCGCGGCTGAGCAGGCCGGTCTTTTCATCGGCGACCGCGAGCGACCGAACAAGCGAGCGCAAGCGCGTATGGTTGACGGAGAGCACGAGCTGATCGCCGACGGCCTGAAGAAAAAAACTCTCATTCGGCTTCCAGCTCCGCGCGCCGGCATCGCCGACAAGCAAAGCCCCCGATGGCGCCTGTGTCTCCTTGTCGGTTAGCACGACGCCCAAAGCCGACTCTAAGCCCAATTCGCGCAAGGCCGGGACGGCCGATCCGCGCAGCTCGATTCCGCCCAGAGAATCGGGGGTGGCCTTCGAGATTAACCCCGCGATGCTCGATATTTGGCGCGCGCTCGCGGGCGACACTCCGGGAGCAGAGTACTCCGCTGTTAAATGGGCCGCCTCCCCGGGGGTTCCGAGGGCAACGAGGCAACGAGTTAAGCCAAGATGCTTGCCGATTTCCGATGTGGTCATTGCCAGCACTTCAAGCGGCGTAGGTTGCCGGTACATCAAGCGATTGATTTCCGCGATCGCGGAAAGATCGCGGTGCGTTTCGGCGGCTGTGGGAGCCGCGACCGCGGATGGCACGGGAGTCTCCGCAATCTGAAGAGGCGGAGGAGGAGGCGCCACGGATGCGGGTCTTGGCGCGGGCTTGGTGGATGTCCCCTTGGGCCGCCAGTTGGCACGTTCATAGAGCGAGCGTAATCGTTCGTTTCTTTCTTCCTCGCCGGGAAACAGTTCGGCAATGCGCTCGAGCCGCTCGGTGGCCTTCGAATGCAGCGAATACTGAAGGAAGATTTCCACCTGCACCACCAAGTCTTCCAGGGCCTGCTGAGCGCGCATTTCCTCGGATATGGGCGCACCGGTGGCGGCTGCTTCCGAGCCGGCACCCGTGAAACCATGGGTGCGAGTGGAGACGGTGGCCGCCTTAGCGGCGCGAGCGAGAATGTTTTGCAGAAAGTTGGGATCGACCTTGCCTTGGAGCTTGGCGATGCGTTCGTGATTGCGATAGTCGTAAGGGTCGATGTCCACGAGACGGTCGAGCGCCTCGCAAGCTTCCTTCGTCCGGCCGGCTGCGAAGTAAAGATCGAAGAGCCGCATGAGGGAGTCGAAGTATTTCGATTCGCGGTTTAGCTCTTCATAGAGGCGCGCAACCACCTCGGCCAGCGGCAGCGAGCCGGGATAGGCGGTTGCCAAGCGATCCATCTGCGCCGCAAGCTCGGCCTCTTTGCGAACGCCGCGCATCCATTCCTTCGTCTGCACCAGCAGCGAAGCGGCCTTTGAGTCTTCGCCGGACCTGATGTAAGCCCCCGCAAGATCGAAAAGCTTTCCGAAACTATCCGGTTTCTGCCGGTAATAAGCCTCATACACCTCGCGCGCGCGATCGAGCCTGTCCGTCCGCAGCAAGGCCTCGCCAAAGAGCGCTAGATAGGTTGTGTCCTTATCGCTAGGAGAGAGCGGCTCGAGAAGGGCGACGGCACCCTGCGCATCGTTTTTGCGTAGCTTGGCTTCCGCGAAGAGGAGCGCACCGCTGCGGTCGTCGGGCGAGAGCCTGTGAGCGCGTCCAAAATACTCGAGAGCTTCATCTGCTTGACCCGCAGCTTGCGAGAGCTGACCGGCGCGGAGATAACTGCGCGTGGCAAGATCCGCATGACCGGCGCGGTCGGCCAACTCGCCCAGCACCAGATGGCGAGCGGGGTTCTCCGGGTCGAGCAAGGCAACACTTTCGTAGCAAGCCAGCGCTTCCACTTCGCGTTGCTGCTGCTGAAAAAGACCTGCGGCGATGCCGTATTGCTCGATGGCTTCCACGGACCGATTCTGTTTTTGGAGAAGCATTGCATAGCGCATCAGGCGGTCGGGCGGCTGCGGGAACGAACGAAGAAAACGGCCGAAAACCGCAGAAGCTTTGAGGCCGTCGCCCGCTTCGATCAGGCGGTCGAATTGGATGCCGTAATACTGCGCGGCGAGGGCGGGCTCATTCAGCCGTGTGTAGATATCTGCGAGCGCCTGGAGCGCTTCCTGATGCGCGGGCGCCTCGTCGAGAACCGCCTGGTACTCGGGGACGGCTTCGCGGAGCTTGTTCTTTTCGAGGTTGCGCCGCGCCTTTTCGAGATGCTTGTTGATTTCCGGGGCCATGGGAATTCGCGCTTCCTTCGGCGACCGCGGGCGTGCTGGGGGTCCGCTCCGTTGCCCCGGCTGCGGCAGTCGCCACCGGCCAATTGGGCGCGCGCGTCGGAACTCTCACTATACAACGGACCACTCGGCGCTCTCAAAACGAAATCAGGGAAGCGTGCAAAAGACAAATGGCAGGCCGATTGCAGTACGGGAATCAGGAGGATGCATCGGATCGGGGAATCTCGCCGGGTAAACGACTCACCTGCTCGCGCATGGTTCTCAAGGAAAGACCGCTGCGAACCACCGCCGCGAAGCCGAGGAAGACAAAGGGCAGGTTGAGCGCCAGGAACGCAAAGATGGAAAAGCCGGTTGCCGTGGTTTTCTCGATTCGAAAAACGCTAAGCCCCAGCACGCAGAAAAATTGGTACGAACCTACATTGGCGGGGGCATTCGGCAACGACACGCCGAGATTGATCACCAGCAACACGACCACTGCCGAGAAAAACGGCAAACCCAAACCGTACGAACGCATCATCGCCCAGAGCCCCATGATTTGGCAGGATGGCAACAGCAGCGAAACGATCACCGCCGAGTAGAAGCTGGGAGCAGTGCCCATCGCGTGCAAGGCGGTCAACGCGGTCATCATCTTACCCGGCACGCGACGAGAGCCCACTCCCGATGTGGAGGTCTCACCGAGCTTCATTTCCAAATATAGAATCATGGCCACAATGATGGCGAGCAGAATGAGCGTCAGGATGCCAAGCGTGTCCGCCAATCTCTTGAGTCGGCGTGGTAAATCGACCGTCAGCGAAACGACCGCAAGCGCGGCAACGGCAATGACCAGGTCGATCAGCCGTTCGACCCCCACCGAACCGAGCACGCGTCCGAAAGAAATCTCCTCGGAATCCGAGAGCAGATAGCTTCGCAGCAGTTCTCCTGGGCGCAGGGGAAAGATCAAGTTTGCAAAAAGGCCTGCGTACACGGAGCGGATCGTCCTGGTCAGCCGGACGTTTCCAAAGGGGGTCAGCAATAGTTTCCAGCGCAGCGCCTGAACCACGTAGCTGACCACGTCAAAGGCCATGCCCAGCAACACCCACTTCCAACTTACATAGGCGAGTCGATGATAGAACTGAACAACGTGAAAGTCATACAGGACCCACACGAGGCAGAGAACAGCCAGGCCGTACCCCATGATTCGAGGGACTCTCGACGGCGGCGGGTTCACGTCTTGAAAGATTGTGGTCAATGCGAAGTGGCCGAGGCCCTTCCACCGCGTGATTCGTGCCGGTTCAGGGGCTAAACCCCGAAATCCGCTACAGCCTACGACAACCGCCTTCGCCAGGCAATCCGAGATTGCTGGCCGCACGCGCTAAACTATGGCAAACTCGTCAATTCGAAAGGCGGCTGGAAAGCGTGCAGCGTCTATCGCTTTCGGCGGCGCCGCGCAATCGTACAAAAAGCCATGGACCCCCAGTTCATCCGGAATTTCTGCATCATTGCGCACATCGACCACGGGAAATCCACGCTGGCAGACCGTTTACTGGAATTGACCGGCGCGCTTAGCCAGCGCGAGATGACCGCGCAGGTGCTTGACTCGATGGACCTTGAGCGCGAGCGCGGGATCACCATCAAAGCCAAGAGCATCCGGCTGCATTACACCGCGCGCGATGGCCACGAATATCGCCTGAACCTGATTGATACACCGGGTCACGTGGATTTTTCCTACGAAGTCTCCCGCGCGCTATCCGCATGCGAAGGCGCGCTCCTAGTGGTGGATGCGAGCCAGGGCGTGGAGGCGCAGACCGTCGCCAATGCCTTTCTCGCCTCGCGGCACAACCTGACCATTCTTCCGGTAATCAACAAGATTGATTTGCCCGCCGCGCGGCCCGACCACGTGAAAGAGCAAATCGAAAACGTACTCGCTATTCCCGCCGGCGACGCACTGCTGATCAGCGCGAAAAGCGGGCTGGGCGTGGAGGAAGTCCTCGAAGCGATCGTGCAACGCGTGCCGCCGCCAGTAGGCGCGGCCGATGCGCCACTCCGCGCGCTCATTTTCGACTCGTGGTTCGATTCCTACCGCGGCGCGGTAATACTGGTCCGCGTGATGGAAGGGCGCGTCGTCCCGCACATGAAAATCCGGCTGTGGGCGAACAACGAAGTGTACGAAGTGGAAAATCTCGGCGTGCTGACGCCCAAGCCGATTGCGCTCGAGGAGCTTGCCGCGGGAGATGTGGGCTTCGTGATCGCCAACATCAAACGCGTGGCGGATGCGCAGGTGGGCGATACGGTGGTGGAGGCCGATCGTCCGGCGCCGCCGCTGCCCGGATTCGAAGAAATCAAGCCGATGGTGTTCGCGGGCCTTTTTCCGGTGAACGCGAGCGATTACGAAATGCTGCGCGACGCGCTTGAAAAACTCCGGCTCAACGACGCGGCATTTTTTTACGAGCCGGAAAATTCCGTCGCACTGGGATTCGGCTTCCGCTGCGGATTTCTCGGCCTGCTGCACATGGAAATCGTGCAGGAACGGCTCGAGCGCGAATTCAACATCAACCTCATCACCACGGCGCCGAGCGTGCAGTACCGCATCACGACCACGGCCGGCGATGTGATGGAAGTGGACAATCCGACAAAATTTCCCTCGCCCAGTTCGATTCAGCAAATCGAAGAGCCGATTTTGACGGCGATGATCATCACTTCGGAAGAATCGCTCGGCGGGGTTCTGAAACTGTGCGAAGAGAAGCGCGGCGTGCAGAAAAAATTCGAATATCTTTCGCCCACGCGCGTCATGCTGACCTACGAACTTCCCCTCAACGAAATCGTGCTCGATTTCTATGACCGGCTGAAAAGCGTATCGCGGGGTTACGCGTCGCTCGACTACCACCTTGCGGGCTATCGGGCGTCCGATCTCGTGAAGCTGGACGTGCTTGTCGGCGGCGAACCGGTGGACGCGTTAACCGTGATTTGCCACCGCGATCAATCCTATGAGCGAGGCCGCGAACTCGTCACGCGACTGCGCAAACTGATTCCACGCCAGATGTTCGAGGTTGCCATACAGGCCGCCATCGGCAGCCGCGTGATTGCGCGAGAAACGATCAGCCCAATCCGCAAAAACGTCCTGGCGAAGTGCTACGGCGGCGACATTTCGCGCAAACGCAAGCTCCTCGAGAAACAAAAAGAAGGCAAAAAACGGATGAAACGCGTGGGGCGTGTGGATATTCCGCAGGAGGCTTTCCTCGCCGTGCTCAAAGTATCCGGCGGCGCGGGAGACGAAGAATAGCGTTCAGGGTTCCCGTTTTTTCTTTCCGCGGACGGTGGCGTCGAGCTGCCCCTCGGCGAGGCGGACGCGGATGTCGTCGCCGAGGGCGACCTGGTCCGGCGAACGCAAAACCTTCCCCGAAGCGTCGTAAGCGATGGCATAGCCGCGCTCGAGCAATTGAAGCGGGCTGCGCTCTTCCCGCTGCAACACCAGAGTTTCAAGGCGCTGGCGCTTCGCGTTGAGCAAACGTTCGAAGCGCACGCGCAATTCCGCGGAGCGCTGTTCGAGCGTGTGACGCAGGCGGCCCACTCGCGCGCGCAAATCGAGCGCCGCAAACCGCACCTGCGCCGCGGAAAAGCCTCTCCGCTTGCGCGTCACCATGCGCTCGAGCGCGGCCCGCAGCGCGTCACGCTGCTGGTCGATTCGGCGGCGAAGCATTTCCGCGCGCCTTCGAAGATCGAAGGAGGCAATCTGTGCGCCGGCCTTCGTCAGCCGCTGGCGCGTGGTCGCAAGCCGCAGGCGCAATCCCACTGCCAGCGAAGAAGAAAGTTCGTCTACTTGTTGCCGGCGGCGCCGCACCAAGACTTCCAGTTGGCGGAAGCCGCGATGCGTCTCGAGATCGCGCACGCGATGCCGCCACTGTGAAACCAGATAGCGCATTCGCTGGGAGACGTGACGCAGGTGTTCGGCGATGTGGCGTTCGAATTCCTGTCGCGAGCGCACAACAATTTCCGCGGCGGCCGAGGGCGTCGGGGCGCGTACGTCGGCGACAAAATCGGCAATCGTGAAATCGGTTTCGTGGCCCACGCCCGAAATCACGGGAATTTCGGATGCCGCAATCGCCCGGGCCACGATTTCTTCATTGAACGCCCAGAGATCCTCCAGCGAACCGCCGCCGCGCGCGACGATCAACACATCGGCTGCTTTCGCGCCGTTGAAATAACGCAGCGCTTCGACAATTTCCGCCGCCGCGCCCTCACCCTGCACCTTCACCGGAAAGAGCAACACGTGGAGATTCGGGAAGCGTCGCTTGAGAACGCGCAAAATATCGCGAATGGCCGCACCGGTGGGCGAGGTGACGACGCCGATCCGCTGCGGAAGGACCGGCAGCGGCTTTTTGCGCTCCTCGTCGAACAACCCTTCGGCTTCGAGCCGCTTCTTCAGTTGCTCGAAGGCAAGCTGCAGCGCGCCCAAGCCCATCGGCTCAATGTGGCTGACGTAAATCTGGTACTCGCCCCGCGGCTCGTACACGCCGAGCGCGCCGCGAACCGTGACGTGCAGGCCGTCCTCGGGACGAAATTTCAATGCGCGCACCTGATCGCGGAAACAAACGCAGCGAATCTGCGAGCGCGCGTCCTTCAGCGTGAAATACAGATGGCGCGATTGCGCCGCGTGATAGTTGGACACTTCGCCCTCGACCCACACGTCGGCAAAGCTGCCCTCGAGGAGGCCGCGAATTCGCTCCGTCAGCTCGCTGACCTTCCAGATGTGACGGTGGGGCATCAAGTTGAAAGAAGTCTGGCTCATGGCGTCAGCGGCGAAAGAGATTGATCACCCAAAAAAGCAAAGTGAGAACCACGCTGATCAGGAGACAAGTGATGATGGGAAAGTAAAACGAGCCGTTGCGGCCTTGATAGACGATGTCGCCCGGCAAGCGTCCCAAACGGAAAGGAAATTTTACGCCCAACACAAGGAGCGCCCCGACACTGGCCAGAACGAGACCGGCCGTCACAAGCAGCTTTCCGAGTTCGCGTGCGGGATCCAACCGAGTCGCCAACGGGCATCATTCTACCTGAACGGCGAGGCGAGCCAGCGGCCGAAGGGCTCTCGTCTAGGAAAGCAAATAACAGTTGACAATTATATAAAGACTTATATAGTTGGCACATGAGCCTGGAACACATTCTGCTCGGCCTGCTGCGCACGCCGGCGAGCGGCTACGATTTGAAAACGATTTTCGATGAGCGCATTCATTATTTCTGGCCCGCCGAGCTCAGCCAGATCTACCCCACACTGCAAAGGCTTGAACGCCGAGGATTGCTCCGAAGCCGCGAGGCGCCTGCCAAGCGGGGGCCCGCTCGCCGCGTTTACCAGACGACACCGGCCGGCCACGCAGCGCTCCGCGCCTGGCTCGAAAAAGGTCCGGAGATGAACGCCGAGCGGATGGGATACCAGGCGAAGCTCTATCTACTGGATGAACTGGGCGATTTGCGCAAAACGCTCCAATACATGTCGCGGCTGCGCGAGGAATTTGCTTCGAGGCTCGAACAGCTTCGCACCATCGAGCGTCATTGGAAGGAGCAGGATCCCGCGTATCCCGATTCCCTCGAGCCGCAAATGTTTCACGTGCTTCTGGTGCTCCGCAAAGGATTCTATTCGCTCGCGGCACACCTCGACTGGTGCGACGACTCGATTCGCAGGCTTCGCACGCGGATTGCAAAGGAGAATTCTCATGCTCGAATTATTTCAAAGTCTTCGCTGGACACACATCGCGTTCGGCAGCGTCGCACTCGTGCTGTTCTGGATTCCCGCGTTCACAAAAAAGGGCGGCCGGACGCACGTTAGGGCTGGGTGGGCCTATGTGTGCTGCATGACGGCCGTCGTAGTCACGGCCTTCAGCCTCAGTGGACTCGCGTTCACATTTCCGCTTCAAGTGCGCCATTTTCCACATGTTCTTTCCACGGAAGAAGCAGCGCGGGTCGTTCGTAGTTCCCGGGAGTCCGCGTTCTTTCTCGCATATCTTGCCGGAGTGACGCTGGCCGCGGGCTGGCAAGGCATCGGGGCGCTGCGCACGCGGCGCGATCCAAAATCGCTTCGCACGCCGTTCACGTTGGGGCTGAATGCGGCAGTGGTTCTGGCGGCGGTGGTGAGCCTTGGTTTGGGAATCCGCGAACATATTTCTGTTTTCGTTGCGATGAGCCCAGTGGGGTTCCTGGTCTCGGGCGGCAACCTTTCCTACCTGCTCAAGGGGGCGCAAACGAAGATGCACTGGTGGTACGAACATCTCAGCTCGATGATCGGCACGGGAATCGCCGGGTACACTGCCTTTCTCGCCTTTGGAGGCGCGCACCTATTCCCTGCCATCGGGCGGGGCCAGTATTCAGTCGTGTTCTGGATCCTGCCGACGGTGATCGGCACGCCGGCGATCATACTGACTATCGCGTATTACAAACGCAAATTTCACGAGGATGGCGGCCCACCGAAGGTCAGCAAAACGCAAATGAACCCAGCAATGTAATCACGGGCGAGAGACGCATGCCCCTTGCGAAGCGATCCTAGGCGAGTTCCGATCCCGAAAAGAAATAGGAAATTTCGAAGGCGGCGGTATCCGGCGCGTCGGAGCCGTGCGTGCAGTTGGTTTGAATGCTCGTGCCCAGGTCCTTGCGGATCGTGCCGGTGGTGGCTTTGGCGGGATCGGTTGCGCCCATGGTGTCGCGCCATTTAGCGATAGCGCCTTCTGCTTCGAGGACCATTACAACCACTTTGCCTGAGCTCATGAATTCCGTGAGCTCCTTGAAAAAAGGGCGCGCGCGGTGGACGGCATAGAATCCCTCGGCTTGCGCTTTCGTGAGCCGAAGCGATTTGATGGCCACCATACGAAACTTCGCCGCATGGATGCGGCTCAAGATTTCGCCCGTCAGTACTCGCTCCACTGCGTCCGGCTTGATGATTGCCAGCGTTCGCTCGACTGCCATTTGTAGTGTCCTTTGCCGTTTGAAATTCTTAGACGCCCGAACCTTTGCTCGCTATTTTCTTTTTTTCCGCTTCTTGCCCGGCTTCCCTTTTGGCTTTTTATTCGACGCGGATTTCGATTTGCCCAAGACTGCCGCAATCGTATGACCGATTTCAGCGGGGCTCTGCACCGTGTGAATTCCCGCAGCGCGCATGGCTGCGTATTTTTCTTTGGCCGTGCCCTGGCCACCGCTGATGATGGCTCCTGCATGACCCATGCGGCGTCCGGGCGGCGCGGTCTGGCCGGCAATAAATCCTACGACGGGCTTCTTCACGTTTTTCTTGATGTACTCCGCGGCGACCTCTTCGGCATTGCCACCGATTTCTCCGATCAACACGATTGCCTGGGTTTCCGGGTCTTCGTTGAACAGGCGAACGGCGTCGAGAAAACTGGTGCCGATGATGGGATCACCTCCGATGCCGATACAGGTGGTCTGCCCGATGCCGAGCCGGGTGAGTTGATCCACCGCCTCATAGGTCAGCGTCCCGCTGCGGCTGACGAGGCCGATGTGACCCTGTTTGTGAATCGAGCCCGGCATGATCCCGATCTTGCATTTCCCGGGTGAGATGATGCCGGGACAGTTCGGGCCAATCAGGCGCGTCTTCGAATTTTTCATCGCCGCCGCGACGCGCACCATGTCGAGAGTTGGAATTCCTTCCGTGATGCAGACGACGAGCGGAAGTCCGGCATCCACGGCTTCGAGGATGGCGTCCGCGGCGAACGGCGGCGGAACGAAAATCACCGATGTGTTTGCACGTGTCGCGCGCGTCGCTTCCGCAACCGTGTTGAAGACAGGAAGACCGAGGTGCTTCGTGCCGCCCTTACCCGGCGTCACGCCGGCGACAACTTTCGTGCCGTATTCGAGCATCTGCTGAGCGTGGAAACTGCCTTCGCGGCCGGTGAGTCCTTGAACAATGAGGCGCGTGGATTTATCGACCAGGACGCTCATTGCGCACCCGCCAGTTTGACAACTTTTTCAGCGCCGTCTTTCATTCCATTGGCCACGGTGAAATTCAAGCCGGAGTTGCGCAATATTTCCTGCCCTTGTTCCATATTTGTTCCCGAGAGCCGCACAACGACGGGAACTTTCAGCCGCAACTCCTTGGCTGCGTTCACAACGCCGCTCGCGAGGACGTCGCAGCGGAGAATTCCACCGAAAATATTGACGAAGACCGCTTTCACGTTCGGGTCGCTCAGCAGAATACGAAACGCATTCTTCACCTGCTCTTCCGAAGCGCCGCCGCCGACGTCAAGGAAATTGGCGGGGCTGCCGCCGGTCAATTTGATGATGTCCATCGTGGCCATGGCCAGGCCCGCGCCATTTACCATGCAGCCGACTGTGCCGTCGAGCTTGATGTAGTTCAACTTGTATTTGGCCGCCTCCACTTCGAGCGGGGTTTCTTCATCGAGGTCGCGGAGTTCCTTGAACTCGGGATGGCGGTAGAGCGCGTTGTCGTCGAAATTCACTTTGGCGTCGAGAGCGACGAGGCGGCCATCGCCCGTCACGACGCAAGGATTGATTTCGAGAAGTGAAGCATCCGTTTCCACGAAGGCGCGATATAGCGAATGAAAAAAAGGCACAGCCACACCCACCATCTCCGAGGAAAGTCCTAGGCCGAATGCGAGCTTGCGCGCGTGGTAAGGCTGGAATCCGGTTGCGGGAAGAATCGGCTCGCGCAGGATGGCCTCAGGATGCTCTCGCGCGACTTCTTCGATTTCCATACCGCCCGAAGTGCTGGCCATGAAGACCGGCGCGCCAATCGCGCGGTCCACGAGGATGCTCACGTAAATCTCGCGCTTGATGTCGAGCCCCTCTTCGATCAAGAGGCGGCGGACGATGCGGCCCTCTGCGCCCGTCTGCGGCGTGACGAGGTTCATCCCCAGAATGCGCTCGGCGAGCGAGGCTGCCTCGTCGGCCGAATGCGCCAGTTTCACGCCGCCGGCCTTGCCGCGCCCACCCGCGTGAATCTGCGCTTTCACGACGACGATGGGCGTTCCCAGCCGCTCCGCCGCCGCGAGCGCTTCAGCTTTCTTGAACACGACTTCGCCGCGCGGCACCGGCACGCCGAATTTCGCGAGGATCGCTTTGGCTTGGTATTCGTGAATCTTCATTGCGCATCCATTAGTGCTAGAATTTGCGTACAGAAGAAACAAAGAAGTCTACCTGCATCGGCAACGACGAGCAAGGCATGTCATGGCGCTGGAAATGAAGCCAGGATGCGAGAAATGCGGTGGCGCGATCGCGCCCGCCGACCGCGCCTTCATCTGCTCGTTTGAATGCACGTTCTGCGCGGCATGCTCGACAGCGATGGGGCAGGTTTGCCCAAATTGCGGCGGTGAACTGGTGCGTCGGCCCCGGCGAAAGAATCCATGATTCGCGAAGCGCTGGACAAAATCGCTGCGGAAAAAAACCTGTCGCGCGCCGAGGCCGAAGCTGCGATGGAGCAGATTCTCTCCGGTCTCGCGAGCGCGGAGCAGATTAAGGCGTTGCTGATCGCTTTGCACGCGAAGGGCGAAACCGTCGATGAAGTCGTGGGATTTGCGACGGCGATGCGGCGGCATGCGACGCCGATTTTTGGGCCCGGGCGCGCACGCGGGGAAGAGGCGCTGATTGACACGGCCGGGACGGGCGGCGACGCGCGCGGAACATTTAATATTTCGACGGCTGCGGCGTTCGTGATCGCCGGTGCGGGCGTGCGCGTCGCGAAGCACGGGAACCGTTCGATCAGCTCGCAGTGCGGATCGGCCGACGTGCTGGAACAGCTCGGCGTGCGAATCGACCTTCCGCCGGAGCGCATCGCGAGAGCGATTGAAGAGATCGGGATCGGGTTTCTTTTTGCCCCCGCGGTGCATACGGCGATGCGCCACGCCATGCCGGTCCGCCGCGAATTGAAGATGCGCACGGTGTTCAATCTGCTCGGCCCCCTGACGAATCCCGCAGGCGCATCGGCGCAAATTGTGGGCGTCTATGATGCGAGTGTGACGGAACTGGTGGCGCAGGCGCTGGGCGAGTTGGGCGTGCGCCGCGCATTTGTAGTTCATGGCGCCGACGGCCTGGATGAAATTTCCATCGCGGGTGAAACTTACGTTAGCGAGCTGCGCGAGGGGACGGTGCGGAGTTACACCGTCACGCCGGAGGATTTCGGCCTGCCCCGCGCGCCCATCGAAGCGATCCGCGGCGGCGACGCAAAGCACAACGCACAAATAATCAAGCATGTTCTCGGACACAAAGATGCGCCGCACGAACATGGGGCGCACCGCGACATCGTGCTCGTGAATTCCGCCGCGGCGCTCGTTGCCGCAGATCGCGCCAAGGACTTTCTCGAAGGCGTGCGACTTGCCGCACAGTCCATCGATAGCGGCGCGGCCCGCGAGCGGCTTGAGACACTCGTTGCTTTTTCGCAGACCGAAAAGGGGCACACGCAATCCGCGTCGTAGCGCAGAGCAGATGAGACTCACCGGCCGGTTGACGGATCGGGGGACGTCGCTGAATCGAGATCGAGAAAAAGCGATCCCGGACCTTTTGCGCCGGGCGCGTAACAATTGCCGTCACGGTTGTAGGTGGAGCTGCAGCGGCCGGTGAATTCGCGGCGGCGCGGTGATTGCGCGAATTGCCACAGCGATGCGAACGAAACGCCGCTTGAAGCGGGGGACGGAGGGCTTTCCCCGTAGATGCAGCCCGGTGACGGCGGGCACGCGTCGTTGTAAACGAAGAAAGCGATTTCCCGCTGGCCGGCGGAGTCACGGATTTGATTTGCCGTGACGACGAATTGCCCCCTCCCCTCTTTCGCAGGAATCCCCGAGCAATAGACCCCCGCGCGGAATCCGGCGGCGTTCACGCCGTCGATCCAGGCAAAGAGATAAGCCAATTGCCGCGCGTCAAGGCGGCCGCCTTCCTCCTGGTCGAGAAAGATCACAGTGGCAACAGGAAATCCTTCGCGTCTGGCGGCTCGGATTGCGAGAAGTGCATCGCTCGCGCCCAGAGCAGCTGCACCGGCGTGATCGCTGAGCTGCCGTTCGATCCGGCCGTTGAAGAGCACGAGAAATCCGAAACCATTTTCACGGACAGCCGCACGCTTCCCCACCCAGAGGTTCGATTTCGCACCCGGAGGATTGTTTAGCCAAAAGCCAGAGAACGAGAACGTCTGCTTCAGCAGCGTTAGTGCGGCATCGCCCGGATATTCGTTCGCGTCGAAGCCGAGATAGGAGGGCCCGGAGGGGGACGGGTCGTTTGGCGCGGCTTGATTCTGGGCGATTGAGGTTCCCGCGGCGACAAGAGCGAGAGCCGCTGCTAGAGCGACGGCACAAATCCTAGAGAATCGCGTCATAAATTTGGAATGATTCTAGATGCTGAGGAAATTCTTGAGAAGCTCGAATCCGGCGCCGGTGAGGACGGATTCGGGATGGAACTGCACGCCTTCGACGCGCAGCTTGCGATGACGGAGACCCATGATGGTGCCGTCGTCGGTCTCGGCGGAAATTTCGAGCACGCGCGGCAGCGATTTCCTCTCGACGATGAGTGAATGGTAGCGCGTGGCGACGAATCGCTGCGGAAGGTTGCGAAAGATAGTCTTCCCGTCATGCTGAATCTTGCTGGTCTTGCCGTGCATGAGTTTCGGAGCGCGAATCACGCGTCCGCCAAACGCCGCGCCCATCGCCTGATGTCCTAGGCACACGCCAAGGATAGGAACCTTCCCGGCGAATCGCTGGATGAGGGGAATGCTGATGCCCGCTTCCTGGGGCGTGCACGGCCCTGGCGAAATTACGATCCGTTCGGGCTTCAGCTCTTCGATTTCGTCGAGCGTAATTTTATCATTGCGCCGCACTTCCAGCGTCTGCCCCATCTGGCCGAGATACTGCGCCAAGTTGTAGGTGAAGGAATCGTAGTTGTCGAGGAGCAGGATCACGAGGGAAAGTTTAGCACGTGGTCGTTCGAGGTGTCCTAGCCGGCCCTGTGACGACCGCGATGACCGCCGCGGTTGGCGATTTCAAGCGCGGTGACGAGGGCGCGGGCCTTGTTCACCGTTTCCTGGTATTCGCGTTCGGGGACCGAATCGGCCACGATGCCCCCGCCCGCTTGAATATAGACTTGGCCGCCCTTCGCGACGAGGGTACGCAGCGCGATGCAGGAATCGATGTTGCCGGAAAAATCGAGATAAAGAATCGCGCCCGCGTAAATGCCGCGACGGGTCGGCTCGAGCTCGTCAATGATTTCCATTGCGCGGATTTTGGGTGCGCCGGAAAGTGTGCCGGCGGGAAAGCACGCCATCAGCGCGTCGAAGCAATCCACATCCTTGCGCAACCGTCCCGACAGGCTCGAAACGAGATGCATCACGTGGGAATAGCGCTCGACGTACATCAGCCGGTCCACTTTCACGGAGCCGTACTCGCACACGCGCCCAAGATCGTTGCGTCCGAGGTCTACGAGCATGATGTGTTCGGCACGCTCCTTCGGATCGGCGAGCAGTTTGGATTCGAGCTCATGGTCTTCTTTTTCGGTGCGCCCGCGCGGGAGTGTCCCAGCGATGGGCCGATAGTACGCATCCTTGCCCTGAACCTTGACGAGCATCTCGGGCGAGCTGCCGACGATGGAAACGTCGTCGAGCTTCAGATAATAGAGATAGGGCGAGGGGTTCACGACACGCAAAGCGCGATAAATCTCAAACGGGTCGGCGGTGGTTCGCGCTGAGAAGCGCTGGCTCGGAACCACCTGGAAAATATCACCGGCGCGAATATAGGCCTTGGCCTTGCGCACGCCCGCGAGATATTGCTGCTTCGTCAGGTTCGAGTGGATGCGCACCGGGCCGCCCCGGCGAGCGCGCCGCGGCTCGGGCACGAGAGGCTGCTTGAGGGTTCGCCGAGTCTTGCGAATCTCGCGCACGACCGCATAGTATTTCGCGCGCAGACTGCCTTCGCCGGACGTGAACACGTTGCGAATCACCCAGACGCGATGCTGTACGTGATCGAAGGCGACGAGGCCCAGATAAAACATCATCACGCAATCGTCGAGGCCAAGGTCGTCGCGCCCGGTCGAGGGAATGCGTTCGACGAGCCGCACCATGTCGTAGGCGAAATATCCGATGGCGCCTGCGATCAGAGGCGGAAGCCCCGGCACGCGGACCGGGTGATAACGCGCGGTGAGACGCCGCAGTTGCTCGACGGGATTTTCGTCGAATTGCACGCGGCGGCCACCGGTTTCGAGCGTGCAGGCGCGGCCGCGCGACCGAAAGACCTCCACGGGATTCGCTCCGGCAAATGTGTAGCGGGCAATCGTTTCCCCTCCTTCGACGCTTTCCAGCAGAAAGGAATATTTTGCATCGCGCGCTAGCCGGAGGTACGCGCCCACGGGTGTGAGCAAATCGGCCGTGAACGTCTCCCACACCGGCACGAGGTTTCCCTGGCGCGCGAGGCGGCAGAACGATTTGAAGTCGGGTTGAATCATCGCAGCGCCCGGCTCTTTTCTTCGCGCGCAAGCGCCTGGACCACAGCGCGCCGCATAGTCTCAACCGGGGCGCGCTCACCGGTCCAGATTTCCCACTGTGCGGTGCCCTGCGCAATGAACATATCGACGCCGGATACGGCTTCGATGCCACGGGCCGCCGCGAGTTGCAAGAGCATCGTCGTGCGGGGGCGATAGATCGTGTCGAATACGAGCCGGCAATTCAACTCGCGGGCCTGGAGCGGAGAGCGCCCGGCACGGGGATACATTCCCACGGGTGTCGCGTTCACGATGGCATCGAAAAATTCGCGCAGCAAACGATTTCGCGCGACGGCCGCGCCACCTATGGAGCGAGCTAGAGCCTTTGCTCTTTCTGGCCGCCGAGCACAAACGCAAACGGCAGCGCCCGCCTGCGCCAGCGCAAAAGCGACAGAGCGTGCGACCCCGCCGGCGCCGAAAATCAGAACGCGGCTGCCCTGGAGCGCCATGCGGCGTTCGAGCGCACGAAGCACGCCCACGTAATCCGTGTTGTAACCGTAGAGCTTCCCTCCGCCTCGTACCACGACCGTGTTCACAGCGCCGATGGCCTGAGCAAGTGGATCGCAACCGTCGAGATGGCGCAAGATGCGTTCCTTGTGCGGCAGCGTCACGCTGAAACCTGCGATCTGGAGAGGGCCGATTGCGGCGAGAAAGTCGCGCAAGTCGTGCACAAGGAATGGGAGATAAACGGCATTCATTCGGCGCGCCTGAAATCCGGCGTTTTGCATTTGCGGGGAAAGGGAATGGCAAATGGGGTCGCCGATCACGCCGTAAACGCGCGTCTTCCGGTCGAGGCGAGCCGCGCGATAGAGATTCTTCATCTCGTCGAGCGATACTTGGCCGGGCGCGGTGGAATTTTCGACAGGCGCATAGGCGAGCGCACTGCCCTGGCGCAGCGCCAGAATCCTGGCGGGTAATGCCACGTCGCCCATGGGAACGGCAACAAGGTTGCGCGCCCTGCGCGCGAGACGCAGCAGCCGTAAACTGTCGGCGAGCGAGCCGCAATGAGCGGCAATCTTGATCGCGTCCGGGCGCATTCTTGAGAGCTCGCGAACCGTTCGCTTCAAGCCTCTAGGCATCCCGCGAAAGAAATGCGCCGACGCAAGTTGGCGCCCCTCACCCAGGAGGACTTCGAGAAGTTCCGGCGGGCAAGCCGAGGATGTTTCTATTTCCAGGTCGTACCATTTGCAGCCCGCCCGCAAGGCCTCAGCTAGATGGACAAGTTGCCTGGCAATCGTCCCGCGATAGTGCCCTCCCGCCGCACGACGACGGCATGTGGCGATGAGGGTCGCAGCGTGCCTCCTTGAAGCGAGCTGAGCCAGGAAGCGTTTGATCTCGACGTCAGCAGAGAGCCAATCCAGCCGGAGTTCTGCAGTCCGAGTCTCGAGAAGGGCCCGGTCGAGCTGCCGCATCATGGATCGCGTGTCGGCCGCGGCGACCACGGCACAAAGTTTGTTTGGGACGAACAAAGTATCTTCCGGGCTTATCGAGCGGCCTCTCCATGGCCCTGCCTAGCACGCCTGACCGGCCGTACAGGGGGAGTTCTGGCTTCTACCATGCGGTACCCAATGTGTAAAGGCCGACAGACCATTGTCTTGACGCTCTCTGGCCCGTCTGCTACGTTCGGCTTATTGGGGAGCGCCTGCAACGAGGCGCGAAGATTTCAAAGGAGCGAGCAATATGCGTGGGAAAATTGTCCTTGCCGGGCTAATTCTGGGACTGAGCGGAGCATTTGCATCGGCGCAAGATAGGGTGGCCGCCCCCATTCCAAACGATCTCTATTGCTCGGGGACCGTGACCAACGAAGCTATCCCGCGCGACACCTACATCATCACGGGTGAACAGTCGAACTACAAGGTCACGTTTCAGGAAGGCGACTACATCTATATCAACAAAGGCTCGAGCCAAGGCGTCAAGGTGGGCGACGAATATTCGGTCATCCGCTCCGTCTACGATACGGCTGAAATCGAATGGACGAAATGGCAGTTCTCCATTCTGCGCAAGCTTGGAAAGGTGTGGGAGGATGAGGGGCGCGTGCGCGTGGTTGTGACACATCCGGACGTGTCCATCGCGCAGGCGGAAAATACCTGCGACTACATGCAACGTGGCGACATCGTTCTGCCGTTCAAGGAGCGACCCGCGCCGCCGCTCAAGTCCGAAGATAACTTCGATCGATTCGCCCCACCCAGCGGCAAGTCGGCCGCAATGGTCATCACGGGCAAAAAATTTCAGCAGCAATTTGGCAAGAACGACGTCTTTTATACGAACCTAGGAGCGGGTCAGGGCGTAAAAGTAGGCGATTACTTCCGCATCTTCCGCTATCAAGGCACGCAACACGAAACGGCGTATCAGACTCCTCGCTTTGCCTTTGACGCTGATGGCAGTTTGTCTGCCTATGGCAAGAACTACGGCTACGGGAGCGTACCGCTGAAATACAAATGGGATAACGTTCCGCGCGAAGTGCTTGGCGAGGGAGTGGTCTTGCGCGTGGGAACGAACTCCGCGAGCGTTCTGGTCACGTTCAGCTTGCGAGAAATATTCGCCGGCGATTACGTCGAAATCGAATAGCCGGGCCGAAAACCGGATTCGCAGAATATCTCTGCCGTAAAGGCCTGGATGTGCGTCGCTGGATCCTTCCACGCATCATGGTCCAGACCCGCCTTCGCGCACGTCTCCTCTAGAAATCGCTCGGCTGTCCAACGATGCTCGGATGCCACCTGAGGCAGCAGGACGCCACGCTGCGAGCCTTGGCTGACCAGCAAGCCATGCTTTCCGGCCTCAATCCGCTCCGGAGCAATCTCTTCAAGAGCCGAAAGAACGGAGAGCTCAATCTCAAGATCGGAAAGCTCGTGGGGAGCGACTGGCTCGAAACGAGGGTCATCGAGCGCGGCCGACTTGGCGCAGTATGCGACGACTCGGACCAGCGGCTCGTTCGAGGGCAGTTGGCCGATGCACCCACGCAGGCGGGCTCGACGGCGCAGCGTGACGAAGGCGCCCGCCGGCTGCATCAAATTCGAATCGTCAGGCAGTATTTCGAGGGATTCACGGAGTTCGACAGCGCGAATGACGGCGCGCCGGGCCACTTCGAGGAGCGACTGCTTCTCGCGATCAGCGAGTAAGGACATCCTGCGGTTTTTCTTCCGGCTCGACGATCACCACGCCGCGGCGTCGCTGCTGAACTCGGATATTGATTTGACTCCAGAACATCTGGAAATAGTGCATCGCCGAAACGACCGCACTCAGCACAACGAGCCACAGAAGCGTGGTCCCGAGCGGTTTCAGGGCCGGATGCTTGGCCGTGAGAATCACGGCGCAACCGGCCAGCACCTGAAGAATCATTTTCGTCTTGCCCAACGCCGAAGCAGGGATAATCAAGCCCTCGGCGGTCGCCACTTCCCGCAAGCCCACGACGATAAATTCGCGGCCGATGATGATGACCACCATCCATGCGGGCACGAGATCCATCTGGACGAGCGAAATGAAAGCGGCGGAGATCAGCAGTTTGTCCGCGATGGGATCGAGCAGGATTCCGAGCGTGGTGACCTCGCGGCGCTTGCGCGCGATATAGCCGTCCATCGCGTCCGTAGCTGCCGCAGCCAGCAAAATCAAAACGCCCCAGACCTCAAAGTGAATGGGCATGCCCCAGAAATCCCAGTTGGGCTGACGAGTGAGTAGAACGACGACGAGCAAGGGAACAAAAAAGATTCGGAGGGTCGTCAGGCTGTTCGGGAGATTCATAAGATTCTCAAGCTAATCATCCACTTGCCCGCCAGCGTCACAATTTGGGTGGTCAAGCCACTATAGCCCTGCGCTCCCGGCGAGTCAACGGTACGCAGACACGGGCCGGGAATCATCATCGGTGAACTGCACTGTGGAAATCCCTGTGGATAAAGGCTTGGTAGAGAGGCATAGAACAGCGCCTGCCAATTGATATGCTGCAATTTAGAATCTAAATCCCCCCTTCGTATCCTACTGAGAAACATAGGCTTATTTCCAACATTACCTAGAACCCCTTCTCATTGCTGAGGAATTCTGCCGATGTCTCTAGGCTTTTGAATTTGCACAGGTTTGCAGCATTTTGTCAGCTAAGAGTTACTAGGAGAGGGATTTGCCTTTCTCGTTAAGAGTAATTGTCCGGAACATTCATCGCAAGAAGCGAGCATGCCAAGCGCGCACAATAAAACTGGGAATCCCGGAGGGAACTCGTTCCAAATCGGGTTATTCCTCCGCACTCTCGGGCAAGCGCGCAATCGGACCGGATTTCGACGTGAATTCCGCGAGTCGCCCTGCAAGCGACTCCGGCAATTCGGCGTCGAGGTCGAAATGCCCGTCGACGACCTCGGAATGATGTACGCGCCCGCAGGCATGGACCAGCGCGAGATGGCGTCCATCAGATACGGGAATATGCAGGCGCAGCCGCACAAGCGGATCAACGGGAAGCGCCACATCCATCCTCTCAAGAAGCGCTCGGAGGCCCTCGCCTGTGACTGCCGACGCGAAGATCTTCTGTTCGTGATGACCGTTCGCACCGATGAGCGCCTCGACCTCCCCTTCGCCGAGGCGATCAATCTTGTTGAGGACGTGAAGCCGCGGACGGTCTTCCACGCCAAGATCGGCGAGGACCTTCAACACCTCCGCGTCCTGCTCGGCGTGATGCGGATTCGAGATGTCCGTGACATGCAGGATCAAGGCTGCTTCCTGGACTTCCTCGAGCGTGGCTCGGAAAGCGGCGATCAGATCGGGAGGCAGATCGCGCAGAAATCCCACCGTGTCCGAAAGCAGGACGCGGCGGCGCGAGGGCAAACGAACCGCGCGGACCGTGGGATCGAGAGTGGCGAACATTTTGGATGAGGTCAAGACTTCGGCATGAGTGAGAGCATTAAAGAGCGTGGATTTTCCGGCATTGGTGTATCCGACGAGTGCGATCGTCCCCAGCGGCACGGCTTGCCGCGCACGCCGGCGCGTAGTGCGCTGGCGTCTGACGGTTTCGATGGCCTGCTGAATTTTCTGAACGCGGCTGCGGATTCGCCGCCGGTCCGTCTCCAGTTTTTGTTCGCCGGGGCCGCGCGTCCCGATGCCGCCACCAAGACGCGAGAGCTCTTCTCCGCGGCCCGTGAGCCGCGGAAGCAGATAATTCAATTGGGCAAGCTCGACCTGCAGTTGACCTTCCCGGGTGCGCGCGTGGCAGGCGAAAATGTCGAGAATGAGCTGCGTGCGATCGATCACGCGGCACCCGATTCCCTTCTCCATGTTACGGAGCTGCACGGGAGACAAATCGTGGTCCACGATCACGAGAGGTACGCGCCGGAGCTCAGCCTCGATCCGAATCTCCTCGAGCTTGCCGCGCCCGACCAATGTTGCGGGGTCAAGCGCATCTCGAACCTGCAGGAGGCTTCCGGCAATTTTCGCGCCCGCGCTCTGCGCCAACTCCTCGAGCTCTTCGAGAGAATCTCTGCCGATGATGGTCGGGTCGCCCAGACGCGCACGCGCGGTCTTCTTCAAGCTCACGCCGACGAGCAAGACTTGCTCCCGATTGTCCAAGGATTGTGCGGTTTTCATCCGAGTGCGCTGGGGCGAGGTGGTCGTGGACGGAGAAGGTGGATTCTCATTCGCTGTTCCATTATACGCCCGTAAGAGTCCCGGCGCGAATTGCCGCGCGGAAAGCGAAGAGTCCAGCCACCATGCTGCACGATGGTGAGATTTCGCCTTTAACGAGGTGGGGACGCCGTGTGAGCCGACGCGGCAAGGACAAGTTCCGAGAGAAATTCTCCGAGACCGCGTCCTGCCATCCGAAACTCCGCATCGCGCGTGGCGCGATCCACCCATCCGAGAACAATGAGAAAAGCAATATCCGACCATTCCTCGGCGGCTTCCTCTGCAAAGCCGACATGCACCAAGACATTCTTGATGTAGCGCGTTCGCTTCTTCTCGATCACAGCGATGCGCCGGGCAACCCGCTCGTCCCGGCGGGCCCACTCCCGAATTGCGGCTTCCGTACCTATGCGGCTGGGGTCCGCGCTTCGCTCCGCAAATCGGGCCCAGCGCAGGGCGGCGCTCCTGCATTCAATCGTGGTGTGTTCCAGCCATGCCACTTCGTCCTCTTCCCAGCGAGTCTGCAACTTGTCGAGCAAGTCTTCCCGGTCGTGGAAATGCCAGTAGAAACTTCCCTTGCTGACATTAAGATCTCTCGCGAGAACTTCCACGCGAACCGCTTCGATTCCATCGACAGACAATCGCGCGAAAGCGGCGCGAATCCAATCTGCCGGCTGGAGAGGAGCCGCCCGGAGCGGGGAAGGAGATGGAGTGGCCATGTGTTCGGTTGAGTTCAGGCGGAGGATAGTTCACCGAGAAAGTGGCGTCAACGGATTACCGCATATCGGAAGGAACGAATTCGAGCGCTGCTCGCGCGATTTCCGGATCATCGCCGAAGCCCGGAAGCCAATGGACCGCGGCCTCTTTGCGGAACCAAGTCATCTGGCGCTTCGCAAACCTCCGAGTGGCTTGCTGAATCTGCTGAATCGCCTCTGCCCTTCCCACGCGGCCTTCGAGGTGGGCCCGCAATTCCGTGTAGCCGATAAACTGAAAAGCTTTTGCATCAGGAGGGACGCCGCTCAAGATTAACCGGCGGACTTCTTCGATCCAACCCGCGTGGATCATCAGTTCCACGCGCGCATGAATCTTTTCGTAAAGCGCCGCGCGCGGGGGAAGAAGCCCAACCTTGCTGATTTCGTACCCTTCGAGGCCGCTCCGGCCTGAGCGATGGATTTCACCAACCGGCTTTCGTGCCAGGAGCCTCATCTCCATCGCGCGAATGACTTTCTGCGCATCGCGCGGGGCAATCCGCGCGGCTGCCTCTGGATCGAGCCGCACGAGAATGCGATGGAGATGCTCAGGCTTCTTCCGTTGGACTTTTGCACGCAAGCGCTCGCGCAAATCTTCGGACCGCACCGGAGCGTCGGCCAGGCCCTCGAGCAGAGCGCGCAGATACAGTCCAGTGCCCGCGGTGAGAATCGGGAGCTTGCCGCGGCGGCGAACGTCTTCGAGAACTTCCCGAGCACGCCGCGCGTAATCGCCGGCGGTGAAAATTTCCTGTGGCTCGACGATATCCACCAGATGATGGGGGATGCCGTGCTGCTCGTCCGGCGGGACTTTCGCGGTGCCGATGTCGAAATGGCGATAGACCTGCGTGGAATCGCAGACGAGAATTTCGCCGCCCATTTGTTCCGCGAGGTGAATCCCCAACGCCGATTTGCCGGAAGCGGTGGGCCCAAGGATTACGACAAGTCGCGCGAGATCGCTCATCCCGAAAATTTCCAGTAACGCAGCAAAAGGCCGAGCAGCACCAATGCAGCGAGGAGGAGTGCGCCCAGAACTTGCGTGCGATTCAATTTCATGGAGGGGGCTACTGTGAGTTATCGGGGCGGATGTTATAGAAATACGTTATTCGGATCCGAATAAACGGGCCGTGGAACTCCGGCGGCAACGGCTCAAATGGATTCGATGTGCGAATCGACGACATCGCCGCCATATCGAGCGGCTCTTTGCCGGAAGTCCTGTCGAGAATCGGATCCGGCGTGGGAACGCTGCCATCGGCATTGATCTGGAATGTAAGTGAGACGATGCCCCTATCTCCCATCAAAGCGGACTCGGGCATCACGGAATACCAATTTTTCCTGACGATAGCGATGAGCCGGTTCATGTAGCTGTTGAAATCCACGCCCTCGGTGTCCGTGAGAATTGTCGCTCCGTTGCCCATCGCATGACCGCCTCCTCCGCCACCCCCACCGCCGCCGCTCGAACCATACGTCCCGCCCCCCCCGCCCTGCTTAATGGCCTCTGAAAGCTGATTCTGCAGCGCCTTTCCGGGAGACGAATTCGGCAAACCGAGGTTGACATGCCCGGGAGTTGTCGGCACGGGCAAGACGGGCTCCAAGTGTGAGGGGGGCGGGCTGGTTGACGGCGGAGACGAATTCGCGGAACCGTTGGGCGAAGGCGCAGCGGGCAAATCGGAAGGCGCACGCTCCGGATTCGAGGGCGGCGCGGCCGGAGCGTGCTCCTCGGCTCTTGGGGGAGCGACTTTGTTCAACACTTTCTGGTTGATGTGCACCTTCGGGCCGGGTGGCGCCTTCGGAATTTCGTCGGGCGAAATATAGGTGACGCCTAATTGCCGGCTCGCCAATTCGATTTCCTGCCGAGTGGGGATATGCGCCGGAAAAAGCTTCGGAATGGAAATGATGAACACGATGAGAAGAATGTGCACAAGGACAGAGGAGGACCGCGACAGCAAATCCGACTTCTGTTCTTTCTTCGTTTCCGGCTCGATGAGTAAGTTGGCGTCGCCTGTAGTGAAAATGTCCGGTTGGACCACTTCGCGCCGCTCGGCAGACATCCCCTCGGGCGTGCGCTCGACGAATTCGTCGATTTCCCCGGGTTCAGCCGGCTCGACGTAGGCTGGCACAACGACACGCGAATCTAGAATTGCAAGTGGGACGTGCTCGTAAATTGGCTCGAAGCTCTCGATTGGCTTGGCGGGCATGCCACGAGGGACGAGAGTGCGGTCCACCAATACGCCAAGCGGGAGATGCGCGGGGATCGTGGTCTTGCCGTCAAGCGGCGGCGCGTCCGAGACACCGGACGGCACGACTGTCCGCTCGTCCATATAAGTCTCAAGCCGACGCGGAGCATTTCTTACCTCGTTTTTGTCAACGGGGCGGACGTCTCTCGGAACCAGTATGCGGGGGATCATCGAGCATCCTGCGGAGTCAAACTGCCCAGTTGGACGCGGCGAGCATGTTCGAGGATGCCCGCCATGACGCGGTCGGCCAAGTCCAACGCGCGGCGCCCGGCGACTCCGTCCACGAGCGGATTCTTGCGCGCGCGGACGGACGCAAGAAAAGAACGAAGTTCAGCATGAAGCGGCTCTTCGGGCGTCGTTGCGATTTTTTCGAAATTAATTTCCGGCTGCGCGGAGCCCGGTTTGACGCGCACGCGGAGGACATCCTGCCGCGTGAAATCGAGCGAAATATATTCGTGCTCCTGGAAAAATCGCATCTTGCGGACACGCTCGGTGGAAATACGGCTGGCCGTGAAGTTGGCGACGGTTCCGGTCGAAAATTCCACTCGCGCATGGGCGATATCCACTTTGTCGGTAATCACCGGGATACCCACGGCCTTGAGGTCTATCACCGGCGCATCCACGAGCGAGATGACGATATCCAGATCGTGAATCATAACGTCGTACACCACGTCAATGTCCAGGCTGCGGGGAGTGAAAATCCCCAGCCGGTGGACTTCGAAGAACATGGGATGAGAGACGATCTTTTGGACGGCAGTGACCGCCGGATTGAATCGTTCGACGTGCCCGATTTGAAGAATTCTCCCGCCCCGCTTTGCCGAAGCGATCAGGCCATCCGCTTCTCCGAGCGAAGCCGCCATGGGTTTCTCGACGAGAACATCCAGGCCGGCGTCAAGCAAGCGGCAGCCGATTCGCGCGTGCTCCCTTGTTGGCACGGCGAGGCTCACAGCTTGAACGCCGTCGGCCGACAGCGCCTCGAAGTCGCGGATCACACGCGTGCCAAATTCCGCGGCGACGCGCCCGGCACGCTCGGTGTCCAGGTCCACAACCCCGGCAAGTTCGACACCCTCGAGCTCGCGCCACACGCGGGCGTGGTTGCGTCCGAATTCACCGACGCCGACGACGGCGACACGGATAGGCTTTTCGGTCACGATTTCTTTTTTGGCTGCGCAGCCGCTGTCAAATCCGCGGCACTTTCGGGCGCGAACGCCTGAATGGCGATCCCTGCTTCGTCTGCAGCGTGAATCATGTCGTCGCGGTCGAACAGCAGAGTCCGGCCGGCATCAATTGCGAGCGCCGTGGCGCTCGACCGGCGCATAACTTCGATCGTCTTTTTGCCGACGACGGGAACATCAAACCGCATGTCCTGCCGGGGCTTGCTTACTTTGACCACCACAAGTTTTTGACCGCCTGCAATTTGTGCGGCGCGTTCGATCGTCTGGTCGGTGCCTTCCATGGCTTCGACAGCAACGCAGGCGAGATCGCGAACTACCACGGTTTGCCCCAAATCGAGACCGGCAATCTGGTGCGCAACTCGCCTGCCGTAGGCGATGTCCGCGGCCTCGACTTCATCCGGAGCGCGGCGAGTCAAAACGCCCGGCGCGGATAGGAGCGAGCCCAGAAACTTCGTCGAATCCACAAGCTCAATTCCTTCGTCTTCGAGCACGCGCGCCACGGCGCCGATGAGCGCATCTGTATTCTTGGCCGGGAGCGAAAACAGAAGCTTCGCGAGGCGCCAATCGGGCCGAATCGAACTGAAAATTTTGTTGTGCTTCACCTGGCCGGCCATCACGGCACGCCGGACGCCCTCTTGATGAAGCAACTCAATCGCGCCGTTGAGGTCGCCCAGGCTCACCCAATGCAAGCGCTTCGTGACGCGCTCGAGGGCCGGCGAAGCTTCTTCACGGATGGCGATCACGGCCATGTCGATGCCGCGGCTGCGCGCTCCTTCCAGCACAAGAAAGGGAAAATCGCCGTTCCCGGCGATCAATCCCCAGTGCTCGGAAGTCTTTTCTGCTGTCGCGGCCACGGTCACACCTACTTGGTCAAGCCGCGTTCGGCGGACTCGATGAACCGGATTAGTTGTAAGACGTCTTCGGAGCGCGAGAGGGTTCCACGCATTTCTTCGAGCGCCTGTGAGGTGTTCAGTTTCGACCGAAGAAGCAGCCGATAGGCCTGCTCGATGGGTTCGATGCGCTCGGGAGTGAAACCGTGCCGCTCGAGACCCACCTTATTGACGCCGTAACATCTCGTCTCGCGCGGAGCGACCACCATGGAAAACGGCGGCACGTCCTGCGTGATCACGGTTTGCGCGGCAATGTAGGCATGGCGACCGATCCGGCAAAACTGATGGACAAGGCAGGCTGCGCCGATCGAGGCATGTTCCTCGACGGTGACGTGGCCCGCGAGCTGCGCTCCGTTCACGAATATCGCGTGGTTGCCAATCTGACAGTCGTGGGCGATGTGCGCATAGTTCATGATGAGGATGTGGCTGCCAAGCCGCGTGACGCCGCCGCCCTTGGCGGTGCCCCGGTCCACCGTCGAGAATTCGCGAAATTCGTTTGCGTCACCAATTTCGAGCGAAACGCGCTCGCCCTTGTAAGTCAAATCCTGCGGATCGCCTCCGACAACAGAGAAAGGATACAGGTGATTCTGCCGGCCGAGACGCGCCGGGCCTTTGACATAGGCGTGCGGCTCCAGCACGCATCCGTCGCCGAGTTCGACCTCATCACCAACAACTGCATAGGCCCCAATCCTTACCCCACAACCCAGACGCGCCGAAGGCGAAACGACGGCCCGGGAATCGATCTCGCTCATGGGGCCTTCTCAACGGCATCGGCTGCGGAACTCGATTCGACATCACGGCGGTCGATCATCTTGCACATCAAAGTCGCTTCGGCAGCCAGCTCGCCATTTACGGTTGCGCGGCCCTGAAGCTTGCAAAATGTTCCGCGCCATGCCGCCACGGTCATCTCGATGCGCAATTGATCGCCAGGCACCACGGGGCGCCGGAAGCGCGCGTTGTCAATGGCCACGAAATAGAGGAGCTTCTCTTCGCGGTCTGTCACCTCTTGAAGCAGCAGCAGACCTCCGGTCTGGGCCATGGATTCGATGATCAAGACACCCGGCATGATGGGCTTTCCGGGGAAATGGCCCTGGAAGTAGTGCTCGTTGATACTGACGTTTTTGATTCCGACAATGCGCTTCCATCGTTCCATTTCCAGAATGGCGTCCACCAGGAGAAATGGATAACGGTGCGGGAGAATCTTCTGGATCCCGGTGATGTCGAGGATCATCGCGTGCCTCTAGGTTGTGGTCGCATTCCTACCGTATCTCCTACAGTCTCTTGTTGTCCGACATGGCAATCGAGCAATTCTATACGAAACACCGGCACGTGGGAATCGCGGGGAAAACGGCGTTGCCGCCTTCCTGTCCTATTGTTAGCATAACGCGCCATGAACGAACGCCGAGCACCCATGCGAGGCTTGCTCCGCGAATTGCGGAGCCGCAGGAAGGAAATGGTGCGGCTGCTCGGGCAATTCGTGCGGAGCGAATCGCCGACCCACGACAAAGCAGCCGTCGATCGGTTCGGCCGGATGGTTGCGAGCGAGTGGCGGCGCCGGGGCGCAAAGATTCGCATGCTCCGCCAGGCCAAGCGCGGCGAGCACGTCCGCGCAGAAATTTGGCTCGGGAAGGGCCGCCCCGCGGGGCAAATTACGGTTGTCGGACATCTCGATACCGTCTATCCCCTCGGGACTCTGGCCAGAATGCCTTTTCGCGTTTCCAGCGGGCGAGCCTGGGGACCGGGATCATTCGACATGAAGGGCGGAATTGTCCTGGCGCTCTTTGCCGTGGACGCACTGCGCGCCATGCGAATTGCGCCGCAGAGGCGTCTTGTGTTTCTGTGGACCTCGGATGAGGAGGTCGGCAGCCAAACCTCCCGGCGCGCCATCGAGCGCGAGGCGCGACGGAGCGACGCCGTGCTCGTGCTCGAACCATCGGCGGGCCCGGACGGGCGCCTCAAGACCGCGCGCAAGGGCGTCGGCAGCGCCGAAATCATTGTCACCGGCCGCGCTGCACATGCGGGCGTCGATCCGGAAAAGGGAATCAACGCAGTGCACGAACTCTCGTTGCAGATCGCGCGCTTGATAAAAATGAATGACCCACGACGGGGAATCACCGTACAGGCCACCGTGGTCAAGGGCGGAACAGTGACGAACGTGGTGCCGGAACATGCCTGGGCAGACGTTGATATTCGATTCGCGCGCGACGCTGATTTGCGCGGCCTCAACAGAGACCTTCATCGTCTGAGGCCAATCCTGAAGGGCGCGCGCGTGGAGGTTAAGCGCGGGGCGAACCGTCCCCCGCTCGAGCGCACGGCCGCCGTTTGCAGGCTTTTCGCCCACGCCCAATCGCTTATGCGCGAAATGGGGTTTCCGCTCGGCGAAGCTTCGACCGGAGGTGGGTCGGACGGAAATTTTACAGCTGCACTTGGCGTGCCGACGCTCGACGGACTCGGCGCCGTGGGAGATGGACCTCACAGTTCGCACGAACACGTCTTGATCCGCGCGCTACCGGAGCGTGCTGCGCTTCTGGCTGGACTTCTTGTTACTTTGTGAGGTGCCGCTTCCGATCGAATTCAGCGAACGTATTCGCGGCGGAGATAAACGATCGTCTGGTGATCGAGGTCTGCGTAATCGCAACGCAACGCTTCGCGCAGTGCTTGCTCCATGGAAGGTGAAGTGGCAATGCGGTCGAGCAGGCGGCTGATGTCGCTGACGCCGCCGGCCTGAATAATCGCCTCCACCGCGGCCAACGAATAAGCATAGGCATACGAAGCCGCCCCGCCTGACAACCCCATCCAGGAGCCTTCGAGCATCTGGAGTCCGGGAGCATTTCCCTGGCCGGCCGCTTCGACCAAGGGGCCGGCGGTGGAGCTGCTGCGACGTCCTTCCATCCACTGCGCAACGCCTTCCTGGACCCACGTCGGAGCACGACCGCGCGATTTCTGTCCTACAAAACTGTGCGTCAGCTCGTGCTTGAGCACGCGCGCCAGATCCGGCGTCACGTCGGTCAACCCTTGCACGGGAACGCGGATGCGACCGTCGTTAATCGCGCCGGCCCAGCTTGGTGCGCGTGTGATATCCGCGAAGGACTGCTCCGTGTAGAGAATCACGCCGATGGGCTCGGGTGGCGTGTAATCGAGTTGCGAATCGAGGTCGCGGAAATCGTCTTCGAGAGCATGCAGGATGCCGCGGGCGAGATTCGGAGTCGCGCTGCCGTTGTATTTCAGATTGAAATGAGCGGTTTCACCTTCGCGATAGCTCTCTTCTTCGGCTTTATCACGTTCGGCTTTCTCCAGAGCATTTTCAACTTCGGGGTCGGGGCGCAAGTGGTCGGCGCGTTTCCATTCCACGACGGCTTGGTCCATCTTGTTTGCGCCGTAATAGGCCCAACCCATCAGTTTAGCGACATCGGGGGAATTGGGTTCGACGCGGCGTGCATGCTCGAGCGGGTCGAGCGCCGTCATGAATTGACTCTGGCGGAGATAGAGGACCGCAAGATTCAGAAGCAAGCCGACGTTATTGGGCGCAAATGTGAGGGCCTGGCGATAGTGGTCGATTGCGGCGTCCGTGTCGCCTTTGCTCGAGAGGAATTGTGCGGCGACGTAATGGGCGGCGGCGACCTTTTCGACCGCCATTGCCGAACCGGATCTGGCATCGGATTCCAGATGCGCCAAATAGGCGAAATCGATCGAATCATCGTGGACGGTCAGATGAACAACCTCCTCGTAGCCTCGGACGGGTTCCACCTGGGGTGCGGAAACCGGCGGTTCAGAAGCGGCACGAGCGGCGGAAGAATACGTGTAGTTGTCGCGCTCGATGCGCGCCACGATGGACTTGGGAATGGACATCTGGCCGGCGGGAGTTTCGTAGGTGACGTGCTCGCCGTCTTCAGTAATGTTGGCGGCCTGAATTCGTCGGCCGTTTTTCAGGACAATCGTGTCGGCCGCTGCAGACGAGACAGCGAGAGCGACAAGAATCGCGAGTGACGCAGCGGGACGCACACCCCTATCTTACCAAGACCACCGCCCGATCATGAGGACGCTCCTTGTTGGGCCGTGTCCTAAGTTGTAAAGTCGCGTACATGGGGTTTGGTGCTCGAGTTTTGCGAGGCGTAGTCCTTCTGACCGCGTGTGCCTTGTCGGCAACTGTCCCGCCCCGTGGCTTTCTAAATCAGGCAGCCGGCTCTTCTTCCGCACCCACGGATCCCCGCGCTCTCTACCAAGCACTAAATGAAACACGGCTGGACGCCGCGCACGTTTACACCGTACACGAGCTGAACCTGCGACGCGATGTCGTCAGCCTCACGCTCGCCGACGGCAAACTCGCCTTCTTCGAGCCGCTCGGCGGACGAATAACCGGCGCTGTCTTCACGGGGCGCGGGCACATCATCGCAACGCCACGAGATCGGGGTGAGCGCTTGTCGCTGGCACAATTCTTGGGTGTCCCGATTCTCGATCAAACATTTTCGCGCGCCTACCTTCGCTTCACCGACGGCACCGCTTCGGATATCGAGCAGCAAATTGCCTCAGCAGGCGGCGCGGCGACGAGCGATGCCGAGTTTGCGGAGAGCTGGGAAGAGGTGATTGCCCGCCTGAATCCCTGGCACTCGCTTCGCATACTCGTCGACTGGCTCTCGACAGATCCCATGCCCTATTTCTATGCCGGCCTTGGGAGCGATTCGATCGGCGCATTCGATGTGCTGGTGGACAGCCGCCGCTTCGAACAGGTGCTCTTCGGACAGCCGAGGCAAACCAAGGAAATGCGGGTCTATGACATTTGGGCATCTTTTCATTCCGCGGATGCGCCGAAGATACCTGTCGAGGCCTTCGCACCTCTCGACTACCGCGTGGATACGACGATCGCAGACGATCTCTCCATGGAAGGCAAGACGACGCTGCACATGAAAGCCACGCGCGCCGGCGAGCGAGTGCTTTGGCTCGAGCTATCCCGAAATCTGGCTGTCCAAGAAATTCAATTCGAAAACGGACAGCCACTTGAGTATTTCCAAAATGAGGACTTGAGCAGCCACGACATTCTCCGCCATGGAAACGATTCCCTTCTTGTCGTTCTCCTGGCGCCTGTCCGGGCAGGAGAAGAGTTCCATCTAGCGGTGAGATACCGCGGCAGCGTGATCAGCGATGCGGGGAACGGAGTAGCCTTCGTGGGAGAGCGGGGCACATGGTACGCGCACCTCTCAGGCAGCGATCAATTCGTGCCATACGATCTCGAATTCCGCTGGCCGAAGCGATTCACACTGGTCGCTACAGGCACAAAGGTGGAATCCGGCGCAGACGCAGATTCGCATACACGCCGCTGGCGATCGGATGTTCCCTTCGCGACTGCGGGGTTCAATCTGGGCGAATACAGGACGGAAAGCACCGGCGCCAGCCATCCGAGGATTGAACTTTATGCGAACCGCCAGCTCGAAGACGCCATCACGGCGCGCCTGCGGGAGAACACCGGCAGCTCGCGGGTGACGTTGCCTCCGCTATTGCAGACGGGGCCGCCCGTGCGGAACGAGCCCGGCCTGGCGGCGGATCCCCTGCTACCGAGCCCCGCGGGAACATTGAAGAATCTTGCGAACGAAGTCCTCGATTCCATCCATTTTCTTGAGAAATTCAATGGCCCGTTCCCATTCGACCACCTGGATGTGTCACAGATTCCGGGAACTTTCGGCCAAGGCTGGCCCGGATTGGTTTATCTCTCGACGCTCGCATTTCTTCCTCCCGAGACGCAGCAGCGTGCCGGAATCGGCGAACGGACGCGGGAGCAGACCCGCGACCTCATGCCCTTCCACGAAGTCGTGCACCAGTGGTGGGGCAACGTGGTCGGCTCGGCTAGCTATCGCGATGCATGGATCGAGGAGGCAATGGCCACTTATCTTTCGCTTCTCTATGCCGACAGCAAAAAACCGAGCGAACATCTCCTGACCGATTGGCTCGAGCACTTCCGAACAAGACTGGTTGCGAACGCGCCGGGATCGTCCGGCACCGTCGAGGAAGACGGGCCGCTGAGCTTCGGCTTTCGCCTGACGTCATCGAAGACGCCGGGAGCCTATGAAGCAATCACCTACGGGAAAGGGATGTGGGTGATTCATATGTTGCACGAAATGATGCTCAACCCGGCCGCCAAAGATCCGGACGCGCGATTCCGGGAACTTCTGCAGGGCATCCTCGCGGAACATCGCTTCCATGCACTTTCGACAGCCGAATTTCAGCGCGCTGTGGAACGGGAAATGACGCGGGCCATGGACCTGGAGGGCACTCACTCGATGGACTGGTTTTTCGACCAGTGGGTCCGCGGAACGGGAATTCCACACTATGCGGTCCAATTCCAGGTAAAGCCGCGCGGAAATGAATTCGTGGTGACAGGCACTCTCGAACAAAGTGGAGTGGCGGATATCTTTACGGCGCCCGTTCCGCTCTACGCAGCGCGTCTGACAGGAAAGCCGGAGCGTCTCGGCGTCGTGGTCTCGACGGGGCCGGAAACCCACTTTCAATTCCTTACACCGAATCCGCTCAAACGAATTTTGATCGATCCCCATCTTACAGTTCTGTGTCGCACGGATTAAATTTTGCCGACTCGGCGGTACGAGGCTCATCGCGCATTTTGATTCAGTCGCTCCTTCCGGCATGAGAATTTCCCGGTTTCACCTTGCGTCTACACGGCTGCGGTCTTATCCTATGCCGTCCAAAGTGAACCTATCGGGTCAGCAGAAATAAACGGGACCCGTGGGCGCAGAAAAAATCCGCGTATCGCTCGTAGCCCAGGAACGCTTCGGACCATCAATCGCCGCTGCAATGGGGTCTGGAGCGAGGCGATTTTGGATCTACAATGCCCCTTCAAGCACGTCGCAGGCATCCATTATTAGTTCTGGGGACTACGCGTGGATCCTGAGAGTTCACAAGGCACGTTCGACGCAGGCCAGGCTCAGCCCATCCTCGAGCCGGGCCACACACTCGCGACCGTAACCGACAAAATCAGCGCCATCGTGCTCGGCCGGCGCACGTCGAAGGGCTGGCTCTTCGGCTTCGCCATTTCCTTTTCGCTCCTAATGCTTTTGCTCCTGGCGGTTTCCTACTTGATGGTCAAGGGAGTCGGGATCTGGGGAATCAATATCCCGATCGGATGGGGATTCGCGATCGTCAATTTCGTGTGGTGGATCGGGATCGGGCACGCCGGAACGCTTATATCCGCCATTCTCCTTTTGCTTCGGCAGCAGTGGCGCACTTCGATCAATCGATTCGCCGAGGCGATGACGCTTTTTGCGGTGTCTTGCGCAGGGATATTCCCGTTGCTGCACATGGGACGCCCGTGGCTGGCGTATTGGCTGTTCCCCTATCCGAATCCGATGGGGACTTGGCCGCAATTCCGCAGTCCGCTCGTGTGGGACGTCTTCGCCGTTTCGACGTATGCCACGGTTTCACTGCTGTTCTGGTTTGTGGGGCTGATCCCGGACCTGGCGACGTTGCGCGACCGAGCCAAGAATCGCGCCGCGCAGATCATTTACGGCGTGTTGGCGATGGGCTGGCGCGGCTCGGCCGTCCACTGGTATCGGTACGAGACAGCTTCGTTGCTTCTGGCAGGCCTGGCGACGCCGCTGGTGGTATCCGTGCACACAGTGGTTAGCTTTGACTTTTCCGTGGCTCAGCTCGCCGGTTGGCACACCACGATCTTCCCTCCCTATTTTGTCGCAGGCGCAATTTACTCGGGTTTCGCGATGGTGATGACGCTGGCGATCCCGCTTCGCAAGTTCTATCACCTCGAAGATTTCGTCACCATGCGGCACCTCGATAATATGGCAAAAGTAATGCTCGCGACCGGGTTGATCGTCGCCTACGGCTACATGATGGAAACGTTCATGGCGTTTTACAGCGCGAATCTCTACGACAAATTCTCGCTCTTGAACCGGATGACCGGGCCTTATGCGTTCTTCTACTGGATGCTGATCGCGTGCAACATCGTGATCCCCCAGTCGCTGTGGTCGAGCCGGGTGCGGTCGAGTGTTCCGGCGCTTTTCGTGATTTCGCTCATCGTCAACGTGGGCATGTGGCTCGAGCGATTCGTCATCGTGGTGATCAGCCTGCACCGGGACTTTCTACCCTCTTCTTGGGGCATGTATTACCCGACGCGGTGGGATTGGGCGACCTATGTCGGCACGATTGGCTTGTTCCTGACCCTGCTTTTCCTTTTCATCCGCTTCCTGCCGATGATCTCGATTTACGAAATGCGGACGCTGGTGGAGGAAACGCAGCAAGAAAAATCGCACTGAGGGAAAGAGGGTTCGAAGAGTTCGATGTCGCAGATCTTTCATCACAGCACGAACCTTATTTCACGGCTGAGCATTTACGGCGGTGTCTTCATTCTCGGCCTGTTGAGCTACGCGCTGTATGCGATCGGCATGTCGCCGTGGTACACGGACGTGAACGTGGCGCGCCAGCAGCCCGTTCCATTCAGCCACAAGCATCACGCGGGCGAGCTCGGGATCGATTGCCGCTACTGCCACACTTCGGTCGAGAAATCCTCGTTTGCGGGAGTTCCGCCGACGCAAACCTGCATGACGTGCCACTCGCAGATCTGGACGAACGCCGCCATGCTTGAGCCCGTGCGCGCGAGCTATCGCGACGATAAGTCCATCGCCTGGACGCGGGTGAACGCGCTGCCCGACTTCGTGTATTTCGACCACAGCATTCACGTCAGCAAGGGCATCGGCTGCACCACGTGCCACGGGCCGATTGCGGAGATGCCGCTCACCTGGCGCGCCAACACGCTATATATGTCCTGGTGCCTTGATTGCCATCGCGAGCCGGAGAAATATGTCCGGAAAAAATCAGAGGTCTTCAACGCCAATTATGAGCCGCCCACGAATCAGCTTGAGCTGGGGCAAGAACTCGTGAAGGAATACAAAATCCAGAAGCTGACGAACTGTTCGACGTGTCACCGGTGAGAGCGTAAAAATGTATTCCGACGAAGATTCGAAGAATTCAATCGATCTTGCCTCTGTCCGCGCCCGGCTCGCACAGGACGGAGGGAAACGGTTCTGGCAGAGCCTTGAGGAATTGTCAGAGACGAAGGAATACCGCGATTTTCTCGAGAACGAATTCCCTGCCAACGCGGAGACGGCGCCCGAGGGAATCAATCGCCGGGAAATGCTCAAACTCGCGGCTGCATCGGCGGCGCTGGCGGGGCTCAGCGCCTGCACGAAACTTCCCACTGAAAGAATCGTTCCTTATGTGAAGCCGCCGGAGGAAATCATTCCGGGCAAGCCGCTCTTTTACGCGACTTCGATGCCGCTCGCGGGCATTGCCACGGGTCTGCTGGTGGAAAGCCAGATGGGGCGCCCGACGAAGATCGAAGGCAATCCTGAGCACCCTGGCAGCCTCGGCGGCACGGACGTGTTTGCGCAGGCATCCGTGCTGACTCTCTATGACCCCGACCGCTCGCAAACGGAAGTGTTCGATGGGCGCATCAGCACCTGGGGCGCATTTGTCACGGCGATGGGCAATGTTCGATCCCAGCTTGCTCCCAAGGGGACGGGGATTCGAATTCTCACAGAAACCGTGACTTCGCCGACGCTTGCGGCGCAGATTCGCGGGCTTTTGTCGCAATTTCCCGAGGCCAAATGGCACCAGTATGAACCGTGCGGGCGTGACAATGAGCGGGAAGGCGCGCGCCTCGCATTCGGCAGGCCGGTGAACACAGTTTATCGCTTTGACCAGGCGGACGTCATCGTTTCGCTCGACTCGGATTTTCTTTCTTCCGGCGCAGGCCACGTACGCTACGCGCGCGAATTCTCTTCGCGGCGCGCGATCGAAGGGCCGCAGTCGAAATTGAATCGGCTATACGTCGTCGAGAGTATGCCCACGAATACAGGAGCGATGGCGGACCATCGCAAGCCGCTAAGCCCGAGCGCCGTTTCGGGCTTCGCACATCAACTCGCGGTGTCGGTGGGAGTCGCGGCCCCGAATGGCGTGAACACTCCGGTTGGAGAGATTTTTGCCGAATGGACGCGTGCGGTCGCGAGAGATTTGGAACAGCATCGCGGTTCCTGCCTCGTGATAGCTGGCGAAGCGCAACCCGCCATGGTGCACACGCTGGCGCATGCGATGAACGCGGCGCTCGGCAATGTCGGCAAGACGGTTGTCTATACTGAACCGCTCGAAGCCAACCCGGTGAATGAGGTCGAGTCACTCCGTGATCTCGTGAACGATTTGAACGCCGGGAAAGTTGACCTGCTCGTCATCTTGGGTGGAAATCCCGTCTATGACGCGCCCGCCGACTTCGATTTTGGTCCGGCGCTACTGAAAGCGAAACTGCGCGTTCATTTGGGGCTTTACTACGACGAAACCGGCGAGCTCTGCCACTGGCACGTGCCTGAAGCGCACTATCTCGAATCGTGGAGCGATGCGCGCGCCTACGACGGCACGATCGGCATCATCCAGCCTCTGATCGCCCCGCTTTACGACGGCCATTCGGCGCATGACGTTATCGCCATACTCGCGGGCCAAGCCGGTAAATCGGGACACGATTTGGTCCGCGATTATTGGAAGGGTCAGCGCGCGGAGAAGGACAAAGCGTTCGAGGCGTTTTGGGAACGGTCGCTGCATGACGGCCTCATGGCCGGGACCGCGCTGCCTCCTATTTCCGTTTCTCCGCGGCCGGATTTCGCGAAGCAAGAAGCCGGGCAGACGCCCGAGGGCGATCCCAACGCTCTCGAGATCACATTCCGCCCGGACCCCACGATCTTTGACGGCCGGTTTGCCAACAATGGCTGGCTGCAAGAATTGCCCAAGCCGATCACAAAGCTCACCTGGGACAACGCAGCAATGGTCAGCCCGACCACGGCCCAGAAACTCGGATTAAAACACGGCGAATACGTGAAGCTGCAGCTTCAAGGCCGCGAGACAAAAGCGGGAATCGTCCTTGTCCCGGGCCATGCCGACGATTCCGTCACGCTTCATCTGGGGTATGGCCGGCGCCGGGCGGGAAATGTGGGCACGGGGCCTGGGTTCAACGCCTACTTTTTGCGCACTTCCAGAGCGCTGTGGATCGGGAAGGGGCTTCGGGTTGAAAAGACCGGCCAGAAATACTATTTCGCCGTCACGCAGCACCAATACATTATCGACCAGGAAGGTCATCCCGCGGAGCAGGAGAGCGAGAACGCATTCCGCCGGGACCTGGTGCGAGTCGCCACGCTCGAAGAATTCCGGAAGGATCCGAATTTTGCCAAGGAGGCGGCAGAGGAAGCCTCGAAGGGCCTGTCGCTTTATCCCGGCTACAAATACGAGGGTTATGCGTGGGGAATGGCGATTGATCTGAATCGCTGCGTCGGGTGCAATGCCTGCGTGGTCGCGTGCCAGTCGGAAAACAATATCGCGGTCGTCGGGAAGGAACAGGTGATGCGCGGGCGAGCCATGCACTGGATTCGCGTGGACACGTATTTCCGCGGCGGGCTCGAGAACCCCGAGATTTATTACGAGCCGCTACCCTGCATGCAATGCGAGAACGCGCCCTGCGAGGTTGTTTGCCCGGTGGGCGCCACAACGCACAGTCCAGAAGGGCTCAATGAAATGGTTTACAACCGCTGCGTCGGCACGCGGTACTGCTCGAACAATTGTCCGTACAAAGTGCGACGATTCAATTTCCTGCTGTACTCCGATTGGAACACGCCGAGCCTCTATGGACTGCGGAACCCGAACGTCACTGTACGCAGCCGCGGCGTGATGGAAAAGTGCACGTATTGCGTGCAACGGATCAACGCGGCAAAAATCCGCTCCGAAGAAGAAAACCGCAGCGTGCATGACGGCGAAATCGTCACCGCGTGCCAGGGCGCTTGCCCCGCGGAAGCAATCGTTTTCGGCGACGTGAACGATCCGAACAGCCGAGTTTCCAAACTGAAAGCGCAATCGCGCAATTACGGCCTGCTTGCGGATTTGAATACGCGGCCGCGCACGACTTATCTCGCGCGCGTGCGCAATCCCAACCCGGAGATTCGCGACTAACACCATGAGGCGCAAGGCGATTTACGGATTGCTCGCGGAATTTGAGACGCCGGAACAGCTTCTCCAAGCGGCGCGGCGCACGCACGATGCGGGCTACAAGAGCATCGATGCATTTACGCCGCTGCCGGTCGAAGGCCTGGCGGAGGCCGTGGGCTTTCGTTACACGATTCTGCCTGCGATCGTCTTCACCGGCGGGCTGATTGGTTGTCTGGGGGGATTTTTTCTGCAGTACTACCCGAACGTAATCAGCTACCCGCTGAACATCGCCGGAAAGCCGCACAATAGTTGGCCGATGTTCATCCCGATCACATTCGAGATGACCATCCTTGGCGCGGCGCTGAGCGCGGTTTTTGGCATGCTGGCGATGAATGGGCTCCCGACACCGTATCATCCCGTGTTCAACGTGGCGCGATTCGCGCTGGCGTCGAAAGACCGCTTTTTCCTTTGCGTGAAGGCCCGGGACAAGAAGTTCGATCTGGCGGGCACGAAAGCGTTTTTGAAAGCGTTGGATCCTCAGGGGGTGTTCGAAATTGAGGCCTGAAGCGAGACGCGGAAGAGCGATGGTCCGCGGGGCTTTTTCAGCGCGCGTGCGCGGCTTTGTATTCGCCGTCACGGTGGGAATGCTGGCGGCCGGATGCCGCCTCGACATGCACGTTCAGCCAAAGTATCTCCCGGAGGAACCAAGCAATTTCTTTGATGATGGGCGCTCCGAGCGTCAGCCAGTGCCCGGCACGGTGGCGCGCGGGCAACTGCATCTCGACGAATTGTTCTACACGGGCAAAGTGGACGGAGTGGAGTCGAAAGAATTCCCGTTCCGGATTACGCGCGCGGATCTCGAGCGCGGCCGCGAGCGGTTCAACATCTATTGCACGCCGTGCCACGATTACACGGGCAGCGGCCATGGCATGATCGTGCAGCGCGGCTTCCCGCCGCCTCCTTCGTTCCACATCGATCGCTTGCGGGCCGCGCCGCCAGGACATTTCTTTGACGTGATGACGAATGGATTCGGCGCGATGTACAGCTACGCGGCGCGCGTGGAACCGGAAGACAGATGGCGGATCGCGGCCTACATTCGCGCGCTCCAGTTGAGCCAGCACGCAACAATTGAGGACGTTCCCAGGGACGATCGACAAAAACTGACAGGGGAATTCTCGGGGCCGGCGTCGGAAAAATGAAAATGAATTCGTCCGACACAATTCGACCGCGGCTCGAACGCCTGCAGTGGCGCATGCTGGGCCTCGGCTGTATCGGCCTACTTTCTTGCGGCTTCCTTGGGACGCTGCATCCGCAGCAGTTCTTCCGGTCCTACCTACTGGCGTTCGTTTTCTGGCTGGCGATTCCTCTAGGTTGCACGGCGATCCTGATGCTGCATCACCTGACCGGCGGCTGGTGGGGCTATCCGATCCGGCGGCTGCTCGAGGCAGGGACGCGCACATTCCCCGTGATGCTGTTGCTCTTCATCCCCGTGATATTGGGAATGTCGCCGCTGTACTCCTGGGCGCGCCCGCTCGAGGTGGCAGCCGATCCAATCCTACAATACAAGGCTCCATACTTGAATCCCCGGTTCTTCATCGTGCGCGCCGCGATTTACTTTGCGATTTGGATGGCCGTGGCATTCTTCCTGAATAAATGGTCGAGCGAGCAGGATCGCACCGCCGATCCCAAGTTTGCGATGCGTCTCGAAGCGATGAGCGGTCCGGGACTGATTCTGTGGGGGCTGGCGGTGACGTACTCAGCGATCGACTGGGTGATGTCGCTCGAGCCGCACTGGTATTCCACGATCTACGGGATGATTTTTATGATCGTGGAGGCACTGGTGGCGATGGCGTTCGTGATTTTTGTATTGCGACTGCTCTCCGGCTACGAGCCGATTTCAGAAGCCGTGACGCCCGCGCAATTTAACGATCTTGGAAACCTGATGCTGGCATTTGTGATGCTCTGGGCCTACCTGTCGTTCTCGCAATTCCTCATCATCTGGGCTGGAAACATTAAGGACGAGATTCCCTGGTATATGGCGCGCGCATTCGGCGGCTGGGGAGCGGTGGCAGTCGTTTTGATCGTCCTCCATTTCGCTGTGCCATTTCTGTTGCTGCTGCAGCGCCGTGTGAAGCGGCGCTTGCGTGTGCTCTCCGTCGTGGCCGGAATGATGATTTTCCTGAGCCTCGTGGACGTCTATTGGCTGATGGTTCCCGCCTATGAGAAGGCCGGACCCAGAGTGCACCCGACGGATCTTTTGGCGGTGATTGGAATTGGCGGATTGTGGATCACGGCATTTCTGTGGCAATTGAAAAAATGGCCGTTGCTGCCCCTGCACGATCCGCGCTTTGAAGGAGCGCTCCAGCATGAGCACGGAGACTGACCGCCCCGGCACACACGGCTCGCAAGGAGAAGGCTACGAGCGGAGCGATGCCGACATCCGCGCCCTGGCGCAGTTTGGCTTTTGGCTCGCAGTGCTTCTGGTGGCGATTCTATTTTCAATGAGATGGACGTACGAATTTTTTGCCAAGGTCGAGCCCACGGGCCCCCCGGCCACGCCCGTGATGAGTGAAAACGGGCGCGTGCTGCCACCATCGCCGCGCTTGCAAGTCGCGGCGCGCGCCGAGTTGCAGAAATACCGCGACGCCCAACAAGCGGAATTGACCACGTACGGCTGGACGGACCAGCACAATGGAACCGTGAGAATCCCGATTGACCGCGCGATGGACTTGATCATCGAGCGCGGACTGCCGGCTCGTTCATCCGGAAGCGTCATTGATTCGGGCAGCTCGGCGCAAGCGAGAAGCGGGTCGCAATGATGAGGAAAGCGCGAAAGTGAGGATGCGAATTCGAGTACGGGTTTGGAGCAGGCGCGGTCTAAGGCGGATGTGCCTTCTGAGTGCGATGGTGGCGCTTGTTTTGATTGCGCATTTCGCGCCGGTCTCCGCGCAGGTGCAGGACATCGCCGTGCGTCCGGATCTGCTGAAAGACGTGGGAATCGACCAGAAACTGAATAGTCCCGTTCCGCTCGACCTGACGTTCCGCGACGAGAGTGGAAATGCCGTCCAACTGCGCCAGTTTTTCGGCCAGAAGCCCGTGATTCTTTCGCTGGCGTATTACAACTGCCCGATGCTGTGCACTCAGGTGCTGAACGGCTTGACCCGGAGCCTCAAAGAACTGCCGATGGACGTGGGGAAACAGTTCAACGTCGTCACAATAAGCATCGATCCGAGCGAAAGGCCGGTTCTTGCGTCGGCGAAACACCAGCTCTACACGGGCATGTATGGCCGTCCCGGCGCGGCCGAGGGCTGGCACTTCCTGACGGGAGACGAACCGCAAATCAAGCAGCTCGCGAACGCCGTTGGCTTTCGGTATGCCTACGATCCCGCAACCCGGCAGTTCGCACACGCGAGCGCGATCATGGTGTTGACGCCCGAAGGAAAAGTTTCGCGCTACTTTTACGGCATTCAGTATCCCGCGCGAGACATGCGGCTCGGACTTGTGGAAGCATCAGAAGGAAAAATCGGCTCGCCGGTCGATCAGATATTGCTTTTCTGCTACCACTACGATCCGGCGACGGGGAAATATGGGCTTCTGATCTCGCGCGTGATCCAGGCAGCGGGCGTTTTCACGATCCTCCTAATCGGGATTCTTATTTATGTTCTCTCGCGAGGCGAGCATTACGCGCTGCCGGAAAAAAGGGCATGAAAGACCTCGTCCAATTCGGAGTGAGTTGGATGGCGTCCGCAGTTGTGGAGATTCCGCTTCGCCCACCGGCGGCTTCGACGATTGCGGACGATGTGGATAAGCTGCACTTTTTCCTTACCGGCCTCACGCTATTTTTTACGGTGCTTATCTTCGGGATCATTTTTTACTTTATGGTGAAGTACCGCAGGAAATCTGAAGACGAGCGGCCGCCTGATATCGAAGGCTCGCTCCCCCTGGAACTCACCTGGACCTTGATTCCCACGGTTCTCGCCGCCGGAGTATTCGTCTGGGGATCGAGTCTTTATGTGCGGAATTCGCGCCCGCCAACCGCTTCGACGGAAATTTTCATCGTCGGAAAGCAATGGATGTGGCACGTCCAGCATCCCGAAGGCCAACGGGAAATCAACGAGCTGCACGTTCCGGTGGACGTTCCAGTCGAACTCACGATGACATCGCAAGACGTGATCCATGATTTCTACATTCCCGCCTTCAGGGTCAAGAAGGACGTCCTTCCGGGGCGGTACACGTCGATCTGGTTCCAGGCGACCAAGACCGGCATCTATCATCTCTTCTGCGGGCAGTACTGCGGCGCGGACCACGCGCAGATGATCGGTTGGATTTACGTGATGACTGCGACCGATTACGCGAATTGGCTTTCGGGCGGGGCCAAGAATGAATCCATGGCGCAGGCCGGCGAGCGGCTGTTTAATCAGCTTGGCTGCGTCACGTGCCACGTAGCGGATGGGACAGGGCGGGCGCCATCGCTTGTGGGGTTGTATGGCAAATCGGAAAAGCTCCGGACCGGCGAGGCGCGCGTGGTGGATGAAACCTTGATTCGCCAGGCGATCGTCACTCCGAACTCGGTTCTCTTGCCCGACTATCCGCCGATCATGCCCACGTTCCAGGGCCAGATCAACGAGGAGCAAGTCTTGCAGCTCATTGCCTACGTGAAATCGCTCGGGTCGGAAAAAAGGGAGACGAAGGGGAAATGAGCACTGCGGTCATAGACAGGCCCGAAGTTCCGTCCGAATCTCGGATCAATTACTTGAACGCGAACTACGGCATCAAGTCGTGGCTCCTCACCACGGACCACAAGCGCATCGCGCTCCTTTACCTTGCCTCGATCACGCTGATGTTCTTTGTGGGCGGTGCTGCCGCTGTCCTGATGCGCATACACCTGATCGAGCCGCAAGGCGCTCTGGTCGAACCCGAGACCTATAACAAGCTGTTTTCCATTCACGGAATTGTGATGGTTTTCTTCTTCCTCGTACCATCCATCCCCGCGACGCTCGGGAATTTCCTTGTTCCCATGATGGTAGGAGCACGCGACCTCGCCTTCCCGAAGCTGAACCTCCTGAGCTGGTACCTATACATTACAGGGGCATTGCTCATGCTCTTCGCCATCGTTACCGGGGGCGTGGACACGGGTTGGACGTTTTATCCACCGTATAGCAGCATCTACGCGAATACCAACGTGATGGCCGCTGCGTTGGCTGTTTTCATTACCGGCTTTTCCTCGATCCTCACGGGACTTAATTTTGTGGTCACCATCCACAAGATGCGCGCGCCGGGGTTGACCTGGTTCCGTTTGCCCCTCTTTATCTGGGCGATATACGCCACCAGCATCATTTTCATACTAGGCACGCCCGTGATCGCCATTACGCTCTTCCTGCTCGGCCTCGAGCGGTTTTTGCACGTCGGCATCTTCGATCCCGCCATCGGCGGAGACCCGCTGCTGTTTCAGCACCTTTTCTGGTTCTATTCGCATCCCGCCGTGTACATCATGATTCTTCCGGGGATGGGCGTGATCAGCGAACTCATCACCTGCTTTTCGCGCAAGCGCATTTTCGGCTACGGCTTCGTGGCTTTTTCCAGCATGTCCATCGCCGTGATCAGCTTCCTCGTTTGGGGACACCATATGTTTGTCACCGGCCAATCCATTTACGCCGGACTCATTTTCTCCGTGCTCAGCTTTCTGGTGGCAATCCCTTCCGCGATCAAGGTCTTCAACTGGACCGCGACCATGTACAAGGGCTCGATCTCATATGAGGCACCGATGCTTTACGCGCTGGGCTTCATCGGCCTGTTCACGATGGGAGGCCTGACGGGTTTGTTTCTCGCTTCTCTGGCCACGGACGTACATTTGAACGGCACCTATTTCATCGTCGCGCACTTCCACTACATCATGGTGGGCGGCGCTGTGATGGCGTATCTCGGCGGGATTCATTTCTGGTGGCCGAAGATTACCGGGCGGCTTTATCCGGACGGATGGGCGCGCTTTGCGGCTCTGGTCATTTTCGTTGGGTTCAACCTGACATTTTTCCCGCAGTTCATGCTCGGCTATCTGGGGATGCCTCGGCGATACGCTGTCTATCCGGAGGAGTTTCAGGTGCTGAATGTGATGTCGTCTGCGGGCGCGTCGATCCTGGGGATCGGTTACCTGATCCCACTCATCTACCTGACGTGGTCGATGCGCTACGGCCCGGTGGCAGGGCCGAATCCATGGCGCGCGAAGGGGCTCGAGTGGCAAACACCTTCGCCGCCGCCCACCGAAAATTTCGAAGAGATACCGATCGTGACCGAAGATGCATACGACTACGCAAACCCCGGGGTGAATCGTGGCTGACATCGCAGTCCATGGCGGACATCCGTCCGGTTTCGCGCATCAGTTCGAAGACGCGGAGCAACAGCGCGAGGCCGGAAGCCTAGGCATGTGGGTTTTCCTGGTCACGGAGATCATGTTCTTCGGGGCGCTTTTTGCCGGCTACACAATTTATCGCGCGTTGTACCTCCCGGCGTTCGAACAAGGAAGCCGGCTGCTGAACGTCGATTTCGGGGCCACAAACACGGCCGTCCTGATCTGCAGCAGCTTGACGATGGCGCTCGCCATCCGCGCCGCACAGACGGGCAAACGGAAGGGCACAATCATTTTTTTCCTTTTGCTTACAATACTCCTCGGCGCGGCATTCCTGGGCATAAAGCTCATGTTCGAGTGGCGCCACGATTACATGGAGCACCTCGTTCCTGGATTCGGATTTCAAGTTCAACCGGAATGGGGCCCGATGGCTTCCAAGGTCGAGATGTTCTTCTGTTTTTATTTCTTCATGACCGGTTTGCATGCGCTGCACATGATTATCGGAATCGGCATCCTGACCGTGCTGACGATCATGACGGCCCGCGGCCGCTTCAGTGCGGAATACCATTCTCCGCTTGAGATCAGCGGCCTCTACTGGCACTTCGTGGATATTGTGTGGATCTTCCTTTTCCCGCTGCTGTACTTGATTGGAGGGCGCTACGCCATCGGAGGCGGGCGCTGATGTCCGGGCACGTGGTTCCCTTGAAGGTATACATCGGAGTTTTTGTTGCGCTTTTGAGTTTGACGGCGCTCACGACCGGCGTCGCTTTCATCGACCTGGGCAGGCTGAACACGGTCGCGGCGCTTGCAATTGCGGTGGTAAAGATGCTCCTCGTCGTGCTCTTTTTCATGCATGTGAAATACAGCCCTGGATTGACCCGCATTGTGATTCTTGCGGGCTTCTTCTGGCTGGCCATTCTCCTGGCCCTCACGCTTTCCGACGAATTGACGCGTTACTGGACGCCCACGCTGGGTCCCTGGAGCGCGTTGCTCTCTTACAGGTTTGGCCTACTGTAGAAGTGTCCTCGAGGTATGAGGCAATTCCGCTCGCGCGGCGATGGCTACCCCCTGGTTAGCGAGGGACGGCGCGGAAGGCAATCACAGCGTTCAGCCCACCGAATGCGAAGGAATTAGAAAGCGCAGCCTCGACTTTTTGCTTCCGCGGCTTATTGGGAATGTAATCGAGGTCGCATTCGGGGTCCGGCTCGTTGTAATTCGCCGTGGGCGGCAGGATGCCATGAAACATCGCGAGAACCGTGGCGATGGCCTCGAGCGCGCCGGCCGCGCCGAGTGCGTGACCATGGAGAGATTTTGTCGAGCTAATCGCCAGCTTGTCCGCGTGCGCACCGAACACGGCGCGGATCGCGCGACTCTCTACGGGATCATTTCCCGGCGTGCCGGTGCCGTGCGCGTTGATATAACCCACTTGCTCGGGGGCGAGACCTGCTTCACGGAGAGCGCCTTGCATCGCTCGCGAAGGTCCCACGACGGCCGGCTGCGTCAAATGATGTGCGTCCGAAGTCATGCCGAAGCCGCAGATTTCAGCGTAAATTTTCGCGGCGCGTGCCTGCGCAGCTTCGAGCGGCTCGAGGATCATTATGGCGCCGCCTTCGCCTAGAATCATCCCGCGGCGATCCTTGCTGAACGGGCGGCAGGTGTCCGGCGCGATCACGCGCATCGCCTCCCAAGCTTTCAGCAGTCCCAGCGTGAATGGAGCCTCGCTGCCGCCGGTCATGGCAAGTTCGGCGACACCATCCCGCACCATACGAAACGCCTGGCCGATGGCGTGGTTCGCCGAGGAGCACGCCGTTGAAACTGTGTAGGTTGGGCCGGTAATTCCAAATTCCATGGAGATCTGGCTCGCGCCGGCGTTGGCCATTGTCTTGGGAATCGTCAAAGGATGCACGCGGCCGCGCCCCGAAACATAAAGGTCTTCGAATCCGGTCTCGATCGCGGACTGGCCCCCCACGGCCGAGCCGCAAATGACTGCGCTGTTCTCCCGCAATTCAGGCGTCAGTTGCAATCCGGAATCTCGAATCGCCTCCCTCGCGGCTACCACAGAAAATTGGGCGAAGCGGTCGACGTAGGCTTCCTTTCCGCTTTCAAAATGTTGCGTTGCATCGAAGCCCCGCACCTGGGCGGCATTTTGCATCTTCAATGCCACGCGGGCCGCGTCAACATCTTGGAGCGGTCCGATCGCCGGGCGGCCTTCGCTCAGCGATTTCCACGAATCCGCGAGATTGTGCCCCAGAGGGGAAATGATGCCCAGACCAGTGATTGCGACTCGGCGTTGCGCCATTCGTCAATCCGCCGGCGTGGGCGAGCCCACCGACGTGTCGGGCGGCGCAGCAGCGATGAGCTTCCGGACACCTTCGACAACATCGTTCACGGTGCGGATCGAGCGGACGTCGTCGTCCGGGATGGAGATTTTGAAGGCGTTCTCGAGTTCAAAGAGGAGGGTAAAAACATCCAGGGAATCGATGCCCAATTCTTGCAAATTTGTTTCCAGGGTGATTTTATCTGCGGGAATGCGTTTCACCGACGCGAGCGTCGCAATCACCTTTTCTGCCACCGCATCAGACATCAATCTCACCCCCCGCCCGTGTGATCCCGCCCCGCGCCGTTTGAACCGTAGCTTAAGCCACAGCAAAAATCAAATTTTAGAAGGATTGTGAACCCCCGCAGCGCGATGTTTTGACTGTCGCCGGCCCGGCCAAAAGCTTCAGCGAGGAGCAGGAAGCGCTCCCGCAAGCGGCTCGAATTCCTTTTGCGCTGCAGGCGGAAGCTTCTCGACGTGGCTCAGGAAGGTGACGATCTGCCAAATCTGCGCGTCGCTCAGAGTTTTGTTCCAAGCGGGCATTCCCGTCCAGCGGATGCCATGCTGGATGATATAGAAATTCTGGTTTTCGGGCATGTCCGGCGCCTCCTTGAAAAACGGGGGCACCACCGGGTAAAACGACCGGCCAAACTGGCTGTCGGTATTCGACGGGATTCCATGGCATCCGGCGCAATGTGCGAGGTAAAGTTTCGCCCCTTCGACGATATTTTCATCGGTGGCTGTAACGGGATTCTTAGTGTCGGGAGCGTTTCGTTCGGTGGATGCATCGACGGCCCCCATGGCGATTTTTTTCTCCATAGGCATCGGCGGCTGGTCCGCCTGGAAACTGACGTAGCCCTTCTCGAGGAGAAAGTAGCCGCCGCCAATAAGAACAACCAGCGTGAAAACGATTCCCAAAATAAATCCTCTCATCCGATTCTCCTCTCCATTCTTTCGATGCGCACAATGCGCCAGCAGTTATTTTCCGTCGGCCTGTCGATTGTACTACTTCAGGAACTCGCGGGAGCCTGCATAGCGAGCGAGAAGCCGGATGTCGTTGCAGAAGATTGCGGAAAAGGGAGCGCGCCGATACTCAAGACCGGGAGCGACAGGAAGCACGCAAGCGAAAGATAACGCCGGTCAGAGAAGCGCAGAGGAGCCTCCCATGCCGGCCAGATGAGTTTTTTCAAGATCGGCGACTGCACGGTCGATCCCGCCGGCCAACATTTGAATCATTGGCGTTGTGATCGTGAAGGGCGGAGCGATCAGAATGTGGTCGCCTCGTGTCCCGTCCGCGCAACCCTGAATCGGATAGGTCATGACGCCGGCTTCGAGCGCATCCTGCTGAATCCGCAAGGCAACTTGAGCGTCGGGCGGAAAGGGCTCGCGGGTCTTCGCGTCCCGAACCAACTCGACTCCGATGAGCAGGCCCATGCCGCGGACGTCGCCCACGACTGAAAATCGCCGAAGTGGCTCGAGAGCCTCGAGGAGCTCGCGCCCTCGAGGCTCGACCCGCGCGAAGAGATTCTCGCGCTCGATGTAGTCGAGCACGGCATTCCCCGCAGCAGCGGCAACCGGATGCGCGTCGTAGGTAAACCCGTGGAGAAACGTCCCTGTACCGTGCGAAATCGCCTCGGCCACATGTCCGGCGACGACCACAGCTCCCAGAGGCGCGTAGCCGCTTGCGATTCCCTTGCCCACCAGAATCATGTCCGGTGCGACGCCCCAATGTTCCACGGCAAACGGCTTCCCGGTGCGCCCCATTCCGGTCATAACTTCGTCGGCAATGAGCAGAATTCCTCGACGACGGCAAATTTCCGCAATTTTCTGGACATATCCTTCGGGCGGCCAGACAGCGCCCAACGTGGCGCCCACAACCGGCTCAAAAATGAAAGCAGCGACGTCTTCGGCTCCTTCGCGCTCAAGCAAACGGTCCAGTTCGTCGGCGCAATCCACATTACACGACGGGTACTCGAGTCCGAGGGGGCAGCGATAGCAGTAGCACGGCGGGATATGGCCCCACTCGGAAAGCAAAGGAGCGAAAGGTTCGCGGCGGCGGATGTTGCCCGATGTAGAGAGTGCGCCCAGCGTGGTGCCGTGATAGCTCTGCCAGCGCGAGATGACGCGGAAGCGCTTCTTTTCGCCCCGTTCCAGGAAATATTGGCGCGCGAGCTTTAATGCCGATTCGGTCGCTTCGGAGCCGCCGGAGGTGAAATAAACGCGACCGCCCGCGCGCATTTGTCTCGGCACAAGGGAGAGGATTCTTTGCGCCAACTTTTCTGCCGGTGCGGTGTGAAATTGCGAGGAGTGAACGTAAGCGAGGCGCGACGCTTGCTCCGCCATCGCGCGCCCGATCTCCTCGACGCCGTGCCCGATGGTGACGACGGCCGCCCCGCCCGACGCATCGAGATAACGCCTGCCTTCGGAAGTGAAGACAAAGCATCCTTCGCCCCGCACTGCCTGGGGATATGTCTTCAAAAAGTTTCGAGGGAAGACGGCTTCGTCCATGTCACCTGGTGACGGGCGATTCTAGCAGAAATTCTCTTCCCTCAGGGGAGGGCTCATCGGACCTTGAGTTTTTTTATATCGATGGAAGGCGGCGGATATTTCATACGCATGCCTTCCAGCGTTTCCACAATGATGTGGGACACGGCGAGGTTTCGGAACCACTTCTTGTTTGCGGGAATAATGAACCAGGGCACCTCTGGAGTGTTGCAACGAGACAGAGCGTCTTCGTAGGCCTCGGTGTAGTCATCCCAATACTTCCTCTCTTTTAAATCCGCATCGGATATCTTCCATCGCTTTCTCGGATCGTCAATGCGCTCGAGGAAGCGTTTCTTCTGCTCGTCTCTGCTGATGTGCAGGAAAAATTTAAGGATTTTCACATTGTTCTCATGCAAAAACGCTTCGAAGTGATTGATCTGGTGATACCGGTGCGACCACACACTCTTCGGCACGAGGTTGTGGACCCGGACGACGAGGACATCCTCATAGTGCGACCGATTGAAAATTCCGATGTAGCCATATTGGGGAACGGCTTTGTGAATGCGCCAAAGGTAATCGTGTGCGGCTTCTTCACTCGACGGCACCTTGAAAGAGGTGACGTGGCAACCTTGAGGATTCACACCCGACATGACGTGCCGGATCGTGCCGTCCTTTCCCGCTGCATCCAGCCCTTGAAACACGAGAAGCAACGCGCGCTTTTTGTCCACATAGAAGAGATATTGAATGTCGTCGAGCCTCTGAATGGCCTTTTCGAGGCTCAATTTCATTTTGTGGTTCTTTTCCCAGCCGAGCGTGTCGTCGGGATCGTATTTCGAGAGTATTACTTTCTTCCCCGGCCGGACTGCGAGCGCCTTGCTGAAATTCGTCGCCATCGAAATGCCTTTCCCTTCGGAGCGCGTGCAAATGTACTGAAGGGGCAAGGATAGCGCGTTCACGCACCGCTGGATACCTCGCGAGGGCCGCAATACAGTCCCGGGACGAAGCGGGCCGCCTCCCTTTAACACATTTTTCACGTCCCATTCACAGTTTCGCAGTATCATAATTGTTTCCATCCGAGCGAATTCCAAATGGCTACGGTTACACCCGACATCCCAACTGCCGAAGAACGAACCCAGCTAAAGGTCGCTGCGCCCAAGCGTCAGTATCCCGGCGCGCTCGTCGTGGTCGAGGGGATCGACGGGTCGGGGAAAAGCACGCAACTTTATCTGCTCAAGCGCTGGCTCGAAATCGGCAACTACCGGATTCACTTCACGGAATGGAATTCCTCGCCGCTCGTCAAATCGGCGACGCGGCGCGGGAAGCAGAGGCGGCTGCTGACGCCGACGACGTTTTCACTCTTGCACGCTGCGGATTTCGCCGACCGATGCGAGAGGCAGATAATGCCGCTGCTGCACGGCGGCTATCTGGTTCTCGCCGACCGCTACATCTACACGGCCTTTGCGCGCGACGCGGCCCGCAGTTGCTCGCCTCACTGGCTGCGGAATCTTTACAGCTTCGCGCCCACGCCCGATATCACGTTTTATTTCCGTGCGCCGCTGGACGTGGCGGTGAACCGCATCGTCGGCGGCCGCCCCAAGCTGAAATACTACGAAGCGGGCATGGATCTCGGGATTTCGCTCGACCGCGCCGAGAGCTTCCGCATATTCCAGGAGCGAATCCTCTCGAATTACGACCAGATGATCGAGACGGACCATTTTGTTCTGATGGATGGGACCGTTCAGGTGAACAAGCTGCAGAAGCTGATGCGTCAGATTCTCGGTGAGAGCCTCGATCTCAAGCAGTTCGCCCCGAAAAAGAAATGACTCGCTCAGGCAAAAATCCGCTGACCTCTGCCCCGTCCAACGGCCGCCCCGCAAAGAAAGGGAAAAATCTCCCGTCGAAGCCGCTTTCACGGTTTTACGGCACGCCTCTCCCGGGCGTCCGAGAAGAAGAACTGAGCGGAACGCTGTTCGTGCTGGAAGGGACGGACGGATCCGGCCGTTCGACGCAGATCTCACTGCTGACGGAGTGGCTCGAATCGGAGGGCTTCGCGGTCCAGACGATGGGCTTGCGCCGATCGTTTCTTGTCGGGGCGGACATTGACGGGCTGCTTGCGGAAAATGCAGTGACGCCCATGACGCTCGCGCTCATGTACAGCACCGACTTTTTCGATCAGCTCGAGCGGCGGATTCTTCCGGCGCTGCGTTCGGGACTGATCGTTCTGGCCGACCGGTACATTTACACGCTCATCGCCCGGGCGGCGGTGCGCGGAATCGGGCGAGATTACCTTCACGGCATTTACGAAATCGCTCTGCGGCCAGACCTGACGTTTTGGCTCAACGTGCGGCCCGAAGTGGCGTTCGATCGTGAATTCAAAAAGTCGCAGACGATCAGCTATTGGGAATCCGGGCGCGATATGTCGCTTTCCAATGATTTGTTTCAGTCGTTCATCCGTTACCAATCCATGATCAAGAGGGAATTCGAATATCTTTCGAAGCGGCACGGTTTCATCGAAATGGACGGCGAAGGAAGCGTCTCCGACGTGAACCGGGTGCTGCGCAAGCGGCTCGCGACGCATCTCGGCATCCGGAGCACGCACTACGAGCCTTCGCACGCCTTGTCACACCTCTGGCGCTGAGAGTGGCCGCTCCCGTTCAACTGGCAGCCATCGACGCGGGCTCGAATGCGATTCGCCTGGTAATCGCCCGCGCGACTTCCCCGTCCAACATTCAATTCCTCGACGCGGAACGCGCCGCCGTCCGGCTGGGACACAACGCCTTCACGCGCCGCATGCTCGACAACGACACGATTCTTCGCGCCACTCGCGTCTTCCGTTATTTTCGCGGCCGCATGGACCACTATCACGCGAGCGCTTATCGCGCGGTGGCCACGGCCGCGGCGCGCGAAGCGCGCAATCACCGCAAGTTGATGGACCGAGTCCGGAGAAAATCCGGCCTCGAACTCGAGGTCATCAGCAGCGAAGAGGAAGCGCGGCTGGTCTGCTCCGCTGTCCAATGGGCGCTCGGCGATCGCCTCCAGCCCCGGCTCATTTTCGATCTCGGCGGAGGAAGCCTCGAGCTGAATTTCTTTCAGCGCGGCGTGCTCGAGCACCGCATCGCGCTCCCGCTCGGCACGATCCGCCTGATGGAAACCTTCTCGATCCAGGGCGCAATCGACGAAGACAACGCCGGCCGCCTTCGCCATCACATTTTGTCGCTCCTTCGCAGCGCTATGCCTTCGCCTCCGAAGTTGTCCCGATCGATTTCGGTCGCCTGCGGAGGAAACTCCGAAGCGCTCGTTCGCATCGCCTCGGGTCCGATGGTCGCGAGGATTCCGACGATCAATGTACGGCTGTTGCGGGATCAAAGCTGGCGTTTGATGAGGATGGATGTTCCCGAACGCATGAAGACCTTTCACGTGAGGCAAGACCGCGCCGAAGTATTGGGCATCGCCTCGATCATCCTTACGACGCTGGCGAAGTGGCTCGATCTGCGGTCCATGCTCGTCCCGGGAGTGGGGGTGCGTGAAGGAATTTTGCTCGATCTCGTCGCGGCGCAATATTCCGGTGGCCAGGTGTCTGAGGAAGAAAAAGGGCGCGCGGCCGAGTTGCTTGCCGGCGCGCGCTGGTTCGCAAGGCGGCTCGACTATCATCCGCAACATGCGGAACAGGTAGTCCGGCTGGCGCTTTCGTTGTTCGACCAGTTGCGGCCGATCCATGAGATGGGAGCGGAACTGCGGCTGCTCCTCGAGGTCGGCGCGATCTTGCACGACACTGGACATTTCATCCATCGCAAGTCGCATCACCGTCACGGCGAATACTTGATTCGAAACGGCGAGGTTCCTGGATTGCGCGGCTGGCGACGGGACATGGTTGCGGCTCTGGTGCGCTACCACAATTGCAAGTCGGAGCCACAACTCGAACATCCGTCCTACGCTGCCCTCGATGGATCACGCCGTCGCGAAGCGCGGTTGCTTTCTTCCCTACTTCGAATCGCCGAGAAACTCGAGTCGGACCACGCGCAACGCGTTTCCGGAGTCGATGTCCAGATCGTGGGACGCAAGGCGATTTTTCTGATCCGTGCTTCCGATGGCACGCGCCTGGACATCGCCGGCCTGGAACGGAAGGCCGAGCTATTTGAAAAGGAATTTCACCTCAAGGCGGAGTTCCGGCGTGTGCAGAGGAAGGAAAAGGTGGCGTAAACCATGATTCTCTATCTTGTTCGCCATGGAATCGCCGTGGACCCGACTGATCCCAAATCCCCGCCCGAACCGGAAAGGCCGCTCACGGCCAAGGGAATCCAGAAAACACGATCCGCAGCCCTTGGTTTGCGCGCGCTCGGAGCGAAGCCGGACATCCTGATTACCAGTCCCTACGTTCGCGCGGCGCAGACCGCCGAGATTTTTGCCGAAGCGCTCGAACTTTCTCCCGAAAAAATCCGCGCCAGTGAGGCGCTCAAACCGGCCGGCAATATCACGGAAATCATCAAGGAAATTATGCGGCTCAGAGCCAAAGAGGTGATGTGCTTCGGCCACGCACCGCATCTCGACCAGATGGTTTCACAGCTTGTGGGAGCGCGCGGAGTTTTTACGTCATTGAAGAAGGCCGGAGTCGCCTGCCTCGAGCATGCCGCGTCGCAGGGGGCGTGGGAGCTTCGGTGGATTCTTACGCCGAAAATGCTGCGTCAACTGGCGGGATAGGCTGTCTGTGTTTCGATAAGAGAGATTTTCTCGAGTGTCGCTCCGCCGCGAAGTCCCGAACGCCAGGAAAGCCAAAGAAACTCCTTGTCGGAGAGTTTCGAACGGAATTCGTCGAGCCGCGTTTTCCTCTCGCATTCGATCCGGTCGAACCACTTTGCAACGGCCGAAGGATCCAGTTTTGAACGACGGCGCCGGATTTCAGCTCGCAGGACGTCCAAGTCGTGCACATCACCGAGCAGATCCTGCATCCGCTTCAAGTCCTCGCCCCAGGCTTCGTAGCGCAGCGGCAGAAAATTCTCGACAATGTAGCGGAACTGCTTCAGCCCGATCCGCAGCCGATGCCAGGCCACGCGGCTTCGTCCCCTTCGCGCTCGCCCGAAAAGCTCAACGGCCTCGTTCAAACTTTTCAGAGCTAAACGTTGAAACGCGACGCTTTCAAGCGGAAAAAACTGTGCCTTGCGCGCCAACTTTCGGGAAGACTTCCGCCAGTCCTTGCGATCGAATCGGTCGAGGGCCTCTTCCGCGTCTTTCCGATGCATTTTTTCCTGACGGCCCAGGACGATCAGCATGTGCCTGCGAATCGAGTCGCCCGGCGGTCCCAACTTTTTCACCCATTCCCTTTCCACCTGCGTGTCACGAAGAACGCCCAAGCGATGGAAGAGATTGCGGCTGGCCTTCTTCAGCTTTCGCCACCCAGGACTGGGGTTCACCTCGTCCAGCGCATCAGCCATGGTCCGGCAGCGGCGCAATGCCACCCGCAAATCGTGGACAGCTTCGCTATTCCAGTTGTGGCGGACCTGCTCCGTCATTTCGAGGACGCGGTCCATCCGGAGTTCAAGGCCGATGCGCTTATCCGAAATGTGAGAAGGAGAAGAAAGGGTATGTGCCATGGAATTTCCAGCCCGTCAGGGTGCAGGGAGGAAGGCCGAATGGTACACCGGCAGAGGATGTTTTTCCACCGACGAGGCAGTTTGAACAGTGGGAGCAGACCAGCCACTGGGGGACTGCACTTGATTGTGATTTCGCGTCATTTTGGAACCGCGGAAGGTGCCTTGCCCGGGTTCCATCTGTTGAGATAAAAATGAGAACTCGTCAACTTTGCGGTCGAACCAGGGTTTGGGAATGACATCGCTGCGAATGTGGATACTTGTTGCGGCAGTTTCTGTATTCGTGCCGGGGCGCACGTGCGCGCAGTCAGCGAAGGACGACGTCTGTCCCCGTCCAACAGAAGGAAGCGTCGTCTCCGAACCGGAGGACCTTCGAAGCCAGAATGGAGTCCTGAAAGTGGCTCTGACGTTTCGGGAGTCCCGCGACGACAAGGGACAGTCGCGGTACTGCTATGTGCTCGGAGACGGCAGCCAGTCGCCGAATCTGCGGCTGAAACCGGGGGACCTCCTGATATTGACTCTTAAAAATGGGCTCAATTCTCCTCCGCAAGGAACGCCAAAGGCGTTGCAGGGGAAGCCGACTCGAGATCCTTGCGCGGGCGCGGTGATGAGCGCCGAGTCCACCAATCTTCATTTTCACGGTTTGACCGTCCCGCCTCTTTGTCATCAGGACGACGTGCTCAAGACCTCCGTGCTGCCGAGCGATCCACCCTTCGAGTACCGCTTCCAGATTCCTGCGGACCAGCCGCCGGGCTTGTATTGGTATCATCCGCATCTTCACGGCTTCACCAAAGTGCAGGTGCTCGGCGGGGCGTCCGGAGCGCTGATCATCGAGGGAATCGAGCGCGCGAATCGGCAAGTGGCTGGCTTGCGGGAGCGAGTACTGATCATTCGCGATCAGGACTTGCTGAATCCCAATGCTGCGCCGGCGAATTCCGACTCAACGAAAGTGCCCGCGGCGGTGCTCGATCGTGACGGGGACGCTCGAAACACCGGCACCGGCTCCGGAAAGCCGGCGAGGGATCTTTCGCTTAATTTTGTTCCTGTTCCGTATCCCGACTATCCGCCCGCAATCATCAAGATCAAACCTTCTGAGCGGCAGCTCTGGCGAGTCTTGAATGCCTCGAGCATTACCTATCTCAATTTGCAGTTGGTATATCACGGCGCGGCGCAGAACCTGGGAATTGTGGCCGTGGATGGAGTTCCACTGAATCAGAACGGGCTCGGCGGCGGTGATGTAGTTTGGATGAATCATCTTGGTTTGGCGCCGGGCGGGCGAGTGGAATTCATTGTGACGGGTCCACCGGCGGGAACGGAAGCAAGGTTTGTCACCCGGAGTGTCAACACAGGCCCGGGCGGCGAGAATGACCCCGTGCGGCCGATCGCAAAGATTGTGGCCTCGGACGACGCGCCCGGACCGCAATCGGTGCTGGCCACTTCTCCCGTGCCTCTCGTCTCGCGCAGCTTGCCGTGGCTTGGCACCGTTACGCCGGTACGCACACGCAAGCTGTACTTCTCCGAAAAACTCGAAGATCCGAAAGACCCCAATAGCCCGACAACTTTCTATCTTACGGTTGATGGCCAGACACCCGTGCCATTTGACCCGAATTCCTCCATCCCCAACATTGTCGTGCATCAAGGAGACGTTGAAGATTGGATCATCGAAAATCGGTCGCAGGAATTGCACGACTTTCATATCCACCAAGTTCACTTTTTGATGCTTGAATGGTTCGGGATTCCGATCAACGAGCCATTTCTTCGCGACACGATTAACGTGCCGTTCTGGGACGGTGTCACAGTGATGTATCCAAGCGTCAAACTCAGGATGGATTTTCGTGACCCGAATGCGATTGGGACGTTCCCCTATCACTGCCACCTGCTCGAACATGAGGATGCCGGGATGATGGGACTCATTCGCGTCGAGCCCTCGGAAAAACCTAAGGAGAATCCGTGATGCGCAAGGAACTTCACTGGATGGCAGCTGTCCTCCTCGCTATGAATCTCGGCACGACGGCATCGAGCGGCGTCATGGGTGGTCAAAGCGCGGGTCGTGGAAGCTCGGGAGGCTCCGAGGTATATCCAACCAACACGCCAATCAAACGTGTCGTGGTCATCTTCCAGGAAAATGTTTCCTTCGACCACTACTTCGCGACGTATCCCAGAGCTGAGAATCGGGATGGGGAGACGCAGTTCCATGCAAAACCCGGTACGCCTTCGGTGAACGGATTGACAATGCCATTGCGCACGAACAATCCGAACGGCCCCACATTTCTCCCGTTTCGCCTTACACCAAGTCAGAACTATACGTGCAGCATGAACCATGGGTACACGGCTGAGCAGAAGGCGTTCGACAGCGGGCTCATGGACATGTTCCCTAAATTTACGGCGCGCGCTTGTTCATCCGCTATGTACCCTGATGTTTCCTCGCTGGGAGTGGGGGTCGTGATGGGCTACTTTGACGGGAATACGGTCACGGCACTATGGAACTACGCGCAGCATTTCTCCCTGAGTGATTCCTTTTACGGCACAACATTTGGACCATCTACAGTCGGCGCGCTCAACCTCATTTCGGGAATGACTGGTGGCGTTGACCCGTCGGCGAATGTCAACACGGGCGATGAAGTGGTCAACAATGCCGTGATCGGCGATCCCGATCCCTTCTACGATGATTGCAGTGGGCCTTCGCGTGTAGGAATGCAAAGTACGAACAAGAACATCGGCGACCTGCTAAATGCGAAAGGAGTTACCTGGGGTTGGTTCCAAGGTGGTTTTACGCCTTCCACTCCCTATGCTCCCGCAACCACCACCTCTCCCGCCAAGCCTGCCATCTGTGCCACCAAAACGAAACGCCTGGATGGGACCCTTATGTTTGCTTACGTTCCTCACCACGAACCATTCCAGTACTACATTTCAACTGCGAATTCGCATCACTTGCCGCCAAGCTCGGTCGAGATGATCGGACAATCGGACCAGGCAAATCACCAATACGACCTGAGCGATTTCTGGCAAGCGGCGAACTCGGGCCATCTGCCCGCCGTCATCTTTCTGAAGGCAAATGCGGCTCAGAACGGGCATCCCGGAAATTCCTCGCCTCTCGATGAGCAAGTTTTCATCACGACGACGTTGAACAAGCTTCAATCGCTTCCCGAATGGAATGAAACTGCTGTTTTTATCACCTATGACGACTCCGACGGCTGGTACGATCACGTGATCGGCCCGATTATGAATCAGTCCGTTTCGTCCGCCGATGCGCTCTCGAGTCCGGGAAAATGCGGCACGGGAGCCAATTCAATTGCCGGCCTCCAGTCCCGCTGTGGATATGGCCCGCGCTTGCCACTTTTCGTAATCTCGCCATTTGCGAAAGAAAACTTCGTGGACAGCACAGTCACCGATCAAACCTCCATTCTCCGATTCATTGAGGACAATTGGAACCTGGGTCGGATTGGAACTGGTTCCTTCGATCAGATCGCGGGACCCCTCGGGAACATGTTTGACCTCATACGCAGGCGGAACGACAGGATCATCCTCGATTCATCGTCTGGTCAGGTGGTCTCCCACGCGAATCAGTAGGCACACCGAACGGTATTTCCACAATTAGATTCAGTTTTCATCTGTGCGTCACCTGCCAATAACAATCGCCGGGTATAGCTCTGCCACGCGCGTTTGAGTCCGCAAGCCCTTGAATATTTGGGCGACGTGACACGCTGCCTCGCAGCGAGGCGGTGCGGACTTGGACTCGAAAAATCTTAAATCGAGGAGATTTCATGATCAGGGAGAACCTTCGCTGGATGGCGGCCGTGCTGATCGCCATGAACCTCGCTGTAACGGCCCCCAGCGGCCTTATGGCCGGCACGGGCGGCCCAGATGGAAAAAACGGTCGAAGAAACAACGGAGACGCTGACAATTACCAGACCACAACGCCCATCAAACATCTGGTAATCATTTTCCAGGAAAACGTGTCGTTCGATCACTATTTCGGCACCTATCCGGTGGCGCAAAATAACTCCAATGAGACGCCATTCCATGCCAAATCAAACACTCCCTCAGTGGATGGATTGAACCTGGGCTTGCTTCAGAACAATCCGAACACCTTCCAGACCGGCGGGGCACCTCCGTTCCGTTTGACTCCCGCCCAAAACTATACGTGCAGCCAGAATCATGGCTATATGGCCGAAGAGCAAGCTTTCGATAGCGGGCTCATGGATTTGTTCCCGCAGTTCGCGGCTCATGTTTGTTCGTCGACCACTTATCCGGATATCGCGGGCCTAGGAACGCAGATCGTAATGGGTTACTTCGACGGAAATACGGTAACGGCGATGTGGAACTATGCGCAACACTTCGCGATGAATCAGTCGTTCCACGGAACAAACTTCGGACCTTCCACAGTCGGAGCGGTGAATGTGATCTCCGGCATGACCGGGAACGCAGACCTATCCAATTCGATCGATGACTCGAGCGGCGACTTGGAGAAGGACGTCTTGAACGGTTCGATCACTGACGATCCTGATCCCTTTTACGATGATTGCGGCAGTCCCGACCAGACGTCCCTCCTAGGGAAGAATATCGGCGACCTGTTGACGACGAAACAGATCTCCTGGGGATGGTTCGAGGGGGGCTTTACACCTTCCAGCGCCTTTGTTCCCGCAACCGGGACTTCTCCCGCCGTTCCTGCGGTTTGTGGGACCCAGACGAAGCGTCTGGATGGCACTCTTGAACCAGCGTACGTTGCGCACCACAACCCCTTCGAGTATTACTTGAGCACCTCAAATCGCCATCACATTCCGCCCGCGAGCGTCGAGGAGGTCGGACACGACGGCCCCGCGAACCATCAGTATGACCTCACCTATTTCTGGGCTGCGGCATTTTCCGGAAATCTTCCGGCAGTCAGCTACTTGAAGGCGAACTCCGCCCAGGACGGCCATCCGGGCAATTCTTCGCCGCTCGACGAGCAAGCCTTCATTACCGACACCCTGAACAAACTTCAGTCGCTGGAGGAATGGGACAGCACGGCTGTGATCATCACCTACGATGACTCGGATGGTTGGTACGATCATGTGGTCGGGCCGATCGTAAACCAGTCGGTGTCGTCTGAGGACGCATTGACAGGAGCAAGCGCGTGCGGCACGGGAGCCAACACTCTTGCCGGTCTCCAATCTCGCTGCGGATATGGACCGCGCCTGCCCTTCCTCGTGATCTCACCGTACGCGAAAAGAAATTTCGTGGACGGCACGGTCACTGACCAGAGTTCCGTTGTCCGCTTTATCGAGGACAACTGGAGCCTTGGGCGGATCGGGACCGGGTCCTTCGACGTGATTGCGGGCACGACCCTAAACATGTTCGACTTTAACCACCAGCGTCGCGACAGAGTTTTCCTGGATACGACTACCGGCCAAGTCGTCGCCGTGGAGAACCAATAACAGGCTCCGCAGTTCCTCTCACCTCTGAACCCCCTGGCTCGGGCCGATTCCTCGGTCCGAGCCAGCCCCGTTTCTTGGCACTCGCCGACGGGACATTTCGGCTGTACCCTTGACACGCTGCTCTGCAGGCGATATGGGTTGCTCCGGGAGCAAATCGTGCCTCGAAAACCACGCAACCTCGACCTGACACAGGTGTCCGAGTGGGATGACGGGAAGGTTCGCCGCAAGGACGACTATCTCGCCGCGGAAGAACCTCTCGAGATTCGCATCGGGTGCGAACCGCTGAGCGTCACGATGCGCACTCCAGGTCATGATCTCGAACTTGCCGCCGGGTTCCTTTTCACTGAGGGCCTCGTCCAGCGCCGCGAGCAAATCGTCAAGCTCGACAGTGCTACAGGGGATGCCGATTCGAAACGCGGGAACGTCGTTGAAGTTCAGCTTGCCCCTGAAGTGGCTCCCGACTTCGAAAAAATGCGCCGCCATTTTTTCGCGGCTTCCAGTTGCGGCATCTGCGGGAAAGCATCGATTGACTCGGTTCGATCTCGCCTGCTACGGCCGCCCAATCCCGATTTTCGTTTCGAGGCGGAGGTCCTTCTCCGGTTGCCGGACGCGCTCCGGGCGTCGCAGGCGGTCTTTGGCCGCACCGGCGGCCTTCACGCTGCGGCGCTCTTCGACGCGAGCGGCGAGTTTCTGGTTCTGCGCGAGGATATTGGCCGGCACAACGCCGTGGACAAAGTGATCGGCTGGGCGTTGCTCGAGGGCCGCTTGCCCCTAGGAGATTCCGTCCTCCTTGTGAGCGGACGCGGCGGATTCGAAATCGTTCAAAAGGCGATCGTAGCCGGCTTGCCAATCGTCGCTTCGATTTCGGCTCCCTCAAGCCTCGCAGTGCAGTTGGCACGCGAGTTGCGCCTTACTTTGATTGGATTCCTGCGGGGACGCCGCTTCGTGATCTACTGCGGCGAACAGCGAATCAGCAGCGCGGCCCAATGAGAATAGCGCCTTCGTGAATGACTAGAGTCATAGAAGCGGTTCGGAAACCAACAGCTGCTAGTTCTTCGCTCTGCGCGCAACGGGAGGAATCCCGGCAGGGCGGCCCTCGCGAATCATCTCTCGGAAAGCAGCGAACAACTCCACATCCCACCAGTTCCGGGCAGCCTCTTCCGCCATCAATTGCAGGGCAGTTTCGGAACTGACGGCCGTTCGATACGGCCGATCCGTTGTCAGCGCGTCATACACATCGGCAAGTTGCAAAATTCGCGCCGTCAGAGGAATTTCCTCGCCGCGCAGGCCGTCCGGATAGCCTGAGCCGTCGCGCTTTTCATGATGGTGGCGGATGATCGGGAGGACATGCCGAAAGGATTTCAACGGCGCGCAGATCCGCTCGCCGACGGCGGAATGCTTTCGCATCACCGCCATTTCTTCCTCTGTCAGCGGCCCGGGCTTCAACAGGATCGCGTCCGGTACCACCACTTTGCCGATGTCATGCACAGTCCCCGCCCACCCAAGAGCCTTGATGTGATCTTCGGGGATGGCCAGACGCTCTCCGAGCTTGACCGACATTTCGGCCAGCCGCTCGCAATGACCGTGTGTGTAGGGGTCGCGCGCTTCAATGCTGTGCGCGAGGCTCAAGAGAACCGCCTCGGCGTTTTCGAGCTCGTCGGTGATCATTTTCAGGCGCAGCAGCGAGCGACAACGGGCCAGAAGTTCATTGATGTCGATCGGCTTGCTCAGAAAATCGTCCGCACCCGCGTTGATCCCTTCGATTCGATCTTCGCTGCGTGATAGCCCGGTGATCAGGATGACTGGAGTGAGACGCGTTTCCGGCGTGGCTTTGATACGGCGGCAGACCTCGAAGCCGTCCATCCCCGGCATCAGAATATCGAGAAGAATGAGGTCGGGTCGAAAGGAAGCGCACTCCGCGAGGGCCGAAGCGCCGTCGCTGGCGCCGGAAACTTCAAACCCTTCGCGGCGCAAAAGTGATTCGAGCGCAGCAAGCGAAGCCGCTTCGTCCTCAACGATCAGAATTCTTTCGGGCATGCTTTTCGGTTGACCGCCGAAGATTTCGGCAGGGGAAGTATCCTTGAAGACGCGAGCCAGGGCGTCGCACAACAAAACCAATGTAACTCGCTGCGTATTTTGGGACAACCCTGAAATTCACCCGTCGAAAAAATAGCGCAGATTGCGCCTAGTCTTTCCGGAGCGTCGCTTCGATCAGTCCATGCGGCTCATCGGTGGGGAGGAACACCTCGGCGGGATTGTCCATCCCGAAAGGTGACAGGTCCACGAGGTTGTAGTGCTTGTTCGGTAGCGAAAGATGAATTTCGCGGATGTGATCAAAGCTGCCGAGGACCGATTCCCCCATGGCGTAGAGCGTGTGCTGGAGCGATTTGCTGTCGTGCTCCGCGAATGTCTCGAGCAGCGTTTGCCTGACGCCGTGCCAGACGGGGCTGAATTCGATCTCGCCACCTGCATAAACCCATCGCGCGTGAACCGTGGTGGACAGAATGCGCTTGCGGTCCTCTTTCAGCGTCGTATAGGGATCGCGCAAGAAACCATCGAAGGCGGATTTCGTGGTCTTGAGAACAACCAGGTCCGCGATGCCCGCCTCAATCGTGGTTCCTTCACGTCTCCCGCTGACCATGGCCGTGCGTTTCTCCTGCCCCGCGCGTACAAAAGCAGTTGCGTGGGGCTTCCCGCCAATCGGGATGCGCGCCCAGAGGTTTTCCGCAGCCTCGACACGCACGCGCGAAATTTGCGGATTGTACGTGAGGAAGTGCTCGATCAGATGTAGCGAAAACTCCTCGACAGCCTCCACCGGATATTGCCGCGCCAGCGCATACACAGTGTTTTTCATCGTGTCGGTCGGAAGGATCTTGCGATTGTCTCCCTTGGTATGTGCGGTCTCGAAGTCACCTTCAAAACGGATGGCGAGCGTCAGCTCCTTAATATCGTGGCGGTCCTCTTGCCTCACCACGCGCAGCAAGCGAATGCGCGATTTGCCATAATTGTTTTCGACTAGCGTGATGGCCATCGGTCAGCTCCCGCGATACGTGGAATATCCGTGGGGACTCAGAAGCAGCGGGATGTGGTATTGCTCCTTCGCGTCCCGCACTTCGAACACGACGATTACCTGCGGATACAGCCCCTCGACCTTGCGGGACTTGAAGTAAGCACGCGTATCAAACAGCAAACGGTACGATCCCTCGGCGAGCGATCCCGGCGCAAGCAGATGCCGGAGGCGGCCGTCAGCGTCGGTGGCGCCTCGACTGAGCTCTTTCCAGGCGCCCCCCGCTTTTTCGATTTCCAAAACCACTGGCACGCCCGCAGCGGGGCGCCCCAGAGAAACATCGAGCACGTGCGTTGTAATTTGGCTCATGATCCGAGAAGCTTCTCCAAACGCAGCCGCGTGATCTTGCGCTGTTCTTCGGCGGCAATGCGTAGCTCCGACTCGCGATTGTTGGACAACCGCGCCTCAAGATTCTTCAGAACCTCTTCACTCGTTTTTCCCGATGCGCAAATGAGAAAAACGTGACCAAACGTCTTTTGGTACGTCCGATTGGCAACTGCGAGAGCCCCGCGCGTCTCCGGGGCCGCCTTCTGCGCCGTCGATTGCTCTCCGGAGGACCACTTGCGCGCGACGGATGACTGTTTCCCATTGGCGCGCGTCCCTCCAATCGGCGGATGGTGCCGGAACGCCTCGAGCCAATCCTTGCCGCTGAGGTTCGTCCAAGTCTTGTCGGCCGCGTCCAACAAATTATTGACGCTCCGAAAAGGTCTTTGAGCGATCATTCGCTCGACCCATTGCTTCGAACCGCAGCAATCATGGAGCGCTTTGCGCGCCCGTGCCGAAGAAAGACGATTGAACCGCTCGATTCCTGCGACGCCATCGCCGGGACGCTCGGGCTGGCCAAAAATGCGCAGCCGGCTCACGCCCCCGTCAGGGAAAATATTGAATCGCACATGCGTTACAGCGCCCGCGTCGTGAAGCTGCCGCCGGAAAATATGGCGACGATTCGGTTGGAGTATTGTACGCGGCGAAATTTGCTTCCAAGGAGACGCCGCGTTGAGCAGGGCTTCGGCAGCAGGACCCGTCGCGTGGCAGGCTTCGAGCGAACAGCTCTCCGGATAGTTTCCCTTGAAGTGCGAGGTGTCCACTTCGATCCGCCGAATCCTTCCGGGTACGCCAAGCTTCACGATCACCCAATCGTATCCGGGGCCCCGTCTCCGTCGCGTTTCCCAGGCGTCGCCCATATTTCTTCCGCGGCCGGGCATCAGGAGATTGAGCGGCTCGCTGAAAAATTGGTCGCTCGATTCCACGACGCTCCCTCCGTTTTGGATCGCCGCCAAATCCAGTTCCCGGCGCGCGATGAGTTTTTCGTCTGGCATAACCTCGCCGTGCACGCGCAGTCGCGCAACGCCTCCATCCGGATAAATCTTCAGGCGCAGATGGGTGAAGCGGCCGTCATTCTCAACGGAGAATGGATTCCGCGAGTCACCTTGGAGAGCCGTGGGAGGCAAAAGCTCAACCCACCTTGTCTCAGGAGAGCTGAGCCTCTTTTTTTCATTCCGGTAGGGCGCCGAGCGTCCCAGATCACAGCCTTCGAGAGAGAATTGTTCTGGATAATTTCCTTTAAAAAAACTCGTATCCACAACAATCCCTCGCAGAATTCCGGGCAGGCCCAACCGGATAATGCACCAGTCGTAACCCGGCGTCCGCCGTCGCCGCGTTTCCCATCCGTCCATCCATTTCCCGCGATCCGTATATTTCCCTTCGATAAAGATCGGCTTCGCGGCCCGCAGCAGATTTTCCTTCGGTGCGAAAAACTCATCGTTGGCTTCCAGAACTCTGCCACCGAGACGCTCAGCCGCCAGATCAACGAGTTGGGTGAAATCCTTCATGCGTTGCCCCGGCGGAGGATCTGCCCGATGGGCGCGGGCGAGAACTCCCCGCGCTCGTATATTTTTCGTCCGCGAAGAAACGTCGTCTCAACCAGGCCCGCGAGTTCGCGCCCCATGTAGGGCGTGATTTTGTGCCGATGGTGGAGTAGCGCGGGCTCGACGCGAAACGTTACGTCCGGATTCCAGATCACGAGATCCGCGTCCGAGCCCACAGTGATGGCTCCCTTTCGATTCTCGAGTCCAGCAAGTTGCGCGGGCCGGCGGCATTGCCAGTCGGCTACGCGAGGCACAGCATAGCTGCGAGACCGTGCTTGCGTCCACAGCGCCGGCAAGCTGAGCTGCAAGGAGGCGATTCCTCCCCAGGCTCGAAGGAAATCGCCCTCTTCCGCCAGTTTCATCGCAGGAAGGCACGGCGAATGGTCGGTCGCTACCAAATCGATCGTTCCATCCCCCAGCGCCGCCCACAGTTTTTCGCGGTTTTCGCTCTCGCGGATCGGCGGCGCACATTTGAACTCCGTTGCGCCGTCAGCGATATCCTCAGCCGAAAAAGTCAGGTAATGAGGACACGTCTCCACGGTCAACGGAAGCCCGTCCGATTTCGCTTGCGCGATCTGCGCGATCTCGTCCGAGGAAGACAAATGTACGACGTGAACCCGCGCATTGAATTCGCGGCAAAGCCGTACCAATAGTGCAATGGCCTCGTTCTCCGCTGCCCGTGGCCGAGCCGCCAGCCAGGTGGCGTATCGGCGCGGAGCCGCTCTCGTGAGCGACTTCGCGGCTTCGTCAATCGGGCCAGGCAATTCCGCGTGCGCGAGCAATGGCGCGCCCATCCGAACGAGTTCGGGGAACGCCGCGCGCAAACCGGCCTCGCCGACGTGCGCAAATTCCTCTACGCCACTGGGCACGAGGAAACACTTGAACCCAAATACTCCTGCGTCCCAAAGTGGTTTCAGTTCGGCCGTATTCCCGGGCACGACGCCACCCCAAAATCCGACGTCCACCCACAACTTCCCCGCCGCAGCAGCAAGCTTTTCGCGAAACGCAGGGGCAGTCGTCGTCGCTGGGATGCTGTTCAGCGGCATTTCGATCAGAGTCGTGACGCCGCCGGCGGCAGCCGCGCGCGTCGCGGTCGAAAATCCTTCCCAATCCGTGCGGCCCGGCTCATTGATGTGGACATGCGTGTCCACCAGGCCGGGCATCACAACCGATTCGCCCGCCTCGTGCACGGGGATACCTGCAGCTACATCGTCGAACGCGGAAACCGCCGCGATCGCCCCGCCGCGAATGTGGATTGCGGCCGGGCGTTCGCCCTCCGACATAACCACACGCTTGCCGCGAACGACAAGGTCCGGAATGTTCACAAGATTTGCAGGCGGATTAGAAGAGTTCTGCATTTCCGATCAGCCGGCCACGACTGCAAAGAATTCTCCGAGAAGATTCTGCGCGACACGGCGCCGGTAGCGCGCGGTCGAACGCATGTCGTCAATCGGCGCGATCTCCCGCGCGAGCGTCTCCTGCGCTCTGTGTAGAATCTCCGCGGACGGCTTCTCTCCTCGCAGAAGTTTCTCCGTCTCAACGGCGCGCAATGCGGTTGGCGCGATGCTTCCAAGCGCGATGCGCACGTCCGAAACGCGATCGCCCTCTATGTGTGCCGCCGCAGCAAAACAAATCTTCGAGATTGCTTGCGCCCGCCGCGTCCCGACTTTCCGGTAGTACTGCTTCCATCTGTTTTTAGTTCGCGGCAAGCGAATTCGGCGAATCAGTTCATCGGGCCGCAAATCCATCTTCTTATAGCCGGAATGGAATGCGGAATAAGACACCCAGCGCGCCCGGCTCGATGAAACGAGCTCGAGTTCCGCGTCGTAGACGAGCAGCGCGGGCGGAGAATCGGCGGCCGGCGACGCATTCGCGATGTTCCCGCCGAGCGTTCCGCGATTCTGAGTGGCGATTCCCCCGGTTTCCCGAGCGGCCTGGCACAGCAAAGGGAATTCCTGCGCGAGAGTCTTATGGCGCTGCACTTCGGTATATGTCGTGAGAGCGCCGATCGTGACGTGTTCGGGTGTCATCTCGATTCCGCGCAGCTCCGGCAATTTCCAGATACTCAGGAATTTTCGGTGCGGCAACTTGCCCGCTTCGAGCAGCACCATCAAGTCCGTTCCGCCCGCGAATGGCTTCCATGCGCCAGGCTCTCTCGCCATGCGTTCGAGCGCTGCCACGAGATCGCGCGGCGCTTCCAGCTCGTAGGCGGGCAGAAAGGACCTCACGCTTGCTGCTCCGTCTGCCGGCACGCTTCGACGACGGACTCGAAAATCTTCGTGTAGCCGGTGCAGCGGCAAAGATTTCCAGCGAGCCCTTCGCGGATCTGTGATTCGTTCGGGTGCGGGCAGCGGGAGAGAAGATTCACTGCGGCGAGAATCATGCCGGGCGTGCAGATGCCGCATTGCGCGCCGCCGTAGGCGATGAACGCCTGCTGCACGGCGTGCAGGCGCTCGCCATCGGCGACTCCTTCGATCGTGCAAATCGTTGCGCCCTCCGCCTGAAGGACGGGCACGAGGCAACTGTTCACGAGCGCGCCATCCAATTCGACCGAGCAGGCGCCGCATTCTCCTTCGCCGCAGCCTTCCTTCGAACCGGTCAATCCCAGTTCTTCACGCAGAACGTCGAGCAGCCGCGTCATCGGGTAGGCTGCGAGCGTCAACTGCCGGCCATTCACCCGGCACTCGACGCGAATCTTGCGCGCGGCGTCAAGCATGAGCACTCTCCAGCATCTCGAGCAGAACCTCGGGCGTAATCGGGACGCGCCTGATATCCGCGCTGGTCGCGTGCGCAATGGCATTGGCGATCGCCGGGGCCGTCCCGTCGAGCGGCAGCTCGCCGATTCCCTTCGCGCCGGCTGGTCCGCGAGAGTAGGGAATCTCCTCGAAGAAAACGCGAATCGGCGGGAGGTCCATCGAGGTGGGCATGATGTAGTTCGTCATCTGATTGTTCACCATGCGGCCTTCTTGCCAAACGACATTCTCATAAAGCGCGAAGCCGATTCCCTGCGCGATGCCCCCCTCGATCTGACCTGCCGCAAGCACAGGATTAATGACCTTGCCCACCTCCTGCACGGCAACAAAATCGTCCACACGAATTTCGGCTGTGCGCATGTCCACCGAAACTTCCGCCACGTAAACGGCCCAGGCATACGCGCCGTAAGCGTCTCCCTGGTAGCGCTCATCATCCCAGTGAAGATTCCGCGGATGTTCGTACTTTGCGAGCGATTTCAGAGATCCAAATTTCGCGATGTATTGGCTGCAGGCGCGCCCAAAATCGTGCGCGTTATGCTCCGACTTCAAGAGGCCACTCTTCATAAGAGTCTGCTGAATTTCAAGCGCGGCATTCTCGACCAGCTTGCCCACGATCATCGACGTGCGCGAAGCGACGGTGGGCCCGCTGTTCGGCACGGTCCCCGTGTCCGGCTGGACGATTTCGATCTGCTTCGGATCGAGGCCGAGCGTCTCGGCCGCAATCTGCGAAAAAATCGTGTTCGTTCCCTGCCCCATTTCCGTGCTCGCCGCAAACACGCGCACTATTCCATCGCGAGTCGCTTCCGCGGCCACCTCCGAAGCCAGATACTCTTCTCCCGATCCGGTGAAGCCTGCGCCATGAAGAAACGAAGCGAAACCGATGCCTTTCTTGATGGCGCCTCGCGTATTTTCGCTTTCAAAGCCCTTGCGTTTCGCGTGGTACCCGCTCAATTCGAACGCGCGATCCATCAGCCTGCTCATGTCTACTTTTTCGCGAACCACCTGGCTGACGGCGAGCGTCTGGCCTTCTTGAATGAAATTTCGCCGCCGCAGCTCATCCGGCGCGAAGCCAATCTCGCTCGCGACGCGGTCGAAGTGACGCTCCAGCGCAAAAACACTTTGCGGCGCACCGAAGCCGCGAAATGCTCCGTGGGGCGGCGCGTTCGTGGCGATGGCACGGCTCCGAATGCGGACGTTCGGGCAGAGGTATGGCCCGGCGGCATGGATCGTCCCGCGCGAAAGCACGACAGGTGAAAGCGTTTCGTAGGCGCCGCCGTCAATCGTGAATTCGATTTCCATGGCGAGCAGCTTGCCATCGCGTGTCAACGCCGTGCGATGGCGTGTGCAGGACGGGTGACGCTTGGTGGTCGCGACCATGTCTTCCGCCCGGTCGTAGATCATTTTTACGGGTTTGCCCGACTTCCAGGCGAGCAGCGCTGTGTGGCCGGCGATCATGGACGGATATTCTTCCTTGCCTCCAAATCCCCCGCCGGTCTCCGTTTGCACCACTCGGATGCGATCTTTCGGCAGGCCGAACAACAATACCAGCGCTTTGTGGACGTAATACGGACATTGCAGAGATCCCCAGATCGTAACGCCTTCGGCGGGGCCGGCTTTTGCAATCATCCCTTGCGGCTCGATGTAGAGTTGCTCCTGTGCTCCGGTCTCGTATTCACCTTCGACAATAAAATCGGCGCCGGCCCAGGCGCCATCCACGTTCCCCTTTTCCACGTGGAACGATTTGAAGACATTGTCCTGGCCCCAGACGATTTGCTTTCGCGCAAGCGAATCTTCCATCGTGAAGACCGCGGGAAGCGGCTCAATCTCGAGGCGCACCGCCCGGCGAGCTTCCTCCAACAAGTATTTGTCTTCGTGTGCGAGCAAAACGACGGGTTCCTCCGAATGATTGACCAACTCAGCGGCCAGACAAGGCTGGTCCTCGATCAGCAGTGCGATGCAGTTTTTGCCAGGAATGTCATTGGCCGTAACAACCGTAAATTCCTTCCAGGGAATATCGCCTTCGAAATGAATCCCGCGAATTCGTCCGCGGGCGATGGGACTTCGTACCGTGGTACCGTGCAGGATTCCGGGGAACGTGATGTCGTCCACGTAGCGGGCGCGACCAGTGACTTTTTCACGCCCCTCTTTGCGTGGCACTGACTTCCCGATGATGCGCGTTTCCATCGGCAGCGGCCTCAGTAGGAGATCTTGTCGCTTTTCTCTTCCCAGGCGCGAAATGCCTGGAGCGATTCCTCGCGCATCAGGGAAACCATGGGAATCTTCCGGTTGGAGTGCGGCCGCGCAATCTCGCGATAAATCAACGAATCGTCAAAACCGGCCTTGGAGGCATCCGCTGCGGTGCTTGCGAAGAAAACGCGTGCGGGACGCGCCCAGTAAATGGCACCCAGACACATCGGGCACGGCTCGCAAGTCGTATAGATTTCGCAATCTTTCAATTCGAAAGTGCCGAGCTTCTTGCAGGCATCGCGGATAGCCACAATTTCGGCATGAGCGGTGGGGTCCTTCGTCGAGGTAACGCAATTTGCGCCCTCAGCAATGATTTTTCCTTCTTTCACAACGAGGGCCGCGAAGGGACCGCCGCGTCCTGCGCGGACATTTTCCACCGCCAGCTCGATCGCGCGCGCCATGAACGGATTACGCATACTGTGTGCCGCATTCGGTGCGCGGCTCGCCGGGAACGGCGGGGGACAAACGAAATCACGCGCACGGAATCGGCCGGCTGCGATTGTAGCGCAGTGCTTTGGGATCAGGCCGCGAATGTGCCCTCTCGTCCAACGTAGATGACGAGCGGCGATCAAGTAAGGCGGCGCGGCTCACACCAGGAGGAGCGAACGCTCTTTGCGGCGCCAGACGTACAGAAGCACGGAACCAATCAGTATCAGCGACACGCACAGGCCGGTCCACAGGCCCGCCGCGCCCCAGCCGACGTGGAAGCACAGATAAACGCCGAGAGGCAGCCCCAGCAGCCAATAAAAAACCAGGAAGCAGACCATGGGCGTTCGAGTGTCCCCGGCTCCGCGCAGTGCGCCGGTGGCAACTGCCTGGAGGCCGTCAAAAAGCTGGAAAAACGCGGCCACGAACAGCAGCGCGCTGGCCGCCTGAATGACGACTGGGTCGGCTGTGTAGATTCGGACGATGTACCGGGGAAACAACCAGAACGCCACCGCCATGCAGCTCATGAAACTCGTACCGAGCACGAGCGCGGTCCACCCGGCCCGGCTGGCGGCTTGAGCATCGCGGCGCCCGAGCGCTTGTCCCACACGCACAGCCGCCGCGGAACTGATTCCCAGCGGCACCATGTACGTGAAACTCGCCGTGTTGAGGGCGATCTGATGGCTCGCGAGCGGCACCGCGCCGAGCTTGCCGATCAGCGCCGTCGCGCAGGCGAATACTCCGACTTCGAGTGCGAATTGCATTGCCGCCGGGAATCCCAAATTCATGAGCTGACGGACGCGCAAGTAAGTCGGCCATCGGCGCGCGTCGCGAAGCCCAGTCTTATGGCGCAAATCCTGGTACACGCAAAACACCAGCAAAACGGCCACCATATAAATACGGGCGATGCAGGTAGCCCAGCCCGAGCCTACCGTACCCATGGCGCGATGCCCGAAATGGCCGAAAATAAAGACCCAGTTTCCCGTGAGGTTCACGAAGTTCGCGGAGATCAGCGCAAACATGACTGGCTTCACGAGGTTAATCCCTTGCAGGTAGCGGCGGAAAACAAAATAAAGCAGCAGGGGAAGCGTGCTCCAGTTAATGGCATGCAGATACGGAATCGCCTGGTTCAACAACTGCGGCTCAATCTCCATCGCGCGCAAGACCGGCCCCCAAAGCCACACGAGGCCCATCAACAACGGAGCCACGCCCAGGCTCAAATACACGCCGTTGACCAGCGAGCGGTGACAATCCTCCACGTCTCCGGCTCCATGGGCATGGGAGACCAGCGTGTCGAGTCCCAGCATCAAGCCAGTGCCGAATATCGCCACGGTATAGTAAAGAGTAGAGCCGAGGCTGACAGCGCCAATCGCAACGGCGCTGTTGGTCTGCCGCCCTACCATCATCGTGTCCACTATGGCCATGGTCATCCAGCCAAGCTCAGCCAAGACAATCGGACCCGCCAGGTGGAGCATGGGCCGCACTTCTTCGGCGATGTAATGCGAAAAGAGACGTTTCAGCATGAGAGGAGGACGCTACGGTCCCGGCTTGTAGATGCGAATGATGTCGTCCTTCACCTCAACGACGCGGCCCGGATACTCCCGAGCGGCTTTCTCTCGCAGTTGTTCCATCGTGGGATAGTCCGTGCGCCCGTCAAACCATCGGGCATCATCAATAAGCAGGACATGATCCTGTACGGGATGTTTGTAAATGGCATCGAGCTCCTGCTTGACGGGTGTCGAGATGTCGAAATCATGGCCGTCGAGCCAAAAAAGAATGGGCTCCCGAATCCCCGCGATGACTCTGGGCAACGCCGCCCCGCTATCGCCTGCAATCACATGAATGTTCGGCCGGCCGGCGAACTTGCGTTGCGCGCTTGAGGCTCTCCACTCATCCAGCTCGATCGAGTAAATTTCTCGGAAGAGGTCCCGATTGACGTAAATCATGTGCCCATAATTCGTGCCCGTTTCAACCAGAACGTGCAGGTTGAATCTATGGGCATATTCCGCAATCAGAAGTTGCTTCACCATGTGCGGAGCTTTGGGCCCGGGCGCCCCCCGCAGCCGCCACCAGACGTATTCGCCGGGGGCGGAGACATTCTTGTACGCATGAAAGAAGCGGCTATCGCGAAACGCCTGCCTTAGTTTCGAAGCCATTCGGCTGCCTCAATTTTGAGCGATGCCCGCGAGCGGCGACATACGGGAGTGCGCATTTATAACTTATCGATCTTCGCGGCGAGGATAAAATCGCTTTCGGTAAGGCCGTCAATCTTATGTGTCCACGTCGTGATCTCCGCTTTTCCCCAGGAAAGCAGAATGTCCGGATGATGTCCCTGTGCCTCGGCCAGCTCACCGACGCGATTCACGAACGCGAGGGCCTGGCGGAAATCCGGAAACGCAAATGCGCGCGTAATGTGGTGCCCGCTCGCAACTTTCCATTGCGGCACCTGTCTCGCGAAATCTTCCAACTCCTTCCCCGCGAGCGGAGGAACCCCGCCGCGGCACGGCACACAGTTCTTGCTTGCGAGTTCGGTCATGGAATTCTCCCTCTTCGAATCAAATTGCCATTCGGATTGTGGCGAAACTCAAAGGAGCTGAACGAAACACGTGCCGCACTTTTATCGCTTTTCCTGGGTGGCCGCGCGCGCGTCGATGTATTCGCGCATATAGGCGGCGAAGGTCTTTTCCAGCTTTTGAGTCACCGGCCCGGGCGCAGCAGCGATTTTATGGCCGTTGATCTCGCTCACGGTGAGCAGGCTTCGGTTCGTCGAGGAAATGAAAACTTCCTCGGCGGCGTAGAGATCCTCCGGCAAGAGCGTACGCTCTTCGACGGGAGCTCCGGCGCCCGCACCGATCTCGAGCAGGATTCCGCGCGTGACGCCTTCGAGGCATCCGGCCGCGAGCGGCGGCGTGGTAACGCGTCCGCCGCGCACGCAGAAGATATTTGCGGCGGTGCACTCTGCCACTTCGCCTCGCTCGTTCAGCAAAACGACCTCATCGAATCCCGCGTGCTGTGCCTCGTAGAGATTCCAGACGTTGTTGAGCCACGAAGTCACTTTCACGCCAGCCAACGGAGACGCCGCGTGGCGGCCGTGTTCATGGAGGCCAAGCCGTATCGGTTCGCGATACGACGGCAAGTCGGACGAGTAGATCAGCAGGTCCACGCGGGGAAGGCCCTCGTCGCTGTGCCAGAACCCCACCTGGTTATAAACCACGTAGATGCGTGCGCACCCTTCTCGCACCTCGTTCGCGCAGAGCACTTCGCTCAACTGCCCGCGCACGATCTCCTCTTCGAAGAGAAAGGGACAATGGGTGCGCGCGGCGTCGCGCTCCAGCCGTTTCCAGTGGCGCTCGAACGCGAACGGTATCCCCTCGGCTATGCGAATGGTGGTGAACAGTCCCCAGCCGCTCAACAGGCCCGCTTGGCCTGGCGAAAGCCGCACTTGCTCGATGGGCAGGAGCCTGCCGTTATGGAAAACGAAGCGATGAATCATGCGCCCTCCCCGCGGGGCTTGCCCATTCTACCGCAGAACGTCACCGTGGCGGCGGAATGGCGATGAGCCGGCATGAGCTCCCGAGGGCGATAGGCTCTCGCGCAAAAGATGCTTGTGTCCGAAAGGTACAAAAGTCGCCGAGAGGGACGGGTGTCAGGCGGGAACGCCTATCAGGCGCGTAACCTGCAGTGGGTTAACTATTGACAGTGGGCGTGCCTGCGCCTAAATTGTCGTTGTACCTCTCGGAGGGTATCGTGCGTTCGATTGCGCGTTCCTGCCTGATCGCACTATTGGTGGTGGGTCTGCTCGATTTGCCCGCCATGGCGGCGAACGAAAAGCCACTCGGAATGATTGTCCAGGCGCAAAACGCTTTGCTTGGCAACGCCGACGCCACGATCGGGACAACAGTCTTTCCCGGTGACAACCTTTCCACGAGCTTGGGCGGAACTCTGCGAGTGAAGCTGGGTTCGGGGCAACTTTATTTGCTCTCTGCCAGCGCGGCAACGCTCGCGCAAAACTCCAGCGTAATCCACGCGACGGTCTTGCATGGCACGGTGGGCTTCTCCTCTACGGGCGCGGACCAACTTGAGCTGGAAATGCCCGAAGGTATTCTGCGCGCCGCAGATAGCCAGCCCGCTTACGGACAAGTCACAATCGTCGGCCCGCAGGAAGTGATCATCTCCGCTTATCAAGGTACCTTAGTGCTCGACAATGACGGAGAGCTGCATACGATTCCCGCTGGAAAGTCCTACCGCGTAACGATGGACTTGGTCGCCGACGACCAGCCTCAGCAAGAACAGGGCTATCCGAAAGAAACGGATGTTCACCGGGCTCGCAGGCGCCGGCACCTGGTCTGGGCTTTAGTGGCCACCGGAGGCGTGGCTCTGGCGAGTTACTTCATCTGGCGGCATGAAAGCGAGAGCTGCTACAAGCCGTGCAAGTGCGCAACGAGCGGTCCCACCGTCACAGGCGGCGCCGTGAACGCCAGCGTAAACTCACGCGTCAGAGCTGATGGTGATTGCGATTAATTGATCGCGCGCTTCTTTCTACCCTCGGAGTGACACAACCTACCGGATCATCAAGGATGGTGGCAAGACGCTATCCCTTGTTTTTCGAAATACTGCTGGTGATATTCCTCTGCGCGGTAAAACTGTGAAGCGGGCTTGATTTCTGTAACGATCGGCCGTTTCAAAACCCTCCCATCTTCAAGGGCTTTCTTCGATGCCTGGGCGGCAGCCTCCTGGCTCGAGTCGTGGAAGAAAATTGCGGACCGATATTGCGTGCCGACGTCCGGTCCCTGCCGGTTCAATAGCGTAGGATCATGACTCTGCCAAAAAATGCCCAGGAGTTGGTCGTAAGTGACCTTGGCGGGATCGAACTCCAATTCCACGGCCTCCGCATGACCCGTCTTACCGGTGCATACTTCCTTGTAGGTGGGGTTCTCGGTGGCGCCGCCGGTGTACCCGACCGCAGTTGAAATGACGCCCTTGGTCCGGCGAAACACGTCCTCAACCCCCCAGAAACATCCCGCCGCAAAAGTCGCTTTAGCCATAGCAGGAAACTCCTCTCTCGCGATGCCCACTCCGATTGGGGCACTCTATGTTGCCACAACACGGCGACGCGGTCGAGTCGGCGCTTCAGGCGAGTCTGGTAGTAAGCGAGGCGCAACCGTTCCTGAATGTTTCGGCGCGCCCTTGTTCGAGGATCCTTTCGAGCATGGCGGGAATTTCGAAGACGGCACGGTTTTCGAGTGCTGCGGCGTTCGCGCGGTAGTGCGCCAGGGTTGCCGGCTCGATCAAGCGCGCAACAGCCTTCTCAATATCTCTAAAACCATCGAGCACGATCCCAACCTCCTGGTCGAGAATCCAGTCGGCGTTGTATCGCTCCTGCGGCAGCGTCCAGGCATTGCGCTCCACAATCACCGGAAGCCGCATCTGGAGAGCCTCGCTCAAGCTCCCCGGGCCGGGCTTGCCAATGAAAAAATCCGAGAGCTGCATGTAGGCATTCACTCTCTGGGTAAATCCTTCGACATAGCGCGGGAGGCGCGATTTCTGACGCAGCAATGCGCCGGCGAGCTCTTCGTTTCGCCCGCAAATGAAAATCAGTTGCAGCTCCTGCCCCGATCGGTCGAGACGCTCGGCGATTTGCAGCATGACCTTCGAACCATGCCCTCCGAAGAGAACCAGTCCCGTAGGGAGATCGGGCCGCAGGCCCAGATGCTCGCGTCCGGCGAGGCGATCTTCGATCGGTGGCTCGTAGAAGCGCGGATGAAGAATCATCCCCGAGGCGCGGAAGATTCGATCATCCGGATGTCCCATCCCGCGCGCTTGCGCGACCGCATGGTCCGAACCGCAAACGAAGAATTGTGGCTGGCGCTCGATCCAGAAGTGCGGTGGGTAATCGGCGAGGTCAGTCAGAATCGTGACGAATGGCCGCCCAGGAAATGCGCGACGAAAACTTTCGCCCAGTGCCCGGTTGAGATGGGGCACGAAGGAGACCACCATGTCCGGCTGCGTTTCCTTCCAGTGGGCCTCGAGCAACCGCACGGAAGGACGATGATAGATGCGAATAGCAAGCTGCAACACTTTCATCAGCTCGGTGCTGCCGAGAGTCCAACCCTTGCGCAGCATCATGTTGTAGAAATCCTGAATGCGAATCCCGGCGTGTTTCTTGAGGATATCGAGCTCGTCGAGCAACTCCTGCAAATTCGTCAAGCGGACGTCCCACGGCCGGCGCTGCGCGTGGATCGCCATTTCGAGGGCTGTGGCCGCGGCGCGATGACCGCCGCCGGCGTCGAAAAATCCGAATTCGATTCGCTCCATGCGGCGCGCATTCTCGCACCGCAAGTTTCCACACCTGCGACCGCATTGTTAAATCTCTGTAAATGTGTCGAAAGAATTAAATATCTGTGTTGTCAAAACTTTAGCGCGCATGTCATCTGAGCGTAATGCACTTCCCGTATTTTGGAATTCGTGAAGTGCGATATGCACGTCCACTCCATTTATTCGGGCCTGTGTACGACACCTTTTGTTCGCCATTTCTGCAAGGAAAGCTATAGCGATCCACAAGATGTCTATTCCTCGCTGCGTCGGCGCGGCATGAGCCTGTTTACGCTGACGGATCATGACTCGATTGAGGGCGCAGAAAAACTGCGGCAAAACCCAGACTTTTTTGTGAGCGAAGAACTGACCTGCCGCATGCCGAGCGGGACTGAGATACATATCGGTGTCTATGACCTCAACGAGCTCCATCATGTACAACTCCAAGAGCGACGGAGTGACCTGGTGGCGCTCCTAATGTACCTGACCGAACGGCGACTCTTTTTCAGCATCAATCATGTGTTCTCGAGTCTGACGGGCGCGCGTGTGCGTGAGGACTTCGAATGGTTCCAGAATTTCTTCCCCGCGATGGAAACGCGAAACGGCCTCATGCTGCCCCAGCATAATTGCAACGCCGCGCAACTCGCGAAGCGATGGCAGAAGATCGCTGTGGGCGGAAGCGATGCCCATGCCCTTCCCTCGGTGGGGACGGCCTACACGGAAGTTCCGGGCGCCCGCAACAAAGAAGAATTCTTCGCGGGGCTCCGAGGCGGCATGGGACGAGTGGCAGGCGAGTCCGGCAGCTACGCAAAGCTGACGCGTGACGTCCTGCTGATCGGATTCGAGATGATGCGCGAGAAATGCTGGACAAGGGTTCTCGCGTCGTTGGCCGTAGCCGTTCCCGCGATCACGTTTTGGAACTTCTGCGAAGAGTACGCATTCGGCCGCCACTGGGCGGCTCAGATTCTCGAACGACCGAAATCCCGCAAACGTCTCCGCTGGATCACTATGCCGCAACGTGCGGCGGAGGAAACCATATGACCGTTGCCAGGTCAGTTTGGAACCAGATTCAATCGAACGATCACCGTCTGATGCGCCGTGTGCATCGCTGGCGTGCGCCGCGATGGTTCCGCATTTTGATGATTCTCGCGACGCGCTTGGGCGATGGATGGCTTTGGTATGCCCTTGGCATCATTCTTATTGTATACGGAGGCGAACGCCGGTTCGTGGCGATTGCCGCGGCCGCAGCGGCTTCGCTCGCCGGCATCCTGATTTTCCGCGAGCTTAAGAAGGGGAGCCGGCGCAAAAGGCCTTGCGAGATCGAGCCTCATTGCTGGGCCACGATTTTGCCGCCCGACAAATTCTCTTTCCCGTCGGGCCATTCCATCACCGCTTTCGCGGTCGCTCTTTCCGTCGGACTCTTTTATCCTGATTTGCAAGGCTGCCTGCTCGCCGTGGCCGTGTTGATTGCAAGCTCTCGCATTATTCTGGGAATGCACTTCTTGAGCGATGTGCTCGCGGGTTCCGCTATCGGAGTAGGCCTCGGCATTTTGAGCTTCCACGTGTTTACAGCGATTTGAAAACTCTCGCTGCGCGAGGAACGGCTGCGGTCAACATCGAAGCGTGCCCGCCTTCGGGAGGCGGTATTTACTTTCTTTCCCCGGCGGGTTCGATGGAAGCCTTCTCTTCCCTGGCTTGTGAACCCGGCTTTTCGTTTAGGAGATCCACAACGGCGCGATAGAGTCGCGCGCGGACATCATACCGCTCATTGGCCTTGGTGATGTAGCGGACGTGAATCATCACGCCCCCGGCGCTCGGACGAACGCTTAGCGAAGGCGCGGTGGAAAACTCACGTCTTGCATAACCGGGCGTTACGCGATCCCATTCCTGCTCCATGAGTTTTGCGCCTGCTACAGTTTCATCCGCGGCGATCTTCTGGATAGCTTCGGCGATCTGGTACGGATCGGTGCCTGGCGGTGCCTGCACTTCGAGTTCGTCCCAGAGCCACTGGCCGGAAGTTGAAAAATTGAAATAGTGCCCCTCGATCGCAAAACTATTGATGAAGGTGACCTTGCGGCCGGTCGGGTGACCCGCGTCGGTCCAATTGCCAGTCTCGAGCAACACCGTGCGAAGGGGCCCGACGTCGAGCACTTCTCCGCCCACACCGTTGATCTCGACCCAATCTCCGGGACGAATTCCGTTCTTCCCCATCAGAATGAACCAACCAAGGAATCCGACGATGAAATCCTTCAATGCTACCGTCAACCCAGCGCCCGCGAGTGCGACAACTGTTGCGAAATTGTTTGGCTTCCCAAAGATGACGAGCAGGACAAGAACGACGGCAACGACTTGCAGTGCAAACAGGCTCACGGCGCGCAGCGCATGAAGCTCACGGCGCTCGGCCTTAATGTCGCCGAAGAAGCGCTGCACCGCCTCATTCGTCACGAACACGAACAATCCAATCAGCAGTACCCAGAACGCTGAGAGAAACAAACCATGCAGGAACGCTTTCTCCCTGACCGTTACAAGGGCGATCCAATTGGAATAAACCTTCGCGAGTTGCTGTTCGTCCTCGATCCGCTTGTTGAATGTGATCAGATTTTTCTGGTCCTGGCCGAGAACGCGGACATACGAAAGCACGTCGTTTTGCGCAGGCGAACCGTTCGCAGTCTCCGGATTGCCAGCCGCCGCGCCCTTATCGGCGTGATCGTGCAGCACTTTCTTTTGTGCCTTCTCTTGTCCGAGTTCGTTTTTGAGAGCGTCGCGAGAAGCCACGAGCTTTCCGGAGCGTGTGTACGCATCCTTTTGCGCTTGCAGGAGCTGTGTTCCCTTTGCGCGGAGCGAAAGCAGCGCGTCGGTCTGTGCCCAAACCGTGTCGTCCTTGGTGAGCTCGACGGAGGGCGTCGCATTTGCATCGCTAGCCCCGCCGCCGGCCGGCGCAGCAGCCTTTGAGGCGTACGCCTGAGCCGCCTGATACTGATCCAGCTGTCTCTGGATGATTGCCTGCTTGTCGCCACCTGCGCGGACGAGATCCTGATGAGCCTCAGCGACCTCATCCTGATCAAGCGCCAGTTGTGCTTGCGCTAGATCAAGCGCGTCCTGCGCTGCCTGCTTACTGGCTCCTTGGGCTTTCGCGACCTTCTGCGTGAGCTGTGTGACTTTGTCCTGGTCCGCTGCCTGGCTTACTTCTGCTGCGTTCACGTGTGCAGCAGCTTGACGCACCTCCGGCGATGCTGGTGCGGGATTTTCCGCCGCCTCTTCCAAAGCGGCTGCAAAGGCGAGGTCAACCGACTGATCCGCGAGCCGCAAGGCTTCCTGCGCGTACTCGCGCTCCGTGCGAGTCACGGCGAGAGCAGCCATCTGTTGGGCCGTATCCATCGCATGCGTGTCCACAAGATCAGAAGAATTCCTGGAGTTCAACCGAATCGCGCGAAGCCGCTCGCGGTAGTTCGCCCAGCTGCGCGTAAGTAGAACAGCTGCCAGAGATAGGATCAGGAGCGCCAGCAGTACGCCGAGGATGGTCCTTTTTCCGCTCGTCATCTTTTCAGTCCAGACAGAGATTTAGTATGCCGGGCGGGTCGGCTTCAGCAAACACCTTAGCAGAGATATTCGGATTCTGCGCGCGTTACAAATCCAGAGGAAGCGGATTTTTACCCGTGATCAGGCGCGCCGAACGGTCGAATGTGAAATACAGCCACGCCCACTGGAGGAATACCAGGAGTCGGTTCTGAAACTGCACGATGTACATCAAGTGAATAAAAATCCAGATCAACCAAGCAGGCCAACCTGCGAGCCTCAACCAGTTCAAATCGGCCACCGCCGCGCCGCGTCCAATCGTTGCCAGATTCCCTTTATCGAAATAATGAAACGGCTGGATCTTCTCGCCGCGTAACCGCCGTTCGATTGCTTTCCCAACATAGTGGCCCTGTTGAATTGCGGGCTGCGCCACTCCCGGAAGCGGCTTTCCCGTTTGATGGCTGAAATTTGAAAGATCGCCGATCACGAACAGTTCGGGATGGCCCGCAATCGTCATGTCCGGCTCGACAATCACGCGGCCGGCTTTGTCGAGCTTCGCGCCCGCGGCTTGCTCCAGAATGCGGCCAAGCGGAGATGCCAGCACTCCCGCGGCCCAGAGGATCGTGCGAGTGGGAATCACCTCCGTTCGATCGCCGTCCTTGATGGTGACGGAATGCTCTTTAACGTCGGTCACAAACGCGCCCGTGCGTACGGTGACTTTAAGGCGGACCAGCATATTGCGCGCGGCTTCGGAGAGCTTTGGCGGATACGCTGGTAGAACGCGATCGGTCCCTTCGACCAGAATGATGTGCGCCTCGGAAGGATCGATGTGCCGGAAATCGTGTCGCAGTGTGTCGTTCGCAATTTCGCCGAGAGCACCCGCTAGCTCGGCTCCCGTGGGACCGCCGCCAACAATCACAAATGTCATCCAGGCTCGCAGCCTTTCGAGATCGCGTTCGCGCTCAGCGGCTTCAAACGCCAGGAGAATTCGCGACCGCATTTCCGTGGCATCTTCGATGGTCTTCAGGCCGGGCGCAAATTTCTCCCATTCGTCGTGGCCGAAGTATTGGTGACTCGAGCCGGTCGCGACGACCAGGGTGTCGTAGTCGACCACGCCATCACTGAGAATCACGCGGCGATTCGCGGCATCAATGTTGATCGCCTCGCCGAGCAGGACAGTTGTGTTCTTATTTTTCTTGAGGACCTGCCGTAAAGGCCCGGTGATGTTCGCGGGCGAGAGCGAGCCTGTCGCAACCTGATAGAGCAGCGGCTGGAACAAATGATAGTTGCAGCGATCGATCAGGGTTACGTCGACAGGGGCGTTCTTGAGCTTGCGCGCGACGCTCAAGCCGCCGAAACCCCCGCCCAGGATCACGACTCGCTGCCGCTCCGCCATTCGTTTCTTTCCTTGCGGGCCGCCGCCTGAAAAACCAGTTCCGGCCGACCCCTTGCCCGCACGTCCCTTTTAGATATTGGATGTCCTAGTCACCCCCAAAGCGTCAGGCGCGCTTACAAAATCTTTATACCAAACTTACGGGATCCTGATGCGCGAAGAGTAGGGTCAGTCGAAGGTTTGGTGTCTGCCAGAGTCGCCAAGCACGAACTGAGAAGAGAGGATGTCCATGCTGAAATATCTGATGTTCCTTAGGCGACCGCTCATTTTCTGCGCTCTCGTTTTCGCGCTTGGCGAACACCCCTGTCGCGCCCAAGGCGCCAACGGATCGTCCAACCCACAGGCTAGCTCCGCAGATCAGCAAATACCGCCCGCCATCGCGAAAGAGCTTGATGCAATGAAGAAACGCATCGAGCAGCTGGAGGCGGAACTAAAAGCTCAAAAGACCACTGAACAACCGGAGATGGTCCCGGCAGCGTTTCCGCTGAAGACAACCGAGCCGGTTGCTGCCAGTGTGCCCGTTTCGCAGGAAGCAGCAATTGCTGCGAACAAGGAGGCGGCGCCAGCGAATCCGGCCAAAGTGGAGCCCTTTTCGGATTGGGACTGGACCTGGCTAAACGGCAATCCGCGCACAAAGGAGATATTTTGGGATACGAAATTCTTTACGCCAGAGATTAGAGCTGACACCAACTACGTCTTCGACTTTAACCATCCGACGGACCACTCAATGGGTGGGTCGAGCGAGCTCTTTCGGTCGCAAGAAGTCCAGCTGGAGCAACTCGGCATCGGCGGCGACTTTCACTACGACAATGTTCGCGCCCGATTCATGACCCAATTCGGCATGTATTCTGCGACGACGCCAAGAAATGACCCCAGCCCGGGGCACGGTCAATGGGATCTCGTCAGTGCGTATCGCTATTTATCGGAGGCATACGGCGGATATCACTTCAACGTCTGGCACGGGGTGAATGTGGACGCAGGAATCTTCTTGTCTTATATCGGACTGTTCAGTTACTACAATTTCGACAATTGGGCCTATCAACCCTCCTACGTTTCCTCCAACACTCCGTGGTTTTTCACTGGCGTGCGGGTCCAGATTTTCCCCACGGCACATTTGAAGATTGAGCCCTGGTTCATCAATGGATGGCAATCGTACGCCTCGGCCAACCATAATCCGGGCCTCGGAGGGCAGATTAAATGGACTCCGACGAGCTGGATCAACGTCATTTCCAACAATTACGGCATGGGGCGAGATGACTTGTTCCTGCCGCACCGCGAGCGCATTCACACCGACAACAGCATCGAGGTCAAATACTTCGACAGGCCGGATGATCGGCTCCTCGACAAGATGGCGTTTAGTCTCACCGGCGACGCGGGCTGCGAATACGGCGGCGGCGTGAGTTGCTACGGCGATACCAAAGGCGGCCCCAAACAGAGCTTTCTTGGCTTCATGCTCTACAACCGCTTCTGGTTTGACAGAGACAAGTACGGTCTGACGATCGGCGGCGGAAAGATCAACAATCCGGGACGCTATCTGGTGCTGCTGCCTCCTATAAATGGAGAAAGCGCCATTACAGCGTCGACGAATTCGCCCTACTTTACGGAGAATCCAGGGGACCCATACAAAGCGTGGGATTCTTCTATCACGTTTGACTACATGCCCAAGCAATACATCACATTCCGCTGGGAGTATGACTATCGCCACGCGAATGTGCCGTATTGGTCTGGCCGCGGCGGGATAACGCCTCCTGGTGGGAATACAGGTTTTCCCACTCAGTACGCCTGCGAGAGCGGCGCCTCATCCGGGCAGACAAGCTTGCAACCCGCAGTAGCGGCTTGCAATGCGTTGGGCTCAAGCGTCTGGTTCCCGGATCTTCGCAGGGATGAGTCATTTATCGACATGTCCATCATGGTCAAATTCTAGTTGGCGAAGACCGCTGGACTTTTCTGAGAGGAGTCAGAGCGATGCGGGACAGCATATTTGTTATCTGCACGGTCGTTTTTTTCGTTGTGGCAATCGCTTATGTGTTGGCTTGTGAGCGCTTGCAGTAGGGAGCGAGCGAAATGCTAGGAAACATCATTCTCCTGGGAGTTTGCGTTCTGCTGTTGGTCTATCTGGCAGCAGCGTTGCTCTGGCCGGAGAGGTTCTGAGTATGACGGCGAATGGCTGGTTTCAAATCGGGCTGTACCTGTTGGTGATTCTTGCGATCACGAAGCCCATGGGCGTCTTTATGGCGCGAGTGTTTTCCGGGGAAAAGACTTTCCTCGATCCCATGATGCGCCCGATCGAGAGGCTTCTCTATCGCGTGACGGGTGTTGACGAAAAAGAGGAGATGCGCTGGACGGAATACGCGATTGCCATGCTGCTCTTCAGTTGCGTTTCCATGATCCTTCTCTACTTGATCCAGCGCGTGCAGGTCTGGCTGCCGTGGAATCCGCAACACATGGCGAATGTTTCGCCCGAGCTGGCGTTCAACACGGCCGCTTCCTTTACGACGAACACGAACTGGCAGAACTACTCGGGCGAGACGACGATGAGCTATCTGACGCAAATGGCCGGTCTCGCGTATCACAATTTCGCGTCCGCCGCGACGGGAATCGCGCTGGCCATGGCTCTCGTCCGAGGAATCGCGCGGCGGGAGTCGAAGACCATCGGGAATTTCTGGGTGGATTTGACGCGCACGATTTTGTGGGTGCTTCTGCCGGTGTGTGTGCTCGGGGCGCTGTTTTTCGTCTCGCAGGGCGCGATCCAGAATCTGAAGCCGTACGCCACGACACAGCTCGTGGATCCGCAAACTGTACAGGTGACCGGCACGGATGGCAAGACAACCCAACAACACGTGACGGAACAGACCATCCCGATGGGGCCGGTGGCTTCGCAGGAAGTTATCAAGATGTATGGGACGAATGGGGGCGGTTTTTTCAACGCGAATAGCGCACACCCCTATGAAAATCCCACTCCGCTCGTCAACTTCATTCAAATGATTCTGATCTTCGCGATTCCCGCGGGCCTTACGTACACGCTGGGCCGCATGACGGGATCGCAACGGCACGGCTGGGCCGTGTGGGGTGCGATGGCCGCGCTGTTCGCGACCGGAGTAGTTATTGCGTACGCGGCGGAGGCGCATGGGAATCCCCTGCTTCACGGCATCGACCAGCGACCAAGCACTTCGCAGCCGGGCGGAAATATGGAAGGCAAAGAAGTTCGCTTCGGCATCGCGAATTCGGCGCTTTTTGCGACGGTCACGACCGATGCAAGCTGCGGCGCCGTAAACGGAGTGCACGACTCATTCACGCCACTCGGAGGAATGATTCCCCTTATCAATATCATGCTGGGCGAAGTGGTGTTCGGCGGTGTGGGTGCCGGGCTTTACGGCATTCTCGTGTTTGTGATTCTTTCCGTATTTATCGCGGGGTTGATGGTCGGAAGGACGCCAGAATATCTCGGAAAGAAGATCGAAGCGTATGACGTCAAGATGGCCATGCTCACGGTTCTCATTTTCTGTTTGGTAATTCTCGTCTTTACGGCGATCTCGGTGGTCACTCCCTTCGGCAAGTCGTCCATTACAAATCCGGGGCCCCATGGGCTCTCTCAGATATTGTACGCATACGCATCCACGGCGGCGAACAACGGGTCGGCGTTTGCGGGCCTGAATGGGAATACGCTCTGGTACAACGTCAGTCTCGCTTTCAACATGTTGCTGGGACGGTTCTTCATGGTCATCCCAGTGCTGGCAATTGCGGGAAATCTTGCGCGCAAGAAGATCGTGCCGGAATCGGCGGGCACGTTCCCGGTGACGACGCCGCTTTTCTCGATTCTCCTGGTTTCCGTCGTCCTGATCGTCAGTGCGCTGACTTTTTTCCCGGCGCTGAGCCTGGGGCCGATATTGGAGCACCTGTTAATGCTCTCCGGAAAGGTTTTCGGGGGATAAGCTGATGAGCGCGGAAATGACGATGACTCCCGAACCGACCAGGATACCGACCGAGGGAAGCAAGAATCCGAAAGCGATGAAGAAATCCCTATGGACCGGGGGAATCGTGAGTGGGGCGGTGCGTGACTCGTTGCTGAAACTAAACCCGCGCACGCTGATGAAGAACCCGGTGATGTTTGTGGTGGAAGTAGGCGCAGCGATTACGACAGTTGAACTGGCGGATCACATAATGCGTCATATGGGCGGGCTGGGATTTGAGCTTCAGATCACGCTCTGGCTCTGGTTCACGGTGCTCTTTGCGAACTTCGCCGAGGCGATGGCGGAAGGCCGAGGCAAGGCCCAAGCCGATACGCTGCGCAAAGCGCGCGCCGAAACGATGGCCAACCGCATGAAAGCAGACGGTCAGGTGGAGACTGTAGCAGGATCGAAGCTGCGCGCCGGAGATCTCGTTGTGGTCAAGGCCGGGGAGTTCATTCCGGGGGACGGCGAAGTGGTCGTGGGCGTCGCTTCGGTCGACGAATCAGCAATCACTGGCGAATCCGCGCCCGTGATCCGCGAATCGGGAGGCGACCGCTCCGCCGTGACAGGCGGGACGCGCGTGCTTTCGGATGAAATCACGGTGAAGATCACGTCGAACCCTGGAGAAACTTTTCTCGATCGGATGATCAAGCTGGTTGAGGGCGCCGAACGCCAGAAGACGCCCAACGAGATCGCGCTGAATATTCTTCTTGCGGGGCTGACCATCATTTTTCTCTTGGCGGTGGTCACGCTTCAGCCCATGGCCGTTTATTCCGGCTCGCCGCAGTCCGTTTTCGTTCTCATCTCGCTTCTTGTCTGCCTGATTCCGACAACCATCGGCGGATTGCTTTCGGCAATTGGAATTGCGGGGATGGATCGCGTGGTCCAGAGGAACGTCCTGGCCATGTCCGGACGCGCGGTTGAGGCGGCCGGCGATGTCGATACATTGCTCCTGGACAAAACAGGCACGATCACGCTGGGCAACCGGCGCGCGACAGAATTCATTCCAGCGCCGAACGTCACGGAGACCGACCTTGCCGACGCAGCCCAGCTCGCTTCGTTGGCCGACGAGACGCCTGAGGGACGCTCGATTGTCGTGCTGGCCAAGGAAAAATATGGCCTGCGTGGGCGCGAGCTTTCGGCCTACGCCGCCACGTTCATTCCGTTTTCCGCGACGACTCGGATGTCGGGCGTCAACTTGGATGGACGCGAAATCCGGAAGGGCGCGTTCGATGCAATCGCGCAATATGCGGCGCAGGGGGGCAATCGAGTTCCGCCGAAGGTGGAAGAAATCGTCAAGGCCATCTCCAGCGCCGGAGGCACACCGCTGCTCGTGGCGGAGGATCGGCGCATTTTGGGAACGATATATTTGAAAGACATCGTGAAAGGCGGGATGCGCGAACGGTTTGACCAGTTGCGAGCCATGGGAATTCGAACGGTCATGATTACGGGGGACAATCCATTGACGGCGGCCGCGATCGCACGCGAGGCCGGCGTGGACGACTTTCTCGCGCAAGCAAAGCCCGAAGACAAGCTGGCACTGATCCGCAGCGAGCAAGCAAAAGGCAAGCTCGTGGCGATGACAGGCGACGGCACGAATGATGCGCCCGCACTCGCGCAAGCCGACGTCGGCGTGGCGATGAATGCGGGCACGCAAGCGGCAAAAGAAGCCGGCAACATGGTGGACCTCGATTCCAATCCGACCAAATTGATTGAGATCGTGGAAATCGGAAAGCAACTCCTGATTACGCGCGGCGCCCTCACTACTTTTTCGGTGGCCAACGACGTGGCGAAATACTTCGCAATTATCCCGGCGATGTTTGCTGGCGCATTCCCGGAACTCAACGTTTTGAACGTGATGGCGCTCAAAACTCCGCAATCGGCTGTCCTTTCCGCGGTGATTTTCAACGCGCTCATTATTATTGCTCTGGTCCCGCTGGCGCTGCGGGGAGTGCGTTATCGCCCGCTTGGCGCCGAAGCGTTGCTGCGGCGCAATCTGTTGCTTTACGGATTGGGCGGGATCGTCGCTCCGTTCGTGGGAATCAAACTGATCGATATGTTCATCACCTGGCTCCGTTGGGCCTGAGGCGGCGCGCAATGAAAAGACAATTGCTGATTTCTATCTGGATGACGCTGGCGACGACGGTGCTCCTCGGCATCGTCTATCCACTCGTCGTCACCGGTCTGGCGCAGATTCTATTTCCGCGGCAAGCAAACGGCGGCTTGGTTCAAGCCGGGAGCAGAGTGGTTGGTTCGAGATGGATTGGCCAGCCGTTCACGTCCCCGGGATATTTCCATTCACGGCCTTCCGCGGCTGGCCCGGCAGGACACGACGCGACGGCTTCGGGAGGATCCAATCTGGGTCCAACGAATCAAGCGTTGATTACGCGCGTTGACGCGGATGCCCGGCGGCTGCAAGCTGAGAATCCGAACACGCCGATTCCGGTGGACCTCGTGACGGCCTCCGGCTCCGGCCTCGATCCGCACATTTCTCCGGCGGCAGCGGAATTCCAAATTCCACGCATCGTGCGCGAACGCCGAATGAAAGAGGAAGATGTGCGCGCTCTCGTGAAAAGCCATACCGAGGGCCGCCAATTCGGTTTCCTCGGCGAGCCGCGCGTGAATGTGCTGGAACTCAATCTGGAACTGGATGCAACTCACCCGATGCACTGAACGGTTATTTCTCCGAGCGTGCGCTGCGAGACTTACTCTGCGGGGGGTCGAAACGATAGCCAACCCACGGTTCGGTGTGGACGTAGCGAGGGTGGCGCGGATCCGGTTCGATCTTTTTCCGAAGCTGATTGATGAACACGCGTAAATACTCCGTTTCCTCTCCGTAATCCGGTCCCCAGACCGCTTGCAGCAGCCTCCGATGTCCGATGGCCCTCCCTTGGTTTGCGACCAAATGGCGAAGTAACTCGAATTCTTTCGGCGTCAGACGGACCGAATGCCCCTTGACGGCCACGCTGCGCTTGTCGAAGTCGATCTTCAAATCCTCTGTGATGAACGCCGGGACGGATTCGCTGGGAGCAGCGCGCCGTAGCGCCGCGCGAATTCGCGCCATCAACTCCTGTGCACCAAAAGGTTTGACAACGTAGTCGTCCGCGCCGGCATCGAGCGCTTGCACTTTATCGCGTTCGGAATTTCGCACCGTGAGCATGATGATGGGGACGTCGCTCGTCCCGCGGATCTCCCGGCAGGTCTCGAGCCCGGATATTCCGGGCATGTTCACATCGAGGAGAACCAAGTCTGCGTGCTCGCTGCGAATTTTCTCGAGCGCCTCTTCTCCGGTCTTCGCTTCCATGACGGCGTAGCCCTGCGACGTGAGTGTGGTCCGTACGACGCGGCGGATCTGCGGCTCATCATCAACAATCAGAATGGTCGCGGAATTCATAGGTTGCGCGGGCGGCTGTGGTCGATCGGAAGCGAAAAGGAAAAAACGGAGCCATGGCCGCGCTGGCTTGTAAGGCTCATAGATCCTCCGTGCGCCTCGACGATCGCCTTGGCGATGGGGAGGCCCATACCGGTTCCTTGCACGCTATAGCGCTGGTCCCTGCCGCGATAGAATTTTTCGAAGATGAGGCTCTGCTCCGGGTCCTCGATTCCGGCTCCGCGGTCGGCAACGCTTGTCACGATGAAATCTCCGTTGGCCTCGGCGGAAATCGTGATGGGCTGCTCGGCCGGAGAATATTGATTCGCGTTCTCGATAAGATGCACCAGAGCTTCCCGCGCGCGGGCCAGATCCACGCGAACACCCGGCAGTCCTTCCTGCACCTGCACCTGCAAAGGATGATTACCTAAAGCGGTCTTGCACTGCGCGAGTGCGGCGCCGATCACATCGTCAATCGGATGTGGCTCGAATTTGAGTTCCACCTCGCCCGAATCGAGTTGGGACATCTCGGCGGCTTCGCCCACCAGACGATTCAAGCGGTCACATTCTTCATTGACGATTGTCAATAGCTCATGCTTCTCGCCAGCATTCAGGCCGGGGTTGGAGAGCAAATTCGTCACCGATGCCTTGATGGACGTGAGCGGAGTCCGGAGGGCGTGGGTGACCGAATCGAGCAGCGCCGTTCGAAGCCGCTCACCCTCGCGCGCCGCTTCGGTTTGTCCCAGCTGCTCGACGGCGCGAGCGCGCTCCATGGCGATGGCGATCAACGTCCCAATCGCTTCGAGCGTCTGCCGGGAAAGAATCGTCCCTGAAATTCCGACGCTACCAATCGGACGCACGCCTAGCCGGACGGGAACGAAGCACAGGCTGTTCGAAACGTCGATTACCGGCTCTTCGCGCGCGACGATGGCCTTCAGGCTTTCGATGTCAAGTTGTGGAATCACCGGCCCGGAGCGATATACCTTCTGCTTTTCCGCCAGGAAAAGAGCTGCTGCGCCGACTTCGAAGGTGTTCACGATCTGCGCGGGAATCCGGTTGAGCAACTGGATAGCGTTGCCGGATTCAAGGAGTCCCTGGCTGAAGGAGTAAAGCTTCTCGATCTCCCGTCGGCGGGCGGAAGCGTCTTCGGCCTGTTTTCGCGCGCGCGTAGAAAGATGGCTTGCGAGCACCGAGACGGCCAGAAACGCAAAAAGTGCCACCCAGTTTTGCGGATCGGCCACCGTAAATTTCCCGATCGGCGGAAGAAAATAGTAATTGAACGCGAGCATTGCAACGACGGACATGAACACCGAGACCGCAATCCCCCAGACGGTGGAAACGGCTAGAATAGCCAGAAGAAGAGTGAGAGCGACCGTGGTGGCATTGACGGGAAGAATCTTGCGGTAGAAAAGTGCGATTCCAAGAACGACAACAAAAGCGGCCAGAAATTGCAGCAAACGATTGAAAAAAGGCACTCGCACCGGCTCATTCTACCGTAGCTTTCCGAGTGCCCGTAGAAGAGAATAACCCCATGCCGAAGACTCCCGAAGAGTGGCTGGCGGTATCGAAGCCGCCGGAGAAAACCAAAGGCATACTTAAACTTTTCCTAGGATACGCGCCCGGGGTCGGCAAGACATACAGCATGCTGAGCGAAGCGATTCGGCGGCGCGGGCGGGGTGAAGACGTGGTTGCAGGCATCGTGGAAACACATGGACGAAAGGGGATTGCCGAACTCGCGTCGCAGCTCGAAGCAGTGCCCCGGCGCAAGATGGATTACAAAGGCACCGTCTTCGAGGAAATGGATATTGACGCGATCCTAGCGCGCCGCCCGCAGGTCGTGCTGGTGGATGAGCTCGCTCACACGAACATCCCCGGAAGCAAGCACCGCAAGCGTTATGAAGACGTCCTCGAACTTCTCGATGCGAAGATCGACGTTCTTTCCACCGTCAACATTCAGCACATTGAAAGCATTGCGCCAACCGTTCAATCGATCACCGGCGTAAAGGTTCGCGAAACCGTGCCGGATTGGGTGCTGCAGATGGCTGAAGAAACCGTGATGGTGGACCTGACACCGGAAGCGCTCCAGAACCGCATGAAACGCGGCGACGTGTATAACATCGCGAAAGTCGAACAGTCGCTGAAGAATTTTTTTCGCCGGGGAAATCTGATTGCCCTGCGCGAATTGGCTTTGCGGCAGGTGGCAGAACAGGTGGACCGCAGCCTGGAAACGTACATGGTCGAGAAGGACATACGGGGAAGCTGGCCCGTGCGGGAGCGGATTGCCGTTTGCATCAGCGAAAACCCGAGAGCGCAATACCTGGTCGCTCGGGCGGCCCGCATGGCGCGAAGGATGGACGCCGACCTCTACGCCTTGCACGTCGATGTGGACGGTGATCCTGATGAACGAGAGGAAAAGGCTCTCACCGCCAACCTGCAATTTGCGGAGAGCCTGGGCGCCAAGCCGGTGCGATTGAAGGGCGATAGCGTCGCCGATGCGGCGGCACAATTCGTCCGGGAGAAACACATCACGCAAGTGATCTTTGGGAGATCCGCCGTCGAGGGATGGCGAAAATTTCTTTTCCTGAACGCCATCAACCGATTCCTCCGCGATGCGCCCGCAGTGGACGTCCACATCGTTACGCAAGAGCCTGATTAAATCGAAGTCGATTTCGAAGCGCGGTGTTTGTATCCCGGGCGGTTCTGCGGGACGAAGTCTAAACGCGTGGGATTTGGGCTACGTTCCAGCCCCCGCCGATTGCTTTCACGAGCAGTACGCTCGCGGCCATGCGGCGAGTCAGAATGCTGAGTGCGTTAACCTCGTTCGAAAGTGCGGCGCTCTGCGCGGTCGTCACTTCCAAGTAGCTGGCGATGCCACCTTTGTAGCGAGTGATGGAAAGTGACAAAGAATGCTCGGCCGCTGCCACCGCTGCATCCTCTGTCTGCGCCTCATCTTGCAAGATCCGCAAGGCTGCAAGATTGTCTTCCACTTCCTGAAAGGCCCCGAGCACCGTTTCTCGATAGCTCGCTACCGACTTTTCGTGCAGCGCAATGGCTTGGTCTGTGACTCCCCGGCGGCGCCCGACATCGAGTATTGTTTCCGCGGCCGTTGCTCCCACAGACCAAATCCCGCTCGGGCCTTGCAGCAATGTCCCGATGGTGGTGCTCTCAAATCCCCCGGCGCCGCTAAGCGTAAGCAGCGGGTAGTATGCGGATTTGGCGACGCCGATTTGAGCGTTTGCCTCTTGCACGCGCCTTTCCGCTGCGGAAATGTCCGGCCGGCGCTCGAGCAGATCCGACGGTAGGCCCGCAGGAATCGGCGGAGGCGGAGTCGAGAGCGGGAAGGGCTGCAGGCTGAAAGAGGAGGCAGGCTTGCCGATCAAAACCGCGATGGCATGTTCGAATGCCGCCCGTTGCACGCTGACGTCCGTTGCTTGACTGCGCGTGGTCTCGAGAACAGTTTGCGCCTGAGCTACGTCGACCGCGGATGCGAGCCCGCCCGAATACCTCGTTCTCGTCAGGTCGAGCGCCTTCTGATAGGAGACCACGGTGAAGTCGAGGAGCTGTTTCTGCGCGTCGAGGCCGCGCAGCTGAAAATAATCGAGTGCGAGTTCCGCGTGGAGGCTCAGGCTCACGTTGGCGAGATCAGCGGCGGTGGCTTGCGCTTCCGAGCGGCTCGCTTCGACGGTGCGGCGCACGCGGCCCCAAAGGTCAGGCTCGTAGGAAACGTCCACGGGCAATTGAAAATCGTTATAAGTGCTCGGTCCTGTTCCGCGAAGCGGCGCGTTATCGGACTGGCGGAGGCGTGAGGCCAAGGGATTGACCGTGATGGTGGGGAAAAAATCCGACCGGGAGATCTTTAGAGCAGCTCGGGCTGCTGTAAATTGAGCTTGTGCGGCTTTGAGATTTTGGTTCGAAACGCTGATCTGGTCTTCTAGACCGTTGAGCTGTGAATCTCCGTAAACTTCCCACCACTTGCCCTTCGAAATCGCATCGCTCGGCTCCGCGGGTTTCCAATTCCCCATTTCCTTGTAATCAGCGGGAACTTCCGTCGTGGGCTGAACGTACTTGGGCCCGACAGTGCAACCGCACAAGAAGAGGACCGTCAGTCCGAAAAATGATCCCAGGGCTCGCTCGGTGCGATTTCCAGGCAACAGCCCCTCGCGCGCGCGGCGGTTCACTGCGAGGCCCCTCCAGACGTCGGCTGGGCAAGCTGGACCGCTTCGCCCGAAATTACGGAATCCGGGGGACTGGTAATGATGCTTTCATCGCCGCTGAGTCCGGAAACAATCTCGACTTCGTTTCCGAAATCCCGCCCGAGCGACACGGAAAGCAGGGCCACTGTGTTTCCGTTCTGAACTGACGCGATCTGTAATCCTTGTGCGCGAAAAATGAGCGCGCTCACCGGAAGAATATAGACAGAAACCTCATTCGGGAGTTTCAAGTGAACTTGCGCGTAGGCGCCCGGCAGGAGTTCGCCAGTGGAATTGTCGACGTCCACTTCAACGAGGAGCGTTCGCGTTGCCAGGTCAATCGAATCGGCCGTGCGAACCAGCTTTCCTTTGAACCGGCGACCCGGAAACTCGGCGAGAGTCAAATCAGCCGTCAACCCCGGCTTAGCCGACTGAGAATATTGTTGCGGGACATTGATATACACGCGCAGTGTCTTCGTCGCGGCAATGTGAAACAGCTCTTTTGTGACGCCTCCGCTCGACCCGGAATCGATCAGTTGCCCGATGTCGGTGTTTCGCGCCGTAATGACACCGTCAAATGGCGCAAAGATCCTCTTGAAGGATTCGAGCTGCTCCAGGTACTTCACCTGGTACTCGGCGGATGCCACCATCGCCGCCTTGGCGTGAAAGTCGCCGACGGCATTGTCCACATCCTGTTTGGCGACCGAGTCTGTATTCATGAGGTCCTGGTAGCGCTGGGCCGTGATGTCGGAAAGATGATAGTTCGCCTGGGCTGTGTTGAGATTTGCACGCGCCTGCTCGAGCTGCTGGTCCACTTCCGGCGTATCGATTTCCGCAAGCAGTTGGCCCGCCTTCACATGGGCGCCGATATCCGCGTACCACTTCTTCAAATAGCCGTTGGTGCGGGCATAGATGGGGGAATCTGTGAAAGCCTGCATATTTCCCGGGAGGACAATCTCCTCCTGGGGCGTCCCGCGCTTCGGATGAATCACATTGACGGTTGGCACGGCGATACTCCGCGTTTCTGTGCGCAGTGCTGCTCTCGCTTTCAACCGCGGCACGACCCCGGCGATCACGATGCCTGCCACGATGAGCACTGCGACGATCGCGATCAGCGCGCCTCGCAGCGGCCCTCGCTTGGGCGTACCCGATTTGCGTTCGTCTGCGCCTTGCGCCCTCAATTGCTGCTCGTCAGTCATAACCTCTCTTCTCGATCTCGGCCTAGGCGGATAGTTGATAGACGACCCCTAGTCATGGGCCGTTTCACCTGGAAGCCGAGGCTGTTTCCTTCCTGCCGAAGCTGTGCACGACACTGAAGAATACCGGAACAAAAAAGAGTGTCGCGACAGTGGCAAACATGAGGCCGCCGATTACGGCCCGGCCCAGCGGCGCGTTCTCCTCGCCGCCTTCACCGAGACCCAATGACATCGGCAGCATGCCGATAATCATCGCCAGAGCGGTCATGATCACGGGCCGGAAGCGCGTAAATCCTGCTGCGAGCGCGGCCTCCCCGGGATCGAGTCCCTCGTCCAATCTTTCCCTGGAAAAGCTGACCACCAGAATGCTGTTGGCCGTGGCTACGCCCATGCACATGATCGCTCCAGTCAGGGCAGGGACGCTGACGGTGGTCCCGGTGACGAAAAGCATCCACACGATGCCGGCAAGAGCGGCAGGCAAGGCCGTGAGGATGATGAAGGGATCCAGCCAAGACTGAAAATTCACGACGATCAGCAAATACACAAGGACGATCGAGAAGGCGAGTCCCCACAGCAGCCCTGAAAACGAGGAAACCATCGTCAAAACCTGTCCGCGGACGATAATCCGCGAGCCACGCGGCAAATCTTTCTTGCTGCTTTCGATTATAGGATTCATTTCTCTGGCCACTCCACCGAGGTCGCGCCCCTGTACGGCGGCGAAGATATCGATCACCGGCTCCACGTTGTAATGGGAGACGATGCCCATTTCGGACCCGCGACTGAATGAGGCCACGCTGGCGAGAATCCCTGGGGGGGTTTTGGAGCCTGGCGCAGTGACGGGAATGTTTTCGAGGCCTTCCAAGGAATCAGTCCGGTACTGGGGCGTCTGGGTGGCGATGTTGTAGCTCACGCCGGTTTTGGGATCGAGCCAGAACGTCGGCGATGTCTGGAAACTCCCGCTGAGCGAAATCAACAAGCTTTGTGCGACGTTACTCTGCGTATAACCGATTTGTTCCGCCTTCGTGCGGTCCACATCGAAGTGCAACTTCGGCTGGTCGAACGTCTGCTGAATCCTCATATCAGCGACGCCGGTGATGAATTTTAATTGGTTCATCAGCTTGTCGGCGAAATCCCGGTTCGCAGTGAGATTTCTTCCCACGATCTGAACATCGATCGGAGCAGGCAGGCCGAAATTGAGGATTTGACTGACGATGTCCGCGGGCAGCTCGTAAAAGGTAATTCCGGGAAAATCGCGCGTCAGTCTCGGCCGCAGATTTCGTATGTACTCATCCGTCGGGCGATGTTTTTTTGTCAGCTCGACAAGAATATCTGCATCGCCGGTCCCAATCGGAGCCGAATTGCTATAGGAGAGATTAATGGTGCTGTAGGGCAGGCCGATATTGTCGATAATGTTGACGAGCTCTCCCGCAGGAATCTCACGGCGGATGTCATCTTCAACTCGGTCACAAATGGCGGCCGTCTCTTCGATGCGGGTTCCTGTGGGAGCGCGCAGGTGGAGCTTGAATTCCCCGCTGTCCACCCTCGGAAAAAAGTCTTCTCCCAGCAACGGCAGCAAAACAAAAGAGAGCACGCAAGCGGCAAAGAATAAGCTCAAGAAAACTCCGCGGTGATGGATGCAGGTTTCAAGCGATCGATGATAACGATCCCGCAATCTCTCGAAACTTTGCTCAAACCGGGCCTGAACGAGAACGAACGGATTCCGCGACTTCTGCGCCTCTTCCTGGCCCTCCACGGCATGCGCGACGAGCATGTATTTGGCCATCGTGGGCACGAGCGTGCGCGAAAGCAAATAAGACGCCAGCATTGCGAAACACACCGCCTCGGCAAGTGGCACGAAGAGATAGCGGGCCACGCCCGTGAGGAAAAACATGGGCACGAACACGATGCAAATGGAAAGCGTTGAAACGAAGGCGGGCACCGCGATCTGAGAGGCGCCATCGAGAATCGCCTGAACGGTCTCCTTGCCTTGGGCCAGGTTGCGGTTGATGTTTTCAATCTCGACCGTAGCATCGTCCACCAGGATACCGACCGCGAGCGCCAGACCGCCGAGTGTCATGATATTGATTGTTTCGCCCAAAGCGCTGAGGACGATGAGGGATGACAGGATGGATAGCGGGATGGAAACGGCGATGATCACCGTGCTGCGCCAGCTTCCAAGGAACACCAGAATCATCAAGCCCGTCAGGCAGGCGGCGAGGATCGCCTCGCGGACCACTCCGTTGATCGAGGCGCGCACGAATATAGACTGATCGGAAAGAGGCTGAATGCGTAGCTCGGGCGGTAGTCCGGCGGCGATGGTCGGCAGCAGCGCCTTGACGGCGGAAATAATGTCGAGCGTGGATGCGTTGCCCGATTTCTGGATAATCATCAAAACCGACCGCTTCCCATCCACGCGCACGATGTTTGTCTGTGGCGGAAAGCCGTCCCTCACAAAGGCAACATCACGAATGTAAACGGTCGAATTCCCCACCGTCTTGATCGGCAAATCGTTCAGTTCCGCCACTGTCTGCGGAGATCCATTCATCTCCACCTGATATTCGTACGGGCCGATCTTGGCCGTCCCCGCCGGAAGGATGAGGTTTTGAACGCTGATTGCGTTCACGACGTCGAGCGGCGAAAGACCCTTCGATTGCAGCTCGGCCGTGTTCAAATCCACTTGGACCTGTCGCTGCTTCCCTCCATACGGGTACGGAATCGCCACTCCAGGCACGGACACGAGTCCGGTACGCAGGAAATTCACTCCGAGGTCGAATAATTGCTGCTCAGGCAGACCGCGTCCGGAAAGGGCCAATTGCAGAATCGGCACCGTTGAGGCGTTGTACTGGATTACAAGGGGCGCCGTTGTCCCCGGAGGCAACCCTCGAAGGACTGCTTGCGAAATGGCCGTTAGTTGTGCCACGGCACTCCCGACCTGCACGCCCGGATGAAAGAAAATCTTTATGATGGCAATTCCGCTCACGGATTGCGACTCGATGTGCTCAATATCGTTGACCGTGGTTGTGAGTGCGCGCTCGTAGTTAAAGATAATCCGGTTCGACATGTCCTCCGGTGAAAATCCGGTGTAGCTCCACAAAACACTTACGACCGGTATGTTGATGTTCGGAAAAATGTCTGTCGGCGTGCGCAGGATGGCGACCGGTCCAAGAATGAGCAGCAAAATGGAGGCGACAACGAATGTATAAGGCCGGCGTAACGCAAGTCGAACTATCCACATGCTTGATTCCCGGAGCCTCGAATAATCAAAATCAAGCGAAGTCCCCCCGTCGCGCTGGTGGCCTGCGACCGTGGCGCTGACTCATTATCTCATGCAGATTTCCAAAACCTAAATGCCTCGCCGCGAATCTAATCTGTGTTGCTGAAAAGAGGACGATGCAGCCTGCAGAGCACAACTTTATTTGACGCTGTGGGTTGAGAAAAGAAGCAGCCTTTTGTCTCGCGAAGCGGGATGAAGGGAGTGAGAAAGCTACAAGACGGAACCGAAAGGACCCTCTGGTGCCAGCGATCATCATTGTGCTCTTGTTCCTGGTTCTGTTTCTATTGGCGATACTGGTAACTATCCTGGGACCATTCCTAGGACTTGCCTTCGCCATTTGGAAACAGCGCCACGGGCTCGCGGTAGCGCAAGGCGGCTCAGAATTGGGAATTGTGAGTTCCGAAAACGGGGAAGCTCCATCACATCCTACTCCTCATCCATAGAAGACTGGCCGGTCGTCATGGACGAAAAGTCTTCCTGCTCTCGCTCCTGCACTCGTTTAACAAACGGCGCTCGGCTCGGCTCTCTAAATCCCAAGAAGATTCGTCTGTAATTTCGAATAGCCGCGCTCGGCGGCCCAAAGATTCAGTGGAATCGTCGCCAGCTCGTCCACCACGGGGACGGCATGGCCGTTCTTCGTCAGGTCCACGGTCTTGATGTAGTAATGGCAGGTGTCGCAAGCCTCGACGCGCACATGGGGGAATTCCTTCGCGATGTAAACGGCCTGCTTTTTCTCGTCTTCCTCGCCGCACGCGGGACAAACGATCCGTCGAAACTCCCACTCGACCGCGCACAGCGCACAGACCAGGGAACGCTTAGCGCCGTCACCTTCCGGCCGTAGCGCCCCGACTTGCGGTTTGCTGAAACAAAGAGGGCACGCGAGAGGCGTCGCGTGGAGCGGCTCCTGCCGGGTGTGGTCCGCGAGGTATTCGGCATACGGTTGAAGGAACATCCAGGAAAGGAGATTCTCAGCAGGCGCCAAATGGGCCGGTGCGTCCGGACTCCCTCGCCAGAATTCTGTCAGGACTTCCTGCCAACGATTGCTGTTTTGCGCGCGCAGTTCGTCCGCCGATCTCGAAAGAGCGGAGGGAGCGTTTTTCCCGACAACGGAAAGAAACGGGCCAAAGCGCGGCAGGAGGAGAAAGAGATCGAATTCTTGCCGGAGCGAGCCGGGCGGCCGTGCCTCCTTCGACGTGCCGCACTCGGCTTCGATTTCGCCGTAAAGCGACTTCTGATATTGAACGACGCGGCCGTAGAAGCGGAGTCCTTCCGAAGCAAACGAATGAGCGGAGGCTAGGTGATTCGCGCGGCGGATGCGAACTTCCCACTTGTCATTCTTCATTTCCTCGTCGCGTTGTCTCGCGTAATTTGGTCGTACCAGATGCCGTGATATCTCTTGGCCCAGGAGGCCGACACGTCGCCACGAATCACGGACCCGAATGCCCCTCGCTCCATGGCCGTGCCCATGTACACGTGAATGATGAACAGGCCGATCGTAATCAGCGCGGCTATGGGATGTACGATCACCGCAATCAGGCGCAAGAAGTGAAGGCTCCACGGAATCCAATGCGGAAACCACAAAATGAATCCGCTGAGGAACAGCAGAATCGCGCACCAGAAGAATCCCCAGAACAGCAGCTTCTGCCCCCCGTTAAATCGGCCCGCCGTCGGCACGTGCTCATCTTCGTTTCTGACGTAGTGAGGAATCGCATCCCACCATTGTTTGTCCACGGCTGTCTCGTGCATCTGCCTGGCCCACATGCCGTACATCAGAAAGACCGCGATCACGAAAATGACCCCGATCCACGGGTGCAGCTCTCGCGAAATTGTCCCGCCACCCAGCACTATTGCCAGCCAGAACAGCCAGGGAGACCAGAACGCCAGCCCGGTCAGCAGGAGATAGACGTACGATAATCCGGCCATCCAGTGGATGAGCCGCTCGTGAAACGTGTAGCGAAGGACCCGTCCCTTCGGAAGGATATAGCTGTCGCTCATCTTCTTCCTCCCGGTCCGCGCTCTTCGCCCGGCTTCGGCGTCGGAGTCAGTTTCTCAGGTTCGTCGCTTTCGATCACCTTCGGCCCGAAGCGCAAATAGTGGGCGAACACGCCGAGAACCCCGCCAATGATCGCAATGTTTCCCAGCCACTTCAGCGGATGCTTCCAAAGTCTCACGGTCCATGGAATGTGCGGATCGGACGGCAAGCCCCCGTACAATTCGGGATTCTTTGCGTCGTGCAGCACATAAACGACGTGAGTCCCGCCGACACCCGATGGATCGTAAACGCCCGCATTGGCGAAGCCCGATTGCTCTCGGAGCTGCTTCGCGCGCTTCTCGGCAAGAAATAACATGTCCTCTTTCGTACCAAAATGCAGGCAGCCGGTCGGACACGACTTGATGCAGGCGGGCTCGAGACCCTGGGTGACGCGGTCCACGCACAGCGTGCACTTGAACACCTTGCGCGCCGTCGGGCTGAATTTCGGGATGTTGAACGGGCAACCGGACATGCAATAGCCGCAGCCGATGCAATACTCCTGATTGAAGTCCACGATGCCGTTGACGTATTGCACGATCGCGCCGTCGGCAGGGCAGGCCTCGAGGCAGCCCGGCTCCTCGCAGTGCATGCACTGGTCTTTGCGCATCAAGAGCATCAGGCCGTGGTCCGGATGCTCGTGTTCATTGAACTTGATGAGGTTCCAATAGTTCCACGCCGTGTCGGGCATGGTTTGGTAGGAATTGTTGAAGACGGTCTCGGTGAACGTCAGTCCGTTCCACTCAAGGCACGCAACCTCACATGCTTTGCAGCCGATGCAGGTGGTTGCATCGATCAGCTTGCAGACGTCGAGATCGCGCTTGAGACCAGTCCCAGGGACGGAACCGGCATGGCCTGAAATTGCTCGAACTTCCAAGTTCGACTGGATCATCGTCGCTCCCCCTAAGCCTTTTCGACTTTCACGAGGAAGCCCTTGAATTCAGGGGTATAGGCATTCGGATCAACTACGGTTGGCGAAAGCAAATTGGCAGGCGTCCGGGCATCTCGATCTGCGTCTTCGGTAATGCCGCGGAAACCCTGATGGATCGGAATGCCGATCTGGTAGACCTTTTTGCCGTCGATCGTCATCGGCTTGATGCGGCGAGTGACGAAGGCCTTTGCGATGTAGGCGCCGCGTGCGCTCGTGACCTTGATCTTCTCGCCCCCCGAGATACCCATCTCATTCGCCATCTCCACGGAAATCTCGATGAATGGCTCGGGGATGAGCTGAACGTTCATGGGGTTGTTCTTCGTCCAGTAGTGATACTGCTCGGTCAAGCGATAGGTGGTGCAAACGATTGGAAACTGGTCGGGCGTGCCGAACTTGTCGGCAGGGGTACTCAGTTTCTTCACCACCGGATTATTCGATTGCTCAGGGTGCAGCACATTCTTGACTGGGCTTTCAAACGGCTCGTAGTGCTCCGGGAACGGACCCTCGGCAAACGCCCCGAGCGGCCCGAAGATCCTCCCCACACCCTCCGGATTCATGATGAAGGGCCCCATGTGGTCCTTCGGATGGGAATCGGGCTTGAAGTCGGGAACATCATTGCCCACCCATTTCTGGGCGCCTTCATTCCACCAGACCTGTTTGCGCGAAGGATCCCAGGGCTTGCCTTCCAGATCGCAAGAAGCGCGGTTGTAGAGAACGCGGCGGTTCATCGGCCAAGACCAGGCCCAATTCGGATAAATTCCAAGCCCTGAAGGATCGTCCGTGCCGCGACGCGCCAGCAGCGGGCCAGCTTCGGTCCATGAGCCGCAATAGAGCCAGTTGCCGGATGACGTGGTTCCGTCATCTTTTAGCCAGGAGAATCCGGGCAGTTGCTGGCCAGTCTTGATCTCCAACTTGGTCACCGGGTCTTGGAGGTCGGCCAGCGCCTTGCCATTGATTTCTTTTGCTACCTCGGAAAGCGATGGATGCTGCGGATCCGTGTAGCTCCACGTGGCGTGCAGAATGGGATCGGGGAATTTTCCTCCGTCCTTTTGATAGAGGGCGCGGACCTTGAGGTAAATCTGCGCCAAGATGTCCTGGTCGAGGCGGCAATCGCCCGGCGGAGGCACGGCCGCGTTCTTCCACTGTAGCCAACGGGCGGAATTGACCATCGTCCCATCTTTCTCCGCAAAGCCGGCGCAGGGCAGCCGATAGACCGTCGTCTTGATGTTCTTCATCTCGTCCGTGGTGATTCCCGGCGCTCTCCAGAATTCGCTCGTTTCATCCGCGTAGATCTCTCCGACGACGAGCCAGTCGGCCTTCTTCAACGCTTCGATGTTCTTGTTAGTATCCGGGCCGATCATCACGCCGTTCATGCCGAAGGCGAACAGGCCTTTCACGTCACCGCGGTACATGTGATCCCAGATCTGGGTCCAGCCGTAGTTGCGGTCGATCTTTGGAAGGTAGTCGAAGGCCCAGTCGTTCTGCTTTGTGGCGGCGTCGCCGTAGAATGCCTTGAGCAACGAGACGGTGAATTTCGGCGTGTTCGACCAATAATTAAACGAATCCCAAGGCGCCGGCTTTGATGACGTGGGCGTCGTGCGCTTGACGAAAGTCGCGAGGTCCGTATCGTTCGGGTTCGGCATCTTCAGGTAGCCCGGCAGAATGTCGAAGATGCCCGCCATGTCGGTGGCGCCCTGGATGTTCGAGTGGCCTCGGAGCGCATTCACGCCGCCGCCGGCCCGGCCCACATTCCCCATCAGGAGCTGCAGCATGGCTGCCCCGCGGATGATTTGCGTTCCGAAGGTGTGCTGCGTCCAACCGACGGCGTAGATAATCGTGGCCACCTTCTTCGTGTCGCCGTCTTTGCGGATGGACGTGAACAGATCGTAGGCTTTCAGCAACTGGTCTTTCGGAATGCCGGTGATGCGCTCGACGGTTTCCGGCGTGTAGCGCGAATAGTGCTTCTTCAAGAGCTGGTAGACGCATCGCGGATGCTGGAGCGACAGGTCATACGAAACGTTTGGTGGAAGCGTCGGCGGCGGGGGCGGCGGCTGCCCGGGCACGGCCGGTTTTGGCGGGACCACCGCATGCGCAGGAGTTGCATTCGTCGTTGATTCAGGCGCCACAGGTTTCCCAGTGAGATCGCCACCCTCCTGATAGTTCCAAGTGGACTTGTCGTACGCCATGGTGGCCGGATTAAAGCCGGAATAAAGACCGTCCTCCGGCAGCTTAAAGCCTTCTTTGATGATGAACGAGGCGTTCGTATAGTTGACGAGGTATTCCTTGGCGACGCGGCTGTTTTCGATGGCGTAGCTGATCATACCGCCGAGGAAGGCGATGTCCGACCCGGCGCGAATCTGGCAGAAGACGTCAGCGGTGGATGCGGTCCGCGTGAAGCGCGGGTCCACCACGATCATCTTGGCATTGCGGTTGCGTTTTGCTTCGATGGCCCACTTAAAGCCGCAGGGGTGGTTCTCGGCAGGATTGCCACCCATGATCAACATCATGTCGGTGTTCTTGATGTCGATCCAGCCATTAGTCATCGCCCCGCGTCCGAACGTTGGTCCCAAACTTGAGACCGTGGGGCCGTGTCAAACTCTGGCCTGGTTTTCGATGTAGCAGACCCCCATGCTGCGCATACTTTTGACGACGAGATAGTTGAATTCGTTTGTATCGGTGCAGCCGCCGGTAAAAGCTATGCCCTCGCAGCGGTTCACCGTTTTCCCGTTGGCGTCCTTCTCGATGAATGTGTCATCGCGGGTTTTCTTGGTGCGGGCCGCGATTTCGTTGAGAGCATCGTCCCAGGAAATGTCTGCCCAATCGGTGGCTCCCGGACGGCGCACTTGCGGCTTCAGGAGGCGCCGCTCGTTCATGATGTCTTGTTCGAGCGAAGCTCCTTTGGGGCAGAGCGTACCGCGATTGATGGGATGGTCGGGGTCACCTTCGACATGAATGACTTGAGGCGTGACGTTCTTAGCTTTGTCGCCCAGCGTGTAAATGATGACGCCGCAGCTCACGGCGCAATAGGGGCACGTCGAGCGTGTCTCCGTCGCGCGAGAGATCTTCAGCTCGTGGACCTCCGCGTAAGCGGGAGCCAGATCGAACCCGAACACGCTGGCGGCCGCTCCGCCGATTGTCGCGACCTTCAGGAAATCTCGCCGACTGGTTTCCATGGCCATGCCCTCCAGCCTTCAGAAATCGAAAAGCGTCCTATCGCGGTCCAAAAAAGGATTGAAGCTTCGCAGCATCTGTCGATAAATACACCAGGCGCATGTGTTCGCAATTTGCAAAAAGGGGCGATTGGCAGAAAAGGTAAGAAAGCGAATCAACCGCGATGGGAGATGTAGCGAAATGCCCGAAACCGCCCCGCCCCTTGAGCAAACTTTTCACGTTGTGCTCGAAGCTCCGGCCGGCACTTACTGCGCCGAGTGTCATCCAACACGCACCCTATGACGCACTCAAACGGCGCCATTATCTTCGCGTTACCAGCCGGTGTCAATTAAGTTTAGGGCGAGCTTGGACGCAGGTTCTGTGGCCACGCTTTTCGCGTGGCCACAGAACGGCGGTCTTCTCCGGCCCGGTGAGGGTCAGAGAGAGCGAAGGAAGTTCACCAAGTCCTGTTGCTGCTGTGGTGTGAGGTTGTTGTTGAAGTTTTGGATGACCGTGTTCGCTTCTGATCCCTGGCTGTCGTGCTCCTCGATGGCATCGACAAGGTCCGTCGTGCGGCCATCGTGGAGGAAGAAAATGCGCTGCCCCAGACCCCATAGAGGCGCGGAACGGAACTCATCCGGCCCCGCAGTTCCTTGAGAGACTCCGTCAGCCAGATTCGTCCCCATGTGGTGAACGAGCAGATCGGAAAACAGATTCGCTTGCACCTGGCTCAGGCTCGGAATTGGGGACTGCGCCGTCACGAGCGTCGTTGTATGACATGAGTTGCACCCGACGTAGTTGAAGGCCTGGCGGCCGATCGCGATCGATTGAGGCGAAGGGTTGCCCGGGATTCCCGAAACCGAGGGAGTCGGGGGCGCCAGGAGCCGCATGAACATCGCGAACTGCACGACGTCACTGGGAATCTGGGCGTTCTGCGACGCCGCATCCCCGCCGGAGGACGTGGGAGAGAAGTTTGTGGCATCTTCCGGTGTTGGATTCAAGAGGCAGCTCGCCGGGAGCCCACCCTGCAGTTCTTCGTCCGGGCTGGGACGCTCGTTCGGGAACAGTTCATTCGTGACACCCATTTCCACGTTGTAGGCCTCGCCGGCGAATATCTCGAGTGACTTATTCTGAGCCTTCCAGCCGAATCGGGATATCGTGCCGTCGTTTCCGTTGTGGTTTGGATGGCCTGTGATTCCGAGCATCTGGTTCGCATGGGAATTGGAGTTCATGTTGGCAAGGATGCTCTGGTCGGAGATGTTCTCCATCAAGCCGGCGCCAAATACCGGCGTAGGTATCCGGAAAATCACGTTGCCTTGCTCCACTGCACCACGAAAATTCGGCTGCTGGATGTTGCACCCTCCTGCATCCGTGCGCCCGGTAATCACGAACAGATCATGAACGCCGCCGTCGGGTGCGGAAGTGTTGACTGAGCCGTTCGGATTCAGGAGGTTTACGAACCGGGCTTCTCGCACCGGCCCCTCGGGCGTAATGAAGGATGGGAGGTTATTCTGCGCACCGTTGAGAAAGTAGACTTGGGTTTGGGGATTTTGTCCGAGAAATGGGTAAGCATTCGCACTCGGACTTGATCCGCCAACGTTCGGCTGTGCGTGACAGCTCGAACACTGGTTTTCGTTGAACCGCGGCCCCAGGCCGTTGTTGGTTCCGTTTTGAACGGATTCAATTTCTTGGAAACGGCCGAACCCGTTCGTAAAGTACTCAGTTGCACCATAGGTTTGGTCAAGATTCGGGAAGGGCTGGCCTGCGTCAACTGCATCGGCGCGTACGCCTGGATCCCTTACGCCACGTGCTGCCGATGCGCCGCGGCCCCTGCCTTGCCGCTGCGCTTGCACGAGCATGCTCGTCGCCAGAGACAACACCCCGACGGTCAGGACAATCGTGACGATCCTCAAGGCTCTCATATGCGGCCTCCCTTTCCATCGGGTAGTTGTTGTTGCGTTTGTGGTCGGTCTCGGAGGTCTTGCCGCGTCGAGACAGCGGCAAAGACGAATGGAAACGTGAGAATGAGAAATCCTACGGCTCGTTTCATATCCTTTGGTCTCGTCTTTCTAGGCTGGGGGGCCTATCGACCGGCTGGGACGGCCGATGTGTTGTTGAACCTAGTTTCGATTCCCTGCTTTCGCATTAGGGCTGAGGGCCCGGGGAATTCCAGGTTCCAAGTGACACCCGATCTTTTCGAGAAGAGGCGAAAGCCCGCGTGCGGGCGCTACCTCCAGGATCGCGGCGCTCGTTTTTTGATGAGGGGGATGCTACCGGCGCGGGGCGGAAGAAACTACTGTCCCGAGGGACCAATTGAGGCCAAGCGAAGCCACTGTACTGAGAGGACATCGAAGGGAAAGTGAAACTTACTTCACTGACTCGATACGCGCCCTCGATCGTGCGAGCCTGAACTGTAATCCTTCAGGAGTCTGAAAGTCGCCCGAGGAACGAAGCTTCTTCGTCCCCCGTCTCATCCGTTCGTTTCCCATCCTTGACAAATCACTTTCACAGAGATATACGAAGCCCCCATAGGGCAATCAACTGACTGGATCTTCACTTAGTAGGGGCAAATCGAAAACCCGTGGGCGCGGGACGGTAGTAATTCAACGGGTCGCGGCACGAATTCATCCCCGTCATGAATGAACGCAAGAAGATGCGTGTCCCAAAACTTCTTGCAGTTCGTTCATCTTGAAAGCTGGAGGAGCACCAATGACACCGATGCCTTGGACTCAAGTCTACGATCCGACGGGCCACTGGTGGCTTTCGACGATTATTGCTGCGCTTCCCGTCGTCGTTCTTCTCGGAGCGCTCGCGATCTTCCGCGTGAAAGCCCACTGGGCCGCGCTTTTGGGCTTGGCGACATCGGAAATCGTCGCCATCGCAGTTTTCGGCATGCCTGGCAACATGGCTTTCCGGGCGACTGTGCTGGGCGCTTGTTACGGTCTCTTCCCCATCGGCTGGATCATCCTCAACGTCATTTTCATGTACGACATGAGCGTCACCACCGGCCGCTTCAAGGTTTTGCAGGACAGCATGACTGGCATCACGCAGGACCGGCGCCTGCAGCTCCTTTTAATCGCATTCTCATTCGGGGCGTTTTTCGAGGGCGCGGCTGGCTTCGGGACTCCAGTTGCGGTTACGGCCGCGATCCTCATTGGACTCGGCTTCAAGCCGCTTCAAGCCTCCGGCCTCTCGCTGATTGCCAACACAGCGCCGGTTGCGTATGGCGCGATTGGGACGCCCATCATCGCGCTCGCCGGTGTCACCGGCCTCGACCTACTGAAACTGAGCGCCATGGTCGGGCGCATCTTGCCCTTCTTCTCCGTTATTGTGCCCTTTTGGTTGATATGGGCCTTTGCCGGATTCGAGGGGATGATTGAAGTTTGGCCCGCGGTGGCAGTGGCCGGAATCTTTTTCGCCATCCCGCAATACCTCGTCTCCAACTACCACGGGCCATGGCTTGTGGACGTCGTCGCGGCCATGATATCGATGGCCGCAGTCATCGTGTTGCTGACGGTCTGGCAGCCCAAGAAGATCTGGGGCTTTGAAGGAGTTGAGACGGGCCGTGAGGCGCGCGCTAAACATGGCCACTCCACCGGAGCAGTCGTTCAGGCCTGGATACCCTGGGCCATTCTCAGTGTTCTCGTATTTCTCTGGGGCCTTCCTTCGGTCAAGAAGGCGCTGGACGGTCTTTCGATCGTGAAACATACGGTCGGCGGTCTCGACAAAATGATTCTGCGCGTTCCGCCCGTGGTGGCGAAGCCAGCTGCGGAAGGTGCCGTCTTTACGTTCAACTGGATTACGGCAACCGGCAGCGGCGTCCTGCTGGCCGCTATAATCGCCGGATTCGTGATGGGACTCGGTCCCATTGCCATCCTGAAGCAATATGGGAAGACGTTCTACAAAGTCCGATTCTCTTTAATTACGATCGCCGCCATGCTAGCCATCGGATACATGACGCGCTATTCCGGCCTAGACGCAACGATGGGCCTTGCGTTCGCGCGTACCAAAAGCTTCTATCCCTTCTTCGGGACGATGCTGGGCTGGCTTGGTGTGGCGCTTACGGGTTCGGACACGGCGTCCAACGTCCTGTTCGGCAGCTTGCAGAAAATTTCAGCCGGGGCGGTGGGTGTGTCACCCATATTGATGTCGGCGGCCAATAGCGCCGGCGGCGTGATGGGCAAGATGATTGACGCGCAGAGCATCGTCGTCGCCAGCACCGCGACCGAATGGTATGGCCACGAAGGAGACATTCTGCGCTTCGTCTTCTTCCATAGCATTGCGCTAGCCGCGCTTGTGGGAGTGCTGGTCTACCTGGAGGCCTACGTCTCTCCGTTCACGCGACTGGTCGTGCAGTAACGGGCAGCGACAATCTTGCCATTCATCCGAGAGTCTTCTCGCGGAGGGCTTTCGGATGTTTCGTCCGCCAGCCTCCTGTGCGGACAATCCCCACCCTTGCTGAAAAACAAGGGTGGGGTCTTTTTTTGTCCCCGAGAGATCGCCCCGCCGCTCAGTTGCGAAAGCTCTTGACGATTTCCGTTTTCTGCTCATACTTTGCGAAACCGCAGTGCGGGAATTCCCACGCGGAGGCAAAAAGGGTTGGCCATGAACGATCGCGATTCGGCGAGGGCTTTTCGAGTGGGCATCGCAGGACCCGTAGGCTCCGGCAAGACCATGCTGGTGGACAAACTCAGCAAGCGTCTTTGGCCGCGCTACAATCTCGCCGTCGTCACCAACGACATTTACACCAAAGAGGACGCCGAGTACCTCCTCCGCCAGGGCACGCTCCCAGCCGAGCGCGTGCGCGGTGTCGAAACCGGCGCATGCCCTCATTCCGCGATCCGCGAAGACGCTTCCATGAATCTGCAGGCCATCGCCGAGCTTGAAAATTCTCTTCCCGGCCTCGAATTGGTCTTCGTCGAAAGCGGCGGCGACAATCTGGGTGCTGCGTTCAGTCCGGAATTGGTCGACATCTGGTTCTACGTGATCGACGTAGCCGAGGGCGACAAAATTCCCCGCAAGGGTGGCCCCGGCATCACCCGCTCCGACCTTCTCGTCATCAACAAAATCGATCTCGCTCCTTACGTTGGTGCCTCTCTCGAAGTGATGGACCGAGACTCCCGGAAGATGCGCGGCGATCGCCCCTTTGTGTTTACGAACCTGAGAGACGAAGTAGGACTGGACGCCGTCGTCGAGTGGCTCGAGCAGAAGCTGACGCAGCCTTCCAGTGCCCGGCACGCCGTAATCGATGCACATAGCCCCTACGTCGGCCATCCCCATGAACACGGCCACGAACATAGCCCCGAACATATCCATGAAGGTGGGCACGATCACGGGCATCCCCACAACTGAGGAACGACCCCTTGGACCCGGACCCAACGCGCGAAGCTCATCTGTTCCATTTCGAGCTCGCCGAACTGCGACTCTTGCACCTCGCGGACTCCGCGTTGCCGATTGGCTCGCTCGCCCATTCGTTCGGGCTTGAAACCCTGGCCGCTCAGGAGATTCTAAAACCGGACGGTCTGGCGGACTTTTTTCATGGCTATCTGCAAGAAGCGGGAATGGTCGAAGCGGTCTCCTGCCGCGAGTCGTTTCGGATTTCGGCCGCGGGCACACGAAAGTTTTCAGGAGATCGTTGGGTTCAAATCAACGATCAGCTGAGTGCGCTCAAACCGGCGCGTGAAAGCCGCACGGGAAGCGCTGCGCTCGGCCGTAATTTTCTGAAGGTTGTCCTCGCGCTTGGAGATTTCCCGCTGCTCCGCGAGGCCATCGAAGCCTCCCGGCAAAGTGGCAGCATGGTCCATCACAGCCCGGCGTTCGGCCTCGCAGCCGGCGTGCTTTCGCTCGACGAAGATCGCGCCGCTCTCGCGTTCTTGCATCAATCCCTCGCAAACCTCATCTCTGCGTGTCAGCGTCTTCTGCCGCTCGGGCAGAGTGAGGCCACGCGAATTCTTTGGAATTTGAAACTCGCGATTGTGGAAATTGCGGCGCGCAGCGCCCGGTGCACGCTCGACGACGTCTGCTGTTTCACGCCGTTGCTCGACTGGGGCGCGATGGAGCACCCGGCTCTTCCGACTCGTTTGTTCATCAGTTGAAGCCGAGGAACGGAAACGATGGCACTCGGAAACGAAACCGCGCCCGAAACGCTTTCTGCCGTTCCTGTGCCGAGCCGCGTGCAGGCTTCGCTCCGTCTCGAGTTCGAACGCGAAGAAACAACCGGGCGGACCGTGCTCGCTCGAAGCCACCAGGATCCGCCGCTCAAAGTCGTGCGCGCGTTCGCGCTCGAAGATGGCGCAGCACTGGTTCACCTTCACAACGTATCGGGAGGCCTTCTCGGCGGCGACGACCTCTCTCTTTCCGTCTGCGTCCGTCCCGGCGCAAGCGTGCAACTCACGACCACCGGCGCCACACGCATCTATCGTCCGCGAAAGGATGCAGCTTCGACCGTCCAACGCAACGAAATTACCGTCGGCGAAGATGCGCTCCTCGAATGCGTTCCGGACGCAATCATTCCCTTCGCAGGCGCTCGCTTCTCGCAACGAACGTCAATCGAACTCGCCTATGGCGCTGGACTGTTCTGGTGGGAAATTTTCGCGCCCGGACGCGAAGCGCGCGGCGAGATCTTCGAGTACGACCTTCTTGAGACAAAGACCGATGTTGTGGCCGCGGGCCGGCTTCTTGCCGCCGAACGCATTCGGCTCGAACCCCACGAACATTCTGTGCCGTCTTTGGGCCGCATGGGACTTCACCGGTATTGGTCCACTTTTTATATTTGCCGTGTCGGTCTGGGCTCGAACGACTGGCTTGCTACGGAGCAGCGGCTGCGGGAAGTTGCCGCCAGGCTTACACGTCCTAGCGAAACGCTCTGGGGCACGAGCACTCTCGTCGAGCATGGCCTTGTTGTTCGCTGCCTCGCGCGTCACGGGCGAGATGTGCTTCCGGGATTGCACGCGATTTGGCGCGCCGCGAAAATACTCTTGTACGGCCGTGAGGCCATGCCACCTCGCAAGGTAAATTGAAGATGCGATGAGCATCGTCATCTTGAAGCGAGCGCATTTAGCTCACTGAAGGTTCATTTTTTCGTAATAGGAGGCAACATTGCATCTGACTCCGCGCGAACAAGAGAAACTAATGATCGTCGTTGCCGCCGACCTCGCTCGCCGACGTCAGGCTCGCGGCCTGAAGCTCAACTACGTCGAGGCCGTCGCCATTCTCTCCGCTGAGGTAATGGAAGCCGCCCGCGACGGAAAGAGCGTCGCGGAAATCATGGGCTTCGGCGGGAGAATCCTGACGCGCGATCAGGTGATGGAAGGCGTCGCCGAAATGATTCACGAGGTCCAAGTCGAAGCCACATTCCCAGACGGCACCAAGCTCGTCACCATCCACGATCCGATCCCTTAGCAGTCGCTCGCCAAACTCGAAAGTTTGCTGGGGAAACGATGCAAAGGAGGAAGCATGAAACCGGGAGAATATTTTCTGGTTGACGCGGCGGGGCCGATCGAGGCCAACGCCGGGCGCGAAACGGCTCGGTTGCTCGTGAGAAATACAGGCGACAGGCCGATCCAGGTGGGTAGCCATTATCATTTCCTCGAAACGAACCGCGCCCTTTCGTTCGACCGCGGTGCCGCGTTCGGCATGCGCCTCAACATTCCCGCAGGAACCGCCGTACGCTTCGAGCCGGGCGAGGAAAAAGAAGTCGAACTCACGGGATTCGGAGGCCGGCGCGCGATTTACGGTCTCAATGGACTCGTGAACGGCGAACTGGGCGCCCCGGGCGCACGCGATCGCGCGCTCGAGCGTGCACGAGTAGCGGGCTTTCAATTCACGGGCGGGGATAAATCCCGATGAGCTTGAAAATCCCTCGACGCACGTACGCCGATCTCTACGGCCCAACGAAGGGCGACCGCGTTCGTCTCGCCGACACGGATTTGGTGATCGAGATTGAAAAGGATTTTGCGCATTACGGCGACGAGGCCACTTTCGGCGGCGGAAAAGTGATCCGCGACGGGATGGGCCAAAGCTCCGGCGCTGTCCGCGAAGGCACCCCTGGCAAGGAAGCAGTCGCGCTCGATCTCGTCATCACCAACGCCGTGATCCTCGACCACTGGGGAATCGTGAAGGCCGACATCGGCATTAAAAATGGGCGAATCGTGAAGGTCGGCAAGGCTGGAAATCCGGACACGATGGACGGCGTCGATCCGCAGCTCGTGATCGGCGCGGCCACGGAGGTGATCGCGGGAGAAAATCTGATCGTGACGGCCGGAGGAGTGGACAGCCACATTCACTTCATCTCGCCGCAGCAGGTGTACGAAGCTATTTCGAACGGCATCACCACGATGATCGGCGGCGGCACAGGTCCCGCCACCGGCACTGCTGCGACGACATGCACGCCCGGAGCCTGGAACCTCGCGCGAATGTTGCAAGCCGCCGAAGCGTGGCCCATGAATTTCGGATTCCTCGGCAAAGGGAACGCCGCCACCCGAGCGCCGCTCGCCGAACAGGTCGAAGCCGGCGCCTGCGGACTGAAATTGCATGAGGATTGGGGGACAACGCCAGCGGCCATCGATGCCTGCTTAAATGTAGCCGACGAGTTCGACGTTCAGGTTTCCATTCACACCGACACGATCAATGAGGCGGGATTCCTCGAAGCGACGGTGGATGCCATCGGCGGACGTGCGATTCACACCTATCACACCGAAGGAGCCGGCGGAGGCCATGCGCCGGACATCATTCGCATCGCTTCGTTCCCAAACATTCTTCCGTCTTCGACCAACCCGACGCGGCCTTTCACCGTAAACACGATCGCCGAACACCTCGACATGCTCATGGTCTGCCACCACCTGAACCCGCAAGTTCCCGAGGACGTGGCCTTCGCTGAAAGCCGCATCCGCCCGGAAACGATCGCCGCCGAAGACATTCTGCACGACCTGGGCGTGATTAGCATGCTCTCGAGCGATTCGCAGGCCATGGGCCGGATCGGCGAGGTGGTCACGCGCACCTGGCAAACGGCGCACAAGATGAAAAACCCAGCGCGGTTCGCTGCCGGAAGATTCCAGCCGCAACGACAATTTCCGCGCGAAACGCTACGTCGCGAAATACACGATCAATCCAGCCGTCACGCATGGCATGTCTGCGGAAATTGGCTCGATCGAACCTGGCAAGCTCGCGGATCTGGTGTTGTGGAAACCTGCGTTTTTTGGAGTGAAGCCGGAGATGGTGGTCAAAGGAGGATTCATCGCCTGGAGCGCGATGGGAGATCCCAACGCTTCCATCCCCACGCCGCAGCCGGTGATCTATCGCCCGATGTTCGGCAGCTTCGGCGGCGCAACGGCCGCCACCAGCATTACGTTTATTTCACAGACGGCTTTCGCGGCGGGGCTTCCGAAGAAATTGGGGCTTCGCAAGATCACGGTCCCAGTTCGGAATTGCAGGCACATCGGCAAGAAAGACATGGTACACAATCGCGCCACGCCGAATATCGAAGTGGATCCTGAGACCTACGAAGTGCGTGTGGACGGCGCGCTCGTCACGTGCGAGCCCGACCGCGTTCTGCCTCTGGCGCAGCGGTATTTCCTATTTTAGTTCTGGGCTGCGAGTGCGGAGATGATCTCCTTGGCTTGCGGTGTGCCGAGGCCGGTGATGTAGTCGTAACCGGCCGTCGCATTGCAAACGGCGCCGCAGCTGCCGTTGTCACCTTGCGTGACAGCGTGGAAATTCGTCGCCATGCCGGATTTCGCAATGGAATAGAGGGAAGTATTCGTGCTGTTCAGATGCGCTTTACGCGCTGCAGCGCGCATTGAGTTGGCGATCGCGATCAAGCCAGCCCATTGAGGCGTTCCCGCGCTGGTTCCTCCCACTTGCAGCCATCCCCCGGACCCATTAACGCCCAGTGAATCGTAGACGGCGTAGCCCGTCGCTGGGTTTGCATTGTAGGAAACGTCCGGCGCCCCGCGGAGACCGCGAGAATTATCCGGAATTGCGAACTGCGCTTGGAAAACAGGCTCGTGTTCGTAGGCGCTCAATCCGCCGCCACTGTCGCTCCATGCCGCTTCGTTCAGATAGTTGCCGTTCGCGTCGAGAGATAACGTGGTCCCGCCGACACCGATCACGTCCGGAGAAGCGGCGGGATAGACCACGCCGGTGCCTGCGTCACCGGTTGCAGCGAGAAACGTAACTCCATTCGACACAAAATGATTGTCCTGGTTGCGCTCGCCTGAGAATTCAGCCACCGTCCAACTCATCGATACGACCGAAGCGCCGCCGCGCACGACCGCGGTCACGGATGCAAGAAGATCGCTGAGGCTGTTGGAGGAAGCCTCGACAAGAAGAATTGTGGCTTGTGGGGCCATGGCGTGAGCCCACTCGACGTCCAGCGCGATTTCTACGGCCCAATTGCTGTTGGCTGCGGGACGGCGGCCGCTTTCATAGACTTTGCGGAAGCAGCCGTTGCTGCTCGTGCACGCGGGCAAACCGAATTGCTGATCGAATACCGCGAGGTCAGCTTCGACGTTCGGATCATCGTACGCGTCCACAATCCCGATGATCTGGCCAGCGCCTTGATTGCTGAGCTGATCGAATCCGTATGCGTGACGCATCTGTGAGGGGTTGAACGCGTCAACGGGAGGACCGGATGGAGCCGGGTCCCATTTCATGTGAATGATGTAATGGGGCCGCATGAAAGTGACTGGCTCCCGCTTGAATCCGCCTGTTTCTAGCGGCAGGACCAAAACGTGTTGTGCCCAAAGCGGCTGGCAGAAGAACAACGCCACAGCAAGAATCTGGATAGTACGCGCGGTTTTGCGGAACCCCTCAGTTCGCATTCTGACTCCCCTCAGTCCCCATCGATCCCCTTGCGCTGGGACCCGGCTGCCGTCCCACTGATCGGCAACCTATGGTAGGGTATCCCTGGCTTTGAATACGGCCTATGGGCCGCGCTTCTCAATTGGCTAGTACTAAAGTCTCGACGTCCGGGCTGTCTCCAACTGGAAGCGTAGGGAGAGCGCATGAAAAGTTGGTTTCGAGGATTCGGCCCTTGCGGCTGCGCTAGGCAGATTTTGCAGCCGGGTCGAGTTTTCTTTATGTTTTGGCATCGCATCTCCCTGCAACTTATTCAATCACAAGGGAATAAGAAGCTAAGGAATGGCATCGATTGTGCCCCGGAAAAGGCTGTCCACTGAATACCTGATTGACGTGCCGGCAGCATTCGATACACGCTCCAACAGAGGATTAATGTGAAACTGAGTTTGAGGTTGATCTTATTCCTCGTCCTGGGGATTTCTCTCGTCACATTCATCGTGGCCAGGAATCAGGTTCGTTCGGAAAAACGCGGCCTCCGGGCCGACCTCGAAAGACGGGCGGAAATCCTCGCCGAAAGTTTGCAGGAAATTGTCGAGCCAGCCTTGGAGAAAGGCTCGCGAGATCAGCTCCGGCATATCGTCGAGCGTTTTGGGAACCGCGAACGCTTGGAGGGCGTCGTCGTTTACGACGCTCAAGGCAAAGTGCTGGCAGAGAGTTCCACGTTAACGGCTCGATTTGATTCGTTGCCCGTTCCTCCGGCGCAAGTAAAAGCCCAGGACGCGGGAATAAGCAAATTCATCAAGGTCGGCGACAGGCCGATGCACGTCTACTACCTGCCTTTGCACGAAAATTCCTCGATGGTCGGCGTACTCGCCGTCTTTCACGACACCAGTTATATCGAGGAGGAAAGCGAGAGCATCTGGCGCGGAAGCATTTGGAACGTGATCGCCCAGGTGCTTTTGATCGTGCTCGTTACGGTTCTCATCATCCGGTGGACGATCATCCAGCCCATCTCGCGAACCGCGAAGTGGATGAAGGACCTGCGCGTAGGGACCGTGAACCCTCGTCCCAAACTCCCGAAGGAGGATTTTCTCGCGCCATTATCGCAGGAAGTTGTCAATATGGCCCGAAGCCTCACGGAAGCGCGCGCGGCTGCGGAAGAGGAAGCGCGTCTGCGCGAAACGGGCGAATCGCTGTGGACTCCGGAGCGGTTGCGGGTCAGCATTCAGACAAAACATCTGCAGAGTTCTCTCTTCGTCGTATCCAATCGCGAGCCCTACATGCACGTTCATCGCGAGAATAAGATCGAGATGATTGTGCCCGCGAGCGGCCTGGTCACGGCGCTCGAACCGATCCTCCGCGCGTGCGATGGGACCTGGATCGCATTCGGGTCGGGTGATGCCGACAAGGAAACAGTGGGCCCGAACGATCGCCTGCGTGTCCCGCCCGAAAAGCCGGAATACACCATGCGGCGCGTCTGGCTTACGAAGGAAATGGAAGAAGGTTACTACTACGGATTTTCGAACGAAGGTCTTTGGCCGCTTTGTCATATCGCCCACACCCGCCCGATTTTTCGCGCTTCGGATTGGCAGAGCTATCAGGACGCAAACCGGAAGTTTGCGGACGCGGTGCTGGAAGAGATGGCGGGGACGGAAAAACCATTGTTGCTCGTGCAGGACTATCACTTTGCCTTGCTTCCTCGAATAGTCAAGGAAGCGCGTCCGGATGCGCGCATCGCGATTTTCTGGCATATCCCGTGGCCCAATCCGGAGGCTTTCGGTATCTGTCCTTGGCAGCGCGAGCTCCTGGATGGATTGTTGGGCGCCGATCTCATCGGGTTTCACATTCAGGCGCACTGCAACAATTTCCTCGAGACCGTGGACCGCGCGCTCGAATCGCGCATCGAGTGGGAGCGCTTTGCGGTCAAGCGTCACGGACAGACCACGTTCGTGCGGCCCTTCCCGATCAGCGTGGATTCTCGCGAAAAGCGCGAGGAATCGGAATCACCCGCGCCGGCATCGCCCTACGAAGAGCGATCGTCGCTCCTCAAACACTTGGGCAGCGAAGCGAGCTTCCTTGGCGTGGGCGTGGACCGCATTGATTACACGAAGGGACTTGTCGAGCGATTCCGCGGAATTGAGCGCTTCCTCGAAAAGTACCCAGCATACAAGGGTAAGTTGGCGTTCGTTCAGATTGGCGCGCCCAGCCGCACGCGCATCCAGCGCTATCAGGACTTCCTGGCGGAAGTGGAGGCAGAAGCGGCGCGGATCAATTTGCGCTTCCAAACCCCGAATTGGAGGCCGATTGTGCTACTCACACGCCATCACAGCCATCGCGAAATCCAGCCGTATTATCGTGCGGCCGACCTCTGCATGGTCACTTCGCTGCACGACGGGATGAACTTGGTGGCAAAGGAATTTATTGCCGCGCAGGATGCCGAGGAAGGCGCCTTGATCCTGAGCCAATTCACGGGCGCCAGCCGCGAATTGCCCGATGCGCTCATCGTGAATCCGTACGACGTCGAGCAGTTGTGCGAAGCCATCCGAACGGCGCTCGAAATGGACCCGCAGGACCGCCGGGCGCGCATGAAGCGCATGCGCCGCACGGTGAAGGAGAACAACGTGTACCGCTGGGCGGGAAATCTGATCACGGAGCTCTCGGAAATTCGCATCGAAGACACCGAATCGGAAGTGAGCCACCTTTCCTGAACGAGCTGAAGGGAAACAAGTCTTGTTGGGCCCGGAGAACAGCACTTCTGAGTAAAGGAATTTAGGAGAAGAGAATTAAGATCCGAGGAAATCCAGTCCAGCCGGCTTTTCAAAAGAGGACCTGGGACCAGAAGACGCGTCGCGCAAACGCTTCCGCGTGCCACCTATTTCGGGCTTGGCAAGAAATCGCCTCGCGTGTGCGCGATGCGAGTCACCGGGCGCTCTTTCTGGATTTCGACGGGACGCTCGTGAATTTCCGGCCCCATCCGGAAGAGGTGCGGCTTGCGAGCCAGGTAAAGCGCACACTCGGACGATTGGCCCGTCACCGGAATCTGTTTGTCGCAATCGTGAGCGGAAGGAGGCTTCGCTATTTGCGAAAAGCCATCGGCGTGAAAGGCGTTCACTACTTCGGCATGCACGGGTCTGAACAAGCGGGCGCGCCCGTGCAGCTGGGGAAAACCGGGAAGCGGTCTCTGTTGCACGCGAAGCGGATGGCGCGATTGGAATTGGGTGCATTCACGGGAATTCGTATCGAAGACAAACGCCTTAGCTTCGCTGTCCATTCTCGCGGCGCACAACCGAAAACCGTTCGGGCCGCCCATCGCGTTCTTCTCCAAATCGTCGCACCTTTGCGCGGTGTGCTGCGCGTGCTGGAGGGGGAAAAGGTTTGGGAAGTTGTGCCCGCGGAGATCCAGGGGAAAGGCGCCGCGGTGTCGAAATTGGTCAAGAGGTTGCCCGCGGGAACGCTTGCAGTTTACGTGGGTGATGATACAACGGACGAGGCCGCCTTTGCCGCTCTCGAAAGTCAGATCACCATCAGAGTTGGAAATGCCCGCTCGACGGGAGCACGCTTTTACTTGAGAAACCCCGGGGAAGTCTTACGTTTTCTCACCCGGTTGGAAAGGGAACTCCGTTGAAGGCCAAGGAAGCGTTTCAGTTTGTTACGGCGTCCTATCTGGTTCGCGTCGGCAATCAAAAAGCGTCGAGCCTGATGCAATTGCAACGGGCGATCGAGGATTGCAGCGACGATTCAATCTTTTACCACACGTTTCAAAGCCTCGGACGCCACCACTTTCTGACGGAAGGGTTCTCCAACGATTTTGCGCAATGGGTTCTAGACTCCTGCAATCGCCCCGCTCTGGCAGAGCAGCTCGCGTCTCTCGATATCCGCGACTATGTTTCCCTGGCGGATTTGCGAGGCGATTTGCGCCGCATGCTGAATGACTACTGCCTCGCGAATCAGCGGGAGGCCAGCCAGGCAGCGTCCGAACCCTTCTTTTTTTGCGAGACGGTGGAGGAAGAAATCCCTCTCGGAAACCAGGCCTGGACGCTCGAGGAGTTCCGAGGGGGGCTCGACAAATTGCCCCATGCCGCGATGCAATTCCACTTTCTCACCTCGCGCCTGCGGCTTCATCTGCGAACCAATGATTTCTCGCAATGGCTTTCCAAAGAACTCGACCTCAAAGAACTGGCGCGGAAGGTCGACCAAATCGACATTTACACGAACACGCTGGACAGTGCCCGTACCCAAATCTTGACTCTGATCGATCGAGAGACTCGAAAATGACCGAAACGCACACCTTCGCTCGGACAAACAAACTGGAGGACTACGCCGCCGTGCTCGGCAACGAGGAAATTGCCGAACTGCGGGCGCTGGCGGCGCGGCTGGCTGGCCGCTCCATTCAGATGGTCAACTCCACATCGGTCGGCGGCGGGGTTGCCGAGATGTTGATCCGCATCGTTCCTCTGATCGACGAGCTCGGCCTTTCCATCCGCTGGGACGTGATCACCGGCGGGGACGATTTTTTTGCGATCACTAAAGCCTTTCACAACGCGCTGCATGGCGGACGGTATGATATGCCGGACGACAGCTTCAAGACCTTTCTCGCATACTCCGAGCAGAATCGCGCCCGGATGCATTTTGACGCCGATTTCACCGTGATTCACGATCCGCAACCTGCGGCATTAATCGAATCTCGAAACAACCACGCGGGCCACTGGATCTGGCGCTGCCACATTGATCTGTCGCAGCCAAATGCGGCCGTCTGGAATTTCCTGGCACCTTTCGTCAATCGCTACGACGCCGGAATTTTTTCATCTCCTTCATTCTCGCGCCAATTGCCAATCCCCCAGTATCTCTTCTATCCCTCGATCGATCCGCTGTCGGAAAAGAATCGAGATCTCGAACCCGGATATATTTCGGAAGTGTTGCACCGATTCCAAATCGATTCCGGGCGGCCGATCCTCACGCAGATCTCGCGCTTCGACCGTTTAAAGGATCCCGTCGGAGTTGTGCGCGCCTACCAGATTGCCAAGCGATATTTCGATTGCCAGCTCGTCCTTGCGGGAGGAGGAGCTGCCGATGATCCCGAAGGCGAGGCCGTGCTTGCGGAAGTTCGCGAGGCCGCAGCAAAGGATCCCGACATTCACATCCTCGACTTGCCGCCCTGGAGTGCGCTCGAAATCAACGCGCTGCAGCGCGCTTCTACGATCATCATTCAGAAAAGCCTGCGCGAAGGGTTCGGCCTTACTGTTACGGAAGGGCTTTGGAAGAAGAAACCAGTTGTGGCATCAGCGGTGGGCGGAATCCCGACCCAGGTCATCCACAAGCACACCGGCATGCTGGCTCACTCGATCGAAGGAACCGCATATCAAATTCGCTTCCTGCTTTCGAACCCCGCGATCGCGCAAAAACTGGGCGAAAATGGATACGAGCATGTTCGCGAACATTTCCTCATCACGAGAAACGTGAGGCGTTACCTCACTCTGTTCCTGCATTTCCTCCGAGGAACTTCCTAACCCACACGCGGGAAGTTTCATCGATGAATCATCGTGCTGCGCCGCTCGTCGCCGGCGGCGGCAATTCCGAACGAATCAGGGATTCGACGCGATTCAAAACGCTCGGGTCACATTCAATTTCAATGTGCGAATACTCGAAGGCAATGGCGAACCAGGGATATCCGGCGCAATGGACGGGATTCGAATTGTAATCGTACCGATAATTCCCGATGATTTTCGTGTGCGTGGGATCGGCTGCATGAATCTCGGGACGACCGTGGATGAGTCCGCTCGGCTGATAGAAATTGGCAGCCTGCGCTACGTTCGCAGGAATCAGCGAGTCGTCCTCGCCGTATTTCGCGACACTATCCACCTGGACCGTGAGAAGCACGGGGATGCCGTCATTTTGCAGTTCCCGCGCCAGGGTGACGGTTTCCGACGCGCCCCAGCTATGCCCATAGATGATGATGCGGGCGCCCAGCTTTTCTTCGGGTGACAGCTTTCCATCGTGGTTGGTATCGAGAAGGCGCAGGATCTCGCCGTGCGCATCCTCGCCGCGATGATTCTCGAAAACCTTCACGTACACGCCGGCAGGGTAATCCTTGCGGAGATGCGCAGCGAGCTGGACCCCGCCATGGACGAGGTTGTCGTGAGCGATGTAGCCGCCGACGAATCCGATAACAATCACAGGGGGAATTGCAGTCGCCTCAGCCCCAGTGGCAGGCCCTGCCGGGCCTGACTGGCCCGAGGCAATGAACATCGAAACGAGTAAGGACAGAACCCCAATCGAAATACGCACGGATTGCACCACAGAAAATCATATCAGGAATGTGCGCTCGCGCGAAAATGAAGCTGCCGGGCTGATAAAGCCGAAAACTTCGGTGAGAGCACGGCGGCGATTTGAAGAGTGATCCAGGCCCCGTCGGGCCTATTCATCCCCGACGGCCGGGAGGATCGCGCTGCGAAAGGCCGGGGGAGGAAGGGCTGCACTCGCCAGGGAGGTCCTCGTGCGGGCGTATTGGAGTAGCGCCCAGTCCTCCTTGAATTCCAGCATCGTCTCACGGCTATGCTTAGGACTCTTCAGCACATGATCGATGCGCGCGAGAAGCAGCTCAAATGCCAAATGGGAGTCGGAGCCCTGATCGAAAATATTGTTAACGCTCAGGCCCACCTTGGAGGTTTCACCCCCGTTCGAGATTTCCATCCACAGAGCCCCTGTGGAGTCAGCAGAGGGTTTGCCCGCCTCATCCAGATTCTTAAAAAAGTGATTCAAGTGGCCGCGATCCGGAATCACCTCCTCGCGCACGGCTTCCTTGACGATGGAATCGAATTCCTCGCGATACAGTTTCCATTCCTCCGGCGTGCCAACCACCTCCTCGCGCTCCTGCGTTTCCACAGCCTTCAACTTGCCCGCGAGAGTAATATCCTTCTCGGACTTCGCGGCTTGAATCTGTTTGCCGATCTCCGTGGCCTGGGCGGTTGGGTGCGCCTCAAACTCGTGCTCCGGGTTGAAGCGGCCGGTGAACACGTACGCTGCAGCAACCACAGGCAATTCGTAGTCTGCGAAGATCACCATGGGAATCAGGAGTTTCTTCGAGTGGTACAGCTGCTCGGTTCCGCTTCGAGCTTCGCTGCTCCGTTTGATTGTGCCGGGCAATTGCGAGAAGTGAAGGACGCGGAACTGCGATTCGGGATGGCTGAGAGCGTAGTGCGTGAAAGTCCGTGCGACCGCCTTTGGGCTCGTCATTCCAAAATCGTTGATCAGGTCGCGGCGCGCCGAATGAGGGAAATACGTATCGATGACGTTCTTTGTAAAGTCCGCGCAGTTGTGCGTTACTCCGTTGAAGTGATTCTCGTTTGGAAGCGCGTTGAATTTTGCGATAAGGTCGAGGTCCTGCTGCACCGTGGTTTGGACAACAAAAATATACATGCTCCGCGACATCCCGGCGCCAACCATCTCTCTCCACTCCGCCTTGTCACTCGTCATGCAGTTCTTCCCGGAGCAGTATTCGGACAACATCCGGTCGCGGTACCTATCCTCCAGAATTGCCTTCACCTTTTGTGAGCCAAAAATGGGACGATCCCGTGGATCTTCGACGCCATAGACGTACACACTGAGCGGCACAATGTTCCATTCATAGGCCCGGTCCTCACCCAGGTTGATGTAATTGCTCATCACCGAGCCTTCCTCGCCCGGGTTGCAGAGGCGGAGTTTCACGGGCGATTCCGGACAGATTCGCGAGAAATACACGGACGTGTGACCTGATCCAGTGACCCATTCGACGCTCGTGTCCAGCGACTCGTTGAGGACAACTCCGACGTCGCCGTAGGCTCGCGAACAGACCAAGCAAAGAAACACGATCGCGAAGGCAATCGAACGCCAAGTCCCACCAATGAATTGTCCGGCCATGATTTTGGCCGATGCAAATCCATTCGATTTGGAGACAAATTCAGGCACTGAAACCTCTCCTCCGTATTATGTATTAGAGGGCCGGAATTACGAGTTTGGTGGCCTGCACCCGTTCGAGTCAATCAAGGGATGACCTGATAAACGAATGCTGTCCTCGAAAAACGCGATTGTCTCCCGACGATCACGGCGTGCGGAGCCACAACCCTTGCCTCCTGCAGTTGCCCCTATGCTCGGCTCCGGCTCAATTAGGCGCCGAGATATTGGACGTGAACGTATACCCCGGTCTGGATGTTGTAGAGCAAGTACCATCCGAGGTGATCCGTATCCTCGTAGACAACGAAATCATCTCCGCAGTTCCAGCACCAGCCCGAAGCCAGCGGCCAGTCCCAAGCGGCGATCTCAAAAGAAAAGCCGCCCGGGAACCAGAAGCGGTGAGCATTCACATCAACACGTTCGACGTTGTAACGGAACGACGGGCCAAAGTGCTCGAAGTGGCCATACTCGAATGGATGCGCGATACGGAAGCGCGCATCATTCGGCTTATCGTGGCCGTACCAATGGTCATTATTGACGTGGGGGGTTTTGTCCACATGGCCGTCTGGCCGTTTTTCTACCTCGGGCTTCGCACCATGGCTACTCCGCGCTGGCGGAGCTGGGGGTATGTGGCCTCCGTTGGCGTGCGGCTCGGTGTGTTGGACGGAAGCCTCATGGTGCTCCTGCGCTAAGACCGGCACGGCAAAAAATAATGCAAAACCGAAGACAAGGCCCAAGGGTTTGCTCATGATTTTTTTCTCCAATCTCGACTCAAAGTTTACTTGGCCCTGAAAGAAGTGCTCCCTGAATTGTGAGATGTATTCGTTCGCAATTTCGTTACATCGCCTCCTGACATATCAGTTCGCCGATATAGGACGCAAATGCCATTCCAAATGGTCATCTTGTAATTGATTGAAATTACGGCGGATAACTTTTCGTCAGATCCGAGGCTATGTAAGGATTACGTGTTCCTTGCATAGGCGACAAATGAGATTTTTATTTGGTCGCACTGGGCGTGTTGTATTTCGTTAGGTCAACCGCTTTCCATTTTCCGCTGATGATCTCTTCGCGAATTTGCGCCGGGCTTTTGCCAGCCTTCGTTTGCAGATAGGAATACACGGCTTCCTTCTTGCAGAGGTCACACATCGAGCCGTGCCTGTCAACGAAACAATCGAGAAGGCTCTTATGCCCGTCGTTTCGGTCGCAATGGCAATAGCACGGCTGCTGGTAGAGGACGTCTCTCTCTTCGGCAGCCAGCGCGTAGATGTTCTGGTCCTGCGCGCCGGAGAATTGTTTTGGATCGAGAGTGGCTGGCAGCGGTCCCGTCGGAGGTTCAGCGTGGTATGCGGGAACACTTTCCTTGCCATCCCCATTCGCAACGGTCAGTAGGGGCGCGCCGGGATCGGATGATCGCTGGGCTTGGACCAATCCGACGACAAGTCCACTGAGCAGTGCAATCGAGAATATTGCGGCAGCCAGGAAAATTTTGCGCGTCATCGGCTAATCCTCCGTCAAACTCGAAAGGCGATTCAGGACCCTCTCCTCGCTTGCACGCATCATATCACGCCAGAAAAATCATTCACCACTCCCGGGTCATTCTCTTGTGAGGGATCTCCTGGAGGCGAAATGACCAAAGGTAGTGGGACTGGGAGAGTCGCAAAAGCCGGTGCGCGGGTGTAGAATCCGTGCCAATTTGAACCCTTAGGCGCGAGAAGAAGAATGGCTTGGCCGTCCGCTTGGATCAATTCGTTAATCAGGTTCAAGGAGAGGCCTATGAGCACAATTCAAGTTCGCACATGGATTCTGGCTGCGGCAATGTCGGTCGTGCCGGCGGCTTCCGCTGCGGATGTGGTGACCGAGTGGAACCAGAAGGCGGGAGCGGCGCTGGCGGAAGCGAAAGTATATCCGTTTGTGGGTTCGCGCACGATGTCGCTGGTGCACGTGGCCATGTTCGACGCAATTAATTCCATCGAAGGGCGGTACACCCCGTACAAGGTGAAGGTTCCGGCGCCGGCGGGTAGCTCGGCGGAGGCTGCGGGGACAGCCGCAGCGCATGCGGTGCTGGTGAAACTTTTTCCGGAGCAGAAAGCGTCGCTCGATGAGGCTTATGCGACATCACTCGCGCAAATTCCGGATGGGAGCGGAAAGACCGCCGGCATCGGCGTGGGAGAAGAAGTGGCTGGAAGAATTCTGGCGTTGCGGGCGGCCGACGGCGCCGATGCGCCGAACACGTACAGGCCGAGCACGGCTCCAGGCGTGTATGTGCCGACAACGCTTCCAATCGGGTCGCAATGGGGCAATGTAACGCCGTGGGTGATGGAACGCGGGTCGCAGTTCCGGCCAGCTGCTCCTCCGGCTTTGACGAGCGCGCAATGGGCGCAGGATTACAACGAGGTGAAAGACCTGGGCGGAAAAAAGAGCACGACGCGGACGGCAGAGCAAACCGAAATCGCGCGATTCTGGGCGATTACGGGTCCTCAGAGCTGGGACCCGATCGTCCGGCAACTGGCCGAGGTTCCGGGAAGAAGCTTGATCGAGAACGCGCGATTGTTCGCGCTGGTGGAGATGGCCGGGGCGGATGCCTATATTGCCGTTTTCGAAGCGAAGTACACATTCAACTTCTGGCGGCCGATTACAGCGATCCGCAAGGGGGATTTGGATGGCAATGACGCGACGAGCCGGGACGCGGGCTGGGAACCGACGATTGACACGCCGCTGCATCCTGAATATCCGTGCGCGCACTGCATCACTTCGGCGGCGGTACGGGCGGTGCTGGAATCGGATCTTGGAAAGGGATCGGTCTCGTTAAGCATGACGAGTTCGGCTGCGCCCGGCGCTGTGCACAAATGGGCCAGCATACAGGAATGGGCCGAAGAGGTTTCCGCGGCCAGGGTTTACGGTGGGATCCACTATCGGAATTCAACCGTTGTGGGCAAGGACATGGGCAAGAAAATTGGGGAGTTGGCGGTGAGGAATTATCTGACGCCGGCGCGTTGAGCGCGGCAAGCAAGCGTGTCCGAAGCCTTCCCGCACGAAGCCATGGCCGGGGCCCTTACCTGAGGCGGACAAAGGGAACTCCCAATCCATAATCCAAGATTCGGAATTTTGATGGAAACCAAGTTCGGCTAACAGCCAATCAGCAAGAAAGCAAATCGGCGCGCCTGGAGGTTGCAACTACAAAGTCGGACTTAGGAAAAAAGATTAAATAGTTGCAGATTTCTCCGTGCCAACTCGATGCGTCTAAGCAGGTATGTTTACGCCACTGAGAAATCCGCCGAGATATCCCGTCAGCACGACAATCGACACCGCAAGCGCTTCGATTGGCAAGCGGTAGTTCGGCAAGGATTCCTCCGGGTGCCGCCGCGCGCGCCAGTGGATCCACAACACGAGCCAGATCAACACGCTCGATGTGCATCCCAGAACTAGGTGCATCAAAAGGATCCCTTTTAGTTTTTGCCCCTCGAGCGCCCACTGCCACGCCGCAAGTCCTGTGGCCACCACCGGCACCGTCGAGATTGCTGCCAGCAGCAAATTGAAATACGCAGCGGCAGCCACCGTCCGGTTCTTCGTCCACTGCGCCACATAGTCGAACGCCACAGCCCCGAGAAACAGCGCAATCGGGAAGTGAATCACCACCACGTGCTGCGCGTGTTTGGCCAGAAGAGCGGTTTTGATGTCGAAGGGATCTACTCTCATCGGCCGCTCACTTTACCGCAACCGCGCCGGTCATTTTCGGGTGAATCGAGCAGAAGTAGGAGTAGTTCCCGGCCTTGGTAAACGTGTAAGAAAACCTCTCGCCGGTGTCCAGCACCTTGGACTTGAATACGTCGTCGTTGCTTACAACTTTATGGGCATCATCATCGTGGTTTATCCAGATAACCGTTGTTCCGACAGCCACCGTGAGCGTCTGCGGCCCAAAGCTGAAATTGTCAATCTTCACTTCCACGGCCTTCGATGGAGCCTCCTGCGGATTCGCCGTGACGATTGGCGATCCCCTGAACAGCAACACAATTGCAATCATCACCGGCACCGCCAGACCCGCAATCCACACACTTTTCCTCATCGTATTTCCTCCCTTCCTAGATTTCGTCACAACGTGATTTCATACATCTAGACTGGCGAGGCGCCTGTCTTATTCCAGGTTCAATTCTCTAGTTCAACGAGGAAGGCCGATGCGGCGCACGAGGTCTTCAAAGCGCGGGTCCGAGCGGAGAGGATCGAAGCCCGGCCGCAGCAGGACGCCCGGGTTGAATCGCTCTTCGTAGCCTTTTTCGAGCCAATTCATCGCTTGATCCCTGTCCCCGAGAGATGCATAAATCATGGCAATCTCCGAGGCAAGCGAAGCGTTTGGGCTCGAGCGCTTCTTCAGATCACTCAGAAGCTTTTCCGCTTCGCTTCGCCTGCCGGATGCAACGTAGGCGCGAGCGAGATTCGCGATGCTTGTGGGGCTGCCCCCGGAAAGCCAGACCGCCTTTTCGAGTTCTGCGATCGCCGGGGCGTACATTTGTTTTTGGATGTATGCCTGGCCGAGCTGATTGTGTGCGAGACCAAAATTGGGATCCATTTCAATCGTCCTACGGCTCTGTTGTATGGATTCGTCATAGGAATGCGCAAGGAGAAGAAGCTCCGCCAAATCGGCGTTGATGATGAGAGAGAGCGGATCGAGGTTCTGCGCTTTTTTCATTTCCGCGATCGCTTCGTCATACCGACCCAATAGACTCAAATGCCAGGCATACCAATGGTGAGCGGTTGCGTAGCCTGGATTCAGTTCAATGGCCCGCCGGAATTCCTTCCCGGCAGAGTCCAAATCCCAGTCGAAGCCATCCAAGCAAAATGCAAGCGAGTTGTGGGCTTCGCCGAGCGAGCTATCCAGTTCCAAAGCTTTTATCGCCGCGGCCTTCGCTTTGGGGAGTGCCTCCTTGGGAGTCATCACCGCATACTGCCAGTCTCCCAACAAAGCATAGGTATCGGCTAAGCCAGAATAAGCTTTGGCATATTTCGGATCCTCGTCGATTGCCTCGTTGAAATAAGCTAAGGCAACCTGCAAACCATCCGCCGTTCGCTTATTCCAGAAATAGCGCCCTTTGAGATAGGAGACGTAAGCTTCCGGATTAACAACCTTTACGTTTTTCAGGGCAGCTTGTTCCTGTAAGTTCAAATTGATTTGAATTTGATCTGCAATGGCTCGAGCCACTTTATTCTGGAGCGCCAAGGTATCCCGCAATTCACCCTCATAACTCTGGGACCATAAGTGTTTGTCCGTAGAGGCTTCGATCAACTGCGCCGTGATGCGGACCTGGTCGCCGGAACGGAGTACGGTGCCTTCCACCACGGCGTCCACGTTCAGCTCACGAGCGATCTGCGGCAGAGGCTTGCGCGCGTGTTTATAAGCCATCACCGAGGTACGCGAGATCACACGCAACGCGCTGATTTGGCCGAGGTTCGAAATCAACTCGTCGGTCATTCCGTCAGCGAAGTAATCCTGAGACGCATCGCTCGAAAGGCTTTCCAACGGAAGGACAGCCAAGGAGCGAATGACCGGGGATGGGCGATTCCAGGAATGAACCTTCCAGATCGCGAGAGATGCCATCAGTAGCAGCAGTGCGAACACCGGGATCTTCCACGCAAGTGACGGCAGAAGATGTTTGACCTTTGCGATGTTGCCAGGCAGATCCAAACGATCACGAGCTTCTGCCGCCGGCTGAGGCTGAGTTGCGGGTTCCGGGCTGCGAACAGCAGCTGCATCGGTGTCTTTGACGTCCGCGAGGAAGCGGTAGCCGCGTCGAGCAACAGTTTCCACAAAGCGGGGACTCTCGGCGGAGTCGCCAAGGGCCTCACGGATTTTGTTGATCGCTTTGTTGAGCCCGTGGTCGAAATCCACGAAAGTGTCTGCGAGCCAGAGTTTTTTCTGAAGTTCCTCGCGAGCCACGACCTCGCCGTGGTGTTCAAGCAGCATCGCCAGGACTTGGAAGGGCTGTTCCTGAAGCCGAACTCGCAGGCCGTGCTTGCGCAATTCGCCAGCGTGAAGATCCAGTTCGAAGACCCCGAATCGGAGCCGCTCGGGAAGCGGATGGTCTTCTCGCATGGAGAGGTGAACCTCAGGTGAAAGGGAGTGTACCACCAGGCAGAGTTGGCTGGAACAAGAGTCGGGACATTTTCCGGTAAGTCTACTATTTAATGATAGATACCAAGGGACCTCCATTCCAGCGGGAAAGAACTGTCCGTCCATTGAATCGATCTCCGGTGCGAACCATAGTGATGCCCGCAAGCGGACGAGAAGGACGCGATACCGCTTGTAGGGAGGATTCAATGCTGGAGAACAATCAACTTCCGAATTTTGACCAGGCGGTCTTGCCGCACCTTGACGCCGCCTACAACCTCGCGCGCTGGCTGATGCGCAATGAGCAGGACGCACAGGACGCTGTCCAGGAAGCATACTTACGCGCTTTCCGATTCTTTCCCGGCTTTCGTGGCGACAATGCGCGTGCATGGCTCATGAAAATTGTCCGTAACACATGCTATACCTGGTTGCATACAAACCGGCCTCTGCAAGAGGCCACGGAATTTGACGAAAGCCTTTTCCCCACTGATTCTTGCGCTCTCAATCCAGAAGAAGCTGTACTCCAAAACGACAGCAGCGCTCTGGTGCGAAAAGCGCTGGAGCAGCTTCCACCGACTTTTCGTGAGGTCCTTATTCTCCGCGAACTCGAGGGGATGTCCTACAAAGAGATCGCAGATATCACCGGAATGCCTGCAGGCACGGTGATGTCAAGCTTATCGCGTGCGCGGGGCCGCCTTCGTCAAGCTCTGACAGCTCTTATGAACGGAGACATGGTGCCAAGTTCACTGAGAACAGCAGTTGTGAACTGAGTGCCTACGCGTGCATCAGCAATCAAATGCAAAATCCCACTTATCGCAGGCCATTCCCTCAGGAATAAAAGCTCTCCTGTCCCGGTCATTCTAATCGGTGGGGTCACGTGGCGCGGTCATGGGTACACGGTGGCTCCGCGCATCTTTTGCGCGCCGGAATGAATAGGGGACTAGAAACCTATGCCACTCTACAAAGTAAGCTTGCAAGCTCATAAGGATCTCTGCGCCGGCACTACCGCGTTCTATTTTGGGAAGCCCGAGGGCTTTGAGTTCAATGCGGGGCAGTTCGCCAACCTTACGCTCCTAACGTCGACCGATGCAGATCTCCTAGGCAACACTCGCGCTCTCTCCATCGCCAGCGCGCCGCATGAACGAAATCTAATGGTCGCGACGCGCCTGCGCGCCACCGCTTTCAAACGCACCCTGAATTCGTTGCCGCTCGGCACCGAGCTTCGCCTGCAAGGTCCCTACGGTTCGTTGACTCTGTCGCGGAACGGCACACGCCCCGCGGTGTTCCTGGCCGGCGGGATCGGCATTGCCCCTTTTCGCAGTCTCATCTGGAACGCAGCCGAATCGCTGTCCCCGCGCAAGATTATCCTCTTCTATTCCGTTCGGGTCCCCGAGGAGGCAGCTTTCCTGGAAGAGTTACAGAAAATAGAGCGCTGTAACGGCCGCTTCAAACTCATCTCTACGGTCACGCGACCCGAAAAAGTGAGAATACCTTGGCAGGGTGAGACGGGTCGAATCTCGATCGAGATGCTATCCAAGTGGATTCCAGATCTGAGCGTTCCGATCTACTTCATTGCGGGCCCTCCCGGGATGGTTACAGGGATGCGACAGATGCTTATCGGCTCAGGGATTGCTGAGGAAGACATCCGCGCTGAGGAATTCTCCGGATACGAATGAGCTTCGGCATTCTGCGGGTGCTTCAGCAAAGAAAGTCCTCTTATTTGATTCGTCGCCTGCATTAGCTCTTCAGGACCTGCTCCTCGACGTTGCGGCGGTCGTAGCTGCCACCGAATCCGATCGGGCCAGGAACGGGAACGACCCTGCGCGTAACCAATGTGGCGTCTCTAGGAAATCTCTGCCCGGGTGGCTGGCATAGTGAAAAGTGGGAATAACAAACGCAAGCCAGCGGTCTTACAAGATGAACGAACTTCAAGATGGAAGGAGAAAGTAATGAAAGTCATTCACAAAGCATTCGCAAGAGAACACATCTGCAATGCGCTTGTGCTTCTCGCGTTTTTCGCGGCGACGGCGCCCGGCGCTAAAGCGAAACCTGGAGCCGTCAAGCCCTCCGAGCAGCCGGCGACATTGGTCGCGCACCTAGCCCTGCCTGGAGCTCCGGCAAGCCAAGTGTTTCTGCACGAAAATAGCGGCAAGCAGTACCTGTATCTCGGTGCGAACTCGAAGGAGGGTTTCACGGTCGTTGACGTCACGAATCCGGATCAGCCGAATGTCATTAAACGCTTGGCCTGGCCGAATGAGGCGCCCACCGGCAGATTACAAATGGTCAGTAGTGAACTCGCTCTCGCCGAAGGGCCGGACAGTGACTCGATGGCAACCGCCTCCCCTCTGTCGACGAGGACTGTAGAGGTATTCGACTTGAGCGATCCAGCAAATCCTCGGGCCATTCTAAGTTTCTCCGGGGTCACAAGCACTTTCGCGGATGTCGCACGCAATCTGGTTTACATCACGAACGGCGAGGGACTCTGGATCCTCCGGAATAGCCGGGCGCCGGCGGCTGCAATGCAGCATGCATGCGCCTCAGATGATGCATACAACGACGTTGCGAGCTGTCAGTAATCCAGGAAGACGGGCATGAGCAACCAGAAATCTGGCGGCGTGCAAGAAGTGAACCATTCGAAAATCGGGCACGGGCTTCAAAATTCAAGGAGGAAAGTACAATGAAAGTTAATGCAAGCAGTAAGTTTTCGACAGGTCTTCGCCGGGCGGCAATTGCGGTTGTTGCACTTGGAATCGTTGCGGCGCCAACCATTCACGCCAAGCCGAACTCAATAAAGACGACAGGCAAGTCCGCAAACGTGGTTGCCCATGTCGAGCTTTCCGGCGGCCCCGTAACTCGAATGCTGTTGGTTAAGAAAAACAGTAAAGAATATCTATTGCTCGGGCTCGACTCCACATCAGGCGTCGCCCTACTGGACGTCAGTGAGCCAGGCCAGCCGCGTACAATCGCCACGACCGCGGGAGCTGCTGGAGCGTCGGCCACCGAATTGAAAATCGTTACCGATACCCTCACGCTCTTCGGGACATCTGGGGCAGAAGCGGCCGCATCGTCCGATCCTAAGGAGGTCCGCAGTCTTTCCGGTGTGACGGCTTTTGTAAAAGACAAGGCCCATGGCCTTGTCTACGTCACAAATCGTGATGGCTTGTGGATCGTGAGGACGAAGCAAATAGCCGACGCCGAACCCGACTATTACGGAGGCGGAGGATAGATGTCGTCTCAAGTGTTCTGAACAAGGGTCTCTGCTTCAACGATTGAAGCCGAGACCCTTTGCGTTTTTGGATTTTGAGGCGTGCGAAAGACGGCTTATACCTTGCCAGGCGGCCAGCCGTGGAAGAAAAACACAAGGTATAGGAAGAGCAAATCGACACGTATAACTAAGAAGGTTACAAAAAACAGGCCTTGCTACCGTGCAGGGCCTGTTTTCCCTTGTGGGCAAGGCGAATAGTTTCAGATCAGAACCATGGTCGGCTCTACACAACCATTCTGCCTGTCTGCGTCAGAAACCGAAGAGCGCCGTTACAACATCCCGATGACCGCTGAATCTACAGAAAATCGAACATCACGCCGCCTCGTTGCGTCACCTGGGCTAGACGGCAAGTCCATTTCTCGTGCGCCTTCCAGTCGCGGGCGAAGCATTCCCCCTGGCATCTTCATTTCATAGAACGCTCTAATCACATGCTGTGCTTGTTTCCAGATAACTGTCGTCAACGGGATTATCACCACCTATCCGGAGTGGTGGCAACAAGGGGATTTCCCAACACCCATCCCGACCGAAACGTCCCAGTCGATCTGCCGAACGTAGTTTCTGATTATCCGACCTGTCGGGAATTGACCGTGTCGTCGGGTCGTCCATTCGCTGGTGATAGGAATCTGCCGACAAGGTCTAACGCACGGCCTGAGGCAAATCGCGCACAACAAGAACTTCCGAATAGGCGACAACTCGCCTAGACTCCTACGGCCTGCCGCGTGTAGGACCTCCACTCGACGCGCAATACCATGCGGAGGTTCCGCAAGGTTATACTCTCAGCCACCGATGACGCTGACTCCGGGCACCAAACTCGGCCCCTACGAAATCATTGCGCCACTAGGTGCTGGCGGCATGGGAGAGGTTTACCGCGCCCGCGATATACGGCTGGGGCGCGAGGTCGCGGTGAAAGTGCTGCCTGGGTCACTCGCGGACAATGCGCAGGCGCGGGAACGATTCGAGCGCGAGGCGCGGGCCGTATCGAAACTAAATCACCCGCACATCTGCACGCTTTTTGATGTTGGCGATGAAGGCACAACGCATTTTCTCGTCATGGAATATTTGGAGGGCGAGACTCTTGCACAGAGGATTGAGCGTGGCGCCTTACCGCTGGATTTAGCTTTGAAATACGCGGAGCAAACAGCAGACGCGCTTTGGAATGCTCATCGCGCAGGCATCGTTCATCGTGACCTGAAGCCAAGCAATATTTTCCTCACCACGCAGGGTGTAAAGCTTCTGGATTTCGGGCTGGCCAAAGACAGGAGTCTGCCGGCACCGGCGGGCGAAGCGACGCAAAGCAAATCTCCGGCGTTGCTCGCGGATAACGGAACGACTGCTGGGACGGTTCTGGGCACGTATCCCTACATGTCACCGGAGCAGCTTGAGGGCAAGGCAGCGGATTCACGCTGCGATATTTTCGCGTTCGGTGCGGTGCTGTATGAAATGCTGACGGGCCAGCGGGCGTTCGGCGGAAAGTCTCAAGCAAGCATAATTGCCGCGATTCTGGAGCGCGAGCCGCAGCCGATTTCAGAACTGAAACCGGCGTGCCCGCGGGCGCTGGACCGGTTCGTGCGGCGGTGCATGGCGAAAGATCCCGATGAGCGGTGGCAGTCGGCGTTTGATCTCAAGTTAGAAATTCAGGAAATCGCAGCGAGCCCAGCCGATGCGAACGAGAAACCAGCCGGCAGCACAGCGAAGAAACTTTTCTGGGTCACAGGAGGTATAGCCGTGGCCGCGGTTCTTGTTGCGTTGGTCATTGGAGCACTCCTCACTCACAAGGAGAGCCCTCGCGAGCCTGTATATGGGTCGATCGTGCCACCTCCAGGGACGTATTTCCAAATCGAAGGCGACCTGGGAATCCCGCCCGCGCTTGCGCCTGATGGCAGTGCGGTCGTCTTCGGTGCCGGCGACGCCATCTGGTACCGCTCGCTGAGGGATGGAACCGAGCGCATGCTGAGCCGGGCGAAAGACGAAACCTATCCGTTCTGGTCGCCCGATAGCAAGAGCATTGGATTTTTCAGCGACGGAAAACTCAAGACCATGGATGTTAACGGCGGAGCGATTAAGTCACTGTGTAACGCTACGAATCCCCGTGGTGGCTCCTGGGGTAGCAAAGGGATCATTTTGTTCACCCCAACGACACGCGACGTTATCTATCAAATCCCTGAGACCGGCGGCACACCGGAGCCGGTCACACAACTGGATCTGAAGCTGCACACCACGCACCGGTGGCCGTTCTTTCTTCCCGATGGGGAACATTTCATCTTTTTGGCTACCAATCATGTTCAGCCGCAAGGGGAGCAGAATGGAGTGTATATTGCATCGCTCGATGGAAAGTTGAATCGCCTGTTCGTCTCGACGCCGGCAGCAGCGGAAATCGCCGCGGGAAAGATTTTGTATGTGAAAGACTCCAAGCTCATGGTGCAAACGCTGGATACAAAGACGCTCAGCCTTTCCGGAAATCCGGTTGCGATCGCCGAAGACATCGTGGTCGATCTAGGAGTCTGGCACGCGACGTTCAGCGTGTCCGACGCCGATACTTTGTTATTCCAGACCGGAGCGTTGACGGGGATGTCGCGCCTGGAGTGGGTGGATCGCGCCGGGAAGCATCTGAGCTTCGCATCCGAGGCAGGAGCGTTTTTTGGACCGAAGCTCTCGAAGGACGGAACGCGAATTCTGGTGGCGATGGGAGATCCTGGCGCGGACGTTTGGGAACTGGATGCGACGGGGCAAAAGAAAACGCGGCTGACATTTGACAAATTGTCTACTTCGGAGGCGGTGTGGTCTCCGGACGAGACACGGTTCGCGTATGGCCTCGGGCTGCCTGGCAAGCGATTCACTCTGAATGTCAAGGCATTGAGCGGTTCCGGTGCGGCGAAGCTGCTGGAGGAAACCCCTGACATCAACTCTCCGACGGCGTGGTCCCCGGACGGGCGATACCTGCTGTGCGAACGGTTTGAAAACGGCGACGATCAGATTTGGCTGGTAGACCTGGAAGGTAAAGAGCCGAGTCGGGCTTTTAGTGTTTCCGCCGCAACAACAAGTATATTGCAGTCGAGCGGGCAATTTTCGCCCGATGGGAAGTGGGTGGCGTTTACAGCGGCGACCGCGGGAGGCCCGCAGACCTACGTTAGGCCGTTTCCAGAAGGAAGCGGTTTATGGCAGGCATCGACGGAAGGCGGGCGATGGCCGAGGTGGCGGCGCGATGGAAAGGAACTGTACTTTGTCTCAGACAAGAATGTGATAACCGCAGTCTCGGTTCACATGGATGGGGAAGGTTTGAAGTTGGGGCCCCCGCAGCCGCTGTTTTCATTTCGGCCAGCCCTGCGAATTTTTCGTCAGGGCATGATTGCCTATGACGTTTCACCGGATGGAAATCGATTCTTGCTCAACGCGGCGGCTGACGAGAATACGCGGCCGTTAACACTGGTGGTGAACTGGAGCGCGGGGCTGAGGAAATGATGCTGATCGCAGACTGCACACTCAGGCCTATCTAACTATTTGGCTTTTTGGCGAATCCTAGAGCAAGTCCGAGCCAGCATGCCCATCCTGAACATCGCGGCTGTGACGCGTCAAGCTTCCGCTCCCCACATTCCCGGTAATGATTCAGTCTGATTACTTCGAGTGAAATCATTTACTGGAAAGTGGCAATCGCTTGGGCCTCGTCTTCAATGATAGGAATCGCGTCCTGCAGATGCAGCGTCTCCAGTACCAATTTCACATTCCGACGCGGTCGCAGTAATTTCAGGCTGCCACCTTCGCGTTGAAGGGAAACAAACGCCCGTACGATGGTACTCAGGCTCGAACTATCCACCTGCGTCACCCCCTCCAGATTCAACAACACTTTGCGCACGCCGTCGCCAATCAGCTGTCGTAAATTGCTGCTTAACAAATCGGTGTCGCGTCCAATCGTCGCTCTTCCCTGAAGGTCAACGATGACGACACCGGCGTCACGACGCAAAGAGAGTTGGAGCCCCATATTGATTCCTGGATGTCCGGTCCACAAGAATTGCTGCGACCCGTGAACCAGAATATACGCCGTCCTCGAAGGGCTGGCAAGATTTCACGGATAACTGTCGTTAGCAGACATTCCCCACCACCAATCGGATTGATGGTGATAAAGGGATTTTTCGACAGCCATCTGGACGGGAGGATCTCGGTCCCTCTGCCAAAGGCAATTTCCACTTCACGGGCCGGACATGTCTTTCGTCCGGCCCCCAAGTGTTCCGAGAACTACTTCACGGTCAGGCTCACCGTGACAGAGTGTATCAGGGCTCCATCGCTAGCCGTGAAAGTCAGCGAAAAAGTGCCATGATCCACGTTTGTCGGTGGGAGCAAGGACACGGTGCCAGTTGCGGTTTTCGCGGATCCCGCCAGGGCGATCGAGCTAGGCGAAACGGTGCAGGTTGAGTTGGGTGGGCCTCCGCTGCAAGCCAGCGAAATCGTGCCGGTGAGCCCGTTGATCGGAGTCAAGGTCAGTGTATATACGCCATCATGCCCCGAGGAAATGGTCTGGGTCGCAGGAGTGACGGTTAAGTTAAAGTCAGTCACCACCTCGCTGACCGCCGCCGACATGCTGGAGAGGAAGTTGCTATCGCCGGCATAATTGGCACTGATTGTCCGCGTGACTGCGGTCGAGAAAGTGAGCGAACACGCGCCGGAAGGAGCAGCGCCCGTGCAGCTCTCGCCCGTGCTGGCCTTCACAGTCACCGTGCCAGATGGCGTGAGCGTGTCGCCTGCCGGCGGAGCAACAGAGAAGCTAACGGTGACGGACTGGCCCACAAGTGCGGGATTTGGTGAGACCGAGCCAATAGTTGTCGTCGTGGTGGCTTGAATGCCCGTGCCGCTCAGTGCGACTTGCTGCGTGGAGCCGTCAACCTCGCCGGCGTCATCCGTAAACGTGAGTGTTCCAGTGAACGTACCGACCCCGCTGGCCGCGAAAGTGACATACTCTATGCAACTGGCACCGGGCGCGATTGGCGAGGCCGCTACACAGTTCTGCGTCGTGGTAAGCGGTCCCGTGGTCGCGACGCTGCTGATCCCGAGCGGCGCCGTCCCGCTGTTCGTCAGCGTGACCGGCTGCGAGGCGCTGGTCGTCCCGGCGACAGCAGAAAACCCTAAGCTGCTAACGGAAAGCGCAGCCACAGAAGACTGCGCATAACCTGTGAAAATGAACGCTGATCCCTGGAAGAAATTGGACCCGACAGTAAGGTCCGACGTCCCTTGCACAACGGTTAGATAGGGCGGGCGATAGACAATGCCACTCGATTGCACGCTTACGTTGACGCCAAAGAGGTCAGCGGGTTGTTTGTTGCTCCCATCACAGCAGGACGGCGCAGGGAGCGTTGCCGTCTCGGTCGAACTCGCCCAGCCGCCTCCGGGCTTAACAAATAGATAGGCAGAGCCTGGAGTCGAATTCTCGAGGGCAGTAGCCGCGACGACAGTGCTGCCATCAGTGCTAATGGCTATGCTACCGGTTCTATCAAACCCGGGGCCACCTCCCAGACAACAGTCATCTCCGACAGCCGATCTCGTAAGCTTGGCTACTTCTGTGGAATTCACCCAGCCGGCGGGCCCTTCTGCGAATACGTAGACCGCGCCTTGATAACTTTCAGAGCCGGGAGCGCCAGCAACAATGGTGCTGCCGTCGTTGGTTATCCCCACGCTGCTTCCCAGGCTGTCGCTTTGTCCCGCGTCAGACGCTGTCAGTATGGCTGTTTCCGTTGAGGTGCCCCAGCCGTTCGCGGGTTTCGTGAAGACGTACGCGGTGCCGGGCGCCGGGGATAACACAGTTGAAGTTGTGGGTGCGGCGTACTCGCCGGCAACAATGGTATTGCCATCGCCACTGATGCGAACCGAAGAACCCAGCGACCAGTGCCCGCCGACCGAAGAAGTTAACTGGGCACTGCGCAGCGAATTCCACCTATCCGACGTGAAGAAGACCTCAACCTCTCCCGAGAGGTTGGGATAGTTGTCGGCATCACTTAGTACGCCGGCGGCGAGAATATTTCCATCGCCACTCAGGCTGACGCTAACGATACCCGGTGCAGCTCCAACTCGGTACGTCTCGCCTAGTGGCGAAGAACTTATCCAGCCTCCGGTGGGCTCAACAAAAACGTAGACGGCCGCAGGAATTGGTGCCAGCACCGCGACCGTGCTGCCATCGCCGCTAATGGCCACGTCCGACCCAAACCTATTGCCGCTGGCGCTGTCTGAGGCGGTCAGTTTAGCTGCAAAGCTGGAAGTCGTGGCCCAACCTTGGGTTGGCCGAAGGAAGACATAGGCTGTGCCGGGTCCACCCGAAGCCAACTGCCAAGCCCCGACGACCAGCGTTCCACCGTCGGCGCTCAAGCTGGTGGCATCGCCGAATCCATCATACGTCGTCCCGTCTGAGGCGGTTATCTGCGCGGTTTGAACCAACGGATCTACAGTGACCGGGTATCGCGCGCTCGAATCATCCACGCGCAACCACAGGTGATTTTCGGCGACTTCCATCCAGGCTTTCAACTCGCGGCCGTTCGCATCTGTGGCCGCTAACCCGGCGTAGCGGAGAACCGCGGTTCCGTTCTTGCGCAAGGTCAGTCCACGCCTGTTGGGGTCGATCGACGCGCTAACCTTCCCGGAGAGCGTCAGCGCCAGTGCCAGCGGCTGACCCTGCGATTTTCCCGGAGCGAAGGCGAAGGTGAAGCCCTGCTCGAGGCCGAGAGGCCCGTTTTCGTACCATTCGGTGACTCCGGCGTGACGATACTCGACACGATTCGCAACTCCATGAGGCGCAGCCCGGTCCACGGTGTGCATGTTGTCGCCGTGGCCGTATCCCTTCAGCGCCATTCCCCACTGATCCGCACCAGTGTGGAAGTCAACGCCGGACGAGGTAAAGTCCGCGGACAATCCGTGTCTCGGATTTTCCATGCGGAATCCGCCCGTCTGCGTAGTCGTTTTATAGGCAGTCCGATCGCGTCCCAGCGCAGCCGAAATCCGTTCCCGCGCCACCTCAGGAAGGTTACTAATATCGGATTTTGGTTTGGCCTTGTCCTCGGAGCCATTCTGGCCTCTCGCCGGAATCGCAAGAGCAGCGACGATGAGCATGGCCGACGCGACTATGGAGCCGGATTGACGCACCGACCGAGCGGTTCGGCTCGGGACGACGACAGACAACCTTCCAAGACGAATCTCAAGCAGGCGCTCGAGGAAGGACATGGCGGGCCATCCTTTCCGGGACGAAATCCTTGGGGAATGCCGAAACCTATCAAATTGTTTCCTGGGTGTCAATCTAGGGGAAGTGATGTTTCGGTGAATTTCTTGGTGAAGGCCCAGGTAATTCGTTACACGGACGATCAGCTCAGAAATCGTGAAGCCTCAGTGCACCATGCACGTGACGGACTTCGTGGAGAAGATCTGCCTAAGCGAAGATTTGAATCTTCCGTTTGTGGACTTTCCTCAGAATCTCAGCCTACTCTGAGAGTTCGCTGCTTCTATCAACGATGACTCTATCCCAGGTTTTGGTACTTTCCTGGATTCCCTTCCGGTCGCCGAGCCAACGAACGTAAGTGAAATCGCTCGTAATCGGGTCGAGTTTGTCGAATAGAACGCTTGGTCGCGGCATCCAAACATGGTCAACGAGGGCCAGAGCAACGCTACGCTCACGCAACGCTTCAACAAGTTGCGGCACGAGCCAATTCTTGTTTCTGACTTCGACAGCGAATTTCTGGCCTTTTGGCAGCTTCTTCATGAATGGGACGAGCCGGGCGAGGAAGTCAACTCCGCGGGCAAATATGGAATAGGAACAGCTACAAATGTGGGGAGCAATCGCAGCGCGTTACGAGCAAACATAAATTGGACATCCATCACCTATAGGTATAGCCTCAATACCGTAACCACTGCGTAAAGCAGCATACCCAACCTAGGCTGGTTCAGTCCCGAGGCACAAATGATAACGCTCATGGGCTCTCTCCGGGGAATCCTCAGGCTGGCACTCGTCTGCCTGACCATCGTGTCGGTGGCGAACACAGGAAGAGCGCAGCAAAAGATTCTGTGGCAAGGAGTGGTCAAGCCGGAGCAGATAAACGTTTACGCGGGCGCTTCGGTAAGGGACTCTGTTACCACAACGTTGAAGGAAAATGACGCGGTAGATGTGGTCCTAGAAATTAATGCTATGGACGACGCCTGGTGTCGTATCGCATTCTCAGGCCAATCCGAGCCGCTCGGATATGTGCTCTGTTTCAATCTGGAGCAGGGCCATTTCACGCCGAAGCAAATTGCTCACAGCGAACCAGTCGCCACGCAATCACCCGCACTATCTACCGCACAGAAGTTGACTGAAGCGACCGTCGCAAATCCGGCAATGCTGACCAATAAAGATATTCTGGATATGAACAAGATAGGACTTCCACCTGCGGTGCTGGTCGCAAAGATTAAATCTAGCCAGTGCAATTTCGAAACCTCCTCCGCATCGCTACAGGCACTTAAGACAGCCGGTGTCGGTGACAATGTAATTCTGGCGATGGTGGAAGCGCCATTAGGACAGCCGAAAACTTCCAAAGCCGCAGACCGGACCGATGTTACAAGTTCCTCAAACCCTCCGTCCCCAACAACAGTCCCGAGCGATGGCAAAACCCGGGTGTTAGTAACGGATAGTCAGTCGTGGGAAACACGCGGAGGAGGTTCTGCGGGCGGAAGCAGGAACGGCTGGGGTGGAAGCAGTTGGATTGCTGGCGGAGCGCGGCCTCAGACAGCAGAAATCATCAAGACGCTGAACCAGCGATGCCCTCAAATCACCGTTACGAACAATTTGCAAAAGGCAGACTTCGTTCTCACCCTGGACCACGAGGGCGGAAAAAGCCTCTTGGCCCATCGGAATAAAATAGCCGTGTTCAACAAGGATGGAGACGACATCTTCAGCAATTCGACGGTAGAACTGGGCAACGCCGTGAAAGATGCCTGCCAAGCCATGCTTAACGGGAAAAAGTAGCTCGTGTGGTGGCTCTCATGTGCTGTAGACAATTAGGAAGATTTAATCCGTGCTCATGAGCTTGGTTTTGGTCTGACCCAAAATCCAGCCCTCCAGCGAGTACTTGGCGGGTGCAGCCAGCGAAGACTAAGACAGAGCTGCGCCTTTTTCCCCAAGAAGGACGCTGAAAAATGAATGTCTCTGTCGGTTTATCAGTCACAAAGAAAACGAAACCGCCGTCAGAACACGGAGTGGTTACAGATGTCGGGTCGCAGACTGTGACCGTGCGCTGGCATTTGAAGGAGGCTGAGGCTCGAGGGCGCGCAGGGACTAAAGTGGGAACGGTGTACGAAGAACCCAAGGAGCTAATCCTCGACACACCTTGCCCGTTTTGCAAGCTGTGAAGGGGTCATGGATAGTCTTCTCCTCGGAACTTGTCATCCGCTTTTGGTTGACGAACCCCCAGAGGTTTGCCCAACCAACATGCAAGGTGAGGCTCAGAAGTTTTTGAACCAACTTTGGATTGCGCATCTTATTCAAAAATTCGATCCAAAGACGGTTTTCGACGAAAGCCATGTAGCGATGGCGTCCTTTGGCATGGTTCACGCGAATGTGGATTTCTTTCGACCCACCTATTTGCCTTCGGTGCCTTGGGTCTTCATGGATGTTCCCATGAGCTATCGTCATGTCGCACCGCTCAGAGGCGTGCCAAATTCGGCTGACACCGAGTATCGAAACGCTCATCGCGAAGAATACTGGCTGAACACTATCCTTTGGATTGCCAATACAGTCAGACTTCAACGCATAGCGGTGATCTGCGGGCATGAACACGTTCAGGCGGGCCGCTTAGCTGACAGCGGCCGTGCTCCCAAGGGAGTACCAAATGTCGGCGTCGCCACCGTTCAGCTCTTTCCATAGACCCGCTAGAACCTGCATAAACGCTGCCGACTGTATCGAATTCCGCCTGCTAGATGGACGGTCGTCTATCTCCTGAATCTAAAGGTGCTTTCGAAGGAATTCAAAAACCAGGTAGCCGAGCAGTCCAGAAATGATGGCGATGACCAAATTAGTGAACGAGAAAATATCTTCAACAGCGAACGCCAAGCTCTTTCCGTGCCCATTCGCACGGGTAAATTCGCCCATCAGAAGATTCGAATAGAACAGAAAGATTATGAAACCGATCTCAACCAGTGCCTTCCAAGTCGGTCTCAACTTTCTAGGCTGTTTAGGGTCCAAAACCATTTCCTTTCGTTCTTCCAATTCCGAGGTCGGATTTGTGTCCTTTATGCGCCCGGAGATACCATCAGTCAACCTTTTGTCAGGGTCAGCCATGGAATCAGAATCGACAATTAGGCGACGATATCGAGTTAGTGAAGGAAGATATTTTCTGGCCCGAGGGCCGATAGTCTATCCGCAAAGGTGAGATGGTGTGGTCAAAAGTTGAAGGCTGGAAATGGTATTACGAGATGAAACCTGCTACCTGTATTTTTCAAACCGCCGATGAAGCTATGCAATCGTGGAACGAGAGTAAGTAAAAAGCGCGGCCCCTATTTCGGAAGCCGCGTCTTCGTTCCGTTCTAGTCCCTTTCGGAGCGCGATTTTGCTGTCGCTTGTACCAGGCCATACTATGTCCGTCCGGCATGAGATTCGTGCGGCAAACTATTGCAGTTTTATTGCATTCGCTCCATTTGACCCCAGGAGCGAAGAACCTCTGTCGGCCTAAACCTCTTAATTTGAAAGAGTAAGAGTGGTGGGCCCTAGGGGACGATTTTAGAACTCTTCCGATCAGTCAGATTGTGGCAGGCATTCCACACTTTAGAGAATTCGCCTTGATTTGATTTTCAGGACGTGTCCCTTTTCCACGGCCCGGGCCGAAATGCTCATCGCGGGCACTTTGGCGACTCTAACCACCGAACGGCGAGAACGCTCTCATCAGAATCCGTCCAAGGGTCGAAAGGGGAAAAGCTTTGGCGCGAGTCGCTGAATTGTGACAGTCAGCCGGGGAGCGCTGGAGCGCGCTTGAAATGCGTGCTGTATAATTCGTTGGCTCTGATTCTACTCTGCCATTCTTAAGGGCTCGCTCTCCGAACCGATCTCATTTCGATGGCAATCTGCGCTTGGTGAAACTCCTCAGTGTTCGGCGAGCAGCACCTGATTCCGCGTGGTTACAGCGGCATCCGGGTAATCCGAAGACGGCCCAGTCAGTATGGCGTCCGATGACTTGCCGCGCAGATTCGCGTCGAGAAACGCGGCGGTGTAATCGCGAATCGCGGCGATGGTCTTATCTGGACCCATCGCACCTGTCTGGATAGCATCTTTAGCCAGCCAGACAGCATCGGAGGGCGTCACGTGCTCGGCGCCCTGGAGATTCACGGCGAGCCGCGGCCCTTGCAGATTGCTCCAAACGCGGGACTCGTCTTCACTCGCCTTCGTCCGTCCAGCAGTCAGGATCAAGACAGGTGTCTGCGTTGGCTTGATCATGGAGTCTGGAACGAAGCCGTCGATGACGATTCCCGCCCGGAAGCGTGGGTCGTTTTCAGCGGCGAGAAAGGCGGTCGATCCACCCATAGAGTGGCCGGCAACAGCAATGCGGGACAAATCCAACTTGCCAACGAACACGCTGCCCGCCTGGACGTTCAAATGTTGCAACTCATTCATGACAAAATTCAGGTCAGCTAGTCTTACGGTAGTGGCGAAGGAAAGCGCTTGATCATCGCCTAGCAGTGCTCCTCCGAGATGGCTGCCAAGAACGGATTTGACGAAGCGCCCGTCGGGGAATTCGACGGCTGTGGCCTCGTAGGTGTGATCCACCGAGGCAACGACATAGCCTCGACTCGCGAGGTCTTCAAAGATAAACGTGTAATCCGTGAACGTGGCCGTGTAACCGGGCGTGAAAACAACTATCGGATGAGCGCCGTCGGTCATGGGAGCATCCATGCAACTGTTGGTTTTCACTTGTGGCAGTGGGACTCCCACGAGCTGCGAAAAGTAATTCCAAACCTTCGGCGAAGTATATTCCGCCACATTGCAGTCCTGATTCAGAGACGCCGGATACCAGAAGCGAACGAGCAACTCTCGTTTAGACCCATTGGCAACATAGGGATCGACGCGCGAGGTGTCGACCAAGTCCACGAGGCGTGTCCCGACGCTTTCCGGCCCCGTCGGCGCGGGCACCGCTGCCGTACTCTGGGCGGACAGAGCGGATCGCGCTGCCGACCCGCTCAGGGCGCCCACATGCGTAAGTCCCACACCCTTCAAGCTTATTTGCTGCGGACTGTCCGTACTACTGTCACTGATCGAAACGCTTGCGGTTCGGGTCGCAGAGCCTTTCGGCATAAAGGTCACGACGATCGTGCAAGACAGGCCCGCAGCCACGCTCGTGCCGCAGGTATTGGTCTGAGAGTAGTCGCCAGAATTCGTCCCCGTGATCGTAATGCTGGTAATGCTCAACGCCGTATTTCCCGTGTTGGTTAGGGTTGCTGTTTGGGGCGAACTGGTAGCTCCCACGACCAACGTGCCAAGATTTAGGCTGTTTGGAACGAGCTCCACAGTACCTGCGGAAACCGTAATCGTGGCACTGGCTGACTTGGTTGTGTCGGTCACCGAAGTCGCGGAGAGCGTTAGGGTGGGAGTTGCTGGGACGGCGCCAGGTGCCGTGTAGGTAGTCGGGCTGCCGCTCGCTGTGGTTGAGGGCAAGACGGTGCCGCAGCCGGGGGAGCAGGCCGTTCCGGTCTGCGTGATCATCCAGGCTACGCCAGCGCTAGTCGGATCATTGCTTACTGTCGCCGTGAACTGGTGGGGGACGCTTTCGGGAAGCAGCGCACTGCCGGGTGTTGCGGAAACGGTGATCGCGAGAACTGTTACGTCTGCCGCGGAGAATGCCGCGGTGTTGGTAACCGACGTCGCGGTGACAGTCACGTCTAGATTGCTCGCAGGTGGGCTCGGCGGAGCGGTATACGTTGTGGCAACGCCACTCGCGGTCGCCGCGGGCGAGACGGTGCCGCAGGGCGACGCGGAACACGTCACAGTCCAAGTCACACCCTTGTTCGCGGCATCATTGGTCACAGTTGCAGTGAATTGCGTTGTAGCGCCCGCTTGTACCGTAGCTGAACCCGGCGTAACGGAGATGTCGAGTCCAGGGACGGTGATGTTTGCGCCGCCGGTTGCCGAGGTGTTCGTCACGGAAGTGGCTACGAGGCCTACTGACAAGTCACCGGCTGACTCGACGGTTGGAGCCGTATAAGTGACAGTCCCTCCGCTGGCTGTCGTGCTCGGTGAAACCGTGCCGCATGGTGCCGTAGGACAAGTCACGGACCAGGTGACTCCTTTATTCGCCGGGTCGCCGGAGACAGTTACAGAGAACTGCGCGGTAGAGCCTACTTGCACTGTGGCCGAGCCCGGCACGACTGAGATCGTGATCCCGGGAACACTGATAGTCGCCGAGGCAGAAACGGAACTGTTCGTCACGGAAGTGGCGACGAGCCCCACCAGCAAGCTGCTTTGTCCTGGGGGAATAGATGGCGCTGTGTAGGTTACCGGGGCGCCGCTGGCACTAGCCGTGGGCGAAACGGTCCCACATGGCGAACTGGAACACTGCACAGACCATGTGACTCCCGTATTCGCCGGGTCGCCGGTTACAGTTGCCGTAAACGGCGCCATGGCGCCTGGTTGCACGGTTGCCGTGCCCGGCGTAACGGAAACTACCAAAATTGACACCGGAACCGTGATGGTTGCAGAGCCGAACTTCGACGAATTAGCCGCCGAAATAGCTGTAATGGTTACCGTGAGGCTTCCTTGTTGGCCCGTTGGGGCCGTGTAAGTGGTGGCTGCCCCACTCGCAGTAGTGGTGGGTGAAACTGAGCCGCAGGGTGCCGAGGAGCACGACACGGTCCACGTGACTCCCTGATTTGCCGAGTCGTTGGTCACCGTTGCACGGAACTGAGCCGTGCCGCCGGCCTGCACCATAGCCGTAGAGGGTGCGACCGCCACCGTGATAGATGGCGCCGCCTGACTGCCGCCTCCGCAACTCACAATAGCTATCGCCGACGCGAATGCTACGAGCGAAAGAGCAAAACACATTGAGCGCTTCATGACGCCTCCGCTGTTGACAGCCTTTTCCTGGGCTCCCACTGCGCCCCGCCAAAAAGAACAGCTCTGATTCAGCTTGGTTCGGCGGAATTCCCGACGGACTGGAAGACAGGAGCTATTCCTGGTTTCTCTTTCCGCTTCGAGCCTTCGACCGGTCGAAAGGAGCCAGCTCAGCCGAGCACTGCGGGGATCTGGCGTGAGGATATTCAGATGTACCGGAAAAGCAATGGACAGTGCCTTAAAGCGAGGTTGAAATTCCCTTGTTTGCCAACGTGCTGAGGGAAAAGAGGTTGCAGAAACGCCTTAATTGGAGGCGAGGGCTTTTTACAACGCATTCTTAGTGATAGACTCGCCCGCAAGATTAGCCCCCATGAAGGAATTCAGTCCGTCACGACAATTCGTCAAGTTTGGAGTCTTTGAGGCGGACCTTGCCGCCCGTGAGCTTCGCAAGAACGGGGCAAAGATTCGTTTGCAGGATCAGCCGTTCCAAGTGCTCACCCTTCTACTGGACAATCCCGGCCAGGTAGTTACACGCGAGGAGCTTCGCCAGAAGCTCTGGCCCGCCGACACGTTCGTGGACTTCGACAACAGCATGAACACGGCCATCAACAAGATTCGAGAGGCGCTGGGAGACTCTGCGGAAAATCCACGATTTGTCGAGACATTGCCCCGCCGAGGTTACCGCTTTCTTGCGCTTCTCGACGGAACACAGGACGACCCGCCGAAACGAGGAGGGCCCATCGATTCGATTGCGGTTCTGCCGCTTGCAAACTCGAGCCCGGACCTAGATACCGAGTGCATTGCGGTGGGAATTCCCGGGAACATTATTCACAGGCTCTCACAAATTCCTGGCCTCCGAGTTATTTCGTGGAACAGCGTCTCCTGTCACAAGGACCAGGACACGGACCCCCAGACGATCGGGCGCCGGTTCAACGTTCGGGCCCTGTTGGTCGGCAGGATTTGGGTGCGTGCCAACAAGCTGCGCCTGCACGTTGACCTAGTCGACACGGCAAACGGCGAAGAATTGTGGGGAGAGCAGTACGATCGCGATCTCGCCGAGATTTTTACCGTGCAAGACGAAATCGCCCGGGAGGTTTCCCAAAAACTCCGGCTGAAATTGACCGGGGACCAGAGCGCTCGCCTGGGGCGGCATCAGACCGATAACATTGAGGCGTATCAGCTCTACGTCCGCGGACGGCACAGTATTGAGCAGAGAAGCATGGAAGGCTTCAAGAAGGGAACCGAATGTCTGAGCGAGGCGATCCAGAAGGATCCCAGCTACGCATTGGCCTATGCCGAACTGTCGCAATGCTTGCACATGCCCGCATATTACGGTGTCGTTTCGCCTCATGAAGCCTATCCAAAAGCAAGGGCTGTTGCGCTTAAAGCGCTGGGAATGGACGAAACTCTAGCGGAAGCTCGTGACACTTTGGCGACCATCATGCAGAACTTTGATTGGGATTGGGAAAGCTCGGAAAAAGAATACAAGCGCGCCATCGAGCTCAATCCCAATTACCCCGTCGCTCGTCTTCACTATGCGATGCACCTAGCGTTATTGGGACGGTTCGAGGAAGCAATTCGCGAAGCGAGGGAAGGCCAAAGCCGGGATCCCATGTCTGGAGTCATGAACGCTGCTTTGGCATTTGTCCTTGTAACCGCGCAGCGGTTCGACTGGTGTGTCGAACAATCTCTCACCACGATCGATGTTGACCCAGGTTTGACCTTTACCTATGTCTCGCTCGGTATGGCTTATGAACAGAAGGGAATGTTCCGAGAAGCCATCATGACTAATGAGAAGGGTCTTGCGTTGGGAGGGTCCCCTGCGTTTCACAAATCGGCGATGGGTCACGTTTATGGCTCGTCAGGCGAACATGGAAGAGCTCGGGAGATCCTTCACGAGCTGCAGCAGGCGTCCGAGTGCGGCTACATGCCCTATTGGAGTTTGGCAATCGTCTACGAAGGGCTGGGAGAGAGGGAGCTTGCAATCGAGTTATTGCAAAGAGCTCTCGAAAGGCGCGAAGCAGTGTTAGTTTCGCTCAAAGTATGGCCTCTTCTCGAAAAACTCCGCGACGATCCGCGTTTTCAGGAGATCGAACGACGCGTCGGTTTGCGACCGTAATACCTCGTGAACTCTCCTCAGCAGTTTCCGATTTGGTATGTTCGATTGCCCGACGACTCCGCGATCAATCCTCAGAGGTCAACTTGTCGGAAGCGATCTTAAAAGATGTGATTTCGTCACACGCGACAGTGTGGAACATGGGCCCGGACTATCTGTAGTTTACCGAGACCTCATGAGAAGCCTTTTTGGCACGTAATGGCAGGATGAAATTTTCCCCGCAAAAATGCACCCGACGAAACTCTGACCTTGGCACCCGACTATTTCGAATGCTCCTGCAACCTGAGTTCCTTGGTCAACCATGCGCGGCGGTCGGAAGTCGACTGGGCGTCGTTAAACTCGTGGCTGGTGAAGTACCAGCGTTGTTCCTTCGGACCGCCAACAGCCTGGTAGTATTCGTCCGCTGAATGCCTGCTGATGTACATGTCATGTCTGGCCCATTGGAAGTAGATTTTCCCCGGGCCCGTGTTCGCGACGAAGTGCTCGGGATTGTACGCTTCGATCACCGCTGCATATTTCTGGAACTCCTCCCTCGACATCGAAGCGCGCTGCACCTCGGCATAGAAACTGTCATCGTCATAATTGGTCAGCGACGGCAAGCCACCCAGCAGTACGAACATCTTGATCCGTTTCTCCACCGCGGCTAACGGCCCGCCCCACGTGGCGCCCAAGGAATGGCCGACGTACCCGATGCGCTGTGGGTCCACGTCGTCTCGAGCAGCAAGCAAGTCCACGGCTCGGCGCAGATCCACGACCAATTGGATATACATGTCACGTTCAGCTTCGGTCTTGCTGTTTGGCTTGGACGACGGTGCGTCTGGCCGCCAATACGGCGCGTCGATCGTCACAGAGACCGCGCCGCGCTTAGCCATCTCCACCGCCTCCGACAGCCACTCGCCCTTGTTCCCCTGTCCCCAATGCATGTACACGATGCCGGCGAAGGGCCCCTTGCCCGGCGGGACTATGAGATACCCCGGCACGCGTCCGATCTTTGGCGAGTCGTAGGAGATCTCGCTGACTTGGATCGATTCGACCTGTTCTGTCTTGCCTATTTTCAAGTTGAGCGGTTTCGTCGCATCGTAGGAGAAGACCTTCTGGGGATCCAGTCCTGATAAACTCTGCGCAGCGGTGAACGTTGCAAGAGCCAGCAGTAGAAGTAAAGATCGCATGCTTCATCTCCGAACGATTCAGATAATCACGCTTTGCAAGCACCCCGATCATACCCTTATCACCACCATTTTCACGGTGTGCCAAAAAGACTGGCAGATTCTGTTCCTCTAAGTTGTTGTGTTTCGAACACAGCCACTGGGCTACAGAAGTGAGACAAAACCGCATGATTTACACACGGCCGTGTCCACTTTCCGAAAACCGCGTCTATCGGGCCCTTTCCGGCCTATGTTGCGCGATTGCATGGATTGAGTCGCTGGCGTAAGATGCACGGCCTGTGCCGGATGCTTCCTCCATTGTCGGCCGCACCATCTCCCACTACAGCGTCCTGGAAAAACTGGGCGGCGGAGGCATGGGCGTAGTCTACAAAGCAAGGGACACGCGCCTCGGCCGGAGTGTCGCGCTGAAATTTCTGCCTGACGACATTTCCCAGGACCCTCAGGCGACCGAGCGATTCCGCCGCGAAGCGCGCGCTGCTTCCGCGCTCAATCACGCGAACATCTGCACCATTCACGATATTGGAGAATTCGAGGGCCGGCCGTTTATTGCCATGGAGCTGCTTGAGGGTCGGACGCTCAAGCACCGCATTGAGGGGAGGCCCATCGAAATATCGGAGCTGCTGGAGATCGGCATTCAGATCGCGAACGGGCTCGACGCAGCGCATTCGAAGGGAATCGTGCACCGCGACATCAAGCCCGCGAATATCTTTCTCGTGGAACGTGGGCAGGCGAAAATTCTGGATTTTGGTTTGGCGAAACTAACGCCCTTGGTCCAGCATGCGGCTGAATCGGTGGGCGCTACATCCATGCGCACGCAGACGCATATGCTCGATAAAGAGCAACTGACCAGTCCGGGCAGCTCGATGGGCACGATTGCGTACATGTCGCCGGAACAGGCGCGCGGCGAAGAGCTGGACGCACGCTCGGATTTGTTTTCGCTCGGTGTCGTGCTCTACGAAATGGCGACCGGGTCGGTTCCGTTTTCCGGGGCAACCTCGGCGGTCATTTTTGACGGAATCTTGCACTCCGCACCTGCGCCGGCGAAGGAGCTAAACTCTCGCCTGCCCTTGGCGATGGAAAACATTCTCGGCAAGACACTCGAGAAGGACCCCGACCTGCGCTACCAGCATGCTTCCGATATCCGCGCGGACTTGAAGCGTCTCAGCCGCGACATCGAATCAAGCCGCCGGCCCGCTCCTGAGAAGAGCGTTACGGGTTCCGGGGCGCTCGCGGTTCCCGCCAAGCAGAAATCAGTTGCGGTGCTGTACTTCGAAAACCAGAGTGGCGCGAAAGAGGACGAATACTTCCGCGACGGGATTACAGAAGACATCGTCACGGAGCTTTCCAAGATCGCGCAACTGGAAACCTTTCCCCGCTCGGAGATGCTCGCGTTCCGCGACAAACCGGTCACGGCACAACAGGTAGGCCAGCAACTTGGCGCCGCCTACGTGCTCGAAGGCTCCATCCGCCGCTCTGGCAGCCGTGTGCGCATCACCGCGCAACTGGTGGAAGCCTCGACAAGGCATCCCGTCTGGGCCGAGCGCTACGACCGGCAACTGGAAGACGTGTTCGCCATCCAGGAGGAAATCGCGCGGAGCATCGCCCAGGCCCTGCGCATCACGCTCTCGCCCCAGGAACAGAAAAAGATCGCCAGGCGTCCGACAGAAAACCTGCAGGCTTACGACTGCTTCTTGCGCGGGCGTAATTACACGCGCCGGGAGAACATGGAATTCGCCCTCCAGATGTTCGAGCAGGCGGTCAAGCTCGACCCTGGTTTCGTCATGGCCCACGCCGGAATCGCGAACGTCTGCGGGATGATTTTTGAGTTCCGGCGGCAAGAGCAACACTGGCTTGAGAAGGGGCTTGCCGCTTGCGACCGGGCGGCGGCCCTTGATCCGCAGCTTCCCGAGTTGGCGGTGGCGCGGGCGCGCCTGTTCTATATGCAGAAAAACTTTGACGAGGCGATCCGTTGCGCGAAGCTGGCGATCGAGCGCAAACCGGATTGTGATGGCGCCTACAACATCCTCGGGCGCGTTTACTTCGCCTCAGGGCGCTTCCAGGAGGCAGCCGATATCGTCGAACGCGCCCTGGAAGCTAACGGCGATGATTACAACGTTCACGTGCCATACACGCTCAGCCTTGAGCGCCTAGGGCAGACGGAGACGGCGCGTCGTTTGCGGGAGCGCCACGTCCATGTCCTGGAGCAGCAGTTGGAGCTTGCACCAGACGATGTCCGCGCGAGGATCCTGCTGGCAGTGGACTTGGTAGCCCTCGGGCAAGGGGACGACGCCCTCCGGCACCTCGAAACTGCAATCACCTTGCGCCCGAACGATTCGAGTACGCTCTACAATGCGGCCTGCTGCTATGCAGTCCTGAAAGAAAAACCGCGGGCGCTCGAAACACTCAAGAAAGCCATTCAAGCCGGTTACGCGAATATGGAGTGGATCAGCAAGGACCCTGACCTGCTGAGCCTGCACGACGATCCCGAATTCCAACGTCTCGTTGGGCTGGACCAGACCACCGGCGCCTGATCTTCGGGCGCTGGCTCGGCCGTGGCTCGAAAACCTTAAGTTTCGAACCACGAGTTTCCTTTTCCAATTCCACACGCCTCGGCGCCATTCTAGAGGGACTTTTAATTTCGAGTCGGGCAGCGTACTTTCATACCACGCGCATACGCTCGACCTCATGCTGAAACCGGCGAGCACCGAGGCGCACCGTGAAGGAGCTAGTAGAGGCGATTGCAAAGGCGCTCGTAGATAACCCCGACCAGGTTCAGGTCCGGGCGATCGAAGGCGAACGAGTTACCGTGTTCGAGTTGCGCGTCCATCCGAGCGACCTCGGGGAAGTAATCGGCCGTCAGGGGCGCATTGCCAATGCCATCCGCACAATCCTGAATGCGGCGGGAATGAAACAGCGAAAGCGCCTAGTGTTGGAAATCCTTGACTAGTATCCCCTAGTTCGTTGATTCTGAGCGGAAATGGTTCCCTTTAGACCCTCCAGTTCGCCGCACCCGCAAGCGAATGACCCTCCAATGTAAGAACCGTTTCAAAACCATCCTGGATCCCTTTCGAACCTTTCAAGGCGTATTGCAAAAGCGCTCCCCCCTATATCCCTTCGGAAACGAACTCTGTGACCAGCAATTCAAGTGTCTGCGAGGAAGTCATAATGGAATCCAGGACAAATTGCGAGATGGATGAAAACAACAAGCCCGAGCACGATCCGTACAAAGAAGAGCAGGCGTTGTGGCATGCATACCGGGAGATTCGACAAGCGAGAGGAATCAATCTCGACGAAGTTATTGCAGAATGGGCCGCTAAGGAAGCGCATGAGCTTCCGTCACCCGGCGCACGGGAAGATTTCGATGAACTTTGCAAGCACGGTTGTAACCCGCAAGTGCTGGCTGCAATTGTCGCGGGACTGCGAAATTCCCCTCGCCTCGAAGCCATCTGGGCAATGATGGTCGGTCCAACCGAAACCCGCCAGAAAGCGATACAGAGCTTGGAAAAAGCGGTGGGAACGCTCGAAGAGATTTTTGGAGTCCTCATAGCTGTCGAGGATGAAAAGGACAGGGAGGAATTCGCCAAGATCGGGCGCATTCCTCCCTCGCGTATGGTCTCCGAGCTACAGTTTTATGGCAGGCTCATAAACATGGGCAAATCGCTTGCCGTAGACACGGAGTCGCATTCGCTCGCCGAGGTTTCTAAGTTCATCTTGTCCAATTACGTCGAGCGGACGACGGGAAGACCACACGACAGATGCGTGTCGGGCCTGATCGCCGCAGTCTGCAATCCCTCTGATTACACCGAAGTGGCCTACCGGATGTGGCGCAATCGCAACTATGACCGCCTGGAGAAGCACTTCTCATGGATAACCGACTTTCTGGTGGCCATGAGTGTGGTAATGGCCCGCCGAGCGTAACGAATTTCCGCGGAAAACTCGGATTCGCGTTCTGTCTCTCTTCACGGAGCCGCAGTGTAATAGCTCCGTGATTCCCCCGAAAAAAGGCGAGGTGAACCCTGAACGCGCCCTTATTGCTGCGTCCACTATTAAGGACACGCTACTGGATGTGACTCAGGCGACAGGCCCCTCAGATCCGAACGAACTGCAAATACTCCGCCAATTCTTCGGACTGCTCGCAGACTGGGACGAAGCGCTGAAAGGAGAAATAGAACATGAGTAGAGCCTTGCCCCCGCCCGACTCAGACAACGTAAACGTAACGTTGGCACAGACTGGCCCCCAGGAAAGTCCCTTGTTGGGGAAGCAATTTCCGTGTTGTGTGTGTGGCATGAGCGTAGAAGTTCGTTTTACACGGAAAAAGTATCCCAAGCCCTACACAACCTGCCTCGCTTGTGGAATTCAGACTTTTTTTCGTGGGAAAGTGGCGATCCAGCGTTTAACAGAGATTGTAAATTCCGGATTGTTTATCGCAGGAAAGGGATCCAGAACTGAATCGGCTGTAATTCTGTTCAATCGAATTCAACAACTCCGTGCGCAGAAAACCGAACTTGAAGGAAAACAAGGACTTATAATTCTCGATCCCGATTTAAAAAACGCAATTCGCGCCGTTGACAATGAAATGAAACATGTGCAAGGTGAGCTAGCAAAATTAGGACGCAAAACTCCCCGGGAGAATAGTAAACAATGATACCCGCTGTTTTATACGCCCGCGTTTCGAGCAAAGACCAGGAGCAGGAAGGGTTTTCTATTCCTGCGCAACTCAAGCTTTTGCGGGAATACGCGCACAAGAACGGTCTTCAGATCGTGCGCGAATTTGTGGATGTGGAAACAGCAAAAAAGACGGGGAGAAAACAATTCAGTGAAATGGTGCAGTTCCTACGCCAAAACGCGCATTGCCGCACGATAATTGTGGAAAAAACCGACCGGCTATACCGAAATTTTGGGGATTACGTCACGCTGGAGAATATGGAGGTCGAAATCCATCTTCCAAAGGAAGGGCAGATCATCAGCAAGGCTGCTCGTTCCCAGGACAAGCTGCTTCATGGAATCCAGCTGGTCATTGCCAAGAACTACGTGGAAAACTTGAAGGAAGAGGTCCGCAAGGGAATGCGGGAGAAAGCCGAACAGGGAATCTACCCGAGCCGTCCGCCGCTGGGATATCGTAATAACAAGATCGAACGCACGATCGAGGTCGATCCAGATAAGGCCGTGATTGCGCGGCGCTTATTCGATCTCTACGCCACCGGAAAACATTCCCTTTCTACCTTACGGAACAAAATCCGGGCGGAATTTGGCCCGGCCTATCCGAATGGATATCTCCAACGGCTTCTGAAGAATCCGTTCTACATCGGGTCTTTTGTCTGGGAGGGCAAGACTTATCCAGGAAATCATCCGCCCTTGGTCAGCCGCACGATTTTTAGTGGTGTCCAGGAAGTTTTGCAGGGCCGCAATCGCCCGAAATTGGGGAAACATGAATTTGCTTTCTCCGGTCTCTTGCAATGCGCGTATGACAATTGCGCGGTGACGGCTGAGATCAAAAAAAGCAAATACATCTATTACCACTGTACCGGTTATCGCGGGAAATGCGAGCTTCCCTATTTCCGGGAAGAAGAAATCGGAAATCGTTTGGGAGGAATCCTACAGGATATTCGGGTCCCCGATGATATTCTCGGACAGTTGGAAACCTCCCTGCTGGCCGATAAAGATCGCGAACAAGTTATTCGCCGACAGAAGATCGACCGACTGCAGCAGAGATTGACGACTGTCCATCGACACCTAGATCAAGCCTACCTGGACAAGCTGGACGGCCGGATCACAGAGGATTTCTGGAAGAGCAAATCAGCCGAGTGGCGCGACGAAGAACAGTGTCTATTAGCCTCTATCGAGGAACTGAACGAGGCCAAGCCGGAGCGATTGCTCGATGCTGTCCGGATTCTAGAACTCGCGAATAATGCGCATTTTCTTTATCTTAGGCAGACTTCAGCGGAAAAAGCCAAATTGCTAAGAATTGTCCTTTCGAACTGCACGATCAACGCTACAAATATCTATCCTACTTATAGAAAGCCCTTCGACCTGATCTTCCAAGCGGCGCAGACGGAGAGATGGTGGGGCTGGGGAGAGTCGAACTCCCGACACGCAGTTTAGGAAAACAAGTCACCTTTCTGACCCGTCTTGAAAATTTCGGATTGTAATTGATTCCTTTAGCAGTTACAAGAAACACCATTTGAACCGTTTTGCTCGGTTTTGACCGGTTTTGAACATGGAACCATTGCAGATTTATTGCAGCGTGCCCATTAATTCGGATGGACCGTGCGCCCGTGTCGCAGGAGGTTTTCATCCAACAGGTCCAAGCGGCACCATCCGGTAGAACGAATCCAACCTTGATTGAAGTCGTCTCGGAAGCTCCACCGCAGGAATTAGAACTCCCCAAAGTGCAAAAGACAACTGCTTACGTTGATGCGAGGAGCGTTAACCACGGCTATTCATGTAGCAGTTGCTCTCTGAGTTCCGTATAAAAGGTAGGACCCGTTCCACTGACGAGAAACTGCAATTGGCCACGAAGGGCAGTTGCGACCTCGTCTCCCAGAGCCAATTGAGTCGGGTCGAGATTATTTCTGTGTGCAGAATTTGATAAGCAGTTTGGCTTACTGGCAGGCCCTAAAAGGCCAAGGACCTAGCCTCAGCTTCTCCCTAATTTCAAATTGATTGAACGCGAGGCCACGGACATGCACCGTCGGTAGCGCGAAATCTTTGGGGGTGAAGGTCGGGCTGCGAGCGATTCCATCGAAATCCCGCTCGGGCTCGACGGTTCAGGGAGAACACGGGATTCAGGACAGCGCGGTCCAGTACTAAGAACCTGGATTCGGTACAGAGCCGTGTTATAGCGATTTCAGCCGTCTTCTTGAAAGCCCATGTGACCACGGTGATAAGCCAGCCCATGGTCCGGACATTATAATTTTCTCTTTTTAAGTCGCCCGGCCAGAGGTCCAAAAAAAGGACAGCTGTCCTTACCCGTCCATAAGGCCCTGCCCTCAAGGAACGAATAATTCAAACTGACCACTACCGAAAGTTTTCCAGCCCGTGAGATTCAAGCACGCTGCGAAGGTAAGAGTCCTCCGCGGTTGTCCTGCGCTATAGTTGCTGGGAAAGAGCATGGAATCCGCTCCGACGCACCTCTACAAATATCTTTCGTCGGGCCGCGCTTCAGATGTGTTAGCGAAGCTTCTCATCCGCTTTAGTCAAGTGTCCGTCATGAATGATGCGATGGAGTTCAAGCCGCTTATCAAGGGAGTTGCTGCCAGGCCCCGTTTGGAGCAAGTGATTGAAGAAAGGTTTAGAGTGCTACATCCGGGTCAACTCGAGCAAATCGAACAGATGCTTCCGCGTGAAAAAGCACAGCAACTTATCAAGGAATGCATTTCAAAAACTGCTGACCAGGCAGAGCTGAATCTACAAAAGAGCATCGCAACCATCTACGAAGTTAACGATAAGAATTTTGGAATATTATCGCTTTCGGAAGACCCGACCAACTTGTTGATGTGGGCTCATTATGCGAATGGCGGACAGGGGTTCCTTATTGAGTTTGACCCGGCTCATACTTGGTTTTGGGAAAAGAAAGAAGAAAGAGACGACCTTCGCCACATTCGACGCGTCAGCTACGTGTCCAGTCGCCCTGAAGCCTATCTCCTCGACACTACCGGCCAGGACTATCTATATACGAAGGGACAGGAGTGGGAATACGAAAAGGAATGGCGCATCATTCGCAATTTCAACGACGCGGCAATTAAGCTCGGTCCAGACAACAACGGAAAGGACGTTCTGCTTTTTGCAATTCCCCCTGAATGCGTGCGAGGCGTGGTAGCTGGTTCGCACAACCTATGTGCCTGTTGATTAGGGCTCAGTAGCGATGTCCTTCGGGCTTGCATGGTGCATGGGGCTTGGCTCCGCTGGAAAGTCACTTGTACTTCGTGGAACGCCCGAGGACAGGCAAGGGCCTTCTCCATGGGATAGTTGAGGAACGAGGTTCCCGTACCAGCCTACTTTTCCTTCAGCTTTAGCCTGCCCTCAGCTTTGTTCTTCTCGAGGAAAGCCCGCAGTCTCCCGCCAGCATCAAGGAGCCGAATCCACTGCTCGTAATACAGAGTGACAGGGAAGCGACCAAGCCCGTACACGCTCACGCCTCCCTTCTCGCCTACCTTGAATTCAAGCTCGCCGGAGCGACGACCGCCTGCCTGCTTTTCCAGTTCGGTGACTCGTGCTTTGAGTTCCTCGTAAGATGGTTCGGCCATTTCGCCCCCCTGTCGATTCCAAGCCGGATTATACCTCTGCGTCTGCGGTACCGAAACTTGACCGCCGAGCTTTGGACCTTTCATCGAGCGGAGAAGAATTCTTCTCCAGGGATTCCTGGGCGGCGTAGAATGCGCTCAACACAATCAAATCTTGGCTTTTGGGGGAGGCGGACATGTGCAAGCGACTCTTCCCGTTCCTGCTACTCCTCCCAGTCGGTCTTTTCTCTCTGGCACGGGAGACCCAGAAGCCCGCTGAAAAAGCGGCGTCGCCGGAATTCAAAATTCCGCCCGAAGCGGTCAAGCAACCCAATCGAGTCAAGCCGTCGCCTACATCTGTCGCGCAAGGCAAGAAAATTTACGGCTATGAATGTGCGGTGTGCCACGGAGCGGATGGAGATGGCAAGGGCGACTTGGCCATGGATATGAAAGTGAAGCTCACCGACTTTCGCGACCCCGCGGCTCTGAAAGATAGGACCGATGGCGAGTTGTTTTACATCATCAAGAACGGCAAGGGCGAAATGCCGCCGGAAGGAGACCGCGTCAAACCGGACGACGTCTGGAATCTCGTGAACTTCACCCGTTCTCTTGTAAAGAAAGAGCCGGAGGCAAAGCCAAAAACAGATTCCCCTTAATGACGCAGAACTCCTGCCGGAATCTCACAGAAATCTGCCCAATTGAAAGCACTCCGCTGCCGCGTGCAGCACCTGGTTCAGCTTGGCGATTGCCTGCGTATCTAGCCGTATTTCGTGCGAAAACACCTGTACGAAGCACTGACAGTCAGGAACAGCAGGCGTACGAAGCGGGTAGACGGGCAAAAAAGCCGGCAGAAACCGTAATTTCCAAGACTCGGCAGGTTTGAAGCCGGAATCTGGTGAAAAGCCCAGAAGTAAGGGTCGCACACCTGCGTACGCATTGCGTAGCTGCAAGTATGGCTTGAGTAGAGGTCGTAAGGGGTTGCATGGTGCTAGGCGCTGGCCGGACGTCAGAGCACTGCATCCTGCGAGCGACACTCGACAACTGCTCGTTGAAATGGGGTAAAAGAAGGGTTTGCGGGAAACGAGGAAGACCGCTACGGGCAAAGCAGCCGAACAGTGACGTCGCCTGTAGTTCTGGAAAGATCCTGTTGTTGCCCTCCAGCGGAGGAAGGCTCGAGCGACTTTGTTGAGAGTTCTGCTCAATTTGCTGGTACTGTCTGTTAATTGAGCCGCGAATTTGACGCCCACTCTTCGATGATTTTTCTGATCCTTCGATCTAGAGCTATGCAATCGCTGGCTAGGCGCAGCTCGATCAAAATGTCCCGATATTCCTTTTTTTTGTAGTAGTGCAGCTTTTCGGAAAGATACTTCGCCCGAGCCGGCGTACCCTTCTCTGCTGCGACTTTCTCGAAGAATCGCCGGGGTCCTCCCGCTTTAACCAATGCTTTGAAGTTGTGAACGGCAGCATCAACCTTGCGATTTCGAGCTTTCTTGCCCACATAGCGGGTACCGATTGCAGGAGCACGCTGTGTATTCGTCGACGACGCAGTCGGGGCGGTAGTTTCTTCATTCGAGAAAACGCTAGCCGTTCTCGGACCGCCGGAGAGTGTCGAAGCGTTTCGCCGGGGGCTCGGTTTCCGGCGACCACGATTTGCGATAGCACTCTAAGCCAAAGTTGATCTGGAGTTCTTTGCTTCCAGGACTTCCCCATTTTCGGCTTGGGGTAAAGATGAACGAGTCTGCGAGACGTGCAGGTGTTCGGCGAGGATCTGCTTGGTACAGGAGAGTACCGCTGCTAAGTTGCCCTCCGTGGATAGCAAGTGAATAAGTAATACCAGCTACAAGCTGGTTTAGGCGTCGCCGTCTCCGTAAGGTCTTGCACCGGGGTACTAGGAACGGTTGAGCCGAGGCTCTTTGGGAAACGGGTCCAGCAAAAAGGAAGGCGGCGAGGATTACGCAGGAGAAGGCTGCCGAGGCCGCTCACTTAAATTCGAAGTATCTCCGCGAAATTGAACGAGGCGAAAAGCGACCTTTGTTCGAGCAATCATCGCCCTCTCAAGTCTCCAGGGTACTTCCATAGGCTTTTTTCAGTTCGACCTCGAAGACAATGATGAAAAAGCTCTCCGACGGAAGATTGAAAACCTTCTTCGAAAAGCCAGGACATCGCAGCTACAGGAGTTCACAGGGTAATCAAGGTCTCGTTGGAGGCTGAAAGCGACAGGGACGCAGGCCGAGTTATTTCGCATATTTCGCAGAGGCACATCTCATCCAGCTTCCAATCATTGTTGCAGAGGCAGTTTTGTTGCTGAGAGAATTCAGCGAAATATGCGAAAAAAGGAATCATCACAAAAGGGCTCTTTGAAGATAGACACGCGACGATGGAAACGGAACGGGACTGACAGAAGGCACCAAGAGAGACAGTTTCCAAGCTGAAGCTGACTGACGAATTGGCCTGGGACGCGGACATTAAAGAGTTAATTGGACACTTCAATTCGAATGACGATGCAAGAACTGCGAAAGCCGCACTTGCGCGTCTAGTCGCCGCTGGCTGCGACAAAAGTGAAATTTTGCGAAAATCTGTATGTATCGCGGAGGGGATCTTAGGGCCATGTAAGCTCTCCGTGTAGCGATCGATTTTGGTCGTTGCAAGAAAAGGGTGCTGGCCATTGCCGAGTTGTTGCAAAGGCATCGTTAAAATCGGGGCTGCTGAGCAATTGCTGACGGATCTGGGGGTTAGTCACACCATGAAGCCAGATGTGTCTAGCCTGGAGAAGTATGCGGACTTGCTCCGGCGAATCGGAGAGGTGGCGTATCGCAAACTGGCGTCAAAATGCACCAGTGGAAGAAACCAACATCTGGTCTATTTATCTCGAATGATCGACGCTCTTACGGGCAAGCCTCATTACCGTGAGCTGGCGGATCTGGTGAATGCAATGAGGCTGCTCTATGACCCCGGCACAAAAAGAATTGATACCGCAGAGTCGATCCGCAAGCGGGTTTCGCACCACGGACTGTTAGACTTAGGATCAGAATTGGAGTTTATAATAATGCAAACGACACCGCGCGCTTCAAGACTGAAGCGCAAGTCGCACATTTACTAGAGCCTCTATCGCTAAGCCGCCCTGCCATTTCCTCCCAAAAGCCGGACACGAATCGACCTGAAATTGTTGATCTCGTGGCCTCGCCAGGATTCGTCATCCATTTTTAGGGTGATCCAGCCGTAAGGAGGCTGACATGACCCTGGAACATGGCCGAAAACTCAATTTTCGACAGCGAATTCTCCTAAGCAAGCACGGATCTTCCTGCTGCGCGGGTTTCTTGTAGTCCCTATTCCTCCCAAGCAGTATCTACCACGAAAGGATGGACCGAGTTACGACTTGAGGACCAAGATCTGGAGAAGGCATTCGGAAAAGCGACAACATCGGGGCGATCCTCGGTGCGCCCAGCGGTGGTTTGGTCGACGTTGACCTTGATTCCGCCGAAGCAATCGCCGTGGCCCATTCGTTCTTGCCGGCAACCCAGCGCATCCACGGCCGGAAAGCAAACCAGAAAGCCATCGATGGTATGAAGCTGACCCCGGCGCCGGCGCCGATGCAATTCGCAGATGTAGACGGCGCAATGCTCATCGAGCTTCGCTCGACTGGCCAACAAACCGTGATCCCCCTTCCATTCACCCGAGCGGCGAGCTGCTCTTCTGGAAGATGGCACGTAATCCAGGGCGAGTGGACGCCGATGATTTGCGGCAGGCGGTGCGACGAGTCGCTGCTTGCGCCCTGTTGGCTCGGCACTGGCCCGCAAAGGGGCAGCGCCACGAGTGTTCGAAAGCCTTAGCCGGCGTGCTCCTTCGGGCCGGCTCCGGCCCCTAGACGAATTGATCGCCTTCCTCACTGCAGCGGCTAAAGCAGGGCGCGACGAAGAATGGGATGTTCGCAAAGGCGATGTCCTCACGACAGCAGAAAAATTATCTGAAGGAAGACCGACAACGGGAACGCTCCGTCTGGTGCAAATTTTAGGACAGCAGGTCGTAGGGAAACTTAGTGAATGGCTGGCGCTCTCACGGGGAGATCTTGCTCGCCTGAATCATCGGTTCGTTGCCATCCGATGTTCAGTGGCCGGAGCCACTGCGCAACGATGCCTTGCAGGGATTGCCGGGCGAAATAGTCTCAGCCATCGAACCACATTCTGAATCGGACCCAGCCGCTCTCCTCGGCCAAATCTTGGTCAGCTTCGGGAACGCGATCGGGAGAACGGCATTCTTTCGGGTCGAATCAGACTATCACTTCGCAAATCTATTTCTTGTCTGGCGGCAAAACGTCGAAAGCCCGCAAAGGAATTTCTTGGACGCACATCCGCAATCTGTTCAGGCAAGCCGACCCGGATTGGGCCGACAACTGCATTCAGGGGGGGCTTTCGACCGGGAAGGCCTCATCTGGGCAGTTTGTGATCCTGTTTTGCGGCAGGAGCCAGCAGATGAATAAGTTGATGAAGGCGCCGAATATCAATACGTCACCGTTGACGAAGGCGTAGAGGAAACGCCTTACTTGCAGAGGAACCCGAGTTCGCTCAAGTCCTCAAGCTGATGAGCCGTGAACGAGATTGCGTCGACGGTCATCCGACAAGCTTGGACTCGGGCATTCTCAGGACCTTGACGAAAGGAAGTCCCGGCAGAGCAACGGGGCGCACATCTCGATGATCGGTCACGCTCACGAGGATGAATTGCGCAAGTACCTCACCGAGACGGAGCAGGCCAATGGCTTCGGCAATCGTTTTCTTGTGGCTGAGTGTCCGCCGCTCAAAATCCTTGCCCGAAGCCGCGGGCATCTGACCGAGGACGATACTAGGGACCTCGTGCAAAGGTTGGAAAGGGCGGTGAACGACGCTCGAACAGTAACCGAGATGAATCGCAGCGAGAAAGCACGCAGACTTTGGTTCGACGTGTACGGCGAACTCTCCGAAGGTAAGTCAGGACTGCTGGGCGCATTGACCGGCCGTGCAGAGGCGCAAACGGTACGTACTTTATCGATCTACGCATTGATGGACAGATCCGTCGTGATTCGCCGTAAGCATCTTCAGGTAGCGCTCGCACTCTGGGCCTATGTGGAGGCGTCGGCACGGTTCATCTTCGGTGAAGCAATCGGTGATCCGCTCGCTGACCAGATTCTGCAGGCTTTGCGCAGGTCGGCGGTGGGTCTGGCGCGGACGGAAATTTCAAGTCTTTTTCAACGGCATCGAGCCAGTCCGGATATCGCACGAGCCCTGGGCGTATTACTTCGTCATGGCCGTGGAGCTGTTTACCGTCAGGCTGCCAACCGATGGTCGGCCTGAAGAGCGATGGTTCGGCATCGGGCGCAACTGCGAAATAAGCGAATTAACCCGAATGAGTCCGGATATTTCGCATTTTTCGCATATTTCGCAGCTCCGTATAGGTCAACCGTCCAAGACCAGAACGATGTAGGGCGGAGAAGAGGATGTAAAGGATCACCGAACACAAGCTGAAGAACGTTTGAGACGTTGCTGCCTACCTACGGAAGGGCGCAAAGGACGGGATGATGGCGGACTCAAAGGAAAACTTCTTATCGACATTCAGGAACTCTCCGAATGGACGGGAATTTCGGTCAGAACCCTAACCACTGGGTTTTGCAAGGGCGCCTGCCTTGTGTTCGATGTAATGGCGGCTAGAGCAAACAGGAAAGTTTCCGGCCCTTTCGCTTGGCATCACTGAACCCAATCTTTGCTGGAAAGAGTGGGAGTACGTGTTGCATTGGGAGATTCCCTGAACGCTTCCAATTGCGAATGGCATCCCGGCGATATTCCGTAATTGCTTTGGCGTAGGTCTGCAACAGACCGCCTGCATGTCCCATCAACTGCGAAACGAAGACATCCGGCACTCCCGCAGCTGCCAACCGACTGGCAAATGTCGCCCTCAAACAGTAGGCCGGGAAATAAGCGATTTCGGCTTTCTTCAGTGCTGCAACCCAGGGCTTTCGGATACTTTTCAGGTAGACTGATGTGTTGCGATGATTTGGGAATATATAAGGCGAATAGTTGGGGCCTGTCAAACGACGCCATTGCTGCATCTCAGCCGAGCAGAGTGTTGAAAGTGGAACAACCTGTTTTCTGGCTTAATCGTCCTTGATTTGAAGAACATCAATGACTGCATCCACAAAATCTACGTCTCGCCATTTAGTGGCAGTGCCTCTCGATGTGTTCGCAACCCTGATTCTGTGACCAAACAAATGAAAACTCGGAGAAGCGGAGTCGAACATTCAACCAGTCGTTCTTGCTCCTCGAACGTCAGGACATGAGCTTGCCTTCGCGTCGAACGCTCATTCAGAAATTCCACTTCATTGAATGGGCTGCGACCTATGAGTCTCTGTCGTTCCGCTAGCTTCATCATGCGGCGCAAGACCTGGAGGCTCCGATTGATGGTGGCCGGACCAACCCCGGACTTGAGCCTAGCCTGCTTGAAGTCTTCGATTCGGCTTGCACTGATGTCGGAAAGCTTCGATTTTGCGAAAGCTCGCTTCAATGCGACCACGCAGGATGTGTATGCTCTCCGGGTATTGGGGTGCTGAACGCTTTCAAGAAATTGGTCGGCCCACAGGTCGAACTTCGGCGGGTCTGACCGAACCAGCAAAGCGGCCCTCCACTACCTCCGCCGCAATCTTCGCCAGAATTCGTTTTGCTATCTTCTTGCTTGTTGTATGAGTGCTGCGGTGAACTTGGCGTCCATCGACCATGACTGACAGGTACCACACCCGTCCTTTCTTATAGAGGCCCATGAGGAGGGTTATTCACTTCCTGATTTGGCAGTAAGGTCAAATAGCGGCATGCTTAAAAAAAACTGTTTGCTAGACTCTGTCTTTTGCAGCATCGTGAACGTTGGCTTTTTCACCTATTTGTGGTGTTAGATTCAGTGTTTTCGATTCAATTGAATTTCACACTCGAGCCTTCCGTCCGGAACACAGGGCATAAGCACGCCAGAGGGACACCTTGTACTTCCGTGCCAATATCATCTGGGTGTTTGCCTTCCCTTTGGTATGCTCTTTCTTCAGTTGTCCACACTGTTCCTCAGTAAGTGTGAGCGTAGGAATCCGTCCTAAACGCGTACCTCGTGCTCGTGCTGCGTCTAAGCCAGACCGTATCCGCTGACCAATTAGCTCTCGCTCGAATTCAGAAATAGATGCAAAGATTCCAAAAATCAATCTGCCGTTCGGTGTGGTTGTGTCGACGGACTCATGCACGCTAACGAAGTCAACGCCAAGACTATTGAACTAGAAGAGGCATCATAAGTGCCTCAGGCTCCGTGCAAAACGGTCGTAGCGATAAACGACTACTGCCGAAATGAGCCGCTTCCGGCAATCACACATCAACTGGTCTAGCTGAGGTCCGAATCTCTTGCCCCTGATATGCCGTGGTCGACATATTCGCCAACAACTTTCCAGCCTCTCCGCTCACAGTAAATTTTAAGTTCCCTGATTTGCATCCTCGGGTCTGTCCATTTCTAGTCGAAACGCGTGCGTAAATTGCGACTCGTCTTTCGGTTTTCATCTTTGCCATGGCCTCCGCCCTATAGATTTGGCCCATAGAAAAATGCATTTCTAGTCTTGGAAGAGCAATCTATTCGTCACTCGGTGGGGAGGAGTGGTGGGCCTTAAGGGAGGATTTCCGGCGGATGCGGTCAAGAAGCTTGAGGAATACCGGCAGTCGAAAGTCACGAGTATCATGAGGGAAGCATCGACAAATGCCCGACCGAATTAGAATGGGGCGATGGAGCCTCCAAGTAGCCTGCATATAAATGCAGGCGTCGGTGCGATTCGATTTAGAGTTTACGGAAGAGCATGCGTTTAAATCTTTGCCGGGAATATGCAATAAGTTGGGCGGCCTGGCGAGGCCCGTGCCTGCAAGCCTCTTGTTCCTAGGAACAGGAAATTTGGCAAGCATGTTGCATGCGCTGTGAGGGAATTCGGTTCATCACTGACACGAGGCTTTGGGCGGGTCTGGAGAAGAGCATGAATTGGCACAAGATTCTTTGGTATTGCACTGGCAGTAGCGGTACTGAGTTTAACTGCTCGGGCAGACTCGCACTATATTTCGATAAGTAATATGTATTGTTTATGCGCACCCCGGCGGTCACTCCGACCTCTATCTTCTGAGCTAGAAATAACTCCCCGGTTTTGTCCGCCCGGTTTGAAATTCGGCGCCGACCGACTATTGCAGCTTTATTGCAGTCGCTCCTTTATGACCCCACGCTACGCGGACTCCTTGAATTCGCAAATGAACTTGTGCTCCCAAAGTACCCAGATGAAATAGTCGCCCGGCTTACTCGACGCCAGGCTAATTAAACGTTTTTTCGCTTCATGAACATCCTCTACTGTTTCTATCCAAGTAAGTGGGGCCTTGGTAGTTTTATGAAAATGTCACACTGAGAACTCATGGAACGCTCCATGACGATGCGAGGGGAGTGGGCGAAGCATCCCGCCATTTAGTCATTAAGTCAAGTCGATCGAAGGATAGATAATGGGCTACCTTGATTTTGTAGGTGATACTTGCCAAGCCGTGAATCGTCACAGGGGGTAAAGCCATGAAACAGTCAGTCGTCAGATCTACTCGCAAACATTTACATCGCTGCTGTGTTCTGCGCAAGAAGTGGCATTCGAAGCGCTACTTGCATCGCGTTTGCTGTAGTCTGGCTTGTGGCGTCCTTTCTGGCGGAAGACAGACGAGCACAGCCTCGCTCAGAAGGGGCTTGACGGACTTCAAGGCTTCTTTACCGGCCGGCATCAGTAACCCTGGGATGCCGCCCAGCTGCGGCCGCAGCGCTAGCCGCCCCGGAACCGCTTCGTTGACTTGCCCCAGTGCACGACCTAAGATTGCGCCATGACCGGCATCCCTCAGACGC